>NZ_JAOQOQ010000001.1:0-40000 GCF_025961955.1 Sphingobium sp. B10D7B
AGCCGGCTTCTGCGTGCCTGTCGCATCGGTGCGCAAGCGCGCTTCCACCTCGCCGACCGGCACGGAAGCGGCATCCGGCAGGTCGTCTGGCTCCGTGATGGGGAGCGCAGCCTCATCCTGCCCGCGCATCCCGGCCACGATGTTCCAGGTGGCGATGAACAGGGCAGCGATAACCGGACCGATCACCAGCCCGCTGAAGCCGAACAGTTGCAGCCCCCCCAGCGTGGTGATGAGCACCAGATAGTCCGGCATCCTGGTATCCCGCCCGACGAGGATCGGCCGCAGCAGATTATCCACCATCCCGATCACGAAGATGCCGCAGAAGATGAGGATGAGCGCTTGGGCCAGCGCGCCGCTGACCAGCAGGTAGACTGCGACCGGCACCCAGACGATGCCGGTACCCACGGCGGGCAGCAGCGAGAAGAAGCCCATCATCACGCCCCACAGCAAGGCGCCTTCGACGCCTAGCAGCCAGAACACGACCCCGCCGATGAAGCCCTGCACGATGGCGACGATAATGCTGCCCTTCACGGTCGCGCGGATCACCAGCACGAACTGGCGGAGCAGTTCCCGGCGCGGGCCATCGCGCAGTGGCGTCCGCTTGATCACGCTCTCCATGAGCGTCTCGCCGTCGCGTAGGAGGAAATAGGTGAGATAGAGCATGACGGTGAACGCGATGAACAGGCTGAACGCACTCTGGCCGATGTTGACGGCCTGCGCTGCCACGAACTGGAAGCTGTCTGCCGCCGCTTCGCGCAGCCGCTCTTGCGCGGCATTGAAATTGTCGAGCCCGTAACGCTGGAGCCAGCTTTCGGACCAAGCGGGCATGCTGGCGCGCAGATCATCGAACAATTGCGCGAAGTTGATCTCGCCGGACTGGATCCGCGCGTAGAACACGCTCGCTTCCTGGATCAGCGCGATGGTGAGCAGCAGCGCCGGTACGATCACCAGTGCGATGATGAGCAGCAACGTCAGGCCGGCAGCGGCGCTGGGCCAGCGCGGCATGATGTCGCGAATCTCGCGATGCACCGGCTGGAACAGGATGGCGATGATCACGCCCCACAGGATCGCCTGGAAATAAGGCTCCAGAATGAACGCGAAGGCGACCGTGATGAGGATGACCAGCGCGAGAAAGGCGTGATCCTCGATCTTGCGGGGCGGTGGGCTGGCATCCATGCTGGGCGAATTCCGTTCAGTTCGTCTGGCGCGACCTCATCGCAAAAACAGCGCAAAGGCAATGTCGATCCGTTGAGGTCGGCGATTCCTCAGCGCGTATCGACCCCGACGGCCTGGCTGATCGACGTGAACCCATCCCGCCGCAAGAGATCGGCGAGACCGGCATTGATGCGCGCGGGCAGATACGGCCCCTCATAGACCATCGCCGAATAGAGCTGGATGAGGCTCGCGCCGGCGCGGATGCGGGCATAGGCCTGCTCGGCGGTACGGATGCCGCCGGCGCCGATCAACGGCAGCCGGTCGCCGAGGCGCTGGCGGAAATCGCGCAGGCGGCCAAGGGCCATATCATGCAGCGGTGCGCCGGACAGGCCACCCGATTCCCCGGCATTGGCGGAGCGGAGGGAGGCCGGACGGCTGATCGTGGTGTTCGTTACGATCAGTCCGTCGATGCGGTGCTGCAAAGCCAGTTCCGCGATGTCGTCGACGTCCGCCGGCTCGAGATCGGGTGCGATCTTGAGCAGCATCGGCGGCCCATCCTCTGCACGCGCGGCCATCACGCGGCCGAGCAGGGCGTCGAGCGCGCCCCTGTCCTGCAGGGCGCGCAGGCCGGGGGTATTGGGCGAGGACACATTGACGGTGAGGTAATGGCAATGGGGGCTCATGGCCCGCACGCCTTCCTCATAATCGGCAATGCGGTCCTCGGTATCCTTGTTGGCGCCGATGTTGATGCCGATGATCAGCCCCCGTGGCTTGCCGCGTCGACCGAGCCTGGCGCAGGCCGCCGGTTGCCCGCCATTGTTGAACCCCAGCCGGTTGATGATGCCGCCATCCTCGACCAGCCGGAAAATGCGCGGGCGTGGATTGCCGACCTGTGGGCGCGGGGTCAGCGTCCCCAATTCTCCAAAGCCGAAGCCGAGCGCGCCGACCCGGTCAATCACGTCGCCATTCTTGTCGAACCCGGCAGCGAGGCCGACCGGGCTGGCGAAGTCCAGTCCGAACAGGCGTTGGGCCAGAATTGGGTCCGGCTTCGGCGCGGGAGGGAGCGGCAGGCGCAGCGCGGCAAGCGCGAGGCCATGTGCGCGCTCCGCATCGAGCGCGAACAGGAGAGGGCGGAGCTTCTGGTACATGCCGCGCGCTATGCCAGCGCTCAGTCAAGCGGTCAAAGGGCAGCGCAACGGAGCCGTGGCGTGGAATCTCCACCGGGCTGCGATTCGCATTATCATGACGATTCCGTCCAATCCAAGCTGAACGAATCGCGTTACGGCGAGACTGCGACCCGAAGGGCTCTTGGTCATTTGGCTCAGAGACCTTGAACTTTAGCGGTCTGGCGGGTGATATTGCCTGCCGGGCCGCTTTTTTATTTGCCGCATCAGCGATTTGTGCGAAAGGTCGGTCAGGGTGGAGCACGCGATGGCGTGGCCTTGGCCCTGCCGAACTGCCAGTCCTTCCGATCGAACATTTCGGCTCGTCTTTCCCTGGAGAGTGGTCAGGGTCGCGCGTGCGTCACAGATTCTCCGTTGCCGATACTGCGGACATGGTAGCGCTCAGCTACTTCGTTCCCCCTGTCGATCTGGCCCACTATTTTGGCGCTATGTACCTGTTCACGGCGGATCAGCCGCGCGTGGCGGACCATACCCGTGCGGACTTCGCGCAAATCCGCTTCATGCTCGCCGGCTCGGGCGCCTATCGGTTCGTGGACGGGCACCGGGCGGAGACCCCTGAATGCTGCCTGCTCGGCGCGACCAGCGCGGCGACGCATTTCGATGTGCACGGGCCTTTGCAGGTCTTCGGCGTTTCCGTTCTACCGCTGGGCTGGGCGGCGCTGCGGGCGGGCGATGCGGATGCGGCATCCGATGATGTCGTCGATCTCGCTGCCCGGTTCGGCCCGGGCTGGACCGACATGCTCTCGGCGCTGCGGAGGATCGATGATCCCGGCAGCGCGGAAGATATCTTCTGGGCTTTTATCCGCGATCACCTTCATCCCGTCCCGGATGCAGAGCGCAAATTCATCGAGGTCGTGGACCGCTGGCTGGCAGACGAACAGTCGCCGCGGGTCGAGGTGCTGCAGGAGACGACGGGCCTTTCCGCGCGCCAGCTCGCGCGCTGGTGCAACCGCCTGTACGGCGCGCCGCCCAAATATCTGGCGCGAAAGTATCGGGCGCTGCGCTGTGCCCAGGTTCTGGCGCGCGAAGATCTGGAATGGGCGGAAGTGAGCGGTGATGCCTTCTATGACCAATCGCATTTCATTCGCGAGATCAAGCATTTCACGGGTCTCACGCCCACGGAGCTGCGCGAGCGGGCCAGCATCGTGATTCGTCTCTCAATGAAGCGCGCGGAGCTGAAGGACGGGATCGCCAAGCTGAGTCAGATCAGCTGACTCGCCAGCCGCTGTCGCCTGCCCGCCCGTGATGGCGTAACAGAAGCGCCCGCGCTGCGAATTGCTCTGCTTTCGGGCTTGATTTCCGCCGAGCGTCGGCCCATTTGCGCAATCAGACCGATTTACTCCGATTTGAGAGTCGTTTGCAAACATGCGCCTGTCGAGCCTTGCCGATTATGCCGTGCTGATGATGCGGACCGCCGCCTCGCAGTGCGGTGGCGCGCGTGCGAATGCGGCGAGCCTCTCGGTCAAGGCCGGCATTCCGGTGCCGACGGGACAGAAGCTTGCGAGCCTGCTCGGCCGGGCCGGACTGATCAAGGCGACGCGCGGCAGCGGCGGCGGCATCAAGCTGGCGCGCCCGGCAGCGGCGATCACGCTGGCCGACATCATCGAGGCGGTGGATGGCCCGATCGCGCTCACTGGCTGCCTCGAGCCGCACGGGGCGGAATGCTGCGCCCTCTCGCAGCCCTGTGACATCCGCCCGCACTGGATCGGCGTCAACGCGCTGGTCCGCGATGCGCTGGCGCATGTCACGCTGGCCCATCTCATCGCTTCCCCTGAAACGCTGCCGGTTGCGGCTTTCTCGCCTCCGGGCCTGACTGGCCCTGCAAGCGCAACCGCCATGGAGTCCGTGCAATGACTGCCCCGGTCGATACCCGCCCCAAGAATGAAGATGCGCTCGCCGCCGCCAAGAAGGTGAGCGACTATGAGTGGGGCTTCAGTTCGGACATCGAGCAGGAGTTCGCGCCCAAGGGCCTGAGCGAGGACACTGTCCGCTTCATCTCGGCCAAGAAGAACGAGCCGGAATGGATGCTGGAGTGGCGCCTCAAGGCCTATCGCCATTGGCTGACGATGGACTCGCCGGATTGGGCGAAGCTCAACGTGCCGCCGATCGATTATCAGGACGCCTATTATTATGCGGCGCCCAAGAAAAAGGTCGAACTGGGCAGCCTGGACGAGCTCGATCCGGAAATCCGCCGGACTTACGAGAAGCTCGGCATCCCCATCGAGGAGCAGAAGGTGCTCGCCAATGTCGCGGGCGCGCGCCGGGTTGCTGTGGATGCTGTGTTCGACAGCGTTTCCGTTGCGACCACCTTCCGCAAGGAACTGGAGGAAGCCGGCGTCATCTTCCGCTCGATCAGCGAGGCGATCCGCGAGTTCCCCGAGCTGGTGAAGAAGTGGCTGGGCAAGGTCGTGCCGATGCATGACAACTACTTCGCCACATTGAACTGCGCGGTCTTCTCGGATGGCACCTTTGTCTACATTCCGGAGGGCGTCCGCTGCCCGATGGAGCTCTCCACCTATTTCCGGATCAATGCCGAGAATACCGGCCAGTTCGAGCGCACGCTGATCGTCGCGGACAAGGGCAGCTATGTCTCCTATCTGGAAGGCTGCACCGCCCCGCAGCGCGACGAGAACCAGCTCCACGCTGCCGTGGTCGAGCTGGTCGCGCTCGATGATGCCGAGATCAAATATTCGACCGTGCAGAACTGGTATCCCGGCGATGCTGAGGGCAAGGGCGGCATCTACAATTTCGTCACCAAGCGCGCGCTCTGCCAGGGGCGCAATAGCAAGGTGAGCTGGACTCAGGTGGAAACCGGCAGCGCGATCACCTGGAAATATCCCAGCTGCGTGCTGAACGGCGAGAACAGCGTCGGCGAGTTCTACTCGGTGGCGGTGACCAACAATCGCCAGCAGGCCGATACCGGCACCAAGATGATCCACAACGGCAAGAATACCCGGTCGACGATCGTCTCCAAGGGCATCAGCGCGGGGAAATCCAACGGCACCTATCGCGGCCTTGTGCGGATGAGCGCCAATGCCGAGGGCGCGCGCAACTTCACCCAGTGCGATTCGCTGCTGCTGGGTGACCAGTGCGGCGCCCACACCGTGCCCTATATCGAGGTGAAGAACCCGAGCGCCATCGTCGAGCATGAGGCGACGACGAGCAAGATCAGCGACGATCAGCTCTTCTACGCCCTGCAGCGCGGGCTGGATCAGGAAGCGGCGGTGAGCCTGATCGTCAACGGCTTCGCCAAGGACGTGCTCCAGCAACTGCCGATGGAATTCGCGGTGGAAGCACAGAAGCTGCTGGGGATTTCGCTGGAAGGTTCTGTGGGGTGACCTCTACCTTGTCCTCCCACGTCATGCCGGACCTGATCCGGCATCCCGCCTCTTACGACGCGGCGCCGAAAGGTAGCTGGACCCCGGATCAAGTCCGGGGTGACGAACATTAAACACCCTCTCCTTGAGTGGGCTTTTACAGGAACGAGACTTTTGAGCGACGAAGACGATATCCAGGATGCCCTCGCCGATTTCGCGGAAGATGTCGGCAACGGCCAGTCATGGACGGCGGCGATCCGCATCCTGACCGAGGATTACGAACTGGAAGAGGGCGAGCTTCAGCCGCGTGCCGTCAAGGATTTCGGCGATCTCGATGCTTATCAGGCGCAGTGCCGCGAGGCGCTCGCCAAGGGCGATGCGACGTTCACCGAGCGGCTGCGGACGGACAAGGCGTTCCACAAGGCCAAGGCGCCCAATCTCGCGCGCATGGGGCCGGTGAGCGAGTTCGTCGTGGGCTTGCTGGAGAAGGGCGCGCCGGAGCCGGGCGCCGACTGGTGGCCCTATATGCCGATCAAGCGGCACATCGACACGCTGTTCCCTGCTCCCGGCGACGTGCGTGACATGGCCTTCTGGACGGCCCGCACGCTCATCCGCCAGCACGAGCAGGAAGGCGCGCGCTGATGCTGACCATCGACAATCTCCACACCGAAATTGACGGCAAGGCGATCCTCAAGGGGCTGAGCCTCTCGATCAATGCGGGCGAGATCCATGCGATCATGGGGCCGAACGGCGCAGGCAAGTCCACGCTGGCCTATACGCTTGGCGGTCGGCCCGGTTATGAAGCGACGCAGGGCAGCGTCTCGTTCAACGGTATCGATCTGCTCGACATGGCGCCGCATGAGCGCGCCGCCGCCGGCTTGTTCCTCGGCTTCCAATATCCGGTCGAGATTCCCGGCGTCTCCAATGTCCAGTTCCTGCGCGAGGCGTTGAACAGCCAGCGCCGCGTCCGCGGGGAAGAGCCGCTGTCCGCCGCCGATTTCCTGCGGCTGGCGCGCGAGAAGGCGGCGCTGCTCGGCATGGACATGGAGATGCTCAAGCGCCCGGTGAATGTGGGCTTTTCCGGCGGCGAGAAGAAGCGCGCCGAGATGGTCCATATGGGCATATTGGACCCCAAGCTGGCGATTCTCGACGAGACCGATTCCGGCCTCGATATCGATGCGCTCAAGACCGTGGGCGCAGGGATCAACGCGATCATGCGCGCGCCGGACAAGGCCGTGCTGCTCATCACCCATTATCAGCGCCTGCTCGATTATGTGCAGCCGGACTTCGTGCACGTGCTCGCCGCCGGCCGCATCGTGAAATCGGGCGGACCGGAACTGGCGCTCGCGCTGGAGAAGGACGGCTATGCCGAGGTGGTCGCCGCATGAGTTTGATTGCCGCCTTGATGCTCGCGCAGAGCGCCGTCGCTGCGCCGCCGGTGCCGAATGAGGGCGCGACCGATGAGGAGATCACCGTCATCGCGCAGCGGCTGCGCGGCGTCCAGGTGGGCGTCACGCGTGACGCAGCGGGCAAATATCACTGCGGGTTGAGTGAATCGACCGGCGTGCGCAAGCTCGACGAGGCCTTGTGCAAGGCCACCACGCAATGCGTGCGCAAAGGCAAGGCGTCGCAGGGCGAGGTGCGCGCCTGTGTGGACAAGGCCCGGCCCTCGTTGGTCGCGCGCATTCGCGAGTATCTGTCGACCGAGCGGGCGGGAGGCGGCGCATGATGGCATCGGCAACGCTCCCCACGCGCCGCGACGAGGCCTGGCGCTATAGCGACCTCGATGCCGTGGCGCAGGTCTGGCCCGTGGGCGCTCCCGAGCGGATCGTCGTCGCGCCCGGTGAAGTGCGCACGCTGGCGCTGCTGCAGGATGGCGCGGACGGCGAGAGCATCGTGCGCGATCATCTGGTCGAGATCGGCGCGGGCGGCACGCTCAACGTCCATCTGCTGAACAGCGGCGGCACGCTGGGCCGTGTCACCTTCGACGTAACGTTGGCGCGCCATGCGCATTTCGAGCTGAAGGCGGCGTTGATCGGTGGCGCCGCGCAGACCATCGAACTGGTGACGACGCTCAACCATGCCGAGCCGGAAGCGACCAGTGCACAGACCGTGCGGGCGATCGCGGCGGGCAAGGCGACGACCAATTATCTCGGGCAGATCCGCGTCGCGCGCGATGCGCAGAAGACCGATGCCGCGCAGAGCTTCAAGGCGATGCTGCTCGGCCGCACCGCCACGGCCAATGCCAAGCCGGAGCTGGAGATCTTCGCCGATGACGTGAAGTGCGCCCATGGCGCCAGCATCGGCCAGCTTGATGCCGCTGCCCTGTTCTACATGGCTTCGCGCGGGATCGATCCGACAAGCGCCAAGGCGCTGTTGCTCGAAGCCTTCATCGCCGGGCTGTTCGACGACATGGCCGACGAGGCCGAGCGCGAGCGGTTCGCGACCGTGGCGCGGGCTAGGCTGGAGGCGCTGGGATGATGGGGCGTGCTGCTCTTCTGAATGGTTCGCTGGCTTCTGCCGCCCCCATGCTCCTGCGAAGGCAGGAGACTAGGGCGCAACCGACTGCCCTTGCCCCCTGGGCTCCTGCCTTCGCAGGAGCACGGAAAGGGACGGTGCTGGGTGTGTCTCGACTTCGCTCGACACGAACGGGAGCGTGGGCGTGATCGGGTTATTCCGGCCTCGGGTTCGCGCTCGCGCGCTCTATTCGGAGATGTCAGCGTGATGACGACCAAGACCCCGTTCGTGTCGAGCGAAGTCGAGACACCCTCCTCCGCAACCATGAGCGCGCTTCACAGCCGCCGCACCGATTTCCCCGGTCTCGTCACCGCTGATGGCAAGCCCTGGCACTATCTCGATACCGCCGCCACGGCACAGAAGCCGCAGGCGGTGATCGACGCCACGGTGCGGGCAATGGGCGCGGACTATGCGACGGTCCATCGCGGCGTCTACGCGCGGTCGGCGGACATGACGCTGGCTTTCGAGGCCGCGCGTCGTCGCGTGGCGGAGTTCATCAACGCACCGAGCGAGAACGAGATCGTGTTCGTGCGCGGCGCGACCGAGGGGATCAATCTCGTCGCGCAGAGTTGGGGCGGCGCCAATCTCAAGGCCGGCGACCGCATCCTGCTCTCGACGCTCGAGCATCACAGCAATATCGTGCCCTGGCAGCTCATTGCGCAGCGGACCGGTGCGCAAATCGACGTCGTGCCGCTGACGCCGGATGGTCGCATCGATCTGGATGCCATGGCGGCGATGCTCCGCCCGGAGCACAAGCTCGTGGCACTTGCGCATGTCTCCAATGTGCTCGGCAGCGTGCTGGACGTGCGGCGCGCGGCAGAGATTGCCCATGGCGCCGGGGCGCTGCTGCTGGTCGATGGCTGTCAGGCCGCACCGCGTCTCGCCATCGATGTGCAGGCGCTGGGCTGCGATTTCTATCTCTTCTCCGGCCACAAGTTGTACGGCCCGACCGGCATCGGCGTACTGTGGGCGCGGGGCGCAATCCTCGAGGCCATGCCGCCTTATCATGGCGGCGGCGCGATGATCGACAAGGTGACCTTCGCGCGCACCACTTATGCACCGCCCCCGGCGCGGTTCGAGGCTGGGACGCCTGCGATCATCGAGACGATCGGGCTGGCGGCGGCAATCGATTATGTCGAGGCGATCGGGCTTGATCGCATGGCTGCCCATGAGGATGCGCTGGTCGCACGCACGCGCGAGGCGTTGCGCGGCATCAACACCATCCGCCTGCTCGGGCCGGAGGATGCAGCGGGAATCGTCTCTTTCGTGATGGAGGGGGTTCATCCCCACGACATCGGCACTATCTTGGATGAGAGCGGCGTGGCGATCCGCGCGGGCCATCACTGCGCGCAGCCGCTCATGGCGCATCTCGGCGTCGAGGCGACGGCGAGGGCCAGCTTCGGGATTTACAATGATGAAAGCGATATCGAGGCGCTGCTGCGTGGCCTCGATCGGGTCAGGACGATATTCGGATGAATGACGAGAGCAGAATCAGGACCGAGGAAGTCGAAGGCGTCGCTCCGCCGCCGCGCGCTCGCGTGAGCGATGTGGTGGAGGATGCTTCCGGCGTTGCGGAAAACGCCTCGGACAAGGTCGCCCGCAAGCGCGATTATCTGGAGGGCTTTCTCGCCCAGAAGCCCAGCGATGCGCCCGCAGGTGAGCCGGGCGGCGCGACCTATGATGCGGTGATCGATGCGCTCAAGAGCATCTTCGATCCGGAAATCCCCGTGAACATCTATGATCTCGGGCTGATCTACGGGGTCGAGGTGGGCGAGGACAATCATGTCGCCGTGACCATGACGCTCACGACGCCGCATTGCCCGGTCGCAGAATCGATGCCCGGCGAAGTGGAAATGCGCGTGGGATCGGTGCCCGGCGTCGGGCTGGTGGACGTCAACCTCGTCTGGGACCCGCCATGGGACCCGCAGAAGATGAGCGACGAAGCCAAGCTGGAACTGGGGATGTTATAAACACTTAGCCCCTCCCCTTCAGGGGAGGGGTTGGGGTGGGGGCTGGCGGTTATTTCCCCGACCTGCCCGACCGGAGTTACTGTGAAGGACGGAGCCATGACCACGACCACCACCAAGCGCCCTCTGCCTGCCGCCGTCACGCTGACGCCGGCCGCCGAGCAGCGTGTTGCGGACCTGATGGCCAAGGCGCCTGAGGGCACGATGGGCGTCAAGCTCTCCACGCCGCGCCGGGGCTGCTCGGGGCTGGCCTATTCCGTCGACTATGTGAGCGAGGTCGCGCCGTTCGATGAGCGGATCGAGACGCCCGGCGGCCTGTTCTTCATCGATGCCGCCTCGGTGCTCTACCTCATCGGCTCGACCATGGACTGGGTGGAAGACGATTTCACCGCCGGCTTCGTGTTCAACAATCCCAATGCCAAGGGCGCCTGCGGCTGCGGCGAAAGCTTCACCGTCTGAAGGCGGGCAGTTCTCCCCTCTAGATTCCCGCGCACGCGGGAATCTAGAGGCGCAATCGCAGTTCGGCTGAGTTCTGGATTCCCGCGTTCGCGGGAATGACAGGAACAGGGGGGCTCGGTTTGGCCAGCCCACGTTCGGCAGCAGTCGAGCCTCAGAACCCTACCGACCAACGCAGGGCCATGCCCAGTTCATCGGGTATGGCCGCGATGTTGCCGCCCTGCTCGCGCAGGAAGAGGTTGGCGCCCAGCCAGCCGGGGCCGATGCCGCGCCCATAGCTCAGCTCATAATCGCGCTGGCGGCCGCGCGGCACGAGGTTGAGCGGCACGCTCGCGTCGGTCGCCATTTGCTGCTCCCAGTCCCAGGTCTGCGGTACGATCAGCGTGAAGCGGCTGGCGATGACACGCAGCGGCTGGGAGATGCGCAGACCCAGCAGATCGCCGGGCGCGAAGAGATCGCCACGGGCCAGATCGGCCGACCAGCTTTGGCTGACCAGCGATCCGCCTTCGCGCAAGGCTCCGCCGGCCGCGGCGCGGGTCCAGCCGCGCTGCCAGTTGGCCGAGAGGCGGACGGCGCCCGGCAGGTCGGCGCGCGCACCCAACCGCGTAAACAGGCTACGCGCCGACTGTGCACCGAAATTGGCGGAGAAGCGGGCGCCGAGCAGCGTGGCCTGCTCGTCCAGCATCGTCGTCCCGGCAGTGAGGCCGATCGCCCCGCGCTGATAGTCGAGCGAGAGCGACGCCGCATGATAGGGCGTGGCGCGCCACTGCTCGGCATCCGCGAGAGCGGCACGTTGCATATCGCCCCGCTCGAACCCGCCGATGACGGTCAGCGCCGGTGACAGCTGCTGCGAGACGATGAGGGCGGCTTGCGCCTGCTGGTCGGCATGATCGACATCGAAGCCATGATCCGCCATCAGGAAGCTGGGGCCGGCACGGTCGGCGAGGCGCTGTTCCAGGGCGGCGATGCCCGTCCGCAGGCCCAACATCACGCGCGCGTGGGGCGCGATCTGCGCGCTCAGCGTGCCGGAGAGCAGCCGGGTGCGGGCCTCGTCCGACTGACGGAACGCGAAGGGGTCGCGCGTGGTGCGGGCCTCGACCGTCGGACGGAGATTGAGCGAAAGGCTGAGCGCCGGCGTCCCGAGGTTGAGATGGCGCTGGGCGGTGTCGAGCGCGACGGCGAACTCACGGCGCGGTGCAGGGCGGGCGAAGCGCGGGGTCAGGTCCACGCGATAGGCGCGCTGATAATCGTCCAGCGCAACCGCATCCAGCGCGGCAGGCGTGGCGTCGCCCATCGGTGCGGACAGTGTGCTGGTCGAAAGGGGTGAGAGCGCGATCTGTGTGCCAGCCATGCTGAGCGTGCCGACCGGCTGGAACGCCTTGGCGATATCCAGGATGCCCACGCCATAGCGCGCATCGGCGCCCGGCGCGCCGACATCGCGCGCGCTGTTCTTGAGCAGCGCAACGATCTGCGCGCTGGTGAGATTGGGGAAGGCATCCGCCAGCAGCGCAGCGGCGCCGGCCACCTGCGGCGCGGCAAACGATGTGCCGGAATAGAGATAGTCGGTGCCGGTGTGATCGAAGGACAGGACGCGACTGCCGAGCGCGGCGATGCTCACGCTCTCGAAGCCGGCAACACCGGCCGAGAAGCTGCTCACCGTATCATTGCTGTTTACCGATGGCGCGATGATCACGAGGCCGTTGCTATAGGCCGGGTTGGCAAAGGATTGCGCCAGCTCGTCCGGCGCGGCCATCATGGGCTGGCCGTCCTCGTTATTGCCGGCGGAAATGACGATGATGATGCCGGCCTGGGTGGCGCGCTTCACCGCCTGCAGCAGATAATTGGGAGCCGCGCCACCGCCGAGCGAGACGTTGATGATCCGCGCGCCATTGATCCGGGCATGGTCGATGGCGTTGGCGATGGCCGTGGTGCTGTGCTTGCATCCATCGGCGTCGCAGTCGGACTGGTCGTCGGTTCGCAACGCCATCACGGTCGCGCCCCAGGCCATGCCCATCACGCGCCGGTTGTTGCGTCCCGCGGCGAGCACGGCCGAGACCGCCGTGCCATGGCCCTCCACATCCGCATAGCTGCTATTGCCGGCAAAGTCCGCGGAGGCGGCGCTGATCCGGCCGGTGAACTCGCCGGTCGGATCCGACAGGCCGCTGTCCACCACGCCGACCGTCACACCCGCGCCGCTGGCGCCCGCCTGATAGGCAGTAATCGCGCCATGATAAGGCAGGCCGGAAGAGTTGCGGTATTCGCTGGTGTCGTAATTGACGGTGCTGGGGGTCGGCGCGGGCGTGGGTGCCGGGGTCGGAGTCGGTGTCGGTGTGGGAGCCGGCGCGGGTGTGGGCGTCGAGTTGAGCGCGCCACCGCCACCCCCGCAGCCGGCCAGCGTCAGCAGTGCCATCACTGAGCCGAAAGCGATCCCATGTCGCATGATTGCAGGTTCCCCGTCCGCGCAACGATGCGCGCTGCGACACTAGCGTCGCCTGGTTAACGAGCTGTTTCGCAAAAACAGGGCTGCGAGGGCGCGGTTGCCAGCCTGTCCAATCAGGCGACGAGATGATCCAGGCGTGGATTGCGCTCGATCAATTTCTGCAGATGCGCGGGCCGGTAGATCAGGCGCGAGAGAGAGAATCGAGGAGAGCGACGCATGGCCCATTTCCCCAACACGTTCGGTTTCACCGGTACACTTCGCCCGCTCCGTTTGCAGGGCGACATTCACGACGTCGAAATCGAGGGGGAAGTCCCCGCCGATCTGGATGGCGCCTTCCACCGCGTCCACCCGGACAATCAGTTCGCGCCCAAATTCGAGGACGACCAGTTCTTCAATGGCGACGGCATGGTCAGCATGTTCCGGGTCAAGGATGGCAAGGTCGATTTCCGCCAGCGTTATGCGCAGACCGACAAGTGGAAGCTGGAGAACAAGGCCGGCAAGTCGCTGTTCGGCATGTACCGCAATCCCCTGACCGACGACCCGAGCGTCGAGGGGCAGATTCGCGGCACCGCCAATACCAATGTGCTGGTCCATGCCGGCAAGCTCTACGCCATGAAGGAGGACAGCCCCTGCCTGCTCATGGACCCGAACACGCTGGAGACCCATGGCTATACCGATTTCGGCGGGCGGATCGACAGCAAGACCTTCTGCGCCCACCCGAAGATCGACCCGGCGACCGGCAATATGTGTGCCTTCTCCTACATGTCCAAAGGGCCGATGACCCATGACATGAGCTATATGGAAATCTCGCCAATCGGCGAGCTGTTGTTCGAGATTCCCTTCCAGAACAAATATCTGTGCATGATGCACGATTTCGGCGTGACGGAAGATTATGCGGTCTTCTCGGTCATGCCGCTGCTCACCAGCATGGAGCGGCTGGAAAAGCGCCTGCCCTATTTCGGGTTCGATACCACCCAGCCGGTCTGGCTTGCCGTGCTTCCGCGACAGGCGGGCGCCACGGCCGCCGACATGCGCTGGTTCAAGGCGCCATCCAACTGCTTCGTGGGCCATGTGATGAACGCCTTCAACGAGGGCACGCGGATTTACTTCGATCATCCGGTGGCGGCCAACAACAGCTTCCCCTTCTTCCCGGATATTCACGGCGCGCCGTTCGACCCCATTGCCGGCTTGGGCTATCTCAGCCGCTGGAGCGTCGACATGGCGTCCAACAGTGATGAGTTCGAGAGCATCGAGAAGCTGACCAATCTCGCCGACGAGTTCCCCCGGATCGATGACCGCTATGCCACGCAAGCCTATCGCCATGGCTGGATGCTCGTGATGGATCGCGAGAAACCCTATGAAGGTCCGGGCGGGCCGTTCGTCGGCATGATCAACAGCCTGGCTCATATCGATCTGGCGACGGGGAGCACCAAGATCTGGTGGCCCGGGCCGCAATGCGGCATCCAGGAGCCCTGCTTCGTTCCGAAATCGGCGGATGCTCCGGAAGGCGATGGCTATGTCATCGCGCTGGTCGACAATCACGTGACCAATTATTCGGAGCTGTGCTTCTTCGATGCCCAGCATGTCGACGAGGGACCGATCGCCCGGGCTAAGCTGCCGATGCGTATCCGGCAGGGTTTGCATGGCAACTGGTCGACTGGGGCGCAACTGGCGGGGATTTGAAGGGGCCGCGCGCCTCTCCCAATGCCGCTGACCAAATCTCGTTCTACCTCCCGTTCGTGTCGAGCGAAGTCGAGACACGGAAGCACAGCTCTGGCGTGTCTCGACTTCGCTCGGCACGAACGGGGAAGGGCATGGTCAGCCCTCCCCCGCCCCGTGACTAGAACGAGACCTTCACCGTCGCGCCCCAGGTGCGCGGGTCACCTGGCAGCCCCGCGATCAGGCCGGTATTGCCGGGGCCGACGAACAGCTGCTCGTAATAGTTCTCGTTAAAAGCATTCCGCACCCATCCGAAGATGTCGAGGCCGGCATCCGTCCGAAAGCCGAGCCGGACGTTCGACAGGCTGTAGCCGTCGATCCAGGTGTAGGCCGAGGGAGAGGCGTTGGACGAGAAGTTGGAGCGATAACTGCCGTCGTAGCCGAGATAGACTTCGCCGGTCTGGCCGAGCAGCGTGGCCGGCACATTGCCTTCTGCGCCGAAGGAGAGCGCCCATTTGGAGACGCCCGGCAGGCGCTGGCCGGAGATGTCGCAATTGGCCGGGCTGAAGCCACCGGGCGTGCCCGGCGCGCTCGGCGCATTGCTTCCGGCCGCCGTGCCGCCCGAAAGCTCCGGCGGGCAGGGCGCGTCGACGAAGCGCCGATAGGTGGCATCCGTGTAGGCGCCATTCACATAGGCATTGAAGCGCTGGCTCGGGCGCACCGAGAAGTCGACCTCCACGCCTTGCGAGCGGACCTTGTCGGCATTGGCGAGGTAACCGCGTAGCACCCCGAACTGGCCGTTGTTCACCGTGGCCTGATAGTCCTTGATGTCGGTGCGGAAGGCCGAGACGTTGAGCGTCGCGCGGCGATCCCAGAACTGCGCCTTGATGCCGGCCTCGAAATGCTGGACCTGCTCGGGCCGGATCTGCCCGGCGGCAAGGATCGGATTGCCGGCGGCATCGGTGGGCAGGCCGTTCTGGTTGATGCCGACCGTCTTGAAGGTCTTGGCATAGGTCGCATAGGTCAGAATGTCCGGGGCCACGCGGTAGCTCACTGTGAGGTCGTAGCTGAAGTTCCAGTCGCTGGCCTCCGGCGCGCTGAGCTGCGGGGTAAAGACACCGAGCTGCGCCGCACGCACCGCGCCCGTGTCCGTCGCGAGGATTTCCACGCCCTGCCCATCGAAGACGCGGCGCTGGTAGAAGCCTTCCTTCTTGTCATAGTTGAGGCGCAGGCCCGGCTGGATGGTCAGCGCGTCGGTGGCCTTCCAGGCCAGCTGGCCGAACAGCGCCAGGCTGGTGCTCTTGAGATATTGCGTGTTGCGCGCGGTCAGCCCGTTGAGCACAGCCGGCTGGTTGGCCAGCGCACTGGTCGGGTTCAGCGTCCAGCGGCTGGATGCCGAACCATGCTGCTCGGTCCCCTGCGTGTCGATCCGCTGGTTGAAGGCAAAGGCGCCGAGGACGAAATCGAACTGCTTGCCGCTGTAATTGTAGCGCAGCTCCTGCGTATACTGGTCCTGCTGGGAGGGGTTCTGCGAGAGCGTGACGACCGGCAATCCGGTGAAATCGCGGTCGTTCTCGGGCTTCCAGTTCCAGCTGCGCCAGGCCGTCACGGAGGTGAGCGTGCCGGGGCCGACATCCCACTTCAGCCGCAGGGCGACGCCGCCGATGACGTTACCGGCATTGAGGCTGGCATCCAGATCGGTCAGGCGGTCGAACCCGTTGAGGCTGGGCGGGGCGTAGTTCTGCGCGGCAGCCAGCGCCGCGAACTGGCGATTGAGCGGGCGCTGCGTGGCGCCGGTGCGCACGAACACGGAGCCGCAGCAGATGGCATCCTGCTTGCTGTAATCGCCGACCAGGGTGGCGCTGAAGGTATCGGTGGGCTTCCAGAGCAACTGCCCGCGCAGGCCGATATTGTCCTGGCTCTGAATCCAGCGGTCGGTCGTGACATTATAGATCGTGCCACGCCGGCTGGTGCTGGAGACGGCGATGCGCGCGGCCAGCGTGTCCGAGAGAGGGCCGGAAATGGCGGCCTTAGCCTGCTTGAAGTTCAGGTTGCCGACGCTGACCTCCGCCTTGCCTTCAAAGTCGAAAGTCGGCTGGTTGGTGGTGATATTGATCGCCCCGGCTGTGGTGTTCTTGCCGTAAAGCGTGCCCTGCGGCCCGCGCAGCACTTCAATCTGCGCAACGTCGAGAAAGTCGAAGGTGGCCGAGGCGACGCGCGAATAATAGACGTCATCGACATAGATGCCGACCCCCTGCTCGAAGCCGTCGCTGGTGAGGCCGAAGGGCACGCCGATGCCGCGGATGTTCACGGCCGTGTTGCGCGGGTTGGACGAATAGAATTGCAGCGTGGGCGCAAGCTGCTGGAGACGGCCGACATTGAAGGCCCCGGTGCTGTCGAGCTGGGCGCCGCCGACGACGGAGACGGCAATGGGGATTTCCTGCGAGGTTTCGGAGCGCCGGCGCGCCGTCACCACGATATCCTGCGGGGCGCTGCGGTCTTCATGCGGGGCGGCCGTGCTGTGGGAGCCGTTCGCGGGCGCTGCGCCTGCGGTTTCGTCCGCTTGTGCGGTGCCATGAAAGAGAAGAGCTGCGGCGAGCGCGCTCAACGAAAGAAGTGGTCTGTTGACCATGGTGAAATCCCCTTGTTTGGAAAAGGGATGCCTCCAGTGGTCCGGTCAGCATCATGCTATGGGTCTGTTATCGGTGCGGGCGGTCAGCGGCCCGACGGAAAGGGTCAGGCGGTCAGCCTGGTCTTCTCGGTTACCTCGATCTGGACGAGGCGGCCTTCGTGCACAGTCAAATGCACGGCGCCGAATTTGAGGCGGTCAAGATGCTGCCGGATCAGAGAGAGCGCGCTGCCATGGGGGTCATCCCCGCTCTGGGCAGCGAAATGGGGCGTGGGTGTAGACATCGGCCGTTCCTCCTGTTTTGCCGGGTCGGAGGCACTAACTTAACTCAATCGATTATATTGACAATAGGATTGCGATGAACATTTGCTTTTCCGCGAGGAACGGCAGCTTCCTCCTGCGCCGCCCCAGCTCCGCTAAGGTCGGCGCGCAGGCATGAGCCCCTTCACAGACCGGCGCGCGAAAACCCAGCGGCCGTCTTCGCGGACCAGATCGTCCTCATAGGCGGCCATAAGCATGGGCGTGGGCCGGTTCCGCTCATCCGGCACGACGTAGAGCGACATGGATGTCGCCCTCGCGCTGTCCGCGCCGGTGAAGGTCACGACCTCGTTGAAGAACAGGTGATAATTCGGCTCTGCAAAGCCCATGGCATTGCCGGCGAAGACCTTGCGCATCATTTCGCCGGCAGCCGGCCCCCGCGCTTCTGCGCCACCGCCCGCGGCATAGACGCCATCCTTACCGAACAGTCGCCCGAACCCCGCGAAGTCGCGCGCGTCGAGCGTGCTGCCATAAGCGACGAGCAGCGCGTGGATGGCGGCCCGATCGGCGGTTTCGTCGCGCTGGGCGCTGGCCGGAAGAGCGGCGCCGGCGAGCAGCGCGATGGCAGCGATGGGGCGCAACGCGATCATTGCGCGGCCTGGCGCGCGCGGACGACCTTCATCCATTCCTCGGCGGTGGGCATCACCGGATAATCGACGCGGCGCCGGATTTTCCATTCGCCATTCTCGCGGATGAATTCGTCCTCATAGCGGCCCGCGAGCGCCGGCACCGGCTCGCCATTCGGGCCGCGCCAGATGAGCAGGTGGCGCGAGTGCGCAGTCGCCCGGTCACCGTCGATGTCGATCTGGATGTTGGACGTGAGGTGATAGTTCTCGTTGTTCACGAAGCCCGCGGGCGGCGTGCCATAGAGGTTGACGAGCAACTGCCGGATTGCCGCGCGCCCCTTGTGGACGGCCTTGCCGTTCGCCCATTCGCCATCAGTGGCAAACAGGTTCGCATAGGCGGTATAGTCGCGGGCATCCTGCGTGGCGGCATAATCGACGATGATGCGCCGGATCGCCAGCTCATCTTCCACTCGCTGCAGCCGTTGCTCGACGGTGAGCGGCGCCTTTGGCGTCTCCGCCAGGCTCGCCCCGCTCAGTCCTGCCATGGCCAGCATGCCTGCCGCTATAATTGCATCACGCATCGCACTCTCCCTCTGTTCTATGCGCCCTTGCCGGGCATCATCGAGCGGAGGCTAATGGCCGAAGATGGAAATTTGAATGGATGCGCTGTCCTCAAGGCTGACGGCGATTGCTTAGCATGGTAGCGATTGCCAATCGCACGATGGTGTCAGGAGGGAGAGGAGAGGGACTATGGAATATCGCTATCTGGGGCGCAGCGCCCTCAAGGTCTCGCCGCTTTGCCTTGGCACCATGATGTTCGGCGGCGCGACCGACGAGCCCACGGCGACGCGGATCATCCACAAGGCGCGGGATCAGGGGATCAATTTTCTCGACACCGCCGATGGCTATAATGGCGGCCAGTCGGAGGAAGTGGTGGGCCGAGCGATCCGCGACCATCGGCATCATTGGGTCGTCGCCACCAAATTCGGCCATGCCTTCGGGAAGGGGCCGAATGAGGGCGGGCAATCGCGCAAATGGATCGTGCAGGATGTCGAGGCGAGCCTCAAGCGGCTGGGCACCGACTATATCGACCTCCTTTATTTCCATAAGGCCGATCCTCATGCGCCCTTCGAGGAAGGGTTGCGGGCGATTGACGATCTAATCGCGCAGGGGAAGCTGCGTTATTATGGCGTGTCGAACTTTCGCGGCTGGCGCATTGCCGAGATCTGCCGCGCGGCGGACGCCATTGGCATGGACCGGCCGATCGCCAGCCAGCCACTGTATAACATGGTCGATCGCCTCGTTGAGGTGGAGCAGATGCCCGCCGCTGGCCATTATGGCCTGGGCGTGGTGCCCTACAGCCCGTTGGCCCGGGGCGTGCTGAGCGGCAAATATGCCGGTGACGGGCCGCCGCCGGCCGATTCCCGCGCTGCGCGAGGCGACATCCGTCTCAAGCAGACCGAATGGCGCACCGAATCGCTGGCCATTGCCGAGGCGGTGAATGCCCATGCTGCCGCCAAGGGGGTCAGCACCGTCGCCTTCGCGCTGGCTTGGGTACTGCGCAACCGCTTTGTCAGCGCCGCGATTGCCGGCCCGCGCACCGAGGCGCAGTGGGATGCCTATCTGGATGCACTGAGCGTGCCGATGGGCCCCGAGGACGAGGCCTTTGCCGACGGACTGGTGGCCCCCGGTTATGCCTCCACCCATGGCTATACCGATCCGGCCTATCCCATCGAGGGCCGGCAGGTGCGGGACTGAGCATGGCCGCTGCGGCGGATATCTACGCGGCCCCGGCGGTATCGGTCGATGCGCTGCATGATCGGCTCTATTGCGGCGATATTGTCCGCTTCGGGGCGCTTCCGGCGATGCGGGCGCTCGCGGATCATGCGCGCGCCTTCGTGGAGCAGCACCTCGCGCCCCACGATCCAGAGCGCATTCACGAGGCGCTGGACAGGGTGGCGCTGGCCGAGACGCTCGACGCCGTGCAGCGCGCCTTCTCCAATGATGCGCAAGCCAAGCACTTATGGCGCGCGCTGTTCGAGGCGGTGGGGTTGCAGGCCGACGACGTGGCTCGGGATCGGCTGCTGCTGCGCTTCCAGCCGCCAGTGCCGGCGGATAACCAGCCGCACAGCGCGCGCAGCACGGCGACGGTCGGCTTTCATCGCGATAGTTGGGGCACCAATCTGGCGGCGCAGGTCAACTGGTGGGCACCGGTCTGGCCGATCACAAGCGGGCGCACCTTTGCGTTTCTCCCCGAGCTGTTCGACCGGCCGATCCCGAATGACAGTGCCGATTTCGATCTCTCCGAGGCGATGGCCCGGCGGCGCACCGGCAGTGCCTCGGCCGATCGCGGCCGCATGGCGCCGCGCCCGCTCGCCCCCATCGATGCCGCTCAGGGCATGCCGGTGCTGATCGCGCCGGGCGAGATCATCGCCTTCTCCGCGCAGCACGCGCATGTCGGGGTGGAAAACCGGACCGGGCTGACGCGCATATCGCTGGAGACCCGCACCGTTCGGATCAGCGATCATCTGGCAGGGCGCGGCGCGCCGAATGTCGATGGTCGCGCCCGCTGGATTGCCTATGCGCTGTTCCGGCGGCTCAGCGATGGCAGACCGCTGGCCGATGTGCTGGGCGTCAGCCCGTTGATGCCCTTTGGCGAGGGGCCGACCGTTTCCGGGATCTAGAGGCCGAGCACGGCCTTCACCGGCTCCACCTCATAACCCAGCGCCTCCGCGACGGCGGGGCAGCTGACCTTGCCGGCATGAACATTGAGGCCATTGGCCAGATGCGGGTCGCGGGCAAGCGCGGCGCGCCAGCCGAGATCGGCGATGCTGAGCGCATGGGGCAGGGTGACGTTGTTCAGCGCGTAGGTGCTCGTCCGCGCCACGGCGCCGGGCATGTTGGCGACGCAATAATGCACGATGCCATCCACGATGAAGGTCGGCTCGGCATGGGTGGTGGGCCGGCTCATCTCGAAACAGCCGCCCTGATCGATCGCGACATCGACGAGCACCGCGCCGCTCTTCATGGACGAGAGCATGTCGCGTGAGACCAGCTTTGGCGCAGTGGCACCGGGTACCAGCACCGCGCCGATCACCAGATCCGCATCGACAAGGCTTTCCGCAAGCGCCGCGCGGCCCGAGAAGCGAGTCTTCGCGCGCCCCTCGAAGTGGGTGCCGAGGCGCTCCAGAACATCCGGATTGCGGTCGAGAATCGTCACGTCGGCGCCCAATCCTGTGGCCATTTGCGCGGCATTGAAGCCGACCACGCCGCCTCCGAGAATGACCACCTTGGCCGGCAGGACGCCCGGCACGCCGCCGAGCAGAACGCCGCGCCCGCCATGCGCCTTCTCAAGCGCGGTCGCGCCGGCCTGTATGCTCATCCGCCCGGCCACCTGGCTCATCGGTTTGAGCAAGGGCAGCGTGCCGTTGGGCCCGGTCACCGTTTCATAGGCGATGGCCGTCACGCCGGAGCGAACCAAATCGGCAGTCTGGGCGGCATCGGGGGCGAGATGGAGATAGGTGTAGAGGATCTGCCCGGGCCAAAGCATCGCGCGCTCCTCTGCCTGCGGCTCCTTGACCTTGACGACCATCTCGCACTGCCCGAACACCGTCCGCGCATCAGGCTGAATGATCGCACCGGCGGCGCGATAATCCTCATCGCTGCTGCCGATGCCCAAACCGGCGGCCTGTTCGACCCAGACTTCATGGCCATGCGCCACCAGTTCCCGCACGCTCTCCGGGGTGAGGCCGACACGATATTCGTGGTTCTTGATTTCCCTGACTGTCCCGATGCGCATCGAATTTCTCCTGTCTTCTGCACATAGGAGAGGATGTGTTGGAGACAATGAGGCGGCGGGTCGCGCGGGGGCGACGATGCGCCGCCTGGATCTCAGGTGCCCCGCGCGTAGGCCCGCATGAAGATGTGCGTGAAGCGCAGCGCATAGACGTCAATCTCGGCGTCGTTCAGTCGCTCGAATCCCCAGATCGCCCGCATGTGCTGGCCGATGCACAGGCCCATCAGGGCTTCGACCATGACTGCGGGGTCTTCCTCGATCAGCGCGCCGCTGGCGACTTGCCGGGCAAAGAAAGCCTGCAATGCGCCTTGGACGGGCCGGGCGGCCCGCTCATGGAAAATCTTGCCGACCTCGGGAAAGCGCCCACTCTCCGCAACGACCAGCCGCCAGGTGGCCTGCCCATCGGGTGACGTGATCTTGCGCAGGAAGGCGCGACAGAAGGCGATGAGCGTGCACTCAAGATCGGCTTTCGTTGCCAGCACATCCTGAATCTCGGCGCGAAACTGCAGGCTGACTTCCTCAACGACGGCGGCGAACAGGTCTTCCTTGGATCGGAAATAGCCCCACAACGTCGCTTTGGAGCCGCCAAGCGTCTTGAGCAGGCCGGACATCGACGTGCCGGCATAACCATGCTCCAGAAATGAGGTGCGCGCAGCATCGACAATGGCCTGCCGGCGGTCCTGCTTGCGGCTTTCCCGGCGCGTGACGGCGAGTGTTTCAGTATCCTGCTCCATAACCGTACTATACAGTACAGTTTTCTGTTGACAACCCCGTCATTGAGGATCAGAGCGCTGACTGTACCCAACAGTACGGTTTTTCGACTCATGGCCACGACTTTCCTGTCCCGACGCGCTGGTGCCCTGCTCGCGATGCTGGCTCTCCCCGGCTGCGCGGCCGTCCCCCATATGGGGCCGGCACCGGCGATCGCGCCGGCCGACCATTACGCGGCGAGCCAGAGCCTGACTCCGACCGCCCCAGGCGCGCCCTGGGTCAAGGCGGATTGGTGGACCAGCTATGGCGACCCGCAGCTCGACGGGCTGATTCAGGAGGCGCTGGCCGGATCGCCGGATCTCGCGGTCGCGTTAGCGCGCGTCCGCCGGGCCGAGGCGATCGCCCAGCAGTCCGGCGCGGCCCGCTTGCCCTCGCTCGATGTGTCGGCCGGCGGCTCCGCTGCCAAGCAAAGCTATAATAACGGCATTCCGCCGGCCTTCGTGCCGCAGGGCTGGAACAGCTCGGGCAATGTCCACGCCGCGCTCGGCTTCGATCTTGACCTCTGGGGTCGCAATCGCGCGGCCTATGCCGCTGCCCGCTCGGATGCCGAGGCGGCGCAGCTCGATTATCAGCAGGCGGCGCTGATGCTCTCCACCAATGTCGCGGATGCCTATGCCGATCTGGCGCGGCTGTTCGCGCAGCGGGCGGTTCTGCAGACGGCGCTGGAGGTGCGCGAGAAGACGCAGGGCCTGGTGAGCGATCGCGTGACCTCCGGCCTCGATACCCAGGCAGAGCTCAAGCAGGCCAGCGCTGCCGTTCCGGCCGCCCGCAGCGATCTCGCCGCGACGGATGAGCAGATCGGGCTGGCTCGCAATCGGC
Source organism: Sphingobium sp. B10D7B (assembly GCF_025961955.1). Taxonomy (NCBI): domain Bacteria; kingdom Pseudomonadati; phylum Pseudomonadota; class Alphaproteobacteria; order Sphingomonadales; family Sphingobiaceae; genus Sphingobium; species Sphingobium sp. B10D7B. Next base: position 23,595 of record NZ_JAOQOQ010000001.1, read on the forward strand.
TGGCAGCCCTGCTCGGCGCCGGCCCGGATCGCGGTTTGGCGATCATGCCGCCGGCCGTGACCATCGCGGCGCGGGGCATTCCCGAGAATGTCACGACCGATCTGGTCGGCCGCCGGCCCGACATTGCCGCCGCGCGGGTGCGGGTGGAGGCCGAGGCGAGCCGCATCAAGGTTGCCCGCGCCGATTTCTATCCCGCTATCAACCTGTCCGCGATCTTCGGCTTTCAGTCGCTCGGGCTATCCAACCTGTTCAAGAGCGGCTCCGACTATGGCAGTGTTGGTCCGGCGATCACCCTGCCGATCTTTCGCGGCGGCGCACTGCAAGGGCAGTATAAAGGCGCCCGCGCCGGCTATGACGAGGCCGTGGCGAGCTACGACCGGACCGTGACCGACGCCTATCGCGCCGTCGCAGATGCCGTCGTCAGCCAGCGCGCGCTGGCCGTTCAGCTTGACCAATCGCGCAAGTCGCTCGCGGATTTCGACGCGGCTTATGCGATTGCCACGCAGCGATATGAAGGCGGGCTCTCCACCTTCCTCGATGTGCTAACCGCGCAGGATCGTGCGCTGCAGGCCAAGCGCATCGTGGCTGACCTTCAGGCGCGGGCCTTCACGCTCGACGTCGCACTCGTCCGTGCGCTTGGCGGCGGATTTACCGATACGGGCACGGCTGCCCACACGATGCCCACCAAGGATGCTACCCATGGCTGAAGCTGACCCTCACTTCCCCGCGGCTACTGCAACGCAAACGTCGGACGCTGCGCCCTCCCATAGTCGGCGTAAGACGGCTTTGCTGGCGATTGCCGGCGCGGTTCTGCTCGCGGGCATCGGCTATGGCGGATGGTATGCCGCCATCGGTAGCCATTATGTCGAGACCGACAATGCCTATGTCGGCGCGGATACTGCGCAGATCACCCCCATGGTCGGCGGGCAAGTCGCCGCCGTGCTCAAGACGGACACGGACAGCGTGAAGGCGGGCGATATCCTGGTCCGTCTGGATGATCGCGATGCGCAGATTGCCCTCGCCACCGCACAGGCCGAGCTGGCCAAGGCACGCCGCCAGTTCGGACAGGCGAGCGCGACGAGCAATGCACTGTCCGATCAGGTTCTGGCCCGGGGCGCGGACATCCGCAGCACGCAGGCCCAACTCGTCGCGGCGCAGGCCTCGTTCGAGAAGGCGCAGGTCGATTATAGCCGGCGCAAGGCGCTCTCCGCCAATGGCGCAGTCTCCGGTGATGAGCTGACGTCGGCGACCAATGCGCTGGCCAGCGCGCGTGCCGCGCTGGAGCAGGCCAAGGCCGCCATGGCGCAGGCCAGCGCGTCGCGCGGGGTTGCCGCGGGCAATCTCGCCGCCAATGACGCGTTGATCCAGGGCAGCACGGTTGAGACCAATCCGGATGTGCTCGCCGCCAAGGCAAAAGTCCGTCAGGCCGAGCTCGATCTTGAGCGAACCGTCATCCGCGCGCCCATCGATGGCGTCATCGCCAACCGGACCGTGCAGGTGGGCCAGCGCATCGCGCCGGGCGCGACGGTGATGCGCGTCGTGCCGGTCGGTCAGGTCTATGTCGATGCCAATTTCAAGGAAAGCCAGCTCACCAAGGTGAAGCCGGGCCAGCCGGTGACGCTGGTCTCCGACCTGTACGGCAGCAGCGTCGAATATCATGGCCGTGTCGTCGGCTTTTCGGGTGGCACCGGATCGGCCTTCGCGCTGATCCCCGCCCAGAATGCGACGGGCAACTGGATCAAGGTGGTGCAGCGCCTGCCAGTGCGCGTCGCGCTCGACGCCAAGGAGCTGGCCGCGCATCCGCTGCGAGTCGGGCTCTCGATGACCGCCGAGGTCGATACATCGGCGCAGTGAGCGCGACCGGATAGGAAAGGCAAAGGCCATGGCCAGCAAGGCGGATGATTTCACGCCGCTCTCGGGCGCTGCGCTGGTGATTGCCGGCGCGGTGCTCGCGCTCAGCAATTTCATGATCGTGCTGGACACGACCATCGCCAATGTCTCGGTGGCGCACATCGCCGGCTCGCTGGGCATCTCGGCCTCGCAGGGCACGTGGATCATCACATCCTACGCGGTGGCGGAGGCGATCTGCGTGCCGCTGACCGGCTGGCTTGCGGGGCGCTTCGGCACCGTGCGCACCTTCACCTTCGGCATGATCGGCTTTGGCATCTTCTCGGTGCTCTGTGGCCTTTCGAGCAGCCTCGGGATGCTGGTCGCCTTCCGCATCGGCCAGGGGTTGTGCGGCGGACCGCTGATGCCGCTCAGCCAGACCTTGCTGATGCGCATCTTCCCCAAGCATCTGCGGGGGCAGGCGATGGGCCTGTGGGCGATGACCACCGTCATCGCGCCGATCCTCGGCCCCATTCTGGGCGGAACCATCAGCGATAGCTGGTCCTGGCACTGGATTTTCTTCATCAATATTCCGGTCGCCGCGCTCTGCGCCTATGGCGCGACCCGCTTCCTGCGCAACGCGGAGACCAGGACCGAGAAGATGCGTGTCGACACGATCGGTCTGGCACTGCTGATCCTGTGGATCGGCGCGCTGCAGATCATCCTCGACATCGGCCGCGAGCATGATTGGTTCGGGGACAGCAAGATCGTAATCCTGGCGATCATCGCGCTGATCGGCTTCGCGCTGTTCCTCGCCTGGGAGCTGACCGAGGCGCAACCGATCGTCAATCTGCGGGTGTTCCGGCATCGGGGCTTTTCCGCGGCGGTGCTCAGCCTGTCGCTTGCCTTCGGGACGATGTTCTCGGCGGTGGTGCTCATCCCCCAATGGCTGCAGACCGACCTTGGCTATACCGCCACCGATGCGGGCTACGTGACCGCCTTCATGGGCGTGGCCGCCGTCATCATGTCGCCCATCGTCGGCAAGCTCACCAACAAGGTCGATCCACGCGTTCTGGTGACGTTCGGCATTCTCTGGCTTGGCCTCACCTCGCTGCTGCGCGCGCACTGGACGACGGGCGCGGATTTCTGGACGCTGGCCTTCCCGCAGCTAATGCAGGGCGTCGGTATGCCGTTCTTCTTCATTCCGCTCACCACCATCGCGCTTTCGGCTGTGGACCCGGAAGAGACCGCGTCGGCCGCGGGCGTGATGAGCTTCCTGCGCACGATGGCCGGTGCCATCGGCACCTCCGTCGCGACGACCATGTGGGCCAATAGTGCTGTGACGGCGCGCAGCGAGGTGGTCGGCGCCATGAACAGCGAGGCGACGCGCGAGGCGCTGCAAGGCGCCGGCTTCTCGCTCGATCAGGTGCGCGGGGTGATCGAGCAGACCGTCCAGCAGGAAAGCCTGACGGTGGCGATCAACCACATGTTCCTGCTGTCCGCAGCCGCCTTCGTGTTCGCTGCCGCAGCAGTATGGTTCGCGCCCCGGCCGAAAAGGGCCGTCGATCCGGGCGCGGCACACTGATGGACACCCTCAGCCGACTCGATATCGAGCAGGCCGAGGGTGCCTCATTCCAAGCTGGTTAGTGAGACCGCCTCAAACGTCGAGATTGGCGACATTGAGGGCGTTGTCCTGGATGAACTCGCGGCGTGGCTCGACGATGTCGCCCATCAGGCGGGTGAAGATTTCGTCGGCGACGTCCGCCTGCTCGATCTCCACGCGGAGCATCGAGCGCACATTTGGGTCGAGCGTGGTTTCCCACAGCTGGTCGGCGTTCATCTCGCCAAGGCCCTTGTAGCGCTGGATCGCGAGGCCCTTGCGGCCGGCGGCCAGCACGGCGTCGAGCAGCTCGGACGGGCGGGTGATCCGCACGCCGCGGGCCTGCGCAGCGGTGGGTGCGGCGGTCTCTTCGCCGTCGCTGTCTTCCGTCTCGCTCTCGGCCTGCGCCTGCGCGGCGGCCGCGCGTGCGGCGAGCAGATGGCTTGGGCTGGCGTAGAGGCTCGCCTGCTCCTTGGTCAGCGTGTCCAGCTTGCGGGCTTCGGCGGAATTGAGGAAGGCCGGCTCGATGATGTGGTGATCGGTCACGCCGCGCACCAGCCGCTCGAGATGATAGCCGCCCTCGGCCGAGAGGCGGCCGGTCCAGCGGCCTTCCTCGTCGGTCCGGTCCAGCCATTCCGCCGCGCGGGCGAGCGCCTGCGCGCGGGCATCGTCGGAGAGATCGAAGGCCAGCGCGCCAGCCAGCGCCAGCGCCTCGACGATCGCACCGTCATAGCGACGCGGCACATAGCGCATCAGCGCGCGGCTGCGCCGGGCATGGTCGATGAGGTCGCGCAGGTCCTGACCCGAGCGGGTGCCGGTTTCCGTCTCCAGCACCAGCGTATCGACGCCATTGTCGACCAGATACTGGTCGAGCGCGGCTTCGTCCTTCAAGTAGACTTCGCTGCGCCCGCGCGTGGCTTTGTAGAGCGGCGGCTGGGCGATGTAGAGATGGCCGGCCTCGATGATCTGCGGCATCTGCCGGTAGAAGAAGGTCAGCAGCAGCGTGCGGATGTGGGCGCCGTCCACGTCGGCGTCCGTCATGATGACGATCTTGTGGTAGCGCAGCTTCTCGAGATTGAAGTCGTCGCGAATGCCGGTGCCCATCGCCTGGATGAGCGTGCCGATCTCGCGGCTGGCCAGCATCCGGTCGAACCGGGCCCGCTCGACATTGAGGATCTTGCCGCGCAGGGGCAGGATCGCCTGGAAATGCCGGTCGCGGCCCTGCTTGGCGGAGCCACCGGCCGAATCGCCCTCGACGAGGAACAGTTCGGACTTGGCGGGGTCGCGCTCCTGACAGTCAGCGAGCTTGCCGGGCAGGGAGGCGATGTCCATCACGCCCTTGCGGCGCGTCAGTTCGCGGGCCTTCTTGGCGGCCTCGCGCGCGGCGGCGGCATCGACCACCTTCTGGATGATCGACTTGGCGTGGCCGGGATTTTCCTCCAGCCACTCCTGCATCTTGTCGGCCATCAGGCTCTCAAGCGGCTGGCGCACCTCGGAGGAGACCAGCTTGTCCTTGGTCTGGCTGCTGAACTTGGGATCGGGCAGCTTGACCGAAACGATGGCGGTCAGCCCCTCGCGCATGTCCTCACCGGTAAGGCTGACCTTCTCCTTCTTGAGCAGGCCGGACTTGTCACCATAGCTGTTGAGCGTGCGGGTCAGCGCGGCGCGGAAGGCGGCCAGATGGGTGCCGCCGTCCCGCTGCGGGATGTTGTTGGTAAAGCAGAGGACGTTCTCATAATAGCTGTCGTTCCACTCCAGCGCGACATCGATGCCGATGCCGTCCCGGTCCGCCGAGATGGCGATGGGGTCGGGCATCAGCGCGTTCTTGTTGCGATCAAGATATTTCACGAAGGCCGCGATGCCGCCCTCGTAGAACAGGTCATGCTCCTTCACCTCTTCATGGCGCTTGTCGCGCAGCAGGATGCGCACGCCTGAGTTGAGGAAGGCAAGCTCGCGATAGCGATGCTCCAGCTTGTCGAAATCGAACTCGGTGACGTTCTTGAACGTGTCGGTCGAGGCGAGGAAGGTGACGCGCGTGCCCTTTTTTGGTTTGCCGTCGACCACGGGCGCATCGCCGCGCACGACGAGCGGGCCTTCCGCATCACCATAGCGGAAGCGCATCCAGTGCTCCTTGCCTTCGCGCCACACGGTCAGCTCCAGCCACTCGGAAAGCGCGTTGACGACGGAGACGCCGACGCCGTGCAGGCCGCCGGAGACCTTATAGGCATTGTCGTCGGAGGTGTTCTCGAACTTTCCGCCGGCGTGCAGTTGGGTCATGATGACCTCGGCCGCCGAAACGCCTTCCTCGCGGTGAATGTCGGTCGGGATGCCGCGACCATTATCCTCGACCGAAACGGAGCCGTCCGGGTTCAGCTCGATCAGCACCAGATCGCAATGTCCGGCCAGCGCCTCGTCAATGGCGTTGTCGCTCACCTCGAAGACCATGTGATGCAGGCCGGAGCCATCATCGGTATCGCCGATATACATGCCGGGGCGCTTGCGCACGGCGTCCAGGCCCTTCAGCACCTTGATGCTGTCGGCACCATAATCATTTGCGTTCTGAGCGGGGGTCGTATTGCTATTGTCCGTCATGCCCCAGCCTATAGGAAAAGGGGGCGACGAACGGAAGCGAAATGCTGTTTTTTCACCGCGCGGGAAGGGGCGCTCATGGCCCATTCAGGCAGAAGGGGGTAGAGCGGCAATCGGGCGCGGGAAATGGGAAACCGGAAAGGACGCAGGATGCGTTTCATGTCTCGCCTGTTCACAGGCATTATCGGGGTCGCGATGGTCGCTACGGTGCCCGCCGCTGCCCAATCGACTCGCGCAGCAGAGGCGCAGGCCAAGGCTGACGCCAAGCTCGCCAAGGCGCTGGAAGGGCGCACCGCGGGAGAACCGGTCCGGTGCATCAGCCTGAGCAGCGTGCGCTCGACGCAGATCATCGACAAGACGGCGATCATCTATGAGGTCGGCGGCAAGCTCTACGTCAACCGGCCGGTGAGCGGCGCCTCGTCGCTCGACGATGACGATATTCTCGTCACCAAGACGAGCAGCTCGCAGCTGTGCGATGTCGATATCGTCCGGCTGGTGGATCGCGCCGGCCACTTCCCGCGCGGCTTCGTCAGCCTGGGCAAGTTCGTTCCTTATGAGAAGGTGAAGACCGCGAGCTGAACTCATTCCGACATAATCTCATAAAAAAGAGGCTCCCGGCGGTGCGCTGGGAGCCTCTTTTTGTATCTGCGGGGCCCGTGCAGCGGGCCAAACGATCAGGCGGCGCTCTTCGCGGCCTTGTTCTGCTGGTAGCGCTCAATGGCTTCCAGCGTGATCTGGCGGGCTTCCGCGCTGTTGCCCCATGTGCCGACACGCACCCACTTCTCGGCCTCGAGATCCTTATAGTGCGTGAAGAAGTGCTCGACCTGCTTGAACACGATGTCGGGCAGATGCTCCTTCTCGGTCACATTGGCGTAATAAGGGAAGGTCGCGTCGTCGGGGACGCAGAGCAGCTTCTCGTCACCGCCATGCTCATCCTCGAGGTTGAGGACGGCGATGGGGCGGGCGCGCACCACCGAGCCCGGGATGAAGGGCGAGCGGGCCACGACCAGCGCATCGAGCGGATCGCCATCGGGCGAGAGCGTGTGCGGAACGAAACCGTAATTTGCGGGGTAGCGCATCGGCGTGTGGAGGATGCGATCGACGAACAGGGCGCCCGATGCCTTGTCGAACTCATATTTCACCGGCTCGCCACCGGTCGGCACTTCGATGACGACATTGAGGCTTTCCGGCGGATTGCTGCCGACAGGAATCATATCGATGTTCATGGTTTTTCGCACCCACAGGTTAATTGACGGAAGTCTCGCCGGTCCGCGCTGTCAGCAGTCGGTCGAGACTGGTTGAACCCTCTTGTGATTTTTCGAGGCGCGGATAGCGCAGGCCGCCGGAATAATCGAGCGTGATCGTGCGATATCTTTTGTCCCGCCTCAGGGTCAGGACGAGCGGATGTTTTTGGGCCGTCGCCCCCACCCCCTCGCGGAAGACATCGGCGGAAAACTCGGTGTCGCCAACCGCCGTGATCGAATCGCCGACCGCGATGGCGGCCTTGAAGGCGGGGCTATCCCAGATGACGGAGCGCACGACCCCATCCTCCCCGACGACCAACCCGGGACCGAAGCTCTGGTCGACATATTTGCCCACGGTCTCGGCGGCCCGAATCGTCGAGTTGGTAATAAGGCCGTAGGTCAGCTTGTAGCCGCCTAGGTCGAACCCGGCCTTGGTGACCTCGCTATTGGTCTGCTCTATCCGCTCGCGCAGCAACCCGTCCCAATCATAAGCAACGACGCCGTTCAGCGTGTCGATCACATCCTGGCGATTGTAGGTCAGCACGCCCCAGTCGCGATCATTCACACCGAAGAAGGCCTTGGCGAAATCATCAATGCCGCGCGCGCCGGCGGTTTCGCGGCGGATGATGGCGTCCACTTCCAGCCAGATCATCAGGCCTTCATTATAATAGTCTTCCGGGCGCTGCCAGCTCGTCCAGGCCTTGGGGCGGCGGGCCGCGATGATCGGATCGTAGGTGGTGTCGATCACCGGGCGCCAGGTGCGGCCTCTGGTCGCGTCGAGCCGCGCCGCGATGGCGGCCAGCGCATCGAGCGTCTCGGCCTTGCTCAGCAGTCCCGAGCGGGCGGAGAGCACATAGCCCCAGAACTGGGTCTGTCCTTCATACACCCAGAGCAGGTCGTCCTGCATGGGCGTGGCGAAATCGGGTGTCCAGAGCATCTCCGGGCGGCGATATTTGCCGTTCCAGCTATGGGTGAATTCGTGCGCGAGCAGGTCGCGGTCGCCCAGCGCGGCCTCCCATTGCGTGAAGTAGCCCAGCGAGACGCCATTTTCGCTGAGCCGGTGATGCTCCAGGCCGATGCCGCCCAGCTTGTCCGAGATGGAGAGCAGGAAATTATAGCGATCATAATGGCGCGCGCCGAACAGCGCGACGGCTTCATCGACAAGGCGGCGATGCAGGTTGATCTGCGGCTCGGTGGCTTTGAGCTCTTCCGGCGTATCGGCAAAGACGCTCAGCCGCACGTCCGGCGTCAGCGCGATCTCGCGGCTGTGGAGCCCTGCGAAGATCGGCGAATCGACCAGCGTTTCATAATCGGTCTCCTCGTAGCGGACCGTCTTGCCGTCGCGTTCACTGGCCAGCGCAGTCGCTGCGGTCCAGCCTTCCGGCAGCGTGACGCTGGCCTGAATCGGGATGCGGCGGGTGTAGAAGCCGGCCGGATAGAGCGAGACGCTGTCCCACTGCAGGTTGAGCAGCGAGTCGGTCACCACGATCCGGCCCTGATTGCCCGCGGTGGGCGCCAGAAACTGGAAATTGGCGATCACGGCGCCTGCCCCGTCCGGCACGGAGAGGTGAAAGGCGTAGACGTTGAGCGGGTCGCGCTTCCAGCGCAATGGCCGGCCGTCCGCGGTCGTGAAGCTCAGGCCGGCGATCTTCTCGATCTGCCCGCGTGGGGCGTGGTGGCCCGGCAGCCATTCCGGCAGGAGCAGGGTCAGCGGACCACCGGTCGACATGGGGATGGTCTGGCGAACGGTGAGGATGCGGCGGTCCACATCGGTCGCATCCACCTCCAGCTTGAGCGTGCCGCTGGTCCAGGCGATGTCCCGCGCTTGCGGCACGGTGCTCAGGATCGGCAGCGCGGCGGGAGCGGATCGTAGAGGCGGCGCGGCGGCATCCTGGGCGAGAAGCGCGCTCGCGGGCAGGGTCAGCAGAAGAAGGGCAGGCAAAAGGCAACGGCGCATCATGGCACTCCGGGAAACAGATGCGCCCAGCATGACAAGGGGGTGGCAAGGCGTCCACCCCCTCAGTCTATATCCTATGCTCGGCCCTCAGGCTGCGCGCGGCAGCTTACTGGCGTCCGCCCAATTGCCATGCAGGCCCGAGCGGATGCGGATCGGCAGCTTGGCGCGGGCGATCGGCCCGGCGGGCAGGTTGAGCGCGTCGAGCACCACCAGATCGGAATAGTTGGTGATGAGATTGTCCACGAGCGCGATGATGTAGCCATCGCCCTCCGGCGCGTCGGCCGAGCGCGGCACGAAGCAGGGCTCCTGGATGATCGATTCCGGACCCGCCCACCAGCAATCCTCGGTGCGTGCGACGAGATCCCAATGGCCGATCTTGTTCATCTTGAAGCCGCTGGCGCGACCACGGAGGAAGTCCATCGGCATGTCCGGGTCCATGACAAGGCCCCAGCCGTGGCGATAGGGCTGACCAACGAAGCGCTCGTCGATGCGGGGAAATTCGTCGATCCAGTCGGTGAGCTTCTCGATGCTCGCGAATTCTTCACCGTTGGAGGCCAGGTCGACCGTCCAGCGGGTCAGGAAGGGCCGCGCGGCCACCGGATCGAAGCTGTCATCATGAATGTCCGGGAAGAACGGGAAGCTGTTCCCTTTCGCCTCGCAGGTGTCGAAGTGGATCTTGGTGCCGTCCTGATAGGCGTTCATGACATGGCTGGCGAAGCAGTTGTCGCGCTTGAACCAGCGAATGTCGGAGCCGTCAGCGCCGCGCTTCAGCACGCCGAGATAGACCGGGAGCGTCTTGTCGAAGCCGAAATGCGGCTTGCCGGCCTTCAGCCGATCCCAATTGCCGGTGATCGGCACGATGTGGAAGATCACATAATCCTGCGTCAGGCCGAAGTCGTGCATCATGCAATAATAGGGGACCTTGAAGAAGGTCTCGAACAGCACATTGCCCTGCGGATCGATCTCGAAATAGCTGACATCGTCGGTCAGCACGCCGGTCGCGGCATAGCCATGGTTGCAGAAATTGCCGGTGACGGGGTCGATCTTGCCATGGCCGGAAAAGGTCTGGTTTTTGATCTTGCCGTCAAAATTCGTGTAGCCTTCGGTCTCCAGGCTGAGCGGATCCATGATGAGACAGGGGCTGTCCTCCTTCATCGCATAGAGCTTGCCGGCGTGGACCATGACATTGGTGTTGGCCGTGCCGCGGATCATGCCCTTGACGCTCTCGTCATCGGTCAGCGGATTGCGATACATGCCGAACAGCGACTTGCCGGCGGCCCGCTCGGCCTTCCACTTGTCGGTCTGGGCGTAGCGCTGGCGGAAATCGACCTTGCCATCATGAAAGTGGAACAGGCTGACCATGCCGTCGCCATTGAAGAACTGATCGTTCTCGAACATCGGCGGGAATTGCGCATCGGGGTGGACGCGATGGAAGGTGCCATTGAGTTGCGCGGGGATTTCTCCCTCGACTTCCATATCCAGAATGTCGCCTTCGATGCGCAACGGGCGCAGCACGCCTGTCATGCCGGGCGTATTGGGGTAGTGGGCCATCCGACTCTCCTTGATTGATCTCTCAACAAGTCGAGTGAATGGCCGCTTTCGACAGGGGCGGCGTTGATCCGTGTCAAACCCTCAGCCTCGTCGCGCGCTTCGGAGGAAACGGACGGGGCGAACCTTATTCGCCGGGAAAGCGCTCGAAGCTCGGCAGGGCATCGAGCGTGGTCATCCAGTGCGGCCGCTCGGCGGTCTGGATCTGCACTTGCGGCGGCAGCGCCTCGGGATCGTCGAACGTGGCGGCCTGGATGTCGATCAGCCCGGGCAGCGCCTCCGGATTTGTGAAGAACACGCCCGTGCCGCAGACGGGGCAGAAGCTCCGGGTCACGGACGGGGAGGAATGATAATCGCTGACATTGCCATTCAGCACCGTCACCGCTTTCTCGGCAAAGGCGGCCCAGAGCACCATCGGCGCGCCGGACGATTTGCGGCAGTCCGCGCAATGGCAGAGCGCCACATGCTCGGGCGTTCCTGTTGCCCGGTAACGCACCGCGCCGCATTGACAACCGCCTTCGAAGCTGTCGCTCATCATCGTCTCCTCAAGCTCACGAAGGAACATAAAGAGAACAAGCTGCCCTTGCAAGCCGGTTTCCTTAAAGCGCGATTCCCGCTAGAGGCGCGGCCATGGCGAAAATCGAGACACCCCGGCCCGTTCGCGGCACTCAGGATATGATCGGCGACAGCGCGGACCGCTTCGCACATGTGGTCGAAACATTCGAGAAAGTCCGCAAGCTCTATGGCTTCCGGCGGATCGAGGTGCCGGTATTCGAGCAGACGGCGGTCTTCTCCCGCTCGCTGGGCGAAACCACCGATGTCGTCTCCAAGGAGATGTACAGCTTCGAGGATCGCGGCGGGGATTCGCTCACGCTGCGCCCGGAGTTCACCGCCGGCATCGCGCGGGCCTATATCACCGAGGGCTGGCAGCAATATGCGCCGCTCAAGGTTGCGACGCACGGGCCGCTGTTCCGCTATGAGCGGCCGCAAAAGGGACGCTATCGCCAGTTCCACCAGATCGATGCCGAGATCATCGGCGCGGCCGAGCCGCTGGCCGATGCCGAACTGCTGATCTTCGCCGATCAGTTGCTCAAGGAGCTGGGCATCAGCGAGGGCGTGACGCTGACGCTCAACACGTTGGGCGATGCCGCGAGCCGCGATGCGTGGCGCGCGGCGCTGGTTGCGCATTTCGAGGGGCACAAGGCGAGCCTGAGCGAAGACAGTCTGACCCGGCTCGAAAAGAACCCGATGCGCATCCTCGACAGCAAGGACCCGCGCGATCAGGCGGTCGTGGCGGACGCGCCGGATATCGACGCCTATCTGACCGAGGAGGCGCAGGCCTTCTTCGAGAAGGTGACCGACGGGCTGAAGGCGGCCGGCGTGGCGTGGACCCGCAATGCCCGGCTGGTGCGCGGGCTGGATTATTATCGGCACACCGCGTTCGAGTTCGTCACGGATCGGCTGGGCGCGCAGGGGACGGTGCTCGGCGGTGGACGCTATGACGGGCTGATCGAGACGCTGGGCGGGCCGGCGACCCCGGCGGTCGGTTGGGCGGCGGGGATTGAGCGGCTGGGGATGCTGCTGGGTGACAGTGGCTCGCAGAAGCTGGATGCCGTCATCGCTCTGGAGGATGATGGTCTGCTGAGCCTGGCCATGCGCGGCCTCACGGCTTTGCGCCAGGCTGGACACTCCGCTGACCTCGTAGCGACGGGCTCGGCTCGCAAACGCTTTGACAAGGCGGCGAAGATCGACGCGCATGCCCTTATATCCCTCGGGACGCGCGACGGTGCGATTTATCTCAATGTGCGCGGAGACGGCAGCGATACAGCAGCGCGTGCCGAAGCGATGATCAGGTCCATCGGATGATTGGTTGCACTGCTCCTTTCTCCCGTCACCCTGAACTTGTTTCAGGGTCCATGGAGCAGCGGCTCGGCCAGTCCCCACGTCACGGCGAGGTCGGCCCAGTCGGGATTGTTCGCTTCAATGAGGTTGATCTTCCAGGCGCGATGCCAGCGCTTGAGTTGCTTTTCGCGGCTGATCGCCCCGTCCATGGTCTCGAAGAACTCGGCATGGACGAGGCGGTAAACGCGGTAGCGCGAGGTGAAACCCGGACACTCGGCGGACCGGTGCTGCCCAATGCGGGCGGGGAGATCGGACGTCACGCCGACATACAAGGTTCCGCGTTTCTGGCTGGCGAGAATATAGGTGCACGGATTGCGACGTCGCATGCCCCCATCATTGCCGTGCCATGGATGCTGAAACAAGTTCAGCATGACGGGGGCAGGGCGCAGGCATGACCACCATCTCCCCCGATCGCATCGCTGCGATCCTCCGGCGGCAGGATGAGGTGCAGGCGCAGATGGCGCGGCCGGATCTTGATCCGGCGGAGTTCGTGCGGCTGTCCAAGGATTATGCCGAGTTGGAGCCGGTGGTGCAGGCCGCGCGAGCGGTGGTGGATTTGCGCGCCGAGCAGGGCGAGCTGGAGGCGATGCTTGCCGATCCCGAAATGAAGGCGATGGCGCAGGAGGAACTGGAGAGCCTGCGCGCGCGGCTCCCGCAGGCCGAACATGCGCTGGCCGTGGCGCTGCTCCCCAAGGATGCGGCGGATGCCCGCCCGGCGATGCTGGAGATTCGCGCCGGCACCGGCGGCGATGAGGCTGCGCTGTTCGCCGGCGATCTGTTCCGCATGTATCAGCGCTATGCCGAGACGCAGGGCTGGCGGGTCGAGATCATCTCGGCCAGCGCGTCCGAGGCGGGCGGCTTCAAGGAAGTGATCGCCAGCGTGACCGGCACTGGCGTGTTCGCGCGCATGAAGTTCGAGAGCGGCGTCCATCGCGTACAGCGCGTGCCGGTAACGGAGAGCGGCGGGCGCATCCACACCTCGGCGGCGACCGTGGCCGTGCTGCCCGAGGCCGAGGATGTCGACGTGCAGATCAATGAGGCGACGGACCTGCGGATCGACGTCTATCGCTCGTCCGGCTCGGGCGGGCAGCATGTGAACACGACCGACAGCGCCGTGCGCATCACCCATCTGCCGACCGGTCTCGTCGTGACGCAGCAGGACGAGAAGTCCCAGCACAAGAACAAGGCGAAGGCCATGAAGGTGCTGCGCACACGCCTCTATGAAGCCGAGCGCGAGCGGACGCAGGCCGAACATGCCGGCGCCCGCAAGGCGATGGTCGGCTCGGGCGACCGCTCGGAGCGTATCCGCACCTATAATTTCCCGCAGGGCCGCGTGACCGATCACCGCATCAACCTGACCCTGCATCGCCTGCCGGAAATTCTCGAAGGCCCCGGGCTGGACGAGGTGATCGCCGCGCTGATCGCTGAGGATGAGGCCGCGCGGCTGGCACAGCTCGACATGGCGGCGTGAGCGGCGGGGGTGTGTCGACCATGAAGCCGGGAGCGGGGGGCTGCTTTGCCCTGGGCTCCTGCCTTCGCAGGAGCACGAGCTTGTGAGCGGGCTGGGCGATTGGCTGCGGGCCGCCACGACCGCTCTGGGCGCGGTCAGCGATACGCCCCGGCTCGATGCTGAACTGCTTGCCGCGCACGCGCTGGCGATGAGCCGCGAGGAGATGATCCTCGCCCTGCCCCGGCTCTCCTGCCCCGAGGGCGCCGATGCGCTGCTCGCCCGGCGGCTGGCGCATGAGCCGATCGCCTACATTACCGGCACGCGGGATTTCTGGACGCTGACCCTGAAGGTCGCGCCGGGCGTGCTCGTGCCGCGACCGGACAGCGAGACCCTGATCGAGGCAGCGATCGCGCAGTTCGAGGGGAGGCGGGCGCCGGGTCGCATTCTTGATCTCGGCACCGGCTCGGGTGCGCTGCTTCTGGCGGCGCTGGATGTCTGGCGGGAGGCGAGCGGTGTGGGCATCGACGCCTGTGCGGCCGCGATCGAGATCGCACGGGCGAATGTCCGGCTTTGCGGGATGGAGGCGCGGGCGGAGATCCGCGCGGGGGACTGGGCCGAGGGGATCGACGAGCGCTTCAATCTTATCCTCTGCAACCCGCCTTATATCAGCACGTCCGCCATGCTGCCCCGGCAGGTGCGCGATCATGAGCCAGCCAGCGCCCTGTTCGCGGGAGCCGACGGGCTGGACGATTATCGGCGGCTTGCCGCGCAGACGGGCGACCGCCTCGCCGCAGGGGGCGCAGCGATCTTCGAGATCGGTTTCGACCAAGAGGAGACGGCCGGCGCACTGTTTCGGGAAGCCGGCTTCCATGTCGCGGTGCGCCGCGATCTGGCCGGGCGGGCGCGGGCGCTGGTGCTCACCAGGGCATAGGGCTGCGCTTTTTCACGGCTCCCAACGATTTTCGCTTGGTTTGATGCACGGGAACGACTATCTGCCAGTTTCAGGACCACTGTTGCAAACGCGCGAAGCGCTTGCGTGAGTGGTCTGCTCCCACAGTTTTGGCGGCGTTCTGGAATTGGAGCCGTTGGCCGAAGCGCGGGGCGAGAGCGGTGTCAAAACCGTTCCGCCAACGATGTGTTGTATAGCGCTTGGGGCCATTGATCGGGAACGCCGGGTTTTAGTCGAGAGCATAGGGACGAACCTTTGATCAATAATCGTCAGGCCGGTCGCCGTCGCGGTCGGAATAACCCGCGCCAAGGGGGCGGAGGCAATCGCGGTAACGGCGATTCGGGCAACCGGATCGACAGCCGCGCACGGGGCAATGCGCCTCAGCTTCTCGAAAAATATCGCAATCTGGCGCGCGACGCCCAAATGTCCGGCGATCGGGTGAACGCGGAATATTATCTGCAGTTCGCCGATCACTATTTTCGCGTCCTCGCCGACAACCGTGCGCGGCAGGAGGAGCAGCAGGGCCGCTTCCGTCGCAACGACGATGGCGATCAGGACAACAGCTTCGACAATGACGAGCTGATCGACGGCAGCGAGGATGGCGACGAGTTCGCACCGCGCCATCAGGACTTCCGTCAGCAGGACAATCGCAATCAGGACGAGCGCCCGCGCCGCGATCGTGGGCGGGACCGGGACGGGCAGGATCGCCCGGCACGGCAGGAGCCGCGTCAAGACCAGGGCGATCGTGCGGAACGGGCAGAGCGGCCCGAGCGTGCTGAACGCCCGGAACGCGCCGAGCGCAAAGAGCGTCAGCCCCGTCGTCCGCGCGTTGCCAATGATGACGAAACCGATCGGGATGAGGGCGAGATTGGCCTTCCCGGTCTGCCGCCCTCCATCGCCCGCATCGAATCGGACGAGCCCGAGGATCGGGCCGAAGCGCCGGCCGAGGTGACCGAGGCCACGGAAGCGCCCGCAAAGCCGCGCCGGGGCCGTCGCCCTCGTGCGACCGAAGCGGCGGAATGATCTGATCCGGAGCGGCGCTCTTTGAGGGTGCGGACGTCGCGGGCCGGGCTGTGATCCGGTTCGACCAAATCAAAAGAGCACGATCGGCCATGCAGGCTGATCGTGCTCTTGTCGTTTCAGGCGCTGAGTGGGCCTAGCGCTCGGTTGCCTCGAGCAGATCGTCGCTCAGCGGATCTTCGACGCTCTGGTCATGTCCCGTCCCGCTCGAGAGGAACATCAGGCCCATGAGCGCCGCCGCCATCATGATGGTAGCGAACACGCCGCCGACGACCATGCCGAGGAAGACCCAGGGCAATGGGCCGCGCAGCCACCAGAGC
>NZ_JAOQOQ010000001.1:52500-3518956 GCF_025961955.1 Sphingobium sp. B10D7B
CCATTCACAGATTCAGAAATGCCCTCGCGACGAAAGTCGCGGGGGCATTTTGTTTATCTGCTATCCGGCGGGATCGCCGTGCTGGCCATAGCGGTCACGCGATCGCGACATGATCGGGTCTCGCTGGCACCGCTGGTGCAGTAAGCTCGCTCAAGCTATCGCCAAAGGCAATCTGCATTATCTGGGCGTAGCGTGTCTCGCAGGTCAATCCAGGGCTCTACAGCGATCTCCGGTCGGCGAACATTCCGGTCAGCGGGACAACATCGGTAGGGTTGGTCCGTTGGACTGGCATGCTGTCCTTTTCACGGATGAGTTCATCGACCATGTGGGTATCCGGGACGAATACCGCTGGACGCATCGTCGCCACCGGCGCTTGCAACCGCAGCTCGCTCAATCGGCTTGGCACTCCCGTTGCGATTGTGAACCCAGAGAGCAGTGCTTGCACCCGCGACGGGCCGTGACTGCCACCAGACCGAACTTCCGCCCAGAAGCGCAGCGTGAGAGGGCAGGAGGCTATCTAATAGCCGAGGACCATGTCGGACGGTCGATGGTGCCCTGTTGGGCTTTATAGCGCCATGCGTCGCGACATGGTTTGGACCGCATAGGGCTATGCCACGACCTCAAATGAGCTAGACGCGCGCAGGGGCGGCCGTGGTCGCGACCGAGTGCCTTTTCAAATCTCGATGTCCGATCGCCCTAGACAAAGCGCTCCCGAGCGCCGAGCGACCAGATCGCCCCGCCGTGAAGACAGGCCGGCCCGAAGGCCGTTAGATCATCGAATTCTTGAAAAAACTGGAGCGGGCGAAGGGATTCGAACCCTCGACCCCAACCTTGGCAAGGTTGTGCTCTACCCCTGAGCTACGCCCGCTCTGGCGGACCGGGGCAGTGCCTTCCGGTCGGGTGAGGCGGGCAACTAGCATCGCCTTTGGAAGGCGGCAAGCCCCTTTTGCGCTTTCTCCAAAGATTCCCTGTCACCCTTGCGGAGCATCGGCGTTCCACCCCATATGGTCTGATCGAACGGACAGGCAGCAGGAGATATGACGTGGCCACCCTCGGGTTGAGCGAGCAGGACAAGCAGGCCGTCGAGGCGTTCCGTCGCGACGTTGTCGAGCCTTCGCAAACGAAGCTCGTCATGGTCGACTTCTGGGCGGAATGGTGCGGACCATGCAAGCAGCTGTCGCCGATCATCGAGAAGATCGCGGCCGAATATGCCGACCGGGGCGTGCTGCTCGTCAAGATCAATGTCGATGAGAACCGGTTCATCGCCAGCCAGTTCCGCGTGCAGTCTATCCCCACCGTCTACGCGGTGTTCCAGGGGCAACCGGTGGCGGACCTGACCCAGGCGCGCACCGAGAGCCAGTATCGCCAGATGCTCGACCAGATCCTCGCGCAATTGCCGGTCGAGAGCGAGGCAGGCCAGCGCGCGCAGGATATCGCGCCGTTGCTGGCCATGGCGGAAGACGTGCTTGCGGGCGGCGACGCGGAGCGGGCGATCGCCATCTTCGCCCAGATCAGCGAGATGGCGCCGGACAATGCCGAGGCGCTGGGCGGGCAGATCCGCGCCCTGGTGGCGGCCGGTCATCTCGATGAGGCGGACGGGCTCGTGGCCAGCCTGCCCGAGGCACTGGCGCACGACAAGGCCATCGAGCGCGGGCGCTCGGCCATCGCGCTGGCGCGGTCCGCCACGCCGGGCGTGGACGTGGCACCGCTGCAGGCCCGCATCCAGGCCAATCCGGATGATCATGACGCGCTGTTCGAGCTGTCGGCCGCCCATATGGCCAATGGCGACCGGGATGCCGCCGCCGAGGCGCTGCTGACCAGCATCGCGCGCGACCGCAGCTGGGAGGATGGCAAGGCGCGGACGCAGCTGCTTCAGCTCTTCGAGGTGGTCGGGCTGGAAGATCCCTGGGTTGCCGGCCAGCGCCGTCGCCTCTCGCAAATTCTCTTCGCCTGAGGCTGTGATGCAGCGCAGGCTGGCCATCTTCCCGCTGGGCGGGGCGCTGCTGTTCCCGCGCATGCACCTGCCCCTGCACATCTTCGAACCGCGCTATCGGGCGATGGTCTCGGAGGCGATGGCCAAGGACCAGCGCATCGGGATGATCCAGCCGAGTGGACCGGGCGAGCCGGCGCCGCTCTTCTCCATCGGCTGCATGGGGCGAATCACCGAGATCGAGGCGCTGGATGACGGGCGCTTCAACATCATCCTGGCCGGGGAGGCGCGCTTTCGCGTGCAGCGAGAACTGGATGTCCCCACCGCCTTCCGTCAGGTGGAAGTCGAAATCATCGAAGGCGTTGAGGATGAACCCGGCGTGCTGGCGCCCAGCGAGCGCGCCGCGCTGGAGGATGAGGCCCGGGCGTTCGCCGCGTCGCTTGGCTATGAGGTCGAGTGGGACGCGGTCGAGACACTGGACGACGAGATGCTGGTGAATGCCATCGCGCAGATCGCACCCTTCGATCCGGCGGCCAAACAGGCCCTGCTCGAAGCCGATGCGCTGCGCGACCGCAACGAACTGATAATCCAGCTCATGCAATTCGCGCGGCGGGGCGACGGGCAGGGCAGCCAGCGCCTGCACTGATCGTCAGGCAGGCGCGGGAGCCGAATAGGCTCAGGCGGCCAGTGGAAGGGGCTGTGGCGCGTGAGTGCCCTGATCGATGGGCTCTGCAGCCAGCTCGGCGTGCGCGGCGTCTGTGTCGACCACCACGACATCCGCGATTGGGCGCGAGGGCGCAGGGAACAGCCAGCGGCTGACGGCCACGACAAGCCCGAGGCCGAGATAGATGGCCACCGTCGCAGCGAGATTGAAGAAGACACCACAGGCAAGCGCCGCCCGGACCCAGGTCGGGTTGATGCCGAGATCCTCGCCAATGGCCTGGCAGATTCCCAGCAGCGTGTCGGGGCGTGCGAGCATCGAGGGGTGTGAGGCGGACATCGGTTGGCTCCTTGAAGGCGGGCCGATCCGTTCGACCCGCTGTCCTCCCCAAAGCATGTGTCGTGCCAATTTGTGGCTGGGGCCGCTTTTACGCCGTTTCGCTGAACGTCAGCGGAACGGACATGGCAGAAAGGTGTGAAAATTTTCCCGACGTGTGGGAGATTTCACTAACCTTGCTCACGTCCCGAGGCCATCCTTTGATGGCGGCGCTAGACCGCGATATCCATGGCGGGGCTGGGTGCGAGCAGGGATCGTGCGGCCCGGAGCAATTCCTCCGCGCTGAACGGCTTGGTCACGATCGGTTGGCGCGCGAGCAGGTCCGGCAATTGCGCCGCACCATAGCCGCTGACCATCAGGAACGGGATGGCGCGGGCCTGCAGCAGCGCTGCGATGTCCTCGACTGTCTCGCCCTGCAGATTGCCATCCAGCAGCACGAGGTCGAACTGGCCGGTGCGGGCCTGCTCCAGCGCTTGGTCATGCGTGGTGACTGGCCCGATGACCTGCGCGCCGCTCTCGCCGAGCACCGTTAGGATATCCAGCGCGACCAGAGGCTCGTCCTCCACGACGAGCACGGACTTGCCGTCCAGCGAGCCTTCGGTGGCAACCTGGAGGACGGGCTGGGGCGCCGTCCGTGGGATCGCGGCGGGGGCGGACTTCCTCACGACGGCACAGGGCAGGGTCAGGGTCCAGCGCAGCCCCTCCGCCTCGTACGTGGCGGTGGAAGCCCCCCCCTCGCTGCGCAGGCTGCGCTCGATCAACATGCTGCCGAAACCGGTGCGCGATGGCGGCGAAACGGGCGGCCCGCCACGCTCCACCCATTCCAGATGCAGTTGCTCATCCTCCAGCGTCCAGTTCAGCGCGACATGGCCTTCTGCGGTGGATAGCGCGCCATATTTGAGGGCGTTGGTCACCAGTTCGTGCAGGACCATGGAGAGATGCAGGGACGGCTCGGGCTCCAGGTCCACGTCGGGCCCGGACGCGGAGAGGCGGTCGGGACCGACCACGCCCATATCGAACTGGCCGTGGATCAGCTCGCGCAGGCTCGCGGCCTTCCATGTCGCTTCGCTCAGCAGCGAATGCGCCTTGCTCAGCGCATGGATGCGACCAATGAAGGTCGGCGCGAAATCGGCGGGATCGGCCGAATGGCGCAATGTCTGCGAGGCGATGGCCTGCACGGAGGCCATGGTGTTCTTCACCCGGTGGTTGAGCTCGCCCACCAGAAGCCGCTGGGTCTTTTCGGCCCGGCGCCGCTCGGTCACGTCGAGAATCTGTACTTCCACCGAGAGCAGCCGCCCGCCGGCGCCATGGACCGCGGAACAATAGCATTCCGTGTCGATGTCCGTCCCCTGGCGGCTGTGCAGCACGAGGCTCAGCATGTCGCGCTGTTTCACGCCGGCGCGGAAGTCCGCGAACAGGCTGTGCAGGGGGGCAGTGCCATCGGCATCGCTCCAGGCTGTCGTGGCGAGGTCGCCGCCCAGCATTTCCCGCTCGCTCCAGCCGAACATGCGCTCGGCGCCCTTCGACCAGCCGACGATCCGCTCGCTGTCATCGAACTCCACGATGGCGAGCGGGCTATTGTCGCGGTGCGCCTGCAGCCGGCCCAGTGCGCGGCTCAATTCATCGCCATGGCGCGCCAGTGCCTGCCGATGCCGGTGAAGCTCGACGAACACCTCCACCTTGCTGCGCAGCACGAGCGAATCGATCGGCTTGAGCAGATAGTCGACGGCGCCGGCCTCGTAGCCACGAAAACGCCGCGTCTCATCCGTGGCGACGGCGGTGAGGAAGATGATGGGTATTCGGCGGGTCCGCTCGGTGCCGCGCATCAGCTCGGCCAGTTCGAACCCGTCCATCCCCGGCATCTGCACATCGAGCAGGGCAAGGGCGAACTCGTTCACCAGCAACAGCTCCAGCGCCTCGGCGCCCGAACCGGCGCGGGCCGTTTCCACGCCGTCATGAGCCAGCAGCGCTTCGAGCGCTTCGAGATTTTCCACCACGTCATCGACGATGAGGATGCGGACCGGATCAGGCGACATGGCCGGGCTCCTGTGACGGGACGAGGTTGCGGCGATAGATTTTTTCCTGAGGCACGAAGTCATCAAAGCAGCCTGACGTCCTCGAGAAGCGCAGCGTCTCACGCGAGCCTAGGCCGAGATACCCGCCGCGCACCAGCGAATTGGCGAAGAGATCGATCGCGCGGTCCTGCAGATCGCGGTCGAAATAGATGAGCACGTTGCGGCTGGAAATCAGATGCGCCTCGGCAAACACCTGATCCGTCGCGAGGCTGTGCTCGGCGAACACCGCGCGCGACCGCAGCGACTTGTCGAACACCACGCCGCCATAAGCTGCAGTATAATAATCGGAGAGGGATGTGTGTCCGCCGGACAGCCGGTGGTTCTCGGTGAACTTCGCGATGCGGCTCTGCTCGTAGACGCCGCTCTGCGCGTTGTTGAGCGCGCCGGGGCTGATGTCCGTGCAGTAGAAGATCGTGCGCTCCTCCAGCCCTTCTTCCCGAAACAGGATGGCCATGGAGTAAAATTCCTCGCCATTGGCGCAGCCGGCGATCCAGACCTTGATCGAGGGGTAGGTCCGCAAATGCGGGATCACCTGATCGCGCAGGGCCCGAAAATAATCGGGGTCGCGGAACATCTCGCTCACCTGGATGGTCAGGTAGCGCATCAGCTCGCCAAAGGCGGCGGGGCTGCGCAGCACGATATGCTGCATCTGGGAGAAGCTCTCGCAGCCAAGGTGCGGTTGGGCGCGCAGCAGGCGGCGGTGGAGCGAATTGCGCGAGTAGCCGCGGAAGTCATAATGATAATGCCGCCAGATCGCCTCGATCAGCAGATCGGCTTCCAGCACGTCCAGCGGGGCAAGCTCGGCTTCGGGGGTCATCGCGGCATCCACACGCGCACCAGCGACAGCAGCTTGTCCACGTCGAGCGGCTTGGAGAGATAATCATTGGCGCCCGCTGCCAGACATTCCTGCTGGTCGCGGTCCATGGCCTTGGCGGTCAGGGCGATGATCGGCAGGTTGCGCCATTGGCTCTGCCCGCGGATGTGGCGGGTGGCGGTCAGGCCATCCATCTCCGGCATCATCACGTCCATCAGCACCAGATCGACCATCGGCGCCTCGCCCTTTGCGGACTGGTCCAGCGCGTCGAGCGCTTCCCGGCCGTTGCGGGCGATGCGGATGGTGGTGCCATGCGGCTCGAAAATACTGGTCAGCGCGTAAACATTGCGAATGTCATCCTCGACCACGAGGATGGTCTTGCCGTCCAGCGCGACATCCCGGTTGAGCGAGCGGACGACCATCTCCTTCTGCGCCTCGGGCAGTTCGGAAACGACCTGGTGCAGGAACAAGGTCACCTCATCGAGCAGCCGCTCGGGTGACTTTGCGCCCTTGACGATGATCGACTTGGAGTAGCGGCGCAGGCGCAGCTCTTCCTCGGGGGAGATGTCGCGGCCGGTGTAGACGATCACCGGCGGGAAGCCGATCGTCTCATCCTCGCTCAGCCGTTCGAGCAGATCGAGGCCCGGCGTATCGGGGAGATTGAGGTCCAGCACCATGCAGTCGAAGCTGGTCGTGCCCAACCGGTCGAGGCATTCGGCCGCACTGTGCGCCGCCACAGTCTCGACATCGCGCGAGCCCAAGAGCAGGCCGATGCTCTCAGCCTGACGGGCATCATCCTCCACCACCAGCACCCGGCGCACCCGCTGCGAAATGCGCGTCTCCAGCGCTTCGAGCATGTCGACCAGCTGCTCGCGCCGCACTGGCTTCAGCAGATAGCCCACGGCACCATTGGCCAGCGCCGCCTGCGCATCCTCGCTCACCGAAACGATATGCACCGGGATGTGCCGCGTGCGCACGTCGCGCTTCAACCGGTCGAGCACGGAGAGGCCAGTGTGGTCGGGCAGGTTCATGTCGAGGATGATGGCGTGGGGCAGATATTGCCGGGCCAGCAAGACGCCTTCGTCCGCCGTTCCCGCGACGAGGCACTGGAAACCGAGTTCGTGCGAGAGGTCGGCGAGGATTTCCGCAAAACGCGCATCATCCTCAACCACCAGGATCAGGCGGGAATCGCCGGAAAGCACCTCGCGATCATCCGCCACCGGCGACTGGCGCGGCAAGGCTGGCATCGCCGGCCCACGCGCGGGTTCGGGCAGGGCAGGGCGAGATTGCGAGCGGCCCTGATCGAGCGCGGATGGCTCCAGCTCGAGCGGTAGCGTCAGCGTGAACACGCTGCCTTCGCCGGCGGCGCTCTCGACGCCGACCGAGCCGCCGAGCAGCCCGGCCAGTTCGCGAGAAATCGACAGGCCAAGGCCGGTGCCGCCATATTTGCGGCTGACCGTCCCGTCCGCCTGCCGGAAGGCATCGAAGATGATGCCCAGCTTCTCCGCCGGGATGCCGATGCCGGTATCCCGCACGCTCAGCGCGACCCCGCCGGCCGGCGCGGCCGATGCGCGCAGCGTTATCTCACCGGCGGCGGTGAACTTGATCGCGTTGGAGAGGAAGTTCTTGAGCACTTGCTCGACGCGCTGGGCGTCGGTGCGGATGTCGGCTGGCAGGCCGGGGTCGATTTCCGTCCGCAGCGCCAGCCCCTTCGAGGTCGCGCCTGCGGAAAAGGTCGCGCTCAGCCGCTCGAACATGGTCGAGAGCTTGGCCGGGCGGATGTCCAGCTCCACCTTGCCCGCCTCGATCTTCGAAATGTCGAGAATGTCGTTGATCAGCGCCAGCAGATCATTGCCGGAGGATTCGATCGTGCGGGCGTGCTTGACCTGATCGGCCGAGAGATTGCCCGCCCGGTTCTCCCCGAGCAGCCGCGCCATGATGAGCAGCGAATTGAGCGGCGTGCGCAGCTCGTGAGACATGTTGGCGAGGAATTCGGACTTGTAGCGGCTGGCCTTCTCAAGCTCGGCGGTCTGCTCCTCAAGCGAGGCCTGGGCCTGTTCCAGCTCATCGCGCTGGGCCTCAAGCTCATGGGCCTGATTTTCCAGCGAGGCGTTGCTTTCCTCCAGCTCGGCCTGCTGCGCTTCCAGCCGCGCCTGCGATTCCAGCAGCCGCTGGCTCTGCGCTTCCAGCTCCTCATTATTGGCTTGCAGCTCTTCGCCCTGCGCCTGCAGTTCTTCGGCCTGATGCTGGGTTTCCTCCAACAGCGCCTGAAGCTGCGACCGATAGGCTGCCGAGCGGATCGAGACGCCAAGCTGCGCGGCGATCCGCGTCATGAAGGCTTCGGCATCATGGGCGGCCTTGCCGGTCAATCCCAGTTCGATCACGGCGTTGACTTCGCCATCGGCGCGCGCGGGCGCGACCAGAATCTGCTGCGGGACCGCCCGGCCGAAGGCCGAGCCGTAATAGAGATAATTTTCCGGCACCTCGGTCAGCAGAAAGCTGCGCTTGTCGCGTACGGCCTGACCGAGCAACCCATCATCGGGCGTGATCTCCAGCGGAATGGGGGCGTCCTGCGGAACGCCATAGACGGCACGGCGCTGAAAGGTCGCTTGCTCGCGGACGAACAGGGCAGCCGCTTGCGCGCCCAGATATTCGGCCAGATAGCGCAAGGCCCGCTGCGACACCTCTTCAATCGACAGGTCGCCAGCAACGGCGTTTCCAAGCCCGACCTGCCCGGCCTGCAGCCAATCCTGCCGGGCGATTTCCAGCTTGCTGCGGATGAACATGACGCCAACAGCGGCCAGCAGCCAGTTCACGGAGGCGCCGATGACGCGGTTGACAATAGCGATGTTCGGATCGACCCCATCGCGCGCGAAGAAGAAGCCCATGATCGTCAACAGCGTCGCCAGCGAGGCCGTGACGAGCGGCGCGAGCGGCGCAGACGCGAGGAAGGCAAGAACGGTGGGGAGGAGGTAGATGACCCAGACAGCGGTGCCGAGCGGAAAGATCAGGTCTCCGGCGAACGGGATCGCCAGAAGGAAGGCGATGGCGGCATAGAGAAACACTTCGCGATTATTATGAAGCACTTAATGCCCGCCCTTTCAGATGCCAAAAGGGCAGATAGCTCAGACCCCCGAGGGGAACGCCAATCAGGCATTTTGGTTCCCGCACCGTTTAAATGCGTGAAGAAATTTCTCGGCGGGGCTGTTCGGCGCCCGATAACCGGGGAATCCGGACAGGCAGGATGATGCGCATGGCCGGGCCTGGCTGACCCGGCCATGCGCGTTGTGCGTTTAAAGCCGCCTCATGCGGGCGCGTTTTCCGCCGCTGCGGCGATGGCGTCGTCGAGATCCTTGGCGCTGTGTCGCTCGGCGATGCCGCCGCCGGGGCGTCCTGCAGCATTGACGAGCAGGCCGCGGCTCACACCCTTGCGGGCATGGAGCTGCGTCACCCAGCGGTCGACATTGCGATACTCATGGACCGAGAGGAACTCCTGCGCATCATAGGCACTGCGCATCATCGATCCATACCAGGGTAGGATCGCGAAATCGGCGATGGTGATCTCGTCGCCGATGATGAATTCCTTGTCGGCCAGCTGCTTGTCGAGCACGTCGAGCTGGCGCTTGGTTTCCATGGCGTAGCGGTCGATGGCATATTCGATCTTGATCGGCGCATAGGCATAGAAGTGCCCGAAGCCGCCGCCGACGAACGGCGCGGAGCCCATCTGCCACATCAGCCAGTTGAACGTCTCGGTGCGCTTGCGCACGTCGGTCGGCAGGAAGGCGCCGAACTTCTCGGCCAGATAGACCAGCATCGATCCGCTCTCGAACAGGCGCAGCGGCGGGTTCTGGCTGTAATCCATCATCGCCGGAATCTTGCTGTTCGGGTTGATCTTCACGAAATCGCTGCCGAACTGCTCGCCGGTGTAGATCTTGATCAGCCAGGCATCATATTCCGCGTCATAGCCCGCGGCCAGCAGCTCCTCGAGCATCACCGTGACCTTCTGGCCATTGGGTGTGCCCAGCGAATAGAGCTGGAGCGGATGTTCGCCGATGGGCAGGGTGATGTCCTGCCGCGCGCCCGCCGTCGGCGCATTGATGCTGGCGAACTGCCCGCCATTCTCCGTCTCGTTGCGCCACACCTTGGGCGGAACATATCCGGCGGGCAGATTGTTGGCGGGGTCGCTGTCGGCCATGGTCTTGTCTCCTGTGCGCGGTGTTATGCCGCCAATCTAGCGCCTGCGCGCGCACAGACCAGCGCTGCGTGGGATGAGTTTGTCTCTGCCCGCGCGAAGCGGCGCTTTACCCGATTGGTCGAGCGCCGCTCACGCGAAGGCTCAGAAGGGCACCCAGTTGCGCTTTTCGGTGAACTTCATGTAGCCGGCATTGACGCCGAGCCGATAGCCGACGCCCAGCCGGATGGGGATGAGCACGATATCCCCCCAGCGCATGTAGCTCGCGTTGAAACCGCCGACGAGATAAGCGGCGCCCTCACCGGCCGGGAAGCGCTTATAGAGCTCCTGGCTGTCATAGAGATTGTAGACGAGCACGAAGGTCTTCGCGGCATTGCCGCCGAGGTCGAAGCCGATGGACGGGCCGGTCCAGTAGACGTCGCGCTGGCCCTCGATCTTGTGGAACAACGTCCCCGATCCGTAACGCAGGCCGATACCGATGGCGCCCGAGGCCTCGCGCCCGGCGATGTAGGCGATCGGCTCGCCCTGATCCTTGAGGATGTTCTCGATGATGCCGGCGAGCCCTTCAGCGCCCTTGCCGAAGACGCCCTCGGCCGCGCCGATCAGATCGTCCTTCTTGTAGGTGTTCGCGGCGGCGTTCTCCGGCACGCCGGCGGCCTCGGTCGGTGTGGTTGCGGTCTGGGCCGTGGTGCTCGCTGGGGGCGCGGGCGGCGGGCTGGTGGCCGGATCGTTATAGACCGGATCGGCTGGCGGGTAGGAGGGCGCAGGCTCGGATGGCGGCAGCGTCTGGTTCGCCGGTGCGCCGGGCGCGAGATCTGCATCGATCTGCGTGTTGGGATCGACCGTGTTGATCTGGGCCGCGGCAGGCGCCGCCACCAGTGCCGCGCTGGCCACCAGCCCGATCGCCCAAGTGATGAGAGGCTGGATCGGTGCTCTCGTCCGGTTCATTCAAATGTCTCCCGCAATCGCAGATCGGCCAGCGGTCGTGCCGCAATATCGCTGGCACGATCAGACCCCCGCTCGAGCTTAGCTATCCGTTCGCCCGGATGAAACGACAATGAACGAACGGTGAGTCGAATCGATTTCGCGTCAAACCGAATCGATTTCCCGCTCGGCCGCTGGTCCATTGAGGCTGTTGATCGCCTCGAACACTTGGCGTTCCGCTTCTGCACGAGGCAGGCCGGGCGGAATGAGCGGCGCCAGTCGATAGGTGATGACGCCGGAGCGCTTCAGGAAACTGTTGCGGGGCGATAGCCGGCCCGTATCCAGCGCCACCGGCAGCACGGGCACGCCGAGCATGGTATAGAGCCCGGCAAAGCCAGCCTTGAGCCGGGCACGCTCACCATGCGGCACGCGCGTCCCTTCCGGGTAGAGCAGCACGGGGCGGCCCTCGGCAAAGGCGGCGCGCGCTTCGGCACGGATGCCGCGCAGCGCGCTGGCACCGCCTGCCCGGTCGACGATCATCAGCCCATAAGCCCGCGCCACCGCGCCCCAGACCGGGATGTCCCCCAGCTCGCGCTTGGCGGCGATCACCGGGCGATGGAAGAGGATCACGGCATCCAGCGTCTCGAACATCGATTCATGCTTGGAGACAATGAACACCGGTTCGTCAGGGAACGCGCCCTCCACGACGATCTTCTGGCCCAGCACCCAGCGCGCCAGGAACCGGTGAATGCGCGACCACACCGCCGCGAGCGGCACGACCTTGCGCGCCCCGAACGGCATCACGCTCAGGCAGGCGAGCAGCAGGAAGACGGTCATGCCGTAGAACAGCACCGAGAACAGTGCCGAGCGCAGCGCCGTGACCAGCGTGCCGAGCGGGGACAGGGGCGGCATGGGCTTTCCGTTCCCGCTCAAATGCCGAGCAGACCGGCAATCCGCCGCAGGGCGAACTTGTGATATTCGCGGAACAGCACCGTCAGGCTGGGGTGAGACCGCACCGCGTCCGGCACGATGCGGACCGAAGGGTCGATCTGGCGCGAGAGTTCATACTGCGCGCGACGCATGTGCCAGTCGGTGGTGATGATCCGCACGGAGGTGTAACGGTTGCGGCGCAGCCATTGCGCCGTCTCGATGGCATTGGAGCGCGTGTCGATCGCCTCGCGGCCCAAGGTGATGCAGCAACTCATCAGCGTGGGCGACACCCTGTAGAGCGCGGCAAATTCGCCGCGCCGCACGTCCCGGTCCACGCCCGAGACCAGCAGATGGCGGCTCTGGTCGCGGCGGAGGAGGGCCAGCCCGCGCTCGATGCGTCCTGCCGAACCGGTGAGCACGACGATGGCGTCGGTCTTTTCATCGTCCTGCGGCTGGGGCAGCAGCAGCGCGAACCAGGCAAAGCCGAACGCCCAGACCAGCAGGATGATCGAGAGAAATCGCCGGATCACAAGGAGCGCTCCAGCGCCCGCCGCAAGGTGAGGCGCGCCGACAGCGAGGCGACGCCCACACCCGCCACCGGCAGCAGCGGGAAGATGATCCACGCGATGCCGGGCAGCGAGGCGCTGCTCATGAGATCGGACGCCACCGCCGCCATCGAGCGACCGACAAGGATGATGACGAGCGTCGCCGCCGCATAGCCCACCACGCCGCCGAACAGCGCATCGAGCATCATCCGCCGCTGGAACAGGCGCACCACCTGCGCATCGGTGGCGCCCAGCATGTGCATGATGTCGATGGTACCGCGATGGGTGGCGTGCGCGCCTCGTGCGGCCAGCACGACCACGGCGCCGGTCGCAAAGGCCATCAGCGCGACGACGGCGAAGGCGACGAGGCCGATGGACCATACAAGCTGCGCCAGCGGCGAGAGATAATCGCCGTGCGGCTCGACGCGAGCATGGGGATTGATCTCTTTCACTGCCTTGTCGAGCACAGCGAGCCGCTCGGTCCGGGCGCTCTCCGGGGCCAGCAGCTCGGCATCGATCAGCGCCGGCAGCGGCACATCGGCCAGCTTGAGGTCGTTGCCGAGCCAGGGCGCGAGTTGCGCCGCCAGTTCACTTTCCGGCACGACATGCACGGTGCCGACATCCTCGGCCTGATCGAGCAGGCTGACGATGCGGCGCACCGCTTGCCCGCGCGCCTGCGGATCGGCCTCGGCCACCTGCACGGTCACGCGGCCGGAGACCTCATCCACCAGCGCCCGCGCGCCCTGATTGAGGGCGAGGCCGGCGGCGGTTGCCAGCACGGTCAGGAACATCATGATCGCGATCACCCACGGCATCGGCCCGGTCAGCCGGCCCTGCGGCAGCAGCGGGCCAGGGCGATAAGGGCGGCTCATGCCTTCGAGCGGATTGCGCGCCATGGCTCAGGCTTGTCCCGGCTGGTGGGGCGCGGGGCGATAGGGTGAGGAGAGCGCGCTGACGCCATCCTGCCCCTCGATCGGCGCCATACGCCCACCCTCGAGCCGCATGGTCCGCGCGCCGGAGACCTTCCCCAGCAGGGCGGTATCATGCGTGGCGACGACGATGGTGGTGCCGAGCTTGTTCAGCGCCTCGAACAGGGTGATGAGCCGGGTCGCCATGTCCCGGTCCACGTTTCCGGTTGGCTCATCGGCCACGAGCAGTTCGGGCCGGCCGATGACTGCCCGGGCGATGGCGACGCGCTGCTGCTCCCCGCCCGAGAGGGTGGCGGGCAAGGCATGGGCGCGGTCGGACAGGCCGACCCAGTGCAGCATCTCCTCCACCGGCGGGCGGATCTGATCTTCGTTCACACCGGCGATGCGCAGCGGCAGCGCCACATTATCGAAGGCCGAGAGGTGCGCGACCAGTCGGAAATCCTGAAACACCACGCCAATGCGGCGGCGGAAGCTGGGCAGGCGGGCGCGGGGCAGGGTAACGATATCGGCATCGAACAGGCGGATTGCGCCGCGGCTGGGGCGCTGGGCAAGATACAGCAGCTTGAGCAGCGAGGTCTTGCCCGCGCCGGACGCGCCGGTGAGGAAATAGAAGGCCCCTTCGTCGAGCGAAAAGCTGAGATCGGACAGCGTCTCCGGGCCGGGCCCGTACCGCAGCCCGACATTCTCGAACTGGACTATTCTAGCCATCGCCGCGATTGCATGTCCCCATTAATGGCGCGCGGCCACGCCCGCCGATGATCTGCCGCGCCGTGCATGGCACAGGCCCCCATTGCGGGCAAGGTGGCGGATGGTGCGCCGGCCTCGCGCGCGTCCCACAGGCCCTGCCGTCCGTCGCTGTGGGGATATCCCCGGCCACGTTCAAACGCCCGCTTGCCCTCTGCGGGAAACCGGTGTTTATGGAGCGCGATGATCCTCGTCTGCCCTCAATGCGCCACACGCTATGTTGTGCCTGATAGCGCGATTGGTGCTGCGGGCCGTCAGGTCCGGTGCGCGTCTTGCCGCCACAGCTGGTTTCAGGAGGGCGCGCCGGTGGAGCGCCCCGAGCCGGCGATGGCCGATGCTGCGGCGGACGCCGGCCTTGCGCCCAATGAGGTCCCCGCATTCGCACCCGTCGAGAGTGCAGAAGCGCAGGCGCCTGTGGCGCCGGTCTCGGTCGGCACTGAGGAAACCGCCGCCGCAGCGCCCCCGGCTGAACCGCGTCACGACCCGATCGATCCGCCGCCTGCTGCCGCGCCGTCGCAGGAGTTCGTCCATTATCCCGACGAGCCAGCCGAGGCGCCCACCCGTCCGCGTCGCAATCCCGCCAGGCTCTGGACGGCTGCGGCGCTCGCCTTCTTCGTTGCGGTGAGCCTCGCCGGTGGCGCGCTGGCCTATTTCGGCCCGCCCAACTGGGCCGTTGCGCTCGGCTTTGGCGGAGCGCCTGCCACCTCCGGTCTCAATTTCTACCTGCCTAAGCCGCCTGAGCGCCGCAACTTGCCGACCGGCGAGGAATATTTCGCGTTCAGCGCCCGCATCCTCAACGATAGCGACCAGGAACAGACCGTTCCGCCGGTAGTGGTCGAACTGCGCGACGATCAGGGTCGCCTTGTGTTCAGCTGGATGACCAAGGCGGACAAGTCGACGCTCAAGCCCAATGAGGAAGCGCGCGTGTCCGAGAGCCGGCTGGACATCCCCAAGAACGCGCGCAACCTTGAGCTCAGGTTCGCCGATAACGCAGGCTGACCTGCCAGAAGCGCGCTGCCTGCAGCACCATCGCCGCCGCCATGCCGAGCGCCGCGGCGAACGCCAGCCCCGCCGATCCCCAGCCCTGCGCATGGCCATACCAGCCCATGACGCCCATCACGCCAAAGAAGGCGATGATGCCATTGACGCTGGCGACCACCTGATCCCCCAATGAGCGCAGCGCTGCGACGAAGATCGCCTGGATGCCATCGCACAGGATGAAGGGAGCCAGAATGAGCAGCATGATAAGCGCTTCCCGCGCCACGGCCGGTTGCGCGGTGAGTCCGGCGACAATCGGCCGGCCGAAGAGCAGATAGGCGAGCACCACCGCACCCATGAACAGGATGGAGAGGCCGCACGCGATCATGGTGCGGCTGCGCGCCTCCCATGGCTCGCCCGCGCCCACCGCATTGCCGACCCGCACGCCGGCTGCGGAGCCGAGCCCCAGCGCCAACGCAAAGCCCAGATTATGCAGCGAGAGCATCACCTGAAAGCCGCCGGCCACGATCTCACCCATCTGGGTCGAGAGGATCATGAGATAGGAGAAGCCGAGCACTTCCATGGCGGCGCCAATGCCGGGCATCGCGCCGAAGCGGACGATCGCGCCGATGCCGCTCAAGGCGCTGCGCCAGGCCGCCAGGTCGAGCCGGCGCAATCCGCGCTCGCGCGCGCTTGGCAGCGTCCACGCCATATAGGCCATGGCAAGGCCGCCGCCCAGCGAGGTCAGCGATGTCGCCAGCGCGGCGCCGAACGCGCCCATCGCCGGGAAACCGAGATGCCCGAGCGCCATGGCCCAGGTCAGCACGGCATTGACCGGCAGGGTGGCGAGGTTGACGATCAACACGCGGCGCGGCGCGCTCACCCCTTCCAGAAAATAAGCACAGCCGATCGAGAGCATCTGCCCCGGCAGGCCCAGCATCATCGCGGCGAGCACATGCGCGCCGGGATCGACCAGCGCATCGGCGACGCCGGTCAGCGCCAGCAGGGGGCGGGCGAACAGCGCGATGACGATGGCGCTGGGCACGCCGAGCAACAGGCCGGTCAGCACCGCTTCCCGCCAAAGCGCCCCGGTGCGTGCCAGATCCCCGCCGCCATCCGCGCGGCTGGTGAAGACGATCACGCCGGACATGCCGGCCAGCAGCAGCATCAGGATGACGAACATCACCACCCGGCCGGCTGCCAATGCCCCGAGTTCGCTCGTGCCCGCATAGCCCACCACCGTCACATCGACGAGGTGCATGATCGTCCAGTTGAGATTGGTGAGGACGATCGGCCAGGCCAGCCACGCGATGCGGCGGGCCTCGCTCAGCAGGCCGGTGTGGCGGGGTGGCAGGATGGTGTCAGTGTTGGACATGAAGCTGCTTGATCAGGAGAGGAGGGGAAAGAGGGAGCGGGACCGGAAGTTATGCACTCCGCGCACGCGTCGGGCATACTGATTCGCGCGGCGCAGGCTGCGGAGTATCGAAGTGACGAAACGGATAGTCAGCACAGCCGCGTGGCATCGGATCGGTCCTTCCGGCGCAGCCATGGTCGGGCTTTTAGCGCCCGCGACACAAGGACTGCAAAAATCGTGATAAAAGCGCGTGCATTGGGCACGTCAGCGCCCTGCTGGATCGCCTGCAGGGGCGTGCAAGTCAAGCCAACAGCCCGATCCCACGCTGCGTTTCACGCTATATCACGATGAAGTGCGAAGGATGGTTGCATGCCCCGAATCCCTTTGCTAAAGGCCGCCGCCTACCCGGGGGCCATCGGCTCCCACCTCCCTGATGTGCGGTCGTGGCGGAACTGGTAGACGCGCAACGTTGAGGTCGTTGTGGGCGAAAGCCCGTGGAAGTTCGAGTCTTCTCGACCGCACCATACAGTCCATGAAAAACCAGTAGAATCGGGCAGGCTAGCAGCCTGGCCCCATTTGTCGCGCAGTTCTGCGACTCTGAGTGCGATGATCACGCAAAGGTGCGGTCAGAGACGCGCAAACTCTGCATTTTCCGGGTGCAACAAATCAGGGCCGTCTCTGGCCCTGACTTTCTGACTACAGTGGGGTGTGGGTTCAGGTGAACCCGAGCGCGCGGCGCTGATCAGCCCAGTCGAGTGGAAGATCGGTGCTGGTGAGCGAACGCACGGTGAAGTTGGCCGGCTGCCGACCTTCGAGAACAGCCGTGACGATATTAGGTGCTAGGCAGGAGAGGGCGACCAGCTTTCCGAGCCGCGTGCGACAGCGTCCCTGCTCGGACGCGATGGCAGCGATGGATCGATCCGGA
Organism: Sphingobium sp. B10D7B; assembly: GCF_025961955.1. Lineage (NCBI taxonomy): Bacteria > Pseudomonadati > Pseudomonadota > Alphaproteobacteria > Sphingomonadales > Sphingobiaceae > Sphingobium > Sphingobium sp. B10D7B. Next base: position 69,838 of record NZ_JAOQOQ010000001.1, read on the forward strand.
CTACCGAGGATGAGCTGGCGTGCCCAATGTGCTTCAGCCAGCAGCGTGACCAGCTTCTCGTCTCGATTGGCTTTGGTGGGGCGGAGCATTTCCGGGCCTGGAATAATGAGACGCAGCTGATGTCCTCGCCGCACCTTCAGCACCGGGAGGATCAGCTCTAATGCTTCTCGTTCGCTCGACTGATCGAGGCCGAGCAGCGCCGCGAAGCGGTTTTGATGGATCAACAGCTCGATGCGGTCTTCGCGCATCATGATCCGATCGATCGCGGCGAGGATCGGTAGCTTGTCGGCGTTGGACCCACTGGTGATCGCGCTCGCTTTAAGCGCTGCGGTCTTTAGCGCGCGATCAAGCACGTCCGCTGAGACCTCGCCAGCCAACGCCATGACCGCGTGACGGTCCATGAGATGCGTCGATAGCTGACCCAGGATCAACTTCTCAAGATCGTGGGCGCCGACCCGCCAGGCCGGTGTCCCGTCGATCAGGTCCGGCCGGGTAACATAATAGCGATAACGCTTGCCCGGCTTGGTCGCGTGGCTGCTGGTCATAGCGCGACCTTCACCATCGAATAGGAGGCCAATGAGCAGGCTCGGCTGGATCGCCCTGATTCGTCGCGAGCTGCCCGAAGCGTTGGCCTTCAGCTTCTCCTGAACGGCTTCCCAGAGCGAGGTCGGGACAATCGCCTCATGCTCACCATCGAACCATGCTCCCTTGTGCGAGAGCTCTCCTATATAAATGCGGTTGGAGAGCATGTGGAACAAGGTGCCACGGCGGAAGATGCAGCCGCCGCGATGAGGACCGCTAGTGCGGCGCTGGACCTTGGTGCGATATCCTTGCGCATTCAACTCTTCTGCAAGTTGGACAACCGAGCTCAGCTCGAGATAGCGTTGCATGATATGCCCGACTAACTCTGCCTCCCCCAGGTGAGGAACGAGCTTGCGATCATCGACCGCATATCCCATCGGTACTGGGCCACCCATCCAAAGCCCTTTGCGCTTCGACGCTGCGATCTTGTCACGAATGCGTTCGCCGGTGACCTCGCGCTCAAACTGCGCGAACGAGAGCAGCATGTTGAGCGTAAGCCGCCCCATGCTGGTCGTGGTGTTGAACGACTGGGTGATCGAGACAAAGCTGGCCTTTGCGGTATCGAGCACATCCACGATCTTGGCAAAGTCGGCAAGGCTGCGGGTCAAACGATCGATCTTGTACACCAGGATGATGTCGGCCTTACCAGCCGCGATGTCGGCCAGCAGCCGCTTGAGGCCGGGGCGCTGCATATTGCCACCCGAGAACCCGCCATCGTCATACCGGTCCGGAACCAGCGTCCAGCCTTCGTGACGCTGACTCAGCGCATAGGCAGCGCATGCTTCATATTGCGCGTCGAGGCTGTTGAACTCCTGATCGAGCCCGTCCTCGGTCGACTTGCGGGTATAGACCGCGCAGCGCAGGCGCTTCTCAGCCACCCCGCTTCAATCCGAAGAAGCGTGGGCCGGACCAGTGTGCACCGGTCACCAATTTGGCGATCTCGCTGAGCGAGCGATAGGGGCGCTCCTGCCAGACGAATGCCTTCTCTTGGACCTCGACCACGATGGTCTGGCCGTTCCACTCACGGATCAAGCGTGTACCCGGCGCCAGCACAGGGGCAGGGGGCTTTGAACGAGTAGCAGCACCGGAAGAGGCCGCTGCTCTCGTCAGCTCCCGTGCAACCAACACTGGCAAACCACCCAGGCGTCGTTCCTGGGCGACCTGTGCCACCAGCCGCCTGAGCAGAGCGACTGGCACGTTAGGCGGGTCCATCTTGGACAGCTGTTGCCATCGTTCGCGCAGTTGAGCGGCGTCGAGCGAGGGCAGGGCAGCAAGCTCCTTGTCGAGCTTGCTCATTGCTCCTCGGGCTCCGAGCGACCGATGATTGTGTAACGAGTGATACCATCGACCGACGTGCGAGCGATTTCATATCGTTTCTTACGCAGGCCGGTCAGCGCAGCCCGGGTGGTGTTGGGCTGCCAGCTCGTCAGCTGGATCATCTCTTCGAGGCTGGCGCCTTGAGTGCGCTGCAGAATCGAAATGACCTGCGCTATCTTAGAGGCGAGCGGAATAAGCTTATCAGTATTAGCCTCGGTCATGTGTGGTCTCCTGGTTGTGAGCAGCGACGTGCTGCTCCCACCACCCAAGGCCCCGGGAATCACATCCTCCAGGGCTAGGCCGCAGGCTTTTCCGGCTCTGCGAATAGCAATGCTCGGTTCGTGGGCGAAGTCGACTGGAAAGTGCACGCCTGGCAAAGCTGGATATCGAGGGGGTTAAGGTCAGACAGTTTCGACACGCGTCTTCTACGTAGGAAAACCGGGAAGCGGCCGTTCATTTATAGCTCCGCGAACACGGCTGGCGATTTCCGTATTGGGGACGGTCTGGAAAGGCAGATGCAGGGCGCCAGTGGCCGCAAGCTGCCCTTCCTTCACGCGCGCTGCTGAACGTCGGCTAATGCGGACAATCCGAACGGTCCGCTTTTGGCCCGGTAGGCCAGCAATTAGCCCTTCGTTCGCCTTGGTATCGGCCGTCATCTACGACGGATCCGAACAGTTGGGCACTAGCAAAGGTGGATGCGCGAAGTTGAAGTCATGCCTTTCAGTAATTCCCGGATTTGAACGCAATCCACAAAACTCTTCCGAGTTTAAAATGCGCCGGTTCGGTCCGAATCAAATAGGATTGGTCTGTGCTTGACAATTGATGCATGGTGCAGACGATTGTGCATGGCGAATTTAATGAGAAGATCAGTGGCAGATGGGTTTTCCAGCTGGGAGTGGGTCGCTCAATCGTCGCGGAGCGGTCGATGAGTGGGGCGGGTCGCAATCTCGTCCTGCTGTGCGACGGCACAAGCAACGAGGTGAAGCAGGACCTTACCAATGTCCTCAAATTATATCGCTTCGCCGAGAAGAATGACGAGCAAATGGTCTTTTACGATCCCGGCGTGGGTACGGTCGGGCTCGCCAACGACTGGGGTCGGCTCCGTCAGGGTTGGAACGTCTTCTTCGGGCTGACGACAGGCTGGGGGCTCGACGACAACATCCTCGATGCCTATGAATTCCTTTGCCGAAATTACCGGGACGGTGACCGCATATTCCTCTTCGGGTTCAGTCGCGGCGCCTACACCGCTCGGGCGGTAGCGGGGCTAGTCCAGATGATTGGACTGTTGCGTGTCGAACAGCTCAATCTCGCGCGTTACGCCCTGACGGCCTACAAACGCGCTTCGAGCGAGAATGACCTCGGTATTCCTCGGCAGTTTCGGCGGGTGGTTGGCGGCCAGAGCGCGACAGTCCATTTCCTCGGCGTTTGGGACACGGTCGCTTCGGTCATCGTGCCCCGCCGCAACCGCTTTTATATGCCCGGTCTCTCCTACCTTCCCTATACGAAGAACAATCCCGGCGTCCGTGCCTTTCGACAGGCAGCGGCCATCGACGAGCGCAGAAGCATGTTCCGGCTCTATGCTTGGGGGAAGAGGCAAGATTATCGGCCGCTGGCCCCCGAGGAGTCGATCGTACTCCAGGACCAGCAGACCGTCTGGTTCTCTGGGAACCATTCCGACGTCGGCGGAGGATATCCCGAGTCAGAAAGTCACGCCGCAAAGTTCGCGCTAACGTGGATGGCGCGCGAGGCGGAAGCGCATGGGCTGCGGATCGATCAAGCCATGTTCGATCACTTGGCGTTGGGGAAAGACATTGCCGATGGAGAAAGGGATTACGTCGCGCCCAACGCGCACGCGCCGATCCACAACTCGATGAAAGGCTTCTGGAAACTGCTGGAGCTCGTCCCCAAGAACAAAAAGTGGCGTCGGTGGCCCGAAAAGACCGACCGACAGGGCTATTATCTTCCCTTGTCAGAGCCTCGAAAAATCGAGGAGGGCGCCTTCCTTCACGAGTCCGTGATCGATCGGTTGAGCACCGGCTATCATCCGGTCAATCTGCCGAGAGAATACAAGGTCGCTCGCACGCGCGATCCTGCAGCCGAGAATGGGACGCCCCATGGCTGACACTGATTTGATTTTTGTCGACGAGAACGTTGAGGGCCCGGGCACGCACGTCCTGCTCGTCGGGGTCGGCACCTACGACTATCTTGTCGATGGATCTTCCGAAAATCTCGACGTCGCCGATGCCATGGAACAGCTCGATGCGCCAGCCAAGTCGGTGAAGGCAATCGCCGACTGGCTGCTCGACGGCAATTTTCACAATGGAGACAGGCCGCTCGCCAGCGTCGCGATGGTCGTGTCGGCACCCGATCCGTTCATCTATGCTCACGAGGCGGCGACAAACGCTGGGGCTCCGCTGCCATCCGGCACCGCAGAAGAAGTTGTCGCTGCCATTCGCTCTTGGCTGGCCCGCGCATCGACGCATCGGGAATCGATGACGATCTTCTATTTTTGTGGACATGGTATCTTTGCGGGCAACAGCGTCCTGCTTTGCCGCGATTATGGCGAGGAGCCGGACGACCGCTTCGCAGGGACCATCAACTTCGACAACCTCTGCTCGGCGATGCAGACGAAGATACCCGAGTATCAGATCTTCCTGGCTGATGCATGCCGCACGCCCGATGACACAATCGACCTTCTGGCGACCTTCAACGGTGCGGGCCTTTCGGCACTGTCTCCATCGAAGCTGATCACTCGGGGCGGCATGCCCGCCAAGCAGAGCGTGCACCTTGCAACCTCTACCCTCGCGCCAAGCTATGGCCGTATTGATGGGGTCAGCGTGTATGCCGACGCGCTACTAAGGGCCTTGGCCGGTGGTGGCGCGCAGATTGAATATGGCATGTGGGTTGGCACCGACGGGCTACAGAACGCGCTGGGAACCTACACGCCGCGCTTGGCGAAAGCCGAGGGCGTAGAGCAAGAGCCGGATCGTATTCGATCGGGCCGGTTTAAGATTCACAAACCCGCGCGGATCGAGGTGCCGGTCTATCTTACCTGCAATCCGGAGGAGGCGTGGCACAGCAAGTTCAAGTTGACCGGATTGAGAGGCATCGATGTTGCGGTTGATTTGGACCACGATCCCGACGAACATCCGGAGCGGAATGAACTCGAGTTCTTGCTCGAGAACGACAAATACAGCTTCTCTGCGGTGTTCGGCGAGACCAGCCCCTATATGAGCGGTGAAGGAACGCTGATCGTGCATCCGCCGGAGGCGCCCTTATGCCTGCCCATCGAACGGAGGCCCAATGGCTGACGGAGCGATCAACCTGAGAATGCTCGGATCGGATCGAAGCGCTGGCACCTATGACGTTGTGGCGCGTATCGAAGCGCTCGATCATGAGGCGGCTGGCAACGACGGTAGCATAGACTTGATCGTTGCCGCGCAAAACGCCGCGGGAACCGACGTGTCCGTTCAACCCGGTCTCTATAATGTGCAGGTATTCTTGCCAAACGGCCGCATTCTGCAACAGGCCTGCGAAGTCGAGACCGGCGCGACCGTTCCCATGACCTTCCTCACGCCTAGTGGCGATGCAGCTGGGTTCAGCCTGCAAGCGGCCTTGGGTAGCGCAAGCCCACTCGATCTTCTCACCAGCGCAATCGGCGCACGAACGACGGCGGCAACACAAGCACCTCGCGTGACCGCTACACGCACGCCACCCAAGGCCCCCCGCAAGCCGCAGGGCGCAACGCCGAAGACGGAGAGGTCTAGGAGCGATGCGGCGCGCATGAAGCGCGGTGGTAATGCGGTAGGATCGAGCCGGGCAAAGGCAAATCCGACCGTCCGCCCCCGCGCCGTATCTCAACCGCCAAGGGCGTTTGCCAACAGCGGACCACCCGCCGCCATCGGTGTGCCGGAGATGTGTCTGACCGGCCCCGGCGCATTTGAAGGCCAATCGAGCTGGACGCGGCTCGCGGCCGGCCCACGATCGTGGAACGGCCAAAAAGAAGCTTGGACGCAACCCCATCCCATGAACAGTCGCGACCAAGCGTCAATCTGGCGGCTTGCGCCGGACATCGCGGGCGAGGTTCCAGGGAATGGGCGCGTCTGGGCTTTGGTCCGGACCCGGTCGTCTACCGAAGCAGTGTCGCTTCCGGCACCGTGGCGATGCGCACAGTCGCTGCGACTTTCCCCGATCGATTTGCTCGTCGACGCCACGCTCGGTGGCCGCGCCGCGTCATCGGTGGCTGTCAACGACGCCGGCCTCGACGGGCTGCTCTCCTATCTGGACAGCGGCCGGCTGACATCCCTCAGGCCACTGGTCAGCCAGCTGGAACGCTCGGGTCTTATCGAGCGCACAATCGACGAGAAGGCATCAAACCCGTTGGGTGCCTGCGCCGCCGCCTATGTGGGGCTGGCCATCTTCGACCCGTATGAGCAAGAACGCTGGGATTCCTGGTTGCCCAACATCATGAACCGCTTTCCGTGGCTACCGGATGGCGGGATCGTCCACGCTCGCCGCATCATGCTGCGCCCGAAGAATAGCGACGAGAGCGTTGAGGCATTATCTGCGCTTAAACGCTCATACAATGCCGGTGTGCCCTATTACAGCGCCGGGGTACAATTGATGCGCGATATGCTAGGGCTATTCGCGGAGGAGCATCCAGAGGCGGCCGAAATGTTGGCTGCGGTCGCTCCTATCGCGGCCCGCTGCGACCCAAAACAGATGTTCACTGTGTTGCGCTTCCCAGAGGCGAAATCCTGATGTTGCGGTTGACCGTCTTTCCGGCCGACGATGGCGACTGCTTGCTTCTGAGCTATGGTGAAGCAGCACCGTTCCGGCATATCATCATCGATGGCGGCCGCGCATCATCTTATCCGCATTTGCGAGCCCGGCTGACCGAGATCCGCGACGCAGGCGAGGAGATCGAGCTGCTCGTGCTTACGCATGTCGACGCCGATCATATCGAAGGCGTGCTCAAGATCGCCAAAGATCCGGATCTGCCGCTCGCTCCCAAGCACGTTTGGTTCAACGGCTTTGACCAGTTAGGACGCATACAGGCTTTCAGCCCCGGCGAAGGAGATGAATATTCCGAACTGCTGGGTAAGTTGGGGTGGCCTTTAAACGAGGCGTTCAATGGCAACGCCGCCTCGATCGAGGCAAAGCCTCAGCCATTCGAAATGGCCGGTCTCACCATTACACTTCTCTCCCCAGACGCTGAGAAACTGGCCAAGATGCGCAAAGCCTGGACCGCCTGGCGGACCGCCGACGCCGCCAAGGCAGCGGCGAAAGCTTTGCGGGCGGCCTCCGGAGTCCAGAGGATGGGCCGTAAGGCTATGCCCACGGTGCTCGACATCGAGACGCTGTCTGCGCCGACCCCGACCGATCCCGAACCACCCAATGGGTCGAGCATCGCGTTTCTGGCCGAGTGGAATGGCAAATCCGTTCTTTTGGCGGGAGACGCTCATCCCGACCTCCTGGCAAAATCGCTCTGCGCGCTCTTGGCTCCCGGCAAACGATTGACCGTCGACCTCTTCAAGGTTTCGCATCATGGAAGTCATGGCAACACGTCGCGCGAAGTCGTCGAGGCGCTAGACTGCCGTCGCTTTCTGATCTCCACCAACGGGAAGCGTCACGGACATCCCGATCCAGAGGCTATCGCACGATTGCTGCGCTTCGCGCCCGACGGCATGAAGACGCTCTATTTCAACTATCGGACACCACGCACCGATCCCTGGGACGATGCACCGTTAAGTGCGAAATATGGCTATGCGACTGAATTTGCCGGCCCAGACGGGATTTTGCTGATCGATATCTGATAGCCAACGGCTCAGACCGCACCCACTGCCTTCAGTCAAACGATCTAAATAATGGGAGCATGAACTCGGCCCTATTTCGTGGTGTGACGCCGGGAAGATCTCGGGTGGCTGAATTGCATCGGTTAACGCGGAAGCGCGCCTCGTCCACGGCGGCCACCGCCACTGGCCACAAGGAAGCCGATTGCGCGGCGCACCACAGCATCGATCTCGTCTGGTAACGTGCCACGCCACTGCTCTTCCAAATAATAGCGAACCAAGGCCGTGGTCATCTTGGAAGCTGCACTCACAACCTTACCATCGGTCGTCGTGACAGCGGCGAACCAGTTCATCTCGCCATAATAGGCGTAATAGCTGTCCAGCCAGATTTCCCCGTCCACGGGCTGGCTCTCAATGATCCAGCTGCGAGCTGACTCTAAGCCGTTTCCTTGATCCCGGACGGACTCATCGTCCGTGAAGAAGACGGTCTGCCGTGCAGCCACTGGAGCCCCGGCGATACCAAATTGGACCTCAGGCATCTCGGGCCTGAACTTTGTGTCCGGCTTTTGCAGCGAATGATCGAGCCACTTCTCTACCATGGGAAAACACGCGACAATCCGAAACGGGTCCACTAGGCACACATGCTCGGCGCCCTCGGGCGCGACCATGGCGTGTAGAGAGGCGTTGGTCGCGCCCCCACTGATCACGTGAAGATTGGCACAGGCAACACGAAAAGCCTGCGCGATCGACGCTGCGTTGGCCAATTGCTGGTAAAGCGTGGTTACCATCGCCCGAGCTGCCGCGTTCATAATGGGGGCATCCGTACCAATGACAAAATCCGCCCCTCCAGCTGCCGCCAAGCTGGCCGCCATCTGGTTTGACGAACAGGCATTCAGCACGATTAGCTTGGGTTTCTTGGGACACCCGCTGAGCAAGCCTGCCAAACGGGGGCCATCGACTTCGACGACATCAAGTTCGGCATGCCCGAGTACTAGGGCCCCTTCCTCGCCATGCGCCGAGAAATGGAGGATGTCGGGCTGCTCGCGCCGTACAGTCTCGGCGAGACGTTCGACCGGCAATGCGCTGAAGACACGAAACACGATGGGCTCGCTATCCGCGTTCCGCTCCAGGCTTTCCTGAAGCTCTTGCACTTCCTGCTCAATCTGGAGCGGGTCCGCCTGCTCCGGATTGTTCGAGACGTACATGATCTTCATCGCCAGAATCCCACTGCTAGTCATTTATACTCACCGGAGACGAACCTCACTTAACATTCCTAAGGCGGGAACGGACCTTGCGTGAGGCGATTATCTCGCGAATGGCGTCGACCGCTTGGGTCAAGGCGATTTGGAGTGGAACGTCGCCGCTCGGCAGACGATAGGTCATAGGTTGCACGCCCTTGAACAACTGCGGTGTGCCATTGCCCCCATCGGGAATCATCAGCAGCGTGCGGTACCGCGTTAGTTCCGACATGAGATAGCCCAGCTCAAACCGAATGGTGTCCCACTCCTCGTCTGTCATATGGGCGCGTCTCTCACCAAGATCGTCCGGGTGCGCGAGCACGATGCCAAAGTCGGCCTCGCGGGCCTTCTCGTGCAGGGTATCGAGCACGTGACCGCCCGGCGGCACCAGATCTACCTCACTCCACAGTTCAACATCATAGTCGCGCGACAGGGCGAGCTTAAGCTCGTCGGCGATCTCTCGACGGCTTTCGGCCGCGATCATGAAGATTTTCGGCCGCTCGTTGGTCACCGTGATCAATTGGTTGCGTTGCTCGACCTTATGGGTCAGCTCGACCGCAAGCAGACGCCAAAGATCGGGGGCTTCCTTGCCAGCTGCCTTGAGAGTGGCTGCATCGCATCGAAGAGCGACGACTTCCTCCCGCGCTGTCAAGGTTGCAGTGCGTTGTATCTTCGGATTGATCGCGGTGAATTCGCCGACCAGATCGCCCGCCCCACGTCCGTAGGGGAGGATCTCGCCTTTGACCGTCATCGAAACCTCACCCGCCAGGATGAAGTAACAATGGGTGTCGTTTCCGCCCTGCCGGATCAATTCTTCACCTGGTGCGAAGCTGATCAGTTCTCCAGCGCGAGCCAAGGCTGTCGCGACATCGCGATCACGGATGACCTTCTGTCCCAGAAGCGCATCAATCAAGTCGTCTTCGTTGCGGAAGTTTTCGATCCTATCCGTCATTGCTTCGTCCTCGCGTGCGCTAACGGGCAGCCATCGATGCGCCCGCAGCAGCTTATGCCGCGGCCCCGGAGTGCTTGGAAGAAGCTGCGCTCCCCAGCACGCCGTGCCAGCTCTAGCTTCAAAATCCGCTGCAGCACTGCTCGTCTGTCGCATTTCCGAAACGGCACCGGCTCTCCGTCGCCGTCCACGCATCCCCTGGGACACTCCTGACCCATCGTTATGCGTCCGCCGGCGCGCACCTTCTCAGCGATCCAGCCCTCATCATTCTCCATGCAAGCGGCGTACTCAGCGTCAAGGCCGTGCGCAGCGGCGAGGGCCTCCACCTCCGCCTGACGGTCGGCAGCATCCGGACCATGGGACAACCAACGGCCAGCGGGCCAACGCCGACGCCGAGCGGCGTGATGCTGGTTGACAAGATACTCGCCGAGAGCCTGCCAGAACGCTTCAACCTCGGCGGGGCGATCGACGTGATAGCTGGCCCGCCCCAAGCAGAACCGAGAGTTTGGATTGATATGCAGTTCGGGGCAACGCTGTGGGAGCTTCTCTCCAGGAGTGCGCTCGGACACAAAGAGAAACCACTTATCTGCTCCAACGCGAACTATGATGGCGGGAGTGGCGCTGCCGCTCGGCAGCGGGGGCGCTACTATCCAATCAACACCGTCCGGCCCGACGGCCAGAAGGGCCGCCCAACTCGGTGCCGCATTCCGCAGTTGGGCTTCGATGCTCACTCCTCAAAATACGCACGCGCTGGCGTTGCGACGGCCGCGGCAGCGGTGCCAGCGAGGATTCCGGCACCTCCGCGCGCCGCCGGGGCGCCGGCGACGGTTGCAGCGACCCGCTTTCCTTCAATACCGGTTGCCACATCGTCATAGACCAGATCATCAGCAGTGCGCCCTGGACCGAACAAAGAGCGCACAGCCGGATTAGCGTTGGCATAGGCGTTCGGCCCGATGCGCGTCTGATGCCCATCACAGTCGCGCTGGCAGGCCTCAGACTCGCGAATGGCAAGGCTCGAAGCGACCCGCACTGCCCGATCGCCACGAATGCCGATCCGTGACACCGGCGTCCAACCTGTCTCGAAGCCGATCGCAAGGCCCAGGTTTCGCGCTTCGGGCATGATCTCTCCACAAAGGTCGAAAGAGGAACGTAGGGCGCCCGCGCACAACGCCGCTTGGCTGACGGTTGCGCAGACGTCGACTTCTCGCGCGTCGCCCTCGGCGAGGATCGCCAGGATGCAGTCTCCGATAAACCGCACTTTCCTCCCTTCGAAGTCGGATTGGACGACGGCGTTCATTTCCGAGCGCAGGACATGCAGCAGTCGAACCGCTTCACCGAGCCGATTTGTCGCCATGCAACGGTCGACATAGGCCGTATATTTGTCGAGGTCAGCGAAGATGGCTGCAAGAGGCATGCGGATCGAACGGCTTGGCGAAAGCGCACCGTAATCGATTGAGCGCAGGGGCGGCGTGTGCTGGTGGAAGGTGAAGTCAGTCGGCGAGAGCGAAGTCCAGCGACGTTCCGTAGAGTCTCCGACCCACTCGTCGAAGCGGACAGATGCTGCCACGATACGGCCGCTGTCCACCGCGGCAGCACGGAGCGACATCAGGTCCAGCGGCGTCGCCGCGACCGAGCGTTCCTCGGGAAGCGTCGGAGTGCGGCGCAGTCCAAACAGACCGCGGATACGATCCGACAGATAAATACCTTCGGTATCGCCCATCGCGAGCTTTGCCGCGTGGTTCGCGGCACCTCCGATGAACATAGGCTCGCGTTCATCCCGCCGACCGCTATTGATGGCCACGCAAGGGCCAATATCGATACCGACGCGGAACCGCAGTTGGGGCGCCAGATCACCCAGGAACTGGCGGCCACCAAGGCGAGCCAGTTCGACCATCTGTTCGGCAAGGTCCAAGGCAGCGGCGACGCGCTCTCCAACGGACGCCTCTCCCCGCGGTTCGATCACCACAGCGTGGAGGCGGGCGCCGTGATAGTCGACACGGTGGGCTCCGGCGCCTTCGACCATGCGATCGGCGGCGCCGTACAAGGTGTGGAGCACTGCCAGGCCCCGCGCATGGCTTGCCGGTGTCTCACGCCCCTGATCCAGACGGAAGTCGTCGTAGTTGAGCAACCGGACATAGACCTGCACCGTATCGACGAGGATGGCGGCGCTGTCAGGAAGATCGAACAACGGGGGATTTTCCGGGCCGGTACGCCCCTGGGCCTTCTCCAAGTCACGCATGCGAACGAACCGGGGGAGATATTCGTCGGCGTAACGCTCTACCTTCACCTCGGGCGCGCTCTCCCGGAACTTGCGGATGCGATCGTTCGCGCGAGACTTGGACCAACTCATAGTTTCACCTTTCCGGGGTCATTGCCCCTGTACCGCCCCCTTTCAGAGTTAAGATATACATTAACTCTGTGTTCAGTTTCAAGCCTACATACAAAATAGGCGATGGCTATCATGAAACCATTGGACCGCTTGGGAATTAAGCTCTATCTTAACCCGGAAGGGTCGGGGCGATGCCGCGTCGAGACGTTCAAATCGAGGCTGGCTTGGCAACGACGCGAATCACAGGGCGTCGCTGGAGCTTGGCCATGCGCGATGCGGAGTGGAACGTTTTTGCTGCCATTGGATGCCCCACGGCTAGGGCCCGGCTGATCGTCATGCTCGAGCATTTCTGCGATCATGGGGAACGGGACCTTCCCGCTGGCGCCTTCCACTGGCTGCCGCGCAGCGCTCAAATCCCAGGAGCTGCTCGCCAAGGCGCCTTTGAGGCGCGGGGCGTTGTCGTGCGGGGGCATGCGAGCGACCGCATCTTTTTCGTGACTTCAATTTCCATCGATCCCGGAGGCTTGCCCCCCGCGCCTCGAGGCCGTGTCGTTCAGACAGATGCCCGGCAGGGGCAGCTACCGCTTTCATCCGTCAAGCCACCAAGGAGCACATGATGGCCAGAACGACCAATCGCGAAGAGCTCGACTGCGAAGACAGGCTATTCGAAGAAGCGTTTCTGTTGATGGCACAGACGCAAATGCAGCGTCTGTTGAACGAGAAGCAGCTACGATATCGAGATCTTGCCCTCCGGCTTGGCGTGAGCGTCGCTCGCATCAGCCAAATGTTCGGAGACGAGGCTAGCAATCTCACGATCCGCACCGTGGCACGCATCTATCACCATCTTGGCGAAGAGCCCGTGATCATGTCCCGGCGCGAGTTCGAACGCGCCGTTGCAGGCCACGACGCCGGCCTGCCGAGCAGCGAGACGGAATGGACGATGATAGCAACTGACGTCACTCCCTTTGCCGTCGCGCGCGCGAACGTCGTCGAGGTTGGACATGCAGAGGTCGAGCCACGTTCGTCTCGATCAAACGAGTGGTTTGACGCTGAGTCACATTTGTCGAAGGTAGGTTGAGCTCGATGTCCGCCAAAGCTCCAGTAGATGCCAAGCTTTACAATGCGCTTACAGGCCGGGCTACGCTTCGGGGGATCTGGATGACCGAATCGCGTTTCGATATGAGCCCGCAGGCACTCGATTCTGACGACGGGCCGCTCAATCATACGCTGCGGCCGTATGAGGTTGAAGTGACAGTCGAAGAAGGTGGTGTGATTAAGGGCTTCGTTCGTTTCGAGGCCGTATCTCGCCGTCGAAGAAAGCGGGTCGTTCATGTCGGGGCGCGCTATTTTGTGAGCTATCACGTGGAAGGAGGATGTGACCAACATATGGCGGAGCTGTTTATGGATCGAGTGGGTAAGCTCGCGGCCTATCCCTACTTTCGGGCACTTGTTGCCTCTTTAGTTGGTCAGGCAGGCGCGCAAGTTCCCACCCTTCCAATACTCACGTTCCAGCCTCGCAACATTCGGTATGCAAGCGATATGTCGCCAGAATAGTCGCCGCGGTCGCCGCGGTCGCCGCTCTATATCTGTTCGATCGATGCCTCCGTGCGTGCGCCCGGACTCCGCTGTCCCGGCTAGGACCTCGGACGGGAGCGCTCTTCAGCAACCGAGGCGGCTATTCATTCGGCTGAGTTCCGCACACATCATAACAATCGGCATCGCTGTCCTTAGGGGCTGGCTACTGAAATTTATCGATAATTGAGTGCCGGCTGACGCAATCGCTTTTTTTCTTCCGGTTTTTGCTCGCAGCCCGGACTAGAGTCATGATTGTGGCAATGGAGCAGAAACGAGCAATGTCAGCCAGAGCTGAAACACGGGTCCGGTCTGCACGTGAGGTGATACTCAAGCCCTTGACGCGTAATGCGGAATATCGCCGTTTGCCCGAGACCATTCGGCAGATCGAGGCTGCGATTGACCTGTCGTCGCACGATCTCGTAGCCCGGGCGCAAATCAATGTCGCGAACGACCAGGCTTTTTTGTCGCCGGAAGCCTTGGTCTTTTTCGTGCGCAGGGCTTTGGCCGAGCATGATGGGACGACCGTCGCCGACCTTATGGAGGTTCTTATTGACCGTTCGCTAGCCCCTGTGGCTGCCGGTTTGAAGGGCTTTGATGAAGAGGAACGACGGGACATTATCCAGACTGTTCTGTGTCGGCTGACCGAACTCTTGCTGGCGGATGACGATCGCAGCGACTTTGCCCAGGTGCGCTTCTGGATGGTGTTGAAACGGATCCGTTTGTCCGCCTGTGTGGAGCAGCGGAGTTTCGTTGCTCGGTTCGACCAGCTGGACGAAGAAAACGACGCCGCAATGGCTTGTGCTCCCGATGGCCAGCTCTCTCCCGAGGAGTTTGCCCAGCTCGCTGAGGGTTTGCGCGCTCTCGACCCACATCTGCGCCGCGTATTCGTGATGCGACACTATCAAGGATGGAAGATCGGCCCGGAGCCGCCTGACGAAGAGGATCCCAATGATCCGAGTCTGGCGGGATATTTCGGCAAGTCATCCCGCACGATTAGAAATTGGCTGAGCAAGGCCGAAGCCGCTCTTGCCTCGTTCCGAAGGAATTGAACATGATCCGCAATTCAACCGAAAAGCTGGAGGACATCCTGACCCGGTTCGTGGACGAGGTCGCAGCACCGACGCGCGAGGCGACCCTCGCCTTCGCCGATCGCTTTCCCACGTTCAAGCCCGAGATCTTGCGATTTTCGGTGATCTGGGCAGAACAAGAGGTCCTGCCGGAAGCCGAAACACTTTCTCCGGCCATGGTCGCAGATTTGTCCTCGAAGCTCGGCGTGCAGGTGCGCGAGCAGCTCGCCCACGCCGGCGCCCCAGTTATGCCGCGCGTCCGGGGCTTGTCGCTGAACAGCATGTGTGTGGCGGTGGGCCGGAGTCTTCATGAATTGGCGGACGCATGCGGTCTTGATCTGATGCTTGCTCGTAAGCTTGATGATCGTCGCATCGAACCGAGCTCGATACCAATGCCACTCACGAGGCGGATCGCGGCTTTCATCGGCGTGCCAGAAGAGCGGGTCTTCCAGGCCTGGTCACGGCCGCTGCGACAGCCCAAACTGGCATTCAGCTCGCCTCGTCGCGGTGCGGCGGTAAGCTATTCCCGCGAGAAGTTTGCGGATGCTGTCGCGAACTCCACCTTGTCGTCCGAGGCTCAGGCAGCATTGATTTCCTTGCAGGGCTAAGACCGGCCTGCGGCTGCGCGGCTTCTGGCATCGAAGTCGCGCAGCCGGTCAAACACCTTGTCTTCCGATGGCATGCGAATTGACGGCTTGCGTTGACCGGAGAAGGTGCCTGGATTGTGGCCTTCACCGCCATCGGTTTTGTGCAGGAAAATCTGGCAGATTTCCATGCCAGGCGAGATGGTTAGCGGCACCTCGCCGACATTTGCGAGCTCCAATGTAAGGCAACCTGAGAAATTGGGATGGAGGCCGGCCGCGGTTTCGATCACTAGGCCGTGCCGGCCCAATGACGACTTGCCGGTCACGTAGCCCGACAGTGTCGAGGGCAAGGTGAGCCATTCTAGAGTGACGCCCAACACGAAGCGGCCAGGGTGAAGGACAAACTCGCTACCGAAGCGGACGAAATGTTCCTTGGAACGAAGCGCACCCTGATCAGCCGAAGTCTTCTTGGCATCACTATCACGCCAGAGTTGAAAGTGATTGTGCTGACTTTGCTTGAACGACCGGAACCATCGTCCTAGCCGCAAGTCGATGGACGTCCCTCCACGCTCCTCAAGGCGTTCCAGCTGTGGGCACGGCACGATCGATAATCGGTTCGGGTGACCACTTCCCAATTTCAAGCGGTTGACGATTTCAGAGGCGCTAAGCATCGCTGTCCAACCTCTCCAGAAATTCGGCGACTTCGATCGATTTAAGCATCAGGTCGCTGAGCACCTCGTATTCGCTCCACTGCGCTTTGTCTGCCAGACCCTTCTTGTCGCGCAGATAGGACCAGCCTGCAGATACGACTTCGGCGAGCGTTGCGCGCTCCGCATAGGGTTCGAGCTGGTCGAATGCGCCGCGTATGGCAGCGATACGTGCCGCGTCAGGTCGCGGGATCTGCCGGTGTTCAAGCTCGGCGAATAGAGCGTCTCGCATCATGGGAACGAGTGTATCGACGACCTCGCCGACAATGGTCTCCATGTCGCGTTGACTGGCGTCGATCGTCGCAGTCTGCCAGCGCTCAAGCAGCAGCCGATCGAACGCTATGCCTTTTTCAGTTGCCGCATTACCTAGGATGGTCATGCGCTTATGGTCAGGCGGATAGTCCAGGAAACTTTTGCTGTCGCCCGGCGCCAGAAAGTAATCGTAGGCGAACATATAGGACGACCCGAAAACGAAGAGACCGAACAGGTCGCAGAATATCTCTTCGAGTTGCATCTGGGCGCTGTCGCCGCAGCGATCAACAATGAGGCTGCGACCGAGGACGTCAAGCTGAGCTTCTTGGAGCAGGCGTTTTTCGATCAAAGGGTGGCGCTTTAGCGCTGCGTCAACCTCGATAGAAACCTGCGCGACGAAGGCGTTCACGCAGTCATATTCGCGCCATGCGGTGTGGCCAATCTCGTGACCGGCCAACGGGGCTATAAGAACATTACCGGATTCCGGCGCGGGACTTCCGATCAGGACAAAGGTTGGTAGAAACTCAAGGCTCATCGGATAGGTGAAAGGAATGAAGTCCCATTCGGACGAGATCAGGACCTGAACCTCGTTGCCGATCGCCATCTTAACGAGCTTCGCCAGCGCAAAATGCAGTTCGAACGGGTTGCGTACGTTGGTTGAGCGCAAGATGAAGCCGAGAATGTCTGTATGGGCCGATAGCTGCTTGGTGACGTGCAGACACATCTCGTCGATAACGGCATCTTGCACGCCCGGCGGTATGTCGAGACGTGCCTGTTCCTTTATGAATACCGACTCGATCGCATCGAGCGCATCGTCGCCGTCATCGTGCGGGAAGCTCGATGCTCTCAGCTCGGCAACCTGCTTGAGAAAAGCGGCGACGCGGCGCTTAGCGGATGCCAGCCGAAGAAGGGATGCTTCGTTGTGCTCGGCCAAATCTTGCCTCCGCAGCCGGTCGCCCGACGAATTCCTGATGCAGTTGGACACAGAAGTTGACGAGTTCGCCGGCTTGCTCGTCACGCCCGCTCGTCTTTGCGACCCGCTTCAACTCGGTCACAGCCCA
Organism: Sphingobium sp. B10D7B; assembly: GCF_025961955.1. Classification (NCBI taxonomy): domain Bacteria; kingdom Pseudomonadati; phylum Pseudomonadota; class Alphaproteobacteria; order Sphingomonadales; family Sphingobiaceae; genus Sphingobium; species Sphingobium sp. B10D7B. Next base: position 87,291 of record NZ_JAOQOQ010000001.1, read on the forward strand.
TTCCACAAGGTTGCGAATGTCGTCTGTGCTCCGCTCGGCCGACGGCGCGCGACTGCGTTGCACCCGATCGAAAGGCTCGAAATAGCCTGGCCGCATCGAAGAAACCATCACGCCCGGCGGCGGATCGAACGAAGTTTGTTGCAACGCGTCAGCCAAAGCTTCGAGAGGACCGGCGGTAAAGGTGCCGCCAATACGCGCTCGTTCAAGTTCGAGTGCCGAGTCCAGCGCGAGATCGCCGATCCGGAATTTGCTGACTCGAGGATTCAGAGCGACCATAGCCTCATCTCCTCATTCATTGTTACCCCTTCCATACCTCTATCGAAGAAATTCATATGACTCAAGTTGAGTCACACAGAAAGTATCGAGTCGAACCAAGTTTCCACAAGCTCGGCTCTAACAAGGATTGCGCAAAGGCGAGATTCACTTAGTCCGCTATCACGCGCGAGATCGACGACGCCCCGCTTGATGGCGTCGACCTTGATATGAGCGGTGACTTTTTCCTTCTCGACGAGTGCGGCGACATCGTAGCGTTCGCGCAAGGACTCAAGCCGGCGAACACGCAGCTCGCGGATCAGAAGTATGAGGAGGAGAGTGGCGACATCCAACCCGAAGCGGGCGGCATAGGCTTCAAAGGCGCGGCGCTCAGCCGGCAGGACATAGCCGTTGATTTGTAAGCGCGCCATGAGTGCAAACCCCTAGCAGCCAACATGATCCGTTCGATCACGCAAGCAGCTAGCGGTATGACTAACCCGGCCAACGAGGCCGGGCAATAGAGGATCAGATGCGACTAATGAGGAGGCGCAACAAGCGGCGCCATCCGCTGACAGCTGGCGCCGGGGACGCCGCCGACGAAGGATCCGAGACTATGCTGTAGTGGTCGGCCTTTGCTTTCGCATCACGTGCGCGCTCGGCCGAAACCTGCTCGGGAGTCCATGGTGGCGCTTCGATAACCTTTCCACGGCGAATGACGTAGTGCGACCGGCAAGGCAGGTTCCAGTTGCCAACTGATGGATGTAGCGTGACGGTTTCGCCGTCGTAGATTATCGACCAATCGGTCGGACCAAGCGGCGTCGTAACTTCCGCACCGCAGCCGCAGGCGCAGCTATGTACAGCCATGCCATAATCCATCGCGACGTAGAGCTGCCCCGGCACCAAGGTTTCCGGGATAACCCGGACGAACTGGTGATCCAATGCGGAATGCTTGATCACGGCCGTTCGCCATTGAGCAACAGGTTGCCGTCGGTGGTGTAAGTGCTGTGCAGTTCTTGCTCAAGATCGCGATAGAAGCCGCGAAGCTTCTTCCATTTGATCACGGCCATCAATGCGTTAAACGCATTCAGGTCTGCCACCTGGATGTTGGACGCGTAGACATCGTCGCCCCCGCCACCGACAAAATCGATACGACCGTGATGACTGCGGTTTTCAGGCGTACTCGCGGTCACGCGCAAAATACCGCCCAGCGAACTCTGGTCGAGTTCTAGCCCCATGCCGACATCGACAAATGAAGCGCCGATCGCTTCAAGCCGGTCGATGATGGTCCGTTTCGAGGGACCGTCATCGATGCAGATGAAAGCGAAGCTGATGCAGGACAATGCATCGACTGTGTCAGGATTCAGCTTCACTGGATGCGGCACGATATGACGGTGCATGTGCCCGTAGATGCGCTGAAAATAATCAACTTTGAGCGGGGCCTTGCGAAGTTCTTCGATCGATGAAGCGCCGGGAGCACGGAAGGCGTTGTGCTGGAGAAAAGTATCCCCATCGAACAGATGAATCTCGGCAGCCGGCGTTTTCGCCACGAAGTCGAGAACGTAGGAGCCAGTGCCGCCCAAGCCGATGATCGCGATCCTTTCGGGTGCGAGCTTATCCATCAGTGCGCCGATGCCGGCACGAGATGACGCTGTTTCGGTATAGTGAAAAGGGCTGTCATCTTCGGGCTCGGGCACCGCATAGGGACGGGCATTCGCTCCCGGTGCCAGCGTCGCAGCCGAACCAGAAATCACGGCCACGTAGGTCGTCATCTTGTGATGATAATCCTGATATCCTTCGACAGGTTTGTTTGAAAAACTGTGACTTGCGCTAACTCCGTGACCGAGGTCGCAACGCTGATCCCGGTGACGCAGCGCGTAGATTTGGGCGCCGTCGGGAGTGCAGGGAAAATCCCCGTCCCACCAGACGACATGCGTATCGGGCCGGCAGGTCACATCGCCTGCCATGACAAGCGTCGAAATGAGGGTCCCGCTGCGAAGCTCACGAGCAGCGTCGACATAAGGCACGCCGGTCAGAACGAGCAGATTGCCTTTAATCTGAACGGCGTATCCCTCGTCACGCAGTCGCTTCAAGTCAGGACTAAGACTGAACGGTTCGCGTGACATTGAAGATGGTTCCTTTCTTCACAGTAACGATGCCGCCGGGACCCAATTCACCTGCATGAGGGATCGACGCGGCGCGCCGGTAGGTCATTGAGTAGACGAAAGGTTGGCCGGGCTGCGGCTCGTTCTGCGGAAAGGCGATGCGCACGATTTGCTCGAAGGTTACTTTTTCGCCGCGTACCGAGCGTTCGCGGGCATTTACGATGATCTCGGTCGTCTGCTTGCCGCCATCTTTGCCGTGGCCGGGATCTGGCGTTCCGGGGCGCAGGCTATCAACGATAGGGTCAGGATGTCGGCCAATTTGCTGGTTCATGTCTTAGGGTCCTTCTGATTGGAACTCTCGGCTCCCAATCATCAGTCCTGTAGAAGAGGAAGAACCGGAAAAAGCGGATGCCTGGCAACACTTCGCATCGTCTGTCGGCCAGGTAATATTTGCGCCTCCACAATATGGGCCGATGAACAGACGGCAGCTACCGGGAAGCCAAAATCCGCCAGCGAATGTCCGAGATTAAGGCGAAGTCGGTCGCATCTGTACGCACTGGCTGAGTTCAAGGGGATTAAAAGAGCTATGCTCTGCCATGGGTAACGGCAGCAGAAGCTGACATGCTATGTCGAGCTGCGCCGCTCGGACATCCGCAGCTGCATTTGCTCTGACAGACCCCATTGTTGTAGGTAATTGAGCACCCGAGGCGTATCGTGTTTCTGATCGGTGATCTTGCGTCGCCGCGGAGCGCTTCAGGCCATGCTCGTCACAATCTTTGCCCCAAGCAACGTTCATCTGCTGGAAATAGCCGGTGTACGAGACGCGCTGTTTGAAGCGAATTGCAAAATGGGGTCCGGTAATCGCTATCGCGTCAAGCTGGTGACAGAATGGGGCATGCCGGAGCAAAGCGCCTCCGGCATCGTTTATCTGCCTGACGCCAGCATCTACGACGAGACAGAGCCGTGCGACACTTTGATTGTAGCAGGGCCATATGGCGTCCCGTCGCCCCAAAGCGAAGCAGTCAATGATTGGTTGCGGGAGCAGTCACGGCAGTCCCGGCGTCACGGATCGACGTGCACCGGGGCCTTCCTGCTGGCTCATGCCGGATTGCTGGCGGGTCGTCGTGCGACAACCCACTGGGAGTATGCTGCACGCCTTGCCGCCGACTTTCCGGACATTCTGGTGGAACCCGACCTCATCTTCGTGCGCGACGGACCAGTGTTCAGCTCCGCAGGGGTAAGCGCAGCGATAGACCTCGCATTTTCGTTGATCGAGGAGGATCACGGGCGGGCACTGGCGCTTTGGGTGGCACGGCGGCTGGTCGTCTTCTTGAAGCGACCCGGCGGTCAGTCGCAATTCAGCGCACTGTTGACCGCACAAACTGTTTCCAACAGCCCGATCGACAAGATAAGACTTCACATCCTCGAACATCCCCGCGCGAAGCTGACCCTTGAAACCCTTGCAAAGATTGCTGGCGTAAGCTCGCGCCATCTCTCCAGGCTGTTCCGCGCCGAACTCGGCATGAACCCAATCGCATATGTCGAATTGACCCGGATCGATATTGCGCGACGACTGCTGGAAGAAAGTTCCGCTCCGATAAAAGCGATTGCCTACACTGCCGGGTTCGGCTCGACGACTACGCTCAGACGGGCATTCCTGCGCAGGATGGGCGTCACGCCCCTGGAGTATCGCATGCGCTTTCACAGCAGCGGAGGCGGAGAGCCGATCAACGTCGAAAGAGCCGCTATTCTGTCCTGAATGGTCGCATCAGCGAAGTTGAAAACAGCGCTGCGGGACGACATCGTGGTGCCAAGAGGCGATGGCAACTCGTTCCCGCAGGCTCACGATAAGTGAAAAGACATAAAGCGCGGCAGTCTCGCCACCCCAGCGTGGAGATTTCAGCAAATGATACAAAACGCTGTTGAGCAATGGCAAAATGTTCCGCTCCGCAAGGACTCTCTTTTCGATACCTACTTCCACACTTTGTCGCATGATCTCAGGACACCGCTCACCCACATCACGGGATTTGCTGAGCTTCTCAAGCTCGATGGAAACCTTGGGGCAACCCAGCAAGAATATGCCTCTGCAATCGTGTCGGCATGCAGCGAGCTGCAAAATACGGTCCTGGCGCATCTTCGCCTCATAGAAAGTAGCCTTCAGGCTGCATGTCAGATGCCTCCGCTTGCTGACGACGCGTCTTCGCCCGCACCTCAGAGCGACACGTAAATCCAAAAATATCTTTACCGGATATCGCAGCTTGGTGACCCGCTCGACCAGGCCACGAGACGTTTGCCGTATCCCGACGAAACTGGCGTCGATTTGTCTCGAAACGCCGCGCCGCTGAAATTGAAACGTCGGCACCACGGCATCATCCTCTAGCACGGAGGCATGGGATGAGATCTGATCTTTACGCGCTCATCGCGATGAAACTCGAAAGCCTGTTTGCGAGATGACTCCCGATGCGGCCGACGGCACGATCGTGGAGCCCGGTAGAACTGGTTCCCCGTTGCTGCGATGGCCTCGCCTCCTCGGTGGGCGCAGAGGCCAGTGTGTAACAGAGCTCTTTTCCAAACTTGCGCTCGATCATGTCAGCGATGGCCTGCTCGTCGCGGACATGCGCCTCCGGGGGCAGCCCATAGTCCTGGTAAACCCAGTATTCGAAAAAATTACTGGCTATTCTGTTGACGAAGTCATCGGCAAGAACTGCCGCTATCTCCAGGGAAGCGATCGGTTGCAGCCGGAACTTACGGAAATACGGGCTGCGCTTGCGGAGGCGCGCGCCTGCTCGGTGACACTGCGCAACTACAAGCGGGACGGAACGATGTTTCGCAATGCTTTGCGTCTGGAGCCGTTTCGGGACTACCTAGGGCGCCTCACGCATTTCGTGGGCCTGATCCGGGATGTCACGCACGCACCGGGTGTCGATCGGCTTACCGGACTGCTGGATCGTTATGGGTTGCTCGACCGGCTGGCACAGATCGAAATGTCGGCGAACTCCGCCTTGCTGGTCATCAAGCTCGACGTCCTGCGGTTCCGTGACGTCAACAACGGTTTCGGTTACGATGTCGGTGATGCGCTGCTTCGTTCGGCGACAGCGCGTCTGGCTGTTGTGCCAGCCCTGGCTATCGCTCGCGTCGGCAGCAATAACTTCATCCTGGCCTTCGCGCTCGATGATGCCAGCCGTGCGGGCAAGATCGTCAATGAGGTCCTCGACTTGCTGAGACCCCGATTTGTCCTGCCTGGCGCATCGCTTACAGTGCAGTTTGCCGCTGGCTTCGCTGTCGGGCTCGCCGGAACCGATCCTCTTCTACTGGTCCGGCATGCAGGTGCGGCGATGCAACGATCCAAAGCGACGCCCGACCACGGCCCCCATCCGTTTGAGGAAGCAGATGACCGAGACGCGCGTAATCGCATTCGGCTCGCGAACGAACTGCAATCCGCCGTTTCCAATGACGAGCTGCTGTTTCATTATCAGCCCCAGGTCGATCTGCAATCCGGTGACCTGATCGGCGCTGAAGCTCTGCTCCGTTGGGACCACGGCGCATTCGGCCTCCAGCTACCCGGCCGGTTCATCGCCGTTGCTGAAGAGACCGGCGCCATGATGGAGATCGGAGCGTGGGGCCTGCGTACGCTCGCGACGTATGCAGCGCGGGTCAATCAAAATCGTCGGATACCGCTCCGGTTCGCTTTCAACATGTCGGTGATGGAGTTCACGCGAAGGGACGTCGTCGCCTTTGTCGAACAGGTGCTCAACGAAACCGGGTGCAAGGCCGAATGGCTGACGCTGGAGCTTACCGAAGAGCTGATGGCCCCTGAGTCGGACGATATACGCCGATCCTTCGAACATATGCGGCGCCTGGGGGTCGGCATTTCGATCGACGATTTCGGCACGGGCTATTCCAACCTACGCTATCTCGAACGGTTTCCACTCAGCGAGATAAAGATTGATCGTAGTTTCGTGCGGGAAGTGGCGCACAACCATGTCAAGCACGTCATCGTTGAAAGCATCGTGAAGCTCGGAGTGGCGCTCGACGCGCGCGTCGTCGCGGAAGGCATTGAGACTGAGGCCGATCGAGTGATGATGCGGACACTGGGCTGTTCGGTGGGACAAGGCTACCTCTTCGCGCCGCCGCTCGACGAACAGCGCTTCGAAATCCTACTCAATCAAGGAATTGTAATGCGCGAGGACCGTCTGTCTAAGAGTTAAAGCGAATGTGCGCCCCCAATGCCATCGTGCACCTCGCAGGCGAACAAGACGCAGCCCATTTGTGAACAAATATGACGATGGCTTCTTTGCCACCTGACCGTTTCACATTTGGTGAGTAATGCTCACCTGAATGAGCGGCAGCTATTGGGTAACCGAAACCTTGCTTCCAACGCATGTCCCGTTTGGCGTGAAGCACGCGCCAAACATCTACATAGGTCTCGAATTCAAGATAAAAAACGATCCACGGGAATCCTTTCAGCCCTATGGTCCTCAACCCCGGTAAGTTCAGCTCATGAGACCACCTCGGGGATCCTGCCGCTGGCATTTCCCCGATGAATGTATAGGCCTGTTCAAGAGCATCAATGAAGCCGAAGACCACTTCCGCGCCAGCTTCGTGCGTGTAATGCTCGACCGCAAGGTCCACATCCTCCCGCGCTTTGGCGCGCGGTATGACAAGTTTGGCAGTCACGCCCCCGCGCGTTGCGTCACACGGTTACGAAGGCCTTGGAAATATCCGGCGTCGACTGGCGCGGTGGCTGCAGAACTGGCGCCGTCCAAAAGCATTTCGCGAAGGCGCTGAATGTCCTGATCCTTGCGGATCAACTCCCGCACATACTCGCTGCTCGTGCCGTAACCACGCACGTTTACCTGCTGGTCCACAAACGCTTTGAGCGCGTCCGGAAGCGAGATGTTCATCGTTGACATGGCCTATGATATAGCGGGTTTGGCAAAATTTGGCAAGATGTCGCGAGGCTCAAATCGCCGCACATAGTGACGTTCCGATATCTTCCGGCCGGCCAATTTTGGCCATCGGAGAACTATCATGGGACATTCAGACCTTGATCCCGCCATACATGACCGGCGCCCTTGGAATGCAGGGCAGAATGTTGGGCCAAAGCGCCCATTGAAGCCGCGCGATATCTGGGCCATCCGTTTCTATCTCGACGAAAATAAGCGTCTACGCGACCGGGCGCTCTTCGACCTGGCAATCGATAGCAAGCTGCGTGGCTGTGATCTGGTCAAGATCAGGATCGGCGACCTGATGAGTGCAGGATCATTTCGTGATCGCGCGACTGTCATCCAGCAAAAGACTGGTCGTCCGGTACAATTCGAGATCATGTCCGAGGCACGCAAGAGCCTGAAGGCATGGCTTGATCGGCGCGGCGGGACGATCCGCGACTTCGTATTCCCAAGCAGGATCGATTACCTCGGTCATTTGAGCACACGGCAATATGCGCGCCTCGTCGACGAATGGGTGTCAACGATTGGCCTCGACAAACGAGAGTATGGCACGCACTCGATGCGGCGGACGAAGGCGGCACTGATCTACAAAGCCACAGGCAACCTTCGGGCAGTGCAAATCCTACTCGGCCACACCAACATCGAGAATACCGTCAGATATCTCGGCGTAGATATCGATGATGCTCTGACGCTGTCCGAACGGACCGAAATCTGAAAATTCCGGCTTCCTGACCTCCTTGGGAAGCCGGTTCATTCATATGAATGACAGGAGATGTCAGCGAATGCCCGCAGCCGCGCGAACGACGGCTAGTTGGCGATTTGCGACGCTTCGAAGTGGATGCCAGAAGCAACGAGCGCCATTAGCATTTATTTTACCACGTCTGCGTCCGCCCGAACTCCACGCCCGTATCTATCACGCGGGCACATTTCTGTCGCCTGCATGACGACAGATGTGGGAGACGACTGATGTTAAAAAAGGCAAGCGGGCTCGTCGCGATTGCGGCCCTGTCATGTAGCCTGCCGGCTCACGCCGCGCAGTATATGTTCAACTTCGCGACAAGCACTCCCCTGTTCGGTGGCTCGGTGAACGGCAGCGGGGTTTTCACAACGTCTGACACCCCAATGATGGTGGGTGGTCAGACCGCCTACGTCATTGCCAGCATTACCGGCCAGGTGAACGGCTTCGACATCGTCGCTCCAACTGGCAGTTACGGCAATTACTTCACCACTGGCCCAAGTTTTCTTGATGGCACGGGCGTCACATTTAAGACCACGGGCAGCAGCAATCATAACACGGTTACATTCTTCAACCAGAGCAGCAACGGCATCTACCGGGTGAACACCTTCTCGCCTGGCAGCTCGTCCTTCGTGACAGCTAGTTCCAGCGCAGTGGCAGCCGTCCCTGAACCGGTCAGCTGGGCGCTGTTCATCATCGGCTTTGCCCTTGTGGGCACAGCACTACGTACGCGCCGCCCACACCTCGCGCCGCTCGCGGCCTGATTATTACTGCGGTTGGCCGGCCACTCCCTTCCTGGTGCGTCCGGCCAGCTGCGATCTGAATTCCCTATGCATTACGTGACACGTCGCTATGCTCTCGCGCTCTGGGAGAGCCGCCGAACGATATGACCGAGGCTGCCGATCGTGACCGCGAAAAGCTGGTGGCAGCACTGGCCCAGGTCGCGCGAGCCGATCCAGCCGCGCTGCGGCAGGTCTATGATATGACCAGCGCGAAGCTATTCGGCGTCTGCCTGCGTATCTGTCAGGATCGGGACGTGGCGGCGGATATCGTGCAGGAAACCTATCTCAAAATATGGCAGCGCGCCGGACGTTTCGATCCGGCCAAGGCAAGTCCGATCACATGGCTGTGCGCCATTGCGCGCAACGGAGCGATCGACTGGTGTCGTGCCAATCGTCAGACGATCATCGTCATCGATGATGCTGGCTCGATTGCCGACACGCGCGCCAGCGCCCCGCAACAGATCGAAGAGGCGCAGAGCCAGGCGCGCATCGTCCATTGCCTGGAGGAACTCGGCGGTAACCCTGCCGACGCTATCCGCGCGGCCTTCTTTGGCGGCCTCACCTATGTGCAGCTCTCTCATCGTATGAATGTCCCGCTCGGCACAATGAAGAGCTGGATCCGTCGCGGTCTCGCGCAGCTCAAGGAGTGCATCGGCGATGGCTGACGCAGCACTCACTCGGGAAGAGCGCGACATGCTCGCAGCAGAACTGGCACTCGGCATCCTGGACGGGGCGGATCACGCCATCGCGCTTCGACTGCAAGTGTCCGATCCAGCGTTCCGGTCCGAGGTGCTCGCTTGGGAGGCCCGCTTCGAGCCGCTTCTCGATGGCTATGACGACACCGACGCGCCAAATCTCTGGCACGCGATCGAGCAGCGGCTACAGACCAGCGGCGCGCCAAGTTTGAGCCAGCCCGACGCAATCCGGCGCAAATTGGCCGCTTGGCGACTAGGCACATTGGCAATGGGCGCCATCGCCGCTTGCCTTGCGATCTTCCCGCTGTTCCGTCCTGCGCCACCCCCCGTACGGACGCAAACTCAGGTTGCCCGCGCTGGCCAGCCCGCCATCGCACAGCTGGGCACGGGGGAGGACGCGCACCAATTCGCCGTCAATTACGACATGAGCAGCGGCGAGCTCAGCATTCGAGCGCTTAAGATGCCGTCAAGCCCGCTTTCGCCCGAACTCTGGATTATCCCGGCGGACAATGTACCACGGTCGCTCGGCCTTGTCTCAGCGACGGGTTCAAAGCGCATCATAGTCGCACCGCAGTTGCGTCCCCTGTTGAAAGACGGCGCCACACTCGCCATCACGCTCGAAAAGAGCGAGGGCGCCCCGCACAAGGCGCCAAGCTCTGCGCCTGTGGCCGCCGGCTCGATCAACATAATCTGAGCCCGACTGCATCCGTGGCCGCTACCCTCTCGTAACTGTTTCGTCTCCATCACCGGGGGCGAGAGTTTGAGAGAGGACATGTCTTCATGCCTAAATCTAGCACAGCCCTGCGGATCGCAAGCATCCTTGCCTTGACGTCGATCGGTACGCTTGCCGTCGCAGCAGCCAATCCGATGGTCGGCGGCGCAGCCATGTATCCGACCAAGACCATCGTCGAAAATGCCGTCAACTCGAAGGATCACACGACACTCGTCGCTGCCGTGAAGGCCGCAGGCCTCGTCGACACGCTTAACGGCAAAGGGCCCTTTACGGTCTTTGCGCCAACCAATTCGGCGTTCGCCATGCTGCCTGCCGGCACTGTCGACAATCTACTGAAGCCCGAGAACAAAGCCATGCTGGTCAAGGTGCTGACCTATCATGTCGTGCCCGGCAAGCATAACGCTAAGGAAATTGCTTCCATGGCGAAGATGCACGGCGGCAAAGCGATGTTCAAAACTGTCGAAGGCCAGGACATCACCCTCTCGCAGGATCCTAAGGGTGCCTGGTGGGTGACCGATACGAAAAGCGGCAAGGCCCGCATCACCATTGCAGACGTCAACCAGTCCAATGGCGTCATCCACGTCGTCGATAAGGTTCTAATGCCGTGAGGCCGCTCCGCACGGATTTGCCTTTCTTACTACGTGTCTTTCGGCCCATCACCGTGGGTGAAGAACTTCGTCAGCTGTTCCGTGATCGTGATGCGCATCTAGTATCCGAGCCGGATTTCAGGGCGCGCAAAAAGCAACTGCTGGATTGGTCAAAATGCCAACTCACACGTGCCTTACCGCGTAAAATGCGGCGCGACTGGCGCTACACCGGTTCCGAAAGCATCTAATTGGGCTAACATACCCAGGTCTCAGTGCGGGCTCGGCAAATGGACCGAGCCCGCATCGATATGGTCCAGACTCCAGCACATGAACGAATGTCGGTTTTCAGACAGAATAGAAGTCGCGCTGAATGACCGCTTTGTCGGCGGCCGCTGCCCCATCGTCGCTTTTCCGGACCACGGCAGCTAAAAGCGTTTTTCACTGATAAGCCGACTGTTCGGACACGACGACATTGCGGACGTCCCGGCTTATCGACGGTCGCGTGTCACCATTAGAGCGTCGTCTATCTCCCAAGCGTCGCTTTGGCGGATCATCCGCGCCACGGTGTGAGCGTCTCTGCTCCAATACCGAACTACGAACGCGCAGTTGATAGTAGTTGGACTTCCCGGAAGATCGTTAGGCAAGGCGTCACTGCACAATACGTCGGCTATTCGCTTTATGCGTTCCGAATGGATCAGTACGACGCTGCTCGGGTCGTCTTGGGCCGCTTGGCTGGAGGCGGCTTGGACGACCGCGCTGTCGCGGTTACGAATTGCGGCCAATATTTGTTTATCGGTCGGACAGAGCGTCGGCGCAGCGCAACGGCTCACATTGGCCAAGATCAATAAAGCAATCAACTGCGTGTCCTTCTAACCGCGTAAGACACTACTAGCGTGAATGGCAGCTAACCACCAATTTGCAGCCATCCACACCGATCACCGGCGCCCCCGAAACCGGTCGGCCGGTTAAGATGAACGACCGGCGGCTTTCAGGGACCGCATGAAGATGAGCGAACGGCCGCTAGGTCGGCGCGTTCCGCCGGATGGGGTGAAGAGGATCGAGTGGCTACTATTGTTCGGATCAGACGCTAGCTTCGCTCGCTCTGAACGACGGAGTTTGGTTGGCATCGGACCCAAGTATTGTCGGTCGCGGACCCCGACAGGTGGATGAAAGCAGGACGGGTTTCGACGAGCAGCTTTGGCCCAGCGAATGTCGTTTTTGAGGGCGTAGACGGCAATCTTCCTAATGGCTGAGCCCCCCGCACTTATCTTAGGGATTGGAGCCGGCCCTTCGCCCGCACCCAAACTTTGCCGTAGCAAAAGCAAAACTTGCCTTGACGAAATCATATTCTATCGATTAGGTTGAAATACCTCGAGCGGGATGGCTGGTCAGGCCCCTGCCGCATCATCACGAGTGTCTGACCCGCGGCTTTTGATAGGGATGCAGCTTGCTCCGCGTGACCAACCGCTAAAGCGCACGATGCTCAGGCGACCGCGCCAGGCGTCGTGTTCCCCTCTCTAACGATGAGGTGATCCGATGCGCATGACCCACCAGCTCTGTTGACCTAGTCCGCACGCAGTCGCGTGCCGGTTATCGCGAGCCAGCGCCCGAAACGGCTTATGCCCTCCGGACGCACTCGGGGACCGGCGCGTGATGATGTCGCGCCTACCATCCGGTGGCCGCGCCTTTCGCTCTGCGAGGATCATCATGATCAGGCTCACCAGTTCCGATTTGGCGGACCTGGCGCGCTACCCCCTGTCTCTTCAGCAATCGGCGCTGGCCATCTGGTCTCAGCTGCCGGGGGGAAGCCTGCGCTCTGTCCGCCCCGAAGACCGTGACGGCGAAAACCGACGGTCGACCAAATACAGTCACGTTCAGGGACAACCATAATAATGACACTTAATCAGTATATTATCGGGCTCTATACAGGCGAGCGCTTCTCGCCTACCGGCGCGCGCCGGACGATGCTGCGTGCAACAGCTGCAGCCCTGTCGCTCGCAGTGCCGATCAGCGCCCATGCGGCCGAAGAGCCAATGCAGACCGAGCCGACCGCAGCGGAGGAGGACGCAGGCTCGCCGATCATCGTCACAGCCTCCCGCCGCCGCGACGAAGCCGTGCAGGACGTGCCGATCGCCATCAGTGTGATCGACGCGGCGACGCTTGATCGTCGCGGCGACTTCACCCTCGGCCAGATCCAGCAACAAGTGCCGGCGCTGCAGGTATTCAGTTTCAACCCGCGCAATACCAACATCAACATTCGCGGCCTCGGCAGCAATGTCGCATTGACCAATGATGGGCTGGAGAACGGCGTCGGCTTCTATATCGACAATGTCTACTATGGCCGCGTCGGCCTTTCGCAGTTCGATCTGGTCGATCTCGAGCAGATCGAGGTGCTGCGCGGCCCGCAGGGCACGTTGTTCGGCAAGAACACGACCTCGGGCGTCATCAACATCAGCACCCGCAAGCCAAGTTTCGAGCCGGACGCTTCCGGCGAGGTGAGCATCGGCAATTATGGCTATCGGCAAGTTCGCGGCTCGGTATCCGGCCCGATCGTCACCGATCGTCTCGCTGTGCGCCTGAGCGGCGCCTACACCAAGCGCGATGGCCTCCTCTTCAACACCACCACCGGAGAGAAAGCGCAGGACTATGAGAATGCGAGTTTACGCGGCCAACTCCTCTTCAAGCCGACAGACGATCTCTCGATCAGGCTGATCGGCGACTATGCCAGCCAGAAGCAGAATTACGCCCTTAACGTCTTTGCGAACTATGTCGGCACCTACGACAATGGCGCGACGATCCCGAACAATTTCGCGGCGCGCCTGGCGCGGTTCAACCGGTCACTGCCGGCCATCGATCCGTTCGCGCGACGGGGCGAGTCCGACAGTCATTACCAGTCCAACATGGATGGCTATGGGGTGTCCGGTCAGGTCGACTGGGATCTGGGCGGCGCCGCGCTCACTTCCATCACAGCCTATCGCTGGTGGGACTGGAACCCGGCCAATGATGGCGATTCCACCTCGCTGCCCGTGGTCACCAAGGCGCAGCAGGCCAACCGCCAACGCCAGTTCAGTCAGGAAATCCGCCTTGCGTCCAAGGATGATGGCCCAATCGATTATGTGATCGGCGGCTATTATTTCTGGCAGATCATTCGCGGTTATGGCGCGAGCCGCTACGGCTCGGCGGCGGCGGCCTGGAACTTGCCGGCAGTCGATCCCGTGGTCGGCAACGCAGCGCTTGACGGGTTCGAGGCGAACTCCACCTCCACGCCGCAGACGAGGAGCCTCGCCCTGTTCGGGCAGGCGGACTGGTCGATCAGCGATGCGCTGACCCTGACCGCCGGCCTGCGCTACACCCATGAGAAGAAGGAGGGCGCGTTCCGCCAATATTGGGTGGCGGGCAATGATCTCTCCGGCCTCACGCCGGCACAGCAGGCGACAGCGAACGCCATCCGCGCCCAGTTCAACCCGGTGCAGACCTTCGCGACCGCTTTCTCGGATGACAGCCTTTCCGGCCTCGTTACCCTTCGCTGGCAACCAACGCGTGACGCGATCATTTATGGCACCTATTCGCGCGGCAACAAGTCAGGCGGGCTCAATCTGACTGCCTTGCCGGCGGGTATCGCGCCAGAGGTCGCGCCGGAGCGAGTCGATGCCTATGAGGTCGGCTTCAAGTCGCAGCTGTTCGATCGCGCGTTGACCTTCAACGGGGCGCTCTACTGGATCGACACCGCCAATTATCAGACGGCGATCACCGAGCAGGTGGCGAACACAGTCACCTACCGGCAGTATATCGCGAACATTCCCAAGGTGCGCTCTCGCGGCTTCGAGCTGGACGCGGTTTACGCTCCCTTGCGGCACTTCAGCCTCAATGCGTCGCTGGCTTATGCCGACACCAGCTATCGCGATTACAGGAACGCGCCGCAGGCCGTCGAGCGCCTGAACATTTCTGCCGTACAAGACCTCACCGGCCAGCAGCTCCCGGGCGTGCCGAAGTTCACCTACACTTTGGGCGCAGATGTCTCGACACCGGTTCCCGCATTGGGCAGCGCGACCGAGATGTACGGCCATGCCGACTGGTCGCATCGATCGAGCTTCAACACCTCCGCCTCTAACTCGCGGCTCGCCATCGTGGACGGCTATGGACTGCTGAACGGGCGGATTGGCTTACGGTTCGACGACGGCCGCTACGACCTCTCGATTTGGGGCAAGAACCTGCTCGACGAGAATTATTTCCAGACGCTGTCGGCCGGGAACACCGGACTGGTGACGGGGCTGATCGGCGACCCGCGCACCTACGGCATCACACTCCGCGCAAAATTGTGAGGCACGCCATGACCGCACTCACTGCAATCCCCTCGTCCTCATTGTCGCCGCTGCAGAGCAAGGGCGACGAGCGTTCCGGCGCCCTGCGGCTCATCCGCTTCTCGGCGGTTGCCGTGCCGATCGCCGCCGCGACCATGCCCATCGGCGTCTACCTCCCCGCCATTTTTGCACGGGACTTCGGCCTGTCGCTCGGCATGATCGGCTTCATCTTTCTGATCGGCCGCCTGTGGGATGCCATTTCCGATCCGCTGATCGGCTCCCTGAGCGACCGTACCCGCAGCCGCTTCGGACGCCGCAAGCCATGGATGGCCGCGGGGGCCGTGCTGTTCACCCTGTCCTCCATCTTCCTGTTTTTTCCGGTCGCGACGGTAACGCCGCACTACCTCGGCGGCGTCCTGTTCGTTTTTTACCTAGGCTGGACGGCGATCCAGATCCCCTTCCTGGCCTGGTCCGGCGAGATCTCCGGGCATTATCACGAGCGGACCCGCATCGCGACCTACCAGACGGTCGTGGGTTCGGCGGCGCTATTCGTTACGCTGCTGCTTCCCGCGCTCGCCGATCAACTGCGGCCGGGCGACGGGCACCTGCAAATGTCACTGATGGGTGCGCTGGTGCTTGCCACGGTCATCCCCGGCGTCTTTCTGTCGCTTACGGCATTTCCGGAAGTTCCGGCTCCGGCCGGGCCAGCGGAGACGCTGTCGATCAAGCAGACGTTGCGCGCGGTGTTCGCCAATACCCTGCTTCTGCGCGTGCTCGCCTCGGACTTCGCCGTGACGCTTGCCCAGAGCATTCGCGCAGCGCTCATCGTCTTCTACGTCAGCTTCTATATGGGCCGGCCGGACTGGGCAGCGGCGCTGTTCCTCTTCCAGTTCGTCTTCGGCATCTTCGCGGGCCCCATCTGGCTGCGCATCGGCCTCAAGCTCGGCAAGCACCGAACGGCGGTCTTGGGCGAGCTGGTGCAGGTCGCGGTCAATCTCAGCCTGCTGCTGGTCACGCCGGACACCTTCGGTCTGCTGCTGGCGCTGACCTTGGTGCAGGGGCTCGCGCAAGGCTCCGGCAACCTCATGCTGCGCGCCATCGTCGCCGATATCGCCGACAAGCACCGCCTCGAAACCGGTGAGGAGCGCACCGGGCTTTATTATTCCGTGTTCAGCCTCGCGGGCAAAGGCGCCTCGGCCATCGCTATCGGTGTGGCCCTGCCGCTCGTCGCCTGGCTGGGCTTCGATCCCCGGGGCAGCAACAGCCCGCAAGCGCTGCTTGGCCTTGCCTATGTCTTCGCGCTTGGTCCTGCGCTGGGCCACGCCTTCTCGGCGCTGCTCCTCGCCCGCTTCCCGCTCGACGAAGCCGCCCATTCCGAAATCCGCCGCCAACTGGACGACCAGCCCCTCGCTCTCGCCCCGGCCGAGTGACCCGCACTGAATAAAATCCCTGAAAGGAGATGCACGTCATGACCGTCCTCGAAAAGACCCTCATTGCTTCCGATACCGACCTGTTCGAAATCAAGCCGCTTCAGCCCAGTTTGGGCGCGCAGATCAGCGGGATCGATCTCTCCCAGCCGTTGACCCGGCCGTTACACGCCGCGCTTCACGCCGCCTTGTTGCGGTACAAGGTGCTGTTCTTCCGCGATCAGCATCTGACGCATGACCAGCATATCGCCCTGGGCGCAGCGTTTGGTGATCTGGAGACCCACCCGGTCTTCGCGCACCCGGATCATCCGGAAATTCTGCCGCTGCGCTCAAAGGAGTTCGCCGGCAAGTATCGCAGCACCACGGACAGCAACTGGCACGCGGACACGACCTTCCGCGCTGAACCGTCTGCGGCATCCATCCTCATCCAGCGCGTCTCGCCGGGTCTGGGCGGCGATACCGTCTTTGCCAACGCAGTCGCAGCCTATGAAACGCTCGACGACGACACCAAAGCCCGGATCGACGGGCTGAGCGCCATCCACGACACGCGCGTCTTCCTGCAGTTCATCGAGACGCCCGAAAAGCGGGCCGCCTTGCAGGTGCAATATCCGCCGGTCGAGCATCCGGTGGTGCGCATCCATCCCGGAACTGGCGAGAAAGTCCTCCACGTCAATTCCGTTTTCACCCGCGAGATTGTCGGACTTGCACAAGGCGAGAGTGAAGCGCTGCTTGCTCGCCTCTTCGACCAGGTGAAGCGGCCGGAATTCCAGGTGCGTTGGAGCTGGCAGCCCGGCTCGATCGCTTTCTGGGATAATCGCGCGACCCAGCACTACGCGGTGCCCGACTATCGCGGCAATCGTGAGATGGAGCGCGTGACCATCGTCGGGGAGCGTCCACGCGGCCCCCAATCGCCCAACTGAAATCCCCCCCCGCACCCCCAAAGGCAAGAAGGAGCCTCATCATGTCCATCACGACCTATGCCAATGCAGCAGACCCCAATAGCCCCCTCGACATCAAGCCGGTAACAGGCACGATCGGCGCCGAAATCCGGGGCGTCGTGCTCTCCGGCGATCTCGACGCCGCGACCGTACAGGCGATCCAGGATGCGCTGGTTCGCCACAAGGTCATCTTCTTCCGTGGCCAGCATCATCTCGATGACGCCGAGCATGAGAATTTTACGGCGCTCTTCGGCGATCCGGTCGCGCATCCCACCGTGCCGGTCGCAGAAGGCTCGCGCTACCTGCTGGAGCTGGATAGCCGCGAGGGATACGCCGCCTCGAGCTGGCATACTGACGTCACCTTTGTCGATGCCTATCCAAAGGGCTCGATCCTGCGTGGCATCACGATCCCGGAGGCCGGCGGCGACACGCTCTGGGCCAATGGCGAGACCGCCTATGAGGCGCTGCCGGAATCCCTGCGCCAGCTCGTCAACAATCTCTGGGCCGTGCACACCAATCTCTACGATTATGCTGCGATCCTGGGCAATGCACCCAAGGACAACACCACCGCGCAGGAGCAGATCAAGCGGCATCGCAATGTGTTCGCCTCCACGGTGTACGAGACCGAGCATCCGGTGGTTCGCGTTCACCCCGTTTCGGGCCAGCGCAGCCTGCTGCTCGGACATTTCGTCAAGAGCTTCGTCGGCCTTAATCAGGCGGATTCCCAGCGGCTGTTCAGCATTCTCCAAGACCATATCACCCGGCCGGAGAATCTGGTGCGGTGGCGCTGGCAGCCCGGCGATGTCGCCTTCTGGGACAATCAGGCAACGCAGCACCGCGCCGTCGCCGACTTCGGCCTGCAGCGCCGCACCCTGCGCCGCGCCACCATTCATGGCGAAGCGCCAGTGAGCATCGATGGCCGCACCAGTCGCATTGTCCGGCAGGAAAAGGCGGTGGAATACGAAGCGGCCTGAGCAGCACCGTTACCCGCGCTACCGCTCAGGGAGAAACTGTGGCGCGGGTGACGTTGGATAATCGATTGTACATGTCCTCGATCAGCAGTGCCAATCGGCCGCTTTGACGAAGAGGAATTGCGGGGCATTTCGCATCTCAAGCTCTGGTTGAGATGGATGATTACCGTCAACGAATGTCCTGTCATTAGATGAATGAAAGGCAGGTTTCGGGAACCGGTTCGAAAGATTGCACGTCGGGTTTGAGGGCGCATGTCGCCGTACTTCTTTGAACCTAGGCAGCACAACAAGCGTCAGATAACGTCGTTTTTGAGCGTGCGCGATGCTCTCCAGTAATGAAAGCCAGCCCAAATGGCGAAGGACGCACAGATGATCATCCCATAGCGGATGCCGACGGTTCCGGCCGCCGCGCAATCGATAGCGGCCTGCCCTACTGCGCCGTGGCATTCTGCCGCATAATTGCCAGCATAAGCCCGGGCGGCAAAGGTGTCGCTGAGAAATCCCACGAATAGGGGGCCAATCCCCATTCCGACCAGATTCTGGAAGAATATGATGATCGCCGATGCCGTCCCGCGCATGCGCGGCTCGACCATGTTCTGGATCGCGCCGAAGGTGGGGGCGTAATAAGTGAAGGCGAGCGTCGCGCCGATCACCACCAGCGGCATGGCGGTCTGCCAGTTCGGCATCGAAAGCCCGATCATATAGAGCGGCGCTGCGCATAGAAGGCAGAGCGCGGGCAACCAGGCGTACCAGCGCTCATCCCGCTTGCCCGCCCAGTCCGCTCCCATGCCGCCCAACAAAGTGCCAGTGCCATTTGAAACGGCGGTGACGATGCCGAACAGCAGGCCGGCCTGCGTCATGCTCATCTCATAGGCCCGCCCGAAATACATCGGCAGGAAGAGCAGAATGCCGAAGTTCACAAAGCTGTTGAGACCGCAGGCCATGCCGAGATGCAGGAATGTGCGCTTTGCCCGCAAAATGCCCAGCATCGCCACAAAGCTGGGCATTTCCCGCGCCATGCTGGCAGGGTCGTCAAAACGCCCACGAATTGGCTCTTTGACGGTCAGGATGAGGAGCGCGAGCAGCAGGCCGGGAGCTCCGACGATCAGGAAGGTGTGCCGCCACCCCACGGTCTCGCCAAGCCAGCCGCCGCCAAATCCGCCGATGAGCGAACCGAACGAAGCCCCGAGCGCCACCACGGCAAGCGCAGTCGCCCGCTTGTTACGGGGGAATTTGTCCGAGACCATGGACACCGTGCAGGGACTGGCGGCCGCCTCTCCGATGCCAACGCCCAGCCGCAACAGGAGCAGGTGCCAGTAGCTGGCCGCGTAAGCGCTTGCCATCGTCATGAGCGACCAGATGGTCGTCGCGACGGCGAGTAACGTTACCCGCCTGCCCTGATCGGCCAAGCGGGCCACCGGGATACCCGCAGTCGTGTAAAGCAAAGCAAAGGCCAGACCCGTCAACAGGCCGAACTGTGCATCGCTGATGCCGAGGTCGGCCTTAATGGCCGGGCCGAGCGCGGCGACGATCACCCGGTCGATGAAACAGGACAGCGCGACCAGCAGAAGGATGAACATCATCCAGTATGGATAGGGCGAATGCTCTGCTGCCTGCGTTTCTTTATCGTCCATCTTGTCTCTCCCCTCCCGGTCCGTTTCTTTTCTCTGTCAGTCCTTTGTGCCCGGCATCCCCGGTCCGCGCTCTACCAATGCGGTGCCGGCTCCGAGTGCGGTATCCGTCCACATCCGCACGTCCAGGTCCGCGATCCTCCACCCATCCTCGGCAAACCTAAACAGGGCATGCCATGTGCCCATCCGCCAGGAGGCACCGCGCGGCCAATATTGCCGGTGGAACTCATGCCGAAAGATCATGCAATACGCTGCCACGTGGATGTCATCCCCTTCCTTGCTGAGCTGGGGGGCGTTGAACTGGTGTTGATGGCCATAGCTTTGCGTAGCGCGTTGACTGATGCTGCCACCGATGAAAGCCTCAATCCCCTCTCGGCCCATAAACACGCCGGGGCTCCCATCCCGCAGCGGATGGCGAAGTACGCCATCGCGCGTGAAACAATCCAGATAGGCAGGCAGATCGCCTGAGTCGATCGCCCAAGAATAGCGCGCCATGCGGTCGGAAATCATAAGCCGATCACGAATGGAGATGCCGTCGAACTGGCCGCTCATGCCGCAGTCACCCCGTGGTTGGACTGCTGATATATTTTCATTTCCGCCAGCATTCGCCCTCCTGAACAGTTTCACGATCGCTTTGTTTTAGCGATCTTAAGTGCCGAATCCCTTTCAAGCAGAACTGAAGCTTCATGTAAAGTTTGCATTATATGTTGCATTTATCGGCAGCATCACTGTATCAGCATGCATCGAGCCGGAGTGAATCCGGTCCGTTCCTCATTGGGGAACGCCCACAATCAACAGGGAGAGGAGAGGACATGATCTTTCGTGAAATTCTGAAGAGAAGCGCGCTGAGCGGCGCATCGCTGCTCGCTTTGAGTGCGCTTGCGACCGCAGCCCATGCGCAGGACAACGATGCGCAGGACATCGTCGTGACCGCGCAGTTTCGATCGACCAATCTGCAGGACACCCCGCTCGCGATCACCGCGATGACAGGGGAACAGCTCAGCGAGCGCAGCTTCGGCAACATCGCCGATGTTGGCAAGGCCGCGCCCAGCGTCACCCTGCGCCTTGGCAGCTCAGGCTACGGCAAGTCCACGCAGGCCTATATTCGCGGCATCGGCCAGTCCGATTTCAACTTTGCACTGGAGCCCGCCGTCGGCTTCTATGTCGATGACGTGTATCATGCGTCACTGTTCGGCACGTCCTTCGACCTGCTGGACCTTGAGCGGGTCGAGATTTTGCGCGGCCCGCAAGGGACTCTGTTCGGCAAGAACTCCATCGGCGGCGCTGTTCGCCTCATTTCCCAGAAGCCGCAGGACTCGTTCGGCGCCTCGGTCGAAGGCACCTATGGCAGCTATGATCGCATCGACCTGCGGGGCATGTTGAACGTGCCGCTTGTCGCGGACAAGCTGGCCTTGCGCGTCTCCTTCGCGTCAAAGGAACGGAACGGCTATGTGGACAGGGTGGATTTTGCCTGCGTCTATCCGGCCCTGGCAGGCAATCTCACACCGACGGTTTCCAATCACGGCAATAGTTGCAAGCTCGGGACCTTGGGCGGCGAGAGCGTGCGCGCAGGACGCGCTGCGCTGCGCTGGACGCCTTCGCCCAACATCGAGGTCAATGTCGCTGCAGAGATCATCCGCGATAATTCGGAGGGCGCAGCTGACTCACTCATTTATGTGAACACGGCAGCGGCGGCGCTGGTCAACCATAACAATAATCGCCTGATCCCGGCGTTCGGCATCCCCTTCGATCAGCGGTTCATTGTCGACCCCTATGTCACCTTCGCGAGCTACGACAGCAAGTTCCTCGGGCGGGCCGTGCCGGCCGTGAACACCGTTCACTCGGAAAGTTACTCGGGCGATATCGGCTGGAAACTTGCCGAGGGCGTGCAGTTCAAATCGATTACCGCCTACCAGACGTTCAGCGGCCGCTTCACCCAGAACGCCAATAATGCGCCGCTCCCGGTCGCACTGACCGATAATCTGGCGGGGTTCGATCAGTTTACCCAGGAATTCCGCCTGGTGGGCACCTCCTTCAATGACATGCTGGATTGGGCGACGGGCGTCTTCTATTTTGAGGGCGACAGTTCCTTGGGCGGCGGCGCCTATCTTGCGGCCTCCAACATCGCCTTTGACCAGAATGACAGCACCCACGCCACCAACCGCTCAGCTTTCGCGCATGGCACGCTGCATCTGACCGAGCAGTTCTCCGTGACGGCCGGCCTGCGGTACACCAAGGAATCCAAGACCTATCGCTTTGACCGGGTCAATGTGCCGTCGGGCACGTCCTTCTTTGCGGGCGGCCCTTTCACCTCTCCCAAGTCGGAGATGGAACGCGTCGACTACAAGCTCGGGATGGATTACCAGCTGACCAGCGATATCATGGTCTATGGCCAGTTTTCGACCGGTTTCAAGGGCGGCGGCATCAATCCTCGCCCCTTCACGCCCGCCACCGCAGTGCCGTTCGGGCCTGAAACGCTGAATGCTTACGAGATCGGCCTCAAGAGCGACCTGTTCGATCGACTGGTTCGGCTCAACCTGGCCGCCTATCACAGCGACTATTCCAACCTGCAGTTGAGCGCGAATGGGTACGATATCAATGGCGTCCCCAGCATCGTGGTTGCCAATGCCGGTAGCGCGCGCATCAACGGCCTGGAAGCTGAACTGGAGATCCGGCCGGCGCGGGGGCTGCAAATCGATATGTCCGGCAGTTACACGGACTTCAAGATCAAGGATCTCGGCGCTGCGGCAGGCGTTTCAGGTGGCCCGTCGCTCGCCAGCAAAGCGCCCGGTTCGCCGGAATGGAAGTATAATGCGGGCATCCAGTACCGCGCCGATCTGGGCAATAGCGGCACGCTGACGCCGCGTTTCGACGTCTACTACCAGTCCAAGGTTTTCAACGAGTGGACCAACAATCCCCGTGCGGTGCAGGAAGGCTATGCAGTGGCCAACGCCCGCCTTGGCTATAATGCCCCGGATGACGAATGGTACGCGGCCGTCTCGGTCACGAACCTGTTCGATCAGTTCTATTATGTGAACAAGTTCATCCAATCGGGAAGCTACATCTTTACCGGCCAGCCCAGTCGCCCGCGTGAATGGGCAGTGACGGTGGGCCGCCGCTTCTGAACGCTTCCTTCGCTCAAGGGGATGTCGCCCAAGCGGCATCCCCTCCTTTTCGAAGCCGCTTCGGATGATCGGCCCGGCCAAGGGAAGGAGAACCGTAAGGCGTATGACGTCTGGACCTTTCTGCAGAACGCCTAGCGCGGACATCGACTAAATGAAATTATTTCATAATAGTCCTGATCTCATCGTCATCATAATGTAATTCTTGCATTGAATTTCGGCCCGGGCTATTCTCTCATCAAGGAGAGAATGATGTCCATCAAAGCCCCCCCAAATCTTGGCAATGCCGTTTTTTCCAAGGCCTTGCGCGCGTTCGAGGCAGTCGTGGGATCGCAGTGGGTCCTTTCCAGCGATGAGGACCGCGCAACCTATATAGACCCCTATGCGCTCGGCGATGGGCTGAACCATGAAGCTTCCGCCGCCGTTGCGCCAGCCAGCGCGGAAGAAGTGCGCGCCCTTGTCCGGCTTGCCAATGAACATCGCGTCCCGCTGTGGCCCACCGCCCGTGGGAAAAATCTGGGCTATGGCTGGGCAGCGCCGGCCATGCCGGGATCGGTCGTTCTGGACCTCGGCCGCATGAACCGCATCCTGGATGTGGATGTGAAATATGGCCATTGCCTCCTCGAGCCGGGCGTAGGCTTCTACGATCTCTACAACTACCTCCGGCAGAACAATATTCCGCTCTGGATGTCGACGCCGGGCAATGCCTGGGGCAGCGTGATGGGCAACGCCCTGGAACGAGGCCTAGGTTACACCCCCTATGGCGATCACGCTGCGAAAATCTGCGGCATGGAAGTGGTCACACCCACGGGCGATCTGCTGCGGACCGGCATGGGCGCGATGACCGGGAGTAAAACCTGGCAGGCCTATCAGCACGGCTTTGGCCCCTCTTGGGATCAGGCCTTCGTCCAGTCGAACTTCGGCGTCGTCACCAAGATGGGCCTGTGGCTGATGCCGGAACCTGAAATGACCTTGCGAGCGAAAGTCGAGCTGCCCCAGGCCGACGACATCGAATGGGCCATTCGCGAACTCCACCAACTACGCGTAAACAACGTCGTCGATCACAATTTCGTGTTCGGCAATTATCTTCACGACGCTGCCGTGCTGTCCCAGCGCAGCGAGTGGTACGACGGCAAGGGCGCCCTCCCCGATTCCATCGCCGAGAAGATGATGAAGCATTATGACATCGGATGGTGGCGCTTCAATCTCGGTGTCTACGGCCACGAAGGCATTGTCCGCGCCAAGGAGCAGCTGATCCGCAAAGCTCTTGAGCCCCATCTCGGCAAGGCCATTGAGTTCGAGGTGTGGCACCGGGGCGATCCTCTCGACAAGGCGGCTGCGCGGGCGCCGAGCGCGACGTCTCTGCAGATCGTCAACTGGTGGGGCGGCCGCGGCGGCCATATGGGCTTCTCCCCGGTCATGCCCCCCGATGGCGCATTGGCCCGCAAGACCTTCCGCGCGATGAAGGCGCGCTTCGAGGAACATGGTCTGGACTATTATACCTCCTTCACCATGGGTCATCGCCACATCAACAATGTGAACATCCTGCTCTATGACCGTGACGACGCCGACATGGTGGCTCGGGCCAACAGGCTGTTCCACGTGCTCATCGCCGACGCCAAAGCAGCCGGATTCGGAGAATACCGCACCCATCTCGATTTCATGGATCCGGTCGCGAAGAGCTTTGATTTCAACGGCGGCGCCTTGGCGCGGTTCAACGAGACCGTGAAGAATGCCATCGATCCCAATGGCATCATTGCACCCGGTAAAAACGGCATTTGGCCAACAGCCTACAAAGCCCACGGCCAGGGAGAGGAAGCGTGACTGCCATCCAGTGTAGTGCCGTTGCGGCGCTGATTATCGCGAGCACAGCGGCTGCCTTTGCATCGTCTGACGCGGCCGCGCCTGTACCGGCATCAACCACGGCATCGGCTACGGCTTCGACCGTGAAAGACGGGAGAGCGCTGTTCCTCCAGCATTGTGGCTACTGTCATTTGCCTGGAGGCACGGGCACCATCCAGCTCCAACGGCGCTGGGGCAAGGAGCGCGCGCTTCTTGCCGAACGGACCGATCTTCCGGCAGACTATGTGAAGGCGGTCGCACGCCACGGCGTTTTCAGCATGCCGCCGATCACGCGGGTTGAAGTGACGGACGATGAGCTTGAAAAGCTCGCGGCATTTCTAGCCACGCCCGACAAGGCGCAGGCGCGATGACAAGGCGAGACCTTCTGAAGCTCGGCGGCCTTGCAGCCGCTGGCCTTATCCTCCTGCCACCTCTTCGGGCTGCGCAGGCCACAGCGCAGATGCGACATGTGATCGTGGACCCCCGTTTCGCTGCAACGAGCGCTTTTGCTGCGGCGGCAATGGATGCCAAGGCTCAGATTTTGCACAGCCACGGCGATCTTGCGACGCTCTGGTATGGAGCGTTGCGCGAGGCATCGTCTGGCAGCCTGATGGGTTTGACCGGCTATGCCGACATGGTCGTCGCCCTTGGTATCGCGGCAGAGATGCGCGGCTCGCTGCGATTTTGCATGACCCATCAAACAGGGGATGCGCGTGCTGGACATAGCGTATCGATCGGTCCGGCCGCGCAAGCGGATGTGCTGAAGGCTACGGGCGAACAATGGCCCCATGCGCTCTGGACGATGATGAGCAACCGTGGCGACGCTCCAATTGACAGCCCCCTACGGGAGCTAGACAGAGAAAAGCGCAAGGGAGTCCTGTGGTCCTGGGCCATTGCCTAAGCAGCGCGGATCGCTCAAGCTCCTCGCGGAGCAGAGCCGGTTCAAGGAGTGACGGAATAGATGGTGACGTTGTCGAGTGAAGGAACGGTCCGCCGCCGCGCGGGCGCAACCCTCGCCGACGTCGCCAGGGCAGCGCAGGTCTCGACGGCCACCGTCTCAAGGGCGTTGAATACCCCCGATCTTCTCACCAAGGAAACGCTCGGGCGTGTTCATGCCGCCATTGCGGAAACGGGCTATATCCCGTCGCTGACGACCGGGACGGTGATCACCAACCGCAGCCGGCTCATCGCGATCATGGCGCCGCCGACCCCGCTCGAACTGTTCGACACGACGGTGCGGGCTGCGGTCGCGGCGCTCGATGATGGCGGCTATCAGACGTTGCTCGGGATTTACGAGAGAGATGCGACCCGAGAGAAGATCGTGACCCAAATTCTGAGCCGCCGCCCTGGCGGTCTCATTCTCATCGGCCTCCCCATTTCGCCAGACGTGCGCGCTTTGCTGGTCGAATCCAACCTGCCGATCGTCGAGACGTGGGAAACCCCGATCAGTCCCATCGATATGGTGGCGGGAATTTCTCACCATGATATCGGCATCGCAGTGGGCAACTTCCTGATGCGCAAGGGCTATCAGCGCCCGATGATCTTCTCAACGGACAGCAGCAGAGGGCACATCCGTCGCTATGGAATTTCGAGGGTGTTGATGGAAGCAGGGCGGCCGGAGCCTCGCAGTATCGACCACAGCCTGCCCGGCACCATCGGCGAAGGCCGGCGCAGCTTCGGCCGTATATGGGAGGCGGGCGAGAGACCGGATGTGATTGTCTGCTCTTCTGATTGGCTGGCGCAAGGCGTGCTGATCGAGGCAGCCGTCCGCGGCGTCCGCGTTCCCGATGATCTTGCCGTGATGGGTTTTGGCGATTTCGATTTCGCCCAGGAGTTGGAGCCATCCTTGACGTCCGTCCGGATCGACGGCGCCAAGATGGGGCGTCAGGCAGCGGCCCTCATGCTCAAGGCCTTGTCCAAGAACCAGCGTGATCGCACCAAAGCAGCGCGCGTGGACATCGGTTTTACCCTTGTGGAGCGGCGCAGTACTTAAGCGCGCTCTTGTCCAGTCGATGGGGGTGACCCACTTTCTCACCAACAAAGGTACTGGTGTTGCACAACTTCGACTGCTCCCCTGTGTCGCTACACCCTCATGAACAAAAACCAGCTCCAAGGAGCCGTTCAAGCGCCGCGAATGGCCGCTAAGGCGGCGGCACCTGCCAGTCCGCTGGCCGGCTATGCATTGGTCGCTTCCGACCAAACCCCGTCGTTCAGAGTGGGCGAAGCTAGCGTCTGATCCGAACAATAGCAGTCACTCGATCCTCTTCAGCCCATCCGGCGGAACGCGCCGACAGAGCGGTCGTTCGATCATGCAAAACGCCTCCCTGAAAGCTGCCTTCCATTCATCGCCCCGCTCCCGCAGCAGCGATCGACCGACATGGCTCAAAGCTGTCCGAATCGCTTTGTGAGCACCAGGCCGATCGTGCGCGGATTGGGGGGATTATTATATGGGTCGTAGCCGAGCACAGAGTCTGCGATATTTGGGGCGCGGTTATTGAACAGGTTGGCGATGACAAGCTGCACCTCGCTCTGGTCGAGCGTAGGTGTGGATGTAAGGCGCCCGAGGTCGAAACCGAAGAATAGAGACGCCGTGGTATAGGCCGCGACCTTGCGCGGGGGCCGGCCGGGGCGATTATCGGTGAACCCGTCGACATAGTTGACGACCGAGCCGACCGACACGCCGTCGCGTCCCCAGATGAAGTTCCCATTCAGTCGGAGGTCGGCCGGCTGCGCATAGCCGTCCAGCCGCGAGACTGCGCTGCCGGTACCGGCGCCCAGCGTGAGATTGAGGATATATTGGCCGGTCAGGTGCACGGAGGCATCGCCACCCAGCAGCGGCGTGCGATAGCGGAGATCGAGATCGATGCCGTCGGTTTTCTCGACCGCGAAGTTCTGCGGGCGAATATCCGCCACGGCTTGCACCTGCGAGAGCAGGCCTTGGGGAATCTGGTTCGCGCTGCTGTAGATTTCCGTTCCGCCGTCAGCGATGAATGGGATATCGGCCGTAAACCACCGGAACACGGCAGGATTTTTGATGATGTTCTCGATCTGGGCGCGGGTGGGATTGCGGATGTTGAACCCTTGAAGCTCGGGAAGCGACACGCTGTCGTCCTGCGATGGCGTCACGACCCGTCCCGCGATTTTGATGCGATAATAGCCCGTCCTGATCATTACGTTCGGAATGAAGGCCGTTGTCAGATCGAGGCCGAATGTGAACGTGTCGGCCTTCTGCGTTTTCAGGTCGGGATTGGCGCCTGCGCGAAACATGACGATCGCATTCCGGTCGGAAGCGCCGGATTCTGCTCTCCTGCGCCCAGGAAGGCGTAGAGGTAGTTCCAGGACGAGACCTGCTCGGCGATACCGATCGTATTCCGAAAGCGCGGGACGAGGAAGGAGCGGGCATAGGTGCCGCGCAGCGCGACGGAACGATCGATCTGCCAGCGGAGCCCGAATTTGGGCGCCAATGCGTCGTCAAAGCCGAAATCCTCATAGCGCGCCGCCGCCGAAAGCATCAGGGAGCGGATAAGCGCAATGCCCTGCTCGGCACCCACGATCGGCACGTTCACTTCGCCATAAGCGGATTTTGCCGTGCGCTCGCCGCCGTTGAGATTGAAGAAAATCTTGGCGTCGGTTCGCAGCGTTTCCTTGCGATACTGAACGCCGCCGGCGACCAGGACCGGTCCCGCCGGAAGCGTCGCCAAAGCCGTCTGGCCGGTCAACTCGGCGACGAAGAGCGTGTTGGTATCGCTATAATGCGTGCTCGGCGCGGCGAAAGGCGGCAAGCCGCTGAATACGTTACTGCTGGTCTGGTTGCGCCCATAATCGATATTGAGGTCGATCGAAGTTGCGCTGTCGCCCTGCCAATGGGCATTGCCATTCACGGCATATCCGGTGGTGCGGGTCTTGAAGAAACGGTTATATCTGGGAAAGTCCGGATAGTTTCTAATCGCCTCGCGATCACGCTGGAAGCGAGAGGCATCGACCGACAAGGTCAGGTCGCCCACCTCCTGCCGAACGCCGCCGTAAAAGCCGCTGACCTGCTCATCGGGCAATTGATTTTGCTGGAGGCGCGTCCCGCTCGCCACGATCGGCTCTTCGAGGAAAGCTGAGCGCTGCTGATACATCGCCATGCCATATACGCTTCCCGTGCTCCAGCTATGCCCGGCGAGCGCGTTCGCTTCCCAGTTCTTCGCGCCGGTGTCGGTCATGGTCGCCCCGCGCACGCGCAATTCAAGACCGTCCTTTGGCTTTCGCGTGACGATGTTGACCACGCCCGCCACCGCATCCGCGCCATAGGTGGCTGAGGCGCCGTCAGAGATGACGTCGATGCGCTCTATCAATCCCGATGGGATGACGGAAACGGTCGGCGCCTCGACCATTCCCACTGACGCCATTCGCCTCCCGTTCAGGAGCGTGAGCGTCGCATCGGAGGCAAGGCCGCGCATCGCGAAGCTGGCAAAGCCGTCATACTGATTATAGGTCGTGCCGGTGCTGAGAGTGGATCCCACACCTGCGGCCGTGCTGCCGAAATCACTCAGGTCCGCGGTAAAGTTCTGAGGAATTGTGAGCATATATTCCGACACCGATCCGGCGCCGGCTTGGACAATGTCCGCCTGCCCATAAGTGAATACCGGGCTGGCGACATATTCTCTTGGAAGGCCGCGAATGAGCGAGCCGGTGACTACGATATCGCTCGCCGCCGCCGTCGCCTGATCCTTGGCCCCCTCGGTCTGGTCGGGCGTGTCGATGGACTGCGCCCAAGCTGGCGCGCTGACGACGATACCGGCAGCCACAGCCGCAGTTTCCAGAAATCTCATTGTTCCCCAATCCGTTTGATGTTCGGCCGTTGCTGTTGGCCCACCCATTCGCAGCGCTCCTAGGCGACGATATGTTATTATGTATCATTTGCAACTGAAATGGAAGGCAGTGCGTGCCTGGGGTGCATTTTATCATGGATAGAGAGGGTAGGATGCTGGCTGCTCGCCTTGGACGTTCCAGCGGCATTACTGACCTCGACCGTAAGGTCGTCGCGCTGCCTCGCCGTGCTCAGCCACCAGCCCACAAGGCAGGGAGACTACTGAATTTGTGGTCCCGGTCGAGTTCTTCCTGTCTCCCGGCCTATCAACGGCCCCCGGCGCGCGGTAGAAATAATGAAGAGCGAAGGCTCGCTGGCAGCGTACTTCTCGCGGCATGAAGAGATGCAGGAACTCACGCCGTGCCGCAGTCCGTCTCGACATCCGCCGCTTCGGCAGCCCGCATCGGCTGCTGGTGCGGTCAGAAGAGAGACTTCATGCCGACCCTCTTGATCCAAGCAGGGTCAAGGTATGCCTCACGGGAGCCGTGGCAGGTACAGTGTCGAGCGGCATTCATCACGAGTTGCTGTTAAAACAGACGATATTCCCATCCACCACCCCTCGCTCCCGGAAAACGCTATTGATAGGCAGTCGCACAAACTCTAGGGGCTTGCACGCAAGAAGCGCAGCGACAGTGAAGGGGCGTACAATGGCGAAGATGATTATGATGGTGGGACTGGCGGGCCTTTGCGCGAGCCAGGCGGCATGGGCCGACGAAGTCGCCCCAGCGGACGAGAATGGCGATGCGATTATCGTGACCGCCGCTAGAGCCGGCACAAAGACCGATACAGCGCTCATCGAGCTGCCTCAGCCGATCAAGGTCATCACATCTGAGCAATATCTCGCGCAGGGCGCAATCAGCATCTCCGACACAGTAAAATATGCCGCAGGCGTCCTTGCCAACCCCTATGGCCGTGATACGCGCGTAGACGGCTTCAACGTGCGCGGCTTGAGTGCACTGCAGTTCCGCGACGGGATGCGCGACATCTTCTCTTATTATGCCAGCATCACCGCGGACCCGTACAACTTCTCTCGCGTGGAAATCGTCCGCGGCCCGGCGTCGGTGCTGTTTGGCCAGGGATCGATCGGCGGACTCGTCAACCTCGTATCCAAGACGCCGGAGTTCCGGACGAGTGGCGAGTTGAGCCTCGTATATGGTAGCTACGACCGCAAGGAGGCGCTGGGCGATGTCAACATCGCGCTGGCCGACAATCTGGCGATCCGCGCCGTGGGCCGCGTCCGCGATGCCGACACCTATGTCGATCATGTTCCCGACGATCGCGTGATGTTCGCGCCTTCGATCCGCTGGCAGCCTACCCCTGACACGGATATCGTGCTGACGGGCCTCTATCAGGAGGACGATACCGGATCGACCTCCCAGTTTCTGCCGATCGTCGGCACTTTTCTGCGCAATGCTGCCAATCCCTCTGGCAAGCTGGATCGATATACGTTTGTCGGTAAGGCCGGGTGGGACCGCTACGCCGGACGCTCCTTGCAAGGCGGCGGCTTCATCACGCACAACTTCTCTGACAAGATCACGCTGAGCCTGAAGGCCCGCTATATCGATAGCAATCTTGAATATAAGACCCACTACGCCGACAGCTATAGCAATCCGACCGATCCCTTCTCGGTCTACGGCACCGACGGGCGGACTATTGGTCTTTATGCCGATGCCAGCGACGCGCGGATGAATGTCTTCTCCACCGACAATAACCTGCAATTCAACTTCAACACAGGCGCGAATATCGAGCATAAGCTGCTCGTTGGCATTGATTATAGCTGGAACGAGGTCGCCAAGCGCTATGCTGCCGGTGTGGAGGTCGTGGATCTCTACGACATCGACTATGATGCGCTCCTGACTTACGAGCCGTCCGGCCCGTTCACCGCGCAGTCGCAGAAGCAACTGGGCATCTATGTCCAGGATCAGATCCGCTTCTTTGATCGCGTCTCGGTTGTGCTGGGGGCTCGCCGTGACCGCGTCACGAACTCTGCGGGTCAGGAGGACAAGGCCACCACCTTCCGCGCTGGCATCATCGGCGAGATCGGCGCCGGCATCTCGCCCTTCTTCAGCTATACGGAAAGCTTCCTGCCTGTCGCGGGCTCCATCGACAATGGCGACGGCACGTTTGGCGCACCTTATCGCCCGCAGACCGGCACGCAATTTGAGGCCGGCGTGAAGTGGCAGCCGGCTCCCAGCACGCTGGTCACGGCCACGGTCTTCAAAATCAAGGAGCGCAACCGCGTTCTCTATCTCGCAGCAGGCGGCACGGCCCAGTCGGGTGAACTCAACACAGAGGGTTTTGAGATCGAGGCCAGCCACACCCTGCCCGGTAATTTCGAGCTGCTGGCCAATTATGGCTATTCCAAGCTCGAGTCCGAAACCAATACCGACCTCGACTATATGCCCCGTCATACCGCGTCACTGTGGTCCACCAAGACCTTCGGGCTGGCTGGTGAGGCGCAACTGCGCTTGGGTGGCGGCGTCGTCTATAGCGGCAAGAGTGTTTCAACCAGCACGGTCTGGTCGATCGTCACGCCGTCCCGGACCACCGTGGATGCGCTGGTGGAAATCAGCAAAAACAACTGGCGCATCGCCCTCAACGCGACCAACCTTCTCAACGAAAAATATTTCGCGTCCTGTTTGGCGCGCGGCGACTGTTTTGTCGGTGCCCCGCGTAACGTCATGGCAACCTTAGGTGTGCGT
The DNA here is from genome assembly GCF_025961955.1 of Sphingobium sp. B10D7B. Classification (NCBI taxonomy): domain Bacteria; kingdom Pseudomonadati; phylum Pseudomonadota; class Alphaproteobacteria; order Sphingomonadales; family Sphingobiaceae; genus Sphingobium; species Sphingobium sp. B10D7B. The sequence continues at coordinate 119,916 of NZ_JAOQOQ010000001.1, forward strand.
TTCTGATAAGCAGGCACTGCAACGGGAGCGGGTCGCTGTTGGAGATATCTGGGAAGGTTTTGATTATGTGCGACGATACGTCGCGCTGATCTCAGCCTTCCCGGCCATCTGCCCAATGGCGACTGCCCGCGAAGCATCTCGTCTCACAAGCTGAGACTGAAAAGCGTGCGGGCCGTCGCTGCAAAGCGTGCGGGCCGTCGCTGCTGGGCTACAGCAAGCGATATTCACGTTTTGAAAATCAGCGACGGCTGAGCGTTGATATCTCGTTAGCTAAGCGACGAGCACAGACTACCGCGCACAGTTTCGCCAATGGCGATCTTCCAAACCCACCCATTCCGCAGCGCTGCGCAGCTACCACTTTAGCAGGGCTAACCGAACGGTTTGATGGCGGTGCTTTGAACGCCCGGCCGGCGCCATCCAATGCCCCGAGGACGACCGGGCTCGAACCCGGCCCCATATCTCATCGACGCTGAGATTGCGCTTTGAGCGTAAGGAAGGCCGCAACGATGGCGGCGGCAACGCCGAGCAGCATCGGCCAGACCAGAAACGCCATCGAGACAGGGTCGGCCATTGCGCAAAACGCAAAGGAAATGCCGAGCAGCAGCACACCAGAAGCTTGGCATAATGCGCGCGCGCCGGCTGACTGCGGGCGTTCGCGGAACAATTGTCGCCAGTGCGTGTCGTTCGCGGCCGCAAAGCCAGCCATGCCGATGATGGCAGCGAGCAGCGCGAGAGTGAGCAGAACGGCGTCAGACATGGGCTGGCTTCCCGATCGCCGATGGCATCCGCGCAAGCCGTTCAGCACGGGCGCTCAGGCGAACTGCCGTGTAGGCAGCGACACCTGCTGTCGCGAGAAGGACGAGGTCGACGCCCGCCACTGGCCAATATCCATTTGCGATCGTCGCGATAAGATGATCGCCGGTCGTCGCCCAGTTAGCAATGGCTGCACCCACAGCCAGCAGAGCCACCAGCCAGCATTGTTCGGCCCATGCTGGCGAGACGCCGATATGGGCCGACGCGCGGGACCGCAGAGCGGCATGGCCCAGCGTCGCGAGCCACGTCAGCCAGAAAATGCCCTCCTGCCAGGCGTCATGCCCCGGCAGGCTTGTGGGGAGCAATCGGTTCGCCACCATCATCGTGCCGGTCGCGATCAGCATGCCGGTCACGCTGGCGACGGCGAAGGCCTCCGCGATGCGCGCACCGGGAGCGCCGGTGGCCGCATGCTTCTTCTTGCGCTTCTCGACGAAGAACAAAAAGCCGGTCGCAATGCAGGCACAGCCTGCCAGACCGCCCGCGAATAACAGCCAGCGCAGCGGCCAGTGGCGGAACTGCTGGAAGTGCAGCCCGTAGAGGAATCCTTCCGTCGTGCGGATGCCGCTCGCTGGCGGATCCTCGTAAAGCAGCGCCCCGGTGCTTCCCTTGAAGTGAAGGGTCTCGCTCGTCGCAACACGATCGACATTGTCACGCGCGATCGAGACATAAGCATCGGCATCGCCATAATGGACGATCACCACCGATCCGACTTCGCCGGGCACACCCTTGGCCGTCCAGCGCGCCTTTGCAGCGTCCATCATCGCATCGACGGATGCGAGTTCACCGGGCCGGCCTGACGGGTCGACGGGCAGTCCGGTTCCGGACGCTTCCACCAGTTCCTGAGCCTTCGCCAGCGGGCGCATGAGGCTCGTGGGAGATGGCAGATACATATAGGCAAAGATGAGCAGGCCCGACAGCGTGATGACGAAGAGGAATGGCAACGCCAGAACGCCCGTCATGTTGTGAAGATCGAGCATCGAGCGCAGTCGCGCCTTTTCCGGGCGGAAGGTGAACAACTCGCGAAAGATCTTGCGATGCATCACCACGCCGGAGACGAGCAATGCCATCATGACCATGCCCGCCAGACCGACAATCCAGTAGCCGATCTCCATCCAGTCAAGGTGGAGCATATAATGCATGGGGAAGAAGAAGCCGGTGCCAAGATTGAGCCGATCCTGAACATCGGCAGGCAGACGTTCGCCTGTCTGTGGATCGACGGCCGCAAAGCCATACACATGGACATGATCCAGGTTGGCGTCGCGCGGCTTGTTGGGCACATCAAAGGCCACGTACATCCGCAAAATGGGATCGCGGTGATTGGTATAAACACCGACATCGCCGACCTTCATCGCATCGGCCGGAGGCAAGGCGCCGATGACCTCTGCGGCCGTGTGCTCGATGCTCTCGGCATCGGGCTTCACCGATGCGATGACGGGCAGCACGGACCGATCAAACGAGGGAAAGGGCGCTGCCTGTGCGCGCGTCTCCGGGACGCTCCACCGGTCGATCTCGCGGTCGAACACGGAAAGCGACCCAAAGAAGAAGACGGCCATCAGTACGAAGCCAACCACAAGGCCGAGCCAAGTGTGCAGATAGGCCATCGATAGCCGGAATGTCTCACGCATCGATTGTTCCTTCCCGCTCAGACTGTCAGACGCGAAAGCGCCCAGGCGGCCGATCCCATTGCTGCACCGCCACCTGCAAGGACGGCCCAGGCCGTTGCTGCGGTGCGCGGCACGAAACCCCACAGCATCGCGCCCAGATAGACTAAGGCTCCAAGCATCCATGCGAGCACCTGTGCCTCCGAAAACGGGAGGCCCAGGCCAAAGCCAATGAACGTCGCCAGCGCAGTGAAACCATAAGCAAACAGATAGCCACCAAGGATTGCGGCTGCGAAACGGTTAGCTGTTCTAACCGCTTGGGCCCATGAGACCGAAGCCTTTGCTCCACCATTTCTCGCCATGACATTAGCACTCACGATCTAAGAATCCTGCTGTTTTGAGCCTCTCCGTCGGAGTAGCCGCGATCCCGCCTGCATCCTATCGCTTAATCGATAATGAGTTGCAATAGTTTGCAATTAGCAGGAACCGTTGGAATTGAGACTGGATGGGAGGTGATACTCCATGGCGGGGGCGCAGCACGCGCTGCACGTTGTCACTGACCGGGTTTTGTCCCGCCAGGGCGGTCATGTTCTGCCAGCAAGTAGGGGATCGTATAAGACGGCCGGTCGCAGGCCTGGTTGTACAGACATCCAATCCCGAAGGAGAGGAGAGAACCATCAGTATCACGCTTCGACATAATGATATTGACTCGCAATATACATAATATTACGGCGCCTGCATCTGTAGGGGGTTCTAATGCCAAAGTTTATTGCGCCAATTTTCTCTCTGTCGCTGGTGCTGGTTTCTGTAATCGCACCGCGCGCGCATGCCGCCGAGGCTGCGGCGCCGGATGAAGAAGCGGCGGAGGACGCGAGAAGAACGATATTCGTTACCGGTCATCGCTCTGACGAAGACCAGACTCGATCGGCCAGCAATGGCGCCTTGGGCGCGAAAACGCTGCTCGACACGCCTTATTCCATAACCCTTGTCGATCAGTCGGATATCGCCCGCCGTCAGGTCACGAGGATCGGGCAAGTCTTCCAGAACGATCCGTCGGTTTATTCCTCTGCGCCATCGGGAGCGGTCAACTGGTGGGGGACGCAAATCAGAGGATTAGGCGTTCGTAACTATTATATCGATGATGTTCCCCTCCTGCTCTACTGGGGCGGGGACTTTCCGCTGGAACCGATCGAAAGCGTCTCCGCGCTCAAGGGCCTCACCGGCTTCATGTACGGCATCGGCGCGCCAGGTGGCGTCATCGCCTATCGCACCAAGCGCCCTACGGCCGAAGCGATGCTGACCACGGAAGTCGGCTACCGCACCAATAGTGTCTTTTACGCAAAAGCCGATGCGGGTGGGCGGCTTACACAAGACGGCCGCCTTGGCTATCGCGTCAATCTGGCCGGAGAAAAGGGCGCGGCCTACAATAAGGCAGGGGTCAATCGCTTTGTCGCATCTCTGGCGCTCGATTATGCGTTCAGCCCCGATCTCAAATGGTACGCCAGCGCCACCTATGAAGACAGCAATCTAGAGCACGAGCCATTCCAGTTTTACTGGGACGAGTATGTCGGGAACAAGCTCCCCCGGCCTACCTACGATTATGATAACTTGAATGTCGCCAACAGCTTCTACAAGGCGCGGACACTTGCGACGGCTACGGGTCTTGATTGGTCTTTCGCTCCCGGCTGGTCTGCGCGACTGACCTATGGATATACGAGCAAGCGGCATCATTCGAACAAGATGTTCGTGTACATGCAGAACGCGGACGGTGACTATAACGGCTACGCCTATAACTTCGCCGAGCTGGACAGGAATCACTTTGCCCAGTTTCTCGCGCAGGGCGATATTACGACAGGATCGATCCGCCACGAGATCGTCGCTGGGGCATCCTATCTCGCGACCGACAGCCTGTTCGGGTTCAACGACCGAAATTATTACTGGGGCAATGACTTCAACGGATCGGTCTACCAGGATCAGCCGTTTCTGGTAACGCGCGCTTTGTACTTTGATACCGAGGGTTGGCCTACGAAGGACCGTCAGCGCGGTCTGTTTCTCAGTGACACTGTGCATTTCGGCGAGCAGGTGCAGGCTGTAATCGGCGCGCGCTATACCCGGTACAAGCTGCTTGATGTGGATGGAAATCCGTCAGTGGATTCATCCTATCGCACGTCTGCAGTGACCCCCACTTTCGCGCTCATCTATAAGCCAGCACCTTATGTGTCGATCTACGGCAGCTACGCCGAGGCGATGGAGCCGGGCAGTCGTGTCGGCGGCGAATACGCCAACGCCGGCGAGGTGCTGAAACCAACCCGCAGCCGCCAATATGAGCTCGGCGCGAAATATGAGCATGAAGGTCTGAGCATGTCGCTCGCAGGCTTCCGCATCGAACGGGCTGCCACCATCGACCAGATCCTTGACGGTGCTCGCCGCCTGACACAGGACGGCCTGACGCTCTACAAGGGCATTGAAGCTGTCGCGAACTATCGGTTCATGCCAAACCTTAAGCTGGGTCTCGGCGTTCTTCGGCTCGATCCGTCCATCCGCGATGTATCGGCGGGAAATGAAACGCTGCTGGGCAATGCACCCGGCGGCGCGTCCAAATGGCAGGTAACTGGCAACGCGCAATATGATGTCCCCGGGGTTCCAGGCCTCAGCTTGCACGGCAATGTGCGGTACATTGGCAAGGCTCCGACAAACGACGCTAACAGTCTCGTCATTCCGTCTTACACTGTGGCCAATGCTGGGTTTCAGTATGAGACGCTGGTCGGTCGCCGCAAGGTGACGTTCCTGGGCAACGTCAACAACCTGTTCAATGAAAAATACTGGACCCAGACCAACATCGGCGAAGGCATCAATGGTGCGTTTGGCGTGCGGATTGGTTGGTGATGTTGACGATCGATCGCCAACATGACCGCATCCGACCATCCGAAGCGGATCCCTAAAATCGGCCGTCTATTACTTGGACCGCTGGGGCTTACGACCTTTAGAGCCGCCTACCCACAGATAGCGCTGGAGATCATTGGCTCAGTGGCCCTCGTTAATATGGGAAACAGGGAGGCGGATTTAGCGCTCCCCGTTGTTGTCAATGGCGGCTCACTGCCGAACGCGTTGTATGCCTCGAGGCAGTCGTGATCCTGCCACCACCATGTCGGCGCTCATCCATCCCGTGCATGTCGAGCGGGTCATGGGGTTTATCGAGCGCGCGCAGGCCGCGGGAGACAAGATCGTGCGCGGCGGCACGCTTTGGAAAGACGGGGGCAACTGGGTGGAGCCCACCCTCATCATGCCGCGCAGCAACGACAGCGAAGTCGTGCAGAACGAGGTGTTTGGCCCTGTTCTCACGGTCCAGACCTTCCGGGATGAGGCAGAAGGCGTCGCGCTCGCCAATTCCACCGCTTATGGCCTTTCGGGCATGGTCTACACCGGCAATCGCGAGCGGGCCGAGCGGGTCGGCCGCGCGGTGCGCGGCGGCACGGTGTGGGTGAACACATTCCTGGTCCGCGATCTGACCGCGCCCTTTGGCGGCGTCGGCATCTCGGGCATCGGACGGGAAGGCGGCGACTACGCGCTCGATTTCCATTCAGACCTCAAGACTTTGCAGATACTTGAAGGCAGCGTAGTATAGCTTCTCGCCTCCATCCGCGCGCATTTCGTATGAATACAAGGACTTGACTGGCACCATCAGCGGAATTGTCGTGATCAATCAACCCGTCCGATAATGCGCGGGATATGGGTCTCGGCGCCGGCCCGGTGCGATCAGGTCTCATTGCCCTCCTTACGCTCTGACACGGCCCGAGATTTGAGGGCTCACAGGGCCAAAAATGCGCGCGCCTTTTACGCCTGATCGTCGTTGGCGGCTGGATCTATCATTCGCACCATTTGACTCTAACCGAGGAAAAATGTCCGCTCCAGATTAAAGCTGACCTTCCTCGCTGGGGCAACGAACGACGGCTTCGTCCCAAATACATTGCTGCGCGTCGACCCTGCGAGGCATTGGGGGACGCTTTTGACGACCTCGTGAGGGTTTTAAAACGACTGCTATGGCGGAGAATTGCTGAGCGTCGAACTTATTCTCACAAACGGATATTCGTCGACGAATCTGGTCTCTGGCGCACTATCTGACCATGATCCGCTAGGTTTCGGGCGAAGGTCTATAGCCGAACGACATTGTAGCGAGCGACCGACCGTCCCATCAACAATGATCGTGGGCGGCGAACTGGCATTTAGAGCGGTGCTACGCGGTCGTAAGGATTTCGCCGGATCGAACGCCTTCGCAGGGCGTCGAAATCAATTTGCACACATTCCACTTGATCCCTGTCGCCCCGCGAGCAATGTGGCGTTGCTCCTCGTGAAAGCCGGGGAGCGGGGCTTAGTAACCCCAATGGTAGCCAACTCGGTCGAGATTATCGGCCGGGTGGCATGCGCGTATGTCCAGCCGGAAACGGTAAAGGCGCATGCGCCTGCGGGCTACCTCAGGTTACTAACATCCGGCTTTGGCCGTCGCCCCGAGTGGACATAGGCGCGACGAGGAAGCCCAGGCCAGACCGTCGCTGCTTCATGGGAGTAAGAGCGACGTGACCTGCCAACCTGATATCGAACCGCCCCATCACAATGCACAGCTATCGCTGGATTCAACGCTGATCGAGAAAGCGCTGGAGTATCAGCTGATCGGGGAACTTATCGCCAAACTGCTGGCGCGCGGGCAACGCTGCGAAGTGCTGAATGCCATCTGCGATCGCGATGGCTATGATGTGGTGATCGAGGCAGCCGGGATCGTGCGGCATATCCAGCTTAAGTCGCGGGTGCAGGGTGGCAAGAACAGCAAGTTCGACATCGCGACAAGGCTGGCTGACAAGCCCTCTGGTTGCGCGATCCTGATCAGTTGGGACCGCGACACGATCCGGCCGACAGGCTTTCGGTACCTGGGATGCGCGCCGGGCCAACCACTCGATGAGCTTGGCGACAAGGCCACAACCCACAGCCGTTATAATAGGCAGCGTGCAAGAGGCTTACGCCCCGCCTATCGCAGCGTTCTAATTGGCCGGTTCGACAAGACGGTGACGCTCGACATCCTGGTCGACCAATTGTTTGGACCAGCGCCTGTACCTGACTCTGTCGATGGCCTGGAGGCTATTGCATGACCCGCGCTGGCGTCCTCGCACTGAGCCTGGCCCTGCTTGCAACGCCGACACTCGCCAAGGACAAAGCTCCAAAAACATGGCAGGCGACGCGCACGACGGATCCGATCACGGGCGCAACAAGCTGCGTGGTCTCCGCCCTCGATTATGTCGGTAAGCTTCGCTACTCGCGCACTGGCTATCTTTACCCCGTGATCGAGATGAGCAGCAGGCATGGTCTGCTCGTCGGCGTGAGCAGCGGCGGACGCTATCGCTTGCCCACCGGAACGATCGTCTGGCGCGTGGATGACCAACCGTTTCGGGAACTCAAGGCTGAGGATAATCCGCAAGGCGCATCAGTCTCTGCCGCCCCGACAGCCAATGATGCTGCGACCAAAGCGATGGCAGATGCCATGGCGTTGTCGAACAAGATGGTCATGTCCGCGACTGCAACCAGCACGCTTGCCAGCGGCGAGGTCGCAAAAGCGATGCTGAGCGAACTGCGCGCCGGTCAGGGTCTTATTTTTCGTGCGGCGGCAATCTCAAGCCCCTATGGTCTGCCCGATCCGAACATGATGCGGGTGGGCCAGTTTCAAAAGGATGGCCTCAAGCCCCTCCCTGTCGATGCCTCACTCGCCATTGCGTTGGCAGAGTGCGGCATCGACTGAAGGGACCTGTATAATCTCAATGCAGTCACCTGCTACGTGGCCGGCATCTCAGACGCTGGATCGACCGGATTATTTTCCACGTAGATCGCGATAGCACGTTGCAGCATATCAAGCGGTACGTCGCCAAGGGTATAAGACTCCTTTTCCGTCCCGCCGCGAAACTGCGCTTGCGTCACAAACGCGTTAATTTCGCGCAAATAATCTGGCGTCCGCGCGATATGCAGCGCGGCACCACCTTTGTAACGCCTCTGCACAGGATATAGTTTGGAGAGATAGATTACCTGTTTAAGAGCTGCGAGGTCCCCTTTCATCGCTTTCATCATCAATGTTCTTAGAACCACCTCGATCGTAGAGAACACGGTTCCGTTTATCTCTACGGGCTTGGACCAGACTTCTGCCACCACTTCAGCAATATTGGCTTTCATCTGCCGTTGCGGTTTAGGCTTGCGCCCCGCGGGGTTTCCTGACTGCCCCTTTTTGAAGCGGGTTTCGGTTGGCGGCTTCTTGTAGCCGACCTCATATTCATCGGACATCTGCGATTTTACCTCCTCATCCATTCATTACATGGGAGGTCGGGCTATGCCTGGTGAGAAAGGAAGTCAGTCACAGAGTGTCCACAGGAATTTCGGGATTGCGGCGCCTGTTTTACGAGGCGGCACAATCTTTCCGCATCAAAGGTCGATTTCGCCAACGGCCTTTTCAATGGCATCAAAGGTCAGTTCGCTGCCGGCCAGAACAGCCTGCTTTTGCGTATGCTTTTGCCACCGTCGTACGGCGACATCGACATAGAGCGGATCCATTTCTACAGCGCGCGCGGCTCGCCCTGTTTCTTCGGCGGCCATAATCGTCGTGCCAGAGCCAGAGAAAGCATCAAGCACAATGCCGCCCCGTCGCGAGCAGTCCAGCATCGCATCAGCCACCATAGCCACTGGCTTGACGGTCGGATGCATTGCCAGTTCTTCGGTGCGCTGAGCGTGCATCGAGTTCACACCAGCATAGTCCCAAACGTTGGTACGATAACGGCCGTGCTGTCCAAGCTCAAAATTGTTGATATGCGCTGTGCTACCTTTCTTGAAGACGAAGATCAGTTCGTGTTTTGAGCGATAAAAGCTCCCCATGCCGCCATTATCCTTGTTCCACACCACAAGGTTTTTAAGGCTTGCATAAGCTTCCTCACCGGCAGCGAGCATCTCCGCCATATGGCGCCAGTCCATGCAGTGGTAATGGATTGATCCGTCGCTGCTATGCCTTGCCAGATTGATCATAACGCGGGTGAGAAAGTCTGTGAATTCCCGCTGGCTCATCTCGCCCGACGCCATCACAAATTCTTTATGCTTCACCTTGCCGAGCCCGCCGATATGCCCGTTAACCGGCACATTATAGGGTGCGTCAGTAAAGACCATTTGCGCCATTTCGTCCTGCATCAGCGCAACGAAGGTTTCGGGCTTTGTTGAGTCCCCGCAGATCAGGCGGTGCCGGCCAAGCTGCCACGTGTCTCCTGGACGCGTGACGAGCGGTTTGCTGTCTTCGTCTCCCTGCGCTGGCGTCTCCACGATATCGACGGGACCAACACCATTCATCAACGCTTCAAGCTCGGCTGCCTCAAAGCCTATGACGCTCAGATCCATGTCGGGCACCAGCTGCGTCAAATCGGCCAGTTCGAGACCCAGGAGTTCACGATCCCAACCGGCCGTTTCCGCCAGACGATTGTCTGCAATGATATAAGCGCGTCGATCTGCGTCGCTCAGCCCTTCGAGCAACAGCACCGGCACATGGGTCATACCCAGGGTCTTGGCTGCCTGCACGCGACCATGGCCGGCAATGATCCGATCGGCCTCATCGATCAGCACCGGGTTCGTGAACCCAAATGTCTCGATACTGCGCGCGATCTGAGCGATCTACTTCTTTGAGTGCGTGCGGGCGTTGCGCTTATGCGGCCGCAATAGCGCGATCTCGCGCTGGACAAGATCCCGCCGACTGACGGGACCAGGCTGTGCATTCATAGAACCTCCTGCGTTTTAGGAAGCTCCCAAATGTCACAGCCTGTAGGGCAAATTACATCACAGAGTGGCGGCGAAGTTTGTGGGAGGAAAGCAGATTTGCAAGCCGTCGGCCGTTCGTCACTTTGAAGATGCGCGCCGTATTCTCGTAAGCTTCTTCCATTACCGAAAGATCGCCAAGCTTGCGCTTATAGCCTGAAGCCAGCCGATCCTCACGAATGTCGTCCGCTTCCAGATCCACATAGGCGTTAAAAATGTGCAGCATAGCGAGGCTGTAACCTTCTTTCGGGCCGGGCTTCTCTTTGAACGTCCCATCAAGCACCGCGCCTAGCATATCGTGCAAGAGACCGTCCCAAGCCATGCCCTTATTAGCTTTGTAGACCGTGATAAGTTCGGCTCGGCGGACATGCTCGCCATTCTTGAGCTTGCGTTCAAGATAGCCGGGGCTTTCAGGATCAAACTGATGCCAGGGGCTGCCGATATGAAAGCGGGGGCTTTCCATATGCTTCTCCAGATTGAGGTTGGCAAAACCAGAAGGCTGGCACGCCGTCTTTGATCACTATGGCAGCACCCCATTAGAAAAACATTAACCGTAAAATTTGATCGCTGCTGACCTGTGCAAATTCTCTGCAGAGGGAGGCAGAGTTCCCTGCTTTTGCAGTTAGGGAAATCGTCCCGTAAATTGCTGTATCGCCTGCAGAAATTCATCAGATCCACGCTGTTATTCGAGCCACAATGCGGAAATTCCCTGTTTTTCGCGTTGAACAGGGAATTTCAGGGATTTGCCCAGCCGAGACTGGTTCGTTCGCGACTGCGCCCCGCACCATTCCCAGTCAAAGATGAGCATTTAGGCCTTCTTTGAGGCGGCGGCGGAAATCGCTGCCGTTTCGATGGCAGCGTGTGCGCCATGCCCGATGACGTGGGATTCGCTACTCTCGCCGACGATCACTTCATTGACCAATATGCGCACATGGCTTCATCGAAGCGGTGAATTACTGCCGCAGACGGGCCGCTTTGAGCGCTCGACCATGTGGAACGTCATGAGGTTGCCACGGTTGAGCTGGCACTCCACGAGAGTGCGCGTTCTGACAAGGCCGCGATAGGTGGCGCTACCGACGCGGCTGCACAGGCCTTGATCCGAACGGCTCAGTTGCTTGCCTAAAAAGGCATACGGACCCAATTGCCGATAGTTGGTTTGCCAAGACCCAATCTCCATCCTAGGATTTACCGGAAAAGTTACCGGTAATGTAATCGGGCGATGGGGAGAGATAGACGGTGCGGCACAACATATCGCGGAATCACTTGATGGCATCTGTTGGGGCGGTCGCCCTGGGATGCATTTGCTCAGCAGCACCTGTGCATGCGCAAGATGGGGAGAGGGCCGGGTCCCCTGAAGCGCGGGCCGCCGCAGAGCAGGAGTCGATCGTTGTCACCGGATCGCGCATCCGCACCAGCGGTTTCAACTCCCCTCAGCCGCTTACCGTGATCGGCGCCGAGCAGATCAGAAACCTCGTGCAGACCAACTCGCAGGATGTTCTCAACAGCATCCCTCAGATCACCAGTGCCATTTCGGACACCAACCCGGGCAATGCGTCTGGCGCGGAGGTGGGGTCGGCGACGGCGAACCTCCGTGGCCTGAACCCTTTTTACGGAACCCGCACGCTCACGCTGGTGAACACCCGCCGCTTCGTGCCGACCGGGGACGGCGGGGCCGTTGACCTCAACCTCATTCCCAGCGCCCTGATTGCGCGGGTGGAGACCGTGACGGGTGGGGCCTCGGCCGCCTATGGCTCGGATGCTGTCGCGGGGGTCGTGAACATCATCCTCGACACCAAGATGACGGGCCTTCGCGCACAGGTTGATTCCGGCCTCACCTTTCGTGGCGACGGGCGCAAGATCCATGGGTCGCTGGCCTATGGCACGTCTTTCGCAGGGGATCGCGGCCACATCATCGTCGGGGTTGAGTATCAGGATCAGGACGAGATCGAGAGCTGTTTCAACGCCCGTCGCTGGTGTCAGGCCGGCTGGGATATCTTCGAGAACGCGAACAATATCCTGCCCAACGGCCAACCGTCGGGATACAATGTTCCGGGCTCGCCGGGCTTCGGGCTGCCCAACTATGTTTTGGGCCGGGATTCGGCACTGGCGTTCAACACACCTTATGGCGTCGTGCGCAATCGCGCGCCCGCCCCGCTCGCGGCACGCAACTATCGGTTCACAGCGGATGGCAGGGGAATCGTGCCCTTCGATCAGGGCGAGTTCGTCAACAACAGCACCATCGGCCAGGTCCAGGGCAGCGATGGCATTTCGAACTATGACGATGCCAGCCTTCAGGCCGGGCTGGAGCGCATTGTCGCTTATACGGCTGCGGAATTTGCCCTCAGCGATAGCCTGACGCTTTCCGGAGAGTTCAACTATGGCAAGCGGATCGCCCGGGCCGCCACGCTGACGGCAGGTCCGCGATCCACCTTCTTCGTAAAAGCCACCAACCCCTATGTTCCGCCGGAGCTTGCCGCTCTGCTGGGCGGTGCCTCATTCAGTTTCGGCAAGGATCTTGACGGTCAGATCCCGTCCTACAGCCGCGCGGAGGTGGAAGTGTACCGGGGCGTGATTGCCCTCTCAGCCGATCTCGGCGGCAGCTGGAAATGGGACGCCTATTACCAATATGGGCACAATGAGCGTAATCAGATGCGCAATCGCTCGCGCGTCAACACGCCCTTCACCTTCGCTCTCGATGCCGTTCGCGCGCCGGCCGGCAATGTGCTGGGGGTGGCTCCTGGCACGATCGTATGCGCAGAGCTGTTGAAACCGAACCCCAACCCCATTGCGGTCGGTTGCTCTCCGGCAAACTTCTTCGGCCTCGACAATCTAACGCAAGCCGCGATCGATTATGTCTATCGGCCGGTGTTCGAAGACTTCGTCTATGATCAGCACGTCCTGGCCGCGAGCATCACCGGCGATCTGTTTGGCGGCATCGGCGCGGGGCCGATCGGCTTTGCGGCGGGCGGCGAGTACCGGACGGAAAGCGGCAATGTCACCCATGGCGACATTCCCAACTATCTTGATTACGCCTTCACCTTCGGCCTCGATTACGGCGGAAGCATCAAGGTTCTTGAAGGCTTTACGGAACTCAACGCGCCTTTGCTGGCCGGGCTGCCAGGAGCCGAGCGGCTCGATCTGAACGGCGCAATCCGGTACACGCGCAACAGCGCCAAGAACCGCATCACCGACGAAGCGAAATCGACGACCGCCACCAGCTGGAAGCTCAGCGCCATTTACGAGCCAGTGAGGGGCGTGCGGTTTCGTGGATCGCGGTCCCGCGATATCCGCGCTGCGGGCTTCCGGGAGCTGTTCCTGCAGCAGGTGCCGACCGATCCTGGCACCTCGCAGGGCACCGTCCGCAATCCCAATGGTCCTGGCGGCAACGCCAATGATGCCACGCCGATCCTGAGCGGCGGCAGCTTCCAGCTAGGCGCCGAGAAGGCCGATACGACGACGGCCGGGATCGTGCTGCAACCTGCCTTCGTCCCGGGTCTGCGCTTTTCGGCGGACTGGTTCGAGATCAAGCTCAAGGATGCGGTCACCACGCTGTCGGGCCAGTCGATTGTCGACCTGTGCGATCAGTTCGACACCTTCTGCGACCGCATAACATTCAATGGCGGCAATCTGGCCGACATCAGCTTCATCGATGCCCGTCAGGTCAATCTGGGCCTGATCACGTATCGCGGTCTTGATTTCGAGCTGGAGTACAATCTTCCGCTGTCCGACGTAGCAAGCAATTGGGACGGCGCGCTGACCCTGCGGGTACTTGCGGCGCATCAATATGATCTCAAGGTCCAACCCGACCCCAATGTCCGTGCCCTCGATTATGCCGGCATGACCGGGCCTCTTGTGGGCCGGGCCGACTTCAATCCGGCGCCGGCGTGGCGGTGGAATGCATCGGTCACTTACAATCAGGGTGGCTTCACGAGTGTCTTGCAGGTGCGGCGGATCGGCTCCGGCATTGGCGACGTGACCAAGATCGGTCCTGAGGATGAGGGTTATGACCCTTCTCTCCCCAACAGCATCAGCGTCAACCGTTTCGACGGTGCGACCTATGTGGATCTGGCGATGACCTATCGCATCCCCTTCGGCTCGGGCGATCAGAACTTCGAGATTTTCGGAAAGATCGAAAATCTGTTCGATAAATCTCCGCCGATTGCGGTTGCTACCGGCGGGAGCGGCGGCTCGCCTTACCCCACGAACCCGGTGTTCTTCGACACGCTGGGCGCTCGCTTCCAGACCGGTGTTCGGGTGAGATACTGAGGCTGAGGGAGGGCCGGTCTCCGGCCCTCCCGTTCAAGGCCGGCGCCTAGCGTGGGTTGTTTCGTGTAAGTTCTGAAACCGCCTGTTCAGACGCGCTCCACCGCCAGCGCCAGGCCCATGCCTACGCCCACGCAAAGGGTGGCGAGCCCGCGTTTGCCACCGGTCTCTTCCAATTGACGTACCAATGTCAGCGCGAGGCGCGCGCCCGACATGCCGAGTGGATGCCCCAACGCGATGGCGCCGCCATGCGCATTGACGTGCGCCGCATCGTCCTCCAGCCCGAGCAACCGGAGGACGGCCAGGCTCTGGCTGGCAAAAGCTTCGTTCAGCTCGATCGCGTCGAAGTCGCGGATGGTGAGATCGAGACGCTGCATTAGCTTTTGTGTGGCCGGCACCGGGCCGATTCCCATCATCCCGGGCTCTACGCCTGCCGCCGCCGCGCCGAGGATGCGCGCACGCGGCGTCAGCCCGAAGGTCTTCGCAGCCTGCTCGGTCGCGATGATCATCGCCGCCGCGCCATCATTGATGCCGGACGCATTGCCGGCGGTGACGGTGCCCTCGGCACCGAACAAGGGCTTGAGCCGCGAGAGCGTTTCAAGGGAGGTCGTGGGGCGCGGGTGCTCGTCGAAGGACATGAGATCCGTCTCTCCACGCACCTTCCCCGGCACCGCGACAGGCAGAATTTCCCCATCGTGAAAGCCGCTGCTCTTGGCAGCCGCAGCGCGCTGCTGGCTGCGGAGCGCAAATTCATCCTGATCCGCGCGGCTGATCTGGTATGCCGATGCGACATTCTCGGCCGTTCGCGGCATCGTCTCCGTGCCATAGGCGGCATCGAGCGCTGGATTAATGAAGCGCCAGCCCATTGTGGTATCCATCAACTGCTGATCGCGGTCGAAAGCGCCTGTGGCCTTGCCTATGACGAGCGGCGCGCGGCTCATGCTCTCCACACCGCCGGCCAGCGCAAGCTGCATCTCGCCTGTGCCGATCGCGCGCGCGGCCGCGCTGACGGCCTCCAGGCCCGAAGCGCACAAGCGGTTATGGGTGACGCCCGGCACCGTCACAGGAAGCCCGGCAAGCAAGAGGCTCATCCGCGCGACATTGCGATTGTCCTCGCCCGCCTGATTGGCGCATCCGTAGAACACCTCCTCGATCGCGGCTGGGTCGAGTTGCGGATTGCGTTCGAGCAGCGCCTTGATAGGCAGCGCGCCCAAATCGTCCGCCCTTATGCCGGAGAGGCTCCCGCCATAGCGCCCGATCGGTGTCCGGATGGCATCGCAGATGAAGGCCTCTTTCATGCCTCTTGCCCCGAGCCGGAGAGGCCTTGCGCTCCGGCCGTGAGTTCCAAGGGGACCCCGGTGAGCGCACGGAGGTCATCAAGGCCGAGGCCATCCACCATGTCGATGACGCGGGCGCCTGCCTGCCCGACCTCGAAGGTGGCAAGATCGGTGTAAACGCGGGACACGCAGGCCAGCCCTGTCAGCGGATAGCTGCACTCGGCTACCAGCTTGCTTTTCCCTTGGCGGGTCAGCAGGTCCATCATTACAAAGGTCTGCCGGGCGCCGATTGCCAGATCCATCGCGCCTCCGACAGCCGGGATCGCGCCTTCCTCGCCGGTATGCCAGTTGGCGAGATCGCCGGTCACGGATACCTGATAGGCGCCCATCACGCATATATCGATATGTCCGCCCCTCATCATCGCGAAGCTGTCCGCATGGTGAAAATAGGCGCCGCCGGGTAGCAGGGTGACCGGCTGCTTGCCTGCGTTGATCAGTTCCCAATCCTCCTCGCCCGGCGCTGGCGCAGGCCCCATGGCGAGCAGTCCATTTTCGCTCTGGAGGAAAATGTCGCGGTCTGCTGGCAGATAGTCCGCGATCTTGGTTGGCAGTCCGATGCCGAGATTGACGTAGGCGCCCTCCGGGATGTCCTGCGCCACGCGCTGGGCAAGCTGATTGCGGTCGCGTCGGTTCATGGCAGGCTTCTCCTCATGCGGCGGCCACGTTCCGGCGATCGACCTGCACCACCCGCTGGACAAAGATGCCGGGCGTCACGATCGCTTCAGGATCGAGGGCGCCCAGCGGGACGATTTCGGACAGCTGAGCGATGCATGTTCTGGACGCCATCGCCATGATCGGGCCGAAGTTGCGGGCCGTCTTGCTGTAGACGAGATTGCCCCAGCGGTCGCCGCGATGCGCCCTGATCAGCGCGAAGTCCGCCGAGATCGGATATTCCAGCACATAATCTCGTTCGCCGATGCGGCGGGTTTCCTTGCCTTCTGCGAGTTGCGTGCCAAAGCCGGTGGGCGTGAAGATGGCGCCAAGGCCCGCACCGGCGGCCTGTATCCGTGCCGCGAGATTGCCTTGCGGCACGAGTTCGAGCTCGATCTCTCCCGCCCGATAGCGCGCGTCGAAATGGTGGGAATCGACCTGGCGCGGGAAGGAGCAGATGATCTTTGCGACGCATCCGGCCCGGATCAATGCCGCGAGGCCGGTTTCGCCATTGCCCGCATTGTTGCTGATGATGGTGAGGTTGCCCACGCCCCGCGCAATCAGCGCGTCGACGAGTTCGTCCGGCATGCCAGCGGTTCCGAACCCGCCGATCATCACCGAGGCGCCATCAGGGATATCCGCTGTCGCCTCGATCAGGGATGCAAAGGTCTTGTCGATCATGATGTTAAATCCAGGAGGCCAAAACCGAACGGATCACGCGGGGCAGGGCAGGGGGCGAACGCCGATCCGCCCAAGGTGCCCATGTCCCGCCGCCATCGGCTAACCGGAGCGGGTTTGCTCCGTCTCAAACCGGGAGGCGACGAAGATCAGAAAGCCGCCAACGGCCGCCGAGCACGCCACGATTCCCATCGAATAGCGCAACGCGTGGACGCCAAGATCGGCGAAGATCGTATCGTTCATCAGGCCGATGCTGGTCGGCCCGATGAGATCGGCCAGGAAATTGCTGGCGAGAAGCGCGAAGGCCAACCCTGTCGCGCGCAGACCGGCCCCGGATACGTCCATGCAGATGGCGACCGTCGAGGCTTGCGACCCCATGATCAGCATTCCGGTGAGCAGATAGGCGGGCATCCACACCCAATAGTCGTCGGCCATCAGATAGGTCATTTCGGCGGGCGCCCCCAGCATCAGCATGATCCCCGGCACCCAGAAGCGCCAGCGATGGTCCCGCCGGGCAAGTCGGTCGGTGACCCATGCGCCGACCAGTGCGCCGATCAGCAAGGCCGGGCCGCGCGAAATTCCCGAAAGCACGCCAATTTCCGTGGGAGACAGTTCCCGAACGCGAACGAGGAAGGCCGGCGCCCATACACTGTTGGCCTGCAACGTCACGCCAGCCAGCGCGAACCCGGTAATCACAAGCAGGAAAGCCGGCGAGCGGCGCCACTGAGCCCAGGCCGCTTTCAGGCTGACAGGCGCAATGGCCTTGCCCTGGGCGTCCTTCTCGCGCTCCGGCTCGCGCACGGTGAAGATGGCCAACGGCACGAGGATGATCGCCGGCAAAGCCAGAACGTAGAAAGACGCACGCCAGCCGTAGCGATCCGTCACGTAGCCGAGGCTGCTCATCATCACGAGAACGATGATCGCGCCGAAAATCCGCAGGCTCGCAAGGGCCATCCGGCGGTTTTGCGGCGGCACCAGATCGTTAACCATTGCGCTGGAGGGCGCGTTACCCGATGCCTCGCCGATCCCCAGCAGCATGCGCGTGAACAGCAGGCCGACAAAGCTGGTGACCATTCCCATCAAGCCGATGATGAGGCTGTAAAAGCCGAAACCGATGGCGATGATGTCGCGACGGCTGTAGCGATCGGCCAGACGCGCCAGGGGCACGCCGGCGACGGCATTCAGCAGGAAGAAGCCGATGCCCGCGGCCAGGCTCATCTGGGTATCGGTCGCACCGAGCTCGAGTTTGATCGGCTCCAGATTGAGTGCCAGCAAGCCGCGATCGACCATGTTAAAGCCGCTGAAAATCCCCAGGATCGTCAGTGCCCAGAGCTGCTGACTGGAGAATTTGGTGGCGGCTGGCTTGAGAGCGCCACCGGCAAGGCCCGGCCGAGCATCCATAATCAATCCTTCCGAGCAGCGCCGCGCCGAGACCGGACCTCGGCGGGTTCAAGTATGCCGTTGCGGTTGGTATCCTGGGCATCGAAAGCGCCAGCCTTTCGACCGCCGGATGCCCATTCCGCCCGCGAAAGCTGGCCGTTCCCGTCGCTATCCAGCGTCGCGAGGGCGCCCAGCCGGGCCGATGGCGGTAATGGCTTGAGCGTGAAGAGCCCGAAGGCGCCGACGCATGACGATGTCACTGCGCAACCTATGCCGATCAACTGTGGCCAGTTCATTGCATCCCTCCGGCTCGACAGCGCGCCCTCATCAGCGCACGCTGCCCCTCACATAAAACCTATATATCCAGATTAACGGCCTAGTAAAGCGGAGATTGGGAGGAAATGGCCACGAAATGACCGTTTCAAGCCTATTTGGACTTGATGTTGAGGCGAACGACGTCCCCTCGATAGGTGTTCCGCGCAAACAGAACGAGAATGCCGTCGGCATCGACCACATAGCGCTCGATCTGCGCGACAGGGGCGTTGAGTGGGATCTGGAGAGAGACCGACGCGTCGAGATCCGCTACGCCGATGGTCATGATCTGCTCCACATCGGCAATGGCGAGGCCATCGATGTCGGCGACCAGCTTCAACGCCGTCTTGCTTGTGAACGCCGCGCGCGGAATCTTGTTCGCCCAGCGCTCGGAAATGAAGACCTCGGCGATCATATAGGGCTGGTCATCGCGCCAATGCCGACGGCTGAGCTTGCGATAGGCCCCGTCGGCAACGCCAAACTCGATCGTTCCAGCGATGCCGACCTTGCGCTCCTCGCCGATCAGTTCGATCTGTGCGCCTTCGCGCGCCTGGAGCAGGCCGAGGAAGTTGGTCTCCAACTGGCACCAGATCTGATCGCGCGGTGCGCCGGTGACGAACGTGCCTTTGGCGCGGTATCGGCGGATCAGACCTTCCTCGGCCAACATGCCCAGGGCCTGCCGGACGGTCTCCCGCGCCACATCATAGGACAGGGCCAGCTCAACGACGGTCGGTATCTGGCTGCCGACTTCCCACACGCCCGTCTCGATATGGCGGCGGAAGACGGCCGCGAGTTGATGATAGCGCGCGATGCCCCGGCTGCCGAGATCGGCGGCTCCTGCGGGCCGGCCACCGGGGCCTTTCGGATTGGACCGGGTTGAATGCGTGCTCACAGCCTGTCTCCGTTACAAAGAGTCCGCCATTAGCTGCCGGGCTGCCTTCCGTAAAAGGCTTTGATCGCTCCCCATGATATACCAATTGGCACCCATGTCCGAGAAGTAACGGCGCTCCGCCTCACTGGAGACGACGACGCCCTTGATCTTTTCGCTGTCTGCCACGGCCTGAAAAATCGAGGTCACGATCGCTTCGACAGCAGGGGAGGAGGCGTCGCTTTCGCCCAAGGCGACGGCCAGGTCCGCCCGACCGATTACGATCCCGTCGACGCCCTCAAGCTCCAGAATCGCTTTCGCCTCAAGTGCCGCGTCCGGATGTTCGATTTGCACCAGAACAAGGACATCGTCCGCGGCATCGATGACGTCACGCATCGAGCCCGAACCGTAATTTGCGTGGCGCGGCGCGCTCGAATAGCCTCTTTTGCCGCCCTTATAGCGGGCGCTCGCGACCACGGCGCGTGCCATCTCCACCGACGCGACATGGGGAACCATGATCCCGGCGGCCCCAAGATCCAGAGCGCCGCAGATCGAGCTGCTCTGAGCGTCGGCAACCCGCACCAATAAGGGCAACTGCGCCGCGCGTCCTGCCAGCATCATGAGATCGAGCATGCCCCGGTCGAAAGGGCCATGCTCCGCATCGATCACCGCGAAATCCGGCTTCTCCAGCGCCAGGATCTCGACAATCTGGGGCGCCGGAGTCTTGATGAACAGCCCGCGAGGCGCTTCCCGGCTCATGCCGCAGGCTCCGCCTCGGCATGATATTCGTGCGCGTTGAACACCCAGCCCTTCGCAATGAAGTCGACGCGAGGGGGCGCGAACACGTCGACCAGCACATGCTTGCCATCCCCCACGCCCTCCGTGGTGTGGATGATCTCGGGCGGAATGACGACCACGCTGGAAGGGCCGGCAGGCAGATGCTGATCCTCCTGCCAGAGCCGCGCATCGCGGCCCCAAGGGGTCCGCAGATGGTGGGTGAACTGGCCTTCGATGGCCAGGCTTG
This sequence comes from Sphingobium sp. B10D7B, assembly GCF_025961955.1. NCBI lineage: Bacteria > Pseudomonadati > Pseudomonadota > Alphaproteobacteria > Sphingomonadales > Sphingobiaceae > Sphingobium > Sphingobium sp. B10D7B. The sequence goes on from NZ_JAOQOQ010000001.1 coordinate 140,667, forward strand.
CCTGCTCCAGATCGGCATGGGCATGGGGGCTTAGCGCGCTATTGTCCCGCAGCCCGTCATATTCGACCCAGTTGATGCTCATGGTTTCGCTTTGAAGGAAACGCAGCCTGCCATTGTCGGGCGGAATGGTCACATCCTCGATCCGGTGAATGCGGACATCCCCCCCATGCGCGATGCGCTCATAAGCCTTGCCCACGGGACGCACCCGCGCGTCATGCGAAGCATAGGCGTCGGCATTGCGGGGCATCGCCATGTCGGCCTGCTCACGATGGGTCGCGAGAAGATAGAAGGCCGCGGGCCGGTCCAACGCGAAGGCATAGGCGCCGGCCGGGATGATGACCACGCTATGGCCGGGCAGCGCCATGGCCCGATCTCCGCTCAGCGTTCCCCCGGCATGCGGAAGAAGCAGGATGATCTCCCGCTCCGAAGCGAAGCGATGCGATGAGGCGGGCCCGCTTTGGACCCGCTCGATGGAGAAATTCTGCGCTCTGGCAGCGGTGCGGCCAAGCTCATCGGCAGGAGCGGGCATCAGGTCCACGAGCATTGGCGTTCGCACTGGCTTGTTCATGTGTTCGGCCCTCAATAGGTTGCTTCGTTGGCGCGCTTGAACTTGCGCGCCAGTTCGAAGCTCTCCTGCGTCACCGCATATTCGGCGCCGCCCAGTCGCGACACCGGACGGGCGGCGAGCGTGTCGAAATGCCCGTCTTCGTGCAGATAGCCGGGCGCAATATGCATCCCCACCACCTCGCCGAACGTGACATTCGTCTCCGGGCCCAGATCGCCGCCGCCGAACGAGATCACCTTGATGACCCGGCATTCCAGGCTGCAGGGCGAGGCGGCAACGCGGGGCGCGGCGACGACCCGGCAGGGCGCTTTTTCGATCCCGAAATGCTCGAATTCGTCGACGCCGTAAGGCACCGGCGAGGAGGTATCGTTCATCGCTTCGAGCTGACTGGCAGCAACGAGATTGAAGACGAATTCGCCGGTTTTCCTAACGTTCGCCAACGTGTCCTTGGCCGGCCGATCCTCCGGCGTGTTGCAGGAGAACATGAGGATGGGCGGCAGGTTCGAGACGATATTGAAATAGGAGAAGGGCGCCAGATTGGACTTGCCGTGCTCGTCGACCGTGCTCAGCCAGCCGATGGGCCTGGGGGCCACGATGGCATTGAAGATACCGCGTTTGAACGACGCGCTGTCCTTCGGATCGAAAAAGAGGGGCTGAACATTGGCCATGATTATTCCGATCTTTCGGCTGCTACGCGACGCTGTTTGAGCGTCTGCATGATTGCGGGCAGGCGACTGCGCGCCTGATCTTCAAGAGACTGGTAAATGGAGCGGCCCCGGGCATCGATGCCGACGGTGAGAGGGCCGAGATTTTCGACTCTCATCTTGCTTAGCCTGAAATGCGATGGAAAATCCCGCCATTCGACGGCGAGAACCTCCTTGATCGCTTCGGACAGGATCGGGCTCCCGCCGCCAAGCAGCGACAGGTAGACGCAGCCTGTTTCTGCCATGACCTTGGCGACGTCCGCGCCCAGGCCGCCCTTGCCGCCAACGATGCGCAGGTCCAGATCCCGGATAAGCTGCGGCATATAGGCATCGAAGCGGCGGCTGGTCGTGGGATTGACGTACTGCACATCATAACCGCCGTCGGGCCGCGCCTCGATCATGTGCGGGAGATGGATGAAAACACCTTCAAACGTCAGCGGCAGCGGCAAGTCGCGATCGAGACAGTCGATCATCCGCTTGTGGGCCGGCAGGCCGCCGGTGACGACGATATCGCCGCTCAAATAGACCAGATCGCCAACATCGAGCGCGGCCACCGCTTCCCGGGAAGGCGGGCATGTGATCGAGACGACCGCCATCAGAACAGTCGTTCCACGCGGCCATCGCTATGGAGCCGCGCCTTCGCCCGCCGGTTGATCCAGCAATTGAAGCAGACCGCGACCGGCGTGTAGCCATGACCGAAAGCATAATCGATGTGGACGGCAAGCGCCGTGGTGCTGCCGCCAACCCCCATCGGGCCGAAACCCGTTGCGTTGGCCGCCTCAGTCAGCCGCTCTTCCATGGCCGCGAGTGTCGGATCGGGGTTGAGAGAGCCGATCTCACGATAGGTCGCGCGATTGGCGAGCTTGGCCGTCAGGTCGAAATTTCCGCCAATTCCCACGCCAACAACGACGGGGGGGCAATGCTGAGACCCCGCTTCGATGATGGCATCCAGCACGCAGGCTTCTATGTCTTCCAGCGAAGGCGAGATCAACGTGCGCAAGGATGCCCAGCGTCCCGACCCGAGCGCCTTGGGTACGCAGGTGATGTCGATATAATCGGCATTGCCGAGCAGATCGACGGTAATGGCGGGCATGTCCTTGCCCGGCCCGCCGCGCTCGTTCGTGAGGGGATTATTGACGTGTTTGAGAAGGGGCGGTGAAATGGTCTCGACAAGATGGTCAAAGCCGCGGGTAATGGCGGCCTTGAGGTCGCCCTGCCACTGTGCCGCCCCGCCGATTTCGACGAAATAGGTCGGCACGCCGCTGTCCGAGCAGACGAATGTGTCTCTCGCCTCTGCGAGACGCGCACTTCGCACCATGAGATCGAGCGTTGCCCTGGCGCTCTCCTGCGCTTCATTTTCCCGTGCTACTTCCAGCGCCTGGATCGTATCCGGCGGAACCCTCCGCAATGCAGCTGAGTAGAGGGATTCCGATATCTCCTGCACCAGATCCTCGGTAATCATGACAAGAGAATACCCATATAACTAGGTTTTAGTTCTAGGAGTCGGGATTGGCACGGTCAAGGCATTTTCATCCCGAGAAGGGCGGCAGGATTGTCTGAAAGGCAGCGACGGAAAGCCTCTTCTCCCACCCAGGACCGGAGCTGATTGAGCAGGGCTGACGGGTCGGGCACCTGAGCGGTCCGTACAAAGGGCCAGTCCGATCCCCAGATCACCCGGTGGGGTGCCGCGTCTACAAGTGCGGATACGACCGGCTGCATGTCGCTATAGTCGCCCGGCAGTGCCGACCGCCGAAAATAGGTCAGCTTGACCCAGGCCATGCCGGTGATGAGGGCATCGAGGAGCCGGTCGAAGCGATAGGTGCCCGGACGGTCGTCCGGGGAGAGACCGGCCAGGTGATCGAACACCAACGGCATATCGCTCCCAGCGTCGCCAAGCGCCAGATCAGCGCATTGCTCCAAACTTCCCCACACATGGGCGTGAAGCCCGAGAGCGCGCATGTCGCTGCACAGATCCTCAAGTTGATCAAAGCCTTGCGTCCCCGGATAGGGGCCGCCGTCCGGCCCCGGCACGCCGACAAAACGAAGGGCGACGACGCCTGCGCTTCTTAATGCTGCCAGCCTATCTCGATCGATCGTCGCGCTGACAGAGCCGACTCCCAGCAGCCGGCCCTGGCCGTGGCGCAAAGCATCCAGCAGGGCGCTATGATCGTCGCCATAGAGGGAGGGCTGGATGAGAAGCGCGTGATCGAACCCCAGCCGGTCGAGCGTCGCAAGATGCAGGTCGCGGTCGGCGGACGGAGGCTCGTAAGCGCCGCCTGCTGCGAGCGGAAAGTGCGGACGCGGCCCGAAAACATGGGTGTGGAAATCCCAGGCGCTGGCCGGCAGGATGTGCGGAGGACGACCGTCGCCGGACATTCCGGAGTTGCTGGTCATGCTTCTGCCTCCTGACGTGCTTTCACCGTCGGACGACGGCCGGGGCTAGCGCTATTGACCTATTTCTTTAGGTCATGCAAGTCAGCCAGAAGGAGCGAACGTGAACGACCTGCCCGAAATTGCCGTCATCGCCGAGCTGCCCGCGGACCTGCGAGCCGCGCTCGAACGCGATTTTCGGTTGATCCCCGTCCCGCTCGAAGGCGCGAATGCGCAGCCCGTCACGGCAATTCCATCGACTGTGCGCGCTGTGGCCACGCGGGCGGTCCTTGGCATTCCCTCGGGCCTTCTGGAAGCGCTGCCGGATTTAGGACTCGTGCTCTCCCTCGGCGCGGGTCTGGACAATATCGACGTCGAGGCGCTGGCCGCACGCCAGATCGTCCTCGCGCACACCCCCGACCAGTTCACGGAAGATGTCGCCGATTTTGCACTCGGGCTCATCTACGCCGCCGAGCGCAACATCGTCGCGGCCGACCGGTTCATGCGCAGCGGACGTTGGGCGGAGAACCGCTTCATGAATGGCCGTCGCGTGAGCGCCCGGCGGGTCGGCATTGTCGGACTGGGTCGGATCGGACGGAGGCTCGCCGAGAAATGTGCCAGCCTGGGCATGTCTGTTGATTACCATGCGCGCGCCCCGGTCGCGGATTGCGCCTACACTTATCATTCCGACGTAACCGCGCTCGCTGCCGCGTGCGACATTCTGGTGCTGGCCTGCGCGGTGACGGATCAGACGCGGCGCATGGTCACCCGCGAGGTCCTGGACGCGCTTGGCCCGCAAGGCATTGTCGTCAACATCGCGCGCGGCGCTGTGATCGATGAAGAGGCTTTGATCGACGCGCTGGAAGGTCGCACGATCGCCGGTGCGGCGCTCGATGTGTTCGACAAGGAGCCGGACTTCGATCCGCGCTTGGCCCACCTCGAGAATGTGATCCTGACGCCGCACGCCGCAAGCTTCACATTTGAAGCGCGGCAGGCGGTCATCGATCACTTGACGGACGCGGCAAGAACCTACTTTTCGAGCGTTGATGCTTCCCAGGCCCCAACATAGCGGAGAATTGCGATGCCCAGCCTGTCTGAGATGGAAATCACCCGGCGTTGGCCGGCCGAACATCCCGATCGGATTCAGCTCTATTCCGTCCCCACGCCCAATGGCGTGAAGGTCTCTATCATGCTTGAAGAGACGGGGCTGCCTTACGAAGCGCATCTCGTCGCCTTTTCGACGGACGAGCAAAAGAGCCCGGAGTTTCTCTCGATCAGCCCGAACGGGAAGATTCCGGCCATCGTCGATCCCTCCGGCCCGGGAGGAGCCCCGATCGCTCTGTTCGAGTCCGGTGCCATTCTGCTCTACCTTGCGGAGAAGACCGGGCAGTTCATGCCTACCGATGCATCCGGTCGCTGGGAAGCGCTGCAGTGGCTGATGTTCCAGGTCGGGGGCGTTGGTCCGATGGTCGGCCAGCTGGGTTTTTTCCACAAGTTCGCGGGCAAGGACTGGGAGGACAAGCGACCCAGAGACCGGTACGCGGCGGAAACGGCTCGGCTGCTCAGCGTCATGAACACGCGGCTCGCAGATCGGGAGTGGCTTCTTGGCAAGGACTATTCGATCGTCGACATCTCGCTGCTCGGCTGGATTCGCAATATTGTCGGCCTGTTCGACGCGGCAGAGTTGGTTGACTTCGGATCAATGCCCCACGTCGCGCGATGGCTCGAACAAGGACTGGCGCGGCCGGCAGTTCAGCGCGGGCTGACCATGCCGCCGCGCCCGTCCTAAGGCCGGCCTTCCGGCGACGGCGGTGGTCAGCGCTCGTCCAGCCCGTGCCGGTGAAGGAAGGCCGAGAGGAGGTCGGCCACGGCCACATTATTGAGGTCCGCAAAAGGGAGGTGGGTGTTCCCCGAGAGGCCGGCGGCAGGCAAGGACAGGATTTCCGCCTTGCCGCCATGGGCGTTGACGATCGCCACAAAGGTCGTCGCCGCGCGATAGGCCGCACTCCAGTTGGTCGACTGTGCAATGTGGTCGCCGAACACGATCTGGATCGGAATGCGCGTGAGCCGTTTGAATTGCTCGGCGGACACCTTGACCGGGCCGAACGGTCCCTTTCCGGCCGGCGGGCCTTCCCCTTCAGGAAACACGAACCCGGGTGGCTCGTAAGCGACGATGCCTTTGACATTGTCACTCTCGAGCGCGGTCATGAAGGCTCTGAACCCGCCGCCGGAATTGGTGACAAGCACCGTCGGCCCAATTCGGTCGACCGCTTTCGCCGCTGCCGCGCTCTGCAACTGGGCGTTCGGCACAGTGTCGAACTCATCATAACGCGCGCGCATCGCCTGATCCCAGGCTTGCGGGTCGTCCTTGGGAAACTGGATGCCCGGGAACCAGTTGGGGTAGGCTTCCCCCAGGCGCCAGGCCTTGAAATTCCCCTCATCTCGGCCGGGCACCGCCTTGTAGGTATAATCCTCGCAGCCCCAGTTCGCGCGGCCAACACGCGGGCCATCCCAGAGGTAGATCGGAAAACCGCGGCGCAGAAAGATGCTCTGGAAGCCTTCGCCGCCATCCCACCGGTTTTGCCACACGGCCACGCTGGAACTGTGCCACAGCAGCAGCGCTGTCTTCCGCGCCCGCCGGGGGATCTGATATTCCACGAAACCGTGATCGCACGACAGATGTCCCGATGCGGCGTCACCCAGCAGCGCACCACCGACCGAAAACGAACCTTGCCGCTCAAGGACGATGGGCGCAGCGAATGCCGGAGTTGCCGTGAACGGACTCGCGGCGACGCACAAGCTGCCGATGCTCGCCGACGCTATCAATCGGCGCAGTGATCTTCTCATGGATTCGGTCTTCCCCGGAAAGGCAGATGAGAAATGTCAGGAGGCTCACAGGGCGCGGAGGCAGTTTCCCACCGCCGGTCTTGCATCATCCATTGATCCGCAGATGCTACCGGAGAAATTTCCGCTTCTCAAGGCCGGAGGATGGCTTGCGCCGCAGGCAAAGCCATGCAATTTATAAATCCGGAATATTTTCCGGCTTATTGCGACGCGGGCAGGTTTCAGCAGCGTCCCAGCAGCGTCTTGAGCAGGCGTCCGCCCAGACGAGAGCGATGCATCGCGGGGTTCGGAGAGGAAATTTGGACGACATTTCAGTCACGCGGATCAACGGTCTTATCGGCGCCGAAATTGGCAATGTGGACATGTCCAAGGATATCAATGACCGGACGATCGAGCAGATCACAAAAGCTCTCGCTGAGAATGGCGTCATCTTTTTCCGCGATCAGGATCTCAGCGCCGACCGGCAACGCGCATTTGCACGCCGCTTTGCCTTGCCGGGTGCAAAGCGCGCGCCGGTGGCGGACGCCCAGATCACCATGATCGAGAAGGAAGAGCAGCAGCTCAAGAATGTGGGCGGAGGCTGGCATGCCGACCAGACATTCAACGAGGTTCCGTCCTGGGGCTCTATCCTCGCGGCGAAGGTGCTGCCGTCAGCCGGCGGCGACACGGTGTTTGCGAGCCTCGCTGCCGCTTATGATGATCTCTCAGAGGGCATGAAGACCCAGCTCGAAACGATGCTCGCAGAGCATAATAACGAGCGGGTCATCACGTCGATGTCCCTGCTGCCCCAATATGCAGGCGCCAAGGCGAAGATCGTGAAGGCGACCCATCCCGTGGTTATCCGGCATCCGATCACCGGCCGTAAATCGCTGTTCGTCAACCGCGGCTACACGACCCACTTTGAGGGATGGACACAGGAAGAGAGCGCGCCCTTGCTCCAATATCTGTTCCAGAAGTGCGAGCGACCGGAATATCAGGTCCGTCTCAAGTGGCGCCCGGGAACGGTGGCGTTCTGGGACAATCTCCAGGTCCTGCACTATGCCGTCAATGATTATCACGGCGAGCGGCGGGTCATGCAGCGTGTCTCCGTTTCGGGCATTCGTCTCGATCGGGCGGGGTGCACAGCAGCGGCCTGCGTGTCCCAGCCATGATGTTCAATCACATCTTTGTCGGAACGAATGACCTGGAGAGAGCGCGGCAGTTTTACGATGCCGTGATGGGGGCACTGGGGCATGCCAATGCCGCCGCCCCGGACGCGCCCCTGCTTTCTTATCGCTGCGGCGAGCAGGGCTTCGCCGTCAGGGCGCCCCGCAACGGCGATCCGGCAACCTTCGCGAACGGCGGCACGATCGGCTTTCGGGCGCCAAGCCCGGAACATGTCGATGCGTTTCATCGTGCCGGATTGGCCAATGGAGGGTTGGACGATGGCGCGCCTGGCACGCGGCCGGGCAGTTACGGCCAGCCATATATCGCCTATCTGCGCGATCCCGACGGCAACAAAGTCTGCGCGACCTGGAAAGCTTCCTGGAAGGACTAGTCGCGCCGGTGCGGCTGCCGTCAGAGCAGCGAAGACGCCGCCTGTTCGATCTCGATCGCAGCCTCCTGCAATGGGCCAAGCAGATCGGCCACCAGCCGATCCAGGGACGCACTGCTGACCGAGGCGGCTGCGACAATCGAAGCCGCCTGAACCCCGCCCAGCGACAGGGGGACGGCAATGGAGCGTTGGCCGAGGAAGATCTCCTGATCGTTCAAGGCATAGCCTTTGCTCCGCGCCTCTTCCACATCGGCCTTCAGCGCTGCGGCACTGGAAAGGGTGTTAGGCGTGAAGGATTGGAAGTCCCAGCCTATCAGGCGCTCTTCCAAGACGTCCCGCGCCAATCCGGCGAGCAGGACCTTGCCGGGCGCCGTCGCATAGGCCGGCAGTCGCGCGCCGACATGCACGTAAAAGGGCTCGATCGGCTTATGCGTGCCCCGCGCGATGTAGACCACATCCCGCTCGTCCAGCACCGTGATGCAGCAGGTCGCATTCAGCCTGCGCGCAAGCTGGGTGAGAAGCGGTTTCGCGATGGTGGCGAAGGGCTGCGACGAGAGGTAGGAAAAGCCGAGTTTTAGAACCCTGGGGGTAAGGCAGAAACGCCCCTCGTCGGCAACGGCATAACCGAGCTTCTCCAGGGTCCGCAGAATACGGCGGGTGGTTCCCGGCGTGAGCTTGAGCTCTCGCGCGATCTGACTCAAGGTCCAGTCAGGATTGTCCGATCCGAACAACTCCAGGACGGCTAGCCCTTTTTCCAGCGAGGGAATGAAGTCGTCATCCACCGCGCGCGCGCCCTCCTGCTCCCCGGTCTGCGTTTTCGATTTGGCCATGTTCAATATTCCGACTTTTTCGCGGGGAATGATGCTGCTCTGCTTTCCACGGCTGGCGGTCAGAATCAAGCTGACGCCCTTAGCCGATCCTGCATGGCGGACAGAGCCAGAAGCAGACAGGGCCGCCGGCGCCTGCCGACAGCCCTGTGTCGCTTTGGGGTAAGCCGAATGCTCGGCTCAGCGCATTATTAGAAGCTCTTCTCCACAGTCAGGTAGAACTGGCGCGGCGCCGCCGGCTGCGCGTTGGTGTAGGCCGCGCCCAACGCCTGGGAGTCGAACACGTTATAATAATAAACCTTGTCGAACAGGTTCGTGGCTCCCACCGCAATCGAGAAGTCATATTCGTCGTTGTCGTAGGTCAGGCGGGCATTGAAGACCGAACGCGCCGGCATAAGGTCATCAAAGGTGGTCGACGTGCCGGACACCACCTGGCTCGATTCATAGATCCAGTCCACCCGGGGCGTGATCGATCCGGCCAGTGACGGAAGCTCCGCCGTGTATTGCACGCCCGCATTCGCCGTCCAGAACGGCGAATTCTGCCGACGGTTGACTGCGCGCTCCCGAATGTCCGGCGCCGTCAGCTTGGTGTACCCCACCGAGCCATTGATGAGCAGGCCATCGACGGGATTGATGGTATACTCGGCTTCAAAGCCGCGGATTTTTGCGGCCTGATTGCGATAATAGGTCCGTCCGAGGCAGGTGATGCCGGTGCCTGCCGCCACGACCGCACCGCAGGTGGTCGACCCCGCAGGGCCTCCCGCGAGTGGGACGAGCGTGCGATTTCCGGGCACGGGCTGACCATTTGCGTCCAGCAGGGCCTCGGATCCTGAAATCGAAGTCGGGCGGTTCTTGAAGTCGGTATAGAAGGCCGCGAGATTCAGGCGCACCCGACGATCGAAGAGATCGAGCTTGGCGCCGATCTCGTACGCAATGTCGTCATTGCCATCATATTGCCCGATCTGCGAGGGCTGTTGCGGGCGCGGATCGAAGCCGGGAAGCGAGTTGCCGGTCGCAGCGGACACATAGATGAGCGCGTTGGACGCCAGCTGATAATTGACGCCGGCCTTCCAGTCGAACCGCGTCTGCTGCGGAACGACGTAAAAGACCGTGTCGCTGGCGCTGGGCGAGGTGTCGAGGACGTTATAGAAGTCAACGACCTTCTTGTCGTCCGAATAGCGCAGGCCGCCCACGAAGCTGAGCGCTTCACCAAATGGCCGGATCGTGGCGTTGGCGAAGACCGCCTTGCTCGTCGGGTTGAACTCAGAATCGATCAGCCGCTGGAACGAGCTTTGGGGCGAGATGAAGGCGGCGTGCTGCGAGCCATCGGCCGTGAAGTAGAAGCCGCCCACGACCCAGTCGATGAACGATGACTTGCCGGACAGGCGCGCTTCGGCCGTCCAATATTCCTCCGAGAAGGTATTGGACCGCAACACCACATTGAGCGGCGAGCCATCATCGTCATAGGAATGGGTCTCGACCATCTCACGATGGGCGACCACCGCGAGGAAATTGATGTCGGGATTGATGTCCCAGCTCATCTTGGCTGAGACACCCCAGTTCTTGAGGTCGATGAACGGCGAAAAACTGGCGCCGCCACGCACGGCTACACCATTGATCCGCAGGCCATTATAGAATGTGTTGCCCGGGATGACCGTGCCTGCGGCGATGGGATCGCTGAAGCTGGCATAGGTGCTATAGGGATCGCCCGTCAGGAAGCGGGTGTCATAGGCTAGGCCCAGTGTGTTTGCGGCGGACACGACCGTCCCGGACACCCGGTTATTGATGATCCCGACGATGCTATCGGCGTTGTTCTCGCTCGTATCGCGGATATAGTCGCCCGTCACCGTGAACCGCAGATCCTCGGATGGCTTCCAGAGCAAGGACCCCCGATAGGCCTGCACATCTTCGCCGCCCTGATGGCCGACGACGCAATCCTTGGGCGTGAACCCGGCGGTCGGCATGTTGAGCGTCGAGGCATAAGGCAAGGAGCCCGACAGCGCAGGCGTGCCGCGCGCGCGCATCTCGCAGGTGAAATCGAGGATCTTCTGATAGCCGGTCCGCTTCTTCGAAAGCGCAGAAACGGAGAGGGCGAGCTGCTCGTTCAACGGCAGATTCAGCGAGCCGCGGAAGTCCATGCGGTCATAGGATCCCGCCGTGATCTGAATACGCCCATAAACATCGCTGGTGGAGGGCTGCTTGCTGATGATGTTGACGGCGCCGGCGAGCGAATTCCGCCCAAACAGGGTGCCCTGCGGGCCCCGAAGCACCTCGATATGCTCGATATCCAGAAGATCGAAGTTCGACCCGAGCAGCGTCGGGAAATAGACGTCGTCGAGATAGAAAGCGACGACAGGCTCGCTGGCGAGGCTCGTATCCCGATTGCCGATCCCCCGGATCGTCGCGTCAATGCCGGGCCCGAATGCACCCTGCGACTTCCGGAATTGCGTGTTGGGAACCACCGCGGTCAGTTCGCCGACGCTGGTGATGCCCTTCTGCTCGATCGCCTCGGCCGTGACCGCGGTGATGGCGATCGGCGTATCCTGCAAGTTCGTCGACTGGCGCGTGGCGGTAACCACGATGTCCTCAAGGCCGCCTGCCCGGCTGTCCTGTGGCGTCGCTTGCGGGGCCGGCGATGCCGATCCTACCTGCGCGCTTGCCGGCCCTGCTAACAAAGCGAGAACCAGCGCTGCCGAGCTTATGGTTGCCAATCCCAGGTTTTTCATCTCAGTCTCCCTCGGGCGAATTCTAGCGAAATGGAGACCCTCTCGTCGCCCCTCGCGATGCTCGCCATATTTCCGGATATTTTTCCGGTTAGCGATCTAGCGCGCATTTTCGGCAGCTGCAATCCTAATAATCGGCGAACTCCAGAGGAATTTGGCGGAGGTGCGATGTATCTATTTTGTAAAAATGAGACAGGACTGTGATGAGTCGGGCGATAAAATAAGTGATCAACTACAGATATGTCTTGTCTACATGTATGATCTCGCTGAGAGAGTTCATGTATATGTTTATCGATCTATGACAATTTTCAGATGTTTTCCGAAGAATGGGAGGACTTCCTTTTGCAGTCTTTCCGGAACTTTACTGCTGTGATCGCCGGGATAAATGTCCAGTTGATTGCTTATAGCATAGTTATCTAGGTTTTTATGGAGCTCGGTTGCTGCGGTGACGATCGTGTCCTGATCGCCGACGTCGATGCCAATGGCGCGATAGGTCCTGAGAGCAGCGACATACTGGTCGATGAAACTGAGCGGGGCATTGGCTGCGCGCTTGGCCATGATCGCCTCGCGCGACTCGCCCTGTTCCGTAATCGGCAGATCGACAAAGAGCGGCGGCTTCGCCGGATTGGGCGAGAACGCCGCCGCTGTCGCAAGTGGCCCTGCATATTTGAACGGAAGCCCCCGGGCTGCCTGAGGGGATGCAAGATCGTTGATCTCCCTCACTTCTTTTGCGGTCAATCCCTGCGTTCCGAGAGCGCTCAGGCAACAGGGCGACATCATGTAGAGAACGCCAAACCGCCCTGGGCGCTTCATGCCAATGCGCGCGACGCCGTAGCCGCCCATGGAATGCCCCATCAAGCCACGCGCGGCCGCCTCTGGAATCGAGCGGAACTCCCGGTCGATATAGGCAGGCAGTTCATCCGCTATGAATGTCTCGAAGTCGCCGGTGACATTAGAACTGCCATAGAAAGATCCGCCATACTCATTGCTCCCATCGGGGAACACGACAATGACCTCCGGCACTCCCGCAGCAAAAGCTGCAGCGATCCGCCTGGCCGCATCGAGTTTCTGCATCCAGCTTGCTGCATCGATGGAGAAGCCGTGCAGGGCGTACACCACGGGGTATCGCCGCTTGGCTTCGCGGTCATAACTCGGGGGAAGAACGACAAAGACCTCGCGCTCGGCGGAGGTCCCCAGAAGATTGCCCGCAATGGCTTGTGATTGGATCAGCCGCCGCTCCACCCGAACTTGGGTGTTGGGGGCTTCGGCCTCGCTCGCGATCGATGGAGCGGCGGGAGCGGCGCCAGCGGCCAGCGAGGCGGTGACAAGCCCAAGGGCAACCAGCAACCGCATCTTCATATCTGCATCCTCTCTTGCCGTCAGGCCAGAAGCCTTCTCGCGGCTCACATTTCACACATAGGCCAATTCGAGCTGCGCGCACTCACCACTATAAACATATGTTTACATGTTTTATCGGTCAAGCAGCGCTTGTTTTGGTGTTACTGGACCAATCGCCATGTCGGCGACGCTGCTGGTCAGAAGTCGAGAGAGCCCGATCCCTCTTCGTTCGAAGCGGTTGATCCGCTCCAGGCCGAAAGCGGCCGGGTACGTCCTGAGAAGTCCGCCTGCGCTATGGATGGCTGTGAAATGAGGGGCACACAGGGAAATCTGCCCCGGTGCAACGGAGCGCGGCTTTGATGACTTAAAGTCAAATCCTCGTCGATTTCGGCTCGCGCACTCGACTCACCGCGCTGGAAGTATTTGATTAACATCGCATCCCTAGCCCGGTCGCTAAGGAGCCTGCCATGCATCGCATTTTATATATCAGCACTGTCCGTCGAACGCTTTCGGATGCGGAGCTCGAGGAAATTTTGGTTGCGTCCCGACGGAATAACCGGCTCGCTGATGTAACGGGCTTGCTCGTAGTAGGGAATCGGCGCTTCCTTCAGGTTCTCGAAGGCCCGGAAGATGCCGTCAACTCGACGTTCGCGCGCATTTCAAAGGATCAGCGTCACTATGCTGTGGTCCAACTGAATAACAAGGCAATCGCGGCACGGTCGTTCGCGCGTTGGGAGATGGGATTTCAGCGGGGTGGCGACGTCAACGAGGGCTCGACCCTTGAAGAGCAGGTGGCAAGCTTGCTTGAACCTGTCACCGACGCAAATTTGAAAGCCTATTTCAGCGGTTTTGCTAAATCCCATAGTCAGCCGGCCTGAGAAACCACCAACATTCGTCATTAGCGGATCCAAGCTCAGGAACCACCCGCATGTTTCCTCATAGGAAGCCCAATAGTCATCTTGGGCGCCGACGATTGACACTCATCGTCCAATCCTCAGTTGGAGCAGAGCGCGGCCTCGATGAGAGCAGAATGCCTCGCAACCATGGCTTGGCCGCCGCGACATTTCTTCGTCGCGCTCAACTCAGGCCGTCCAGCGCTGCTCCACTAAACCTCATTCGCGTCCGCCTAAACCGCCTTCGGTAAGCGCGAGAGATGCTTGTCCAAGGTCATCGGATAATCGCGCAGCCGCACGCCGGTGGCATTGTAGATGGCGTTGGCGACCGCGGCTCCCACGCCGCAAATCCCAAGTTCCCCAACGCCTTTCGCCTTCATCGGCGTGGACCAAGGGTCGGTGGTATCGAGGAAGATGACGTCCTGATGCGGGATGTCTGCATGGACCGGGACCTCATAACCCGCGAGGTCGTGATTGACGAAGAAGCCGAACCGCTTGTCGACCACGAGTTCCTCCATCAGTGCGGCGCCTGCGCCCATGGTCATGGCGCCGATCACCTGGCTTCGCGCTGACTTGGGATTGAGGATGCGACCGGCATCGCACACAGCGAGCATTCGCCTGATGCGGGTTTCGCCCGTGAAGGCGTCGACCCCGACCTCCACGAAATGACCAGCGAAGGTGGATTGCTGCGCCCGGTCGGCAAAGTCGTCGGCATAGTCGATGCCATCTTCGGCAATGAGCTCCCCATCGCGCGCGGCGTCGCGCAAGGGCACGGCGCGATCGCCCGAGCGGACTTCGCCATCGGCGAACGTCACATCCGCATTGTTCAGCCCCAAGCGCGCCGCCACTTGGTCGCGCATCTTGATGCACGCGGCATAGACGCCAGCCGTCGAGTTGGCCGCGCCCCATTGGCCGCCGGAGCCGGCTGCGGCGGGGAAATCAGAATCGCCCAATTTCACGATGACATCGCCCAGGTCCACGCCCATCATCTCGGCGGCGGTTTGGGCGATGATCGTGTAGGTGCCGGTGCCGATATCGGTCATATCGGTCTCGACGGTGACCTTACCGTCGCCCGACAGCCGGACCCGTGCCGCGGATTTGGTCAGCTGATTGTTGCGAAAGCCGCCGGCCACGCCCATGCCGATGAGCCAGCGGCCCTCACGCACGGAGCCGGGGGTCGCCTTGCGCTTGTGCCATCCGAAGCGCTCCGCGCCGGTCCTGAGGCACTCGACGAAATGACGCGCCGAAAAGGGACGCTCGGGCTTCATCGGATCGACCTGCGTATCGTTCAGGATCCGAAATTCAACCGGGTCCATTCCCAGCGTCTCGGCCATTTCATCCATGGCGATCTCCAGCGCCATCAGCCCCGGCGCTTCGCCAGGCGCGCGCATCGCATTGCCTTCCGGGAGATCGAGCTGCGCCAGTTTCATGGCGACTTCCCGGCTTTCCCCCGCGTAGAAAAGCTTGGTTTGCTGGACGGCGGTCTCCGGCTCGCCGTCCGGCAGGTTTCCCGAAATGCTCTCATGCGAGATCGCGAGAATGCGCCCATCCTTGTTCGCGCCGATCCGGATATGCTGCAGCGTCGCGGGCCGATGGGTCGTGTTATTGATGATGAGCGGACGCGTGAGCGCGACTTTCACCGGCCGCCCAACCGTCTTGGCCCCCAGCGCCGCAAGAACGACATCGGAGCGGAGAAACAGTTTCCCGCCAAAGCCGCCCCCGACATAGGGGGAATCGAGCCGCACCTGCTCGGGCTTGAGCGATAGGGCCTTTGCAAGGTCGCGCTTGCCCCAGGCGATCATCTGGTTCGACGTCCAGACGGTGAGCCTGTCGCCTTCCCACGCGGCGATGGTGGCGTGCGGCTCCATCATCGCATGGCTCTCGTCCGGCGTGCTGTAGCGCTGGTCGAGCTTCACCTCAGCCTTGGCGTAGCTGGCTGCGAAATCGCCGGCTTTATTGGTCTCGTCCTCGTCCGGAACGGGCTCGGCCCGAGGCGCCTCACGCTCGAGATCGAATTTGCCATCTTCCCGGACATAATCGACCTGAATCAGCGAGGCGGCCGCGCGGGCCTGCTCAAAGGTCTCGGCGACCACCAGCGCGATCGCCTGATGATAATGCTGGATCTTCGCTCCGCCGAACAGGTTGGCGGTGTTCTGGCCGCCGAGCGGCAGCGGCTTATGGTCCAACGTGGTGATGATCGAGAGCACGCCAGGCGCGGCCTTGGCGTCGACCAGGTCGAACGACCGGATCGTCCCCTTGGCGATGGCCGCGCCGACGACGAAGCCATAGGCCTGGTTCGCGGCGACATCATGCCGCTCATAGGCATAGGGTGCGCGCCCCGTCGTCTTGAGTGGCCCGTCGATGCGATCGGTGGACTTGCCGACGACCTTGAGCTGGTCGATCGGGTTCTGGGTGGCGGGGGCATCGAACTTCACGGCATCAACCCTTCGCGTCGTGCAAGATGCCGGCAAGCGTCCGCTCGACCAGCTCGATCTTGAATGCATTGTCCCTGGTCGGCGCGGCGCCGGCGAGGAGGTGCCGGGCCACTGCCTCCGCCCCTTGCGTTAGCGCTTCATCCGCGGCGTCCGTGCGCCAGGGCTTGGGCGCAATCCCGCCCACCGCAACGCGGCCTGTGCCATCCGGCTGGAGGATCGCCGCCACCGATACGAGCGCAAAGGCATAAGAGGCCCGGTCGCGCACCTTGTGATAGACATGCTGGCCGCCAACCGGCTTGGGCAGCAGCACGGCCGTGATCAGTTCGCCAGGCGCCAGCGCGGTTTCCACATGCGGTGTGTCGCCGGGCAATTTATGGAAGTCGGCAATGTCGATCGACCGGACATTGCCCTGTGCATCGACCGTCTCCACGCGCGCATCCAGCAGCCGCATCGCAACCGCCATGTCGCTGGGGTTCGTCGCGATACATGCAGCGCTGCCGCCAATCACCGCCAACTGGCGGGAGGCGCCCTCAATGGCCGCGCAGCCAGTCCCGGGCTGACGTTTGTTGCAGGGTTGGTTGGTATCGTAGAAATAGGGACAGCGGGTCCGCTGCAGCAGATTGCCGCCGGTGGTCGCCTTGTTGCGCAGCTGCCCGGACGCGCCGGCCAGAATGGCCCGGCTCAGGACCGCATAATCGCTGCGCACGCGCCGATCCGCCGCAAGCGCTGTATTGGTGACGAGCGCGCCGATCCGCAGGCCGCCATCGGGCTCTTGCGTGATCTGATCAAGCTTCAGATCCTGGACATCGACCAGATGGGTCGGCGTTTCGATCTGCAGCTTCATGAGGTCCAGCAGGTTCGTGCCGCCGGCAATGAAGCGGGCGCCCTGCTGGCTCAAGACGCCCGTCGCGGCCTGAGCGGGCGAGGTCGCGCGCTCATAGGTGAACGGCCTCATGCCTTGGCCTCCGCGACTTCGGTAATCGCCTCGGCAATGTTGGAATAGGCGCCGCAGCGGCAGATATTGCCGCTCATCCGCTCGCGCAGTTCCGCGTTGCTGAGTTGCGGCTTGGCCGACAGATCATCGGTGACGTGGCTCGGCACGCCAGCGGCAATCTCATCCAGCATGGCGACCGCAGAGCAGATCTGGCCCGGCGTGCAATAGCCGCACTGATAGCCATCATGCTTGACGAAGGCGCGTTGCATCGGGTGGAGCTGGTCTGGCGTGCCCAGTCCTTCGATGGTGGTGACCTTGTCGCCATCATGCATCACCGCGAGCGTCAGGCAGCTGTTGATCCGGACACCGTCGACCAGCACGGTGCAGGCGCCGCACTGGCCATGGTCGCAGCCTTTTTTCGTGCCGGTGAGTTTGAGCTCTTCGCGCAGCGCATCGAGCAATGTGGTGCGCGTGTCGGTTTGGAACCTGTGCGGCTGACCATTCACGCTCAGGGTAACCTCGACCATCGCCTCGCGTGGTTGCGGCAAGGGCTGCCGAGCATCGGCGTTGTTCAGGCTCATGGTCGCCGCCGTGGCCGAGCCGCCAACCAGCACGCCGCGTCGAGAGACGTGCCACTCCTCCGATCGATCCATGGCATCGTCGTCCTTCGCACCTGCTGATTGGATAATCCCATGCTGGCCGAACGCAGCAGCCGCCAATTGGCTTCCAAATTATCGTGGGTGGCAGACAGGCGCGGCACTTCCCGGCCTGTTCGGCACCGCTTGGGACAGGTTGGCTTTACAGGCTCCCACTGCCAATGTGCGGGATGACTAGCGATCCATTCGATCTGAACCGATTTGTCGACGCCCAGCAGGGCCGCTACGCGCAGGCCCTGGCGGAAATCCGCAGCGGTGCAAAACGAACGCACTGGATGTGGTTCATCTTTCCGCAGATTGCGGGCCTGGGGGCCAGCCCCACGGCGCGGCACTTCGCGATCCGCTCGCGCGCCGAAGCCAAAGCCTATCTGGCGCATCCGGTCATCGGCCCGCGCTATGAGGAATGCACTATCGCATTACAGGAGCTGGATGGCTCCAGCGCTGAGCAGGTCTTTGGCGCCATCGACGCGATCAAGCTCAGGTCATCCCTGACGCTGTTTAACAGCGCTGAGGACAGGCCGATCTTCCGTGCCGCGATCGAGCGCTGGTTTGGCAGCCCGGACGAACGCACCGTCGAAATTCTGGGGCAGATGGATTCATCAGCCTGATAGAGGGCGGTTGATGAAGCGGAGGCTCATATCGCCCGGCGAACGTATCGCAAACCTTCCTAAAAAATTGGCCCCATCGCCGATTCCAACCCACGCTTGTCACAGCCGAAACTCCCGTGTATTGAAAGGCAATCGATTGCAAAATTGCTTTCGGACCTACGAGTTCGGGTCGCCCGAACCCTCTGCCCGGCCATCCTGCACACCTGGCCGGGCAGAGTTGGGCTACCGATGTGGATAAAGTCCCCAGCCGCCGGATGAGGGATTGACTTGCAATCGATGGACAATAGCCTGTCGCACATAAATGCGGCGGGCGAGGGGAGTGGCTGATGGATCTGGATGGCGATCATGAACTTGCGGCCATCAGTCGCGATCCGCACTATCAGGCTCTCGTCCAGGCCCGTGGCCGCCTCGGCTGGATTCTGAGCGGCGTCATGATGGCGATCTTCTTCGGCTTCATCCTGCTGGTGGCGTTCGGGCGGACCATCCTTGGCCAACCGCTGCCGGGCATGACGACGACCATTGGCGTGCCTTTAGGCATGGCGGTGATCCTCTCGGGCATCGCGCTGACCGGCCTGTATGTGTGGATTGCCAACCGCCGGTTCGATGCCGAGCTGGATGCGTTGCGGGCGGAGCATCGCCTGTGAGCGGTTCGCGCTGGGCGGCACTCGCCCTCATGGTGACCATCGGCGCGTTGATGCCCGGCATCGCCCGCGCGGCCACGCCGGGCAATGCCGGCCCCAACATGCCGGCCGTGGTCACCTTCGGCCTGTTCATCATCGTCACATTGGGCGTCACGGCCTGGGCTGCACGGCGGACGCGCACGACGAGCGATTTCTATACGGCTGGTGGCGGCATCAGCGGTCGGCAGAACGGTTTGGCCATTGCCGGTGACTATATGTCCGCCGCCTCGTTCCTCGGCATTTCCGCGCAGATTTATGCCGACGGCTATGATGGGCTGATCTACTCCACAGGTTTTCTGGTCGGCTGGCCGATCATCCTGTTCCTGCTCGCCGAACGGCTACGTAATCTCGGGCGCTACACTTTTGTCGATGCCGTCGCGTTCCGCTTCGCGCAGACGCCAGTGCGGATTTCGTCCGCCTTCAGTTCGCTCACCGTCGTGCTCTTCTATCTGATCGCCCAGATGGTCGGCGCGGGGCAGCTCATCCAGCTGCTGTTCGGCATTCCCTATCCCTATGCGGTCGGGATCATCGGCCTCGCGATCACCGCTTATGTGCTGTTTGGCGGGATGATTGCGACGACCTGGGTGCAGATTATCAAGGCGGTCATGCTGCTCGGCTGCGCCACCTTCATGTCGCTCGCCGTGCTGTATCGCGTCGGCTTCTCGCTGGACACGCTGTTCGAGCAGGCCGTCGCCGCCAAGCAGGCGATCGCGTTGGCCGCAGGCGCCAGCGCCGATGCCGCGGCGGCGAGCGCGCGGGGCATTCTTGCACCCGGCGGTTTTATCAAGGATCCGCTTTCGGCGATTTCGCTCGGCATGGCGTTGATGTTCGGCACTGCCGGCCTCCCCCACATCCTCATGCGCTTCTTCACGGTGCGCGATGCCCGCACCGCGCGCGCCTCCGTGCTGTGGGCGACGGGCTGGATCGGCTATTTCTATGTGCTCACCTTCATCATCGGCTTTGGCGCGATCGTGTTCGTCGGCAGCAACCCGGCCTATCTCGATGCCTTGAGCGGCGGGCTACGTGGCGGCAGCAACATGGCTGCCGTCCATCTCGCGGACGCGGTGGGCGGCGAGGTGTTCATGGGCTTCGTCTCGGCGGTCGCCTTCGCCACCATATTGGCAGTGGTGGCCGGGCTCACCCTTTCCGGCGCCTCGACGATCGCGCATGATCTCTACGCCTCGGTCATCCGCAAGGGCAATGTCGACCAGGCGACCGAACTGCGCCTGTCGCGGATCACCGTGCTGGTGCTGGCCCTGATCGCGGTGGGGTTGGGGATCGCGTTCGAGAAGCAGAATGTAGCGTTCATGGTGAGCCTCGCTTTCGCGGTCGCCGCCTCGGGCAATTTCCCCGCCCTCTTGCTCTCCATCCTGTGGAAGGATTGCACGACGCGCGGCGTTGCCTGGGGCTCGGCCATCGGCACGCTGACTGCGCTGGCGCTGACCATCCTCTCGCCGGTGATTTGGGTCGGCCAGCTTGGCGCCACGCACCCCATCTTCCCGCTCGCCTCGCCCACATTGGTGTCGATGCCGCTGGCCTTCTTCACCATCTGGCTGATCTCGACGCTCGACCGCAGCGCGCGGGCGCAGGTGGACCGCGCGGGCTACACTGCCCAGCGCATCCGGTCCGAGACCGGCATCGGCGCCGCCGGCGCCAGCGATCACTGATCTGACTCATGCGACAGGAGACGCATTCATGAAGTTTCTGAACCGATCCTCGGCCTGGCTGGTGGCGACGCTGTTCGCCACGACCGGCCCCGCCCACATGGCCAGTGCCCAGCCGCTGCCCGATCCCGCCGCCGTCGCCGCGGCGCCGCTGAGCGCTGAGGACGCAGCCAAGCTCGCGCCCGTCGCGCCGGAACTGCACGGCGCCGCCCGCATGGCGCTCTATTACTCGACCCTGATGGGGCAAATGACCGAGGACTCGGTGCGTGCGTCGCGCAAGTCGGGCAATATGGGGCCGCCCCCACCGCCGCATCACCGCGACGTTCCGGTCGTCGAGCAGATGATCCCCGGCGTGGCCGACGCGCCGCAGGTCAAGCTGTACGTCATCAATGCGCAGGAAGGCGCCTGGCGCGGCGGCATCCTGCACACGCATGGCGGCGGCTACATCCTCGGTACGGCCGCCACGGACGTGCGTCGCCTGCAGGAGATGGCCAAGGAACTGAACGTGGTCATCGTCTCCGTCGAATATCGCCTCGCGCCGGAAACGACCTATGCCGGGTCCATCGAAGACAATTATGCCGGCCTGCGCTGGATGCATGACAATGCCGCCAAGCTCGGCGTCGATCCCAAGCGGATCGCCGTGATGGGCGAGAGCGCCGGTGGTGGCCATGCGGCGCTGCTGGCGCTGACCGCGCGCGACCGCGGCGAAATCCCGGTTGCTTTCCAGGTGCTCATCTACCCGATGCTGGATGATCGCACCGGCGGCGCGGTGAAGGTGCCTTCGCACATCGCCACAGTCGGCTGGGACGCGCAGCAGAACCAGCTCGGCTGGAAGGCGTTCCTCGGCCAGCAGCCGGGCACGAACAAGGTGCCGGCCACCGCCGTGCCGGCACGCGCTGCTTCGCTCAAGGGTCTGCCGCCTGCCTTCATCGCCGTCGGCGGGGTCGACCTCTTCGTGAGCGAGGATATCGATTATGCGCGCCGCCTGACCGAGGCCGGCGTGCCGACCGAGTTGCTCGTCGTCCCCTCGGCTTATCACGGCTTTGACGCCATGGCGCCTGAGTCGCCGCAGGCCAAGCAATTCAACAAGGCCCGCATCGAAGCCCTGCGCCGCGCTCTGGCGACGCCAGAGAAATAAGCCGTAGCTTGATCTACAGCGTCTTCCGGCCCTCACCGGTCGGAGAGCACAGACGGGGGCGATCGCAAGGTCGCCCCCTTTTCCTTACCGTCGACCGGGCGAGGGTCGTCAGCCTTTCATCGCGCCGAGCTCGGACTCGTCCCAACCGGTTCGCATGGCCGAGACGGTGTCGAACCGCATGGTCTGCGCGCCATGGCCCACCACGGCGTCCCATTGCGCCAGCCCGCCATGATTGGGATTGCCCGTCCGCGCGAAGGCAATCCATGCGTCGGCCATCTCGGCCTCCAGCTTGAGGGCCCCGGCATCGCCACCGGTCATGCTGGCACATCGTTCGGCATTGGCGAAGACATAGGGGATTTCCGCGCAGTGGAATGCGCGCGGACGCCCGTCCAGCACGGGCGTGCTCCGATCAAAGCTGTAAAGCCATGCCGGGGCGCGACGCAGCGCGGCCTTGCCGCTCGCCTGATCGATGGCGGTCTGGCGGATCGGTGCGGTGGCGATGCGTGACCAGATGTCGCAGGGCAGGGCCTCCGGCGTCGTCCGGCGAAACGCGGCCACCACCGCCGCGCCGCGCCCTCCCGTGTATCGATCAGCCCGGTTCAGCAGCCCCGCCTCGCTCATCGTGAAAAAGTCCGGCTGGTTGATCCCGGTGGTGAACTCGTTGAGGGTCGTGCCGACGATCAGCGGCACATCGGCCGATAAGGCAATGGACTGCGGGGCGTCGGGATTGGCGGGCAGCACCGCGCCATCCACTACCGGGGTAAAGCCGTAGCGGCCGCGGGTCCGAGCCTCCATGGAGCCGCCTTCGGGCAGTGGCGGATTCTCCCGGCGGAAGATGGCCGAGCTCGCCGCCAGCAAGCGATCATAGGGTAGGGAGTGCAAGGCACGCAGATCGGTTTTGCCGATGCCCAACTCCGCCAGCATGAGTTCCCCCAGCTTACGGGCCTGGGCGTGGGGCGTGGCCTTTGCAAAGGACCCGCTCTGAACAATCGCACGGTGAAACAGGCCGCGCGCGGCGGGCATGGCCATCAGCGTCGAAACCTTGGCGCCGCCGCCGGACTGGCCGAAGATCGTGACCCGACCGGGATCGCCGCCAAAGGCCTCGATATTGCGCTTCACCCATTGCAGCGCCGCGACGATATCCAGCATGCCGAAATTGCCGGACTGCGCATAGGCCGGGTCCACGCTGGAGAGGTCGAGAAAACCGAGCAGGTTGAGACGGTGATTGAGCGTGACGACCACCACATCGCCCCGCTGGGCGAGATTATAGCCCTCGAAGGCGGGGATGTCGTGCCCGGAGCCGGCGACAAATCCGCCGCCGTGGAGCCAGACCATCACCGGGCGTCGGGCATTGTCCGTGCCGGGCGTCCAGATATTGATGCGCAGACAATCCTCGCCGTCGAAACTGTCATTCCACTGGAAAATGAAGGCCTCTTCGTCATTCTGGCGGCCCGTGCCCTTGTCCTGCGGGCAGATCGGCCCATAGGCGAGGCTGCTGCGCACGCCGGTCCAGGGCTTGACTGGCTTGGGCGGAAGGAAGCGATTGGCGCCGCCGGTCGTGTCGGCATAGGGGATACCGCGAAACATGGTGATCCCGCCTCGCGTGAAGCCGCGCACCCGGCCGCTGGCGGTCTCGACATCCGCCATGCCTGTGCCGGCAAAAATGGGACCGCGCCCGCCGACGGCTCCGGGACTCGCCTGCGCCGGTCGCGCCGCGCTGGCTAAGGCACCGGTGGCGACAAGCCCTTGCAGAAGCGCCCGACGACTTGCGCCCTCTCCACGCGAACCTGTCATGTTCCTCTCCTTGCCCTAAGGTCTTCGCAATCGATTACAGGTTTAGGCCCTTCGCGCGCGGAAGCAAGCCGGGTGAGGCCCACAATCGGGCTGTGCCGCGCTACCCGCTTGATCGTTGGGGAGGATCAGCCCCTGCTACGGCGCCAGCCGGAGAGGCGGCGCAGCAGGCCGCGGTTGCTGAGGGCTTCGAACATGTCGTCCGGCCCTTCGGGGTCGAGGATCTGGTTGTCCGCCAGCCAAGCCTCGACGCCTGTGAGGTCGGGAATCTCATAGGGCACCAGCGTGCGCCGGCGGCTCTTTGCATTTTTCCGGCCCTTGAAGCGGAGCGCCTCGATCGTCTCGATCAGCGATCCGCTGGCGGCTAGCTTTTTCTCGACCTGTGCGATGCTGGCATCGAGATGCTCGGCCAGCAGATCGTTGCGAACCTCCGCGATGGCGGCGCTGCATCCAGAATTGCTCGGCCGCGAGCAGTCCACGGCCACGTCGCATTCCGTATCGAGCCGCAAGGAGCGGGCATTCATGTTGGATGAGCCGACGCGCAGGATCATATCATCCACGATCATCACCTTGGCGTGGACGTAGATCGGCCCCTGATCGCGGGTGACGGGGTGGTAGAGCCGGAAGCGGCCATGCTTGTCCCGCCGCCGCAGCGCGGCCACCAGTCGGGCGCGCGCGGTATCCATCGCCAGCGGTTCGAGCCAGCCTTGCGCGGCCTCGGGATTGACGATCACGATCTCTGGCCCGTCCGGCTCGTCCAGTCGCCGGGCCATGGCTTCGGCGATCCGCCGGGAGGCGAAATACTGGCTTTCGGCATAGATCCACCGCTTCGCGCGCCCGATCTGCTCGATGTAGAGCTGCTCGATCTCGGTCACCTCGCGCTGGTCCGGCATTTTGGGTGCCGTGCGGGCGATGAGAACCTCTACATCCTCGAATTGCACCGGCAGCGCTTTCGGCCAGACGTCATGCTTGCTGCGGATGCCGGCAATGGTCTGCCCCGTCGCCCGCTTCCAGCGGTCGCGCGAATGCTCGCCCAGCGCCGCCGCTGCCGGCCCCTGCAGAGCGGTCGTCGCATCGTGCCAGGGCATATAGGCCGGCCCTTTGCCGGGGCGATGTCGCTCGGGTTCCTCGTCGCGATGCGCGCGCGTGTCCCACCGGTCGCCGGTCATGTCGATCCCGCCGCAAAAGGCGAAGCAATCGTCGATCACGACGATCTTCTGATGATGCGACCCGCCGGTGGGGTGATGAGCGTCCAGCTTCACATGGATGCGCGGATGGATGGCCCATTTGGCCACGGTGAAGATGGTCTTGCCCCGGAACAGCGACCCAATGGCCCCGAGATCCCAGCGCAGCAGATAGACTTCGAGCTCGGGATTGGTCTCGACCAGCCAGTAGATGAGATCCCCGATGGTGGTCGGTTCCGGTCCATCGGGTTGCCCCTCTTCCTGGTGTGCGAGTTCGATCCGCGCGTCGAAGTCCCAGCCGACCAGCATGATGCGCTTGCGGGCGCGGATCATGGCCTGCCGCGCGAACCGGAAATAATCCTCCGCGTCGACGATCACGCAGGCTTTCGCGGCCTTGGCAGCCCGCCAATAATTGCCCTTCATGCCGACGCGCTCCCCGCGACCCCCGCCTCGACGTGTCCGCGAGGGTGGGGCTGTAGGCGGCCTGCTTCGATCATGCTTTCCCCGTTTCAATCGCCATCGGAACCCTGAGGCGTAACGGCTATCATTACGGTTGCAACGCAAAAGCGTGCCCGGAGCCTTCCCACTTTTCGCGCGGTTCTATGCGCGATGGCTCGCGGGGGGGCGGAGTCTGTCCGTCGCGCCGGGGACTCGGTTCGTCCCCGCAACGTTGCTGCTGCGGAACCGCACGCTTAGCCAACGCGAGCCCAGTCTCCGGAGTTTTCAAGATGACGACCATTCGCACCGCCCTGATATCCTGCACAGCGCTTGCGCTAGCGGGCCTTGCCGTCCCCGCGCAGGCAGAAGGGCTGGGGGCGGAGGGCAACTATGCCCGTGCCAATGGGCGCTGGGGTGCTGAACTGGGCGCTGGTTATGCGGTGGACTTTGCAGGCTTCAGCCTCACGCCGGGCGCCGGGGTTTATCTGCGCGATGGCGGCACGGCAGCCTATGGGCGGGTGGAAGCGGCTTATCAGATCCCTATGTCCCTGCGCATCGGCATCGGCGCGCGGATCAGCGGCGAAGAGCCGCGCGTCTATGGCACCGTCGCCATGCCCCTGCTGCCCCGCGTTGCCGTGAAGGGCAATGTCGGGGACCGTTATGTGTCCGTGGGACTGACGGTCGGCTATTAAGCGTCGACGATGGCGGTTGGCTGACAGCCGAAAGTCGCGCAGAGAGGCGACATGCCGACCATCTTCAGCCATGCCGCGATTTCCCTGTTCGCCGGCGGTGCGCTAGGCCGGCGCCGGATTGCGCCAGCCCTTGCGATCATCGGTGGGGCGCTCGCTGCCCTGCCGGACCTCGATGTGATCGGCTTTCCCCTCGGCGTCGGCTACGCCAGCCAATGGGGGCATCGGGGCTTTACCCATTCGCTGGCGTTTGCATTCGGCGTGGTCGGCCTGATCGCGCTGGTCTGGCCGCGCGCGCGACGTCCAGCGGCCTTTGCCTTTCTGTTCGCCTGCGCAGTGTCCCATCCTCTGCTCGATATGCTGACCGACGGAGGGCAGGGCGTGATGCTGTTATGGCCGTTCGACCATCAGCGGCTGTTCCTCGACTGGCAGCCGATCCGCGTCTCTCCGATCGGCGCGCGCTTCTTCTCGGCACGCGGGCTGGAGACGGTCTACTCCGAACTGCTGCTGATCTGGCTGCCCGGGCTGGCGATGATGACCGCCGCGTGGTTTTGGCGCCGCTGGCGGAGACAGGAAGTTGGGGCCTCCAGCAAACGTCCATAAAGAAAGGCCCGCGCCGATGGCTCGGGCGGGCCTGTTTCTTTGGGAAGCGCGGAAGAGACCCCGCGCTGCCTCAAAAGCGCTGTTGGCGCTCGTAAAGCGACTTGTAATGCTGGATCCGCGTGACCCGCAGACCCGGCATGCCGGACCGGTCCACCGCGCGCTGCCAGCTGGCGAATTCCTCGAGCGTCAGATCGTAACGCGCACAGGCTTCGTCCACTGTCAGCAGGCCGCCATTGACGGCCGCCACGACTTCCGCCTTGCGACGCACTACCCAGCGGGTGGTCGACGGGGGCGGCAGCGAGTCAAGCGTCAGCGGCTCACCGAGAGGGCCGACAACTTGAGCAGGGCGAATCTTCTGGTTCTCGATCATTCTTTCCTCATTCACCGACGGGGATCGGTCTGACACGGTCTTCTTGCTCATGATGTTGACCCCAAAGCTTTTCACTCCGGCTAACCGCCAGAGTGAACGGCGCCTTCACCATTGGTCCCCACCGCCATGAATGCCGCCACGGATGCATTGAACGATCCCGCCGCGCGTCGCAGCGTTGCGGGGCTCGGTGTGTTCGATGCAAAGATCAGGCTCAGCCGTGACGGCTCATCCGCAAGCACGACCGGAAGATCGGCTTCACGAATGGCCCGGGCCGTCGGTGTCGTATCCTGGCGCGCGGCGTGAACCGTGAGCAGCAGGCGCAGATCCGGGATCCGGGGGCTGCGTCCGCTTGCCAGGGCGACAGGCAGGGCCTGATCATCGAGGTTGGCACTTATGTCCATGGCCACCCTGCTAGCAGCCAAAAGATAAGCGCTCGTAAAGGCCGTGGTGACAGGTTGTTAGGTGAGATTACCGGTGCATAGACCGCGACGGACGGTCTTTACTCGCTGGTCATGGGGTTGCGGGTGCTGGTCGCTGCGCCCCAATGCGCTTATATGGCGCCGATGGACGGACTTTTTCAGCTTCCAATGCCTCTGCAGGGCAAGCGCATCGTGGTCGCCATGTCCGGCGGCGTGGATTCCAGCGTCGTCGCGGCGCTGGCCGCACGGTCGGGCGCGGAAACGATCGGCGTCACGCTGCAGCTTTACGATCATGGCGCCGCCGTGGGGCGGACGGGAAGCTGCTGCGCCGGGCAGGACATTCGCGACGCGCGGGCGGTCGCGGACAAGCTCGGCATCGCGCATTATGTCTTCGATTATGAAAGCCGCTTCCGCGAAAGCGTGATGGACCGCTTCGCCGATGAGTATCTGGCCGGCCGCACGCCGATTCCGTGTGTCCGCTGCAATATGGGCGTCAAGTTCACCGACCTGTTCGCGCTGGCCCGCGATCTGGGTGCCGATTGCCTGGCCACCGGCCATTATGTCCGGCGCGTGGTAGGCCCGGCCGGGGCCGAGCTGCATCGCGCTGTCGATCCCGCGCGGGACCAGAGCTATTTTCTGTTCGCCACGACGCAGGACCAGCTTGATTATCTGCGCTTTCCGCTCGGCGGCATGGAAAAGCCGGTCGTCCGGCAAATCGCGGCAGAACTGGGGCTGGGCGTCGCGCTCAAGCCGGATAGTCAGGACATCTGCTTCGTGCCGGATGGCGACTATGCCGGCGTGGTGCGAAAAATGCGGCCCGAAGCCGATGATGGGGGGGATATCGTCCATATCGATGGCCGCGTGCTGGGGCCGCACAAGGGCCTGATCCATTATACGGTCGGCCAGCGGCGTGGGCTGGAGATCGGCGGCCTCGCAGAGCCGCTCTATGTCGTGCGCCTGGATGCAGCGCAGCGCCGGGTGATCGTGGGGCCGAAGGCGGCACTGGCCGTGCGCGCCGCGCGCCTCGACGAGATCAACTGGCTCGGCGGGACGTTCCATGGAAGCTTGAGCGCCAAGGTGCGGTCCATGGCCCGTCCCGTTCCCGCCCGGCTGGATGGCGACCGGTTGCTCTTCGAGAGCGAAGAATTTGGCGTGGCGCCGGGTCAGGCGGCGGTGCTCTATGATGGAGACCGAGTGCTCGGTGGCGGCTGGATCGCGGAAACGGAAGGCGCGGAGATGGCCATCGCATAAGGGCCGCGAGCCCTACCGTGAAACAAAACGTCAACTCCCATGGCTTAGAGGTGAGTGGCGGCTTGCGGAGTGCGTCCATGGCAATTTTGAAGAGGATCAAGGGTCGGGCGAGTCGAAGCGCCAGGAACCTGTCAGGTCGGGTGGTGGATGTTTTCCATGATCGGGCCATCGATCCCAAAATCGCCCGCTTTCGGGCCTCCGAGCACTTCCAGTCCATGCCGAGCCTGCGGGTTCTCGTGGTCGGCGTTCAATCGAACCGTTCGCCGCAATCGCTGGGCGAAATCTATGGCCGGATGCAGAGCAACCGCCACCGCATCACCTTCGACAGCAAGGGTGTCGATAATCTCGGCAAGCTGGACAACACCAACGTCCTCCTCGCGCGGCATGATCTCCACGCGTTCGACTGGGTGGTGATGACCGATGACGATATCGAACTGCCCGACCAGTTCATGGATACCTTCCTCGCGCTCGCCGAATATGCCGAACTCAAGATCTGCGGCCCCGCGCAGCGCGGCTATTCTTACTGGAGCCGCGAGATCATGCGCCGTCGCAAGGGGGTACTGGTGCGCGAGACGAACTTTGCGGAGGTTGGCCCGCTGGTCGCCTTCCGCCGCGAAGTGTTCGACATCGTCTTTCCCTTCCCCTCGCTGAAATATGGTTGGGGCGTCAACACCGTCTGGCCGGTGCTTGCGGAGAAGGAAGGCTGGAAGACCGGGGTCGTCGACGGCACGGCGCTCCGACACACCAAGCCCATCGGCGCGACCTATGATTTCCGCGAGGCGGCGCGCGAGGCGGAAGAGTATATGAACCGCTTCGGCATCGTCACCGGCGTGCATGTGCTGCACACCTACCGGACATTTTACGAGGCGGGCTGACGATCCTGTGCGTTTTGCCGTGAATAAAACGTCAACTCCCATGTCGTAGGGCGAGTGACGGTTTGCGGGAGTGCGTTCATGGCAATTTTGAAAAGGATCAAGGGTCGGGCGAGTCGAACCGCGAGGAATCTCTCAGGCCGGGTTGTGGACGTTTTCCACGATCGCGCCATCGATCCCAAAATTGCCCGCTTTCGGGCTTCCCAGCACTTCCAGTCCATGCCGAGCTTGCGGGTTCTCGTGGTTGGCGTTCAATCGAACCGCTCGCCGCAATCGCTGGGCGAAATCTATGCTCGGATGCAGAGCGAGCGACACCGCATCACCTTCGACAGCAAGGGCGTCGATAATCTCGGCAAGCTGGACAATACCAATGTCCTCCTAGCGCGGCATGACCTTAGCGAATTCGACTGGGTGGTGATGACCGACGATGATGTCGAGCTGCCCGACCAGTTCATGGACACCTTCCTTGCGCTCGCCGAATATACAGAGCTGAAGATCTGTGGCCCCGCGCAACGCGCCTACTCTTATTGGGGCTGGGACATCATGCGGCGGCGCAAGGGCGTGCTGGTGCGCGAGACGAACTTTACGGAGGTCGGCCCTTTGGTCGCCTTTCGCCGGGAGGTGTTCGACATCGTCTTTCCCTTCCCCTCCCTGAAGTACGGCTGGGGGTTGGACCCGGTGTGGCCGGTGCTTGCCGAGAAGGAAGGCTGGAAGACCGGGGTCGTCGATGGCACGGCGCTCCGTCACACCAAACCCATCGGCGCGACCTATGATTTCCGCGAGGCGGCGCGCGAGGCGGAGGAGTATATGAACCGCTTCGGCATCGTTACCGGCGTGCATGTGCTGCATACTTACCGGACATTTTACGAGGCGGGCTGACGATCTGGCCGGCACGCCCGTGGGCGGTTAGTTGATCACCGGGATGAGGTCGTCCTCATTGGAGGCGGGCGTGTCAGCCACTTCACCGATGCGCAGCATGGCGAAGATGACGCAGCTCAGCACCGTCATCGCGATCAGGATGGCCATCAGCCAGGCAAGGCCGCTCGCGCCATAGATCCACGCATAAAGGCTGGCGCCCAGCGCGACCGGCAGGTTGGACAGCGAATTATAGATCGTGAACTGGGTGGCGCCGACCCGCTTGTCGGACAGTCGCATCCGCAGCGGGTTGGAGCTGATCGACGTCAGAATGTCCGTCGCCTCGCGCCCGATGGAGAGCAGCACGAAGACGGTGCCGATCATCGCGACCTCGGGCGAGAGCAGGAAGACCAGCGACATGATCGCATAGCCGGCATAGGTGATGACGGTCGCGCGGCGCGGCCCGATCTTCCCGACGAGGAGGGAGCCGACGCCCATGCAGGAGATCGACACCAACAGGCCGACCGTGGCGACCATCCCCGAATAGCTGCTGGTGCTGAAATTCGCCTGTGTGGTCGCGAAGACCGGCCAGAAGGCAGTGAATGCCCCACCCACCGCGCGGCCAAGCACGCTGGCGGCGAGCAGCACCAGACTGTCGCGCTTGATCATCGAGCGGAAGGTGATGGCGAGGATGCGCAGCCAAGGCAGGCCGTGGGCGCTCAGCGCCTCGGCCGAGGCCCGGCCTTTTGTCCATGGCAGCAGCTTCTCGCCCGGCCGCTCGCGCAGCACCAGAGCGAGCAGCAGGAAGCCGGCATTGAAGGGCAGGAAGGCGGCGAAGGCAATTGCGGCACCAAAATGCTGGAGCAGATAGCCCCCCATCGCGCCACCAATGGCCATGCCCAGCGCCTGACCGCCGAACATGAAGGCGCTGGCTGTTCCCTGTTCCTCATCCGGGAGGATATCGACCGCGAGGCCATCGACCGCCACGTCCTGAATGGCGCCGCCGGAGAAGATGAGAACGCCGAGCACGGTGATGAGGCCGAGATCCTGCGGCCCCGGCGCAGCAATCGCGGCGACGGTGAGGCCGATCAGGATGACGGCCTGGGAGCCGATCAGCCAGGCGCGCCGCCGCCCCATCGGCAGATAGGCATAACGATCCATCAGCGCCGCGCCGATGAACTTGAAGCTCCATGGCAGATAGGCGGTCGCCACCAGCGAGGCGATGGCGGCAGGCGGCATCTGGTTGGAGGCAAGCCAGGCTGCCACCGCTGTCAGGAAAAGCCCGAGCGGCAGCCCCTGCGCCACGTAGAAGGTCATCATGCTGCCGATGCGCAGCCGCTTGCTCTCGCTCAATATCAGGCTGATGACGCGTCCCCTGCGGCTTGATTGTCCGGCCGCTCAGGATGCTAGAGACTCATCGGCAAAGTGCAATGGCCTGACTGACGACCCCGCCGGCAGGGCGCGGTCAGCGCGTGGGGCGCGACATGACCTGCGCATTGCCGTCCGGCTGGACCATGATGAGATGAGCATCGCCCTGATCGCACTGGGCGCGCCAGGTGGGCACGCCGCCTTCCGGCTCAAGCCGCTCGACCTTCGTGACGTCGCGGCAGGAAATATCGGCATCGCGAATGGCGCGCAGGAAGACCGCCTGCTGCTGCGTTTCGGAGAGATTTTCGATGGCCGCGACATGGTCGATCGCGTTGGCGGCGTTGTCCATCGCATTGCTGGCCAGCGCGGCATTGTTGGCTGCGCTTGCGCTATTCTCTTGGCTGGCGCCGCCGCCACAGGCAGCGAGCGAGAGCGTGGCCAGGCCGATCAGGAAAACACGCATGGGTCTATCTCCGGGGCGTTCTTGCTGGGGCGGGCATGATAGGCCGGCGCGGCCGCGATTGCGACCTTTATCGCCGGCTTATGCCGCGCTCAGCGCGCGAAGAGCGCCTTGAGCCACTTGTCGAGCACCGGCGTGGCGGGATAATCCGGGTCGCCCAGCCGGCGATTGATTTCCATGTGGCCCTGCAGGCCTTTGCCCTCGAACCGGTCGACCTGCACCGGCGTTCCGGCCTTTCGCAGAGCCTCGGCCAGCGCGCGGGCCTGCGCGGTGCCATCCTCGCGGTCGACATGGAAGATGAGGAAGGCCGGCGCATTGGGCGCAGCGGCGTGCAGCGTCGGAGATAGAGCCCGCTGCCGGGCCGGATCGTTGCCGAAGGCCTCTGTGTAGGTCTTGCCCATGATGCGCGGCCCGGACTTCATTTGGGCCGGCACGTCATATGCGGCGCCATCCAGCGCCACGATGCCGGCGGCGGCATCTGGTGCCAGACCGGCCTCGCGCAGATAGCGCGGGTCCGTGCCCACCAATGCGACGAGATGCGCGCCCGCGCTATGCCCCATCAGCACGATCCGCCGGGGGGCGATGTTCAGCTTGTCCGCGTTGGCGATGACATAGGCGAGGGCGCTGGCCACATCCGCCGCTTGCTGCTCGACCGTCGCCTGCGGCACCAGCCGGTAGTCGATGGAGGCGAGCGCATAGCCCTGCGCCGTCAGATGCGCGACCTTGCGCTGGCCCGTGGCATTGGTTTTGTTGCCATGCTGCCATCCGCCGCCATGCACGAAGATGACGAGTGGCACCGGCGCGGACGTCTGCCCAACAGCGGGCCAGAAGGCGAGGGTCTGCGCCGGATCGCGCCCATAGGCCATCTCGCGCCCGTCCACCGTCTTGTCGGCTGCGATATCCTGCTGCATCCGCCCGGCCATGCGCTCGCGGATGCGGTCGCGCAGGCTTGCATCGGCGGGCAGGCTGGTGACGCCGACCGTGGCCACGATTGCGGCGATGAGCGTGACGCGAGGTAAATGGAAGCGAATCATGAGCCTGACTTTCGAAAACGCCAGGCCTTTTGATCGGGAACTTTGCCTTACAATGCGATGAACGGATGTTCGCTATGGGTGAATTGCCCGATCTCCTGCCATGCCTGCTCGCCGCACCTGCCTTGACGGGAGGTCCGTCGAGCGGCTAACGGGCGCCCCGGACCGGGTGCGATGGCGCGCCCGCTTTGATCCAGTCCGACCACCGAGTCCTGTCGAAGGGTGGTCGCGATCCGCCCGGCAGGCGGAGACGTGTATCCATGGCAAATGTAACCGTGATCGGCGCCCAATGGGGCGATGAAGGCAAAGGCAAGATTGTCGATTGGCTGGCCAGCCGCGCCGATTGCGTCGTGCGCTTCCAGGGCGGTCACAATGCCGGGCACACGCTCGTCGTCGGCGAGCAGGTCTACAAGATCAGCCTCGTGCCTTCGGGCATCGTCACGGGTACGCTCTCCATCATCGGCAATGGCGTGGTGCTCGATCCCTGGGCGCTCAAGGCCGAGATCGAGAAGCTGCAGGGTCAGGGCGTGCATGTGACGCGCGACAATTTCGCCGTCGCCGACAATTGCCCGCTCATCCTGCCGATCCACCGCGATCTTGACGGCCTGCGCGAGACGGCCGCCGGCAAGGGCAAGATCGGCACCACGGGCCGTGGCATTGGTCCGGCTTATGAGGACAAGGTCGGTCGCCGTGCGATCCGGGTCTGCGATCTCGCTCATCTTGATTCGCTGGAGCCGCAGCTCGATCGGCTGTGCGCCCACCATGACGCGTTGCGCGCCGGCTTTGGCGAGCCGCCCATCGACCGGGCCAAGCTGATCGCCGATCTGCGCGAGATCGCGCCGTTCGTGCTGCAGTTCGCCGAGCCGGTGTGGAAGCGGCTGCGCGATGTGCGCAAGGGCGGCAAGCGCATTCTGTTCGAGGGCGCGCAGGGCGTGCTGCTCGACGTGGACCACGGCACCTACCCGTTCGTCACCAGCTCCAACACGGTGAGCGGTACGGTCGCCTCGGGCTCCGGCATGGGGCCGAGCGCGGCGGGCTTCGTGCTCGGCATCGTGAAGGCCTACACCACCCGCGTCGGCTCCGGGCCGTTCCCCACCGAGCTGGTGGACGAGACCGGCGAGCGCCTCGGCCAGCGCGGCCATGAATTTGGCACCGTCACGGCCCGCAAGCGCCGCTGCGGCTGGTTCGACGCGGTGCTGGTCCGCCAGACCTGCGCGCTTTCGGGCGTCACGGGCATTGCCCTCACCAAGATCGACGTGCTCGACGGGTTCGAGACGATCAAGATCTGCACCGGCTACCGGCTGAATGGCGAAATCATCGATTATCTGCCCGCGCACGCGGCCGATCAGGCCGCCGTCGAGCCGGTGTATGAAGAGATGGACGGCTGGGAAGGCACCACCGTCGGCGCCCGCTCCTGGGCGGACCTGCCGGCGCAGGCCATCAAATATATCCGCCGCATCGAAGAGCTGATCGAATGCCCGGTCGCCAGCGTCTCAACCTCGCCACAGCGTGAGGACACGATCCTGGTGCGCGATCCGTTCGAGGATTGAGGACAGGCGGGGCGCGCGTTGGCGCGCCAGCATGCTTTCGCAAGGAAAAAGGCGGATCGACGCCGGACGGAGCTTCCTGTCCGGCATCGGTCCGCCTTCGCGGTCTTCGGGTCAGAAGAGCAAATAGAGCAGGATGATGATGGGAATCGGGATCCCGATCAGCCACAGCAAGATGCCTTTACCCATGTCATCAGTCTCCTTCTTGTCTCCTTGACCAATGC
This sequence comes from Sphingobium sp. B10D7B, assembly GCF_025961955.1. NCBI lineage: Bacteria > Pseudomonadati > Pseudomonadota > Alphaproteobacteria > Sphingomonadales > Sphingobiaceae > Sphingobium > Sphingobium sp. B10D7B. The sequence goes on from NZ_JAOQOQ010000001.1 coordinate 175,682, forward strand.
CTCGCGCGCCAATCCGTTGCCTTGATGGGCGAATGCGGCCCGCAATTGCAGTTTCGCGCGTGAGGGCCTAAAGCGCGCCGGCTATGAGCCGCTCCATCACATTCGCCATTCCCAAGGGACGCATTCTCGAAGAGGCCCTGCCGCTGCTGGCGCACGCGGGCATCGAGCCCGAGGCGGAGTTCCATAAGAAGGAAAGCCGGGCGCTGCGGTTCGCGACCAATGTCGAGGGCCTGTCCATCATCCGCGTGCGCGCGTTCGATGTGGCGACCTTCGTCGCGCATGGCGCGGCGCAGGTCGGCATCGTGGGGTCGGACGTGATCGCCGAGTTCGGCTATTCCGAGCTTTATGCGCCGGTCGATCTCGATATTGGCCATTGCCGCCTGTCTATCGCCGAGCCGGCCGATGCGGTGCCCGAGGTGCTCGGGGCGGCCAGCCATGTCCGCGTCGCGACCAAATATCCGCATCTCACCCGCGCGCATTATGAGGCGCTGGGGGTGCAGGCCGAGTGCGTGAAGCTGAATGGCGCGATGGAACTGGCGCCCTCGCTCGGGCTGGCGCGGCGGATCGTCGATCTCGTCTCGTCCGGCGCGACGCTCAAGGCCAATGGCCTCGTTGAGACCGCGAAGATCATGGACATTTCCGCGCGGCTGATCGTCAACCGGGCGGCGATGAAGATGCGCGCTGCCGAGCTGGTGCCAATGGTCGAGCGCTTCCGCGCTGCCGTGGAGGCCAGCCGTGCCGCTTGAGTTGGATTCCCGTGATGCGGGGTTTGCTGCGCAGTTCGAGGCGCTGGTCAACGCCCGGCGCGAGGCGGATGAGGATGTCGCACAGGCTGTGCGCGATATCGTCCGGCGCGTGCGAGGCGAGGGCGACGCAGCGCTGGCCGACCTGACCGCGCGGTTCGACCGCTTCGATCTTGATGCGCAGGGCTGGTCGATCAGCTCCGAACAATGCGCGCAGGCCTATGCGCAGATCGATGCGCCGCTGCGCGATGCGCTCAATCTCGCCGCTGAGCGGATCGCCACCTATCACGCAAAGCAGAAGCCGGAAGATGCCGGCTGGACCGACGAGGCCGGCGTGCGGCTCGGCGCGCGGTGGAACGCCGTGGAAGCGGCGGGCATCTATGTGCCGGGTGGGTTGGCGGCTTATCCCAGCTCGCTGCTGATGAACGCGATTCCGGCCAAGGTGGCAGGGGTTGAGCGCATCGTGATGATGTCGCCGACGCCGGGCGGGCAGCTCAACCCCGCCGTGCTGGCAGCGGCGCATATCGCTGGCGTGAGCGAGATCTGGCGCGTCGGCGGCGCGCAGGCGGTGGCGGCGCTGGCTTATGGCACGGATCGGATCAAGCCGGTGGACGTGATCGTCGGGCCGGGCAATGCCTGGGTCGCGGAAGCCAAGAGGCAGGTTTACGGCGTGGTCGGCATCGACATGGTGGCCGGGCCGAGCGAGATCGTGGTCGTCGCGGACGGCAAGAACGATCCCGAATGGATCGCTGCCGATCTGCTCAGCCAGTCCGAGCATGACGAGACCAGCCAGTCGATCCTGTTCACCGACGATGCGGACTTCGCGAAAGCCGTCGCCGCCTCAGTCGAAGGGTGGCTCAATCGGCTGGAGACCGGCGCACGCGCGCGGATCAGCTGGACGAACAATGGCGCGATCATCCTGGTGCCGTACCTTGAGGCGGCGCTGCCGCTGGTCGACCGGCTGGCGCCCGAGCATCTCGAACTGGCCGTGGACGATCCGCAGCCACTGTTCGACAAGGTGCGCCATGCCGGCTCGGTGTTCATGGGCCGGATGACGCCCGAGGCGATCGGCGATTATGTCGCCGGGCCGAACCATGTGCTGCCGACCGGGCGGCGCGCGCGCTTCTCCTCCGGCCTCTCCGTGCTGGATTTCATGAAGCGCACCAGCTTCCTGCAGCTCGATGCCCGCGCCATCGGCGCCATCGGCCCGGCAGCGCTGGCGCTGGCGCAGGCGGAGGGGCTGCCGGCCCACGCGGCCAGCGTGGCGGTGCGGCTGAAATAGACAGACCCGATGCAGAGGCGCGCGGAACGGGATGGTGAAATCCCGTATCCATCGCGCGCCCGAACCGATATGAAGGACGCAATGAAGCCAACGAAATCAAAGTCCCGCTCTGCGGCGCGGCTGGCGGCCGTGCAGGCGCTCTACCAGCAGGAGATGGAAAGCACGCCGCTGCCGATGCTGCTCCATGAGTTCCATCAGCACCGCCTCGGCGCGACCATCGAGGACGTGACCTATCACCCCGCCGAACAGGCCTTCTTCGATGATGTGGTGAAGGGCGTGGATGCGCGCCGCGACGAGATCGACCAGCATATCATCGATCGGCTGGCCAAGGGCTGGTCGATGGAGCGCCTCGACAAGCCCATGCGGCAGATCCTGCGCGCCGGCACTTACGAGCTGATCGCCCGCGCTGACGTGCCGACGGCGAGCGTCATCAGCGAATATGTCGATGTCGCCCACGCCTTCTACGACAAGCGCGAGGCCGGCTTCGTCAACGGCCTGCTCGACGGCATCGCCAAGAGCGTGCGCAGCTGAGATGAGCGCGGAGGCGGACCTTCTCCGCCGTCTGCGCGCCATGGCGAGCGACCCCGCCGCGCGCGGCCTGATGGACGACGTTGCGGTGATGCCCACCATGGGGCAGCAACTCGTCATCACCAGCGACACGATGGTCGAAGGCGTGCATTTCCGCGCCGACGATCCACCCGAGACGGTCGGCTGGAAGCTGGCGGCGGTCAACCTCTCCGATCTCGCCTCCAAGGGCGCGGTGCCTGTTGCCTGCCTGCTGAACTATGGACTGACGGGTCAGCCCGGCTGGGACGAGGCGTTTCTGGACGGGCTGGGGCGGGCGCTGCGCAGCTTTGGGATGCACCTCATCGGCGGCGATACCGTAAAGCTGCCGGCGGGCGCGCCGCGCGTGCTCAGCCTGACTGCCATGGGCGAGGTGCCCGCGCATGAACAGGTGCCGGCGCGCACCGGCGCACGACCGGGAGACCGCTTGTTCGTTTCCGGCCCGATCGGCGATGCTGGCGCCGGGTTGGGGCTGCTCGATGAGGGGCTGAAGGAGCCGGCGGAGCTGATCCGTGCCTATCGCGTGCCCACGCCGCACATCACGCTCGGGCAGACGCTCTCGTCCCAGGCCCATGCGATGATGGACGTCTCCGACGGGTTGCTGATCGACGCGCAGCGCATGGCGCTGGCCAGCGATTGCGCGGTGGAGATCAATCAGGTGCCGCTGTCGGACGCCTATGTGTCGCTGCGCGGGAACGGCATCGAGGCGCGGCTGGCTGCTGCGACGGCCGGCGATGATTATGTGCTACTCGTTGCCTTGCCCGGCACGCTGGCGCCGCCGCGCGGCCTCCTGGAGGTCGGGCGATTCAAGCATGGCGAGGGGCTGACGCTGCGCCTCGATGGCAAGGCAGTCCCACTGCCGGCGCGGCTGGGTTACGAGCACGGCTAGGGATCGACGGTCGCTCTTGCCTCCGTTCGTGCTGAGTAGGCTCTGAGTAGCGCCGTGGCGCGTATCGAGGCGCCGTATCGAAGCATCGCGCCCTGAGCAGTCCTTCGATACGCCATTTCGACTGGCTCAATGGCTACTCAGGACGAACGGATTAGGAGGTGGACGCGGCCGTGGGCCGATTGCAAGGCTGATGCCCCGTTCGTGTCGAGCCCTTCGACTGCCCGCAGGGCGGGCGCTCAGGATAACCTTCAGCTGTAAGCTGAAGTCGAGACACCCCGCCCAGCAAGCGGCGCTTGCGGCATCTCGACTTCGCTCGATGCGAACGGGGGTAAGGTGAGTGAGGGTCGCCTCCCAATCGCCCCCTCCGTTTAACCGCTTGACGGCACGGGAGAGCGCTTTACCTTCCGCTCCAAAGCCGAACATGGGCGGCCAACGCCCGGGCACCGTCACAGGGGAGAACGCGATATGACCTCGGTCTTGATCGCCATTGGTTGCGGCCTGCTTGCCGTGATCTATGGTCTGGTGACCAGTCGCCAGGTGCTGAGCGCGCCGGCCGGTAGTGCCAGGATGCAGGAAATTGCGGGTGCCATTCAGGAAGGCGCCAAAGCCTATCTCGGGCGACAATATACCACCATCGCTGTCGTCGGCGTCATCGTCGCCATCATTCTCTTCTTCACGCTCGGTCTGCTCTCCACGGTCTCTTTCCTGATCGGTGCGGTGCTCTCGGGCGTCGCCGGCTATGTCGGCATGAATATTTCCGTGCGGGCCAATGTCCGCACCGCGCAGGCCGCGAGCGAATCCCTGCAGGGCGGGCTGACGCTGGCCTTCCGGTCCGGCGCGGTGACCGGCATGCTCGTGGCGGGCCTCGGCCTGCTCTCCATCGCCGGGACGTTCTGGTATCTGACCGGGCCGGGCGGCCTCGCGCCCAATGATCGCTCGATCATCGCCGCGCTGACGGCGCTGGCCTTCGGTGCCTCGCTCATCTCCATCTTCGCGCGGCTGGGCGGCGGCATCTTCACCAAGGCGGCCGATGTGGGCGCCGATCTCGTCGGCAAGGTCGAGGCCGGTATTCCCGAGGACGATCCGCGCAATCCGGCGGTCATTGCGGACAATGTCGGCGACAATGTTGGCGACTGCGCCGGCATGGCGGCCGACCTGTTCGAGACCTATGTGGTGACGCTTGGCCTCACCATGGTTTCCATCGCGCTGCTGGTCGATGCGCCGTCTGCGCAACTCATGGCGCTTATGTCGCTGCCGCTGGTCGTCGGCGGCATCTGCATCATCACTTCGATCATCGGCACCTACTTCGTGCGGTTGGGCAAATCGCAGAATATCATGGGCGCGCTCTACAAGGGCTTCTGGGTGACGGCGGGCCTTTCGGTACTCGGCATCTATTATGTCACCAACCGCGTGCTGGGCGACATGGATTTGGCAATCGGCGCCGGGCTGGATGGCACCGGCGGCTATACCGGCATGGCGCTGTTCTGGTGCATGTTGATCGGCCTGATCGTCACCGGCCTGCTGGTGTGGATCACCGAATATTACACCGGCACCAACTATCGGCCGGTCAAGTCCATCGCCAAGGCGAGCGTCACGGGCCATGGCACCAATGTGATCCAGGGTCTGGCGATCAGCCTGGAATCGACGGCGCTTCCGACGTTGGTCATCACCATCGCGGTGATTGCAACCTTCCAGATCGCCGGGATCATCGGCGTGGCCTTCGCGGCCACATCGTTGCTCGCGCTGGCGGGCATGGTCGTCGCGCTCGATGCTTATGGTCCGGTGACCGACAATGCCGGCGGCATCGCGGAAATGGCGGGCTTGCCCGATGATGTGCGCCACCGCACCGATGCGCTCGATGCCGTGGGCAACACCACCAAGGCGGTGACCAAGGGCTATGCCATCGGTTCGGCGGCGTTGGCGGCGCTGGTGCTGTTCGGGGCGTACACGGCGGATCTGGAAATCTACTTTCCGGACATCGCGGTCGATTTCTCCCTGAGCAATCCCTACGTCATCGTGGGGCTGCTGCTGGGGGCGTTGCTGCCCTATCTGTTCGGCGCATTCGGCATGACTGCCGTGGGCCGGGCGGCGGGCGCGGTGGTCGAGGATGTGCGTGAGCAGTTCCGCAGCGATGCCGGCATCATGGCCGGTACGTCCCGGCCCAATTATGCCCGCACCGTGGACATCGTGACCAAGGCGGCGATCAAGGAAATGATCATTCCCTCGCTGCTCCCGGTGCTGACGCCCATCGCGGTCTATTTCATCATCACCGCCGTGGCGGGGCAGGCGCAGGGCTTCGCGGCGCTGGGCGCGCTGCTGCTCGGTGTCATCGTTTCTGGGCTGTTCGTCGCTATCTCGATGACCAGTGGCGGCGGCGCCTGGGACAATGCCAAGAAATATATCGAGGATGGCCATCATGGCGGCAAGGGCTCCGAGGCCCACAAGGCTGCCGTGACGGGCGACACGGTCGGCGATCCCTACAAGGATACGGCCGGTCCGGCGGTCAACCCGATGATCAAGATCACCAATATCGTGGCGCTGCTTCTGCTCGCCGCACTGGCGCACGGGGCGATGTAAAGATCCCGGCGCACAATCCCGGAAACGGGAGAGGAGGAAAGCCCGTTCGGATCCTGTCCGGGCGGGCTTTTCACGTCTTGGCCGATGGGCCCTCTCCGCGATGCTGGCGAGCCGGAGGCGCCGACGCTATAGCGCCGGCCATGTCTTCTGCGCTTGCCTCCTTCCAGTCCCAGCTTGACGCGCTGGAGCGTCGCGCACGCCGGCGACGGCTCATGTCGCGCGCGGGCCATGATTTCGCGTCCAACGACTATCTCGGCCTCGCCCGCGATCCGGCGATTGCGGCTGCGGTGGCCGATGCGCTGGCGCGGGGTATGCCGGTCGGCTCGGGCGGGTCGCGGCTGCTGCGCGGCAATGCGCCTGAGCATGAGGCACTGGAGGCGCGGGCCGCACAGATATTCGGCAGCGAGGCGGCCTTGTTTCTGGCCAATGGCTTTGCCGCGAACATCGCCATTCTTGCCGGCCTGCCGGGTCCGGGCGATCTTGTCGTCGCGGATGCACTCATTCATGCCAGTGCCCATGACGGGATGAAGCTCGGCAAGGCGCGCTCCGTGCTGGCGCAGCATAACGATGCCGACGCCTTTGCCGACTCCATTGCCGGCTGGCGGCGCGAGGGTGGCACTGGGCGGGTGTGGATTGTCGCCGAAACGCTCTATTCCATGGACGGTGACAGGGCGCCGGTGGATGACCTTGCCGCTGTCGCCGCGCGACATGATGCGATGCTGGTGCTGGACGAGGCACACGCCACCGCCGTCTACGGGCCGGGCGGGCGGGGCCTGGGCGCGCATCTTGAGTCGGCGGAAAATGTCATTGCGCTCCACACCTGCGGCAAGGGGCTGGGCGCGGAGGGGGCGCTGGTGACGGCCGCGCGGCCGATTATCGATCTGCTGGTCAATCGCGGGCGCAGCTTCGTCTTCTCGACGGCGCCATCGCCGCTGATGGCGGTTGCGGTGCAGGCCGCGCTGGCGCGCAGTCTGGAGGGCGACGATCTGCGCGCGCGCCTGAGCGATCTGATCGACCATGCTGCGCAGCATTTATGCGCGCCGCTGGGGCTTCCCGCGCCTGCCAGCCAGGTCCTGCCGATCGTGCTGGGGGACGATGCGCGGACGATGCAGGTTGCGGCCTTGCTGCAGCAGGCCGGGTTCGATGTGCGCGGTATTCGCCCGCCCACGGTGCCGCGCGGCACCGCGCGCCTGCGCGTGTCGCTCACGCTGAATGTCGATGAGCAGATCATCGCAGAACTGGGGGAAGCGTTGCAGCAAGCGCTCGGACAGGTGCCGGCATGAGCGGCGCCCTCATCGTCTCGGGCACAGATACCGGCATCGGCAAAACGGTGGTTGCGGCCGGTCTCGCTGCGGCTCTGGGCGCTTCCTACTGGAAGCCGATCCAGGCCGGCACGGCCGATGGCACGGACAGTTCGGATGCGGTGACGCTCGGCGTTGCGCCGGGCCAGTGCCTCCCGGAGGCGTATCGGCTCGCGCTCCCGGCCTCGCCGCATCTGGCCGCCGAGCGGGAGGGGCTTGTGCTGGACCCGTCCCGTCTAACCCTCCCACCTGCGCGTCCCCTGATCGTCGAGGGCGCCGGGGGCCTGATGGTGCCCGTCCGCCGCGATCCGTCGATGCTGATGATCGACCTGTTCGCGGGCTGGGGCGCGCCGGTGTTGCTCGTCGCGAGGACGGGGCTCGGCACGATCAACCACAGCCTGCTGAGCATCGAGGCGCTGAAAGCGCGGTCCATCGCCATTGCCGGGCTGATCTTCGTCGGGGAGGTACATCCTGATAATGAGGCGATCGTGCCGGCGCTGACGGGCGTGCGCAGCTTCGGCCGTCTGCCGATGCTGGACCCGCTCGATGCGGCGCATCTGCGGCAGGCCATGCACGCGCATATCGATCTGGCTGCCGTGCGGATGGCCCTGGGTGGGCCGTCATGACCTCCCCGGTCTGGCATCCCTTTACCCAGCATGGGCTTGGCGAGCCGATCCCGCAGATCGTCTCGGCCTGCGGCGCGTGGCTGACCTGCGATGACGGCCATCGGCTGCTCGACGGCATCTCAAGCTGGTGGGTCATCACCCACGGCCATTGCGAACCGCGCATCGCGGCGGCCATCGCGGCGCAGGCGGGCACGCTCGATCAGATGATCTTCGCGGGCTACACCCATCCGCAGGCGGAGGCGCTGGCCCGGTCGTTGGTGGCGCTGACCCCGCCCGGCCTGGATCATGTATTCTTCTCGGACAGTGGGTCGACGGCTGTCGAGGTGGCGCTCAAAATGGCGCTCGGCCATTGGCACAATCGCGGCGAGGCGCGGCACCGCCTGTTGGTGCTCGAGCATAGCTATCATGGCGATACCATTGGCACGATGTCGGTGGGCGAGCGCGGCGTGTTCAATCGCGCTTATGCACCGCTGCTGTTCGACGTGGAGACGGTGCCCTTTCCCGCGCAAGGGCAGGTACAGGCCAGCCTCGATGCATTGGAGCGGCTGTGCCGGACGGGCGGGAAGCCTGCGGCGTTCATTGTCGAGCCGCTGGTGCTCGGGGCCGGCGGGATGCTGTTCTACCCGCCCGAAACACTCCGCGCCTTTGCCGAAATTTGTGCGCAGCATGACGTGCTCTTCATCGTCGACGAAGTGATGACCGGCTGGGGCCGCACCGGCACGCTCTTTGCCTGTGAACAGGCCGGCGTGTCGCCGGATATCCTCTGCCTGGCGAAGGGGCTCACCGGGGGCGCAGTCCCCTTGGCGGCGACGCTGGCCAGCGCAGCAATTTTCGAGTCGCACCGCAGCACGGACCGCGCGGCGATGTTCTTTCACTCATCGAGCTTCACGGCCAACCCGGTTTGCTGCGCGGCGGCCAATGCCAATCTGGCGATCTGGCGGGATGAAGATGTGCCGGGGCGCATCGTGGCGCTGGGTTCGGCGCTCGATGAAGGGCTGGCCACGCTTGCCGGCCATAGCTGCTTGCACAACCCCCGGCGGATCGGTGCCATCGCGGCCATCGACATGGTGGTCCCCGATGGCGGCTATCTGTCCGACGTCGCCCCCCGGTTGCGGGCGCATGCGCTGGCGCAGGGGCTCTTGCTACGGCCGCTTGGCAACACCATCTATCTCATGCCGCCTTATTGCACGACGCCCACCGAGATTGCGCAGGCTTTCTCCGTCATTGCGGACGCGGTGGACGCCAACACGCGCTGACACAGGCGCTGAAATTCACCGGACGGCTCAATCGCTTCCCAATCCGCGCTTTTGCGGCTATGGGGCGCCATTCGCGAAAAACTGGAAGATTATGGCCAAAGAAGAACTCCTCGAGATGCGCGGGCAGGTGGTTGAGCTGCTGCCCAACGCCATGTTCCGCGTCCGTCTGGAAAATGATCACGAAATCCTTGGGCACACCGCAGGCAAGATGCGCAAGAACCGCATCCGCGTGCTCGTCGGTGACGAAGTGCTGGTCGAGCTGACGCCCTATGACCTGACCAAGGGCCGGATCACCTATCGCTACATGCCCGGCCGCGGCGGCCCTGGCCCCGGCCAGCCCTGATCGGCAGCGCGGTGGCGTCTCCGCCCCGCGATAGCCGGACAGGCGACTCCATGCGCCTCATTCTCGCATCCGCCTCGCCGCGCCGACTGGACCTTCTCGCCCAGATCGGCGTGACGCCCGATGGCGTGGACCCTGCCGACATCGACGAAACGCCGGGCAAGACCGAACTGCCGGCGCCCTATGCCGCGCGCATGGCCGCGCAGAAGGGTGCGGCGGTGGCGGCACGTCATCCCGGCGCGCTGGTGCTGAGCGGCGATACGGTGGTAGCCTGCGGGCGGCGCATTCTGCCCAAGGCGGAGGATGAAGCCACGGCCCGCGCCTGCCTGACGCTCCTTTCCGGCCGGCGGCATCGCGTGCTGAGTGCGGTCACGCTGATCGATGCTGAGGGCAAGGCGCGCCACAAGCTCTCGACCAGCACCGTCACCTTCAAGCGCCTGCATCCGCAGGAGATCGACGCCTATCTCGCCAGCGGCGAGTGGGATGGCAAGGCGGGTGGCTACGCCATTCAGGGACGCGCGGCGGGACTGATTCGCGCCCTCTCCGGCAGTCCGTCCGGCGTGATCGGCCTGCCACTTTACGAAACGCGCACGCTCCTCCTTTCAGCAGGCTATTCTTGTGACTGATACACCCACGACGCTCCACTGGCTCTATGAAGAGGGCATTGGCGAGGCCCGCGCCGCGCTGGTGAGGGGCGGGCGGATCGTCGAGGCGCAGATCGAGCGGGAAGACAAGCGCGCCCGCGCCGGCGGCATTCATTCCGGGCGGCTGGTTCGCACGCTCATTGCCCGCAAGCGCGGCATCGCGCGGCTGGATAGCGGCGAGATGGTCCTGATCGAGCCGATCCCGCCCAAGGTGGCGGAAGGCGCGCCCGTGCGCGTCGAGATCCTGCGCGAGGCTATCGCCGAGCCGGGGCTGGACGAGGCGCGCGAAAAGCTGGCCAAGGGGCGCATCGCGCAGCTCGGCGTGCAGGCCGGTCCCGGGCCGAGCCTGCTCCAGCGGCTGCAGGCGAGCGGCGTGCCTATCGTGCCATGCCCGGCGCATGAGGCCGACCGGATGGAAGCGGCCGGCTGGAGCGAATTGCTGGCCGAGGCGATGAGCGGTGAGGTGGGCGCCGAGGATGCCGCATTACGCATCTTCCCGACGCCGGCGATGACACTCATCGATGTCGACGGTGCCGCGCCGCCCGCCCAGCTCGGCCCCAAGGGCGCCAAGCTTGCCGCGCAGGCGATTGCGCGCATGGGCATAGCCGGGTCGATCGGCATCGATCTGCCAACGATGAACAACAAGGACGAGCGCCTGATCGCGGCGGCGCAGATCGACAAATATCTGCCCCAGCCCTTCGAGCGCACGGCGGTCAACGGTTTTGGCTTCGTGCAGATCATCCGCAAGCGCGAGCGGCCCTCGCTCATGGAACTGCTGCGCGCGGATTCGGTGCGTGCGGGAAGCATGGCGGCACTGCGCGCGGCCGAGCGGCAGGAGACTGCCGGCGGTGGCGGCGGGCCGGTCGTGCTGACGGTGCCTGCGGCTGTCGCGAAGGATATCCGCACTCATCCGGACTGGATCAAGCTGCTGGAGCGCCGGCGCGGCGGGTCGCTGGACCTGCGCATCGACGACGCCCTGGCGCTGGGGGCGCATCATGCCCATTAAGAATGTCTGCCCCTTGTGCCGCCAGCCGAGCGTGCAGGAATTTCGCCCCTTCTGCTCGCGCGGCTGCCGCGACCGCGATCTGATCGGCTGGATGGATGAGGGCTATCGCGTCCCGGTCCGTGCCGATGATGACGAGGATGGCGAAGGCGGCAGCGTCGGACCCGCCAGTGAGGACGCTTCGCGGGGCTGACCGGCGCGCAAGGCCCGCCAAATGCGGGCGGAATGCGCATCTTCGGCTCCCGTCACTTTCTTGAACGGAAAAGGTCGAAACGGGGCTGGACATGCCCCCGCGACCATGCTTATAGCGCACGCTCTTTCGCCGGGTCTTGCACCAGAGGCGATCCCCGTGCCCGGGTAGCTCAGTTGGTAGAGCATGCGACTGAAAATCGCAGTGTCGGCGGTTCGACTCCGTCCCCGGGCACCACTTTCCTCAGCATTTGAAAGTCTGGTGACCGTCGCAAGCGGGCGCCGGCGCTATTGCAGGTTCTTCTGCCGCACGACCCAGCGCGGGTTGCGGCACAGACCGCAATCGGCGCCGACGAACATCGCGCGCGCTTGTGGATCCCCCTTGAGGCGCCAGTCCAGCCAGGCGACGGCGACCTTGCCGAATTCGCCGCCATTTTTCTCCCAATAGGTGCCCTCATGCGGGGTCTGCTTGCGATAGGCGCGCAGGGCAGGAATGTTCGGCAGATGGGCGAAGTCGTCATTGGCGTTGGGGAAGGCGACATCCATCTCATCGCCGCTGATATAGGCGACCGCACCGTGCAGCTTCGCCAGGTCGGCCTTGACCAGCGCCTTGCCGCCGGCGGTGGCATTGAGGCCGGACTCGTCAGGGAACAGGCCCATATTCCACACGACGGTGGTGGTCACGCGCCTGTCGGCGCCCGCCTCGATCGCCTGCACGCCGCCGCAGGACATGCCCATCACTGCGATGTTCGCCGTGTCGATGCGGCCCTGATAGGGGCTGCCGGCGCGGCTGTTCTCGGCGATGGCCCAGTCGATGGCGGCAATCAGCTGCCGGGCCGATGTCGGGGCGGGCGGTGCCGTCGCCGGATCGGGCGGCCCCTGGTTGGGGGCAGGCTCGGGCCGCCAGCTTTGATCCTCCAGCGCGCCGATCTTGCCGTTCGAGACCACAAGATAGCCGTGAGAGGCGATCTCGCTGAGGAACCAACGGAACCACGTGCCCTTGTCCAGACAGCCGCCAACGCCCCACACCACAATAGGGAGCTTCTGGTTCGGCAGCGTGCGTCCACGCAGGGGATCATAGATCGTGTGATCGGGCAGGCGCGCATCGGTGGACGGGATCACCGGAAATGGGCCGGAGCCCAGCGGCGTCTCGTTCGACACTGCCTTTGGCAGGCCACTGGTCGCGCAGGCGCTGAGGCCAGCGACGCCCGCCAAAGCCATCATGCCCGAGAGGATGATTTTCCGAACAGCCTTCACCCGCAACGCCCTTGTTCTCACGATCGTCATAGGGCGCACAGTGCCGCGCGGGGCGGGCATTGGCTACATAAAATTGTTAGGCAATGCAGGTCGTCTTCAGCTTGCGCCGCCGATTGCTCCGGGCGTCAGCACTAGCGCCAGCAGGATGAGCGCGGTGGCTATATAGGCCCAGACGCCCATGCCGGCCCAGGCCGCGCGCAGGGCCCCGCCCTCCATGCCGTCGGCCTTCTGCAGCCGGCGGGCGTAGATCATTGTCCCGGTGACCGAGAGGCCGGTCATCAGCACGCCGAACAGGAACCAGACGATCTTGGTCGGCAGGCCGCCGAGGTCGCCGAAGTGGAGCGGGTCAGCCATTTCCGAGATACGCTGATGGGCGTTGAGGTCGCGCCCATCCAGCAGGGCGGTCACGCGGCCGGTGGAGGGATCGACGGCGACGCCATTGGCGCGGTTCCGCACCAGCCAGGCCTGATCCTGCCCGAGCAAGATGACGCCATTGTCCGGGGTGAAGCGGATTTCCCTGATCGAGAGAGTCGGCTTTGCCGCATGGGCGACCGCGACCAGCCGATCCAGCGCGGCGCCGGTCGGCGGCGGCGCAGTGGCGGCGGCGATCTCGGGCAGCTCCGGCACCGGCGCCCGACCGCCGAGCGTTTCGACCAGATACCAGAGCCCGGTCAACGTGATGAGCGCGACGAACCACAGGCACCACAGGCCGGCAAGGCGGTGCAGGTCGCCATGGAAGCGTCGTGAGTCCCCGCGTCTTGGCGCGCGGAAGAAGCCGCGCCACCATTTCTTGTACGTCACGATACCCGTGACGAGCGATGCCAGTAGCAGCAGCGAGAGCGCGCTGACGATGGGAATGCCGATCTTGGTCGGCAGCATGAGGTGGCGATGCACCTGCCGTAGGAAGCGGTGGACATTGGCCCAGCCATGGGTGCCGGTCACCTGCGCTTCCCAGGGATCGACATAGACGCGGCGGGGCGAACCCTTGCCCATGTCCACCCACGCCTCCGCGGCGAACCAGGGATCGAGTGGGGCGTGGACCATCTGCAGCCGCCCCTGCGGGTCCGCGCGGGCGGCCGCCTGCGCAATCGCGCCCCAGCTTGCTATGGGCCCATCCTGCTGGGTGACGCGCATGGCTGGAGTCACCAGCCAGTCGATCTCATGCGCGACCACCGCCAGCGTGCCGGTCGCGAGAATGAAGGTCAGGAAAATCGATAGCTTCAACCCCGCCCAGCTATGGACACGCCACCAGATCGAGCGGGGTTTGGGTTGCCGGGCGGGTTTCATCGAGGGACTTAGAACTTGAACCGCAACTCGGCGAGGAAGGTGCGCGGCTCACCGGGGAAGTGCCCGCTCTGCGCGCTGAAGCCCGAGGCGGCGTAGACCGTGTCGAAGATGTTATCCACCCGGAGCAGCACCTCGGCAAAGCCCAGCCCCTTGGTGATCGAGGCGTCGAAGATCGTGTAGGGCTTCACCGTCTGCCCGGATAGGCTGATGCGGCGCGAGACATGCTCGCCGCCGAAGGCGAAAGCGGTGTCGATGACGGGCAGCTGATAGCGCGTCCAGAAACCGACCTTGTGGCGCGGGGCATTGGCGAACCGGTCACCGACGGCATTGGTAATGGCTTGGCCGGGGGCCGTGTCGGTGATGCGGGCGTCGTTATAGCCATAGTTGACGAGCAACACCCAGTTGGGCGTGATGTCTGTGGCGAGGTCGATCTCGAACCCCTTGCTGGTCACTTCGCCGATGGGCGCCAACTGATCGACACCGTTGACTGGCGCGCGGGTGGTATCGACCTGCAGGATGTTCCGCCGCACGATCCGATACACAGCGGCATTCGCCTGAATGCGCCCGTCGAGCAGCTCGGTCTTGATACCGCCTTCGATTTGATTGCCAGTCACCGGCGCGAAGGGGCCGCCCGCATTGGCGTCCTGACTGGCGGCGCTCTGCGGCTCGAAGCTCTGCGACCAGCTTACATAGGTCGAAACGTCCGGTCGGGGTTTGAAAATCAGACCGGTGCGGAAGCTGACATCATTATCGGTGTAGGATGATCGACTGCTGACGGTGCCGCCGGTGCTGGTCGTCACCTTGTCCTGGAACCAGTCGTAGCGCATCCCGCCGACCAGCAGCAGCGCATCGGTGAGGCTGATCTGGTCCTGCAGATAGGCGCCGCGCCGTTTCGAGCGCGTGTCGCTTGTGTCGAAATCAAGCAGTGCGGCGCGGGCGGCGTCCCCCTTGCCTGCACCGTAGACCGGGTTGGAGAGGCTGAGCGAGCTGACCCCGGTACGCAGGATGCGCGAATCGAGAATATTCGTCTCGTCATACCAGTCCGCTCCAGCCTGGAACTTGTGCTCCACACCGAACAGCTCCACGCGCGCGGTGGCGTTGGTCATGAAGGACAGGCCGTCGACCGGGCGGATCTGGTCGCGGAACTCACGGCGGACAAGATCGGAATTGTTGGGATCCAGCCCACGCGGCTCATGATATTGCTGGACCTCGCGCGCGGTGAAGTAACGCACGGCGGCATCGAAGGTCACGCGCTCGCCGATCGCGGTTTGATAGCGCGCCTGATAGGCTTCGCTCGTCAGGTGCAGGAAGTCGGTCGGCTCATTGGCGTTCCAGCGAATGTCGGTGAGGAAATTGCCGGCATCATCGACGAGCACGCCGCGTAGGCGATTGGCGCGCAGCTCATTGTCATAGATGGTCGCCTGCAGCGTTAGCTTGCCGCCTTCATTGGTCTTGATGGCGATGCCGGCATCGGCGATGCGCGCCTTGTTCTGAGTGTTGAGCCGGTAAGGGTCCATGGACTCATAGAAGCCACCCACGCGATAGGTGACGATGCCCTCGGCATCGATCGGCCCGGTTGCCTCGGCGGAGATGCCGACGCGGTCGTAATTGCCGCCGGTCACGACCATACGCAGCCCGCGCTTGTCGGACGGTGTCTTGGAGACATAGTTGATGATGCCGCCCGGGGAGCCCGGGCCGAAGAACAGGCCGGATGGCCCCTTGAGCACTTCCACCCGCTCGATGTTGAACAATTGCGGCACGGAAAAGCCGATGAACGGGTTGCCGCGCTGCCCATCGTAGAAGGACTGGTCCTGACGGAAGCCGCGGAAGGTGACGCCGGCATAGCTGAAGGCGCTCACGCCGGAGATGTTGCGATAGATGTCGGTCGCATCGCGCGCGCCCTGATCGGCAAACAGCTCGGACTTGATGACCTGCACGGCCTGCGGGATATTCATGGGGTCTTCGGCGGCCTTGCCGACTGTCGTCTCATCCGCCCGGTACAGGCGCTGGACGCGGCCCGTCACGATGATCGTGTCTTCCCCATCCGCGCCAGCCTCCGCCGGGGCGCCTTCCATCTGGGCCATGGCAGGGGCAGCGGACAGCGCCACGGACGCGAGCAGAACGGATCGGAGAAAAGACAAGAAAGCCCCCTGAATGAATCGATAATGCGAGTAAGTCGCAACTATGTCGATTGTTCGGGCGATGCAATCCCTTGCCGGAAGAAAAGGAGAATTGCGCTCGGTTCAGGATTTAGGGCTACGTCCGATTAGGCCGATAGGCTGGCGTCCCGCTTGAGCGCGCAGGCCGCGCGCCAATAATGGAAGGCAGCCAGCGCATAGAGCGCGATGCTGGCCAGCAGGGCGTGGCGCACACCCCAGGCCGAGGCTGTCGCGCAGGCGCCGGTGAGGCGGGCATCCGTGCAGACGCTCTTGAAGCCGGGCATTGCGAGACCGGCGAAGATGTCGCTCGCCAGGCCGATGATCGGCGGGCCGAGGCCAACGCCGACCAGCGTGGCGATGAAGAAGTAGATGAAGGCCGCCGTCGTCCGCGCGTTGGGCGCGACGAGGTTCTGCAGGGCGACCAAGGTCGGCACCGAATAGAAGAACAGGAAGACGCCGGCCACGGTCAGGCAGACGAGCGCCGGCAGCGGGCTGCCCAGCGAATAGCCGATCAGATAGAGCGGCACGCTGGTAGCGATGCCGCAAAAGGGCAGCAGCGCATACCAATGCTGTCCGCGCCGGGCGATGAAGTCGATCCCGACGCCGCCCAGCACCATGCCGGCCGTGGCCGCCGTGGACGAGATGATCGCCACATAGACGCCGGCCTGCGTGATCGAGAGATCATGGACGCGCATGAAGAACGGCGCCGTGAAAGCGCCGCCAGCGTAGAGCGCCATGCTGGAGAGGGCGAGGCCGATGAGCAGATTGCGGAACACCGCCTTGCGCGCCATCATGCTCATGACCTCCCGCATGGGCGGGGGTGGCGTCGCGGCCTTGCTGGTCGGCGGGGCGCCGTTGCTCAGGCCATCGCTGAGGCCTCTGGGCGGATCGCGCAGCAACAGGCGGAACAGCAGCGCGACGACGAGGCCGGGACCACATACCGCGATCATCGCGGTCCGCCAGCCATGGTCCTTGGCGATCCACACCGCCGCCAGCGCACCGATGAACGAGCCGAGCGGGGAGCCCAGCCGCATCATGGTGATTGCAAAGCCGCGCTGATGCGGTGGGAAATGATCGCCGATGAGCGACGTGCTGGGTGCCTGCACGCCTGCCTCGCCGATGCCGACGCCGATCCGGCACAGGAAGAGCTGCCAGAAATTCGCGGATAGCCCGCACAGCGCGCTCATCAGCGAGAACAGCCCCACCGAGACGGAAATGATCGTGATCCGGTCGCGTCGTTCCGCAAGGCGCGCGATCGGCAAGCCCAGCGTGGAATAGAGGATGGCAAAACCGAGCCCGCCCAGCAGCCCGAGCTGGAAATCGGTGAGGCCAAGATCCTCCTTGATCGGCTGGCCCAGCGTCTGCACGATCACCCGGTCGATATAGGCGAAGGCGGCGACCAGCATGATCAGCGCCAGCAGCATGGCGCGATAGCCAGGGCCATAATGTCGCTGCTGTGGAGGTGTCGAGGCGTCGTCGGTCATGGGGCCTGCGCAATAGGGGGTGGAACGAAGGGCGCTTGCCGGCGCGCAGACGGTATAGACCGGCCAGTCGGCGACGCAAGACTGTTGATGACTCAATGAATTGCTTTTGGCGCGCAATTGTTGCAGTGGTAGAGTTTCGCGACGTGGCTTGGGGGGCGCCCGCAGCTTGACCGCTGGGGCGTGGGCCGGGCAAGGGGGCAGCGATTTGAATGATGAGCGATGAGAAAGTGCAGTCCAAGGTGAGCGGTCGTAAAGCAGGCGCGGCGGACGAGGTCCAGCTCCCCGGGTGGAACCTTGATGAGCTGAACTATCCGACGTTCCGGATGACGCTGATCGCCAAGATCATGGATCGGCTGACCATTCGCAATCTCGCGGAGATGGAGGACATCACCTATGCGGAATGGCGGGTGATGGCGCGGCTCGCCACGATGCACAAGGGTGGAACGGTGCGGCAGGTGGCCGAGATGGCCTGGGTCGACCGGGCTGAAGTCAGCCGCGCCGTCAGCACCCTCGAAGAGAAGGGCTATACGCTGCGCATGGAGAACCCCCATGATCGGCGGGCGCCCATTCTCAAGATGACTCCCGTGGGGCTGGAGCGATACCGCGCGGCGCTGGCCGAACGGAAAGCCTTCCACGAACTGCTGACCGCGAAACTCTCCGACAAGGAGTGCGAGACGCTCAACCAGCTGCTCGCCAAGATCGGCGAGCAGCTGGTCGTGCTTTCGCAACCGGTGGCGACCGACGCGGTTAAATGATCGCGTAATAGCGGAACAGCGAATGGTCCGGCGCGTCGTCGGGCGTCAGTTTCGGGCGACGCTGCCCGACGCCGACGATCACGGTGCGGTTGAGCCAGCCATGCGGCCCGTCCGGCGCGCGGAAATAGGGCGTGCAGCGGAAATAGGACGATGTCTTGGTGCCGTCCGGCAAGTCCAGCGGACCGTGCACATAGCCAAGGTTGCGGATATAGATCAGCGCGCCGTCATCCGCCTCGATCATATAATGGGCATTGAGCTCCACCACCTTGTCGGTGCGGACCACCGGCCAGTCTGCGCCGCTATAATCGACCAGCTTGCCATTGAGGCGCGGCCCCTCGACGGTGCTGCCTTCGCCTACGGACGTGTAGCCGTGATTGGGGCCGCCCGCATGGATGGCGCCAGTCGCCCAGCGCTTGTCGAAATTGATGCGGATGTCGAAGACATGATCGTAGCGAAGGGCGAGGGGATCGTCAGTCATGGATGTCCTTGCGGCTTGTGTTGATAGATCAACTTATAGAGCAGGCGGACGACAGTGCGACCCCTTAAGGTCGCACTTCAGCTGCCATTCGTGCGCCGCGCAGCAGATCCACGAGCGCCGCTGCATCATCGATGGCATCGCCGCGCCAAGCGACATGGCCGTCCGGCCGGGCCAGCAGCAGGCGGTGCTGGTAAACCTCCGGCACATTATCGAGCGCGCGATCCACGGTGAGGACCGTGAGCGGCATCCCGCAAGCCCGCGCCGCTGCAACCAGCGGCTCGACGTCCGGCGGGGCCTCACCCTCGTCTTCCATGCAGATCAGCGTATAGCCCGGCCCGCAGAGGTCGTAGAGCGAGCGCCCGTCCGCGAGGAAGAAATGCGGCACGCGGCACCCCGGTGCGGTCGACGGCGTATAATCGTGCATGGTGTAGGCTGGCGCGTCCTCGCCATCATAAGCGATGATCGGCGAAGCATCGTAGAAATAGCCGTAGTTCAGCCCGGCGCAGGCATATTGCTGGACATTGAGCGCATAGGCAGCCGCGCCCACGGCCCGGCGCGCTGCGTCGCCTTCGGGCGTGTCGTCCTCGATCTCCGGCGGCAAGGTGTTGCGCTCCTTGATGGCGCCGCTGGCATGACCCATCGCAAAGCGCGAAACCTGTTCGGTGATGGGCTTGCGCTCGGCGACATAGGCGTCGAGGATTCCCTCGGGCGCCCAGCCCTGCAAGGTGGCGGCGAGCATCCAGGAGAGGTCCATGGCATCGGCAATGCCAGCGTTCATGCCATAGCCGGCATAAGGCACCCACAAATGCGCGGCATCGCCGGCGATGAAGACACGGCCTTGGCGGAAGCGGTTGGCGACCAGTCGCCGGCCGATCCAGTCCTCGTTGGAGAGTTGCGTGAAAGGGAAGTCCGGCCCGACGCCCAGGATGCGCCGAATGCACCGATCCCGGTCGACCTCCTCGAACGTCTCCTCATCGGGCCGCAGATAATTGTGGACGAGCCACCGCCGCTCGCCATCAATGGCGAGCACGGTCCCGGCGCGATCGGGATTGTAATTATAGTTCATCCACGCCGGACCACTGCCGAGGGCATCGAGAAGATCGGGCGCGTCGATCAGGGTGGATTGCACGCGCTGGACGACGGCATCGCCCTCTAGCTTTCCGCCGATCTGCTTGCGCACGGCGGAACTGCCGCCGTCGCAGCCGACCATGTAGCGGCAGCGGATTTCTCGGGACGCACCGCTCGGGAGGTCGGTCAGCAGCGCGCGCACGCTTCCCCCCTCGTCCTGCACGCTGTCGAACCGGGTCTCGTTGAGCAGCGTGATGTTCGGGTGCTGCGCAGCATGGGCAAAGAAGATCGGTTCGAAGAAGATCTGATTGACCCGATGCGGCGGTTCGGGGGTGGGCCACCAGCCATCCGGGCCGCTGCTGTCCTGATAGCGGTTGCGCCGCGACGGGATGGGGATGCGCGCGAGTTCGGTGCCGGTCATCCGCGTGCGGAACACGATGTCATTGGGGTAACCGTGCGGCAGGCCGACCGCGCGCACCTCCCGCGACAGGCCGAGGCGGCGCAGCGTCTCCATCGTGCGCGAGGACACATGGTTGCACTTCACGCTGGGTGGTTGACCGGCGGGGCGCATCTCCGCAACGACAACTCGGATTCCCCGTGACGCCAGGTCCAGCGCGAGCAGCAGCCCCACGGGCCCAGCGCCGATAATTAGAACTTCGGTGTCAGTCATCCGCTCCTCGTTGAGTAATCAACGAAACCGATAGCAGATGCGGAAGCGGGATCAATTTCTTTTTGTCCGTCTCTGCAGAGCGTTGAAGCGGGTTAGCCCCAAAGGGCTAGCGGAGACGGGACCCGACGCCCGCAGGGCCGTTCAGGGCCATCGAGCTTGGGGAAGATCAGTCCGGCGCCAGCGGTTCAAGGCATTCGCCCCTTCCGCGTCGTCATCTTCGTAACAGCGCCCAGGGGCCTCTGTCCACTTTCGGGAGCGGTCACGTCTCGCTGGGAGAATGACCAGCGAGAAGAGCTTGGAGTTAGTTGCACTCTCACATAAGCAGGATATGCGACAAACCGGCCGTTGTCGTAAGGGAAAATTGGAAGGAAAGGAAATTGATGGTTGAGAAGGCAAACGTTTAAAACGGGCAACAATAGTAGTTAATACGCAATATTTAACCTATAATTAATTCTATTTAATTTTACTCAAAAATTTACGATTTGCTAGGAGTCTCGTGTATACGACATGCTTGCTAAATACGGCGATCGACATGCGGGACAGGCAGGGTTCATTTGAGCCGTGTCAGGCCCCAAATCTGTCGGTCGTTAAGGGTTTCTTGCAGCGCAGCATTGCTGGGTCGCACCGTGCCGGTCTCAAGTCGGGTGATGACAACATAAAGCGGGTAAGGCATTGAAAATGAATGGATTCATACGTTACAAAATACTGAATACTGTATCTTCTGGCAACAGCTTCAACGATATCCATTAAATTATTTAATTGTCGATCTGCTTTTAGCCTCGATCAGACCCGAGCCAACAGCCATCCGCGCTGTCTTACAATGTGAAAAATATAGAATATTTCTCGTTCTTGCCTTGAGCAGCAAGGAGAAGGCCAAGAGCGCAAACGCCCTTAACCTTCTTCGCATTTACGACTGCAATGCATTTCCGAGCGTGCCCGTCACCCCCTTCAGGCCGATCTGGCGCCGACTCTGCTGGCCTGGCCTGCTTCCCCACATGCGGCTCGCAATCTCCAGTTCCTCCCGCCCAACGGCGCCTGTGTAGATGGCGGTGGTGCTGATGTCTGTGTGCCCCATCCACTTCTGCACCATGTTCAATGGCACGCCTGAGTGGATCGCCGATACGCCAAATCCGTGTCGAAAACCCTTGGCCGTCGCCTGCATTCCCTTGATGCCGACCGCCTGCATGACCGCGTTGACCTTTCGCCATGCTGTCATTCTCGACCACGTCCATAGCAGACTGTCGTCCGCGTCATTGCCTCGGCCATGCACCTTGTGGATCAGCTTCACCAGATCCAGCGGGGCCGGAACGGCGCGGTAAATGCCCCTTTTCCGTTTCTTGAGGCTTTCGATGATGATGCATTGCGAGCGCAGATCGATGCTCCTGAGTCTAAGCGCCAGGGCCTCGGAGATCCGGCATCCCGTCACGGCGAGCACCATACAGAAGGTGTAGGTCTCGGGCGCTTCGCGTGCGGCGTAGGCGAGTTCGTGGACGCGGGCGTTGCCGCTGACCGGCTGGAGTTTCGCGGTCCATCGAGCCTCGATGAGATGATGGCCGAATATGCCGACATCGACATCGCGCTGGACTGCTTCCCGTATAATGGCGGCACGACGAGCTGTCAGGCGCTGTGGATGGGCACGCCCGTCATCACGCTGGCGGGCGAGAGCTTCGTGCAGCGCATGGGCGCGGGGCTGATGAGCGCCATCGGCCGGCCCGAATGGGTGGCGCAGGACGAGGATGCGTTCGTGGAGATCGCCGTCGCCCTGGCCTCGGATCGCGCCGCGCTGCTGGAGGAAAAGCGCAGCCTGCGCACGCGCTTTGCCGCATCGCCGGCCGGCGACATCGATCGATACACGCGCGAGTTGGAAGACGCTTATCGCCGCATGTGGACCGACTTCGCGGCCGGGGGGGCATGACCCGCGAAGAGTTGAAACCGGGGAGACGAATGGAGCGGCCTCGCGCTTCATGCTGGGGGCAGGGTTATGACCATATTCGATAGTGACTTCGAGAGCGTAGGGGCCGCCGTACCGCGATCGGCCGCCGGAATCGCGCTGATGGTGCGGCGGCTGGGGACGATGGAATCGGCCTATGCGCGGCTGATCTGGTCGCGCGCGCTGGCGGAAGCCATCGAGAAGATGGAGCATGCCTCTGCGGCCGACCTGATCGACAGCCGGACGGGAGAAGGCGATGCCCGCCGTTCCGCGCGTCAGGGCGACACGCAAATCCTGCGTATGCTGCAGGCCCATATGAACCTGCGCAGCCCCAGCGCCGTGCGCCTGCTCCTGTGGCTGATGGCTAATCCGGACGTGTTCCACGCGCCGCACGAACTGCGGGCGAGCCTGGGATTTGCGGAAAGCTCGATCAAGGTGTTCGTGTCCGAGCTGCGCAAGGCGTTTCGCAACAAGAATATGCCGGACCCGATCGTCTCCTTCTATCGGCGCGGCTATTGCGTGCCGGCCGATTGTGCGGCGCTGATCAAGGATGTCATCTCCCGCCTCGCCCTTGAGGAGACGAGCCTGGGGCGGATCAAGAGTCCGTCCTGAGGGGAGATGCATCGCGCGGAAGGTGCATGACGGGGTGGTTGCCGCACCACCTCCAACCCCTCCTCTGACGAGGAGGGGCTAAGATTGTGGTGATCAGAAGAAATAATGCTCGGTTGCGGCAGGGCTGGCATTGCGCCGGGCTGCTACCGATCCGGCACTGCGGTGGTTGGCGGATGGGACGCGGCGCTGCGCGAGGTCGCCGGCGCGGATGCGGCTCCAGATTCGCTCGACGATCTCACGCTCCTCGGGGCCGACCGCTACCGCATAGATGCTCGTGGTTTCGATATTGGCGTGGCCGAGCCATGACTGCACGAGATTGAGCGGCGCGCCAGCTCCGAGCGCGGCGACGGCAAAGCCATGTCGCAGGCCGCGCGGGCAGGCTTGCGGGCCTCTGATATGCGTCCGGTCCATATGCTCGTGGACGTGGCGCCAGGCGGTGGTGCGGGACCAGCGCCAGAGGGGGGCGGCGCGATCATTGCCGGCAATATCGGTGAGCAGGCGCACCAGCCCCGACGAGATCGGCACGCGGCGGAAAATGCCTCTCTTCCGCTTCTTGAGGCTTTCGAAGATGACGACACAGGCGGCGGGGTCGATCCGCCCAAGGGTCAGGCAGAGCGCCTCCGAAATGCGGCATCCGGTTTCGGCGAGCAAGCGGCAGAAGGCATGGACGGAAGGCGGGGCAGTCTTTGCACTATCGAGGAAGCAGCTCATTTCGGATCGGTTCAAATATTTTCTGCAGCCATATTCGTCGAATACAGACCAGTTCATCGATTTTGTCCCCGTTGATGATCATTCTAATCTTGAACAGTCCCGTCATGATTTGGAGTGTGACGGATGCTGCTCAAATTATCGTTTCATTAACCATCAATTATCAAATCTGGACTTGGGCGGAAGGTCCCGCCGATCCGAAATGGATGCAATAGCACTTGATCTGCGGACGGGATGCGCGCGGCCGCGTCGCGCGGCCAAAGCCGTGCGGTGAAGCATCCGATATGGCGTAATATCCCCACCGCCTGTCGATCCGGTCCCGCTTGCGATGCGGGCCGGGCCAGGCAGCTTGTCCTGTGAGCGTCAGGCGGTGGCCTAGAGGCGCGGGCCTTGCACGGCGCCGCTGACCTTGGGCTTTTCCGCGCTGTTGAGCAGATCGATCAGGCCGCTCATCGGCGCGCCGGCCTTTGCGTAATCGAGCGCCGACATGCCGGCTAGGCGATCGCGGCGCAGCGGGTCCGCACCGTTGGTGACGAGCAGCCGCACCATCTCCATGTCGCGCATCTGCACCGCGCGGATCAGCGGGGTTTCGCCGCTGCTGTTGGTTTGGTTGGGATCGGCCTTGTGGGCGAGCAGCAGCTGCGCGCCTTCCACGAAGCGGCGTTCCACGGCGAGCATCAGGGGCGTGCGGCCGTTATTGTCGGTCAGGTCCGCGCGCGCGCCCTTGGAGAGCAGATAATTGGTCATCATTACGCTGCGCTGGCCGACCACGATCAGCAATGCGGTCTCGCCGCTGGTGCGATCCTTGGTGTTGATCGGGGTGACGCCGGGGGTTTCGAGCACTTCGGCAATCTTGGCGGTATCGCCTTTGCGCACCGCCTCGAGGAAGCGGTAGCTGTCGGAGAATTGCGCCATGGCGGGCTGTGCCGTCACCGCGCCGATCAGCGGCGCCAGCGCGAGCGCCAGTGGGCTGCCCATGCGGACCAACATTCCCCTGCGCCGTTCGATCTTCACCCTGTGCCCCCTTCGCCTTGCGTTCGTTTCAAGCAGTTGCCTTGGCTCCA
Organism: Sphingobium sp. B10D7B; assembly: GCF_025961955.1. NCBI lineage: Bacteria > Pseudomonadati > Pseudomonadota > Alphaproteobacteria > Sphingomonadales > Sphingobiaceae > Sphingobium > Sphingobium sp. B10D7B. Next base: position 200,568 of record NZ_JAOQOQ010000001.1, read on the forward strand.
ATAGCAGGGCATGGCTGGCCCTGTCATGAATAAAGCCTGCAAAAAAATCCTCGCGCTTTCCATCGGCTTGGCGCTGGCCGCCTGCCAGGGCCAGAGCGGCGGCAACCAGGCCGGCGGCAATGAGTCGCTTCCTGCCGAGGGCAACCTCGTCGGCGCCCGGATCGGTGGCGATTTCACGCTGACCGACCAGAATGGCAAGAGCGTGCGCTGGGCGGATTTCCAGGGTAAATATCGCCTCGTCTATTTCGGCTACACCTTCTGCCCGGACGTGTGCCCGCTCGACCTCAACCGAATCATGCTCGGCTACCGGATGCTGGAGAAGGACCATCCCGAGGTTGCGGCCAAGATCCAGCCGATCTTCATCACCGTCGATCCCGAGCGTGACACCGTCGATGTGGTGAAAGGCTATGTCGCGCATTTCCATCCCCGGCTCATCGGCCTCACGGGCACGCCCGAGCAGATCGAGAAGGTGAAGACGGACTTCGTGGTAGTCGCCAGCAAGGAGGGCGATCAGGCCGCCAAGCAGGATTATCTTGTCAACCACACCCGCACGCCGTTCCTGTTCGGGCCGGATGGCAAGCCCATCGCGCTTGTGCCGGTCGAGGAACTGGCTTCCGCGGATGAGACGGTGGCCAAGGGCGTGCACGATTTCCTCGTCCACTATGTCCGATGAGCTTCTGGGAACAGCCTCTCGAAACGCTTGATCGCGCGCAGTGGGAGGCGCTGTGCGATGGTTGCGGCAAATGCTGCCTGCACAAAGTGGAGGATGCCGACACCGGGCGGATCTACCCGACCAACGTCGCCTGCCGGCTGCTGGATCGGAACACCGCCCAGTGCAGCAATTACCGCCAGCGCCGCGCGTTCGTGCCCGATTGCCTGCGGCTGAGCCGGGCAAATCTGCAGGAGATCGAATGGCTCCCACAGACCTGCGCCTATCGCCTGCGCGCCCATGACGAGCCCTTGCCCGAATGGCATTATCTGATCTGCGGGGATCGCGAGGCGGTGCATCGCGCCGGCCAGAGCATTCGCGGCTGGACGATCTCCGAGACGATCGCGGGCGATCTGGAAAATCACATTGTCGACCGCGCGCTCTGAGCACAGGCTCACGCTGGCGGACGGGGCGGCGCTCTCCGTCGTCGTAATGCGCCACGGGCGAGCGCGGCGGATGAAGCTGCGGTTCGATGAGCTGGGCGATCGTGCCCTGCTGACCATTCCCCCGCGTGCCTCCCTGCCGCGCGCCTTGGACTGGGTCCGGGCACAAGGGGAGTGGATCGAGGGGCAGCGGGGCCGCAATGGCGGGCTTGTCACGCTGGCCGATGGCGCGCTCGTGCCCTTTGAAGGCACGCCGCTGCGCATCGTTGCGACCGGCGCGCGTACCCGGCAGGTGCGGGCAGAGCAAGGCGAGCTACTGGTGGGCGGACCGGTCGATCTGGCGGGTGCACGGGCGCTGCGCTGGCTCAAAACGCAGGCGCGCACGGCACTGACGACCGAAACGCAGGCCCTCGCGACCCGGCACGGCCTGCCGCTGCGTCAGGTGGCGATTGGCGATCCCCGCGCGCGCTGGGGCAGTTGCTCGGTGGATGGCAACATCCGCTACAGCTGGCGGCTCATTCTGGCGCCCGCGCATGTGCGGCTGGCCACCGTGGCGCACGAGGTCGCGCATCTGGAGCATATGCACCACGGCCCCGAATTCCATGCGCTGGTGCGCGCGATTTCGCCGGTCTGTCCGGATGCGGCTCGCGCCTGGCTGCGCGCCGAGGGACGGGGCTTGCATCGCTATACCGCCTGAGCGGCCGCGTTCTTGATCTGTGAAAAACGTCGAAGGGCGCGGCTCGCACCGCGCCCTTCCGTCGTCCTGGCTATGCCCGCTCAGAAGCGGCTGCGCACCGTGATGCCATAAGTGCGCGGCTCGGCGAGATAGGCCGAGAAGAGCTGGTTCGACATGGCGCCGAACCGACCCAGTTGCGCGCGCGACTGGTGATTGGGGCTGGAGCTTTGCAGCGGGCTGTTGAAGGCGACCTGGCTGTAATCGCTGTCGAACAGATTCTGCGCCCACAGCTCGATGGCCCAGGCCTGTCCCGGACCGCGCAGGCCGATGCGGGCATTGGTGACGATGTAGCCGTCCTGCGCCTTCTCGGGATAGAGGTCCGAGCCGGTGTTATAGTCGCCGGTGATCCGGTTATCGACATAGACGAGGCCGCTGAAGCCGCCGCCCAACTCCGGTGTCCAGGCAATGCTGCTGGTCGCCACCCAACGCGGCGCGTTGCTGTTATCCTGCCCTTCCAGCAGGAACAGCGCGGGATCTAGCGGCACCGAGCCATCCGCATTGCCGACGAGCTGGTCGGCAAACTTGGCGCGGGTATAGGTCACGCCCGCCGTGGCCCGCAGCGAGCGAACCGGCTGGACATAGGCCTCGATCTCGACGCCCTGGCTGATGAGGCCGGGCTTGGTCTCGGCGCAGGTGCCGTTCGCGGCCTTGGCGCCATCGCAGCCATTGATGTTCTGGACGACAAAGCTGGTGCCATTGAAGGTGTTGAGCTGGAAGTTGCTGAACTCCTGCCGGAAGGCGGCGAGGTTGAAGCCCCATTCGCGGCGCGCATATTTGAGGCCGATCTCGTAAGCGTCCACCGTCTCCGCGCCGAAGGCGAGGCTCGCCGCATCGGCATTGCTGCGCGGCGAGAAATAGGTGATCGGCGCGATGCCGGTGCCGACCCCGGTATTGCCCAACTCGAACCGGTCCAGATTGTAACCGCCCGCCTTATAGCCGCGCGAATAGCCGCCATAGACCATCAGGCCGCCGCCGACCTTGTAAGAGAGCACGGCAGTTCCGGAGAATTTGCCCTCGGTCTGCCGGTCCTGCAGGTCGAGCGCGTTGAGGCCGGTGCTGGCATTGCCCAGGCAGCCGAGCGTCAGGATGCCGCCGGCCAGTTGCGCGGCCGAGCCGAGCGCCGGATTGGTCGCGATGCCCGGCAGGGCGGAGGCCTGTAACGCGGCACAGGTCGCATTGTTATTGTTGAGATCGCCCGAGAAGCGCTTGGTCTCGCGCGTGTAGCGCACGCCCAGGGTCAGATCGAGCGCATCGGTGAGGTGAATGATGTTGTGGGTGAACAGCGCCCAGTTCTCGCTGCGCTGATAATAGCGGCTGTCGGTATCGCCAGCGCCGTTGGGGACGGTCGCCAGCGCGGTGAGGCCGGTGCCGAGGCCGCCCGAGATCGCGCCCGCCTGCGCTGTTGCCGTCGCATTGGCCACCGTCGGCGAGGCGCCCTGGCCGATCGCCCGGGCGTAGATGGAGGCATAGAGGCCAGCATTCAGACTGGCTTGCGTCGCGCTGATCAGGTTGCCGACGTCCGGCGTGAGCGCGTTGCCGTCGATCGGCGCGGCGCACAGGCTCAGCTGGGCGGGTGAGAGGTTGCTGGCGGCGCCGGTGCCGGCCATCAGGCGGCAGGCTGCGAAGCGGCCATAATCAGCACCGAAGCGGATATTGTCGCGCAGTGTCAGCTTCTCATTGGCGTAATAGCCGCCCACCAGCCAGTCGAGCATGCCGCCCAGCGCCGAGCCCTGCAGACGCAATTCCTGCGTGAAGGTGCGGAACTGGCGGAAGGTGCCGGGGTCGCGATAGAGCAGGTCGGCGGTGGAATAATCATAATCGCCATAGTCGGATGACTTGTAGTCGCGATAGGCAGTGATGCTGGTCAGCTTGGCATTGCCGAAATCATAATTGATCTCGCCCGAGAGACCCCAGTCCTCCAGCTTGCTCACATAGTCCCGGCCCGGCGTGATGCTGATGTTCCGCTGATAGGGGTTCTGGGCATAGGGCGTGGGGCCATTGGGGAAGCGCGTGCCGAGCGCGCTCAGGATCGTGACGATGCGGTTGGTGGCGTTCTGCGTGTAATTGGTGGGCGAGCTGCCCACTTCCTCGCCGGTGTCGATATAGACGGCGCCGCAGCAGCTTTCATCGCGGTTGGTATAGTCGCCGATCAGGCGGACTGAGAGGGCATCGGAGGGCTCTAAGAGCAGCTGCCCGCGCAGGAAATAGCGGTTGCGATCATTGGTATCGCCGATCTTAGCGCCCGAGCTGTCCACGATATTGAGGAACCCGTCGCGCCGCGAATAGACGCCGTCGATGCTGGCGGCGATCGTCTCGCTCAGCGGACCAGTGATCCGCCCGGCGAGCCGCCACGCTTCATAATTGCCGAAGCTGGCTTCCGCGCTGCCGCCCCATTGGAATTCCGGCGCCTTGCTGACGATGTTGAGCAGGCCGGCTGAGGCATTGCGCCCGAACAGCGTGCCTTGCGGGCCGCGCAGCACTTCGACGCGCTCGATCTCGCCGAGATCGGTCAAGCCCGCGCCTGTGCGGGAGCGATACACGCCGTCGATGAACACCGCGACGGAGCTTTCCAGACCCGGATTGTCGCCCACCGTGCCGACACCACGGATGCGCGCGGCGCCATTGGCTTCCGATCCGGTGGAGGAGACGAGCAGCGAGGGCGCAAGCTGGTTGAGCTGGCGAATGTCGTTCGCGCCGCTGTTCTGCAGCGATTGGGCGGTCACGGCTGAGACGGCGATCGGCACATCCGACAGCGGGCTGGCGCGCCGCGTGGCGGTGACGATGATTTCGCCCATATTGCTCTCATCGCCGCTCTGCGCGGTCGCATCGCTGGCGTCCTGAGCAAAGGCGGGGGTCGCAAGGGCGCATAGCAGTGCGGCAACACTGGCAGACGCAATGAGGGATGGCTTGGGCATCATTCGCTCTCCTGCACGTTTGTCCGGTCCGGCATTTGTGCCGGTTATTCGAGAGCATATGCCAATAGCCATGGGGCGCAACTCCCTCATTTCCGGGATTTAGCGGTTTGTTGCATAAGGGTTACAGTCGGCGGAGGCCGCTTATCGCCAAAGAGCGAAACGCAGCAGCCGATCCTCCAACGCGATAAGCGCTTCGCTGTTCCGGCCGACAAGAGAGGCGATTGCCGGTGACGCTGCGTCAAGGCCGCCGGTGAACGCCCCGAAGGCGGGTACGATAATCTTGCTGCCGCCCTTCACGAAGCATCGCCGCGAGATATGTCGCCCGCGCAGGCTCATCCGCAACTTGGGATGAAAATGTCCGGAAATTTCCGGTCGCACCTCTCCGGGCATGGCTTCATGGCGCAATATGACGCCATCGACGAGCGCTTCTGCCCGATTTTCACCCCCCAGGGGCGAATCAACGCCCGAGGCGCCGAGGGGATCGTGATTGCCGGTGATCCAGGTCCAGCGATAGGTGGCCGTCAGCTGCGCGATCCGCGCGCGCGTCTCGCCGCTCATCCGCTCATGCGCGCCGCCATCGTGGAAGCTGTCCCCCAGGCACCAGATCTCGCGCGGCTGGGTGAGGGCGATCACGCCCGCCAGCGCGTCCAGCGTGGCGCGGCTGTCATAAGGCGGCAGCATCTGGCCGCGCCGGGCGAAGGCGCTGGCCTTCTCGAAATGAAGATCGGCAACGATCAGCGCGGCCCGCTCCTGCCAGAACAAGGCACCTTGGGGCAAAGCCTGCCAGCTCTGGCCGGCAAAGCTGAAGGCCGGGCCACAGCCTGCCGCGCGGGGCATGGGATGATCGATGAGTGGGGACGACCTCATGGCCCTGCTATGCCGTCGCAGCGGGCATGGCGCAATCGGGCAGTTGAACAAAAGTGGAACTTTTGCGATGGCCCGCAGGCTCTGGCTCTCCCAGCTCGGCTGGTGTAGGCGCGCGCCCATGTCGCACGAACCCGCATCCCTGCTGACCGTCGCCGCCTTCTACCGCTTCGCGCCCTTGCCCGACCCGGAGGCGCTCGCGACCGACCTGCGCGCGTTGGGCGGGACGCTGGGCCTCTCCGGCTCCATCATCCTGGCGCAGGAGGGCATGAACGGGACCATCGCGGGGTCGGCCGATGCGGTGGAGCGGCTGTTCGAGCGCCTGCGCGCCGAGCCGGGCTTCGCGCCGCTGGCGCCGCGCCTGCATTGCACGGAGCGGCATCCGTTCGCGCGCTGGAAAGTGAAGGTGAAGCCCGAGATCGTGACCATGGGCCGGCCCGGCGTCGATGCGGCGCAGGGCGCGGGCACGCATGTGCCGCCGGCGCAGTGGAACGCGCTGATCAGCGATCCAGACACGATCCTCATCGACACCCGCAATGATTATGAGGTGGCGCTGGGGCGGTTCGCCGGCGCTGTCGATCCCATGACGGCGAGCTTCGGCGACTTCCCGGACTGGTTCGATGCGCAGGCGGCGCAATGGCGCGCGGAAGGGCGCAAGCCCCGGATCGCCATGTATTGCACCGGCGGCATACGCTGCGAGAAGTCGACGGCTTATGCCCGCGCGCAGGGTTTCGAGGAGGTCTATCACCTCAAGGGCGGCATCCTCGCCTATCTCGCTGAGGTCGAGGAGGCCGCCAGCCTGTGGGACGGCGCCTGCTTCCTGTTCGATGAGCGCGTCGGGATTACCCATGGCGAGCGGGTCGTCCCCGCCGCGCTGTGCCCGGCCTGCGGGCAACCGCTTGCCGCAGGCGCGGATGAGCGCGACTCAGCGACCGCTTGCGTCCGTTGCGCCGGTGTCGGCGAAATCTAGCCTACCCCGTTGCCGGGCATCGCCGCCGGCGAGGTGGAAATCGACATGCCGCTGGCCGAAATCGATCGCGATCCGGTCGAACAGGCGCAGCATCCCCATGCCGAGCAGCATGGCTGGCCGCTCGCCCAGGCCAAGCTCGGTAAAGGGCGCGGCATCCAGGAACAGCATCGGCACATTGTCGAGCGTCGCGTCGCCGATGGTGAGTTGGCGGACGACGGCGAACTGGGCCGGCACGTCGACGCCGGTGACGCTGGTCAGCACAGTGGGCGTTGGCGGCACCACCAGCCGCTTGGCCTTGAGGCTGCGGAACAGCGCCATATTGCCGACGCTCTGCTCGGCGCCGGTGTCAAGAATCACGTCTACCTTACGCCCATCCACCCGCGAGTTCATCAGGATCAGCTGGCCATAGCGGCTGCGCGCTCGCACCACGATGGCGTCCTTCTCGTCACGCACGGCGGATGAGCGGCGGCTGCGGCTGACTTCCATGCGGCGCTGGTTGAAGTCGAGGATGAGGCGCTTGTCCGCGAGGCTATCCAGTCCGATGATCCCCAGGCTGCCCATGTCCGCGCGAGCGATAGTGAGCGCGGCAAGCGAACTGACCGCATGGTCGCCAAAGCGCAGATCGCTCAATTGAACGGATGAGACCGTGACGCGCCCAGCCATGCTGATGATCTCGACCGGCTGGAGCTGGGGCAGCATCAGCCGCGTTGCCAGCTCCGTGGCGATGATGGTGCGCTGGGAGCCGGTGTCGATCATGAACGGATAAGGGCCGCGCTCGCCGATCCGCACCGGCATGGTCATCCGCATCCCCGGATCGCCACCGATGGGCATGACCGGCTCGTTGAGGTCGAAGGTGCTGGGATCGACCGGTATCTCAGGACCACGCGGCGCGATGACGAAATGCTCGTTTGCGCTCGGGATCTGGCTGGCGATGCCGAACGGCCCGGTCAACGCCGCAGCGGCCGTGATTACAGCCTTTGCCAGGGTCAGCCGAAACGTCGAGCCGAAAACCATCCCCAAGGTCTCCCAAGACGCGCAGCTTATCACGGTTTTGCGGTCCCGCCAAAAGGATCGAGGCGGGGGCGGGCGATGCTAGCCGGGCGGCGCGTCGGGCGTCATGGCAATGCGGGCGAGCGATTCGGCCTCCGCGAGCAGGCTGTCGTCCGTCTGCGGACCGGCCACATGCTCGCGCCCGATCATGATCAGCACCGGCACGGCCAGCGGGCTCACCCGGTCGAGCGGCTTGTGCAGCATGGTGGCGCTGGCCCGGTCGATCAGCTCACCAAGGCGCCCCACGTCAGTCATGCGCGCGCGGGCATCGGCCCAGGCGGCCTTGAGCAGCAGATGTTCCGGCTCGTAGCGGCGCAGCACATCATAGATGAGGTCGGTCGAGAAGCTGACCTGCCGCCCGGTCTTGCGCGCGCCCGGCTGCTGGCGTTCGATAAGGCCGGAGATCACCGCGACGTCCCGAAAGGCCCGCTTGAGCAGGCTGCTTTCCTCGACCCAGGCGATGAACTCACGGTCCAGAATGTCGGCGGAAAAGAGCGGGCGGGGGTCGGTAACGGGCTCCAGGCCGTAGACGGCCAGCGCATAATCGTTGGACACGAAGCCGATGGGCTTGAGGCCGCGCTCTTCCATGCGGCGGGTGAGCAGCATGCCGAGCGACTGATGCGCATTCCACCCCTCGAAACTGTAGACCACCATGTGGTGCAGCCCCTCATGCGGGAAGGTCTCGACCAGCAACTGCTCGGGCTGCGGCAGAACGGAGCGGACCGCCTGCATCGCCAACCATTCATGAACATCGGGCGGAAAGCGGTTCCATTGCGTCGGATCGGCCAGGAAAGCGCGCACGCGGCCGGCCAGATGCGTCGACATCGCCATGCGCGTGCCACCCCAGCTGGGAATGCGGGCCTGCTGCGATGTCGCCTTGACGAACAACTCGGCCTCGGTCTGGCGGACCAGCTCCAGCGAGAGGCCGGAGAAGAAGAAGCGATCGCCCGGGCTGAGCGTCGCGGCAAAGCTCTCCTCCACCGTGCCGAGCTTGCGGCCGTTGCTGAAGCGCACGTCGAGCGCCGGCTGGTCGACGATGATGCCGGCGTTGAGCCGATGCTGCTGGGCAAGGCGAGGATGGGCAATGCGCCAGAGGCCTTCGGGCGTGCGGACGAGGCGTTGGAACCGGTCATAGGCGCGCAGCGCATAGCCACCGGTGGAGACGAACTGGAGAATGTCCTCAAGCTGGGCCGCGTCCAGCCAATCATAAGGCGTGGCGGTGCGGATTTCGGCAAGTAACGCGGCAGGATCGAGCGGGCCGGCGCAGGCGAGCCCCATGATGTGCTGGGCCAGCACATCGCGCGCGCCGGGGCGAAAATCGTCGGCATCGCGCTCCCCGCTCATCACGGCGTCCCAAGCGGCCTGCGCTTCGAGATATTCGAAGCGGTTGCCGGGGATGACGATCGCCTTGCTCGGCTCATCCATCCGGTGATTGGCGCGGCCGATCCGCTGGAGCAGGCGCGAGCTGCCCTTCGGCGCGCCCATCTGGATCACGCAGTCGATGTCGCCCCAATCGATGCCCAGATCGAGGCTGGCGGTGGCAACAAGGCCGCGCAGCTTGCCGGCCGCCATCGCGGCCTCCACCTTGCGGCGCGCCTCGCGGGAGAGGCTGCCATGGTGGATGCCGATGGGCAGGGTATCCTCATTCTCCGCCCACAATTCCTGAAAGATGAGTTCAGCCAGACCGCGCGTGTTGCAGAACACCAGCGTCATGCGGTGCTGGCGGATGATGTCGATCACCTGCCCCGCCGCATATTTGCCGCTGTGGCCGGACCAGGGCACGCGGTCCTGCGGCATGAGAATAGTGAGGTCCGGCGCGGCGCCCGGCTCGCCTTCGACCAGCGCCACTTCCGCCTGCGCGCCGGCGGGCGCCAGCCACCGTCGATACGCATCGGGGTCGCCTACGGTTGCCGACAGGCCGACGCGGCGCAGGCCGGGGGCGATGCTCTGCAGGCGAGCGAGGGACAGGGCGAGCAGATCGCCGCGCTTGCCGCTCGCAAAGGCATGGATCTCATCGATGATGACGGTTTTAAGGGACGCGAAGATCAGGTCCGCGTCCGGGTAGCTCAGCAGCAGGGAGAGCGATTCGGGCGTCGTGAGCAGGATGTGAGGCGGCTTGGCCCGCTGCCTGGCTTTGCGATCCGAAGGCGTATCGCCACTGCGCGTCTCGATGCGGATGGGCAGGCCCATCTCGCTGACCGGCGTGAGCAGGTTGCGCTGCACATCCACGGCCAGTGCCTTCAGCGGGGAGATATAGAGGCTGTGCAGACCCTCAGTCGGCGCCTCCGCGAGGTCGGCTAGCGTGGGCAGGAAGCCGGCGAGCGTTTTGCCGGCTCCTGTGGGCGCGACGAGTAGAGCATGGCGCCCCGCCTGCGCTGCCTCCAGCATCGCCTGTTGATGGCGACGGACGGACCAGCCCCGCCGGTCGAACCATCCGGTGATGAGGGGCGGCAGAGATGGGGTCATGTGCGAGCGCGGGGCCATGCCTTCAATGTGGATGCCCCGCCATGCTTACTCAAGCCCGGGTGGAATAGGGCTCCTTACGATCTCGGCGCTTGTCTTCACGGTCGAGACTGTCGCGCAGGTCCTTCGCGGCGCGGTCGCTCCGCGCTTCGTCGCCCGGTTTGGTGTCCCGCTTGTTTCTCCAGAATGCGTAGACCAGCACCGCGGCAAACAGGACTGGCCCGACAACGGTCATGAGGCTCCAGAGGCTGCCCATGTTTCTCTCCTATTTTCCAAACCCATCAAACGCATGGGCGCCGCCTGAGTTTCGCGGCTGGCCGCGCAGCCGGTTCGGCGCGCCTCGCTGCGTGACGGATGTCGGGCGGTAAGCCAAAAAAAAGGCCGCCCCGAAGGACGGCCTGGAAGTTTTAGGAGAGGATGCCTGAAAGGCAGGAACTGTATGCGTTACATACGAATTCCCTGCAATTGCGAAATGAAGAGTGTTGATTGCACAATTTGCAATCGATGTCTTCAGTCTACGCATCTGGTTGATGTTAATGCCAGGCGGCGGGACCACGCTCCAGACCAGAAAGTGCAAGCTGTTCATCGACTTGCGCCAACAGGCGGTCCAGCGCGTCGGCGTCGCGCGCCTCGGCGCGGGCGACCAGAACGTCCTGTGTGTTGGACGCACGCAGCAGCCACCAGCCGTCCGGCGTGGTGACGCGAGCGCCGTCCGTTGCGTCGATCGTCGCGCCGGATTCGGCGAGTCGGCGCAGCACTTCCTCGATCACGGCGAACTTGCGGCTCTCATCGACCTGAAAACGCAGCTCCGGCGTGTTGACCATGGCCGGCATGGCGCCGCGCAGCTGCGTGACACTGCGCCCCAGCGTGCTGGCAGCGCGAATCAGGCGGACGGCCGCGTACAGGGCGTCGTCGAAGCCATAATATTCGTGCTTGAAGAAGATGTGCCCGCTCATCTCGCCGGCAAGCGGGCTGCCCGTTTCCTTCATCTTGGATTTGACGAGGCTGTGGCCGGTCTTCCACATCAGCGGCTTGCCGCCCAGTTCCGCCACCCGGTCGAATAGCGCCTGGCTGGCCTTCACATCGGCGATGATCGTGGCGCCCGGTTCAGCGGCGAGCACCGGTTCGGCGAGAATGGCAAGAAGCTGGTCGCCCCAGATGATGCGCCCCTCGCCATCGATGGCGCCGATCCGGTCGCCATCGCCGTCGAAGGCGAGGCCGAAATCGAGGCCCTTCTCCGCGACCAGCGCGCGCAGGTCGACGAGGTTCTTCTCCTCGGTGGGGTCCGGGTGGTGATTCGGGAAATGTCCGTCGACATCGGTGAACAGCGTGTGGTGCTCGCCGGGCAGCAGCTTCACCAGCCGGTCGATCACCGGGCCGGCGGCGCCGTTGCCGGCATCCCAGCCGATCTTGTAGGCCTGCCCGTCAAAGCCTTCCATCAACCGGGCGACATAGCGGTCGAGAATGTCGACCTGCTCGCTGCCGGCGCTGCCCTCGACCCAATCACCGGCCGCTGCCATCGTGCCCAGACTCTGGATGTCCTTGCCGAAGAAGGGGCCTTTCTGGAGCACCATCTTGAAGCCATTGTAATTGGCCGGGTTGTGGCTGCCGGTGATCTGGATGCCACCGTCCACATCCAGCACGGCCTCGGCATAATAGAGCATCGGCGTCGGGCCGAGACCGATGCGGACCGCGTGAATGCCGCTGTCATTGAGGCCGCGCACCAGCGCTTCTTCCAGCATCGGCGAGGAGAGGCGCCCGTCATAGCCGACCGCGACGGCCCGTCCGCCCAGCCGCGCGACACGCGTGCCGAAGCCCCGGCCGATGGCATAGGCATCCGCCTCGCCCAGCGTTTCGTCGATGATGCCGCGAATGTCATATTCGCGCAGCGTGGTCGGATGGAATTGATGCGTCATGGAAAGTCCCGGAGAAGGTCGAAGGAAAGCGAACCGACTAGCTTATGTTTCTTGCGATTTTAGCAACGTATCACGCGCAGCATTGATCCGCGCGGCGAGGCCGGGCGATCCGCCGGCGTCCGGATGATTTCTGGCGATGAGCTTGCGATGCGCGGCGATGATCTCGTCGCGGCTGGCATTGATCGACACGCCAAGCAGGTCGGCCGCTTCCGCCCGGCTGAGATCGCGCGCGCTTAGCGGAGCGGGAGAGGGCGCGCGCCCGCCTGCCAGACTGTCCCCAAAGCGCAGCCACAGGCCGGAGACGGTCGCAACCAGCGCGCCTGTCACCGCCATGCCCTTGGTCATCATGATCGTGCCGATCAGCGTGCCGGCGATGCCCAGCCAGGCCGCCGGCACCTTGCGCCCGCTCTTGCGGAGGCGGTACCAGAACCAGAAGCCCAGCCCGCCCAGTGCGACAGCGAGCAGCAGCATGCCTCAGGCGGCGCTCTTTTTCTGGGGAGCCCCGCCGAGCATCGGCAGCGCAAGGCCGGCGATCATCTCGCGCAGTTCCTGCCGGGCCGCCAGATGGCTGACGCCCAGCTCACCGAGATGGCCGCGATCGAGCAAAGTCAGGCCCGAGGGGAAAAGTTCGCGGAAGATCACGCGTTCGGACAGGCCGGGAATGACGCGGAAGCCCACGCGGCGGGCGAGTTCCGAGAGCGCATCGCCGACGCGCTTCTGGTTGCGCGCTTCCATGTGATGCAGGCGGTTACGCAGCACCACCCAGTCGATCGAGGCGCCATCGGCCTTCGCGCGGGTCTTGCGGGTTTCCCACATCAGCTCCGAGTAGAAGCTCAGCCGCTTGACCTTGAAATTCTCAGGATCGACCTGGCCGATGAGGTCGAAATCGACAAAGCTGTCGTTCATCGGCGTGACGAGCGTGTTCGCCGCTGCCGCCGCATAACGCGCCATCGGGTCGTCGCGGCCGGGCGTGTCGATGATGACGACCTGCGCCTGGCTGGCGGCCTTGGCGATGGCCTCGTTCAGGCCGGCCGTGCTGTCGCCATCATAGACGGCGTAGCTGGGGGAGGGCAGGTCCACCTCACGACGGCGCGCGGTCGCCTCGCGATTCTCGAGGTAGCGAGCAGAGGTGCGCTGCCGGTGATCGAGGTCGATCAGCGCCACCGACACATCCTGCGCGGCCAGCGCGACGGCGGTGTGGACGCAGGTGGTGGATTTGCCTGTGCCACCCTTTTCATTGGCAAAGACGATAAGATGCGGCGCGGCGCTGGACATGGCTTGGGTCGAAACTCTTCCTGGGTGGTTACGGCCTCTTGACCGTCCGGTCAGGACAAGCGAAGCCAGCCCCGACCTTCTCCGCCGGCCTTATCGGAGCCTCGTGCCGCGTGCAAATCTTCCGTGATCTTCCCTCGCTTAGAACCGGTCTCGCCTCGCTGCGGGCGGATGCGGGCCGCATCGCCTTCGTCCCCACCATGGGCGCGCTGCACGCCGGGCACATGGCGCTGATCGCGCAAGCACGGCGCCGGGCGAGCCATGTCGTCGCGTCGATTTTCGTCAATCCAACCCAGTTCGGCCCGCACGAAGACCTTTCGGCCTATCCCCGCCGCGAGGAGAGCGATGCCGCGATGCTGGCGCAGGCGGGCGTCGCGGCTTTGTGGCTGCCGGATGTCGCGACCATGTACCCTGCCGGCTTCACCAGCCATGTGAATGTCGATGGCCTGTCCGCCCGGCTGGATGGCGAATGGCGACCCGGCCATTTCGAGGGCGTGGCGACGGTCGTCACCAAGCTCTTCAATCAGGTCCGGCCGGACATCGCCTGTTTTGGCGAGAAGGATTATCAGCAGCTTGCCATCATCCGGCGGATGACGCGCGACCTCGATCTGGGGGTCGAGATCGTCGGCGTCGAGACGCAGCGCGACCATGACGGCCTCGCCCTCTCGTCCCGCAACGCCTATCTCACTGCCGACCAGCGCGCACGCGCGGCCGCCTTGCCGGAGACGCTGGTGGGGGCCGGGGAAGGCATCAGCGCCGGCGAGGATGTTGCCGCCGTGCAGGCCTGGGCGATCCGCTATCTGCTCGATTCGGGCTTCGATTCGGTCGATTATTTCCTGCTCAGCGATGCCGACACGCTGGAGCCGATGACCCGGCTGGATCGGCCCGCCCGCCTGCTGGTGGCGGCGCGGATCGGCAGCACGCGCCTGATCGACAATATCCCCATCCACCCCTGAAGACATGCCCCGGAAAAATCGGGCGCAAACATCCCTTCTGTCCCGTTAACCATTTCGCAAGAGCTGGCGTGCTTGGTTGCGGTATCGCGAACCTGTGTTTGGGGGGAATTCGTGGGTACAAGCATGAACAATGCCAGGGTCCTGATCGAAAGCCGCACGCGCGCCGCGCTCGGCAATGCACAGGCCTGTTTCGATCTTGGCGTGGCCTATAGTTGCGGCACCGGCGGCCTGGCCGTCGATCTTGTCGAAGCGCATCGCTGGTTCAATCTGGCTGCGCAGGCAGGCAGCCGCGAGGCACAGACTTGCCGCGCGGAAATCGCCGAGGAAATGACCGCGCGGGAAATCGCCGAGGCCCAGCGCCTCGCGCGCGCCTGGACGATCGAGACCAGTCAGCGCGTCGCGGCCTGATCGGCTTTAGCCCGCGTCTCCGCCCTTGCGGAACGGCGCGCGTTCATCCAGCCATTCGCGTTCATCCGCGACGGCGGCGGCCTCACGCTGGACGAAGTCGGCCACGGCGCGCCTGAAATCGGGATGCGGGATGTAATGCGCTGAATAGGTCGGCACCGGCCGATAGCCGCGCGAGAGCTTGTGCTCGCCCTGTGCGCCGGCTTCGACGCGGGCAAGGCCCCGCGCGATGGCGGCGTCGATCGCCTGATAATAGCACAGCTCGAAGTGGAGGAACGGCACCTCCTCGTTGCAACCCCAGTAACGCCCGTACAGCGCATCGCCGCCGATGAGGTTGAGCGCCCCGGCAATCGGCCGTCCGTTGCGATAGGCGAAAATCAGCAGGACCCGGTCTGCCATGCGCGCGCCGAGCAGGGAAAAGAAGGCGCGGGTGAGATAGGGGCGGCCCCATTTGCGGCTGCCGGTATCCTGGTAGAAATCCCAGAACGCATCCCAATGATGCTCCTCGATGGCGTCGCCGGTCAGGTGCCGGATGTCCAGCCCGGCCTGCGCCTTGGCCCGCTCCTTGCGCAGATCCTTGCGGTGGCGGCTGGAGAGGCGGGCGAGAAAATCATCGAAGCTGGCATAGCCTTCATTGGCCCAGTGGAACTGGCTGCCCTGGCGGATGAGCCATCCCGCCGCGCGGTACAGCGCGCATTCTTCCGGCGTGATGAAGGTGGCGTGGGCGGAGGACAGCTCATTCTGGTCGACCACCGCCTCGATACCGGCGATCAGCGAGGGGCCTTTGCTGGCGTCGCGCAGGAGCAGGCGCGGGCCCGGCACGGGGGAGAAGGGCGCGGCGATCTGCAGCTTGGGATAATATTGCCCGCCCGCGCGCTCCCAGGCGTCCGCCCAGCCATGGTCGAACACATATTCGCCCTGGCTATGGCCCTTGAGATAGGCCGGCGCTGCGGCGATTAGGGTGCCACTGCCGTCCTGAATGGTGATCGGCGCTGGCGACCATCCCGTGCCGGGGCCGACGCTGCCCGATTCTTCCAGGATGGAGAGGAAGTCGTGGCTGACGAAGGGATTATCCCGGCCGGCGCAAGCGTCCCACTGCGCCTTGTCCAGCGCCGCGACGGATTGGGTGAGGTGGACGGTCTGCGCGTCGCTCATGAGGACGGCGCCTCTCGGTGCGCCAATGACGGCGGAGAGCGAAACGGAGCGACGTCGTGCAGCACGTGCCGAACATGGGGCGTCTGGCGCGAAATTGCCAGTGCCCGCAGGTCCATCGCGCCCAAGGCCGCCAACATGCCGGCCGGGCGCGGTAGCTCAGTCGCGAATCTGCACGATGGCGTCGATTTCCACCGATGCATCCAGCGGCAGCACTGGTACGCTCAAGGCGCTGCGGGCGTGGCGGCCGGCATCACCGAAAATGCGGACCATCATCTCCGAGGCACCATTGGCGACCTTGGGCTGATCGGTGAACTCAGCGGTGCTGGCGACAAAGGCGCCGAGCTTCACGATGCGCTCGACCCGGTCGAGATCGCCGCCCAGCGCCGCTTTCATCTGCGCTACCAGCATCAGCGCGCAGCGTTCTGCAGCCGCGACGCCCCAATCGAGATCGCGCTCGCCGCCGATCTTGCCTTTCATCAGGGCGCCATCGGCCGCGAAGGGCAGCTGGCCACTGATGTGCAGCAGGTTGCCGGTCTGCACCGCAGCCACATAAGCGGCGACGGGAGCGGCGGCTTGCGGAAGGGAGATGTTCTCCGCGGCGAGGTGTTGGTCGATCTTGCTCATGGGCGGAGCCAGAGCATGAGGCCGCAGGTGCGTCAAGACCGGCTAGGACAACGCCCCGGTGGCAATCGCGTCATACTCGTCGATGCGGGCCATGATCCACGCCTCGGCCCGGTCCCAGTCGTCGATCCGCTCATGCGCCTCGCGCACCGGCTCGACATGGGGGGCGAACTCGGGCTCGCCGACCATGTGCAGCCGCCAGCATTCCGGCACGTCCCGCGCGACGGAAACGTGATTGGCGCCCAGATCGTCGATGAAGATGCTCAGGCCCGGCTTGCGCTCGTCCAGCAGCTTGCGCACCGCCGGCCCCTTGCCGCCGCGATTGCCGATGACCGGATAGGGGAGGCCGTGCGCATGGATCTGGTCGGCGCGGGCCTGCGCGCGTTCCTCGCCGATATTGGTAACGATCACGATGTCCGCCCGCTGTGCGATTCGGGCCATCGCCTCCACCGCGCCGCGAATGGGCGTCTGGCGATGCATCTCCGTCTCGAAGAACGCGCCCAACAACGTCCAGACCAGTTCGCGCTCGATCAGGTCGCCGCTTGTCTTGTGGCGCAGCGCGCGCTCGAAGCCGCCGGAGAAGCTGAAGTCGATGCCGTGCTGCTCTTCCAGCCAGGACCGGAAGGGGACGACCATGTGCATCAGCACTTCGTCGCAATCGCTGATGATAAGCGGGCGGCTCATCGGCCGAGCCGCTCGCGGGCGGCGACGAGATCGGCCGGCGCGACCGCCAGTGCCTCCGCGCAGGCCAGGAGGTCCGGCTCGTGATTGATGACGAAATCCATCAGCGCACCCAGCGTGGCGGAATCGGTAAGGGCTTGCCGCAGCGCATCCGGCTCCAGCCCGGTGAGACTGAGCATCCGTTCGGCACGGACCGAATCGGCCACAATCCATCCCACGAGGCGCAGCGCCATGGTTTCATCATCTTGAGGGATCGGATAGGTCCGCATTGTTCACCTGTATGCCGGGCAGCGGGAGGTTCTCCCCTGCGCGGCTGCAAAAATGGCTTCGTCCATCGGCATAAGGACTGTTCGTGTCAAAACGCATATTGGTTGTCGAGGACAATGAGCTCAACATGAAGCTCTTTTGCGACCTGCTCCGCGCGCATGGGCATGAGACAGAGCCGGTGCGAGACGGGCGGGAGGCCTTCGCCCGCGCATCCGCCTTCCAGCCCGATCTCATCATCACGGACATCCAGCTGCCGCATGTGAACGGTCTGGACCTCATCGCCTCCTTCCGCGCGGACGCGGCTCTGGCAGAGACGCCGATCATGGCTGTGACGGCCTATGCCGCCCCGGGCGATGAAGCGCGGATTCGGGAGGCAGGGGCGAATGCCTATGTCTCCAAGCCGATTTCGGTGCTCATGTTCATGAATGTCGTCAACGGACTCATCGCGCCGACTGCGCTGGCGAGCTGAGCCTACCCGGCCCGCCATCGCCCCACTTCATCGTCACGCTGCCGCACGCAAAAAGGCCCGGAT
Organism: Sphingobium sp. B10D7B; assembly: GCF_025961955.1. NCBI lineage: Bacteria > Pseudomonadati > Pseudomonadota > Alphaproteobacteria > Sphingomonadales > Sphingobiaceae > Sphingobium > Sphingobium sp. B10D7B. The sequence continues at coordinate 218,463 of NZ_JAOQOQ010000001.1, forward strand.
CGCGCGATCCGAGCCTGAAGCGTCATGCACAAGCGAGCGGACCGACAGGCCCGCCGCGGCACTTACTTAATCTTGGCTTCCTTGAACTCGACGTGCTTGCGCACGACGGGATCATATTTGCGGAAGGTGAACTTCTCGGTCTGCGTGCGGGGGTTCTTCTTGGTCACGTAGAAGAAGCCCGTGTCAGCGGTGCTGACCAGCTTGATCTTCACTGTGGCGGGCTTCGCCATGGCCAATTCCTCAAATAATTGAGCGACCTCCCTGCAGGCAGGTGCGGTGCGCTGACATACATGCAAAAGACGGGCTCCGCCTCTGGCGAGACCCGTTCGGCGGCGGCCAATGCGGGAAAAGCCGGCCCTTGTCAAGGGAAGGAGTCGCCGCAGTCGCCGCTCTTCGCTGCAAAACCGAAGCTTAACGATGGGCGCTTATGGTGCCGTTGTCACAAGCCTGACTCGCGAGGCTGGCAAGAACCGATTCGCGATGGACAAGGCGGGATGGGAGAATCGGGATGTATCAAGGCTCGGACCGTCTGGTTCGCGATCAGATGCTTGGCCGCATTGAGGCACTGGAGGGGGCTTGCACGGGCCTGTCCCTCTTCTCCCTGTGCGAGCGGCTGGAAGATTTGCGGCTGTTCGCGCGCCGGCATGACTTTGCCGCGGTGGAAGGACTGGCCAGCCTGCTGGAGTCGGTGGTGGCCTATAACGGCCACCGCCAGGTCGCGCAGACCTATCTCACGCTCATGCGGGACGCTGCCCAGGGTGATTCGGCTGCGCCCCAGACTGCGCGCGTCTACCTTGCCGCGGCCGCCCTGCGGGGGTGTCGCTGATCGCTTCATTGCGCCGGCGCATAAGTGTTGATTGATTTCGTCGATCAATCTGTGCGGGCCTATCTGTTCGTCATTCCGAGTTCCATCTGGCATAAGCGGGGCGTGGGGAACGTTCGACGTTCCGAAATTTACGTCAGACACATCAACCATTGGAGGCCTTTCATGACAGACAAAGCGCTCAAAACGCCCACGGACCTGAAGGGAAATGCCATCAAGGCCGTCGCCGACGCGCTGAACGGCCTGCTGGCGGATAGCTATGCGCTTTACCTCAAGACCAAGAATTTCCACTGGCATGTCTCCGGCCCGCATTTCCGCGATTATCACCTGATGTTCGACGAACAGGCGGCCGAGATTCTTGCGACGACGGATCTGATCGCCGAGCGGATTCGCAAGACCGGCAACACTGCGCTGCGCTCCATTGGCGACATCGCCCGCAAGCAGAGCATTCAGGATAACAATGACGACTTCGTCTCCGCTGCGGACATGCTGGCGGAGCTGCGGGCCGACAATATGGCGCTGGTGGAATCGCTGCGTGCCGCCAAGGAACTGGCCGAGGCCGCCGGCGACAATGCAACCGACGGGCTGATCGACGACTGGACCGATCAGGCCGAGCAGCGGGCGTGGTTCCTGTTCGAAACGAGCCGCAACGGCTGATCCATTTGGACTGAGCCATCGCCGCGCTGCAGTTGTGGCGATGGACACACAAAAAGGGCCGGGATTTTCATCCCGGCCCTTTTTCTTGCGAAGTGAGTCGCCTGTTACTCGGACTTGGGCTCGAGATTCACGGCGGCGTATTTGCCACGACGGTCGACTTCCAGTTCGAAGTCCAGACGGTCGCCTTCCTGCAGCGAAACCATGCCGGCACGCTCGACAGCACTGATGTGCACGAACGCATCGGGCTGGCCGTCATCGCGCTGGATGAAACCGAAGCCCTTCATGGCGTTGAAGAACTTCACCGTGCCGCTGGCCCGCTCACCCGTGAGCTGACGCGACGGTCCGCCACGCTGCTCGGCCGGCGCGCGGTCTGCAGCGCGCTCGGGAACCGGGAGCGGCTCGCCGTCGATCACCAGATCGGTTGCGGAAATCTTGCCGCCACGGTCCACCAGCGTGAACTTGAGCTGCTGCCCTTCGGCGAGGCCGGTCAGGCCAGCCTGCTCGACAGCGCTGATGTGCACGAACACGTCTTCCGCGCCATCGTCACGGACGATGAAGCCGAAGCCCTTCTGGGCATTGAAGAACTTGACCGTGCCGGAGCCTTCGCCAACGACCTGCGCGGGCATGCCGCCACGACCGCCGCCGCCGCCACCACCGCCACGGAAGCCGCCGCCACCGCCGCCGCCGCTGCGGAAACCGCCGCCGCTACCGCCGCGGTCACCGAAACCGCCGCCACCGCCGCCGCCGCCGAAGCCGCCGCGATCGCCAAAACCGCCGCCGCCGCCGAAGCCGCCGCGATCACCGCCGCCGCGAGGTCCACCGTAACTGCTGCCACCATATTCCGGAAAGGCGTCGAACTGGGGTTCTCCGAAGCTGTCCCGCTTGTCCCTGCCGCGACCGCGGCGCCCTCTATCAAAACTCATGCCCTGTTAATCACTTTCGCTCGTCCACTCTCGATCCGCACCCATGCCGGACGACATGCACAGGGACTCGACCAAGGCCACACTCGGCCAAGCATCGCTATAGCGGCCTTTTTCGCAAAGCGCGAATGATTTTGGCGCAATTGCCGCGCTGAACGTCGATCCCGCTCACGGGCGACATCGGCCCGATCTGCAGCGCTGGGGAGGCGCTCTGCCGTCTTGCCTTTTTCGGAGGTTTCCCTGGCCCGGTCATGCAGCTAAGAGGAGCGGCATGACCGTTTATTTTCATGAAGAAGACCTGCCTGCCGATGTGCTCGCGCCGGGCGCCGTTGCCATCGATACCGAGACGATGGGTCTGATCACCCCGCGCGACCGCCTGTGCGTCGTGCAGATCAGCGATGGGCAGGGCGATGAGCATCTCGTCCGCTTCTCGCCGGGGAGCAGCTATGCCGCGCCGAATCTGCGGGCGGTGATCGCCGATCCCACGCGACTCAAGCTCTTCCACTTCGGCCGCTTCGACATCGCGGCGCTTCAGCATTATCTCGGCGTGCTGGCAGCGCCGGTCTACTGCACCAAGATCGCCTCGCGCATGGTGCGTACCTATACCGATCGCCACGGCCTCAAGGAGCTGGTCCGCGAGCTTCTGGGCATGGACATCAGCAAGCAGCAGCAGAGTTCCGACTGGGGCGGCCCGGTGCTGAGCGAGGCGCAGCGCGATTATGCCGCGTCCGACGTGCGGTTTCTCCACCAGCTGAAGGCGGAGCTGGACATAAGGCTGGAGCGGGAAGGGCGCACTGCGCTCGCCCAGGCCTGTTTCGACTTCCTGCCACACCGGGCGCTGCTGGATCTCGCCGGCTGGCCGGAGACAGATATTTTCGCCCATGCGTAAAGGGCGTGCCCTGCGCGGGACGTCCGGGTCCGAGGACGAGCTGGCGCCATCGGCGCTGGCACGGGCCGAGCACAGCCGGCTGCAGCGCTGGGCCGCGCCCGGTGGTAGTCACGACCGGCTGGTGACCCTGCTCAAGCGGGTATTGCCAATCTCTGCCGGCGTGCTGGGCGCCTTCCTGCTGGCGGCGCCATTCACCCACCAGACCGAGGTCAGCTTCGTGCTCGACAAGAACAAGGTGGACGTCGCGAGCGAGCGGTTGAAGGTGACCGAGGCGCTGTATCGCGGCGAAGATGGCGAGGGCCGGCCCTTCTCGCTGCGTGCCGGCTCTGCGCTGCAAAAGACCTCGCGCGATCCGATCGTGCAGCTCAACGAGCTGGAAGCGCGGCTGCAGATGGAAGGCGGCGGCGCCGTCGTCACCGCGCGGCAAGGCAATTACAACATCGAGAATGAGACGGTCGCGGTCAACGGGCCGATCCAGTTCCAGAGCGCCAATGGCTATCGGCTGACCACGCGCGATGTGGACATTCGCCTGCAGGAGCGGGACTTGCGCAGCCGGGGCGACGTCGAGGGGCGGATGCCGACCGGCACGTTCCGCGCGGATCATCTCAAGGCCGATCTGGAGGGGCGCACCGTCACGCTGGAGGGCAACGCCCGCTTGCGCATGGAGCAGGTCGGGCGCTAAGGGCAATGTCGATGCGCAGACCCTTCCTTCTTGTCGCTGCCGGCGCCCTGGCCGGGTCCACTCTGGTCGCGATTGCCGGCGTTGCCGATGCGCAGGTTCTGCGGGGGCACAATACGCGCGCGCCGGTCGATTTCTCGGCGGACCGCATCGAGGTGCAGGATCGCGCCGACCGCGTCGTCGTCTCCGGCAATGTGCAGGTGACGCAGGCCGGCATGACCATGACGGCGCAGCGCCTCACCGTGGCCTATCACAACACCGGCGGCATCGAGATCGACCGACTCGACGCCTCGGGCGGTGTCGTGGTGACGCGCGGCAGTGAGCGGGCCAGCGGCTCGGTCGCCATTTATGATCTCAATCGCCGGCTGATCACCATGATCGGCAATGTGCAGCTCAATCAGGGCGGCAACCGCCTCACCGGCTCGCGCCTCGTCATCGATCTGGCCAGTGGCCGCTCGACGGTGGATGGCTCTGCCGCAGGCGGCGCGCCGGGCACCACCCAGTCGGGTGGTCGCGTCTCCGGCACGTTCCAGGTTCGTCAGAGCGGCGATCAGTAGGAAAAGGCCGGACGCGGCGCCAAAAAGCTTGCCTTTTTCGCTGCCTTGAACGATTCGGTTTCCATGCAATTTTCCTGCCAGATCGTGGAAGCTGCGGAGGAACGTCGGTTCGACAGGGCCGGCGATCAGGATGATCTGGAAATGAGGACAAGGCGATGAGTGAGGCAGACACGATGCGCGATCCCGCAGTCGCGGACGACCCCGCCGGCGCGGCGGAGGATCATCGCCTGCAGGTCATTTCCATCGCCAAGAGCTACGACAAGCGCACCGTCCTCGCCGATGTCAGCCTTGAGGTCGGCCATGGCGAAGTCGTCGGGCTGCTCGGGCCGAACGGCGCAGGCAAGACGACCTGCTTCTATTCCATCATGGGTCTGGTGAAGCCCGATTCGGGCCGCATCCTGCTGGAAGGTACCGATATCACCGGCCTGCCCATGTATCGCCGCGCGATCCTGGGTCTGGGCTACCTCCCGCAGGAAACCTCCATCTTCCGCGGCATGACCGTGGAGCAGAACATTCTCTCGGTGCTGGAACTGGCCGAGCCGGACAAGACGGCGCGGGCACAGAAGCTGGAGACGCTGCTGGAGGAATTCGGCCTCGCCCGCCTGCGCGCCAGCTCGGCCATGGCACTCTCCGGCGGTGAGCGGCGGCGCTGCGAAATCGCGCGGGCGCTGGCGGCCAATCCGTCCATCGTGCTGCTCGATGAACCCTTCGCCGGCATCGACCCGCTCTCCATCGCGGACATTCGCGATCTGGTGAAGGATCTCAAGACGCGCGGCATCGGCGTGCTCATCACCGATCACAATGTCCGCGAGACGCTGGAGATCGTCGACCGCGCCTGCATCATCTATGATGGCAAGGTGCTGTTTGCCGGTAGCCCCGCCGAACTGGTCGCCAATGCCGATGTCCGCCGCCTCTATCTGGGCGAGAGTTTCTCGCTGTGATGGCGGGCCGGTCGCGGACAGGCTGAGGGGCAGCACCACCCATGGCGATGGCGCCTCGCCTCGATCTTCGGCAAAGCCAGTCGCTGGTGATGACGCCGCAGCTCCAGCAGGCGATCAAGCTGCTGGCGCTGTCCAATCTGGAGCTTGAGGCATTCATCGGCGGCGAGCTGGAGCGCAATCCGCTGCTGGAAGCCGGCACGGACATCGCGCTGCCCGCGCGGGAGCAGGCTGAGCTGCCGGACGGCGTCGAGCCGCAATCGGGCCCCGACGCTCCGGCCGACGTGCTGATCGGCAAGGGCAGCGGCGAGGCGGACGGGCCGCTGGATGTCGATCACGGTGCGGAGACCTTCATCGACGATGGCCCAAGCGACCGCGCGCTGCCGGGCGGGGCGGACCCCGGCCGGTCCTCCGCTGACTTCGGTGCGGACGGACCGGATTTCGACAGTTTCGCCGCGCCCGAGCAAGGGCTTTACGAGCATCTGATGCATCAGGCCGGCGCAGCGCTCTCCGGCCGGGCACTGATGATCGCCGAGCACCTGATCGGCCAGATCGACGATGCCGGCTATCTGGAGGCCGATCTGCTGGAGACCGCCTACCGGCTGGGCGTTCCGCTGGCAGAAGTGGAGGCGGTTCTGGCCGTCATCCAAGGGTTCGATCCTGCCGGCATCGCGGCGCGGAGCCTCAGCGAATGCATCGCGCTGCAAGCCAAAGAGGCGGATCGCTACGACCCCGCCATGGCAACGCTGATCGCCAATCTCGACATTCTCGCCAAGGGCCAGATCGCGCATCTGCGCCGGATTTGCGGGGTGGATGAGGAGGATATGGCGGACATGATCCGCGAGCTGCGCGGCTATGACCCAAAGCCCGGGCTGCGCTACGCCAATGATCGGCCTTCCGCCGTGGTGCCGGACGTGCTCATCGCGCCTGCGGGGAATGGCTGGTCCGTGGAGATCAACGGTGCGACGCTGCCGCGCATCCTCGTCAATCGCCGCTATCATCACCAATTGGCGAGCGGCGCGCGGGACAAGACGTCCAAGGCTTGGGTGTCGGATTGCCTTGCCAGCGCCAACTGGCTCATCAAGGCGCTCGACCAACGCCAGCGCACCATCCTACGGGTGACCGAGGAAATCCTGCGGCGGCAGGAGGGCTTCTTCCGCCACGGCGTTGCCCATCTGCGGCCGCTCACGCTGCGCGTGGTGGCCGAGGCGGTGGGGCTGCACGAGTCCACGATCAGCCGGGTGACAAGCAACAAATATCTCTCTTGCCCGCGCGGCACGTTCGAACTCAAATTCTTCTTTACCAGTGCGATTGCCGCAGCCGATGGCGGCGAGGCCGCTTCCGCAGAGGCGGTGAAGAGCCACATCCGCCAGCTGATCGCGGATGAGCCGCCTAATGCGATCCTGTCCGATGATTCTCTGGTCGATCTGCTACGCGAGCGCGGCTTCGACATCGCGCGGCGCACGGTGGCGAAATATCGCGAAGCGATCGGGCTGGGATCGTCCGTGCAGCGCCGCCGCCAGAAAGCCCTGGGGGGGCGATAACAGCGCGGTTTAGTCGAGCACGCGGGCCATGCGGCGCCCGGCAAGGATGCCGAGCACCAGGAAGATCCCGAACAGCGCAAGGGCGATGAAGAACAGCACCTTCGCAATCCCGACGAACGCTCCCGCCACGCCGCCAAAGCCCATCAGGGCGGCCGCACCGGCAATGAGCAGGCTGAGGATGGCAAGACGGATCATGACGGGCTCCTGTTACTGACAGGGGTTTTAACGTCTCGCGTCGGGCGCCGGTTCCCGGCCGGGGAGGGGAGGACGAGCCGTACGCGGCTCTCGCTACGCAAATCTGCCGAACCCGCCCGGCCGGGGCGCCCACCGGCGGGCGCCATTGCTTCGTCAACGTTAATACGCGAAGGCACCTTGCGAAACCCGTGCGACCCCGCTAGGGCGCACGGCTCCAGTGCATGCGGAGCGGTGGCCGAGTGGTCGAAGGCGCTCGCCTGGAAAGTGAGTATACGTCAAAAGCGTATCGAGGGTTCGAATCCCTCCCGCTCCGCCATTTCGTCGTATGCCGCCGCTCAGGACGTTTGACCGCCGCGAGATGTTCGAGCGCCAGTTGCGCAGCCACAAACTGGCGATCGACGACCGCGACCGGTGGAACCGAACGTAGTCGGTGCTGCTCGCCATCCATGGCCGCACGCCCGCGACACTCGACCGCTTAATCAAGGCCGACTAGAGCCTCAACGCCGTCTTTCAAGCGACCCGCATCATGGTCGAGATGGCGATCTGCGAGAGTCCGTTAGCCGGTGGCGCACGTCATGTTCGCTTGGACATTGCGCTGCTGATGGCCAAGGCCACCCTCCTCTTCGAGGTCGGTCGCTGGTCCGGCGCGGTCCGCTGGGACGTCATGAAACCAGAGATCCACGTCACCCCGCTCGGCGACATCCACGCCAACTTCGACTTCTTCGATGAGATCGTGGCCCCCACGCGAACGTGACCGGTGAGGAGCGAATTGAGCGACCGGTCACACGCTATGCTAAGAAGCTTGAGGAACGACCGCCGTCGGGGAGAGTAGAGAGCGAACTCGCTGTCGGACACTCCGAAGCCTGGGCAGAGCAGGTCGGATTACGATAGACGAGGTCCGGCTATTCGGCGACACCGTCGAGCAGCTGGGCATTGAGGAGAAATCTCAGGTCATTCAGATACCCCGTGACCGCTTCAAATCAATGCTAGTCGGTGATGGCTCATCGACGACGCGAGGCTGGACTGCCCTCGTTTAGCGCGCCAGTCTCTCCAGAAGGGCAGCCGCCTCTTTCGATGCCCTTCGCGACTGAAAATTCCGGAGACGTCGTTATCACCTTGCTCTCATCGGGTTTTCTCTCCGAGGTGACGATCGACGGCAAGGCATTGGAGATGCCAGCCCATCCTGGAAGTTCCTTCGGTCCGCCAGGCGCGGCCCGCTTTGTTGTCTCGTTGGAAGCCGGGGCTCACATGCTCGCCATGCATGCGCTGCCCCCGCGCGATTTCACGCCGGCAAAGGAGATCAGTGTCGCTGCGCAGATAAGGAGGCCTCGCTCTGAAGGCACCGTGTCTCGGATAACCGCCGGCTGGGAGACAGCGCTCGGTGCTCCCGATGGCTGGCGGCTTACTGGATCGTCTAACGGGTGGGATGTGCCGATCTTGCTGTCGCCACAGCCTCACGCGGCATGGCAACCACGCCAGCCGTTCAGATGCGGCATATGTTCAAGGTCACGCGCAAACCAAAAGTTGCCCGGCTCTATGTGGCCACCCTGCGCGCTTAAGAGATGCCGTTGAATGGCTATGCTGTCAGCGAAGATCGCCTGCAGTCTGAAAGCAGCGATTACCGCAAGACGATCCTTTACCGCTGTCATGATGTGACGGACCTGATCAGGCGGGGCGAGAACGTCCTGGGGGCGCTGATAGGCGACGGCTGGTATGCGAGCTATATGGCACCTGCCGGGCGTTACGCATTTGGCCCTGCACCACGGCGGTTAATCGCTCAGTTGGAGATTGATGGTGCAGTCGCGGCCCAGAACGGTCCGGGCTGGAGCATGGCGCCGTCTCCCATAATCGCGTCGGATCTCTATGACGGGGAAAGCTATGACGCTCGTCTGGAGCAGCCGGGTTGGGACCGGCCTGGCTTCAATAACGCGACCTGGACCAGATGCTGGAAGGCGGAGGCGCCTCAAGGCAAGCTGGTCGCACAATCCAGTCCCGCGATACGCATTACGAATATCCTTCAGCCAAAAGCATCTGTCATTTTGCCGACAGGTACGACCGCCATAGATTTCGGCCAGAGTTGGCCCGTCTAAAGCTGGGGGGCAAAGCTGGGCAAACGGTCACGATGCGCTTTGCTGAGATCCTCTACGACGACGGGAGCGTTGACCAGCGGAACTTGCGAGGCGCAGACGCCACAGATCGATACACGCTGCGGGGTGACGCGAAAGGCGAGGTCTATTTACCGCACTTCACCTTCCATGGCTTCCGATACGTCCAAGTTGAAGGCGCGCCCGTTGAGTGGTCAATCGAGGGCATGGTCATGCGCAGCGAGTTCGCCGAAACGGGCATGATGAAGATCGACAATCCTGTCGTGCAGAAGCTCTGGCTGAACACGCTCTGGAGCCAGCGATCGAACTTTCTCGCGATCCCGACCGATTGCCCGCAACGCGACGAGCGACTGGGCTGGACGGGCGACGCTCAAGTCTTCTGGGATACCGCCGCCTTCAATATGGATGTGGCCGCCTTTACACGCCGCTTTTTGCGCGATCTGCGCGATGCTCAGACGCCCAAGGGCGCTGTCCCGATCTTCGCGCCCACCGTGAATAGCGCGGCGGGCGCCTCACCGGGCTGGGCGGATGCTGGCGTGATGCTCCCTTGGATTTGCTGGCGCCGATATGGCGACACCACGATGGTGACAGAGCACTGGGATGCCATGTGTCGCTATGTCTATGGCGTAATCGCCGACAACCCCGACCTTACTGGCGCAAAGTGCTTGGCGCCAATTTTGGCGACTGGCTGTCGCTCGATGCCGATCAGCCCGCAGATGAGACCACGCCAAGAACTGGTCGCCACCGCAATGCTCAAACGATCGTTGGATCAGATGGCGGACATGGGCTCAGCAATCGGCAAGACCAAAAGCAGAACATTATCGCGCTCAGGCGCGTGCGGCAGCGCGCGCGTTTCAAAAGACTTTCGTGGAGGAGAATGGCCGTGTCGGAAACGGTAGCCATGCGAGCTATATCCTCGCGATTCGGATGAGCATGTTGACGGCGGAACAGAAGGTTGCGGCCGGTGCCAGGCTTGTCGAAGATATCAGGCGGCGTGGCACATTACTGTCGACCGGCTTCCTCGCGACACCGGTGAGCCTGGATGCGATCGCCGACATCGGTGCTGCCGACCTCGTTTATGATCTGCTGTTGCGCGCGGCATTCCCCTCTTGGGGCTATATGGTCAGCAAGGGCGCAACGACGATATGGGAACGGTGGAACGGCGACACCGGCGACGTGGCGATGAACAGCTACAACCATTATGCGCTCGGCGCGGTCGTGGGCTTCCTCTATCGCCGGATGGCGGGCACTAATGAGCTGGAGCCGGGCTTCCGAACAGTTCGCATTGCGCCCCTAATGGAGCCATGGGTGCCCAGTGCCGGAGCCGAATATCGTAGCGCGCGAGGCCCCATTAGCGTGAACTGGACGCAGCGCTCTGACAGAGGTTTTCGCTTGGATGTCTTGATCCCCGCCAACATGCGGGCTGAGATACATCTGCCGCTTGCCGCGGGGCGCCGCGTCCTGAGCGACGGGCGAGATGTTGCCCTAGACCGGTCGATACGCATTAAGTCCGGGCAAGAGCCCGTAGCGGTATTGGAAACGGGCAGCGGACGCTATCGCTTGGACGTCGCTTGACCTGGGGGACCACCTAAACAGGGTGGCATTGGATTTTGATGTTGCCTCCGATCAACCGACTGATTTTGGCTCTATCGAGGCTCGGTCGGCGGCGCCCAGCGCTTTCGCGCAAGACAAGTGACATGAGAAAGGCATCTATGTCGATTAGCCGGCGAACGGGACCGGGCATCTCAACCTGGTCACTTCTCGGAGTGCTAATGTGGGACCGATCACGGGCCGCGCGCAGTGGTCGCGGCGCGGCGGTTACCCGATTCCATACAATGCGCTGCATCCCGTGCGGAATCCTAGGACATCGTCGATCTTTACTTCACTTGGGATTGAAGGACCTCTCCTTCGCTAAGCAGACGCAACTCACTTCGAACGTGGATAATGTGTCCGATCAGGGTTCTCCCTACCTGACCACTGGCAATGGCTATGGTAACGGGAATACGCTCGGAAGGTTGGTTCGGCCCGGCATTCGTACGCGCTTCTGATCCGCCGGGTCGCCCGTCCGCCAACGGCGCGATCATAGCGGACGGGGCATCGATATTTGAGGTAGGAGAACTGATGGTCACTCGATTTAGCATGGTGCTGGCCGCCGCTGCGGCGCTGGCAGTTTCGGTTCCGGCGACCTCTGCCGAACCTTTGCATACAACGAAGTCGCGTGTCCTGATCTTGTCCGACATCGGAAATGAACCCGACGATTCTGAGTCTCTTGTGCGCTTGTTGCTTTATGCAAACGAGTTCGATGTCGAAGGCCTTGTTGCGACGACCTCCACCTGGCAGCGTACCAGGGTTCAGCCACAGCTTATGCGCGAGCGGGTGGAAGCTTATGGGAAGGTGCTTCCCAATCTCCGGAAACATGCCCGCGGCTATCCGGATGCCAGCACGCTGATGGCCGCAATCGTCAGCGGCACGCCGGTTTATGGCATGGCTGCGGTGGGCGAGGGCAAGGATACCGAAGCCTCGCGCCGGATCATCGAAGTGGTCGATCGCCCCGATGACCGACCGGTTTACATCCCCGTATGGGGCGGCAGCGCGGATCTTGCACAAGCCCTGTGGACCGTTCGCGAAACGCGCACGCCCGAACAGGTGAAGGCCTTCGTTTCCAAGCTTCGGATCCATTCCATTTCGGATCAGGACGATACCGGCGCTTGGGCGCGACGGACCTTCCCGGACCTGTTCTGGATCGCCAGCGTCCATGGCTGGGGCCAATATGGCCTCGCCGCATGGATCGGCATTGCTGGTGACCTTTTCCGCCGTGACGACAAGTGGCCGAATGCGGACATGGTCACCAATGAGTGGCTGGAGGCCAATATCAGGCGCGGGCCGCTGGGCGCATTATATCCCCCGCATGAGTTCATCATGGAAGGAGACACACCGTCCTTTTTGGGCTTGATTCCTAATGGCCTGAATAATCCCGAGAATCCTGAATGGGGTGGCTGGGGAGGGCGCTATCTGCCGATCTACGAGGGTGCCGGCCACCGGGCCGACGCATCTGACCGGTTTGTGGATGCGAATGGCAAGGTCTGGGCCAGCAATCAGGCGACGGTGTTTCGTTGGCGCGGGGCTTTTCAGAACGATTTTGCCGGACGGATGGCCTGGACTCTTTCGCCCGACGTGCGCCGCGCCAATCACCATCCCGAGCTGGTGTTGAGCGGGGTCGCCGGAAAGGCGCCCGTCACCTTGTCGGCGAAGGTCGGCGCAACCGTGCGCCTCTCCGCCGCCGGCACGCATGATCGGGATGGCGACAAGCTGACCTATCGCTGGTGGCAATATGCAGAGCCAAGCCAGGCGCCCGGCGTCATGGTGCCGCCCCTTGAGATTACCGGCGCGGACAGCACGGAGGTGAGTTTCACCCTGCCGATGTACCGGATGACGAACACGAACGTCCCTGTGCCCAAGGACACCGCCTATCACATTATTTTGGAGGTCACGGATTCGGGATCTCCGCCCCTGACCAGCTACCGACGGGCCGTGGTGACTTTGGAACCATGACGGGGCTGTGCCGCAATGGTCGATCGGGCCTGCATTCGATCGGCCATTGATGTTTTCTGGAAGGGCCTGTGGCAAATGGCGTGCTGGAGAGCAATGTAGCGGACTTTCACAGACAAGCGATCACGAAAGTAGACGTTCCCGATCATCGAGCGAAGCGGATGGCTGCGTGGACCAGTGCAGCTTACGCTAAACAACCAGCCCTAACTGATATCTCGCGGAACGTTTGACTGGCTCCCCGCACTTACCTTTGACTCTTCACATGCCTCGTGGGGGCAGAAGCGAAACTGAAGGATCGTAAATGCCCTCACTCACGCGTGTGAGATAGCGTGTCGCGCGCCCGACATAGCCGGGATCGGTCTTCCATCTCGCGAGCATGTCCATGGGCCGATAGACCGGCTCGATATAAGTAAGAGCATTAAGAGTCTGCAGTGCGACCATTTCCGGAGGATTTGCGGCGAGCAACTCGGCCAAAATCTGCTTGGCCTGCTCCCCTTCACTCAGATGCGTGAGGGCTTCCGCCATGACCACGCGGACCTGCGCCGACGTTTCGCGCTTGCTTGCGCTGAGTAACGTCTCTCGCGCCGGCGCGGCCTGTGCTTTGCGGATCAGCAGACCCGTTGCTGCCCAGTAGCGCATCACTTCGTTATCGTGTGTCAGGGCCCGAGTAAGATCCGGCAGTGCTGATGGGCCTCCGGTCGCCGCCTGCGCGGCCAGAGCCATAATGTCCGCCAGCGGATAGGCATGGGGCTGGCGACTGGCTTCGTAGCCCTCTAGCGGCGAGCCTTCGGGTATGAAGCCGTTATCGTTTATATCCAGCATGTGCTGGTCGAGCGCTGTCCGCAAAGCGCTCAGGCGGCGGCTCTGCTTCGGATCGGCGGCAAGGTTTTGAAGCTGATCAGGATCAGCTTCCAGGTCGTACAGTTCCTCATAGGGCCGAGGCTCGAAGAAGCGCGACTGCACGGCGTTAAGCTCGCCGGCGGCATAGCGGCGATACCAGTCCTGATAGCTGCGCAACATCATCGGGAAGGCGTTGACCTGCCCCATGGGGCGGTGCGGCATGTAGTTGCGAATATAGCGGTAATGCCCGTCCGCGACGGTGCGGACGAAGTCGTAACGCTCATCCATGCGATTGCGCATGCCAAAGGCATAGGCTTTCGGACGCGCGATCTTCCGGCCAAGGAAGGCCGTGCCCGGCATGGTCGCAGGCTGGGGAATGCCCGCGATGGACAGCAGCGTGGGTACGAAATCGATGAAGCTGACCGGCGCCGCGATCTCGCCGCCCATCGCGGCCGGCGCATAGTCCGCCCATTTGTCGGGCACATGGACCACCAGCGCGCAACGCAGCCCTTCCTCATGGCAATGCCGTTTGGAGCGGGGCATGCAGCCGCCATTGTCCGAAAAGTAGAAGATGATGGTATCGTCGGCCAGCCGGGCATCTTCCAACTCGGCCAGCTTTTCGCCGACCTGTGCGTCCATCCGCTCCATGAGGTTATAATAGCTGGCGAAATCCTGCCGCACGGCGGGGCTGTCGGGGAGATAGGGCGGGACGCGGACCTGTTCGGGCTTCACCTTGCCTTCGGTGATGCCGAACAGCCGCGATTCATGCGTGGTTTCAAAGTTGAAGACAGCCATGAATGGCGTGTTCTCAGGCCGGTTGCGGTAATGCGCCTTGGCGCTCGATTCATCCCAGATCGACGCTGGATTCACGACAGCATTGTAATCGGTTTTCTCATTGTTTGTGCAGTAATAGCCCGATGCACGCAGGAGCTGTGGATAGGTCTTGAGAAAATCAGGCAGACTTGCGTCGGCGCGCATGTGGTTCGCCGGCGCATTCGATTCCGGATAGATGCCGGTCAGAAGGCAGAAGCGCGCCGGGGCGCAGACCGGCGCGTTTGCGTAGATCTTCCGGTAGAGGAGCCCCCGGCGCGCCAGCGCGTCGATGTGCGGTGTATGGGCAATCGGGTCGCCATAGGCGCCAATGAAGGGATTATTGTCTTCGCTCACCAGCCACAGAATATTGGGCCTGCCTCTCGGGTCGGGCCGGCTTGTCTGCGCAGTTGTCGTGCAGCCGGTCGCGACGCTGGCCGCAGCCAGGCTCCCGAGCATATTCCTGCGACTGATCGCCATCTTCGCGCATCCTTATCTCAATTGAGGGCGGCCTTTGCCTTTCCGGACCGCAGCAATCCCCACAGCACCAGCGCGCCAATCAGGTCGAAGGCGGCGAGCATCACGAATAGCGGATTGTAGCCCACGACTTCCGCAAGCCCGCCGACGATCAGCGTGAAGATGGCGCCGCCGATCCATCCGATCGATCCGGCCATGCCGGTGGCAGTGCCCACCGCGCGCTTGTCGAACAGGTCGGCGGAGAGAGTGAGCAGGGCGCCGGAAAGCATCTGGTGCGCGAAGCCGCCGACGCAGAACAGCGCGATCGCCATGGCCGGGGATGTCGCCAGCCCGATGCAGGCCGGTCCGACCATCAGGGCGGCGCCCAGTGTGACGGTCAACTTGCGCGAGGTGAGCAGATCGACGCCGAACCAGCGGATAAGGGCCGGGGCGGTCAGGCCGCCCAGCATGGAGCCGGCGTCCGCCGCCAGAAATGGCAGCCAGGCCCACAAAGCAAGATCTTTCAGATTAAAGTCCCACACCGTCACCAGATAGAGCGGGATGAAGAAATTGAAGGTCTGCCATGCTGGCTCTGCGAAGAAGCGCGGGATGGCGATGGACCAGAAGCCCTTGGTGCGGATCACCTCGCGCCAGTGCGCCGGGCGCGCGATGACCCCGGCATCGTCACCGGCGGTCTGGATATGGGCGAGTTCCGCTTGCGTCAGTCGCTTGCTCTGTTCGGGGCTGCGATAAACGAAATACCACAGCAGGGCGAAGAGCAGGCTCAGGCCGCCGGTGATGAGGAAGGCCGACTGCCAGCCGAAATACAGGATGCAGAACGCGACGAGCGCGGGTGCGATCATGTTGCCGATGGAGGCGCCCATGTTGAACACGCCGGTCGCCACGGTGCGCTCGCGCGGCGGAAACCACTCGGACACGACTTTGAGGCCGCCGGGAATGGCGGCGGCTTCAAAGCTGCCCAGCAGCCCGCGCCAGAAGGCGAGGCTGAACCAGCCGGTGGCAAAGGCGTGGCACATATTGGCAAAGCCCCAGCCGACCACGAAGATGGCGAAGCCCAGGCGGGTGCCGAGCCAGTCCAGGATGGCGCCGCTGAACGTCTGCATCACCGTGTAGGTGGCCTGGAAGGAGAAGACGACCCAGCTATATTGCTGGGTGCTCATGCCAAACACTTCCATAAGCGTCGGCGCCGCGACGGAGAGGGACGAGCGCGCGAGATAATTGAGAATCGTGCCGATCGTGACGAGGCTGATGATCCACCATCTCAGGCCCATGAGGGGCATGCGCCGCTTGTCATTCACCGTCATTCTCTCCCGAAGCCCTGTTTGATTGGCAAAGTCAGTCTGCCATCGTTTCCAGATGACTGGACAGTGCGGCCAGTTCATCGCTCGTGGGTTTCCACGAGGAGGCGATCAATCCGCTCTCTGCGAAAAGCGCGGCGGCGATCCCGTCCCGGCCGGCCTGCTTCCAGGCCAGCGCCAGCGCCTCCGCACGGGGGTCGCTGACATGCGGATTGTTGCCCCGCACGTGGGCGATCCACGCGGCGAGGGCTTTCAGGATCGCAGGCGAGGCTTTCCCCTGGGCCTGCCGGTCGGCAAGCGTCGCCAGCCAGCGCTGGGGGATCTTCTGCGATCCATCCATTGCGATCTGGGCGAGCCGGTGGGGAAGGGCGGGGTTGGCGAAGCGGGTTTCCAGCGAGGCCGCATAAGCCTGCAGGTCTTGCCCGGCGGCCGGCTGGAAACTGTCGGCGGCTTCGTCCCGCATCAGGCTGCGAACCAGCGCGCCGATGTCTGGGTCGGCCATGGCCTGGCTGACCAGCTCATGCCCCTTGGCAAGGCCGAGATAGGCGAGCGCGGAGTGGGCGCCGTTGAGCATCCGCAACTTGGCCGTTTCATAAGGGCGCACGTCCGCCACGATCTCGGCACCAGCAGCTTCCCATGGGGGGCGGGGGCCGGCGAACCGATCCTCGATCACCCATTGGCGGAAGGGTTCGGTGAACACTGCAGCCTCGTCCCGCAGACCGATCATGCTTTCCAGCCGGTTGATGTCATCGGGCTGCGTCGCCGGGACGATCCGATCGACCATCGAACAGGGGAAGGTGGTGTTATCCGCGCACCATTGCGCCAGTTGCGGGTCGGTGCCGGTCAGCACCTTCAGGAGCATGGCGCGCAAGCGGGTGCCATTGTCCGCGAGATTGTCGCAGCTCAGGATCGTGAGGCCGGGCAGGCCCTGGTCTCGGCGCTGCTTCAGGCCTTGTGCGAGATAGCCGTAGATGGTGCGCGGCGCCTGGCTTGCGGGGGCATCCTGCAGCAGCGGGTCGAGCGCGTCGTCCTGCCTGCCGGAAAGGTGATAGCCTTTCTCGGTCACGGTCAGCGTCACGATATGGGTCTTGGGATCGGCGATGGCGGACACCACCCGGGCCGGGTCTTCCGGGGCGACGATGATATCGCTCAGGCAGCGCACCAGCCGCGTCGCGGGCGCGCCTTCGCCCTTGGTGGTCACGGTGAACAGGCAATCCTGCGGCGCAAGCTGATCGCGCACCGTGGCGCTGCGCATCGATACGCCGATGATGCGCCAGACCTCGCCCGACGTCGCAATGGCATCTTCGGTAAACACGGCCTGATGCGCTCGCGTGAAGGCGCCCAGGCCAAGATGAACGATCTGCTTGCTGCCGGCGGCGCGATCGTAAGGCACCTGAATAACGCGCGCATCAAGCGACGCGAGAGTCTGCTCGGACAGCCTCATAGTTTGTACGCTGCCTTGGCGAAATTATAGGCGAGATCCTGCGCCAATTCGGCGGCCTCCCAGTCTTCGAGTCGATGTTCGGCGACCAACCGCGCGAGGAAGGCGCAATCGACCCGGCGCGCGACATCGTGGCGGGCGGGAATGGACATGAAGGCGCGCGTATCGTCGTTGAAGCCGACTGTGTTGTAGAAGCCCGCTGTCTCCGTGACATTCTCCCGGAAGCGCCACATGCCTTCCGGGCTATCGTGGAACCACCAGGCCGGGCCGAGCTTGAGTGCCGGATAGTGGCCGGCAAGCGGAGCCAATTCCCGGCTGCAGGTCGTTTCATCCAGCGTGAAAACGATGAGGGACAGGCGCGGATCGCGGCCATATTTGGCGAGCAGTGGCCGCAGCGCATGGACATATTCGGTGCGCACCGGGATGTCCGCGCCGTTATCCCGCCCGAAATGCTCAAACAGCCAGGGATTGTGATTGCGGAAACAGCCAGGGTGGATTTGCATGACCAATCCATCCTCGATGCTCATGCCGGCCATGACCGTCAGCATGTGCGCGCGGAACAGTTCGGCATCCGCGGCGCTCACGTCCGGGGCAATGACGCGCGCGAAAAGAGCGCGGGCCTGCGCGTCGTCTAGGTCCGCCGTCGCAGCGGTTGGGTGGCCGTGATCGGTTGAGGTTGCGCCCATCCGGGCGAAAAACGCCCGGCGGTTGCGGTGCGCGGCGAGATAGCCCTCATAGGTGAAGCAATCTTCGCCGGCCAACTCGCCAAAGCGCACCAGATTGTCGCGAAAACCCTCGAATTCGGGATCGATCACTGGGTCCGGGCGATAGGCGGTAATCACCCGGCCGGACCAGCCGCTGGCGGCAATCGTGCGGTGATGGTCGAGACTGTCGAGGGGGGACTCGGTGGTGGCGATCACTTCGATATTGAAGCGCTCGAACAGCGCGCGAGGGCGGAACGCCTCCTGCGCCAGTTGCTCTGCGATGGCATCGTAATATGCGTCGGCGCTGTCCGCATCCAACCGCTGGGCGAGACCGAACACTTCGGCGAACACCCAATCCAACCAGAGCCGCGAAGGGGTGCCACGGAACAGGTGATAATGGGCCGCAAAGATGCGCCATGCCTCTCGCGGCGCCGTCTTCGCCGCTTCGCCGCGCCGCCGCACGCCCAGCTTCTCCATGGGAATGCCCTGGCTGTAGAGCATCCGCAGGAGATAATGGTCGGGGATCAGCAGCAGGTCTGCGGCATTGCTGAATGCCTGATTGTCCGCAAACCAGCGCGGGTCAGTATGGCCATGGGGGCTCACGATCGGCAGTTGCGCAACCTGTGCATAAAGGTCGCGAGCGATTGCGCGCGTGGTGGAGTCCGCAGGAAACAGCCGATCAGGATGCAGTTTCAGTGGACTCATGACCTTCTCCCTGGCGACCGGAAATGACCCCTTGCCATACAATGCCTGACCAATCTAGTATTGATTGTCAGGCGAAAATGCTTGGACACTCATCGGGAGCTTTGCCTGCAATGAAGATAACTGCCGCTCGGGTCATCGTCACCTGTCCCGGACGCAATTTCGTGACGCTCAAGATCGAGACCGATCAGGGCGTTTATGGAATCGGCGATGCCACGCTCAACGGGCGGGAGCTTTCGGTCGTGTCCTATTTGCAGGACCATGTGGCGCCCTGCCTCATCGGCATGGACCCACGGCGGATCGAGGATATCTGGCAATATCTCTATCGCGGGGCCTATTGGCGGCGCGGGCCGGTGACCATGCGGGCCATCGCGGCGGTCGATGTCGCGCTGTGGGATATCAAGGCCAAGATGGCCAATATGCCCCTGTACCAGCTTCTGGGTGGCCGCAGCCGCGATGGCGTGATGGTCTACGGCCATGCCAATGGCTCGGATATCGAAGAAACCGTCGATGCCGTGGGCGAATATATCGACATGGGCTATCAGGCGATCCGCGCGCAGACGGGTATTCCCAATGTGAAGGACGCCTATGGCGTCGGGCGTGGCAAGCTCTACTACGAGCCTGCCGATGCCGCGCTGCCTTCCGTCACCGGCTGGGATACGCGCAAGGCGCTCAACCATGTGCCCAAGCTGTTCGACAAGCTGCGCCTGACCTACGGGTTCGACCATCATCTGCTGCATGATGGCCACCATCGCTACACGCCGCAGGAAGCCGCCAATCTCGGCAAGATGCTCGAGCCCTATCAGCTTTTCTGGCTGGAAGACGTCACGCCTGCGGAGAATCAGGAAGCCTTCAAGCTGGTCCGCCAGCACACGGTCACCCCGCTGGCCGTCGGCGAGATCTTCAACACCATCTGGGATGCCAAGGATCTCATCCAGAACCAGCTGATCGACTATATCCGCACGACCATCGTGGGCGCGGGCGGCGTTTCGCATCTGCGGCGCATCGCCGATCTGGCCTCGCTCTATCAGGTCCGCACGGGCTGCCACGGCGCGACCGATCTCTCGCCGGTGACGATGGGCACGGCCCTGCATTTCGATACCTGGGTGCCGAATTTCGGCATTCAGGAATATATGCGCCACACCGAGGAGACGGACGCCGTCTTCCCCCATGATTACCATTTCGAGCGCGGCTTTCTCTACTGCGGCGAAACGCCTGGTCATGGCGTCGACATCGATGAAACTCTGGCCGCCAAATATCCCTACAAGCCGGCCTATCTGCCGGTCGCGCGGCTGTCCGACGGCAGCATGTGGAACTGGTGATGCGCGTTCTCGCGATCGGCGAGGGCATGGTCGAGTTCCGGCGGGAGGATGCGTGCTGGCGGCAGGCCCATGGCGGCGATGTGGTCAACACGGCCATTCATCTGGCGCGCTTCGGTATCGCGACCGGCCTTGCGACGGCCATCGGGCGCGATGGGTTCAGTGATGATCTCGCCGGCGCGTGGCAGCGTGAGGGGCTTGATCTCTCCTGCGTGGCGCGCAGTCCGGTGCACGAATGCGGCATCTACTTCATCGCCACTGACGAGAATGGCGAGCGCTCGTTCACTTACCGTCGCAGCGACAGCGCCGCACGACGCCTGGTTTCACTGATCGCGCCCGATACCCTCGCCGCTGCAGTCCGTAACGCCGAGCTGATAGTTTATTTTTCGCTGGTGACGCTGGCCATCCTCCCGGAGGAAGACCGCGCTACGTTGCTCGATATTTTGCGGAGCCGCCGCGCAGCCGGTGGTCGCATCGCGTTTGACAGCAACTACCGTCCGGCGCTTTGGGAGACGGTGGCGGCGGCCCGGCATTGGCATGAAGCGGCGCTGCGGACAGCGTCCATTGGTCTGCCGACGCTCGATGATGAGCAGGCTTTGCTCGGGACGACTTCTTGCGAGGAAGCAATAACCTATTGGCGCGAGCGCGGCGTCGATGAGGTCGCTGTAAAAATGGGGGCGGCCGGCGCGATGGCGGGCGATTGCCTCGTTCCGACCCGCAAGATCGTGGCGCGCCCTTTGGATACCTCCGGCGCGGGCGATGCATTCAATGGCGGCTATCTGGCTCATCGGCTGGTGGGGCGAAGTCCGGAGGCGTCGGCGGAGGCCGGCAATGCTCTGGCCGCTTGGGTTGTGCAGCGGCGCGGGGCTATTCCGCCGGCCGAAGCCGGGATCTACAGTCGGCCATCGGACGACGACACAGGGATGGCGTTTGACCGGGTGACCCCGCCAATAAGAACAGCATGATTGGAGAAGGCCGTGCCCATGACTGGCAAGATTTCGTTCTCGGTATCCGCAATGGCGCTCTGCGCCGTGTTGAGCGGCTGTGCGACAACGGACCGGTCCGCCGCCGCGTCTACTCCATCTGCTTCACCGACGATGACACAGCCGGATGTCGCGGCGCGCAGCAAGCCGGTCATCACTGTGGCCGGGCTGCGGTTCAAAGACCTCAATGCCTCCGGCACGCTCGAACCCTATGAGGACTGGCGTTTGACGGCGCGTGAACGTGCACGCGATCTCGTGACGCGCATGACGCTGGCCGAGAAGGCGGGGACGATGCTGATCGCGACGCAAAATCCCGATTGCGACGGCTCGATCACTGAGGATGGCAAGGCGCTCATCGAAAAGGAGGAGATGAGCCGCTTCATCCTGCGCGCCACGGTGGCGGCAGAGCCGGCCGATTGCTCCGTCCGCCTGACCGGTTTTCGCCTGCGGGGCGGCTATCGGCAGACACCCCTGCAGATGGCGCGGTTCACCAATGCGGTGCAGGAAATGCGTGAGGCAAGCCGGCTCGGCATCCCCGCGCTGTTCAAGGATAATGCGCGTAATCATGTCGAGGTCAGCCCGACCTTCGGCATTGGTCAGGGCGCTGGCGCCTTCACAGAGTTTCCGAAAGAGGCGGGGCTGGCGGCCGCAGCGCTCGGTGCCGCGGCGCCGCTCAGTGCGGCCGATGGCGCTCCGCCCGCCAATCTGCGTGGCGACATGTCCGTCATCGCCGGATTTACGCGTGTCATGGGCCAGGAGTGGCGGGCCATCGGCTTGCGCGGCATGTATGGCTATATGGCGGATCTCGGCACGGAGCCACGCTGGTCACGCTTCCACGAGACGTTCAGCGAGGATGCCGATCTGGTCGGCGATATCGTGACGGCGCTCGCCAAAGGGCTGCAGGGCGAGAAAGGGCAGGGCGGCCTTGCGCTCTCTCCGGCTACCGCAGTCAGCATGACGCTCAAGCACTTCCCCGGCGGCGGGCCGCAGCAGCTTGGGCTGGATGCGCATTACACATTCGGCAAGGACCAGTTCTACACCGATCCGAGCGGACGGTATGGGTTCGATTATCATCTGCGCCCCTTCCAGCGAGCCATCGACGCCGGCGTGGGTTCGATCATGCCTTATTATGGCGTGCCGGTGGATGCGCATCATGGCGGGCGGCCGGTCGAAAGTCTGGGCATGGCGTTCTCGCGGCAGATCGTCACGGGTATTCTGCGGGATGAGCTGGGCTTTCGCGGCTATGTGAACTCGGACAGCGGCATCATCGAAGAACGCGGATGGGGTCTGGAAGACAGTCGCATCAATCCGGCGACTGGCAAGGGGTACACCGTCGCGGATCGCACAGCGCTTGCCGTTCGTGCTGGCACGGATATTCTCTCCGAGTTCCGCAGCAAGAGCACGATCGTCGATCTGGTTGCCCAGGGCGCGCTCAGTGAAGCAGGCGATATCGATCCGGCGGTCGAGCGGCTGCTGACCGAACAATTCGCGCTGGGCCTGTTTGAAAATCCCTATGTCGACGCCGAGGCAGCGCCGGAGATGATCGGCACGGCCGAGCATCGCGCGCTGGGGCTGGACATTCAGCGGCGGTCGCTCGTGCTGCTGCACAATCAGAAGGTGGATGGCACGGGCGTGTTGCCGCTCCGCCCGGGCAGTCGCATCTACACCATGGGCTTTGCCGGTGCTGACTTCGCCGCGCGGGGTTTCGCAGCGACTGACGGCAATTATGACGCGAAAAAGGGGCAGGTCCGTGCCGCTGTGCCAGCCGGCACGGATTACGCCGTCATCAACGTCCGCGTGAGCACAGACGCGGCGCGGCGCTATTCGAGCAAGTCTGCCGAGGGCGGCGGCCGCATTATCGATCCGGCCACCATGATTGCCAACCGGGCCACGGGCAAGCGGCAGGCAAGCTGGGGAGAACAGGACCCCTGCACGACATCCTCCGCCGGCAAGGACGTCACCTGCGTGGATGACAATCTCATTTTCGGCGGGGCGTTTCCGTGGGAAGCGGGGATGCTGTCCTTTACCGCTATGGCAAAAGCGCAGAGCTGGTCGGTCTATCCCTCGCTGGCGGACATTCAGGCGATCATGCGCGAGATCGGCGATCCGCGCCGCGTGATCCTCAATATCTATTTCCGCCAGCCTTACGTGCTGGATGAAGCCAGCGGCCTGCGCAATGCCGGGGCGATCATCGCCAGTTTCGGGGCGAGCGATGCGGCCCAGATCGACGTGCTGACCGGTAAGCAGGCCCCGGCCGGGCGCCTGCCTTTCGCCTTGCCCGCCTCGCTCGATGCTGTCGACCGGCAGCATTCCGACGCGCCCGGCTATGCCGAGACGCCGGGCAGCACGCTCTATCCGTTCGGCTTTGGCCTGACCTACTGAGTGCGCGTGCCGGGGCTGCCCGGTACGTTGCTCAGGCAATCGCCCTTTCATAGCGGGCGCGCTTCGATGCCGATGCCTTGCGCGCTTCCTCGATTGCCTTTTCCTCGGTCGCAAAGAGCAGGCTGTCCAGAACCGCGGTCAGATGCGCGCGCATGGCGGCGCGGGCCTTGGCGGGGTCACGCGTGCGGAGCGCATCGAGAATGACCTGATGCTCGTCGATGACAGGTTTGACATTGGCCGATCGCGCCTTGGCATAGAGCAGGGCGGTCTCAGGGGATTTGGCGCGCAACGACCAGAGATTGTCGATGAGGTTCACGATCGCCGAGTTGCGCGTCGCCCGCGCGATGGTCAGGTGGAACTGATGGTCGGCATCTTCCGTGCCGGCGTTGCGTTCATTCTCCGTCGCGATCTCGTCGATCAGCTGCGCCAGCGTAGCGAGCTCCTCGTCGGTGATCTGCGCCGCCGCAAGCGCGGCCGCTTCGCCTTCCAGCAGCAAGCGCGCTTCGGTCAGTTCGAAGGCGCTGACATTGAATGCCGCAGGATCGCCCGCGCTGGGCAGGCCTTTGAGATAGGCGCCGGAGCCGACGCGGACTTCGACGATGCCCTGAACCTCCAGCGCGATGATCGCCTCGCGGATCGTCGGGCGGCTGACATTATACTGTATCGCGAGTTCCCGCTCCGTGGGTAGCCGGTCGCCAGGCTTGTAGCGCCCGCTCCCGAACACCTCCAGCAACTGGTGCGCGATTGCCTGATAAAGTCGGTCTCTGCCGCTGATCGGTTCGGATGCCATGACCACCTGTTCTATGTCGCCCTCTGCCAGAGGAAAGCGGCGATGCTATCGCGGATTGAGCGGATTGGCCAGACACCTTTGCGCGGTTTCTTTGCAACAGTCAGGTGTGAAAGTGGCGGCTGAAATTAGCCGTTTTCGGTCAGCACGCTGATTTTTCCCGCCACAGCCATTTATATTCTGCCTACAATGTGGCATGACCAATTATCCGCAGTGACTTGGCCAAGTCCGGTTCGGTTCCGAGTTTTGGTAAGAGGATCTCCCTAAATGTGTTCTTTCCTACGTTTTTCCGTTGCGTCTGCTGCGTTGGCGGCGGCCTGTGCGGTCGCAACGCCTGGCTTCGCCCAGAGCGCGGCGCCCGAAGCCGGTGCAGGGTCTGAGCCGGAAGCGATCATCGTAACCGCCCAGAAGCGGGAGCAGGACATTCTTGAAGTTCCGGCGGCGGTCAGCGTGATCAACTCAGCGGTGCTGAACACGGCGCAGGTCACCCAGTTCTCCGACATCACCCGCGTGTCGCCGTCGCTGACGGTGAACGAGCAGGGCAATTCGGCGTCGTCGTCCGTCTCGATCCGCGGCATCGGCACCTTCTCCTTTTCGACCAGCACCGAGCCGGCCGTCTCGATCGTCGTGGACGGTGTGGCACTGCTTCAGCAGGGCCAGGCGTTCGGTGGCGGGTTGAATGACATCGCGCAGGTCGAGGTTCTGCGTGGGCCGCAGGATTCCCTGTTCGGCAAGAACGCGTCTGCCGGCGTGGTCAACATCACGACCAAGAATCCGACGCGTGACCTGAGCGGTTATGTCGAAGGTGTCCTGACCAATGACGACGAGACGCGGGTATCCGCTATGCTCTCCGGTCCCATCGGCCAGAATGCCGGCTTCCGGCTGAACGGCTTCTATTCCGATCGTGAAGGCTACATCAACAACCTGACCAACGGTCATCGCCTCAATGGCGCGGAAAGCTACGGTTTTGGCGGCAAGTTCACTTACGGTGCCGGCAACCTCGATCTCACGTTGTCCGGCAATTACAGCAACACCAAGTCGAACGGCAACGCGCCGACCTATTATTATGTGACCCCTGGCGCGACCCAGAATGGCGCGGCGATTGACCTGCGCGGCATCCGGCCGGGCGTCGGCAACGACAATGTCCGCTTCGATGGCGATCCGCGCGCTGACAGCTTCCAGTATCTGCTGTCGGCCAAAGCCGATCTTGACCTGGGCTTTGCGACGCTGACATCGGTTTCCGCCTATCAGCGCTGGAAGCTGGAATCCGGCCAGGATCTCGACTTCTCTGCCGCGCCGACCCTCTATCAGGGCGGCCCCTATGATGCGACGATGTTCAGCCAGGAGCTGCGCTTGACCTCGCGGGGCGCCAGCCCGTTCGAGTATATGGTCGGCCTGTTCTATGCCGATGGCAATACCGATCGCCGCTTCATCCGTTCGGCGCCGTCTTTCTTGTCGTTCCTCCGTCAGGATTGGGATTCGACCGCATCGACGGAAAGCTATGCCGCCTTCGGTCAGCTCGGCTATAATTTCACGCCCACGACCAAGCTCACGCTCGGCGGCCGCGTCAATCGCGAGACTGTCGGCGTATTCTTCCGGGATAATCGACTGGCGACGCCTGTGGTGTATGAAGATCAGCGGAGCGACACGGCTGTCACCGGCAAGGCCTCGCTACAGCAGTTCGTGAGCGACGAAGTGATGGTCTATGCCGCCATCGCCAAGGGCTATAAGGGGCAGGCCTACGATATCTCGTCCGGCTTCAACCAGTCGCGGATCGACAATCTCGTCAAGCCCGAGCATTCCGTATCTTACGAAGTCGGTATGAAGGGTCGCTTCTGGGGCAACCGTGGATCGTTCGCGATCACCGGCTTCTGGACCGACTATGACGACTTCCAGGCGCAGAGCGCGGAATTCATCGCCGGTGCGCCGCAATTCATTCTCAAGAATGTCGGTAAGCTGCGCACCAAGGGTATCGAGTTCGAGGGCTCCATTCGGGCGACTCCGAACCTCAATCTCTATGGTTCGGCCGCTTACGTCGACGCGAAGATCCGCGAATTCCCGGGCGCGAGCTGCTATCCTGGTCAGACGGTTGCGCAGGGCTGCGTCGCCATTCCGGGCACGACCACGTTCGTGCAGGATCTGGCCGGCGTCGGTCTCGCCAATTCGCCGGACTTCAAGTTCAATGTCGGTGGCGTGTACGAGGCGCCCATTCAGGGCACCGAGATCAACGCCTATATGAGCGCAAACTATGCCTGGCAGGATGATGTCAACTTCTCGCTGGATCGCAACCCGCTCACCAAGTTCGATGCCTATGGCATCGCCAATGCCAGCATTGGCCTGCGCAGCACGGGCGCTGTGAACTGGGATCTGTCGTTCTTCGTCAACAACCTGTTCAACAAGGCGTATCTGACGTCCATCACCGATTATACGGGCAATGGATACTCGGCCCCGACGCTGATCCAGCAGGTTCCGCGCAACTATCAGCGCTATGTCGGCGTCCGCCTCCGGGTCGGTTTTGGAGCCAGCAACTAAAACCGTTCCGATCAACGGAACGAAACAGAACTGAAAGAGAGGACAGTACCATGACGATTGCCCGTTTGAGAGGGTTCATTCAGCAATGGCGTGGTCCTGGCCTCTTTTTCCTCGGCGCGTTATCGGCGGCCTCCCCGGCATTGGCTGGGGAGGCCGTTGGCGCCTCCGAGCCGCGGGTGACGACGCAGGCGGGGGCGATTGAGGGACGGATGCTGCCCTCCGGCGTTCGCGCGTTTCTGGGCGTGCCTTATGCCGCACCGCCGGTACGGGATTTGCGCTGGCGGGCGCCCCAGCCGGTGACGGCCTGGAAGGGCATCTATCATGCCGACCGGTTCGGCCCGCAATGCATGCAGCAGCAGCGCGGCATCCTGACCAATCAGTATTCCGGCGCGGAAGTCACCAGCGAAGACTGCCTTTATCTCAACATCTGGGCCAAGCAGGGACTCAACAAGGCGCCCGTGATCATCTTCTTGCATGGGGGCGGCTTCTTCATCGGCGCGGGCAGCATGGCGCTGTACGGTGGCGAGACTGTCGCCACGCGGGACGTTGTCTTCGTCAATCTCAATTATCGCGTCGGCCCCCTTGGCTTTTTCGCGCATCCCGAACTGACCTCTGAATCGGGGCATAAAGCATCGGGCAATTATGGCTTCCTGGACCAGATCGCCGCGCTGCGCTGGGTGCAGGAGAACATCGCGCAATTTGGCGGCGATCCTTCCAATGTGACCATTGCTGGTCAGTCGGCCGGGTCGATGTCGGTTCTCGCTTTGCAGGCCAGCCCGCTTGCCAAGGGTCTTTTCCAGCGCGCCGTGGGCATGAGCGGTGCGCTCATCGGCTCGGCGGGGCCGGGTGCCATGCGTCCCCTGGCGCAGGCCGAGCAAGATGGCGTGCGGCTGCAGGTCATCTGGAAGGGCAGCAACCTCGCTGATCTTCGCGCCATGCCCGCCGACCGGCTGGTCGTGCCGCGCGTGCCCGGATCTCCGCCGGTCGGCCCGATCGAAGATGGCTATGTGCTGCCTTATCCCATCGACGAGGCTTTCAACCGCTCCGCCCAGAGCGATGTCCCGCTCGTGCTCGGCTTCACGCGCGATGAATCGCTCGGCGGCCTTGGCCCGGTGCAGACGCTGGCCGACTACAAGGCGCGGGCTGCGGCCGTCTTCGGCGGTCGTGCGGACGCCTTCCTGAAGCTTTACCCCGCGGCGAGCGATGCTGAAGCGAAAGCGCAGGCGCGGGTTGCGGACCGGGACGGGACGATGGCGGCGGCGATGGATGCCTGGGCGCGGGCGCAGGTCGCGAAAGGCAAGGCCCCGGTTTACAGCTATATGTTCGCCCGCCCGCATTCCTACCCGGCCGGGGTGCACATCCCCGACCTCGATCCCGCGACGGCGGGCGCCTACCACACCTCGGAAGTGCCGTTCTGGCTCTCCACGATCGACAGCTTCAATCGCTTCCGCCCCATGCGGGACTGGTCCCAGGCAGACCGCGCGTTCAGCAGCGCGATGACGGATTCGCTCGTCGCCTTTGCCCGCTCGGGGAAGCCGGACACGCAGCAACTCAAATGGGTGACGTTCGACCCGGCCCGTCCGCGCCTGCTCGAACTCGGGGCTGATGCACATATCTCTGCCTGGCCGGACGAGCGCAGGCTGGCGTTCTTCCGTGCCGCGCCCGCCCAGCGTCCCGCAGGTGGCGCGGCGCGCGACTGACCGGCGAACTCCTGCCTGAAGACGCGCACTAGGACATGAAGAAGGCGAGATAGATATGCGGATGATGACATCGATGGCGCTGGTTCTGGCGCTCGCTGCAACGAGCCATGCCTCCCCATCGCTTGCCCGCGACGCGGTGTCGTCCAGCGATCAGGCCAGCGAGCACGTGCGCACCAGAATGGCGCTGGCGGACGGCTGGCAGTTCAATCTGGTCGGCGAGGCCGGTCCCGCCGCGCATGACCCGAAGCCGGAGAACTGGAAGCCGGTCTCGGTGCCGCACAGCTGGAATCGCGTCGGCTATTATCTCTCCGACCCGGAAACACATGTGAATTCGGCGGAGACAGTCAACAAGATCCAGGGCGTCGGCTGGTATCAGCTGACCTTCACGCCCGCCGCGGCGAATGCGGGCAAGCGCGCCTTTCTGGAATTCGATGCAGCCAGCCGGACGGCCGAGGTGTGGCTGAATGGCGTGCGCTTGGGTGAGCATCGCAATCCGTTTGGTCGCTTCCGCCTGGATGCCACCAGCGTGATCCGCTTCGGCGAGCCCAATTCGCTCTACGTGAAAGTCGACAACACCCAGCCGCGCCTTGGCAACAGCACCGCGGACGTGCTGCCGATGACCGGCGATTTCTTTGTGCGGGGCGGGCTGTATCGGCCCGTCAGTCTCGTCATGACCAATCCGGTCCATATCGACATGCTCGATCATGGCGGGCCGGGCATCTACGCCGCGACCCGCAGCGTCGAGAGCGGTCGGGCGACCATCGATCTGCTCGCGCGGCTCAGAAACGACAGCGCCTCCGCGCAGCCGGTGACGATCGACGCGCAATTGCTCGATCATCGCGGCAAGGCGGTCGCGACATGGCGCGAGACGGCGCAGCTGGCCGCCGGCGCGGTCAGGGAGATGCGCGGCACGCTGGTCGTCGCCGATCCGCATCTGTGGAACGGCACGGCCGATCCCTATCTCCACACGCTGCGCTTCGAGATGCGGTCTGCCACCGGCGAACTGCTCGATGCACTGGACCAGCCCTTCGGCATCCGCACGCTGAGGCTCGACCCGAAGGAGGGCTTTTTCCTCAACGGCAAGCGTACGCCGCTCGTAGGCGTGGGGCTGCATCAGGACAATGAAGCCGCCGACTGGGCCATGACGCCCAAGGACGTGGCAGAGACGGTGGACATCATGCGCGATATGGGCGCCAATTCCCTGCGCCTCGCCCATTATCAGCACGGCCAGCCGATCCACGACCTCGCAGACCGCTATGGCCTCATCCTGTGGGACGAGATCGCGCTGGTGACGGCATGGACCAATGCCCGCGACCAGACCGAAGCGCCAGCGGGCATCCGTGAAAATGCGCGGATGCAATTGCAGGATCTCATCAAGCAGAATTACAATCACGCCTCGGTCGCGGTGTGGGGCATCGCCAATGAAGTGGATTTCGGCCCGGGCCGGCCGGACTTTCTGGGCCGCCCACCGGAGGTGCTGGCCAATCCGCGTCCGCTGCTCGATGAGCTGAACGCGCTGGCCAAATCGGTCGATCCGCTACGTCCGGTCGTGCTGGCGCAATGCTGTGAAGGCCGGGGCATGCCGGACGTGCCGCCCGTTGCGGAGTCGGTCGATGCCGTCGGCGCCAACCGCTATTATGGCTGGTATTATGGCGAGCCGGATCAGCTTGGCGCGCATCTCGATGAACTGCGCGCCAAGCGACCCGATCAGCCGATTTCGATCAGCGAGATCGGGGCTGGCGGCGCGGCCAACATGGCATCGGACGATCCGCTGGGCGGCCCGATTGAATCTGCTGGGCGGACCCAGCCGGAAGCCTTCTTCTCCTGGTATCATGAGCAGAGCTGGAAGGTGCTCAAGGATCGGCGCGATCTTTGGGGCATCTGGCTGTGGAACGGCTTCGATTTCGGCTCGACGGTGCGGCGCGAGGGCGATGCGCAGGACATCAATACCAAGGGCATCGTCACCTATGATCGCAAGATCAGAAAGGACATTTTCTACTTCTATCGCGCGAACTGGTCCGACAAGCCGACCGTCCACATCAACGGCCGTCGCTATGTGGACCGCGCCTATCCCGTCACCGACATTCGCGTTTACAGCAATGCCCCGGAGACCCTGCTCACGGTGAATGGCCGCACGCTGGGCGGTCTGAAGGATTGCCCCGACAGTGTATGCGTATGGCCGGCCGTGCGCCTGAAGCAGGGCGGCAATGTCATCGAAGCCCGTGGCGTGTTCCCGTCCGGCCCGGTCATGGATCGGATCGACTGGACCGTCGCGCCGGCGCAGGCCCGCAGCTTCCGCATCGACAGTGGCGCGCTCGTCGCCGCGCGCGCGGACGTGCAGTTCGGCTCGGATGATTTCTTCGTTGGCGGTACGGCAGGCACGACCGATCAGCCCGGCGGGCGTGGCCGTCAGGCCGTCGTTGCCGAGATCAGCGGGACGGATCGGCGCGACGTGGTCGCGAGTTTCCGGCAGGGGGAGGATTTCCAATACCGCATCCCCGCCGCCAACGGCCGCTACCGCGTCACGCTGAGCTTTGTGGAGCCAGACAAGGGCGTCGGCGAGCGGCGGTTCAGCGTCACCGCCAATGGCAGGCCGGTCCTGCAAGCCTATGACATTCGCGCCCGGGCTGGCGCCGTCCGCACGGCCGTGCGTGAGACGTTCGACGTCGATGTGACGGGCCAGATGCTGACGCTGCAGTTCAAGGCTTCCGTTGGCGAGGCGGTGGTTTCCGCCATTGAGGTCGAACCGGTTGGCAACTGAGCCGGATTCTGGCGTTGCCCGTCGCGCTGTAGTGGCGGGCGCGGTGTCTGCGTTCGCAGCAGGATGCACGCCTTCGCTGGTTCGGCCCGCGGCAGAAGCGAGGCCGCTCGGACTGGCGAGCATCACCGTCGCGCAGGCGCTCCAGCGCGACTATGCGGGGACCCTCAAGGCCGCCAAAGCGATGGGGTACAGCCATTTCGGTTTCCCGCTCGCCGCGCTCTCCCCCCGCCAGCCGCCGGCGCCTGATCCGGTCGAGGTCGCCGCGATGGTGCGGGATGCCGGTCTGTCGGTCGGCGTCGTGCGGCTGGGTTACGGCGTGGCGCCGGCAATGCAGATGGCCACAGCGCGCAAGATCGGCGCAACGATTGTCGCGCAATCGGCCGCGCCGGTGTTCTTCGAGGGGGCTGTCCCGGGCAAAACGACGCGCGCGGCGTTAGAGGCGTGGCTCCCGCGACTGAACGACCTTTCCCACGCGGCACGCGACGCAGGCGTGCGTCTGGCTTTCCACAATCACGGTTGGGATCATGTTCCACTCGAGGGAGAGGCCCCGCTCGCGTTGATCGCGGAGCGGTTTGCACCCGGCGAAGTAGATTTCGAGATCGATCTGGCATGGGCCGTCCTGGGCGGCGCGGACCCGCTTTCGCTAATCCGCACGCTGGGGCCGCGCGTCCTCGCCATGCATTTCAAGGATGTCGATCCATCGCGCGGGCCATCGGACCATGACCGGCTGGTCCCGCCGGGCGATGGCGTCCTGAACTATGCGCGGCTGATACCGCTGCTCGATAGGATGACCAACGCGATCGGCTATGTCGAAGTCGATGCGCCGGAGGACGAGATTGCAGCCGCCGGCCGGGGCGCGGTGTTCGTGCAGCGCGTGCGGCGAGGCTCGGTCTCGGGCGGCTGAGGGCCGACTCATTCAGGGGAGGGGTCTGTAATGAAAATTCTGGTTCGCGCGGCTTTGCTTGGCGCCACTGCCTTTGTCGCATGGGGGGCGGCGGCCGCTCAGGATAGCGCGTGGAAGGCGGGGGCGGCGAAAGTCGAGATCACACCGGATGCATCTACGCTCAGCCCCGGCGACATCATTCGTGATCCGCTCTACGTCCGCGCCCTTTTTATTGCCAATGGCAAGAGCTGCGCAGTCCTTGTTGGGGCCGATCTGATCGGCATGTCGGACGCGGTCGCGGGGCAGGCGATTGCCCAAGCAGCAAAGATCGCGGGGTGCCCGCAAGAGAATTTCGTCGTGTCGGCCACTCACACGCATAGCGCATCCGGCTCGTCGCGCTTGCGCGCGGGTGCGGGGCTGGACGCGGGCACGGCCATCGTCAAGGCGGTGACAATGGCCAAGACCGCGTTGCGGCCTGCCACAATCGGCTTTGGCACGACGCAGGTTGACCTCAACATCAATCGCGACCTGTTGCGGGACAACCGCTGGACCCAGGGGCCCAATCCTGACGGACCATCCGACAAGACACTGGCAATTCTTGAAGCGCTGGGGGAGGATGGCCTACCGATCGGCGTCTATCTCAACTACGCCATGCACCCGATCAATTTCTACATGTCGGGCGTGGTGAGCGCGGACGTGCCGGGCGAAGCCTCGCGCTATATCGAGCGGCGCTATGGCGACGCCACGGTGGCAATTTTCGCGCAAGGCGCTTCCGGCGACCAGAACCCCAGATTCACGCGGGCGCAGAATAGATTGAGTCGCGTGCGCACGGGCGTGCCCGGCGCGTCGGACATGCGCGTTCTCGCGCGACTGGCAGAGGGCCAGCCGAGCGCTGGAGTGTCGATGGCAGACCGTATGGCCGCGTTGGGCAGCCGTGTGCCAGCACAAAGGCAGGCGGACTATCTTGCTGCGGTCGAGGACGTCAGCCAGATCGTCGCGGCAGGGGGAGCGCTTCTCGGGGAGAGCGCCATTGATCTCATGCATTTCGGCAAGTTGGCGCGTAGCCGGCAGGGGATGATTGCGGGCGCGGTCAGGCAGTTGCAATGTCCGGGGCGAGACCGGCTGGACCGGGACAATCCCGTCCGGGAAGGCGCCGCTCCGCCTTATGCCGACGGGGAACCGGTGACGATCCGCGCGGGCATGCTGAAGATCGGCCCGGTCTATATCAGCGCGATCAATGGCGAGGTCTACAGCGAGATCGGCACGCGTCTCAAGCGTTCCACCCCTGGCTTGCAATTGATGATGACCTCGCTGGCCAACGGATCGGCCAATTCCGGCTATATTTATTCCGACGCTGCGCGCTCGCATTTGACCTTTCAGGTCATTGGGTCTCGCCTGCAGCCGGGCTGCGCCGAAGACGCCATCGTGAGATCCGCACTCGAGATGATCGACGAATTGAAATGATGGGGTGGGCGAGTCGGCGTTCATTGAACCCGATTTATTGGTCAGGCAAATGTCGGTCGGTATCCCGTTGGCCGTGCCGTTCCACCGGTCCTGCAATAAAATCCGAGTAGAATCTGATATTTGGAAAGCTTTTGGTCCTACAGTTCTCGGCTGCGCAGTCATCATTTCTCTGTCTGGCATGCTGACCAAATTGTCATTGCAATTGCTATATTGTCGTGCAAACTGGTAAAACCAATAAGGGCAAACAGGGAGAGGGAATGTGCGCCTGAAAGCATGGATGCTTGCCGGTGGCAGCGCGATAATCATCGCCACGCCCATGGGGGCAATAGCTCAGTCTCAAACATCATCCACGGCTGCGCCGCAGTCTTCGGCATCGTCGCAAGAAGGTGGCGTCGAGCAGATCATCGTCAGCGCTTCGCGCATTGATCGTGCAGGGTTTATTGCGCCCAGTCCGACCGTCGTCATCGGCGCAGAGCTGTTGCAGGACAGGGCGGCGGTTAACGTCGCCGACGTCATCAACGAGGTTCCGTCCTTCCGGCGCAGTCAGGCTCCGGAAAGCGGCGGCATCGGCAATTCCGGCGCGAACAATGCCGATTTGCGTGGCCTGGGCGCGGTGCGCACGTTGGTCCTCCTGGACCGGATGCGCTTGCCAGCCGTCAATGTGCCCGGCTCGGCGGTGGCCGGCGCGACCGATCTCAATCTCATTCCCTCGGCCCTGATCCAGCGCATCGACGTGGTGACGGGCGGCGCGTCTGCGGCTTATGGCTCGGATGCCGTTGCTGGCGTGCTCAACCTGCAGCTCAATACCCGGCTGGATGGCGTCAAGGGTTCGGTGCAATGGGGGCAGACCAAATATGGCGACGCCGATGACATGTTCGCCTCGCTTGCATTCGGAACGCAGTTCGCGGGCGGTCGCGGGCGTTTCGTCATTGGCGGCGAATATGGCAGCAATGACGGCACCGATCTTT
Organism: Sphingobium sp. B10D7B; assembly: GCF_025961955.1. NCBI lineage: Bacteria > Pseudomonadati > Pseudomonadota > Alphaproteobacteria > Sphingomonadales > Sphingobiaceae > Sphingobium > Sphingobium sp. B10D7B. The sequence continues at coordinate 253,370 of NZ_JAOQOQ010000001.1, forward strand.
TCAATGACAAGCGGCCCTGGGGAAGGCGGAACGTCAGCAGCGTCACGCTGCCGAACAGTCGGGCCGCCGGACTGCCGGCCAACCTGATTACCGACGATGTGATTTTCGGCATGCTGACGACGGGCGGCCTGATCAGCCCGACCGCTGCCGGCAATCCAGCGGCGCTGCGTAATCTGCAGTTCGTCGTCGGGCCGAACGGAACCGTGACGACTGCGCCCTTCAATGCCGGGCTCTATCAGGGCCAGATCGGCACCAACATGGTCGGCGGAACCAATGTGTCGCCCTATCAGGTGCTCCGCGCCAACACGCAGCGCTACAATCTCGCGGCACATGCCGAATATGATCTCTCCGACAGCCTGACGTTATGGGCGCGCGGACTCTACTCCAACACCGAGGCGCAGAATATCAGCGCCCAGATTAGAGCGGCGACGGGCGGGACGACCGGTTTCCTCTCGATCAGCCGCAACAATCCCTATTTGCAGCAGGCGCTGACGCCAGCCCAGTTCGCGCTCATCCCCGCCAACGGGTCGTTGACGGTCGGCTATCTCGGCAATGATTTCGGCCCGCCGATCCTGCGCAACGCCAGTAAGACCTACAGCCTGTCCAGCGGCTTGCGCGGCGAGCTGGGTGGTTCCTGGCGGTGGGATGCGGCCGTTCAATATGGCCGTAACAGAAGCTCGCTGGACCAGGCCAATACGCCCATCACCGCGAATTTCCTGAACGCGGTCAATGCCGTAACCTTGAACGGGCAGATCGTCTGCGCAAATGCCGCGGCGCGCGCGGCCGGCTGTCAGCCGATCAACATTCTCGGGCGTGCCAGCTATTCGCCGGCAGCCTACAATTACGCGTTCGGCACGACCCACGCAGTGGCAGAAACAACCTTGTTCGAGGCGAATGCCAACCTCAATGGGGATCTGTTTGCGCTGTGGGCGGGGCCGGTTTCGGCAGGCATCGGCGCTTCCTACCGGCGTGAAACCTTCGTCACCGACGCGGACGATCTGAGCCAGGCCGGTGCCTTCATGGCGCGCGCACCCCGCGATTTTCCGAAGGCGAGCCAGTCGGTCAAGGAGGCCTATCTCGAGACGATCATTCCGCTGTTGAGTGCGGACTGGGTCACGGGCTCGCTTGAATTCAACGGTGCCATCCGCCTGACGGACTATAGCGTCTCAGGCGAGGTGACGACGTGGAAAGCGGGTCTGGTCTGGAAACCGATCCCCGACATTCTGTTCCGGGGCACGCTCTCGCGGGATATTCGCGCACCCAGCCTGACAGAACTGTTCACGGCGGCGGTGGCGACTGTGCCCCGCCCGATCTATGCCGATCCCCGCGCCGGGTTCGCCGGGCAGCCCTCTTATGCGTATGACGTCGTCACGGGCGGCAATGCCGGCCTGACCCCGGAAATCGCCAAGACGTTTAGTGTAGGTGCTGTGTTCAACCCGCAATTCCTGTCGCGGCTGAACATCTCGGCGGACTATTTCCAGATCAAGGTCCAGGACGCCATCGGCGCAACCGGAGCGGGCACGTCGCTGACCAACTGTCTGGGCACGGGCACGGCGGATCTGAGCAGCCCCTATTGCTCGCTGATCACCTTCGCCAATAACGATCCTGCGAACGGCGCTGTGCTCTCGGTGTTGGCGCAGAACGCCAACTTTGCCGAATTCAAGACCCGCGGCATCGACATGGCGTTGTCCTACATGCAGCCGGTCGATGAGATATTCGCCGGTGCGCAAGGGCGCATCACGCTCAGCGCACAAGCCACCCGCACGCTGGAATATCGCTCGACCTTCGACGTTTCGCTGGCCTACCCCAATGGTGTGAACCGTGCGGGGCAGACCGGTGCGATCTTCGGCGGGACAGCTGGCGTGCCGAAGTGGGTGGTGAACACTTCTCTCGCCTATCGCGGCACGCGGTTGGAAACGAGCGTCAACTTCCGCTGGATCAGCCGGAGCAAGTTCAACAACGCCTTCATCGGGCCGGACGAGCCGGGCTACAGCCCGACGCTGATCAACAGCATCAGCAACAACATCGTCCCAGCGCGCGGCTATGTAAACCTGAGCGTGGCCTACAATGTGGGTTCGCAAGACCGGAAGGTGCAGATCTATGGCACGGTCAACAACCTGTTGAACCAGGAGCCGCCGCTCCCCGCCGTCAATAACAACGCCTGGTACGATCTGCTGGGCCAGAGCTTCAGGGTCGGGGTCCGCTTCGATCTCTAGAGGTTCTGAAAACTGACTGCAGTGGGGAGGGGCAGATGCGCGCATTGGCAGGGATGAAACGGCTCGGCACGAGCCTGACAATTCTGGGTCTGGAGCTCTCATCTGCCTCCCTCCTTCACGCTCAGGTGCCCGGGCTGGCGGCACTGCATGTCGCGACGGCACAGGGGCAAATTCAGGGCGTCGCCACCGAAACCGGGGCAGCCTATCTGGGCGTGCCCTATGCGGCGCCGCCGGTCGGAGAGCTGCGGTGGCGATCACCGGCCCCGCCGCGCGCCTGGGCCGGCGTGAAGCAGGCCGACCATTATGGTCCACCCTGTGCTCAGGCGCCGCTGCGCGGGCAAACCGCGGTATCCAGCATCAGCAGCGAAGATTGCCTGACCCTCAACATTTGGGTGCCACATGTGTCGGCGGATCCAAAGCTGCCAGTCATGGTCTGGGTCCATGGCGGCGGTTTTCAGAACGGCATGGGCAGTAGCCCGACCTATGATGGTGTTGCCCTCTCCCGGCACGGGGTCATCGTGGTCACGCTCAACTATCGGCTCGCCGCGTTCGGCTTCTTCGCGCATCCACAGCTGACAGCAGACTCGCTCCATAAATCCTCCGGCAATTTCGGATTGGAAGACCAGATCGCCGCGCTGCGATGGGTTGCGGCGAACATCGCGCAATTCGGCGGTGATCCGGCCAATGTCACTCTTTTTGGTCAGTCGGCCGGCGGCGCCAGCGTTCTTGATCTGGTGACCTCCGATGTGACGGACGGGCTGTTCGCGCGTGCCATCATCCAGAGCGGCGCGGCGCGTAGCAGCATTGCGCCCATCAATCTGGCTGATGCGGAGCGGGAGGGCGAGAGCTTCGCCAACGGCCTCCCGTTATCGGCCTTGCGTGGCCTGGATACGGCGACGGTCATCCAGATGGCGCAGGCGGCTGGCCGATCCGGCGCGCGCTTCTCGCCAGTGCAGGATGGCTACATCATCACCCGCGCCGCCACGGACGCCATCTCTGACCAGCGGCGCAAGCCCATCCCGCTGCTGATCGGCAGCAACGCGCGGGAAGGGCTGGCGGTTCTGCCGCCGGACAAGCTCGATGCTGCGATGGCCAGCGCGTTCGGTGCGAATGCGGCTGCGGCCCGCGCGGCTTATGGCTTGTCCGCCGCGATGCCGCCGGCGCTCGATCGCCTGATGGGGACGGTGGCGGAGCAATTCTCGACCGACAGCAGCTTTCGCTGCGGCGCCGTGCAGATCGCAGCGGCATCGGCAAGAGCGGGAGGGCCGGTCTGGCACTATCAGTTCGAGCAGTTCGTGCCCGGCCGTGAGGCGCGGGGCGCTGCGCATTCGTTCGAGGTGCCCTATGTGTTCGGCAATCTGCTGACCACGGGGTTTTCGGCTGCCGATTACAAGGCGGCCGACCGCCGTCTCTCTGTTCTGATGGTCGAATATTGGACCAATTTCGCCAAGACCGGAAATCCAAATGGCGCAAAGCTGCCCGTTTGGCCGGTCTACCAGAAGGATCGTCGCGCCTATGCGCGGTTCTCCTCGGATCACCCCGGCGCGGTGGAACTCGGGACGGATCTGCGCGGCGAGATCTGCCGGCTTTTCCCCTGATCGATATCAACGAGGAGCAAGGATGTTATGAAGCGACCATTTGAGCCTGCCGTAAGAGCGCTGTCCCTGGCCGGTCTGGCCGCGCTGCTTTTCTCGGGAGCCGAACCTGCGCTGGCCCAGAGCCAGGCCGGCGCGCAGCAGACAGCAGCAAAGCCGGCACCCAAGATGCGCTCGCGTTTGATGACGACGCTGACCGGGTGGGAAGTGGAAGACTATCTTAAGCGCAACGATGTCATCTTCGTGCCGGTTGGCCCGGTCGAGCAGAATGGCGGCAATCCGACGGATGTCGAATATGTCATTCCGCTCGCTTATGCGCAGGAACTGGCCGAGAAAGCGGACGGGCTCGTGATGCCCTACCTCGCTTATTTCTATCCCGGCGGGACGACGACCAGTAGGGGCACGGTGTATGTCTCGACATCCGACAGCCTGCCCTATCTCAAGGCATTGACCCGCTCGCTCATTCGTCAGGGGTTCCGTCGCATTATTTTCCTTACCTCGCACGGCCCGTCACAGCAGACCATGCTGCCGCTGGTCCGCGAAATCTTCGATGAAGAGCATGTCCCGGTGCTGTGGATGGGGACGGACATGGTCCGCAAGTCGGAGCCGGGTCAGCCGCGCCCCGGCTTCGGTGACGGTCCGCCCAATGGCCGAAATCTGGTGAGCTATGGCGCTTATCAGCTGGTCGGCCGTCTTAACGATATGCCGGTGGGCCTTGCCCAGCCCGAGCATGAGATCGAGCGCGATCCCAGTGCCGTGTCGCGCTATGTCCCTCCGTTCAGCGGCACGCCTGCCGGCAGTTTCTATCCCGACGCGGTGCTGCACGGGGGCTTCGTCAAGCCGGTTACCGAACAGGAGCGGGCGCAGTGGGGGCGGGAGGGGGCCGACCTTATTCGCTCTCAAGTCGCCGCCTTTGACGTCAACGGCCTGCTCACCGAATTGCGCAAGCGCGACGAGTTCACCAAGAAGCTCGAGAAGAAATATGGCGATCTTCTGCCCGGCAGGAGGCGCTAAAGGCGGACGGCATCGCCCGGTCTGAGAACAGCGGGGCGATCCACAATCAAATGCGCGCTGTCCAACAATTGGCAGGGATTGCGCTGGCCAGCGCGCTGCTGACATGAGATGGGTCCGGCCATGCGGTTCAAGGGTCTTGATCTCAACCTGCTCTACGCGCTCAGCGTGTTGCTCGATGAACGCAGCGTCTCGCGTGCTGCGGCGCGGGTCAATATCAGCCAGCCGGCCATGAGTGCGGCGCTCACCCGTCTGCGCGAATATTTTGCGGACGACCTGCTGGTCCAGGTCGGCCGGCGCATGGTCCCGACCGCTTATGCCGAGAGCCTCCAACCGCTGGTCTCCCAGTTGATCGAGCAAGCGGACCAGATCCTGTCGACATCCAGCACGTTCGATCCGGCGATCTCCAACCGTCGGTTCCGCATCAGCGTGTCGGATTATATGATGACTGTGCTGATCGGCCCGCTGATGCGCAGCCTCGGGACGATCGCGCCGGGTATCCGCATTGATGCCTACCCGACAGGGCCTGACGCGACGAGCTTTCTCGAGAAGGGCGAGGTCGATCTGGTCATCTGCCCCGAGCAATATCTATCCCCCGCGCACCCCAGCGAGATGCTCCTGGAAGATGAGCATGTCGTCATCGGCTGGGCGGGCAATCCGGCGCTGGCGGGGCCGCTGGATCGCGAGACGCTCTTCTCGCTGGGCCATGTCGCCGTTCGCTTCGGCCAGTCGCGCGAGAGCACTTTTGCAGAGCAGCAGGTTTTTCCGCAGCAGGACAAGCAGCGCACGGAACTCACGACGAACAGCTTTTCTAGCGTGCCCAGCCTGATCGTGGGGACGATGCGCGTGTCCTTCCTGCAGAAGCGGCTCGCGGATGCCTTTATCGATCAATTGCCCATCGTCGTGCGCCCGGATCCCCTTGGCCTGCCGCCGCTTCGGGAAATGGTCCAATATCATGCCGCCCGTGCGAATGACGCCGGGATCCTCTGGCTGGTGCGGCAGATGCACCATATCCTCTAGGCCGAATGACCCATCCATAATCTGGATGGAACTGTATCTGAACAATTCATTTTTCAGATTTTCAACGCGGCGATAGAACAGGCCTAAGGCCCGCTTCAGGGCTGCCATGCGCGCGGAGAGGGAGGTCGAAAGCTGCCGCACATGCTGTGCCTGCATCCGCGCTTCGCCCCTCTCATCAACATAATCATCGGACATAGACCATGCAGAGCCAGAACATTCTCGTCATCGGCGGCGGCATTGGTGGCCTGACCTCGGCCATCGCGCTGCGCAAGCAGGGGTTCTCCGTAACGGTGATCGAGCGTGATCCCAGCTGGAGCGTCTATGGGGTCGGCATCATCCAGCAGGGCAATGTCCTCCGCGCGGCGCACATGCTGGACATATTGGACGACTATGCCGCGGCCGGCGTCGGTTTCGATGCCGTCGAGGTGTTCGCGCCCAACGGCGTCCAGGTGGCGCGGGTGCCATCGCCGCGCCTGCTGCCGGATTATCCCGCCAATCTGGGCGTCGGCCGCAGGCAGCTCCAGAAGGTGCTGGGCGATGCGGCACAAAGCGCCGGCGCCGAGATTCGCCTGGGCGTGACGGCGCAAGCGATCAGCGACGGGGATGACGCCGTCGAGGTGGCGTTCTCGGATGGCAGCGCAGGCCGTTTCGATCTGGTGATCGGCGCGGATGGCGTCTTTTCCAAGACGCGTGAGATGATCCTGCCGGACGCAGAAAAGCCGCAGTTCACAGGGCAGGCCGTGTGGCGCTATAATCTCCCGCGCCCGGCCGATCTCGATGCGCTGCAGGTCTATAACGGGCCGATTGGCGCCGGTCTCGTGCCGATCAGCCCGGACCTCATGTATCTGTATGTCACCACACCGGAGCCGGGCAATCCCTGGTATCCGCGCGAGGGCCTGGCTGCAGCGATGCGCGCCAAGCTCGCCGGCTGCGCCCCGGCCTTGCAGGCGCTGGCCGAGCAGATCGTCGATGACGAGGAGGTCGTCTATCGTCCGCTGGAAGGCATGCTGGTCGAAGGCCCGTGGAGCAAGGGGCGGGTGGTGCTGATCGGCGACGCCGTCCACGCCACCACGCCGCATTTGGGGCAGGGCGCCGGCATGGCGATCGAAGACAGTATCGTGCTCGCCGAGGAACTGGCCCGTCACGCCTCCGTCGAAGAAGCGTTCGCGGCATATCATGATCGCCGCTTCGAGCGCTGCGCCTACATCGTGCGCGCCAGCCTCGCCATTTGCATGGGCCAGATCGGAAAAGGCCCGCCTGTCGACAACGCCAAGGCCACCACCGAAATGTTCGAGCGCACCGCCGAGCCGATTTGAAAGGAACTGAAGATGAGCCGCGTCACTGAAATTCGCTATGTTGGCTATGCCGTCACCGATTTTGCCACCGAGTCCAGCTTCTATGAGGGCCACTGGGGCCTTGAGCGCGTGCCCAGCGACGATGGCATGGCATGGTTCAAGACGCAGGGGCATGACGAGCATCATGTCGTCCGCCTGCGGCCGAGCGACGAGAACCGTGTCGATGTGATCGCCCTGGCTGCCAATAGCCGCGCCGATGTCGATGCGCTGTGCGAGAGGGTGCGCGCCTCGGCGGCCAAGCTGGTGAGCGAGCCGCAGGATTTGAGGACGCCCGGCGGCGGCCATGGCTTCCGCTTCTTCACGCCGGATGGCCTGTTGATGGAGGTCTCGTCCGATGTCGCACGTGGCGAGGCGCGCGAGATCACGCGCTGGGAAGGCCTGCCGGTCAAGATCAGCCATATCGTGCTGCATTCGCCGGATCATCAGGCCGCCGTGCGCTTCTTCTGCGATGTGCTGGGCTTCAAGGTTTCCGACTGGCTTGGCGACTTCATGTGCTTCCTGCGCTGCAACAGCGCGCATCACCGCATCGCGCTGCTGCCTGGGCCGCCCTGCCTCAATCACGTTGCTTATGACATGACCGATGTCGACGGGATGATGGCGGGCATCAGCCGCCTCAAGCAGAACAAGACCGATATTCGCTGGGGGCCGGGGCGCCATACGGCCGGCGACAATACCTTCTCCTACTTTGTCACGCCCTCGGGCTTCGCGGTTGAATATACGGCTGAACTGGAAGACGTGGACTTCGAAACGCATGAGCCCAAGGTCCATGTGCCCGCGCCGCGCGTGATGGATCAGTGGGGAATCGGCGTCGGCGGTCCGCAGACCATGCCCCATCCGGAGGCCAATCCCGGCCTGTTCGTGGCAGTGGAGGCCTGATCCGTGGCGTTGTTCGAATATTTCCCCAACTACATCTGGAACCTCTCGGTCGCCATCGCGCTGGAGAGCGGCGGGCGCATCGGCGAAATCGTCGATATGTGCCAGCCGATCAAGGATGCCGCCGCCAGCGGCGCTGACGCCGGTACGCCGCAGTTCATGGCGCAATGGGTACGCGTGGCGGATACGCTGGTCAGCCTTGCCGATGAGGACATCGCAAAGGGCCGGGCCATCTCGGCATCCGAGAAGCTGGAGCGGGCTGCGCTCTACCTCTTCGTGGCGGAGCGGATGCAGGGCCATGGTTCCCCGGGGCGCGAGGAAACCTACGCCCGGGCGCTGTCGATCTTCGCCCAGTCGACCGATCTCGGCAAGATCAACCGCGAACGGGTGGAGATCCCGCTCGGCGATGGCAGCATGATGTCGGCGCTCTACACGCGGGCGCCCGGCGAGGGGCCGCGGCCGGTGGTCGTCTACTGCAATGGCCTCGATAGCTGCAAGGAACTGCTCTACTGGTCGCGCCTGCCCGAGGCGCTGGCCCGACGCGGTGTCTCCACGCTCTGCGTCGATCAGCCCGGCACCGGCGAGGCGCTGCGGCTGCACAATCTGCCGGTCGATCCGCATAGCGAAAACTGGGCATCGAAAGCGGTCGACTGGCTGGAGACCCAGCCGGATGCCGACCCCAAGCGCATCGGCATGACGGGCATCTCGCTCGGCGGCCACTTCGCGCCGCGCGCCGTCGCCTTCGAGCCGCGCTTCGCCAGCGGTGCCTGCTGGGGCGCCAACCACAATTGGCGGGAAGTGCAGGACAAGCGCATCCGCCGCGAAGGCGAGAACCCCGTACCGCACTACTGGGCGCATGTGTTCTGGGCATTCGGTGCGACAGACATGGAGGATTTCCTCGCTAAATCCGAGGAGATGAACCTCAATGGCCGCATGGACGGCGTGCGCGTGCCCTTCCTGGTCACCCACGGCGCGCATGACCGCCAGATCAGCGTGGAATATGCCCATGACTGCTACGCGCAACTGGTCAACAGCCCCCGGCGCGAACTCAAGATCTTCACCGAACGCGAGGGCGGGGTCGAGCATGTCGGCGCTGACAATATGTCTTACGGGCGCGATTATATTGCTGACTGGTTCGCCGAGACGCTGGGTGGCCACACAGGTTGAACGGAAAGGAACTTCGTCGGGTGCTGACGTCGCTTCCCGCCGCCCGTCGTTTTCGCAAGTCGCCATACCTCCTGTTAGAATGTCTTGTTTCCGCATCCAGCAGGTTGGGAGCGCGATAAGGGGACTAAGTTCTGCGAGGTACGGCGGGTCGGTCTATTGTCGGTGCAAATCGTTTAAGGTTCGAGAGCGGACCGGCGCAGGCTCGCCTCCTTTCGGCACGGCCGAGAGTCAGGAAGACATCGAACGCATTTTATCCATGGTTTCCATTGCGGATGCATCCCACAATATGAGGACTATCGAGCGCGCGCGGAATGTTTTGCGTGACGCAACGGCCGCGAAGGGCAAGGTGGAGACCCGTGGGGGTCGCGCTCGCGCTGTGGGTGCTGCGCGAGCGCTGCCCGGACGGATGGCTGGTCGCGTTCTGGGAAGTGGCAGGATCGGACCATGAGACTGGGCGCAATGAGGGATTGCACGCCGCCTATAATGGCATTGTGAGACTGCTGCGCACCAGCGGAGGACTGTCCGAAGACGCTGCGAGGATGAAATGAGGCCGCTGCATTCCTATAACGGTCCCTCAACCTCCAATTGCGCAGGATCGAGTACGCATGGCCAATGGCTGGGCGCTCGAGGGCGCTGTTCAGAACCAAATCGAGGACAGCGTGAAAGACGCGCTGGCAACAGCGCGTGCTCGTATGCCGGCAGGTTCGGGTCGCGCCGATTGTGAGGGAAGGTGGAGAGCCAATCCCGCAGGCACGCCGCGAAGCTCTGCCCGGTGCCCGGACATGCGTGGCCTGCCAGTCTGGCCGCGACAAGCACCGGGCTTTTTCCTTGCATCAACCGGCGCGGCAGTAAGGATAGCCAACTGCGCTGATGGTGAGCGGTCAAAATCTCACGCCATCGGGGCACTGCTGGCCGCAGTCGCCAATTTAGCAAACATTTAGCGTACAAATGCTGGAGTTCAGAAGCGGCCGTTCATTAATAACCCAAATGTCGTTTCGCCGAATTGTAGCGTCCCCATTACCGGATGGTCGGCTATTGATGGGCATTGCCGGCATGAAATCCTCAAATTTCAGATATGTACCAAATCGGGGCAGTCTCAATCCCGCGATAGCGGAGCCAAATCAGCCCCCCACGCATTGTGGTTAACGCGCATGCCATACAATGGTGGGCTGAGGGGGAGGAATGGTCACAATATCGAAGACCGAGGTGGCCGCAGACCACATATTTGCAGAACCGGACGGTGGGCGCCCGATCGATCAGGACGGACAATCTGACCGGGTTGCAGACGATCTGGACTGGATTTTGAGCAAGTTCGCCGGTCGCGTCTTTGCGGACGAGGCGGTTCTTTCCCTTCATCGCGACGACAACAGCCCAGAGCTGCTTGCGCGAGTGAGCCCCAATCGCGCCCTGCTCTCCGATCCGCACTTGGCGGTGGCGATCGCCTGCCAAGATACCGACGCGCTTCATTACACCGGCCAAGGTGCGCGTGTTGCTTGGCACGAACTGACGCAGGTCGAGGAAGCGAAGCGTGCGATGACCTTGGCCGTGGCAGAACATGGCGGGCTGCGCCTGATCCTCACGGCGCTTTACCGCCATGCCAACATGGTCCAGCGGCTCGCCGCCGAACAGATGGCCAAGAAGCTGCAGCCCGTGCTTGCGGGCTATTTTCGTCTCTGGCTGCATGCGCGAAGCCAGCAGCGCGCCTTGATCGCCTATAAGTCGGCGCTCGACCTGAGCGACGTGGCGATTATCATTCTTGACGGCCATGGCGCGGTGATCGGCGAGAATGCCGTCGCCACGCTGATGTTCCAGAAGCGGGATGTGGTGCACAAGTCGCGCTATTCGCTTGTTGCCGTCAATCGCGGCGAGACCACCAAGCTGCACGCGGCCATGGACCATGCGTCGCACGATGGCGAAGCGGTGCTGATCAGCCTGAGCCGGAAGAATTATCGCCGGCCTCTCATGGCCCTTTTATCGCCGACATTCACGCGCCCGGAAATTTCCGCGGATCCTTCTTTCGTCCTGTGCATTTATGATTCGGACACGGACGTAACCCTGGCGCTCCAGCGCTGTTGCGACGCCTATCGGCTCACCAAGACCGAGGGTCAGCTGGTCCACCATCTGGTTTGCGGCCTCGCACTGAATGATGCTGCCGCCCGGATGAAAATCGCGGAGGCCACCGCGCGAAGTTATTTGAAACAAATCTTCGGAAAAACGGCCACCCATCGGCAATCTGATCTTATCAGGGTGATGTTATCGAGCATTGCTCGAACATCATTGGGTCATTTTTCCGCCCTCTGATTCAGAAGCCCGATTCCCTCTTATTATTCTGAGACTTTCGTTCGTCTTCACAATTATCACACTCACCCCCAAATGAGGGTTACTCATACAGCGCTATGAGGGGGGAAGAGATAGTTCGGTGGGGGTGAAGGTTAATTCGCCGTTAACCTATTCAGGGTGGGTCTCCGCGGAGGCGGAGTCGATGCGTCGATCGGGGAAAGCCCCGAGGGCGGCGTGGGAACCCTGAAAGGACGACAATCGATGAAAACTCTACTGATCACGGCCTCGGCCGCCGCGCTTATCGCGGCATCGCCCGCGCTGGCGCAGGACGGCAACACCGTCAGCGATAGCGGCAACAACAGCTGGATGGCCGAATCCACCACCACCACCACCACCAGCGACAGCGGCAACAGCGCCTGGACCGCAAACACGTCCACAAATGTGGCCACCAACACTGATAACAGCGTTGCCGACAGTGGTAACGATATGTCGAACAACTCGGTCAACACCGCCGACAGCGGCAACACGATGACGTCCGACAGCGGCAATTCTGCCTGGACGGCCAACACCACCACGAACACGGACAACAGCGTGGCGGACAGCGGCAATAGCGCCACCACAACCACCACCAGCGACAGCGGCAATTCGGCTTGGACCTCCAATGCCACCACCAACACCGACAACAGCGTCGATGTGGCGGACAGCGGCAACGACATGTCGAATAACTCGGTGAACACCGCCGACAGTGGCAATACCACAACCACGACGAGCGACAGCGGCAACTCGGCCTGGACGTCCAACGCCACGACCAACACCGACAATAGCGTCGATATTGCCGACAGTGGCAATGACATGTCTGACAACAGCCTCACTGTTTCCGACAGCGGCAATGATATGTCGAACAACTCGGTGAACACCGCTGACAGCGGCAACACCAGCACGAGCGACAGCGGCAACAGCGCCTGGACGTCGAACACCACCACGAACACGTCCACGGACAATAGCGTCGCCGATAGCGGCAACGACATGTCCAATAATTCGGTGAACACGGCCGACAGCGGCAATGACTCGTCCACGCATGACATGTCGGACAACAGCTCCGCTTCGGGCGCGCAGGTTGCGGCCAACAATGGCGGCACGGCAACCGACAGCCGCGACATGTCCTCTCAGGATGACAGCTCGACCAACACCGTCGCCAGCAACAACAGCTGGGAAGACAATTCGGACAATTCCGATCACAGCTGGGCCTTCAGCGGCGGTGATACCGCAGCCGGTTCCGCCAAGTCGGATTCCGTCTTCGGTGACAGCGCCCTGGTCGCCAGCGCCAATCTCTCAAGCTATGTGACGGGCGTGAGCGTCAGCTTCGACGGTCGTGGCGGCGAGTCCCCGGTGGCTGATAACAGCATCCGCACGGGTGGCAGCGCATTCCAGAACTTTGCTGGCATGCAGGCGGTCAACCAGAACACCGGCGTTGGCGCATCGCAGAACGCGTCGGTGAGCGTGGCGGTCTCCGCGGGCGACATCACGCTTCGCTAAGCCTCTCCAACTGGCCGGCGATCTCCACCGCCGGCCAGTCTTTTTACATCATAAAGGGAGAGGATGCATGAACCGATTTCTATTCCGCCGGGCATGGCTTGTGACCTTGTCGGGCAGTTTTGCCTCGGCTGCCCTTGCGCAACCGCCATTTGAGGGCGCGGCGCCGCCCGTCGACGTCGCCACGCTCGAGCAGGTGACAGGCCGCGCGGATCTCAACCAGATCGCCCAGTCCGAGCATATTGCCGCCGTATCGGACAGCAGCGTGAGCGGCAATTCCGTGACCGGGGCGGTGGCCATCGATGGGAACGCATTCCAGAACCTTTCCGGCCTCTCGATCATCAATGCCAATTCCGGCAACAACGTCGCGATCAATGCTTCGATGAACGTCAACATCGCCCTGCTGCCCGCACAATAATGGCGCGCATGCTCCTTGCCGCACTCATGCTGCTCTCCGGCTGCAGTGCGCAGGTGAGCGGAGGGCCGACGTTCCAGCTCGGAGCGGCGGGTCTCGGCGATGTCACGCCGCCTGTCACGTCGTTCGAGGACCGGCGTTTTTTGACGGTCGTTCGGCAGCAATTTGATTTCAGTTGCGGTTCGGCTGCGCTCGCCACGTTGCTGACTTATCATTATCGCCGGAGCAGGGCGGAAGCCGACGTGTTCAACGGCATGTGGCGCGTGGGAGACCGCGCGCAGATTACCCGGCTCGGCTTTTCCTTGCTCGACATGAAGCGCTATCTTGCCAATGCCGGCCTCAGCGCGGACGGATACAAGGTCTCGCTCGATCAGGTCGCTGCGGCAGGCGTGCCCGGCATCGCGTTGATCGAGGCGAACGGCTACCGCCATTTCGTCGTGGTCAAAGGCATCAGCGCGGAGGAGCTGCTGATCGGAGATCCGGCGCTCGGTCTGCGCACCATGTCGCGACCCGCGTTCCAGCGCGCTTGGAACGGCATTTATTTCGTGATCGGCGAGGACACTGCGGTGGGGCGCAGCGCCTTTAATGGGGATCGGCAGTGGGGGGCCTTCTCCCGCGCACCGGTCGGCGCCGCATTCGTTCAGCCGCTCAGCCAGCAAGCACTGGCTTTGACTGCGCCCTTCATGAGGGACTTCTAGCCATGAACCGCAATCTCATCTCGGCCGTTGCAGCAGTTGTCCTCTGCAACCCCGTCTTCGCGCAACCGCCGGTCGAGGGACACGAGCCGGTTCCGGAGGATGTTCTTGCCGAAAGCCGCGGCAAATTCCTCCTCCCCAACGGTGTGGAAGTCGCCATGGCCGTACAGACCGATACGAGCGTCGACGGGCAATTGCTCCTGCGCAGTGTCTTCACCGTCGATCAGGGCGCGCCGCGCCTTGCCATCTACGCGCCACAAGCCACGAGGCAGCCCGATGCGCCAGGCACCAGCGGCCCCTCGCAACACGCGGGCAACCCGGGTGATGTCTGGGTCAGTTTCGACCGCGAGAGCGGTGTCTCGCTCGTCGAGCGGAGCTATCGTCCGAGCGTCGGCGCCGTCACCGTGAGTACGGGCGAGCAGGCGGAGATCGGCCTCAGCCCCGATGGATCGACACCACTCCCGCTGGGCCCGGGCGATCGCGCGCAAACCCAGAACGGCACGGTCGGGCTCGATCGGCTAGGCAGCGGTTTCAAGGTGACCTTGTCGCAGCAGGATCTGGAGGTCACCCACGTGTTTGGGCAGGCCTTGGGCAGTGTGCTCCTCAACAGCGGTAACAACCGTGCGATCGAGACCAGCACGACGATCAACCTCGATCTGATGAACGCCACGCCCGCGACCGTCGGCTCGGCCATGCCGAGGATCGACAGCATGGCGCTTGACGCGACGCGGGATCTTATTCGTTGAAGGAAGGACACAAATGACCAGAATAGGTCGGCTCCTGGGGGGAGTGGCAATGCTTGGCGGCGCCCTGGCCGCATCACCGGCATGGGCCCAGCCAACGGGCACCGCGCTGCCACAGTCGAGCAATGCCAGCCCCGAACTGAAGCAGGCGCTCAGCCTCATCGCCCGGCAGCAACAGCAGTTGGAAGCGCAGGAGGCGCGCATTCGCGCGCTGGAGCAGCGCCTTGCCATGGATGCGCAACCAAGTGGCGCAACGGCGGCGCCATCGGCAGCAAATCCGCCGCAAACTGTCCAGTCCGCCAGCAACGCTGTCCCGCCTCCGCGCGCGCCCAATGGTGCGCCCCAGGCCCCGGCTGGCCCCGTGGGGGAAGCGCCACCGGATATCGATCGCCCGCCCGAGGTCGCGGTGCTGGGAGAGCAAGGCAGCGTCGTGACCCGGCGCGGTCAGCTCACCGCCGAGCTTCAGCTCGATTATGCGCGGGCCGACCGCAACCGTGCGCTTTTCCGCGGCATCGAAGTGGTGGAGTCCGTGCTCGTTGGTGTGTTCGATATCAACGAGAGCCGGCAGGACGTGCTCACGGCATCCGCCGGCCTGCGTTATGGGCTCCTCGGCAATGTCGAGATCGGCGCCCGTCTTCCGTTCGTCTATCGCAATGACAAGTCGGTGCTGGCCCCGATTCAGGGCACGACGGGCGATCCCGATGCGGCGACCATCGATAGCAGCACCAGCGGCCGGGGGGTTGGCGACCTTGAGCTGTCGGCGCGCTATCAGCTGAGCTCTGCGCGGGGCGGCTGGCCGTTCCTGATCGGCAATTTGCAGGTTGTGGTGCCCACCGGCACCGACCCCTTCGACATCTCTCGGGATACGCTGGGCCGCGCGACCCGCGCCGCCACGGGGTCCGGCTTTTGGGGCGTGACGCCGAGCCTGACCGCAATTCTGCCCAGTGACCCGGCCGTCCTGTTCGGCTCCATTGGCTACACCCGCAATTTCGGTCACGGGGTCGACACGGTCATCCCGCCGGTGCGTATCACCTATGTGAAGCCGGGAGACGCGATCTCCGTCAGCATGGGGATCGGCGTGTCATTGAACCAGCGCACCTCCTTCAACCTGGGTTATGCGCACAGCTGGTCCTTCGGCACGCGCACCACGCAGCGCCTGCTGATGCCCACGATGGACTGGGGCGACCCGCAGGTGCAGACAGCGCGCGATCTCCAGATCGGCCGCCTGCTGTTCGGCGTAAGCTACCGCGCGACGGACCGCACGACGCTGAACTGGTCGGTCGAGGTGGGGGCGACCGAAGACGCCACCGATCTGCGCACGGTGCTGCGCATCCCGTTCGTGTTGTCGAGGGGCAGGTGACGCCGCGGAAAGTAGTTGGCGAGACGATCGCATTTTTCGGGAGCACGGCCAGGCATCGCAGCTATCCAGTGATAGATGAAGAAGGGCGGTTGCTCGGTCTGGTATCGAGATCCGACGCGCTGCGCTGGCAAGTTGAAAGCGCACCGGGAGACGTGGCTTTGTCTGATGTCGTTTCGGATGCGTCACAGCCCTTTACAACCGCGCAGGCACCGGTTGGTGTGGTGGCCGATCTCATGGTCGCGACGGGCGTCGGGCGTGTTCCGATCATCGACCCGATCACCAGCAAGGTGATCGGTATTCTATCGCGACACGATTTGTTGAAGGCGCGACGGATCGGAAATGAGGCGGAACGCACCCGTGGACGTTAAAATGACTTAGCACTGATCGAACGTCCGCTGTCGGGATGCACAGTTCCGAAGCCAAAGTCTCGAATTGGGTCGGGTCTCTCAGGGCGGGCTGAAACGTCCCGAATGACTGCTATTGGCTGGAGCAGTCGTTCAAGTAGGCCGACCCCAACGACCGGCTTTGATCGACTGTCGCAGGAAGCGAACGCCGGATCGTGGGACATTGCAGTCAGCAGTGGATCATCTATTTGGTGTCAAATGCATTCGATACCGCGCCTCTTAAGCCTGAACAGCGAGTATTGATTGCCTACCTTTGGGAAGTAACGAGTGCAGTAATGCTTTGCCGCCTGGAAGAGCCGTGAGCTGGGATTAGAGCAGCTGCTCACAGACGACACCTAATTCATCGGACCGCTGAGCCGCTTTCCACAAATTCGTGAATTACTCGCCCAGGACCGTTGAAATGTTCACGATTTGATCTACATCTACTCTGGGGAAGCAAAACCGGGGGTAGAGAGCTTGAGTATCGCGGACACAGGGGGCTTGAGCATTCCAAGGTCTTGGCCATATCAGCAGATGATGTGAAGTCGAGTTGCTAGTGGCCTCAGTCGGCGAAAGGGCTCACTCCCGCGAGATATTCTCAACAGCAGTGTCAGACACATCTGGATCGCGTCTTGCGCGTCGACGCTTCATTGTGCCTGAAACCCGGTCGCCGAGCATCCTGCAGGCCACATAGAAGATTGGCGCAAAGATGAGGCCGAGCAGGGTCAGGCCGATCATCCCGTAGAAGACGGCTGTTCCCAGCGCTTGGCGCAATTCCGCACCGGCGCCCGTCGCAAAAGCGAGGGGGACCACGCCGGCGATGAACGCGAAAGAGGTCATGAGGATCGGACGCAGGCGGATGCGCGCGGCGATGATCGCGGCTTGCCGGGAGGACAGGCCCTCATCCTCGGCCTGGCGTGCAAATTCTACGATCAGAATTGCGTTTTTCGCCGCAAGGCCAATCAGCACCACCATGCCGATCTGCGTGAGAATATTATTGTCCTCGCCTCGCAGGTTCACGCCCAGAATGGCGGAGAGCAGGCAGAGCGGTATGATCATGATGATCGCGAGCGGCAGTGTCAGGCTCTCATAAAATGCCGCCAGCGCGATGAACACGAAGATGATCGCCAGCCCGAAGGCAAGTTCACCGCTGCCTCCCGCAACACGCTGCTGATAGGCTAAGTCCGTCCACTCGAAGCCAAAGCCCGCGGGGAGGCGCTGAGCGGCGATCCGCTCCATCGCTTCCATCGCCTCGCCGGAGGAATAGCCCGGCGCTGCCTCGCCCTGAATATCGGTCGATGGATAGAGATTGTAGCGCTGAACGCGATACGGCCCGGTCGAGGGCGTGAGCTTAGCGACCGCGTCGAGCGGGACCATCGTGCCGGACGCCGAGCGCGTTTTTATCTGCCCCAGCAGGTCCGCATTCTCCCGATAGGCCGGGTCCGCTTGCGCAATCACCTGGAAGCTATGGCCAAGCAGGGTAATGTTGTTGACGTAGGAGCCCGCCATGTAGGTCTGGAGCGCGGCATAAACATCCTGGCTTTCCACACCGAGCATCTCGGCCTTATCGCGGTCCACCTCCACCGCGATGCGCGGGCTGCGCATGTTGAAATTAGTGAAGCTCTGGGAAATGGCGGGCTCTTCAGCGGCCGCCGCGGCGAGATCGCGTGTCACAGCATCGAGCGCCGCGTAGCCGTGCCCGCCACGGTCCTCCACCATGAGGCGGAAGCCGCCCGCCGTGCCAAGGCCGCGCACCGGAGGCGGCATGATGAGACGAATGTCCGCCTCGGTCATGCCCGAGAAGCGCTTGCGCAGGTCGGCGACGATGACGTCCGCGGTCAGTCCCTTGGGCAACCGCTCGCTGAACGGCTCCATGATGGCATAAAGCTGTCCGGCGCTGGACTGGACGGACATGCCCATCGCATCCACGCCCGCATAGACGGAGGCTGCCTGAACGCCCGGTGTCTCCAGCATGACATCGATGGCCTGCCGCACTACGGCATCGGTGCGTGCGAGGCTGGCGCCGGTCGGCAGATTGATCGCGACGACGGCGAGGCTCTGATCCTGCTGAGGCACGAAACCGCGCGGCGTGTCATAGAGCCGCCAACCGGTGAGCAACAGCAAGCCGATATAGAGGATGAAGACGAGGCCCATCATACGCAGCAAGCGCCGTGTGAGCCTTCCATAGCTTTGACCGAAGCGGTCAAACATCATCGTAAAGCGCTCGCCGCTCCGGTGCAGCCAACGCATGATGGCGGTGCGCGGCAGGACACTGTCATGCTGGCGCAGTAGCAGCGCGCACAGGGCGGGCGAGAGGGTAAGCGACACGATGAGCGAGATGACGGTTGCGGCGGTCACCGTTAGTGCGAACTGCTTGTAGAATTGCCCCGTGACGCCGCCCATGAAGGCGGTCGGCACGAACACGGCCACCAGCACCAGCGCGATGCCGATGAGCGCGCCCCCCACCTCATTCATAGTCCGATACGCCGCCTCGCGCGGGGAAACGCCTGCGCGAATATGGCGCTCGGCATTTTCCACCACGACGATGGCATCATCCACCACGATCCCGATGGAAAGAACCAGCCCGAACAGCGAGAGGTTGTTGAGCGAGAAGCCCGCCGCCGCCATGACAGCGAAGGTGCCGACTAGCGAGATGGGTATAGCCAACAACGGGATGATGGCGGTGCGCCAGCTTTGCAGGAACAATATGACGACGATCACAACGAGAATGACCGCCTCGACCATCGTGTCGCGTAACTTGTTCACGGAATCGCTGATATATTGGCTGGGGTTGAATACGATCCGGTAGGAAACGCCGGGCGGGAAACTCTTGGCGAGTTCCTTCATCGTCTCGCGAACGGCGTTGGCCGTCTGGAGTGCATTGCCGCCCGATGCCTGCGAAACACTTAGGGGATAGGCTTCTCCCTGATCGAGATAGGCGTTGATCGAATAGGTCTGTGCGCCCAGCTCCACCCGCGCAATGTCGCCGATGCGGGTGACGCGCCCTTGCGCATCGCGTTTGACGATGATTTGCTCGAACTCTTTGGGCTGGTTGAGCTTGCTCTGAACATTCAGATTATATTGGGTAGGGCCGGGATTCTGGCTCATTTGCGCGCCGCCAACCGTTCCCGCCGCAAGCTGGATATTGTTGCCGCGCAGCGCCGCCAATATCTCTTGCACGGTCAGGTCGCGCGCGGCTGCCTTGTCCGGGTCGATCCAGATGCGCATGGCATAATCACGTGAAGCGAATGTTCCGACATCGCCCACGCCGGGCAGGCGGAGCAGCCGTTCGCGCACCTGCATGGCTGCGTAGTTGGCGAGATATTCGCGATCGATACTGGGTGAAGTCGACAGCATGTGGACGATCATCAGTGTGTCGTTCTGCGCCTTGCGCACCGTCACGCCGAGATTTTGCACTTCCTGCGGCAGCTGGGGCAGCGCGGTCTGCACGCGGTTCTGCACTTGCACCTGCGCCAAATCAGGATCGGTGCCGATCTGGAAGCTGATGTTGATCGTCACGCGGCCATCCGCAATCGCGGTCGAACTCACATACAGCGTGTTGTCCACGCCATTGATCTGTTGCTCCAGTGGGGCTGCAACGGTGTCCGCCATAACCTCGGCAGACGCGCCGGGATAGACGGCGGTGACGCTGACCACCGGCGGCGAGATTTTTGGATATTGGTCGACCGGCAAGCGCCAATAGCTAATGATGCCGACGAGCAGAATAAACAGCGACAAGGCGCAAGCAAAGATGGGTCGCGCGATGAAGAAATGCGAGAAGCTCATTCGCGCGTTGGCGGCGCTCACTTGGTCGCTCCCGGTGCGGGCCGCTCAGGTTCGATCTTGCCTAGCTCGGCGACGACCTTCTGCCCCACTCGCGCGCGCTGCATGCCGGCGATGACGACCTGCTCGCCGGGCGCGAGGCCGCTGCGGATGACCCGCAGGCCGTCCGCTATATTGCCCAGCTCCACAATGCGCTGGGCAATCAGACCATCCTTGCCGACGACGAATACGGTCGGACGGGTCTGATCGACAATGATCGCCTTCTCTGGAACAAGCAGTGCAGGGCTAGGCGCGCCCAAAGTCCAGCGCATCCTTCCAAACATGCCGGGCGTGAGCAAGCCGGTGGGGTTCTGTACGAGCGCTTGTCCGCGGATGGTGCCGGAGCTTCGATCGAGCGCATTGTCCAGCATCTCGATCTGACCGGCCCAATTGAACTCGGTTTCATCCTCAAGGCGGATCCGCACGACAGCGCCACTCTCACGAGCCCGGCGGAATTGCAGGAAAGCACCCTCCGGCGCATCGAACACAAAGCGCATGGGGTTCTGTGTCATGATGGTGGTGAGCAAGGTCTGCTCGGCCGAGACCAGATTGCCTGCTGCAAGTCTGCGATAGGATGCCCGCCCGCTTGCTGGCGCCGTGATGCGCGTGAACGAGAGATCCAGCGATGCGGCCTGCGCGACGGCGCGGGCGTTGGCCAGCTCAGCGGACGCCTGCTCCCAATCAGCAAGGCGGGTATCGACCAGGGACTGGCTGATGAAGCCATCGCCGATCAGGGCCGTCGCGCGTTTATAATCAGCCGAGGTTCTGGCGAGCGCCGCTTGCGCACGGGCGACGCCGGCGCGGGCTTGCGCCAGTCTGGCGGCGAAGGGCCGTTGATCGAGCGTGAAGAGCAATTGTCCGCGCGTGACGGACTGCCCGTCCTTGAAGTGGACCGATTGCAGCAAGCCAGAGACTCGCGGACGCACATCGATGGCGTCCACCGCTTCAAAACGTCCTGCATAATCTACCCAATCGGCCACATTGCGGCTGAAGGGTTTTGCGATAATGACTTGCGGTGTAGGCGGCGGCGGTGGCGCTTTTTCCGAGCAGGCAGCCAAAGCGTGAAGGGCAAAAGCGATTAGAAAAGTGCGCTGGTTGCGGGCGAACTGCGAGATAGCAATCCTGCGGCAATGCCATTCCTCAGGTCGCGCTACCGCGCTGTGGCTCCCCCTCATTCGTCCATCCCCCCGCGCAGACTGCCAAAATTCTGTGTTCCAGCGCTTATATCTGCTCGTCCTAGCAGCACCTCATAGTGGACGAAAGCAACTATTGGCCTGCGGATGAGCGCCCTGCAACTTCTCGATCTGAGGGCTTTTCTGACGGTTGTGCTGGCGAGCACGTCCTGCATCAGATCTTTCACCTCACCAACGGGCACGCGCCTAGCGAAATAACGGTGCCAGGCGCGGTTGCGCAGCGCGACGCGCTCATCCTCCAAAATGGGCTCGCACCTTTCCTGCACCTACGCTATCTCCGCCAGAGGTCAGATCTCACTGTCTCCTAAGAGCGGAAAGGCGGCCAACCCCTCATGTTGAGCGTGCATCAGAAGCATCGGTCAGCACTGTGTCGGTGTCTCGGCCCAATGGTAATAAGGCGCTGGGCAGGGGAACTGGCACCTCATTGACGTGATATGTTTGCGCGTCCTGCCCGTCGGAATGAAGAGGCCCGAACGACCAGGTTTGGTCGGTTGCCGCCAACATAGCCGTTGTTCAGCACGCTTCGCTTGAGTGTCGAAGCCGGACATTCGTTAGTGGGGAGGGCCCTAGCTGGATTTCCGAACATATCTGACGCTCATGCGAACAAATGCGTGACCTCTGCGTCAGGCATGAGAGCGCCAATCAGTAGAGAACGGTGACAACTTTCTGGGTTGCGCTCGAAACAAAGCAAGGCGGTAGGCATCTCGTTCACGAGGTCGCATAACTGCGCTCCTTGCGCGATTGCATCGGGCAGTTCCAGCTGACCGGCATAAACCTCGGCCAAGCGAGCATGATCGCCTTTTCTCGCCGCTTCGCGGCCTGCAGGGGGCGTGCCAAGAGCCTTCAAGCCGACATAGGCAATATCCGCCTCTCGTAACCTGGCCGCCAAAATATTCTTCGAAAAGCCCGGTCGGCGGGAAAGCGGGACTGCGCGAACGTCAGCGACGCATTTCACTCCGGCACGAAGCAAAGAGGATACAAACTCCGCCTGGGTCGCACCTTCATATCCGATCGAAAATATCCTCATTCCCTGTAGATAGGAAGCGCGGCGGTTATAGCTATGGCGAGCAAGGCTGAAGAGATGGTGCGGGTTGCTCAGCAGTCCCCGATTCGCAAGGGCGCGGCCGCCGAGCCATTCGCTGTCCAGCCGCAGCGCGAATGGGAGGAAGGGCGCCGCCGCCTGCAGGAACAGGCCAAGCGGCTGGCGAACATCCTCCTCAACCATGCAGGGCTGACGCAGGCTGGGACCGAGATGGTCTATAAGTACATGTCGCTCCGCTTGACGGGCAAAAACAACTACGTCTGCGCCTTGATGATGGTCAACAAGGAGATCGAGAAGCGACTGGGTAAAGATCGTCAGTCAGCGACTATCGAAGAATTCCGCTCCGTCCTCGATGACCTGGACGATCTGCTTCAAACATTAGTGCGACGCGTTCGAAAGGCGAAGGCGGACTATGACAAAAACCAATCCTAGAGGACCAACCCCATCGCTCATCGGCGGAACGAACGGACGCCCGAAACGCGTGCGAGTCACCAGGCTCTCGAAATGCTACCGGTGCGGCGATAACCTGGTCGCCGGAAGCCATTGCATTGAAATTCCAAAGCTTGGGACAGCATACTCGACTGGCAGGCGATGCTGCGATGCCTGCTTCGCGTTGATCTTAACCAAGACCGAGTCTGATCTCGTCGAACTCAAAGTGCTGTAGGCGCGCTGGACAGAAAACGATCATCCGCAAACATGCCTTTCCTAAGTCCGCCGCGGGTCGGCAGCTGCCCGTTGCGCCGGTCAGGTTAGGTGAAATATAAAGAGCCTGGTCAGTTAGAAGCAAACCGGCCGCCCGTCCCGCCGGATCAACGAATGCCAGTTTCGGGAAGCGGTCATTGCTCTCGTCGCGTCTGAATGTCTGCTTCCATATAATCGGCACACGTTAGCTGACAGTCCAGACTGTCCAACAAATCGGCCGGCGGCTTCCTGCCGCCAGCGCGCCAGTTTCAACGGTCAGCCGTGATGCACGGGTGGCTCTGCCGCAGTTCATCAAGCAAGCTTTCAACCTTTGCGATGTCGGACGTCGAGCCGGTCGCATCGATCATCCAGTTGCAATGCGGATGGGTTTTGAGATCATAGGTCCGGATTGTGCTTATGAGTTTGCGCCAGCGTTGATGGGTGCCGCCATGATCGCGGACCAGTCGTGCGATAAGGAGATCAGCCAACTGAGATTGGGTCATGGTGTGCCTATCTCTCCACGGCGCGAGACTCGCAAGTGGCGGGTGAGTGCGATGGCTGCGTCTCGGTGATCCATCATCATTTGTGTCACGGCATCATGTGGCGATCCTGCGGGCATCTTCCGCGAGCCCGCATATTCGACTGGACTTGTTCCTGACACCGAGCATTGGTGCTGGTGGAGCCGCGGCGCAACGCTGCGGACATGCCCTGCCGGCTTGGTCGACAGGGCTCTGGGTGGTGGGAGCAGCACGATTGCTGCTCCGAAAGAGGAGACCACCCATGACCAAGCTCAACGATCTGCAACTCGTCCTGCTGTCCGCTGCTGCCCAACGCGATGATGGCAGCTTGCTGCCACCGCCCGATCACCTCGCCGATCAGGCGGGCCGGATCCGCAAGGTTATTCCCCCGCTGATCAGGCGAGGATTGATCGAGGAAGCGGCGACCACCGATCTGCCCAAGGTCTGGCGGGAAGAGGGGGACGATCGTTTCGCACTTGTCATCACCCAAGCGGGTCGTGCAGCGATCGGTGTGGACAGCGAGCAGGACGCTCAGGCTGAGACTGTTCCTATTGCGGCCGTCGTCACGCCACCAAACCGCACACGGTCAAAGACAGAGCAGGTGCTCGACATCCTGGGCCGCGAGCAAGGCGCATCGCTTGATGAGCTGGTCGGCATGACCGGCTGGTTGCCGCACAGCACCCGCGCGGCGCTCACCGGCATGCGCAAGAAGGGCCACGTGATTACCTTGGACAAGAGTGGTGAGCGGGCCTGCTATCGTCTGGTCGAAAGCGCTGCGGCATGAGCCTGGAGGCACGCCTTGATGCTCTGGCGGCGCTGTCGCTGAGTGAGCTGCGTGACCATTGGCGATCGTCGCTTAGAACCGAACCGCCGCGGGTCAGCGCCGATCTGCTGCGCCGGCTCTTCGGCTATGCGCTGCATGAGAAAACCATGGGAGGGCTGTCGCCCTCCCATGGCCAGGCCCTTCGTCGCCTTGCTGCCGGCAAGGAAAGCGTCCCGCTTAAAAGCGGGATGCATCTCGTGCGGCAGTGGAATGGGCGGACCATTAGCGTCACTGTGCTTGAAGATGGCTATGTGTGGGAAGAGCGCTGCTATCGGTCGCTCTCGGCTATTGCCCGCGCGGTGACCGGAACGTCCTGGTCAGGTCCCCGCTTCTTCGGGCTGCATGATCATGGCTAGGCGGCCCAAGGTGGCGGAAGGACCGCGCGGCGCGGTGCGTTGCGCCGTCTACACCCGCAAGTCCAGCGAGGAAGGGCTGGAGCAGGCATTCAACAGCCTCGATGCCCAGCGTGAGGCCTGCGAGGCGTACATCGTCAGCCAGCGCCATGAAGGCTGGACCCTGGTCAAGACCGCCTATGACGATGGCGGCTACTCAGGTGGGTCAATGGATCGCCCCGCGCTGGTCCGCCTGCTGGCAGATGTCGAAGCCGGAAAGATCGACGTAATCGTGGTCTACAAGGTCGATCGCCTGACCCGTGCGCTCTCCGACTTTGCCCGCATCGTCGAGATCCTCGATGCCCGAGGCGCCAGCTTCGTCTCGGTCACGCAGGCGTTCAACACCACCAGCAGCATGGGGCGGCTCACCCTCAATGTGCTGCTCTCCTTTGCCCAGTTCGAACGCGAGGTGACTGGTGAGCGCATCCGCGACAAGATCGCCGCCTCGAAAAAGAAGGGCATGTGGATGGGCGGTAATCCCCCGCTTGGCTATGATGTGAAGGACAGGGCGCTGGTCATCAACCCGGCCGAGGCACAACAGGTCCGGCACATCATGACCCGCTACCTTGCGCTGGGTTCCCTACAGGCTCTGGTCGAAGAGTTGTTGCGCGATGGCTATCGCACCAAGCAGCTTCATGGTCGGGGTGGTATCGCGTTCAGTCGCGGCGCGCTCTCTCATCTGCTGGGCAATGCCATCTATCGCGGCAAGGTCGTACACAAGGGCGCGGTCTATGACGGCCAGCACGACGCGATCATCAATGAGGCACTTTGGGATGCTGTGCAGCGGCAGCTGGAACTGGGACGCAACAACCCCTCGGCCAGGCGCTCTCCCAAGCGCAGCTTGCTCACCGGTCTGATCCACGATGGGGAAGGCCGAAAGATGTCACCCAGCCACACGGCCAAGGCCGGCAAGCGCTATCGCTATTATGTAACCCATCCCAACGCACTCATCGGCAGCAGCGAAAAACCATGGCGGGTCAGCGCGCCGGAGATCGAACGGATCGTCATCGAGCGCCTGAAGAGCTGGCTCATGGACCGTCGGGCGATCATCGACATTGCCGGGACTAGCCAAGCGATCAACGCACTTACCAAGGCAGCACAGGCTGCAGCCGATCTGGACAAAGCATCAAAGCGTACGGCCATATTGACCATGCTTCTCTCACGAATCGATATGGCTGATGAGGGCATCACCATCACTCTCGACCGTGACAAGCTGCTGGCCCTCCTGCGTCTCGATCAACTGGCGCATGATCATCCCGTGCAACTGACAAGCCGTGCGATCCGCATCCGACAAGGCAAGGATGTCCGCATGATCATCGGCGACTCGCAGGATCGGTCAGCCGATACGGTCAATACGCCGCTGGTCGCACTGATCGCTGAGGCCCGAGCGCTGCATCAGGCGCTGCTCGGCGCCCCGGAGCATAGCTTGGCATCACTTGCCGACGCGCAGGGCAAGTGCCGCAAGCGGTCCGCCCAGCTGATGCGGATCGCGACGCTTGCGCCTGACATTGTGGCGCAATGCATCGAGGGCACCCAGCCGGTTTCGCTCACGACCAAAGGACTGCTCAGCATCGATCTGCCGATCAGCTGGAGTGAGCAGCGGGCTTTGCTCGGCTGCAGGTAACTTCCTTCACCCATCTAGGGAAAGCGTCGGCCGGATGTCCTCCGGCCGCTTTCTGTTCGACGCCGCGCAGCGCAGACCTGTCATGAGGTCTGGAAAATGACCCCTGAGATAACATCGCATAAATGGCCGACGCCGCCTGCGAGCTCAGTCTGCACACCTCAACCGCCGAATTGACGGCGCCGAAACGGCGCAGTTCTGCGCGAGTTATGCCACGGCCCTACCACGGCTCACGAATCTCAGGGAATCACCGACTATCTGGTGCGGGCGGTCGGACTCGAACCGACAAATCCTTGCGGATGGCGGATTTTGAGTCCGCTGCGTCTACCAATTCCACCACGCCCGCACGGCGCGAACCCCTTGATGCAGCGCGCTGCGGGGATGGCTGGCGCGCCTATATCTCACCTTTTTAGGAAACGCCAGATGCTCGGTGGCGTTCATGGGCCGCGCGTGAGAATAGATCGTCTTACGCCCGCGCCCTCGTCAGCCGGCCCGCTCGATCAGGCTTCGGCGTGGCCGTAATCGGAGCGGTGCCGGCGGGCATCGCCGGCGGTGGCCCGGTTCTTGAGCGCCTGCTCGACCCTGTTGAGCAGCTCGGCCGGGCGATAGGGCTTGCCGATCACATCTTGCGAGATGGTCTGCGGGCCATCGGAGACGAGTTGCTCATTATAGCCGGTGGTCATGAGGATCGCGATGCCGGGGACCAGCTTCACCGCTTCCTCCGCCAGCAAAATGCCATTCAGGCTGCCTGGCATGACGAGATCGGTGAAGAGAAGATCGACCGGGTCGGCCTCCATCAGGGTCTTCAGCGCCTTGAGACCCTCGTCGCCGGAGATGGCGGTCGAGACGCGATAGCCGGCGCTTTCGAGGATCTCGCGGGACAGGGCCATGACTTCAGGGCTGTCTTCCACCACCAGAATATGGGCCTTGCCGGAGGGGCCATCGGCGGGCGCGGCCGCCGTGATGGGGGCGGGGTTGCCGGCGCGGTCATCCTCGTCATTCTGCACGGAGACCGGGAAAAGCAGGCGGATCGTGCTGCCGACGCCCTGTTCGCTCTCAATCTCCAGCCGGCCCCGCGATTGCTGCAGGAAGCCGCTGGCCATGGCGAGGCCGAGGCCCGTGCCCTGGCCGGTGGGTTTGGTGGTGAAGAAGGGCTCCGTCGCGCGCTGGGCGACGTGGGCGGGCATGCCTTCGCCCTCATCCGTC
This sequence comes from Sphingobium sp. B10D7B, assembly GCF_025961955.1. Taxonomy (NCBI): domain Bacteria; kingdom Pseudomonadati; phylum Pseudomonadota; class Alphaproteobacteria; order Sphingomonadales; family Sphingobiaceae; genus Sphingobium; species Sphingobium sp. B10D7B. The sequence continues at coordinate 281,314 of NZ_JAOQOQ010000001.1, forward strand.
ACCTCAAGGCTGATATAGTCGCCGGGCGGAAGCTGGCGGGCGGCAGCATCGCCATTGAGATGTAGCTTGCCGGTCGTGATGGTCACCAGCCCGCCGGCGCCGCGCATCGCGTCCTTGGCATTCATCACGATGTTGAGCACCGCCATCTCGAACTGGTCGGGATCGACATGGATGCGCGGCAGGCCCCGCCGCAGGCTGAGGTGCAACTCGATATCGCTGCCGAGCGCGCTCTCCAGCACATGCACGAAGCTCTGCACGCAATCGCTCACGTCCACTGATCGGGGCGTGAGCCGCGTCTTGCGGGCGAAAGCGAGCAACTGGCCGGTCAGCTTTGCCCCGCGCGCGGCAGCGTGCTGCGCATTCTCGATATGCCGCCCGGCCCGCTCATCCTCGATGCGGTTCGAGGCCAGCTCCAGGCTGCCGCCGATCACTTGCAGCAGATTGTTGAAGTCATGGGCAAGGCCAGCGGTCAGCTGCCCGATCGCTTCCATCTTCTGCGCCTGGCGCAGCACCTGCTCGGTTTCGCGCCGCTTGGTCACGTCCAGCTGGCTGGCGAAAAAGTAGAGCAGCTTGCCGGAGACGTCATAGACCGGGCCGATGAACACCGCGTTCCAGAACGGCGTGCCATCGCGCCGGTAGTTGAGGATTTCGAGCGCGATGGACTCATGCCGCGCCACGGCATCGCGCAGTTCGGCGATCCGCTCGCGGTCCGTCTCGGCGCCTTGCAGGAACCGGCAGTTGCGCCCGATGATTTCACTCTCTTCGTAAAGCGTCAGGTCCAAAAACGCCTTGTTGGCAAAGACGATGGGATTGTCCGGCAGATTGGGATCGGTGAGGATCATCGGCATCCGCGTCATTTCGATCGCGGCGAAAAATACGTTGCCCCGTTCGCTCAGGCCCGGCGCGGTGATGGTGCGCTCACGCCAGTGATCCTTGCCGCGCACGGTCACCCGGCCTTCGGCTGCGTCAGTGCCCTGATTGTCGTCCGAAGCGGCGGTATCCCCGTTTTCAGCCGCGAAGTCGTTGTGATCGCCCGATTCTATCGCCAAGGTCGCATTCCCTGTGGTTGCCCGCTCCAGCCGTCCGCGACTTTGAAGCCAGCATAACAAACGCTTCAGGACCGAGTGGTTCCCGAAAACCGCCCAGACTGCCCTTGCGAACAGGGGGTGGCTAGTCGTCCGATTGCCGGGGTGCAAGACAATGTGGGGACAGCCGGACTGCACGAACATGGACGCTGGGCGCGATCGCGCTATATCGCCTGCATGGCTCATACACAGGCAAAGCTCATCGTCCGTCCCGCGCTCGCCAAGGATGCGCGCGCGATCGCCCGGCTCTCCTCCAAGGTCTATGGCAAGGCCGAGGCCATGACCGCTGCGCAAATTCGCGGCCAGATCAATAACTTCCCCGAAGGACAATTCGTCGCCGATTATGAGGGCACGATCGTCGGCCACTGCGCCACGCTCATCGTTTCGCAGGAGATTGCCTTCGCGCCGCACAGCTGGGGCGAAATCACCGGCGATGGCTTCGGCACGCGCCATGACCCGGAAGGGGACGTTTTGTACGGCATGGAAGTCTGCGTCGATCCCGATTTCCGGCGTCTGCGCATCGGCCAGCGCTTCTATCGCAAGCGGCAGGAACTGTGCCAATATTTCGAGCTGAAGGGCATCGCCTTTGGCGGTCGCCTGCCGGGCTATGCGCGCCGCCGGCGGGATTATCCCGATCCGCAGGCCTATCTCGATGCCGCGATCGAGCGCAAGCTGCGCGATCCGGTGATCAACTTCCAGCTGGGGCAGGGCTTCCAGGCCAAGGGCATCCTGCCGGACTATCTGCCGGGCGACCGGGACAGCGCCGGCAATGCTGTGCTGATGTTTTGGCCCAACCCGCTGGCGCCCGAGGAGGGGACAGGGCGCGCCCACCATGGCACCCTCAAGCTGCCGTCATCGGTGCGGGTTGCCACGGTGCAGTTCCAGATGCGCGGCATTACACGGATCGAGCAGTTCGAGGAGCAGGTGGAGTATTTCGTCGACGTCGCGGCGGATTACCGCGCCGACTTCGTGGTGTTTCCCGAGCTCTACACGCTGGAACTGCTCTCCATCTCCCGCGCGAAGCTCGCACCCAGCGAGGCCATCGGCAAGATCGCGGAATATACCGAGCGCTATTGCGCGTTCATGGAGAAGCTGGCGGTCAGCTACAATATCAACATCATCGGCGGCTCCCACCCCACGCGGGTCGAGAATGGGGATATCCGCAACATCAGCTATGTCTTCCTGCGCGATGGGGCGATGTACACGCAGGAGAAGCTGCACCCCACGCCATCCGAGCGGCGCTGGTGGAACATCAAGGGCGGCTTCGGCGCCGATGCCATTCCCACCGACTGCGGGCCGATCGGCGTGATGATCTGCTATGATTCGGAATTCCCGGAGCTGGCGCGGCATCTCGTCAATCAGGGCGCGCTGCTGCTGTTCGTGCCTTTCTGCACCGATGAGCGGCGCGGCTATCTGCGCGTGCGCTATTGCTGCCAGGCGCGGGCGGTGGAAAATCAGTGCTATGTCATCACGTCTGGCGTCGTCGGCAATCTGCCCAATGTCGAGAATATGGACATTCATTACGCTGAAAGCGCAATCCTGACGCCTTCGGACTTCCCCTTCGCGCGTGATGGCGTTGCCGCCGACACCGCGCCCAATACCGAGACGATCGCCATTGCCGACCTCTCGCTCGACGATCTGCTGACCAGCCGGCAGAGCGGCGCGGTGCAGAACCTGCGTGACCGCCGCTTTGACCTGTATGGCGTGCAGTGGAAGGAGCCGCGCACCAAACGGGCGCGCTGAGGGAAGCCGGGGACGGGGACCAGGCCCTAGCCCGCCTTCACCAGATCGGCGCCCTTCTCGCCGATCATGATCACCGTCGCATTGGTGTTGGCGCCGGGCACGGTCGGCATCACCGAGGCATCGATGACGCGCAAGCCGGTGACGCCCTTCACGCGCAGCGCTGGGTCGACCACGGCATCGGGTCCGGTGCCCATGGTGCAGGAGCCGACGGCGTGCTGGCCGATCTCGACTACCTGGCGGACCCAGTCTTCCATCTCGTCATCGCTCTGCACCTGATCCCCCGGCATGAGTTCGGTGCCGGTGAGCGCGGCCTGCGGTGCGGTGCGGTAGATGCGCCGGGCCTCGCGGATGCCGCGGATCATGGTCTGCATGTCCCAGCAATCATCCATCAGGTTAAGCGTGATGGCGGGGCGGTCGTTGGGATCGGTCGAGCGGAGCGTCATCCAGCCCCGACTGCGCTGGTTGAGCACGACGACGCCGCAGGCGAGCTTATGGGGTGGCGCGGGACGGAAGGGCGGCATCCACAGCCGCGCGCCGAAGGTCACCGGATTGCACATCAGCTGAATGTCCGGCTGCGCGAGCGCGGGGTCGGTGCGCAGGATGACATTGCAGCTATTGAGCTGGGTCGCGAACTTGCCGGTGCCAAGCATCAGCCACTGGACAAAATGGCGCGCCGCCCGGTCAAGTCGCAGTTCCTTGACGAAGGTGACCGGCCTGGTCGCCGCGAACTCCATCATGCAGCAGGGATGCTCGGATATGTTGCGGCCGACGCCGGGCACATCGGCCTTCACCGCAATGCCCATCTCGGCAAGCTGTGCCGCTGGCCCCACGCCGGAGAGCAGGAGCAGTTGCGGGCTGTTATAGACGCCGCCGCTCAGGATGACCTCGCGGCGCGCGCGCACCTGCCGGGTCTGGCCGTCCACCGAATATTCGATGCCAACCGCCCGATTGCCGTCGAACAGGATGCGGTGGGCGAGCGCCTTCAGCCGCACATCCAGGTTCTGGCGGCCAAGGGCAGGGCGGATATAGGCTGCCGCAGCGCTGGCCCGTCGCCCGCGCTTGTCGATGGTGACCTCGCCCAGTGCGGGGCCTTCCGCATCCGCGCCATTGATGTCGTCGGTCGCCGGATAGCCGGCCGCCAGCGTCGCCTGCCGCAGCGGCTCGTGGAGCAGATGCCCGGTCTGGATCGGCGCGACGTGCAGCGGGCCGCCCACGCCATGATAGGCGCTTTCGCCCCGCCAGCTATCCTCCATGCGCCGGAAATAGGGCAGCACATCGTCATAGCTCCAGCCGCGCGCGCCCATTTGCGCCCAGGTGTCGAAATCATTGGGGTGGCCGCGCATGTAGAACATGCCGTTGATCGAGGAGGAGCCGCCGAGCACCTTGCCGCGCGGAATCCAGATCCGCCGGCCATTCAAATGCGGCTCCGGCTCGCCCATGTCGCCCCAGCTCAATTTGGGATCGGCGATGGTCTTAAGGAAGGCGAGCGGCATGGCGATGTCCAGCCGCTTATCGCTGCCGCCCGCCTCCAGCAGCAGAACCGACGTGCCCGGGTCTTCGCTCAGCCGCGATGCGACCACGCATCCCGCCGATCCCGCGCCCACCACGATATAGTCGAATTCATCCATCTCGTTCGGTCCGCCTGCCTGAAACGCTGTTTCAATCCTGCCTGTCGTACAGCAGCCCCTTGAGCGGGGGCGGCAGCGGTCGACCTTCCCGCGCGCCCGTCTGCCCCGCAAAGCCCGCGAGGATCGGGCCGGACCAGTCGCGGATCGTGCGCTGCGCCATGCGCCACACGCCATCCTCCTGCCGGAAGATGTCCTCATAATAGCCCATCACATGCAGGGCGTGCGGGCCGTCGCCCTGGCGCAGGGCGACGGCGCCATAAGAGATCGCCCGCGCGCCGCCCTCGCAGGGCGTGACGATGATGTTGGTGACGTGATGCTGCCGCCCCGCCGAAGCGGGCTGATCGCGAATGAAGGTCGCGAAATGGCGGATGGCGTCCGCGCCTTGCCAGCGTAGCGGCGTCTCGAACGCATCCCAGATCAGCAGCCCGTCGCGGGTGAAGCAGCCGACGAAAGCTTCGACATTGCCGGTATCCAGCGCCCAGGCATAATGCGCGATGGCATCGCGGATGCCGAACTGATCGTCGGCGGAAAGGCGGGTGGTCATGCTTCAGGTCACCGCATAATAATCGAAGAAGGTCGAATTGCCTCGCCGCTCGGCAATGCCGACGAAGATAGTGCGGTTGAGCCAGGCGTGCCGCCCTTCCGGCGCCTCGAAGCGCGGTGTGATGCGGCAGTAATTGTCCTGCGGGTCGACCTGTTCGCCCGCCTCGATCCGCGCCGTCATCTCCGGATTGGCATAGGCGATGCCGCGATTGTGGATGTAGATCATGGCACCGTCATCGGCTTCCAGCATGTAATGCGCCTCGAATTCGACAAGGCCGCTGGACCAGAGGCGAGGCCAGTCCCCGCCCGAATAGGGCACGACATGGCCGGAAAGGCGGGGGCCGCTCACCACCCCGCCGGCGAGCGCGACAAAGCCGCGCGTGAAGCTTTGCAGGGCCGGCTGGAACCGCGTGCGCGGCCCTTCGCCGAAATCGAGACGAACGTGGAAAGCCAGGTCGAGCGCCGGAACGTGCACATCATCCTCCCCCGCGAGCGTTCGTGCCGCTCGTCAGATTGATTTTGTCTGCACGCTTGTGCCGGAAGCCGCCTGCGAATGCCAAGGCAAAAAAGCGGGAGCCGCGCGTTCGCTTATCGCCGCAGTTTCAGGAACCAGCCGATGTTGAAGCGCCAGCCGTCCCCGGCGTTGGGAAAGGGCGCCTCGATAACGCGCGCGGCTTCCAGCGAGAGCGAGGCGCGGGTAGTATAGTTGAGGCGCAGGCCACCGCCGGCCGAGGCCATGGAATAGCTGGCTGCCGGCAGGCCGGTGCGGGCGTTGAGACGCACGCGGGCACCATCGACAAAGCCGTAGACTTCCGACCCCTGCAGGCGCGCGGGCAGTTTGGGACGCAGGGCCAGTTCGAAAAGGCCGGCCATGCCCTTGTCGCCGCTCAGAAGGGCCGTCTCGAATGCCCGCCCAATCTCCGGCCCGCCCACCGAGAAGCGCTCGTTGCCGCCGAGCCGGTCGCCGCTATACTGGCCGCTCAGCCGCAGCCGTCCAACAAGGCGCTTGCCGATCATCCGATCATAATTGGCGCGCCCGGCAATCTTGGTGAAGTCGATATCGGTAAAGCCCGGCACCCCGCGCGCGCCGAGCATATCGAGGCCTCGGCTGCCGGTGATGGCAAGGCTCAAGGCGCTCTTGTCCGCCACGATCGAGTAGCCGGCGGCCGCGCGCACGGCCCGGATGCGGTCGGAGGAAATTACCGATCCGAGATAGGCCGCATCGCTGTTCAGCCCGTCAATGCCGGCGCTGAGGGTGAGGTTGCGTTTATATCCGCGAATGACCGGATAGGAGAGGCTGAGCCCAAGCGTCTGCGCCTCGCCGACGATCGCGGGCGCCTGCAGCCGCGTATCCAGCCAGGAGGTCGAGAGGCCGAGGGTGAGGCCGTCCGTGCCGAGCGGCGTCTGGTGGCTGAACCCGGCGTAGCGATAGCGCTTCAAATCGGCGGCGCCGAGCAGGGTCAGGTCACTGCGGTCGCCATCGCGTAGCAGGCTGTAGAATTTGGCCGATGCGCGCCACTGCCCGCTGCCAAGCCCGCTTTGCGTGCGGTTATCGAAGCCGAAGGAGAAGTCGCTATATTCCCGCTCCGGCGTAATCGCGAGGCGAACGCCGCCGGCCTGCGCGCCGCGCAACATATTGGCGTCGATCTTCGCCCCGGGAATGTCGCGCATCAGCGAGAGGCTGCGTTCCAGCGTGCGGCGGCTGAGCGGGTGCTCGCGCGCCAGCGGGGCAGCATAGGCCTGGATGAGCGGGGAGGCGCCCTTGGGATAAGCGATATCCTCGATAAACCCTTCGGCCAGCAGCACGCGGACATGGCCTTCAGCCAGATCCTGCTGCGGAATGGCGACCGTGTAGAGCGCGATGCCGGTCTTGGCATAGGCATCGGAAATCCTCTTGGCGAGGGCGCCCAGGGTCTCGCGCGTGGCCGGCTGGCCGATGAAGGTCCGGGCGGCCTCTGCAACGGGCGCCGGGGCATCGACGCCAGAAAAAGTCACGCTGCGGATCGGCGTGGCGGTGGCCTGCGCCTCGACGTCCACCTGGCCTGTCGGATCATCTGCGGTCGGCCGCTCCTGTGCGGGCAGCACCGGGGCGGGGCCGGGCTGGCTTTGATCGATGAGGGGCGGTGTCAGGCCGCTGCCCGTGGGTTGGGCGATGGCGATCAGCGCAATGGCTGCAGGCAGGAGCGCGACCATATGGACCTTTCGGACTTGGAGCGGTGAGTGCGCGGCGGGTCTTGAGACCGCCCGCCGCGCACCGGAGGGAAGGTTGCGCCGAGGTTGGCGACTTGAGGCGGGGTGGCTGTTTAGCGGCCCAGTCCCAAGGAAGTGCCGACCGTGTTGAGCGTGCCGGTTACCGGCGCCAGCAAGCCGCCATTGGTCGTGGTGCCGGCGCCTGCGCCTGCACCGGCTTCGACGCTGCCGCCAACGCCTAGCGCACCGCCGACCGAGCCGACCGTGGCACCGACCGTGCCAAGCACGCCGCCATTTACGTCGCCGCCCGTGGCCGTTCCGCCGCCAAGCACGCCGCCGCCTGAGACGTCACCGCCCACGCCCACGGCGCCGCCGACAGACCCGACGGTTGAACTCACCGCGCCGAGCACGCCGCCCACGGCCCCCGTGCCCCCGCCGGGCAGGGACGCGCCGTTCGGCAGCACATTGGCGTTGACCAGCGCCGGATCGCCGCTCCCCAGCAGTTGATTGCCGCCGAGCGCGACATTCAGTAGATTGTCGGAAATGCCGCCGGTGGGCGCCGTAATGTTGGTCACCCGTACATCGGCGATGCCGTTCACGGTCGCCAGCGCGGTATTGCCTGCGTTCAGCACGCCGGCGGATGCGAGCGTGCCCGTCGGCTGGGTGTCGCCAAGCACGCCGACGCCGATCGCGCCCGCTGTGCCATCAAGACCGTTGGTCACGGTGCGACCGCCAACATCGATGGACACCACATCGCCGACTACGCCTTGCGCGCCCTGCAGCAGCAGCGTGCGACCTTCGCCGGCATCGACCAGCACCGTCCCGGTATCCTGCAGCACCCGCGTGATCGTGCCGGTCACGGGCTGCGTGACTGGCAAGGCAGCGGCGATGGGGGTGGTCACGCCTTGCTGGCCATCCGCGACGCCGAGCACGGCATTGCCGGCCGTCGCCAGAACCGGGGAGACCTGCGTAACGACGCCCCCAGCCAGACCGCCGCCGGTGCTGCCGCCGCCATCGGCCGATCCGCCGCCCCCGGTAGTCCCGCCGCCAGTGTTTCCGCCGCCGGTATTTCCGCCGCCGCCCGTGTCAGTGCCGCCGCCGCCATTGTTGCTGCCGCCATCGCTGCTGCCGCCCGACCCGGGCGCTGGCGAGCCGACATTGGCGTAGCGGGAATAACCGCTGGTCTCGCAGGCGCTCAGCAGCATGGCGAGCGCGGAGCAGGCGGCTATGGCGGGCATGGCCCGGCATAGTCGTGACGTTCTGTTGGATCGGAATGTCGTCGTGGAAAGAACCTGAGCCATTGCGTCATCTCCTGTCAGGCTTGCAGCCGGGCTGGAGACGGAGCTATCCGATGGCAGGCCCACGTAGCGCGGAGCGGTGTGGCGCGATCATAGCCAGAGCGAGGCGTAGACACGCACACACAGCTCCGACCTCGGCTCCTTCGGCAACCCCGCTACCTTGAACCCAAGGCCGGAAGCTTTGCGTCACGGCGTCACCACCGCTTTGCCATTATCGGGATCGGAGTGATCCTGCGCTTGAAATGTCAAGCGCTGGAAAAGGTTCATGGAAAAGAGTCTGAACTTAACTTTTATCATGCCTGGGAGAACGTGCCGCTCGAGCGGGACCGTCCTGGCTCCCTTCGTCGCACCGGACTCGACAAGCCCAGCGAGGAATTCTATACCGCCCGATATGGAACAGACCGCCATCAGGGGTCGGCCCCGGGAATTTTGCTGCGAGCAGGCGCTTGCGGCCGCGTTGCGTGTGTTTTGGACCAAGGGTTATGAGGGCGCGTCGCTCAGCGAGCTGACGGACGCGATGGGGATCACCCGCCCGAGTCTCTATGCCGCGTTCGGCAACAAGGAGGCCCTGTTCCGCCAGGCGCTCGATCTCTACGAGCGGGAAAAGCTGGCCTATATCGGTCCGGCTTTGGATATGCCCACCGCGCGCGGCGTGGCGCAGCATCTGCTCGATGGCGCACTCTCCACGATTGCCGGCAATGGCCAGCCCACCGGCTGCCTCAGCGTGATCAGCGTCACCGCCTGTGGCGCGGAAGCGCAATCGATCCGTGAGGAAGTGCTCAAGCGCGGCGAGACCGTGAAGCGGGCATTGGTGGCCCGGATGCAGCGCGCCATCGACGAGGGCGAGTTTGTCGGGCCCGCCGATGCGGAAGCGATCACGAAATATCTCATCGCCGTTTTGCAGGGCATGGCGGTTTTGGCCGGCTCCGGCACCACGCGAGAGGAACTGGAGCGCGTTGCCGAGACCACCATGGGGATTTGGCCTAGCCGCTAAAGCGCCCGGAGACCCAAGACCGATTTTGCGCGCTGCAAAATAAAATATCGGTCGGTACAAAAAACCGGGTTGACGCCTGAACATCCGATTAATATACCAGTCAGTACAGAAGGCATGGGGGTGCGTGCGGCTTGGCCGGGCGCGGTCTGCTTGCCCGACTTGATTTGACAGCAATTTCATAGGTTCTGGTTTCGGGACGGACGCGCCGGTCGCGCACCGTCTTTCCCGGATCGATCCCTGGCATCCGCGATGCGCGCGCCCGGCAGCACTGGCTGTCCGGGGCTGCCCCGTCGTGCCTGCCGGGGAAGCAGGAGGAGACACGGTGATGGCATATCTGGATCTGAGGGATGGCGGGGCACGGGCGATGGTCCCGGGTGTCACTGCATCGGAGGCTGCAAGCCTTCAGGTGCAGGATGGCCACCTCCTTCCGGTCGAGTGGACGATTGTCCGCCTTGCGCGGGAAGACGGGTTGTCTTCGCTGCGCGAGGAGAGCCGCCTGGGCCGCCTGCTGCGCCTCGTTTTCGGCTTCCGCCGGGCCATGCCGCTGGCGAGCGCGCGCCTCGAAGCGCTGCGGCGCATTGCGGTGCTGAGCTGGCACCATGGCTACAACATCGCCCCATCCGAGCTCGGTCGCTTTTACGAGGCCGGCTACACGACCCATCAATATGAGACGCTGCTCCGCCACATCGGCGCCCTGCGTCTGTCGATCAAGCGGAGGAACCGCGCATGAACATGCTCAAGAAACTCAGCCCGGCGGAAGCCACGCCCATCGACGCCGGCACGACGCGGCGCCGCTCGCTGACCCGTGCCGCCTGGGTGGCGCTGCCGGTGCTCGCCATTGCCGGGGCCTATGCGCTGATGCGCCCGTCGCCCCCGGCGCAGGCCGCGATGGCGGCGCCCACCGTCACCGTCTCGGCGCCGCTCGCGCGCGAGATTATGCTGTGGGACGATTATGTCGGCCGGTTCGAGCCGAGCCGCGCGGTCGAGGTGCGTCCGCGCATTTCCGGCCAGATCACGGCCGTGCATTTCACGGACGGTCAGATGGTCCGCGCCGGCCAGCCGCTCTTCACCATTGATCCGCGCCCCTTCCAGGCCGCGCTGGCCGAGGCGCGTGCCGGTGTCGCCACGGCCCAGAGCGATCTCGCGCTGGCCCGCAGCGATCTTGAACGTGCCGAACGACTGGTGGCGGTGGAAGCGGTCTCCAAGAGCGAAGTCGACCGTCTTCGCGCCCGCGTCTCGGCAGCATCGGCTGCGCTGGCCGGTGCGCAGGCCCGTGCCCGCAGTCGCGCGCTGGATCTTGAGTTCACCACCGTGCGCGCGCCCATTGGCGGCCGCATCTCGGATCGGCGGATCGACCCCGGCAACCTCGCATCCTCGGGAGAGGGTGCATCCGGCACATTGCTCACCACCATCAACGCGCTCGATCCGATCTACTTCACCTTCGAGGGGTCCGAAGCGCTGTTCCTCAAGACCAAGCGTGACGCCGATGCCGACGCTACGCCGGTCGAGATCAAGCTGCAGGATGAGAATGCCTATCGCTGGAAGGGCAAGCTCGATTTCACCGACAACGGCCTCGATCCGCGCTCGGGCACCATCCGCGCCCGCGCCGTGCTGCCCAATCCCGATCTGTTCCTGACGCCCGGCATGTTCGGCAATATGCGCCTCTCCACCGGCGCGCCGACCCGCGCGCTGCTGGTGCCGGACACCGCCGTGCAGACCGATCAGGCGCGCAAGACGCTGCTCGTCGTCGGCAAGGATGGCACCGTCGCTGCCAAGCCGATCGAGCTTGGGCCGGTGGTCGATGGCCTGCGCGTCGTGCGGGCTGGGCTCGATCCCGCCGATCAGGTGGTGATCGTTGGCACCCAGCTCGCCATGCCCGGCGGCAAGGTGCAGGTCCGCAAAGGCCGCATTGCGCCCGAGACCCAGCCCGCGACGCCTGCCGCCGCCACCGCGCTGATGTCCGGCCAGGCCACGTTTACGCGCTAGGTCATGATCGGCTTCGCCTGAAGCCGATCCTGATCCGGTCCCTTTTGCTTTCCGCATGTCCGAGCTGTCAGGTGAATCCGCCTGACCCGGACATGCTCTGAGCGCTGCCCCCGAGGAGAGCTCCTCATGCGTCTGTCCCGTTTCTTCATCGACCGGCCGATCTTCGCGGCGGTCATCGCCGTCGTCATCACGATCATCGGCGCGATCAGCTATTTCTTCCTGCCCGTCTCGCAATATCCCGAGGTGGTGCCGCCGACGGTGACCGTCTCGGCCATGTATCCCGGCGCCTCTGCCGAGACCGTGGCGGAAACCGTCGCCAGCCCGATCGAGCAGGAGATCAACGGCGTCGAGAACATGCTCTATCTCTCGTCGCAATCGACGGGGGACGGGCGCGTGGTCGTCACCGTCACCTTCAAGCAAGGTACGGACCTCGATGAGGCGCAGGTTCTGGTGCAGAACCGCGTCGCCATTGCCGAGCCGCGCCTGCCGCAGGAGGTGCAGCGCCTCGGCATCGTTACCAAGAAGACCTCGCCGGACTTCCTGCTGGTGGTGAACCTCATTTCGCCTGATGGCTCGCTCAATCGCGAGTATATTTCCAATTACGCGCAGACCCGCATCAAGGACCGGCTGGCCCGCATCGAGGGCGTGGGCGACGTGCAGCTGTTCGGCTCCCGCGATCTCTCCATGCGCGTGTGGATCGATCCGCGCCGTGCGGCGGCGCTGGGTCTGACGGCCGGCGACATCGTCTCCGCGCTGCGCCAGCAGAATGTGCAGGTTGCGGCCGGCACGCTCGGCCAGCCCCCCTCGGGCGGATCGGCCTTCCAGCTCAATGTCGAGACGCAGGGTCGCTTCACCGATCCGCAGCAGTTCGCCAATGTCGTCATCCGCACCGACGATCAGGGCCGGCAGGTCCGCGTCTCCGATGTCGCGCGCGTTGAGCTGGGCGCCGAGGATTACGGCACGTCGGCCTATCTCGGCGACAAGGACAGCGTCATCATCCCCGTCTTCCAGATGCCGGGATCGAACGCGCTGGCCGCTGCCGAGGCGATCAAGGCGGAGATGAACGTCCTGGCGAAGGACTTTCCGCAGGGCCTTGAATATCGCATCGTCTACAACCCCACCGAGTTCATCCAGAAGTCCATCGACGAGGTCGTGAAGACGCTGGTCGAGGCAGTGATCCTCGTCGTGCTCGTCATCATCGTCTTCCTGCAGAAATGGCGGGCGGCGCTGATCCCGGTGCTGGCGATCCCGGTCTCGCTCATCGGCACCTTCGCGGTGCTGGCGGGTATGGGCTATTCGATCAACAACCTCTCGCTGTTCGGCCTCGTGCTCGCCATCGGCATCGTCGTCGATGACGCCATCGTGGTGGTCGAGAATGTCGAGCGCAATCTGGAGAACGGGATGACCCCGCTCCAGGCGGCGCGCACCTCCATGGATGAGGTGGGCGGGGCGCTGGTTGCCATCGTGCTGGTGCTGTGCGCCGTGTTCGTGCCGACCTTGTTCATCGGCGGCATGTCCGGCGCCTTCTACCAGCAGTTCGCGATCACCATCTCGGCCGCGACGATCATCTCGCTGGTCCTCTCGCTCACTTTGTCGCCCGCCTTCGCGGCGCTGCTGCTGCGGCACCGCCATGCCCTGCCGGAGGGCGCGCCGCGCTGGCGCCAGCTCACCGAGCGGGCGGGCGATGCGTTCAATCGCGGGTTCGACCGGTTCAGTGCCCGCTATGCGACCCTGACCGCGCGGCTGGTCCGCCAGCCCAAGAAGATCATGGCGGCCTATGTCGGGCTGATCGCGGTGACCGTCGCTGCGCTGGTTTACACGCCGTCGGGCTTCATCCCGGCGCAGGACCAGGGCTATTTCTTCACGATCATCCAGCTGCCGCCCGGCTCCTCCACCGCGCGCACCGATGCGGCGATGAAGAAGGTCGCGGAGCGAATGCTGCCCATTCCGGGCATCACCAACGCGGTCATGCTCTCGGGTTTCGACGGCGCCTCGGAGACGCGCAACGCCAGCTCGTCGGCGGCGTATTGGGTGCTCGATGATTTCGACGAGCGGGCCGCCAAGGGCCAGACCATCGACAAGCTAATGGAGGAAGCCCGCAAGGCGACCGCCGACATCAGCGAGGCGCGCCTGATGATCGTCAAGCCACCGCTCATCCGCGGCATCGGCTCGGCGGGCGGCTTCCGCCTGATGGTGCAGGATCGAGAGGGCGCCGGCTACAAGGCGCTCGAGCAGGCAGCCTACAGCGTGATCGGCCCGGCCAATCAGACGCCCGGACTCTCGTTCGTCTACACCTTCTTCGACACCGCGACGCCGCGCATCTTCGCGGATATCGACCGCGAGAAGGCGCAGATGCTGGGCGTGCCTCCCGAGCGGGTGTTCGAGACGCTGCAGATCTATCTGGGCTCGGCCTTCGTCAATGACTTCAACCTGCTTGGCCGCACCTATCGGGTGACCGCGCAGGCGGACGAAGCCTTCCGGCGGACCACGGCGGATATCGCCAGCCTGCAGACGCGCTCGGACTATAACCAGATGGTGCCGATCGGCTCGATCGCCACCTTCCGGGACACCACCGGGCCGTATCGCGTGCAGCGCTATAATCTGGCGCCGGCTGTCGCCATCGATGGCGATACTGCGCCCGGCGCGTCGTCTGGCCAGGCGCTGGATGCCATGGAGCAACTCGCCAATGCCAATCTGCCGCGTGGCTTCAGCCATGAGTGGACCGGCATCGCCTATCAGCAGAAGACGGCTGGCAATACTGCAGGCCTCGTCTTCGGCCTAGCCGTGCTGCTCGTCTTCCTGGTGCTGGCGGCGCAATATGAGAGCCTTGTCATGCCGCTCGCGATCATCCTGATCGTGCCGATGTCGGTGCTGGCGGCTCTGGTGGGCGTCAACCTGCGCGGCATGGACAATAACGTCCTGACGCAGATCGGCATGATCGTGCTCGTGGCGCTGGCTGCCAAGAATGCGATCCTCATCGTCGAGTTTGCCCGGCAGGGCGAGCAGAACGGCATGACCACACTGGATGCCGCCGTCCACGCTGCCGGGCAGCGCCTGCGGCCGATCCTGATGACCAGCTTTGCGTTCATTCTGGGTGCGGTGCCGCTGGTGCTGGCCACCGGAGCAGGCGCGGAGCTGCGGCAGGCTCTGGGCACGGCAGTGTTCTTCGGCATGGCCGGCGTCACCATCTTCGGCCTCATCTTCACGCCCACTTTCTACGTCGTGAGCCGCGCGCTCGGCGACCGGATCGCACGCCTGCGCGGGCGGTCCGGCGGCGATGCCGTGCCGGCCCCCGCCGAGTGATTGAGGGAGGATCCTATCATGACTGTTCATCGCATCTTCGCACCTTTTGTTTCCGCGCTGGCGCTTTCAGCGTGCGCGGTGGGGCCGGACTACGTCGCCCCCACGCCCCCCTCGGCGTCCTCCGGCCCCTTTCTTTCCGCCGCATCCCCGGCCTTTGCGCCGGCGCCGGTCCAGCCGGACTGGTGGCGGCTCTACAATGATCCGGTGCTGGACGGGCTGGTCACCGACGCGCTCGCCGCCAATACGGATGTGCGCATCGCGCTCGCCCGGCTGGAAAAGGCCCGCGCCGGGCTGCGCGGTGCCCGGGCGGATCGGCTGCCGCGCACCGATCTTTCGGCCAGCGGCGATTATGGCCGCCTGCCCGCGAGCCAGCGCGCGCCGGGAGCGCCGCGTGAGGATTGGGCGCTCGATGCCGGACTGTCGGTCTCCTATGAGGTCGATCTGTTCGGGCGTGTGAGCCGGGGCGTGGAAGCCGCGCGCGGCGATGCCGATGCAGCCGCGGCCGATGCCGACGCCGTGCGCGTCGCCGTCGTCGCCGATACCACGCGGGCTTATGCCGATGCCGCCTCGGGCGCGGCGCAACTGGCCGTCAATCGCGAGATCGTGGGCCTGCTCGACCGGTTGCTGGACTTGACCGGCAAGCGGCGCGAAGCAGGTCTGGCGACCACGCTCGATGTCTCGCGGATCGCCGCCTTGCGCGACCAGCGCGCCGCCGACATTCCGCTCATCGAGGCGCAGCGTCAGGCCGCGCTCTTCCGTCTCGCTACGCTCACCGGCCGGACCCCGGACGCCTTGCCGGAGATTGCCGGCCAGCGCAGCATCGGGCTGGAAATCCGGCAGGCCATTCCGGTCGGCGATGGGGCCACCTTGCTTGCCCGCCGCCCGGATGTGCGGGCTGCCGAACGTCGTCTCGCCGCCGATACCGCGCGCATCGGCGTCGCCACGGCGGACCTTTATCCGCGCATCAGCCTGGGCGGTTCGGGCGGATCGACCGGCAATGATATCGGCGCGATGTTCGGCGGTGGCCCGCTGCGCTGGCTGCTGGGTGGCCTCATCAGCTGGTCTTTCCCCAATCAGGAGGCCGCCCGCGCGCGCATCGCCGGCGCACGGGCGGACAGCGATGCCGCGCTCGCCGCCTTCGACGGCGCGGTGCTCAACGCCCTGGAGGAAACCGAGACGGCGCTCTCGACCTACGGCCACGCGCTGGAGCGCCGCCAACGCCTGCAGGCCGCCCGCGATTCCGCCGGCGCCGCCGCGCGCATCACCCGTGCCCAGCAGCGCGAGGGGGCCATCGACTCCCTCCAGCTGCTCGACACCGAGCGCACCTTCGCGGAGGCAGAAGCCGCGCTCGCCGCACAGGATGCCGAGGTCGCGCGCGCGCAGATCGATGTGTTCCGGGCGCTGGGCGGGAGCTGGGCGAGCTGAGCGCGGCTCAATGGTCCCCGGACTTGCGATGAGTCGCGCGACCGACGCTGAAATGCTAATGGCATCTTAACATCCGCACCATAGCCCGTGCGGCTGAGAAGCTGTTGTGAGTCAGCAATGGACGAAGGTCAGGTTTCCAGTGAGCGGATCGACGCGATCGAACGCGCATTGTTGCGGCCTGTTGGCCAGATCGCTCTGGAGCCGTCCCTCGAAACCGCCTATCTCGACCGCACTGACCTGAAAAGGCGCACAACCATTGCCAGCTGGCACATCGGGGCGCTGATTGCCAATCTGGCGTGCCTGCCTCTGGATTATATCGTCGGTCAGCTGCAGCTGGGGCTGGCATTGCGGTTGGGCATCACGACTCCGGTCTATCTGCTGGCCATGGTGATCGTGATCCGGGGCCCGAAGCGGTTGCAGAACGCCGCCATCATCCTGCCCATGGTGATCTTTGTCGCGACCGTGACCTATCTCGGGCTTCAGGTGGGGCAACCGCATAGCGATCGCTATTTGATGGCCGCGGCTCTGCTGCTGATCTTTAAAAATCTCGCAATCCCTACCTCGGTGCGGCAGGCGCTGGCGACCACGACGCTGTCGATCCTCTCCATGTTCGGTCTGGCCTTTCTACTGCGCGGCCCGAACATCGAATCCCTTACCCTCTGCGGATTCATTACTCTCGCGTCGTTCCTGCCGCTCGTTATGCGCTGTCAGGCAGAGCGCTCTGCGCGAAATGCGTTTCTCGTCGAACTGAGGGACGAACTCAAATCCGCCCAGCTTGTTGCCTTGACCCAGGCGTTGGCGGAGCTTGCCGAGACGGACCCGCTGACCGGCATGCGCAACCGGCGGAGCCTTTCGGAGACGCTGAACGGCAAATGGGCGGCGGCAAGCGCGGACAACGCCTGGTTCGGTATCCTCATGATCGATATCGACCGCTTCAAGCTGTTTAATGATACCGCAGGCCATGATGCCGGCGACCGCTGCCTCGAGCGGGTGGCCTTGGCGTTGCAGAGCGAGGTTCACCGGCAGGGACATTATATCGCGCGCTTCGGCGGCGAAGAGTTCACCGCGATCACTTATGGCCTTGCGCCCGAACCGGCCCTCGCCTTTGCCGAGACGCTCCGGCGCGCGGTGCTCGATCTCGCCATTCCACATCCCGGCTGCGAGGATGTCGCGCCGGTGACGGTCAGCATTGGTGTGGCGGTGTTGCAGCCTTCGGCTCAGGACTCCGTGGAGGATGTCATCGGCGCGGCGGACGGCGCGCTTTACAAGGCCAAGGCAAACGGACGGAATTGCGTTGTCGGCTCAGCGGGCATGTCCGGCTACATTGCGCGCACGCTCATGAAAGACGCTGGCTAGGGTCTGGCAGGAGAGGAGCGGGGCCGGCCACAGCGAGTGAACCAGCCCCATCTCTCAGTCAGAAGTCGTAACGGACCCGCACGCCATATTCGCGCGGAGCGCCGTAGAACTCGTTATTGCCGAACTGGCCGGAGACATAGGTCTCGTCGGTCAGGTTGGTGCCATAGGCTTCGACCAGCAGATTACCCTTCTGCACGCCGAGCCGGGCGCCGAGCAGACCCCGTGATGGCAGCCGGTCGCTAACGGGGGAGTAAAGGATATAGGTCCATTGCGGGCCGACATAGGCGTAGCTGACGCTGGGGGTGATCTTCACGTCGCCCACCCACAGGTCGTAGCGCGCACCCAGATTATAGGTCCATTTGGGCGAGTAGAGATTGGTGCCGCCGCCGGTGTTTCGCAGAAACGGCGTATAGTTGATACAGGTCGGAAGGTTGGTAGCCTGGTTCGCCGGGCATTGCTGGACCGGTGTGACCCCCGGGAAGGCGAGGGCAAGGGCGCGCGTATCGACGAACGTGGCATCGCCCAAAGAAGAGTCGACGAAAGCCACGCCGGCATCGAATGTAAAGCCAGAGACGCGCGCCTGAATTTGCGCCTCTACGCCTTTCACCGTTGCGCCGGTAAGATTGGTCACCCCCGTCTGACCCGTTGACGTATCCAGCGCGTCGAACTGGAAGTCGTTATAGTCATAATAGAAGGCGCCGAGCTGGGTGCGAACCGCGCCGCCCAGCATCGTCGCTTTCCAGCCGATTTCATAATCGATCACCGTTTCCGGATCGAACTCGGAGACCAGCGAGTTAGAACCGCCCGGTTTGTAACCACGCGCGACGAAGGCATAGAACAGGTTGTTCTCGTCCGGTGTCCAGTTAAGCGAGACCTTGCCAGTCATGCGTCCGTCCTTATGATCGCCGCTCAGATCCGCCACCTGCAAGCCGTTTGGCGGGAAGGTGGGGATGCCCCGACCGATCGAGACGCTGCCGCCGCCGGTCACCGAGAAGTGCGAGTAGCGCGCGCCCACGTCCAGCGCGAGTTGCGGCGTGATCTTGTACGTCACTTGGCCGAAGACGCCGGTGGTGGTCTTGTCATTGTCGATCAGAATGTCCGTCGGGAAGCCATTCGAGCGGTTCTCGATGATCACGTCGATCCGGTTGCGCTGATAATAGCCACCGACGATCCACGAAAGATCCTGATCGGTCGGCGAGATGATGTTGAACTCCTGCGTCCACACCCGCTCGCGCACGAACTGTTGCTGCGTCGAAACCGCGAGGCGCGTCGAATCCGCCAGGCTATAGCGCGCGGCATTGGTCGCATCGCTGTCGTAGAGGTTGAAGATGCGCTTGTTCTGGTAGCCGCTGAGCGAGCGCAGGGTAATGCCCGATCCCAGCTCGTAGCGCAGTTCCAGTGAGGCCTGGATCGCCTTCTCGTCATTCTGCGTCGGCGTATCATAGTCGATCAGGCGCGGGTCGCTGGTGCGATAGGCTGCATAGGCGGTGCCGGTAATGGGGCGGTAGGCATAACCGCCGGTTTCCTTGTCCGCGGCTTCCAGCTTGAACAGCGCCTGGAAGCTCTCGGTCGGCTTCCACAGCGCACCGAAGCGGCCGGATAGCTCATCGAGCCGACCGGCCGAGCTGCCGGCGGAGCCGATGTCGGTGTAGAAGGAATCGCGCGTGCGCCATTTGCCGGCGCCGCGAATGGCCAGCGTGCGCGAGAGCGGCAGGTTGAGCACCGCTTCCACACTGCGCGCGTCATAATTGCCGATCGAGCCCTCGATGGAACCTTCCACGCCCGCAAGACTGGGGTTGCGGGTGTTGATGAAGATCGCGCCGCCGGTCGAGTTGGAGCCGACGAACGTGCCCTGCGGGCCGCGCAGCACTTCCACCGTGGCAATGTCGTAGAAGCTGGAGGTGGTAACGATGGGCGGCTGGAAGATGCCGTCCACATAGGTCGCCACGCCGTTGGCCACTGCGGGCGATCCGCTGGCGAGGCCGATGCCGCGAATGTTGACGTTCTGCGTCAGCCCGGCGTCTGTAACGGAGAGCGAGGGCACCACGGTCTGTAGCTCGTCCACTCGGGTGACGCCCTTCTCCACCAAGCCCTGGCCTGAGAGCGCGGTGGCGGCAACGGCGACCTTCTGGAGATTTTCCTCGCGCCGTTGCGCGGTGACGATGATCTCTTCCAGACCCTCGCCTTGCTGCGGGTTTTGCTGCGCCAGTGCGGGTGCCATCGCAACCACGCATGTCGTTGACGAAAGCAACGTCAGCAGTGCGCGGACGGCATAAACCTGTCGATTGGCTTTCATAACCTCCCTCTCCCTTGTCTATTTCCCCGGCCTCCTTTGGCTATTGTGCCTTCAGGTGCGTGCGAGGCTTCTCATTTTCATTTTCAGTCCGCCGACTGCGCCTTTGCCTCATCCATTTTTGGCGGCTTCCATGAGCCTGGCAGAGGATCGCGACGTGCTGTGCTATTGGTCTATGAGGTTTCGTTTGTTTCGGCGACTCCTTTCATTTATATGAAAAAGAAAATAGTCTGCCTGTGGCGCGCGGCCCACAGTTGCCGCTGAGCGAGAATGGGGAGGGGCGTGCAATGGAAATCAACATCGCGGCCACACCCCGACAGTTCCCGGACAGAGTCATTCTGCACGAAATTTGTAATCGATTGCTGATTCGCTGTCACGCGTTTACTGTGAGGGCGCCTTGTGGAGAGGAACGGAAGACCGTCATGACCATGCATCGCCTCATGTTTGCGCCGCTCGCGGCGACTCTTACGCTTCTTCCTCATCAGCTCCGGGCGGCCGAATCCCCGCCGTCCGGCACGACCTCAACGCTACTCGCCGCGACCATCGCGGACGCCACCGCCCGATGCGCCGCGCTCGGGGCAAGGATGGCGGGTCATTGGCCGGATGCCTCCACCCGGCTGCTCAGCGCGAGCTTCAATCCCGCCGGCCCCGCGCCGGTGCCGCCCGGCCCTCCCGGCATGACACCGCCGCCGGTCGAACTGCCGGCCCATTGCGCCATCGTCGGCGCGACGCGCGCGCATACCGGCGTCGATGGCCAGGCCTATGCGATCAGGTTCCATCTGCGCCTGCCGGTGGCATGGAACGGGCGGTTCTTCTTTTCGGGCGGGGGCGGCACCAATGGCGAGCTGGGCGACGCTATTGGCCGGCTGACCGCCGCAGCGCCGGCCCTGGTGCAGGGCTATGCCGTGCTCTCGCAGGATAGCGGGCACGATAATGCGACCAATAGCGATCCCGCCCGCGGCGGCGCGAGCGCCTTCGGCTTCGATCCGCAGGCGCGCGCCGATTATGGCGGCACCTCGCTGCCGGTCGTCACCCATGCGGCAAAGGCGGCGATCCGCCAGTTCTACGGCAGCGATCCCCGCCAGAGCTATTTCGTCGGCTGCTCCAAGGGCGGGCAGGAGGGCATGATGCTCGCCCAGCGCTACCCGGATCTGTTCGACGGGATTGTCGCGGCCGCGCCCGGCTTCTCGCTGCCCAAGGCCGCGATCGCCGAGGCGTGGAACACGCAGGCCTTCGCCTCCGTCGTGCAGGCATCGGGCAAGCCGGTCACGCTCGCCAATCTGCGCGCGAGTTTCAGCATGGGCGATCTCGCGCTGGTCGGGCAGGCCGTGCGCACCGCCTGCGACGCGCTTGACGGCACGACCGATGGCCTGATCGGCGCGGTCGGCCAGTGCACCTCTGCCAGGGTGCTGCCGCAGTTGCGCGCCAGCCTGTGCAAGGGCGACAAGGCCGAGGGCTGCCTCTCCCAGCCACAGCTCGATGCGCTGGTGCGCATTCACGAGGGCGCGCGGGACAGCAAGGGTGCGCAAATCTATCCCGGCTTCCCGTGGGATGCCGGCTGGGCAGACATGGGCTGGCGTATCTGGATGCTGGGCACGCCCGATGGCAGCGTGCCGCCGATCAATGTCGCCATGGGTCTGCCTTCTCTCGCCGCCGTCTTCATGACGCCGCCCGCTCTGGCCGGCGCCACGCCCGACGAATTGCTGGCCTGGGCCATGCGCCTCGACGTGGATCGTGCTCGCGCCGGCGTCGAGGCGGTGGCGCCGCCGTTCACGCGCTCGGCCTGGCAGGATATCGGCGCGCGGTCGAGCGACCTCGATGCGTTTCGCGCGCGGGGCGGCAAGCTCATCGTGCCGCATGGCATGTCGGACCCGGTCTTCTCGGTGAACGACACGCTGGCTTGGTGGGGCGAGGTCGATGCCCGGTACAAGGGCGCCGCGCGCGAGTTCGTGCGCGTCTTCCCAGTGCCCGGCATGGGCCATTGCGCCGGCGGCCCGGCGACGGATCAATATGATGCGTTCGGTGCCCTCGTCGCGTGGGTGGAGCAGGGCAAGCGGCCCGATCAGTTGAGCGCAACCGCCGGGCCGATGTCCGGCCTCAACGGCATCCAGCGCCCTATCTGCGCGGCGCCCGCCATCGCCCGGCGGGCGGGCGACACATCGGATCAGTCTGCGGCGCAGATCAGCTGCACGCAGCCATGAGCACCGACGGCCGCGCCATCTCCCCCGTCCGGGCGCGGCCGTCGTTGCAAGGATAGGCGCGAAGTCCGTCTGCCAGGCCGTCGCGGCGCGCACCTGCCATGTCGGATGAGGGGCAGCGCCTCCCATCCCGCGTCCGTCGGCATTTTGAGGAAATGGCCCGCAGCGCTGTGCACAATTCCTGTGTGACGGAACGTCCGCTGAGGGGCGGTACAGATCGCTCGGTCTACGCCGAGATGCGGTCTTTGCCGATTTTCCCCGTTCGTGCTGAGTAGGGTCTGAGGTGCGCCGCAGGCGCGTATCGAAGACCCGTATCGAAGCATCGCAAGCCCTTCGATACGCCGCTTCGACAAGCTCAGCAGCTACTCAGGACGAACGGAGGGAGCGCCGACAATGGCGTCGCGCCTGATCAGACCGCGTTCAACACCACGGTCGGACCACAGCCATAGCCCCTTTGAAGCGTTGATAAAGGATCGGCGAACGGCAAGTTCGGCGTGGAAGGCTGCCAGCGGGTCAAATCTCTGAACCGGCCTTTCGCGAACCGTCGTTATAAGCAGCTAGCGCAGCTTGGAATCGTGCTCTGTCTCGGTCGATCTGCCGTTTGCGCCAGTGGGCGAACGAAACGAGGAAGAGGCTGGTCAGAATGAGTGCTATCGCCCACTCTGGGTCGCCGTCTTTCACCGCTAGCATGGCGCAAAAAAGCATAGTTAGTGCCATGATCCAAGCCAGGACCATGTAGAAACCCGTTATCTTCCATGCCAGAGGAGGTGTCGGTCGTCCACTCGATGAGTCCGATCTCACTTTATCGAAGAAGCTGAACATGTGGCCTTCATTTCATGAATACGGAAAGTCAGCAATGTTGTCGTATCCGGAACTTCCGCTGTCGGAGCCAAAGGCGGGATAACAGCCATGACCGCGATGGAGCGCTGGCGACGGTTGGGCGAATGGTAAGCTGGCTCGAGAGGCCGACTAACTCGCCACTCTAGCCACAGCCATTAACAACGACCAAGCCATCAACAGAAAACCGCCTTCTCTAACATTTCGAGAATATCCCCGCCTCAAGAGAAACCACGCAAACACAAGAGGTAGTATTTGAACTCCAAGTATCAGCGCTAAGCTAAGACGGCGCGGTTCGAATAAGCGATCACTCTGGTCGTTGGTTGCATTGATACAGTCTGCTTGGAAAACCGACCGTCCGCAATGGCGCCTTGACCGGGAATGGCAGCTCACCAACCGAGATATCGGACAACGGCTACCCAGCGCAGCAACTGACCTTTCCCGCGCCGCCTAGGTCGCTCGTTCAGCCCCGGCTACACTTGGGCTCGCAATCGCAAGGCCGCTGCCGAGCACGAGGGCGTCCTCGACAAAGCCGGTCGCGGTCTGCCCATAACGCCGCATCGCCGCGCAGCGCAGGCGCCAGCCGAGATAAGATGAGGCCAGCGCCGTCCCGACTGCGACCGCCGCGCCTAGCCCGCGGCGGCCACGCGGCGCCAGGGCGGCGCCGGCATAGGCCGCCGTCACGCTGCGCACGGCGAGGCCGATCGGCACGATCCGGTCGGGCGCGCTCTTCATCTTGTCGCCGGCCATCTCCGCCGCCGCCAGCGACGCCGTGCCCGCCGCGATCAGCGGATTGCGCAACAGGCCCTGCAAAGGCAGCACCACCGGAATATCCCCCTTGCGCGTGCCCGTCGCCACTGCCGCCAAGGGCGTCATGCCACGCTGCCCGGCCACCAGGCCGATGAGGAAGGATCGGATCATGTCGCGTTCTCCGTAGATGGGTTCGTCTGGAGAACCGACGCGATGCGGGGATCGTTCCGGGGCGTGAGTATTCTTGGGCGGCATTGCGCGAGGGGCGCCGTCGCCGTCCTATTTCTGCAGCGGCACGCGCATTTCCAGCATGGCGCGGGTCTTGCGGCTGATGCCCCAGAGGATGCCCGGCCGGTTCTCGTCCCAATCGATCGCCTGGCCTTCCGCCTCCATCGGCACGGTGGCGATATGGTCCAGCGTGGCGCCACCCTTGGGCAATTGCGTCACATAGAGCTCGGGATTGTCATGGCCGGAGAGCCACAGCCGCCCATCCGGGCCGAACCCGCCGCCAGAGATGCTCATCGGCGCGATCCGCTCGAGGATCGTGGCGGGCAGCGCCCAGCTTTGCGTGCGGCGCCAGTCCGTATCGAACTGGACGAGGCTGGTGTGGCGGTGGTCGCGCGGTGCCTCGCCGCCCTTGCCGTCATAATTGGCGAACAGCCCCCACCAGTGTCCGTCATGCCAGTCGACCCAGGTCAGCGAGCCTGTACCAAGGCCGAGCGAGACGGTACGCTTGTGGGCGAGGGTGACGGGATCGAAGATCTCGACCGAACTGGCCTGTGGCACGGCGGGGAAGTTGGAGGCCGCGCACACCAGCTCGGCCTTGATGAGCGCGCAACTGTTGATGTGCGGGTAGCGCGCCGGCTCGCCCGTCCAGATCGCGCGCCGTTCACCTGTCTCGCGATCATAGCGCGCAATGGTCCAGTTGGCGACGGCATAGACATCGTTCGGGCCGACTGCCACGCCCTGCCGCGCTTCCTCGGCGGGGATGCGGCGCAGCGTCTCGGCCGGCTGGCCCCGGGGCGGGGCGGCAGCGGGTGTCCCCGCCGCCGCCGCCGTGGCGGCACTGGCCGCCAGAGCGAGAAGCAGGCCCATCAGAAATTCGCCGCCACGCCGAACCAGAAGGTCCGGCCATATTCGGCGGATTCCTGCAGGTAGGTGCGCCCGGGCCCGACCAGCTCGCGCCGGCCCTGATTGTTGAGGTTCTGCCCCTCGGCATACAGCGTGATATTGGAGGTGACGCGATAGCTGATATTGGCATCCAGCGTGCCACGGCTCTTCCAATATTGGTCGGCATTGGGGATGGTGTCGTTGATCGTCTCCAGGAAGCCGCCGATATAGTTGTAAGACAGGCGCCCCTCGAACTTGCCCTTCTGATAATAGACCGAGGCGTTCCACACCGTGTCCGGCTGGAGGAACAGGCCGGTCACGCGCGGGCCGGCCGTGGTGAGGAAGGTGAAACGCGTATCGAGGAAGGTCGCGTTGGCGCTCACGCCCAGCCCGTCGAACGGATCGGGCAGGAAGGTCAGCGCCTGCTGAAGGTTCAGCTCCAGGCCCTTGATGGTGGCCGTTTCGGCATTGCGCGGTTCGGAGACGAGTACGCTCTCCGGCCCCCGGCCGACATCGATCGTCTCCACATTGGAGAGGGTGAAGATCTCGTTCTTGATCTTCTTGTGGAACAGCGCTGCAGAGATGACGCCATCCTTCGGGTAGAACTCGAAGGAGAGATCGAAGCCCCGGCTCTCTCGCGGCTTGAGGCTCGGATTGCCGCGGGATAGCGTCGGCTGGCTGCCATCGAAGCTGAGCGTCTCGCTGGCCGCGATGGAGGAATAATCCGGCCGGCCGATGGTGTTGGTATAGGCGCCGCGCACCACAACGCGGTCGGTTACATCCCAGCGGATGTGCGCGCTGGGCAGCCAGTTGCCATAGCTGCCGTCCGTCGAAATCTGGGTGAGCGTGCTGCCGAGCGTGCGATAGGCATCCGAGGAGACTTCCGTGCGCTCATAGCGCAGGCCGCCGAGCAGCGTCACATTGCCGATCCGGGTGCTGCCCTGCACATAGCCGGCATAGACGTCCTCGTTGACCTTATAATCGCCCGCCTTCGAGGCGACGGTGGTGGTGAAGCGGCTCTGATTGGCCTGATAGAAGGCCGGAAAGGCCTGCGCATCGATGCGGATCGGAATGTAGAATCTGTCGCGGATCGCTTCGCTCGGCCCGGCGGTCACCACCTTGTCGAGCGTGTAGGTGAAGCCGCTGGCGGCCTTGTAGTCGGTCCGCTCGACTTCGTTCTTGCGGCTCGTGAGGCGCAGCACGGCACCGGTCTTGAGCTTGATGCCACCATCGATGCTGTCATCGCCATAAGTGAAGTTCAGGCGGAACTGGCCGCTCTTCTCCAGCGACTTCTCCAGATTGCTACGCTGCTGCTGCAGGTAGAAGTTCTGCGGGTTCACCGCGGCGGCGGCGTTGGCCGGCGTGAACACGGGGTAGAAGTCCGACGTGTCATAGCTGAAGGCATAGCGGGTCGCGTCGGCATCGCGGGTGCGGAACTCGATGCTCTCATTGGGCACGCGCATCCGCCCGAGCGAGAACACCGCGTCACCATCCAGCTTCCACTGCTCGCCGCCATCCCAGGCGAAGGCGGTGCGGCCGAGCGCAACGAGGCGCCGCGTAATCGGCTGGTTGAGCTGCACGATGATCCGCCCGCGCGCGAACTGGCCGCTGGTCTGCGTCTGGTTCGCGACGTTGCCGATCGGCTCCATGCGATATTCGATGCGTTCCTCATCGTCCTCGGTGCGGGCGACGACGCCGGAAAGCTCCCAGCGGAACGTGTCGGACGGGCGCCATTCCAGCTTCACATTGCCGCCGGTGCGCTGCTTGGTGTTGTTGTACCAGAAGAGGCGGTGCTGGGTCGGCACCTGGATGCCGTTGCCGGTCGCCGCGCCGCTGTCCACCGGGGCGCCGGCGGCGGTATATTCGCGCACGGAGGGGCTGGCGACCTCGATCTGCGGAATGTCGTAATCGAGCTGCTCCTGGCTCGCGCCGATCACCAGCCCCCATTCGTCGTCCGCGCCGAAGGTGGTGCCGGCGGCAAAGGCCAGCCGGTAGGAGGGCTTGCTGTTGCGCACCTCGCCATGCTGCTCATAAATGCCATAGGACGCGATGCCGTTGAAGAACGGCCGGCCGGCATCGAAGGCGCTGCGGGTGGTGATGTTGATGATGCCGCCGACGGCATTGGCGTCATTCTCCGGCGTCACTGTCTTGATGACCTCGATCCGCCCCGCCATCACGGAGGGTACGATGTCCAGCGGCACGGTGCGCCCGCCGGAATCCACGCCGGCCACCAGCGCGCCGTCCACCGTCGTGCGGTTGTAGGTGGATTGCAGGCCACGCAGCACCGGGAAGCGCGGCTCGCCCTGATCCTCCTGCACGGAAAGGCCCGGAATGCGCCGCAGCGCCGCCGCCGTATTATGGTCCGGCAGCTTGCCGATATCGTCGGCGGAGATCGCATCCATCACCGCAAACGCCTCGCGCTTCTCCGCCGTCGCCTCATATTGCGCGCGTCGCTGGCCGGTGACGACAATCGTATCGCCGTCCGCACCAGCCTCGCTCTCGGCCTCCGGCACGGGTGCGGATTGCGCGAAGGCAGGCGTGGCAAGCAGAATGGCCGAGCACAGCAAAGCGGCCCGGAAAGTCGGGTAAAGCGGTTTCATTGTGGTGAGTCCCCAAAAGCAGGTTTTGTTCTGGGGGCGGCAGATAGGGAGGCGTTGCGTCAGGTCGGTGACGGAACGGCGTCACGCACATGAAGGGAGGATGACGAATTGGTGACGGGTGGGGTCTCGTCAGGTCAGCGCGCAGGGACAGCTCATCACTTATAAAATCCGTCGCGCAGATTCACCCCATGCTCCAGCCACATGCGCATGGCGCAGAGCATGCCGGTCCAGCCTTCGCAATTGCCGTAGGATGCCTTGAGGCCCGCTGCATTGTCGCGCCAGCCTTCTTCGCTGATCTGCACATGGGTTCGTCCGTCGTCCAGCGCGGCAAAGGTCATGGTCACGGTGGTGAGCGCGCGGCCCTGCGCGTCCGGCGTCACGGCGTCGTCCGCACCGGCCCAGCGCAGCACGATGCGGGCATTCTGCTCCACCTCGACCACCTCGACGGGGAATGCGCCGGGAAAATCATGAAAGTCCCAGGTCACCGTTGCGCCGGGTTCCAGTCGCCCCTGCGCCCCGCCCGTGGTGAAGAATTGGGAGAGGTGGGCCGGGTTCACCACGGCCTCAAATACCTCATGCACGGGCTCGTCGACCCGCCCGCCGACCGTGAACTTCAGCTTCATGCTCTATCCTCTCGCAAAGGAAGCACCACCGACTCTTGATCGGGCGACTCATATGTTATAAAAACATAACATGTCAACGCAGACTGAAATCGCAAGGCCCGATACGGACAATGAGGATGCCGCCGACGCGCTGTTCAAGGCGCTCGGCCACCGCGCTCGCCGCCGGATGCTCGATGCGCTCAAGGGCGGCCCTCAGACTACCGGTATGCTGTGCGCGCTCCTGCCGGAGCTGGATCGCTGCACGGTCATGCAGCATCTGGGCGTGCTGGAAAGCGCCGGGCTGGTGATCGCCGAGAAGCGTGGGCGCGAGCGGTGGAATCACCTCGACGCACTGCCCATCCACGCGATCCACGAGCGCTGGATCGGCCCTTATGCGGCATATGCGGCGTCGATGCTTGCTCGGCTGCGCTGAATCGACGACGCTGTAAGGAATGCCCGCCAGCAGGTGACAAACCTCCGCGCTCCCCTTATGAAAGCCGCGATGCCTCGTCTGCGCTTCACAGTCGCGACTACGCCCCTCACCCGGACTAGCACCGGGGTCGTCGGCACGCGCCTCATCGATTGAAGCGCGCAGGACCGAAGGCCCCATCCCAGCAGCGGATCGGGGCGGTCATGCGCATCCGGTCCGTTCCGCCTCTTCCCAAGTCTATCGCACTTGCCTAAGCGGCAAGCCGCACAGCAGGAACCAGACCGATGACGCAACAGGTGACAATCACGCTCCCCGATGGCTCGCAGCGCGAGGTTGCGCGCGGCACCACGCCGGCGGACATCGCCGCCGCGATCGGCCCCGGCCTCGCCAAGGCGGCGCTGGCCGCGCGGGTGGATGGCGAGCTGGTCGACATCACCCGCCCGCTGGAGGCAGATGCGCAGCTGGCGCTGGTGACGGCCAGGGACGAGGCGGACGCGTTGGAGCTGGTCCGCCACGATTATGCGCATATCCTCGCCGAGGCGGTACAGGCGCTGTTCCCGGGCACGCAGATCACCTTCGGCCCGTCCACGGACGATGGCTTCTATTATGACGTCGCGGCGCCGGCGGATCGCGGGCCGTTCACCGAGGAAGACCTGCCCGCCATCGAGGCGAAGATGCGCGAGATCATCGCTGCCGACAAGCCACTGCGCCGAGAGGTCTGGACCCGCGAGCAGCTGGTCGAGCGCTGGACGGGGCAGGGCGAGCGCTTCAAAGCCGAGTGGGCGGCCGAACTGCCCGGCGACGAGGATCTGACCGTCTACTGGTCCGGCAGTGACTGGCTGGACATGTGTCGCGGGCCGCATCTCGCTTCCACCGGCAAGGTCGATCCGCAGGCCTTCAAGCTCACGCGCGTCTCCGGCGCTTATTGGCGCGGCGACCAGAAGAACGCGATGCTCTCGCGCATCTACGGCACCGGCTGGCTCAACAAGAAGCAGCTCGACGCGCATCTGCTCCGGCTGGAGGAAGCCGCCAAGCGCGACCATCGCAAGATCGGGCAGGAGATGGACCTGTTCCACCTCCAGCAGGAAGCGCATGGCAGCGTGTTCTGGCATCCGCAGGGCTTCGTCATCTGGCGCCAGCTCGAGGCCTATATGCGCCGCGCCATCGATGATGCGGGCTACAATGAAGTGAAGACCCCGCAGGTGATGGACGCGCGCCAGTGGGAGCAGTCCGGCCACTGGGGCAAATATCGCGAGAATATGTTCGTCATCCCCGACGAGGTGCCGAACGTCGAGGATGAAGGCCCGCTGGTGTCGGACGATGCGCAGTGGATGGCGCTCAAGCCGATGAACTGCCCGGCGCATGTCCTCATCTTCCGCCAGGGCATCAAGAGCTATCGCGATCTGCCGTTGCGCATCTACGAGAATGGCTGCTGCCACCGCAACGAGCCGCATGGCGCGCTGCACGGCCTGATGCGCGTGCGCCAGTTCACGCAGGACGATGCGCACATCTTCTGCCGCGAGGACCAGATCGTCGATGAAGTCCGCGCCTTCTGCGCGCTGGCCGACCGCATCTACAAGGACTTCGGCTTTACCTATTCGATCAAACTCGCGCTGCGCCCGGAGAAGCGCTTCGGCTCGGACGAGATGTGGGATCTGGCGGAGACGGAACTGCGCAACGCCGTCATCGCCGCTGGCCTTGCGACGGACGAGTATGGCTGGGAGGAGCTGCCCGGCGAAGGCGCTTTCTATGCGCCCAAGCTGGAATGGCACCTGACCGACGCCATCGGCCGCACCTGGCAGGTCGGCACCATCCAGTCCGACCGGGTCCTGCCCGAGCGGCTGGACGCGAGCTATGTTGGCGAGGATGGCGCCCGCCACCGCCCGGTGATGCTCCACCGCGCGATCTTCGGCAGCTATGAGCGCTTCATCGGCATCCTCATCGAGCATTATGCCGGCAAATTCCCGCTGTGGCTGGCGCCGGTGCAGGCAGTGGTCGCGACCATCGTCTCGGATGCGGACGGCTATGCGACCGAGGTGGTCGAGAAGCTGCGCGCCGCAGGCATCCGCGCCGAGACCGATCTGCGCAACGAGAAGATCAACTACAAGGTGCGCGAGCACAGCCTCGGGCGCGTGCCCAACCTGCTGGTCGTCGGCCGTCGCGAGGCGGAAGAGGGCACCGTCGCCCTGCGCCGCCTCGGTAGTGACGAGCATCAGAAGGTGCTGAGCGTGGATGAGGTCATCGCGCAACTGGTGGCGGAAGCCACGCCGCCGGATTTGGCCTAACCCTAGCCCCTCCCCTGAAGAGGAGGAGCTAGATGATGAGAAGCCGATGAGCATCCACATCCGCAAGGCGACTCCGGCCGATCTGCCGCGCGCGCTGGCGATCTGGCGGGCGGCGGTCGATGCGACGCATGGCTTTCTCACGCGAGAGGACCGGGTTGAGATCGACCGCATGGTCGAGCACGAGCATCTTCCTTCGGTCGACCTTTGGGTCGCGACGGACGCCGCCGGCACCGTCCAGGCCTTTCTCGGCATGGGTGAGGACGAGATCGATTCGCTGTTCGTCGATCCGGCCGTCCATGGTCAGGGCTATGGCAGCGCTCTTGTCGCGCATGCTCTGGCGCTGGTGCCCGGTGCGAAGGTGGATGCCAGCGAACAGGCGCCTCAGGCCATCGCCTTTTACGAAGCGCGCGGTTTCGTGCGCACGGGGCGCTCGGAGACCGATCCGGCAGGGCGGCCCTACCCGCTCATCCATTTCCGCCATCCGGGCTGAGGGATGCCGCAACGCCCGGCTCGCTCATCATACGGCCTCGCTGATGATGGCCCTTGCCGTGAGCGGCTTGCGATCCTAAATGCACGGTGCACGCAACTGTGGCCTTCGCGCCGCAGTCCGCCTCGTGTCGCGCTACGGCCTCTTTCCGTTCTCATGGAAAACCGGTAAGGTGCGCATCTCGCATATGTGAATTGGCAACAGGAGAAACTGCTATACGTCCCCCTATGATGCGCCGCCCGATGGCGCCACAGCCCGCGAACGGCCCCCGCTACAATGAGTTCATCAGTGTGCCCAAGGTGCGCGTCATTGATGAAGAGGGCGAGAATCTGGGCGTCATGTTCACGCGCGAGGCGATCGAGCAGGCAGCGGACGTTGGTCTGGACCTGGTAGAGGTCTCTCCCAATGCAGACCCGCCGGTCTGCAAGTTCCTGGACATCGGCAAGTATAAGTACGAGGCCCAGAAAAAGGCGAATATCGCCCGCAAGACCCAGAAGACGCAGGAGATCAAGGAGATCAAGATGCGTCCTAACATCGACGATCATGATTATGATACGAAGATGAAGAAGGTCGTCGATTTCATCGGCGAGGGCGACAAGGTGAAGGTCACGCTGCGCTTCCGCGGCCGTGAAATGGCGCACCAGCAGCTCGGCATGCAACTGCTCCAGCGCGTCGCCGAGAATACGGCCGAGATCGCCAAGGTCGAATCCTATCCGCGCCTGGAAGGCCGGCAGATGCTCATGGTGCTCGCACCCAAGGGCTGAGATTTTCGGTCAGGGGCGGTGATTGTGCCGCCCTCGACCATTTCTGTTGTCGCTCCGGTCTGCGCGCGGCCGTTCGTGCCCTGTTGACCCGCGCGCTGGCTGCGCTCACATGGGCGCGCCATGATCCAAGCCCCGTCTCTCAAGCTCTTCAACAGTCTCACGCGCCAACTCGAGCCGTTCGATCCCGTCCACCCCGGTGAGGCGCGGGTCTATAGCTGTGGGCCGACGGTCTATAATTACCCGCACATCGGCAACATGCGCGCTTATGTGTTCGCCGATACGCTCGGGCGGACGCTGAGCTTCAAGGGCTTCAAACTCACGCATGTCATCAACATTACCGATGTCGGCCACCTGACCGACGATGGCGATGCGGGCGAGGACAAGATGGAGAAGATGGCCGCGCAGCAGGCGCAGTCCATCTGGGACATCGCCAAGCATTACACGCAAGCCTATTGGGCGGACGTGGAGGCGCTCAACATCCGCCAGCCGGCGCACTGGTCGATCGCCACCGATTTCGTGCCGCAGATGATCGAGTTCGCCAAAAGCATTGCCGTGCAGCATTGCTATGAGCTGCCGACCGGCCTCTATTTCGATACCAGCACGGTCGCCGATTATGGCCGCCTTGCCCGCGCCGCGACGGACGAGGGCGAGAGCCGCATCGATCCGGTCGAGGGCAAGCGCCACGCCGCCGATTTCGCGATCTGGCGCAGGACGCCGCCCGGTGAGACGCGCCAGATGGAATGGGACTCGCCCTGGGGCAAGGGCGCGCCGGGCTGGCATCTGGAATGCTCAGTCATGAGCCGCGCGCTGCTGGGGCTTCCGTTCGATATCCATACCGGTGGCATCGATCATCGCGAGATCCATCACCCCAATGAAATCGCCCAGAATCAGGCGATCCAGGGCTATGATGCCGATCATGGCCATCTCGATTGCGCGGCCCATTCCGGCGCACGGCTGTGGATGCACAATAATTTCCTGATCGATCGCACCGGCAAGATGAGCAAATCGTCAGGCGAGTTCCTGCGGCTGCAATTGCTCATCGACCGGGGCTATCATCCGCTCGCTTACCGCATGATGTGCCTGCAGGCGCATTACCGCTCGGAGTTGGAGTTCAGCTGGGACAATCTCGGCGCGGCGCTGACCCGGCTCAAGCGCATGCTGATGAGCGCGGCACCTCTGCGTGATGTGGCTGCGGCTGGTGCGGTGACGCATCCCAAGCTCACGCCCTTGCTGGAGCGCTTCGATGCAGCGATCAGCGATGATCTCAACACGCCGGTCGCGCTGACCGTGCTGGACGAGGCGCTGGCGATGAAGAAAGTGCCGGCCGAGGAGAAGCGCGCGCTGATCGAGGCGATGGAAGCCGTGCTCGGCCTCGGGCTGTTCACGCTGGAGCGGGAAGCGCTGCGCCTGCGCCCGAAGACTGCCGCCATTGACGAGGAGGCGATCGGGGCGCTGATGGACCAGCGCAAGGCTGCGCGGGCCGAAAAGGACTTCGCGGCCTCGGACGCGCTGCGCGACCAGTTGCTCGCCGCCGGTGTCGAGGTGATGGATGGCGATCCGCTCGGTTGGGAATGGAGGCTCGAACATGAGTGATAAGCCGCTGATTGTCGTGCCGGAAATATACCGCGAGGCGCTGGAGGACAGCCTTGGCGCAGAGCTGGCCGGGCGCGTGACGCTGCGCGGCTTCTCGACGCCTGAGGAGGCCATGGCCCTGGCGCCAGAAGCCGAGATTGGCTGGTTCGACGAGTTCGCCGGCGGCGTCTACGGCAGGGCTCCACGTGTCGCGGTAAAGGCCAAATGGCTCAACACGGTTATCGTGGGCTTCGATGCATTTCCGATCGATGAGATGCGCGCGCGCGGCCAGATCTTCACCAATGGCGCCGGCCTGATGCCGGATGTGATTGCGGATTATGCCGTGATGGGCGCGCTCGTGCTCGCCAAGCGGCTGGACGAGGTGGTGCGCGCGCATGATCGGCAGACCTGGCTGACGCGCTCCCCGGGCACATTCGAACTGCGCGGCGCGCGGGCGCTGGTGATCGGCTATGGCGCAATCGGCCGGGAGATCGGCACCCGGCTGCGCAGTTTTGGCGTGGCAGTTACCGGGGTGCGGCGATCAGCGGATCACGCCGACTCCGTCATCGGCCCGGGCGACTGGCGACTGCGGCTCGCCGAGTTTGATTTCGTCATCGTCGCCGCCCCCAATACCAGCGAAACCCGGGAGATGATCGGCGCCGAGGAACTGGCCGCCATGAAGCCCGGTGCGCGGTTGATCAATATTGCGCGGGGCGATCTCATCGATCAGCCAGCGCTCATTGCCGCGCTGGAGTCCGGGCATCTGGGCGGCGCGTTTCTGGACGTCGCGACGCCCGAACCATTGCCGCCCGAGGACCCGCTCTGGCGCGCGCCGAACATTCTCATCACCATGCACCTCTCGGGGCGCAGCCAGAATAGCGCCTTCCAGCGCGGCGCGGAGCGTTTTGTGCGCAACATCCGCCATTATCTGGCCGGCGAACCGCTGGAGTATGTTGCCGACCTTCATCGCGATTATTAGGCGAGGGCGATGCTGAGGTCCGATGCCCGCCTGCTGAGCCTCGCCATTGCGCTCTCTGCTCTGGCCGGTTTCGTGGATGCCCTTGGCTTCCTGACCGCTGGGGGTTTTTTCGTGTCGTTCATGAGCGGCAACTCCACGCGACTGGCGGTGGGGATCAGCGAGGGCTCCCATGCCGCTTTGACAGCTGCGAGCTTGATTGCCGGCTTTGTGACGGGTGTCGTGATCGGCGGCCTCGTCGGTCACCATGCAAAGGCGCGGCGCCGTTCCGCCGTCCTTGCGCTCGTCACGGCCCTGCTACTGGTGGCGGCACTTTCTGCCCCCGTCTCGCCGACCCTTGCGCTCGCGGCGATGGTCATGGCGATGGGCGCGGAAAATGCCGCGCTGGCCGACAATGGCGAGGTGAAGGTCGGCCTCACTTACATGACCGGTGCGCTTGTCCGGCTCGGCCAGGCGCTCGCCAATCGCCTCACCGGCAAGGATGCGAGCCACTGGCGCGTCGACCTTGGCCTGT
Organism: Sphingobium sp. B10D7B; assembly: GCF_025961955.1. Lineage (NCBI taxonomy): Bacteria > Pseudomonadati > Pseudomonadota > Alphaproteobacteria > Sphingomonadales > Sphingobiaceae > Sphingobium > Sphingobium sp. B10D7B. The sequence goes on from NZ_JAOQOQ010000001.1 coordinate 316,283, forward strand.
GGAGCGGGCTGATGACGGGCGCGATTACCGGCGCGCTGGCTTATGCGAGCCTCGGCTTTTCGGCGCTGTGGATTGCGGCGGGCCTGGCTTTGACGCTCACCCTGCTCGCCGCGCGTTTCACGTCAGCGCCGCGCTGAGCATCCTGTTCCCATCCCGCCTTGCCTCGCTGACCTCAAACGGGTAGGGGCTTGCCCCTTGTCCGCCACACCCCATGTTGTGGCGCGAATACGCTTGGAGTCTGGAATATCATGACGGCGAAATGGTCGCCCGCGAGCTGGCGGGATCATGAAGGGTTGCAAATGCCGATCTATCGCGATGCTGCGGCACTCGCGGCAGCCGAGGCGCAGCTTGGGACCTTTCCGCCGCTCGTATTTGCAGGCGAGGCCCGCAACCTGACGGCCGATCTGGCCAAGGTCGCCAATGGCGAGGCGTTCCTGCTGCAGGGCGGGGACTGCGCCGAATCCTTCGCCGAGTTCCACCCGAATAACATTCGCGACACGTTCCGCGTGCTGCTGCAGATGGCGGTGGTGCTCACCTTCGCCAGCAAGCTGCCGGTGGTGAAGGTCGGTCGCATGGCCGGCCAGTTCGCCAAGCCGCGTTCGGCCGGGACCGAGACGATCGATGGGGTCGAGCTGCCGAGCTATCGCGGGGATAATGTGAACGACATCGCGTTCACGGCGGACGGCCGCGAGCCCGATCCGGCGCGCATGATCCGCTCCTACAATCAGTCGGCCGCCACGCTCAACCTGCTGCGCGCTTTCTCGACCGGTGGCTATGCCAGCCTCGACAAGGTGCATGGCTGGATGCTGGATTTCATGGGCCGCAGCCCCTGGGCCCAGAAGTTCAGCGAGATGGCCGATCGCATCGGTGAGGCGCTGGACTTCATGAAGGCCTGCGGTCTCTCGCCGGACACGGTGCCCCAGCTTGGCGGCACCAGCTTCTACACCAGCCACGAGGCGCTGCTGCTGCCTTATGAGCAGGCCCTGACCCGTCAGGATTCGCTCACCGGCCAGTGGTACGACACCAGCGCGCACATGCTGTGGATCGGCGACCGGACCCGCTTCGAGGGCTCTGCCCATGTCGAGTATCTGCGCGGCATCGGCAATCCCATCGGCATGAAGGTCGGGCCGAGCCTGCAGCCCGATGTGCTGCTGCGCCTGCTTGATGCGCTGAACCCGCGCCGCGAGGCCGGGCGGATCACGCTCATCACGCGCTATGGCCATGACAAGATCGAGGGCGCGCTGCCCCCGCTCGTGCGGGCGGTGATGCGCGAAGGGCATCCGGTGGTGTGGTCGTGCGACCCGATGCACGGCAATGTCATCAAGGCGGCCAATGGCTACAAGACGCGCCCGTTCGAGCGCATCCTCGCCGAGGTGCGCGGCTTCTTCGCCGTGCATCGTGCCGAGGGCAGCTTCGGCGGCGGCATCCATGCCGAGATGACGGGCCAGAACGTCACCGAATGCACTGGCGGCGCGATCGACATCACCGAGCAGAGCCTGGCGGATCGCTACCACACGCATTGCGACCCGCGCCTCAACGCGGCGCAGAGCCTGGAGCTGGCTTTCCTGCTGGCCGAAATGCTCAACGACGAGCTGGCCGAGCGGCGCAAGCAGGCCGCTTAACAATCGGAAGGGCCGTGGCGCGCGTCACGGCCCGTTCCCGAGATTGAAAAAGAACCGCTATCGAGCGATTGCACGGGCTTGCCCCTTGCGCGGACGGCATTCTCTGCCAAATAGGTTGGTATGCTTTCGCAACGCACGCGATATTCCATCCGCGCTCTCCAGCACCTCGCGCGGCATTATGGTGAGGGGCCAATCCAGCTCACCGATATTGCGGTCGCGCAGAATATCCCGGCCAAATTTCTGACCGTGATCCTGTCCGAACTCAGCCGTGCGGGCCTCGTGGCGACGCGGCGGGGGCGGGAAGGCGGCTATTGGCTGGCATTGCCGCCGATCGACATCCGCTATGGCGACATCTTCCGGCTCACCGATGGCGCGCTGGCGCTCGTGCCCTGTGCCAGCCGCTATGCACATCAGCCCTGCAAGAACTGTTTGCCGGAAGATGAGTGCGAGTTGCGGCGCATCATGCTCAAGGTCCGGGACGAGACCGCCGCCATCCTCGACCGCCTGACGCTGGCCGACAAATTCGAGGATGCCGAAGTCGGCGCGCCGGCCTGATCGCTTTCGACCTTCCAGTCTGTATTCCAAGGAGAGAGCATTGTCCCTGACCCTGCACGGCATCCCCAATTGCGACACGGTGAAGAAGGCCCGCAAGTGGCTCGACGATCAGGGCATCGCGCATGATTTTCGCGATTATAAGAAGGCCCCGCCGACGCCGGCAGAGCTGGCCGACTGGTCAGAACAGGCAGGGTGGGACGTGCTGCTCAACCGCGCCGGTACGACGTTCCGCAAACTGCCGGATGATGCCAGGGCCGGGATCGATGAGGCCAAGGCCATCGCGCTGATGGTCGAGCATCCCTCGATGATCAAGCGCCCGGTGGTAACGGGAGCAAGCGCCCTGCTGGTCGGTTTCAAGCCGGATCAGTGGCAGGCGGTTCTCAAGGCCTAGGCCCGGGCGCCGCAGCGGTCGGGAACGACGCGGAGGCTTTGCGCATTTGTTCAGCAGGAATTTGCTGGAAGGAATGCATCATGAAACTCGTTCTGATCGGCCTCATCACGGCCAGTGCGTTGGCTGTTTCGGGTTGTTCGACCCTGAAGGGCGCCGGCATCGGCGCGGCGGCGGGCGCCGGTACGGCTGCCGTGACCGGCAATGACGTCGGCAAGGGTGCCGCTGTTGGCGGTGCGGCCGGCGCCGTGGTCGGGACGGTCGTCGACTAAAAACGCGGCCCTGGCCCGTCAGTCGTGATGATGGGACAGGGCGCCGATGACGTCTTCGAGGCGGGCGGGATCGCCCATGGCGATGACGTCGCCGGCGCTCGCTTCATGGAGCGGCTCGCCTGACCAGTCGCACATGTGCCCGCCGGCACCCTCAACCACCGGGACGAGCGCTGCGAAGTCGTGGAGTTTGAGGCCGGTTTCGCAGACGATGTCGACATGGCCGCTCGCCAGCAGGCCGTAATTATAGCAGTCGCCGCCATAGATCGGGCCCTGACCCAGTCGGTCGCCAGCAACGGCTGCGGCGAGCGCCAGATAATGTTCGCCATCATGTGCGCTGAACAAATGCGGGCTGGTCGTCGCCAATTGCGCCCCTTCCAGAGCCCGGCATCGCCGGGTGCGCGCAGGCTTGCCGTTGAACAATGTCGGCTGGCCCATGGCGCCGACCCAACGTTCTCCACTGATTGGCTGATCGATGATGCCGAGGATCGGCCAGCCGTCCTGCATCAAGGCGATCAGCGTCCCGAAGATCGGGCGGCCCGCGATGAAGCTGCGCGTGCCATCGATGGGGTCGAGCACCCATTGGCGTGATGCCCCTTCGCGGACCGTGCCGAATTCCTCGCCGATGATGCCATCCGCCGGACGCTGCGCATCCAGAAGGCCGCGCATCGCCAATTCCGCCGCGCGATCGGCTTCGGTTACCGGCGAGGCGTCGGCCTTGGCCTCGATATCGTAAGGCGCGCGGAAAAACGGGCGGATCGCGGCGCCCGCTGCGTCGGCAAGGGCACTGGCGAGGGTGATGTCATCGGGAAGAGCCATGGCATTTCGCTACGGAGAAAGCCGCCGAAGAGCCAGCGGTTTTCGCGCACGTTCCTCGCTAAAGAGACGGCGCGTCGATCCGTTTTTTGAGGGCATGAGCAAAGAGCCCCGACCATGCGCCTGCTGATGTGGGTCCTGACCCTCGGCTTTGCCTTTGGCGCGATGGGGCTGTGGCTGGACGGCGCTTTTCTGGGGGCTCGGCTAGTGGCTCTGGGGCTGGGCGCGCTGGCTGTCCTCGCCTGCCCGTTCCTGTGGGCGCGGCCCGATGGGCTGGTGCCCGATGAACTGGCGGTGCCCGGCAAGGCGCGGCTGATGCTGGCGCTGGCGCTGCTCTTCTGCGCGCCGCTGCTGCTGCCCTGGCAACTTTGGCTCTGATGCCTGTTGGCGCAGGCCGCGCGTCGGCCTATGCCTGCAGGAATGCCTGAGCTTCCCGAAGTCGAAACCACCGTTGCCGGCCTGCGTCAGGTGCTCGACGGGGCGCAACTCACGCTGGTCGAGCCGCGCCGGGCGGACCTGCGCTTTCCCTTCCCGGTCGATCTGCGCCAGCGGCTCACCGGGGCGCGAATCACCGGGCTGGGCCGGCGCGCCAAATATGGCCTGATCGATACCGATCGCGGCGACACCATGATCTTCCACCTCGGCATGTCCGGGCGCTGGCGGATCGACCCGAGCGAGGTGGGCAAGCACGATCATCTGCTGCTGGAGACGGCCAGCCACCGCCTTGCCCTCAATGACCCGCGTCGGTTCGGGTTCGTGCACCTCACACCAACCGATGCGCTGGACGCTTATCCGCCTTTCGCGGCCCTTGGCCCCGAGCCGCTGGGCGATGCGCTGACGGCCGACTATCTGGCGCAGGCGCTGGAGGGGCGGGCGGCACCGATCAAGGCGATGCTGCTGGACCAGCGGATCATCGCCGGGCTGGGCAATATCTACGTGTGCGAGGCGCTGAACATCGCCCGCATATCGCCGACGCGCGCGGCCGGGCGGATCTCGCGGGCGCGGCTCGCGCGGCTGGTCGAGGCCATTCGCGCGGTGCTGGTGGCCGCCATTGCCGCCGGCGGCTCCACGCTGCGCGATTATGCGCGGCCGGATGGCGAACTCGGCTATTTCGCCAAGGACTGGCGCGTCTATGGGCGGGAAGGACTGGCCTGCCCCTGCGGCGGCACGGTGAAGCGCCGGGTCGATTCAGGCCGCTCCACCTTTTACTGCCCCACTTGCCAGAGCTAGGCCGAGAGATGCGCTCACCCACCAAGACGCTGTCCATGTCCGCGCGCATCGCGGCGCTGCTTGTCGGCCTCATCGCCTTCGCCGGACTCTCGATCCGCTTTGCCGTCTCTCTGGAGACGACGGGCTCACCCCAGGCCGCCGCGTGGACGATGCTGCGCTTCTTCACGGTGATCGGCAATCTGCTCAGCTGCGTGGTGCTGTTCGGCGTGGCGCTGGGGGCGAAGGCACCGAGTCATCCCCGCCGGCTGGCAGGCGTGATGCTGGCCATGGGACTGATCGGCATCGTCTATGCAGTGCTGCTGCGCGCGACGGAAAGCCTCAGCGGCCCCGCCGAGACCTCGAACCTCCTGCTCCATTACATCGCCCCGCCTGCGGTGGCGCTCTACTGGCTCGTGTTCGTGCCCAAGGGACGGCTAGTCTATGCCGATACGCTGCGCTGGGCGCTGCTGCCATTGGCTTATCTGGCCTATGCCATCGGGCGGGCGCAGTTCGATGGGCGCTATCCCTATCCCTTCCTCGATGTCTCCCGCCACGGCTGGGCGCAGGTTGGCGTGACCGTGGGCCTCATCGCTTTGGGCTTCATGCTTGTCGGAGCCGTGGTGGTGTGGATCGACCGCCGGTTGGGATGAATCCGCCGCAGAGATCGCGAAACGACTGATTGAGAGACACTTCCTGCGACGAAATCTCGCAGATACGCAAAAGTCCGCATGGACTTCCGCCTTTGCGCTCCTACATGGGTGTCTCCCCATGACGATCTTGCTCCTCACATATTGGCCCTTTTCAAGCGCGCAGCCTTGTGTCTGCCGAGGCCGGATTGTGAGCGCCCATGGCGAGCGCTGAGAGCAACCTCGGCGCTGTTTCGCCCGAAGAGCGCATCACGCTTGAGGCCTATGAGATCGACGGGCTGTTCGGTGACGAGGAACTGACCCGGATCGTCGAGTTTGCCGGCCAGCTTTGCGATTGCCCCATCGCGCTGGTCAGCTTGGTTGAAGAGCATCGCCAGAGGTTCGTGGCGAAGACCGGGATCGACGCCACCGAGACGCCCAGGAGCATGTCTTTCTGCGCGCACGCAATGCTGGGCCATGATGTCATGGACGTAGGCGACGCGACGCAGGACGCTCGTTTTCAGGATAATCCGCTCGTCACCGGCGAACCGCATATTCGCTTTTATGCCGGGGCGCCGCTTGTATCCAAGAGTGGCGAGGCGCTGGGGTCGTTGTGTGTCATTTCGCCCGAACCGCGCGCTAGGCTGACCGACATTCAACGTCAGGGCCTCACCGTCTTGGCGGAAGCCACGATGCGGCGGCTGGAGGCCCGACGGGTCATGCTGGCGCATCGGGCTTGGGAGAATGCCGCCGAAGCTGATCTGGCGGCGAGCGAGGAGCGCTTCCGGGTGCTGGCCGACGCCATGCCCCAGATGGTCTGGTCCACGCGGGCCGATGGATATCATGATTATTACAATGCGCGTTGGTACGAATTTACCGGTGCGCAGCTCGGCCGGACCGACGGGACCGGCTGGAACGGCCAGTTCCATCCGGACGATCAGGCCAAGGCTTGGGAGGTGTGGAGCCATTCGCTAGCCACCGGCGATCCCTATGAAATCGAATATCGCCTGCGCCGGTTCGATGGCGAATATCGCTGGACGCTCGGGCGCGCATTGCCGATCAGGGATGATGCCGGCAACATCGTGCGCTGGTTCGGCACCTGCACGGATATTCACGATCAGCGGATCATGCGCGAGCAGAAGGAGCTTCTCTCGCGCGAGCTGGTCCATCGCATCAAGAACATCTTCACGGTCATCGGCTCGCTGCTCTACCTCTCCAGTCGCGGCGTTCCCGAACTCAAGGGCTTCAGCTCGAAGATGAGCGACCAGATTGCCGCGCTGGGGCGGGCCTATGATTATGTGCAGCCGCGCGAGGGCGCGCAGACGCTGACGTTACAGGGGCTGCTCGGCGAATTGTTCGCGGCCTATAATCTGGAGGGCATTGAGCGCATCCGCATTCGCGGCGACGATGTGCTGCTCGCCGAAACCTACATGACCCCGATCGCGCTGGTGTTCCACGAACTGGCGACCAACGCCGTCAAATATGGTTCGCTCTCCTCGCCGGAATGGGTTTGTGGACCTGATGATCTCAGGATCTTCGGAACAGCTCCGGCTGGAGTGGCAGGAGAGCAAGGGCGACAGCGCGCCGCCCGGCGATCATCAGGGCTTCGGGTCCGATCTCATCCGGCTGAGCATCGAGCGCCAGTTGCGCGGCACCTTCGTGCGGGAATGGTTGCCGCGCGGCCTCAAGGTCACGACGACCATCCCCTATCGCCTGCAGGCGGCCTGACTCCCCTGTCAGTCAGCAGTCAGTGGCGCGCAGGCAGCCTGCAGCCATGCCAGCTCCTCGCCATCCAGCTGCGGCCCGATGATCTCCCGTGTGCGTGCGTGATAGGCGTCCACCCAGGCCCGTTCAGCCGGGGTCAGCCCGTCGACGGCGATGAGGGCGCGGTCGATCGGCGTATGGCTCAGCGTCTCGAAGGCATAGAAGGGCCGGTCGTTTTCGCCGGTGCCGCTCTCCACCACCAGCACCAGGTTCTCGATGCGGATGCCATATTCGCCGGTCTTGTAATAGCCCGGCTCGTTGGAGAGGATCATGCCGGGTTGCAGCGGTTCGTCCCCGCCGCCGAACGTCGCAATGCGCTGCGGGCCTTCATGCACCGAGAGGAAGCTGCCGACGCCGTGGCCGGTGCCATGGGCATAATCCAGCCCCTCGGCCCACAGGAATTGCCGGGCGAGCACGTCGAGCTGGCTGCCGCGCGTGCCAGCCGGAAACCGCGCGCAGGCGAGCGCAATATGGCCCTTGAGCACCAGCGTGAAGCGGTGCCGCATCTCCTGCGTGGGCGTGCCGATGGCCATGGTGCGGGTGATATCGGTCGTCCCGTCGCGATATTGCCCGCCCGAATCGACCAGCAGTAGGGTGCCCCCTTCAACCGGCCGGTTCGTCGCCTCGCTCGCCTTGTAATGGACGATGGCGCCATTGGGGCCAGAGCCGGAAATCGTGTCGAAGCTCAGGTCCACGAGTGCGCCGGTTTCTTCACGGAACGCCTGCAACCGGTCCGACACGCTGATTTCGGTCTGGCCGCCCCTGGGGCCTTCGATGGACAGCCAGTGGAGGAACTTGGCCATGGCCGCGGCGTCCCGCGCCTGCGCGGACTTGTGGCCGGCAATCTCGGTCTGGTTCTTCACGGCCTTGGGCAGAACAGCGGGATCGCGCAGCGGCTTGATCAGCGCGCCGGCCTTGTCCAGCGCCTCGAAGATTGCGGAGACGGCGCGGTCGGGGTCGACAGCGACGGCCTTGCCGGCAAGCCCTGCCAGCGCATCGGTGAAAGCGGCGCGGTCCAGAATGTCGACCGAATTGCCGAGATGCGCGCGCACATCGGCATCGATCTTGGCGGGGTCGACGAAGAGCTGCGCCTTGCCGTCTGCATGGAGCAGGGCATAAGCCAGCGCGACCGGCGTGTGGGTCACGTCCGCGCCGCGAATGTTGAAGGTCCAGGCGATCGAATCGAGCGCGGTGAGGACGGTGGCGTCCACGTCCTGCGCTTTCATCCAGTCCGCCATATCGGCGCGCTTGGCGGCGCTGCTCTGCCCGGCATAGCGGTCTTCATGCGGCACGAGGCGGGCCTTGCTGGGATCGGGCCGATCATCCCACACGGCATCGACGGGATTATGGTCGACCGGCACGAGCGTGGCGCCCTTGCTGGCAAGCGCACGCGTCGCCTCCTCGACCCAGCGGCGGGTGTGAAGCCAAGGATCATAGCCAATCCGTCCGCCAGCCGGGGCATGGACCCCGAGCCAGGTGGCGACGCTCGTTTGCGGCACGCTCTCGAACTGCCAGTGCGCGCCATCCACCTGATCGCGCACCTGCAAGGTATAGCGCCCATCCGTGAAGATCGCGGCTTCCTCCGGCAGGACCACCGCGCTGCCCGCCGAGCCCAGAAAACCGGTGAGCCAGGCGAGCCGCTGCGCATAGCCGCCGACATATTCGGACAGATGCTCATCGGTGAGCGGCACGACGAATCCGTCGAGCGACTGGCGGGACAACTGAGCGCGCAGCGCGCGCAGGCGATCTTCATGCGTAGACATGGACAAGCGTTCCTGTTTGCGCCCGCATTCGTTCATTTTTAAGGGGCGCTCGTTAATCTCTGCCGGACAGCATAAGCGTTTCCAGACGGCTTGCCAGCATTTGCCGCCACTGCTGGCAAACAAGACCGGGAACGCTCATGCGATCAGGACCAGAGCAAAGATCACCCTATGACCACCGGGCAAACGCCTTTTCTCACGCATAGCTGGCCGGTTTACGAGGCAAGCTGGCGCCTGCCGATCATGCCCATGGTGAATCGGGAGGAGAGCGCGCTGGACAATCAGGGCATTGGCCTGTGGAGCTGCCGGCTGACCGACGAAAGCCTGACATGGTCCAGAGCCGTCTACGATCTGTTCGGCATCCCCGTGGAAGAGAAGCTGACACGGTCGCTGGCGACATCGATCTATCTGGCGGACTCGCGGGCGGCGATGGAGTCGCTGCGGGCCTATGCGATTCGCCATCGTCGCGGTTTCACCATGGATGCGCGGCTGCGCCGGCCGGATGGCGCCTTGCGCTGGATGCGGCTGACGGCCGTGCCGGTGCTGTGCGAACGGCGTGTCGTGCGGCTCACCGGCACCAAGCAGGATGTCACGGCGGAGTATGAGACGCAGATGTGACGGCGGGGCTCCGCTCGTCTCGATAGGTCTGACATTGCCATAGCCGACGGGGCTGCTCGACGCGGTCCGACAGGGGCGTTAGGGGAGGGTGATGTTTGAGTGGCTCTCCGCGATCATCGATGCCAACCGGGCCCTTGTCGGCCTTGTCATCCTTGTGGGACTTTTTGTGGCGTTCGTGCGGGAGCGCTATCCGGCGACGGTGATTGCCGTGCTGGGCGTCTGCGCCTTTCTGGTCACGGGCTTGCTGGACAGCGCATCGCTGCTGCGCGCCTTTGCCAACCCCGCGCCGATCACCATTGCCTCCATGTTCGTGCTCTCGGCCGCGTTGACCCGCACCGGCATTCTGGATGTGATCGGCAACTGGATCGTCGCCCGCGCCAAGGCGCATCCGATCCGCGCGATGATCGAGCTGGTCGTTGGTTTGCTGGCGGCGGCTGCGTTCATGAACAACACGCCGGTCGTGGTCATCATGATCCCCATCGTGTTGCGGCTGGCCTCGGCGATCAACGTTTCCGCCAAGAAGCTGCTCATTCCTTTGTCCTACATCTCCATGCTGGCCGGAACTCTGACGCTGGTGGGCACGTCGACCAATCTTCTGGTCGATGGCGTCGCGCGCGATCTGGGCGTCGCGCCATTCAGCGTTTTCGAGATCACCCCGGTGGGCATCATCGTTGCCGCCGCCGGCACGATCGCCCTTGCGGTGCTGGGGCGCTTTTTGCTCCCGGATGGTGACGGCGCCCCTTATCACAGCGACGCGGACCGGGTGTTCCTGAGCGAGATCAGGATCGTGCGGGATAGCGGCTTGATCGGCAAAAACCTCTCCGAGAGCGGTCTCCTCAAGCGGGTTCGACTGGTGAGCATCCAGCGAGGCAGCCAGCTGATCGAGGCCATGGACGAGCCCTTCATGGCGGGCGACCGCCTCGTGGTGCGCGCCAAGCTGGCCGATCTGATGACCCTGCGCACCAACAAGGACATCGAGCTTGGCATCGCGACGGTCGGCAACACCAAAGCCGACGCGCCGCTGGTGGTGGAGGCGATCATTTCACCCGGTCACCCGAGCATCGGTAACCGGATGGTCGAAATCCCGTTTCTCAACGTGCTGCCGGTGCGGCTGCTGGGGATTACCCGGCATCGCCATGACGCCGGGCCGACCCTGGCCGATAGCCGCGTGCGCGCTGCCGATACGGTGCTGGTCACCGGGTCAGAGGCGGCCATCAATGCGCTGCGCGAGAACCAGAACCTCATCGGGGTGGAAGAGACCGAGGGCGTGGCCTTCCGCCCGACCAAGGCGCCCATCGCGGTCGCCGCGCTGGCGGGCACCATCGTCTTTTCCGCCTTGGGTCTCGTCCCGATCATGGTCGCCGGGCTGATCGCCGTCGGCATCGTCCTCGCCGCGCGCTGCATCGATGGCGATGAAGCCTGGGGCTCGATCAATGGCGATGTGCTGGTGCTGATCTACGGCATGCTGTGCGTCGGCACGGCGCTCGATCAGGCGGGGAGCATTACCCTGCTGGTTAACGCCATGCGACCGTTGCTGGAGGGCGCCAGTCCCCTGGTGCTGCTGTTCATCGTCTATTTTGCGTCGAGTGCGCTGACCGAAGCCGTCAGCAACAATGCGGTGGCGGTGATCATGACGCCGATTGCCATCGGTCTGGCGACGACCCTCGGCACTGATCCGCGCCCCTTGCTGATCGCGGTGATGTTCGCGGCTTCGGCGAGTTTCGCGACGCCGATCAGCTATCAGACCAACACTATGGTCTATGCGGCCGGCAATTATCGCTTTGCGGATTTTCTGCGCATCGGCCTGCCGATGAACGTCGTGGTCGGGCTGACGACATGCCTCGCACTGGCGGCGCTCTATTGACGGCATTGAGCGCGGCGGTGCGAGCGCCTATCTGGCGGGGATGACCGATACGCTCCAGCCGCCCCGCGCGGCGCAACGCCCCCACCGCTCCGTCCACCACAATCGCACGCTGGACGACCCTTGGGCCTGGCTGCGCGATCCCGGCTATCCCGAGGTGACGGATCGCGACGTGCTCGACTATCTGACGGCCGAGAACACTTACTTCCAGGGGCATATGGCGGCGCGCAAGAGCCAGGTCGATGCGCTGTTCGCGGAGATGAAGGGCCGCATCAAGGAGGAGGACGGCTCCGTTCCGCAGAAGGATGGGGCTTATGTCTATTGGAGCACCTTCGAGGCGGGCGAGCAATATCGCCGCCACTGGCGCCGCAAGGTCGGCGCGGCGGAGGATGGATCCGCAGACGAGTTGATCGTCGATGAGCCCGCGCTGGCGGAGGGGAAGGATTATTTCCGGCTCGGCGGCGTGGCGATTTCCAATGACGACCGGCTGCTCGCCTATGCGATCGATGACAACGGGTCGGAGCGCTACACGGTGCGCATCCGCAATCTGGAAACCGGCGAGATGCTGCCGGACGTCATTCCGGACGTGCTCTCGGCGCTGGTCTGGACCCGCGATGATCGCGCGCTCGTCTATGCCCCGGCCAATGCTCAGTGGCGCACGGATCGCGCGATGCTGCACCGCCTGGGCACCGATGTGGCGCAGGACGTCATGCTGTATCACGAGGCGGACGAGGGATTCCGCGTCTCGGTTGGCCTCACCTGCGCGGAAAACTGGATCGTTATCGCCACCGGCGATCATGTGACGAGCGAGGTGCGGCTGGTGCCGGCCGGCGACCCGACTGCCGCGCCGATCCTCGTTTCCGCCCGCGTGCCCGAGCGCGAATATGATGTGGATGAGCATGAGGGCTGGCTCTACATCCGCGCCAACGACACCCACCCCAATTTCCGCCTGGCCCGCGCGCGCATCGAGACGCCGGACCAGTGGGAAGAGGTGCTGCCGGCCTCCGACGCATTTTACCTGACCGATTTCAGCCTGTTCAAGCGCTTCTACGTGACCGAAGGGCGCGAGAACGGCCTCGATCAGGTCGAGATCCGCGATTACGCCACCAACACGCCCAAGCGCCTCGATTTTCCCGAGGCAAGCTATGTCGCCGGCCTGGATGACAATCCCGAATATGACGTCGATACGCTGCGGCTGAGCTATGAATCGATGGTCACGCCCGAGACGATCTTCGACTATCGCCTGGCCGACGGACATCGCGAAACCCTCAAGGTGCGGGAGATTCCGTCCGGCTTCGATCCGGCGCTGTATGCCACGCAGCGCCTTACGATCACCGCGCGGGACGGCACGCCGATCCCCGTCTCCGTGCTGCACCGGCGCGATCATCCGCTCGATGGCTCGCGGCCGCTCTACCTTTATGGCTATGGCGCCTATGGCATCGCCATCGAGCCGGGCTTCGGCACCACGCGGCTCAGCCTCGTCGACCGCGGCTTCGCCTTCGCCATCGCGCATATTCGTGGCGGCGATGACCTTGGCCAGCAATGGTACAAGGACGGCAAGCTGGAGAAGCGGACCAACACGTTCAACGATTTCGTCGATGTGGCGAAGGGGCTGATCGCCCTTGGCTACACCTCGGCGGGCAAGATCGCCACGTCGGGCGGCTCGGCTGGCGGCGAACTCATGGGCGCCATCGTCAATTCCGATCCCGATGTGTGGGGCGCTGTGGTCGCGCACGTGCCGTTCGTCGATGTGCTCAACACAATGCTGGATGAGACGCTGCCGCTGACGCCGGGCGAGTGGCCGGAATGGGGCAACCCCATCGAGGATGCCGCCGCCTACGACCTGATCGCCAGTTATTCGCCCTACGACAATGTGAAGGCGCAGGCTTATCCGCCGATGCTGGTGACGGCGGGCCTCAACGATCCGCGCGTGACCTATTGGGAGCCGGCAAAATGGGTCGCGAAACTGCGCGAGCTCAAGACCGACGACAATGTGCTGCTACTCAAGACCAATATGGAAGCCGGCCATGGCGGCAAGTCCGGCCGCTGGGAATCGCTCCGGGAAACAGCAGAGGAATTTGCCTTCATTCTCTGGCAGCTTGGCATGGAAGAAGCCGGGCAGGGCGCGGGCAGCCATGGGTAAGGCATTCGAGCAGCACTTCACGGCCGGCCCCGATGACATCGACATCATGGGCCATGTGAACAATGCGGTCTGGGTGCGGTGGATGGAACAGCTTGCCACCGCCCATTGGGAATCGCTGGCCCCGCCCGACGCGCAGGCCCACTATGTGTGGGTCGTGACGCGGCATGAGATCGATTATCGCGGCAATGTGACCGAAGGCGAGACGGTGCTCGCGCGGACCTGGATCGAGGAGCCGCCGCGCGGCGCCCGGTTCGATCGGCTGATCGCCTTCACCGGTGTCGATGGCACGTCCAAGGTGAATGCGCGGACGACCTGGGCGATGATCGACAAGGAGACGGGCCGGCTGGCGCGGGTGCCCGCCGATCTCGCGACGATCTTTCTGGCTTAACGAACTACCGCGCGGTCAGGGCTGCGGAATTGCTTCAGTCTCGGTGGGCAACGGGGCGGGCGCCACGATGGGTGCGGCGCGCGGCTCCAGAATGGCGGCGGCTTCGATGACATCGAGCGCGCGCCGGGCTTCTTTGTAGCGGCGGGCTTGCTCCAGCCACAGCTCGGCCTCCGGCTGGGCCGGGAGCGCCGCGATTTCATCGATGGCGGCTTCCATCTGTCCGGATTCGGTGAACATCCGCGCGCGCGTGATGCGCTCGTCCAGCTCGGGGGAGGGATCTCCGGCGTGGCGGATCACGGCCAGACCCCGTAACTCCCGCATCGCCGCCGACCACCAGCCCTGATTCGGGTCGCCGCGCTGGGCGGTGCTGCGGACCTGCTCCAGCCCCTGGCGCAGCGTGGTGAGCGTCACCGGCTGCGCTGCGGCGTTAACGATGGTGGCGACGGCCTTGGGCTGCGCATCGCCGAACAGCAGGCGGAGCTGGCCCTCGATATAGCCGAGCGGCTGGCCGGCATCGAGCGCGCGCCGGGCGGCAAAGGCGATCATCATCGCCTCGGCCCGGTTGGCATGGCCAGAGGCCGCAATGGCGGCAAGCGAGATGCGGTTGAGGCGCTGCTCCAGCGTCAGCACGCGATCTTCGGGGCGTTCGGTGACGTCGGAGAGACCGCGCGACCGCGCAGCGTCCGGCGCCTGCCCATTCGCCCCGCTCTCGGCGCCGTTCTGGGCCGCATTCATATCGTCTGTGAGTGCCGCCGGATCGCTGCCGGGACCGAAGGACAGCCGATCCCAATTGGTCATGATCCAGGCCATCGCACCGAGGCCGAGCAGGAAGGCGATCAGCGAGCAGGCGACGATCAGCCGCAATCGGCTCCGGCGCGGCGGTTGCGCTCGGTCCGTCATCTCACCGACACCGTTTTCCGGTGCGTTGCCGTCCATCTGTTCTGCCCGATCCCTCAAGAGGCGCCTATACATAGCGAGGTTGCGAGGCGCAGCAAGGCGCTATCGTTCGGCTCCTGCGCGACGCTCACCCGGCGCCAGCCCGATCCGGTGGCGTCTGCAGCGGCCTGGCTGATCGCGATGAGGAAATGGTTGCGGCAGGCAGGCGGCATCAGCGCGTTGAGGCGGCGCCCGGCAGCGGGCGAATGCACGGCGATGACGGAGGGCGGCATGGTGACCAGCATCTTGGTGTAGCGCCGCATGTCCCGCGCCTCGGTGCGGTAGCAGAGATAGCGCGTGATATTGAGATCGAGCGGATCGAACGGACGCGTTTCTTCGCCGCAGATATGGAGGATGCGCCGGTGGCCGGCCGCGACGATCATGGGGACGGTGGACGCCGCATCGCCGCCGCCGATGATGACATTGGGGTGGCCAGCCTCGCGCACGGCGTCCGCGCTGGCCTCGCCCACCACATAAACCGGCCGGTCCGCGAAGCGGGCCAGCGCGTCACCGCCGTAGCGCGCGCCATTGGCGCTGGTGACGAGCAGGGCGTCGAACGGGCCTTGCGGGAGCGGTTCTTGATGGGCCGCAACCACCTCGAAGAGCGGCAATTGCACCACCTCAAGACCCAGCGCGGCAGCTTTGGCGGCGGATGCATCATTGCCCGGCTGTGGGCGTAGGATGAGATAGGGGCGGTTCACGGTGTGAACAGGCTCCGCAGGGTAGGGGAGGCGCCATCGAGCAATTGCGCGGCCAGCGCCGCGGCGCCTGCGGTGTCGCCTGTGGGCAACATGATCTCGCCGGAGACTTGCTCGCTGCCGTCCTCCAGCAGGATCTGCCCGCGCAGATGCACGCCCGCGCCGGCCAGCCGCGCCAGCGCGCCGATGGGCGAGTGACAGCTGCCGCCCAGCGCGAGCAGCAGCGCGCGTTCGGCCAGCACGCAGGTTTGCGTCGGCGCATCGCTGATCGCGGCGAGCAGGCGGCGCATGCGCTCGTCATCGGTGCGGCATTCGATGCCGACCGCACCCTGCGCGACGGCGGGCAGCATGACCTCGGCAGGGACAGTGGCGCCGACATCTTCCATGCCGAGCCGGTTGAGGCCCGCCGCTGCGAGCAGCGTCGCGTCAATTTCACCGGCTTCCACGCTGGCGAGGCGGCGCGCGACATTGCCGCGCAGCAGCGTCGTGCGCAGGTCTGGCCGGAGCGCCCGCAGCTGGGCGGCGCGGCGGGGCGAGGCGGTGCCGATGAGCGCGCCCTGCGGCAAGGCATCGATGCTCGGCGCGCCGATCAGCCGGTCCTCCACCGCAGCGCGCGGCAGCATGGCGGCGATGTGGATGCTCTCCGGGCGGATCGTTTCCACATCCTTCATCGAATGCACGGCGCAGTCGATCTCGCCCGCCAGCAGCGCACGGTCCAGTTCCTTGGTCCACAGCGCCTTGCCGCCCAGTTCGGCCAGCGCGCGGTCCTGAATGCGGTCGCCGCTGGTGGTGACGACGACGATCTCCAGCGCCTCACGGGGCAGGCCGTGGGCGAGCGCAAGCGCGGCCAGCGTCATTTCTGCCTGGGCCAGGGCAAGGGGGGAGCCGCGTGTGCCGAGGCGCAGCGGGGCGGTAGGCAAGGGAAACTGCTCGGACATGATGGCGAATGCCGATAGACCCTGCGCGCGCACGTCTCTAGAGGAAAGTGCCATGCCCATCATCCTTGGTCTTGAATCAAGCTGCGACGAAACGGCGGCTGCGCTGGTCGCCAGCGATCGCACAATCCTTGCCCACCGTCTCGCGGGGCAGGAAGCGGCGCACGGTCCCTATGGCGGTGTGGTGCCGGAAATCGCGGCGCGCGCGCATGTCGAGGCGCTGATTCCGCTGGTGGAAGCGGCGTTGGCCGATGCCAAGCTCAGCCTCGCCGATGTCGATGCCATTGCCGCAACGGCAGGGCCGGGGCTGATCGGCGGGGTGATGGTCGGCCTCGTCACCGGCAAGGCGCTGGCCCATGCGGCAGGCAAGCCGCTGATTGCCGTCAATCATCTGGAGGGCCACGCGCTCTCGCCGCGTCTGGCCGATCCATCGCTGGAATTCCCCTATCTGTTGCTGCTGGTCTCGGGCGGGCATTGCCAGTTGCTCGAAGTGCGCGGCGTTGGCGATTATCGCCGGCTTGCCACGACCATCGATGATGCCGCGGGCGAGGCATTCGACAAGACCGCCAAGCTGCTCGGCCTCGGCATCCCCGGCGGGCCGAAGGTGGAGGCGCTGGCGGCGCAAGGCGATCCGCGCGCGGTGCCGCTGCCGCGTCCGCTGGTGGGCAGCGGCGAGCCGCATTTCTCCTTCGCCGGCCTCAAGAGCGCGGTGATGCGCGCAGTCGAGAGCGCGCAGTGGGCGGATGCCGACATCGCGGCGAGCTTCCAGCAGGCGGTCATCGATTGTCTGGTCGACCGCACCAAGCGCGCTCTGGAAGCCATGACGGGCCGGCCGACGGCGCTGGTCGTCGCTGGCGGTGTGGCCGCCAATGCGGGCGTGCGCGGCGCACTGGAGGGGCTAGCCGCTCAGCGCGAATTGCGATTCGTCGCCCCGCCGCTCTGGCTGTGCACGGACAATGCCGCGATGATCGGCTGGGCGGGGGCGGAGCGGTTCGCGCTCGGCCTGGTGGACGATCTCGCCGTGGCGGCGCGCCCGCGCTGGCCGCTGGACCCGGGCGCCGAGACAGTGCGCGGCGCGGGGGTGAAGGCATGAACGCGGCAAGGCCCATCGGCGTGCTGGGCGGTGGCGCCTGGGGCACGGCGCTGGCGCAGGTGCTGGCGGAAGGGGGCAGCGACGTGCTGCTCTGGGCGCGCAATGGCGCGGTGGTGGAGGCGATCAACACGCGCCGCCAGAATGAGACCTATCTGCCCGGCCAGCCCCTCTCGCCGCGCATTCGGGCGACGCAGGCGCCGGGCGATCTCGCCGGCGCCGGGGCGTTTCTGGTGGTGACGCCCTCCCAATCAATGCGCGCCGTCCTCTCCCAGTTCGCGCCGCAGGGCCAGTCGCTGATTCTCTGCTCGAAAGGAATCGAGGCCGGGTCGCACTTGCTGATGCATGAAGTCGCCCGCGAGGTGATGCCCGGCTCGCCGGTGGCGGTGCTCTCCGGCCCGACCTTCGCGCATGAAGTCGCCGCCGGCCTGCCGACGGCTGTCACGCTCGCTGCTGAGGAAGAAGCGCTGGCGCGGCTGCTGGCCGATGTGATCGCGCGACCGACCTTCCGGCCCTATGTCTCCGACGACGTGGTCGGTGCCGAGATCGGCGGCGCGGTCAAGAATGTCCTCGCCATTGCCTGCGGCGTGGTCGAGGGCGCGGGACTGGGGCAGAATGCCCGTGCGGCCCTGATTGCGCGCGGTTTTGCCGAAATGACTCGCTTCGGTCTGGCCCGGGGCGGGCGGCCGGAGACGATGGCCGGCCTGTCGGGCCTGGGCGATCTGGTGCTGACCTGTTCTTCGACCCGGTCCCGCAATTATGCGCTGGGCTATGGGCTGGGGCAGGGGCAATCCCCCGATGCGCTGCTGGCCCATCGCCATACGGTGGCCGAGGGGGCCTCGACGGCACCGGTGCTGCACGAAGCGGCGCGCGCACAGGGCATCGACATGCCCGTGACCGAAGCCGTCTGTGCGCTTCTTTCCGGCGCGTCGCGCGTTGACGATGTGATCGCCGCGCTGCTGGCTCGGCCGTTACGCGCCGAATGAGGGACCAAGAGACTTTGCGCACATCGATCGCAACGCCTATGGCTGGCTGGCGCGGCGCAACGGCCCGCGCCGGGGAGCGCCTTGCATGACCATAGCGCGTGGGGAGGCCGAGCAGGCCGAACGCGATGACATCTCGGCGCTGGCGCGGGGCGGCAGGGCCAATGTGCTGGGCTTTGTGCTGCGGCTGGCGGCGCGCATTCCCTTCCTGTTCATTGCCGGACGGCTCTATGGCGCGGCGACGCTCGGGCGCTTCGCCTATGCCGTGCTGGTCATCGAATTTGCGGCCCAACTCGCCACCATGGGGCTCAAGCGCGGTCTGGCCGAGCAATTGGCGAAGGACAGCCGCCCACAGGCCCATGTCGTTGCCGATGCCATGTGGCTCTGCATCCTCGTCAGCGCTGTGGCGGCGGGCCTGCTCATCGTCTTTCCTGAGGCGATGTTCCCCAATAGCGGCCTCAATGGGCTGGACCGGCTGCTGCCGCTGATCGTCATCGCCATTGCGACGACCGAGGTGGCGCTGGCAGCCTGTGCCTATCAATACAACATCGCCGCGACCGTGCGGGCGCGGGCCATTGTGGAGCCGTGGACAATCAGCATCGCGGCGCTGGCGCTCTATTTCTACTCGCCGCGCGACGGGCTGATCCTGGCCTATGTCGCCTCAATGGCGGCCGCGATGCTGGCGGCGTTCTGGCCGCTGATGCGCCATTATGGCCTGCCGCGTGGCTGGCGGCCGCATCCGGGGCGGATCTGGCATCTGGCCGTGCGCAATCTGCCGCTGGCCGGCGCGGACGCGATCGAATGGGGCACGCGGCGTCTCGATCTCGCCATTCTGGGCCTGTTCGCGTCTCCCGCGATTGTCGGCATCTATTATGTCGCGCAGCAGGTTGCCTCCCTGCCGCAGAAGCTCAAGACCAGCTTCGAGCCAATTCTCGGTCCGGTCATCACCCGCAACATCGCGCTCGGCAATCATGAGGCGATTGGGCGCCAGGTGAGCCAGGTCGGCTTCTGGATCGTCGCGGCGCAGCTTGGGGTCGCCGTGGCGCTGGCGATGCCGGGCGAGGCGGTGATGGGGCTGGTCGGGCCGACCTTCGTCATCGGCGCGGCTGCACTTGGCGGCCTGCTGGCGGCGGAAGTGCTCGCGAGCCCGGCGGTGGTGAGCGAGGCGGCGCTGGTCTATCTGGCTCGCCTGCGTAACCTCTATCTCTCGCTCGCCACCGTGGGTCTGCAGGCGATGCTGACCGTCGGCCTGCTCATCATGGCGCGCCGTTATGAGTTGGCGGATGGTTATGTCGCCGCGATGCCGGCGGTGGCGCTGGCGATTGCCCTAGGCTGCGGCGCCATCGCCAAATCCCGGTTGCTCGGCGGGCTTTTGGGGATGCGCCTGCCGATCTGGCGGTCGAGCCTTGTGCTCTGCGGTGTCGTAGCCGGGCTTGTCGGGTTCGGCTTCACGCTGCTCCCGCGCCGGCTCGAATGGATCGAGCTGGTGGTTGGCCTGCCGCTCACGCTGGCTGTCTATTGCGTGCTGATGTGGAAGGTGGCGTTCGGCGAGGCCGACCGCACACTGTTCCGCAAGCAGAAGCTCGGTGCCAGCGGGGACGACACGCCCGCCTGACGAGCCCCAAGAAAAAGGCCGGCGCCCATTGGGAGGGCACCGGCCTGTTCGATAATCTGCCGAAAGCCTATTTCTTCGGTTCGGGCGCCACGGTCACGCGGACCTCTTCGCCATTCTGCCCCGGGAAGCCCGTGAACAGCGCGTCGATGAGGTTCGGCACCAGATAGGTCAGCTTGTTGCTGAGCGACTGGGCGCGGGCGGTGCCCTCGAACAGTGGCTCGCCGCCGACCCGGTTGATCCGCATGTGCAGATCGCTCTGGTAGACCATGTAGCTCTCGATATCCGTATAGCCCGGTCCCCACATGAAGGGATCGTTCCAGCCCATCACATAGCGGCCGCGCCAGCCACGGTAGTAGCCGGGATAATAGAAGGGATCGTAGAAGGGCGAGCGGGCAAAGCCGGTCGAGCGGACGCGCTGCGTGCCGCGATCCACCCCATAATCCAGCTCGACGACGAGCTGCGCGCTCGCCGGATCGGCCGCACGGGTATAGCCCTGATCGACCAGACGCTGGGCGACCAGATCCGCATAATGCTGGAATTCGAGGCTGCCGGCGAGATCCTGTTCGCCGGGCATGATGGTGAAGCTCTGGCCCTGCGCGGGCGGAAGCTGCTGGAAGCGGGCCACATCCGCCTTGAAGGGCGAGGCGCAGCCTGCGAGGCCAAGCGCAAGGAGCGAGGCCGCTGCAGTGACGAGGAGACGCTTGCTGTTCATAAGACGGTTCCGTTTCTCGGGCGAGTACACCCTCTAGGACGTAGTGTACGCCTTGATACCTTAGGTCAAATGAACTGGCGTTGAATGCGGTTCCTGCAATCGGTGTGTCGTGTGTCGAAACGGCGCAGCGGCCTTCGGCTCAGCGCATCAATCCCATCGCCTCATAGGCGCCGCGCAGGGTGGGCTCGGCTGCCTTTGCGGCCGCCGCCGCACCCTTTTCCAATATGGCATCGAGCGCGGCATGATCTTCCTGCAACGCAATGAACCGCTCCCGGATCGGCGCGAGGTGCGCCACGAGAAGATCGGCCAGCGCCGGCTTGAAGGCGCCGAAGCCCTGCCCGGCGAACTGTGCGCACACCGCATCGGGCGTGGTGCCCGAAAGGGTGGCGTAGATGCCGACCAGATTGAGCGCCTCGGCCCGCCCGGTCAGACCAGCCGCCTCGGCGGGCAGCGGCTCGGCATCCGTCTTGGCCTTGCG
This sequence comes from Sphingobium sp. B10D7B, assembly GCF_025961955.1. Classification (NCBI taxonomy): domain Bacteria; kingdom Pseudomonadati; phylum Pseudomonadota; class Alphaproteobacteria; order Sphingomonadales; family Sphingobiaceae; genus Sphingobium; species Sphingobium sp. B10D7B. The sequence continues at coordinate 337,749 of NZ_JAOQOQ010000001.1, forward strand.
CACCTTCTGCACGATGGTGTCGCTGTCGTCCGTCAGGTTGATCCGGCTCATGTCGCTGGGGTCGGATTTGGACATCTTGGCCGTGCCATCGCGCAGGCTCATGATCCGCGCTGTCTCCTTGGGGATGATCGGATCGGGCAGGGTGAACAGCTCCACGCCGAAATCGGTGTTGAACTTGACCGCAATGTCGCGGGTCAGCTCCAGATGCTGCTTCTGGTCCTCGCCTACGGGCACATGGGTGGCCTGATACAGCAGCACGTCGGCGGCCTGCAGAACCGGGTAGACGAACAGGCCGACACTGGCGCCCTCGCGATTCTTGCCGGCCTTGTCCTTGAACTGGGTCATGCGGTTCAGCCAGCCGATCCGCGCCGTGCCGTTCAGCAACCAGCACAGCTCGGCATGAGCCGGCACCCGCGCCTGATTGAACAGCACCGAGCGATCCGGGTCGATGCCGCACGCGACCAGCGCAGCCGCCATGTCCCGCACATTGGAAAGACGCTGCTCGCGCGTCTCGTGGACGGTGATCGAGTGCATGTCCGCGAGGAAGAAGAAGCAGTGGGATTCCGAATCCATCTCATCCTGCATCCGCACCCAGTTGCGGATCGCGCCCAGATAATTGCCCAGATGGAGATTACCGGTCGGCTGGATGCCGGAGAGCACGCGCATGAGGAAAGTCCTGCTTTATAAGAAGAGCCCCGCTCTGTCGTCCGTGAGGCGTGGCGTCAAGCCGGGCGAACAATCGGGAGGGGGCGCCTCAGCGCGGCCTGCGCCGCAACTGCGCCTTCAGTTCGGCGATGCGATAGGCGCCAAAGCCGATGGCGGCGATGGCGTAAACCAGCCCGCCGCCACCGCAGAGCAGGCCAAGCGCGATGAGGCGGCGCCAGAAGCCGGCGGCCATATGCGCGTCGAGAAGCTGGTTGCCCGCCCAGAGTGCGGCGCCCATCAGCGCGCCCGCTGCGACGATGCGCAGCGCCTTGGCGCGGAAGCGCGCGTCGAGGGTGAGATGCTCCTTGCGGCTGAGCGTCCAGTAGAGCAGCGCGACGTTCACCCAGGCCGAGAGAGCCGTGGAAGCCGCAATACCGGCGGCGCCGAACCGCCAGATCAGCGTGAGATTGCCGACCAGATTGACCAGCATGGCAATGAAGGCGATGCGCACGGGCGTTTTCGTGTCGGCGCGGGCGTAGAAACCGGGGGTCAGCACCTTGATGAGCACATAGGCCGGCACGCCCGGTGCGAAGGCGGCGAGCACGGCGGCTGCGCCCAGCGTATCTTCCGCCGTGAAGGCGCCATGCTGAAAGACGCCGCGGATGATCGGCACGGCCGAAACGAACAGGGCGATCGCGGCGGGCAAGGCGAGGAACAGCGCCAGTTCCAGCGCGCGGTTCTGCGTCTCATTGGCCGCGCGGGTGTCGCCGGCGCCGATCTGGCGGGAGATGAGCGGCAGCATCGCCGTGCCGACGCCGATGCCGATCAGGCCAAGCGGAAGCTGGTTCAGCCGGTCGGCATAATAGATCCAGCTCACCGAGCCTTGCGGCAGGAAGCGCGCCGCGAGCGAGGTGGAAATGAGCAGGTTGATCTGGATGGCGCCCTGGCCGATGGCGGCGGGCGCGATCAGCAGCAGCATCGCCTTCACCTGTGGCGAGAGGCGCGGGGCCGACAGCTTCAGGGCCACGCCGATCCGGCGGCAGGACCAGATCAGCCAGAGCAATTGCATCGCGCCGGAGACCGTGACGGCAATCGCTTGAGTGACGGCCGTTTCGATCTCCGTGTCGCCCCGGAAGAACAGCAGCGCCCCGATCATGCACAGGTTGAGCAGGGACGGCGCTGCGGCATTGACCCAGAAGCGATTGAAGCTGTTGAGGATGCCGCCGAGCAGCGAGGTGAGCGAGATCAGCCCGAGATAGGGGAAGGTAATGATGGTGAGATGGCGCGCGAGCGCGAACTTCTCAGGACCACCATCCGGGAAGCCGCCGGTCATCGCCCACACCACCGGCCCGGCGGCAAGCATCATGACGATGGTGAGCGCGACGAGAATGGGAAAGAGGACCGAGAGCACCTGACCGGCAAAGCGAATCGCTGCCGCGCGTCCGGCCTCCGGATCATCGGCGCCCTCCTTGCCCATGATGCGGTTGAACATCGGCACGAAGGCGGCGGAGAAAGCGCCCTCCGCGAACAGCGCGCGGAACAGATTGGGCAGGCGCCATGCGATCAGGAAGGCGTCCGACGCGAAACCGGCGCCGACATAGCGCGCCATCAGCATGTCCCGCACCATGCCGAGGACCCGGCTGACGAGGGTGAGGGCGCCGATGGTGCCGGTGGAGCGCAGCAGGCTCATGGCTGTGCCGACAGTGGCGGCATCGACAATATTCGAGCCGGCCGAAACGGCACCGCCCGGCAGCGCTGAGGAGCGGCCGGGCGGCGAAGGGCTGCAGTCAGGCGAGGAAAGGCAAGGCGCATGGGCATGACCCTTCCTCTATGCCGACTGGCTGATGATCAGGCGTGGCCGGCGGGCTCGCCCTGCGCGGCGGCCTCGATCTGGGCCTGCTGCTGGACGTACAGGGCGCCGAAATCGATGGGGTCGAGCATGAGCGGCGGGAAGCCGCCATCCTGCACGGCATCGGCCAGCACGCGGCGGGCGAAGGGGAAGAGCAGGCGGGGCGCCTCGGCATAGAGGAACGGGCGCATCTGGTCCTCGGGCACGTTGCGGATGCCGAAGAGGCCGGCGAAAACCAGTTCGACCGCGAAGGCGGTGCCCTGCTCAGCCACGGCCTTGGCGCTTACCTTCAGCGCGACTTCGTACACATCGTCGGCAATCTGATTGTTGCTGATGTTGAAGTTGATGTCGATCTGCGGCTGCTCCTGCCACTGGTAGACGGCCGGCGCGTTCGGGTTCTCGAACGAGAGATCCTTCACATATTGCGCGATCAGGCCGATCTGGGGCTGGGTGTCGGCGCCATTGGCGACGGTGTCGGTCGTGTCGGTCATGCGTGAATCCTGTTCCTCGATGGTCGCTGCCATGCCGCCGGCGCAGGACCGCCGCGACCTAGAAGCTGGAAAGTCGCCGGACACCGAGCGTGCCGGGCGAAACCGCGCTCCTTGTCCATGGGCGCGCCGCTTAGCAGGCACGCAAGGCGGGGGCAATGGGGGTGGCGCGTCCGGGACGCACGGAACCCTCGCGGGGCCGACGAAAACCGAGGCGCCAAGGCTGCGCACCCGCGTTGGGGGCTTTTTTACCGAATGTCGGTATCGTTCCGGCGATCTGGCGCGTTGTCCGTTTGAAGTTTTGCGCGAACGTGCCTATGTCTTGCGGGTTGTATTTTGAAGGAAGGGTGTTGACCTCGTGACCGTCATCGTCGTGCTGGCCATGATCTTCGCACTGCTGGCGTTGCGGCTTTACTCTGTGCTCGGGAAGCGCACGGGTCATGAGCAGCGGCAGCTTCCCACGCCGGCCGACGATCGTCCGGCCGCGCCCATGCCGTCCTCCGGGCAGGTCGACAATCGCACGCCCGCGCAGCGCGCGGCCGACAATGCAGTGGCAGTGCCGGCCCAGCCCGGGCTCCGCTCGATCATCGCGACCGACCGCAACTTCGATGTCGCGCAGTTTCTGGGCGGCGCCAAGGCGGCCTATGGCATGATCCTCGAAGCCTATTGGAAGGGCGACCGCGAGACGCTGCGCACCTATTGCGCGGACGATGTGTATGAGGCGTTCAGCGCCGCCATCGACCAGCGCGAGGCCGATGGGCTGACCATGGACAACAAGCTCGTCCGCATCGAGGACGCGCGGATCGACGCTGCGCGCGTCGAAAGCGGCACCGCGTTCATCGCGATCCACTTCGAAGCCGATCTGTCCGCTGTCACGCGCGACCGGGACGGCAATGTTGTGGCCGGATCGCTGGACGATGCCATCTCCACGGCGGAAACCTGGACGTTCAGCCGCAATCTCTCCAGCCGCGATCCCAATTGGGAACTGGTGGAGACGGACGAAGGCTGATCGGCGCGCAGGCGGATCGCCGTGCCGGCTCGCTTTCAGACCCGTTTCAAGCAGCTTTCCGCTCTGGCAAGCGCGCTGGCTCTGGCGGCGTGCGGCAGCATGATCCCGCCGGGTGGGCCTGGGCAGCGGCCCATCCCCTCCCGGCCTTCTTCGCCCGCCACGCCGCCCCAACCGGCAACACCTCGTCCGCCGGTTACCCCGGCCCCTGCGCCTACCCCCGCGCCCGATCAGGCTGAGCTGGCGCCCGCCGTGGCCGCCGGCCTGACGCCGGGGCCAGCGATCGACACGGTCCTGCCGGCCGCATCCGAGCGGATGGGGCGAGCCTTGCGGGCCTTCCGCCTCTCCTGCCCCTCGCTGCTGCGTCGGCGCGACCAGAGCGGCCTCACCGGCAATGCCGACTGGCAAACGGCCTGCGCGGCGGCGGCAAGCTGGAGCGAGGCGAATGCGCGCGAATTCTTCCGTCGCTATTTCGAAGCCGTGCAGGTCGGTGACGGCAAGGCCTTCGCGACCGGCTATTACGAACCGGAAATCGCTGGCTGCCGCACGCGCGCCACGGGCTGCGAGACGCCGATCTATCGCAAGCCGGACGATCTCATCGAGGTCGATCTCGGCCTGTTCAGCGAGAGCCTCAAGGGTCGGCGCATCAGGGGCAAGGTGCAGGGCTCCAGCTTTGTGCCTTATGATGACCGGGCGGCAATCACCGCAGGCGTGCTGGACGGGCGTGGTCTGGAACTGGCCTATGCCGTCGATCCGGTCGAGCTCTTCTTCCTCGAGGTGCAGGGCAGCGGGCGGTTGCGCCTGCCTGATGGCGGGATCATGCGCATCGGCTATGCCGGGCAGAATGGGCGCGATTATACCGGCATCGGCCGGCTGATGCGGGACCGGGGGCTGATCCAGATCGGTTCGATGCAGGACATCATGAGCTGGCTGCGCGCCAATCCGGCACAGGGCCAGTCGATCATGAATGAGAATAAAAGCTACGTCTTCTTCCAGGAGCTGACCGGTCCCGGGCCGCTGGGTGCGCTGGGCGTGCCGGTGACGGCGGAAGTGAGCGTCGCGGCCGATCCGACCTTCGTGCCGCTGGGCGCGCCGGTGCTGCTGTCGCTCGATAGGGCCGAGCCCAACGGGCTCTGGATCGCACAGGATACCGGTGGGGCCATCAAGGGCAGCAACCGCTTCGATACCTTTTGGGGTGCCGGTGAGCGTGCCCGCGGCATCGCCGGCGGCATGTCGGCCCGGGGGAGCGCCCTGCTGCTGCTGCCGATCGGCACCTATGCCCGCCTGACCGCTGGCCGCTGAGCGTGGCCCGGCGGGTTCTCACGCCCGATGAGCGCGCGCTCTGGGGCAAGCTGACCCGTACGGTGACACCCCTGCGGCGGGTCCGTCCGCTTCCACCGGTGGAGCCGGTCTCGGCAGCGGCTTTTGCTGCGGCGCTGGATACGCCCAAGCCGGTGAAGGGCCGAATTCCAACGAGTCGTCCCGTGGCGCCGCCGCCATCCCCTCCGGCGCCCGTCGCCGTGCCCGTGCTGGACGGCAGCTGGGAGAAGCGCATTCGCTCCGGGCGGATTATTCCCGATCATGCCATCGATCTGCACGGCCTCAATCTGGCGGCAGCGCATATCCGGCTGGAACGGGCCATCGGCGATGCCCTCGCGCAGGGCTGGCGGGTGCTGCTGGTGGTGACCGGCAAGCCGCGGCCCGCCCCGGCGCCCGGCGAAACCCGGCGACGTGGCGCGATTCGCGCGGAAATCGGTGATTGGCTGGCGAGGAGCGCCCATGCCCACCGCATTGCCAGTGTGCGCCAGGCCCACCCGCGCCATGGCGGCGATGGGGCTCTCTACGTGATTTTGCGCCGCAGCAATTAGGCAGCGCTGCGTGGCCCGGGATAGCCATGCGCACGAGGATGTCCGCACTGGCATGTCGCCCGCTGGCAGGCAGGAAACCGCCATTTGCGTTCGTTCATATTCGCGCTCCGAAATGAGACAGAAATTTACCGCGTTTCTGCGAAATCCCATTGGACGGAGGGTTAAGAATCGATTAACAATTGCCCCTCTTATGTGGGAGTTGAACATGAACATGAACCTCTTTGCCAAGGCGTCTGCGATCGCCCTCGGCCTTGCCGCGGTTACCCCGGCGCAGGCCGTGACCTTCCTGTACTTCCCCGGCACGTCCGCACCGACGGCAGGCTACAATGTGATCAACCAGTTCGACACGACGGCTGGCATCACCGGCTCGAACTTCCAGATCAACACGCCGCCGTCCAACTCGACCGGCGCGCCGCCGGCCTATGCGACGTTCGGTTCGTCTTCCTATCTGTCGGTTCTCGCCAACGGTTCTGCGACGATCAACTTCGGCGCTGCCAGCGCGGTGGAGTTCGACTGGGGTTCGATCGACGCCTACAACACGCTGACCGTTCTGCTGGACGGTGGCTCCAGCTTCGTCATCACGCCGGGCGGCAACTTCACCAATGACGCCGACGGCAACCAGATCCTGGCGAACACCAATGGCCTGTTCCAGATCTTCGCTGAGGGTAACGAGAAGATCGTTGGCCTGACGCTGGAATCGAGCCGCAACTCGTTCGAGATCGACAATCTCGCGACCGTTCCGGTTCCGGAGCCCGCCACCTGGGCGATGATGATCGCCGGCCTCGGCCTGGTCGGTGGCGTTATGCGTCGCCGCGCTGGCGCCACGAGCGTCACCTTCGCCTGATTTTCAATCAGTCGACAGATTTGGGAAGCGCCGTCGGTTGGGAGACCGGCGGCGTTTCCTTTTGGTCTTGGGATCGGCGGTTTAGCAGGAGAGCTTCAAAGCTGCCTGAGCGGTTCGCGACAGCGCCGCCGCATCAACCGAGCGTTGGGGCTGCGCTCAGGATCCGCTTGTAGATGCGCGTGAGGCTTTCGATGTCGGCCAGCGACACCGCCTCATCCAGCTTGTGCATCGTCGCATTCAGCAGACCGAACTCCACGACCGGGCAAAGCGCCGAGAGGAACCGGGCATCCGAGGTGCCGCCGCTGGTGGACAGTTCCGGTGTGACGCCGGTTTCGGCGGCGATAGCCTCGCTGATTAGGCTGGAAAACGGACCCGGCTGGGTGAGGAACGACTCGCCACTGATCATGGCGCGCAACGTGCCGCCTTCGGCCTCCACCAGGGTGCGGATTCGGGCAACCAGATCCTCGCCGCGATGCAGATCGTTGAAGCGGATCGAGATGCGGGCCGTGGCCTTTGCGGGAATGACATTGGTTGCTGGATTGCCGACATGCAGGTCGGTGATCTCGATATTACTGGGCTGGAACCAGTCGGTGCCCTGATCCAGTTCGATCGCCTCGATGGCGGACAAGATGCGCACCAGCGGCGAAATCGGGTTTTTCGCCAGATGCGGATAGGCGACATGGCCCTGCATGCCCTCGACGCTGATCCACATGTTCACCGAGCCGCGCCGGCCGATCTTGATCATGTCGCCAAGGCGCTGGACCGAGGTCGGCTCGCCCACGAGGCAGACATCGGGCGTCACGCCGCGCTCGGCCATATGGCGCATTAGCGCGCGGGTGCCGTGGACGGCGTCGCCCTCCTCATCCCCAGTGATGAGCAGGCTGATCGTGCCGGGCAGCGAGGTGCCCTCGGCGTCGGCCCTCGCGATCGCCGCGACGAACACTGCGATGGAACTCTTCATGTCCACAGCGCCGCGCCCGTAGAGCAGTTCGCCGCGCCGCTCGGGCTGGAAGGCGTCGCTCGTCCACCCCTCGCCGGGGGGCACCACGTCGAGATGGCCGGCAAAGGCGACATGCGGGCCATCGCCCGTCCGGCGGACCGCCAACAGATTTTCCACCGGCCCGTGCGGCGGCTCGCCATCGATGAAGCGCTCGACGGTAAAGCCGAGCGGGGTGAGCATCGCTTCCAGCACATCGAACACCGCGCCGCTCGCCGGTGTGACGGACGGGCAGGCAATCAGCGCTTCGGCAAGCGCGACAGGATCGGTGAGGGACGGGGCGTTGCTCATGGCGCCTGCGTTAGCCAAGCTTGCGCGCCAAGGGAAGCGAGGTCCGCGCCCTGCGCTCCCTCTGGCGGCAAGGGGCCCGCTGCGGTAGCGAGGATGGGCGCAAGACAGGAGGAGCCGACATGCCCAAGATCGAGATCGAGCAGGTGGAGCAGAGCAACAGCACGGGCTATCCGCCGCCGTTCAACGAGCCTGTGGCCGGGCGCTGGCACCGGCGGCTGGGGCGCCATGCCGGCCTCACGCATCTGGGCGCCAGCCATGTCGTGCTGGAGCCGGGCGCCTGGTCCTCGCAGCGGCACTGGCATCTGGGCGAGGATGAGTTCCTGATCATGCTATCCGGGCAGGCGGTCCTGATCGAGGACGAAGGCGAAACCATCCTGCACCCCGGCGATTGCGTGGCCTGGGCCGCGGGCGTCGCCAATGGCCATCATCTCGTCAATCGTAGCGATGCGAATTGCACCTTCATCTGCCTGAGCGCGGGGGATCGCGATGCCGGCGGGCGCTATTCCGATATCGACATGATCTTCACGGCCGGCGGATATCAGCATCGCGATGGCAGGCCTTATGGGACTGAGCGATTGCCTTGATGTCGGGATGCGGACTGCGGCGCCCTCGGCTCCTGCCTTCCCAGGAGCTTTGGTGCTCAGGCACGCAGGCTCATGCATCAGTTTACTCCACAAGCCTCCCGTTCGTGTCGAGCGAAGTCGAGACACGTGATGGCAGTGCGTAGTGTCTCGACTTCGCTCGACACGAATGGGAAGGTGGTGGGTCTTAAACCCCGCCCGCTGGCTCCAGCCGCGGAATGACCCAGCTTTCCCGCGCGGCATCGTCCAGCCATTCGCGCATCCATGGGTGGGCGAGGATGGCGTCCATATAGGCGCGCGCTGTCGGCGCCACTGCGATGGAATAGGTGACGAAGCGCAAGACGACCGGCGCGAACATAATGTCCACCGCGCCGAAGCTGCCGAAGAGAAACTCGCCCTCTGCCCCGAACCGGGTGCGGGCCTGTTCCCACACGTCCGTGATGCGGGCCACATTGGCGGCGACATCGGGGCCGAGATCTCGCGGGGGGAGGATGTGGCGGGTGTTCATGCCGCAGGTCTGGCGCAGCGGCTGGTAACCGGAATGCATTTCCGCCGCCATCGAGCGGGCAAGCGCCAAGGCCGCCTTGTCCTGCGGCCAGAAGCGGGTGCTGCCGGAGAGCGTGTCGAGATAGTCGATGATGGCAAGACTGTCCCACACGGCAATGTCGCCGTCCCACAGCGTCGGCACCTTGCCATTGGAGACAACGAGATCGGGCTGCGCCTTGCGGGCTTCCCAAGCCTCATCGTAGAGCGGGACCAGCACCGTCTCGAACGGCAGGCCGGATTGCTTGGCGGCCAGCCAACCGCGCAGCGACCAGCTCGAATAGACCTTGTTGCCGATGATGAGCTTCAGCATCCGCACATCTCCCCTTGTTCGATCAGAGGCTCAGCATCAGCCCGGCCAGCGCCGCGCTCATCAGATTGGCGAGGCTGCCGGCGATCAGGGCCTTGATGCCGAGCCGGGCGATCATCGGCCGCTGATTAGGCGCGAGGCTGCCGGTCACCGCCATCTGGATGGCGATCGACGAGAAGTTGGCAAAGCCGCACAGCGCGAAGGTGGTGATCGCTACCGTGGCGGGCGATAGCGTGGCTTGCACCTGTCCCAGCTCGATAAAGGCAACGAACTCGTTGAGCACGACTTTGGTGCCGAACAGTCCGCCCGCGACCTGCGCCTCGTTCCACGGAATGTTGAGCAGGAGCATCACCGGCGCGAACAGCTTGCCGATCAGCATCTGGAAGCTGAGATCGGGATAGCCGAACCAGTTGCCGACCCCGCCGAGCAGGCCATTGGCCAGCGCGACCAGCGCCACGAAGGCAAGCACCATCGCGCCGACCGCGACGGCCAGTTTGACACCAGTCTGCGCGCCTTGCGCGGCCGCCATGATGAGATTGGCGGGCTTCTCCTCCTCATGGGTGGCATCGGGTAGGATGACCGGCTCGATCTCGGCATCGTCCGGATTATCCGGCATGATGATCTTGGCCATCAAGATGCCGCCCGGCGCGGCCATGAAGGCGGCGGCGAGCAGATAATCGATCTGGATGCCCATCGAGGCATAGGCGGCTAGGATCGTGCCTGCCACGCCGGCCATGCCGCTCGTCATCACGGTGAAGAGCTGGGCGGGCGTGAGGCTGGCGAGATAAGGCCGGATGACGAGCGGGCTTTCGCTCTGGCCGACGAACACATTGGCCGCGCAGCACAGGCTCTCCACGCGGGAGATGCCCGTCACCTTCTGGATGGCGCCGCCGACCCAGCGAATGACGAACTGCATGATGCCAAGATAGTAAAGGATCGAGACGAGGCTCGCGAAGAAGATGATGACGGGCAGGGCGGCGATGGCAAAGCTGGTGCCGCCGACCTCCGGCCGGGCGAGCGGCCCGAAGATGAAGTTCGTGCCGGCCTGCGCATAGCCGAGCAGATTGCCCACGCCATGCGACATGGCGGCGATGGCGGCCTTGCCGGCGGGTACGTAGAGAACGAGCAGGGCGATGCCGGCCTGCAAGGCGAAGGCGGCGGCGACCACGCGCAGGCGGATGGCGCGCCGGTTGCCGGAGAGCAGCACGGCAATGGCGAGAATCGCGACGATGCCAACGAGGCCGATGAGGATGGGCATGGAGTGGCGGCTGTCCCCTGTTCGCATGGCCCGACAAACGGCCATCAGCGCGAATCGCTTATACAGGCGCGCTGCAGCGCGGCAATCGGCTGCGCGGCGCCGGGTGTCGTTGCACGGCGGCGCGTGGCATGTCGCGCACAGGGTCTCTTCCCGCCTCGCTGCAAAGCCATTAAGCGATGGGGATGACTGCACCCGCTCCGGCCTCGTCCGCACCCATCGCCCGCTCTCTGTTCGTCCTGTCCGTCTTCTATGGTGGCATGGTCTGCATCGCCGGTGTTCTCGGCAACAAACAGGTTTCGCTCGGGCCGCTCGGCGCAATCGGCTCGGCGCTCGGTTTGGGGGACTTGGCGGTGGAAGCCGGCATCTTCGCCTTCCTCCTGCTGGTCGTCGTCTCGAGCGCAGTGGCGGAACTGCATGGCCGGGCCGTTGCCAACCGGCTGGTGTTGCTGGGCTTCGTCCCGCTGATCGTCTCGATCCTGCTCTCCGTGGTCGTGCTGGCCCTACCCGCCGCGCACGAAATGGCGCCGGAGCGGCAGGCAGCCTTTGCCATGATCATGTCCGGCACGCCGCGCATCTGGGCGGGCGGCATCGTCGCTTACGGGATTTCGCAGATTCTCAACGTCACCATCTTTGCCGCGCTCAAGGGGCAGGCTGGGGGCCGGCTGCTGTGGCTACGCGCCGGGACGGCGAGCGTGCTCTCGCAGATCGTCGACACCCTGCTGTTCGTTACCATCGCCTTTTACGGCGTCTTCCCCATCGGTGCGCTGCTGGTGGGGCAGATGCTCGCCAAGGTTCTGCTCTCGGCGTTGCTGGTGCCGCCGGTCATCTATGCGTTCGTGGCATTGGGGCGCCGGCTCGACCGGTAATGTAATCCGTTCGAACCGAGCTTGTCGAAGTCTCGCTCGTCTTCCTGATGGAGGGAAAGAAGTAGCACCGCCCTTCGACAAGCTCAGGGTGAAGGGCGAGGTAAGGGATTCCAGACCCCCTCCTTTCTTGCAGCGCGGGCCGCAAAGCCTTATGCGCCCGCGCATGACCGATCACGCACCCGATCCCGCCCTGCTGGCCAAGGCCGAGACCCTTACCGAGGCGCTGCCCTATATGCAGCGTTATGCCGGCGAGACGTTCGTTGTGAAATATGGTGGCCATGCCATGGGCGACCCGGAAGCGGCGCGCGATTTCGCCGAGGATGTCGTGCTGATGAAGATGGTCGGCATCAACGTCGTGGTCGTCCATGGCGGCGGGCCGCAGATCGGCGCGATGCTCAAGAAACTGGGCGTCGAGAGCAAGTTCGTGAACGGCCTGCGCGTGACCGACGAGGAAACCGCGAAGATCGCCGAGATGGTCCTGGCCGGATCGATCAACAAGGAGATTGTCGGCTGGATCGCCCAGGCAGGTGGCCGCGCGGTCGGCATTTCCGGCAAGGATGGCGGCCTGGTGCTGTGCGAGAAGGTCGGCGGCAAGCGCGAGCCGGACCCGAACAGCGGCATCGAGCGCAATGTGGACCTCGGCTTTGTCGGCGACCCCGTGAAGGTCGACCGGCGCATTCTCGACAGCCTCTCGCGCGACGGCATCATCCCGGTGGTCGCGCCGGTCGGCATTGGCGCCGACGGGCACACTTACAATGTAAACGCCGATACGATGGCGGGCGCAATCGCCGCTGAACTCGGCGCCAAGCGCTTCTTCCTGCTCACCGACGTGGCGGGCGTGCTGAACAAGGACAAGGACCTGCTGAGCGATCTGACCCCGGCGAAGATCGGCGGTCTGGTCGAGGATGGCACGATTTCCGGCGGCATGATTCCCAAGGTGGAAACCTGCGTGAAGGCTGTCGAGGGCGGCGTGGAAGCGGCGGTCATTCTAGATGGTCGCATTCCGCATGTGATGCTGCTGGAGGTGTTCACCCGCCAGGGCGCCGGCACGTTGGTGCATCTGTAACGCGCGGCGCGCGGGGGCTATGGCGGTAGAAAATCACCGCCCTCAAGCAACTTGCAGCCGCTAGGCCCACTGGGCTAGACTCTTTTCAACCTTCCACCACAGGACGAACCATGGCCGTTGCCCTTATCCAGACCTTGGCGATCCTGCTGAATGTCGCCTGGTGGATCATCATCGTTCAGGCCATCTTGAGCTGGCTGATCGCGTTCAACGTGATCAACACCAGCAATGATATCGTGCGCAGCATCTGGGTCGCGCTCGACCGGCTGACCGAGCCGCTCTATCGGCCGATCCGCCGGATCATGCCGGATCTCGGCGCGCTCGATCTCTCGCCGATGGTCGTGCTCATCATCATCATCATCCTGCAGGGGCCGGGCCTGACCGCGCTGGCAAGCCTGCTGCTCTGAGCGGACGTGCGCCGTGCCGCTTCGTCGTGACGGCGCAGACCTGCTGCTGGCGATTCGCCTGACGCCCAAGGCTGCGCGCGCGCGTGTTGGCGGGACGTTCACGGATGCCGCCGGGCAGCGCTGGTTGCAGGCCAGCGTCACCGCGCCGCCGGACAAGGGCAAGGCCAACGCCGCCCTGCTGACGCTGCTCGCCCGACATCTGCGCGTGCCCGGATCGTCGATTTTGCTGGAGACAGGGGATACCAACCGGCTAAAGCGCCTGCGCATTGCGGGTGCTGATCCGCACACGGAACAGTCTTTGAGAGAGATCGCTGAGAAGGAGCGAAGCGCGACATGAGTTTGGGCAAGGAAATCGACGGCAAGGCATTCGCGGCGAAGCTGCGCGGGCGGATGGCTGAGGCAGTCCCCGCTTTCGTGGAGAAGACCGGGCGCAAGCCCGGCCTCGCGGTGGTGCTTGTCGGTGAAGACCCGGCGAGCAGCGTCTATGTCCGCTCCAAGGGCAAGGCGACGGTTGAAATCGGCATGAACAGCCTTGAGTTCAAGCGCCCCGCGACGATCAGCCAGGAAGAGCTGATCGAGCTGGTCGAAGAGCTGAATGCCGACGACAGCGTGGACGGCATTCTCGTCCAGCTGCCGCTGCCTGCCCATCTCGATGACAAGGCGGTGATCGCCACCATCGATCCCGCCAAGGATGTCGATGGCTTCCATGTCGTCAATGCCGGCAAGCTGGCGGTGGGCGATCCCACCGCGTTGGTGCCCTGCACGCCGCTTGGCTGCCTGATGCTGCTCAAGGATGAGCTGGGCGATCTCTCCGGCAAGGAAGCGGTTGTCATCGGCCGCTCGAACATCGTCGGCAAGCCGATGATGCAGCTGCTGCTGGCCGAAAGCTGCACCGTGACCGTGGCGCACAGCCGCACGCACGATCTGGCCGGTGTGGTCCACCGCGCGGACATCGTGGTCGCGGCGGTCGGCCGGCCGGAAATGGTCAAGGGCAGCTGGATCAAGCCGGGCGCCGTGGTCATCGACGTCGGCATCAATCGCGTGAAGGGCGATGAGGACGGCAAGAGCAAGATCGTCGGTGACGTCGCCACCGCCGAGGCGATCAACCATGTCGCGGCGATCACGCCCGTGCCGGGTGGCGTCGGTCCGATGACCATCGCGGTGCTGTTGCGCAACACTTTGGTTGCCGCGCACGTCCGCGCGGGTCTGCCCGCACCCAAGGGCCTTTGATCCGCAGCGCTGCCTTTGCCTTGCTCGCCACGCTCTCCTTGGGCGTGGCGGCTGGTCCTGCGCAAAGTCAGCGCCAGATGATGCCGAGCGTCGGCGTCGGCACGGCCAATCCCAGCGCCATCGTCGCTGCCGAACTGGGCATGGCCCGCCAGGCGCGCGAGGAGGGGCAATGGACGGCGCTGCGCAAGCTGGCCGACAAGGACGCCGTGATCTTCGCGCCCGACCCGCTCAATGCGCAGGCCTGGCTCAAGCAGCAATCGGACCCCATCAAGCCGGTGCGCTGGAGCCCGCAGCAGATCTTCATCGCCTGCGATGGCAGCTATGCCGCCGCGACCGGGTCGCTGGAGCGCGCAAACGGGCAAGCGGCTCGGTTCGTCACCCTTTGGCGCCAGCAGCGCAAGGGTGACTATAAATGGGTGATGACGGCCACCAGCGACACGCCATGGAGCGGCGAGGCGGACGGCATGATCAAGGCTTCCGTTGCCGATTGCGCGCGGCGGGATGAGCGGCCGGAGCGGCGCGATCGCGACCGCGACATTGTGCGCCTGCCGGACCCGCCGCCGGCCAGCGGGTCGGCGCAGTCCGAGGACGGGTCGCTGCGCTGGACATGGACGGTGAGCGGCGATGCGCGGACGCTGGAGGTCTTCCTGCGTCGCGGTGCCGGGGAGGAGCGGGTTATTCAGGAGACGGTGGCGGAGGGCCCGCGATGATGGAGCTGTTCCTCGCGGCGTTCATCACGCTGTTCGTCGTCATCGATCCGCCTGGCACGGCGCCGATCTTCAGCAGCCTCACCATTGGCGCGAGCGGCGCCCAGCGTCGCAGCATGGCGGTACGCGCGGTGATCGTGGCGGCCTGCATCCTGCTCGCCTTCGCGCTGGCGGGGGAGGCGTTCCTGCGCACCCTCGGCATCACGCTGGAGGCGTTCCGCATCGCGGGCGGCATTATGCTGTTCTTCATCGCCATGGACATGGTGTTTGAGACGCGGACGCGGCGACGCGAAGACCGTGCGCAGAAGATCAAGGAAACGCCGGAAATCGAGGATGTCGCCATCTTCCCCATGGCAATGCCGATGATCGCCGGGCCGGGGTCGATCGCGACGATCATGCTGCTCATGGCGCGGGCGACCGGTCCGCAGGAGACGGCGATCGTGCTCTTCGCGCTCGCGGCCAATCTGCTGCTGATGCTGGCGGCGCTGCTGGCGGTCGGCCCGATCATGCGGGTGTTTGGCGGTCAGGTGGAGGCGGTCATTACCCGCTTGCTGGGTGTGATTCTCGCGGCGCTTGCGGTGCAGTTCGTGATCGACGGATTGCGCCAGAGCATTCTCTGATTTGAGAGGGAAGGGGTCGGAGAGACAAGCTCCCCGACCCTTCCCATCATACCGTTCAGCTCGCGACGGCGGGCACGATCTTGATTTCCACGCGGCGGTTCTGCGCCTTGCCGTCAGCGGTTTCGTTACTGGCGACCGGGCGCGTCTCGCCATAGCCCATCGTCGCCATGCGGATCGGATCGACGCCGCGACGCCCGAGATAATTGGCAACGGCCTGCGCGCGACGCTCAGACAGCGCCTGGTTGTAAGCCTCGCTGCCGTCGGAATCGGTGTGACCCAGCACGTCGATCATCGTCTTGGGATATTCCGCAAGGGTCGAGGCCACCTGATCCAGCGTGGACTGCGCCTGCGGCTGCACCGTGGCCTGGTCGGTCGCGAAGGTGATGCCGGAGGGCATGCGGAGCAGCAATTCATCGCCCTGACGGACGACATCGACGCCGGTGCCGGCGGTCTGCTGGCGCAGCTTCCTCTCCTGCGCATCCATATAAGCGCCGACGCCCGCGCCGGCCACGGCACCAATGCCCGCGCCGACGATCTTCTCCGTGCGGTCGTTGCGGCCGCCCAAAATGTCGCCGAGCAGATAGCCGCCGAGCGCGCCGCCGACGCCGCCGATAGCGGCCTTCGAAATGGTCCGATTGCCGGTTTCGGGATCGGTCACACAGCCGGAGAGGGCCAGCGCCGCCAAAGCGGTGCCGGCAAGGGCGAAGGGGGAATGGCTGCGAAGGCTCATGATTATCTCCTCAAGTCTGGCCTCCCACGCTGTTACGCGGGAACCCAGCCATTAACGGCGCGGGAACCTGATTAGTTCCTGAACGAGGGAACTCTTGCCGGCCTGCGATGTTGCCCGGCAATGTTGCAAGTGGCTTTCCGTAGCGAAAGCCGCTAAGCTTTCAGCCAACAACCCCCTTTAGAAGAGACCATGCCGCCTTTTCCCTGGCTCGATGCCGCCATCGTCCTCGCGCTGATTGCGCTCAACGGCGTCTTTGCCATGTCGGAACTGGCCATTGTCTCGGCACGCCGGCCACGGCTGGAGGCCATGACCCGCAATGGCAAGCATGGGGCACGGGCCGCGCTGGGCCTCAGCGCTGAGCCGGGTCGCTTCCTGTCTACCGTTCAGATCGGCATCACGCTCATCGGCATTCTCGCCGGTGCCTATTCGGGCGATAAGCTCGGCGGCCCGCTGGGCGCGATCTTCGCCTATCTCGGCATGTCCGCCAATCTGGCTCAGAACACCGGTTTTGGCGTTGCGATCGTCGCGACGACCTATGTCTCGCTGATCATCGGCGAGCTGGTGCCCAAGCAGCTTGCGCTGCGCAATCCCGAGCCGCTGGCCTGCGTCGTCGCGCCCCTGATGATCATGCTCGCGCGGGTTGCCGCACCGATCGTCTGGGTGCTGGATCAGTCCAGCGAGGTCATCTTCAAGCTGATGCGCCTCAAGCGTGAAGGCTCGGACCATGTGACGGCGGAGGAACTGCAGCTTATCGTGGCGGAAGCGAGCCGGCATGGCGTGATCGAGGAAAGCGAGCGCGCGATCATTTCCGGCGTGGTGCGACTGGCCGACCGGCCGGTGCGCGAAGTGATGACGCCGCGCCGCGATGTCGACTGGCTGGATGCCGATGCCAGCGCCGAGCAATTGCGCGAGAAGCTGCTCGCGACCCCGCACACCCGCCTGCCGGTGGCGCAGGGCAGCGTGGAGGACATTATCGGCGTCGTGCAGGCGCGTGACGTGATGGCGGCGCTGTTCCGGGGTGAGGCGCTCGACTTGCGGGTGCTCATGCGCCCCGTCTCCATCGTGCCCGATCAGGTGGATGCCATGGACGCCCTCAACCGCCTGCGGGAGGCCGACGCCCCCATGGTGATGGTGCATGACGAATATGGCCATTTCGAAGGCATTGTGACGCCGGCCGATCTCATGTCCGCCATCGCTGGCGAGTTCGCGTCCGACAGCGATCTCTACACCCAGCCGATGGTCACGGAGCGGGAGGATGGTAGCCTGCTCGTCTCCGGCCAGATGGCCATCGATGCGCTGGCCGAGCGCATCGACCTCGATCTCTCCGAGGACCGTGATTATGCGACGGTTGCAGGTTTTGCGCTGGCCGTGCTGCGCCACCTGCCTGAAGAGGGCGAGCATTTCAGCGAACAGGGCTGGCGGTTCGAGATCGTCGATATGGACGGGCGCAAGATCGACAAGCTGCTGGTCAGCGCGGAAGACTGACCGGCGCGCCCGCGCCGGTTCGATCAGGCATAGGCATAAGGCCCGCCCGCCTCCAGCGCGCGCTGATAGGCAGGCCGTGACTGCACCCGGTCCAGCCAGGCGATGGTCGCGGGACGGCTCTCGTCCAGCCCGCCCCGGCTCCGCGCGGCCTCCAGCGGAAAGCTCATCATCACATCCGCGCCGCTGATCTGGTTACCGGCAAACCACGGACGCCGGCTCAGCTCGGCTTCGACATAATCGAGATGCACGTCGATCATTGGCTGGATGCGCTTGACGGCGACCTTGCCGACCAACGGAATGCGGGAGAGGACGAGCTTGAGCAGCAGCGGCGGCATCATCGATCCTTCCGCATAATGCAGGAACATGCGGTATTGCAGCTTTCCGTCAGCGTCATCGGGCGGCCCGAACTGGCCGGATTTCTCGACCAGATATTCGACGATCGCGCCGCTCTCGATCAGCGTGCGGCCCTCGTCTTCCAGCACCGGCGACTTGCCGAGCGGATGCACCACCTTGAGCGCGGCGGGGGCGAACATGGTTTCGGGATCGCGCTCATAACGGCGCAATTCATAGGGCAGGCCAAACTCCTCCAGCATCCACAGGATGCGCTGCGAGCGGGAATTGTTGAGATGGTGGACGATCATGGGCGTGCCCTTGCAATGATTGATCCCCCGCGCCCTTGTCCCTGATGGCAAGGGGCGGAGTCAAGGCAAGGGGCCGTGGTCTATGGGTCAGGCGATCAGTCCGCCGCGCTGCCGCCTTCCCGCGCGATTTCCCGCCAGCCGAGGTCGCGCCGGCAGAAGCCGCCGGGGAAATCGACCTGATCGACCAGCGCATAAGCGGCGTCACGCGCCTGTGTGACCGTGGCCCCGCGCGCGGTGACGTTCAGCACCCGGCCACCACTGGCCACGAGCTGCCCGTCCTTGA
The DNA here is from genome assembly GCF_025961955.1 of Sphingobium sp. B10D7B. NCBI lineage: Bacteria > Pseudomonadati > Pseudomonadota > Alphaproteobacteria > Sphingomonadales > Sphingobiaceae > Sphingobium > Sphingobium sp. B10D7B. Next base: position 356,461 of record NZ_JAOQOQ010000001.1, read on the forward strand.
GCGTCGTGCCGGCGTGGAAGATCTTGGCACCATCGGGCGCCATCGGAAGCGCGATGGGCGCGCCTTTCTCGGGCGTGCCGGGATAGCCCTTCGCGGCCAGCACCACGGTGAGCGCCGGGTCGGGCGCGAAGCTGGGGCCGCTGGCCTCGTCGAGCGTCCCTTGCGCGACGGAGAGCAGCAGCGCGACGAGATCGCTGGTCAGCCGCATCATCAGCACTTGGCATTCCGGGTCGCCAAAGCGGCAATTATACTCGATGAGCTTGGGGCCGTCCGTGGTGAGCATCAGCCCCGCGAACAGCACACCGGAATAAGGCGTGCCGCGCGCGGCGAGCGTCGTCACTGTCGGGCGGATGATCTGGTCCATCACGGCATCCTGCAGGGCAGGCGTGAGCACCGAGGCGGGACTGTAGGCGCCCATGCCGCCGGTATTGGGGCCAGTGTCGCCTTCCCCCACGCGCTTGTGATCCTGCGCCGAGCCGAAGGCGACGACATGCGTGCCATCGGTGAGGGCGAAGAAGCTGGCTTCCTCGCCTTCCATAAATTCTTCCAGCACCACTTCCGCGCCCGATGCGCCGAAGCTGCCGCCGAACATGTCGCGGATCGCCTCTTCGGCCTCTTCGCGCGTCTGCGCGATGATGACGCCCTTGCCGGCGGCAAGCCCATCGGCCTTCACCACCACCGGCAGGCTGAAGTCGCTCAGCGCCGCCAGCGCCATCTCGGCGCTGGTGCAGCGGACATAACCGGCCGTGGGAATGGCGGCATGGCGGCAGAGATCCTTGGTGAAGCCCTTGGAGCCTTCAAGCTGGGCGGCAGCGGCGCTCGGCCCGAACACCGGGATGTCCGCGGCGCGCAGGCTGTCGGCAATCCCGTCCACCAGCGGCGCTTCCGGGCCGACGACCACCAGACCGACGTTGTTAGCGCGGCAAAAATCGATCACGGCGGCATGATCGGCAAGGTCGATATCGACCAGGCGCGCCGCCTCGGCTATGCCGGGATTGCCCGGTGCGGCGAACAGGCCGGTGCAGAGCGGCGATTGCGCCAGCTTCCAGGCGAGGGCATGTTCGCGCCCGCCACCGCCGAGCAAAAGGATATTCATGAGCGATTTTTCCGTCAGTGAGGATGCGTCCGGCCGCCTGTTAGCGCAGGAGCGCGCGGGGGACAATCTGACCGCGCTCAGCATTTCCGAACTCTCCGCCCAGCTCAAGCGCACGGTGGAGGATCGTTTCGGCTTCGTGCGCCTGCGCGGCGAGATCTCGGGCTTCAAGCGGGCTGCCTCCGGCCACGTCTATTGCTGCCTTAAGGACGATGCGGCGGTGATCGACGGGGTGATGTGGAAAGGCACGGCGGGCCGTCTCGCCTTCCGGCCCGAGGACGGGCTGGATGTGATCGTCACCGGCAAGGTCACGACCTATCCGGGGCGCTCCAAATATCAGATCGTCATCGAGAGCATGGAGCTGGCCGGCGAGGGCGCGCTGATGCAGCTCTTCGAGAAGCTCAAGGCGCGCCTCTCTGCCGAAGGGCTGTTCGATCCCGCCAAGCGCCGGCCGATCCCGATGCTGCCCGATGTGATCGGCGTGGTGACCTCGCCCACCGGCGCAGTGATTCGCGACATTCTCCACCGGCTTGCCGATCGCTTTCCGAGCCGCGTACTGCTCTGGCCCGTGCTGGTGCAGGGGGAGGGCGCAGCGGCCCAGGTTGCGGCGGCGGTGCGCGGCTTCGGCGCGTTGCCGGCCGATGGCCCGATCCCGCGCCCCGACGTGCTGATCGTGGCGCGCGGTGGCGGCTCCATCGAGGATTTGTGGTCGTTCAATGAGGAAGTCGTGGTGCGGGCGGTGGCGGAGTCACCGATCCCCGTCATTTCCGCCGTGGGGCATGAGACGGACACGACCTTGTGCGATTTCGCTGCCGATCTGCGCGCGCCGACGCCCACGGCGGCTGCGGAAATGGCCGTGCCGGTGCGCGCCGACCTCGCCGTGCAGGTCGCTGAGCTACGCGCACGGATGCAGCGCTGCGTGGCGCGCGGCCTGGACCGCAGCCGCGAGCGATTGGAAGCACAGCGGCGGCTCCTCCCGCGCCCGGACGTGCTGCTGGCGCAGGCCCGCCAGCGCGCGGACGATCTCGGCGACCGACTGCGGCGCGGCCTTTCCCACCGGGTGAGCCGGGCGCGCCACGAGCTGGCGGACGCATCCGGCGCATTGCGACCCGCATTGCTGCAGAGCCACCTCGCGCGGGAGCGGCAGAAGCTCGCCAACGTCCGGCTCTCACCGCTGGTGCTCGAGCGCCGGCTGGGCGACGCGCGGCGGCAGCTGGATGGACTGTGGCGGCTGGCCCAGTCGCTGAATCCCGATGCGCCGCTCAAGCGTGGCTTTGCGCGCGTGATGGCGCAAGGCCGGCTGGTCCGCTCCGCCGAGGAGGCGCGCGCGGCGGGGTGGGTGACGCTCAAGTTCGAGCATGATGAGGTGATCGCGGCGACGCAGCCCGATGCGGCGGGTGGCGACTCTCCGGCGACCTTCCCGTCCTCCGCGTCTCCGCCACCGGCGCCCCGGCCGGCGCGCAAGGCCGCCTCATCCACGGCGCCAGCGCGGCAGACCGACCTGTTCGACTGACGGCGTGCCCTTGCATCGCGCCAGCCGCGCGGCCATGAGTGCGGGCATGACAGGTTTCCGCTTCCGCTCTCGTTCTGTTCTGGCGGGAGGTCTGCTCGCCGCATCGGCCGGCTGCTCGACGGTCCCGCCGCCGCCGCCGGAAGCCAGCGCGCTGCCCATCGAGGACGTGCCCGATCTCGCGCTACCGCAAGGGCCGGCGACGTTGCAGGTTCGCGGTACCCCCCGGCAAGGGGCACTGCTGCGCGGTCTCGTGCCCGTCGGCACGCTGGGTCTTACGCTCGATGGCGTGCCGGTGGCCGTGGACGCCGAGGGAAACTTCATCATCGGGCTGGACCGCGATGCCCCGGCCACCATGACGCTGGAAGCGACCGGGCGTGATGGGCGCAAGCAACGGCGCGTGCTGACCATCGCGCGGGGGGACTGGAAGATCCAGAACGTCAATGCCTCGATCACGGGCAGCGCCACCAGCGGGGAATTCCAGCAACGGCGGGCGGGCGAACTGGCGCGCATCGTTGCCGCCCGGGGTGATCCGCAGCTGAGCAATGGCTGGCGGCAGACATTCATCTGGCCGGTGAAGGCGCGCATTTCCGGCGTGTTCGGCTCGCAGCGCATCTATCGGGGCACGCCCGGCAGCTATCATAGCGGGCTCGATCTCGCCGGTGGGCAGGGCACTGTCTATGTCGCGCCGGCGGACGGCGTTGTCGTGCTGGCCAGCGAAGAGCCGTTCACGCTGGAAGGCAAGCTCCTCATCATCGATCATGGCATGGGCCTCAACAGCGCCTTCCTGCACAGCGATCGGCTGCTGGTGAAGGAAGGCGATGTGGTGCGCCAGGGCCAGCCGCTCGGCGAGATCGGCGCGACGGGCCGCGTGACCGGTCCGCATCTGCACTGGAGCATGAAGTGGAACGATGCGCGGATTGATCCGTTACCGCTGGTACAGGGCCAAGCGGCTCGCTGATCGACAATCAGGCTGGATGCCGTAGCGTCCGGCAGCCGGCCTTCTTTTGCTGCATTGCAACACGATGTGCGAAGGCAACAGGGTCGGGTGGGGCGGTCTGAAAATGCCCCCTTTGAGCATCGGACGCTACGGCAAGCTGGCCCATGGGTCGCTCCGATTTCGCCACGAATTCCATGTTCATTCGAACGGCGGTGTGAGAAGATTAACAAATAGTTTCTAGGAAAACTGCGGTCCGGGACGATTTGTGTCGTAGTGGGTAGATCGTCGCTAATATTGTTACAGCGGACCGCAGGGCGCGGAGGCACCGGACCGACGATCTTGTTGCATGAATGTGACATGTACGGGAAAATAGCCCTTTCATGCTGCACCTGCGCTTTACACCTTTAACCAATCCGCACAGTTTCACGGCCATATAGCGCAGGGGCCACGCGTGTTGTCGTCGGGAGACCGAGAGGACGACGCACGATCCCCGCGTTTCGTGCGACCGGATATTCCCGGCCGCAGTTCGCAAATTCCAGAGCAAGGGACTGGATCGTGAAGAAAATAACAACGCAAACATTGCTGAAGCTGGCAGCTGCACCTGCCGTGCTCGGCCTCGCCATGCTGAGCTCCGCCGCACATGCGCAGGAACCGCAGAACGCGGATGCCGCCGAGGATGGTGAGGTGATCATCGTTACCGGTTCGCGCATTGCGCGGCCTGAGTTCTCGTTTCCGAATCCGGTGCAGGCCGTAACGGCGGCTCAAATCGAACAGCGCGGTAACGTTAATCTGACGGACTTTCTTGTCACCTCCCCGGCATTGCTGGGTTCGCGGTCGAACATCGACGTCGCGGGTTCCAACCTGCCCAACGCAGGCTTGGTGGGCGTCAACAACCTCGATCTGCGCAATCTTGGCCCTAATCGTACCCTGGTCCTCGTGGACGGCCGCCGCCATGTCGCGGGGTATCCGGGCACGGCTGCTGTCGATATCAACACCATTCCCACAGATCTCGTTGAGTCGGTCGACGTGCTGACCGGCGGCGCCTCGGCAATTTATGGTGCCGACGGCGTTTCCGGTGTGGTCAACTTCATCATGAAGAAGGACTTCGACGGTCTTCGGCTTCGCGCGCAGTCGGGTATTTCTCAGCGCGGCGATGCGGGTGACCGGTTTGTTGCTGCCACATTCGGCAAGAACTTTGCTGATAGCCGCGGCAACATCACGCTGTCCTACGAGTTCAACGAGACGGACCGCTTCAGCCAGCGCCAGCGCCTCAACTATGGTAAGACCGGCCCGAGCTGGGCGTTGGTTCGTAACCCTGCCGATGGGACACCGGGCACCTCCGCCGACGATCCCAACGTGCCTGATCGTATTCTGCTGACCGACCTGCGCTGGGCGGACAGCTCGATCGGCGGTGCGGTCGACGTGAACGGTGACTTTACTCCGGACTTCACGGGTGAAGGCGGTGTGTATGATCTGGGTAGCTATGTACCGGGCACCAGCTTCACCGTCGGCGGATCGAGCACGCCGCGCGAGAGCTATTATGGCGACTTTACGCCTTATAACCGTCGTCACATCGCCAATGCGATGGCGCGTTTTGAGGTGAGCCCGGCCTTCGAGGTCTATCTGGAAGGCAAATATGTACGCTCCAAGGCGTACACGCTTTCGCAGCCGTCGTACGACTTCTACACAAAGCTTTACGAAGACAATCCGTACCTGCCAGCGGCGTGGGTGTCCGCGATCCAAGCTGCTAATGCGGCCGGCGATTGCGATGATGACGAAACGCCCGGTTTTGAAGAATGCAGCATCCGCATCAGCCGCGACAATTTCGACTTCGGTATTCGTCGTTACGAACTGGAGCGAGAGTTGTTCCGGACAGTGATTGGTGCCCGTGGCGATCTCGGGTCCAACCTGCGCTATGACATATCCTATGTGTTCGGTCAGTCGACCCAGACGGCGACAAACCGCAATGACCGCATTTCCGATCGCTATTACGCCGCGCTTGATGCGGTCTCGGACGGAAACGGCGGGGTCACCTGCCGTATCAACCTGCCGGGCCAGACCGAAATACAGTCCGACAGCTATAATAACACGGTTTATGCGGGTGTTCCGCTGACGTTCCAGCCCGGACAGTGCGTTCCGATTAATCTGCTGGGCTATGGAACGCCGTCGCAGCAAGCTCTGGACTTCGTGACTGTCGACCATTCCACATGGTCACGTCTCCGTCAGCACGTAGTCACTGCAGCGCTCTCGGGCGATACAGGGGGCTTCTTCGAGCTGCCGGGCGGCCCGGTTGGGTTCGCAGTAGGCGCCGAGTACCGCAAGGAATCGAGCGTATTCATCCCTTCCGATTATCAGCTTAACGGTTATTTGATCGATTCCGGGTTTGCGCGGATCGACCGGGGCAGCTTCGACGTCAAGGAAGTGTTTGGCGAGATCAACCTTCCGCTGCTGTCGCGAGTGCCGGGCGCCTATGAATTGTCGCTGGGCGGCGCCATTCGTTATTCGGATTACTCGACCATCGGCGGCACGACGACCTGGAACGTCAACGGCTCTTATTCGCCGGTTCGCGACGTCACCTTCCGTGGTACGTACTCGCAGGCTGTCCGCGCGCCTAACATCACCGAGCTGTTTGCTGGCGGAAGCGGTACGTACGAGTTCATCACGGACCCGTGCGGCATCGACCGGGTCGCCGAGGGCACTCAGTACCGCGCAGCGAACTGCGCCACCGCGCTTGCTGCGGTAGGGATCAATCCCTCCACGTTCAATCCCGCAGACGATGCAACCTCTCCTCAGAACAGCAGCATTCTGGGCTTCCAGGGTGGCAATCCGACCCTTCAGGAAGAAACGGCAAAGACCTGGACCGCAGGCGTCGTATTCCGCCCGACCTTCGTGCCGGGCCTGACGATCACCGCCGACTGGTATAGCATCCGTCTGAAGCAGGCGATCAACTATGCTACCGCTCAGGACGTAGTTGACCTGTGCTACGATCAGCCGGATCTGGACAACATCTATTGCGACGTCATCGCCCGCAAGGCGTCCGGCGCCGGGCAAGGCTATATCAGCACCTTCACGGTTATCCCTGAGAACGTCGCGTCGTATGAGACGTCCGGTCTGGACTTCGTTGTCGACTATCGGTTCGTCCCTGAAGGTGACGTTGGCACTTTCAACTTCCGCGTTACTGGCAATGTTCTGAACAAGCTTCAGTTCGTGCCCAGCGCGGGTGCGGACCTGGAGAACGAACTGCATAATTGGGAATATCCTGCTCCAAAGTACACTGCCAACTTCGACCTTACCTGGCAAAAGGGACCGTTCACGCTGAACTATGGTCTTGAGTGGTGGTCCAAGACGCGCCGGGTGACGCTCAAGCAAGAACAGGCCAATCCCGATTACGCACCTGCCGAGTACATCTGGTACAACCGCAAGTGGGAGCACAACATCTACGCCAGCTACAATGTAGACGATCGGTTCGACATTTATGGTGGCATCAACAATCTTGGCGATCGCAAGCCGGATGATGGTGGTGTTGCGTACCCGATCAGCGCCGTTGGCCGGTCGTTCTATGTCGGTGTGAAGGCGAAGCTTTTCTAAGCGACGTCGAAACCCAGAGACAAAGGCCGGGAGGAGCGATCCTCCCGGCCTTTTCTTTTGCCTTTCAGGTTCGGCCTTGCCTCACCCCACCGTCAACACCAGCGCCCCATCGCCTTCATCGACGCGCACGGTTGCACCGTCCGGCACTTCGCCGCGCAGGATGAGGTCGGCGAGCGGGTCTTGCAGATATTTCTGCACCGCGCGCTTCAAGGGGCGGGCGCCATAGACCGGATCGTAGCCCACCCGGCCGAGCCAGGCGCGGGCGCCGTCGGTGAGGTCGAGTGTCACCTTGCGGTCCTTGAGTAGCTTGCCGACGCGGGCGACCTGGATGTCGACGATCGGCCCCATATGCTCCGCGCCCAGGCGGTGGAACAGGATGATCTCGTCCAGCCGGTTGAGGAACTCGGGGCGGAAATGTGCGCGCACCACGTCCATCACCTGATCCTCGACCTTCTCCACCGGCTCATCGTCGCCAAGGCTGGTGAGGAACTGGCTGCCGAGGTTGCTGGTCAGCACGATGATCGTGTTGGTGAAGTCCACCGTGCGGCCCTGCCCATCGGTCAGGCGGCCATCGTCGAGCACCTGGAGGAGCACGTTGAACACGTCGCCATGCGCCTTCTCCACCTCGTCGAACAGCACGACCTGATAGGGCCGGCGGCGGACGGCTTCGGTCAGCACGCCGCCTTCTTCATAGCCGACATAGCCCGGCGGTGCGCCGATCAACCGCGCGACGCTGTGCTTCTCCATGAACTCGCTCATGTCGATGCGCACCATCGCATTGCTGTCGTCGAACAGAAATTCGGCAAGCGCCTTGGTCAGTTCCGTCTTGCCGACGCCCGTCGGGCCGAGGAAGAGGAAGCTGCCGAGCGGCCGGTTGGGATCCTGCAGACCGGCGCGTGAGCGGCGCACGGCGGTGGAGACGGCCTTCACCGCATCGGCCTGGCCGATTACCCGGCGACCCAGCTCCTCCTCCATGGCCAGCAGCTTCTCGCGCTCGCCTTCCAGCATCTTGTCGACCGGAATGCCGGTCCAGCGCGAGACGACGCTGGCGATGTCCTCGCTGGTCACTTCCTCACGCAGCATCGCGCCCTTGGAGGCGGACTGCGCCTCTTCGAGCTGCTTCTCCAGCGTGGGGATGGTGCCATATTGCAGCTCGCCAGCCTTGGCATATTCGCCGGTGCGCTGCGCCTGCTCCAGCTGGATGCGCGCGGCATCGAGCTGTTCCTTGAGCTTGGCCTCGCCTGCGATCTTGTCCTTCTCGGCCTGCCAGCGGCCGGTGAGTTCGGCCGATTGCTGCTCCAGATTGGCGAGGTCGCCTTCCAGCGCCGCCAGCCGGTCCTTGCTCGCCTGATCGGTCTCCTTCTTCAGCGCCTCGCGCTCGATCTGGAGCTGCATGATCCGCCGGTCGAGATTCTCGATCTCCTCGGGCTTGGACTCCACTTCCATGCGGATGCGGCTCGCGGCCTCGTCCATCAGGTCGATGGCCTTGTCCGGCAGGAAGCGGTCGGTGATGTAGCGGTTGGAGAGCGTCGCGGCGGAGACAATGGCGCCGTCAGCGATCCGCACGCCATGGTGCGTCTCGTACTTGTCCTTGATGCCGCGCAGGATGGAGATGGTGTCCTCCACCGTCGGCTCGCCAACGAACACCGGCTGGAACCGCCGCTGGAGGGCGGGGTCCTTCTCGACATATTTGCGATACTCATCGAGCGTGGTCGCGCCGATGCAGTGCAGCTCGCCGCGCGCCAGAGCCGGCTTGAGCAGATTGGAGGCGTCCATCGCGCCTTCGGATTTGCCCGCGCCGATCAGTGTGTGCATCTCATCAACGAAGAGGATGATCTGGCCGTCCGCGCCCTTCACTTCGTCGAGCACGCCCTTCAGGCGCTCCTCGAACTCGCCGCGATACTTCGCGCCGGCGATGAGGCTGCCCATGTCGAGCGCCATCAGCGTGCGGTCCTTGAGGGTGTCGGGCACGTCGCCATTGGCGATGCGCAGGGCCAGGCCCTCCGCGATGGCGGTCTTGCCGACGCCGGGCTCACCGATCAGCACCGGGTTGTTCTTGGTGCGCCGGGCGAGGATCTGGATGGTGCGGCGGATTTCCTCGTCGCGGCCGATCACCGGATCGAGCTTGCCGTCGCGGGCGGCCTCGGTGAGATCGCGGGCGAATTTCTTGAGCGCGTCGTAGCGGTCCTCGGCAGAGGCCGTGTCCGCTGTCCGACCGCCGCGCAGGCTGTTGATTGCGCCATTGAGCGCCTCGGCCTTCACGCCGGCGGTGGCCAGCGCCTTGCCGGCGGCGGTCGTCGTCGCCAGCACCAGAGCAAGCAGCAGCCGCTCGACGGTGACATAGCTGTCGCCGGCTTTCTGCGCGACCTGCTCGGCGGAATCGAGCACGCGCACCGCGTCATTGTCGAGGCCGGGGGTCTGCTGCGCGCCCGATCCGCTGACGGCGGGCACCTTGGCAAGCGCCGCGTCGGTCTCGCGCAGCGCGGTCGCGGCATCGCCCCCCGCCGCCTTGATGAGGCCGCTGGCCATGCCCTGCTCATCCTCGAGCAGCGCCTTGAGTAGATGCTCCGGGCTGATGCGCTGGTGGTTCATGCGGATCGCAACAGTCTGTGCGCTCTGCAGGAAGCCTTTGGCCCGGTCTGTGAACTTTTCGAGATTCATACTATCTCCCTTCGCCCGCCACAGATGGTGTTGCTATTTCGCAACACAAGAGGGCGGTGCGTTTTTCTCCGGCGCGATCCGGGCAGCATGATCGACCTGCGCCAATATGCCATGCCAGCTTCCATGGGATCAACGCTCAAGCTCGCTGGCAGGTTCTCAATCCGGGGCCGGTTCGATCCGGCGCTAGGCTTGGCCGCCGCCTGCCGCTATGGTCCGGCCATGGTTCAGGCCGTCGCTGCTACGGGTGGCGACCTGTTGATATTCGTCGGAGATTCTATGCGTCTGACTGTTCGTCGTTCGACTGCCCTTATGTATCTGGGCGTTTGCAGCCTTGCCCTTACGGCATCCGTGCCAGCCTGGTCGCAAGCGCAGCCGGCTCCCCGTCCGGCGGCCCCAGCGACGGTCAGCGCGACGGCCAGCGCAGCCGTCAAGCCTGCGCCGCTCGCCGATCTCATCAAGCGAGTCGACATTCCCTATGAGACGTTCACGCTGCCCAATGGCCTGCGCGTGATCGTGCATACCGATCGCAAGGCGCCGGTCGTCGGCGTGACCGTCTATTACCGCATCGGCTCCAAGCATGAGCCGGAAGGCAAGACCGGCTTTGCGCATCTCTTCGAACATCTGATGTTCGGCGGGTCGGAGAATGTGCCCAATTTCGACGAGCCTTTGGTCTCGGCCGGCTCCACCCCGACCAATGGATCGACGTGGTTCGACCGCACCAATTATGTCGAGACGGTGCCGACGGGCACGCTCGATCGCGCGCTGTTCATGGAGGCGGATCGCATGGGCCGCCTGCTCGGCGCGGTGACGCAAGGCAAGCTCGACGCCCAGCGCGCCGTGGTGCAGAACGAGAAGCGGCAGGGTGACAATCAGCCCTATGGCCTGGTGGAATATGTGCAGCTTGAGACGCTGCTGCCCAAGGGCCATCCCTATGGCCACTCGACCATCGGCTCGATGGCGGATTTGGACTCCGCCTCGCTGGAGGATGTGAAGGGCTGGTTCCGCGATCATTACGGGCCGAACAACGCGATCCTGGTGCTCGCCGGCGATATCGACGCCGCCACGGCCAAGGCGAAGGTCGAGAAATATTTCGGCGGCATCGCGGCGGGGCCGGCGGTCAAGCCGGTTGCCGCGCCCATCCCGACGCTGCCTGCACGCGTTGACAAGGTGATGAAGGACCGCGTGGCGACCACGCGCATCTATCGCATGTGGGTAACGCCGGGTCGCAATGACAAGGATGCGCCGTTGCTCTCCGTGGGCGGCGCGGTGCTCGGCGGCCTCGCCAGCTCGCGGCTGGACAATATCCTCGTCCGCGACGAACAGATCGCGGTGAGCGTGACGGCGGGCGTGCAGCAGTTCGAGCAGCTCGGTTTCTTCATGGCGACAGCCGATGTGAAGCCCGGCACCGATCCGGCGCTGGTCTCCCGCCGGCTCGATGAGATCATGGGCGATTTCATCAAGACTGGCCCGACCGCCGATGAAGTGACCCGCGTGGCAACGCGGCAGGTGGCCGGCGAGATTGCCGCGCTTGAAGTGGTCGGCGGATTCAGCGGCAAGGCGTCGACCTTGGCTGAGGGGCTGCTGCATTCGGACGATCCTGCCCAGTACAAGAAGGACCTGGCGGCCATCGCCGCCGCAACGCCCACGGCCGTGACGGCGGCGATGCAGCGCTGGCTCACCCGCCCCGTGTTTGCACTGACGGTCGAGCCCGGTGAGCGGGAAGCCTATGAGGATGCGAGCGTCGCAGCGCCGGGCGAGAATGCGCCGGCGGACGTCGCTGCGCCCAAGCCGACGCTGGCGATCCCGGACGTAACGCAGAACCCGGACCTCGATTTCCCCACGGTGGAGACGGCGACGCTCGGCAATGGCATCAAGCTGCATGTCGCGACCCGCTCGACCGTGCCGACGGTCAGCATCGCGGTCAATTTCGACGCTGGGCTTGCCAGTGACCGGCGGGACCGGATGGGGCTGGGCACGCTGATGCTCGACCTGCTGGAGGCCGGCACCACCAGCCGCTCGACCATCCAGATCGCCGAGGAGCAGGAGCGCCTCGGCGCCAGCATCTCGACCGGGCAGAGCATGGACCGCACGTCCATCTCCCTGTTCGCGCTCAAGCCCAATCTGGCGCCTTCGCTCGACCTGCTGCAGGATGTGATCCGCAATCCCGCCTTCGCCCCGAGCGAGATCGAGCGGCTGCGGACCATCCAGCTTGCCGGCATCGCGGCGGAAAAGACGCAGCCCAGCGGCCTTGCCAACCGGGCAATCTCGCCGCTGCTCTACGGCCCGCAGCATCCTTATGGCGTGGTCAGCGCGCGGGGCGAGGAGGCCACCGTGAAGGCGATCACGCGCGACGACCTCGTGCATTACCACGGCGGCTGGATCGTCCCGAGCAAGGCGGAGATCTTCGTCGCCGGCGACATCACCATGGCCGAGATCAAGCCCCTGCTGGAGGCCCGCTTTGGCAATTGGCCGCAGAACCGCATGGCCTCTCCGGTCAAGGATTTCTCGGTGGCGGTGCCGACGCCTAAGCCGGGCATTTACCTGATCGACCGGCCGCAGTCGCCGCAGTCCGTCATTCTGGGCGGGGTGGTCACCAAGGCGACCGGGCGCGATGACCTGGTCGCGTTCAACATGGCGAACACCGTGCTGGGCGATGATTTCCTCTCACGGCTGAACGCGGACATTCGTGAGGCCAAGGGCTGGTCCTATGGCGTGCGCGGTGCGCTCAGCCGGCGGCTGGAGCGCAGCCCCTATCTGGTCAGCGCGCCGGTGCAGGCGGACAAGACCGGCCCGGCCATCGCGGCGATGCGGGATCAGATCGTCAGCTTCCTTGGGCCAAAGGGCGTGACGCCGCAGGAATTCGGGCGCGTCGTCAATGGCGAAATCGCCGGCTTGCCGGGCAAGTTTGAGACCACCGGCGCCGTGCTCGGTCAGATGCAGGCGGATGCGCTGTTCGGCCGGCCGTTCGATTATGTCGAGACGCTGCGGGCGCGCTATCAGGCGCTCACCCCGGCCCAGCTCGACGCGGCGGCGAAGCAGCTGATCGATCCCGCACAGCTGAGCTGGGTAGTGGTTGGCGACAAGAGCCAGATTGCGGATCAGCTCAAGCCGCTGGGGCTGCCCGTGACGGAGATCACCCCCGATGGGGCCCCCGCTCGCTGAATAACGTTCATTCCGGAAGGAGAGATGAAATGGCCAAAGTTGACGGCGCTTATGATTGCACCACCAAAACCCCGATGGGGGATCAGGCGAGCGTGTTCACCGTCGTGACGGACGGAGACACGTTCAACGGCACCAACGCGGGGCCGCTCGGCTCGCTCGATGTGAAGAACGGCAAGGTGGATGGCAACCGGCTGACCTGGACCATGGAGATGACCATGCCCATGCCGATGACGCTCACCTGCGAGGCAATCGTGACCGACGGCAAGATCAGCGGCACCATCGATGCCGGCGCTTTCGGCACCATGGCGATGACGGGCACGCGCCGGGGCTGAGCGCGGCGCTGCAGAGACGTTCGCCGGCAGCGGCGAACATAGAAAAGGGCAGCCTCCCGGTTGGAAGGCTGCCCTTTCTGTTTGGCGTTCTGGCGCGTGTCAGTCGACCGTAACGGTGACTGCGCGACGGTTCTGGGCCCAGCTGGCTTCATCCGAGCCGAGCGCGACCGGGCGCTCCTTGCCGTAGCTGATCGTGTTGATGCGGCCGGCATCGATGCCGAGCGAGGCCAGATAGTTCTTGGCGGCATTGGCGCGACGCTCACCGAGCGCGAGGTTGTATTCGCGGGTGCCGCGTTCGTCGGCATGGCCTTCGACGGTCACGCGCTTCTGCGGGTAGCGCATCAGCCATTCGGCCTGGCTGCGCAGCACGTTGCGATCTTCATCGTCGATGTCGCTCTCGTCCGTATTGAAGAAGATGCGGTCCGAGGAGACGCTGGCGACGAAGTCCGCCTGGCTGCCCGGGGTCGGGCCGCTCGGCGTGGGCGTCGGCGTGGTGGCTGGCGGCGGAGCCGTGTCAGCCGGGGCGGGGGGAAGAGTCTCCGGCGCCTTTTTGGCACAGGCCGAAAGGGCGAGCGCGGCACTGGAAACCAGCAGCAACAGGGGTGTGGTACGCATGGGGGCTTCTCCTACTGTCCTGAACACAAACCGGTTCGTCGTATGGTTGGGGCGTTTTGCCGACAAGTCAACCTGAAGATATGAAAACAAAGATGAATTTTTGGTTCCCCGTCACTGAAGCAGTGGGCCCCAGGCGGGGTCGGAGCCGTCCACCGGCGTGACGATCTTGCGTTCGTTCACGCCCGTCAGGTCCACCTGCCAGATCGAGGAATTGCCCGATCGGCCGGCTGCGGTGCGGAAGAATTGCAGCACACGGCCATTGGGCGACCAGGTCGGCGCTTCGTCCTGCCAGCCATTGGTCAACAGCCGCTCGTTGCTGCCGTTCACATCCATCACGCCCACACGGAAGTTGCCGGCGATCTTGGTGAAGGCGATGAGGTCGCCGCGCGGGCTCCACTCCGGCGTGGCGTAGCGACCGCCGCCGAAGCTGATGCGGCGCTGGCCCGAGCCATCCGCATTCATCACATAGATCTGCTGCCCGCCAGAGCGATCGCTCTCGAAGACGACCTTCGTCCCGTCCGGCGAGAAGGAGCCGCCGACATTGATGCCCGGCGTGTTGGTCAGCCGTGTCGGGCGACCGCCGGCGACGGGGATCTTATAGATATCCGTATTGGCGCCGCTCGCCATCGAGTAGAGCAAAGTGCGGCCATCGGGTGACCAGCGCGGGGCGAAGATGGCGCCGCTGCCTTCCAGCAGCACGCGCTGGCGGCCCTGATCGACATCATAGATGTAGATGCGCACGTTGCGGCCGACATAGCTCACATAGGCGATGGAGCGATAATCGGGCGACCAGCGGGGCGTGAGCGCCAGGCTCTGGCCATTGGTGATGAAGCGGTGGTTGGCGCCGTCGCTATCCATGATGGCGAGACGCTTGACGCGATTGTCCTTGGGACCGGTCTCGGCGATGTAGGCGATGCGGCTATCGAAGAACGGGCTCTCGCCGGTCAGGCGCGAATAGACAAGGTCGGCGCAGCGGTGGGCGGCGCGGCGCCAGTCGCGGGGCGCAACGACATAGCCCTGCCGGGCCAGTTCAGTGCCGAGCGACACGTCATAGAGATAGCAGCCGACCGTGATCTGCGAATCGCCGCCCGCTGAGCGCACGAAGCCCTGCACCAGTGCCTCGGCATTCATCGCGGACCAGCGCGCGAAGACGGGGCTGGTGACTTCCGCCATGGAGGGCGGCTGCACGCCATTGGGGCCAAGCGGCGTGAACAGCCCGGAGCCGCGCAGATCGTTGGCGATCACCTCGGCGATACGCTGGCCAAGCGACTGGGTGGAGCCAGCCGGCGTTTCGACATTCTGCTGAGTCGGCATGGCCGGAACGGCGATCCGCAGATCGCTCTCGACCGGATTGGTCACGTCCACGCTGAGCTGCGCCGTGGCGGGCATCGCGATGAGCAGGGCCAGCAGCGCGCTGGCACCGCGCAAGGTTTTGCGTCGAAGGCTGAGCATCATCATCGTCACAAACTCGCATAAATGCGGAGCGGCCGGAGCCACTTCCACTGTTCATAAAATTCGGCGGGAAGGTTCTTGAACGGCGCGGCGCGCATCACGGCCTGCACGGCCCGCTCGGCATGAAGATCGGCCTGGGCGCGATTGCTGGCCGTCACGCCCTCCTGCCCGACGACCTCGACCCGGCCATCGATGCGCCCGTCCGGTGTCAGGTGGACACTGAGCAGCGTCACCAGCTTTTCGGCATCGGCGCCCGAGGGTGGGCGCCAGTGCGGCTTGATCTGGCGGGTGATCTCCGCATTGAGCGCACGGGCCGCGACCGGGCTGAGCTTGGCGTTGGAGCCGCTGGTGTTGGGCGTCGCGCGGCTGGACGCCGTCTCGGCATCGATGCCCTTGAGGAAATCGTCGCCCAGCCGGGACGCACGCTGACGCGGCGCCTCTTCACGGGCGGGGCGGGAGGGCGCGGGCTTGGCGGCCGGCGTCTCGCGCGTGCTGGCCCGCTGTTCGCGCGGCTTGGGCGCGGGCGGCGGCGGCGGAGCCGGCTTGGGTGTCGGTGCCTGCGCGCGGGGCGGGGGTGGCGGTGCAACCGGTTCGGGCTGTGCCGGCGGCGTGGGCGCCGCGGCGGCGGGCGGCGGCGGCGCAGCATCGGGCTCGACCTCGCCGATTTCCGGCGCGGTGGCGGTCTGCGGCACGTCCGGCGCATGCTCGCGGGTCAGGCTTTCGAGCGCGACAGCATCCGCAAAGGTCACGTCGATCGTCGACGGCGGTTTTAAATCGGCGCTCTTCTGAAACAGGCCAAGCGACAGCGCGCCGAGCAGAAGCACATGGCCCGCCGTGGAAATTCCCAGTCCTAGACGCTCGCGCTGGTCCATTCCCCGCCCTTATTCGCCCGTCACTGAACGCACGGTGGACGGATCCGATCCGCCCATGCCAATGCCGGTCGTGACGAGCGCCACCCGGTCCAGCCCGGCGCGGTTCAGCTCGCCCATCACGCGCATGACACGGCCGTAATCGAGTGCGGCATCGGCACGCAGGAACACCTGCTCGTCCGGTCCAAGGCCGGCGCGCAGGGCATTGAGCCGGTCCGGCAGAGCATCGTCGCTCACCGGATCGTCATTGATGAAGACCGCGCCCTCCGGATCGACCGAGACGATGGCGGGCTTCTTGTCCTGGTCCAGCGCGCTCGCGCGGCTCTCCGGCAGGCGCACGGGCACACCGGTCACCAGCAAGGGGGCAGTCACCATGAAGATGATGAGCAGCACCAGCATCACGTCGACCAGCGGCGTGACGTTGATGTCCGCCATGGGCGCGCGTCGCCCGCCCCGCCGGTTGGAAGGCAGGTTCATGCCCATCAGGATTCAAGCTCGCGGCTGAAGGTTGTGTAAAGCCCGTCCGAGAAACGCTGGACCCGCGCCTCCAGCCGGTTCACGCCATGGCTGAGGCGATTGTAGCCAATCACCGCCGGAATAGCCGCGAACAGGCCGATCGCGGTGGCGAACAGCGCCTCGGCAATGCCGGGTGCCACGACCGCGAGGCTGGTGTTCTGCTCGCCGGCAATGGCGATAAAGGCGCGCATGATGCCCCACACCGTGCCGAACAGGCCGACGAACGGCGCCACCGAGCCGACGGTCGCGAGGATGTTCAGCCGGTCCGAAATCTTGTCGATGGTGCCAGCCAGAGCAGAGCCCATGGCGGTGGCGAGCCGGTCGCGCGTGCCGTCGGGGTTCATGCCGCGCTGGGCGGTGGAGCGGCGCCATTCGGCGATGCCGGCATTGAGCACCTGCGCGCTCGGCAGGTCTTCCCGCCCGCGCTCCTTGGCGAAGGCGTCCATGTCCTTGGCCTGCCAGAAGGCGCGCTCGAACTCGTCGCATCCCTTGCGCATCCGCCGGAGTCGTCCGGCGAAGCTGAAGATGATGCCCCAGGTCCAGACGCTGGCCAGCAGCAGGCCGACCATCACCGCCTTCACGACGAGATCCGCCTGGAGGAACATGTCCACCGGCGACAAAGTGAGCGCATTGTCCGGCGCTGCGGCAGCAAGCATGAGGGTGAGAGTCATGGGCGGGGGTGTTTCTCCGGTCAGGAAGGAAGCGGCGCGAGCCGGCTGAAGCGATCGATCCAGTCAGCCGGCTGACGGCGCGGGCGACCGGTGCTGTCGAGGAAGGCCACGGTGACGCTGCCTCGGGTCAGTTCCGTGTCCTCGCGCCAGACCGACTGGGCTATAACGCAGCGCGCCGCGCCGAGTTGCGTCAGCTGGCTGCGCACGGTGAGATCATCGTCCAGACGGGCCGGCGCGCGGTAGCGCAGCGCAACGTCCGTCACCGCATACACGCCCTCGCCGGATTCCTGCGCCGCGCGCTGATCGATGCCGAGCTGGCGCAGCATGTCCGAGCGGGCGCGCTCCATATAGCGCAGATAATTGGCGTGATAGACGACGCCGGAAAGGTCTGTGTCTTCGAAATAGACGCGCACGGGAAAGCGATGTTCTCCGTTCTCAAACTGTCCCGAAGCGGGATGAAGGGCGCTTTGCGAAGGCATGGGCGACCAGTCCTAACCGACGCGACTCGCGGCGGAAAGCCTTTTCAAGCGTCAGAACGCAGCAGATCTTCGTTCTATCGCACGGGACCGGGGAGGATCGCTTGCCGCTTGTCGCCTCAGTCGAACAAACCGTCCTGGCTGCCCTCTGGCGGATTGAGGCCGAGATGCTTCCAGCCCGGCGCATTCAGGATGCGGCCACGGGCGGTTCGCGCGATGATCCCCAGCTGGAGCAGATAGGGCTCGATGACATCCTCGATGGTGTCGCGCGGCTCGGAGAGGCCAGCGGCCAGCGTCTCGGCGCCGACCGGGCCGCCCTTGTAAATGTCGGCGATCATCCGCAGGTAGCGGCGATCCATCAGGTCGAGGCCGAGCTGGTCGACCTCCAGCCGGGTCAGTGCGGCATCGGCGGCGGCGGCATCGACGACATCATGCCCCGCGGCATGGGCGAAATCGCGTACCCGCCGCAGCAGCCGCCCGGCGATACGCGGTGTGCCACGGGCACGGCGCGCAATTTCGGTTGCGCCATCGGGAGCGATCGGCAGGTCGAGCAGCCGCGCCGCGCGGGTGATGACATGCTCCAGCTCATCCACGGTATAGAAGTTGAGCCGCACGGGGATGCCGAACCGGTCACGCAACGGCGTGGCCAGCATGCCCTGCCGCGTCGTCGCGCCGACCAGCGTGAAAGAGGGCAGATCGATCCGCACCGAGCGGGCCGAGGGGCCTTCCCCGATCATGATGTCGAGCGCGCGGTCCTCCATGGCCGGGTAGAGGATTTCCTCCACCGCCGGATTGAGCCGGTGAATCTCGTCGATAAACAGCACGTCGCCTTCATCGAGATTGGTAAGCAGCGCGGCGAGATCGCCCGCCTTGGCGATGACCGGACCGGACGTGGCACGGAACCCCACGCCCATCTCCCGCGCGACGATCTGCGCCAGCGTCGTCTTGCCCAGGCCCGGCGGGCCGAAGAACAGCACGTGATCGAGCGCTTCGCCGCGTGCGCGGGCGGCGTTGATGAAGATCCGCAGATTCTCGCGCGCGCCCTTCTGTCCGACGAAATCGTCCAGCGTCTTGGGGCGCAGCGCGGCATCCATATCTTCAGGCGTGCGGCCGGCGGTGAGGAGGGGGGAGCTAGCCATCAGCCCGGCACCCTAGCGCGCGTTGACCGGCCCGTCACTTGGCAGCCTTTTGCAGCGCGAGGCGGACCAGAGCATCCAGTGAGGCGCTGTCGCCCAGCTCGTCCAGCGCGGCGCTGACGGCGATGCTCGCTTCGCCCGGCTTGAAGCCCAGCGAGGCGAGGGCGGAGAGGGCGTCGGCCTGCACGCCCGTCGCGGCCGGGATCGCCGCGCCGCTCGCATCCAGCCCGATGGCGAAGGACCCGGTGGCGATGGCGCCCACCTTGTCTTTCAGTTCGCGCACGATCCGTTCGGCGAGCTTGGGGCCGACGCCATTGGCGCGAGCGACCATCGCCTTGTCCTGCGCGGCAATGGCGCGGTGCAGGTCGCTCGGCTCCAGCGCGGAGAGAATGGCCAGCGCCACGCGGGCGCCCACGCCCTGCACACCGGTCAGCAGACGGAACCAGTCGCGCTCCGCCTCGCTGGCGAAGCCGACCAGCCGGATGAACTCTTCACCCACCAGCATCTCGGTATGCACGGTGACGGCCCCGCCGACGCTGCCGAGCGCAGAAAGGCTGCGCGAGGACATGCCGACGAGATAGCCCACGCCACCGACATCAATGACGGCACTATCCAGTCCGGTGGAGACGAGCAGGCCTTTCAAATGCGCGATCATAAGGCCGGTGTAGCGATGTTCCCGCTTCGTTTCCACCGTTTCTGAATGAGGCGCGCGTGGCTATTCATTCCCTTGCAGGTAGCCGCGCGGCCCGCCTAAGAGAGCAGCGCAGGGCGGCGTCCTTTTCCGTCCCGCTGATTGACAAATGAGCCCGCTTTGCCTATCCGCGCGCCTTCGGACAGACGGCCGCTCCTCCCGGATCGGGGCGAGGCGGCCATTTTTGTCGAGTCTGCAGAACCTGATTCGATTTTGAGGAATGAACGATGAAGCGCACCTTTCAGCCGAGCAACCTTGTTCGCAAGCGCCGCCACGGTTTCCGCCTGCGCATGGCGACGGCAGCCGGCCGCAAGCTGCTGAACGCGCGCCGCGCCCGCGGCCGCAAGAAGCTGACCGCCTGATCGAGCCCGGCGCGGACGGCGCGCTGCGGCGCGTCGTGGGTCGCATGACCCGCCGCGCCGACTTTCTGGCCGCCAATCGCGGCCAGCGCGCACCCATGCCAGGCTTCGTGCTGCTGGTGCGCGATCGGGCCGATGGCGATCCCACGGCCCGCCTCGGCATTACCGTCACCAAGAAAATCGGCGGCGCTGTCATCCGGAACCGGATGAAGCGCCGTTTTCGTGCGCTTGCGCGCGAGATCCTGCCCGTTCACGCCATTGCCGGCGCCGATCATGTGCTGATCGGCCGCGAGGGCGGTGTCGAGCGCGATTATGCCTCGCTGGCCGCAGAGCTTGAGAAAGCGCTGCGGCGTGTCGCCAGCGGCAAGGGTGCCCCGCCGCGCGAAGGCGGACGGGGTCGGGGTGGGCGCGGCTCCGGTGGGAGCAAGAGGGTGACGCCCCCGGCGCCTCACAATGACCCTGCGCCGCGCAATGAGCCGCCCGCATGATGTCGATCAGGGATTGTCGCCTTGGCCCCGCACAACCCGTGCTCCTGCGAAGGCAGGAGCCCAGGGCCCAACCGACTGCCCTTGCCGCCCTGGGCTCCTGCCTCCGCAGGAGCACGATGGTCCAGGCTGGAAGACCATGGCGTCGCCGCATACTCGACCACTCCGCCCCATGATCGCGCGCCTTCTCATCCTCGTGGCGCGCTTCTGGCAGATCGGGCCGAGCCGAATTCTGCCGCCCTCCTGCCGCTATTCGCCGAGCTGCTCCCAATATGCCATCGAGGCCCTGCGGAAATATGGGGCGATAAGGGGTGGCTGGCTGGCGTTGAAGCGGCTATTGCGCTGCCACCCATGGGGCGGCTGCGGCCATGATCCGGTGCCCTGACGCCGAATCCCCTGACATGAGCTGACAAAGAGACGGAAGCCAAAGAGACGTGGACGACAAGCGCAACATCCTTCTCGCCGTGGTGCTGACCATTGCTATTCTCTTTGGCTGGCCGGTCATCAGCAATTATTTCTTCCCGCCATCGGCCCAGCCGATCGAGCGGGCCGAGCAGCAGGCGAAGCAGCAGGGCGCGGCACCCAATGTGCGCGGTGGGCCGCTGGCCGAAGGCGCGCAGGCGATTCGCCCGATCGAGGCCGTGCTGGGCGAAAGCCAGCGCGTCGCCATCGAGACGCCCAAGCTGCGCGGCTCCATCAACCTGCGCGGCGCCCGCATCGATGATGTCGTGCTGCCGACGCATCGCCAGACGGTGGATGAAAAATCGCCCCCGGTCCGCCTGCTCGCGCCGAGCGGCACGGCGGACGCCTATTTCGCGAGCTTCGGCTGGAGCGGCGAAGGCGTGCGCGTGCCGGATGCGAACACCGTGTGGACAGCCGACGGCACCAAGCTGACCCCGCAGACGCCGGTGACGCTGCGCTGGAGCAACGGCGCGGGGCAGACCTTCCTCATCCGCCTGTCGATCGACGAGGATTATCTGCTCACTGTCGCGCAGACGGTCGAGAATGCGGGCGGCAATGCCATCGCCGTCCGCAACTATGGCCTGCTCTCGCGCACCGGCCACAGCAAGGACAAGTCGACCTGGACGATCCACACCGGCCCGATGGGCGTGTTCAACGGATCGGCCAATTATGACATCGGCTTCGACAAGTTGGACAAGGATGGCGACAAGCGCTTCTCCACCACCGGCGGCTGGCTGGGCTTTACCGATCTCTATTGGCATGCCGCGCTCATCCCGGCGCAGACGCTGCCGGTCGATGCGCAGTTCCGCAAGGGCGCGAGCGACCGCTATCAGGCCGACCTGACCTATGCGCCCGCCGTCGTCCAGCCCGGCACTTCGCTCAGCACGACGAGCCGGCTGTTCGTCGGCGCCAAGGAAACCCCGGTGCTCGACCGCTATATGGACCAGCAGGGCATCGCGCTGTTCGACCGCGCGATCGACTGGGGCTGGTTCCGCTGGTTCGAGAAACCGATCTTCTATCTGCTCGACTGGCTGTTCCGCCACATCGGCAATTTCGGCGTGGCGATCATCTGCCTCACCTTCATCGTGCGTGGCCTGATGTTCCCGGTCGCCCAGCGGCAGTTCGCCAGCATGGCGGCGATGCGCGCCATCCAGCCGAAGATGAAGGCGCTGCAGGAGCGCTACAAGAACGATAAGCCGAAGATGCAGCAGGAGATCATGGCGCTGTACAAGACGGAGAAGGTCAATCCGCTCGCGGGCTGCCTGCCGATCTTCCTGCAGATCCCCATCTTCTTCGCGCTCTACAAGGTGCTGATGCTGACGGTGGATATGCGCCACCAGCCCTTCTACCTGTGGATCAAGGATCTTTCTGCGCCCGATCCGGCGCACATCCTCAACCTGTTCGGCCTGCTGCCGTTCACGCCGCCCTCGTTCCTCGGCATCGGCGTGCTGGCGGTGATCCTCGGCATCACCATGTGGCTGCAGTTCAAGCTGAACCCGGCGCCGATGGACGATGTGCAGAAGCAGATCTTCTCGCTGATGCCCTGGATGATGATGTTCATCATGGCGCCGTTCGCGGCCGGCCTGTTGATCTACTGGTGCACCTCCAACATCCTCACCATCGCGCAGCAATGGTGGCTGTATCGCCAGCATCCCGTGCTGGGACAGCCGGCAGCAGATACGGCGAAGGGTTGAGGATTCGGAAGATGCAGCAGCGGGCCCCCGGGTCAAGCCCGGGGTGACGGTGGGGAGCAAGCGCCCTATCCCACTCGCCCTTCCAGGGATGATCTCATTCCAACTTGGTCACCCCGGGCTTGACCCGGGGGCCCGCTGATCTTCGGGATCGACCGTACCCCGCTTTCCCGCTCCTTGCCCTTTCAGGTGACGGGCGCCGCGTCTGGCGCTAGGGGGATGGCATGAACCAGACCGACACAGATCAAGCCCAGAGCGATCAGGATACCGCCGCCCGCATCGAGGAGGCCCGCCGGATCTTTTCCGGGCCGATCAGCTTCCTCAAATCCGCGCCGGGGCTGAACTTCCTGCCGCCAGCGGATGTGCCGGAGGTCGCCTTCGCCGGGCGCTCTAATGTCGGCAAGTCCTCGCTCATCAATGCGCTGACCAACCGCAATGGCCTTGCGCGCACATCCAACACGCCGGGACGCACGCAGGAATTGAACTTCTTCGACGTGGGCGAGCCGCTGCGCTTCCGCCTCGTGGACATGCCCGGCTATGGCTATGCCAAGGCGCCCAAGGATGTGGTGAAGCAATGGCGCTTCCTCGTGAACGATTTCCTGCGGGGGCGAGCGGTGCTCAAGCGCGCGCTGGTGCTGGTCGATGCCCGCCACGGCCTCAAGGATGTCGACCGCACGCTGCTCGACATGCTGGATGAAGCAGCGGTGAGCTACCGCATGGTGCTGACCAAGGCCGATAAGGTTAAGGCGACCGACCTCGCCACCATCATCGAGCAAACCGCGGCAGAAGTCCGCAAGCGCCCGGCGGCCCATCCCCAGATTATCCCGACCTCGAGCGAGAAGGGCATGGGCCTGCCGGAGTTGCGCGCGGCGGTGATTGAGGCGCTCGACTGAGGGCTGGCGGCGGGGGCTGGGCGCGGCATCTCAGGGATGCCGTTCGCGCTATTGGCCCCCTCCTGCCGCAACATGGCTTATGTCGGGCGTCTCCATCGCGCCGAGCGCGTTCGAGCATTGCAGGCGATAGCGCTGACAGCTCTCAGCCAAATACCAGCCTATCGCCCTGCAAATCCAAAGACTTGGCCGCTGACGGTCAAAGCCGAGAATCCCCCGTTTCACCTCTGGCTGCCGCTTCAAATGTCGTCGCCCATATCGTCCGTGTCGAGACTCGGGGGGCGGGTCAGACATTTCGAGCCGTCAGATCACTTGGAAAACTCTCGCTTGCGGTCGACGGGCGTAACCGGACCGCGCCGCCATTTTTGGACCAGGGCATCGGCACGCGTCTCATAATAATCGGCCGGGCCCCCCCCGCGCGACACCGGCACGGCATGGGTGGTCTGATAGACGCCGTCGAGGATACAATCCTGATTGATGTGCACATGCACGACCTGGCCGAACACCACCCGGAAGTCGCTGGGGACGCCATCCAGATCCTTGAGGTGGATGATCTCGGTCACCTTGCATTCGAACTGGGCAGGACTCGCCGCCACGCGCGGCGGTGCGACATCGATCGAGGCGATCTTCTCGATCCCTGCCATCTCGAACTCGTCGACCTCGGGACCCACCTCGTCCCCCGTCAGGATCATCACGTCTGTGACGTCGCGGCCAACGAGGTTCCAGACGAACTCACCGGTTTCCCGCGCATTGCGGACGCTGTCTTTCTCCCCACCCGAAGAGAAGCCGATGATCAGCGGGCGATAGCTGGCGATGTTGAACAGGCTGAACGGAGCGAGATTCGCGACCCCCTCGGCGCTGACCGTGCTGATCCAGCCGATCGGGCGGGGCGCGACGATCGCGTTGGCCGGCTGGTGCTTGAGACGATGGCCCTCGGCCGGGCGATAGGAGTGAAATTCTCTCATGATGGCGCAGGTCCCTTGGCAAGCTTCACTATTCCGGAATTATTTCCGGTTTCTGACTCGCTAGGCCTATAAGACGTGTCTGCGCTTCCGTCTAAGATATTTTCGGGGGGTGTGATTGATGACCGCATTCACGACATTTCGGCCGCCACGCGGTTTTGCGAGGCGGGCCGATAGCGGCAACGATGCAGGACGGCCCTAAGCCAACCGGTCTAATCCCCCTGCATCGCCCGGCCCATACGGGCGAAGGCGGCGTTCATTTTTTCAGCCAGCGCTTCCTCTACGCCGGTGTCGACCAGCGCCTGCGCCATCGCTTGCGTCCATTGCCGGCTTTCCACATCGCCAAAGCCGATCTGGCGATGCGCGGACATGATGCAGGCGCCGGGCTTTTGCGTGAACCAGTCGCGTGGGCCGCCGAGCCAGGCGGTGAGGAATCCGGTCAGAGACTCCCGCATCGGGGCCAGATCGGGCGCATGTATCGCCCGCAATTCGGCAAAGCGCGGGTCCTGCTCCATGAGATCGTAGAAGCGCTCGACCAGCGCGCGCACGGCCGGCGTGCCGCCGATCTCGTCAAAGGGCAGCGGCGCGGGATCGGGTGGGGACACTTCGGCAGTGGTGGATTGGGTCATTGGGCGTGGCTCATGGCGCAGGGCTCCTCATCATGAGGCTTGCATGTCAGGGCCGGCGCCGCGCCGCCTTGCGCTGGATCAAGCCGGGGAGGGATCGCCTGGTGCGCAACCCGGTGCCCAGCCGAGCGGCGCGAGCGTGAACCCGGCAAAATCAAAACCCGGCGTGACGATGCAGGAGACAAGTGCCCAGCCTCGGTCGGCCTCGGCGGCCTGCCAGTGGTGCGGGGCGATGACATGCTGCGGGATCTCGCCCGCCAGCACATCGCCGCCAAGGCGCACGGCTGTGACCGGGCCTTCGTCGCCCGGCGCGGTGGAGAGGTTGAGCGCGTGGCCGGCGTGCCAGAGCCAGGTCTCGCTCGCATCCACCTTGTGCCAATGGGAACGCTGCCCGGGCTCGAGCAGAAACAGAATCGCCGTCGCCCCGGCGCGTTCGCCGGGCGCGGCCTCCGCCCGCCAGGTTTCGCGATACCATCCGCCCTCGGGATGCGGCTGGAGAGCGAGGCGGTCGATGAGGGCGCGGGCGGTGGAATCGGTCATGCGCCCCTTGTCGCCCGATCGCGATGCACGGCGCAAGAGCTTGACCGCGCGGTCCCGCGGCGGGAAGGGTGGGGGGCAACCATGACGTCCCTCTATCGCCTCGATGCCAGTGCCGCGCAGATCGGCGCGGCGCTCCATGCGGACGCCGGTGAGGACCCGTGGCCGGGAGGCTATATGACGCCGGGGCGCTATGGGCCGGTGATCGTGCGCGGGCGCGATGGCGTGCGCCGGCTGGTGCCGCGGCTATGGGGTGTGCCGCCGCCGCCGGCCGCGGCTCTGACGGGCGGCGTGCCGGTCGCGCATGTGCGCAATGTCGAAAGCCCGTTCTGGATCGGCACGCTGCGGCATACGGCGTTCCGCTGCCTGGTGCCGGTCACCAGCTTTCAGCTCTGGTCGCAGGCGCCTGATCCACGCACCGGCAAGCGCGTCGCGCATCGTTTCTCGCTGCCGGATGCGGCGATCTTCGCGTTCGCGGGCATCTGGCGGGACAGCGAGGTGGCGAGTTTTGCGCTGCTGACCTGCGAGCCGAACCGGCTGGTCGCCTCGGTCAACCCGCGCACCATGCCGGTCATCCTGCATGCCGAAGACCACGGCCGATGGCTGCGGGCGGACTGGAAGGAAGCGCAGCGGCTGGTTGCGCCTTACCCCTCGCAGGCGATGACGATGGATGAGGCGGGGCCACGCTAGAAAGTCCCTTTCGTCATTCCCACAAACGCGGGAATGGCGAGAGAAGGAGGTCGGGCGCTCGCCAATGCCGCCCTTCGGCCACTTCGTTTGTGTTGCGTACAAATAGGGTGCAACCTACACTCCGCGCCACCGGCGACGAGTCCGTGCTTGCGCCGCAGAGACAAGAGGAGAGGCTCATGGCCAGGATCATCGGCGGTTTCGCCGTTTCGCACACGCCGACCATCGCGTTCGCCAAGGATGCGAACAAGCAGACCGATCCCGTCTGGGCGCCGATCTTCGAGGGATTCGAGCCGGTCAAGCAATGGCTGGCGGACGAGAAGCCCGATGTGATCCTGTATGTCTACAACGACCACATGACCTCCTTCTTCACCCATTACTCGCATTTCGCGCTGGGCATTGGCGAGGCGTATGAGCCGGCGGACGAAGGCGGCGGCAAGCGCGATCTGCCCGCGATCAAGGGCGATCCGGACCTTGCCAAGCACATCGCCGAGTGCATGGTCGCCGACGAGTTCGACCTGGCCTATTGGCAGGGCATGGGGCTGGACCATGGCGCCTTCTCGCCGCTTTCGGTCCTGCTGCCTCACGAGAATGGCTGGCCCTGCCGCCTTGTGCCGCTGCAGTGTGGCGTGCTTCAGCATCCGATCCCCAAGGCGCGCCGCTTCTGGAAGTTCGGCCGCTCGCTGCGTCGTGCGATCCAGAGCTATCCCAAGGACATCAAGGTCGCGATTGCGGGCACTGGCGGGCTTTCCCATCAGGTTCATGGCGAGCGCTGCGGGTTCAACAATACCGCCTGGGACATGGAGTTCATGGAGAAGCTCACCAACGATCCCGGATCACTGCTCGACGCCACGGTAACGGATCTGGCGAAGCTCGGCGGCTGGGAAGGCGCCGAGGTGGTGATGTGGCTGCTGATGCGCGGCGCGCTCTCCGAACAGGTCGAGAATCTGCACCAGAGCTACTTCCTCCCCTCCATGACCGCCATCGCGACGATGCTGTTCAAGGATCTGGGCGATCCGGTGCCGCCGGCCGAGACCGATGAGCAATTGCGTGCCCGTGCGTCCCGCGAGCTGGCGGGGGTCGAGGCGATTGAGGGCACCTATCCCTTCACCATTGACCGCGCGGTCAAGGGTTTCCGCATCAATCACTTCCTCCACCGCCTGATCGAGCCGGATTTCCGCAAGCGGTTTGTCGAGGATCAGGAAGGGCTGTTTGCCGAGTCGGATTTGAGCGAGGAAGAGAAGGAGCTGATCCGCAGCCGCAACTGGATCGGCATGATCCATTATGGCGTCATCTTCTTCATGCTGGAGAAGATGGCCGCGGTGCTCGGCATCGGCAATATCGACGTTTATGCCGCCTTCAAGGGCCTGAGCGTTCCCGATTTCCAGAAGACCCGCAATGCCGCGATCACCTATTCGGTGGCCGGCAAGCAATAAGCCGCGCGGCTCGGATTGCACGTGAGAGGGCGGCGGACCTTGGTTTGCCGCCTTTCTCATGGAGCATCCCGCGACAGCCTGCCGCATTTGCGCCACACCATATCGACCTTCGCCCGGACGCCGACAAAGTAGATTGCAAACTAACAGAATCTGATGAATAGATAGCTCCCTAACAACGATAATTGTCTGGGAGACTTTGCAATGAAGAGATCTGCGCGCGTGCTGCGTCAGCACGCCTGTTTCGCGGCCCTCGCCACCGTCCTCGCTTTCCCTGCTTTCGCGCAGGACAGCGCCCCCCAAAGCGATAGAGCAGATGCAAGCGACGAGGCCATCGTGGTCACCGGATCGCGCATCGCCTCCGGTTTCGACCGGCCGACCCCCGTGGCGGTTCTGGGCGCTGAGCGACTGGAAACACGCGGCATCACCAATCTCGGCGATGCGCTGAACGAGCTGCCTGCCTTCCGCGCGACCAACTCTCCGGCCTCGACCGGCCTCGGCGCGGCGGGCGGCTATGTCGGCGGTCGCATCCTCGATCTTCGTGGTCTGGGCGCGGTGCGCACGCTGACCCTCGTCGACGGCAAGCGCTTCGTGCCGTCCACCACGCAGGCGACGGTCGATACCAACATGATCCCCTCGATCATGCTCCAGCGTGCCGAAGTCGTCACGGGCGGCGCCTCGGCCGTCTATGGTTCGGACGCCGTGTCGGGCGTCGTCAACCTGCTCATCGACAAGGCCTTCACGGGCTACAAGGCCAATGCCCAGGTCGGTTTCTCGCAATACGGCGATAATTTCACCACCCAGTTCGGCGCGGCCGGCGGTTGGCAGATCGGCGAGACGCTGCATCTGCTCGTGGGCGGCGAATATGAAAAGGCGGAGGGTGTGGAAAGCTGCCCGTCGCGCGACTGGTGCGCCAACGGCTTCATCAACATCAGCCGCAATCCCGGCGTGACGAGCCTGCCCGCCAACAACATCCTCGCGGGCGTCTATCCCTGGACGGCGCCCTATAACGGCATCACCACGCCGCCGAGCTCGGCTTATGCCGGCCGCCTCGTCCCGGCTCTCCGCGCGATCGACGGCATCGGCTTCCGCGCCGACGGCACGCCGTTCCGCACGACCCAGGGCACGCTGGCCAACAACCTCTATCAGCTTGGCGGCACCAATGACGGTCCGGGCGAGAACATCTATTTCGATTTCCCGATCGTCTCCCCCACCAAGCGCTACAACGCCATGGCGTTCGCCACGTGGGAAGCCACGCCGGCCCTGACGATGGAGTTCGGCTTCAACTACGGCCATGGCGAAGGTCGCCACCGCGCGGTGCCGTATCGCAATACGGCCATCACCATCCAGCGCGACAACCCGTTCATTCCCACCTCCAGCAATCCCGCGCTGGACCTGCGCACCATCATGGATGCCAATGGACTCACCAGCTTCACGCTGGGCAAGGGATTTAAGGATGTTGGCCCGGGCCAGCTGGTCGTGAAGAACGATGTCTATCGCGCCGTCGCGTCCGCCAAATATGAGATTTCGCCCAACTGGTCGGCGGACATCTATTATCAGTTCGGCCGCAACGAGTTCCGCAGCGATATCACGGGTGGCACGATCACCTCGCGCATCCTCAAGGCGCTCGACGCGGTGGCCGGGCCCGGCGGTGCGCCGGTGTGCCGGGTGAATGCCGACGCCAGCACGACCAATAACGACCCTGCGTGCGTCGCCCTCAACCCCTTCGGCTCCGGCCAAGGCGCGACATTCGCGGCGGCCAAGGCCTATGTCACGGCCGATGCCTTCCAGACCAACATCACCACTCAGCATGTCGTCGCTGCCAACGTCACCGGCTCGCTGTTCGATCTTCCCGCCGGGCCGCTCGGCGTTGCCGTTGGCGCGGAATATCGCAGCGATAGCGTCAGTGGCGATGCCGATGCCAATTCCAAGGCGCTGGCCTTCTTCACCGGCAACGGATCGGTTATCTCGGGCAAGATTCAGGTGGTCGAGGCTTATGGTGAGGCCGAAGTGCCGATCCTGCGCGATACGGCGTTCTTCCGCGAACTGAGCTTGAACGGCGCCGTCCGCCGGACCCACTACAAGCGGTCCAGCGACTTCTTCCCGAGCAGCACGGTCAATGTGACCACGTGGAAGGTTGGCGGCGTCTGGGCGCCGGTCGATGCGGTCCGCTTCCGCGTGACCAAGTCGCGCGACATCCGCGCGCCCAACGTCTCGGAACTGTTCGGCCCGATCACCAGCGCATCCGGCATTCTCAACGATCCGGCGCGTGGCGGTCAGCAGACGGTCGTGCCGATCACGCTGGGCTCCAACCCTAATCTGCGGCCGGAAAAGGCGGACACGTTTACCGCCGGCATCGTCTTGCAGCCAAGCGGTGGGATGCTCGGGCGTTTCCGGGCGTCGGTCGATTATTATGACATCAAGATCAAGGATGCGATCAGCACGCTCGGCCAGCAGAACATCGTGACGCGCTGCTCGCAGGGCGATACGCTGAGCTGCTCGCTGGTCACGCGCGATGGTGGTGCGGCCAATGGCGTCATCACCAATGTTCGCGACGTTGTGCAGAATGTGAACCAGCTCAACGCCCGCGGCATCGACATGGAGCTGAACTATCGGCAGCCGGTCGGCGCGGCCAGCGCGGTGAACCTGTCCGTCATGGCCAGCCATGTCATCGATCTGGTGACCGTGGACGCGGTTGGTCCGGTCGAACGGGCCGGCCAGACGGGTCTGCGCGGCGGTACGCCTCCGGGCATCCCCGACTGGACGGTTGACGCGACCGTGGGCCTCGACCTGGGTGAGCTGTTCTCGCTCTCCACCCATGTTCGCTGGATCAACAAGGGCTTCTACAACGCGGCGTTCATCGGCGCCGAGCAGCCCGGCTATGTGATCACGGCCTCCAGCAGCTCCAGCACCAACGCCATGCCTTCGCGCACCTATGTCGACATGATGGGCACGGTGAAGGTGCCGGTCGGCGGCGATAACAAGCTGAGCGTCTATTTCGGCGTGGACAATGTGTTCAATGTCGATCCGCCGAACTTCCCCGGTGCGAACGGCAGCGGCAACAACGTGCTCTTCAACCCGGTTGGGCGCATGTACAAGGCCGGCATCCGCACGTCCTTCTGATCCCCCTGCCGTGCCGGGCGCGTTTCGTCCGGCACGGCACCCTTTGGCGCACAGGCCGGCTGACGGATCGCTCTTGACGGAGCGGGTGCAGGTGCGGGAGGTCTGCTGGAACGGCACGTAAGGGAGAATGATGGTCGACAAGGCTCCGTCCGCACAGGGTTCCACCAGCGAAGAGGACGCGGCGGCATCGCGCAGCCTGCCGCGATTTGGCGGTTTTCCCATTGAGGATGCCACGCGACATCTCTCCAATTTCTACGCCGGGGCAAAGCCCGACGAGCGGACCGTCACCTTTTTCCGGACCACGCGCGCGCTCGTCGTCGCGGCAAGGCGCTGGCGCAAGCTAGCCAATGACAAGGTTCGCAGTGTTGGGCAAAGCATGGCGCGGTGGGAGACGATGTATCTGCTCGCCTGCGCGCGCGACGACCTCTCCCAGCGCGAACTGGCCCAGCTGATCGGCGTCGAAGGGCCGACCATGGCCCATATGCTCAACACGCTGGAACGCGACGGCCTGATCGAGCGGGCGCAGAGCCAGGTCGACCGGCGGGTCGTCCATAACCGGATCACCGAAAAGGGGCTGGCCGCCACGCGGGATATCATGGCGATCACCAATGATCTTCGCGCGGACATCCTGCGAGACATTCCACCTGAGAAGCTGGCCATTGCGCTTGAGGTGCTGGAACAGGTCCACGCCCGACTGGACGATTACTGCTGAGGCGCGGTCATGCGGCCGGTTACGGTCGTCCCGTTGTGGCCTCTTCCTTCAGCGAGAACAGCACCGGCCATTCCCAGGCGCCCCGGCAGACCGGCATGGAGCGGGCTTCCGTCAGCCGGAAACGGGTGCCATCCCAGCGGTAGGTCTCCGCCGTACCGCAGTCGCCAAGGCCACGGCCCTTGGCGAAGCTGGAAAGCTCACCGCGCGAAGGATTCCAGCGGGCGTTCATGATCAGCGGCGGGGCGCTGGCATCGCCGGTGAAGCCGGGCAGATGATCGAACGGGGCGAAGGCAATCGTCCGGTTGCCGGGCTCGCCGCTCGCGATCAGCGGGACGGCGCTCACATTATATGCGCCCGCATCGCAGGGCAGCAGCAGCAGGACATGCCCCGCATCGAGCGTATGGAGATCGGGCTGGCGACTGCTCTCCAGCCCACTCTCGCACTGCGCCAGGCGCTGGGCGGTGGCTTGCTCTTGCGGCGTGAGCGCAGGCGTCGCCACATCGGCGAGGAGCGGGATCGTCTTGGGCAGCACGGGGTCGGCCGGCAGGGCGCGCGCCATGTCGGCCGGGCCATCACCGATGGCGGCCAGCGCGCCGCGGCTGCCGATGCGGCCCTGCTGCTCATCCATATAGCGCAGTGCCGCTGCGACGCCTTGCAGCGACGGGGCGCCGATGACCGTCCGGTTGCGATCGTATAGCTCGAACACATAGCTGGAGCCCATGGACCGCACGACCTCCAGCGCGGTCTGGCCATCCAGCGCAATCGTGTCGCCATCGACTTTCTGCCGCACACGCCGCGTGCCATCGATCA
The DNA here is from genome assembly GCF_025961955.1 of Sphingobium sp. B10D7B. NCBI lineage: Bacteria > Pseudomonadati > Pseudomonadota > Alphaproteobacteria > Sphingomonadales > Sphingobiaceae > Sphingobium > Sphingobium sp. B10D7B. The sequence continues at coordinate 388,950 of NZ_JAOQOQ010000001.1, forward strand.
TGAAATCGACCCGATCGCGCAGCCGGTCGGCCAGCAGCACGCGCAGGCTGGTGGCGCCTGCGGGGCCGCCATCGCGGTGAATGAGGACCAGCAGCCGGTTGGGCGTATCCACCCCTTCCGGATTCAGCGATACCGCACTGCAGGACAGGCGATTGTCGCAGCCCACGGCCCAGTTATCGAAAACACGCAGACGACCCAGCACCGGTTCTGCCACAACGGGCGCGGTCGAGAGGACAGACCCCGACGTCTGCTCGCCGCGCGGCGGGGCAGCGGGCGCGACCGTGGCCAGGCCCGTGAGAGCCAGCGCGCCCATGCGCAGAAGCCGTGAAATCCTTGTCATTCCGCCAGTCATAATGCAGTTGAAGCCAATGGTGTAGCGCCAAGCTGCATGTGTTGCGACAGCCCGTGGTCAGCAAGCCGGGCCAAGTGGATCGAAAGGACACAGATATGCGCAGAATCGCTGTGATCGGCGCCGGCCAGATGGGCGCAGGCATTGCGCAGGTGAGCGCTCAGGCCGGCATGGATGTGCTGCTGCGCGATATCGATCTCGCGCGTGCGCAAAAGGGCAAGGCCGGAATCGAGAAGCGACTCGCCCGCGCTGTGGAGAATGGCAAGCTCGAGCAGGCGGATGCGCAGGCGGCGCTGGCACGGATCACGCCGGTGGTGGCGCTCGATGATGTCGCCGGGTGCGATCTGGTGATCGAGGCCGCGACCGAGCGGGAGGACATCAAGCGCGCCATCTTCGCGGAGGTTGGCGCGGTTCTGGCGCCGGATGCGATCCTCGCGACCAACACCTCGTCCATTCCGATCACGCGGCTCGCGCAGGCGGCGCCCGATCCGGCGCGGTTCATCGGCGTGCATTTCTTCAATCCTGTGCCGGTGATGGCGCTGGTGGAGGTCATTCGCGGCCTCGCTACCTCGCCACAGACGGTGCAGGCGGTGGAGGCCTATGCACAGGCGCTGGGCAAGGAGGTCGTCCATGCGTTCGACGCGCCGGGGTTCATCGTCAACCGCATCCTGCTGCCGATGCTGAACGAGGCGATCTTCGCGCTCGGCGAGGGCGTGGCCAGCGTGAGGGATATCGATAACGCGATCAAACTGGGCCTCAACCACCCCATGGGTCCACTGACTTTGGCCGATTTCGTGGGCCTCGATACCTGTCTGGAGATCTGCAAGGTGCTGCAGGACACGACGGGCGATCCCAAATTCCGGCCTGCGCCGCTGCTCGTCAAATATGTCGAAGCCGGCTGGCTGGGGCGCAAGACGGGCAGGGGCTTCTACGATTACGCCGGCGACGAGCCCGTGCCGACGCGGTGAAAGGCCTTTCGGGGCGCGCGCTGGCCGCACAGCAAGGAGCCCCGTGTCCGCAGACACGAGGCTCCCGCTCCCACATCGTAAAGGCTGTGCTTAGCTGAAGCTGATCGCCATGTTGGGGCGGCGTGCGCGCAGCGTGCGGCCGATCGCAGCGAAACCGATGATCATCATCGCCCAGGTGGCCGGCTCCGGCACGGCGGGCTTGACGGTGTAGAATAGCAGGTCCTGCTTGCTGCTGTTGGTCGCGACCCAGAAATCCAGATTGCTGTTAATCGTGCCCTTGTTGGCAAGGTAGGAATTGGCGGTGTTGATCAGCGCGGACTCGCCTTGGCTCGCCCATTCGAGCTCGAAGTTACCCGCTCCCAGGTTCTTCGAGTTGCTCGTTTCGTAGCGAGTCTCCCAAAGCGCCAGTTGCAGGGCAGCGGACTGAGTCTTGTCGCCACCGGCATAATTGCTCACCAGCGCGGCGACGTCGTTATAAAGAGAGCCGCCCAGATAATCGCTCAGCGACACGACATTGAACGTGCCGGTGCTCGAGTCCTGGGTGACTTCGAGACAGTAAGCCAGGAAGCTGACCGCCTTGCCGTCCCACGTGCCGGAGATATTCTGGGGCGAGAACGAGCCGCTGTAGGAGGTGGTGTTCCACCACGACGAACCAATGCTCACCTCGCCGCTCGGGCTGCTATACTGCGTCGAGAGGTTGTTGATGACGAAGGTGCTCGCGTTCGCGGCAGTTGCGGAGGCGATAGCGGCTGCACCGGCAGCGAGAGCGATAAGCGTTTTCTTCACGGCGATGTTCCCTTCAAAAGTCCTGAAGCCGGTGTGAAGGAATACTTCTCGATACAAAATGGTATTAACTACGATTGGACGCTCGTTAACTTCGATTATCGCAAAATAATCAGGAAATCCTGAGGGGAAGTTTTAAGAGAACTAGTTAATGATCCAAATGGGGTCATTAACTACGATGAGCGTTTATAAGACGCTACATTTGCGAGTGGCGTGACGCTGCGAATCGGGAAACAATGAAGGGGCGGCGGCGCCGCTGCCGCATTTCCCGATCGTCACCCCGGGCTTGACCCGGGGTCCAGCTGGCCTTCTTGCGAAGAAGGCGTGCCGCTTGAAACGTCCGAACACGGAAAGCCGCAATGTATTTGGCGATGCGTGCGAAAGAAAAGCTGGACCCCGGGTCAAGCCCGGGGTGACGGTGAGGGGGCTCAATTTCCCCTGATGTTCTCGCCGCCCTCATCGCCGGCATCCTCGGCCTGCGCCGCTGCGAGGTCCTGCAGCAGGGCGTCCACATCGAGCGGCTGGCCGCGGTCATGCGCCTCGATGCGATCGCGCAGGCCCTGTGCCCACATCGCGCTGGGGCCGCCGTGCGGATCGAACGCTAGCGGGCCGAGGTTGATCAGCGCGTCATCATAGCGCTGGTCCCGCAGCAGCTGCATCACCAGCATCGTACGGAGATTCTGGTCGAACGGCGCCAGCACCACGGCGCGCTCCAGCCCGGCCACCGCATTCTCGGTCGGGCGCCGGCCCTGCTCAAGGAAGCTGCGGTAGAAATATTGCAGGGGCAGGGGATGATTATTCTCGAACCTGTTGAGCTCGATGAACGGGCGTCGCGCTTCGGCATAGGCCGCGCTGGCGTCCGGGGCGGAGTCCGCCTTGCGGAACAGCGCCTTTCCTTTCGCCAGATAGGCGCTCACCTGCCGGTCATCGAGCGCGAGGGCGGTGTTGGCAGCGGCGAGGGCGGCATCTTCATTGCCCGCTTCCAGCTCGGCTTCGGCCAGCGTGGCGTGCAGCGCGGCATCTTTCGGATAGCGCGGCGTCAGAGCGCGCAAGTCCGCCAACAGCGTCTCCAGTTCCTCAGGCGAAGGGCGGTTCTTGAGCTCGATCCGCAGCGGCATGGCCGCCGCTTCGCCCGCGCTCAGCGCGCGGACCGAGACGGGGCCGGGCTTAAGGGCGGCAGCAGGTAGTTCCAGATAGGTCATCCGGCTCTTGCCCAGATATTGGTTTAGATCGCGCTGCAGGGCGTTGAGATCGCCAAAGGCGCTTGTCGCCGCGTCCGTGAGGCTTTTGCCGCTGCGCAGCAGGCGCTGATAGGTGGCCAGCTGCCCTGGCCGATCCTTGCTGAAGGTCAGATAATGAAAAAGCAGCCAACTCCGCCCGTAAAAGGAAGTGCCGCGCGACGCAGATTTGTCGCGATAGCGTCCCGCCTCCAGGATTTGCTCGACGGCAATGAAGTCGCCATAGATAAGCTCGCCTGCCCGGTGGCGCGCAGGCATGCCGAGCCCCACATTGCCATTCTTGCGGAACTGGGCGGAGGCGAAGAACTCTGCGGCCCCTTCCGAAAACCACCGCGGTGTGCCGAAGCTGCTGGTCGAGATAAGGTAGTGGTGCGCATATTCGTGCAGCAGCGCGATCATCGGCATATCGAGCAGACTGTTGCTCGTCTTCACCCGCGGGACAATGGCGAAGGCATCGCCAGCGCGCGGCACATAGAAGGCGTATGTAGATTGGCTCTTGCCGCCATGCAGCCTGCGCACGTCGCTGTCGCTGCGCACGACATAGACCGTCACGCGGTTGGACGGGCTGGGCGGCTCCATCTCAACCGAGAGCACATAGCCCATGGCATGGTGGAAGCGTTCGAGCTGGTCGGAGAATTGCTTGATCTCCTCCGGCTTCTGATCGGCATAGATGACGAAGTTTTCGCTGGAGGCTTCCAGCCAGGCCGCCTGCGCAGGCGGTGCCATGGTCGCAAAGAACAGTGCGGCCCATGCTAACAGTTTGATCGGCATTGCTATTCATCTCCCCCGCGGCCGGACGCTAGGCAGGCGCGCGAGGGACGACAAGGGTGAAATGAGCTGGTCCGCGATGCACGATGTCTTTTTTGAGCAGCCGCCGCCACCAATATGCCGCCCGCACGTTGCGCGGGGATGAAACTGCGTATCCATGCCGCGATCGATTATGCGCTGCCTCAGCCGACCGATCTCATCCTCCATATCGAAGCGGCGCATCTGCCCGAGCAGACGGTGTCCGATGCCCGGCTGGACCTGAGCGTGCTCGATCATTTCGCCCGTGTCGCCGCCCACGACCATGTTGGCGAGCGCGTGCTGATGCGCGCGCAGGGACAGTTGAAGGCGGATTATCATGCGACGGTAGAGATCCACCGCCTGTTGGCCGATGTGAGCGGGCTGGAGGCGCTGCCCCCGCATATGCTGCCGGGCGAGGCCGTGCAGTATCTGCTCGATTCTCATTATTGCCCGGGCAGCCAGTTCATCAGCTTCGTCGGCGAGACGTTCGGCGATCTGCAGGGCGGGCAGCGCATCGCCGCGATCAGGGATTATGTCAGCGGACATTTCCATTACCTGCCCGGCGTGAGCACGCCCGAAACGACGGCGCTGCAGACCTTCGTGCGCCGGCAGGGCGTGTGCCGCGATTTCGCCCATATGGTGATCGCGCTCGCCCGCGCCTCCTGCATCCCCGCCCGCTTCGCCAGCGTTTATGCGCCCAATGTCACCCCGCAGGACTTCCACGCGGTCGCCGAGGTCTTCCTGGATGGCAGCTGGCATCTGGTCGATGCGACCGGCATGGCCACGGAAGGAGAAATGGCCAAGATCGGCATCGGCCGGGATGCGGCCGACGTGGCCTTCCTGACTTCCTTCGGCCCGGTCATCATGAACAGTCAGACGGTCGAGGTTGAGGTGGTCGAGCAATAAAGCCGGCGTCCGGCTCAGGGCGCCGCATCGCCCTTGAAAGGATGCGCATCGGACCAGGCACAGCCCGAGCGCAACGCATCGCCGATCTGGAGCGTGGCCACGAACGGATAGGTGCGGTCGGACATGCCGTCAGAACAATCGCCCGGCGTCAGCGTCATGGTGAAGGGCGCCGCGTTCAGCGTGCCGCTCCATGAGAGGCCGCCGCGCCCATCGAACCGCTCCACCGCGATCCGCTCGCCCTTGGGTGTCTCGGGCGTTTCATAGACCAGCGTCTTGCCGACGACCTGACCACCCCAGAACGGCTCAGTGCCCGTGAAGCGCACGGTCTCGTTGGCGGCAATCTCAGAATAAGGGCGGTTGTCGTCGCGATTCCCCGGCACATTGGGCTCATCGCCATGCGACTGGCAACCGGCGAGCAGCAGCGCGAGGGGCAGCGCCCGGACGATGTTGAGGGTGACGGCGTCGATCATGCCTCCCCTCTGCGCCCGCTATGCTTTGCGGGCAAGCGCTTTGCGATGCGAGCGGAGGTGGGAGCGTCGCCCACGTTCAAACACCCATTAACTTCATGCTGTTATTGACAGGTCGAGTCGGGAGCGACTTGCGCTGACCGCACTTGCCGGGTGATGCTGATGCCAGAGGAAATTCTCGCACTGATCGACAAGCCGTGGCTGCTCTTCATGTTGCTGCTTGCCGGTGCGCTGTTCGGCATGGTGATCGAGCGGTCGCTCGAGAAAGCGAGCCGTGCCAAGCGCCGCGCATGGTGGGAAAAGCGCAACGCGCGGCGGGCATTTCATACAGGCGTGGGGGTGCAGGATAGTTCCCGGGCGGGCCTGCGTGATGGACCGGATGCGGCCGACCAGCTCCGCACGGTGATGAACGCATCCTTCTTCCCCCGCGCCCTCCTCAACAAGCCGGAGCGCCGACTGCTCGCTCATATCGATCGGGTGCTAGCCGAGGATGCGCCGGGCTGGCGGGCGATGGGGCAGGTGTCGCTCGGCGAGATTCTGGGCAGCCGGGATCATGAGGCGTTCCGCGCCATCAATGCCAAGCGGGTCGATCTGCTGATTGTCGACCGGGATTGCCGGCCGCTTCACGCGGTGGAATTTCAGGGCACGGGCCACCATCAGGGCACGGCCGCCGCGCGCGACGCGGTGAAGAAGGAAGCCCTGCGCCGCGCTGGCATCGGTTATGTGGAGGTGACGAGCGGGGACAGTCCTGCCGATGTGCGGGCGATCATCCGCAAGCTCTATGCGCGGGACGGGCAAAAGCCGCGGAAGGCCGCGGTGCCTGCGAATGGCCCGCAGCCCGATTCTTCTAGGACGTCGCCCGCCGCCGCTGCTCAGACCCAGGAAGCCGATACGGTGCGGGTGATATTCGGGAGGAAAGGGGTGGAGCACACGCCCGATCCATCACTGTAAGCGGATCAATCGATTGGCATTTGCGAGCGGTTCTCAATAAATGATCAGCCATCCGCTGCCGTACCCGGCGCGCGGAAAAAGATTGAGGACTGCCATGCCCCGTGACCTGACCAAGACGCTGACCTATCTGGCCGTTCACCTGACCGTGGGGTTCACGGTGGCATATCTGCTCACCGGATCGCTGGCGATGGCTGGCGGCATCGCGCTCATCGAACCGGCGGTGAATGCGGTGGCGTTCTTCTTCCATGAGAGAGCCTGGAAAGCGGCCGATGCCCGTGCGGCGGCGGCTCCAGCAGCGGTTCCGGGCGCGGCGTTCGATACGCGCATGGCGGCGGTGCGCTGGGGGTGATCGTCCGCCGGAAGGCGATCCGCGAATAAACGCGCTTTTGCAGGGCGACAGGCGTAGGATGCGCGGTGCGGGCTGATGCGCTCGCGACCCCGAGAGGAACGCCAATGGCCAAGGGCCAGAAAAAGTCGAACAAGGAAGTCCGCAAGCCGAAGGCGGAAAAGCCGCCCAAGCAGAATGCGTCCCAGCCCAGCCAGAAGACCGGCGTGGTCAAGGGGCTGGAGAATATGCGGAACAGCTAAGGTCAGGCGCGCGATGCCCACCTCCTGGCGACGACGCGCGGCACGGTGGGTGCTGGCGGCGGCCTATCTGGTCGCCGGCACTGCGCATCTGCGCACGCCGGCCGGCTTCATCGCCATCACGCCGGACTGGGTGCCCTGGCCGGCGCAGGTGGTGATGCTGACGGGCCTCGCCGAGATCGCCGGGGCGCTCGGCCTGATGATCCCGCCGCTGCGCCGCGCGGCGGGCATCGGCCTCGCGCTCTATGCGCTGTGCGTCTGGCCGGCGAACCTCAACCATGCGCTGGGTGACATCGCCATCGGCGGCACGCATCTGGGCTGGTGGTATCATGCGCCCCGGCTGGCGCTGCAACCGGTGATCATCTGGTGGGCGTTGTGGGCGAGCGGCGTGACCGACTGGCCCTGGCGGACCGGCGCCGCGCGCAAGCCCTAGCGCGCGCTGCCCACGCCGCCCTTCTTCGCGCCGGCAGATTTGGCGGGGGCCTTGGCACCGGCTGGCTTCCCGCCGGCTGGCTTCCCGCCCGCCTGCTTGGCCTTGTGCGCGGCAATGTCCGCATCGATCGCCGCGATCCGCTCCCGCTCGGGCGTGTCGCGCGGCAGGCCTTTCAAGCGGCAGGTCGCCCACAGGGCCTTGCGCTCGGATTCCAGCGCCTTGAGATACAGATCGGCCATGCCGGCTCCTACGGGTTGCGGGGAAGGGGAGCCATCCCCTAGCGCATGGCGGGCGAGGAGGACAGAGCCGTGCGCGGCGCACGGGCGGCGGATGCCGGCTCAGGCGAGTGTGACGAAAATCTCCGCCTCGATCACCCACTGCCCGGCGACCTCGCGCCACTTGGCGGTGTAAACGCCCGAGGCCGCCAGCGCGCCACTCTCCCGCGCCACACCCCGCCATTCTCCCTGCTCCAGCGCGATCGGCTCGACCGGCGAGACGGTGATGGCGGCGGGGATGCGCTCATAGACGAGCCGGCTGGGCGAGGCGAACTCACGCTGCCACACCCTCAGCTGAGCAGCCCGCCCGGCGATGACCGCGCTATCCGTGCCGGTGACCATCACGCAGTCGCGCGTGAGAATGGGGCCGATGGCCTGCGCGTCGGCGTCCGCGATGGCGCGATTGAAGGCGGCGCGGCGGGCGCGGATGGGGAGATCGTTTGGAGTCGTCATACGGCGTTTATGAAGCTAAACCAGCGTGAGATCGCCAGAACGCATTATTGAAAAAATGTAGTCAATGATAGAAGCTATCCGAGATGCGAGCTGTGGCGCCAGCGCCAATCAATCATTTTTCTGGGCGACAAACATCATAAAAATTAACGCCTAAATTAGTCAGGACTGCCCCACCAACATCGGCGCTATACGATTTATGTTTTGCAAATCTAACATCGCTGTACCTAAATAACCTCACAACTCCTAAACTGCTTAAAACATCGAGAGAACTTTCATAATTGTTATAATCATCACCATCGTAAACACTCTCGATCTCTTGCATGTCGATGTAAGGCTGTCCAAAATATACATTTACATCATAAAAAATACTCCCAGGTCCCTCTAATTGCTCTAAAATTTGACTAGCAATTCCTATGCCGCCCTTCTCAGAAGGGTCAATTTGTCTCAAAAAAGCGTAGATACTATCTTGGCTAAAGATCGTACAGTCATGGTGATGACCCCATGATCCGGGTGCTAAATTTCGTTTTCCACGGGCATCTTTTACCATCCTGTCAAGAAGCAATAATTCCTTTGCCGTGATTTCTCTCAGTATTCTCAGATATAATAGATGTCTAGCGTCCATCGATTTGGAAGATGAAACAAGAAGGCTCGCCCAGGCATCCCTTAAAGAAGGATTATTATCGATTTATTCTTCAAGAGAAGCGGATTCGGCAAAGGGCAGGAAAAATTTTATCGGAGGCATTTTGAGTGCCATGCCGTTGATTTTTGCTTTTTCTTCAGCTCTTTTGACAATGCTCAAGAGAGACTTGTATCTAAGAAATCTGATTTTATCAGCAATATAATTCCCGATTTCTCGGGAAGGACTGTCCATGGCCGTTTCAAACGTCTCAGTTATTTGTTTGATTGCCTTAGCGGTCACTAACTCAGTGCCTACCAACGCATCCTCCGTGCCATGGAAGCCATCGCTACAACATTGATCTGGTAAGATTTCTTAGTTGAAGATGGTTGTCTAGTGTTAAGTTTTGAGAGGGTTTAATAAACCGAGGAAGTATTCCTCTCAATCCCGCTCCCGTCCCTCGCTGCCCATATACAGCTCGCTCCCCGTTTCGCGGAACACCTTGCTCATCTCTTCCATCCCCTTGAGCGCCGCGGCCTTGCTCGCCGCCGCCGTCTCCGCACCGGTCGGGCCGGTGGCAATGAAGCCCTCAACCCCCTGATTCTGCTTGCCGGCGAAGTCGCGCACTTCCTGCGTGATCTTCATCGAGCAGAATTTCGGGCCGCACATGGAGCAGAAGTGCGCGGTCTTGGCGCCTTCTGCGGGCAGGGTCTGGTCGTGATATTGCTCGGCGGTTTCGGGATCGAGGCTGAGGTTGAACTGGTCGCGCCAGCGGAACTCGAAGCGGGCGCGGCTCAGTGCATCGTCGCGGACCTTGGCGGCCGGGTGACCCTTGGCGAGATCGGCGGCGTGAGCGGCGAGCTTGTAGGTTACCACGCCGACCTTCACATCGTCGCGGTCGGGCAGGCCGAGATGTTCCTTGGGCGTAACGTAGCAGAGCATCGCCGTGCCATACCAGCCGATCTGCGCGGCGCCGATGCCGCTGGTGATGTGGTCATAGCCCGGCGCGATGTCCGTGGTGAGGGGGCCGAGGGTATAGAAGGGCGCCTCGCCGCAGACCTGCAGCTGCTTCTCCATATTCTCCTTGATCTTGTGCATGGGCACATGGCCCGGCCCTTCGATCATCACCTGCACATCCTGCTTCCAGGCGCGGTGGGTCAGCTCGCCTAGCGTGTACAGCTCCGAGAACTGCGCTTCGTCATTGGCATCGGCAATGGAGCCGGGGCGCAGGCCATCGCCAAGGCTGTAGGCGATGTCATAGGCCTTCATGATTTCCGTAATCTCGTCGAAATGCTCGTAGAGGAAGCTCTCCTTGTGGTGCGCGAGGCACCATTTCGCCATGATCGATCCGCCGCGCGAGACGATGCCGGTGACGCGCTTGGCGGTCATCGGAATATAGGCCAGGCGAACGCCGGCATGGATGGTGAAATAATCCACACCCTGCTCGGCCTGCTCGATGAGCGTATCGCGGAAAATCTCCCAGGTCAGGTCCTCGGCCACGCCGCCGACCTTCTCCAGCGCCTGATAGATGGGCACGGTGCCGATGGGGACGGGCGAATTGCGGATGATCCACTCGCGCGTGTCGTGGATGTTGCGGCCGGTGGAGAGGTCCATCACCGTGTCCGCGCCCCAGCGGATCGACCAGACCATCTTGTCCACCTCATTGGCGACATCGGACGCGACGGCGCTGTTGCCGATGTTCGCATTGATCTTCACCAGGAAGTTGCGGCCGATCGCCATCGGCTCGCTCTCGGGGTGGTTGATGTTGTTGGGGATGATCGCGCGGCCGCGGGCCACCTCATCGCGCACGAACTCGGGCGTTACATAATCGGGGATGCTCGCGCCGAAGCTCTCGCCATCGCGGACATAGTTGGCGAGGCGGGCGCGGCCGAGATTTTCGCGCTCGGCGACATATTCCATCTCCGGCGTGATGATGCCGCGGCGGGCATAATGCATCTGGGAGACATTGGCGCCGGCCTTCGCGCGCAGCGGGCGCTTGACGACATTGGGGAAGGGGCGGACGCCGCCGGAGCGATCCGGGCCGAGCTGGCCGTTGTCCTCCGGCTTCACCGCGCGGCCATCATAGGCCTCGACATCGCCGCGCCCGAGAATCCAGTCGCGGCGCAGGGCGGGGAGGCCGGCCATGATGTCGATCCGCGCATCCGGGTCCGTATAGGGGCCGGAGGTGTCGTAGACGCGCACCGGCGGCTCGCCGGAGCTGGGCTCGAGGTGAATCTCGCGCATCGCCACGCGGTGCGGGCCGACATGGATCTTGCGGCTGCCACGAATGGGTCCGGTGGTGACGCCGATTTCGGCCTTTGCGGGGATGTCAGCCATAGGGATGAGCCTTTCTGTGAACGGAGGAATCAGAGGAAACCGGCGCGGCCGGTGAGCCCGGCAATGCCGAGCAGAAGACCAAGGACGATCGCGGCGATCGCCCAGATGCGGGTGGCGGTGGCGGAGGAGACCGCGCGGCCGATGCGCAGCAATGGCCCCGGCACGGCGATCAGCAGCGCGCCCTTGATGAGCGCACCCCAGCCAAACAGCGTGACGAGGGTCGCGAGCGGATCGGTCAGACTGCTGTGGGCGAGCACGAGGGCCGCCCCGATGGCGAAGGTCACCGCACCGGCGAGCAGCACCAGCCCGGGCGCGCGGTCGAAATCATCCAGCAGCGCCCGCCAGCGTTGCGGCGCGGAGAGGCCGGCAAGGCCAATAAGAATGAGATAAAGCCCCAGCACCTGCGCCAGTTGCAGGGTAAGCACGCTGCCCGTCATCATCGCCGCCACCCTCCTCTCAAGGGCCGGCGCGCCTGTGGCTAAGGGTTTGAGGGTGGCAAGACTGGCCACGCTCCGCTCCCTCCGCCGGTACGAGCCGGTTCAGGTTCAACGGGTCGGATGGCGCTACCCATCCCTCTCAGCCAGTCAGCAGGCTCCCCGGGGAAGGCAGGAGGATAGGCCCTCTGGAGCGAGAGTGCAATGGTGCCGTCAGCCGAAGAGGACTCGCCGCGCGGGCGCCGTACGCAAGGCCCGCGCGGCGGTGGATCAGAAGGTGTAGGCCAGTCCCGCGCCGAACATCCACTGGTTGCGCGATCCGGCGAGGCGGACCACCGGGCTGTCGGCAATGTCGCCGAGCAGGCGGGTATAGGCAACGCCACCGACCAGCGAGAGGCCGCCCGAGAGGTCACCCGTCAGGGCGATGTTGCCGGCGGCGGCGAGCGTCCAGTCCTTCCAGCCGCTGCCGGCGGTGTAGACGGGCAGGGTGCTTGCGGCGCTCTGTGCGGGGGTGATCGAGAAATAAGTGCCGGCATAATCGCCATCGACATGATTGGCGCTAAAGGACACGACCGCGAGGCTCTTGGTGCTCAGCGGTGTCATGTAGCTGACCGAGGGGGTGATGATCGTGCCGCCATGGGCGCCCGCGACATCCTTGCGCGCGGTGACCGTTGCAGAGAGGCGGTCATAGTTGCTGGTGATAAGGCCCCAGCGGGCAATGCCGGCATAGCCGCCGAGCTCGACCGAGGTGCCGACCTTGCCGAGCGCGCGGATGCGTTCGTCGTCGATCTTGTCGACATTGGTGCGGTTGAGGCCGATGGTAGCGACCGGACCGAGCTGGAAATCCCAGCGCGAGCCGCCATCGTTGATCAGATCGATGCTGGCGCGGTTTCCGACATACAGGAAGTTGAGGCCGCCCAGCTTGCCGACCGCACCGGGCACCGGCGTGATGCTGGTGCCGTTGGCGCCCTCATATTCCGGGATCACTGCGGCGCCCAGGCCTATGGTCAGCCGGTCCCCCGCGCGGGCGCGTGCGGCTTCACGCTGCTCGGCGGCTTCGCTTGCCGCCGTTGTGGTCTGGCCGAGGGCGGGTGCCGACAAAGCGGGGGCGACGGCCAGAATGGCGAGAAGACAAGGGGATAGGGAGGGGAAAGGGCGCAAGTTGAAACTCCGACAAGAGGCTGATCCGTGCAACGCCGCAGGAGGCAGAAGGCTCCCGCCGCGCCGATCACGCCCGTCTCTGCGTCGACAATCCTGTCCGCCTGCGTCCTTCCGGCATCATGCAGGATGCCGCGCGCGGTCAGTTGAGCCGCATCAGTCCCGCCACGGTGAGGGCCAGCCCGCAGACCAGCGTCAGCGCCACCCAGATGCGCTGCATGTTTGCCAGATTGCGCAGCCAGAAGTGGAAGTAGAGGTCCGAGAAGGCGAGCACGACCAGCGCCTCGATCATCATGATGCCGCCAATGGCCTTCATGATGCAGGTGAGGATATCCGCCGGAATCCATGGATTGGCGAGATAGACCGCTGCCCCGAGGATCAGCTCCACCAGCCCGCAAAGCAGTTGCAGGGCAGGCGACTGCTCGATCTCCTTGACCATCGTCTGCCACAGGCCAGGCTTGCGCAGCGCGCCGATGGCGGCGGCCAGCGTGAAGGCCCCGAGCAGCATGGCCGCCCAGGCCGTTGCATCAATCATGTCGAACTCTGCCACTGATCTCTCCCGATGATGCCCGCCCCCGGGCAGCATGGGGCAGGCGATTGGTCCGGGGCCTTGTGGGCTCCTCGGCTGGCGCGGACTTTAGCGCGGGTGCGCGGGCGGTCCAGATGGAATTTTGCGGGATTATCTAACGGCGGTGAAGGAAAGTTGCCGGTGGGCTTCATGCCCTCTCCCCTTGAGGGAGAGGGATGCGCAGACTTGGCAGCTTGCTGCCTTAGTCGAAGCTGGGAGAGGGGCGAGCGATCCCCAGGATCGCGCGGATCAGAGATCCGCCACCCCTCATCCAACTCCGCCTAGCCGCCAGAAGGCGGCAAGGCTGCGTATCCTTCTCCCTCAAGGGGAGAAGGGTGAAGGGTGTTCGCTATATCCTCTTGGCTTGACACACGTCGCCCGCCGGGGGGTGTCAATGCGGCCGTGGCGCGCTATGGCGCGGGCATGAGCGACAGCGCCCCGCATACTCCCCCGCCCTTCCGCGTGCCGGTCGATCCCCAGTCCGCGCGGTTCGCCTTCAGCATCGCCGCCACGGACGGCAAGGCCCGCACCGGCGAGATCGTCATGAAGCGCGGCGTGATCCGCACGCCGGCCTTCATGCCCGTCGGCACGGCGGCGACCGTCAAGGCGATGCGCCCTGCGGAAGTGCGCGCGGCGGGCGCGGATATCATCCTGGGCAATACCTATCATCTGATGCTGCGACCCGGTGCGGAGCGGGTAGCGGCGCTGGGCGGGCTGCATGCGCTCTCCGGCTGGGAGCGGCCGATCCTCACGGATAGCGGTGGCTATCAGGTGATGAGCCTGTCTGCGCTCACCAAGGTGACCGAGCAGGGCGTCGCCTTCGCCAGCCATATCGATGGCTCGCGCCATATGCTCAGCCCCGAGCGATCGATGGAAATCCAGCGGCTGCTCGGCAGCGATATCGTGATGTGCTTTGACGAGTTGGTGCCCACGACCGCCAGCCGCGATGCGCAGGCGCAGGCCATGGAGCGTTCGATGCGCTGGGCGGCGCGCTCGCGCGCGGGCTTCGATGCGGGCGGAGACCATGCCGCGCGGGCGGCGCTGTTTGGAATCCAGCAGGGCGCGCTCGATGAGGAGCTGCGCCAGCAGTCTGCGCAGGCGCTCGTTGAGATCGGCTTTGATGGCTATGCCGTCGGCGGCCTTGCCGTGGGCGAGGGGCAGGAGGCGATGTTCGCCTGCCTCGACCATTGCGTGGGCCATCTGCCGGTGGAGAAGCCGCGCTATCTGATGGGCGTTGGCAAGCCGGACGACATTGTCGGCGCGGTGGAGCGCGGCATCGACATGTTCGATTGCGTGCTGCCGACCCGTTCCGGGCGCAACGGGCAGGCGTTCACTTGGGCCGGGCCGCTCAACATCCGCAATGCGCGCTTTGCCGAGGATCCGACACCGCTCGATGCGCGCTGCACCTGCCCGGTCTGCGGCAGCGTCAGCCGCGCCTATCTGCATCATCTGGTCAAGGCCGGCGAGATGCTGGGCGCGATGCTGATGACGCAGCACAATCTCCATTTCTATCAGGCGCTGATGGCTGGGCTGAGGGATGCGATCGGCGCCGGGCGGCTCGCCGAATTCGCCGGCCGCTTCCGCGCCGATTATGCGAGCAAGGCGTTTTGAGCGCGGCGATGCGCCTCGCCGATTTCGATGTCGATCTGTTCCTGCGGGAGTATCGGCAGCGCAAGCCGCTGCTCATCCGCAATCCGTGGGCCGAGTGGGTTAATCCGCTGGAGCCCGATGATCTCGCCGGCCTGGCCTGCGAGGAGGAGGTGGAATCGCGCCTCATTACGCAGGCCGGCACCGACTGGGCCGTCGAGCACGGCCCGCTGCACGAGGCGCGCTTTGGCGAGCTGGGCGATGCGCCATGGACGCTGCTGGTGCAGGCAGTCGATCATTATGTCGCGGAGGTGGCCGCGCTGATGGCGCCCTTCCGCTTCATCCCCAATTGGCGGATGGACGATGTGATGGTGAGCTATGCCACGGACGGCGGGGGCGTCGGGCCGCATTTCGACCAATATGACGTGTTCCTCATCCAGGGCGCGGGCAAAAGGCGCTGGCAGATCGGCGGTCTGTGCGACGAGGCGACGCCGTTGCGCCCGCATGACGACCTGCGCCTGCTGGCGGACTTCGTGCCGACGCAGGAATGGGTGCTGGAGCCGGGCGACATCCTCTATCTGCCACCGGGCATCGCGCATGATGGCGTGGCGGTCGGGCCGGACTGCATGACCTATTCCATCGGCTTTCGCGCGCCTTCCCAGCGCGACCTGATCGAGGACTGGAGCGCCCATGTCGCAGAAGGGCTGGCCGAGGATGATCGTTATGCCGACCCCGGCCTGCCGCTACAGACCAATCCTGGCGAGATCACAGCCGAGGCACTGGCGCGGCTGCACGATCTGGCGACGCAGGCACTGGCGGATCGCGCCGGATTCGCGCGCTGGTTCGGGCAAGCGAGCAGCACGCCCAAATATCCGCAGGCAGACTGGCGGCCTGAAGCGCCGGTGCTGGCGGAGGACGTGCAGGATGCGCTGAACGACGGCTTGCCGGTGCGACGCAATCCGGCCAGCCGGTTCGTGTTTGTCCGTGACGGGGCGGATGCCTTGACGCTGTTCGTCGATGGCGAGGCGTTTGCCTGCACGGGGGAGGCGGCGCGCTTCGCCGAGCAGCTCTGCGCAGGGGATGACGTGCCGGTGAAGACCCCGGATGCGGCGGTGCTGGCGCTGATCGCGGCGCTGGCCAGTCAGGGCAGCGTCACCCTCGATCCAGAGGATTAAGCGGACGATGGCGCGGCTCATCCTCTTCAATAAGCCCTATGGCGTGTTGCCGCAGTTCACCGATGCGCGCTCGCCGTCGCCGCGCCCGACGCTCTCGGCCTATATCGATGTGCCGGGCGTTTATCCTGCCGGTCGGCTGGACCGGGACAGCGAGGGGCTGCTGCTGCTCACCGATGACGGCCGCTTGCAGGCGCGCATCTCCGATCCCCGCTACAAGACGCCCAAGACTTATCTCGTGCAGGTGGAAGGGGAGCCGGACGAGCCGGCGCTCGAGCGCTTGCGGCGCGGCGTCATGCTCAATGACGGCATGACCCGCCCCGCGCAGGCCGACCGCATCGCACCGCCGGACCTCTGGGAGCGCGATCCCCCAATTCGCGTGCGCAAGAGCGTGCCCGATTGCTGGCTGCGCCTCACCATCAGCGAAGGCCGCAACCGCCAGGTGCGCCGCATGACCGCAGCGGTCGGCCACCCGACCCTGCGGCTGGTGCGCTGGCAAGTGGGGCAGTGGACGTTGGACGGCCTGGCTCCGGGGGCGTGGCGCGAGGTGGCGGTTTAGGCGCCGTCACCGCCCGCGGGGGCATAAGCCGGGGTGATTTCAAAAGGCGTGCCGGTCTCCACCAGCGTTTTGAGACGCGATAGGGTTTCCGGCCAACCACCCCCGACCTGACGGCTCGTGGCACTATCCCCACCAAAGTCATCGTGGATCAGGGTGATTTTGCAGGCCCCGCCGGGGATATCCTCCATGGTCCAAGTTACCCGTGATGGCTTGTCGGCAGCCACTTCCGCTGACCAGCGGGCGTGAAAGGTCATGACCAGACGCTTGGGCGGCTCGAGCGCGAGAAGCTCGCCGACGATCACTGGGCGGTCGTCCATCATGAAGGAAATCGCACCGCCGACGCGCCAGTCCGTCTGTGAGGTCATGTCAAAATGCTGGTAGAGCGGCGTCTTGGCGTCATCGGTCAGAATGTCCCACACCGCCTGGGCTGGCGCGCGCACATAGAGTTCGTAAACATGCCTTGGATCGGCCACGGTTGAGGTCCTTTCTGCCTGTGTCTTGAGATCAGCGAGCGCCCCCACAAAGGGTGCCGCGTAGCGGGATATCCAGCGATCCGCGACGAGGCGGATCGGCACGGGATTGAGATAGTGGCGCTTTTCCCGCCCGCTCTTGTGGCTTGTGACGAGCCCGGCCGCAGCAAGCAGCTTGAGTTGCTTCATTACGGCAAAGCGGGACACGGGAAATCGGGCCTGCAATTCGCTCACGCTTTGCCCGTCGCGCTCAACCAACAAGTCAAGCAACGCGCGTCGATCAGGGTGGGAGAGAGCATCGAAGACTGCATCCATGGGCAGCGCAATAAGTGACCATATAGTCACATGTCAATCAGTGGGCGGGCAGCTGGATTGGAGCGGGCGTGGCGGCGGAGCCGTCACGGACCTTCCCGCCCAACCCTCCTGCCGCTAAGAGGCGGCAATGGAGAGCCTGACCACCACCCCCGTTGCCGATGCCCTTGACCGCGCGCGGGCGCATTCGCCGTTTCTGGCGCGGCAGATCGATGTCTATCCCGAGCTGGTTGCACTGCTGCTTCAGGGGGATGCGGAGGCTGCATGGGCGGCCGGGCGGGCGTTGGAGCCCGATGCGGCGGTGGATCGGCGTCTGCGGGTGCGGCGCAGCGCGCTCGCGCTGGTGGCAGCGATTGCCGATCTCGCCGGACTCTGGGATCTGGATATCGTCACCCGGCGGCTCTCCGACTTTGCCGACGAAGCCATCGAAACGGCGCTGAACGCGGCCTTTGCCGAGCGCTACCCGGATGAGGCGCCGCGCGGCATCGCGGTGATCGCGCTGGGCAAGCATGGCAGCCGGGAGCTCAATTACAGCTCGGACATCGACCCGATCCTGATCTTCGACCCTGAAACGATCCCGACGCGCGGTAAGGAAGAGCCGCAGGAAGCAGCGCTGCGGCTGGCGCGGCGGATGGTGGCGCTGCTCACCGAGCGGACCGGGGACGGCTATGTCTTCCGGGTCGACCTGCGGCTGCGCCCGTCGCCCGAGGTTTCGCCGATCATCCTGCCGGTCGAAGCGGCGATCAGCTATTATGAGAGCGCCGCGGTCGGTTGGGAGCAGGCCGCTTTCGTGCGCGCCCGTGCGGCGGCCGGCGACATCGCGCTGGGCGAGGAATTCCTCAGCACGATCCGGCCATTCGTCTGGCGGCGCAGTCTGGATTTCGGTGCGATCCGGGCGATTAGCGACGTCTCGCGCCGCATTCGCGCGCATTATGCCAGTGGCCAGCGCTTTGGCCCCGGCTTCGATTTGAAGCGCGGGCGCGGCGGCATTCGCGAGGTGGAGTTCTTCGCGCAGGCGCACCAGCTCATTCAGGGCGGGCGCAATCCCGCGCTGCGGGCACCGGCCACGCGCGCGGCGCTGCGCGTGCTGGGCGAGGCGGGGTTGATCAAGCCTGACGAGCGCGCGCGGCTCGATGCGGCCTATGTGATGCTCCGCACGATCGAACATCGTCTGCAGATGGTCGATGACCGGCAGACGCACATGCTCCCGGAAAGCCCGGCTGCGCTGGACAATGTCGCGCAGCTGGCCGGCTATGCCGACGGCGCGGCACTGCTCGCGGCATTGCGGCCGCATGTCGAGGCGACCGGCCTCACTTTCGATGGGCTGGTCGGCGAGGATGAGGAAGGCGATGATCGCCTGCCCGATGAGCCGCGCGCACTGGCGCAGCGTCTGGAGGACATCGGCATCGAGGAGACCGAGCCCTTCGTCGCGCGCATCACTCGCTGGCGGGACGGCAGCCTGCGCCCGCTGCGCAGCGCCCCGGCGCGCGAGGCACTGGAGGAGTTGCTGCCCGGCCTGATGCGCCAGATCGCCCGTGCGCCGGCGCCGCTGACTGCGCTCAACAAGCTGGATCAGGTGATCGAAGGCCTGCCCACGGCGGTCAATCTGCTGCGCCTGCTGGTCGCGCGCCCGGCACTGGCCGAGACGCTGGTGACGATCCTCTCGCACGCGCCCACGCTGGCCGATGCGCTGGGGCGGCGCGCGGCACTGTTCGACGGGCTGATCGACCAGAGCGCGCTCGATCTGCCGCCCGATGTGCCGACGCTCATTGAGACGATGCGCACGCATGATGCCGGCGATGACTTCCAGCATCGGCTCGACCATGTCCGCCATGTCGTGGGCGAGCGGCGCTTTGCGCTGGGCGTGCAGATCGTCAGTCGCGAGGTCGATCCGCTCGAGATCGGGCGGGGCTATGCGCGGGTGGCGGAGGCGGCGGTGGATGTGCTCGCCGCAGCAGCCGTGGCGGAGTTCGAGCAGACCCATGGCCGGGTGCCGGGTAGCGAGCTGGCCATCCTGGCGCTCGGGCGCTTTGGCGGTGGGTTGCTCACCCATGCCTCCGACCTCGATCTGATCTTCCTGTTCAGCGGCGATTTCAATGCGGAGTCGGATGGGCGCCGGCCTCTGGGTGCGACGCTCTATTATAACCGCCTGTCCCAGCGGGTGATCAACGCCCTCTCCGTGCCGACTGCCGCCGGGGCGCTTTATGAGGTCGACACGCGGCTGCGCCCCTCGGGCAATCAGGGGCCGCTGGCGGTCAGCTTCGAGAGTTTCGCGCGCTATCAGGCCGAGGCGGCGTGGACCTGGGAGCATCTGGCGCTCACCCGAGCCCGCCCGGTGTTCGGATCGCCCAGCGCCCGTGCCGCGCTGGACGAGATCGTCCGGCAGACGCTGATGGTCGAACGCGACCCCGCGCAATTGCTCGCACAGGCCGTGAAGATGCGGCGCGACATCGCCACTCACAAGCCGCCGGCCGGCCCGCTCGACGTGAAGCTGATGCCGGGCGGGCTCGTCGATCTGGAATTCCTCATCCATGTGACGCAGCTCACCCATCGCACCGGCTTCTCGCCCAGTCTCAACGTCGCGCTGGAGAGGCTGGTCGCCGCCGGGCTGCTGGATGGCGCGTTGCGCGAAGCGGCGGACCTGCTGACCCGCTATCTGGTCGTCGCCCGCCTCGTCGCGCCGCAATCGAGCGAGCCGGTGGAGGAAAGCCGCTGGCTGGTCGCACGGGCCTGCGGGGCCCGCGACTGGGGCGAGCTGCTTGCCCGAATCGATGCCGCGCGGCAGATCATCGCCACGAGCTGGAACGCGCTGGCCGGCCAGGCGGCGCCATCGGAAGGAACGACATGATGCTGAGCGAAGGCGATACCCTGCCCGACGTCACTCTCACCGGTGCGGACGAGGCGCCGATCCGGCTCGCGGATTTTCGTGGCAAGCCGCTGGTCGTCTATTTCTACCCCAAGGCCGATACGCCCGGCTGCACCACCGAGGCGATCGACTTCACCGGGCTGATCGATGCGTTCGGCGCGCTGGGCGTGCCGGTGATCGCGGTCTCCAAGGACGCGCCGGCCAAGCTCAAGCGCTTCGCCGACAAGCACAGCCTCGCCGTCACGCTGGCATCCGATGGCGATGGCAGCGTGTGCGAGGCCTTCGGCACCTGGGTCGAGAAGAGCCTTTATGGCCGCAAATATATGGGCATCGAGCGCGCGACCTTCCTGGCCGATGCGGACGGAAAGATCGTGCGCGTGTGGCCCAAGGTGAAGGTGAAGGGCCATGCCGCCGAGGTTCTGGAGGCGGTGAAGGGGTTAGGGTGAGGGTTTGTGCCACGGATTGCGCGGCAGATCGACCTCTCTTCTCTCGTCACCCCGGGCTCGACCCGGGGTCTCGCTTCTTCAAACCAGCAGATCGAACCTGTCCTTCCAGTCGGGATTATCACGTTCGATCAGCGCGAACTTCCATTCGCGCCGCCAGCGCTTGAGCCGTTTTTCGTGAGCGATGCATTGGGCGATGTCCTCGCCCGGCTCCGCCCACACCAGTCGGGTCAATCCATAACGGGCGCAGAAGTCGGATCCCGTTCCGCTGCGATGCTGGAGAACGCGCGCGCCGAGATGAGCGGTCACGCCGACATACATCGTGCCGCGATAGCGATCTGCCATGATGTAGACCCAGCCGCCCTGCCGTTCCCGATCCATGGGCTGATGTGATGAGAAGCGGGACCCCGGGTCAAGCCCGGGGTGACGGAGTTTAGGTGGCCACTTCCAAAAACCATCCCCATTGTTATCCCCAGGTTCCACAGGGCGCACACCCTCGGCTCTTGCGCCGCACCTCGGAAGAGAGGACAATGCGTCCCCCATGTCAGAAAACACGATCCGTCTTGCCCCGGTGCCCGATGTGCCCGGCTCTGAAGCCCGTATGCCGCGCAATGTGGAGGCGGAGGCTGCGCTGATCGGCGCGTTGATGATCGACAACCGGATCGTCGAGGACGTGCAGATGGAGCTGCGCGCCGAGCATTTCTTCGAGCCGCTGCACGGGCGCATCTATGAGGCGATCCTCAAGCTGGTCGATCGCAACATGGTCGCCAATCCGGTCACGCTGAAGCCGCTGCTGGAAAGCGATCCCGCGCTCAAGGAACTGGGCGGCCCGGCCTATCTTGCGCAGCTCACCGGCAGCGGCGCGGCGGTGATCGGCGCGCGCGATTTTGCCCGGCAGGTCTATGATCTGGCGCTGCTGCGCGAGCTGGTCGGCGTCGGACGGGAGCTGGTGGACAAGGCGCTCGACACCTCCGATGCCATCGACCCCAAGGGGCAGATCGAGCAGGCGGAATTGGCGCTCTATGCCGTGGCCGAGCAGGGCGGTGACACCGGCAGCATGAAGACCTTCGCGCAGGCCACGCGGCTTGCGGTCGGCATGGCGGAGAAGGCGCTCAATTCCGGCGGCCATGTCTCGGGCATCACCTCGGGCCTGGATGGCCTGAACAACCGCACCGGTGGCCTTCATCCGTCGGACCTCATCATCGTTGCCGGGCGCCCCGGCATGGGCAAGAGCTCGCTGGCAACCAACATTGCTTACAATGCCGCCAGCCGCTGGATGCGCGACATGGCCGACGGCATCCCGCCGGAAAAGTCGATCGGCGCGCCGGTTGCCATCTTCAACCTGGAAATGTCCGCCGACCAGCTGGCGACGCGTATTCTCGCCGAGCAGTCGGGCATCAGCGGCGAGAAGCTGCGCATGGGGCGGATCAACCATAGCGAGTTCCAGAACCTCGTCCGCGCCTCGCGCGAGTTGCAGGATCTGCCCCTGTTCATTGACGATACCGCTGGCCTCACCATCGCGGCGATGCGCACCCGTGCCCGCCGCCTCAAGCGCCGGCACAATATCGGCATGATCGTGGTCGACTATCTCCAGCTTCTGCAAGGCTCGGGCAAGACCGGCGATAGCCGCGTCAACGAGATCTCCGAGATCAGCCGTGGTTTGAAGACGCTCGCCAAGGAGCTGATGGTGCCGGTGATCGCGCTCTCCCAGCTCAGCCGCGCGGTGGAAAGCCGCGAGGACAAGCGCCCGCAACTCTCGGACCTGCGCGAATCCGGCTCGATCGAGCAGGACGCCGACATGGTGTGGTTCCTCTATCGCGAGGACTATTATGAGATGAGCAAGGAGCCCAAGATCGAGGACGAGGGCGCTTATGCCGCCTGGCGCGAGAAGATGGACCGGATCACCGGCCATTCCGAGCTGATCGTCGCCAAGCAGCGCCACGGCGCCACGGGCAAGGTGAGGCTCTACTTCGATTCCAAGATCACGCGGTTCACCGATCTGGCGGACGATAGCTATGCCGGGGCGGATGATGGTTATGAGTGAAGGATTGAAGGAGGGCGCCTGAGCTCTTCCCGGCGGCTAGGGGCGGTTGTGGCTGATGTTGTGTTCCTGCGAAGGCAGGAACCCAGGGCGCAATCGACCGGCTTTTCCGCCCTGGGCTCCTGCCTTCGCAGGAGCACGTGGGTGCCCTGACGGTGCGGCGGACTTAAATAGCCTGGCCCGCCGCATGAGCGCTGGCCCAGGCCCACTGGAAATTGTACCCGCCCAGCCAGCCGGTCACATCCACCGCCTCGCCGATCACATACAGGCCCGGAACCGCCTTGGCCTCCACCGTCTGCGAGGATAGGCCGGCGGTATCGACGCCGCCCGCTGTCACCTCCGCCTTGGCATAGCCCTCGCTGCCATTGGGCATGAACGTCCAGTCCGCCAACCGCGCCTGCGCCGCGGCAAGGGCGCGGTCGGGCAGATTGCCGAGCTCTGCATCCAGCGCGAGATCGGCTGCCAGCCGGTCCGCGAGGCGCTCGGCCAGAGCGGCGCGGAGCAGGCGGCGCAGGGTCATGCGCGGGGCCTCGCGCTTGGCGGCAAGTAGCCAGTCGCGCGGATGATCGGGCAGAAAATCGATGCCGACGCCCTCGCCATGGCGCCAGTAGGAGGAGATTTGCAGGATTGCCGGACCGGAAAGCCCGCGATGCGTGAACAGTGCCGCCTCGCGAAAGCGCGTCTTGCCGGCGCGGGCAACGACATCGGCCGAGACGCCAGAGAGCTCGCGGAACAGGGCATCGTCACTGCTCAGGGTCAGCGGCACCAGCGCCGGGCGCGGCTGCACGACCTTGAGGCCGAACTGGCGGGCGAGGTCATAGGCAAAGCCGGTCGCGCCCATCTTGGGGATCGATGGCCCGCCGGTGGCGATGACCAGCGCCGGCGCAGTCGCGATGCCACGCGGGGTGTCGACGTGGTACTGGCCATCGGCATGGGTGACCTCCCGGATCGGGCAGGCGCAGGCGATGTCGACAGCGCCCTTCGCGCACTCCTCCAGGAGCATGGCGACGATCTGCCGCGCGCTGCCGTCACAGAAGAGTTGCCCCAACGTCTTCTCGTGCCAGGCGATGTCATAACGCTCGACCAGCGCTAGGAAATCCTGCGCGGTGTAGCGACTCAGCGCCGATTTGGCGAAATGGCGGTTGCCGGAGAGGTAGCGATCCGGCGCGGTATGGAGATTGGTGAAGTTGCACCGCCCGCCACCGGAAATGAGGATTTTCTTGCCCGGCTCATCGGCATGATCGAGCAGCAGCACCTTGCGCCCCCGCTGCCCAGCGACCGCCGCACACATCAGCCCCGCTGCGCCGGCGCCCAGGATGATGGCGTCATAGGGGGTGGGGGAGGTGGGCATGGGGGCTTTCGGCTGGGGCGGCGATCGGGGTGAAGGTTCCTACGGCCTAGCTGCCGGCGGCGCTAAACGGAAGGGTTGGATGAATTCGCATCAATTCCCGCCGTCACCCCGGGCTTGACCCGGGGTCCCGCTTCTCTTGGGAGCGATCGACTCTCTCTGCTTCTGCGAAGCTCTGCGGGGAGCGGGCAGTGCGGCGGGGAAAGCTGGACCCCGGTTCAAGCCCGGGGTGACGATAGATGAAGCGGCGATCCCGGACAGGCCCCGAGGCTTTCGACGCCGAGCTTCCCGTCAAAACGCCGGCTGGTTGGCCGGGTCTTCCGGGTCCGCCAGCGGCGTCGAGCTGGTGTGGATACCGCATTCCACCTTGTCCCAGCCGCGCCAGCGGCCGGCACGCGGGTCTTCGCCCGGCATCACCTTGCTGGTGCAGGGTTCGCAGCCGATCGAGAGATAGCCCTGTGCTTCCAGCGGATGGCGGGGCAGGTCGTGCGCGGTGAAATAGGCTTCCAGCGCCGCCTTGTCCCAATCACCCAGCGGATTGATCTTCAGGCGCCCGTCCTCGATCTCGAAGCGCGGCAGATTCTGGCGCGTCACGGACTGGAAGGCCTTGCGTCCGCTAATCCACGCATCAAGGCCCTGCTTGGCGCGGGCCAGCGGCTCGACCTTGCGGATTTCGCAGCAGCCATCGGGGTCGTAGGACCAGCGCAGACCCTTGTCGTCCTTCGCCGCGAGCACATCGGCCTTCGGTTCGACCACGCGGCTATCGGTGAAGCCGAGGGTGCGGATCAGCGTATCGCGATAGTCCAGCGTTTCCGGGAACATCTTGAGGGTGTCGACGAAGATCACCGGCACGCTCTTGTCCGCCTGTGCAATGAGGTGGAGCAGCACCGCGCTTTCCGTGCCGAAGGAGGAGACGACGGCGACCGTGCCGAGCGCATCCTCGGCGAACAGCGTCTTGAGCATCGTGCCTGCATCCACGCCTGCGAAGCGCTCGTTGAGCGCGTCCGCATCCGCCTGCGTCCAGCGCGGGGCGGCGTCGATCCGGTCGATCTGGCGAGCGGCTTCAGCCATTGCTTGCTCCGTGGCGCTGCGCCCAGATCGGCGCGCGCGGATCGACGGTCTTCTGGTAGACACCTGGGAAGCGGGTCAGCGCCGCTTCGACCAAAGCGGGGTCGAGCGGCTTGTCCGGCCGGAAGCTGTCAAACCCGCAGCGAACCATGTGACTGATCTGGTCGATCGCGACATCGCCCACCGCGCGCAACTCGCCGGCATAGCCAGCCTCACGCAGGATGCGTGCCGCCGAATAGCCGCGTCCGTCGCCGAATACGGGGAAGTTCACTTCCACCAGCGCCACGCGGTCCAGATGCGGCAGCAACTCGCGGGCGTCCTCGCCCGGCTCGATGCGCACCGCAGCCGAATTGCTCTGGCCGGAAAAGGCCTCCAACGTCACGGCGGGCAGTTCGGCTGCCTCGCCGCCTTCACGCAGGGACAGATATTCAAGCATAAAGTGCCTCCTTGAACGGGGCCATGCCGATCCGGCGGAAGGTGTCGACGAAGCGCTCGCCCTCCTGACGGTTTGCGAGATAGACGTTGGTGGCCTTCTCGACCGCATCGACAATGCCGTTCTCGTCGAAACCAGGACCAGTGATCTGGCCGAGGCTGACATCGTCCGCGCCGGAGCCGCCAAGCAGGAGCTGGTAATTCTCCACACCCTTCCGGTCGACGCCGAGAATGCCGATATTGCCGGCATGATGGTGGCCGCAGGCATTGATGCAACCGCTGATCTTCAGCTTCAGCTCGCCCAGCTCCTTCTGCCGATCGAGATCGGAGAAGCGCTGCGCGATCTTCTGCGCAACCGGGATCGAGCGTGCATTGGCAAGGCTGCAATAATCGAGGCCCGGGCAGGCGATGATGTCGCTAATGAGATCGAGATTGGCGGTGCCGAGATCGGCTTCTTCCAGCGCCTTCCACAGCGCGTAGAGATCCGCCTTCTTCACATGCGCCAGCACGATGTTCTGGGCGTGGGTGACGCGCAGCTCATCGAAGCTGTATTTCTCGGCCAGCTCGGCCATCAGGTCGATCTGCGCGGAGGAAGCATCGCCCGGAATGCCGCCGATGGGCTTCAGGCTGATGTTGACGATGGCATAGCCCGGCACCTTGTGCGGCTTCACCTGCGTGCTCACCCAGGCCGCGAAATCACGGTCGGAGAGATCGATCTCGTCCGAAAGGCCGGTCTCATAGGCGGGCGGCGCGAAGTGATCGGCAATGCGCGCCAGTTCGGCGAGCGGCGGATCGAGCCCGAGCGTCTTCATGTGCGCGAACTCTTCCTCGACCTGGCGGGTATATTCCTCCCGGCCCATTTCGTGGACGAGGATCTTGATCCGCGCCTTGTACTTGTTGTCGCGTCGGCCGTGGCGATTGTAGACCCGCAGGCACGCCTCCAGATAGGAGACGATTTCGGCGAAGGGCACGAAGTCGCGGATTTCCGGCGCGACCATCGGCGTGCGGCCCATGCCGCCACCCACGAACACGCGGGCGCCGATCTCGTCATCCTTCTTCACCAGCTCGATGCCGATGTCATGCAGGCGCATGGCCGCGCGATCCTCTGCGCTCGCGATCACCGCGATCTTGAACTTGCGCGGCAGATAGGTGAACTCCGGGTGGAAGCTCGACCACTGGCGCAGCAGCTCCGCGAGCGGGCGCGGATCGGCGACCTCGTCGGCGGAGACGCCGGCATATTGGTCGGACGAGATATTGCGGATGCAGTTGCCGCTGGTCTGGATGGCGTGCATCTCCACCGATGCGAGATCGGCCAGAATATCCGGCGCATCCGCGAGCTTGATCCAGTTATACTGGATGTTCTGGCGGGTGGTGAAATGGCCGTAATCGCGGTCATATTTGCGCGCGATGTGGGCGAGCATGTGCATCTGCTTGCCCGACAGCGTGCCATAGGGAATGGCGACGCGCAGCATATAGGCGTGCAGCTGGAGATACAGGCCGTTCATCAGGCGGAGCGGGCGGAACTGCGCCTCGCTCAGCTGCCCGTCGAGGCGACGCTGGGTCTGGTCGCGGAATTCGGCAACGCGGGCATCCACCATCGCCTGATCGTAAGTGTCATATTGGTACATGTCAGATCACCCAGTTGCCGGCATTGGGGTCGGCGGGTTTGAGGCTCAGGTCGAGGCGCACGGTCGGGCCGAGCGCGCGGATGCGCTCCTTGATATGGGCGGGGCGGATATTGCCCTCGCCGTCCTGCTCGCCGTCGATCACATAGGCTTCGTTCACGCGACGCGCGGCGGCTTCGGCCTGGGCGATTTCCGCGCCCTTCTCGCCGACGTCCACGGCGTCGTTCACATGGATGGACCAGCCTTGGCCAGTCCACCAGATGACGTCGCCGGTGGCGAGATCATTGCCGGTCAGGATATTCATGTCGTCAGTGGCTCCCCGCACCTGTGCTGTGCTCAATGTGAAATGACCCGAGCGGCAGGCAATCGAGCGCGTCGGCATGCCGCACGACCTCGCCCACCACGATCAGCGCCGGACTCTCGACCGCCTCGCGCGCCACGAGATCGCCAAGATCGGCGAGCAGGCTGCGCAGCACCCGCTGATCAGGGCGCGTGGCTTTCTCGATCACCGCGACCGGCGTCGAGGGCGAGAGCCCGTCGCGCATCAGCTTCTCGGCAATATCCTGGCTGGTCGCGAGGCCCATATAGATGACGAGCGTGCGACCCGGCCCGGCAAGGCCGACCCAATTCTGCTCGGAAAGACCTTTGCACTGTCCCGCTACGAAGCTGACGATGCTGGCGTCCTCGCGATGCGTGAGCGGCAGGCCGGCACTGGCGCCGCCGCCGACGGCTGCGCTGATGCCAGGCACGACCTCGCAGCGCACGCCAGCCTCGCGGCAGGCCTCCAGCTCTTCGCCGCCACGCCCGAAAATGAAGGGATCGCCGCCCTTGAGGCGCACGACATCCCGGCCCGAAAGCGCCTCGCCGACGAGCAGCGAATTGATCGCCTCCTGCTTCATCGAATGGCGCGAGCGCTGCTTGGCGACCGAGATCAGCTCCGCCTCCGGCGAGGCCAAAGCGAGGATGGAGGCATCGACCAAACCGTCATGCACGATCAGGCTCGCCCGGCCGATCAAGCGGGCACCACGCACCGTCAGCAGATCAGGATCGCCCGGACCTGCGCCAACGAGATAGACCGTGCCGGCCGTAAAGGACTCAGAGTGCGCCATGGGTGGTAGATGCGTTCGAGCACCCAAGCCCGCAACCGACGCTTGCTTTAGCAGGCCGAAGGGAAACTATTGTGGGGGCTTTGGGTGGCGGCAGAGGTGGTGCCAATAGCGGGTCAGGAGAGCGCTTCGGTGGCGATTTGACTGCTGCGCGGCAGCAAAGCGTCTAAGCGAATAGGACGACATTGCTGCCGAGTCTTCAACCTTCTCCCCTTGAGGGAGAAGGATACGGAGCCTTGTCGCCAATAGGCGGCTAGGCGGAGTTGGATGAGGGGTGGCGGATCTTTGATCCGCGCGATCCAGCGGATCGCATACCCCTCTCCCAGCTTCGACTAGGCAGCACGCTGCCAAGTCTGCGCATCCCTCTCCCTCAGGGGAGAGGGTAGAATACGCCCGCCCTCGATAACCTAACTGCTTCGCTAACCGCTTGGGTGGCGGACGCGGAACCAGGCAACCAACCACCGCTCCCGCCCCACCGCTTCCCGCCATTGCCAATTCGCCCCCACGCCCTAGATCGGCATCATGCCCCTTCATATGACCAAGATCGCCTTCCAGTCGGAGAGCGCCGCCACCTTGCGGGAGTGGCTGGAAAGCCACGCGCAGGCCGGAGAGGGTGGCGAGGCGCGGTTGACGACGCGCTATTTGCCCAAGCGGCATGAGGAGATGGCCGGCGGGTCGCTCTATTGGGTACTGGCGCATCAGATCGTCGGGCGTAGCCCGCTGCTCGGGTTCGAGGCGCGGTCGGACGGGCGGCAATGGATACGCCTTGCGCCGCGACTCATTCCGGTGGTGCCACGGCCCAAGCGCGCCCATCAGGGTTGGCGCTATCTGGCTCACGAGGATGCGCCGCCGGACATGGGAGATGGCGAGGGCGGCGACATGCTGCCCGATCAGCTGGCGGCCGATCTTGGCCGGCTCGGGCTGATCTAGGCCCCCGCTGCTGCCCGCCCTCAGGGGAGCAGCAGGCTCGCATCGCCATAGCTGTAGAAGCGATAACCCTGCGCGATGGCATGGGCATAGGCTGCCTGCATCCGCTCGCGCCCCATCAGCGCGCTGACCAGCATGAACAGGGTCGAGCGGGGCAGGTGGAAATTCGTCATCAGTCCATCAATGGCGCGGAAGCGATAGCCCGGGGTGATGAAGATGCGCGTCTCGTCCGCGAACGGCCGAATGATGCCATCTTCCCCGGTGGCGCTTTCGAGGAGGCGCAGGCTGGTCGTGCCCACCGCGATCAGCCGGCCGCCTTTGGCGCGGACTGCATTCAGCCGATCCGCCGTCGCCTGGTCGATCCGCCCCCATTCGGCATGCATGCGGTGTTCGTCGGTATCGTCGGCCTTGACCGGCAGGAAGGTGCCGGCGCCGACATGCAAGGTCAGCGTCGCCTGGCCAATGCCGGCCTCGGCGAGCGCTGCGACGAGGCCGGGCGTGAAGTGCAGCGCTGCGGTGGGCGCCGCGACGGCACCCGGCTCCTGCGCGAACATCGTCTGATAATCCTCGCGGTCCTGCTGGTCGGTGGGCCGCTTGCTGGCGATATAGGGGGGCAGGGGCATCTGGCCGGCGCGTTCGAGCAGCAGCTCAACCGGCTCGTCACCCAGGAAGCTGAGCGTCATGCCGCCATCCGCGTCCCGCTCGCCGGCCTGTGCCTGCACGCCTTGCGCAAAGGCGATGTTGTCGCCGGGCCGAACCCGTTTGGCATTGCGCACAAAGACCTGCCAGTCACGCGGGCCGAGGCGCTTGTGAAGCGTGACGCCCACCTTCGCTTCGCCGCGTTGCCCCTCCAACTGGGCGGGGATGACGCGCGTATCGTTGAAGACAAGGCAGTCGCCGGCACGGAGCACGGTCGGCAGATCGCGCACGCCCATGTCGCGCAGGCCCCCGTCCTGGCCTTCGAGCACCAGCATTCGGGCCGCATCGCGGGGCGAGGCCGGACGCAGGGCAATCCGCTCGGGCGGCAGGTCGAAATCGAAAAGGTCAACGCGCATGGCTGGCGCCCTTAGCGCCTGCGCCGGGCGTTGAACAGGTGCCGGTCAGCGCGGTGCGGCTGGCCGGTAATCCCTCGCGCGTATCGGCGTGATCAGCCTGCGGTGTTGCTGCCGGCCGGTGCAGAGGCCTGCTGATCGCTCTGGATATAGGCGCGCACGATGGTCGTCGGCTGGGCCGGCGGCTCGCCCTTGGCGATCTGGTCGACACCGGCCATGCCATCGATCACCCGGCCCACAACCGTATATTTGTGGTCGAGTTGCATGCGCGGCATCAGCATGATGAAGAACTGGCTGTTGGCGCTGTCATCGCTCTGCGCGCGCGCCATGGAGACGGTCCCCCGCATGTGCGGCAGCCAGCTGAACTCCTGCTTGAGATCCGGCAGGGGCGATCCGCCGGTGCCATCGCCCTTGGGGTCGCCGCCCTGCGCCATGAAGCCATCGATCACGCGGTGGAACTTGAGGCCGTTGTAGAAGCCTTCCCGTGTCAGCGTCTTGATCCGCTCGACATGGCCGGGGGCCACGTCCGGGCGCAGGAGGATGCGTACGGTGGCGCCGTCCGAGAGGGTCAGCACCCAGGTGTTTTCGGGCGTGACCGGCGTCATTGCGACGAGCGGCTTGTCCTTGGACTTCTCCGCGTCCTCGCGCAGGGCGTCGGCATCCTTCTGCGCGCGGGCCGCCATTTCGGCCTTCGCCAGGGCATCCTGCGCACCGCCGCCCGGCTGGGCCTGCGCGGAATTGGCGCTGGCCAGCATGAGGCCGCAGGCGGCGGCAAGCGCAATGCCGGAGCCAAACAGTCGGGTAACACGCATGTCGTCCATCCTCATTTCACGGCCGAACCGGGCCCGGCCGCCAACTAGCGTCGCATGGCTGAACCAATGATGACCCGTCAAGTCTCGTCTGCCCTGCCGACGTCGACGCTCATGCCGAGCCGGGCCATCACATCGGTGCGAACACCGGGCGAAACGAACTTGCCGATGTCGCCGCCCAGCCCTGCGATTTCCTTCACCAGACGCGAGGCAATGGGCTGCAGCGCAACGTCGGCCATCAGGAACACCGTCTCGATGCTGGCATCGAGATACTGGTTCATGCCCGCCATCTGATACTCATATTCGAAGTCCGCCACCGCGCGCAGGCCGCGCAGGATCAGCGAAGCGCCGACCGAGCGGGCATAATCGATCAGCAGCGAATCGAAGGGCCGCACGTCGATGTCCGCATCGATCCCCGCGCATTCCCGCCGGATCATCGCCAGCCGCTCGTCCAGCGTGAACAAAGGCGACTTGCTGGGATTGGTCGTCACGCCGATCACCAGCCTGTCGACCAGCTTCGATCCGCGCCGGATGATGTCCATATGGCCGAGCGTGATAGGGTCGAAGGTTCCCGGATAAAGGCCGATGCGGTGAACCATGTGCGCGTCCTTAATAGCTGCGGCTGATCGCGAAATCGGCAATGTCGCGCAGCAGATCGGCTTCCTCGCCAAAATCGCGCAGATGGTCCTTGGCCTGCGCCACCAGCAGGGATGCCTGCTGCCGGGCCTTCTCCACGCCCATCAATGAGGCGAAGGTGGCCTTGCCAGCAGCGGCGTCCTTGCCCACGGCCTTGCCGGTGACGGCGGCATCCCCTTCGATGTCGAGCAGATCGTCGGCGATCTGGAAAGCCAGGCCCACATCATGGGCATAGCCGCGCAGGCTTGTGCGCCGGTCCTCGGGGATCCGCGCGAAAATGGCGCCGGCTTCCAGGCAGAAGACAATGAGCGCGCCGGTCTTGAGCAACTGCAGTCGCGTGATCGCCGGCAGATCGAACTGCGTCGTTTCAGCGACGAGGTCCATCATCTGCCCGCCGGCCATGCCCGCCGGGCCGCTGGCCTGGGCCAGGCTGGCGATCAGTTCGCAGCGCACGGTCGCATCGGCATGGGTGCGCTCGTCCGCAAGCACCGCGAAGGCGAGGTCGTGCAGGCAGTCGCCGGCGAGGATCGCCGTCGCCTCATCGAAGGCGCGATGGGCCGTCGGCTTGCCGCGCCGCATATCGTCATTGTCCATCGCGGGCAGATCGTCGTGGATCAGCGAATAGACGTGGATGCACTCGACGGCGAGGCCGGCGCGCACCGCGCTTTCCCAACCGATGTTGAAGAGGTCGCAGCTTGCCTTGACCAGAAGCGGGCGCAGGCGCTTGCCGCCGCCGATAGCGCTGTAGCGCATCGCTTCATAAAGCCGGGCGCGCTGGTCGTCCGGCACGGGCAGCAGCCGGTCGAACTGCACGTCGATCGCCTCGGCAATCTCCGTCAGGGCGGTTTCGAGCCGGGTTCCGGCCTGCTGGCGCATCAGCGGATCATTCACTGGGATAAGGGGCCGTCCGCGCGGCGGACCCATCGGCGCTCGCCGTGATCTGCTCGATCCGGGCCTGCGCGGCATCGAGCCGCTTCTGGCATTGCAGCCGCAGATCCTCGCCCTCGCGATAAAGGGTGATGGACTGGTCCAGCGGCACGTCGCCGCGCTCCAGTTGCTGGACAATCGCCTCCAGGCGCTTGAGCGCGTCCTCGAAGCTGAGGGTGCCGCTATCGGTCTCGTCTGCCATGCCCATGCATTGACCCGGCTCCCCCACAGGGTCAAGCGTGCTCTCTACGCTCCCCCGAAAAATGGCGTATTGTCACGCAAATCAAGTTGACCTCGCGGGAGCGAATCGCAATAGCCGCGGGGCTATGAAAACCCTCACATACCCCTCAATCGCGCTTTGCGCGGCCGCGCTCGCCTTGTCTGCGTGCAAGTCCGAGCCTGAAACCTTCAACACTGGCACGAATGACCCAATGGCTGCGGAACTGGCAAATGCCGGTAACGTCGCCCTGCCCCCCATGCTCCGTGCCAGCACCACCTATCGCTGCAAGGACAACAGCCTGATCTTCGTCGACTTCATGACGGACGATGTGACGGCGAACCTGCGCACCGAACGTGGCGGCCCGATCACCGGTCTCAAGGCACCGGAAGCCGGCCAGCCCTTCGTTTCCGCCGATGGCGCGACGAAGCTGGAAGGCGCCGGCGAGACGGTCACGTATAACGGCCAGGCCTGCAAGGCGGGCTGACCGGCCGGTCATGGTTCAACCGCATGGCTCGCCTTGGCGGGCCAATGCTCAAAGAATGGCCGACCCGAGAGGGTCGGCCTTTTTCGTTACAAGGGCCGATCGGGCGGTTGTGCCCGCCCGCTGGCGGCGATAAAGGCCGCTCATGTCGACCAGCACCACCCCAAGCGCCTCAGGCATCACCCCCGAAATCGTCGCCGAACACGGTTTCACCCCCGAGGAATATGAGCGCGTTGTGAACGCCATCGGCCGCGAGCCGAATATCACGGAGCTTGGCATCTTCTCGGTGATGTGGAGTGAGCATTGCTCGTACAAGTCCAGCCGCATCCACCTGAAGAAGTTGCCGACCGAGGCGCCCTGGGTGATCTGCGGCCCTGGCGAGAATGCCGGCGTCATCGACATTGGGGACGGCCAGGCGGCGATCTTCAAGATGGAAAGCCATAACCACCCGAGCTACATCGAGCCCTATCAGGGCGCGGCGACGGGTGTCGGCGGCATCCTGCGCGACGTGTTTACCATGGGCGCGCGTCCGATCGCGAACATGAACGCGTTGCGCTTCGGCCGGCCCGATCATCCGCGCATGAAGCACCTTATCTCCGGCGTGGTGCGGGGCATTGGCGGTTACGGCAATTGCGTGGGCGTGCCGACGGTCGGCGGCGAGACCAATTTCCATGCCGCTTATGATGGCAACATCCTCGTCAATGCGATGACCGTGGGCGTCGCGGAGACGGACAAGATCTTCTATTCCGCAGCCTCCGGCGTCGGCAACCCGATCGTCTATGTCGGGTCCAAGACCGGGCGTGACGGCATCCATGGCGCGACCATGGCCTCGGCCGATTTCGGCGAGGACTCCGAAGAGAAGCGCCCCACCGTTCAGGTCGGCGATCCGTTCACCGAGAAGCTGCTGATCGAGGCCTGCCTCGAACTGATGGCGTCTGACGCCATCGTCGCGATTCAGGACATGGGCGCGGCAGGCTTGACCAGCTCGTCGGTGGAAATGGCGTCCAAGGGTGGCGTGGGCATCCGGCTGGACATGGACAAGGTGCCCCAGCGCGAAACCGGCATGACCGCCTATGAGATGATGCTCTCGGAGAGCCAGGAGCGGATGCTTATGGTGCTCAAGCCCGGCAAGGAGGCCTTTGCCGAGGCGATCTTCCACAAATGGGAGCTGGATTTCGCGGTCATCGGCGAAGTGACCGATACGGGCCGGATGGTGCTGGTCCACCATGGCGAGACCGTCTGCGACATTCCGCTCGGCCCGCTGGCCGACGACGCCCCGCTCTACGATCGCCCGCATGTGCCGACTCCGCCGCTCGCACCGCTCGCCAGCGCGCCCGATAGCAAGGACCCGGCCGCCGATCTGCTCGCGCTGATGGGCTCGCCTGATCTCGCATCGCGCCGCTGGATCTGGGAGCAATATGACCACATGGTCGGCGCCGACACCGCGCAGGCGCCGGGTGGTGACGCTGCCGTCGTGCGCGTGCATGGCACCAGGAAGGCGCTGGCGATGAGCACCGACTGCACGCCGCGTTATTGCTATGCCGATCCGGTGCAGGGCGGCCGCCAGGCGGTGGTCGAGACGTGGCGGAACATCACGGCGGTCGGCGGCCAGCCGCTCGCCATCACCAATTGCCTCAACTTCGCCAATCCGCAGCGCCCGGAGATCATGGGCCAGATCGTCGGCTGTCTCGAGGGCATGAGCGAGGCCTGCCGGGCGCTCGATTATCCCATCGTGTCGGGCAACGTCTCGCTCTACAATGAGTCGAAGGCGACGGGCGGCGGCAGCGCGATCCTGCCCACGCCGGCGATCGGCGGGGTCGGCCTGCTCCCGGATGTCGAGCGGATGTGCACCATCGCGTTCAAGGACGTGGGCGACATCATCTTCCTCGTCGGTGAGCGCACCGGATCGCTCGGCCAGTCACTCTGGCTGCGGCAGGTCCATGGGCTGGAAGGCCGCGATGCGGGGCCGCCGCCGCCGGTCGATCTCGCCACCGAGCGCCGGACCGGCGATTTCGTGCGCGAGGCCATTCGCTGCGGCGCCATCACGGCCTGTCACGACGTGTCGGATGGCGGCGTCGCCGTCGCGGTGACGGAGATGGCGCTTGCCGGCGGCATCGGCGCGATCCTCGATCAGCCGCTGGCCGGCACGACGGCGGAAACCTATTTCGCCGAGGATCAGGGCCTGTATGTCGTGACTGTGCGGGATGCGGCGCTGGTCGAGATGCTCAGCCATGCCGAGGCGCGCGGCGTCACGGTCGCGCGGCTGGGTCG
The DNA here is from genome assembly GCF_025961955.1 of Sphingobium sp. B10D7B. Taxonomy (NCBI): domain Bacteria; kingdom Pseudomonadati; phylum Pseudomonadota; class Alphaproteobacteria; order Sphingomonadales; family Sphingobiaceae; genus Sphingobium; species Sphingobium sp. B10D7B. The sequence goes on from NZ_JAOQOQ010000001.1 coordinate 424,609, forward strand.
CACCATTGCCAATCGCATCATCTTCGAGCTGCCGGAGAGCGATCACTCGGTCGCGCTGGCCGATCTGCGCACCGCGCATGAAGGCTTCTTCCCGGCCCTGATGGACGCCTGACCGGCGCCCGTCGGTGCCGGGTCAGGGCACCATGCGGCCGGGTCAGGGCACCATGCGGAACGTGTATTCGTAGCCGCTCTGCGGGGCGCCGGTGATGCCTACAATCTTGACGGTGTAGGTCGTGTTGGCCTGCAGGCCCGTCACCCGCCACTCGATGTTGTTCGGCACCCCATATCCGTCATTGTCATACTTCACGTTGGTGACAGGCAGGCTCGTGCCACCGCTGCTGACCGTGATGATGGCGCCGCTAAAGCCGACGTTTCCGTTGGCGCCATAGGCCCCGGTCTTGTTGGCGAGCACGGTGAATGAGAGAATGTCGCTCGCGCCGAAGTAGCGCTGCGGATAGTTGCCCTGCGGATAGGCGATGAAATCGGGCAGGCTGCTCGGGGCGGGTGCCGCGACGCTGGTGCTGAAACCAAAGACCTTCATCGTCGCGCCATCTGCGCGTTCGCCCGAAGGCAGCTGATACACGGACCGCCCATAAGCAATCTGACCGAGGAACGGGTTCAGGATCCAGCGACGGTGGCCGATCGAGAGGCTATTGCGCTCCGTCATCCACCCCGCCAGCAGATCGTCTTCGGTCCGCCATGGCAATGACCCCCATCCGCCGATGAGATTGCCCGAGGCAGCGGCGTCGCGACCTGCGGTCGTGTAGCATGTCCATGTGGGTGGAGGATTGTGGTCCAGCGTCCTGTTCGCGGCCATCATGAGCGAGGAATCGTCGACGCCCTGATTGGCAGACGCAGCGTAAACGACGGCGGGAAGCCCATGCAGCGCGCGCACCGCATTCACCTTGGCCAGCATGTCCATCCGCACGCTGGTCTTGAGCACGCCGATGTTGCACGAGGCGACATTCGGCTGGGTATCGTAGAGCGCGGCCGCCGCCGCCGTCCAACTTGTCGGCGTTGGGGTGGGGGTCGGCGTCGGCGTAGGACTTGGCGTGGGTGTGGGCGCTGGGGTCGGCGCTGGCGTAGGGGTTGGTGTCGGCGCGACCGTGATCGGCGTCGATCCGCCACCGCCACCGCCGCTGTCACTGCCACCGCAGCCGGCCAGCGAGAGCGCCAGCAGGCTTGAGGCGAGCCCCATCCATATCCGCTGTCCGCGCGGCACGTCCGACCTGTTGAGGATTTCTGCAGCCCGCATCTTGTCCGTCCGTTCCAAGCTTTGCCACGGCTTTTGGCACCGTGTCGTTCTGGCGCAGGCTAGGCGCCGAACTATGGCAAAACTCTAAACGGGGCTGCGGTTCGTCGGGCGGCAGAAACGCTGCATCGCTTTCAGTCGCGGCGCAGAATATATTCCTCGTCGCGGTGGTCACCGACATGGAACAGATAATCGCCGACCTTGTGGAAGCCGGCGGCGGAGTAGACCGCCTGCGCCCGGTCGTTGCCGGACCAGACGCCGAGCCAGCTTGGCCCCGGATAGCGCTCTGCAAGCCAATCCAGCGCGCTTTTCAGCAAGGCGCCTCCCAACCCGTACCCTTGATGGCCGCGACGGACGTAGAGTTGATAGAGTTCGCCGGAGTGCGCGGTGACCTCGGGGTGCGGCAGCTTGCTCGGCCCGGCATGGGCGTAGGCGACCAGCTCTCCGGCAACCGTAGAGCACACCCAGCTGGCGTGGGTCGGGTCCGCCAGTTCGCGGGCGACGGCCTGCGCGCCATAGGCCTCGATTTCGAACCGGACGAGGTCATCGGGCGGATAGGGGACCGCGAAGTCCTCCAGAAAGGTCTCGCGAAAGCAGGTAAGCTTCAGCCTCGCCAGGGCTTCGGCATCCTCGGCTACTGCCCTGCGCAGGGTCGGTCGATCAGTCATGCCACAGCCTGCCATAGATGATGTGGTAGTTTGAAGCTCCGCCATCCGCATCGAACCGCGCCATCACGCGGCGGAGCGAAGTGGGCGCAAGGCGGCGATAGCCGGGCTGCGGCACCCGCGCGCCGATCGCGTGGAAATGCCGGGCCAGCGCCAGCCCGCCGGGCGCGGGCAGCGGGACCAACTCCTCGGCAAGATCGCACTGGCCCAAAGCCTGCGCCATCGCGGCCACCTCATCGCGGTCCGGATAGTCGCGTAAGCCGCAGACCAGCCCTTCACGCGCATGGGCCGCGCGCCAGTCACTGAAGCTCTCGGCGCCCATCGTGGCGAAGCATAGGCTCCCGCCCGGCGCCAAAAGGCCGTGCAGGCGGGCGAGGGCCGCCGGCAAATCCTCGAACCACTGGAAGGCGAGGCTGGAGAGAATGAGGTCGAAGCGCTCGGTGCCCAGATCCGCGCGTTCTCCATCCATCAGCAGCAGCCGCGCCGGGCTGCCGGCCTCACGCATCGCCGCGATCATGCCGGGCGCGATGTCGGTGGCGGTGAGCGCCGCATTGGGCCAGCGCTGCGCAATCAGCCGCGTTAGCAGGCCGGTGCCGCAGCCGATCTCCAGCACGGTTGCCGGATCGCGGGCGCCGGCATCGGTGCCGCCCGTCGCAAAGTCGAGCAGGCGCATGGCGACATGGCGGTGCACGCCTGCATCGCCCTCATAGCGGGGCGCCGCCGCGCCGAATGCGGCGCCGATGCGTGTCTTGCAGTCGCTGACCATCGCCGCGCGAATGCACCAGCTTGGGGTGGACGTCACGCCAAAAGGCGATAGAGCAACGACCAATCGAACAAGGCGCCGGCCCGCTCATGCGCCCGGCCCGCAACCGGGACAGCACAGCGCATGGCCGATGAGGGCTTTCGGATCGAAGGACTGGATTTTCTGAGGGGGTGCGCCGTGATGGGCATCCTGCTCGGCAATATCGTAACCTTCGGGCTGCCCTCTGCGGCGGGGTTCAACCCGTTCACGGTGGGGACGCAAGGGCCGGCGGATCTGGCGACCTGGTTAGCGACCTTCCTGCTGATCGATGGCAAGATGCGCGCGATTTTCGCGATGCTGCTGGGTGCGTCCATCCTGCTGGTGATCGAGTCGGCGGAGATGAACGGCCGGGATGGGCTGCAGGCGCATCGTCGGCGGATGCTGTGGCTGCTGCCCATCGGCATAGCGCATTATCTGCTGCTCTGGTCGGGGGATATCCTCGTCCAGCTGGCCCTATGCGGCCTGATCGCCACCCTGTTCATCCGGTTCGAGACGCTTGGCCTGATCAAGCTCGCGCTGGGACTGCTGTTGCTTCAGTGGGTGATCAATCTGGTGGCGGTGTGGCCCGCCTTCTCGCTCCGCGCGGCAGCGCTGGCACCGGGAGCCGCACCGACCATCGTCGAACATTGGCAGGCCTATGCGGACTCGGCCGGCATGGGCGCGAGCCGGGCGGTTGCCAATGAGATCGCGCTCTATACTGGTGGCTATGCTGGCATTTTCGCCGAGCGGATCGGCACCGCGCCGCGGGCGGCGCTGAATCAGATCCTCTATTCCTGGCCTGAATGTCTGGCCTTCATCGCGCTTGGCATGGCGATGCTCAAGGGCGGCTTCATGGCGGGCCAGTGGCCGGTCCCCCAATATCGCGCGACATGGCACCGGGCGATGCTGGTCGGCCTGGTGCCGATGGCGGGCCTTGGCATCTGGGTGCTGTTGTCGGGCGATCCGCTCGCGGCGCAGGCGGCCCTGTTCGGCTGGTCGGTGCCGCTGCGTCTGCCCCTGGCCGTCGCTCTGGCCTCGATGGCGATGGGGTTGGCGGCGCAACATCCGCAAGCGCCGCTGGTTCGGGCCATTGCAACGATTGGCCGGCTGGCGCTCTCCAATTATCTGCTCACCAGCCTTCTGATGACCGGCCTGTTCTACGGTTATGGCGGAGGGCTGTTCGGGGCGCTGACGCGGACGCAGCTTTTGCTGGTGGTATTGGCAATGTGGGCTGTGATGCTCGTCTGGTCGGTCCTCTGGCGGCGATCGATGGGGCAGGGGCCTGTCGAACGGCTCTGGCGTCTGGCGTCGCGTCGCGGATAGCGTTGAGATAACAAAGGCTCAAAACGCTCTGGCGTCGGCTGAACGCTTGCGGCATAGTTGTGCAATGCAGCATAAACTTGGGTCCCGTTAAACATCGATGCGCAGGCTTCCCCCTCTCACCGCCCTTGAGGCTTTTGTGCAGGTCGCGCGCACCGGCTCGGTAAAGGCCGCGGCGGAGGAACTGGCTCTGTCAGCCCCCGCGCTCAGCCGCCGCATCCAGGCGCTCGAGCGATTTCTGGGCTACAACCTCTTCGAGCGCAAACACCAGCAGCTGGAACTCAATCAGAACGGCCATGCCCTGATCAAGGAAATCGCGCCCGCGCTCGATGCGCTGGGCGCGGCTATCGAGAGTGCTACCGGCGGCGCGCGGACGATGCGGGTTCGACTGGGCATGTTGCCATTGTTCGCCAGCCAACGCCTGTTCCCGCGGCTGGGCGAGCTGCACAAGCAGCATCCCGATCTCCATCTGGACGTGGACACCAGCCCCAATGCCATCGCGCGCCTGGGAGAAGGGCTGGACGCGGCCATCGTGCTGGCGCGGGATGTCGATCCCTCGTTGTACGGGCGCGAGCTGGATCGCGATCTTGTCTATCTCATCGGGTCGAAAACCTTGCTGGAAGGCCCCCGGCCGGTCACGCGCCCTGAGGACATCGCCCGCCAGACCCTGCTGGTTCACCGCGACATGTCGGCGACGTTCGACGTCTGGAAGGAAGCGGTCGGCCTGCCGAATCTCACGCCGGCGTCGATCGACTATTATGATTCGGGTGCGCTGATGCTGGAGGCGGCGGCGCAAGGACTCGGCATCGCCGCGATGCATGGGCGCCACTTCAAGGAAGCGCATGACCCCCGGATCGTGCGGCTGTTCGATTATCATGTCGAAAGCCCCTATCGCTATTTCTTCGTCTGCCGCCCGAAAGCCATGGAAAAGCGCGCTGTGCGCATGTTCCACGACTGGGTGATCAACGCCGAGATCTGACCGGGCCGGGCCGTCATCGGTCTGCGCTGTCGACGATTTGTAAACGCTGCCACCCTTATGGCGTGCCTTCGCTCGAACGGGCAGAAGGTCGCACAAGCACATGCCGAAGGTTCTGACAGTCGATGACAGCCGCAGCATGCGGGCGTTGCTGCGCATGACGCTCACCGGCGGCGGATATGAGGTGGTGGAAGCCGAGGATGGCCAGGCCGCGCTCGACTGGCTGGAGGCCAATGAGGCCGATCTTGTCATTACGGACATCAACATGCCCCGGCTCGATGGCTTCGGCTTCATCGAGACGTTGCGGGCGCAGGGCAGGCGCCATGTCGACCGGCCGGTGCTGGTGCTGACCACTGAATATAGCGAGGAAAAGCGCGCCCGTGCGCGGCAAGTCGGCGCGACGGGCTGGCTGGTCAAGCCGTTCGATCCGGAGCGTCTTCTCGCGGCCGTGCGGCATGTGACGCACTGACCAGCCGGTCCCTGTGCTTTTCAGGACGAGCGGCGCACAAAGCCGATCGATCACCCCCATCTTGCCTCTTCCCAGCGCCCCCACGGCGCACTAGTGAGACGGTTCCGTGACAAGCGAGCGAGGGGCGATGGCGAGCAAGAGTTCCGCACTGACCGATCGTCGGTCAAGCGCCGGGGATTATCTGAAATTCCTTCACGCCTGGCTGCGCAAACCGCGCCAGACGGCCTCCATCGTGCCGAGCAGCCCGCATCTTGGCCGGCTGATGGCCTCGCAGATCGACCCGCAAGGCGGCCTCGTCATGGAGTTCGGCGGCGGCACGGGCGCGCTCACCCGGCAGATTTTGGCGACCGGCCTGCCGCGCACGCATCTGGAAGTGGTCGAGATCAATCCCGGTTTTGCGCGCAACCTGCGGCGCGATTTTGCGGGCGTTTCGATCATCGAGGCGCCGGCTCAGGCTGTGCTCGGCCAATGCACGGGCGGCGAGGGTGCCTATCAGTGCGTGATCAGCGGCCTGCCGCTGCTGGCGATGAGCAAGACCCTGCAGAGCGCGATCGTCAGCGAGGCCTTCCGGCTGCTGCGGCCCGGCGGCGCGTTCATACAGTTCACTTATTCGCCGCGCCCGCCGCTGGCCGAGTCGGTCGCCGATGCGCTCGATCTGGGCGTGGAGCGGATCGGCACCATCGTGCGCAACGTGCCGCCGGCCACGGTGTTCCGGTACCGCCGCGCCGCAGACATTGCGGCCATGGACAGCGCGCAACTCGCCTTCTGATGTGAGCGGGGGCCAACCTGGTCTGGGATGAGCGGGCTTTTCTCCAATGGGCAGTCGCCTTCGCCCTCCGGCCTCGCTAGAATGGACCGATGCAACGCTATGATGTCATCATTCTGGGCGGCGGTCTTGTCGGGCTGACGCTGGCCGTCGCACTCGAACGCCATGGCGTGCGCAGCGCCATTGTCGATCCGGCGGCGCCCGCGCGCGTACCGGCGCAGAGCTTCGATGGACGTACCTCCGCGATTTCCTCGGCAAGCTGGCGCCAGTTCGAGGCCATCGGCATCGCGCCGCGCCTTGCCCGCAAGACCTGCCCCATCGACCGGATCTGGGTGAGCGAAGGGCTGACCGGCGGCGCGCTCGATTTCGCGCCCGATCCCGATGATGGCGCCATGGGCTTCATGGTCGAGAATCGCGAGCTGCGGGCCGCGATCGAGGCCACGGCGGACGCGGTCAATATCGTGCGCTTCCAGCCCGACCGGGCGGTGGAGACAGTGCGGGATGCGCATGGCGTGCGCGTGCGGCTGGAAAGCGGCGCCGAGATCGGCGCGAGCCTGCTCGTCGGCGCGGAAGGCCGGGGCAGCCCGACGCGTGCGGCGGCTGGCATAACAGTGGCGAAATGGGATTATCCCCACACCGCGCTGATTACGGCCATCGAGCATGACGATCCGCACGGGAACACCGCCTATGAAATCTTCTACCCGGGCGGGCCGTTTGCGCTGCTGCCGATGCTGCCGGGCAATCGCTCGGCCATCGTCTGGACGGTGCCGACAAAGCACGCGGCCGCCTACCTCAAGCTCGGCGAGCACGCCTGGCTGGCGGAGGCGGAAAAGCGGATGGGGAATTTCCTCGGCCGCATCCGCCTCGCAGCGCCCATGCAGAGTTACCCGCTCGGCTATCACCGCGCTGCCCGGATCATCGATGAGCGGCTCGCGCTGGTGGGTGACGCTGCCCACGGCATCCATCCGATCGCCGGCCAGGGGGTTAACCTTGGCTATCGCGATGTCGCGGCGCTCACCCAGGTGATCGTGGAAGGCATGCGCACCGGCATGGAACCGGGCGATGCGCAACTGCTCGCCCGCTACCAGCGCTGGCGGGCGCTGGATGCGCTGAGCGTAACGATCATGATGGACGGCCTCGTCCGGCTGTTCGATGTGCCCGGCCGGCCGGTCTCGGCGATCCGTCGGCTGGGCTTGTCCGCCGTGCAGAAGCTCGGGCCGCTCAAGGATCGGTTCATGGCGGAAGCGCGCGGCGAAAGCGGCAGCCGGCCCAAATTGCTGCTGGGCGATCTGGTCTGACCGCCTGACAGCTTTTTGCATTTCAGTCGCAATTCAGCCCGTCACCTTCAAAGCTTTGTTTACCACAGCCGGCTAGAAGGGCCGCGTTGGAGGAGATCAGGCATGTCTGCCGCGCAAGTGCCGTCTGAGAGTTTTGGTGGGAAGCTGGCCCGGTTGGGCCGCATTCTGGGCATCACGGAAGGTGCGTCCGAAAGCGCGCACGTCGTCGAGGGGGCTCGGCGCGAGGAAGGCAATGCGCATCTTCGCCGCGAGAGCGAGCGGCGCAAGATGATCTACGAAGAAGTCGGCAGCTTTCTCTTCGCCCATGATCTCGATCTGACGCCGCTCAACTTCGGGCTGGCGCTGGATTATATCACCGGCAACGACATCGCCGTGGAAAAGGCGGTCCGCGCGATCCTGATGGAGCGGGGGAAGCTTACCAATGGCGCGGTCGAGCAGATCATCGTCGACCAGCGGGCCGAGGAACTGACCCCTGATACGCTGGCCGACATGCTCAAGAAGGTCGAGGCCAATCTTGATCAGATCACCGGCATTGTCGATCAGTCCAGCACATCCGCCAAGGATTTCGGCGTCGCCTTGCAGAAGCAGGCGGCCTCGCTGGAGCAGTCGGATGCTGGGGAGGCGCTCGGCAATCTCATTCTGCTCACCCGCAGCATGATCGAGAAGACGCGCGAAGTCGAAAGCAAGATGCGTGAGGGGCAGACGCAGACGCGGCTGCTGCAGAAGAACCTGGAGAGCGCCCGCAAGGCGGCCGAGCAGGATCATCTGACCGGCCTGCCGAACCGCCGCGCATTCGAAAACACGCTGCGCGAGGAAGCCGTCAAGGCGCGCGAAGACGGGGAATCCCTGTGCGTTGCCTTCTGCGATATCGATCATTTCAAGGTCATCAACGACACGCATGGCCATGATGCTGGCGACCGGGTGCTGAAGTTCGTTGCCGGCCTGCTCGCGAAGATCTCCGGCGATAAATGTCATGTCGCGCGCCACGGCGGCGAGGAATTCGTCATGCTCTTCCGGGGGTTGACCGTCGCGGAGGCCGCCAAGGTGGTGGACGATGCACGCATCGACATGGCGCAGCGCAACCTCGTCGACCGCAAGACCGGCGAACGCATGAACCGCGTGACCTTCTCAGGCGGCGTGGCGGATGTCTTTGGCTACACCGAGCCGCGCGATGCGCTCAAAGCCGCGGATCGCGCGCTGTATCTGGCCAAGGAGCATGGCCGCAACCGCGTCTATATCGCGGCTGAAACCGAGCACTGAGCGCGCTCAGAAATCCGGCTGATCGTAATATTTAGGCGGCGTCACGATCTCCATCCGCTCCGCCAGCAGCGGGCGGAAGGAGGGGCGTGACTTGATGCCGGCATACCAGCGCTTGGTCTGGCCATGGCCTTCCCAGTCGATGCCCCCGAGATAATCCGCGACGGAGATATGCGCGGCGGCGGCGATGTCTGCCAGACTCATCGTTCCGCCGGCCAGCCAGCTGCGATGGTCGAGCAGATAATCGAGATAATCCATATGCGTGTTGGCGCGGCGCATCGCCTCGCGCAGCGCCCCGGCATCGGGTGAGGTGCGGGAGACGACCCGCTTGATCATCCGCTCATTGAGCAGCGGCGCCACGACATCGCGGTAGACGATCTGGTCCAGCCAGGCGACGAGCCGGCGCACTTCCGCGCGATCAAGCGCGGAGCCCGCGATCAGCGGAAACTTGTCCACCGTCTCCTCGAAATATTCGCAGATGGCCTGACTGTCCGCCAGAGTCGCATGGCCGTCGTCGGCCACGATCACCGGCGTGGTGCCTGCAGGGTTCAGATCAAGGAATTCATCCCGACCTTCCCAGGGCGATTCGCGCACCGTTTCGTACACGATGCCCTTTTCCGCCATGAGAAAGCGGACCTTGCGCGAGAAGGGACAGAGCGGAAACTGATAGAGATGCCACATGCGCGGCTCTTAAATCGCCAGCGAGGCCGATCATAGCTGAAACTTGCGCTGCTGGAACCAATGGCGGCGAGGGGACTTGTTCCAGAGACAGCATCCCCCACGGCAGAGTGCCCGAGAAGGCGAGATCAGATAAGGGACAGCACCATGAACACCAGCGCACGCACATGGGGGTTTATCGGCGCCGTCTTGTTGGCGGGCGGAACCGGCGGCGTGGTGCTCGGCAATTTCGTCACGGCAAATGGAGCAGGCCGCCCTACCGGTGCAGATGAACTGGCTGCGTATTGGAGCGAGGCCGGCGCCGAGGAAACGTCCTCATCCTTCGAGGATCGCGCCTATGCAAGCGCAGCGATGCGTGACGGGCCGTCCAGCTACCATTGTGAAGGATGCGATGCGGGCCTGAACCGCCACCGGGATTATCTGGAGCCGATGCCTGCGGACTATGCGCCGCTGCCGCCTTATGAGGCGGTCGACTTGCAGGAGTCTACGCGACCAGCCCTGGCGGACCGCGCTTCTGTCTCGCCGCCCTCAGCGCCCTTGCGCGTGCAGGAGCCGGCTCCGGCGAAGGTCGCCGCGCGTCTGGCCGCCGCGCCGGTCATCGCCGCGCCGCTTCTGCAGGAATGAGCAGAACCCACCGCTGAGGCGCGTCGCCGCACGTCTAACTCGCCATCCGTCGAGAAAAACCCCCGGCGTCACCACCGGGGGTCTTGTCTTCATTCCGCCGCGACAACCTCTTGCTTGTCGGACAGCGGCTGCTTGAGGCGGCTGAGCATTTCCTTCGGGCAGACTTGCCAGAAGTGATCGCGGTTGCGCTCCCAGCTGTGCAGGATGGACTTGGCCCAGTCGCTGTCCGTGCGCGCGACATGCTCCTCGACCAGATCCTTGAGCACGCTTTCCCAATGGGCGCTGTCCAGCCGCTGCCAGACGATGCTCTCGGCATTGGCATGGGCCGGGAAGGTGCGGCTTTCATCATAGATGAAGGCCATGCCGCCGGTCATGCCCGCGCCGAAATTGGCGCCGACCTTGCCGAGGATCACGGCGGTGCCGCCGGTCATATATTCGCAGCCATTGGCGCCGCAGCCTTCGACGACGACCTGCGCGCCGGAGTTGCGGACCGCGAAGCGCTCGCCGGCCTGACCGGCTGCGAACAGCTTCCCGGCGGTGGAACCATAGAGCACCGTGTTGCCGATGATCGTGTTCTCCTGGCTGGCCAGCGGGCTGGAGACCATCGGCCGCACGGCAATGATGCCGCCCGAGAGGCCCTTGCCGACATAGTCATTGGCATCGCCGAACACTTCGAGCGTGATGCCCTTGCACAGGAAGGCGCCCAGCGACTGGCCGGCCGTGCCGCGCAGACGGACATGGACGTGCCCATCCTGCAGGGTCGACATGCCGAACTTCTTGGTGATCAGCGCCGAGAAGCGCGTGCCCACGGCGCGGTGCGTGTTGCGCACCGTGTAGGTGAGCTGCATCTTCTCGCCACGCTCGAACACCGCCTGCGCGTCCGCGATCATCTGCGCATCGAGGCTGTCCGGCACTTCGTTGCGCCAGGTCGGCAGGTTGAAGCGGCGCTTGTCGTCGTCCGCATCCACCTTCGCAAGGATCGGGTTGAGGTCCAGATCGTCCAGATGCTCGGCGCCGCGGCTGACCTGCTTGAGCAGTTCTGTACGGCCGATCACCTCATCCAGGCTGCGATAGCCCAGACGCGCCAGGATCTCGCGCACTTCCTCGGCGATGAAGGTCATCAGGTTGATGACCTTTTCCGGCGTGCCCGTGAACTTGGCGCGCAGGCGCTCGTCCTGCACGCACACGCCCACCGGGCAGGTGTTCGAGTGGCACTGGCGGACCATGATGCAGCCCATGGCGACGAGGCTCAGCGTCCCGATGCCGAATTCCTCGGCGCCCAGGATCGCCGCGATCACGATGTCGCGGCCGGTCTTGAGACCGCCGTCGGTGCGCAGCTTCACCTTGTGGCGCAGGCCGTTGAGCGTGAGCACCTGATTGGTCTCAGCCAGGCCCATTTCCCACGGCAGCCCAGCGAACTTGATGCTGGTCTGCGGCGAGGCACCGGTGCCGCCGACATTGCCCGAGACGAGGATGACGTCGGCATGCGCCTTGGCGACACCCGCCGCGACCGTGCCGATGCCCGCCTGGCTCACCAGCTTCACGCAGACGCGCGCGCGCGGGTTGATCTGCTTGAGGTCGTAGATGAGCTGGGCCAGATCCTCGATCGAGTAGATGTCGTGATGCGGCGGCGGCGAAATGAGCGTCACGCCGGGCGTCGAATGGCGCAGCTTGGCGATGAACTCGGTCACCTTGAAGCCGGGCAACTGCCCACCTTCGCCGGGCTTGGCACCCTGCGCGACCTTGATCTCGATCTCCTCGCAGGCGCCCAGATATTCGGCATGAACGCCAAAGCGGCCCGAGGCGATCTGCTTGATGCTCGAATTGGCGTTGTCGCCATTCTCATAGGGCTGGAAGCGCGAGCGATCCTCGCCGCCCTCGCCGGAGACGGCCTTGGCACCGATCCGGTTCATGGCGATGGCCAGCGTCTCATGCGCCTCGGGTGAGAGCGCGCCCAGCGACATGCCGGGCGTGACGAAGCGCTTGCGGATCTCGGTGATCGCCTCGACCTCGTCGATCGGCACGGCCTGATCGGGATAGTTGAACTCCAGAAGATCGCGCAGATAGACCGGCGGTAGCTCCGAGACGCCCCGCGAGAATTGCAGGTAGGTCGAGTAGCTGTCCGTGTTCACCGAGGTTTGCAGCAGGTGCATGAGCTGCGCCGAATAGGCGTGGGCATCGCCGCCCGCGCGGTGACGGTAGAAACCGCCGATCGGCAGGGTGGCGACGGCCTTGCTGAACGCCGCCTCATGGCGGACGAGCGCGTTATACTGCAGCGAGGCATAGCCTTCGCCAGAGATCTTCGAGGGCATGTTCGGGAACAGATCGTTCACGATGGCGCGCGAAAGACCCACCGCCTCGAAGTTGTAACCGCCGCGATAGCTGGAGATCACCGCGATGCCCATCTTGCTCATGATCTTGAGCAGGCCCTCGTTGATCGCCGTGCGGAAGTTCTCGAGGCACGCCTCCAGGCTGCGGTCGCCCAGCAGGCCGCGCGCATGGCGGTCGGCGATGCAGGCTTCGGCAAGATAGGCGTTCACCGCCGTGGCGCCCACGCCTATGAGGACCGCGAAATAATGCGTGTCGAGACATTCGGCGGTGCGCACGTTGATGGACGCGTAGGAGCGCAGGCCCTTGCGGACGAGATGGGTGTGAACCGCCGCCGCCGCGAGGATCATGGCGATGCCGACGCGATCCGGCCCGATGGCTTCATCGGAGAGGAACAGCTCGGTCTGGCCGGCGCGCACGGCGATTTCCGCCTCGTCGCGAATGCGGTTGATGGCAGCGCGCAGGGCATCCGGCGGACCATCGGCCGGGAAGGTGCAGTCGATCTCCGCCACCGTCTTGCCGAAATAGCGCTTCAGCCGCGACCAGTCGTCGCACAGCAGCACCGGCGATTCGAGGATCATCACCTCGCTGTTCTGGCGGTCTTCCTCCAGAATATTGGCGAGGTTCGAATAGCGCGTCTTCAGGCTCATCACATGCCGCTCACGCAGCGAGTCGATGGGCGGGTTGGTGACCTGGCTGAAGTTCTGGCGGAAGAAGTGGCTGATCGTGCGCGGCTTCTCGGTGATCACCGCGAGCGGCGCATCATCGCCCATGGAGCCGACCGCTTCCTTGCCATCCTCGGCCATGGGGCTGAGGATCAGCTCCATGTCCTCCATGGTGAGGTTGGCGGCGACCTGACGGCGCGCCAGCTCGGCGCGGTCCCACTGCGGGCGCGCGTCATTGGCAGCGGCGGGGAGGTCGTCCGCGGTGCGGAATCCCTTCACATAATCCGCATAGGGGCGCTCGCCAGCGATCCGGTCCTTGATGGCGCGGTCGTCATAGACCTGGCCGGCATCGAGATCGACGGCGATCATCTGGCCGGGGCCGAGGCGGCCCTTCTTGACCACCGTCGTCTCCGGCACGACGACCATGCCGGTCTCCGAGCCGACGATCAGCAGATTGTCGGAGGTGAGCGTGTAGCGCAGCGGACGCAGGGCGTTGCGGTCCATGCCGGCCACGGCCCAGCGGCCGTCGGTCATGGCGAGCGCGGCCGGGCCATCCCACGGCTCCATCACGGAGGCGAGATAGTTGTACATGTTCTGGTGGGCCTGCGGCACATCGTCATTGTGCTGCCATGCCTCGGGCACGAGCATGATCTTCGCGGTCGGCGCATCGCGGCCGGCGCGGCACAGCGTCTCGAACACGGCATCGAGCGCGGCGGTGTCGGACGCACCCGCCGGGATCACCGGCTTGATGTCGCCGGACTGCTCGCCAAAGGCCAGCGCCGCCATCTTGATCTCGTGGCTCTTCATCCAGTTCTTGTTGCCGCGGATCGTGTTGATCTCGCCATTATGGGCCAGCGACCGGAAGGGCTGGGCCAGCCACCATTGCGGGAAGGTGTTGGTGGAGTAACGCTGGTGGAAGATCGCCACGCGGCTCTCGAACCGCTCGTCTGTCAGGTCGGGGTAAAAGACCGACAGGCTCTCGGCAAGGAACAGACCCTTATAGATGATCGACTGGCAGGAGAGCGAGCAGACGTAGAAATCATTGATCTGCGCCTCGATGACTTTCTTCTCGATGCGGCGACGCACCAGATAGAGATCGCGCTCGAACTCGGCGACGTCCTGCTCCTCGGGCATCGGGCCCGCAATGAGGATCTGCTCGATTTCCGGGCGGGTGCGCTGCGCCTTCTCGCCGATGACGGAGACATCGACCGGCACCTGCCGCCAGCCATAGATGCGGTAGCCGGCCTGGATGATCTCGGCCTCGACCAGGGTGCGACAGGTCTCCTGCGCGCCAAGGTCCGTGCGCGGCAGGAAGATCATGCCAACGGCAAGGCGGTTGGGCAGCGGCTTGTGGCCGGAGGCGGAAATGGCATCGTCGAAGAAGCGCACCGGCAGATCGACATGGATGCCGGCACCGTCGCCGGTCTTGCCATCGGCATCGACAGCACCGCGGTGCCACACGGCCTTGAGCGCATCGATGGCGCTTTCGACCACACGGCGCGAGGCCTTGCCATCCGTCGCCGCGACGAGGCCGACACCACAGGCGTCCCCCTCGAATTCAGGGCGATACATGCCCTCACGGGCGATCCGGTCGCGTTCGGTTTCAGGAACCATGGTGGTTGTTCTTTCAACTGCGGAGTTGCGATTGATCTCGGTCATGCGGCGACCGCCTGCTTCTTGGGCGTCCGTGCACGCAGATAGCTGTGCATATGGTCGGCCACGTCGCGGCCATCGCGGATGGCCCAGACGACGAGGCTGGCGCCGCGCACGATGTCGCCGGCGGCGAACACGCCATCGACGCTGGTCATCATGTTGCGATGGTCGACGCGCAGCGTGCCCCAGCGGGTGACGGCGAGGCCCGGCTCGCCGAACAGCACCGGCAGATCCTCCGGGTCATAGCCCAGCGCCTTGATGACGAGATCGGCGGGAATGCTGGTCTCGCTGCCCGGCTCCGGCTCCGGCGCGCGGCGGCCGGAAGCGTCCGGCTGGCCGAGGCGCATGCGCGTCATCTTCACGCCGGTGACCTTCTCCGTGCCTTCGAAGGCGACGGGGGCGGAGAGCCAGACGAACTCGACGCCTTCTTCCTCGGCATTCTGCACTTCGCGCTGCGAGCCCGGCATGTTCTCCCGGTCGCGGCGGTAGAGGCAGCGCACTGACTTGGCGCCCTGGCGGATCGAGGTGCGCACGCAGTCCATGGCGGTATCGCCGCCGCCGATCACCACGACATCCTTGCCGGTAGCGAGCAGCGAGCCATCCTCATGGGCGGGGACATGATCCCCAAAGCCGGCCTTGTTGGAGGCGGTGAGGAAATCGAGCGCCCTGACCACGCCGGTGGTCCCGACGCCGGGCGCCTTGATGTCGCGCGCCTTGTAGACGCCGGTTGCGATCAGGATCGCGTCATGCCGCTCGCGCAGCTCGGCCAGCGAGGCGTCCTTGCCGACCTCGAAGCCCATGTGGAACTGGATGCCGGCATCCTCCAGCCGCTTGACGCGGCGCATGACGACCTCTTTCTCCAGCTTGAAGCCGGGGATGCCATAGGTCAGCAGGCCGCCGGCGCGATCGTGACGATCGTAGACATGCACCTCATGCCCCGCCGCGCGCAGATATTCCGCCGTGGTGAGGCCACCGGGGCCAGCGCCGATGATCCCGACCGAGAAGCCGGTCGCCTTGCCGACCTGCACCGGCTCGACCCAGCCTTCTTCCCAGGCGGTATCGGTGATGAACTTCTCGACCGAGCCGATGGTGACGGCGCCATGGCCGGAAAATTCGATGACGCAATTGCCCTCGCACAGCCGGTCCTGCGGGCAGATGCGGCCGCAGATCTCGGGCATTGTGGAGGTCATGTTGGAGAGCTCATACGCCTCGCGCAGCCGACCTTCCGCGGTCAGGCGCAGCCAGTCCGGGATGTGGTTGTGCAGCGGGCAGTGGACCGAGCAATAGGGCACGCCGCACTGCGAGCAGCGCGCGGCCTGATCCTCGGCCTTGGGCGTTTCGAACCCGTCCGAAATCTCATGGAAGTCATGCGCGCGTTCGTTCGCGGACCGTTTCTCCGGATAGGATTGCGGGCGAATAACGAATTTGAGCATCGGATTCTCGGCCATGGGCGGGGTCCTTCCTTTCGGCGCCGCACATAGGGACGACAATCGCGGAAGTCACGCGTTTCTCAACATTAAGGTCAGTGTTGCTGACCTATAATGTGGCGCACGGCCATTTTTTAGGGTTTGGACAGGTTATCCAAACCCCGTATAGGTCCGATCCGGTCCTACCGCATCAAAAGGGCGATCAGCGCAATCGACCCGGCTATGATTCGGTACCAGGCAAAAGGCTTGAAACCGTAGCGGGTCACGACGGCGACAAAGCCCTTCACGACGAACAGCGCAGTGAGGAATGCCATGCCGAAACCGATGGCGATCATCCCCAGATCGTCGGCGTTGAGCAGCGCGCGATCTTTCCACAGCGCATAGACGGTCGCTGCGAGCATCGTGGGGACGGCGAGGAAGAAGCTGTATTCCGCTGCCGTCTTGCGGTCGACGCCCATGGTCAGCGCCCCCAAAATGGTCGCGCCGGACCGGCTTACGCCCGGAATCATCGCGATGCACTGCACCAGGCCGATGCCAAGCGCGGTGGTAAATGGCATGGTTTCTACGGACTTGACCCGCACGGTCTTCACCATCCGCTCCAGGATCAGCATCAGAATGCCGCCGATGATGAGGGCGACCGCCACGATCATCGGGGTCTGGATAGCGGCGCGCACCGCGTCATAGGCGAGGACGCCGATGACCAGCGCCGGCGCAAAGCCGAGGAACACGTTGCGCGTGAAGGCGATATCGTCCGGCCGGCCCTTCAGCAGGCCCGTGCCCACGCCCCAGAAGCGCTGCCAGTAGACAGCCATCACAGCGAGAATGGCACCGAACTGGATGGCGATCTTGAACGTCACCGACGATTCACCGGTAAAGCCCAGCAACTCGCTCGCCAGAATGAGGTGGCCTGTCGAGGAGACAGGCAGAAACTCGGTCAGCCCTTCCAATATGCCCAGCAGAATGGCGGTGAAAACGTTGCTATCCATGCGGGCGCAATCCTTGAAACGAGGCGGGTGTCTGACGCGGGTGGGCAGGGGCGCGCCGCGAGCGCCAGTGCCCCCGACGGATGGTCGTCAGGCCCGTGCCGTGACGCCGAACCGCCCTTGCTTGCGATATTGCTCCAGCCATGCCGGCGCAATCGCTGCCATCGGGGCAGGGGTGATGCCGAAACGCTCGAAGCCCGCTGCGCCCGGCGCAACGACATTGTCGCTCAGCAGCATCTCGAACTGGTCGCGCGTGATCGGCGCGCCCGGTGCCCAGCCGGTCAGCACGGCCAGCGCCTTGGCGACACCGTCGGGGATGGGCAGGAAGCTGCACGGGCGACCGATCTCGGCGGCGATCCAGTTGTTGATCTGGCGCAGGGAGAGCGTGTCCGGGCCGCCCAGCTCGTAGGTCTGGCCGGCGTGATCCTCGGGTTGCGTCGCGGCCTGCGCGATGGCGCGGGCGACATCGACCACGTGCACGGGCTGAAAGCGCGTCTCGCCACGGATCACCGGGACGATCTGGCCAGGCAGGGTCGATCCCGAGGCGATCAGGCGCGCAAAGCGGTTGGTGAACTGGTCGTCCTGACCGAACAGGATCGAGGGCCGCACGATGGTCGCGCGCGGGAAGGCGCTGCGGACCGCCGCTTCGCCCTCGGCCTTGGTCTGCCCATAGGCAGACGCACTGGCAGCGTCCGCGCCGATGGCGGAAACGTGAACCAGCGCCTCAAGGCGCGCGGCCGCCGCCGCCTCGGATATGGTCCGTGCGCCCACCACATGCGCGGCGTGCATATCACCGGTCAGCAGGCCGACGAAGTTGATCGCCGCGGATGCGCCCGTGAGGGCTGCGGCGACCTGATCGGCGCGGGTGATGTCCACGGCCGCAAACTGGATCTGGCCCATGCCGCCCAGCGTGCGCAGCGCAAAGGCCTGACGCGGATCGCGCTGGGCGATGCGCAGGCGATAGCCCTTCGCCAGCAGCTCCTGCGCCACGTGGCGGCCGACGAAACCACCACCCCCAAACAACACAATCGGCTTGTCCGTCGCTATCATGACTCTGTTCCGTCGTCCTTGCCCCGAGGGCCTGTCTGTCCGCGTTTGCGGTTCTCCTCTCCCTTGCATCAGGCCGTCATCCAAAACAACCGGGTGGATGCGCGACTCGACAAACGGCGGCGCAAATCGCGAGCGACGAGCGCATTATCCGGGCGAATGACGCCATATGGGGTCGAATATGGCGTGGCCCGCAAAAATAATTTCGCCGGCTTATTTCGCCCATGCAGCGTAAGAATAAGTTGCACATAAATGCACAACGCACCGGTGATCTCGGCTGTCCGCTGTCTAGTCCGGGCCGGCATCGTCGAGACCGCCGGTGGGCACGGCTAGGGTCAAGGCAACGCGACCGACTTTGCAGGGTGATTCAGGTATCGGTCGATTACGGGCGTAAACTTTTGAACGTAAGCCACAATATGCCGAAATTTGACTTGATGGCGGATGATCGCACCGCGGGTGGTTGGAACGTGGCCGCGATTTTGCGCTATCCATCGAACAACGCCGCTGGCGCGACTTCCGCGAGCGGAGCGCCACGCGAAAACTTGTCTCCTGGCGTACTGCGACATTGCAAGGGGCGCATGGCTTTCCTGCCGTGCAACATCAAAGAATGGCTGATTTCTGCGGCGCAGCGACGATTTTGGCTTGTTCGTGAACGCCCGCAGACCTATCTGGACGGCAAGCGCACTCAAGAACGCTGGACAGGTTCAGGACCGCTCCTTGTGAGCGTCACGAGCCTGACTTCATCAAGAGTTACCGAAAAGAAAAATTGAGTTTGCAGGAGTAACAGACATGAAAATCGTTGCCGCCGCCCTCGTCGCGGCTGGTCTGCTCGTCGGTTCGAGCGCCGGATTCGCCAAGCCCCGTGAAAATGTCGAAGTGCGCGTCTCCACGGACGATGTGAACTTCGCCGACGCCGAAAGCGTCGATCAGTTCCGGGGTCGCGTCGCTCGTGAAATCGCCGCTGCCTGCAACCCGGGCAACCGCGTGAACGCCGATCTGGCGCCGGACTTCAAGTGCCGCAAGTCGATGAAGCAGGTCAGCGAGACCCGCATCGCGCAGCTGTCCAACAGCAACGCGCGCATGGCGACCATGGACTGATCCATCACGATCTCATCGTCGTTAGCGGCGCGCCCTCGGTCATCGAGTGGCGCGCCGTTTGCGTTTGGGGTGTTGCGCAGATCGCTGGCGTGGCCGGCTAGCGGGGCCCGATCATTCGGCCGGCTGAGCGGTCCCATCGGGCTTGCCATTCTTGCCCATCAGCGCACGCAGGCGGCGGGTGACGGTCTGGGGCGAGGATGTGCCCCGCGCGAACCGGCTGTAGAGCAAAGGCACTACGAACAGGGTGATGGCCGTCGCGATGCTGACGCCGAACACGATCACCCAGCCGATCGAGGAGCGGGCATGCGCGCCCGCGCCCCCGCCGATCGCCAGCGGAATAGCGCCCGCGACCGTGGCGATGGAGGTCATCAGGATCGGCCGGAGGCGGCGGACGGACGCGTCGCTGATCGCCACCAGAAAATCCCGGCCCTCATCGCGCAACTGATTGGCATATTCCACAATCAGAATGCCGTTCTTCACGGCAAGGCCGACCAGCATGATCATGCCGATCTGGCTGAACAGGTTGATGCTCGTTCCCGTCACCGCCAGGCCGATAATGCCGCCCGCAGCGCCGAGCGGCACGGCGGAAATGATCACCAGCGGGTGGACGAAGCTCTCGAACTGGGCGGAGAGCAGCAGGTAGATCACCACCACGGTAAAGCCAAAGGCGATCCAGATCGAGGTGCCGGTCTGCATGAAGCTGCGGCTCTCGCCCTTATAGCCCACCGCCGTCACTTCCGGCGACTGGCGCGCCTGCTCATTGAGGAAATCGAGTGCGCGCCCGAGAGAATAGCCCTCGGCCAGGCCGCCACTGAGCGTGATGGCGCGCATCTTGTTGAAGCGGCCCAGCTCGCGCGCGGTGGCGGCCTGCTTGACGATCAGCAGGTTGGAGAGCGGCACCAGCGCCCCGCCGGCGGCGCGGACATAGACTTTCGCCAGCGATGCCTCATCGTCGCGATTGAAGGATTCCGCCTGCAGGACGACATAATATTCCTCGCCGTCGCGCACATAGGTCGACGTGCGGCGCGATCCCATCATCGTCTGCAGCGCCTGGCTGATGTCATTGACGGAAATGCCGAGGTCACCGGCACGCTGGTGGTCGATCTCGATCAGCAGTTGCGGCTTGTTCTCGACATAATCGGCGTCGAGATTGACGATGCCGGGGTTGTCGCGGGCCGCGTCGAGGATGCGGTCGCGGGCGACGGCCAGGTCCTCATAGCTGGTGCCCGCGATCACGAAGCTGATCGGTTGGCCGCCACGCGAGAGGCGATTGTTGACGGTGGCGTTGCCGCGCACCGAAGGTAGGCCGGCGAGCCGCTTGTTGACCTCTTGCGATACGCTTTGCGAGCTTTCCTTGCGCTCGTCCCAATGCTTCATGAAGATCGAGAGGCTGCTGCTGTTGAAATCGTCGGTTCCGCCACCGAAGCCGCCGATGCGGGCATTCATGCCGCGCACAGGGCCATCGGCTGCAACCATGGGCAGGACCAGCGCTTCGGCCTGACGGAGATACTTGTCGGCTTGGGTAAAGCCCGTGCCTTCCGGGCTGTTGAGGCGGACCTGCACGACGGCGGTGTCTTCCGGCGGGGCGAGTTCGGAATCCAGGCTTCGGAACAGCACAAAGCTGCCGGCGATCAGCAGCACGGACGCGACGATCACCGGCAGGGGGCGGCGGAGCACCGAGCCGAGCGCGTTGCGATAGCCGTTTTCCGTCCGCTCCATCAGCCGGTCGATCTTGGCGGTCAGGCGGCCGCGCTGGCTGCCCTTGAGCAGCTTGGAGCACATCATCGGCGTCAGCGTGAGAGCGAGGAAGCCCGAGACGCCGACCGCGGCGATCATCGCCACCGCCAGTTCGCGGAACAGCGAGCCGGCCTGGCCGGAGAGGAACATCACCGGCACGAACACGGCGCATACCACCATGGTGGAGGCGACGACGGCAAAGCCGACCTGCCGCGCGCCGTAAAAGGCGGCAAAGAGCGGGTCTTCGCCTTCCTCAATACGATGATAGACATTCTCGAGGACGACGATGGCATCGTCGACCACAAGGCCGATAGCCAACACCAGCGCCAGCAAGGTGAGCAGGTTGATGGAGTATCCCGCCAGCCACAGCACGCCGAAGGTCGTCAGCAGGCAGATCGGCACGGTGATCATCGGCACCAATGTCGCGCGGAGGCTGCCGAGGAAGAAGAACACCACGATGGTGACGAGCAGTGCCGCCTCGAAGATGGTGTGCCACACGCCGCGAATGGCCTCGTCGATGAACATGGTGCTGTCGCCGCCCATGCGGATCTCGACGCCCTCAGGCAGGTTCTTGCTCAGATCCGCAACCGCAGCCTTGGCGGCTTGCGCCACCGCCAGCGTGTTGGCGCCTGACTGGCGAACGATCCCCAGGCCCACCCCGGTTTCGCCATTGTAGCGGAAGATCGAATAGGGATTTTCCGGCCCTTCCTCGATGCGCGCGACATCGCCCAGGCGGACCTGATAGCCATCGCTGCCCCGGCCGATGACCAACTGGGCAAAGTCCTGCGGCGTGGTGAAGTCGCGCTGGACGCGGAGCGAGAGGTTTTGCGCCTCCGCCTCGATCCGCCCGGCGGGCAGCTCGACATTTTGCCGGCGCAGCGCGGCCTCGACATCGCCCGGCGTCAGCCGGAAGGCCGCCAGCCGATCGGCATTGAGCCACACGCGCATGGCGGGCTTGGCCATGCCAAGTTCGACGATCTGCGCCACGCCATCGATGGTCGAGAGTCGGTCGACCACGACGCGCGAGACGAAATCGCCGAGCTTGGTGCGGTCCCAGCCCGGCGCCATCACGGCAAAGAAGATGATCGGCTGGGAATCGGAATCGACCTTGCGCACTTCCGGCGGCAGGGCGTCGTCCGGACGGTCTGCCGCGCCGCCGGCGACACGATCGCGCACGTCGTTGGCGGCCGCATCGACATCGCGTCCGGCGCGGAACTCGATCACGATGCTGGAAGTGCCGTCGCGCGATGTCGAGCTGATCGTCTCGATCCCCTCGATGCCGGCAAGCCGCTGCTCCAGCGGCTGGGTGATGCGGTTCTCGATCACGCTGGCATTGGCGCCGGTGTAGCGCGTTTCGACCGAGACGATGGGCGGGTCGGTGTCCGGATATTCGCGCACGGACAGGTTCATGAAGCCGACGAAGCCGATGATCGCGAGCAGCAGGGACATCACGGCGGCGACCACTGGCCGCCGCACCGAAATATCCGAAAGGATCATGGCCGCGCTTCCGGCGTGGCGGCGCCTTTCGGCGCAATCTTTTCAGTCTGCGCGCTATTGCTGCTCTCGACCTCGGCCAGACGCACGGGCCGGCCTTCCGCCACCTTCACCACGCCTTCGGAGACGACCAGCGCATCCTGCGGCAGGCCGCTCACTTCCATCAGGCCATTGTCCCGTAGCCCGGTGCGCACGTCCATCCGCTTGGCCTTGCGGTCCTTGTCGAGCGTGTAGACATAGCGCCGGTCACCCTGGCTCAGCACCGCAGTCTCGGGCACGGCGAGCGCGGTGCGCTGCCCGGTCTCGATGCGGACGGTCAGCAACATGCCGGGCTTGATCCGCGCGCCCGGATTGGGGAGCGTCGCCCGGACCATGACGGCGCGGCTTGCCGGATCGATGACCGGATCGATGGTGCTGATCGTGCCCTGCAGCACATCATCGGGATAGGCCGAGGAGGAGGCCCGGATCGGCTGGCCGATGCGCAAGGCGCCAAGCTGCGTTTCCGGCACGGTGAAATCCAGCTTGATGCGCGACAGGTCGCTGATCGTCACCAGCGGCGTGCCGCTGTTGACGATGGCGCCCTCGGAGATGGTGCGGAGCGAGAGATAGCCGGAGAAGGGCGCGCGGATCAGGCGGTCGCCAAGCTGGGCCTTGATGCCGTCCTGACTGGCCCGGGCCTCGCTCAGGGCGGCGCGCTGCTGATCGAGCAGCGCGCGTGTGGCGAAGCCCTGCTCATACAGGCTGTTGACGCGGTCGAGCTGCGACGCGGCCTCGGTGGCGCTGGCGCGGGCGCCTGCCAATGCTGCCTGTTCCTGCGCGTTGGAAAGCACCGCCAGCAACTGGCCGGACCGGACGAACATGCCGTCATCGAACATCAGCCGCTCGATCCGCTCGGTCACATTGGCGGCAAGCGTCACCTGCTCATTGGCGCGCGCGGTGCCGACAGCCTGGATCTCGTCCCGGAAGACATGGGTGGCAGGTTTTGTCGCCGATACTAGGGGCGGCTGCCGCTTCTGCTCGGTCTCGCCCTTGCCGCATGCCGCGAGAAGCGCGAGCCCGATCAGCAGGGTGCCCTGCCGCCACGAGGAGAGAGGATGCCCGGCGGCGCCCGGCAGCCGGTTTAGAAGGTCCACGGCGTCATCCATATCGCTAGTAGATTTTGTCTACTTTGCCCCAGTTTCGATCAGCCAGCCACTGCTTTTTTGTGCAGTCGCTCAATGGCATCCAGCGAGGAGAGCAGAGCGCCCTCCATCCAGCAGCCATAATAAGACGCATGCTCGCCCGCGAGGACGATGCGGCCATCCATGGCGACCAGATTCTGGTAGTGCTGCGCGCGCGCCGCCTCCGACCAGGTGGCGCAGCATCCCATGATCCACGGCGTGCGGCTCCAGGCGAGGGAGACGCCGTTCATGAACTGCTTGCGATAGTCCTCGGGGTGGAACACCGATCCCTGCGCTAGCGCGGTTTCGATGCGCTGCTGCGGCGTCATGCCTGCCAGCGCATAGCCGCCGGCGCCGCCCGCAAAGGCCCCGAGCAGCACTGCCGGCTTGTCCGCGAAGAAGTCGAAGTTCGGGTAAGAGATCAGCGAAATCTGCTGGTCGGTGAAGCTGTGGCCACCATAGATCGCGTCCTTCTCCTCCCAGAAGCGGCTGCGCATCTCCAGGCCCATCTTCACCGAGTTGGAATAGGGCACGGCGGCGATGGCGGCCTTGAGCGGAGCGCTCGCCTGCAGCTCCAGCTGGTTGAGCACGCCCAGCGGAATTGTGCAGACGCAATAATCTGCCTTCGCCTCATGCATCGCGCTGGAGGTCAGGTCCTGCCAGGAGACGGTGACGCCTTTTTCGCCCTGCGCGATCTTCGTCACCTTGGCATTGTAGGTGATCAGGTCGCCGACCTGCTTGGCAAAGCCCTTGCCGATCATGTCCATGCCGCCCTTGGGCTGGAACATGGTCGTCTGCATCACATTGGTGAAGAAGAAGCTCATCTGCTGCCACACGCCGGAATCCAGCACATCGCCCAGATCGTTGATCTTGGAGGGCGTCGGCGCGCCGTTGACGCCGCCGCCAGGCGCGCGATCATAGCCGCGCTGGCCGGAGGCACGCAGGCCGCTGGTATAGTTCAGGTCGCCATCGAGCAGGCCCCATTCGCGCAAGGCCTCGACCAGCTTCTCCTTGTCCTCCTTGGTGACCTTCTGATCGAGCGCGCCGGCATTCAGCGCCTTGCCGAGCAGTTCGGAGACATGGCCCTTATAATCAACGGCCAGTTCCTTGTAGCGCTGGGGCTTGCCGCCGAACGCCTTGCTGTTGTGGACCCAGGCATTGTGATTGAGCTGGATGAACGGCTCCAGCTCGACCCCGAAGGCCTTGGTGTAGTGAAGCAGGGTGCGGTGATGGTGCGGGATGCGCCACGGGCCGGGGTTGAGGTAATTGCCCGGCTGGAATTCGCAGGTCTGTGTCGTGCCGCCGACCTCGACCACCTTGTCGCCACCGCGGATCGAGTAGTTCCGCCCGCCGGGCCGGTTCTGATATTCGAGGATCTGCACGGCATAGCCGGCCTTGCGCAGCTCATAGGCGGCGAGCATGCCGGCCAGGCCCGCGCCGAGCACCAGCACCTTCGCTCCCTTGGGTGCGCCGGAGAGCTTGGGCGGGCCGGTGAACTGGGTTTCGGCGGCATGGCCAAAGGCGGTCATGGCCTGATACATGGCCATGGCGCCGCCCGCCTTGCCAATCATCGCCAGCAGGTCACGCCGTGTCGGAGCCGTAAATTCGGTCATGCTCATGTCCCCCAAAAGTGCCGGGCCGTCCCCACGGCTCAGCACGTGCTGCAATCGCGCGTCGACGATCCGTTCGCGGCGATGACGCGCTTGACGTCGGCGGCCGTGACGGGATCGGGATAGTTATTGAAGTGGCTGCGCGCGTAGGTCGCGACGGCGGCCATCTGCTCGGGCGTGAGCATGTCCGTGAACCAGGGCATGCCGCCGCGCCCCTTGACCAGGATCGTGGCGATGAAGTCCTTGTCCGCCAGGTTGGCGTTGCCCGCGATGGCCGGGATCGCCGCGCCGGCGCCGGCCCCGCCCTTGCCATCCGCCATGTGGCAGGCCTGGCAGATCATCTCATAGACCTCCTTGCCCTCATTGGAGATGTCCACGCTGGTCGGCCCGCCGCCTGGCGCATCCTGCGCGCGGACAGCCACCGTGGCGGCGAGGAGAGCGCCCGCCAGAGCGAGCGCGGCGGCGGTTTTGAAGGTCATGGCGTCAGGCTCCGGTGGCGCGCTGGTGGATGCGGGTGATGGCGTCGAGCGCGGAGAGCAGCGAACCCTCCATCCAGCCGCCGTAATAAGAGGCATGTTCGCCCGCGAGGACGATGCGGCCATCCATCGCGACAAGGTTCTGGTAATGCGCGGCGCGGGCGTCGTCCGACCAGCGCGAGGTGCAGCCCAGAATCCAGGGCAGTCGGCTCCAGGCGACGGAGGTGCCGTTCATGAACTCCTTGCGATAGGCGGCCGGGTGGAACACCGAGCCCTGCGCCAGCGCCATCTCGATGCGCTGGGCGGGCGTCATGCCGGCAAGCTGGAACCCGCCAGCATCGCGGGCGAAGGCGCCGAGCAGCACGGCCGGGCCGTTGCCGAACATCCTGTCATTGGGGTAGGAGATCAGCCCGATGGTCTGATCGGTGAAGCTGTGGCCGCCATAGATGGCGTCATCTTCTTCCCAGAAGCGGCGACGCATCTCCAGACCGATCTTCACCTGCCCGCTATACGGCACGGCGCGCATCGCGGCCTTGAGGGGCGCACCCACCTGCATGTCGAGCTGGCTGAGCACGGGCAGGGGGATGGTGTTCACGCACCAGTCGGCACTACTCTGGCCGGTCTTGCCGCTCGGGATGTCCTGCCAATAGGCAGTGACGCCCTTGTCGTCCTGCGTGATGCGGGTGACCTTGGTGTTGAGCTGGACCACCGGGCCGACAGCGCGGGCGAAGGCCTTGCCGATCATGTCCATGCCGCCCTTGGGCTGGAACATGGTGGTCTGCATCACATTGTTGAAGAAGAAGCTCATATGCGCCCAGATGTCGGACGAGAGTACGTCGGACAGGCTGTTGATCTTCGAGGGTGTGGGTGCGCCGTTCACGCCGCCGCCGGGCGCGCGATCATAGCCGCGCTGGCCGGAGACGCGCAGGCTGCTGGTGAAATTAAGGTCGCCATCGAGCAGGCCAAAGTCGCGCAGGGATTCGAGCAGCTTTTCCTGATCTTCCTTGGTCACCGCGTCATTCAGCGCGCCCGCGTTGAGCGCCTTGCCGAGCAGGTCCGAGACATGGCCTTTGAAATCGACCGCCAGCTCCTTGTAGCGCTGGGGCTTGCCACCGAACGCCTTGCTGTTGTGGACGAACGCATTGTGATCGAGCTGGATGAACGGCTCCATCGCCACGCCCAGCGTCTTGCAATAATGCAAGAGCGAGCGGTGATGGTGCGGAATGCGCCACGGGCCGGGATTGAGGTAATTGCCGGGCTGGAAGGCGCAGGTCTGCGAGACGCCGCCGACTTCCACGACCTTGTCGCCACCGCGCACCGAGTAGTTCCGGCCGCCGGGGCGATCCTGATATTCGAGCATTTCGACGGCATAGCCCGCGCGCTGCAACTCATAGGCAGCGACGAGACCCGCAAGGCCGGCGCCGAGGATCAGCACCTTCTTGCCCTTGGGCGCGCCGGTGAGCTGGGGCGGGCCGGTGAATTGCGATTCCGCCGCATGGCCCAGCGCTGTCATCGCCTGATAGAGCGCGACCGTGCCGCCGACCTTGCCGATCATCGCCAGCATATCCCGCCGGGTCGGCCGCAGTGATGTCGTCATCCTTGCTTGTCCTTTGATGCCGGTGCCCGGTGGAAAAGGGAGGCGCGATCCCCCGATGCGCCTCCCTCGACCCTCACGGCATTTTCGCCGCGATGGCCTCGATCTCCACATACATGGTCGGGCGGCCCAGCGCGGCGACCTGGATGGTCGAGCGCGTGGGCTTGTTGGGCTGTTCCGCCGTGCCGAAGAAGGTGCGGAACACCTCATTCATCCCGGCTGAATCCATGCGGCCGCCCGTCTCCGGGGTGCCGACCAGGAAGACGGTCATCTTGACGATGTCGCCCATGGAAAAGCCCTTGGCTTCCAGCGAGGCCTTCATCTTGGTGAGGATGCTGAGCGTCTGCGCTTTGGTATCGCCCAGTTCTTCCGGCTTGGCCGGATCGACCGGCGAGGGTGTGGTGCCGGAAACGAACATGATGTTCGCGCCCGCCGGCACGAAGGCCAGCGAGGCGATGGGGGAGTTCGGCGCGCCATAGGTGCGCTCGACGGTCTGCGCGCCGGCGGCCGAGGGGAGCGCTGCAAGCAGCGCTCCTGACAACATGGCGGCGGTGATGCCGGTCTTCTTCAATGTCATTCTCCTCGTCCAGATACTGTTGGTGTAAAGTTGCTCGTCTTGTTCGATCAGAACTTGAGCGTCAGGCGGGCGTAGTAATATCCGCCGTTCGACCCGTAGGGACCGAAGGTGTAGGGCGCGTTGAACGTGCCGCCGTTGTTGATGTAGGGCGAGACACCGGTCGTCGGCCACGTCGCGGGATCGTAGTTTCCAACGAGCGCCGGTACTTCCGGCATCTTGTCGAACAGATTGTTCGCGCCGATCGCCAAGTTGGCGAACTTGGTGATCTCGTAGCTGAACTCCAGATCGACGATCGCGGCCGGCGCCACCTCGGCATTGTAGTAACGCTGGTTGTTCGACAGCAGGATCGGCGCGGGCAGGGCAGCGATGCCACGGCTCGCATTGCCGTTGGCCGATGTGCTGTTGGGCTGCACGAACTGATTGGTCTTGCTGTAGTAATTCACGCGGGCATTGGCGGTGAACTTGCCGCTGGTGAACAGGGCGCTGAAATTGCCCTTGAAGGCCGGGCTGGCCTTCTCGATGATCTGCTCGGAGGTCGGGCCGAACAGGGTGCCCAGCTTGTTCTTCGTGACCTTGGTGAGGTTGTAGTTGCCGCCGATCGAGAAATCGATGTTACCGAAGGGCAGATCGACCGGATAGCGCGCGGCGAGTTCCAGGCCCATCGTCCGGGTATCGATGCCGTTGGTGAAGGTCTGGATCGCCAGCGAACCGTTCGTCCGCACGGTCGGATCCAGCTGCTTGCCGCTGGCATTGATGGCGTTGATCACCAGGTCATAGGGCGTCAGGCCATTGATCAGCGCGGCCGGCGTGTCGATACCGACACGTTGCGGCGGCGACGTCAGGTTGACGAACTGCTGGCCGGTGATGCTGCCCGAGGACACGATGCGGTCCTTGATCTTGATGAGATAGCCATCCAGCGTAATCGTCAGGCGCGAGATCGGGCGGAGCACGATACCGGCAGAGAAGTTGACCGACTTTTCCGGACTGAGCGCGCCGAACCCGGCGCTGGCCGATCCCGGCGAACTGGGCGCAAGTTGCAGCGTGGCAGAGGTCGGCCCGACGTTCGTGGCCGAGTAGCCGGATTCCTGCAGTGAGGGTGCGCGGAAGCCCGTGCTGGCCGTCCCGCGGATCGCGAAGGCCGGCGAGAAGTCGTAGCGCGTCGTGATCTTGCCGATCGTCGTGTCGCCGAAGTCGCTGTAATGCTCGTAGCGGCCGGCGACATCCACGGTCCAGTCGGGCACCGGGTTGACGGCGACGTCGATATAAGCCGCCTTGGCGTTGCGCGAGAGTGTGCCGGCATCGCTGAGAGCATAGCCGGGGAAAGACTGGCCGCCCTCGACATAGCGCGACAGCGCGTCGCCGGCGCCAATGGCGTAGGTTTCCTTGCGATATTCCGCACCGATGGCGAAATTCAGCGGGTCCTCGAAGCCAACGTCAAACTCCTTGCGAAGATCGAGGGTGCCGACGAACTGGGTGAACTTGAAGCTGCCGTCATAGAAGTCGGACGGCGACTGGCCGGTCGCGACAAACAACGACGCGTTGGCCGAATTGGTGGTGTAGACCTTCGCGACGTCTTCCGAATAGCTGCCGGCCAGATCCCAGTCCCAGCCGCTGATCTCGCCGCGCAGGCCGGTGGTGAACTGGAATTCGTCCTGCTTCACCTCGATATGCGGCACGAGGCCGGTCTGGGCGCTGGTGCCGAAGCAGTTGGTCGGGTCCGTGGTCGTCGCGGCGCCGGCGGTGGTGCGGCACAGGCGGGTGGGATGGCGATAGCCCTGCAGGGCGTCACCATGACGATAGGAGATGTTGCCGAACGAGTAGAGCTCGACGCCACCGAAATCATAGCCGAAGTTATAGAAGCCAAGGGTCAACTGCGACGCCGGCTGGCCACCGTTGATCCCCGCGGTGCAGTTTTTGGCATTGCAGGCGTCGAGCAGGGGCTTGAAGGCTGCTGACACGTTGGTGACGGTGGTGCCGTCATAGTTCCGCACCGAGAACTGACCGTCGCCGACCGTTGTCCAGTCATTGCGGCGATGGAAGAGCGACAGGTCAAGGAAGCCGCTCTCGCCGATCGGCATGCCGAAATTGCCGCTCGCGCTGTAGGTCGTACCTTCGCCGTCATAATATTGGCCGGCGTTGAACTTCACCGCGCCGCCATAAGTGTCCGACTTGAGGATGATGTTGATGACGCCGGCAATGGCGTCCGAACCATATTGCGCGGCGGCGCCGTCCTGCAGCACCTCGATGCGCTGAACGATGTCCGGCGGAATCAGGTCGATGCTCGGCGCGGCGGAACCGCCGAATGCGCCGTTGATGACCTGCAGGATGGAGTTGCCGTGGCGGCGCTTGCCGTTGACCAGCACCAGCGTGTGGTTGGGGCTGAGGCCGCGCAGGCGGGCCGAGAGCGAGAAGCTCGCCATATCGGTGCCCTGCGTCTGCGCCTGGAAGCTCGGCACGAGCTGGGTGAGGGCCTGGTTGAGGTTGGGCTGGCCCACCTTTTCCAGTGCGGAGGAGCTCAGCAACTGGATCGGCGCGGCGCTCTCTGCGGCCATCATGCCGGTGGAACGGGTGCCGGTGACGATGATCTCGCCGCCATCGGCCGGCGGTTCCTGCGGCGTTTCGGCCGTTTGCGCCACGGCTGCGGCGGGAATGGCTGCGCTCGTAAGGAGCAATAGGGCAGCAATATTTCTGCGCGTGATCATGAAGACGTCCCCCTTGTTCTCGTGGTGCGCTCTCCTTTTTGTCTGTCTTTTCGGCGGGTTATGGTTGTTGCGCCGAGCGTCCCGCGTCGCCCTGTGATATGCTCTTTTGCGCCTAGCTAGCTGATCGGACTGGTCGGGATTCGGACATACGCATTTTGTCGTATGGTGGCGGAGGGGGGGTATTCGTAGCTAACATCACTATGATTAGACGCGCTTATTCGGCTCGCCGCGACCTGGGTCGCATGTCTCTCAAGGCCATGTTGGCCAAGACCGTTCTGGCAGGTGCCGCCGCGCTGCTGATGACCGCCGCGCCCGCTCAGGCAGAGGTCACGCGGATCAAGGGCAATCCCAACGCAATCATTCTGGATGGCGTACGCGTCGGCGAGGGGATGGAGACCTTCTACCTCTCCGGCCAACTGCCGTCCCCGGTCGATCCCGCCAAGCCGATGAGCGAGGTCAAGACGCTGGAGGAGATGGGCGACACCAAGGCCCAGACGATCAGCACCCTCAACAAGATCAAGAGCCTGCTCGAGGCGCAGGGCTATAAGATGTCCGATCTGGTGAAGCTGTCGCTGTTCGTCGCGGCGGACCCGCGCACCGGCAAGATGGACTTCGCCGGCGTTAACGAGGGGTTCCGTCAGTTCTTCGGCACGCAGGCTAATCCCAACACCGTTGCGCGCTCCACTTTCCAGGTCGCCGCGCTTGTCGGCCCGCTCTACCTGATCGAGATCGAGGCCATCGCGGTGCGCAAGTCCAGCGGCGCGTCGCCGGAGGCCTCTTACATGCGGCCGCCGCGGCTTCCCCCCGCCCTGCGCAAGAAGTCGTTACTGGCCCAGCATGCGAATGGCGACAGCCGCCGCGGCTGAGCGGGTCTCCACACCCAGCTTGTCGAAGATCCGCTCCAGATGCTTGGTGACAGTGCGCGGGCTGATCTCCAGCACATCGCTGATCACCCGGTTGGGCTTGCCATAGCTCACCCATAGCAGCACCTCGGCCTCGCGCCGGGTGAGCGGCAGGCGCTCCTGCAGACGGTCGAGATCCTGCTCGGGATTGAGCTCGTTGAGGCGGATCAGCACTTCATCCTCCCGATAATGGGCAATGACCTGCATCTCCAGCTCGCCCTGGCCCTTGGTCTGCCGCACGCGCACGGCATTGCCGGCGACGCCCTCATCCTTGGTCAGCAGCTTCTCGATCTGATTGCGGATTTCTTCCGGCAGCGCGGATTCGCTCCGCAGCCAGCCGGGCGAGACGCGCGAGATGGCCTGTTCCGCGCGGGGGGTGCACCACAAGAGGCTGCCGCGCGCATCGGTGGCCAGGATCAGCCGGTCGGTCGCATCGAGACTGGCGACGCTGGCATGGACGGCACGCCCTTGGGCCATATGCACGCGCACGCGCGCCAGCAGCTCCTGCAGGTCCACCGGCTTGCGGACATAATCCACCCCGCCGACCTCGAAAGCTTCGACCACATGCTCGCTCTCCGTCAAGCCGGTCATGAAGATGATCGGGATGCTGGCGAGCTGGGGATTGGCCTTGATCTTCTGCGTGGTCTCGAACCCGTCCATGCCGGGCATCACCGCATCCATCAGGATGAGGTCGGGCATGATGTTGCCCAGCTGTGCCAGTGCCACATGGCCTGAGGTCGCGACCAGCACGGAAATCTCGGCTGTTTCCAGCGCGGCAGTGAGCATCCGCAGCGTGTCCGGCTCGTCATCGACGATCAGGACGGTGTCCGAATGTCCGGGAATGCCAATCATGTCAGTAATCCTGTAAGAGGCGCGCCATGGCGGTCAGGTCGTATCGGTCGAGGTGCTGGTAAAGCTGGCGAACAAGCGGCTCGGCGGCGGGTGAGGCGCGCTCCAGCTGCTTGATCTCGGTTTCGATCCCGCGAATGTGCCCGATCCGCAGGCATTCCTGCATCCGGGCGATGTGCTTGCGGGCGGTGTCGTCGAGCGCAACCGGCGCTGGTTGCAGGCCGGACGGTGTATCCGGCCCGGCGCTGCCGACATCCGGCGCATCGTCCTGCCAGCGCCACGTCAGTTGCAGCAAATCGCCAATCGCGCCGACGAGCGATTCAAATTCCACCGGCTTGACGAGAAAGCGGTCGTGCTGCGGGCTGTCATGCTCCGGCCGGTGCAGTTCCTCGCTATTGGCCGAGAGCATGAGGATTTGCAGCCGGTCGCCGAACATCGCGCGCAACTCACAGCCGATCTCCCAGCCGGATAGACCGGGCAGGCTGATGTCCAGAATGGCGAGGTCCGGCGGCGTCTCGCGCGCGGCAAGCAGCGCCTGTTCGCCATCGGCCCGCGCCTCAACCTGAAAGCCGAGCCCGCGCAGCAACTGCTCGAGGAAGTGGCGCTGGTCGGCATCGTCCTCCACCAGCAGGACATGGCGGGGCTTGCCCTCATAGCCGGTCAGCTTGCGCATGGGCGCCGAGGAGAGGGCCTTGCCGGCGACCTCGCTCAGCATCATCACGATGCGGAAGCAACTGCCGCCTTCCGGCGTGCTGACCAGATCGAGCTGGCCGCCGAGAATCTCGACCAGTGTGCGCGAGATGGCGAGGCCGAGGCCGGCGCCGGACTCCCGCCCCTCGCCGCGCTCGAATGGCTCGAAGATGCGCTGCCGGTCTTCCGGCGCGATGCCGGGGCCGGTGTCCTTCACCTCAAAGGTGGCGATCTGCCCGGCATAACCCACTTTGAGCGTCACGCTGCCTTGCTGGGTGAACTTGATCGCGTTGGAGAGCAGGTTGATCAGCACCTGGCGCAGCCGGTTCTGGTCGAAGCGGGCGATCTCGGGGGGGCGGCCAGTCTTTTCCAGCGTGAACGTGAGGCCCTTGGCGTGAGCGGCGGGGCGCATCATCGAGACGATATGGTCGAGAAAGCTGTTGAGGCGCACCTCTTCAGTGCGCACGCGCAGCATCCCGAATTCGAGCTGCGAGATATCCAGCAGCCCCTCGACCAGATTGGTCAGATGCTCCGAGCAGCGCAGGATGACCCGCGCTGCCTCCTGCGCGTTGACGCCATCGCCCCGCTCGAACAGCTGCGCATAGCCATAGATGGCATTGAGCGGCGAGCGGATCTCGTGGCTGACGCTGGCGAGGTAGCGGCTTTTGGCGAGGTTCGCGCTGATCGCACTCTGCCGTGCCGTCTCCAGTTCGCTGACCAGATGCTGGGCGCGGATCGTGTAGGCCGCCGCTTCCCGCCAGCGGCGAATGCCGAGCAGAAGCAGGAAGCTCAGCGCCAGAAGATCGAGGATGGTGAGCGTTTCCAGCAGCAACCGATCTTCGTTGTCCGACACCATGTGCAGGCCGACGAAAATCCCCCCAAAGGCCAGCCCGAGAAGCCCGAGCTTGACGAGGTGGGCGAGCCGGGGCGGCGGCGTCTCCAGAACGCCGGCGGCATCGATCTTCTCGATGGGAGCGGTGTCCCTGCGATGAAGATCCTGCCGCGTCATGGTCAGCCGATCTGCCGGTGACGCGGGCGGTGGCGACGCAGCGTCCTGAAGCCGGGACAATCCGACTCCAACGGCGATCGACCTTGGTTCACGCGCGCACGGTTCATTTGATGAATGGTGCATTGCAAAAAGGACAAACTCAAAGCCTCGCACGCGCGCGAGGCATTTTCCCGGAATCTGTGGCAAATTTGCTGCAGTGCGTCATAAGGAAAAAGGGCTGTGCCTATTGTGTTCTGGGCACAGCCATGGCGGTGAGCTTGAGATCTGCGGGCTGCACGGTGATCCGCGCGAGAGCGCCGGCCTCGCTGGGCAACGCAGCGCTTCCGGCCGGCAGGCCATTGGCCTGCAGCAGAAAGGCGATGATGTTCGTCGTGTCGTCCGGCGTCAGCGAGCCGGGCGCGAATTGCGGCATGGCCCGGCCGACATAATCATGCAGATTGGAGAGCGGGGCGTTGCTCCAATGGGCCATGAACCGATCGCTAAGGCCGGGAATCTCGAACATGCCTTCCAGCGCCCGGCCGTGGCACATGGCGCAACGCGTGGCATAGAGGCGGGCGCCAGCTTCGGCCTGCGCGGCCGTGTAGACGCCGTCTCGCGTGCTGGCCGAAGGGGATGTCGCAGCGATCGCGGCGAGGGCGGTCAGGGCAGCGGCCAGGAGCGGGGCGGTGCGCAGCAGCATCGGTCAGCCCTGTGCCTGGAAGTCGGGCGCGAAGACGGGCGCCATGATCTCCAGACCTTTCTCGATATCGGCGACATTGGGCAGTTCCATGCTGTCGCCCACGCCCAGCATCTCGCCCATATCTGGGTTATTGTTCATCACCACGATCCCGTCGCGCTTGGAGGTGAGCGAAACATTGCGATAGCGCACGCTGTAGAAGGCGTCGGGCTGCGGCACGAGCCAGCCGGTTTGGCCACGCACGGGGATGATGGTCTTGTCCTGCCACAGGTCCCGGGCCGCATAACCCGTGCAGTTGATCACGACCTTCTGCGGGAGCACGGCATAGTCCGCCGGGCGAGCGAAGTCGCGCATCACGAACTGCCCGCCGCGCTCGAAAAACTCGCCGAGCATGACGTGGGCATAGCTGGCGAAGTTGAAGATCATCTGCGAGCTGCGCCGCACATGGGGTTGCGGGAAGGGGTTCTCCTCGGCGCTCAGCGGCTGGGCCTGCGGCACGATGTCCCGAATGCGCTCGCTATAATGGCCGAACTCGGAATTCTGCTGTGGCCGCCCACTCGTCGCGAAGTTCTGCGTGATTGCAGGGTCGGCTGGCCACTCCCGCCGAGTGATCGGCGTATCCGAAAGCTGGTAGGAATCGCCGAACTCCACCGGCTGACCCGGCAGACCGAGATAGGTGCGAAAGGCCTTCCACGAGAAGCGGGCCATGCGTTCCCACCGCTCGCCAAAGGCGGGGCCGGCGGGCTCGGCCAAGGCGATGCGGCTATCCGGGGTGAACGATCCGCTGGCGCGGAACGAGCGGGTTTGCTGGATCGATTCGCGCGCATAGAGCGTGACCTTGAGGCCGGCGCGCTGCGCCATTACCGCCGTGGTCAGGCCGATAATCCCGCACCCCACCACCGCAATCTCGCGCGGCAGGACAGAGAGCGCCTTGCCGACCGCGATGTCGGCCGATCCCCAGGAGAGCGACCAGCCGCTGCCGCCATGGCCATAATTATGGATGACGAGCGCATCGCCCACCGTCTCCACGTCCAGATTCGGCCCGGCAGCGCGCAGCGGTCGGATGCAGCATTTCACGTCGATCAATTGGTCGCGGCTGATGCGAATGGGAACGAGCGCCGTCCGGCGGCTTGGTGCACGCAAAGTCGCGGGACGGGAACCGGAGGCTGGCGCGCAGGCCTGCAGCCCTAGCATGGCTGCGGCGCCGATCGTTCCTGTGAGCATGGCCCGGCGTTCGACGCCCAGCTGCCCCTCTTGCCGAAATTCTGCCATGCGACCCCCATTTGAGACGCAGACTGTAGGGCGCGAGGGGAGGGCAGCAATTGCCCAGAATACGTATTGAGTGCTGGAAAGGCTCAGTCCGCGCCGAGGCCGAGCGCGGCCCAGTCGAGCAGCTCTGTTTCTTCTCCAGCGCGCGCGGCCGGCGCGCCTTCCGGCCGGACGATCAGCGCATTGGCCTGGGCGGCGGCATGCATCGCGCCGCTATCCTGGAAAGCCAGCGGCGTGGCCATGCCCGCGCCGTCGACCACCGCGCGCATGAACAGCCTGCGCTTGCCGCCCGGGGGGAGGTCTGCGCCGAGCCGCACCTTGCGGCTCTTGGGCAGCACATCCGTTCCGCCAGCGAGCCGGCGAATGAGCGGCAGCAGGAACAGCGCTCCGGTGACCATCGCCGAGACCGGGTTGCCGGGCAGGCCGAGCATGATCTGCCGCCCCATGCGTGCCACGATCAGCGGCTTGCCGGGCTGCATGGCGATCCGCCAGAAATCGATGCTGCCGCCTGCCGCCTCCAGCGCCGGGCGCACCAGATCGTGATCGCCCACGGACGCTCCGCCGGAGGTGACGATGACATCGGCGGTAGCCGCATCGCGCAGCGCGGCGGTGAGTGCGTCCAGATCGTCCCGCACGATCCGCTCGCTGGTCACCACGCCACCCGCACCGCAAACCATGGCGCGCAACATAGCGCCGTTGGAGGCCGGGAGCTTGCCGGGCGGGCAGGGCGCGCCGGGCGGGACGAGCTCGTCGCCGGTGGAGAGGATCGCGACCCTAGGCTGGCGATGCACCGTCAGCGTTTCGTGGCCCGCGAGCGCCGCCAGGCCGATTTGCGCCGGGCCGATCCGCAGGCCGGCCGGCAGCAACGTATCGCCGTGCGCAAAATCGCTGGCACGCGGGCGGACATGCCGTCCCTGACCACCCGGTCCGTCGCCGGTCAGGCGGATGGACGGGCCATCGGCGGCGATATCTTCCTGCACCACCACCGTATCCGCACCGGGCGGCAGCGGCGCGCCGGTGAAGATCCGCATTGCTTCGCCCGCGCCGATGTGTGCAGCCGCAGGGACGCTGCCTGCCGCACTCTCGCCCACCAGGCGCCAGGGCCCGGGCAGATCGGCGTGACGGATCGCATAGCCGTCCATGGCGGAGAGGGCCGTCCACGGCTGGTCACGCGCTGCGGTCAGCGGCGCGGCCAGCCATCGGCCGTTCGCCTCAGCCAATGGAACCGCTTCGGGCGCCAGCGGCGTAGCGAGGGCGAGCAGTCGCTGCTGTGCGTCATCGACAGAGATCATGGCCGCGCCGCCGCCATGATCTCAGGCGGTCCAGTCGCCGGACTTGCCGCCCGCCTTGGCCGTGACGTGAATGTCGCGAATGACCATGTGCTTATCCACGGCCTTGAGCATGTCGTAGAGTGTCAGCAGGGCGGCGGAGACGGCGGTCAGCGCTTCCATTTCCACGCCGGTTTTTCCGCTTGTACGCACGCTTGCGGTGGCGGTGGCGCCGCCCGCATCCAGCGCAAGGTCCAGCGTCAGGCCGGTGAGCGGCAGGGGATGACAGAGCGGAATGATGTCGCTGGTGCGCTTGGCGGCCATGATGCCGGCGATGCGCGCGGCGGCGAACACATCGCCCTTGGCGGCAGTGCCGTCCGCAATCGCGGCGCGAGCGGCCGCGTTCATGTCGATCCTACCGGTCGCGCTGGCGGTGCGGCTGGTGTCGGCCTTGGCCGTTACATCCACCATGCGCGCGGCGCCGGCCTTGTCGGTATGGCTGAGGCCGCTCATGCGCCGATCAGCGCGCGCGTTGCGGCTTCGACATCATCCTGCCGCATGAGCGATTCGCCGACCAGGAAGCAGCGCACGCCATGCTCCGCCATGGCATCAAGGTCCGCCTTCGAGCCAAGACCGGACTCCGCGACGAAGGTGCAGCCCTCCGGCGCGCTGCCGACCAGCTCATAGGTGCGCGCGAAATCGACCGAGAAATCCTTGAGGTTGCGGTTGTTCACGCCGATGAGACGCGAGCGCAGGGTCAGCGCCCGCTCCAGCTCGGCGGCATCATGCACCTCCACCAGCGCATCCATGCCGAGGCCGAGCGCGGCATCCTCGATCTCCTTCATCTGCGCATCGGAGAGGGCCGAGACGATGATCAGCACGGCATCGGCGCCGATCGCCCGGCTCTCCAGCACCTGCCAGGGATCGACCATGAAGTCCTTGCGGATCACCGGCAGCGAGACGGCGGCACGGGCCGCGATGAGATAATCCTCATGGCCCTGAAAATAGGGCGCGTCGGTCAGCACCGAAAGGCAGGCCGCGCCGCCCGCCTGATAGGCGCGGGCATGGGCCGGCGGATCGAAGTCGGCGCGGATCAGCCCCTTGGATGGCGAGGCCTTCTTGACCTCGGCGATGAGGCCATAGCCCCCCGCTGCCACCTTGGCGTCGAGCGCTCGCCGGAAGCCGCGCGGCGGGGTTTGGGAAGCGGCCATCGCCTGCAGGTCGGCGAGCGAGGTCGCCTGCTTGCGGGCGGCGACCTCGTCCCGCTTGGTGGCGCAGATTTCATCGAGCTTGTTCATGCGTAGGCGATCCAGCAGTCGAGCAGGGTGTTGGCAAGGCCGCGGTCGAGGGCTTCGGTGGCTTCCTCGACCCCTTCGGCCAGCGTTTCGGCCTTGCCGGCGACGATCAACGCCGCAGCGGCATTGAAGAGCACGGCATCGCGATACGGGCCGGCCTCGCCCAGCAGCAGCGCCCGCAGTTTCGCGGCATTATAGGCCGGGTCGCCGCCCTTTATCGCGTCGATAGGGTGTGACGGCAGCCCGGCATCGGAAGCGCTGATCCGCCGCATTGCAACGATGCCGTCGCTTGTCACATCCGCCACGTCATTGCCGCCGGCGAGCGAGAGTTCGTCCAGCCCCTCATCGCCGGAGATGACCATCGCGCGTTCGGTGCCCAGCTCGGCCAGCGCCTGCGCATAGATCGGCACATAGGCCGGGCGCGCGATGCCGATGAGTTGGCGGGTCACGCCGGCCGGATTGGCGAGCGGCCCCATCAGGTTGAAGATGGTCCGACGGCCCAGCGCCTTGCGGATCGGCGCGATCCGCGCGAGCGAGGGATGATGCTTTTGCGCAAAGAGGAAGCAGATTCCGAGATCCGCCAGCGTGCGCTCGGCGGTGTCTGCCGCGCGGTCGAGGTCGAGCCCCAGCGCCTCGAGCGTGTCGGCGGCGCCGGCCTTGGAGGACGCAGCACGATTGCCATGCTTGGCCACCGGCGCGCCACAGGCGGCGACGACAAGGCTGACGGCGGTCGAGATGTTGAGCGTGTGATGGCCATCGCCACCGGTGCCGCACACGTCGATGGCGCCCGCAGGCGCCTGCACCGGAATGAGGCGCGCACGCATCTCCTGCGCGGCGGCGGCAATCTCGGTGGCCGTCTCGCCGCGCTCGGCCAGTGTGACCAGAAAGGCGGCGATTGCTTCGTCCTCCACCGTGCCATCCAGAATGGCGGCGAAGGCGCGGGCGGCGCCCTCCGGCGAGAGAGGGCTGGCAGGATCGGGCAAGCTGTTCATTGCCGATCCTTTGCAATCTGTGGCGCGCAAAGTCGAGGGTCGATCAATGCTCTGTCGCTACAGGATCGCGATGCGAAGCTGTTGACGCTGCCGGGCCTGTCGTGGCAATGGCTCCAACGTATCGCCACTGAGCGGTCGTTCCGGCCCATGCCGGCGATGATCGGCGGACTGTCGATGAGCGGGTATAGCTCAATGGTAGAGCACTAGCCTTCCAAGCTTGTGATGCGGGTTCGATCCCCGCTACCCGCTCCAGCCTTTTCCGCCATTTTTACGCTTTGTCTCGGGATTGTTTTGAACCCTGTTCGCAGGCGCGCAGGTGCTTCGATTGGACGACCACCCACATTGGGGCGGCATCTCCGTGGGTCAGTTCTTCCGTCAGCGGACAGGTGCAGAGATGCCGCGCTATAAGGTTACGCCGGTGACGTGGTCACGGCCCCTTGTGAGCCATATGCAACCGACCGCGCTTCGCCTCGTTCCCTTTCGTGAAGAGAGTTCTCGCTGCATGGGGGGAAGAGGTGAGCGAGCCATCGTTTAATGAGACGCCGGAAGGCACCATAAAGCGCCGGATTGAGATCAATCCTACCGTGTTCTTCGTCTCGGCCGGCCTCATTCTCGCCTTTGTGTTGTTTGGAGCAATCGTTCCTGATGTTGCCGGTCGGCTATTCGCCGCTGCGCAGGCGCTCATCGTGGCGGACTTCGGCTGGTTCTACATTGCATCGGTGGCCGGCTTTCTCGTGTTCGCCCTGTTTTTGATGTTCAGCCGTTATGGCGACGTCAAACTTGGGGCCGACGACAGCGAGCCAGACTACAGCTATCCTTCATGGTTCGCGATGCTGTTCAGCGCGGGGATGGGGATCGGGCTGATCTTCTTCGGCGTCGCCGAGCCCATCCAGCATTACGCCTTGCCGCCGGTCGGCGAAGGTCGCACGATCGAATCCGCCCGGCAGGCGATGGTCCTTACCTTCTTTCACTGGGGGCTCCACGCTTGGGCGATCTACATCGTCGTCGGCCTGGCGCTTGCCTATTTCGCCTTTCGTCGCGGTCTGCCGCTCACCATCCGCTCGGCGCTCTACCCGCTGATCGGGGAGCGGATCTATGGTCCTATCGGCCACGCGGTCGACATCTTCGCCGTGCTGGGCACCATGTTCGGGGTGGCGACTTCGCTCGGTCTGGGCGTGCTGCAGGTGAATGCCGGCTTTAGCTATCTGTTCGGTCTGCCGAGCAATACGGTCATCCAGCTGGTCCTGATTGCCGCCATCACGGGGTTGGCGACGCTGTCGGTTGTCATGGGGCTGGACCGAGGCGTGAAGCGCCTGTCGGAACTGAACATCATTCTGGCCGCCCTATTGCTGGTCTTCGTGCTCGTGACAGGGTCGACGGTGTTTCTGCTTCAGGCCTTCGTCCAGAATGTGGGGACTTATCTCAGCGAGGTCGTGCAGCGCACCTTCCGCCTGTACGCCTACGAGCCTAATCCGTGGTTGGGTAGCTGGACGCTGTTCTACTGGGGCTGGTGGATCGCATGGTCGCCATTTGTCGGCATGTTCATCGCGCGCATCTCGCGCGGGCGCACAATCCGTCAGTTTGTTGGCGGCGTTCTGCTCGTCCCGGCATTGTTCACCTTCCTCTGGATGACCGTATTTGGCAACACGGCGATCGCGCTCGATCTGAGCGGCGCAGCCCACATCGCCGATACGGTCGCTAACAACCTCCCGGTCGCCTTGTTCGAGACGCTTGAGCAGCTCCCGCTTTCCACCATTGTTTCAGGCATCGCGACGCTTCTCATCATCACGTTCTTCGTAACGTCGGCGGATTCCGGCGCGTTGGTGATGGATATGATCACGTCCGGGGCCGCGAAAGACCCTCCGGTCTGGCAGCGCGTCTTCTGGGCGGTCTGCGCCGGCGGTGTCGCGGCGGTTCTGCTGGTCGCCGGTGGGCTTCAGGCGCTTCAAACCGCGGCGATCGCCAGCGCGTTGCCCTTCGCTGTGGTCATGGTGTTCATTTGCTATGGCCTGTTGCGAGCCCTTCAAACCGAGAGCCAGGAAGCGATGGACCTGTCTGCCGCGGGCGCGGCCACGGGCGCAGAAAACGCCCTCACATGGCAGCAGCGCCTCGCAACCATCACCCGGTTTCACGATCGAGACGAAGTCCTCACTTTTCTCGCCGACACCGCGCAGCCGGCCCTCGCGGCCGTGGCGGCACAAATGCGACACAGCGGTATTTCCGTGCGCCTCACGCAGGATGCCGACCATGTGGGGCTCACCATCCCGCATGGCGAGCGAGGCGATTTCGATTACACCGTCCGTGCGCGCGGATTTCGTGTGGCGAGTTTTGTTTGGGCCGAACCGCGAAAGATTCAGGAGCGAGAGCGCCTACATTATCGCGCCGTGGCGCACTCGTCCGACGGCGGGCAGCCTCATGACGTGACCGGCTATACCGACGAGCAACTGATCAACGATCTGCTTAATCGCTATTCCCGCTTCCGTCACAGCCGGCGGATGTCGTGATGCGATCAGCGGCAGTCAGCAGAAGGTAAAGGGTAGAGCTCGTCTGAAATGTAGTCGTAAGACGCAAACGGCATTTGGCCTCAGAGAACATTTCATCCGATTGCAAGCTCGCGTGAGGGAGACTTCAAGGGAGCGTGTTCGTTCGTCCGCACGCTTTCTCCGACGGAAATTTGTCAGCGAGGTTCTGCTGAGACACGGGCTCATTCTGAGCGAAAAAGCCGTCAGCTATCCCTCCATCCGAAATGCGGTGAATGGAGAATCTTTATTAACGTCTTCGTACGACCTGCGGCCCAAAGGTGCTGAAAACAGTCACATCAGCAAAGGCCTATGTCACTCATTCAACGCGTGCCTGCTCGCTATCTCTGGCCTGTGCTATTGCTTCTCGGGTTGTGCTTTGGAAGCATTCTAGGCCTCATTTTAGTCACGACCTCCGCGCAGGATCGGCTTGAGGCAGTACGCGAGACGCGGACGCTGGAAGCTGCCCTCGCGACAAGCGTCTCCATGGTGGAGCATGATCTTCAGGATTACGCGAAATGGGACGACGCAGTGCGCCACATTTCGTACGACTTCAGCGCGGCGTGGATCGACGACAACATCACGGCTTACCTCGGTAAAACCCAGAATTATGACCATGTCTTTGTCATCGGTCCTGACGGGGGGACCCGCTACGCCTTCAGCAACGGGAACCGATCCTCATCTAAATTTGCCGAGATACTGGGTCCGTCAATTCAGACGGCGATGGCAAAAGTGCGTGCTATGGATGATCGTGGCACGCCAATCGTCAGCGGCTTTGCCCGCGAGAAACGTCAGGTTTTCGTCTACTCGGTTGCTGCCGTTGTTCCCTTGACCAACAAAGTGTCGGCGCCTGCGGGTGAGAGGCACCTGCTCGTCATAGCCGAGCGTTTTGATGCGAGCCATCTCGCCAGTATCCGTGCCAAGCACCATCTCCCCGCCCTAGCGCTAAACCTGGCACGGCCAGCCCCGTCGAGCGCCGCGCTAGTCCTGCGAGATATGGATGGTAACCAGATCGCATCCGTTAAGGTCGCGTTCGAGACCCCTGGCACACAATTTCGTCGCGAGGTCATCCCCGGGTTTGCCGGCATCATGGTCGTCGCGGTTATCGCTGCGCTTTTTATCCTGCGGCAGGGGGGGCAGTCCATTGCAGCATTGACAGCCAGCCAAGCCAGAACTCAGCATTTGGCGAACCACGATCCTTTAACGGAGCTTCCTAATCGCCGCGTCCTCCTCGGTCGGCTCAACGAGGCGATTGCGACCGGTAATCATTTCGTTCTGCTTTACATGGACCTAGATGGCTTCAAAGGCGTGAACGATCTTTATGGCCATGGCGCAGGGGACGCCCTGCTGCGGGAGGTGGCATCCCGGCTCGCAGCGGCCGCGCCGGCGCATTCGCTGATTGCTCGCACGGGCGGCGACGAGTTTGCAATATTGTGCCAGCTTGATGTCGATGGCCCGGGATGTTCGCTTGCCGAACGCATCATCGCCTCCTTTCAGACGACGGTTCCG
The DNA here is from genome assembly GCF_025961955.1 of Sphingobium sp. B10D7B. Lineage (NCBI taxonomy): Bacteria > Pseudomonadati > Pseudomonadota > Alphaproteobacteria > Sphingomonadales > Sphingobiaceae > Sphingobium > Sphingobium sp. B10D7B. The sequence continues at coordinate 468,224 of NZ_JAOQOQ010000001.1, forward strand.
GTCGCCGGCGCCAATATTCTCATCGGAATATCCGTTGGCGTCGTGACGTCTTCTTCAGATGCTCTCGTCGATATCGACGAACTGATGCGCCGTGCGGACGTTGCAATGTACAATGCCAAAGCCAGGGGGAAGAACCGCTGGAGCGACTTCACCCTCGAACTGGACGAAGAACATCTCGTGCGGAAGCGTCTTGAACAGGACTTGCGCATTGCAATCGCGGAAAATCGAATTGAACTGGCCTATCAGCCGATTGTTCTAGCGGAATCCGGCGCCATTGTTGGGCTTGAAGCCCTAGCGCGATGGACCCATCCCACCGAAGGTCCAATTCCCCCAGATGTATTCATTCCGCTTGCCGAAATGACTGGCCTAATCGGTTCCTTGGGAGGGCAGGTGCTCCGCAGGGCCTGCATCGACATCAAGCCTCTCGGCATCGACCTCTCGGTCAACCTCTCGCCCGCGCAGTTTTGGGATGCACATCTTGCTGACCAGATCAGCGCAATCCTTGCCGACACAGGGTTTCCAGCTGACCGGCTCGAACTCGAGATCACTGAAAGCTATTTGCTGGGTCGGCCACAGGCCGCTGCGGCAATCATGGCCGATCTGCGGACCTTGGGCATCCGGCTCGCTTTGGACGACTTTGGAACTGGCTTCGCAAGTATTGGTTACCTCCAATCCTTCAAATTTGACCGGCTGAAAATAGATAAGCTCTTCGTGAAAGAAGCCATGGGCTGTGCGTCAGGTCGCGATTTGTTGGTAGCCATTGTAGCGCTGGCCCAAGCGCTGGGTCTTAGGATCACGGCAGAAGGCGTAGAGACAGAAGATCAAGCGGCCCTCGCCCGGGCCGCAGGATGCCACTGGCTGCAAGGCTGGCTGTTCGGCCGCCCGATGCCACTCTCCCAGCTACTCCAAGAAAGCAGTCTAAGGCGCGGGACTCAAAAAAGATGATTCTCGATTGCAGCCGCTGAACGAGAATGAGGCGGGTGGCGTGGCCCCTCCTGCCGACCGAGCGGTGTTGTAAACCCCAATCTTCTGGCCTTCGGAGCCGTTATTGGTTCGGCTTCAACAACCGACCGGTGCGTTGAGTGGAGCACTCGGCTTAGACAGCAAGGGCTCGGAAGCGGACAACTGGAGCGCTTTGAATCGCGGATGCCGCCGGGGTGCTCGCTGTCCGCGCTCTACGCTCATAGGGATCGAATTAAGCGTCAGGAACGTTCCGCGATCACCAGCGGAGGCAGTATGCATTGGCCAGAACAGTTGATTATCGTGCGCCACGGGCAGAGCGCGGGGAATGTCGCCCGCGACGCTGCGCACGAGGCAGCGCATGACCGGATCGCGCTGACCTCGCGGGATGCCGACGTGCCGCTGAGCGACCTCGGTACGGCGCAGGCGCGCGCGCTGGGCCTGTGGTTCTGCGAGCAACCGGCTGAGCATCGGCCACAGATTCTCTTATCTTCTCCCTATCTCCGTGCCTTTCAGACCGCAGAGCTTTTCCGCGAGGCGGGCGGGACCGACCGGCAGGAGCCGATCTGCTTTGACGAGCGCCTGCGTGAGAAGGAGTTCGGCATTCTCGATGGCCTCACCACGCCCGGCGTCGCGAATATCTTCCCTGATCAGGCCGAATTTCGGCGCCTGCTGGGGAAATTCTATCACCGCCCGCCCGGGGGCGAGAGCTGGTGCGATGTCATCCTGCGGTTGCGGTCGGTCCTCGATACCATCTCGCTTCATTATGCCGGAAAGCGGGTGATGATCTTCACGCATCAGGTGGTGGTCCTCTGCATGCGCTACATCATCGAGAGCCTCGATGAGCGAGGCATCTTGGCCATCGACCGGGAAGGGGACGTGGCCAATTGCGCCATCACCGACTATCTGTTCGATCCGTCGGCGGGCCGGGATGGCGGGCTCAAGCTCCACCGCTACAATGTGACAGCGCCGATGCAGAACCACGCGACCCCGGTCACCAGGGAACCTGACGCGATCACGGGGCGGCGCGGATGATGCCGACCCTCGACCGCGCCTGGCTCGAAGCCCATCCGCTGCCGCCGATTGCGGCGCTGGGCGATAAGGACGCGCGGGGCCGGGTTCTCCTGGTCGGCGGTGCGGAGTTTGTGCCGGGCGCGCTCAGGCTCACCGGCGAGGCGGCACTGCGCGCGGGAGCCGGCAAGCTCCAGATGGCGACCGTGCGATCCGCTGCGATGGCGCTCGCCGTCCTGGTGCCCGAGGCCGCGATGATCGCCCTGCCTGCGGATGAGGAGGGTGAGATCGCGCTCGAGGCGGTTGCGTTGCTGCAGGAACGCCTCGCGCGCTGTGACACGCTCATCCTCGGGCCGGGGATGTCCGCGGGGGATCGCACCGAGCAGTTTGTCGCCGCGCTTCTCGGCACGCCAAAACCGGGCCAGACGATGATCCTCGATGCCGCTGCCCTCACTTGTGCCCGGAAGCTCGAGAAACTGATGGCGGCGCATGAGGGGCGGGTCATCCTGACGCCACACCATCGGGAAATGAGCTTTCTGACCGGGCAGGACATTGACGTCATCCGCAAAGACCCGCGCGCAGCAGCCCTGCATGTGGCGCGCGCCTTCAATGCGGTCGTCGTCCTTAAAAGCGCCAAAACCCTCATTGCATCGCCAAAGGAAGATGAGCCCTTGCTGTTCGAGGGCGGCAGCATCGGTCTTGCCACGGGCGGGTCGGGCGATGTGTTGGCCGGTCTGATCGGCGGCCTTGCCGCACGCGGCGCGGATCCTTTGCGAGCGGCGGCCTGGGGTGTCTTCGTCCATGGCGCGGCGGGCGCCGGCGTTGCCAGCCAGATTGCTCAAGTCGGATTTCTCGCGCGCGATCTTCTGCCGGTCATTCCTGGGCTGATCGCCAGCCTGGAACCGGAGCGATGAACGACGGCAATCGTATTGCCAAAGGTTAATATGGGCGGCGCGGCGGGGTCTGCGGCGTCCTTCGGTGGTTGTTCTGCGAAGGGGCGCGCGCCTGCGCTCTCATGATGGAGATACGACATGGCCACGACCAAGACTGCCGCAAAGCCCAAAGCCAAGCCCGCATCGAAGAAGCCCGCATCGAAGAAGCCCGCCTCGAAGACGGCGCGCAAGACCCAGCGGGCGGCGGCAAAGCCCGCCGACGCGATCAAATTGCTCAAGGACGACCACAAGGAGGTGAAGGGCTTTTTCGACCAATATGCTGATCTCGAAGACGATGCCGAGAAGCAGGCGCTGGCTGACAAGATCTGCCTCGCTCTGACGGTTCATGCGCAGATCGAAGAAGAGATTTTCTATCCCGCCGCGCGCGAGGCCATCGACGATGATGACCTGCTCGACGAGGCCGAAGTGGAACATGCCAGCGCCAAGCAACTCATCGCTGAGATCCAGGCCATGAAGGCGGGTGACCGCCTGTTCGACGCCAAGGTGACGGTGCTCGGCGAATATGTTGAGCATCATGTCGAGGAAGAGGAGCAGGAGATGTTTGCTGAAAGCCGCGAGAGCGAACTCGACCTCAAGGCCCTGGGCGCAGAGCTGGCGGCCCGCAAGGCCGAGCTGATGGCGCAGGCCGGCAAATAAGCATGGCCGTCCAGGAGCCGGTCGACCCCTCGGCCGAACGGCTGGACTGCCTGATCGTCGGCGGCGGCCCTGCGGGGCTGACCGCCGCGATCTATCTCGCGCGCTTTCATCTGACCGTCTGCGTCATAGACGGCGGACATAGCCGGGCCGCCTTGATCCCGCTCACCCGCAATCATGCCGGGTTTCCGGAGGGCATCTCCGGCGTTGATCTGCTTGCGCGGATGCGCGGACAGGCGACCCTCTACGGCGCGCGCCTGCAGGATGGGATCGTCGACAGCTTGGCTCACGATGGCAGCCAGTTCATCGCGCAGACGGGTAGCCGAAGCCTCGCTGCGCGGACCGTCCTGCTCGCCACCGGCGTGGTCAATCGCCGCCCAACCATGATGGACGATCTATGCCATGATCGCGCGCTTGCGACCGGTCGGCTCCGCTATTGTCCGATCTGCGATGGCTATGAAGTCACGGACAAGGCGATCGCGGTGCTCGGAACGGGCGAGCGCGGCTATAATGAAGCCATGTTCCTTCGCGGCTATTCCGCCGATATCACGCTGGTCGCGCCTGATGGGGGCCATAGTCTGGAACCGGCGCAATACGCTGCGTTGAAGGCGGCGGGCATCGGGATCGCCGGACAATGTACGTCCATCAGCTTGGTGGAAGACCAGATCGCAGTCGGCGTCGAAGGTGAGACGCGCCGCTTCGACACCCTGTATCCGGCGCTGGGTTCGGATATCCGATCGGAGCTTGCCGGGATGCTCGGCGCAAGTCGCACATCCGAGGGATGTCTGATGGTCGATGCCCACCAGCGCACAGACATCCCTGGGCTTTATGCTGCGGGCGATGTCGTCCTCGGCCTCGACCAGATCAGCCACGCGATGGGGGAGGGCGGCGTCGCCGCGACCACGATCCGGAACGATCTGGCCAAGGTGGCGCCCATCCGTCGTTAGGTCGACGCCGCGACGACCGCCCGCTCACATCATCCGCATCCGCAGATTGAACAGGATCACCAGCGTGCCGCCGACCATGAGCGCGATGATCAGGCTGGAGAAGAGGATGAGCTGGAGATCGTCTCGGGTCGAGCGCTTGAGGCCGATATGGAGGAAGCAGCGAAACTGCACGACAATCTGGATGAGCGCTAAGGCCAGCACGAGCGCATAGGTGGCGGTGCTGGCAAGCACCGGCCAGCGCACGAGCGCAAAGGCGACGCTGGTCAGCAAGAGCGCGGCGGCATAGCCCAGCACATAACCGCGTGTCTCGCGGCGAGGGTCGTCTCGGCGTTCGCTCATGGGATCAGCCCCGGTAGATAGACGGTCGAGAAGATCGCGATCCAGATGATGTCGAGGAAATGCCAGAACAGGCCGAGCCTCAGGAGGTTGATCTTCACGCGCGTATCAAGGCCGATGATCCGCAACTGCGCCATCATCACGACGATCCACAGGCTGCCGGCGAGCACATGCAGGCCGTGCAGCGGCACCAGTGCGAAAAAGGCCGAGAGCAAGCCGCTGCGCATGGGCGTGGCGCCATGGGCGATCATGGTTGCAAAATCGTGCAGCTCCAGCCCGAGGAAGAGCAGCCCCAAGGCCAGTGTCAGCCCCAGCCAGGTCTGGATGCGCGCCTGCGCCGCCCCATGCTTCATCGCGATCGAGGCCAGGCCGTAGGTGAGGCTGCTGGTGAGCAGCACCAGCGTTTCAAGGAAGGTCGGGCCGATCTTATATTCGCTTGCCGGAGTTGGGCCGCCGGCGGTTGCGGGGAGCATGACGCCATAAGTGGCGAAGAGCAGCGCGAAGATCACCGCGTCGCTCATCAGGAACACCCAGAAGCCGAAAAGGGCAGAGCCCGCCGCCTCATGGGCTTGCGCGTCGGTGCTGCCCAGATTGAGGCCGGGATGTTTTGTCTCACCGGCTGTCATGGGTGCACCTCGGCCAGGCCCGCATTCGCGGGGGCCGTCTCCATCTCGCGGGGGATGGGCCGCGCCCGCGCCACCGCGTCGAGCCAGGCCCGCTCCGTCCGGTCGACCGCGCTGGCCGGGATCAGCCGGTGCGTGTCGCGGGCGAAGCTGCGCGCGATCACCGTCGCAACGACCGCAAGCAGGCCAAGGATTGCCAGCCACCACATATGCCAGACAAGGGCAAAGCCGGCTGCCGCGCTTGCCATCCCGATGATTGGCGCGACGGCGCTGTTTTTCGGCATCTCGATGTCTTCGTAATGGGCTGGCCTGACATAAGGCGTACCGTTGCGCTTGGCGTCGAAGAACCAGTGGCGCTGGTCGACCTGCGGCAGCCGGGCAAAATTATACGCGGGCGGCGGCGCCGCGATCGACCATTCGAGCGCCCGCCCATCCCAGGGATCGCCTGCGAAGACGCGGGTGGCGGCGCGGTTGCGCAGGCTCACCCAGAGCTGGATGAGGAGCGCCACGAAGCCGCAGAACAGCACCAGCGCGCCGACTTCCGCCGCATAGAGCCAGGGTCGGTAGGCGGTCTCCATCACCGCCGGGGTGCGGCGCGCCATGCCTGCCGCGCCGAGAACATAGAGCGGCATGAAGGCGAGATAGAAGCCGATCACCCAGCAGGCGCAGGATATCTTGCCCCAACGCTCATCGAGCCGAAAGCCGAACGCCTTGGGGAACCAGAACGTATAGGCGGCGAGCAGGCCGTAGAGCGTGCCCGGGATCAGCATATTGTGGAAATGCGCCACGAGGAACAGCGTGTTGTGCACGATGTAATCGAGCGGCGGGAAGGCGAGGATGATGCCGGTGAGCCCTCCGAGCACGAAGGTCATCATGAAGGCGAGCGCATAGCACATGGGCGTGGTGAAGCGCACTTCGCCACGGAACATCGTCCAGATCCAGTTATAGATCTTGACCCCGGTCGGCACGCCGATGGCCATCGTCGCGATCCCGAACACGGCGTTCAGGCTCGGGCTCTGCCCCATGGTGAAGAAATGATGCAGCCAGACGGTGAAGGAGAGCACCGCAATTGCCATCGTGGCGATCACCAGCGAGTTGTAGCCGTACAGCTCCTTCGAGGAGAAGGTGGAGACCACTTCGGAATAGATGCCGAAGGCTGGTAGGATGACGATGTACACCTCGGGATGGCCGAACATCCAGAACAGGTTGGCATAGTGCATCAGGTTGCCGCCAAGGGCGTTGGTGAAGAAGTGGAAGTCGAGATAGCGGTCGAGCGCCAGCAGCGCCGTCGCGACCGTCAGCGGCGGCATTGCGAAGATCATCAATATGGCGGTGCACAAGCTGGTCCAGGCGAACAGCGGCATCCGCATCAATGTCATCCCCGGGCAGCGCATCTTGTAGATGGTGACCGCGATGTTGATGCCGGCCAGGGTAGAGGCAATCGAGCTCAACGTGATCGCCCAGATCCAGTAATCCGGCCCGACGCCGGGATTGAAGCCGATCTCCGTGAACGGCGGATAGCCGCTCCAGCCGCCGGTGGAGAAGCGGCCGATCACGAGCGAGGCCATCATCAGCCCCGCGCCGGCCGCAGTGAGCCAGAGGCCGATGGCGTTGAGCAGCGGATAGGCGACATCGCGCGCGCCGATCTGCAGCGGCACCAGATAGTTGATCAGCCCGGTGAGGAAGGGCATCGCCATGAAGAAGATCATGATCGAGCCATGGGTGCTGAACAGCTCGGCAAAATGTTCGGGCGCAACCAGGCCGGGATTGCCGATTGCCACCGCCTGCTGCAGCCGCATCAAATTGGCCTCGATCAGCGCGCGCGCCAGCATGACCAGGGCGATCACGATGTACATGATCCCGATCTTCTTGTGATCGAGGCTGGTGAGCCATTCCGTCCACAGCCAGCGCCAGCGGCCGAGGCGGGTGATCAGCACGACCACGAAGAGCGCACCGGCCACCACCATGGCACCGGCTCCGGCGGCGATCAGTTCATTGGCGTTGGGGTTTTCCCAGGCACGCACAAAGGGCAGCGCATCCCAGCGGAACCGCCCCAGCAGCGCCGGCATAAGCGGCGCGCTCAATGGGCCTGCCCCTGTGTGCTCGCCATCATCATATGCTCGAACAGGCCTGGCGGGACGGATGAGAACAAGGCGGGTTGCGGGGCGATGGAGCGGGCGGTGATCGCCGCCAGCGCCTTGTCGTCGAGCGGCCTGCGGACGGCGCGCACCTGCCCCAGCCAGCGGCGATAGTCGGCCGGCGGCAGCGCCAGCACGTCGAACTTCTGGTTCTGAAAGCCCTTGCCATTAAACTGCGTGTTCTGGCCGCGGAAGACGCCGGCCCGACTGGCGGCCAGGTGCAACTGCGTGCGCATGCCGGCCATGGCATAGATTTGCCCGGCAAGCTGCGGGATCAGTAGCGACTGCATGACCGTCCCGCTGGTCAGGCTGAGATGGACCGGCCGGCCCACAGGGATGGTCAGACGATTGACAGTCGCAATGTCCTCCTTGGGGTAGATGAAGAGCCATTTCCAGTCGAGCGCCACCACCTGCACCTCCAGGGGCGGCTGGCTGGAAGCGAGCGGGCGGTATGGGTCGAGCCGGTGGGTCGCATTCCACAGGAGGACGCCGAGCCCGATCACGATGGCGGTCGGCGGGATCCAGATGAGCAGCTCGAGCGGCCAGGAAAATCCCCAATTGGGCCGATAGGCGTCATCCCGGTTGGAGAGGCGATAGTGCCAGGCGAAGAGGGGGACGAGGATGAAAACCGGCCCCGCTACGAAGATGAGGACGAGGGCAAGCTGGAGGAAAAGATGCCACTGGTCCGCCGCCACAGGGCCGGCATGGTTGACCACGCCGAGCTTCAGCGCCTCGCATCCGCCGAGCAGCAGCGGCAGGCCAAGCAGCGCGGCGCCCGGGCGAACCACCCTAGCGCCTTCGCCACCGCGCTTCATCTCGCCTGTCCCCCTCCGGTGGCCGACTGCGCCACGATCCGCACTGGCACGCCCTTGGCGGCCGGCGTCTTGGAGGCTTTGTCATGATACCAGAGCGGGATGAGCGGGTTCATCTCCGGATAATAAGCGCCGACGCAGCCCTCCGGCAGGTCGAAGGGGGTCACGGTGAGCCCACCCACCTGCCGATCAATGCCATCGTCCGCATCGCTGGCGAGGCCCACGACCTGCCCGGCCGCAAGCCCGGCTGCCTCAATGTCGCGCGGGCTCATCAGCAGCACGTCGCGCGTGCCCTCGATCCCGCGCAGGCGATCCGAGAAGCCGTAGATCGTCGTGTTGAACTGATCGTTCGAGCGCATGGTGATGAGCCGGTAGCGGCCCGGCTTATCGGGCACGCCCATGGCGGTGAGGCTCGTCGGCGTCGTGAACTCGGCCTTGCCGCTCTCCGTCTGCCAGATCCGCTCGCGGGCCTTATTGCCCTTGAAGAAGCCGCCCGGCGTGAACAGGCGCTGGTTGAAGTCGGCGAATTTGTCCGGATAGGTCGCCTCGATGAGGTCGCGCACCTGGCTGTAATGGCCGACCCAGTCATCCCATTTGACGGCCGGGCGGGCAGGTAGCGTCGCCTTGGCCATGCCGGCGACGATGGCGAGCTCGGAGAGAAGATGCTCGCTCGCCGGCTTGCGCTTGCCGACCGAGCCGTGGATCATCGAGAGCGAATCCTCCATCGTCACGGTCTGCGGTCCGCCGGCCTGCATGTCCTCCTCCGAGCGGCCGAGGCAGGGCAGGAGATAGGCGACCTCGCCGTTGATCAGATGGCTGCGATTGAGCTTGGTGGCGATCTGGACGGTGAGCCGCATGTTGGTCCACGCGGCCTCCATCTTCTCCCGCTCCGGGATGGCGCGGACGAAATTGCCGCCCAGGCCGATGAAGGCGCGAATGCTGCCATCGATGATGCCCTCGCAGGCCTCGACGGTGTTCACGCCCTTCTCGGTCGGCGGATCGAAGTCGAACAGCTCTTTCAGCCGGTCCAGCGGCACGAGTTCGGGCTTCTCCGAAATGCCGACGGTCCGCTGGCCCTGGACGTTCGAATGGCCGCGAACCGGCGAGATGCCTGCGCCTTCGACGCCGATATGCCCGCGCAGCAGCAGCAGGTTGACCAGCATGCCGATGGTCTGCGAACCATGGACATGCTGGGTCACGCCCATGCCATAAATGCCGATGACTTTCTTGGCGTCGCAATAGATTTGCCCGGCCGTTTCGAGATGAGAGCGGCTGAGGCCGGACTCCTGTTCGATCTCAGCCCATGAGGTCGCGCGCACCTTCTCGACCATGGCTTCGAAGCCATGCGTGTGCTGCGCGATGAAGTCCGTATCCAGCAAATGCTGCTTTTGCTCGGCCCATTGGCGGTCTTCTTCCGCGATGACATGCTTGATCATCCCCATGATCGCGGCGATGTCTCCGCCCGGCTTCACCTGATAATAGAGGCAGGAAATCTCGGTCCGCTTCTGCGTCACCATCTGAACGGGGTTCTGCGGATCGACGAACTCGATCAACCCCTTCTCGCGGACGGGGTTGAAGGTCACGATCTTGCAGCCGCGCTCCACCGCAGACTTGAGCGTATGGAGAAAGCGCGGGCTGTTGGTGCCGGTATTCTGGCCAAAGAAGAAGATCGCGTCGCAATGGTCGAAATCTTTCAGCTGACAGGTGCCGACCGGCGACCCCGTCACTTTCTTCAGGCCGACCGAGGTCGTTTCGTGGCACATGTTGGAGCTGTCGGGCAGATTGTTGTGGCCATAGAGCCGCGCGAACAGGGCATAGAGATAAGAGGTTTCCAGGCTGGCGCGGCCTGAGGCGTAGAAGACGGTGGACTTGGGATCGAGCGCCTTGAGTTCAGCGCCGATGCCCGCGAAGGCCTCGTCCCAGCTGACCGGCACATAGCGATCGCTGGCCCGATCATAGCGCATAGGGTGCGTGAGCCGGCCGGTCTGCTCAAGGTCATAGTCCTGCCAAGCCTGTAATTCGGTCACCGTGTGCTTGGCGAAGAAGTCCGGTGTGCAGCTGCGCGTGGTCAGCTCCCACAGCGTCGCCTTGGCGCCATTTTCGCAGAATTCGGCCGGGTGGGGATGCTCCGGCTTGGTCCAGGCGCAGGAGACGCACATGAAGCCGCCGGGCTTGTTCTGGCGCCGCAATGTCTCCAGCGCCATGGGCGTTGCCCACTCCTTGCCGAAGATGCGCGCGACGCCGCTCAGCGAACCAAAGCCGCCGGAGGGGCCGCCGTAATGGACGGTGTCCTCGTCCTGCGTCGTGGGGTCATCTTCATGCGCCATCGTGCCCGCTCCCGTGCCATTTGCAGCATAACGCTTCGGACCGGCGAGCGATCCGACCTGATTGGGGAAAGTCGGGAGGGCGGCGTATTCAGCGATGGGTGGGGCACGGCTGCTGCGCTGAAAGCGCACAAGCAGGTTTGCTTGCCATTATTTATAGAGTATTATAATATAAAGGTTGAGAGAGTGGCGTCTGTGCTGGAGCATGAAGCTCACCTTCCAGGTGTCAATTCTTTGGAGAGGTTGATGACTCGCAATCACATGTTTCCCGGTCAGGTCGCGCGGTGCCTCCTCGTCACGGTACTCGTCATTACGGGACCATCCGCGTCGCTCGCGAGGGACGCGGGGCCGCCGCCGCTGATGATCGAGCGACAAGGCTCCTTCGCAGCCGGAGGAACACGGGTCGGGGACCCAGCCGTCAAGTCCACTGTCTGTGATCACGGCTATGTGGAGTACCAAATCCCGGCGAATGCGGGCTCTACTGGCCTCTTCTTTTGGCATAGCTCCAGCGTCGCCGCCTGGAAAAACCGGTGGGACGGCGGGGAAGGTTTCGACAGCATCTTTCTGCGACGGCATTTCCCGGTCTATCTCTGGGATGGCCCCCGCGTCGGCCGCGCGAATCTGCCCTGTGAAACGGTGGAGTCAGCCCCGCGCTTGGGATCTGACCAGGAGACCTTCACGGCCTGGCGGTTTGGCCCAAGCTATATGAAGTGGCACCCCGGCGTGCAGTTCCCGACCGCGGACGCCCGCGCGTGGGAGCAGGCTAGCCGGGCCCGTTATGCCGAATATGACACGATGGAGAACGTCGCCTTGCAGGCGCATGCCGCAGCCGCCGCACTGGAGCGGACCGGTCCGGTGGTCATGATCACGAATTCGGCGGGCGGCCTCCGGGCTCTCCTCACGGCGATTGAGAGCGACCGCGTGAAGGCGATTGTCGCCTATGAAAATGTCGGCTTCGTTCTACCGGAGAGCGAGAATGACGGTTCGCCCCCAGGCCCCTACGGCCCGGTCTACGTGCCGCTCGAGACATTCAAGAAACTGGCAAAGATCCCCATGCAATTTGTCTGGGGAGACAATCTGTCGCAACCGCGCGGTCCGCAACTCGCGCTGCCGCTGAACCGGCGGTTCGTAAAGCTCATCAATCAATATGGGGGCAAGGCGGAAATTCTCGAGCTTGCCAATGCGGGCCTCAAGGGCAACACGCACCTCCCCTTTGCCGATCTCAATAATGTCGCCGTGGCAGATTTGCTTCAAAATTTCCTGGCGAAGCACAAGCTCGCGACGCCAGCGGGCGAAGTGTCGCGCAAACGACCAAATAATTAAATTTATATAGAATATATTGCCCGTGTCGATTTGTGATGTTAGCTGATTGGCGAGCGCTCTGCGATATGTGGAGGGCCGGAGGGGATCTGCATGGCTGTTCAGTCGATTGATAGCATTCTCGAGCGCCCAACGATGGGTCGCTACCGCTGGACCATCTATCTCCTGTGCGGCATCCTCATGGCCCTGGAAGGATATGACGCCTATATCGTTGCGAACCTCGCGGCCGTCATCGCCCGCGACCTCGATATACCCATTCCGTCCATGGCCTATGTGTTCTCGGCGCAGGCAGCCGGTATGGCCTTGGGCTTCTACACCATCCCTGTCCTGGCCGATCGCATCGGCCGCCGGAATATCATCCTGGTCGGTGCCACTTTCTTCGGGCTGCTGACGCTCCTGTCGACCGCTGTCCAGACGCTCGAAATGTTCACCCTTGTGCGCTTTCTCGCCTTCGCAGCCATGGGCGGAACGATGCCGAATATTGTCGCCCTGGCGACCGAGTTCATGCCGGAGAACCGGCGCGGCAAGTTGCTCACCTGGCTTTACATCGGGCACGGCCTGGGCGCGTCTGTGGCCGGGCTTGTCGGCCCAAGTTTCGTTCATTTTCACTCGTGGCAGTCGGCCTTATGGGGCGGAGGCATCGCACTTCTCCTGCTGGTGCCCTACCTTTATGTCCGTTTGCCGGAGAGCTGCCGGTATCTGATGACGCGCAATCCCCGGGATCCGCGCATCGCCCAGATCCTCGGAAAAATCGCTCCCGACCTGCAACTCGCGCCCGACACCATCTTCGTGTCCAATGAGGAACGTAATGAGGGCTCGCCGGTGATCGGCCTGTTCAGAAGCGGTCGCGCACCCATGACGTTGCTCCTCTGGGTCGCCATGGGGAGCACACTGTGCGTGGTGGCAACACTGACCTCTTGGCTCCCGAGCTTCCTTCATCTTCTTGGAGGCGTTGAGACAGGGGCCGCCGCGCGGATGTCGTCGGTGTCTGCGTTCGGCGCTATCGCTGGGCCGATTCTGCTGACCCTGCTCATGCAGCGCCTTGGTCTTGCTCCGTCACTGGCGCTCATGTCGCTGCTGGGATTTGCCGCAATGACCTGCTTCCACTTCGTGAGTGGCTTTCATGCGCTGGGCTGGTTCCTAGGCTTCGCTTATGGCTTCTTCGTCATCGCCGTCCAGGCGGGCCTGAATTCCCTTGTTGCCTCAAGCTATCCCACCTCCATGCGGTCAACGGGTATCGGGTGGGCCGGGGGGATCGGGCGGGTAACCTCCATGATCGGTCCCGCCGTTGGCGGCGTGATGCTCGCGGCACAGGTCCCAGGCTTGTGGATCTATATGATCGTTGCTTCGCCGCTTCTGCTCACGGCCATTGCCATGATCCTTTTCCACGTCATCGTGTCGGGGCCGGCGTTGTCGGCTCGTACCGCAAAGGGTGTGCGATGAGCGCCCCCGGTCGCTCCGCCGTCCTCTCGCGCAGGGCGCTGCTGGGAGCCGTTCCGCCGCTCCTCGTCGCAGGGCCGGCGCTGGCACGAACGCGGCTGCAGCCATCGCAGCCCGATGCAACGGCGGGCATGATCGATGCCCATATCCACTTTTTCTCCGCTGACTTTGCGCACTATCCGGTCGACATGCGCAACGCCCGTGAGCCGGAAGAGGTGATGCGCGCACGCGTCCTCAATGCGCCTGTCACGCCCGAGAAGATGCTTCCCCTCTGGGAAAAGATGGGCATCAGGGCCGGCATCGGGGTGCAGTACAGCGGCGCCTACAAGACCGATAACACCTATCTTCTCGACGTCGCGCAGGCCCATTGGGACCGCATCCGCACGGAGATCATCCTGAATCCTGCGCAGGTGCAGAGTCGCAGCGTGCTTCAGGCGCTCCTGCCCACGAAGCGCGTTTCGGCTATTCGCCTGACCGGTTTTGTCGATGGGGACGGGGATTTGCCCTGGCTGAAGTCTCCGGGCGCGCAGGAATTGTGGCAGATGGCACAGGCTGAAAAGCTCCCGCTCTGCATCACCTACCTGCGGATGGACCCACGGTCGGCGGCCCTCCGGACGGTGCGCGAGTTGGCCGACCGCTACCCGGATTGTCAGGTCATCCTCGAACATTTGGGTTGGACTGGAGGCACAGGCAGCCAGGACGGTCTGCTTCCTGACCACATGGCCCTGAAGGATCACGAGACGATCGCCTTCAAGTGGACCAGTCTGAATGTCGACGCGCTTGCTGGCGCAGGCATCGACACGGCGAATTTCCTTCGTGCCGCAGTAGACGTGTTCGGGGCGTCGCGCCTTATGTGGGGGTCTGACTACGGAAACACCACGAGGCCTTATGCCGGCATTGTTGCGGATGGGATCGATGCGACGCGCCTTCTCAACGCGGCGGAGCGAGCGGCAGTGCTTGGCGAAACCGCGCGGCGCGTCTTCCGGATTTAGGCCTCACTGCCATTCTTATGCGCGATGCGACCCGGCGTATTGAGGGTCAACGGGTGCAGCACTTCGCCTCTTCGCGGAGAGGGGAAGCGCGCCATTACCATGGCACTGGACCACCCTCACCAAAAAGACCGCCGGTTGGCCCGTCTGCGTCCAGGAGAGCAAGCGAGATGGCGACTTTCGCCCCCGCCACCGGCGATTGGCCTTTGCCGCCAGAAAGCTCTGTGGCGCAGAGGCCCGGATTGGCCGCGTTGATCTTGATCGGCGTCCTGGCAAGTTCGTTCGCGAATTGCACGGTCACGGCATTGAGGGCCGTCTTTGAACTGTTGTAGGCGAGGAGGCGACTGAACGCCATCGGCCCATCCGGCCCGCGGGTCAGCGCAAGGGAGCCAAGGCCCGTCGACATGGTGACGATGCGGCCACGGTCCGATTGGCGGAGGAGCGGCAGCATCGCCTGGATGACCGCCACCACGCCGAAGACATTGGTTTCGTACACCCTGCGCATTTCGTCGAGATCGGCGGTGCTTGGCAGGCTGTGCTTGTCCAGGGAAATGCCGGCATTGTTGACCAGGACGTCGAGCCGCTTGAAGCGGTCTGCTAGCACCGCAGCCGCAGCCTGAACCGATGCGCGATCGGTCACGTCGATGATCACATAATGGGCATCCAGGCCCTGATCGCACAGGGCCTCGGCAGCCTTTTGCCCGCTCGCAGGATCGCGGGCGCCGATCACCACCCGCATGCCGTGCTCTGCCAGGCCTCTGGCAATCTCGAACCCGATGCCCCGGGTTGCCCCGGTCACAAGTGCAACCCGTCCAGCCTCAGTCATTCCTCATCCCTTTTTTACAGATCGGTCCTCAGACGTCGAAGGGCGCGGAGCGGGGATATTTCTCGAGATACTGGAGAAACTGGCCGAAATATTTGTCGGCCCTCAGGAGCGCGCTTTTGCCATAGCCCCGGAAACGGAGCTTGAAGAGGATCGGCTCATCCTCGGCATATAGCTTGTGCATATAGGCGATGCGGTTATCCAACTCTTCCTGCGCGGCCTGGTCGCCCATCTTCTCCGCATCGGACCGACGCATGGCGACGACGAAGAACGCGTCGGACCAGCCGGGCGCAACCTGCGAACTCCCGGCCATGAACAAGCGCTCGCTGCCATTGGGAAACTGCATATGCGCGGTAAGCCAGGTTGCGCCCCACAGCTGCGTATCGGCGATCCGCGTCACGGATTCCTGTCGGACGGTAATGAGATAGTCCTCGAACACCACGCTCACCGGGTTTGGGTCGGGGATGCCGTGCACGGTGGACAGATGCTGGAAGTCCACCAGATTCGAAGAGCCAATCCACCCTTCGATCTCTCGCTGCCCTCTATGAAACGCGCGGTAGACCAGCTCGTCTTCCCTAAGGTTCGGCATCTCGGGAAGGGGATAGAGCGGCTCTTCTCCGTTGAATGCCCAGATCATGCCCCAGCGCTCGGCAGCGGGATAATTGTAGATCCTCGCGGCGCCGGGAATAATCGTCTCGCCTGGAATTTCAGCGCATCGGCCATCGGCAGCGAACTTCCAGTGATGATAGGGGCAGCGCACCTTGCCATCGACTATTTCCCCGCCAGACAGGTCGGCGCCGACATGGGGGCAGTAGGCGCTCTGCACGACAGGCTCACCCTGCTCGTTGCGGTAAACGATGATGCGCGTACCGAGAAAATCCTTCCCGACGATCTTTCCCTGCACCAGCTCCGAGGCCAGCATGATCGGATTCCAGTTCTTGAGATAGGTGCCGTCAGGGACCCGGCCATATTCCTGGCCGGCAAAAGGGCGCTGGCGTGAGGCGTTCACTTGCTCATCGACCGTCGTAACAGACATCACAATTCTCCTGGTTTTGGGCTCCCTATCACGCGCAAAATGAGAAGAAAAGTTTTTTATAGGATACTATAAATATGTACCGCCTCGGCCGTCGTGCGGATGTTCATGCTGAGGACGAGCGGCATCGCTCGCTCCCACTGGTGGAACGTCGTCGAACACCGATGAAGTAATGCTGCCGTGAGGCTCAGCCCCTGCGGGCGGGCTCGAGCGCAATTCCACTCAGCATGAGCTGATAGACGAAGGCCTTGTATTCTGCCGCCACGTCGGAATGAGGGGCGCCGCCTGCTGCCAAATTGCCTTGCTCGACGAAGCGGGATGCGTGCTGATATTGCTCGCACAGCCCCATGATCGCGAAAAATGTGAAGTAGGGATCGACCTTCCGCAACGACCCTTCCGCCACGCCCTTGTCGATAATGTCGCGATAGATATCGAGCGTCTTCCCCACCCACAAAGCGATCAGCTCAGCCGCGAGCGGATCGGTCTCGTCGGCGATAATCTCGGTCATGAGCCGGTGATAGAAAGGATTGACGAAAAAGAAGTCGACCATCGTGTCGATTCTGATTTTTATCCGCTCGACGGCCGGCAGGGATCCCGCTTCGGTCTGGGCGAGGCCGTCGCCCAAAGAGACGGCCAGGGTTCGCGCGACGTCGACCAGTAGCCGGGTTCGGTCTGTGAAATAATATTTGAAGAGGGTGAGGTGCACCCCGGCATTGCGCGCCGCCATGGACAGGGACAGCTTTTCGGGCGGCACATGGCGCAGGAGTTCGACAGTCTTGTCGATCAACAGCTTCTTGCCGATACCACGCTGCCCGGATGGACGGCCGATCGAGCGCTTTTTGGCCGGTCGCGCGCCCTTCGTTTCGGCACCCTCGCTGCTGTTTTGGCTCTCCGCCTTCTTCCGGCCCATCTTAACCACCCTGGAAAGGGCATCGGATTTATCCGACACCTTGAAAACTCTGCCTGCGCATGATCCGCTTACACACCAACCAGTGAGTCCGGCAGACATCCCGCGATACGGGGCGTTCATAGCCATAGCCGGTCCCCTTGTCATTTTCTACGGACGCGCAGTTTACGCGAAAGGCCGGCAGGATGGGAAGGGCGGCCTACATCACGCTCAGAATAAATTCTAATCGTATTGAAATTAATCCCAGCCCCGGTTATGAGGCGCATGCCAATTGGTCAGTGGAGAGCGAGAGGATGGGCGATTATCGGGAAAGACTGAGGCGGCCGCCCAATACACCGCAATTTCGTGGAGGGCGCCCCCGCCAGCACGAGCTTTCCTTCCGCGATCGCATCCGCATCGAGCGGGACATTGCGGTGCCGACCCGGGAAGGCAAGCCGCTCTGGATCGACCTCTTTCTGCCAGCGGACCTGACGGGGCCTATCCCCGTTCTGGTCGCCTGGACCCCCTATGGCAAGCACGACCCGGCGCCGCTTGCGACGCTCTATCCGACATCCGGCGTGAAGGCGGAGTGGCAGTCGGACCTCACCATTTTCGAGGCCCCCGATCCCGTATACTGGACCGGCCAGGGCTATGCGGTGATTACGGCCGACATCCCCGGAACTTGGTATGCGGAAACCACAGCAAGCTATTTCTCGCGCAAGGAAGGCGAAGCTCATTATGATCTCATCGAATGGGCCGGCACCCAGCCATGGAGCAACGGGCGCGTAGGTCTGTCAGGCGTATCCTACCTCTCGTCGTCGCAGTGGAACGTGGCCGCACTTAACCCGCCGCATCTGGCAGCTATCAATCCTTGGGAGGGCTGGTCGGACACGTTCAACGAGATCGTGCGCCACGGAGGCATCCCAGAGACGCATTTCTGGCCGCACATCCAGGTGCGTTGGGGCGCGTCGGATACCATGGTGGAGGATCTCTGGGCGTTGACCGCCGAGCATCCGTTCTTCGACGAGTACTGGCAATCGAAGGTGCCTGATTTCGGCCGGATCGACGTCCCGGCCTATGTGGTTGCAAGCTGGAGCGACCACGGCGTGCATACGCGTGGCACCCTCGAAGGCTTCAAGAAAATCGCATCTTCGCGCAAGTGGCTCGAGGTGCATGGCGGCAAGAAATGGGGCTATTATTACGAACCTGCGTCCATTGCGCGCCAGACAGCATTCTTCGACCATGTTCTGAAGGGCGTATCGAACGACATGGGCGCCTGGCCGCCGGTCAGGCTGCACGTGCGCGACAGGGCTGGCTCGGCAGTCATGAAGCAGTCAGAGCAATGGCCCGTGGAGAACACCCAATATCGTCGGTTGTATCTCGACGCAGCGACCGGACACATGAGCGACAAGCCAGCCCCGGCCGAAGCAATCCGGAGCTATGATCCGCTCGATGACGCGGCAGAGGCGACGTTCGAATATCGGTTCGAGGAAGACTGCGCGCTCGTCGGGCATATGAAGCTCAAGCTCATGGTCTCCACCGAAGACGCCGATGACATGGACGTATTTGTCGCGGTCGAAAAGGTCGAAGATGGCGAGAAGGTAGGCTTCATTCACTGGGCTGTGTTTGAGGACGGCGCTGCCGCCTATGGCTGGTTGCGCCTCTCGCGGCGTGAATTGGACTCCGAATGCTCGACCGAATTTCAGCCCGTGCTCACCAACACCTCTGAGTGGAAGGTCACGCCGGGAGAGATTGTCGAAGCGCAGATTGAGATCCTGCCCTCCGGCACGCTCTTCAGGGCCGGCGACGTGCTGCGGATCAGGATCAAGGGGCGGGACATTTATCAATATCCCAAGCCGATGCTCTACATGCGGCACGAAGACACGGTCAATCGCGGCATGCACCACATCCACACCGGGGGCGAGCATGACTCCCACCTGCTGATCCCGGTCGTGGCCCTGCGCGATGCTTGAGGCAGAATATCCACGTCCGGTCGTGGACGGACCGCTGTCCCCGCTCTCGCCCATCCATGAACTGGTTGGCGCGCTTCGTGCGGGCAGGCCTATCATCCTCGTGGATTCGGAAGACCGAGAGAATGAAGGTGATCTCGTTATTGCAGCCGAATTTGCAACGGCCGCGGAAATCAACTTCATGGCCCGTTATGGCCGCGGTTTGATTTGCCTCGCCCTCACTGCGGCTCGCGCGGAGGATCTGGATCTGCAGCCAATGGTCGCAACAAACAACGCGCCGCACGGCACGGCTTTCACGGTGTCGATCGAAGCTGCCGAGGGCGTGACGACCGGCATCTCGGCCCATGACCGCGCGCGGACCATCGCCGTGGCGATCGACGACAAGTGCGGGCCGCCCGACCTCGTCTCGCCAGGCCATATCTTCCCGCTCGTCGCGCAGCCCGGTGGCGTCCTCACGCGACCTGGTCACACAGAGGCAGCGGTCGACATGGCAAGGCTGGCCGGCCTGAAGCCCGCAGGCGTGATCTGCGAGATCCTCAACGATGATGGCACAATGGCGCGTCTGCCCGACCTCATCCGCTTCGCCGATCGGCACGGGCTCTGCATTGGCTCAATCGAAGACCTTATCATCCACCGCCGCCAGACAGAGCGTCAGGCAGCGTGACGGAGCAAATGACATGACCGAACTCTCCCCCGTGGCCATCAGCTTGCGCGAGGGGCTGCGGCGTCTGGCCAAAGCCGTCGTCGTGATCACCTGTCGCCATAACGGCACCCGCTACGCGATGGCCGCGACCGCGGTGAGCGAGCTCAGCATGGATCCACCATCGCTGCTCATCTGCGTCAATCGCTCGGCGAGCTTGTACCTGCCGCTCTCTGAAGGCGCCGACTTCTGCGTGAATATTCTGCACAGCGACCATGCCGACATATCGGCAGCTTGCGCCGGCAAAGCGCGGGGGGAAGAGAGGTTCGCCACGGGCAAGTGGGGCACGGCTGCAGATGGCTGTCCCCGGTTGGAAGATGCGCAGGCGAGCTTTTTCTGTCGCTACGAGCAGGCTCTGGACTATGGGACGCATCACATTGTGATCGGCCGTGTCGAGGAAGTGTTCCTCACTGATGAGGTCAGCCCGCTGGTGTACGCGAACGGTTCCTACGTCAGCCTGGGCGCCCCTATCACTGCCGGATGATCGTTTTTACCGCGTCAGAGCAGGAGGTCTGGAAAGGCGGGTCCATGCACCGCTGAACCGGCCAACGGAACGGGTCGCCATGGCGGTGGCCAGCGGTTTGCCTCGTCAGGGCATTTGAAGCAGAAGAGACTTCCGTGGAACGGGCCAGCGCGCTCGCCGCACTGGCCCGCCCAATCATCAGAAGCGAACCTTCACGCCCACCTCGAACACGCGTCCGATTTTGTCGTAGAGCTGGCCATTCACCGGCTGGCTCTGCGTTGCATAGGGGCTGGATGGAGGATCCTTGTCGAGGAGATTGGAGACGCTGGCGGACAGCTCGAAATTGCCGGCCACGCGGATCGTCGAGAACAGATTGACGTAAGCGGCCGCCGGGATGTCATTCTCATTGATGGTCAAAGCAGGGATCGTGTCGAACTGGTTATCGTTCTTGCCCTTGCTGATGTACAAGAGCTGCGCTGACAGCGAGACCGCATCGGTGCTGAATGTCTGCGTGAGATTTCCCCGGAAGCGTGGCTGTGAGCCGAGGCTGCCCATCCCGTTCTCGCCCGACCGGTCGATGCCATTGATGTAGGACCGCAAGGCGTAGGTTCCGGTGAACCGCGTGCTCATGGACACGCCGCCGCCAAGACTGGCCTGGTAAGAGAGCGCCATGTCCAGTCCGCTCGTCTTGAACTGCGAAATATTCTGGACAGGCGCGACAAGGCGCGTCGGCGTTGCGCCGCTGAAGGTGATGTAGCTGCACGCCTGGGCATCGCCCGCCGAGCAGGCATTGCCAATATTGGCGGCCGTGATCGAGTCGATCGCATCCTTGAGGTCGATGAGATAGTAGTCGAGCGACATGCGCAGCCCGGGCAGGCTCGAGGGCTGTACGACAACGCCCAGCGTGAGCGTGTCGGCCTTCTCAGGCTTCAGATCGGGATTCCCCACCGTGCGGTTCTGCGGAATGACGGCCGTGACCCCGTTCACCGTCAAAGGCACGTTCACGAAAGAACCGGGCGAGAACAGTTCGTAGATCGCCGCTGCACGGATGTCCTTCGAGCGTGTCACGCGAAAACGCAGCCCCTGGATGGGCTCGTATACGCCACCCACCTTCCAGGTCGTCTGGCCCCCGGCCGTGCTGTAATCGGCATAGCGAATGGCGCCATTGAGATCGAGATTGCGCGCGAAAGAAAGGTCCCTGGCGAGCGGCACGATTGCCTCGACATAGCCTTCCTTGACATTGAACTTGCCGGAGAAGGGCGCGACATTGCCGATCGCAAACCGACCGGCTGTCGCGAGCGGACCGGCCGTCAGAACCTGCGACTCCTGGCGATACTCACCACCAAAGGCGACCGCGACGGGCGCAGCCCAGGTGGAAAACGGCTCGCCACGCATGTTGATGCTCGCGGCGTGCTGCTTGTAGATCACCTCGTGATAATCGGAGCGGTTCACATAAGCGAGCGCGGCCGGCGTTTGGGTGCTGACGGCATTCGGCCCGAAGATGTTGACTGGAACACAGCCAGCGGCGAGGGGATTGGCAGGCTGCCCGGCGAGGGTCGACCGGCAGACGATCCCGCCGCCTGGAGCCGTGACAGCATCCACCGCCAGATTCCAGAAGGCGGGTGAGAAATTATTGCTGAAGTCGCTGCGGAACTGGTTTTCGCCATAGGAATAATGGGCATCATAGTGCCACGAATTGCCGAGGTCGCCCTCGACGCCAATCGTGCCGTGCGGCGTCTTGTTCTTTACCCGGAAATTGATGTTCCCGACATCATAGACACCCTTGGCGACGGTGATGCTGGTCAGCCCCTGCGCAGCCATGGCATTCTTGACCGCTTGCGGCAGGAAGGCATTGTCGTTGCGGATCGTAAAGGACGCAAAGTTCGGCAGGCCGCCGGTGAACAGGCCTAGCGTCTCTGAATAGCCCCCGGACAGGGTGATATTAAGAGCAGGCGAGACTTCGAAACTGCTGAGGGCGTGAACGACAAAGCGCTCGATGCCGGGGATCAGGCTCGACCCCTTGGACCGGCTAAGACCCTCGCCGCCAATCTGATTGGTGCCGTCATCGACACTGCCGACCTGATAGGGCCGGATGGTGCCATCATCATTGAAGGTATAGTTGCGCAGGCTGAAGTTGGCAGGGCCGATGATGCGGCCGCCGATGCTGTTGGAATTGCGCACGCCGTCGGCCACGATATTGGCGGGCAAGCCATTGGTCAGATAGGCTCTGTTGGTGACGATCATCTCCTCGCGGCGTCCCCAATCGCGGCGATAAATGTCCTGAATCTCGTCACTGCGCGCTTTCTCGACCGCCACGACGATGTTCCCCCGGCCGTCCCCGAACGACAAGCCTCCCACGGCGCCGAGCTTGTAGCGGAAATTGTCGCCTTGCTGCGAAATGCCGGTCTGGGCAGACAGTTCGATGCCGGTCATCTTCTTCTTGAGAAGAATGTTGACCACGCCTGCAACGGCATCCGATCCATATTGTGCGGACGCGCCGCCCGTGACGACTTCGACTCTTTCAATCATGTTCGTTGGAATGACGTTGAGGTCCGTCGCGACGGGTGATCCTGTCGTGACCGAAGATGCCTGAGGCACAACCCGTGACCCATCGACGAGCACGAGGGTCCGCTGCCCGCCAAGCCCCCGAAGATCTGCCGTCGCCTGCCCCGGGCTCGCGAAGTTGTTCGCGTTTCCGCCGACCGAGCGCGTGGCCTTGAAAGCCGGCTCCTGCTGCAGCACTTCAGCAATGCTGATCGGCGACTGCTGATCGACGATATCGGCGCCGATGACTGACACGGCCGATGGTGCAGAAAAACCGGCCGCGGCGGCGCGAGATCCGGTTACGATGATGTCGGTGCTACTGGCGCTTTCCGGCGCGCTGGCTTGTGTGCTGGCCTGAGCAAGAGCCGCCATGCCATCGGGCTGGCCACCTTCCGACGCATTCGCAGCGCTCGGTAGGCTCAGGACAATGCTGGTCACGAGTGCGGTGGTTGCCTTCCATGTTACGCGCGGTGGCGTGAAAGCGGCAACTTTCCTGAGTGTCTTCATAATCCTCCCTCCAGTCAGCTTCGGCAGCATATGGCGCGCCGAGTTTTTTTGGTCTCTTGACGTCGTCCAGCCCTGGTTGGGCCTGGCGAGAAACGCCATCCTCCTACCCGATCATTCCCGCCGAAACAACTTATTTATAGATATATATAAAAACCAAAGTAAAGCTGTGAGCGCTTGTGAAGGTTGCCGTTTTTGCGTCATCTGCCAACTTCCCTTCACTCGGGATATGACACGGAAAAGACGGTATATTACGGCCCGTATCCCACGTGCGATGAGCCGTTTTTCACGCGCTCGGTTCGCTCGCTGTCCGAGCGGTCAGGCTTCTCGAGTCTCACGAAATAATAATTTCTATTGTGTTTTAATTATTGCGTTGATAGTCGGGCCGTGACGATAAGATTTGCGGGAGAAAACCCATGTATGAGAGGCGCAACGTTCGTGCAGGCGTATTCCTGCCCCCACATCACGGCAACGATGAGGACGTGGCGCTCTGCATGCGTCGGGATTTCGAGCTTGTGGACTGGCTGGAGCATCTCGGTTTCGCCGAATTGTGGATGGGCGAGCATCATTCCGGTGGCATGCAAATATATGGCTCGCCAGAGTTGTTCATCGCGGCTGCGGCGGAACGGACCTCGAGGATCAAGCTCGGCGCCGGGGTGATCTCGGTGCCCTATCATCACCCCTATATGATTGCGGATCGCATCCTGCAGCTCGATCATCAGACACGCGGTCGGGCCATGTTCGGCTTTGGTCCCGGCATGCTGGTGTCCGATGCGCACATGTTGAACATCAAGCCGGAACAGCAGCGTGAGAGGCTGGTCGAAGGCTTGGATGTGATCGTCCGGTTGCTGGATGGCGAAGTCGTCGATCACGATAGCGACTGGTTCTCGCTGCGGGAGGCGAGCCTCCAAATGGCGCCTTATAGCTTCCGTCGTCCCGAAATGGCGGTCGTGACCTCCAAGACGCCGATCGGATCGCGCCTGGCAGGCAAATACGGTCTAGGCATCCTCACTCATGGCGGCGGCGATGTTGCCGCGGCATGGAAGCTGGCGGAAGAAGCCGGCAGCGCCCACGGCAATCAACTCAATCGCGATAATCTGCGTGTCGTGGTTTCCTTCCACTTGGCCGAGAGCCGCGCGGATGCCGCTGCGGCCATGCGTTTCGGGCTCGAGCCTTGGCTGGCCTATCTGGAAGCACTCAACCCGAAAAGCTATGCGGATACGCGCGCTAAAGCCGGGTCCGATCCGGAGCGCATCATCGCGGCGCGTGGCGGGTTGATCGGCACGCCAGACGATGCCGTCGAATATCTCGAGGCCTTATGGGAAAAGACGGGTGGCTTCGGTTATATTACGATGACCGGGACCAACTGGATGGATTTCGAAGCGACCAAGCGGTCTTATGAGCTCATGATGCGCTACGTCATGCCACGGTTTAACCGGGCCAATGCCCAACGGGAACGGTCCTTCAACTGGGTCCACGAGAGACGCGATGAATTCAGCGGTGCCAACCAGGCCGCCATTGCCAAGGCTGTTTCAGAGGGCGGGAAAAGCTGAGCCGGCAATATGGGGCAACTCGCGGGGTGGGCCGGTCGGTGAGTGTGCGTCCCAGGTAAACTGGGACGGCGCCGCGTAAGAGTCAGGCCATCAATGGTGGCACCTCGGGCCGATTGGCGCAGCAAGACCACCTTTTTTATCCTCCGGCCTGTATGGCAGTTATTTCTTCCACCCTTTCGCCATGGCCCGCTTTTCGGCCGCCGCATCCAGCGGATCGCCGCTGATCTGGGCGTCCACATAGGCCATGATGGCGGCATCGCCACTGGTCGCCATGCGATAGCTTCCCTCGGTCTGGCGGGGATGGCTGACCAGCGCGCGGACGGCCCAGCCGTCCTGGTCCCGACAGGCGACGCCGGCGGTACTGGCGGTATCGAAGCTGCGGCAAATGTCGCCTTTGCCATCCTTGAAGGTGAGGCGCACCCTGACCGGCGCGGCGGCGCCATCGGCATCCCCGGCGCTGGCAAGCTGGGTGTCGAGCGCCTCGGTCAGCTCTGCGCTTGCGACCAGCCCGTCCTGAGCGGTGGTACCAGCCTTTGGCAGCATCTGCGCGCCGACGAACCCCGCCACCAGCGCCGCCGCGACGGCCGCCCATTGCGGCAGGCCAAAGCCTGCACGGCTTGTGCGCCGGGCGCGCGCTTCGGCCAGGCCTTGCACAGCCCCCTCGCTCGTTACAATTGCGGCCATGCCAGCCGGCACCGGGGCAGCGGCGACTGGATCGAACGCTGCGCGCAGGCCCGCCTGCAATTGACGCTGCGCTTCCAGCTTCTCGCCCAGCGCGGGATTGGCGGCGACGAGTGTGGCGACGCGCTTGGCCTCATCCTCGGGCAGTTCGCCATCGAGCCAGGCATAAAGCGTTTCGTCATCGATCATGGGGCCGATCCTTGGGTCCGTCATCTGCTCATCCTTCGCCCACAAGCGCCAGCAGCGCATTGCGTCCACGCACCAGCCGGCTCGACAGCGTGCCGACGGGTATCTCCAATATCTCCGCGGCCTCCCGATAGCCGCAGCCTTCGATCAGCACGAGCGCGACAGCCTCGCGCTGGTCGTCCGGCAGCCGGGTCATGGCTGCCATCATCCGGTCGAGGTCCAGCCGGGCTTCGAGGCCGGGCCGGGGGTCTTCGCCCACCTGCTCGCCGGCTTCTTCCGGCAGCAGGCGCGCGGCCTCCCGATTTCGGGCGCGCGCCGTATCGATCCAGGCGTTGCGCGTGATCCGGTAGAGCCAGGAATCGAGCCGTGTGCCGGCCTGCCACTGGCCACGGGACCGCAAGGCGCGCTCTACGGCGATCTGCGCCAGATCGTCCGCGTCGGCGGCGCTGTGCGACAGCCCATGTGCGAACCGGCGCAGGCGCGGCAACATGGCAGTGAGGCCTTCCTCGAACCCGTCCAAGCCAATTCCTTTCAGCTCTTGTGGATGAAACGACGCGGCACGAGCGTTTCATCCAAAGCTTGAGAAAAAATGATAAGGACCGACCATGGCGCGACAATCAACCGCAATTCTCCTGATCGCCGCTCTGCTCGGCGGAAGTGCGCAGGCGCAGCTTCTGCCGGGCAATCTCGGCCAGCTTCCCGGCCAGATCGCCGGGGGCGTGGTCGATCCGCTCTTGCGCGATACGCCGGCGACCATCGGCGGCGCGGTGGATACGCTCAGCATCCGCGCGGCCGACACGCTGGACCGGGCGTCCTTGCGCGATTTGCGCCGCGCCCGGCTCGATGCGCTGATCCGCGCCAACCGCGATGTGCTGGAGGCCGATGCCGACGGCCAGCCGGTGCGGCGGGGCGAGATCATCGCGCTTGATGCGTCCCCGGATCAGCTCGCGCGCCTCAAGGCGGCGGGTTTCGAGACATTGCGGACGGAGGCGATGGAGGAGCTAGGCTTGCGGACCCATGTGCTCGGCGTGCCGCGCGGCGAGACGGCGCGCAAGGCACTGGAGCGCGCCCGCAAGCTCGCGCCGGAGGGGGTGTTCGATCTCAATCATGTCTTCGAGCCTGCCGGCAGCGCGCTGGGGGAGGCGGACGGCGCTGCGGCCGCCAGCGAGAGCGGCGGCGCCAGTGGCGCGCCGATCGGCATGATCGATGGCGGCGTCGCGACTCACCCGGCGCTGGCCGGCGCGTCGATCCGCCAGCGCGGCTTCGCTGCTGGCGCGCCCAAGGGCAGCGGCCACGGCACGGCCATCGCCTCGCTGCTGATCGGGCGGGATGGTGCCTTCAAAGGGGCAGCCACGGGGCGGGTATTGCTGGCCGCGGATGTCTATGGCGGCAATCCCGCTGCCGGATCGGCTGAACTGATCGCGCAGGCGCTGGGCTGGCTGGTCAAGAGTGGCGCGCCGGTCATCACTGTTTCGCTGGTTGGCCCGCCCAATCAGTTGCTGGCCCGCGCCGTGGCGCTGGCGCAGCAGCGCGGCGTGATCGTCGTTGCGGCGGTGGGCAATGACGGGCCTGCCGCGCCGCCCATGTATCCGGCCTCCTATCCCGGCGTGATCGCCGTCACTGGGGTCGATGGCCGGGACCGTGCGCTGCTCGAGGCGGGGCGTGCCAAGCATCTGGATTTTGCCGCACCCGGCGCTGACATGGTCGCTGCGCTGCCCGGCAAGGGCTATGGCAAGGTGCGCGGCACATCCTTTGCCGCGCCGCTCGTTGCGGCACGACTGGCCGCCGCGCAGGGCGCACCTGCGCGCCGCGTCACCACGGTCGCCAGCGAAGCGGTGAAGGGCAAGGGCAATGTCGGGCGCGGCATCGTCTGCAAAGCCTGTCGCACGGTGTCCGCGACCGCGCGGTAAAAATTTTTCCGGCGGGTCGGGATGAAGTCCCATCCGGCCGTCGTTCTCCTTCCGACGGGCCAGAAGAGAGGCCCGCATCTTGAAGGAGATGACATATGAACCGGATTTTGATCACCACGTTCGCCGCTGCCGCTATTTTCGCGATGCCCGCGCAGGCGCAGCTCCTTGGTAATGCCGGCGGGTCGCTGGGCGGCACGCTTGGTGGCACGCTGGGCGGTGCCGGCAATCTTGGCGGTACGCTCGGCTCGGTCGGCTCTGCCTCGCAGAGCGTCACCGGCACCCTGTCCGGTGCGGGCCGGGCCGACACCAGCCGCTCGGTCGATACGCGCTCGGGTTCGGCAAGCGCCAATGCGGGTCTGGCCGGCACGGTCGCCGGCACCGTTGAGGGCGCCACCGCCGCGACTGGTCCGGCCGGCTCTGTGACCGGTGGCGGTGCGCTCGGCACCAGCCAGAGCATCGACAAGAGCGTCGGCGTCTCGGCGCAGGGTGTCGGCACCGATGCGGTTCGTAGCACGGCCGGGGAGGTCGTCGGAACGACCCGCGGCACCGTGCAGGGCACGGCCGAGACGGCGCGGGGCACCGCTCGCGGCACGGTGGAGACCGCGCGCGGCACGGCCCGCGGTGCGGCTCAAACGGCGCGCGGTACCGTTCGTGGAACGGCCAACGCTGCTCGCAACGCGGCCGGTCAGGTGCGCGATACCGCCGGCTCGGTGGATGCCAGCGGCACCGTGAGCGGCTCGGTCCAGGGTTCGGGCACGGCCGGCCAGTCTGCCAGCACCGGCGACGAGTAAGCCTCCCTCGCACCGTCGCCGTAGAACGGCGCTGTGTGGGACAGACCGTTCGGAATGCCCCGGCTTCGATGAGAGGCCGGGGCATTTCTCATGCTCGAGAGATGGCGCTCAGCGCGGTGTCCAGGCGGCTGCGGCCTTCAGGAATGCAGCCGTCTCTTCGTCCGCGCTCATATTGGCTGGCGGGAAGTAGCTGAGCTTCACCACCACCGTGCGGCTCGCCGGATCGACGAACACATATTGCCCCTGCAGGCCGATGGCGGAGTAGGAGCCGCCGCCGAGCGTCCACCACTGATAGCCATAACCCATCGGCCCTGCTTCCTTGGGGTCCGTCGGCCGCGTCGATTCCGCGACCCAGGCGGCGGAGACGATCTGCTTGCCATTGGCCTTGCCGCCATCGAGCATCATCTGCCCCACGCGCGCCCAATCGCGCAGCGTGGCATTATAGCCGGCGCCGTTGAACTCGCGGCCGACGCCCGGCGGCCCATCCATGATGAAGAAGCCGTCGCGCTCGGCGCCCAGCGGCTCCCACAGATGCTTGGTTGCATAGCCGGCAATGGTGTCGCCGCCGCTCACCCGTTCGATCAGCCAGCCGAGCACGGCAGTGTCGATGGTCTTGTACTGGAACACAGTGCCCGGCGTGTGCAGCCGCTTCACCTGCCGCGCCATGTCGGCAAAGCGCGAGACATTCTTGACCAGCGCATTGATGTGATTGGTCGCGGCGATGCCGGGATTGGCGAAGTCGTAGCGCTCCTCATAGTCCACGCCCGAGCGCATCTGCAGGATGTGGCGGATCGACACGCCCTCATAGCCCGAGCCCTTCAGCTCAGGCAGATAGGCGGTGATGGGATCGTCGAGCGACTTGATCCGCCCTTCCGCCAGCGCGCTGCCGATGAGAATAGATGTCAGCGACTTGGTCATCGACCAGCCCATGAAGCGGGTCTGCTCATTGCTATTGTTGCGGTAGATCTCGGTGACGATCTTGCCGTCCTTCATCACCAGCAGCGCGTTGGTATAGGTGCGCTCCAGAAAGTCGTCGGCCTTGTAGGTCGTGCCCTTATAGGCATAGCTGAAATCGAGCGGCTTGTCGTTGCGCGGGAGCTGCCAGATCGGCCCGGAGCGCGGCGCCGAGCGCGTGGTGAACAGCGTGTCCATGCTGCGGAAGGTCAGGGACGCGACGTCCGCATCGTTCATGTGCCAGCGCAGGATCTGCACAGCGGGCGCGACATCGGACTTCGCGCCACTGGCCAGCACGGGTGGCAGTTCCTGCTGGGCGAGGGCAGGGGCGGCACAGATGGCGATGGGAGCCAGGGCCAAGCCGACCCGGCGAGCAAGATTTTTCATGATTATGTCTCCTCTCCTGCGCTGTGGGTAATCCGGGTGCGGGCGGACGGCAAGAGATCGCAAAACGAACAGGCGGCACGCCGTGAAGCCTGCCGCCTGTCTGTCTCTGGTAGCCTCGAAAGGACGATGTCGCGGGGCGCTCAGGCGGCCGGCTGGGCCTCTCCCTTGAGCCGCGCGGTTTCCGCCGAAGTCGACTGCGGTCCGGTGTTGCGGCTGGAAAGCCCGTTCTTGGCATTGCCCTTCACGAACGGTTCGGGATCGCCCTCGCGCAGTTGCAGACCGAAGATGGGCGAGAGACCGGGATGACGGCCGAGGCCACCATACAGATCGAACCCACGCTCGATCCAATCGCGCAGCGGATCGTCATCGGTCAGCACGGGTGTATCTGCCACCGAGGCGGTGAACAGGAACACGGCGAGCAGGCGGTAATCGGCATAATTGGGCGTATCGCCACCGAACCACTTATTCTCCGCCAGCACATTGCGCATGATCTGGAGGTTTGGCGGCACCTTGGGCAGGCGCTCTTCACGGCCCACGATGATATCCTCGATCTTGCGACCGAACATCCGCTCGCGCGACTCGGTGACATATTGGTGGTCCTGCGGCAGCGAGCGATCCCGATATTCCTTGAGGAAGCAGGTCATCCACGGGCTGATCGCTTCTTTCCACAGCCAGGCTTCCATGCCCTGGGTGAGGGCGCGCACGCTGGGGTGCGGGATGAGCGTCGGCCGGTCGGGATAGGTCTCGTCCAGATATTCGGCGATCAGCCAGCTATCGAGCACCCATTTGCCATCGTCGACGATGGCGGGCAGACGCTCGGTCTTGCCGCCGGTGCGCTC
This sequence comes from Sphingobium sp. B10D7B, assembly GCF_025961955.1. Classification (NCBI taxonomy): domain Bacteria; kingdom Pseudomonadati; phylum Pseudomonadota; class Alphaproteobacteria; order Sphingomonadales; family Sphingobiaceae; genus Sphingobium; species Sphingobium sp. B10D7B. The sequence continues at coordinate 498,934 of NZ_JAOQOQ010000001.1, forward strand.
GAGAATGCCGGTGAAGCCGCCGGGCACCGTGTCGATCTCAAAGCCCTTGTGGGCGATCGCATATTTCGTTGCCCACACGAAGGGGCTGATCGTCGCGCCGCTCGCCAACGCCAGATCGTAAAATGTGATTTTGTTGTCTTTTGCCATTGCAGAGCCTCTTTCAGTCCTCGCCATTGTCGGGCGCTGAATAGGGCTTTGCGATCTCGAATGCCAGTATTTTTGCGGCTAAGCGCAAGGGGAATGAGCGCAGCTGCGCGGGCTGGGCGCGCGCTCTCATTGACTAAGTCTGGCAGGCGTCAGCTTTGCGCGATGAGGCCCCGGGCGGCTTCGGTCACGGTCAGCGTGGCGGAATCCGTCACCAGCCAGCACTCGCCCGTTGCCCAAGCCAGTCCGTCGATCATGCCACGGCCGCTCAGCGGAACGAACCAGCAAGGGCCATTGGCGCAGTCCAGGTCATGGTTGCCTTCGTGCCAGCGCTCCAGCGCCAGCGTGAAGGGCGCCTCGTCGCGGCGGAGAAGCGTGTCCGCATCCACATCTGCGATGTTGACCGGCGCCCTCGTATAGGGCTCGGCCCGGCTCACGGCGACGCCGTCATCCAGATGCAGTTCGCGCGGCCGGCCATAATCGTAGAGCCGATAGGTCACATCGACATTCTGCTGCACCTCGACCAGGGTGACGCCAGCGCCGATGGCGTGGACAGTCCCGGCGGGAATGTAGAAGAAGTCGCCGGCCTTTACCGGTTTCCAGTCCATCAGATGCTCGATGCTCCCATCGAGCGAGGCGGCGCGCAGGGTCTCGTCGTCCAGCGGGCGGAGCGTCCCCATGCCGAGCGTCGCACCCGGCTCGGCATCGAGAATGAGCCAGCACTCGCTCTTTCCGCCCGGCAGGCCGCGCGCTTGGCCTTGCGCGTCATTGGGGTGAACCTGGACGGACAGGCGCTCGCTGGTGAAGATATATTTGACGAGCAGCGGCGGATGCTGGCCGTCCGGCCCATCGAACCAGACCTCGCCGATCTGCCGGCCCTGTCCATCGGGATAGGCCGCCGGCAGATCGGTGCGGCCCCACGGCTTCTCGACATATTTGGTGGCAAGGCGAATGGCGTTCACGATTCAGCGATCCTTCAGGGCGACGCGCTTGCCATCCATCCACAGCTCGACGACCTGCGTCGCGGCAAGGTCGGTGGGGCTGGCCAGCTCGATGTCGCGGTCCAGAATGAGGAAATCGGCGCGCTGGCCGGGCGCGAGATTGCCGAAGCGCTCTTCGGCAAAAGCGGCGTAAGCCGCGCCGCGGCCATAAGCGCGCAGCGCCTCGGCCAGCGTCAGGCGCTGCGTGGGCAGCCAGCCGCCGGCCGGCTCGTTGCGGGCATCGAGCCGCGTGGTGGCGGACTTGAGGCCGATGAAGGCATCCGCCGGCTCCACAGGCGCATCCGAACCGAATGCCAGCGGCACCTTGTTGTCGAGCATCGTCCGCCAGGCATAAGCGCCGCCGAGCCGCTCCGGCCCGAGCCGCCGCGTCGCCATCGCCCAGTCGGAGGTGGCGTGCTGCGGCTGCATGGAGGCGATCGTGCCGCTGCGCGCGAAACGGGTGAGATCGGCCGGGTCGACGATCTGCGCATGTTCGATCCGCCAGCGCCGGTCGCCCTTATAGGTCTCGCTCAGCTCCTCGATGGCATCCAGCGTCTCTGCATTGGCCTGATCGCCAATGGCGTGGACGGCGAGCTGGAAGCCGTCCATCGCTGCCCGGCTCATCTGGTTGCGCAACTGGGCTGATGTCAGCAGCGCTAAGCCGCTCTCCTTGGGCGCATCGGCATAAGGCGCCTTGAGCCAGGCGCCGCGTGACCCGAGCGCGCCATCCAGCACCAGCTTGACGCCGCCCAGCCGCAGCCGGTCGTTGTACAGCCACGGGGTCGGCGCAGGCCCGGCGATCAGCGCGGCCTGCTCCATGCCGGCGGCATAGCCCAGGATGCGGATTCGCAGCGCGCCCCGGTCGCCGGCGCGGCGATAGGCCTGCCAATGCTCGATGCTGGTGCCCATGTCGGCGACGGTGGTGACGCCGCGCGCCAGCAGCGCATCCTGCGCGGCGGACAGTGCCGCGTCATAATCCTTGGGCTGGGGACGGGGGAGAGCGGGCGTCATCAGCGCCATCGCCTTGTCGACGAGGATGCCGCTGGGACGCCCTGCGACCATCTCGATCCGCCCGCCGGCAGGGGCCTTGCTGGTCGGTGCGATCTTGGCGGCGGTCAGCGCGGCGGCATTGGCCCAGCCGGCATGACCATCGACGCGCTCCAGCCAGATCGGGCGCCCATCGCCCAGCCCATCGAGGTCGGCGGCAGTCGGGAAGCGGCCGAGGTTCCACTTCTCGTGATTCCAGCCAAAGCCGATGATCCACGGACGGCCGGGATTGGCCGCAGCGAAGGCGGCGATCTTCTGCCGCGCCTCTTCGAGCGAATTGGTATCGCTCAGGTCCAGATTGAGGCGCGAGAAGCCGAGATCAATGACATGAACATGCGCGTCGATGATGCCGGGCATCAGCGTGCGGCCCTTGCCGTCAAAGCGGAAGCTCGGCCGATCGGGGCGTTTCTCGCCGCGCGCCAGTCGCTTCTCGACGCGTCCATCGTCGCTGATGATAAGGCCGGTGAAATGCACGAGATCGCCGGTCGCATCGACCGTGATGCCGTTCACATTATCGATCAGGCCCTGCGCGTCGGCGCGGGGTGCGCCCGTGCCCAGCCCGAGCGCGAGCGCCGCCAGAACGGCGCTTGTCTTTCGTGCGAAACTCATGGCTTGCGCAGGCGCCTCACCAACGCGCTGGTGTCCTGCCGCCCGCCGCCCATGGCGACGACCTCGGCATAATATTGATCGACCAGCGCCGTGACCGGCAATGTGGCGCCGAGCGTGCGCGCTTCATCGAGGGCGAGGCCCAGATCCTTGCGCATCCATTCCACTGCGAAGCCGAAATCGAAGCTGTCCTCGCTCATCGTCTTCCAGCGATTGTCCATCTGCCAGCTTTGCGCGGCGCCGCCGCCAATCGCTTCCTGGACCTTGCCGAGGTCGAGGCCCGCTGCCTGCGCAAAGCGCAGCGCTTCGGAGAGACCCTCCAGCACGCCGGCGATGCAGATCTGGTTGACCATCTTGGTGGTCTGACCCGCGCCGGCCTCGCCACAATGCACGATGCGGGCGGCATAGCTCTGCATGACCAGCCGCGCTGTCTCGACCGCCACTTGGGTGCCGCCGCACATCACCGAAAGCGTGCCGCCCTGCGCGCCGGACTGTCCGCCGGAAACCGGCGCATCGACGAAATGAAGCCCCCGGCTCTCCGCCTCGTCGGCGAGCTGCCGCGCGATCTTGGCGGAGACGGTGGTGTGATCGATGAACAGCCCGCCGGGGCGCATCGTCCGGAACGCGCCGTCGCGCCCGATGGTCACCGCTTCGAGGTCGGCATCATTGCCGACGCAGCTGATGACGACCTCGGCCTCCGCCGCGGCTTGCGCGGGGCTGACTGCCGCCTCGCCGCCATGCTGCTCGACCCAGGCCTGGGTCTTGCCCATCGACCGATTGAACACCGAGAGGTCGTGCCCGGCGGCGGCGAGATGCCCCGCCATTGGCCCACCCATCACTCCCAGCCCGATAAACGCGATTTTTGCCATAAGCAGGGCATAGTGGCAGTTTGCAGGATGCGCCAGATGGGAGTAGGGGGCGGCGCCATGAACAGGATCGAACCGCTTGAGCCCCTGACGGCCAGTGCCGATGCGCTGCCCGTCTCCGTCGCCGATGTCCGCGCGGCGGCGGCGCGAATTTCGGGCTCGATCCTGCGCACGCCCACGGTGGTCAGCAAGACGCTCTCGCAGATGACCGGCGCGACCGTGTATCTCAAGTTCGAGAACCACCAGTTCACCGCCGCTTACAAGGAGCGCGGCGCGCTCAATCGCCTGTTGCTGCTGGACGATGCGTCGCGGTCCAAGGGTGTCATCGCGGCGTCGGCCGGCAACCACGCACAGGGCCTTGCCTATCACGGCGCCAAGCTCGGCGTTCCCGTCACCATCGTCATGCCCATGACGACGCCGCTGGTGAAGGTGATGCAGACCGAGGGTCACGGCGCGACCGTGGTGCTGGAAGGCGAGAAATTCGAGGACGCCTATAATCACGCGCGCAAGCTGGAAGCCGAGCGCGGGCTGACCTTCGTCCACCCCTTCGACGAGCCGGACATCATCGCCGGGCAGGGCACAGTGGCGCTGGAGATGCTGGAGGACGCGCCGGAGATCGACACGCTGGTCATTCCCATCGGCGGCGGCGGGCTCTTCTCGGGCATGGGGACCGCCGCGCGCGGCATCCGTCCGGATATCGAGCTGATCGGCGTTCAGGCCGAACTCTACCCCTCCATGTACGATGTGGTGAAGAGCGCCAACCTGCCATGCGATGGCGATACGCTGGCCGAAGGCATTGCGGTCAAGGAGCCGGGGCAGCTCACGCGCCGCTTCGTCACCGCGCTCGCCAATGATGTGGTGCTCGTGACCGAGCGCGCGCTGGAACAGGCGGTGAGCCTGCTGCTCCAGATCGAGAAGACCGTGGTCGAGGGCGCTGGCGCCGCCGGTCTCGCCGCATTGATCGAGCACAAGCCGCTGTTCGCTGGCAAGACGGTGGGCCTGGTGCTGTGCGGCGGCAACATCGATACGCGCCTGCTCGCCAATGTGCTGCTGCGCGATCTGGCCCGGTCAGGCCGGTTGGCCCGCCTGCGCATCATCATGCAGGATCGCCCTGGCGCGCTGTTCCATGTCGCTCGCATCTTCGATCAGGAGGCGGTGAACATCCTGGAGCTCTCCCACCAGCGGATTTTCACCAATCTGCCCGCCAAGGGGCTGACTCTGGATGTGGAATGCGAGACGCGCGACGAAGCCCATCTCCAGCGACTGATGCAGGCGCTGGCTGTGGCGGGCTACGATACCACCCCGGTCGAGCTGGCCTGAGAAGGCCGCCGCGCCGGTGACGCGGCTTTGTCCGGTCAGGTCAGCGGCGTGTCGGGTTCCGGCTGGCTGGCAGAGCTGGATGCCAGCGCCGTCTGGAGCGCGTCATCCAACGCGGCCACGCTATAGGGCTTGGTCAGCGTCGTGACGTTCGCGAATGCCTCCGGGTGCAGCGCCCCGCCATAGCCGGTCACGAAGATGCAGGGTGTGCCCTTGTCTCGCAGCATCTGCGCCAGCGGATAGCTTTGCTGGCCATGGATGTTCACATCCAGAATGGCGAGGTCCAGCGCCTGTCGGCCGATCAGCTCTGCCGCACTGTCGAAACTGTGCGCCAGAACGGGGTTCGCGCCGCGATCCAGCAGCTTGTCTTCCAGAACGAGCGCGATAATTGGCTCGTCCTCAACGATCAGGATGGTCAGGTCGTCCAGTCTCATGAAACAATCGATGCGTTGGTGAGCTTTGCCTTGATGGTGCACAGCAGGCCGGTCGGCCGAAAGTCTATGACGACGCCGCTGGCCCGTTCCGTCGAGAAGCCGTGCTCGATGAGGCGCGACCCGAAACCCCGACTTGCGGGTTGCTGGACGGGCGGGCCACCGCGTTCTTCCCAACGCAGGTCGATCAATCGGTAATCCTCTTCTTCGTCCTCGATCGTCCAACTGAGGTCTATGTGACCTTCAGGCACGGACAAAGCCCCATATTTCACAGCATTGGTGCAGAGTTCGTGAATGATCATGGAGAGGGACACCGCCGTCTGCGGCGCGATGGTGAAATCCCGGCCATCGAGATGCACCCGTGCCAGATCCTCGCCGATGGAGGCTTCGGCCGCACTGCGCACCGTCTCGATGAAGCCGGCGGTTTTCCAGTTGCTGGTCGTCAGCAGATTATGGGCCGCCGCCAGCGCCGCGAGCCGCGCATTGAAGGTCTGACGCGGAACCTCGGACCCCGGCATCTGGCGGAAGGATTGCATCGCCAGGCCCTGGACGATCGCCAGCGTGTTCTTCACGCGGTGATTGAGCTCGTTCATCAGCAGGGCCTGCCGCTCTTCCGATTCCACTTGGTCGGTCACGTCATGGCCTTGGACGAACACCCCGGAAACAGTCCCGCCTTCGCCCACGGTGGGTTGATAGACGAAGTCGAGGTAGCGCTCCTGCACCTCGGTTCCCTCGTCATTCTGCAGCAGCACCTTGAGGCGGCGCCCGATGAAGGGTTTGCCCGAGCGATAGACCTGGTCGAGCAGGTTCAGGAAGCGCTGCCCGCTGACCTCCGGCAGGGCGTCCTTCACCCGCTTGCCCAGCAGATCCCGGCCCCCGACCAGCTTGTGATACGCGGCGTTCGCCATGCGGAACTCATGATCCGGCCCGTGCAGAATGGCCACGAATCCCGGCGCCTGCTCGAACAGGGATTTGAACTGCCCGGCCTCTTCCGCGAGGTCCAGATTGCGCGCCTGCACGGCATTGGCGCGCTGGATCAGGCCCATTTCATCGCGCATGGCCCGCAGCGTCTGCAGTTCGGTCACGTCGACCGTGTGCTGCAGGATGTAGGCGACCTTGCGTGCCTCGTCCGCAAAGGGCGTGTGGGTCGCACTCCAGTAGCGCACGTCCATCCCGCCATCGGGCGTGGGAATGTCGTAGCGGATGAGCGCGATCTCGTCTTGTTTGCCGGAGGCGAAAACCCGCCGGAACGAGGCTTCCAGCTGCCGGTGACTCTCCGAGTCCGGGTCGCTCGGAAAGGCATCGAACATGTTCTGGCCCAGCAGCTTATCGCGGGTGCGCATGGTCACCTGCAGATAGGCGTCGTTCATCCAAACGATCCGCAGATCGCTATCGAGCAACACATAGGGATTGGGAGAACGCGCCAGCAGGGCCTGAAAATCGATCGTCACGGAGCCCTCGGAAAAGACGGACGGCGGTAGAATCCAGCCCGACAATGCACGATCTTGCGCGTCGGTTGCACAGAGTCAATTTCATTCCACCGGCGCCGCCCAAAGCCCGACGATTTTTGGTCGCATCTGCACGGGCGGCGAATGCCCGCTGCTCAGAACATCCCGTTCGCGTTCGGCCCGCCGAGCTTCACGTCCTGCGCGACATCCCAATGCTCCACAATGAGGCCGTTCTCGATCCGGAAGATGTCAACCACCGCCCAGCCGCTATCGTCCGGCCAGCGGCGGACGTGATAGTGGACAATGACATGATCGCCATCGGCGAACATGCGCTTCACGTCATGCACGCCCTGGGGATGCACAGACCTGATATGGTCGAGAAACGCCTTGAATGGCGCGCGCCCCGCTTCGATCGAGGGATTGTGCTGGATGTAGTCGGGGGCGATGAACCGGTCCACGGCGCCCGAATCCATGGGGTTGAGCACCTCGTCGAAAAGGCCGCGCACCAGCGCCAGATTGGCTTCCTCATCGGCGGTATATCGCATCTCATCGCTCTCCATTGCCGCAGGCGTGCGTTATCGCACTTGTGCTCGTGCATATGCACCGTAAGACCAGCAGGGCAAAGGCTGCAACGGTCTGGCAGAGACAGCGTGGAGGGGAGGGCGACCGACCGGTGGATGAGGCGGACTTCGTCATCGTGGGGGCAGGCAGTGCGGGCTGCGTGCTGGCCAATCGCCTGAGCGCGCACGCCGGAACCTCCGTCACGCTGCTGGAGGCGGGCGGCGAGTGCCGTCATCCGATCATCGACATGCCGCTCACCTGGATGCAGGCCGCCGCGACCAAGCGCTTCATCTGGGGCAATGAGAGCGAGCCGGACCCGCAAATGGGCAATGGCACCCAGCCCATCCCGCGCGGCAAGGCGCTGGGCGGCAGCTCCTCGATCAACGGCACCATGTATATTCGCGGCCATGCGGCGGACTATGATCGCTGGCGCGATATGGGACTCCCCGGCTGGGGCTTCGACGACGTGCTGCCCTATTTCCGCCGCTCGGAGACCAATTGGCGCGGCGCGGGAGCCGACCATGGCGGTATGGGCGAACTGCACGTCACCGCGATGAAGCCGGACCCGGTGCTGTTCCCGGCGTTCATGCGCACCGCGCGCAATCTGGGCTATGACGAGGAACCGGATTTCAACGTGCCGCGCCCGGAGGGGTTCGGCATTCCCGATTGCACGATCCGCGCGGGGCGTCGGCACAGCACGGTGCGGGCGTTCATCGACCCGGTGCGTGGCCGCCCCAATTTGCGGATCGAGACCCATGCGCTCGCCTCGCGCGTCATCATGGAGCATGGCCGGGCGGTCGGGGTCGAGTATCGCAAGGGCGGGACCGTGCGTCAGGTGCGGGCGCGCCGCGAGGTGATCCTGTGCGGCGGCGCGATCAACTCGCCGCAACTGCTCATGCTCTCCGGCATCGGCCCGGCGGCGCATCTGGCTGACATGGGCGTGCCGGTGCTGCGCGATCTGCCGGGCGTGGGCGCCAATCTGCAGGATCATCCGATCGCGCTCAGCTTCTGGCAGGCCGCCGCGCCGGTGACCTTTGACGACCAGTTGCGGCTCGACCGGATCGCCCTGCACGCGGCGCGCTGGGCCCTGTTCGGCACCGGCAATATGGCGCAGAGCCCCATGTCGGTTCAGGGCTTCCTGCGCTCTGGGCCGTTGCAGGATCGGCCGGATCTTCAGTTTCAGATCGTCCACGCAAGCTACGCGGCGCGGCCCTGGTTCCCCGGCTGGCGAAAAGGCGCGGGGCATCAGTTCTCGGCCGGCACGCTGCTGCTCAATCCGCAGAGCCGGGGCAGCATCGCGCTCCGCTCCGCCGATCCAGAGGCGCTGCCGAAAATCCACCTGAATTTCTTGAGCGAACAGGGCGATCTTGATCGGCTCTTATGGTCGATGCACTTCATGCGCCGTTTCTTCGCGACAGCGCCGGCGCGGGATCTGGTCGCCGCAGAAGTCGCGCCCGGCTCGGATGCAGCGGATGATGCGGCGCTGGAAGGCTGGCTGCGCGCAACGGCGCGGAGCGGGGGCCATCCCGCCTGCACCTGCGCCATGGGGACCGACGATGCCGCCGTACTGGATGCGCAGTTGCGGGTGCGCGGCATCGAGAGCCTGCGGGTGGTCGATGCCTCCTCCATGCCGGCGCTGATCCGAGGCAATACCAACGCCCCCGTAATCATGATCGCGGAAAAGGCGGCTGACCTCATTCTGGGCAAGACGGCGCCGGCCGAGCCAGCGCAACGGTGATGGACGAGCAAGAACGGCCAGACCGGATGAACCGGCGGCGACAGGGTGAGAGGATGGGACCGAGATGAGCCAGAGCGATGCAATTCTGCCGGCGGATGCACAAGCGGGCCCGCCGGTGCCTGCCAGGACGGCCAGCGGATTTCAGATCTACATCGTCGGCCTGCTGAGCTTCATCATCATGGTCATCGATGGCTATGATATCGGGTCGATGCCCGTCATCGTGCCGCATCTGGCGCAGCTTTGGGGGGAGTCACCGGCCTTGTTCGCACCGGCCCTATCCGCCGTGGTCATTGGCTTGGGTCTCGGCGCCTTCTTTCTCGGACCGCTGGGCGACAAGGTCGGGCGGCGCACGACGACCGTGGTGGCGCTTGGCGTCATCAGCTTCGCGACGCTCGGCACGTCATGGTCGCAGACGGTCAGTCAGCTCTTCTGGTGGCGCTTGCTCACCGGCACGGCGCTGGGCGCCTGTCTGCCCAATGTGCTGGCGATCCTCGCGGAGGTGATGCCAGCCAAGCGGCGGGCGAGCGCGATGACCATCGTCGGGTGCGGCATCCCCGTCGGGGCAGCCGGCGCCGGTATCGTGGTGCCGTGGCTCACGACCGGGCGCGGGTGGGAAGCGGCGTTCACCGTCCCGGCGACCTTCATGTTCGTGATCACGATTCTTCTCGCGCTGTTTCTCACGCGCCTGCCGGCGGCTCCCGTAGCGGCCAAACCGGCGCGTGAGCGGGCATGGCACTGGACGGACATTCCCATCTTGGCGCCGCTAGGGCGCGGCTATCTGCTTCGCACCACGCTGTTTTCCGCGCTGTTCTGCTTCAACGCTTTGTCCATGTACATGCTGGCGAGTTGGCTGCCGACGGTGCTGCGCGGGGTGGGCTTCAGCTTCGAGACCTCGGCCCATATGGCTTCCATCGTGCAGATCGGTGGGCTGGTCGGCGGCCTCATTCTGGCTACGCAGATCGACCGTCACCGCACGATCCCGGCGCTGCTGGCAGGCTATGCGCTGGTGTCCCTCGGCTTGGTGGCGCTGGCGGTGCTGGCGCCGGCGTTCGCCACCTGGGGCCTCCTCATGCTGATTATCGGCATGGGCGTCGGCGGCGCCCATATCGCCCTGACGGCCGTGGCCGCGAGCATCTACCCGATCACGATGCTGTCGGCCGCCATCGGTCTGGCAGTTGCTGTCGCGCGCGTGGGTGCCATGGCGGGGCCGCTTGTGGGCGGGGCGCTGATCGCTGCCAACATGTCCGCCGGCATGTTCTTTCTGGCGCTGCTGGTGCCGGTCGGCTGCTGCATCCTGTGCGTGCTCGCCTTCTCCAAGGCGCGGATCGCGACCGCGCCCTCCGCTCAGGAGGAGGCTGCAGCCTGAGCGGCCTCTTTCGTATCTGCGCCTTCTGAACTCTCAGAGGCCTCGGCAGCGCTCCCTCGCGGCGGGTGTTCGCTCGTCAGCAGATCGAGGAAGCGCTTGAGCCACCAGCGGATGTCCTGCGTTTCTACGCTGTCCATCATCGCGCGCCAGCGGCTCTTGCGCTCTTCAAGCGGCATGAGCAGCGCCTGGTGCAGCGCGTCGGCCAGTTCTTCCGGGCTGAACGGGTTGACCAGGAGGGCATCCTGCAATTGCTCGGCGGCGCCCGCATAACGCGAGAGGATGAGGACGCCGGGATTTTCCGGGTCTTGCGCCGCGACATATTCCTTCGCGACAAGGTTCATCCCATCCCGCAATGGTGTCACGAGCGCAGCGCGCGCGGAGCGGTACATGCCGGAGAGGGCAAGCCGGTCATAGCCACGGTTCACATAGCGCAACGGCACCCAATGGGCGGTGGCGAACTCGCCATTGATATGGCCCGAGAGCGCATCGAGTTCGCGGCGGATGTCCTGATAGCTGGCGACCTGCTCGCGCGATGGCGGCGCGATCTGGAGGAAGGTGACCTTTTCCTGAAACTCGGGATGGTCCTGCAACAGGCGGCTGTACCCGTGAAAACGCTGCTCCATGCCCTTGGAATAGTCCAGCCGGTCGACCCCCATGATGAGGTCGCGGCCTTCGAGACTGCGCAGGATGCTTTCGCGCGCTTCATCGGCTTCCGGGGTGGTCGCGCTTTTGGCAAAGTCCCCCGCATCGATTCCGATCGGGCAGGCAACGACCCGCACGGTCCGGTCGCCGATGCGGATCACACCGTCCGATATTTCCGCCTCGGGGAACTGGTCGTGGACGTAATAGAGAAAGGAATCGAGCCAGGCCTGGCACTGGAAGCCCAGCAGATCATAGGCGAACAACGCATTCACCAGCTTGGCGTGGCTCGGCAGGGAGGTCAGCAGGCGCGCAACGGGCCAGGGCGTGTGGAGGAAGAAGCCGGTGCGGTTGGTGACATCGCGCTTGCGCAGTTCCGCGCCGAGCGGGATGAGGTGATAGTCGTGGACCCAGATCAGGTCTTGAGGCGTGACCAAAGGCATCAGGGTGTCGGCAAACCGTTCGTTCACCCGCGCATAACCGCCCGCGAAGTTGCGCTCGAATTCTGCCAGATCGGTCCGGTCGTGAAAGAGCGGCCAGAGGGTGCGATTGGCAAAGCCGTTATAATATTCGTCGATATCCTGCGGTTCGAGATCGACGGTGGCAGTGGTGACGCCATCGCTCTTGCTGAAATTCACATGACCGGTGAACGTCTCGGTTTCATTGCCCGACCAGCCGAACCAGATGCCGTTTGTCTCGCGCAGCGCCGAGGACAGCGCGACCGCAAGGCCGCCCTGATTGGCTTGTCCTTCCCCCGTCGGCGGGCTGACGCGGTTCGACACGATGACGAGGCGAGTCATCTGATGGTACTCCACGGCTTACTGAGCAGAACGGCGCAGTTGATTAATCCAACCAACGAATAGGTTTGGGGATAGTTGCCCCACAGCTCACCCGTGGCTGGGTCGATATCCTCCGAGAGCAGGCCGGCGGCGGTGCGGCGGCTGAGCATTTCCTCGAACAGCACCCGCGCCTCGTCCACCCGTCCGGTGGCGTGCAGCGCCTCGATCAGCCAGAAAGTGCAGACGTTGAAGGCGGTCGAGGGCAGGCCGAAATCGTCTTCGGTGGCATAGCGCAGCATGTGGCTGCCGCGCCGCAGCCCCTGCTCGACGGCCTCGAGCGTGGTCTTGAACCGCGGGTCGCCGGGCGAGAGAAACCGAAGGTCCAGCAACTGGATGATGCTGGCATCCAGATCGTCGCCCCCGAATGTCGCGGACATGCGGCCCGTGTCTTCCCGCCACGCCGCATCGATAATGGTCTGGCGCATGCTATCGGCCCGGCCCTGCCAGAAGGCGGCCCGTTCCGGCAGATCGAGTGCGGCGGCGGCATTGGCCAGCCGGTCGCACGCCGCCCAGCACATCGCGGCGGAGTAGGTGTGGACATGGCTGCGGGTGCGCAGCTCCCACAGGCCGGCATCGGGCTTGTCATAGACGTCCCACGCGCGCTCGCCGACAGCTTCGAGCGCGTGGAAATCATCCGTCCCGCCCATGCGCAGCAGCCGCCGGTCGAAGAAGCTCTGGGTGCTGGAGAGGACGATCTGGCCATAGGCATCGTGCTGGATCTGCTCGGCCGCCTGATTGCCGACGCGCACCGGCCCCATGCCGCGATAGCCGGCGAGCCCCGGCGCGATCCATTCGGTCAGCGTGGCTTCGCCGCCCACGCCGTACAGGGGCTGAATATGGCCCCCGCGCGCGTTGTCGACGAGGTTGCGCAGATATTCGAGATAGCTCTCCAGAACATCGAGCGCCCCGAGCCGGTTGAGCGCCTGCACGGTGTAATAAGCGTCGCGAATCCAGCAGTAGCGATAATCCCAGTTGCGCCCGCTATCGGCATGTTCGGGCAGCGATGTGGTCAGCGCCGCGACAATCGCGCCGGTTTCCTCATGCTGGCACAGCTTGAGCGTGATCGCGGCGCGAATGACCGCTTTCTGCCACTCCACGGGCGTGGCGAGGCCGCGCACCCAGCCTTGCCATTCACGGATCGTCCGGTCGAGCATGGTGTCCAGCGTGATGCGCAGGTCGTCGGCAAAGCTCTCGTCCGGCCCCAAGAAGAAGTGCAGCGGGCGTTCGACCCGGAACAGCCGCTCGTCCTCGATCCAGCCGACCGGCGCCGTCGTCGTCAGGCGCAGGGTCATGTCCGAGAGCATGTAGCGAATGTGATTGGTGCCGCGCGTGCGGTGCGGGTCGCGCGCGCCCCAGTCGCGCGCCGGGCGCAGGCGGATGCGGATCCGCGGACTGCCCGCCACCGGCTTGACGATGCGGGCATAAGCGACCGGACGGAACATGCGCCCGCTCCGGTGGAAACGCGGGCAGAAGTCGATGACCTCAATGGCGTTGCCATGCTTGTCCTCATGCCGCGTCACCAGCACCGGTGTGTTGCGGACATAATGCTGCGCAGTCTCCACGCAGTCTTCCAGGTCGATTTCCCAAAAGCCGCGTGCGCCCTCGGCAGCGCGCGGGGCCGGGTCGAGCAGGGAGGAGAAGGCCGGGTCGCCATCCACCCGGGGCACGCAGCCCCAGACAAAGCGGCCAGCCCGGTCGATCAGGGCGGAGACCTGGCAATTGCCGATGGGCCAGAGGTCGAGTGTAGCAGTCATCAAAGCAGGTCCTCCAGCCAGGCATGTACGGCGCGCGGATTGGCAAGCTTGTATTGGGCTGCGGTCGGCCGCCGATCGCCCACGATCACCCCGATGCCGCCAAGCGCTTGCGCGGCGAGAAACGCGGCCTCGTCTGTCTCGTCATCGCCAAGGAACCACGGCGAGGTGCCTGCCATGGGCGCGCGGCTCATCAGGGTGCGCACGGCCTTGCCCTTGTCGCCGCCGGGCATCCGCAGTTCCGTCATCATCTTGCCGGGCTGGTAATGGAGGCCGAGGTCGTCAGCGAGGCGGGTGGCGAGGGCGGTGGCTTCCGCCTCGATCTGCGGCGCCATGCGGAAATGCAGCGCGACGCCATAGCTCTTGTCCTCGACGATCACGCCCTCATGCCGGCCGGCGAAGGCGCGAAAGTCCGCAGCGGCCTCGTCCAGTCCCTTGGGCCGCACCGGATGCGCCGCGACGCCGCGCCAGCGATGCTCGCTGCCATGGCTGCCGGAAACCGCGAGATCCTGCGCGATGGGGCCGAGAATGGCATCGATCTGGGCGATGGAGCGCCCACTCACGACCGCTAGACGCCCGTCGAGCCGCGTCGTCAGCCGGGTGAGCAGGCTGCGCAGACGCTCGTCTGCGATCACCTCTTCGGGATGGTCGATCAGCTCGAAGAGCGTGCCGTCCAGATCCAGAAACAGGCTGAGATGGTCGAGGGTGTCGATTGAGGGCGCTGGAAGATCGACTGCGGACGGATGCGAAATGGTGATTCCCCTGTCATGCTTTGCGTCATGGTTTGCGTCATGGTTGGGTCCGCCGTGATTGGGTTCGGCGTAGCTCTCGTTGCGAACGCCCGCACATGGGGGCGGGTTCCGGTCTCGCGGCCTGGCCGAAGCGCGGCCGGGTCGCGTTCGTCGTCCGCGCATGATAGCGAGGCGCATGCTCAAGCCAACCCCATCCGCCATTTTGTTCGTCTGTCTCGGCAATATCTGCCGGTCGCCCTTGGCCGAGGCGGCCTTCCGCCACGAGGCGTCGCTGGCCGGCCTCGATGTGACGGCGGACTCGGCGGGCACGGGCGACTGGCATGTCGGGCGGCCGCCCGATCCGCGCGCGCAGGCCACCGCGCTGCGCCATGGCATCGACATCTCGACCTACCGCGCGCGGCAGATAGCCCCGGCGGATTTCCAGCGCTTCGACATGATCCTTGCGCTGGATGCGGACAATCTCGCCAACATCCGGCGCCTCGCGCCCGCAGGGCATCGCGCTCATGTCGGCCTGTTGCTGGACATGGTGCCGGCGCGGGAGGGGCAGGCCGTGGCCGACCCCTATTTTGGCGATGAAGCCGGGTTCGATGTGACCTGGCGGGATGTGCAGGCGGCGGCGCGCGCGCTGGTCAGCCGGTTTTGATCTGCGCGTAGAGGCGGTCGATGTCGGCCGGGCGGGCAAGGTCGGTGCCCGGCGTCAGCACCGCCGCAGTGCCACCGGCAATGCCATAGCGAAAGGCGTCCTCCACCGGCCAGTCGCTGGCCAGCGCATAGACCATCGCGGCGACGAAGCTGTCCCCGGCGCCGACCGCGCTTTTCGCGTCGATGGGGATGGCGGGGTGATAGAGGGTGCTCTCTGCCGTCGCCAGCACCGCGCCTTCATGGCCAAGAGTGACCGCGACATAGCGCGCGCGGCCCGATCGCACGATTTCCTGCGCTGCCGCCGCAATGGCGTCCGGACCTTTCAGGTCGCGCCCGACGAGCTGCTGCAATTCCCCCTGGCTCGGCTTGATCAGCAGCACATGCTCGCCGCTCAGGCCGCCGCGCAGACCGGCGCCTGAACTGTCGAGCACGAAGCCGATGCCGCGCGGCGCCAGCGCGGCGGCAAGCTGCCCGTAGAAATCCTCCGGCACCCCGGGCGGCAGCGACCCGCTGGCCACGAAATAATCGCACGCCACCTGACTGAGCTGGTCGAGCGCCAGCCGCCATTCGGCTTCCTCCACCACCGGTCCCGGCGGCGTGAAGCGATATTCCTTCCCGCTGTCCTTCTCCAGCACCGATGTCGCGACGCGGGTCTCGCCTTGAATGGGGATTCGCGCGCGCACCAGTTGATGCCGGTCGAGCAAGCCATCCAGCGCTACGCCCGTCGCCCCGCCGGACAGGTAATGCACCCGCGCATTGCCGCCCAGCCGCACGAACACGCGGGCGACGTTGATGCCGCCACCGCCGGGATTATGATATTCGCCAGCCGTCCGCATCTTGTGCGTGGCGAAGACCTTGTCGACCTCGTAGGCCACATCGATGGTGGGATTGAGGGTGAGCGTGGCGATGTTCTTCATGCGCATGGGCTAGCAGGATGCGCGCGGCGATCAAAGCCGTGCCGCGCTGTGCGGCAGCCGGTTGCATTGGCGGAGCAGGCGCGGCACGATGACGAGCAGGGCGTTTACGTGCCTGGCAGCGCGAATTATGACAAGATAAGTTCGATTCGAATTGTTAGTTAGGTCAACTAAAGTTAGACATTGAACCAACGGAGCGGGTGAGGCGACATTCGGCGCAAGATCGAATGAGCATCACCGGTTTGCTGGACTCCATCTGGGGTTCGGAAGGGAGAGTATGGCTGGAGATGCTGCGGACGGCCCGAATGACCATGGCCTGGATGATGGCGGCCCGCCACCACCTGCCGGGCCGGTGAGGCAGCGCCTCGGGGTGCTTCGGCAACTCCTGCTGGCGCTTCTCTGCCTTCCGCTGCTGCTGACGATCAGTTCCGCCAGCGTTCAGGCCGTGCCGGGCGGCAATGAGCTGATCTCCAGCCATGCTTATGCGGTGTTCGGCACGCCGAAATACGGCCCCGGCTTCAAGCATTTCGACTATGCCGATCCCAAGGCGCCCAAGGGCGGCACGCTGCGGGTGGCCTATATTGGCGGCTTCGACAGTCTCAATCTCATGGCCCTGCTTGGCACGCCGCCCATCGGCATGATGCAGGTCTATGAGCCGCTGATGCGGCGCAGTTCGGACGAGCCGGCGATGCGCTACGCGCTGGTCGCCGAGTCGATCACCTATCCCAAAGATATTTCATGGATGGATTTCCATCTCGATCCCCGCGCGCGCTGGCATGATGGCGTGCCGATCACGCCCGAGGACATCATCTTCACCATCGATCAGGCCAAGGGCCTGGTGACGCCCTCTCTCAAGCGCCTTGAACAGGCCGTGACGCGTGCGGAAAAGCGTGGGCCGCACACGGTGCGCGTCTATTTCACCCAGCCCAATAATCCCACACTGCCGACGGTGGTGATGGATATGTGGCTGCTCCCCCGCCATTATTACGCGAAGCACGCGCTCAACGCCGCCTCGCTCGACCGCCCCTTGGGCAGCGGCCCCTACAAGGTCGGCCGCTTCAGCCAGGGGCGCTGGATCGAATATGAGCGCGTGAAGGATTATTGGGCCAAGGATCTGGCGGTCAACAAGGGCCGCTACAATTTCGACATCATCCGGCACGATTATTACCGGGACCAGACGGTGGCCTATGAGGCCTTCCTCGCCGGCAATGTCGACTTCCGGCAGGAAACGAGCGCAGTGCGCTGGGCGAGCGAGAAGCAATTGCCGGCCTTCCGCGCGGGCCAGATCAAGCGACAGGTCATCGATTACCGCAGCCCATCCTTCTATCTGGGCATCGTCATGAACACGCGGCGCCCCGCGCTGGCGGATCGCCAATTGCGGCGCGCGCTGATGCTGGCCTATGATTTTGAGTGGGTGCGCCGGACCCTGCTCGCCGGGCATCATGGCCGCCTGCACAGCTTCTACACCAACAGCGAGTTCGCGGCCGAGGGCCTGCCCCAGGGGCGGGAGCTGGAACTGCTCCAATCCGTGCGGGACGAGGTGCCGGGCGAGGTGTTCACCAAGGCGCCGGACTTGCCGGTCGGCGGGAACTGGCGCAATCGCCGGGCCAATCTCATCGAGGCGGTGCGGATCCTGCGGGCGGCGGGCTATCGCTATCAGGACGGCCGGCTGATCGACAAGACAACCGGTCGCCCCATGGCGCTCGAGCTGATCAGCTATTCCCCACTGATGGACCGGCAGGTTTCGCTCTTTGTCGAGAATGCGCGGCAATTGGGCATCGCCATCAGTTTCCGCTCGTTCGACAGTGCGCAATTCCGGCATCGGCTGCGGCATTATGATTATGACCTGCTGCTCAACATCCCGATGTTCCCCGGCCATGAAACGCCGAGCATCGGCCAGACATTGATCTGGGGGTCGCACGCTGCGGATCAGCCGCAATCGCTGAACTATCCGGGCGTCAAGAATCCCGCAGTCGACAAGATGCTGGCGCAGATGATCACCGCGACGGACCGGGAGACCGTGGTCGGCGCCATGCGGGCGCTCGATCGCATCCTGCTGTGGAATTTCTATGCCATTCCCTTCCAGCATGATTACCCGGCGCCGGTGGGGCAGATGCCGATCACCTATTGGGACCGGTTCGGCATGCCGAAAAAGCAGCCCGCCTATAATTTCCCGATCATGACGCTGGACACATGGTGGGCCGACCCCGGCAAGACGGCCGGGCACGCACAAGGACAGTCCTCATGACGGCGCTCTGGTCCTATGTCGCCCGCCGGCTCCTGCTGATGGTGCCAACGCTGATCGGTATCGTCACGATCACCTTCATCATCATCCAGTTCGTGCCCGGCGGCCCGATCGACCAGATTCAGGCGCGGTTCGCCGGCACCGCGATGGACGCGACGGCCACCATCGGCGGCAGCGTGGACACCGGGGCGAGCAGTGGCATCATGCCCACCGGCGAGCTGGACCCGGCGATGGTGAAGGAGCTTGAGAAGCTCTACGGTTTCGACAAGCCCGTGCTCTATCGCTACTTCAAGATGCTCGGCGATTTCGCGCGGTTCGAGTTCGGCAACAGCTATTACAAGGACCAGCCGGTGATCGATCTGATCATCGAGAAACTGCCGGTTTCGATCTCGCTGGGCCTCTGGACCACGCTCATCACCTATCTCGTCGCCATTCCGCTCGGCATCCGCAAGGCCGTGCGTGCGGGCACTGCGTTCGATGCCTGGTCGAGCTTCTTCGTGACCATCGGCTATGCCATTCCGGGCTTCCTGTTCGCGGTGCTGCTGGTCGTGCTGTTCGCGGGCGGCACGTTCTGGAGCATCTTCCCGGCGCGGGGCCTTGTCTCGGACAATTGGGAGGAGCTCTCGCTCATCGGCAAGGTGCTCGATTATCTCTGGCACATCACCCTGCCGGTGGCCGCGATGGTCATCGGCGCCTTCGCCAACCTCACCATGCTCACCAAGAATTCGATCCTCGATGAAGTGGGCAAGCAATATGTGACCACGGCGCGAGCCAAGGGCCTCTCCGAGAACGGCGTCCTCTATGGCCATGTCTTCCGCAACGCGATGCTCATCGTCATCGCCGGCTTTCCGGCCGCCTTCGTCAGCGTGCTGTTCACCTCCTCGCTGCTGATCGAGGTGATCTTCTCGCTGGATGGCCTCGGGCTGCTGGGCTTCGAGGCAACGATCAACCGGGATTACCCGGTGATGCTGGGCTCGCTGTTCATCTTTTCGCTGCTCGGCCTGCTGACCAATCTGCTCGGTGACGTCACCTATGTGCTGGTCGACCCCCGCATCGATTTCGAAAGGCGGGACGTCTGATGAACGCCGAAACGCCCGTCGCAGCCCCGGCCGTTCATCCCCGGCCTGTGCGCCCGATCAGCCGGATGAGCCCGCTCACGCGCCGGCGCTGGGCCAATTTCAAGGCCAACAAGCGCGGCTATTGGAGCCTGTGGATATTCCTTGCGCTCTATGTGGTGACGCTGTGCGCCGAGCTGATCGCCAATGATAAGCCCATCTTGCTGAGCTATCGTGGCGAGATCTATGCGCCCGTTCTGCGCGCCTATCCGGAGACCACGTTCGGCGGCGTGTTCGAGACGGAGGCCAATTATCAGGACCCCGCCGTGCGGGCGATGATCGCTGAGGGCGACGGCTGGGCGATCTGGCCGATCATCCCCTACAGCTACCGGACGATCGATTACGATATCCCCGTCACCGCGCCGTCGCCGCCCTCCGCACGCCATTGGCTGGGCACAGACGACCAAGCGCGCGATGTGCTGGCGCGCATCATCTACGGCTTCCGCCTCTCGGTGACCTTCGGCCTGCTGCTCACCTTTTTCAGCTCCATCATCGGCATCACCGCCGGCGCCATACAGGGCTATTTCGGCGGGTGGACCGACCTCATTTTCCAGCGCTGCATCGAGATCGTGCAGAGCCTGCCGATGCTCTACCTGCTCATCATCATGGCCAGCTTCCTCACGCCCAGCTTCTTCACGCTGCTCGGTGCGCTGCTGCTGGTGAGCTGGATGACGCTGGTGCACGTCGTGCGCGCCGAGTTCCTGCGCGCGCGCAATCTCGATTATGTCCGCGCCGCCCGGGCGCTTGGCCTTGGTAACCGCACGATCATGTTCCGGCACATCCTGCCCAATGCGATGGTGGCGACCATTACGTTCCTGCCGTTCATCGTCTCCTCGTCGATCACGATCCTCACGGCGCTGGATTTTCTCGGCTTCGGCATGCCGCGCGGATCGCCCTCCATTGGCGAACTGCTCAACCAGGCGAAGAACAATCTCTATGCACCGTGGCTCGGCATCGCGGGGTTCGCCGTCATGGCCACCATGCTCTCGCTGCTCATCTTCATCGGCGAAGCGGCGCGGGATGCCTTCGATCCAAGGAAATCGACATGAGCGCCACGGACACGCCCCTGCTTGCGGTCGACAGGCTGTGCTGCTCGTTCCGCTCGGAAGGCCGCATCGTCGAGGCGGTGAAGGACGTGTCATTCACGCTGGAGAAGGGCCAGACGCTGGCGCTGGTCGGCGAGTCCGGCTCGGGCAAGTCCACCGCTGCCATGTCGATCCTGCAATTGCTGCCTTATCCGGTGGCGTTCCATCCGTCCGGCTCGATCCGGCTGGACGGGCAGGAGATCGTCGGCGCCAGCGAACGCACGATGCAGACGCTGCGCGGCGCCCGCATCGCACTGATCCCGCAAGAGCCGCTGACTGCGCTCAACCCGCTGCACACCATCGACCGGCAGATCATCGAGGCGATGAAGCTGCACGATCCCGCGATCAGCCGGGCGGCGGCGGTTTCCAAGACCATCGATCTGCTCAAGCTGGTTGGCTTGCGCGATGCCGAGAACCGCCTCAAATCCTATCCCCACCAGCTCTCCGGCGGGCAGCGCCAGCGCATCATGATCGCGATGGCGCTGGCCAACGAGCCGGACCTGCTGATTGCCGACGAGCCGACCACCGCGCTCGACGTGACCGTGCAGGCGCAGGTGCTCGATCTGCTCAAGGATCTGCAGCAGCGCCTCGGCATGGCGATGCTGCTCATCACCCATGATCTGGGCGTCGTGCGGAAGATGGCCGAGCGCGTCTGCGTGATGACGCAGGGCGAGGTGGTGGAAGCGGGTGACACCAGCGCAGTGTTCGACAATCCCCAGCATGCCTACACCCGTAAGCTGCTGGACGCGACGCCGCGCGGCGAACCGCTTAAGATCGAGGGCGATCCCGCGCCGCTGGTGCGCACCGAGGATCTGAAGGTCCATTTCCCGATCAAGGGCTGGTTCGGCAAGCCGCGCGCCTTTGTGAAAGCCGTGGATGGCGTGACGCTCTCGATCCCGCGCGGGCATACGCTCGGCGTCGTCGGCGAGTCCGGCTCGGGCAAGAGCACGCTCGGCCTTGCGCTGCTGCGCATTAGCCGCTCGGAAGGGCCGATCTGGTTCGAGGACGAGCCGCTGCACGAGCGCAACTGGAAGCAGATGCGCCCCCTGCGCAAGCGGATGCAGATCGTCTTTCAGGACCCCTTCGCCAGCCTCAGCCCCAAGATGACCATTGGCCAGATCGTCGGCGAGGGGTTGCCGATCCACCGACCCGACCTGACGCCAGCGGAGCGCTACGAGGCCGTCGCGACGATGATCGAGGAAGTCGGCCTCTCGACGGCGGTGCTGGATCGCTACCCGCACGAATTCTCCGGCGGCCAGCGCCAGCGCATCGCCATCGCCCGCGCGATCATCCTGCGGCCCGATCTCGTGATCCTCGACGAGCCCACCTCCGCGCTCGACATGTCCGTGCAGGCCCAGATCGTCGACCTGCTGCGCAACCTGCAGGCGAGCCATGGCCTGACCTATCTGTTCATCAGCCACGACCTCAAGGTCGTCCGCGCCCTCGCGCACGAAGTGGTGGTGATGCGCAACGGCAAGATCGTGGAGCAGGGCTCCTCGCAGCAGATCTTCAACGCGCCGCAGACGGACTATACCCGGGACCTGATCGCAGCCGCGCTGGAGTTGCGGGCGCGGGCGGCGTGATCGGGTTAGCAAGCCCGAGCCAGATGAATGTCCGTTTTGAAGTGTGGGGCTCGCATACTTGAATGAGCGCTTTGGCGTGGTAGCAGACATTTAGCGCAGAAATAAAGGCGCACTATTGTGTTTTGAGTTCCTGCGAGAGGCATAAATGTTTAGGCGCCCCCTACTAGCAATCGCTTTATCGATGTCCCATGCCCCCAGTGCGCAGGCTGGCGTCGCATCGCCTGTGCAGCGGGCAGGCTCAGAGAATTCCGAACAGATTTGCGTATCAATATTAGTTATTGAGGAGACGCTCACTGTTGGTCGAGGTCCAGATCAACTAAAAATCACCATGGGGCGAGGAGCTTGCGAGCCTAAAGAACCGGGAGTGTCTTCTCTTCATGTCAGTTCTGCAATCGCTGAAGAAGGAAGCGACGCGGTCATAGGCGAATTCTGTCCGGTATTTCTGACGAAGATAGAGCAGCTTTGGGCGGGACGTGCGCAACATCAAAATGGCGGGATGAATAAGCACGTTCAAACAGGACCTTTTAGAATTAGCGGCCAGAGCGATCTATTTAGCTTACACAGTAGCGCCGGACGCCGAGAGGCGATCCGGTGGCTAAAAGAGACCTTAAATGCAGTTCGACCGTGCTGGAATAATTTTCGCGATGATCGCTCGCTGGGCGCTGCCGTGCGGCTTTATGACAAGCTGGGCCTCGCCCCTCTTAGATTGACCAAGTGAAAGCGAGCATTTCAAGGGGCTTCGAGTCCGGAATACCGCGCTTAACGGGACACCCTCCAAACCCAGCCGTTCGAACTCCCCCGCCACCCCAGGCAAGGATCAATGCCGTTCCGTGCATTGTTGGCAGCGCCGCCGCTCGCTAGCCTCCCGCCGTCAAAAGCGATGTGAGGGAGAAGAGGATGTCGGCATTCAATCGGGCGATGAGCCATGGCCATGCGCGTCGGCGTGGGCGCGGCGTCCTGTTGGCCGGTCTCTCGCTTCTGCTTGCCGGCACCTCGGCCTGCACCCAGACGGATACGCCCGTGGCATCGGCGTCGGCGGCTTCCGCGACTGTCGCGCAGGCAGGTCCGATCCGCGCGTTCGGCAATCTCACCGTGTTCGAATTCGCCCCGCTCTTTATCGCCGCTGAATCCTATTATCCGGCTCCCGTCACGGTCGGGCGGGGGAGCGTTGCCAATCTTGTCGGCGAGCCCGGTGCGACGCCGGATGACAGCAGCGCGCCAGCCGACATCGCGACCAATGCCGAAACGCAGGCGCTGCGCTATTCGCTGCGCAATCCGGACATGCGGATCGTCATGACCGTCACCGAGGGGCTGTACCGCATCGTCGCGCGCAAATCGGCCGGCATCAACTCGCTGGCGGATCTCAAGGGCAAGCGGATTGCGACGATTTCCGTCACTTCGTCCGGCTTCTTCACCCAGAAGATGCTGAAAACCGTCGGCCTGTCCAGTGACGATGTCACCATGGTCGGCATGAAGCTGCCCGACATGCCGCAGGCACTGGCGGATCGAAAGGTCGATGCCGTGGCGATCTGGGAGCCGGAAGTCGAGCGCGCCGCGCAGGCGATTGGCGATGATGCCATCGAGTTCAGCGGCAAGGGCGTCTATCGCGAGCTGTTCAATCTCAACACCACCGCCGGTGCGCTGGCCAACCCGCAGATGCGGCGGAACATCGTCGTGATGGTCCGCGCGATCATCGATGCCACGCACGAGGTCCGCCGCGATCCCACACGGGCGCAGGAGCTGGTGGCGCAGAACAGCGGCTATCCGCTGGAGCTGGTCAAGCAGAGCTGGTCCCACCACAACTGGCTGGCGGACTGGACGGGCGACCTGCTCGATGTGCTGGAGGAAGAAGAAGCCTGGCTCGCCAAACAGGACAAGCGCACGCCCCGCACCCGCGCGCAACTCGCGACGCTGATCGACACGAGCGTGCTGGAGGAAGCCAAGGCTCTGCCACCGCTGCCCAAGCGGAAGTGACGTAGCCAGGGCCGTGGCCCTCAGCGCGACCGCTTCAGCCGCACGATCGTCTCATCCAGCGCCGAAAGAAAGCGTGAACGGTCGGCTTTGCTGAACGGTGCCGGGCCGCCGATGATGTCGCCGCCGGCGCGCAGATCGGCCATGATGGCGCGGGTCGCGATGGCGCTGCCGATGGAGGCGGTGGTGAAGGGCTTGCCGGTCGGAGCGATCACGCTCGCGCCGGCTTTCAGGCAGCGATCGGCGAGCAGAATGTCCGCGGTGATGCAGATTGTCGTCGGGCTGGCCTGCTCGGCGATCCAGTCATCGGCCGCATCGAAGGCGTCGGACACGACCACCCGCTCGACCAGCGGATGATCGGGGATGCGGATGCGCTGGTTGCTGACGATTTTGACCGGCGTCTCATGCCGAAACGCCACCCGGTAGATTTCTTCCTTCACCGGGCAGGCATCGGCATCGACGAGGATCGCGATCATCTATCCTTGCCGGGCTTCTTGTGCGCGAAGGGCTTGGCGCCACCCTTCCACTTGTTCGGGCCCTTCTTCTTGCCGGCGCCATGCGGGCCGGGCTGGGCCTGATCGGGGCGGCCACCATGCGGCCCGCGCGCGGCGGGTGCGCGATAGGGCTTGGGCGCATGGACGGGGCGGGCATTGTCGCGGCGATTGCGGCGCGCTTCCTCGCGGGGCTTGCCGTCGGTCGGCTGGATGTCGACCTCGTCATCCTCGCTGGCGGTGCGGCGCACGGCATCGAGGAAGCGCGCAGCGACGCCGCCCGCGACCTCGAACAAGGTTTCCTGCGCGGCGATGCGGATCGCGCCGATCTCTGTGCGGCTGATGTGGCCGCGCCGGCAGAGCAGCGGCAGGATCCAGCGCGGATCGGCATTCTGATTGCGGCCGACATTCAGGCGGAACCAGGCGCTCTGCTCGAAACCGGGGCGGGGACCGCGCGGTTCGGCGGGGGCATCGCTCCCCAGCAGATCTTCGGGCTCGGGCAGGCGGGCGCGATAGGCATGGGCCAGCATCGCGGCGACATCTTCCGGGCTGCGCTCGGCGAGCAACTGGCGGCCCAGCTCATGATCCTGCTCGCTCAGCTCGACCGGCGCGCGCAGCGTATCGAGCAGGCGCTGGGTATCGGCGCGGCGAATGTCCTCGGCGGAAGGCGGCGAAATCCAGTCCGCCTGAATGCGCGCGCCGCGCAGCATCGATTCCACCCGGCGGCGGCGCGGATAGGGCACGATGAGCACGGCGGTGCCCTTCTTGCCCGCGCGCCCGGTGCGGCCGGAGCGGTGCTGCAGCGTCTCGGCATCGCGCGGAATCTCGACATGGACAACCAGGCTCAGCGTCGGCAGGTCGATCCCGCGCGCGGCCACGTCGGTTGCGACGCACACGCGTGCCCGCCGGTCGCGCAAGGATTGCAGCGCCTGATTGCGCTCATTCTGGCTATGCTCGCCGGAAAGGGCAACGACCGCGAAGCCGCGCTCGACCAGCCCGGCATGGAGGTGGCGCACATTGTCGCGCGTGGCGCAGAACAGCATCGCCGTCTCGGCTTCGTGGAAGCGCAGCAGGTTCACCACGGCATGTTCGATGTCGGCCGGCGCCACAGCCATCGCCTGATAGCTGATGTCGCCATGGCCGCGCTCCTGCGTCACCGTCGAGATGCGCAGCGCGTCGCGCTGATAGCGCCGGGCAAGCGCCACGATGGGGGCCGGCATGGTCGCGGAGAAGAGCAGGGTGCGGCGCTCCTGCGGCGTGCCGTCGAGAATTTCTTCCAGATCCTCGCGGAAGCCCATGTCGAGCATCTCGTCGGCTTCGTCCAGCACCACCGCGCGCAGGGTGGAGAGGTTGAGGGCGCCGCGTTCCAGATGGTCGCGCAGGCGGCCGGGCGTGCCGACCACGATCTGCGCGCCATGCGAGAGCGCGCGGCGCTCCTTGCTCGCATCCATGCCGCCGACGCAGGTGGCGATGCGCGCGCCGGCCTTGCCATAGAGCCAGATCAGCTCGCGGCTGACCTGCAGCGCCAGTTCACGGGTAGGCGCGATGATCAGCGCCTGCGGCAGTCCGGGCGGCGCCATGCGCTCGCCATCTTCGAGCAGGTCGGTGGCAATGGCGAGGCCGAACGCCACGGTCTTTCCCGATCCGGTCTGGGCTGAGACGATAAGGTCGCGGCCATGCGCCTGCGCCTCAAGAACTTCGGCCTGAACGGGCGTGGGGTCGGCATAGCCGCGCTCGGCAAGGGCATTGGCGAGAAGAGGGGGGAGTGTGGAAAAGGGCATGTATCTCGCTAATCAAAAAAAGAGTGGAGCGGTGGACCATCCTCGCCGCAAAACCTGTTTCAAAGGCCTCATCTGCGCGCGTCATCCTGTTTGGTGGTCCGCCTTATGCGCCCCCCATACAGATATGGAGGGCATCTGGCTTGCAAAGTTTTGCGTAGCCGGGCCGATGGCCCCTGCGGGCCGGGCTGAGGGCTAGATTTCCTCGCGGTCGAGCTTGCGGATGAAGCCGATGATACCGGTCTGCCGGTGGCGCTTGAGCCGTTCGGCCTGCAGGATCGTGAGCACCTTGGCGAAGCAGGCTTCGGCATCGTCATTGACGAGCACATAATCATAGCCGTCCCAGTGCGCGATTTCGCTGTGCGCGCGCGCCATACGCCGCTCGATGACGTCGTTGCTGTCCGTGCCGCGTCCGCGCAGCCGCGCTTCCAGCTCGATCATCGAGGGGGGCAGGATGAACACGCGGACCACATCGCCGCCGGCCAGCTGGTGGAGCTGCTGCGCGCCCTGCCAGTCGATATCGAACAGCACGTCGTGCCCGGCTTCCAGCATCCCTTCCACCGGCGCGCGCGGCGTGCCGTAGCGATGATCGAACACATGCGCCCATTCGAGGAACTGGTTGTCCGTCACCATGGCGCGGAACCGCTCGAGATCGACGAAATGATAATCCTTGCCGTCGACTTCGCCGGGCCGCATCGGCCGGGTGGTGGCGGAGACGGACATGGTCAGGCCCGGATCATGCGCCAGCAGCTTGCGCGAGATGGTGGATTTGCCGGCCCCGGAAGGGGAGGACAGCACGAAAAGCATTCCCCGGCGCTTGAAGGATGCGGGCTGGGCAAGTGGATCGGCGGAAACGGGATCGGTCATGTCGGCCATGCTTGCTCCTGCCGTGAGTCTGCCGCCACGTCAATTGGCGGACTGAGACTTGGGCGGAGGAATCGCCTCCGCGCGCCCAGTCTGAAGGGATTTTGTGCAGATCGGTCGTCTTCCAGCGGCTTCGTTAAGCGCCCGTAAAGCCAGCGGTTGCTATGGGTTATGTCATTGGAGGATGACATGATTATGCGGATTCTCCGCACCGAGCGCGGAGCAAAGGCTTTGGAACTTGGGCTGGTAACCAGCCTCACCGGTATCGCGGCATTGATCGCCGTGGCCTCACTCGGTTTGGGCTGACGAGCCTTCCGCGCTCTTAGTCCAATGTCATCTGGCGCCTTCTCTTTACCACCTCTCCACCATTTGCGGCGACGTTGAACCGACAAATGTGAGGAGTGCCCCATGCCGCGTCAGATATCACCTGCCGTTGACCGTGAGCTGACGCTCTTTGATCGGCTGCCCGCAAATGAGCGGGGCGCGACGGCGGTGGAATATGGGCTGATCGCGGCGCTGGTGTCGCTGGCCTGCGTCATGGCGTTCCTGTCGCTCGGTATCAATCTCTCCGAGCTTTTCTTCGGCATCAGCAACAGCCTGTCGGGCCGATAAGGCGCGAGAAGCGGCAGCCTGCCGGATATTTTCCACCTTCGCGCGACGAGCAATTGCGTGGCGCGAGAATGCGCTTAGGCTGTCCCCAATCATAAGCAGGAGAGCGTGCCCATGTTCGTCAAGTTCACCAGCCCGGACCGCGCCCCCGTCGCCGTCAATGCGACGCAGATTTCGTTCATCTCCAATGTCGGCGAGGGCACGCGCATTCGCTTTGGCGAAGGCCGTAGCGTGACGGTCGTCGAGCCGCTCGATGAAGTGATCGACCGGCTGAACCGGACCAACCAGCTACCCGAAAGCTAGGGGACTAGCGCGCCGAGACTTCAGCTGCCCGCGTTGAGATTGATCGGGGGAGCAAGCGGATTAGTCTCATCCGGGTTGGCTTGGTTTGCACCCGCACCGCTCGCTTCGCCCGACAAAGCGGCCGCGATCATCGCTTCCCAAATCTCTTCATTGCCTGCGCTGGCCATTGCCGCGTCCGGCTCGCGCATCGTGCGGAGCACCGCGCGCGCGTCCTCAAGGCAGTCTTCCCATTCCAGGTCCACAGACCGGCTGGCGCTCGGCTCCGTGCCATCGGCATTCTCGCTCAGCCGCAGTCCGGCGAGCACGCGCGCAATGCGCTCTATCAGGGGCGTATGGGAAATGGGCATGGGGACGTCCTCCAGCATGGTCTCGCACAGGGGCACGCGGCCGCCGCGGACGCGACATGCCCACAACAGCTTTGTGCCACTTCCATCTCGCTTGGGAGCTGGCCCTGATGAGACGCTTGTGCGCCCCGAAGGTTGCCGGACGCTCGCTCGGACGGGCGCCATTTGCTGCTGGCAGGATTAGGGGCCGCGCCTTAACGCAGTTTCGCGATCGTCAGCCCGTCCGCCTTGGCGCGGTCCTTCACCGATTCCTCGCTGCGGGTCAGTGCCTTGGCGATGGCTTTCAGCGCCATGCCCTTCTTCGCCAGCGTGTGCAGCTTGTCGATCTCGGCGGCGGTCCAGGGCTGGCGATGCCGCTCGAAGCGTCCGCCTGCGTCAGTCTTTGCCATCAGGCTGCACTCCTTTGCGATGGGCGGCCCGGTACCGCGCTCACCGCTTCTTCACGAACTCAGCGCGCAGCACCAGCCCCTTGATGCCCTCGTAGCGGCAGTCGATTTCCTGCGGGTCACCGGTGAGGCGGATCGACTTGATCAGCGTCCCGCGCTTGAGCGTCTGCCCCGCGCCCTTCACGGTCAGATCCTTGATCAGCGTGACCTGATCGCCATCGGCCAGCAGATTGCCGACCGCGTCGCGCACTTCCACCGCATCGGCCGCGCCCTGCTTGGCGGCCAGTTCGGAAGCCGGCAGCCACTCGCCGCTGGCTTCATCGAACACATAATCCTCGTCGCTAGTCTGCTCGCTCAACTGTCGTCCCCCATTTTGAGCGCGGCGATGAAGGCTTCCTGCGGAATTTGCACGGAGCCATATTCGCGCATCCGCGCCTTGCCCTTCTTCTGCTTCTCCAGCAGCTTCTTCTTGCGGGTGATGTCGCCGCCATAGCATTTGGCGGTCACGTCCTTGCGCATCGCGGCGATGGTTTCGCGCGCGATCACCTTGCCGCCGATCGCCGCCTGAATGGGGATCTTGAAGAGGTGGCGGGGGATGAGGTCCTTCAGCCGCTCGCACATATGGCGGCCGCGCTCCTCAGCCACGCCGCGATGGACGATCATGCTGAGCGCGTCGACCGGCTCGTTGTTGACGAGGATGCTCATCTTCACCAGATCGCCCTCGCGCAGGCCGATCTGCTCATAGTCGAAGCTGGCATAGCCCCGGCTGATTGACTTGAGGCGATCGTAGAAGTCGAACACCACTTCGTTGAGCGGCAGTTCATAGCTCACCTGCGCGCGGCCGCCCACATAAGTGAGGCCGGTCTGGATGCCGCGCCGGTCCTGACAGAGCTTGAGGATGCTGCCGAGATATTCGTCCGGCGTGTAGATCGTCGCCCTGATCCAGGGCTCGTCGATCTGCTCGATGCGGCTGGGGTCTGGATAGTCCGCCGGATTGTGCAGCAGAATCTCGCGCGCGTCCTCGGTCTTCGATTTGCGCAGCTGGATGCGATAGACGACCGACGGCGCGGTGGTGATGAGGTCGAGGTCATATTCCCGCGTCAGCCGCTCCTGGATGATCTCGAGGTGCAGAAGGCCGAGGAACCCGGCGCGGAAGCCGAAGCCCAGCGCCGCGCTGCTCTCCATCTCGAAGGAGAAGCTGGCATCATTGAGCCGCAGCTTGGCGATGCTCTCGCGCAGCTTCTCGAAGTCCGCCGCATCGACGGGGAAAAGCCCGCAGAACACCACCGGCTGCACTTCCTTGAAGCCGGGCAGGGGCGTGGTCGCGCCGTTCTTCACCGTGGTGATCGTGTCACCCACGCGGGTCTGCGTGATTTCCTTGATCTGCGCGGTGATGAAGCCGATCTCGCCGGGGCCAAGCTCGGGCAGCGTCTCGATCTTGGGGCGGAAGCAGCCGACGCGGTCGACCAGATGCTCGGTGCCGCCGATCATGAACTTGATGTTCTGGCCCTTCTTGAGCACGCCGTTGATGACGCGCACGAGGATGACGACGCCGAGATAGGGGTCGTACCAGCTGTCGACCAGCATCGCTTCCAGCGGCTTGTCCCGGTCGCCACTGGGGGCGGGGATTTTCTTGACGATCGCTTCCAGAATCTCGTCAATGCCGATGCCGGCCTTGGCGGAGGCGAGCACCGCTTCGCTGGCGTCGATGCCGATCACGTCCTCGATCTCCGCCTTCACCTTCTCCGGTTCGGCGGCGGGCAGGTCAATCTTATTGATGACCGGCACGATTTCATGGTCATGCTCGATGCTCTGGTACACATTGGCCAGCGTCTGCGCTTCCACGCCCTGCGCGGCATCCACGACCAGCAGCGCGCCTTCGCACGCGGCGAGGCTGCGCGAGACTTCATAGGCGAAGTCGACATGGCCCGGCGTGTCCATGAGGTTGAGCTCATAGGTCTTGCCGTCGCTCGCGGTGTAATCAAGGCGCACGGTCTGGGCCTTGATGGTGATGCCGCGTTCCTTCTCGATATCCATGTTATCGAGCACCTGCGCGGTCATCTCGCGATCCGAGAGTCCGCCAGTGCGCTGGATCAAGCGGTCGGCGAGGGTCGACTTGCCATGGTCGATATGCGCGATGATGGAAAAGTTACGGATGTGGGCGAGGTCAGTCATTGCGCGCCGATAGCAGGCGGAAGGGTTCCGGCAAAGCCTTCTGAAAGAGGGCCCGCCGCGACCATTTCATACAAGACATGAGGAGCGCCGCCTGTCATGCGCCGCCGCCGTGCAGTCGTTAACCTTGTGCCGCCATTTTGCTGTGATAAACAGCGGGCCTTGTGGTTCGGCAGGGGCGTCGACTGCATAATCCTTGTGGGTGAGGTAATACATGAAACTATCGATCAAACTGGCGCTGGCGCTGTCCGCGATCGGCCTGGTGGTGCAGCCGGCCATGGCGCAATCCTCGGGGCGCAAGGCGCAGGACAAGGGCACGCGCGACATCCCGCGTTGCACCAAGAATCTGGGCACCGTCGCCATCGTCGAGCCGGACACGCAGTGGTGGCGCGAGCTGAGCCTCGGCAGCCCCGAAGCGATCCTGCGCATCTTCATCCAGCAGTCCGGCTGCTTCACGCTCGTTAACCGCGGGCGCTCGATGCAGAACCGCGCGATGGAGCGCGCCCTGGCCGATCAGGGTGAGCTGCAAGCCGGCAGCAACATCGGGCGCGGTCAGGTGAAGGCGGCGGACTATTTCCTCCAGCCGGATATCGTGACCTCCAACAAAAATAGCGGCGGCAACGCTCTTGGCGGCATGCTGGGCGGCTTCCTGGGCCGCAGCACGTTCGGCGCGCTGGCCGGCGGCATCAACATCAAGAAGAGCGAAGCCAATGTGACGCTCTCCATCGTGAACGCGCGCACCACGGTCGAGGAAGCGATGACCGAGGGCTATTCGCGCAAGTCGGATCTGAGCTTCGGTGCCGGCGGCGGCGCGGGCTGGTGGGGCGGTTTTGCCGGCGCGGCCGGCGGCGGCTACCAGAACACGGATATCGGCCAGGTCATCGTGCTGGCCTATCTGGATGCCTATACCAAGCTGGTGACCCAGCTCGGCGGTCTGCCCGCCAATGCCTCGGCAGCGGCGCCCGCTGCACGCTGAGCGGCATCGGTACATCGATCTGAAAGGGCGGGCCGAATGGTCCGCCCTTTTCGTTTGGGCGCGCCTATCTCTCCACGGGCGTCGCTCTCCTGCGCACGGCCCTTGCCTCGCGCGCAGCCTCGGTTAGGCTGCCCTGTGCAAGACACATTTTCTGGAGAGGCCGTTCCATGCGTCATATCGCCATCATCGGGTCTGGCCCTGCCGGCTATTATACCGCGGAAGCCTGCCAGAAGCAGTTCGGCGAGGATGTGGCGATCGACATCATCGACCGGTTGCCCGTTCCCTTCGGCCTTGTTCGCACCGGCGTCGCGCCGGATCACCAGTCCATCAAGGCCGTATCCCGCCGCTATGAAGCCGTGGCTTTGACCGACACGGTGCGCTTCGTCGGCAATCTCGTCATCGGGCGTGACGTGTCGATCCCGGAGCTTCAGGGCCTTTACGATGCGGTGATCCTCGCCACCGGCGCGCCGTCGGATCGCCCGCTGGGCGTGCCCGGCGACGATCTGCCCGGCGTCATCGGCAGCGCGGCCTTTGTCGGCTGGTATAATGGCCATCCCGATCATGCCGATCTCGCACCGCGGATCGACGAGCGGGATGTGGTCATCATCGGCAACGGCAATGTCGCCCTGGATTGCGCGCGCATTCTCGCCAAGACCGCGCGCGAGCTTGAGGAGAGCGATGTCGTCGCTCATGCCTATGACATTCTCAAAAAGGCGCAGCCCCGCTCGATCACCATCTTGGGTCGGCGCGGCCCGGCGCAGATTGCGATGACGCCCAAGGAGCTGGGCGAACTCGGCCGGCTGGAGCGCGCCTCCGTCCATGTCAATCCCGCCGATCTGCCGCCGACCTCGGTGGATGAGGCGCTGGAGCCGGGGCAGCGCAAATCGCTGGCGCTGCTCCGCCAGTTCGCCGAGCCATCGCCCGAGAAGGTGGTGGCGATCCGGTTCGATTTCTTCGTCGTTTCCGAGCGGGTGGAAGGGGAGGGCCGCGTCGAGCGGCTGGTGCTGGAGCGAACCCGGCTCGATGCGCAGCAGCAGAGCATCGGCACCGGCGAGCGCGTGACCATGCCGGCCGATCTCATCATCAGCTGCATCGGCTATCGCACGCCGCCCATTCCCGACGTGCCTTATGACGAGGCGCGCGGCCGCTTCGCCAATGAGGAGGGCCGCATTCGCCCGGGCCTTTATTGCGTCGGCTGGGCGCGGCGCGGGCCGAGCGGCACCATCGGCACCAACAAGCCCGATGGCTTCCTGATCGCCGAAGCCATCGCCGCCGACCAACCCACCGCCGCCGGCAAGCAGGGCCGGGCTGGCCTGGACGCGCTGATCGCCGAGCGCGATCTGGAGATCGTCACCTTCCGCGACTGGCAGAAGATCGACGAAGCCGAAATCGCCCAAGCCCGCTTGGGTGCCCCGCGCGAGAAGTTCGTACGGATCGCGGATATGGTGAAGGCGGGGCGGGGGTAGGGGGCGCTCTCCGGCCGCCGCTTCTTTGATCCCACTAATTATACATGCCCGCACCGGTCTCACCGTTGCGGCGACTCGGCTCGCGCATACGTCGCGCCACGGCACTTCGATTTGATCCTGCGGTCGCCGCCTGCTTTGGGTCGTGATCGTTCCGTTCTCGTGAAACCCCAATAAATCCGCCCTTTGAAGGTTGATCCACTCAGGCGCCGCACATTTGAGCCTCTGTCAAAAAATCGTCACGACCCTCTTTACATAAGTAAGCACGCTCTGCATACATACCAACGCCGAACGGGGAGGGCTCAACAGGATAAACATCGCTCACGCTGCGCGTGGGCTCGAGGCGGTAACCGATGTGAGCTCTGGCCTGCGGGCATGACAGGTTTATCTGGAGGAAGCCCACAATGTTGTTTGCACGCAAGCCCGAGGCATCTTTGGCGATGTCCCAAAAAGCGTTTCTCGCCCTTCTTCTGGCTTCGACGAGCGCGCCGCTGATGGCTGCCGATGCCGCAGACACCGCCGAAGGTGGCGACATCATCGTCACCGCCCAGCATCGCGAGCAGCGCGTCACCGAAGTGCCGATCAGCCTCAGCGTCGTGTCCGGCGCGCAGGCCGCTGAATCCGGC
Organism: Sphingobium sp. B10D7B; assembly: GCF_025961955.1. Lineage (NCBI taxonomy): Bacteria > Pseudomonadati > Pseudomonadota > Alphaproteobacteria > Sphingomonadales > Sphingobiaceae > Sphingobium > Sphingobium sp. B10D7B. Next base: position 532,986 of record NZ_JAOQOQ010000001.1, read on the forward strand.
GCGTCGAGCACGCTCGATCTCGCCCGCTTGGTGCCCGGCCTTTCCATCGGCCAGAACTCGGGCGACGGCGACTTCCCGTTCATCTCGTTGCGCGGCGTCGCCATGCGCGACTTTGCCGACACCAATGAGAGCCCGTCCGCCGTTTATGTGAACGAGTTCTACAAGGCGAACCTGATGGGTCTCGATTCCCAGATGTTCGACATCAGCCGCATCGAGGTGCTGCGCGGTCCGCAGGGCACGCTTTATGGCCGCAACGCGACCGGCGGCCTCATCCACTTCATTGCCGCAGCGCCGACCGAGCAGCTGGAAGGCCATGTGTCCGTCACCTTCGCCGAGCGCAATCGCGTTCAGGCCGAAGCGGCGATCAGCGGCCGGCTGTTCGGCAACCTGCTGGGCCGCGTCAGCGTCTTCCGCCACCGTTATGATGGCTACATCAAGAACAATTTCCCGGGCGGGGAAGACGGCAACGCGCTCAACGCCAGCGCCATTCGCGGGCAATTGTCGAACCAGTTCGCGGACAATCTGAGCGCCGAGCTGTTCGTGCAATATTACAAGAACGACAATGAAGCGGGTAACATGTTCACCCACATTGCTGTGACGCAGGACCCGGTGACGGGCCTCTCCACCCGCAATCCGGGCGGCGTCGACTCCTTCGGCTATGGCGACAGCAAGCCGCTGGAGACGAACACCAACTTCGATGCCTATATGCGCTCGGAGCAGTTCACCGCCATCGGCAAGATCAAGGCGGACCTCGGCTTTGCCGAGCTGACCTCCATCACCGGCTTCGAGAAGGGCAAGAAGGACGCGGCGTTCGACAGCGACTCCACGCCCGGCGCACGCTCGACCGAAGTTCACCCGCGCGCCGAGCAGTTCTCGCAGGAGCTGCGCCTGGCGGGCGTGAACGGGCCGCTCACCTGGGTCACCGGCCTCTATTATTTCGACTATAATGTGAACGGCTATCAGCGCCGCACCACCTCGGCCGCCGCCGGTCCGCGCCGTCCGGTCTATTATGATCTGGACAGCGAGAGCTGGGCGATCTTCGGCAATGTCGACTATGCGCTGACCTCGACCCTCACCGCGACGGGCGGCGTGCGCTATACCGAGGAAGACAAGGAATACGACCTCAACAACACGGACACCGGACCGGTGTTCAACACCACCACGGTCGGCGATCTCGCCAAGCGCAACGATGACAGCACGAGCTTCACGGCGCGGCTGAGCTGGGCGCCGCAGCGCGGGCAGCTGTTCTATGCGGGTGTGGCGCGCTCGTTCAAGGCCGGCACCTTCAACGTCGGTTACACGTCGCTTCCGCTCTCGGCCATCTCGGTCCGCCCCGAACGGCTGACCAGTTACGAAGCCGGCGCCAAGTTCGCCACCTACGACAATCGCTACAGCATCAGCGGCGCGGTGTTCCATTACCAGTATAAGGACAGCCAAGCCTACCAGTTCGATGGCGTGTCGCTCTCCTCGACCACATTCAACCGCGATGCCGAGATCACCGGTGCCGAAGCCGAGTTCGCGGCAGAGCCGGTGCAGAATCTGCGCCTGCGTGGATCGCTGACCTATCTGGATGCCAAGCTGCTCGACGTGCAGCTGCCCGGCCTCGCCAATAACGGCCCGGTGGTCGATCGGCGGATGCCGTTGGCCCCCAAATGGTCGTGGAACCTGACGGCCAATTATCGCGTGCCGAACGTGCTTGGCGGCACGCTCGGTCTGCAGGGCGACATCGCCTATAAGGGCGTGCAGTATTTCGACGCCTTCAACAGTCCCAGCCAGCGTGAGGCAGCCTACGCCTTGTCAAACGTCCGCCTCTCCTGGACCGATGCAAGCGACTCGCTGACCCTCGCTGTCTTTGCCGAGAATGTGACGGACAAGCGCTATCGCACCGCCGCGTTCGACCTCGCATTCCTCGGCATGGCGACCGAAGTCTGGGGCCGTCCGCGTTGGATTGGCGGCAGCATTTCCTATCGCTTCGGCAGCTAGAGCCTCGGGTCGCATCCGATCGCTCAATCGCCGTGGTGTCAGTGCAAGCCGACACCACGGCGATTTACTTTTGGGGCAAGACGCCCGCACATGGAGCGGGCCAAAACAGCGGCAAGGGAACCAAGGCATGAGGATCGTCCGAGCATCGCGCAGCCGCTGGGTCTGTATCGCGGCCGCCTGCGCGGCCCTGTCCCCGATGCCGGCCATTGCCGAGCAGGCGGCTCCCGCAAAACCCAGCGTCATCTACACCGGCAAGATGGAGGCGCGCGGCACGACGCGCGCGCAATATCAGCGCCTGATCCTCGATCTCGCGCATGTCTGGGCGGATTGTGACGCGGACCTGATGCGCCGCATTCTGACGGACGATGTCGATTTCTCCTATCCCGGCCGCCGCCTGATCGGCCGCGATGCCGCGCTCGCTGACCTCGAGGGCTTCTGCAAGGTCGCGACGGACCGCAGCATCTACTTCCCCGCCGACGCCTTCTATATCGATGTGCGCAATGGTCGCGTGGCGGCGGAAGTCCAGTTCCGCGTCACCCAGAATGGCGAGAAGCAGGTCGTCAACGACGTGTGGATCGCCACGGTGCGCAAGGGGCGCATCGCGATCATCAAGGAGTATCTGGATGGGCGCGTGCGCCTCCTCCAGGCCGAGGGCAAGCTCACTTATGGCGAGGACGCGCCGTTCCTCACGCCCTGGCCGCCCCGCGTGGAGCAGCCGGCAAAGCCTTGAAGGTTACCCCTGACGCTCAGCCCCTGATGCCCAAGGCCTGAGCTTCAGGCGTTTTCCGATACCGGCGCGCAATGTGCCACGCTGGAGACGGCCACGCCGGCTGCTTCCAGCCGCGCCGCGATCTGGAAAATCTTGGCCTCGGCCCAAGGCGCGGCGATGATCTGGACGCCCACCGGCATGGGGCCGCTGGTCATCACCGGCGCGGTCAGCACGGGCAGGCCGATATAGCTGATCGGCTGGGTGTAGATGCCGACATGCGCGCGGGCGAGCATCTCCTTGCCGCCCAGATTGAGGGTCTGCTGGCCTAGCTTGAGCGCGGCGCAGGGCGTGGCAGGCGCGAGCAGGACGTCATAGTGCGCGAAGGCCCGGCGCGCCGCCTCGCGGAATCGGTAGCGGAAGCGCTGGGCCTGCACGACGAGGGTGGAAGGGAGCAGCGCGCCGGCGAACAGGCGATCGCGCGTCGCCGGATCGAACTGGTCCGGGCGCTGGCGCAGGGCATCGATGTGCAGATTGCCGCCCTCGGCCGCCGTGATGACGAAGGCCGCATAGCGAGCGATCTCGGCTTCATCGAGCTCGACATAGCGATCCGCATTCAGGGCGTCGGCAACCTTGTCCACGGCTTCCAGCGCGACATCCTCGGCATTGCCCCGGAACCAGCCGCCCAGAACGCCGACGCGGAACGCATCGGTGTCTTCGCCAAGTCGGTCCAGAACCGGCTCGGGCGCGGCCGTCGAGCAAACGGGATCGCGTGGGTCCGGCCCTTGCAGCACGTCATAGGCCAGCGCGAGATCGGCCACGCTGCGGGTCATCGGCCCGATATGATCGAGGCTGGACACGAACGGGAAGGTGCCCGCACGCGAGAGGCGACCATAAGTTGGCTTGAGCCCGAACAGGCCGCAGAAGGAGGCGGGTACGCGGATCGACCCGTTGGTGTCCGATCCCATGCCGATATGCGCGAGGCCCGCTGCGACGGCAGCGGCTGCCCCCCCCGACGAGCCACCGGCGAGCCGCTCGAGATCATGCGGATTGCGGGTCGGGCCGAAGAAATCATTCTCGGTCGTGAAGCCGTAGGCGAACTCATCCATGTTGGTCGATGCGACGATGATCGCGCCGGCCTCGCGCAGCAGCCTTACGGCGGTTGCGTCTTCGGTGGCAGGCGGGGCCTCGCGGCGCATCTTGGCGCCGGCCAGCGTCACCTCGCCAGCAATGTCGAACAGGTTTTTCACCACGACCGGCACGCCCGCCATGGGGCCGCCGGACTCGCCGCCCGCAATCGCGGCATCGAGCGCCGCTGCCGCAGCCAGGGCCGACTCGGAAAAGACGGCTGTGCAGCTGTTGATCAGCGGATCGAGCCGTTCGATCCGCGCCAGCATGTCGCGCACCACATCGGATGCGCTGAACGTCCCCGCATTCACCCCGGCGGCGATCTGCGCCGCGCCCATTGCTGCAAAATCGGTCATGGCCGGAACACCGGCGCGGCTTCCAGCGCGGGATCAAGCTCAAGGGCGAGCAACGGGGCGCTCTGGACGAGGATGAGGTGAAGATTGTTAATGACGCCCTCGCGATATTCGGCCGGCACCGGCAAGCCGATGATTTCCGGCGCGGCCGCCACATAAATGGCCACTCCGTCCCGATCGCTGATCTGGTTTTGCTTTTGCGTATTCGTCATTTGATCCTTGTCCGGACGACCGGCGGGCTGAAATCTTTGGAAATCAGATGTTTCCTGGTGCCGGTCGGCGCCGGCAGAATCTTTTATGCATAATTTGCTCACTTAGGCAATTGTGCAGTTGCTGCATCGCGATTAGCCTTTGGGTTAAGACAGGCGCGGCGCTGCCCCGCGCCGGACCGGAATGCTGGATCGAAAATGATGATGGATACGCGCCCCCCTGAACTCCTCTCCATGACGACGCGTGACGGCGTGCGGCTGGATGCGGACGTGTATCGGCCCGCGCCAGCGGGAGATTATCCCGTGCTGCTGATGCGCCAGCCTTATGGGCGGCGGATCGCGACGACGGTCTGCTTCGCGCATCCGGCCTGGTATGCGGCGCAGGGCTATATCGTCGTGATTCAGGATGTGCGGGGCCGAGGGACATCTGAGGGCGCGTTCGCGCTGTTCGAGCAGGAAGCGGCGGACGGCGAGGATGCGATCAACTGGGCGGCGGGCCTGCCCGGATCGACCGGTGCGGTCGGCATGTACGGCTTCTCCTATCAGGGCGTGACCCAACTCCTCGCTGCGGCGACGCTGCCGCCTGCGCTCCGGGCGATCGCCCCGACGATGGTCGGCTGGGATTTGCGGCAGGACTGGGCGTATGAGAACGATGCCTTCTGCCTCGCCGCCAATATCGGCTGGGCGGTACAGCTTGCGGCGCAGAACGCCAAGCATGCCGGGGATGCCGACGCCTTTGCCGATCTGGCGCAGGCCGCGCGCTCTCTTGCACTGGGGCACAGTAATCACGCGCGGCCCGACATTCTGCATCGCCACGCGCGCCACGTGCCATTCTATCGCGACTGGCTCGACCGGGATTTTGCGGACCCTTATTGGGCGCGCATTTCCCCCTCTGCCCATGCGGATCGCCTGACAAAGAGCGGGCCGCCGGCGCTGTTCGTGACCGGCTGGTACGACACCCATCTCCCCGGCACCGTCGCGGCCTATCGGGCCTATGAGCAGGCGGGACGTGCCGACTCTGCGCTGGTCGTGGGGCCGTGGACGCATTTCCCCTGGGGGCGCCGGCTTGGCGGCAAGGACTTTGGCGAGGCGGCCATCGGAGAGATCGACCAGTTGCAGCGGGCATGGTTCGACCAGCACCTCAAGGGGGAGGGGGAAGCGATTGCGCCCGCCCGCGCCGTGCGGCTGTTCGACATGGGTCGCGAGGTCTGGCGGGATTTTCCGGCATGGCCCGGCGGTCAGCAATGCTGGCAGATCGGCAGCGCCGGTCGCGCGGCGCTGGACGAGCGCGACGGCGTTCTGGCGCCGGGCTGCGAGCCGCAGGCACCGGCGGATTATCTGGTCCACGATCCCTGGCGCGCCGTGCCGACCACCGGCGGGGCCTTCGGTGCCGTGCCGGGACCGGTTGACCGCACCGATGTGGATGCCCGGCCGGATGTGCTCACCTACACCAGTCCGCCGATGGCGGCGCCCGTAACGCTGGCGGGCGAGACGGTCGCTGCGCTGGAGGTAACAGCCGATTGCCCGAGTTTCGACCTGAGCTGCATCCTCACCATCGTCGATGAAGCCGGGCGCAGCCAGCATCTGACGGAAGGCTACGCCCATTTCGCGGTCGCGCCCGACGGCCCTACCACTGTGCGCTTGCGCCCGACTTGTGCGACGATCCCCGCCGGAGCTCGCGTGCGGCTGGCGGTTTCGGCAGCGTCCTTCCCGGCCTATCCCATCAATCCCGGCACTGGCACGCGACCGGTGGATGCCGGCGTGGAAGAAGCGGGCGTCATCACCCTTCGATTAAACCTGCCCGAGAGCCGGTTGCTGCTGCCCATGCTGGAGGACACGCTATGATGCCCCAAGATCTGCCCCCGCATGATCTCGCTCCGGGCGAGCCGTTCGTCCTGCGCGGGGTGCATGTACCGGCCACCTTCACGGCCTTTGAGGGCGGCGCGGAGATCGTGACGGCTGACATCGGCATCGAACAGGGGCGGATCGCCTTTGTTGCGCCGTCGCTGGCCGAGACGCCGAGCGCGTGGCGCGATATCCGGCTCGATCGCATGATGGTCTGGCCCTGTTTCGTGGAAGCGCATACCCATCTCGACAGCACGCAAATCTGGGCGCGCTCCCCCAATCCCGATGGCACGTTCGGCTCTGCGGCCAGCGCGATCATCGCCGACCGCGAAACCCACTGGACGGCGGATGACATGCGCCGGCGCATGGATTTCGGCCTGCGCTGTGCCTATGCCCATGGCGTACGCGCGATGCGCACCCACCTTGCATCCCAGAACGAGCAGATCGAGCAGCGCTGGGAGATTTTCTCTGAAGTGCGCGCAGCCTGGGCCGGGCGGATCGAGCTGCAGGCCGTGCCGCTGATTTCCACCGATGTGCTGGCGGACGATGTCTGGTTCGCGCGGGTGCTCGATGTCGTGCGCCGTCATGGCGGCGTTCTGGGCGGCTTCGCGCATGTCTCGCCGCTGGTCGATGCCAGCCTCGAACGACTGTTCGACGCGGCAGACAAATACGGCCTCGCGCTGGACTTCCACGCCGACGAGACGGACGACGCCACCTCGGACATCGTGCGCCGGGTCGCAACGCTTGCCGACCGGCGGGGCGGGGCGATGCAGGTGATGGTCGGCCATTGCTGCAGCCTCGCCGTGCAGGACGAGGCAGAGGTGGACCGCACGCTGGACCTGATGGCGCGCGCCGGGCTTTCCGTGGTCAGCCTGCCGGGCTGCAACCTCTATCTGCAGGCGCGGTCGCCGGGTCGCACGCCGCGTTGGCGCGGCGTCACCCTGCTGCACGAGATGGCCGCGCGCGACATTCCCATCTGCATCGGCGGCGACAATTGCCGCGACCCCTATAATCCCTATGGCGACTTCAATCCGCTCGAATCCTTTCAGGATGCGGTGCGGATCGCGCATCTCGATCATCCGGTGGGGGACTGGCCGCGCAGCGTCACCACCACGCCCGGCGCGCTGGTTTCGCAGGCGCAGGCGATTGTCGCCGGTGCGCCTGCCGATCTCGTTCTCTATCGCGCGAAGAGCTATAATGAGCTGTTCGTGCGCCATGGCGCGGGCCGTCTCGTCATGCGCGACGGCGTCTTCATCGATGCCCCCCTCCCTGACTTTAGCGAGCTGGACTGATGCTGGATCATGCGCTCGAAATTCTGGAAACGCTGGTCGCGTTCGACACGACGTCCAGCAAATCCAATCGCGCCCTCATCGATTGGGTCGCCGCGCGGCTCGCCGAGCGAAACATCCCCTATTGGCTGGTAGAGGATGCGGATGGCGGGAAGGCCAATCTGCTCGCGCGGATCGGGCCGGATGTGCCGGGCGGGATCGTCCTGAGCGGGCATAGCGATGTCGTGCCGGTCGATGGCCAGCCGTGGACCAGCGATCCCTGGACGGTGACCCGCAGGGAAGGCCGGCTCTACGGGCGCGGCGTGGCGGACATGAAGGGGTTCATCGCGCTGGCGCTCGCGCTGATCGACACGCCGGCGGTGCAATCCCTGCAGCGCCCGCTGATCCTCGCGATCACCTATGATGAAGAGGTCGGCTGCCTTGGCGCGCCACATCTGCTCGATCAAATGGCCGGGTTCGTGCCCGCGCCGGCCCTGGCGATCATCGGTGAGCCGACCAGCATGAAGATATTGTCGGTCCACAAGGGCATGCGGGTGTTCGACGTCACGGTGACCGGGCGGGAAGCGCACAGCAGCCAGCGCGATCAGGGGGTCTCCGCAATCGCAGCTGCTGTCCAGCTGATGAGCCTGATCGGCCAGATGAATGCGCAGGCGCAGGACGCGATCCGGGCCGACGATCCATGCAGCCCGCCGGGTACGACGCTTTCGGTCGGCATCGTCAATGGCGGCACGGCGGCGAACATCCTCGCGCGCCAGTGCACCTTCCGCTGGGATCTGCGCTCGCCCAGCGAGGCCGAAGCCGACGGCTATGAAGCGCGCTTTCGGGCCGCGGCGCAGGCGCTGGATGCCCGCATTCGCGCGCGTGCGCCGGAGGGCGGGATTGTGATCACCCAACTGGCCAGCGCGCCGCCGTTGGAGCTGGATCGGGACAGCGCCGCTGAATCCTTCGTGCGGTCGTTGACCGGCGATAATGGGCTGAGCGGCGCGGCCTTCGTTGCGGAAGCGGGGCTTTATCAGAAGATCGGCATCCCGGCGGTGCTGTGTGGGCCGGGCTCCATCCTCCAGGCCCACCAACCGGACGAGTGGATCGAGATCGACCAGCTGCGCGCCGGTGCGGACTTCCTCATGCGTCTCGCGGATCGTCTGTCGGGCGAGGCCAAAGGTTAACGAAACTGGCCCGGCTTATTTGCAAAACATGCTTACTTATGTAAGGGTTCTGGCCGTGCAGAGCCCTCTGCGCGTCCGGCGGTCGGATCGATCCAGCCGGAAGAAGCCGATGATGTGCAGGTGGATCGTGAGACGCCGAACCCTTAACCGCTCCGGGCCCGCGCCAAGGACCACCGCGCGATGACGCGGATTGTCGATGGCCACGCTGCCGCCCGGCGCCTGCTGGCGCAAACCGCGCAAAATTCGGCCCTTGCCCGGGCAAGCCTGGGTCGCGCTCCGCGTCTCGCGCTGCTCATGATGGGGGAGGCGGCGCCTGCCCGCGCATATGCCGCGCGCATCGAAGAGTTCGCCGGGCTGGCCGAGGTCGACGCCATGATCGTCTCCGGCCCCGCCGATGGCTCATTGGCGCAGATGCAGGCGCTGGTGCGCCAGTTGAATGCCGATCAATCGGTCGATGGTATTCTGCCGCTCACACCCTTCCCGTCCGGCATCGCGATGGCGGACATCGCTGCAATTCTCTCGAGCCAGAAGGACGTCGATGGCTTGACTCCGCTTAACGCCGGCCAGCTAGCGGCGGGGCTGGAGGGCCTGTTCCCCTGCACGCCACAAGCCGCAGTGCTGCTCGCGGAGGAGGTGCTGGGCGATCTGCGCGGACTCAATGCCACCGTCGTCGGCGCCTCGGCCAGCGTCGGGCGCCCGCTCGCGCAATTGCTGCTCCAGCGCGGTGTGACCGTGACGATCGCGCATATCGATACGCGCGATCTGGTGGCAGCCTGCCAGACGGCGGACCTGCTGTTCGCCGCGGCCGGCCGGGCGGGGCTGATCGGCGCGCGCCATGTGCGGCCGGGCGCCACGGTTATCGATATCGGCATCAATCTCGTGACGCAGGCAGATGGCAGCCGGCGCATTCTGGGCGATGTCGATCTTGCCGCCGTCGACGGGGTTGCAGCCGTGATCTCGGCCGTTCCCGATGGTGTCGGCCCGCTGACGACGGCATTCCTGCTGGCGAATACCGTGCTGGCAGCGCAAAGGCGGCACGCAGGGGCTTGAGGGGCAAGCGGCGATAGGGTCAACAAGGGGCCGGCGTGGGCCGGGTCATATGAAGAGGATGGGACGTGGCGAGACAACCGAGCGTAAGAGGACCGAAAGCAGCGGTGCGGAAGACTGTCGGCGCGCGTGCCGCCAGGACGCAGGTCGCTGAACCGGCCGACGATGCGAAGGGTCTGCGCCGCACGCGGGATGCGGCTGGCACGCGCAAGAAGATTCTGGAAGCCGCCATCGAGGAATTCGCCGAGCGCGGGCTGAGCGGCGCGCGCATCGATTCGATCGCACAGCGCTCCGGTGCCAACATGCGGATGATCTACCATTATTACGGCAATAAGGAGCAGCTTTACGTCTTCGTGCTCGACCATGTGTATGAGGACATCCGCAAGAAGGAAGCGGCGCTGAATCTCGCGAACCTCGAACCGTATGAGGCGATGATGAAGCTGTTCAACTTCACCTACTCGCACTTTGCGGCCAACCCGCATGTCATCTCATTGTGGACCGGGGAAAACCTGCAGCAGGGTGCCTATCTCTCCACCTCGATGCGCGCGCCGACGCTGAGTTCACCGCTGATGGACGCCATCAAGGAGACGCTCGCGCGGGGCGTGGAGCAGAAGGTGTTTCGCGAGGATATCGATCCGCTGCAACTCTATGTGTCGATGGTTGCGCTGTCCTATTTCCACCTGTCCAACGTCTACACGCTCTCGGCGATCTTCAGTGCCAACCTGCACAGCGAGCGCTGGAAATCGGAACGCCGGCGCCACGCCCAGGAGATGCTGAGCGCCTACCTCCTGTCCAGCGCCAAGCCGGACACATGAGGACGACGCGGGAGACTCATCGGCGCTGTCGGTGTATTTCCGTCTTAGTGCCGGCGCATGTCTCAGCGGTATGAACAGATAAGTCATTGAATCATAACACTGAAAAATAGCAGAGCGGCCAAGTGTCAGTCTTGTCTTAGTAAGCAGTTTATGTATAACTATCGGCATGAAAGTTCATGTCATATATGCCTATCCGCTGAAGACGGGCCTCGCGGTCGACATTCACAACACGGTTGTCTCCAGCCTCATCGAGGCGGGGCACGAGGTCGATGATCTGGATCTCTATGCAGAGAATTTCGATCCGGTCCTCAATGAGGAAGACCGGACGATCTATCATGACGTTACGATCAACCAGCGCCGCATCAAGCCCTATGTCGACCGGCTGCAGGCCGCCGATGCCGTGGTGCTCTGCCATCCGGTCTGGAACTTCGGCTGGCCGGCGATGCTCAAGGGCTATTTCGACCGGGTGTTCCTGCCCGATGTCTCGTTCAAGATGGTGGACGGCAAGCTGACGCCGGGCCTCGCCAATATCCGCAAGCTGACCAGCGTGACGACCTATGGCGTCGACCGGCTGCGGGCGCTTTACCTGTTCGACCCGCCGCGCTCGAATGCCACGCGCTTCCTGCGCGTTGTGTGCAACAAGAAGGTGAAGGTGGATTATCTCGCCCTCTATGGGATCAATAACATGACGGAAGCGCGCGCGGCCAAGTTCCTGGCGAAGGTCCGCAAAGAAATGCTGGCTTTCTGATCATGGGCGATCGCCGCGTTGACCCGAATCAGGGCGCGGCCGACGCCGCCGCGCCGATCGTTTCCTTCCAGGACGTCTCGCTGACGTTCGGGACAGGCGTCGAGGCCCTGCGGGGCATTAATCTCGATATCCGCCCCAGCGAATTCATCAGCATTTTGGGGCCCTCGGGCTGCGGCAAGTCCACCTTGCTGCGCATCGCCGCCGGGCTGATCGACTATACCGACGGGGCGCTTCATGCGGATCGCTCTCACATCGCCTTCACCTTTCAGGATGCGACGCTGCTGCCCTGGCGCACGGTGCGCCGAAATGTCGAGCTTCTGCTGGAATTGCGCGGCGTCGGGCGGGAGGAGCGGCGCCGGGTGGCGCAGGAGAAGATCGCGCTGGTCGGCCTGAGCGGCTTCGAGGAGCAATATCCCAAGCACCTTTCGGGGGGCATGAAGATGCGCGTCTCGCTGGCCCGCGCCCTGACCCTCGATCCCACGCTGTTCATGTTCGACGAGCCCTTCGGCGCGCTGGACGAGATCACCCGCGAGCGGCTCAACGATGAAGTGCAGACCCTGCAGTTGCGTCAGCAGTTCGCGGCGATGTTCGTGACGCACTCCGTGTCGGAGGCGGTGTTCATGTCGTCCCGCGTCATCGTGATGTCTGCGCGACCGGGCCGCATTGTCGGCACCTACGACATCCCGTTCCCGTTTCCGCGCGACGATGCGGTGCGCTTCTCGCCGCAATTTGCGGAACTGTGCGGCACGCTCTCGGCGGCGCTGCGGGATGCATCGGGAGGCGTGGAATGACCAAAGCGACCTATTTTCCGCCCCGCGCCGCTCGCACTAAGGCCAGTCCTGCTGCTCGCTGGGTCGCGCGACTGCTGCCCCCGCTGCTGCTCGGCCTCCTGCTCGCGGCCTGCTACGCTTATGCGCGCGCTGGCCTTGAGGAGTATCGCCAATTCCTGATGCCCGGCCCCAGCGAAATCTGGGAAGGCGCCTTCGCTTCAGCCGCCGTGCGCGCGGAACTGCTGCGTGCGGCTGGCGTGACGGCGCAGATCGCGCTCACGGGTCTGGCCGTTTCGATTCCCGGCGGCATGCTGCTCGGCGTCCTCATGTTCCGCTCCTTCTGGATCGAGCGGGCCGTCGCGCCCTATCTGGTGGTGCTACAGTCGATCCCGGTGCTGGCGATCATTCCGCTCATCCAGTCGCTGCTTGGCTTTGGCTTTTTGCCCAAGGTGCTGATCGTCGCCCTGTTCACCTTCTTCGCCATTCCCACCACGCTGCTGCTCGGCCTCAAGAGCCTCGACAAGGGCATCGGGGAGCTGTTCCGGCTGGAAGGGGCAGGCTGGGGCACGACGTTGCTCAAGGCGGGCATCCCCTCCGCGCTGCCATCGCTGTTCGCCGGCATTCGCATTGCGGCGAGCCTCGCGGTGATCGGCGCCATCGTCTCCGAGCTGTTCTTCGTTTCGGGCGATGGCGGGCTGGGCCAGATGCTGGTGAACTCGAAGATCGATTTCCTCTACGAGCAGATGTATGCGGCGCTCATCGTCTCGGCAGTGATGTCGATCGGCGTCTATCTGTTCTTCGGCTGGCTCGGCGACCGGCTCTTCTCTCACTGGCATGATTCGGCCGGGGCGAAGGGATGATGCGGCGGGCACGTCATGCCGTGTTGGCCGCGCTGGCCTTGCTCGGCGCGGGCGCGCAGGCTGCGCCGGTCGCGCCGGGCGCCTTCGCCCGGGAGCATTACCGCACACCGTTGGCCAGGGTCTGCCCCAATCCGGTCGTCGTGCAGCTCGACTGGTTGCCGCAGGCCGAGCATGGCGGGCTGTTCCAGCTGATTGGCGGCGGGGGCAAGATGAGCCAGGGGCGCTACCAAGGCCCGCTCGGCGCGACCGGGATCGACCTGCTGATCCTGGTGGGCGGCAAGGGCATCGGCCTTGGCGATGCTGAGACGCCGTTTTCCGCGCTCTACATGGGCAATAGCCGCGCGGGCCTGCGTCCGCATCTGGCGCTGGTCGATCAGGATAATGCCTTCATCTTCTCGCGCCGCTTCCCCGCTACGGGCGTGGTGGCGATGCTCGAGAAATCGCCCATGGGTCTGTTCTGGGACCGCGCGACCTATCCGCGCGGCTTCCGGTCGGTGGCGGACCTGCGGGCGTTCGTACGGTCAGGGAAAGGCAAGATCTACCTCTCCACCACGCGACGCACATTCGGGCGCTATCTCATCAATAACGGCCTGCCCAAGGATGCGGTGCAGGAAGGCTATAATGGCGACGCCGAAACCTTCGTGCTGAACCGTGGGCGCTGGCTTAATCAGGGCAGCGTCACCAGCGAGGGCTATCAGTTCGCTCATGGCAAGCGCTGGAACAAGCCGGTGGATTTCCTGCTGCTCTCGGACATGGGCTATCCGCTTTATCCCGGTATGGTCTCGGTCGCGACAAACCGGCTCAACGAGCTGGCCCCGTGCCTCAAGGGGCTGGTGCCGCTGCTCCAGCGCGCGCAGGTGGATTACATCCGCGCGCCGGGCGAAGTGAACGACCTGATCTACCGCTTCAACGAGGGCGGCTTCGCGGCGCCCTGGTGGAAGACCTCGCGCGAGTTGCTGGCGGCGGCCTCTGCCGTTTCGCTCTCGCGCGGCATCGTCGGCAACGGGCCGAACAAGACTTTGGGCGATTTCGACATGACCCGCAGCAATGTGCTCCTCTCCCGGCTCAAGCCCTATCTCGACATCCGCGCCAAACCGAATGTGAAGCCGCAGGATGTGGTGACCAACCGCTTCATCGATCCCTCGGTCGGCCTGCGCTGATGCCCGTGATTCTCGATGGCGATGCCACCGCGGCAGCATGGCGCACACGGATCAAGGCGCGGGCGGACGAGAGCGCATTCATGCGGTCGGGGCACAGGCCTTGCCTCGTCACGGTGCTCGTGGGCGATGATGAGGCAAGCCGGGCCTATGTCTCGCGCAAGCATCAGGATTGCGAGGCGCTTGGCTTTGCCTCCCGCCAGATCGATCTCCCCGCCAGCATCCCGCAGGCCGATCTGCTGGCGCTGATCGACATCCTCAACCGGGACGACGCCTGTCACGGTCTGATCGTCCAATTGCCGCTGCCTGCGCACCTCGATGCCGGCGCGGTGATCGAGGCGATCAGCCCGGACAAGGATGTGGACGGGCTCCACCCCCTCAATCTGGGGCGGATGTTGGCCGGTCAACCTGCGTTGCGGCCCTGCACGCCAAGCGCGATCCTCGCTCTGCTGCGTGAGTATGACGTACCTCTCGCCGGGCGCCGCGTCGCGATCATCGGGCGCGGGCTGCTGGTCGGTCGGCCGCTCGCGGCGATGCTGACGGATACGGATGTCGATGCGGTCGTCACCGTGCTTCATCGCGGCACGGCGGATTTGGCACCCGTGCTGCGCGAAAGCGATGTGATTATCTCGGCAGCCGGCCAGCCCGATCTTGTGCGCGCCGACATGGTGCGGCCCGGCGCCTGCGTCGTCGGCGTCGGGATCACCTATGTCGATGGGCAGATGGTGTCGGACATTGCCGATAATGTCGCGCAGGTGGCCGGCTGGGTCACGCCGCGCCACGGCTCCGTGGGGCCGATGACCCGTGCAATGTTGATGCGCAATCTGCTGGACGCGGCGCTCAGCCTGAGCTGAGCGCCGCCGCCGGTTTTCCGTCGTTCGATTATCCCCGCGCCGGGCCGATGGCCGCGGCAAGCTGGGCCTTATACTCTTCCATCCAGTCCGCATCGGCCGGCGCATCATAGGCACCGCCGCGTGCGCCGTTGACGATCTCGGGATCGTCCACGCCGGGGGGCATTGTGCCGGCATCCTGCAGCGCGCGGGCTGCCTTGATGATGCGCTTGCGGGTCTGCATGATCATCAGATCGCTGGTGACGAGATGCTCGGTCGAGCGGTCCACGATGTCGCCCATGCTCTCGGTGATATACTGGTCCTGCAGGGTGATGCCGGTCACGCCAGTGAAGCTCACCTCATTCTGCGCAGTGCGGTCGACCTCATAGTCATTTTCGGCATTCTGGGCGAGCTTCCAGCGGCCGAACCAGTCGCTGCTGTTGGGCAGGAAGTTGTGGCGGAATTCCAGGCCCGCAATGGTGTTGCCATCCACCGTGGTGCGCAGCGGCTGGGTGCGTTTCACCCAGGCGAAGTTGATCACCATGGTGTGGCTGTCATCCATCGGCACCCAGGCATTGGCGGTGACGTTGTCCGAGAAGGTGCCATCCGGGAACAGCGCCCAGAAGGGGAAGATATACTGGCAGATGCGCCAGTAGAGGCCTTCGCCATTGGCAGACGGACGATAGGCGCCGGCCATCGTGCCCCAGTCGGTATCGGCGACCTTGAAGTCGGGCGCGCGCTTGGTCACCGCGACGCTGTGCATGTTGGTCGCGTCGACGTCCTCGTCGGCCACGCTGCCGACATGCAGGAAGCCGAAGTGGCTCGTGTCGATGTCGCCTTCCAGCGCCTGCAGCCAGTTGCACTCGCGCTGGGTGAGCGTCACGCGCAGTTCGGTATCCGGCAGCATCGTGGCTTCGATGCAGGGGAGGGGCGGCGGCGTTTCGCGCTCGCCCATATACACCCACACCACGCCGGCACGCTCGGCCGTGCGATACACCTTGGCGTGGACGCGCGGCTGGAACTTCGCGGCGTCGGCTTCCGAGACGTTCGGCATGTCCAGGCACTTGCCGTTCACGTCGAACTTCCAGCCATGGTACACGCAGCGAATGCCGCCCTTTTCGTTCCGCCCGAAGAAGAGCGAAGCGCAGCGATGCGGGCAACGATGATCCATCACGCCGACGCGGCCCTCGGTATCGCGGAAAGCGAGCAGCTTCTCGCCGAGCAGCATCAGGCGGAGCGGCGCGCCGTCGGCAGCGATCTCCGATGAGGCGCAGGCCGGAATCCAATATTGGCGCATGACGGTGCCCATCGGCGTGCCGGGGCCAACGCGCGTCATCAGTTCATTATTCGCAACCGAAACCATGCAACCTTCCTTCTTTCAGATGTCCGCAAGCGCGTCTTGATTGTCCCAGGCCAGCATCTTGCCGGGGTTGAGCAGGCCCTTGGGGTCGACTTCCCGCTTGAAGGCCAACTGGACGTGGTTGACCTGCTTCATGCCGCCTTCCTCAATGGTGTAGACATGCGGGTTGAACTGACGGCAGCCGCGCTGCTCATGATAGGCCATGATCTCGTTCAGCCGCTCCTCGGTGGTGAAGCGCACCATCTGGATGGCCGAACAGCTCACGGCCGGGCCGCTGCGGGTGAACTCGAGGTGGAACATCACCTCCTCGCCGAAATGGCGCTGGAGTTCGTCGGCCAGTTCCACGCCATTCTGGGCCGGCAGCAGCGTTTGCAAATAAGTGAGCGTCGGGTCGACCTTGAGCGCCTGCAGCGTCGTATGATTCCAGCACAGCTCGTAGAGCGGCACGCGCTTACCCGTGGCCGGCGCGGTGCGGCTATCGTGCGCGATGCGTCCGCCATGAGCGGCGACGAGCGTCTCGAAGCCTTCCCAGGACTGGCTGGCGACCATCACCAGCGCGCAGGCTTCATCGGCGCGGACATATTGCGCGATCGGGCGCAGATAAGTGTGAGCAATCGGCGGGGCCATCACCCCGCACTGCTTCTTCACCAGGCCCGGACTTTCGGCGAACGCCTTGCCAAAGCGGGCGGCGCTCAGCAGATCGTCGAACGTGACGACCGCATCGATCCACAATTGCGCATTGGCGAGCGGCAATTCCAGCTCGGTGATGATGCCGGTGACGCCATAGCTGTGGTTGAACTTGGCAATGTCGGCGCCGCGCAGCTCCAGCACCCGCGGCTCGGCTTCGAGCGTCACGAGCCGGGCGCCGAGGATGTTGCCGGTCTCCCGCAGCATCCCCCAGTTGATCGAGCCGACGCCGCCCGATCCGCCGGCAATGAACCCGCCCACGGTCGCGACAGTGCGGGTGGAGGGGTGCAGCCGCATTTCATAGCCATGCTCGGCCAGTTCCTGATCGAGCGTGATGAGGCGCTTGCCGGCCTGCACGCGGCACACGCCGTCCTTCACCCAGAGGAGCTTGTCCATCGCGCGCATGTCGAGCAGCGCGCCGCCCCGGATCGGCATGGCCTGGCCGTAATTGCCGGTGCCGCCGCCGCGCACCGTCAATGGCACGTCATGGGCGTAGCAGGCAGCCCCGATTTCCAGAATGTCGGCTTCGGAATGCGCTTCCAGCAGCACGTCGCCGGTGACGTCGGCGAGCTGGCGCTTGAGGATGGGGCTATACCAATAATAGTCCCGGCTCATCCGGCGCACCGCTGCGGCATCGGTGATGACCTTCGGCCCCTTCAGTGCGG
Organism: Sphingobium sp. B10D7B; assembly: GCF_025961955.1. Taxonomy (NCBI): domain Bacteria; kingdom Pseudomonadati; phylum Pseudomonadota; class Alphaproteobacteria; order Sphingomonadales; family Sphingobiaceae; genus Sphingobium; species Sphingobium sp. B10D7B. The sequence continues at coordinate 550,604 of NZ_JAOQOQ010000001.1, forward strand.
CGATCAGACCATTCAAGTTCATAGGCTTCGATTCCGTTTCAATCCTGCGCGGCGCCGGGGCGGATCGCGATCATCCTTGCGCTCGGTCGAGCAGTAGTTATACATAAACTGCTTACTAAGAGAAGAGGGGAATCTCGGATTTGCGCGTGCGGGTCGTAGATTGGGTCGCCGAAATAGGGCAGAAACGCAGCGGTGGGCGCGATTGCGGCCGGCCGCGTTCCTGCGGTTTTGAGGAATAAAGGCAATGCTTGAATATTGGCAGGATATGACGACGCGCGACTTCCAGTCCGTGGATGCCGCGCGCGATATTGCCCTCATGCCGGTCGCTGCTATCGAGCAGCACGGGCCGCATCTGCCGGTCTCTGTCGATGCCGATATCAATGTGGGTGTCGTCGCGGCAGCAGCGCGTCACCTGGCGGACGGCGTGCGCGTCGTGGCGCTGCCGATGCTCGCCATCGGCAAGAGCAATGAGCATATGGCCTTCCCCGGCACGCTGACCGTCGGGACTGAGACGCTGCTGCGCTACTGGATCGATATCGCCGAGTCCGTGCTGCGTGCCGGCTTCCGCAAGATCGTCGTGCTGAACTCGCATGGGGGCCAGCCCCAGCTTGTCGAGATTCTGGTGCGCGAGCTACGCGTGCGTCACGGTGCGCTGGCTGTCTCCGCGAGCACCTATGGCTTTGGCGTGCCGGAGGGCCTGTTCAGTGAGGACGAGCTGCATCATGGCATTCATGCCGGCGCGGTGGAAAGCTCGATGATGCTCCACCTGCGCCCCGAGCAGGTGAAGCGCGATCTGCTGGCGGATTTTCCCTCCACCGGCCCCGCGATTGCGCGCGATTATGATGAGCTTCGGCTGGAAGGCGCGGTGGGCATCGGCTGGATGACGCAGGACATCAATCCGGACGGGGCAATCGGCAATGCCAGCCTCGCCAATGCCGATCACGGCGCCCAATGCCTCGACCATGCCGGGCGCGGCCTCGCGCGCCTGCTTGCCGATGTCAGCCGCTACCCCTTGCCGGAGTCCCGCGCATGAATCCCGCCGTCTATCTTTCCCGCGCCACTGAGTTGCAGGCGTTCCGCATCGCGCCGACCGACACCAACTATTTCGTCATCCTGCATGACAAGGCCGTGCCCGGCTTCGAGCATGTGTGCGTCGTCGAGATTTTCGAGCCCGGCGGCAAGACCCCGCCGAACAGTCACAAGGCCGCCTTCGAGTTCTTCTATGTGCTGGAAGGGGAAGGGCGGGCGACCTGCGATGGAGCCAGCGTGTCGCTCAGCCGGGGCAGCGCCATGCTCCTGCCGCCCGGCGGCCTGCATGTCATCGAGAATACCGGGCCGGGCAAGCTCTACACGCTCACTGTCATGACACCCGATGAAGGCTTCTCCGACCTGATCCGCTCTGGCGTGCCGGTCGATCTCGATGCCAGCGATATCGCTCTTCTCTCAGGAAACGCATGATGCCGGACCAGACAGCCTACTATCATCGCCTTGGCAGCTCGCCGCGCCGCGCGTGGCAGGTGAGTGCGCAGGAGGCCATTCTCGCGCAGCCGGAGCAGCCGCGCCATGTGATCGCCTGCGAAGCCGCGCCGCAGAATCTGCAGATCGATCTAACGCGCACGGCGATTGTCGTGGTGGATATGCAGAACGACTTCTGCCACCCCGATGGCTGGCTGGCCTCGATCGGCGTGGATATTTCCGCCGCGCGCGCGCCCATCGCGCCGTTGCAGGCGCTGCTGCCGCGTCTGCGCGCAGAGGATGTGCCAGTCATCTGGCTCAACTGGGGGAATCGGCCGGACCGGATGAACCTCAGCCCCTCGATCCTCCATGTCTATAAGCCGGATGGCACGGGAACGGGGCTGGGCGATCCGCTGGCGAATGGTGCGCCGGTGCTGGAGGAAGGAAGCTGGGCGGCGGCCGTGGTCGACGAGCTGCCCATCGCGCCGCAGGACGTGTGCGTCTCCAAATATCGCATGTCCGGCTTCTGGGACACGCCGTTGGACAGCATCCTGCGCAATCTGCGGGTCGATACGGTGCTGTTTGCGGGCGTGAACAGCGACCAGTGCGTGCTGGCGACGCTGATCGACGCGAATTGCCTGGGCTATGACTGCGTGCTGCTCACCGATTGTGCGGCGACCACCTCGCCCGCCTTCTGCGCCGAGGCGACGCTCTACAATGTGAAGCAGTGCTTTGGTTTCGTGACCGATTCGGCGGCGCTTGTCGCGGGCATGGATGCGGCGAGGGGGCAGGAGCGCGCGTGATGGAGATCAACAAGCCCGCCATTCTCGCCGAAGTGACCGCGCTGGTGGATCGCTACGAACACGCGCTGGGGGAGAATGACATCGCCATGCTGGATAGCATGTTCTGGCAGTCGGACCGCTCGGTGCGCTATGGCGTTGGCGAATGCCTGTACGGGATCGAGGAGATCCTCGTCTTCCGCAAGGCGCGTGCGGGTGGCTCGCCGCCTCGGACCATCCGGCGGATGGAGATCACCACCTTCGGCGATGATTTCGCGACGGCCAATGTCGAGTTCCAGCGGATCGGCGGCGAGGTCATCGGCCGCCAGAGCCAGAGCTGGGCGCGGCTGTCGGAGGGATGGCGCATCGTCTCCGCCCATGTCTCGCTGCAGGGAAGCGGCCACTGACGGCACGCCCCCGCGCGGACTGACTTCAGAAGCCCGTCGCCTTGCCGTCGCTGCGCGGATCGCTCGCGCCTTCCAGCTGCCCATCGGCATGGCGGACGATGGCGCCGGCATGGCCCATCATCGCCGTCATCGGTGCGACCAGCTCCACCTCATGCCCCGCCGCGCGAAGCTGCGCATAAAGCGCCGGGTCGAAGCGGTCCTCCAGCTTGAGTGATGTGCTCTCTTCCCCCCATGTCCGGCCGAGCAGCCAGCGCGGTGCGGAGATCGCCTGCTGCAGCGGCACGCCGAAGCGGGCATAGCGGCTGAACAGAGCGGCCTGCGTCTGCGGCTGGCCTTCGCCACCCATGGTGCCATAGGCCATCACCCGGCCGTCATGGAAATGCGCCAGCGCGGGATTCAAGGTGTGGAACGGCTTGCGGCCGGGCTTGAGGGCATTCCAGCCCTCGTCGGCGAGGCGGAAAGAGCAGCCGCGATTCTGCCATGTGATGCCGCTCTGCGGGAGCACCAGGCCCGAGCCGAACTCGAAATAGGTGCTCTGGATGCAGCTCACCACCTGCCCGCGGGCATCGGCGGCGGCGAACCAGCAGGTATCTCCGAGGGCCGAGGGGCGCGGCCACGGCATGGCCTGCGCTGGGTCAATCGCCTGCGCCATCTGGTCCAGACCGGCCGCGTCATTGAGCAGCGCCTGCGGGTCGATCTCCATGAAGGCCGGGTCGCCGACATGCGCATCGCGGACCAGGAAGGCCTGCTTGGTCGCCTCGACCAGCCCGTGCAGATGGGCGAAGCTTTCGGCCTGTTCCGCCGGCAACCGGTCGAACAGCGCGAGGATCAGCAGTGATGCGAGGCCCTGCGTCGGTGGGGCGGTATTGTAGAGCGTGGCGTCGCGCAGTCGCACGGAGAGTGGGGCAGGCGAGGTCGCGCGGTGGACCGCCAAATCCTGCGCCGTCACCGGACTGCCGAGCCGGGTGAGATCGTCGGCGATTCGCTCGGCCAGCGCGCCGCGATAGAAGCTGTCCAGCCCGTCCTTGGCCAGCATCCTCAGCGTTTCGGCCAGTTGCGGCTGGCGCAGCGTGTCGCCCTCGCGCAGCGGGCGGCCCTCCGGCTCGAAGATCGTGCGATAGGCGCCCGGTACGCATGTCAGTTCGTCCGATTTGCTCGCGGCCAGTTCGGCGCCGCCGGCGGTCACCGCCACGCCCTGTTCGGCACGGGCAATGGCGTCCGCGAGCAGGCGATGCAGGGGGAGGGGAGAGGCCAGCGAGGACCGCGCCAGATCCCATCCGGAGACCGTGCCCGCCACGGTATTGGCGGCGAGCGGCCCGCGCCAGGGAATGGCCGACAGGCCGGCATAGGCATCGCCAAGCGCCCGAGGACTGCGCCCGCAGGCGTCGATGGCCCAAACCCGGCCGTCTGGCTCGTGGATCAGCCAAAAACCGTCCCCGCCGATTCCCGTCATGTGCGGATAGACCGCGGCGAGGCACGCGGCGGTGGCAATCGCCGCCTCGATCGCCGTGCCGCCGTCCCGCAGGATGGACAGGCCGGCTTTGCTGGCCAGATGATGGGGCGCGGTGACCATTCCGTGGCTGCCGTGGGCACTCTCTTGCATGGTCATGGTCCTTTCCGCTCAGCGCATCCCGTCCGCTGCGGATGCACTAGTATGCATCTTCTGCATAACTTTCAACTTCACCTCGCCCAGACCCATGTCTATGCTCCGGCCCGGTTCGTGCCACCCAGCCTCCTGCTTTCCGGAGAGATGCCATGCTCAAATCCCCTCTCGCGTTCCTCCTCGCCCTGTCGGCGCTGGCCGGTCCGGCCATGGCCGCGACCGTGGATGCGCGGGCGACCGGTGCCATCGAGCAATCCATCAAGCAGAGCACGCCGGACCTGATCGCGCTCTATCGCGATCTGCACGCCAATCCCGAGCTGAGCCTGGCGGAAACCCGCACGGCTGCGCGGCTGGCGCAGGAAATGCGCAAGCTGGGGCTGGAGGTCACCGAAAAGGTCGGCGGGACCGGCGTCGTCGCCGTGCTGCGCAATGGCGAGGGGCCGGTGGTGCTGATCCGTGCCGACATGGATGCCCTGCCGATGAAGGAGCTGAGCCAGTCGCCCTTCGCGAGCACCCGTGAGGCGCAGTATCAAGGCAAGACCACGTTCGTCGCGCACAGCTGCGGCCATGATCTGCACATGGCCTGGTGGGTCGGCACGGCGAAAGCCATGCTCGCCATGCGGGACCAGTGGCGCGGGACGATGCTGTTCGTCGCGCAGCCGGGCGAGGAAAGCGGGCAGGGCGCGCGCAAGATGGTCGAGGACGGCCTGTTCACGCGTTTCCCCAAGCCCGATTACGGCTTTGCGGCCCATGTCGGCAATGATCCGGTGGGGCGCATTGTGGTCAAGCAGGGCGCCTTTACCAGCAATTCGGACACCATCCGGATCACTTTCAAGGGCAAGGGCGGTCACGGCTCGATGCCGAGCCGCACCATCGATCCCGTCGTGATGGGCGCGCGCTTCGTGATGGATGTGCAAACCGTGGTCAGCCGGCAGAAGGATCCGTTTGAATTTGGGGTCGTGACGGTCGGCTCGTTCCAGGCGGGCTCGGCGGCCAATATCATCCCGGACACGGCATCGCTGGCCCTGACGCTGCGCTCCTTCTCGCCGGAGGTTCGCGAGCAGCTGGTCGAGGGCGTGAAGCGCACGGCGCTCTCCGTCGCGGCGATGTCGCAGGCGCCCGAACCGGTGATCGATCACAGCCGGGGCGCGGCATCGGTCATCAATGACGATGATCTCGCCGCGAAAACCGCAGCTGCCCTGCGCACGGCGGGGTGGGACGACATTACGCTGATCCCGGCCAGCGCGCCGGGCGGTTCTGCCAGCGAGGATTATTCTGAACTGGTGTCAGCCAGCGGCATGCGCTCGGTCTATCTGGGTGTCGGCGGCTATCTGTCGTCGGTCATCGCGGATTATGCCAAGCGTGGCGAGCCGCTCCCGACAAACCACTCGCCCTACTTCCTGCCGGACGCCGAAAGCGCCATCCCAACGGCCATACGCAGCCTGTCGGTCGCGGCCCTCTCGGTGCTGGGCAATCCCAAATAAGCCTGGTGCGCGGGATCAGACCCGCATCGGCATGAGCACGTAAAGCGCCGGCGCCTTCTCATTCTCGCGGATGAGCGTCGGCGCGGCGGCGTCGGCGAGGTGGACTTCAACCGAGTCGCCCTCGACCTGTCCGAGAATGTCGAGCAGATAGCGGGCGTTGAAGCCGATCTCGATGGGCGCGGCGCTGTAGTCGCCGGGCACTTCCTCGGCGGCAGTGCCGTTTTCCGGGCTGGTGACGGAGAGGGTGATCTTGTCCTTCTCCAGCGCCATCTTCACGGCACGGGTCTTCTCGGTGGCGATGGTCGCGACGCGGTCCACGCCTTCCTCGAAGCTACGCGGATCGATCTTGAGCAGCTTGTCGTTGCCGGTCGGGATCACGCGGCTGTAATCCGGGAAGGTGCCGTCGATCAGCTTGCTGGTCAGCACCGCATTGCCAAGGTCGAAGCGGATCTTGGTGGGCGAGAGGTCGATGCGCACGCTGCCATCCACTTCGTCGAGCAGCTTGCGCAGCTCGGCGATGCATTTGCGCGGAATGATGATGTCCGGCATGCCCTCGGCGCCATCGGGGCGCACGACCGTCACGCGGGCGAGGCGGTGGCCGTCGGTTGCGGCGGCCTTCAGCACCGGGGCGGGGTCTTCCGCGACGTGCAGGAAGATGCCGTTCAGATAATAGCGCGTCTCCTCGGTGGAGATGGCAAAGCGCGTCTTGTCGATGATCTGGATGAGCGAAGCGGCCGGCAGCTCGAAGCTGGTGGGCAGCGCGCCTTCCGCGATGATCGGAAAGTCGTCGCGCGGCAGCGTCTGCAGGTTGAAGCGCGCACGCCCGGCCTGCACCAGCATCTTGCCCTCGGCGGCTTCCAGGCGCACCTGGCTGCCCTCGGGCAGCTTGCGCGCGATGTCGAACAGGGTGTGGGCCGAGACGGTGGTGGCGCCCGGCGTTTCCACCTGCGCCTGCACATTCTCGACGATCTGCAGATCGAGGTCGGTGGCCATCAGCTTGATGGCGCCGTCGCCGGTGGCGTCGATCAGCACGTTCGAGAGAATCGGGATCGTGTTGCGCCGCTCCACGACCGACTGGACATGGCCGAGGCTCTTCAGGAGCGTCGCACGTTCGATGGTGGCCTTCATCCCTCTGGTGTCCGTTTCTTATCCGGTTGATGGAGTCGGAGCGAAGGAGTCCGCTCTTGGAGCCTCATTCCTTATCGAAATTGCCGCATGGGGCAAGTCGCCCCGAGAAAAAAGCGCGTGTCCACCCGGCGCCGTCTTGTGTTCGCGGGCGCGTTACGCTTTGTCCGGCGGCATGACGCTCACCTGCCCTGTCCGCGCGCTCGCTCTGCTGCTGATCGGCGCCGCGCTTGCCGCGGCCGGGAGCGCGCGGGCGCGGGATGTGCTCGGCGTGTTCGGGGGCTGGGGCGCGTTCCGGGATCCGCACGCCCAGCGCTGCTTTGCCATGGCCCAGCCGATGGCCGGGGGCTGGGAAGCATCGCCCTGGCGCCCGTTTGCCGCCATTGGCTACTGGCCCCGCGCCGGGCTGCGCGGACAGGTGAATATTCGCCTCAGCCATCAACTGGCCAGGGATACGCACGCGGTTCTGTCCCTCGGCGGCAGGGAGTTCGTGCTGGTCGGGTCCGAGGCGGATGTCTGGGCGTCGGACCCAGCAAGCGATGCGGCAATCATCGCCGCGATGCGCACCAATCGGACGATGAGCATCTCCGGGCGGGCGCGGGCCGGCGGCCGCTTTACCGATCGCTATGCCCTGAGCGGTGCCGCCACCGCCATCGATGCGGCGGCGCTGGGCTGCGCGCGGCGACGTTAAGCGCTGCTTTCCCGGTCCCGCCACGCGTTGACAGCGCTCTTGTTGCATTGCAGCATGCGGCGCATCGTCCGGGGAGACCATGCTTCATGTTCTATCGCCACGCCCTAGGGGCAGTCATTGGCTGCCTGATCGCCACGCCACTGGCTGCGCAATTGCCCGAACCATCGCCTGACCGGATCAATGCCTGGTGGGGCCATGTCGAGGAACTTGCCAGCGACGCCAATGAAGGGCGCGGAGCCGGCACGCCGGGCTATGATCGCGCGGCCGATTATGTCGTCGCGTCCTTTCGCAAGCTTGGGGCGCGGGCGGCGGGAACGGACGGCTATTTTCAGCGTGTCGATCTGGTCGAGCAGCGCTTCGATCAGCCGGCGAGCACGGCGGTGCTCAAGCGCGCGTCGGGCGATGTGGTTCTGGCGACCCCGCAGGATCTGTTCTTCCGTGGCAACACGCCCATGCCGGCCAGCATCGACGCGCCACTGGTCTTTGCCGGCTATGGCCTCTCCATAGCTGAGGCCGGTCACGACGATTTCGCGGGGATCGACGTCAAGGGCAAGGTGGTGGTCGTGCTGTCCGGCGGCCCGGCCGACATTTCGGGCGCGCTGAAGTCCGATGCGCGCTCGGCGCGCGCGAAGCTCCTCGCTGAGCGTGGCGCCCTCGGCATGATTGCGCTCACCACCCCCAAACAGGTCGAGATCCGATGGGAGCGGCAGGTCGGCAATGCGAGCCTCTCCTCCATGTTTCTGGCCGATCCGGCCCTGCGCGATGTCTCGGTGCCCTTCATGATGGCGACCCTCTCGCCGGAAAAGGCCGGCTTGCTGTTCGAGGGCACGGGGCAGAGCTTCGAGGCGCTGTCCGCCCTGTCGGACGCATCGGCGCCGCTGCCTGTCTTCGATCTGCCGGGCCGTTTTGCCGCGACGATCCAGGCGACCCAAAAGCCGCTCAGCAGCAACAACATCATCGCGGTCCTGCCCGGATCGGACCCGGCACTGGCCTCGGAATATGTCGTCCTCTCGGCGCATCTGGACGGCTATGGCATCGGAACACCGGTCAATGGCGATGCCATCTATAACGGGGCGTTCGATAATGCCGTCGGCGTCGCCAGCATGATCGAGGCGGCCAGGGCATTGGCGGCGGCGCCCCGGAAGACCCGCCGCTCAATCCTGTTCGCCATCATCACCGCAGAAGAGAAGGGCCTGCTCGGCTCGCGCTATTTCGCCAATCGTCCGACGGTGCCGGCCGGCTCGATCGTGGCGAACATCAATCTGGATATGCCGCTGCCGATCTTTCCGCTGACCAGCATCACGCCCATCGGCTATGAGGAGAGCACGCTCGGCGCTCATGCGCAGGCGGTGAGCGAGGCGATGGGCCTACCCATCGTCCCGGACCCCAAGCCGGATCGCAACGTGTTCATCCGGTCGGATCAATATAGCTTCATAAAGCAGGGCATCCCGGCGCTCTTCCCCAAATATGGTTTCAAGCTCGGGACGCCGGAAGAGGCGGTGGAGGCCGCGTGGCGCGCGAATATCTACCATTCTCCCCAGGATGATCTTCTGCAGCCGGTGATGAAGGCCGAGGGCGTGAAGCTGACCGACTATGTCATCGCGCTCACCCAGCGCGTCGCCAATGCGCCGGAGCGTCCGCGCTGGCTGCACAGCAGCTATTTCAAGCGCTTTGCGAACTAGTCCGCCCGCCGTCAGTCTCGTTCGCGGCGGACGATCGCGTAGGTTTTCGGGGCGAGATGGAGATCCCACTGCTGGCCCTGCGCATCGCGCGCGTCATCGACCTCCCAGCGGTTGTCGTCGATGTCGAACTCGATCTCGTCCCAGCTTTTAAAGCCCGCGTCGTGTAGCACAGCCGTGATGGCCTTCGCCTCCCCCGCGGTCGGGGCACGGTCCGCGGCGAGGGCGGGCGTCGCGCAGGCGAGCGAGGCCAGGGCGGCGAGGGGGAGCGGGAACGCGAACTTCATGGATCAATCCTCCGATAGGCGCCGAAGGATTCCACGGGAATGGCATATGTGGAATGATGTGCCTCGGGCGCGATGGGGCGTCCGACATCACGCTTGTGAGCAAGCGCCAGAGGGGCCCGGACGACCAAAGCGTAACGGCTCCTCGCTCGCCGGGTTCCCGCAACGACGGGAGATCCGGTTTCGTATGGGGATGCTCTGCCGGGATCGGCGTTAGTGAACGCCACTGGCGCAAGCTCCAACATGCGATTATATGCGCCCCCATGCCCCACACTGCGACGCCCCTCATGCCGATCCCCGGCCATGTCGATCCTGTGCCGGTCCCCCGCGCGATCACGCCGCGCGAGGACGGGCGGGTCGATCTCGTTGGTCTCTCCCGCGCCCAGATCAAGGCCGAACTGAGTGCGGCCGGTCTCGATGAGAAGCAGGCGAAGCTGCGCGCCAAGCAGCTCTTCCACTGGCTCTATCATCGCGGTGAGACCGACTTCGAGCGCATGACCGATCTGGCCAAGCCGATGCGGGGCTGGATGGCCGAGCGCTTCGTCGTCGGGCGGCCCAATGTGGTAGAAGCGCAGATCAGCTCGGATGGCACGCGCAAATGGCTGCTGCGTTCCGACGACGCGCAGGATTATGAAATGGTCTTCATCCCCGATGCGGACCGGGGGACGCTGTGCGTGTCCAGCCAGGTCGGCTGCACGCTCAATTGTCGCTTCTGCCACACCGGCACGATGCGGCTGGTGCGCAATCTGACGCCGGGCGAGATCGTCGGGCAGGTGATGCTCGCGCGCGATGCGCTGGGCGAGTGGCCAAAGGGCAGCATGGCCGGCTTCGGCGAGGTCGAAGAGGATGAAGACGACGACGCGCCGCAGTACAGCCCGGACGGGCGCCTGCTCACCAACATCGTGATGATGGGCATGGGCGAGCCGCTCTACAATTTCGAGTATGTCCGCGATGCACTCAAGGTGGTGATGGATGGCGACGGGCTGGCGCTCTCCAAGCGTCGCATCACGCTCTCCACCAGCGGGGTGGTGCCGATGATGGCGCGCGCCGGCGAGGAGATCGGCGTCAATCTGGCCGTCTCGCTCCACGCCGTCACCAAGGAGGTGCGCGACGAGATCGTGCCGCTCAACCGCAAGTTCGGGCTGGAAGAGCTGCTCCAGGCCTGTGCCGACTATCCCGGTGCCAATAATGCCCGTCGCATCACGTTCGAATATGTGATGCTCAAGGACAAGAATGACAGCGATGAGGATGCGCGCGAACTGGTCCGTCTGCTCCGCCAATATCGTCTGCCGGCCAAGGTGAACCTCATTCCCTTCAACCCGTGGCCCGGCGCGCCTTACGAATGCTCCACCCCGGAGCGGATCAGGCGCTTCTCCGACATCGTGTTCGAGGCGGGTATTTCCGCGCCGGTGCGCACGCCGCGCGGTCGCGACATCATGGCCGCCTGCGGGCAGCTCAAATCCGCCAGCGAAAAGAAGAGCCGCGCCGAGCTTGATCGGCTCGCGGCCGAGAAGCAGGCCGCGCTCGGCTGAGCCGAGCGTTCAGCCGGGGCGCTTCATCAGGAACTGCGTGTCGGGCCGGATCTCGTAATAATCGGCCGGACCTCCACCCCGCGCCACCGGCACGGCATCGGTGGTGCGATAAATGCCGTCATGCAGGCAGGCCGGATCGATGTGGATGTGGACCACTTCGCCAAACACCATCACATTGCCGCTTTGCGCGCCGGAAAGGCCACGCAGCGGCATGATGTCTGTCACCCGGCATTCGAACTGCACCGGACTGGCCGCGACGCGCGGTGCCGCGATCTCCACCGAGGCCAGCGGTTCAAGCCCCGCGAGCGCGAATTCGTCGATGTCCGGCGCGACCTCTGCCGATGTGGCGTTCATCGCCTCGGCCAGGGAGCGGCCGACCAGGTTCCAGGTGAAGACGCCAGTCGCGCGCGCGTTTGTCAGGCTGTCCTTCACGCCGCTGGATGAGAAGCCGATGATCGGCGGGCTGTAGGCGAAGAGATTGAAGAAGCTGTAGGGCGCGAGATTGGGCACGCCGGTCGCGCTGACCGTCCCGATCCACCCGATCGGCCTCGGCGCGACGATGGCATTCAGCGGATTGTGCGCCAGCCCATGACCATCGGCCGGGCGGTAGCTGTGGAAGCTGGGGGTGGTCATGATCGTCTCATCTCCGATGGGCCGAGACAGCGGAATAGCAGATGGACCGGTCAGGGAAAGCGCCCGCTCTTCGTGAAAGGGGGTGACCGAACGATCCGCCGCGCTATAAACGCGCGCCATGAGAATATTGGGTCGCCTGCTCGGCAAGATCATCAGTCAGGGCACATTGACCATCCGCTATGCGGATGAGTCGCAGGAAGTGTTGGGAACAGCCGTGAGGGGTTGGCCGGACGTCGCCATCCGCTTCACCGACGATGCCGCCGCACGCGCCATCCTGACCAATCCCGCGCTCGGCGCGGCCGAAGGGTTCATGGATGGCAAGCTCATCATCGAGCAGGGCAGCATCTGGAACCTGATCATGCTCGTCGCGGCCAATTCGCCTTTGGAAAGCGGCAAGACGCTCGATGAGCCGAGCCTGCTCGGCTGGCTGGGAGAGCGGATCAAGCACTGGCGCGACAATTACAACAAGCGCAGTCGCTCCAAGGCCAATGTCGCGCATCACTACGACCTGTCGGACAAGCTCTACGCGCTGTTCCTCGACAAGGACCGGCAATATAGCTGCGCCTACTTTACCGACCCCGATGCAGTGAGCCTGGAGCAGGCGCAGATCGACAAGAAGGCGCATATCGCCGCCAAGCTCGATCTGAAGCCCGGTCAGCAGGTGCTGGATATCGGCTGTGGCTGGGGCGGCATGGCCCTTTATCTCAACCGCGTGGCGGATGTGGACGTGCTCGGCGTCACCTTGTCCGAGGAGCAGCTCAAGGTCGCGCGGCGCAGAGCGCAGGAGGCGGGCGTCGCCGATCGCGTCCGGTTCGAGCTGATCGATTATCGCGATGTGAACGGCACGTTCGATCGCATCGTTTCGGTCGGCATGTTCGAGCATGTCGGCGTGCGCCATTATCGCGAGTTCTTCCGCACCTGCCATAACCTGCTGAAGCCGGACGGGGTGATGCTGCTGCACACCATCGGCCGCCTCAATGGCCCGTCATCGACGGATGGCTTCATGCGCAAATATATCTTCCCCGGCGGTTACGCCCCGGCGTTGTCGGAGATCATGGAAGGCAGCGAGCCCAACCGCCTGCTGCTGACCGACATCGAAGTGCTGCGCATGCATTATTACTATACGCTCGAGCATTGGTATCAGCGCACGCTTGCGGCGAAGACGGAGATCGTCGCCCTGTATGACGAGCGCTTCTTCCGCATGTGGACTTTCTATCTGGCGGCGGCAGCGTCCGGCTTCCTCTATGGCAGCCAGACGATCTACCAACTCCAGTTCGTCCGCAATCGCCACACCCTGCCGATCACGCGGGACTATATGGCGCAGGCCGAGGCGCGCTATCGCGCCAAGGGCTGATCCTTGATCGAAAATCTAGCTTTCAATAACGAAGTTTAATCGCTGTTTCAGGCGGCCAGTGTTCGATAATCTCCCCTCAATGAATTTTGATCGGGAAGGATATTGAAATGGACGCGAAAACAAGTGGTTCGCCGTCGGGTTGCCCGATGAAGACGTCCGCAGCGATGCGCTCGCTGCTGGGCCGCACCAACCGGGACTGGTGGCCCAACCAGCTCTCGCTCGAAATTCTCCAGCGAAACGGTCTCTCCACCGACCCGATGGGGGACGATTTCGACTATGCCGCAGCGTTCAAGATGCTGGATTATGAGGCCGTCAAACGCGACCTCCATGCGTTGATGACGGACAGCCAGCCCTGGTGGCCGGCGGATTACGGCCATTATGGCCCATTCTTCATCCGCATGGCGTGGCACTCGGCGGGTACCTATCGCACCGGTGACGGTCGCGGTGGCGCCAATAGCGGGCAGCAGCGCTTCGCCCCGCTCAACAGCTGGCCGGACAACGCCAATCTGGACAAGGCTCGCCGGCTGCTCTGGCCAATCAAGCAGAAATATGGCGCCAAGCTGAGCTGGGCGGACCTGATGATCCTCGCCGGCAATGTCGCGATCGAATCGATGGGCGGGCCGGTGTTTGGCTTCGGCGGCGGCCGGGCCGACGTGTTCGAGCCGGAGAAGGACATCTACTGGGGCACCGAGGAGCAGTGGGTGGGCCAGGAAGGCAACCTCACCCGCATTGACGAGGCCGAGGGCCGCGCGCTGGAAGACCCGCTCGCCGCGATCCAGATGGGCCTCATCTACGTCAACCCGGAAGGGCCGGGCGGCAATCCCGATCCGCTCCAGTCCGCACGGGACATTCGCGAGACGTTCAAGCGCATGGGCATGGACGATGAAGAGACAGCTGCCCTGACGGCCGGTGGCCACACCTTCGGCAAGGCGCACGGCGCGGGCGATGCCTCCAAGATCGGCGCCGAGCCGGAAGGCGCAGACATCGCGCAGCAGGGCCTGGGCTGGCAGTCGAGTCATGAGAGCGGCATCGGCGATCATACGATCACCAGCGGCATCGAAGGCGCGTGGACGCCGACGCCGATCAGCTGGGACATGAGCTATTTCGACATGTTGCTCGACCATGAGTATGAGCTGGTGCGCAGTCCCGCCGGCGCGAAGCAGTGGCAGCCGGTCGGCAATCCGCCCGAGACGCTGGCCCCGGCCGCGCACAATCCTGCCAAGCATGTGCCGACGATGATGACCACGGCGGACATGGCGTTCAAGATGGACCCCGCCTATCGGGTGATCATGGAGAAATTCCGGGCGAATCCGGACTATTTCGCGGATTGCTTCGCACGGGCCTGGTTCAAGCTGTGTCACCGCGACATGGGGCCGAAGGCGCGCTATCTCGGCCCGGAGGTGCCGGCGGAAGACCTGATCTGGCAGGACCCGATCCCCAAGGCCGACCATGCGCCGATCGACGCCGCCGATGTCACCGCGCTCAAGGAGAAGATCGCGGCATCGGGCCTGTCCGTGGCTGAGCTGGTCACCACCGCCTGGGCCTCGGCCTCCACCTATCGCGGCTCGGACCATCGGGGCGGCGCCAATGGCGCGCGCATCCGCCTTGCGCCGCAGAAGGACTGGGAGGTCAATGAGCCCGCGCAACTGGCCCGCGTCCTGAATGTCTACGAGGGCATAAAGGCGGACTTCGATGCGGCGGCACCGGGCGGGAAGAAGGTGAGCATTGCCGATCTGATCGTGCTGGGCGGCAGCGTCGGCATCGAGCAGGCCGCCAAGGCAGCGGGGCGCGCAGTGACCGTGCCGTTCATCCCCGGTCGTACCGATGCCGTGCAGGACTGGACCGATGCCGAGAGCTTCGCCGTGCTGGAGCCCAAGGCAGACGGCTTCCGCAACTATCTGCAGGTGCGCTTCAGCGTGCCGACCGAGGAGCTGATGATCGACCGCGCCCAGCTTCTGCGGCTGAGCGCGCCGGAGATGACGGTGCTGGTCGGCGGGCTGCGCGTGCTCGGTGCCAATCACAATGGTCGCAAGGAAGGCGTGCTGACGGATCGTCCCGGCCAGCTGACCAACGACTTCTTCGTCAACCTGCTCGACATGGGCACGGCGTGGAAGGAAGTCGATGATCGCGGGGACGAGGTGTTCGTCGGCACCTGCCGCAAGACGGACACGGAGAAATGGACCGCGACCCGCACCGATCTGGTGTTCGGATCGAACTCCCAGCTGCGGGCGCTGTCAGAGGTCTACGCGTCGTCCGACGCTGCCGACAAGTTCGTGGCCGACTTCATCGCGGCCTGGGTGAAGGTGATGAACGCCGACCGGTTCGATCTCGCGGCATAATCCCTCTTCCATGACGGATGCTTCGCCGCCCGGCTCCAGAGATGGGGCCGGGCGGTTTGATTTAGGCCAGCGCAAAGCTGCCGTGGTCTTGCTGGATGCTGGGGAATGTCGGGAGGCGATAGCTGCCCCGGCAGGAGGGGGGTGCCGGGGCAGCAGGTGCCCGCGCGGCCGTGGGGAACCGGCGAGCAATGGACGCAGGCTGCAGGCTGCGTTCCAAGGCTGACAATAATGCCACCCGTTCAAGAACGAAAATCGATTAAAGTCGTCTCAATGATCGATCTTGCCGATGACTAGTGGCGGGCTGCCAGCGGATTGGCGCGCCCGGCGTCCCTCACAGGTTGCGCGTTTTGAGCGACGCTGATAGGCGACCGGCCTGATCCTCGACCTCCAGTTCGAAAGACCCCTGTCGCCATGTCCGACACCATCAAGCGCGTTGTTCTCGCCTATTCCGGTGGCCTCGATACCAGCGTCATCCTCAAGTGGCTGCAAATCCATTATGGCTGCGAGGTCGTGACCTTCACGGCCGATCTGGGACAGGGCGAGGAGCTGGAGCCGGCCCGGCAGAAGGCGCTGAATGCCGGCGTGAAGCCCGAGCACATCTTCATCGACGATCTGCGCCAGGAATTCGTGCGGGATTATGTCTTCCCGATGATGCGCGCCAACGCCATGTATGAGGGGCTGTATCTGCTTGGCACCTCCATCGCGCGGCCGCTGATCGCCAAGCGCCAGATCGAGATCGCCAAGATGGTCGGGGCCGATGCCGTGTCCCACGGCGCGACCGGCAAGGGCAATGACCAGGTGCGGTTCGAGCTTGGCTATTATGCGCTCCAGCCGGATATCAAGGTCATTGCGCCGTGGCGCGAGTGGGATCTGACCTCGCGCACCAAGCTCATCGAATGGGCCGAGCAGCACCAGATCATGGTGCCCAAGGACAAGCGCGGCGAAGCGCCGTTCTCCACCGACGCCAACATGCTGCACACCTCCTCGGAGGGCAAAGTGCTGGAAGATCCGTGGGAGGAGGTGCCGGACTATGTCTATTCGCGCACCGTCAATCCCCAGGATGCGCCGGACACGCCGGAATATATCACCGTCGATTTCGAAAAGGGTGACGGCACGGCCCTCAATGGCCAGGCGATGAGCCCCGCGACGCTGCTCGAGGCGCTCAACGAACTGGGCCGCAAGCACGGCATTGGCCGGCTCGATCTGGTCGAGAACCGCTTCGTCGGCATGAAGTCGCGCGGCATGTACGAGACGCCGGGCGGCACGATCTATGCGCTGGCCCATCGCGGCATCGAGCAGTTGACGCTGGATCGCGGCGCCGCCCATCTCAAGGACGAACTGGCGCCGCGCTATGCGGAACTGGTCTATAACGGCTTCTGGTTCTCACCCGAGCGCGAGATGCTGCAGGCAGCAATCGACCACAGCCAGCTGAAGGTCGCGGGCACGGTCCGCCTCAAGCTCTATAAGGGCAGCTGCATCGTCGTGGGCCGCAAGTCGCCCAATTCGCTCTACAGCGAGAAGGTCGTGACGTTCGAGGATGATGCGGGCGCCTATGATCAGCGGGATGCGGCTGGCTTCATCAAGCTCAACGCCCTGCGTCTGCGCTTGCTCGGGCGCCGCGATATTTAAGGAATGTGGGCCGGCCGCGTCCGGCCCCACTTTTTTGCGCGCAAAAGCGCGTTCAGGCCGGCGTCAGCTCTGGGCCGAGCCCCAGAACAGAACGACCGCCATCACAATCACCGCAAGCACGAGCGAGATGCTCAGCACATAACGGACGATGTGCGGCGTCTGGCCGGCACGGGCGTCTTCGGTGGTCTTGTGAACCTCATCTTCCATCTGAGAACTCCTTTCAATTGAGCCAACGCGCGATGTTGGAGGGTCGTTCCTGAGCATCGGTCGCCCCGGAGTTCCCAAAAGGGCAATGCGCTGGCGCTGAGCCCCTCAAAATGCGTCGCTGCGCACCCACACGCTCACGCTTCCGCCATTCACCCGCGCGGTCAGCCGTCCCTCGTCGTCCGACCAGATTTCTTCCTCGCAATGCCCGAGATAATCGCGGAAGCCCGCGCCGGCATGGTCCGGGCCGAGATCGAAGACCTTGGTGGCATCGCCCGCATTGGTGAGCAGCACGACGCAGCCCGGCGCATCCCCGGTGCCGTGGCGGATGAAGCCGATGGCATGGGGGTCGTCGAACAGGTCGGTCTGCGGGCCATGCGCGAAACGCTGCCGCGCTTCGATCAGCTTCTCGAGGCCGTCAATCGGCGGCATCTCGACCTCATGAGTCTCGCCATCGCCGCCCGTATCCTTGTACCGCGCGCCATAGAGATCGGGATAGAACACGCACGGCACCCCGGCGTCGCGCAGCAGGATCAGCGCATAAGCCAGCGGACGGAACCAGGTCTCGACGGGTGCTTCCATGGCCTGCAGCGCCTGGGTGTCGTGGTTTGCCACGATCGTCACCGCCCGGTCCGGGGCCACCGCCACCAGCGAGCCGTCGAAGATCGTCCGCATGTCGAACGCGTCGCCCGCGCACGAGGCCTCGTGAAAGCGGTGATGCAGGGCGACGTCGAACAGGGCGAGCTGATGATCGACCCGGTCGAGATAGGTTTGCAGGGCGGTCATGTCCGGGTGCCAATATTCGGCGACCACGAACAGATCGTCCGCCACGCTCTCCCGCATATGCCCTACCCAGTCGCGGAAGAACCAGGCCGGGATATGCTTGGCGGCATCGAGGCGGAAGCCATCGACCGGAAGCTGCTCGGCCAGCCAGCGGCCCCAATATTT
Organism: Sphingobium sp. B10D7B; assembly: GCF_025961955.1. Classification (NCBI taxonomy): domain Bacteria; kingdom Pseudomonadati; phylum Pseudomonadota; class Alphaproteobacteria; order Sphingomonadales; family Sphingobiaceae; genus Sphingobium; species Sphingobium sp. B10D7B. Next base: position 568,750 of record NZ_JAOQOQ010000001.1, read on the forward strand.
CAGCTCTTCATAGACGGCGTTGTTGCGGAACTCGATGTCCGATCCCATCAGATAGTCGAAGTTGCCGAGTTCCTCGTCCACCTCGGCGTTCCACTCGCCATCGCCATAGTCGTTGACGAGCTTGAAGACGCCATTTTCATTGGGCTCGTCGAGATGGTCCACGCCGCTGAAGCAGCGGGCATCCCAGATGAACTTGGAATAGGCGCCATTGCGCCCCGGGAAGGTGAAGCGCGTATAGGCGCGCGCCTCGAAAGCTTCGTCCTCGATCTCGGTGCGGTTATCCGGATTGACCCGGCGCACGCGCACCTGCTCCGTCTCATCCCCGCCCATCTTGTGATTGAAGACAACGTCGTGGATCACCCGCAATCCGGCATCGCGCAGGGCAGCGCAGGCCCGTTCGAGCGCGGCGCGATCGCCATATTTGGTCGCCACCGTGCCCTTCTGGTCGAACTCGCCGAGGTCGAACAGGTCATAGGCATCGTACCCAACCGAATAGCCGCCCGCCGCCCCCTTGCCGGCCGGTGGCAGCCAGACATCGGTGATGCCGATGCCCGCCAGGCTGGCGCTCCTGTCAGCCACCTCATCCCAATGCAGCCCTCCATCCTGCGTGTACCAATGGAAGAACTGGATCAGGGTGCGTGGCGGCATAACAGTCCGATCTTTGGCTAACGAGCCCAGGATCGGCTCCACGCCGTAACGAAGGTTGGCGGCGGACGTTCCAGCCGGCGTAAAACCGGGCGCTATGGGGCTAACGCGAACAGCAGCCCGGAGGCGCGAAAGCCTAACCCCGCGCCCGCTCCGCCGCATCGCTGGCGAGGCGGTCGGCGCGCTCGTTTTCCGGGTGGCCGGAGTGGCCCTTTACCCATTGCCAGTCGATCCGGTGGGGCGCGACGGCGGCGAGCAGTTCTTGCCAGAGGTCGGCATTCTTGACCGGTTTCTTGTCGGCGGTGCGCCAGCCATTGCGCTGCCAGCCGTGAATCCAGCGGGTGATGCCGTCCTTCACATAGTTGCTGTCCGTGGACAGGATCACATGGCACGGCCCCTTGAGGGCGTTGAGGCCGGCGATTGCGGCCATCAGCTCCATCCGGTTGTTGGTGGTGTGCGCTTCCCCGCCGGAAAGCTCCTTCTCATGGCCGTTGAAGCGCAGCACCACGCCCCAGCCGCCCGGTCCGGGATTGCCCTTGCAGGCGCCGTCGGTGAATAGCTGGACGGTTTTCACGAGGCCGAGCCGAACAGCGCCGCTGCGTCCGTTTCGGCATAAAAGTCGAGGCGCCGCAGATAGGCCAGCGGGTCCTTGCGCGTCACCAGCGCATTGGCGGGCGTGTTGATCCAGTCATAGGCGCGGGTCAGCAGGAAGCGCAGCGCGGCGCCGCGTGCGAGGACAGGCAGCGCGGCATATTCCTCCGCGGTCAGCCCATGCGTCGCGCGATATCCCGCGATCAGCGCCAAAGCCACGGCGCTGTCGAAGTCCCGCCCGTCGGGCCCGAAGCACCAGGCGCCATGCATGATGGCGAGATCATAGGCGCGGATGTCCGTGCAGCTGAAGTAGAAGTCGATCAGTCCGCCGACCTCATCGCCGCGCATCAGCACATTGTCCGGAAACAGATCGGCATGGATGACGCCACGCGCCAGCGCCTGCGGCCAATGCGCGTCGAGATAGGCGAGTTCGGTCCGTACGCGCTGTTCCAGCCCCGGCTGGATGGTATCCAGCGCGCCGCCGCACTCATTGGCGAGGCGGTGCCATCCTTCCGGGCCGAGCGTGTTGGGGCGCTCGCCGGAAAAGCCCTCGGCGGCGCGGTGAAACTGCCCCAGCGCCGCGCCTGCAGACCGGGCCTGCGGCGGGGTCGGATGCGTCACCGACACGCCGTTCAGAAACTCGATGAGGGCGGCGGGCCGCTCGCGCAGCGTCTGCAGTGCCTTGCCCTCGCGATCGTGGATGAAGCGCGGCACCGGGCAGCCGCGCGCGCCGACATGATCGAGCAGATCCATGAAGAAGGGCAGGTCCGCCACATCCACGCGCTTTTCGTAGAGCGTCAGGATGAAGCGGGCGCCGTTGCCGTCCGCGCCGGTCGTGTCGACCAGATAGTTGCTGTTCTCGACGCCCTCGGCGATGCCCTTGGCGGCGAGCAGGGTGCCGACATCGTAGCGTTCGAGGAAGAGCGCCAGCGTCTCGGCCGGCACCTGCGTGTAGACAGCCATGGCTCAGGCCGCTTCCAGGCCGCGCGGCAGCTTGAAGGTGATCGATTCGGTGGTGGTGAGCACTTCCTCCTCGGTCACGTCGAAGCGGGTGGCGAGCTTGTCGATCACGCTGCGCACCAGCACTTCGGGCGCGCTGGCCCCGGCGGTCACGCCCAGCGTCTCGACGCCGGCCAGCCAGTCGAAGTCGATTTCGTCGGCGGTTTCGATCAGGCGGGCGCGCGCGCCGCTGCGGTCGGCGACCTCGACCAACCGCATGGAGTTGGAGCTGTTCGGCGCGCCGATGACCATCACCGCCTGCGCACGACGGGCGATTTCCTTGGTCGCGGCCTGGCGGTTGGAGGTCGCATAGCAGATGTCCTCGCCCTTCGGCGCGGCAATGTCCGGAAAGCGCCGCTCCAGCGTCGCGACGATCTCCGCGGTATCGTCAACGGACAGGGTGGTCTGGGTGAGGAAGGCCAGCGACACGCCGGGGGCGGGCTGGAAGGCCTCGGCATCCGCCTGCGTCTCGATCAGCGTCATCGCGCCGTCCGGCACCTGGCCGAACGTGCCGATCACCTCGGGATGGTTGGCATGGCCGATGAACAGGATGTGGCGCCCGGCCTCCACCTGCCGCTCGGCCTGTCGATGGACCTTGGAGACCAGCGGGCAGGTCGCATCGAGATAATCGAGACCGCGCGCCTCGGCATTGGCGGGCACGACCTTGGGCACGCCATGGGCGGAAAAGACGACTGGCCGCCCATCGGGCACCTGATCCAGCTCGTCCACGAAGATGGCGCCCTTGGCGCGCAGCCCATCGACGACGAAGCGGTTGTGGACGATCTCGTGCCGGACATAGACTGGCGCGCCGAACTTCTCGAGCGCCCGCTCCACGATCATGATCGCGCGGTCGACACCGGCGCAGAAGCCGCGCGGTGCGGCGACCAGAACGGTGAGGGCGGGGCGCTGGCGAGAGGCAGGCATGTCGGGCATATGTGTCGATCCATCCATCCAGTCCCATTAGGGGCATGGCCGCCTGAGGGAAAGCCGGAAGAATGGGTAAGGGCGCAACGGTCATCTGGTTCATCCTGCGGTCATCTGGTCCGGGCGAGGTCTTTGCAGCCCGTCCGGGCGACGTGCCCTTTCGGTTGCGCGCCCGTGGGAGCGCGACTAAGAAGCGCGGACCCGATTGTGCGTGGGATATCCCGCGCGCGCCAGAATGAAGGAATTGGAGCCATCGTGCGGATCGCCGCTCTCTCGAAACCCGCCGTTCTGGCAGCTCTTGTCGCCCTGATGGCCGGCTGCGCGAAGCGCGGCGACATCGACTCCGCCGGACAAGGCATCATCCAGTTCCGCACCGCATGCCCGACCGTGGCCGTGGCCGCGCACACCGGCGACGTTACCCTGTTCGACCCGGCCGACAGCCGCGACGCGCGCGCGATCGACGTGGTCGCGACGCTCACCGATGTGCGGCCGGCTTGCACCACGGGCGAGACCGACATTTATTCCCAGGTCGGCTACAAGGTTGTTGCGGTGCGCCGCGATGCCGGCCCGGCGCGGACGGTCGATCTGCCCGTCTTCGCGGCAGTCGTGCGCGGCGCGACGGCGGTGACCGCCAAGCGCGTCACGATGGTGCGACTGAATTTCGCTGAGGGCGCGCTGCGTGCCGAGGCGACCGGCAGCACCTCTGCCTATATCGATCGCAGTGCGGCGACCCTGCCGCCCGAGATCGAGCGCATGATTACCCGCCCGCGCAAGACGGGCGACCAGGACGCCGCGCTCGATCCGCTGGCCCGCCCGGAAGTGCGCGAGGCGATCCAGCGAAGCAGCTTCGAGCTGCTCCTGGGTTTCAACCTGGCCACCGACCAGCTCCGCTATAACGTGACCCGCTGATATTTTCCGGCGGCCGGACGACCGCAGCATCCTGCAGCCGCGCCGCCGATGCTGACAGGACCGCTGACCCGATGAATATCTTCGCTCGTATTGCCGCCGCGCTGGACGGCCTTCTGGACGACATGGTGCAGGCTGGCGAATTGCCCGCCGGCCTCAATCGCGCCGCCGTGACCGTCGAGCCGCCGCGCGACCCGTCGCATGGCGACATGGCGACCAATGCCGCGATGGTGCTGGCCAAGCCCGCCGGCACCAATCCCCGCGCCCTTGCCGAGCTGATCGCCGGCCGGCTGCGGACGCTCGCGGATGTCGACGGCGTGGAGATCGCCGGCCCCGGCTTCATCAACCTGCGTCTTGTCCGCACTGCCTGGGAAGACGAGCTGGCCGCCATCCATGCAGCCGGCGCCGACTATGGCCGCTCGACCATGGGCAAGGGCGTGCGCGTCAACATCGAATATGTCTCGGCCAATCCGACCGGGCCAATGCACATGGGCCACTGCCGGGGCGCGGTCGTCGGCGATGCCCTGGCGGCGCTGCTCGAATATGCCGGACACAGCGTCATCCGCGAATATTATATCAACGATGCCGGCGCGCAGGTGCAGACGCTCGGTCGTTCGGTGCATCTGCGCTACCGGGAGGCGCTGGGCGAGGCGATCGCGATCCCCGAAGGCTTCTATCCGGGCGAATATCTGATCCCCATCGGTCAGGCGCTGGCGGCGGAATTCGGTGACCGCTACGTCGGAGCCCCGGAAGCCGACTGGCTCGACCTGTTCCGCGAGCGCGCCGTCGCCGCGATGATGGACATGATCCGCGCCGATCTGGCGCTGCTCGGCATTCATCATGATGTCTTCGCCTCCGAAGCGGCCGTGCAGCAGGCCGGCCGCGTCGATGCGGCGCTGGCCCGGCTGGAGGCGGAGGGCCTCATCTATCAGGGCGTGCTGGAGCCGCCGAAGGGTGAACTGCCTGACGATTGGGAGCCGACCGAAATGACGCTCTTCCGTGCGACGCAGTTCGGTGACGATAGCGACCGGCCGGTGCGCAAGTCCGATGGCGGTCTGACCTATTTCGGCACCGACCTCGCATATCATGCCCAGAAGGCCGAGAATGCCGACCAGCTGATCGACATCTGGGGCGCCGACCATGCCGGCACCGTCAAGCGGATCAAGGCCGCCGTGGCTGCGCTGACCGGCGGCAAGGTCCAGTTCGACGTCAAGCTGGTGCAGATGGTCCGCCTGATGCGCAGTGGCGAGCTGGTCCGCATGGGCAAGCGGCTCGGCAATTTCGTCACGCTGGCAGACGTCGTCGAGGAAGTCGGCAAGGATGTGGTGCGCTTCACCATGCTGACGCGCAAGGCCGATGCGCAGATGGATTTCGACTTCGCCAAGGTGGTGGAAGCCAGCAAGGACAATCCGGTCTTCTACGTGCAATATGCCCATGCGCGGATTTCCTCGCTGGCGCGCCGGGTGCAGGAGAGCTTCCCGGACGGTCTGCCCGCGGCGGACAGCGCGCTGTTCGGCCCGGAGGAGCTGGATCTGGTCAAGCAACTGGCCACCTTCCCCCGCGTAGTCGAGGCTGCCGCCAATGCGCGTGAGCCGCATCGCATCGCTTTCTATCTCTACGATCTTGCCGCCAGCTTCCATGGCTGGTGGAACCTCGGCAATGATCAGCCCGAGCGGCGCGTGATCGTCGCGGGCGATGCGGGCCTCACTGCGGCGCGACTGCACTTGAGCGCCGGAATCGGTCAGGTTATCAACAACGGCCTGGCCCTGATGGGCGTCAGCGCGCTTGAGGAGATGAACTGATGTCAGCCGGGGAGCCGAACAACGGTCTCAATCTTGATGACGAGGACCGGCTGCCCTGGCTGGAGCCCGCAGGAATCGAGGAAGAGACCGAAAGGGTGTCCCCGATCCGCATTGTCGGTCTGGCGGTGCTGGGCCTGGTTCTGCTCGGGGTGATTGTCGCCGGCGGCTATCTGTTCAGCAATCGTGATCGCAGCGGCAGCGATGGCTCGGCACCGCTGATCGCGGCGGAGAACAAGGATTACAAGGTTCCGGCCAACGCGTCGGACGCGCGCACCTTCGATGGGGAAGGGGACGAAGCCTTTGCAGCCAGCGAGGGCCGGGAGGCTTCGGGCCGCATCGATGCGAGCCGCGTGCCGGAAGCACCGCGTGACGATTTGAAGCAGACCGGCCCGACCGCGCCGGCTCTGGCTGTCCCGGCGGAGCGTCCGGCGGCAAAGCCCACCGTCATCGCGCCGGTCAAGACGGCCGCCACGCCCAAGCCGGCGGCGCCGGCTCCGGCGAAGGTCGAGGATGTCGATACCTTGACCGGGCCGCGCGTCCAGCTCGGCGCCTTTGCCTCGCGCGCCATCGCCGAGGAAGTCTGGAAGAAGCAGTCCGGCCGATTCGATTATCTCTCGGCCCTCAAACACAGCGTCGAGCCGGTCGAGACGGGCGGACGCACCCTGTATCGCCTGCGCGCCAGCGTCGCCTCCCCGGCGGATGCCACCGCCACCTGCGGCCGGCTGCGCGTGGCGGGCGAAAATTGCATCGTCGTCCGGTGATCTCCGCGCGATGAAGCCGGTCATCTTCGGCCTTGCCGGCGAGCGTGTCAGCGCAGACGAGCGGGCGCTGTTCCGCGCCTGCGACCCGGCAGGCTACATCCTGTTCGGCCGCAACATCGCCGACCGCGCCCAGTTGCGCGCGCTCACCGATGAGTTGCGCGAGATCGCCGGGCGGGACGATCTGTACATCATGATCGATCAGGAAGGCGGCCGCGTCGCCCGGATGCGCCCGCCGCACTGGCCGGACTGTCCCCCCGCCGCGCGCTTCGATGCCCTTTATGATCTCGCGCCCTCAAGCGCCATGGAGGCGGCGCGCTGCAACGCCCGTCTGCTCGGCACGATGCTCTCGGAAGTCGGGATCACCGCCAATGCCGCGCCTGTGCTCGATCTGCGCTATCCCGGCGCGAGCGACATTGTTGGGGATCGGTCCTTCGGCGCTGAGCCGATGCGGGTCGCGGCGCTGGGCCGGGCGACGCTGGAGGGGCTGAGGGATGGCGGCGTCGCCGGCATCGTCAAGCATATGCCGGGCCATGGTCGCGCGCTGGTCGACAGCCATCTCGCTTTGCCCACGGTTTCGGCCAGTGCCGATGAGATGGAGCGCGACCTCGCGCCATTCCGTGCACTGCGTCACGCCCCGGCGGGCATGACCGCGCATATCGTCTACACCGTCTGGGATGCGGATCGGCCGGCCAGCCTGTCGCCTTATGTGATTCGAGAGATTATTCGCGGCGCCATTGGCTTTGATGGCCTGCTGATGTCCGACGATCTCGACATGAAGGCGCTGAACGGTCCCGCCGATGAACTGGCCGAGGCGGTGGTCGCGGCCGGTTGCGATCTCGCGCTCAACTGCTGGGGGCGGATGGACGAGATGACAGCCATCGCCGCGCGCTTGCCGGACATGTCCGACGCGGCGCGTGAGCGGCTGGACCGGGCGATGGCGAGCATCGCCGCCGGCGCCGATCCGGCCTGGCCGGGCGAGAAGGCGATGGCAACGCGCGACGCGTTATTGGCGCTCGCGCCGGCATGAGCGCCAGCCCGCCCGTCCAGCCTGCCAATCAGGCGCCGACCGGGCTGTTCGATGGCGAGTGGATGGAGCCTGTCCGCCGCCTGCCGGGCGATGCCATCCTCACCGTCTCGGTGGAAAGCTGGGAGGGGCCGCTCGACCTTCTGCTGGCGCTGGCGCGGACGCAGAAGGTGGATCTGCGCGAGATTTCCATCCTCGCCCTTGTCGAGCAATATCTGCGCTTCATCGAGGAAGCCGCAGAACTGCGGCTGGAACTGGCCGCCGATTATCTGGTGATGGCGGCGTGGCTCGCCTATCTCAAATCCGGCCTGCTGCTGCCCAAGGAAGCGCAGCCCGAGCCCTCGCCCGAGGAACTGGCGCTGCGCCTGCATCTGCGGTTGCAGCGGCTGGAGGCGATGCGCGAGGCGGGCGCCCGCCTGATGGCGCGGGATCGGCTGGGCCGGGATGTCTTCCCCCGCGCGGCGCCGGAAGGATTGCACCGGCCGCGCGCAATCGTGTGGCAGGCCAGCCTGTTCGACATCATTCAGGCTTATGGGCAGGTGAAGGCGCGGACGGCGCCGCGCATCCACATCGTCCATCGCCGGCCGGTCATGACGCTGGATGAAGCCATTGAGCGGGTGTCGCGGCTGATCGGCATGGAGCTGGACTGGGCCGAGCTGGGCCGGTTCCTGCCCGAGACGGCCGATCCGCAGCTGCGCCGCTCGGCGCTGGCCAGCAGTTTCGTCGCAGCGCTGGAGCTGGCGCGGCTGGGGCGCGTCGAACTGCGGCAGGAAGAGACATTCGCGCCGCTGTACCTGCGCGCGCCAGCGGTGCCGTTATGAGCGCGCCGGCGTCCCATGCTGCGAGCGAGATGGAGCGTCTCGTGGAAGCCGTGCTGTTCGCGGCCGAGGCCCCGCTGACCGTCGCCGAGATCCAGCGGCATAGCGGGCTGGACGGCGATATCCGGGGCTGCCTGTCGGCTTTGGCCGCGCATTATGCCGGTCGCGGGATCGAACTGGTCGAGCGGGGCGGGCGCTGGCATTTCCAGACGGCGGCCGATCTCAGCCATATCCTGCGCCGCGAGCGGGAGGAGCCGCGCAAGCTCAGCCGGGCGGCGGTGGAGACGCTGGCGATCATCGCTTATCACGAACCGGTCAGCCGCGCCGAGATCGAGGCGATTCGCGGCGTGCAGGTCGGCAAGGGGACGCTGGACGTGCTGATGGAGGCGGGCTGGGTGCGCCCGGCGGGGCGGCGAGAGGTGCCGGGACGCCCGCTCACTTATGCGACGACCCCTGATTTTCTCAGCCACTTCGGCCTCTCCAGCCGGCGCGATCTGCCCGGGATCGACGATCTGCGCGCTGCCGGCCTGCTTGATCCGGTCGATCTGGCGATGGAATCGCTGGATTTGCAGGGGAGTCTTGAAAATGACCCACAAGATGAAGAAGATGAGGACTGATCGCCTTATTCGATGAGGCAAGGGCTGATGCCGGGATGGCCATTGCGCTATGGACCCGCAGGGCTTAGTTAGGGCGCATTCACAGGAGATTTCTGATGGGTTTCGGTTCCCCGATTCACTGGGTCGTACTGGTGCTGGTGATCGTGCTGCTGTTCGGCGGCGGACGTATCTCCAGCCTGATGGGCGATGTCGCCAAGGGTATTAAGAGCTTCAAGAAGGGCCTTGCGGATGATGACGGCGATACGGCGAGCGCGGCGAAGCCTGCGCAGCGCATCGATCGCCAGTCCGCAGCCGGCGAGAGCAGCGCGACGCGCGAAGAGCAGAAGCTCGAAAGCTGATCCGGGCGGTCTGATCAGGCCAACCTGGCATGTTTGACATTGCGTCCACAGAGCTGCTGCTGATCGCGGTGGTGGCGGTCCTCGTGATCGGCCCCAAGGATCTGCCGCGCGCGCTCTATAAATTCGGTCAGATCGTCGGCAAGGCGCGCGGCATGGCGCGCCATTTCCGCAGCGGCATCGACGCCATGGTGCGCGAAGCCGAGCTTGAGGAACTGCAGAAGCAGTGGGCCAAGCAGAACCAGAAGATCATGGACGAAACGCGCAATACGGAGTTCAGCGATCCGGCGAGCACACCCGCCCTGCAGGATCATAGCGCGCCGGAACTGCTGGGGGATCGTGACGATAAGGTCGCGACCGATGACGTGCCGTCCCATACCGGCGAGACGGTCGAGGATGCCGGCCCGGCGCACAAGCCCGACGCGCCCGCGAGCGAAAGCATGGCGCAGTCCAGCCTGCCGCTTGGCACTCCCGACGAGTCGAACGGACCGCGTACCGCATGAAGGACATTGACGATACCAAGGCGCCGCTGCTCGATCATCTCATCGAGCTGAGAAAGCGCCTGTTGCGCTGCGTCGCCGCGCTCTTCATTTCCGGCGCAGTCTGCTATTATTTCGCGGGCGACATTCTCGGTTTTCTCGTCGAGCCGCTCAAGCAGGGTTTCGGCAACTCCGTAGGGAAGCTCGTCTATACAAAGCTTTATGAGGCGTTCTTCGTGGAATTGAAGGTTGCCATGTTCGGCGCCTTCTTCATCTCCTTCCCGATCACCGCCAACCAGCTCTGGGCGTTCATCGCGCCGGGCCTTTATGCCAAGGAAAAGCGGGCGCTGCTGCCCTTCCTGCTGGCAACGCCGATCCTGTTCGTCGGCGGCGCGGCCTTTGCTTATTATCTGGTGATGCCGACCGCATTTCACTTCTTCCTGCGCTTTCAGGGTGATGCAGGCGGGATGCAGCTGGAAGCGCTGCCCAGCGTGGACAGCTATCTCAGCCTCGTCATGCAGTTCATCCTGGCCTTTGGCATCAGCTTCCTGCTGCCGGTGCTGGTGATGCTGCTCAATCGCGCCGGCATCGTCTCGCGCGCGCAATTGGTGGGTGCGCGGCGCTACTTCATCGTCGGTGCGGTGGCGGTGGCTGCGGTTCTCACGCCGCCCGATGTGGTCTCGCAGCTCATGCTCGCCATTCCGCTCATCATCCTCTACGAAATGACGCTGATCTTCATCTGGTTTACGGATCGGCGCGCGGCCCGCGAACAGGGCGAGGACGAGCAGGCGCTCGTCCGGTCCGAATAAGCGCGTTCCGGCCGCCTCGGGCGACAAGCTGGGCTTGCGGCGGCCATGCAATCTCCTGCCTTGCCCAGCGCGCTTCGTCGTCCTAGTCAGTCGCTATGACCGTCCATCCCAACACGATCTCCCTCATCGGTAATACGCCTCTTGTCCGGCTGGCCGGGCCGTCCGAGGCCAGCGGCGCCGAAATCTACGGCAAATGCGAGTTCATGAACCCGGGCGCCTCGGTCAAGGACCGCGCCGCCCTGTTCATCGTGGAAGATGCCGAGGAAAAGGGCTTGCTGCAGCCCGGCGGCACCATCGTCGAAGGGACGGCCGGCAACACCGGCATCGGCCTGGCGCTGGTCGCGAATGCCAAGGGCTATCGCACGATCATCGTCATGCCCGAGACGCAGAGCCGCGAGAAGATGGACACGTTGCGCGCGCTTGGTGCCGAGCTGGTGCTCGTCCCCGCTGCGCCTTATGCCAATCCCGGTCACTTCGTGCACACCTCGCGCCGTCTCGCTGAGGAAACGCCGAACGCGATCTGGGCCAATCAGTTCGACAATATCGCCAATCGCAAGGCCCATATCGTCGGCACGTCCGAGGAAATCTGGGCGCAGATGGAAGGGCGGATCGACGGCTTCACCTGCGCGGCCGGGACGGGCGGCACGCTCGCGGGCGTCGGCCTCGGCCTCAAGCAGAAGAGCGAGGCGATCACCATCGCGCTGACCGACCCTTATGGCGCGGCGCTGTATAATTATTACGCCCGTGGGGAGTTGAAGGCGGAAGGCTCCTCGGTCGCCGAGGGGATCGGGCAAGGGCGCATCACCGCCAATCTGGAAGGCGCGCCCATCGACACGCAGTTCCGCATGTCTGACGAAGAAGGCATGATGTGGGTCGAGAAGCTGATGGGCGAGGGGCTGTGCGTTGGCCTTTCCACCGGCATCAATGTGGCGGGTGCCGTGGCGCTGGGGCGCAAGCTCGGGCCGGGCAGCCGCATCGTCACCATCCTATGCGACACGGGCCTTCGCTATCTTTCCACGCTTTACAATCGGGACTGGCTGGTTTCCAAGGGATTGACGCCTTTCCCATGGTTGGCGGACTAGGGAGCGCAAGATGGCGGACAGTCGGCCCGAACGGGAAGCAGTGAGCCGCAAGAGCGACGTTCGCGCCCATCGTGAGGAACTGCAGCGCGTGCAGATCGGCCTAGTCGGGCTGGCCGCGGTTCTGCTGGTCGTTACGCTGGCGAACCTCATCGTCGATGCCGTCCGTCAGGATGGGACGAGCGATACCGCGACGATGTCGAGCGATGCGTCGTCCGCCGCCGCACAGACCGGTGGCGCCAATACGACCGGCACCCCGGCGCCGACCAACAATGAACCGCTGGCGGATCTGGGCGTCACCCCGACCACATCGGACAGCGCCGCGCCCATCCTGCCGTCACCCGTACCCGATCTGGAGCCCGATCCGCAATTGCGTCAGCGCATGGATCAGGACCGCGATCAGGCCCAATCGCAGCGCCCCGCCCAGCAGCAGACGCCCTGAGCCGTCGCCCGGTTGCCGCGATGCCCCGCACTGCCTTGCTGCTGGCGGCGACGCTTGCCCCTGCCGTCCTGTCGCTTCTGCTCGGGCTGACCGGCACCAGCCTGCGGACCGGACGGCTCGATCCGCTCGATTGGCTGTGGCCGGGAACGGCGGGGATCATTCTGGGCGCAATTCTGCTGACGCGCGCCGCCCGCGCCGGGCAGGGTGACCGCGCCGAGGCTGCTCCTGCGAGGCTGCGCTGGCCGACGGTTGCGGCTCTGTGGGTCGTTGTCCTGCTGCCGCCGTTGTGCCTGATCGGGTTGGCATCTGTTCGCCTGCCCTGGGCCGGCATGATCGCGCTCGCGGCCGGGCTGGCCATCGTCGGCAGTCTGTGGGCCTTGGTCGCAGGCCGCTCCCGCCGGGTAAGGCTGGGTTCGGCGCTGGCGCTGTGCGCAGGGGTTGTGCTTGTCGCGAACTGGGCCGTACCGGCCATGCGCAATGCTTCCCAATCGGCCGCCGCCGGGGATCGGCCCAGCGTCGCTTTGTTCTCGGCCTTGCCCTTGCATGATGTCGCCATGGGCGCCGTTCACGGATTGCCGGCGACGCAGTCGATCGGCCTGCGCTCGCCCTTGTTGCGCGCGCTTGACCTCCATGTCGCCCTGCACCCTCTGGATGCGCTCAATGACCAGAGCCTTGTCGGGCACGCGGCGGTGCTGCTGGCCCAGCCGCGCGCGATGGCGCCGGAAGAACTGGTCGCGCTGGACCGCTGGGTGCGCGCGGGTGGACGCGCGGTGGTGCTGGCCGATCCGCTATTGCTCTGGCCGGACCCGCGCCCGCTCGTCCATCCTGGGCGGCCGCCGCTCACGAGTCTGCTCGATCCGCTGCTGGCCCATTGGGGCGTGCGACTGGAGGCTGCGGAATTCAGCGCGCAATCCCATGGCGATGGCCATGGGGGCGAGGCGTCGGATCGGCGCACCTTGGCGTCAGGCGCGTTACTGCAGGTGGCAGGCGCCTCGCGCTTCGTGGTGCGCGAGCCGACGGCCGGCTGCACGCCCGCCGAGCAGGGATTCCTCGCGACCTGTCGATTGGGCAGGGGGCAGGCGTTGCTGGTGGCGGATGCGGACTGGATCGATGACCGCCTCTGGACGCTGGCCTCGCAGGATGGGGCCGACCGCGCGCTGCGCACCAGCGATGCGCCGGACGTTCTCGCCGCGTGGCTGCGCGACGAGCCGCTCTCGACCGGCACTTTCACGAGTTGGGTGAAGGACGAGGCCGCTCTGGTGCGGGGTCTCCGCTTCGCGCTGGCCGCTGCGCTTGTCCTTTCCCTCCTGCTGGCCCTGGTGGTGCGCAATCCCCGCTATTCCCAGCCCATGTTTCGGACAAATATGGGCCATAATGAGAACATAAGAAAAACGGAGGGCGTTTCTCCCTAATCTGCCCAAGATTTTCCCATCATTTCCCACTTTATCCAAGATTCTCCCTTTTCTCCCCGGGGGCGGACTGCTAATACCGCAGGCCTAGGGGCACTCGTATCTTCGCGAGTCTATCAACCGGTCAGCTTGGTGCTTTCCGGAGCGGGAAGGCCTGTGCCCCGCGCAGGGAGTTCGTTGGGGTGTCATCGGCTTATTTCATGGGGAACGGGGCCAGTGCCCTGGACGGCAAGGGGCGCTTCGCGCTGCCGATGTCGTTCCGCTCCGTCCTGAATGAGCACAGCACCCAGCCCGGCACCATGCTTGTTCGGGCAGACCCCACCCGCAAATATGTGTCGCTTTTCGGCAGCAAACAGCTCGATTTCTTTCAGAACAAGTTCGACGAGGCCGCCCGCATCGCCATGACCCGTGGCGAGGATTTCGACGCGGAAATGGCGGACGCGAACTTCTGGAGCACCATCAAGACCGTTACCATCGACTCCGGCGGCAGGTTCACCCTGCCGCCGGCTTTTCGGCGGTTGTACGGCATCACCGACGCGCTCTTCATTGTGGGGGGCGGTCGCCTCGTCCAGCTTTGGAGCCCCGAGCGCTTCCTCGCCGAGAATTCGGCGAACCTGCTTGCCATAGAGGAATGCGAAACCTTCCTCGATGAGCTCAAGGCCAAACGGGAGGAGCGCTGATGAGCGCGGCTTCCCTTGCGAACCCGCCGGCCGAGCCGCACCGCCCCGTGCTGCTCGACGAAGTGCTGGACGCGCTTGCCATTGCCCCTGGCGAGCGTCATGTCGACGGCACATTCGGTGCCGGCGGGTACAGCCGCGCCATGGCCGCGCGCGGTGCGCGGGTCTTCGCGATCGATCAGGATCCTGATGCCATTGCAGAAGGGCAGGCGGTCGTCGCAGCCAGCGAGGGCGCGATTACGCTTCTCGCCGGCAATTTCGCGCAGATGGAACGGCTGCTGGCTGAGGCCGGTGTCGACAGCGTGGATGGCGTGACGCTGGATATCGGCGTCTCCTCGATGCAGCTCGATCGCGAGCGGCGCGGCTTCTCGTTCCGCTTTCCGGACGCCCCTCTGGATATGCGGATGAGCCAGTCCGGCGAAACGGCAGCCGAATTTCTCAATCGCGTCGATGAGACCGAGCTGGCCGACATCCTCTATCATTATGGCGAGGAGCGGCAGTCGCGCCGTGTCGCGCGTGCCGTCGTGGCGGCGCGCCCGCTGGCGACCATCGGCGATCTCGTCGGCGCGGTCCACAAGGCGCTCGGCAAGCGGCCCGGCGACAAGACCGATCCGGCGACACGGACTTTCCAGGCGATCCGCATTCACCTCAATGGCGAGCTGGATGCGCTGGAGCGTGGTCTGGATGCCGCCGAGGCCGTGCTGCGCCCGGGCGGCCGGCTGGCGGTGGTGACCTTCCACAGCCTGGAAGATCGCATCGTGAAGAATTTTCTCCGTACGCGCAGCGGGCAGGAGGGTGCCGGCTCGCGCCACCGGCCGGAAGTCAAATCCGCCGTGCGTCCGACCTTCCAGAAGCCCGCGCGCGCTGTTCGCCCCGGCGATGCTGAGCTCAAGTCCAACCCCCGTGCGCGCTCCGCAACGCTGCGCAGCGCCATCCGAACTGAAGCCCCTGCCATGCACCAATCTGTGGGAGCACGATCATGATCGCCATCAAGCGCTTGCAAAGCATCATGTGGATTCTCGTGGTCGCCATGGGGGCGCTCGCCGCCTATCTGATCAGCCTGCAGGTGGCGACGGAGCGGAACGCGGTGCGGCATACGATCGACCAGATCCGCTGGACCCGCGCCGACATCCGCTATTTGGAGGCAGAATTCGGTGCGCGGGCAACCATGCGTCAGCTCCATGCTTGGAACACCAGCGATCTGCGCCTGTATGTGCCGGCGCCCGCGCAATATCTGCCCAATGAGCGCGCGCTCGCCAATCTGGACCGCATGGCGCCGGTGACCGGCGGCTACAGCCCGCCGCCCGTCATGACCGCGATGGCCCAGAATACCCCGCCTGCGCCGGTCGCGGCAGTGGTCGAAAAGCCGGCAGCGCGAAGCGGCGCTGATGTCGCTTCGGAATTTGCGTTCATTCGCACTGCCTCGGCTGCCGAGCCGCGGCCGCCCGTGGCGGAGGTTAAGGCGAAGCCGGCAACGCGCGCGCCGGCAGAAGCTGCGGCGCGCCGCACTGTCGAGCCTGATCCGGCCTCCCGTAAGGCAGCCCGGCTGGCCCTGCTCGACAAGAAGCTGCTGGGCGGCCCAGCTCTAAGTGAAGCTATGGTGCCCTGATGGCCACCATTTTGGCGCGGCCGGAGCCGCGTTCCGAGACCCGGAAACCGACAGATTTGGTCACGGTGGCCCACGGCCGCATCATGCTCCTCCTGCTTATTTTCGCCGCGATCACAATGGTGATGGCGGCGAAAATGGTCTGGATGGGCATCGACGCCGGCACCCAGGCGGAGCGCATGGCCAGCCCAATCCCGATTCCCGGTCGCGCTGACATTGTCGACCGCAATGGCGTGCCGCTGGCGCGCGATATCGATGGCTACGCCATTGCCGTGCGCCGCGACCGCCTGCTCGGCGATCCGCGCGATCTGGCCAAAAAGCTCCACGCGATCTTCCCCGATCAGTCCGAAGCGGATTTCTACGCCAAGCTGACCTCGGGCGGGCAGTGGAACTACCTCCGCACCCGTGCCGTCCCGCGCGACGTCGCCGCGGTAAATGCGCTGGGCGAGATCGGCATCGAGTTTCCGCGTGAGGCGGAGCGTCTGTATCCGCAGCGCACGCTGGCCGCGCACCTTATCGGTTTCGTCAATCGGGACGGGTTCGGTGCCATGGGTGTCGAGCGCGCGTTCGATGACCGGCTGACTGACGAAAAGACGCGCGGGCAGCCGCTGCAGCTCTCCATCGATAGCCGCGTTCAGGCCGCGCTGGAGGAAGAGCTTTCGCTCGGCATGGCGGAGCAGAGCGCCAAGGGCGCCGTTGGCATCGTGCTGGATTCGCGCAATGGCGAAGTGATCGCGATGGCGTCTCTGCCCACGTTTAATCCCAACCGCCTGGTGCCGGTCGAGGCGCCGATGGTGATGGGCCCGGACGGCCAAATGCGCCGGGGCCAGATCACCTGCGACATGTCGCCGCGCTGCAATCGCGTGGTTCAGGCGCGCTACGAGTTGGGATCGACGTTCAAGCCGCTGTCCTTCGCCATCGCCATGGATGCGGGCGTCATCGTCAGCATGAGCAAGCGCTATGATGCCACGGCGCCGCTGCCGGTCGGGCGCTTCACCATCAAGGATGACCATCCCCTGGGCCGCTGGCTGACGGTGCCGGAGGCGCTGGTCCACTCCAGCAACATTGTCACGGCCCGCATCGCCGATGAAATGGGGCAAAAGCCGCTTGAGGCTGCCTATCGCTCGCTTGAGTTCGATCGTCCGGCCACCGTGGAGCTCCGCGAACAGGCCGGCACGCTGTTCCCGTCGCGCTGGTATCGCACGACCATCATGACGACGGCCTATGGCCACGGCATCGCCGTGACGCCGATGCATCTGGCGAGCGCATATGCCGCTCTGGTGAATGGCGGCATCTGGCACCCCACCACCGTTCTCAAGCGCAAGCCGAATGAACAAGTGGCCGCCCGCCGGGTGTTCTCCGAGCAGACCAGCGCGAAGATGCGCCAGTTGCTGCGGATGATCGTGCAGACCGGCACCGGGCGCAATGCGGATGCCGAAGGCTATCGCGTCGGCGGCAAGACGGGCACGGCCGAGAAGCCCAAGGATGGCGGCTATGCCCGTCGCTCGCTGGTCTCCACCTTCGCTGCGGCTTTCCCGATGGAAGCGCCGCGCTACGTCGTCATCGTGATGATGGACGAGCCGCAGGGTAGTGCGCGCTACCCGGGCATCCGCACGGCCGCTTATACGGCGGCCCCGGTGGTGAAGTCCTTCGTGTCGCGCGCCGCGCCGCTGCTGGGCGTCTATCCCGAGGCGTTCCGCGACGTCGACATTTCTGAGCTGACCCCGTTGGTCAAAGACGAAGAGGTGGCCGAATGATGCGCCTTTCCACGCTCGTGCCCGATTCGATTGATCCGGCCAAGGATGCCGAGGTGAGCGGCTTCGCGCTGGACCATCGCAAGGTGGCGCCCGGCGCGGTGTTCGGCGCGTTTCGCGGCGCGCGGGTGAACGGCGAGGACTTCATCGACGCCGCCATCGCTGCGGGCGCCGTGGCTATCGTCGCGGCGCCGGATGCGCGCGTGGCCGGCGTCCCTCACATTGCCGCCGAGGAACCGCGCCGCCTGTTCGCGAGCCTCGCGGCGCGCTATTACGCGCCTTATCCGCAGACGCTGGTCGCGGTCACCGGCACCAACGGCAAGACCTCGACGGTCGAGCTCACCCGGCAGCTTTGGCGCATGATGGGCCATGGCGCCGCGTCCATCGGCACGCTGGGCGTGACGACCGCCGTGGATCAGGTTTCGACCGGCCTCACGACCCCGGACGTGGTGACCTTCCTCTCCAATCTCGCCGGGCTCGCCAAGGAAGGCATCGACCATGTCGCCTATGAGGCGTCGAGCCATGGGCTGGCCCAATATCGCGCCGAGGGGCCGCGCGTCGCGGCGGGCGCCTTCACCAATCTGAGCCGCGATCATCTCGATTATCACGGCACCATGGATATGTATTTCGCGGCCAAGATGCGGCTGTTCGACGAGGTTGTCGCCCACGACGGCGTCGCTGTCATCTGGGCCGATGACGAGCGCTCTGCCGAAGTGATCGAGCATGTGCGTCGCCGGGGCTTGCAGTTGATGACCGTCGGTTCGGCCGGCGAGACGCTGCGGCTGGTGACGCAAACGCCGACACATCTCGGGCAGACGCTTATGATCGAGGCCGAGGGCGGCACGCACAAGGTCGATCTGCCGCTCATCGGCGCCTATCAGGCCGCCAATGCGCTGGTTTCCGCCGGATTGGTCCTCGCAACCGGCGGCGCGCTGAAGACGGTGCTGGGCTTGCTCTCGCGCGTGCAGCCGGTGCGCGGTCGGCTGGAACGCGCCGTCATCACCACTGCCGGTGCGCCGGTTTATGTCGATTATGCCCATACGCCCGACGGGCTGCGGGCGGCCATCGAAGCGCTGCGCCCGCATGTGCGCGGTCGGCTCATCACGGTGTTCGGCGCCGGCGGGGATCGCGATGCCGGCAAGCGCCCGCTGATGGGCGGCGTTGCCAGCGACCTGAGCGATGTCGTGATCGTCACCGATGACAATCCGCGCGGGGAAGACCCACAGGTGATCCGCGCCGCGATCATGGCCGGCGCGCCGGGCGCGCGGGAGATTGGCGGGCGACGGGCTGCCATCGCTGCCGCCATCGCCGAGGCCGGGCCGGACGATATCGTGCTGCTGGCCGGCAAGGGGCATGAGCAGGGTCAGATCATCGGCGATCGCGTGCTTCCGTTCGACGATGTCACCGTGGCGCGGGAATGCGCTGCATGAGCTTGTGGACCTCCGACGAGATCGCCGCAGCGACCGGCGGGGCAGCCTCCACGGCCTTCGCGGTGAGCGGCGTCGCGTTCGACAGCCGGGAGGTCGCGCCCGGCGATCTCTTCGTCGCGCTGCATGGCGAGAGCGCGGATGGTCACGCCTATATTCCTGGGGCGCTGGCGTCCGGCGCATCGGGGCTGCTGGTGGATCGGGCGGTCGAAGGCCCCTGCGTCCGCGTCGCCGACACCGCGAAGGGCCTCGATGACCTTGGCCGTGCCTCGCGCGAACGGACGTCGGCAAAGATCATCGGCGTCACCGGCTCCGTGGGCAAGACCGGCGTCAAGGAAGCGCTGTTCGCCGCCTTCGACCGGATGAGCCAGGGCGCCGCCCATCGTTCGCTCAAGAGCTATAACAATCATGTCGGTGTGCCGCTCTCGCTGGCGCGGATGCCGCGCGAGGCGCGTTATGGCGTGTTCGAGATGGGCATGAATCACGAGGGCGAGCTGCGCGCGCTGACCGCGCTCGTCCGCCCGCATGTCGCCATCGTCACGACGATTGCGCCCGCGCACATCGAGTATTTCGGGACGGAAGAGAAGATCGCGCTGGCCAAGGCGGAGATCTTCGAAGGCCTTGTCGAAGGCGGCACGGCGGTTATCCCCGCCGACTCGCCCCATGCGCCGCTGCTGACAGACCACGCCCGTCGTCACGCCGGGCAAGTTGTCACCTTCGGGCGCGATTCCGGGGCGGATGTCCGACTGATCGACGAAATGTCCGTGGGCGCTGCCGGCACCCGCATCACCGTGCAGACCCGCGCGGCGCGCCTCAGTCTGGTGGTCGGAATGCCCGGTCGCCACTGGGTCAGCAATGCGCTGGGCGTGCTGGCCGTGGTCGAGGCGGCCGGTGGCGATCTGGCGCAGGCTGGGCTCGCGCTGGCGGAAATGACCGGGCTGCCGGGCCGGGGCGCGCGCCGCCCCATCGCAACCGCGGACGGTGGCGAGGCCTTGATCATCGATGAAGCCTATAACGCCAATCCCGCCTCCATGGCCGCCACATTGGCCCAGCTTGGCGAGGAGCGCGCGCAGCGGCGGATCGCGATACTGGGCGCGATGAAGGAGCTTGGCGACCAGTCCGCGCCGCTTCACGCGGGGCTGGCGCAGGCCATCCGCGATGCGAGGGTGGATGTGGCGCTTCTGGTCGGCGAGGAAATGGCACCGCTCGCCGATGCTCTGGCCGGCGAAATTTCCGTCGAGCATGTCGCAAATGTCGATCAGGCCGTTGAATTCGCACGCTTAACGGTCAAAAGCGGTGATGTCGTGCTGGTCAAGGGGTCCAACAGTGTCGGACTTTCGCGACTTGTCGAACAGCTCGCAGCAAGCGAGGTGGCCTGATGCTTTATTGGCTCGCTGAACAACTGAATTTCCCAGGCATCTTCAACCTGGTCCGCTACCTCACATTCCGGGCCGGCGCCGCGATCATGACGGCGCTGATCATCGGGCTGGTGATCGGTCCCCGCTTCATTGGCTGGCTGCGTGTCCGCCAGGGCAAGGGGCAGCCGATCCGTGAGGATGGGCCGCAGACGCACTTCGTCAAGCGCGGCACGCCGACCATGGGCGGGTTGATGATCCTCGCCGCCATGGCGAGCGCGGTGCTGCTGTGGATGAACGTCACCTCGGTCTATATCTGGGCCTGCCTCATCGTCACGCTGGGCTTTGGCGCCATCGGTTTCATGGACGATTATGACAAGGTGACCAAGGCGAGCCACAAGGGCCTCTCCGCCCGGGCGCGCCTGCTGGCGGAATTCGGCATCGCCGGTTTCGCCACCTGGCTGATCGTCAGCCAGAACGGCACCTTGCTGTATCTGCCTTTCTGGAGTGGCGGCGCGCTGGATCTCGGGCCGCTTTATTATCTGTTCGGCGCCTTCGTCATCGTCGCCTTCGGCAATGCGGTGAACCTCACCGACGGGCTGGACGGGCTGGCCTCCATGCCGGTGATCGTGGCGTCGATGGCCTTCATGCTCATCGTCTATCTCGTCGGCCGCGCCGATTATGCGGCCTATCTCGGCATTCCCCATGTGCCGGGCGCGGGCGATCTGGTGATCCTCTGCGGCGCGATTGTCGGGGCATGCCTTGCCTTCCTGTGGTTCAACGCGCCGCCGGCGGCGGTGTTCATGGGCGATACCGGCAGCCTCGCGCTGGGCGGCACCATCGGCGTGATCGCGGTCGCGGCCCATCACGAGATCGTGCTGGCGGTCATCGGCGGCATCTTCGTGGTGGAGGCGATGTCGGTCGTCATTCAGGTGTTCTTCTACAAGCGCACCGGCAAAAGGGTGTTCCGCATGGCGCCCATCCATCATCATTTCGAGCAGCTTGGCTGGCCCGAATCCACGGTGGTGATCCGCTTCTGGATCGTCTCCTTCGTCCTCGCGCTCGCGGGCCTAGCGACTCTGAAGCTGCGATGATCATTTCCCCCGCCTTTGCCGGCAAGCGCTATGCCGTTCTGGGGCTGGCCCGCTCCGGCCTCGCCACGGTCGATGCGCTGGCCGCCAGCGGTGCTCATGTCATCGCCTGGGACCAGCGCGAGGATGCGCGGGCACTGGTGGCCGACAAGGCTGAGCTGGGCGATCCGATGGAGATGGACCTGACCGGGCTGGACGCGCTGGTCGTATCGCCGGGCGTGCCGCTCAACCGTCATCCGGTCACATGCCGCGCGCGCGCCGCCGGCGTGCCGATCATCGGCGACATCGAGCTGTTCGCGCTGGCACGGTCGAGCCTGCCGGCGCATCGCGTGGTCGGCATCACCGGCACCAATGGCAAATCAACCACCACGGCGCTGATCGATCACATCGTGCGCACGGCGGGGCTGCCCTCGCGCATGGGCGGGAATATCGGCCTGCCCATTCTCGCGCAGGCACCGCTGCCGGAGGGCGGCGTCTATGTGCTGGAGCTTTCCAGCTATCAGATCGATCTGACCTTCAGCCTCGATTGCGACGTGGCGGTGCTGCTCAACATCACGCCCGATCATCTCGATCGCTATGATGGCTTTGAGGGTTATGTCGCGTCCAAGCAGCGCCTCTTTGCCATGCAGTCGCCCGATCATCCGGCGATCATTGCGGTGGATGACGCGGTGACGCGGCGGATCGCCGATGCTCTGCCGCAGACCGTGCCGGTGACAGCCCAGTCGATTGCGGCCGAGGACCAGTCGCGCTGGCCGGCCTTGCAGGGGCCGCACAATGCGCAGAATGTCGCGGTCGCCAAGGCCGTGGCCGATGCGCTGGGCATTGCGCCCGAGACGACGGCGCAGGCACTGGCCAGCTATGTCAGCCTGCCGCACCGCATGCAGCGCGTGGCCGAGATCGACGGCGTGCTGTTCGTCAACGACAGCAAAGCCACCAACGCCGCCTCGACCGCGCCGGCACTCGCTGCCTGGCCGCCGGTGGATGGGCGGCCGCGCATCCACTGGATATTGGGCGGTCTCGCCAAGTCGGATTCGCTCGATGAGTGCGCGGCGGGCTTCCCCAACATCGCGCGGGGCTACACCATTGGCGAGGCGGGGCCGCTGTTCGCGCGGCTGCTGGGCGAGGCATCCGTGCCCGTCACCGAATGTGAGCTGATGGTGACAGCGGTCGCCGAGGCGGCCGCGCATGCGCAGCCGGGCGATATTGTCTTGCTGTCGCCAGCCTGCGCGTCTTTCGATCAATTCCGGGATTTCGAGGCGCGGGGCGATGCCTTTGCGGCCGCCGTGGCCGCGCTTCGTGAGAAAGCGGGGGCAGTCACATGAGCGAGCGCGGGGACGAAGGCGTGGTCTTGGTCGAAGGCGAGGCGGCGAAGCCCGTTACCGCGCCGCCGCTGGATGTCGCCTTGTCCCCCTTGAGGGCGCGCCCTGGCAAGCCCATGCCGCGCGAGCGGACCGCGCTGGCGATCTGGTTCTGGGAGATCGACCGGGTGCTGCTCGGGCTGATCGTGGTGCTGATCGCGATCGGGCTGGTGGCAGTCGCGGCGGCCTCGCCCGTGGCGGCGGCCAAGCTTTCGACCCATTCGGCCTCCCTCTCGCCCCTCTATTTCTTCTACCGCCAGCTCATGTGGATCGGCCTCGGTCTGCCGCTGATGATCGTGATTTCCATGCTCCCACGCACGCAGGCCCGCCGCCTGGCCGTGGGTCTGGCGGCGCTGTTCGCGGTGATGCTGGTGCTCGTGCCGATCATCGGGACGAGCGTGAACGGCGCTTCGCGCTGGCTGGGCAGCGGCGCCTTCCGCTTCCAGCCGTCCGAGTTTCTCAAGCCCTTCTTCGTCGTTGCGATTGCGTGGCTTCTTTCCCTGCGCGCACGTGATGCGTCGCTGCCGGTCATCCCGCTGACGGGCTTGCTGACCGGCATCGTGGCGCTGCTACTCATGCGGCAACCGGACTTCGGCCAGACCGTAATTTTCGTAGCCTGCTGGGGCGCGCTGCTGCTGGTGGGCGGCGCCTCGATCAAGCTGCTCTCGGGCTTTGCGTGCGGTGGCCTCGGCCTGTTCGTGCTCACCTATCTCTTCTACGACAATGGTCGCGAGCGCATCGATTCCTTCCTCAACCCGGTTGTTGACCCGGCGGCGGGGCCGGATCAGGTGCAGCTGGCTTATGCGACGATCACGCGTGGCGGACTGACTGGCGTCGGCCCCGGCGGCGGCACCGCCAAGTTCAATCTGCCCGAGGCCCACACCGACTATATCTTCTCGGTGATCGGTGAGGAGTTCGGCCTGATCGCCTGCATCGCCATCGCGCTCGTCTATCTCGCCATCATCGTGCGGGTGCTGTTGCGGCTGCTGGATGAGGACGATCCGTTCATTGTCATGGCGACCTCCGGCCTTGTCTTCGTGATGGGCGTGCAGGCGGTCATCAACATGGGCGTGAACATTCACATCTTCCCCTCCAAGGGGATGACGCTGCCGTTCATCAGCTATGGCGGGTCCTCGATGATCGCCTTGTGCTCGGGCATCGGTCTGCTGCTGGCCTTCACCCGGCGGAACCCGTATATGTCGCGCTCCCCCTACGTCGTCACATGGAGCGGGCGATGAGCCTTTTTCGGCATTATGTTCTGGCTGCCGGCGGCACGGGCGGGCACATGGTCCCCGCCCACGCCATCGCGCAGGAGCTTATGGCGCGGGGCCACCGCGTCGCCTTGATAACTGACGAGCGTGGCGCCAAGATTCCTGGCCTGTTCGAGGATGTGCAGACGCACGTGCTGCCGGCCGGCCGCATGTCCGGCGGTATTTCCGGCTGGATCAGGGGCTTCAAGGCCATTCTTGAGGGGCGCGCCATGGCGCGGCAGCTTTACTCGACCTTCGAGCCGGCCGCCGTGGTGGGCTTTGGTGGCTATCCCGCGCTGCCGGCGATGCTCGGCGCCTTTGCGGAAGGCATACCGGCGATCGTGCATGAGCAGAATGCGGTGCTCGGCCGCGTCAACCGGCTGGTGGCCCGCAAGGTGGCCGCCATCGCGACCGCCTATCCCGATGTGAGGCGCCTCGCCAAACGCCATGCGGACAAGACCTATCTCGTCGGCAATCCGGTGCGGGAGTCCGTTCTGGCCCTGCGCGACGAGCCGTTCCCGGTGTTCTCCGATGAAAGCGTGCTGCGCCTGCTGGTCACCGGCGGCAGTCAGGGCGCGTCGATCCTCTCGCAAGTGGTGCCGGCCGGGCTCGGCATGTTGCCGATCAGCCTGCGGCGGCGGCTGCAGGTCACCCAGCAATGCCGGCCCGAGGACATCGAGCAGGTCCGCGCGCTCTATGCCGAGATGGAAATTCCCGCCGATCTGGCGACCTATATCGAGGACATGCCGACCAAGCTGGCCTGGTCGCACCTCGTGATCGGGCGCGCCGGCGCCTCGACCATTGCCGAACTTACCGCCGCGGGGCGCCCCGCCATCCTCATACCTTTGCCGAGTGCCATGGATAACCACCAAGCCTATAATGTCCTCGAGATGGTGAAGGCGGGCGGCGCCCGCGCGATCGACCAGAGCAAGTTCACGCCCGCCGAACTGGCCCGCCAGATGCAGAAGCTGGCAATGGAACCGGGCGCTCTCCAGAACGCCGCCAAGCGCGCGCATCGCTGCGGCCGCCCGGATGCGGTGAAGGACATGTGCGATCTCATCGAAAGCTTTGGCCCCGCGCCGCAGACCATCGACACCGTGCGGGCGGAAGCGCCGCGCATGGCTGGCCTCGCGGGAGCGGGCGCATGAAGGGCGTCGGCACGGATATCGGCACGATCCATTTCATTGGCATTGGCGGCATCGGCATGTCCGGCATTGCCGAGGTGATGCACAATATGGGTTACAGCGTGCAGGGCAGTGACATGTCGGAAGGCTATGTCATCCAGCATCTGCGCGATCTCGGCATCAATGTGATGATCGGCCACAAGGCCGAGAATCTCGGCGATGCCGCCGTGGTGGTGACCTCCACCGCGATCAAGCGCGGCAATCCCGAGGTGGAGCTGGCACTGGAGAACCGCGTTCCGGTCATCCGCCGCGCCGAGATGCTGGCCGAGCTGATGCGGCTCAAGTCGACCGTCGCGGTGGCCGGCACGCACGGCAAGACGACGACGACCTCGATGATCGCGGCGCTGCTCGATGCCGGCGGGATCGACCCCACCGTCATCAATGGCGGCATTATCAACAGCTATGGCTCCAATGCGCGCCTCGGCAACAGCGACTGGATGGTGGTCGAGGCCGATGAGAGCGATGGCAGCTTCCTGCGGCTGGACGGTACCTATGCCGTCGTCACCAACATCGATCCCGAGCATCTCGATCATTATGGCTCGTTCGATGCGGTGAAGGACGCGTTCGTCGAGTTTGTCGAGAATGTGCCCTTCTACGGTGCGGCCATGCTCTGTCTGGATCACCCGGAAGTGCAGGCGATCCTGCCGCGCGTGCAGGACCGGCGGATCGTGACCTATGGCTTTTCCGCACAGGCCGACCTGCGCGGCGAGAATGTCCGGCCCGTTCCCGGTGGCAATATGTTCGACGTGCAGATTCGCGAGCGTGATGGCTCGACGCGACGCATTGCCGACATCACCATGCCGATGCCGGGCCGGCACAATGTGCTGAATGCCATGGCTGCCATTGGCGTCGCCCTGCAGATGGGTATTGACGATGCAACGATCCAGACCGGCTTCGCCAGCTTCGGGGGCGTCAAGCGGCGCTTCACCAAGGTAGGCGAGATCGAGACGGGCGGCGGCAAGGCCGTCGTCATCGATGATTATGGCCACCACCCGGTCGAAATCCGCGCGGTCCTCGCAGCGGCCCGCGAGGGGGCGCAGGGGAGGGTGATCGCCGTGGTGCAGCCCCACCGCTTCACGCGGCTGCGCGATCTGATGGACGAGTTCCAGCAATCCTTCAACGATGCCGACATGGTCTATGTCTCGCCCGTCTACCCGGCAGGCGAGCAGCCGATCGAGGGCGTGGATGCCGATGCGCTGGTCGCCGGCCTCAAGCGTCGCGGCCATCGCGCGGCGCAGACCATCGGCGATGCCGATGCGCTGGCCGCAGCGCTCGCCGCGGATCTGAAGGCCGATGACATGATCGTCTGCCTCGGCGCAGGCGACATCACCAAATGGGCGGCTGGTCTGGCGCCGGCCATCGCGGCATCGGGCGAGGGGCGCGGCTGATGTGGGAGCTGATGCGCATTGGCCTGGAGATGCAGGAGCGCATGATCGAGGTGCATGGCAAGAGCCTCGACATGGCGCGCGAGATGATCGACGCCGTCGAGAGCCATGCCGCCATGGGGCCGAAGGGCATGGGGCAGGCCGCGCTCGACATGGGTGAAGCTATGAACCGCGCCGGCAAGGCACAGGCCGATCTGATCGGGCGTTGGTCCAGCTGGTGGAGCGGTCGCTCCTGATGAATCCTGCCGCTTCCGTGAACGTCGATCGACAGCTGAGCCCGGACGGCATTGCCGTGCGGGGCAAGCTGACGCGCGGTGCGCCGCTCGCGCCTTTGGTGTGGTTCAAGGCGGGCGGTGCGGCGGATTGGTTGTTCGAGCCGGCGGATGCGGATGACCTCGCGCAGTTCCTCTCGGCGCTGGATCTCTCGGTGCCGGTGATGGCGCTCGGCCTTGGGTCCAACATGATCGTTCGCGATGGCGGCGTGCCCGGCGTGGTGGTGCGGTTGGGCAAGGCCTTCGCGCGCGTCGAGCAGAGCGCGCCGCAGACGCTGCGGTGCGGCGGGGGCGCCTCCGGCATTCTGGTCTCCTCCACGGCACGCGACGCGGGTATTGGCGGGCTTGAGTTTCTCCGCTCCATCCCCGGCACAGTCGGGGGCTTCGTGCGCATGAATGGCGGGGCTTATGGCCGTGAGGTGAAGGACATCCTCGTCGAGGCCGAGGTCATTCTGCGGTCCGGCGAGCGTGTTGTGCTGCCGCTGGATGCGCTCGGCTTCACCTATCGGCATTCCACGCTGCCCGAAGGGGCGGTGGTGATTGCGGCGACATTCCGGGGCGTGCCGGCCGAGCCGGCCGCCATTCAGTCGGAGATGGACCGGATCGCGACCGCGCGGGAAGAATCGCAGCCGCTGCGCAGCAAGACGGGCGGATCGACCTTCAAGAACCCGCCGGGCGAAAAGGCCTGGGCGCTGGTCGACCGGGCCGGCTGCCGGGGCCTCAGCCTCGGCGGCGCGCAAGTGAGCGAGAAGCACACCAATTTCCTCATCAACACTGGCGGCGCGACCAGTGCGGACATCGAGTCCCTTGGCGAAGAGGTGCGCCGGCGCGTGCAGGCAGAGAGTGGCATAACCCTCGAATGGGAGATTCAGCGCGTGGGCCGTTCGGCGCAGGAGCAGGGACAATGAGCATCAAGCGTCTCAAGGTCGCCGTGCTCATGGGGGGCTGGGCCGCCGAGCGGCATGTCTCGCTGTCGAGCGCGAAAGGCATCATCCAGGCGCTGGAAGAGCGCGGCCATGAGGTCGTGCCCATCGATCTGGGCGCGACCCGAGCGGAGGGCCGTGATTTTCCGGCCAAGCTCATCGCGGCCAATCCCGACATCGTGTTCAATGCCCTGCATGGCGTGCCGGGCGAGGATGGCACCGTGCAGGGACTCATGGACATCATGGGCTTCGCCTACACGCATAGCGGTCTGGCAACCTCGGTCATCGCCATCGACAAGCAGCTCACCAAGCAGCATCTCGTGCCCCATGGCATCCCGATGCCCGGCGGTCATATCGTCGAATGCGAGAGCCTGTTCGCCGGCGATCCCTTGCCGCGCCCCTATGTGCTCAAGCCGGTCAATGAAGGCTCGTCGGTCGGCGTCGCCATCGTCACGGAAGAGGGCAATTACGGCAACCCGATCGCGCGCGATGCGGTGGGGCCGTGGCAGGATTTCGACCAACTGCTGGCCGAGCCGTTCATTCGCGGCCGTGAGCTGACCGTCGCCGTGCTCGGCGACCGGGCGCTTGCGGTGACGGAGCTGCGCCCCAAAAGCGGCTTCTACGATTATGACGCGAAATATACCGATGGCCTGACTGACCATATCTGCCCGGCGCCCGTTCCGGCCGAGATGGCCGCCGCGATGATGGACATCGCGCTGCGGGCGCATCGTCTGCTGGGCTGCAAGGGCACATCGCGCTCGGACTTCCGCTGGGATGACGAGCGCGGGCTCGATGGCCTGTATCTGCTGGAAGTGAATACGCAGCCCGGCATGACGGCGTTGAGCCTGGTGCCGGAGCAGGCGAAATATTTGGGCATGAGCTACGGCGAACTCGTAGAGAGTATCATCGCCGAGGCTCTGGCGGACCGTGGGGGGAAGCAATGAACAGCGCGACGATCAAGCGCGGATCGGCGAGCGGCGCGCGGAGCGGCCGGGCCGGCCGCAAGCCGCGGCGGGCGAAGAGCAATCTCGACAAGTTGCTCGACTATGTTCCGCTCAGTCCGGCGCAGATCAATCGGTTGATGACCTGGGGGATCGGCCTGGTCCTCTTCATCCTGCTGTGGGTCACCGCCAGCTTCATGGGCTTGCCGGCGATGCTGCGCGCCGAGGTGAACGATCTCGCCGGGCGCGCAGGCTTTGCCGTCGCCAAGATCGAGGTGCGCGGGCTCGAGCGCATGGACGAGATGCAGGTCTCCGACATCGCCGTGAAGTATGTCGAGCGTTCGATGCTGGCGGTCGATCTCGACAATCTGCGCAATGAGGTCATGCGGCTGGGCTGGGTGAAGGAGGCGCGGATTTCCCGCCGCCTGCCCGATGCGCTGATCGTCGATGTGGTCGAGCGGCAACCGGCTGCGGTCTGGCAGAATGGCGGGCAATTAATGCTGGTGGACGCCGCAGGCGTCGCGCTCGGCCCGGTCGAGGCCAATGCCTTGCCCGATCTGCCCCTGGTGGTGGGGCCGGATGCCAACAAGCGGACCAAAGCACTGGCCGAACTGATGAACGCCGCGCCGGCGCTCAAACCGATGCTCGCCGGCGCGACCTGGGTTGGCGGGCGCCGCTGGGATCTGCGCTTTCAGTCGGGTGAGCAACTGATGCTCCCCGAGGGCGATGCGGATGCTGCGGCCGCTCTGGTCAATTTCGCGCGCATGGATGGCGTGGACCGGCTGCTCGGGCGCGGCGTGCTGCGGTTCGACATGCGCGATCCCGCGCGCTTCGTGCTGCGCCTGCCGCCGGGCAAGAAAGAGGACGAAGCGCCGGCGGTGACGTCGGCGAAGGATTCGGCGGTCGTGACGTCCGGCGAGAAGGATCGATCGACGACCTCTGCATCGGGTGGGGAGGGCTAAGCATGGCAGCGCGCAATGATGGGCTGATTACCGCGATCGACATCGGCACCTGGAAGGTGTCGGCGCTGATCGCGCGCAAGCAGGAGGATGGCACGCTGGCGGTGCTGGGCACCGGTCAACGCGAGAGCCGGGGCGTGCGCCGGGGCTTCGTGGTCGACATGGAGCGCACCGAACTGGCCGTGCGCGAGACGGTCGAGCAGGCCGAGAAGGTCGCCGGCACCAACATCGAGAAGGTCATTCTGAGCTTCTCCGGCGGCAGCATCGAGAGCAAGGTCGAGCCGGTCGAGATCAATGTCGGCGGTCGGCGGATCGAGCAGGCCGATATCGAGAGCCTGTACGATCAGGCGCGCGAGCGGATCGATCCGGGCGGCCGGGTCATCCTGCAGGCGCAGCCGACGCTCTACACCATCGACGGGATGCGCGGCGTCGCGCGGCCGATGGGGCTTCATGCCGATCAGCTTGGCGTGGATATCCATGTGGTGCTGGCCGATGGCGCGCCACTGCGCAACCTCGAAACCAGCGTGCGCGGGGCCTATCTTGATGTGCAGAGCATCATCGCCGCGCCGGTCGCCACCGCGGCGGCCTGCCTGTCCGATGAAGAGCGCGATCTTGGCGTTGCGCTGGTTGAGCTCGGGGCGGGCGTCACCAATGTGTCGCTGCACATCGGCGGCATGCTGGTGGGCTTCAAATCCATTCCCATCGGCGCGGCCGACGTGACGGACGATATCGCCTCGGCCTTCGGCATTCGCCGCAGCCAGGCCGAGCGCATGAAGTGCTTTTACGGCTCGGCCATGCAGTCGCGCCGGGACTTTCGGGAGATCATCGAGATCGCGCCCGCCGCCAGCAGCGCAGAGCAGACCGAAGCGCGCCGCGTGACTCGCGCCGAGCTGGTCGGCGTCATCTGCGAGCGGCTGAACCGGCTGATGGCTGAGGTCAACAAGGCGCTGGGCGAGATGGGCTTCCACTCGCCGGTCGGGCGCCAGGTGGTGCTGACCGGCGGTGGCGCGGAGCTCAAGGGCATGGCGGACTACGCCCAGACCGCGCTGGGCCGCGCCGTTCGGATCGGCCGCCCCAAGCTGCTTGATGCCATGCCCGAGGCGCATCGTGGCCCGGCTTTCGCGACGCTCGCCGGCCTCGCGCTCTATGCGTCGAAGGAGCGACAGGATTTGCTGCAACGGCCTTTGCGCGAGCAGCGCGTCCACACGACGCGCGGCGGAGCGGTCGTCCAGCGGCTGATCGCGGCGTTGCGCGCAGGCTATTAGGGCCAGGCCGCAACATATTGTGGATGAGCGGTTAAAAAGAACGTGAATTGGCGGCTCATCTGGTGCATGAATCCCGACAAGGTGACGGTGCGGTTTGCACCCGGAGGAGATAGTTGATGAGCATTGAAATCGGTCCGCCCCATGTGGACGAGCTGAAGCCGCGGATTACCGTTATCGGCGTCGGCGGGGCGGGCGGAAATGCGATTGCCAACATGATTGGCGCGTCTGTGGATGGGGTCGACTTCATCGTCGCCAACACGGATGCTCAAGCGCTCAATGCCTCTCCCGCGGAACGTCGTATCCAGCTGGGCCCCCGCATTACCGAGGGTCTCGGCGCCGGTTCGCGCCCCGACATCGGCCGTGCCGCTGCAGAAGAAACCATTGCGGAAGTGCAGGAGGCGCTTGAGGGCGTCCACATGTGCTTCATCGCTGCCGGCATGGGCGGCGGCACCGGCACCGGCGCAGCGCCGGTCATCGCCAAGGCTGCGCGTGAAAAGGGCATTCTCACGGTCGGCGTGGTCACCAAGCCGTTTACCTTTGAAGGCTCGCGCCGCATGCGTTCGGCAGACTCGGGCATCGAGGAGCTGCAGAAGCACGTCGATACGCTGATCGTCATTCCGAACCAGAATCTGTTCCTGATCGCCAACCCGAACACGACCTTCAAGGAAGCGTTCGAGATGGCCGACGAAGTGCTCCAGCAGGGCGTGCGCGGCATTACCGATCTCATGGTCATGCCCGGCCTCATCAACCTCGACTTTGCCGACGTCCGCTCCGTGATGGAAGAGATGGGCAAGGCGATGATGGGTACCGGCGAGGCCGAAGGCGACGGGCGTGCGCTCGAAGCTGCGGAGAAGGCGATTGCCAATCCGCTGCTCGATGGCGTCTCGATGCGTGGTGCCAAGGGCGTCATCGTCTCCATCGTGGGTGGCGAAGACATGCGCCTGATGGAAGTGGACGAGGCGGCCAACCACATTCGCGAGCTGGTCGATCCCGATGCGAACATCATCTGGGGTTCGGCATTCAACGAGCAGTTGAACGGCAAGATCCGCGTCTCCGTCGTCGCGACGGGCATCGACAATGAAGCGAGTGCTGCTGCGCAGGCCCGCAGCCAGCCGTTCAAGCTGGGCGATGTGGGTGTCGCCGCCGCGCCGCGTCAGGCCGCACCTGCCGTGTCGGCCCCGGCCAATCTCGTCCGCCCGGAGGCTGCCCCCGCGCCGCGTTATGAGGAAGGGCTGGACCTTGGTGGCGTCGCGCCGGCGCGCAACGAGTCGTTCACACCGGCCCCGACCAGCGAGGCGCCTGCCAGCTTCCAGGCGCCCAAGCCGGAAGAGCCCAAGCCGGCCCCGCGTTTCGCGGCGTCGACTTTCGATGACATCACCGGCGAGGATGAGCTGGTGCTCGACAACAGCGTCTCGCCGGAGCCGCCGCTTCGGGTAGAGCCGCCGCAGCCCGCCGAGGAGCCGGCCAGCAAGGGTACGAGCGGCGGCACGCTGTTCGAGCGCATGTCGCAGCTGGCCCGTGGGCAGGCTCGGCAGGGCAATGCCGAGGAAAGCGAGAGCGAGCGGGATCGCACCGAATTCGAGGTGCCACGCTTCCTCAATCGCCAGAACAACCAGTAAAACTGTGCACGGCGGGGCGCAGCCCGTCCCGCCGGACAGAAGAGGTGTATCCGTGAAGTCGACCAGCTGCATTCTGGCCCTTTCTCTGGCCATCGCAGCGCCTGTGTTCGCGCAAAGCGGCGGAATGGTTCAGGCCACGCCACCAGCCGAGGCGGTAGCCGCGCTCAACCGCCATCTCGCGTCGCTCTCCCGTAATCCTCAGGATGTGAATGCCCTGCTCGGGGCCGGCCAGGCCGCGCTCGATCTGGGGGACATTCAGGCGGCCAATGGCTTCTTCACGCGGGCCAATATGGTGGACGGGCGCAATGGCCGCGCCCGGCTGGGGCTTGCGGTCGTGCAAATCGCCTTGAAGCAGCCGGCCGATGCCGCCGCGAACTTCGATGCTGCCTCGGCCTTGGGTGTCAGCGCCCAGGCGCATCTGCCCGAGCGCGCGCTGGCTTATGATCTCACCGGGCAGCAGGCCAAGGCGCAGCAGGATTATCGCGCCGTCCTGCAGGCCAATCCCAATGATAACACCGCACGACTCAATTATGCGGTCTCGCTGGGCGTCTCCGGCAATCTCGCGGAAGCCGAGCAGCAGCTGAAGCCCGCCCTGACCAGCGGCGACCGTGAGGCGTGGCGCATCCGGGCCTTCGTTCTCGCGATGAACGGCCAGATGGCCGAGGCGCGCTCCATTGCGCAGACAACGCTGCCGAAGGGCCTTGCCGACGCGCTCGAACCCTATCTGCAGCGCCTGCCGCTGCTGACCGCGAGCCAGAAGGTGTCTGCGGTCCATTATGGCGAGTATCCGGCGGATGTCCTCCGCTTGGCTGCACCCGAGCCGGCGCGGAACCGCGATACGCAGGTTGCTGCTACCACCGAGCGGGAGCGGGGCGGCCGACGCCAGACGGCGGCAGAACGACGGGCCGCCCAGCAGGCCGCGCGCCGCGCGTCGCAGGCTCAGGCCCAGCAACCAGCACCCGCTGCGGCAGTGGCCCAGCCGCTTCCACCGCCGCCACCGCCTGCTCCGGCAGCATCCCCACCGCCGCAACAGCCGGTGCAGACCGCCGCGCGCACCCCTGCGCCGCAGCCGACGCGCCCGGCTCCTTCACCGGCTCCGGCGACACAGCCGGCCAGTCGCGTGACCAACCCCGCGCCGACGGCCGTCGCTGCCGTGGCGCCGGCGGCACCCAGCACGCCTGCCCCGGCGGCGTCTGCGTCGCCGACACCGGCACCCGCACCTGCGCCCGTGCCGCAGCCGGTGCGGTCCCTTGGCGACACGCTGCAGGCGCTCGAAGTGCCGGAAGGCGAGCGCCGGCAGGTCGCCGTCGCGGATCTGAGCGCTGTCGCGCGGATCCAGGAGCAGCGCCGGCTCGCGGCAGCCGCGCAGCAGGCCAAGGCCAAGGCGGATGCCGAGGCGCGCGCCAAGGCGGAGGCGGAACGCAAGGCCGAGGCCGAGCGCAAGGCCAAGCTGGCGGCCAATCCTTCGCGCAACTGGGTGCAATTGGCAGCGGGGCGTGATCCGGCTGCGCTGGCCTTCGATCTGCGCCGTTTGCGCCGGACCTATGGCGATACGATTGCCGGGCAGGATGGCTGGACGGCCACCTGGGGCGAGACGCGCCGCCTGCTGATCGGCCCCTTCCGTCGCCCTGAGGATGCGCGGGCGGTGGTGACCGAATTGCGCAAGGCGGGAGGCGATGCGTTCTTCTGGCAAAGCGAAGCCGGCGAGGAAGTCAGCAAGATCGGCACGCAGTGAGCGTGCTCGCCCCCTATGCCTGTGACCCGGCGCGCAGCCAGGGTCGTCAACATGCCGAGCCGGGTGGCGAGGCGCGGGGCCCCCGCGACATTTTCCAGCGCGACCGCGACCGGATCATTCACTCGATCAGCTTTCGTCGCCTGCGCCACAAGACGCAGGTGTTCGTCGCACCCGATGGCGACCATTATCGCGTCCGCCTGACGCACAGCCTTGAGGTCGCGCAGATCGGCCGGACGATCGCCCGGGTGCTGGGGCTCAATGAAGATCTGACCGAGGCACTGTGCCTCGCCCATGATATCGGTCATCCCCCGTTCGGCCATGCTGGCGAGGATGCGCTGGAAGAGGCGCTGGCCGGGCAGGGCGGCTTCGATCACAACGCCCATTGTCTGCGCACGCTGGCTTTGCTGGAAAATGCCTATCCCCGCTTCCCCGGCCTCAATCTGAGCTGGGAGATGATGGAAGGGCTGGCCAAGCATAACGGCCCGGTGCTGGCGCCGAACTGGGCAATGCAGCAGATCGATGCCGCCTTTCCGCTGGAGCTGGAAAGCTGGCCGTCGCTGGAAGCGCAAGTCGCGGCCCTTGCCGACGATATCGCCTATGACAATCATGATATCGACGATGGCCTGCGCGCCGGCATTCTGACGCTCGAACAGCTTCTGGAAGTCCCGTTCGTCCGCCGCTGCTGGGAGCAGGTCACCGCGCGCTATCCCGATCTGCCGGCCGAGCAGCTGTTGCGGGAACTGATCCGCGACCAGATTGGCATCATGGTCAACGATCTCATCATGACCACGCGCGAAAACCTGCGCCTGCACGGGTTGGAGCAAGCCGACGTCTCAGCCGTGCGGGGCGCGGGACAGGCCATGGTCGCCTTCTCGGATGCGATGCGGGAGGACGAGCGCCAGCTCAAGCGCTTCATGTATGCCAATCTCTATCACCATCCGACCCAGCTTGCCGCCGCCGGGCGGGCGCGGGTGATCGTGACCGACCTGTTTCGCGCCTATCAGGCCGATCCTGCGCTGATGGGGACCGCCTGGGATGCCAGTTGCGGCGCCGCCGAGCCCGAGCGCAGCCGCCATATCGCGGACTATATCGCAGGCATGACCGACCGGTTCGCCGAGCGCGCGCATCAGGAGATTTTCGGGGTCTCCTAAGCGAGGACAGAGTTCGTGAGGGCGTTGTCCACTATCGATTTGGTCAGAGCGCGCGACCATCGGCTCATGTGGGGGGAAGCCGACTTCGCCACCCTCCACCATTCGTGCTGAGTAGGGTCTGATTAGGGCCGCAGGCGCGTAGCGAAGGCCCGTATCGAAGCATCTCAGTCATGGACTGCACCTTCGATACGCCGCTTCGACAGGCTCAGCAGCTACTCAGGACGAACGGAGGGGGCAGCAATAATGCCGTGTCTGAAAAGTCCGCTTGCGGGAAACGGCGTAATAGCCGCGCTTCGCCCACACCGGTTGATCACCCCGTGATCACCTGCCCCGCTTCCACCCGCAAATAGGTCGCCTGATCCAGCCCGTTGAACAGATCGGCCTCAGTCCCGGTCATCCACACCTGCCCGCCGCTGGCGCGCAACCGTTCGAACAGGGCATGGCGGCGCGTCGGATCGAGATGGGCGGCCACCTCGTCCAGCAGGATGATGAGCGGTCGCCCGCTCTGTGTGCCGACCAATTGGGCGTGGGCGAGCATGATGCTGAGCAGCAGCGCCTTTTGCTCCCCTGTCGAGCACAGCGCCGCATCCTGCTGCTTGGCTTCATGCGTGATCAGCAGGTCGGCGCGATGGGGGCCCACAAGCGTCCGCCCCGCCGCCCGGTCTCCCGTCCGCGCCGAGCGCAGCCGAGCGGCAAGGGCGCCTTCCTCAAATGGCTCGCCGGTCAGCCTCAAGGTTGGCCGGGCGAAGAGATGCTGCGCGCTGCGGGCGATCTCCTCTTCCAGTTCGGCGATCAGCGCCCGCCGTGCGGCGTCGATTGCTGCGCCATGCTCCGCCATGCGGGCTTCCAGCGCAGCGAGCCAGTCCGGGTCTGCCGGCCCCTCTTCTCCGAGCAGAGCATTGCGCGCGCGCATCGCGGCCTCATAGCGCGCGCTGTGATGGGCGTGCGACGGCGCCTGAGCGAGCACCAGCCGATCCAGGAACCGGCGCCGCCCACCGGGGCTATCGAGGAACAGGCGGTCCATCGCCGGCGTCAGCCAGCTCAGCGACACACGCGCCGAAAGCGCATTGGCCGGGGAGGCGCGCCCGTCGATCCGCACTTGCCGCTTGTCCGGCGCGTCAGGGTCCGTGCCGGTCCCCAAGGCGGCATCGCCCAATCGCGCGGCGACGGCAAAGCCACCCGGTCCGCTCTGCCGCGCCATGTCTCGCAGGGCAGCGCCGCGCAGGCCGCGCCCCGGCGCCAGCAGCGAAATCGCTTCGAGGATGTTCGTCTTCCCCGCGCCATTCTCGCCGGTCAGGACGATCATCGGCGCGTCGGGCACAATCAGGGCGTCGGCATGATTGCGGAAATTGGTGAGGGCAAGGCGGTCTATCGCCATGGCTGCTCGTAACCGGTGAGGGCTGGCACGCCAAGGGCTTCTATGGCAGATTGTGCGGATCGTGAGTCACCAGACAGGAATGCGCATATGTTCGGCAAAGCATCGAAGACAATCATGATTGCGATGCTGGGCAGCGCCCTGCTCGGCAGCGGCGCGCAGGCGGCGCTGCCGGTCGGTGCCAAGGCGCCGGATTTCGAGACGCGCGGCGCGCTCGCCGGCAAGGTGTTCAGCGTCAAGCTTTCTGATGCGCTGAAGAAAGGGCCGGTCGTGCTCTACTTCTTCCCCGCGGCCTTCACCAAGGGCTGCACGGCGGAAACCAAGGAGTTTGCCGATCAGGCGGATGCGTTCAAGAAGGCCGGTGCGACGGTGATCGGCATGTCGGCCGACCCGGTCGACGTCCTGCAGCGTTTCTCCACCGAGGCGTGCGGCAGCAAGTTCGCGGTGGCCTCGGCCGGGCCGCGTCTCATCACCAATTATGATGTGGCGCTCAAGGCCGACAATCCGGCCTTTGCGGGCAAGACGGACCGCACCTCCTATGTCATCAGCCCGGCGGGCCGGATCGTCTATGTGCATAGCGCGCTCGACTATCGCGACCATGTGAAGAACACGCTCGCCGCCGTGCAGTCCATGGCCAGCGACCACAAGCACTGATCATCCGCACCAGACCTGCCCGACGGCGCAGGGGTTTCCAGGGATTAGCCGGCAGGCCGGGCCGACGATGGCTTGCGCGGCTTGGTTCGCTGGCTCTTCTGGCGTTTCTGCTGATCGTGCTGGCCCTGCTTCGCGCGCCGCCGGAGCGGATCGAGGCCGTCGATGGGGCGCGCGTGCATGTCATGGATGGCGACAGCCTGCGGATCGGCCCGCGGATCGTGCGCATCGCGGACATCGACGCGGTCGAACTGAACCAGCGTTGCCAGGATGCGACCGGCCAGCCCTGGGACTGCGGCACGCAGGCGCGCGACGCCCTGCTGGCGCTGGTGCGTGGCGGTGGGCTCATCTGCGAGTCCCGGACGACGGACCAATATGGCCGCGCCGTGGCGACCTGCGCTACCGCCCGGATCGCGGACATCGGCGCGATGATGGTGGCGCGGGGCTGGGCGATCAGCAAGCTCGGGCGCGGCCCCGGCACCTATCGGCAGGAAGAGGAGGCCGCCCGGTCCGCGCGGCGCGGCATCTGGCGTGGCACGTTCGAGACACCCTCGGTCTGGCGCGCCGCGCATCCGCGATCCTGACGGGCCATGATCACGCGACAGCCGCTGTTGACTCTGTCCGGATTTGCTGGATGAGATTGGAGGAGCGGCCGGGCGCAGCGTCGGCCGATGCGTCAGTTTGAGCAAGCCGGCGAGGCGCCGGGTTTGGAGAGGAAAGTCATGGAGATTGCGGGCACGACGGCGTTCATCACGGGCGGAGCGAGCGGGATCGGCTTCGGCATTGCCCAGCAGCTGCTCGCCAATGGCGCCAGGCTGGTGCTGGCCGATATCCGCCAAGACCATCTCGATGAAGCCAAGGCGTTTTTCGAGGAGCGCCAGCAGGGCCGCAATGTCCACACCATGCGGCTCGACGTGTCCGACCGCGACCAGATGCGCGAGGCCGCCAAAGAATGCGAGGCCGTCATGGGCGGGCCGGAAATCCTGATCAACAATGCCGGCATTGATCCGTCCGGCCCGTTCGATCAGGCCACCTATGCCGATTGGGACTATGGCATCGGCGTCAACCTCATGGGGCCGATCAACGGCATCATGGAATTTGCGCCCGGCATGCGCCGGCGGGGCAAGGGCGGCCACATCGTCAACACCGCGTCGCTCGCCGGGCTGACGCCAATGCCGAGCTTCATGGCCATTTATGCCGTGGCGAAGGCGGGTGTCATCACCCTGTCTGAATCGATCCGCGACAGCATGGCGCAGGACAATATCGGCGTGACGGTGCTGATGCCCGGCCCGATCAAGAGCCGCATCCATGAGTCCGGCCAGAACCGGCCGGAGCGCTTCCGCTCGGGCAGCGGCCTTGCGCAGACGGAAGATCAGCTCGCCAAGCGCGTGGTGTCCGATACCTGGATGGAACCGACGGAAGTGGGCGACATGATCGTCGACGCGATCCGCAACAATACGCTGTACGTGGCGACGCACGGTAATTGGAAAGACAATGTGGAAGAGCGCTTCAAGGCGCTGATGGCCGCAATGCCGGAGGCCAAGCCGTTTGATTTCGGCGCGACCCTGGCCGTGCCGGACGAAGACTGAGGATTGATCCGCACCCGGAGCGCGCCTGCCTCTGATGCAGGGCGCGCTTCCGGCGAGCCGCTTAGCGCTGCGTGGTCGTCTGGCTGGTCGTCGCCTGGACGGTCTGCACCAGTCCCGGCGTGCTGTTCGCAGCCGCAGCGCGCGCGAGCGATCCGTCCGGATCGGGCAGGCTGGCGGCCTTGTTCAGCTCCCAAAGCAGGAACGTCGCCTTCTCGCTGAACGCGATGGGGGTCTGGTTCGCGACTTCGGCGAGCTGCGCCTTGGCCTTGGCGCAGAACTTGTCGCGCGACTGGGTGTTGGAATAGCGGTTGTAGAGCTTGGTCATATGGTCGTCATGGGCATCCTGCCACTTGCGACCGCCCTTGGCCTTGAACAGATCGACCTGCATCTGCGCGGCTTCCGAGAGCAGGCCCTTATGGACCGAGAGCATACGGTTGTAGTTGGAGACCATCGCGGCATTGTCCGGCCCCTGGCAGAGCAGCACGGCGACGTTCAGGCCCGAGCGCAGGTGCCACATGTCCTGCCCCTTGTTCTCACCGATCAGGATCGGCGGTGGCGGCGGCACTTCGATCAGCGGGACATTCTGCGGAATGGGAACGGGAATGTTCTGCAGCGGCGCTTCGGCAACCTGCTTGGCGGTGCAGCCTGCCAGGGCCAGCAGCGGCAGAGCGGACAGTGCGACTGCGGCCTTGATCCGCCGGCCCCCGATCATGCTCAATGCCATAACATTCTTCCTCCCGAGGGGGCGCCATGGGTGGCGGCCCTGTTCCCATCAAGAGGCGCTTATCCTCCTCTGATTCCACCAAGGCAAGACCCTTATGGACTCGATTCGTCGCACCGGTGGGAACCCGCGACTCGCCGAGATTCAGAGCTTTGCGGCGATGCGGTTCATCGCCGCTGAAAGTGGAATCAGTGTCGGGTGCCGGGGTGGGTGCGGGCTGCCTGTGCGCCGACCATATGCTGCAACACGATTACGCGCTGCCGCTCACGGTGCCAGTCGCGCGAGGGGTTGGCCTGAATCTGCGCAAGCAGGCTCTGCAGCTCCTGGCGGCGATGCTCGATGGTGACCGGATCCATGCGGAAATCTCCTTCGATTGTACCGCTAGGAATACGTGCGCGCTGGAGACCGGTTCCCGCTCGCAAGCCCCTTTCGGCAGCAATGCATCGCACATGAGTGCCTTTTCATCCGGGCCGGGATCACAGCAGGCGGATTGCGCCGGATCGCATTTTTTCGGATAGTCGAGAACGTTGGAAAACATCCGATAATCGGAAAGGGATCGAGGACATGAAAACAAGAAGGTCGGCGCTGCTTCTCGCGGTCGTGAGCGCATCCCTGCTCCTGTCTGCTTGCGCGACGGTGAAGGGCCTTGGCCGGGACATCGAGTCCGTGGGTCAGGCAGGCCAGGACGCGATGAAATAAGCGCTGCTGACAAAAGCCCGGCCCGCTGAGGCCAGCGCGCCGGGCTAATGCTACAGCTCTGTGTCGGCCAGGCTTAGCGGCAGACGACATCGCCCCGGTCGACCGACCGTCCGATCATCGCCCCGGCGCCCGCGCCGAGCACGGCACCCAGGATCGAGGAACGGCCGCGATCGAGCTGATCGCCAAGCAAGCCGCCCAGCGCCGCACCGACGATCAGGCCGGTGGTGCCGTCCGAGCGGCGGCAATAATAGCGATCATCATAGCCCCGATACACGCGGGTATCGCGGTGGACGCGCACTGGCTCATAGCCGCCGCGATAGTAACGGTCGGCATAATAGCCGCGATAGCGCGGGTCCGGCCGGTTGTAGTCATAGGCGTAGACGACACGCGGGGCAGGGCGGACGACAGGGCGGCGATCAATCACCACAACCCGGTCACGGCCCCGGCGGTCGTCCCGATCCCAACGGCGATTGTCATGACGGTAATTGCGCCGGTCGTCGCGATCGCGCTGCCAATGCCGGTCATGGCCGCGACCCGGGTCGGCAAAAGCGGGGGGGGCGGCAAGACCGCCCACGGTCACGGCACCCAGCGCCAGCGCCGCGATGCTGTTCTTCAGAGCCTTGTACATCTGTCTCACTCCGATCCTTATTCTGTCTCTCCCGGCAGCGGGAGATCGGATCGGACTGTATCGCGAGTCGCCTGAACCGGTGGCGACGGGCGGTTCATTTGGGGGAAAGGGATTCGCCCTGCTGAGTGCTCGATGATATTTACAGAGCTATACGGTAGCTTGAGCTTTCCATTTCTTCACTTTGGCGGGTAATTCGAATAAATACTGACCTAATGCCTTAGAAAATTCGATGACTTGCTCCGCGTCTTCCGGCGTGGCGCCTTCAAAATCATCATCCGCATGCCGCGGTTCGTTAGCACTTAGCCTTATCTCGTGCGCCCATTCGCGCATCTCGGCCGTGAGGACGCCGTCACGTGTTGCGGTTTCGATGCGTGAATACAGACTGCCATCTTTGTAGCTCATTTCTTTCAGCATGGCATCAATCGCCGAAGCTGCCAACATCAGAGCACCGTCAGGGGCATGTCTAGATTCGATGGCTTGCTGCAAAAACTTCTTTGCTCTTAGCGGGAGCACATCCGAGACGACCTCCATTTCCGGATGGATTTGGAAGATAATCGCTCCGTCTGCGGATTGACTGCTTCGGGTCCGGCCAAACATCAACGAGACGCGTCCGCACTTGGAGCACTTGACTGTGAAATACCACCAACTCTGAACTTTGTCAGAGCTGTGGAGGTCAGCTTTGCCCGTCAGCGTTAATAGAGGGTTGGCCACGCTACACTGTGGGCACCGATCCAAACCATGAACCGTGTGATCTTCAAGTGTAGGTAAGCTCACCCTCTACTCCGCCGCCACCCCAGCCCGCGAGAACATGTCCTCGCCGCTATCGCTTTCGGCCTCGCCGTCATTGGCGCGCATTTTCTTGCGGCGGTCGAAGCTGTCCCACACCTCGTTCCAGTTGCCGCGCGTGGCGCCCTTGGAATATTCGGTGGCGCGCGTTTCGAAGAAGTTGGCGTGCTCCACGCCGTTGAGCAGCGGGGTGAGCCAGGGCAGCGGGTGCTCCTCGATCATGTAGATCGGCTGGAAGCCGAGCTGGCCCAGCCGCCAGTCGGCGATGTAGCGGATGTAGCGCTTGATCTCCTTGGCGGTCATGCCGGGCACCGGGCCTTGCTCGAAGGCGAGGTCGATGAAGGCATCTTCCAGCCGCACGGTCTTCTGGCAGCAATCGATAATGTCTTCCTTCACCGCCTTGGTCAGGCAGTCGCGCTCCTTCACGAACTCGTGGAACAGGCGCACGATGCCCTCGCAGTGCAGGCTCTCGTCACGCACTGACCAGGTGACGATCTGGCCCATGCCCTTCATCTTGTTGAAGCGCGGGAAGTTCATCAGCATCGCGAAGCTGGCGAAGAGCTGCATGCCCTCGGTAAAGCCGCCGAACATGGCGAGGGTGCGGGCGATGTCCTCATCGCTGTCCACGCCGAACTGCTGCATGTAATCATGCTTGGCGCGCATCTCGTCATATTCGAGGAACATCGAATATTCGCTCTCGGGCATGCCGATGGTGTCGAGCAGGTGCGAGTAGGCCGCGATGTGGATCGTCTCCATGTTGCTGAACGCGGTCAGCATCATCTTGATCTCGGTCGGCTTGAACACGCGGCCATATTTGTCGTGGTAGCAATCCTGCACTTCCACGTCCGCCTGGGTGAAGAAGCGGAAGATCTGCGTCAGCAGGTTGCGCTCATGGTCGGAGAGCTTCTGCGCCCAGTCGCGGCAATCCTCGCCCAGAGGCACTTCCTCGGGCATCCAGTGGACCTGCTGCTGGCGCTTCCAATAGTCATAGGCCCAGGGATATTCGAAGGGCTTGTAGACCTTGGAGGCTTGGAGAAGCGACATTTTTCCGGGCTCCGCAATTGGGATGGCTGTAGGGCACAAATAACTAGATGAAGGGGGATGCTAGTCCAATCCACCACAATGTCTAGCGGTGTTGTGGCGTTCATCCACAGTAAATTTTGTGTCCCCGGCCTTGACTTTCGCCAGCGCCGCAGGCCGCCGTCGGTTCAGCCGGCCATGCGCTCCAGCCCCCAGGCGAACAGGGCGAGGATGAGCGCGAAGGAGAGCGCCATGGTGCCGGCGATGCGCTTGCCAT
Organism: Sphingobium sp. B10D7B; assembly: GCF_025961955.1. NCBI lineage: Bacteria > Pseudomonadati > Pseudomonadota > Alphaproteobacteria > Sphingomonadales > Sphingobiaceae > Sphingobium > Sphingobium sp. B10D7B. Next base: position 612,088 of record NZ_JAOQOQ010000001.1, read on the forward strand.
AGACCCCCTGCGGGGTCCGCGCCTTGCGCGCGAGGATGAGCGCACCGCAGAGCGCCGCAGTGCCCGAGACGCCGGCCATGATGAGCGCCGGAAGGGTCATTTCCAGAAGATGTCGCGCCGTCCCCGGCTGAGGCGGTTGCGGAACATCTGCACATACATCCACATGCCGGAAATCGCGAAGAAGACGAGCGCGAAGCCGGAGAGGAGGGAGATGATCACGCCGACGGGGCCGAAAAACTCGCCCGAATGGAGATGATGGAACAGGCCGACCAGCTTGCGGGCGGGGCTCGGCGCGGATTGTGTGGCTGGCTGCGCGGCTGCCTGGGCGGCTTGCTGGGCGGCGGGCGGCGCGCCGGGCGCACCCGCAGACGGGCCGGCCTTCTGCGTCGCAACCGGCGCCTGCGCGGCTGGCGGTGCGCCGCGCTCCTCGGTCTCGAACACGCTCCCCCGCGCGACCATCGCGGCGAAATGGCTGCCCAAGCCGGTCAGGGCGATGAACAGCATGAACAGGCCGATGAAGACGGTGGTCCAGCGATGCCATTTACGCATGGGTGCATCCTTTCTTGCGGAAGGCAGGTGCAGCAGCGGAAGGATGGGCGCTCGCCATCACCGGCCGCGCCAGCGATCGACATAGACGGTCACCGTCTTGGTCTTGCGCGCGCCCACGCCGAAGACGACGATGCCGAGGAAATAGCCGAAATCATACCATCCGCCATTATTGGGCACGGCATAGACCGCGACATCATCCGCGATCAGCGACAGCGCCCAGGCGAAGGGGAAGATGAAGCCGTGCCACAGGCCGAGCAGGAAGCCGGGCGTATCCGGCGCGCTGCTCACCGCCGCGGCGCTCTGCCGGGCGCATCCGCCGAGGATCAGCAGCAAGGCTGCCGGCAAGGCGAGCGCGGCGCCGGTGCCGGCAGAGGGGCGGGGCATGGGGTGCGTGGTCATCGCGTCGGTCATCCGCTGCTGTGTGACCGCTCAGGCGGCCGGACGCATTGACCCGTATCAAAAGCGGCGCGCGCCGTCTCGCGCCGGATTGCGCTCGGCGCCGGCTATGAACGGCCCAGTCGTGGCTGCCATGCGCTGGATGGGGCGGGGTTTTCGGAACGCTCCGCCGCCTCGGCCGTTCTCTCTTCAGTACCATCTAGTTCATTGTATCTGCAGAGAAAAGGAGCGAGCCATGTTCGAGAAGTGGCGCATCAAGGAGCATATGGAAGTCGCGGACGCGAGCGGCCGCCATGTCGGCACCGTCGACAAGGTGGACGGCGATCTGCTGGTCCTCACCCGCACGGATTCGGCGGACAGCCGCCATCACCAGATCAACCTCGATTATGTCGACAGCATTCATGACGACCGTGTCACGCTCAAGCACGACACGCCCATGCCCGAGGGCCTGACGATTGGCGGCGGCTATGCCGATGGCACGCGCCCCGGCGTCCAGTCCGGCGGCGTGAAGACGGACAGCTATGCCGGCAGCGCGGCGACCACCAGCACGACCGGCACCAACGAGAATTCGCAGATCTTCGGCACCAGCGGACTTGGCACCGGCATGGGCGGCTCCGGCACGCCCTCAACCTGAGGCACGTTCGCCTGAACAAGTCCGCCTGAACAAGCCCGGTGGCCGGGTCCCTCCCGCCCGGCCACCAACATATGGCTGCGACGAAAGAGCGCCTGCATGCGTCCGTCCGATGCAGCGAGACGGCCCAACGTGCGTCAGGCGCGATTGATCGCGCAGCCCTTGTTCCCTGGCCTGTCGACCCTATCTGATAGGGCACAGGTTCAGTGAATGCTGCACCCAAAGGGGTAGAAAGTCGCTTCGGCGGTGATCTCCCACACACAGCCGAGCGGCTGAAAAGGGTCCGGTCTCCCATCCCCCCCACCCCCCGGGAGGCCGGACTTCTTTTCCGCTTACATCTTCCGAAAAATTGATCCCGAGGTCAGTCGCGCAGGAAGGCCTGCAGCGCCGCGAGCGTCCCCTGCGGGTCGCTTTCCTGCAGATTGTGCGTGGCATTGGGCAGCGCATGGCCTCGCACGTCCGTCGCCTCGGCCTGCCACACGCCCAATATGTCATCGAACAGGCGCGGATAGAGCCCCTTGCCGGCCCAGATGGCGAGCAGCGGGCAGGTGATCTTCTTGCCCGCCGCCAGATCGGCATGGTCCAGATCCAGATCGACCGAGGCCGAGGCACGATAATCCTCGCACATCGCATGGAGCATGGCCGGGTCGAGCCGGTGGCGATCATATTCCCGCTCGATCTCGCTGGCCGCATTGGCGGCGGCGGCCTGATAGCGCGCCAGCGTCTCCTCCTCCGGAATGGGCGCGGGCCGCAGGAAGCTGAACCAATGATAATAGCCACGCACGAAGCCGAGCGTGACATGGCTGTAGAGATAATGCTCCGGCAATATGTCCAGCACGGCCAGCTTGCGGACCTTCTCGGGATGATCCAGCGCCATCCGCCGCCCGACCCGCGCGCCCCGATCATGGCCGACGAGCAGGAAGCGCTCATGGCCCAGCTGCGCCATCACCTCCACGCCATCCTGCGCCATCGCCCGCTTGGAATAAGCCGAATGATCCGCGCCGCCCTCCGGCTTGCTGCTATCCCCATAGCCGCGCAGATCGGCCAGCACGACGGTATAATCCCGCGCCAGTGCCGGGGCGACGAGATGCCAGGTGACGAGCGACTCCGGTGCACCATGGAGCATGAGCAAGGGCGGCCCCGATCCGCCCGTGACAACATTGATCTCCGCGCCACTGGTCTTGATCCGCTCGTTGCGAAAGCCGGGGTAGAGCTTCTGCCAGAGCGGCGGGGCGGGGGACTGCGCCTGCGCGGCGGCGGGGGCGAGGGTGGCAGCGCCGACAGCGGCGGTTTGCTTGATGAAATCGCGTCGGCTGTTCATTGGCGGCCTCTCCGGTTAAGCGGGGCGCACCGTGAGGAGCGGAGGGGCATCGGTCAAGTTTCGGAATTGCTGGTAAGCCGGGATACATGGTACCGGCCAACGTAATGAAAGACAGCACGCTGGCGCTCCGGCGTCCAGTCATGCGAACTGGCGCGGACGGGCTCAAGCGCGTTCTAGCGTCGATTGCTGGCGCAAGCAGTTCCAGAAATTGACACCCAATTCGCAGAAAGCCGAGTAGTTCTTGACTATTCCTCAATGCTCTGAAAGCATTGCGATATGTGCGTGAAGCGCTAGCCGGGGTCCGGAAATTACATTGCAGGTAAGACGCGGTGTCGTGCCACCCTTCGCAAACGAACCCCTGACCATCGGACCTCGGCGACCCTGAGTATGTGGCAAATTCTCGAAAAAGAAATTGAGCGAAAAGCTCGAAACATACTTGCAAAAGAGCGTCGATCAGAGGCTTCAGCGAAAAAGCATTCCGAACGATTTACGCATAGAACCGGTATAGTTTCTATACCATCTCCTTATCGGCGCCCGTCGTATTGGGATTATGATAAACATTTTGATCCTATTTACTGCATAGATCATGCAAGATTCTTAGCAAAGAGAATTTGGTCGAAAATTAATAGCAAACAATACGAGCCTAAACCTGCTATTCTGTTTGAAATTGATAAGCCTGATGGCGGATCTCGGGAGATAATGTCGTTTGCTATACCGGATTCTGCAGTCGCGAATGTCTTTCACAGAAGGATTACAGACAGAAATAAGGGTATTTTTTCTGCCTATTCATTTGCATATCGACCAGATAAGACTGTAATTGAGGCAATTATCCACTTAAATAGGATGATGCAACCATCAAAAACATTTATACTTAAGTATGATTATAGTAAATATTTTGACACTATAGATCATGACTATCTCAAAAAACTGATTGATAAACAAAACTTCGTAATTACGAATGCAGAGAGAATTGCTATCTCTGCATTTCTCAAGCACCGATATGCTGAATACCCTAGCTGGCAAACAATGCAATATCGGAAGAGGACGTTAGGGGTGCCGCAAGGTAGCTCTTTATCGTTGTTCCTGTCAAATATTGCGGCTCATGAGCTTGATATGACGCTCGAACGTCTTAAGGGCTGGTTCGTTCGATTTGCAGACGACGTGATCGCTGTTGCCCATTCCTATTCAGATGCTAGAAATATAGAATTGGAATTTCGTTCACATTGTGAGCGATCAGGCGTTAAAATTAACCTCGAGAAATCGTCTGGGATAACTCTCTTAGAAAAGAGGTCATCAGATGATCGCCGACAATTTTTTCTAGATGTCGATGATGGTAGCCATCTTAAAAAGATCAGCCATGTAGATTTTTTAGGTCATCAAGTATCATCTGATGAAATAAATTTAACACGCAAAGCCATAAAAAGAATTAAAAGAAAGATAAGTCAGATAATATATATACATCTTCTGCAATATTCAAATCAGGGTCATCCGATTAATCCAGATAGAATCGGAGGTGACCATCTAGATTGGGACCTTATTACTTGCATAAATGAGATAAGAATATACATATACGGAGGGCTAAAGGAAAGAGATCTCGATAAATTTATTGAGGAAGATCAAAAATTACCTATCGTTCGCGGATTGATGGCATTCTATCCTTTGATCACCCACGTCGAGAAGTTGGCTGCCCTTGATGGATGGCTGGTCAATGTAGTTTCGCGCGCTGTTAGGGAAAGAAATAAAGCAATTCTAGGGCAGGGTCTCGATCCATATGTTTTGAACGTGCAGAGCCTGCTAGCCGGATCTTGGTATGGCTCAGATATACCTAATGAAAGTCGCATGCCGAGCTTTGTGAAAGGATGGCGGGCTGCCCGAAAATTCTATAAACGGTATGGACTCAGTGAAGTGCGAGCACCGAGTTACTACGCTCTTTTGAGCGCATACAGTTAGTTAATCATGGTTGCTCTAAGTCACTCCGCTGCCTCGCTCACCGCCTTCTTCCCCAGCAACGGCGCCAGATACCGCCCCGTATAACTCCGCTTCTCCTTCACTACCTGCTCGGGCGTGCCGGTCGCGACGATCTCGCCGCCCTTCACGCCGCCTTCCGGCCCCAGGTCGATGATCCAGTCGGCGGTCTTGATGACATCGAGATTATGCTCGATCACCACCACGCTGTTGCCCTGTTCGACCAGCGCGTGGAGCACTTCGAGCAGTTTGCGCACATCCTCGAAGTGCAGGCCGGTGGTGGGCTCATCGAGGATGTAGAGCGTGTTGCCGGTGGCGCGGCGGCTCAGCTCCTTGGCGAGCTTCACGCGCTGGGCCTCGCCGCCCGAGAGGGTCGTCGCCTGCTGGCCGACCTTCACATAGCCCAGGCCCACTTCCGCCAGCATGGCCATGCGGTCGCGGATCGGTGGCACGGCCTTGAAGAACTCGACGGCGTCTTCCACCGTCATGTCCAGCACGTCGGCGATGCTGTGGCCCTTGAACTTCACCTCCAGCGTCTCGCGGTTGTAGCGCTTGCCGTGGCATTCCTCGCAGGTGACGTAGACGTCCGGCAGGAAGTGCATCTCGATCTTGATGACGCCATCGCCCTGGCAGGCCTCGCAGCGGCCGCCCTTCACGTTGAAGGAGAAGCGGCCGGGCTTGTAGCCGCGCGCCTGGCTTTCCGGCAGGCCGGCGAACCAGTCGCGGATGTTGGTGAAGGCCCCGGTATAGGTCGCCGGGTTGGAGCGCGGGGTGCGGCCGATGGGCGACTGATCGATGTCGATCACCTTGTCGAGATGCTCCAGCCCCTCGATCTTGTCATGCGCGCCGGCGATAACACGGGCGCCATTCAGCGCGCGGGCGCTGGCGGCATAGAGCGTATCGATGGTGAAGCTGGACTTGCCCGAGCCGGAGACGCCGGTGATGCAGGTGAAGGTGCCGAGCGGGATGGAGGCGCTGACGCCCTTGAGATTGTTCGCGCGGGCATTCTTCACGGTCAGCTTCTTGCCGCTGCCCTTGCGGCGCTTGGCGGCGACGGGGATTTCCCGCGTGCCGTTGAGATAATCGGCGGTGAGCGAGCCCTGCGTCGCCAGCACATCGGCCAGCGTGCCCTGCGCGACGATCTCGCCGCCATGCACGCCGGCGCCCGGCCCCATGTCGACGATATGGTCGGCCGCGCGGATGGCGTCCTCATCATGCTCCACGACGATGACGGTGTTGCCGAGATCGCGCAGGCGCTTGAGCGTCACGAGCAGCATGTCGTTGTCGCGCTGATGGAGGCCGATGCTCGGCTCATCCAGCACATAGAGCACGCCAGAGAGGCCCGAGCCGATCTGGCTGGCGAGGCGAATGCGCTGGCTCTCGCCGCCCGAGAGCGTGCCGCTGGTGCGGTCCAGATTGAGATAATCGAGGCCGACATTGTTGAGGAAGCCGAGCCGCTCGATAATCTCCTTGAGGATGGCCTTGGCGATCTGGTTCTGCTGGTCGGTCAGCTGCTGGGGCAGGGCAGTGAACCAGGCCAGCGCATCCACCACGCTCATGCGGGTGGGGGTAGCGATGTCCTGCATCGCGACCTTCACGGCCAGCGCCTCGGGCTTGAGGCGCGCGCCGCCGCAGGTCTCGCAGGGCTGCGCGGTCTGGAACTTGCCCAGCTCCTCGCGCATCCAGGCGCTGTCCGTCTGCAGCATCCGGCGGTTGAGATTGCCGATCACGCCCTCGAACGGTTTGGAGACACTGTAGCTCTTGCGCCCATCCTGGAAGGTGAGGGTGACCGGCTTGCCGCCCGTGCCGTGCAGGATGATGAGGCGCACCTCACCCGGCAGTTCGCTCCACGGCGTCTCCAGGCTGAAGCCGAAGGCCTTGGCGAGGGAGGCGAGCACCTGCATGTAATAGGGGCTCGGCGGATTGGACTTGGCCCAGGGCACGATCGCGCCCTTTTTGAGGGTCAGCGCCTCATTGGGGACGACGAGCTGCTCGTCAAACTCCAGCTTCTCGCCCAGGCCATCGCAGGCCGGGCAAGCGCCCTGCGGCGCGTTGAACGAGAACAGGCGCGGCTCGATCTCCTGAATGGTGAAGCCGCTGACCGGGCATGCGAATTTTTCGCTGAAGATGATGCGGTTGGCCGGAATGCCGGCGTTTTTCATGCCTTTTTTCAGCCCCTCCCCTTCAGGGGAGGGGTTGGGGTGGGGCTGCTGCGTCGCGCCCGTGACTTCCGATGACGGCATTGAGCCGCCATCTCCAGCACCCACCCCTTGCCCCTCCCTTGAAAGGGAGGGGTTAAGGAGAGACGCCACCGTCCCCTCAGCCAAATCCACATAAGCCAGCCCCTCAGCCAGCTTGAGCGCCGTCTCGAAGCTCTCCGCCAGCCGCTGCGCCATATCCTCGCGGACAACCACGCGGTCCACCACCACCTCGATGTCGTGCTTATACTTCTTGTCGAGCGCGGGGGCTTCCTCGATGGGGTAGAACTCGCCATCGATGCGCACGCGGGTGAAGCCGGCGCGCTGCCATTCGGCCAGCTCCTTGCGATACTCGCCCTTGCGGCCCCGCACGACCGGGGCGAGCAGATAGACCCGCGTCCCCTCCGGAAGCGCCAGCACGCGGTCGACCATCTGGCTCACCGTCTGCGCGCTGATCGGCAGGCCGGTGGCGGGAGAGTAAGGCACGCCCACGCGCGCCCACAGCAGGCGCATATAGTCGTAGATCTCGGTCACGGTCGCGACCGTGGAGCGCGGGTTGCGGCTCGTGGTCTTCTGCTCGATGGAGATGGCCGGCGAGAGGCCGTCGATATGCTCGACATCCGGCTTCTGCATCATCTCCAGGAACTGGCGCGCATAAGCGGAGAGGGACTCCACATAGCGCCGCTGGCCCTCGGCATAGATGGTGTCGAAGGCGAGGCTCGACTTGCCGCTGCCCGAGAGGCCCGTGATGACGACCAGCGCATCGCGCGGCAGATCCACGTCAATGCCCTTGAGATTGTGCTCGCGCGCGCCGCGCACCGAAATATGGGTAAGGCTCATGAGCGGTGTTCTATCTCTGTTCCTGAAGGGAATCCAGCGGCAAGGTTCAGCCAGAGGCACAGATAGGATCGCCCGAGGCCAGATGCGAGATGGCCCGACGGACATTCGCGCGATTGCGCGTGCATCGAGTCTTGATCTTAATCATTGTACCAGCAGGCCGTGGCGTGGAATGCCCGGCCCGACAGACGACGGAGAACGACATGACCCTGGCACGTTACGCACGACTGGCGACCCTTGCAGGCGCCGTGATGGTCTCAGCCACCGTCGCGCTGGCGCAGGACACCCCGCAGGAGCAGGAAGAGCGGCGTGTGCTCCATGCCGAGCAGGCAAAGCTGGCGGCGCAGCAGATGAGCGATTTCGAGGCGCAGAAGAAGGCCATTGCCGACGAGCAGGCCGCACGCGAACAGACCTATCGGGACGCGCTGGCGGCGCGGGATGCAGAAATCGCCGCAGAACAGGCGCAGGCCGCCGAGGCGCGGGCGAAGTGGGAAGCGGATGTCGCGGCCTGTCTGGCCGGCGACAAGACCAAATGCGCGCCACTTCCGCCGAAGACCAGAAAGTAGGAGGCCATCTCCTGCGCGACAGCTCCTGGCAAACGTTAGGGGCTGACGTTGTGGACCAGATGCTCAAGCTCGGCGGGGTCTGGATAGACGCCCGCCAGCACGTGATCGAAATGGGTGCGCACCATATCGTTGCATGAACAGGCGCGCTGACGCAGCCGATCCGCATCCAGCACGACGAGCGAGCCGCGCCGGGTCTGGACGAGCCCGTCGGTCTTGAAACTCTTGATCAGGCGGCTGGCATAGCTGCGCGCAATGCCGAGAAGGGACCCGAATTCCTCCTGCGTCATCATCACTTGATTGTTGCCGGTGCGATCGACAGCGGCCGTCAGCCATTTGGCCGCCCGCATCTCCAGGCTGTGGACGGCGTTACACGCGACCGACTGGAAAATCTGGGCGAGCAGACAGTCCGCATAGCGGCTGAGCAGATCGCGAATGGCGGGAGAACTCGCTTTCAGCGTCTCCAGCGTCGCAGAATCGAACCGGGCGAAATAGCCGCCATGCATTACGCAGGAGCGGGAATAGGCCGCTAGCCGCCCGCTGCTGACGATGCCACCCACAGCGCCCTCACGTCCGACCATCGCGATCTCGACCGACGAGCCGTCGTCCATCAGCACGTGGAATGTCGCGACCGCATCGCCAAGGGGGAAATAAGCGGCGACCACGGTATCGCCGGGGTCGTACAGGGTCGCGCCCGTCGGTAGCCGCTCGACGCGCGCTACCTTGGCCATCAAGGCCAGATCGGCAGGGTTCAGCGCTGCCACCAGATTGTTATGATCGATGCCGGGCGAGACGATGTCGTGCATGCGATGCATAACGATCAGCCCCCGCCGCAGTTCCCGTCTATGTTCAAAAGTGAACAGACATCCATCAACTCACCGCGCATAGAGGCACCGCAGAGCCGCGTTCATGATAGTAAACGGGCCGCAAAGGGTCAGTAACAGGGGCAGGCCGGCGCCTCTCGTTGAATGTTCGAGGAACCGGGGATGCTGAATGTTCTTTTGCTTGAAGATGAAATGCTTATCGCGCTCGACCTTGAGTTGACGTTGCGCGAATTGGGGGCGGATGAAGTCTATCCCGTCTCCACAGTGAGCCAGGCGATTACAGCTCTGGAAAGCGGCAATATCACCGGTGCAATCGTCGATTATAATCTCGGCGGCGAAACCTCGGAGCCGGTTTTGATGGAACTGGAGGCCCGCAATATCCCGTTCGTGGTGATGAGCGGCTATCCGGACAGCAGCTATCTGGGCGATGGCACCAGGGATTGGCCAATGCTTCCCAAGCCGGCGGGGCTGAGCGCTCTGCGCGAGGTTCTTGCCAGCATGAAAGCCTCGAAAAGCTAGGCGGAACGCGCTATCGCCGTGACGCGAGGCTGGCGAAGCAGGGCGCATTCCGAGCGTGGCTAATACTTGACCATGCTAATGATTGTGCTACTATCGGCCTCCTCAGGAGCAGGATAGACTGATGACGATCACGGCCACCCCCATCACCCCCCGTTTCGGCGCCGAAATTTCCGGCGTGGACATCAGCAAGCCGCTCGATGCGGATACGATCGCCGAGCTGATCGCTCAGCAGGATCGCTGGGGCGTGACCGTCTACCGGAACACCGGGCTGGACGATGAGGGGCAGATCGCCTTCGCGCGCAATTTCGGCCATCTGGAGAGCCTGCCGCCCCGCGAGGGCCGCCCGCGCATCTTCCTGTTCAACGCCGGCAATCTCAATGCGCAGGGCGAGATCAACTGGGATCCGGGCGCCACGACCTATCGCAAGGGCGATCAGATTTGGCACACGGACAGCAGCTTCATGGACCTGCGCACGTCCTATTCCATGCTCCGCGCCGTGGAAGTGCCGCCGTCCGGCGGGCCGACCTGGTTTGCCGATGCACGCTCGGCCTATGACGACCTGCCGCAGGACGTGAAGGACAAGATCGAAAATCTGGAATGCGAGCATAGCCTCTGGTGGTCGCGCAAGCAGGGCGGTGCCGAGATCAGCCGCGAGGATATCGAGGCGCGTCACCGCCCGGTCCACAAGCTGGTGCATGTCCACAAGGGTTCGGGCCGCAAGATGATCTACGCCGGCGCGCACTGCTATCGCGTCGTCGGCTGGGGCTGGGAAGAGAGCCGCGAACTCATCGATTATCTCAACAACTTCGCGACGCAGGACCAATATGCCATCAGCGTCGATTACGCCGTTGGCGACATGGTGATCTGGGACAATCTCGCGGTGTTCCACAAGGGCGGCCAGTTCGACTGGAACGAGCGTCGCGACATGCGCCGCGCCACCGTGCGGGAAGCGCCGGCACCCGAGGTCGAGGACGATCCGTTCGGCGAGCTGTTCCGGACTGCGCCCCCGATTTCGCCCAAGGGCGCCGCGGCGGCTTGATCCTGACTTTGCAGGCTTTCCCGCAGCCGTGGGCATTCGTCGCATGCATCGGTCTGCTTGCCTTGTGGCGCCAAGCGGCTACTATCGGGGGAACGAGGGCAAAGAAACACAGGCCGGTGGCTGGCGGGGACCGCGACCGGACTCGGCTTTCTTCGTTTAATGTTGCGCTGCAACATCATTTGTTTGACGGATGCTTCGTCAAATAGCTACAGAATTACAACGGCTTTGCGAATTTTCCGGCAAACTGAATGCCGCTCAGGAAAATTCCTGTTGCGTCGCACAAGATAATCTGATTCCATGTGAACGTTGCACAACGGAGGCTTAAGCTGCCGGTAACCAGGCAGGGCATAGTCTCCGAAACGTAAATGATGGAGGCAGCATTGGGTCAGCATTCCAAGCCGACTGACGGGGCCGTAACCCTCGCGGAACTGCGCGAGTTCGCCTCCTTCCCGGCTGCAACGCAGCGTTACATCCGCCGCTCTCTCGATGTCGCCTTCCATCGCGGCGCGCCCATGGAAACCTGGGGACGCGACGTGGTCGAGGCGGCGAGCATCAAGGCGCAGAGCCGGCTCTATGGCAGGCTGGACGAGATCAAGGCGCGGGTGCCCGATGATAGCGGCCTGGATCAGGTCGAGCCGTTCATGGCACCACTGGTCACCGTCTCCGCCTTCGACCTTGGCCAGAACCGGCTGAACAGTTTCTCGGCCTATCGTTTCCTCTACGAGCGTCTCATCGGCGCAGGGTCGCGCCCCTGGCTGCCCGGCGCCTTCTGCGCCGCCGCCAGCCTGCCGCACCTCCACCCCGAACGTCGCCGGGCGCTGCTCCAGTCGATCAGCGAAGCCGCCGCCACGGCCGCGGGCTGGTCGAGCCGCGAGCCGAGCTTCTACCCGGAATGGGTGGAAAAGGTAGATGTGAGCAAGGAGCCGCATTGAGGGCGAGGGTGCCCTAACGGCGCTCAGGGTTCATTACGTCACCCCGGACTTGATCCGGGGTCCCGCTACCTTCTGGACCAAAGGGCGCAAACGCGTTCCGGCAGTCCCCAACCCACGCATCACAAAGAGCTGGACCCCGGATCAAGTCCGGGGTGACGGAGTGGCGTGGGGTAGGGCGGCCTTATTCTCCCGCGACGTGGACGGCCCCTCATTCCGCCGCCAGCAAATCCTCAGCCGCCTGCAGGTCCACCGACACCAACCGGCTCACACCCTGCTCGATCATCGTCACCCCGAACAGCCGGTGCATCCGGCTCATGGTAACGGCATTGTGCGTGACGATCAGATAGCGGGTCGCGGTATCCTGCACCATCCGTTCCAACAGCCCGCAGAAGCGCTCGATATTGGCGTCGTCCAGCGGCGCATCGACCTCGTCGAGCACGCAAATCGGTGCTGGATTGGTTAGAAAGAGCCCGAAGATAAGCGCCACTGCGGTGAGAGCCTGTTCGCCACCCGAAAGAAGGGTAAGCGTCGTCAGCCGCTTGCCCGGCGGCTGGGCGAGGATCTCAAGCCCGGCCTCCAGCGGATCATCGCTCTCGATCAGTTCCAGATGCGCGCTTCCGCCCTGGAAGAGTGTGCTGAACAGGCGTTGGAAATGGCCGTTCACGGCCTCGAAGGCCGCGAGCAGCCGTTGCCGCCCTTCGCGGTTGAGATGGCCGATGGAGCCGCGCAGCTGGTTGATCGCGGTAGTGAGTTCCTCGCTTTCGGCGCGACTTCTGGTCTGCGTCTCCTCCAGCTCGGCCAGCTCCGAGGCGGCGACGAGATTGACCGGGCCGATCCGCTCGCGGTCCAGCACCAGCTTGTCATAGCGGGCCTGCTCTTCGGATGCGGCGACGACCTCCTCGCTCGCGAAGCCGAGCTTGCTCGGCAGCACGGGCGGCGGGCACGAGAAGCGCTCGCCGCAGGCCTGGCCGATTTCGCGGCGGCGCGCGACGGCATGTTCGGCGCGCGCCTGCGCTCCGGCTCGCGCCTCGCGGGCGGTGGAGAGAGCCTCATTGGCATTGGCGAGCGCCTTTTCGGCGGTGGCCAATGTGGCCTCGGCGGCGGCTTCCTCGCTACGGCTCTGCTCGACAGCGGCCTGATGGTCGCGAGCGGCCTGCGTCAGGGCGTCGAGTTCCGTCGCCAGCGCTGATGGCCGATCGCGCAGCCCGTCCAGTTCGCTGGCCTGCGCTTCGGCGCGGGTCTTCATCTCGGCCACGCGACGCACGGCATCGCCGGCGCGCGCCTTCCAGCCCGCCACGTCGCTGCGGATCGCCTTCACGCGCTCCTCATCGGCGGCCAGCGCCCGCTCGGCCATGGCCCGCTCGGCCTGCACCTGGCCGATCGCGGCCCGGCACCGCTCCGCGCCGGACTTGAGCAGATCGACCCGCGCGGCGGTGTCGTCACCGGCGGGGAGGGCATTATGAGCGGCCTGCGCGCTTTCCAACTCGCGCTCTGCGATGGTGAGATCGGCAGAGGCTTCCTGATGGCGTCGGTCGAGATCCGCGCGCTGGCCAGCAAGGCGCTCCAATGCGGTCGCCACTTCGCCGAGCGTGCGCTCCGCCCCGCGCAGGGCCGTATCGGCAGCGCTCATCGCCTCGCGGGCAGCGCGCTCGTCGGTGCCGGCCTCGCGCAGCGATGTCTCGGCGGCGCCCAAGGCCTGTTCGGCAGCGCTGACCGTGGCAGCGACGGCAGGCCGCTCCTGCTCGATGGCCGCAAGGCGGTTGATGCGGATCAGCCGCTCGGCTGCTGCACCGCCGCCTTCCTGCGCCACAAAGCCGTCCCAGCGCCGCAATTGTCCGTCGCGCGTCACAAGGCGCTGGCCGACCGCAAGCGGCTGGCCGTCATCTTGCTCGACCACGGCGATTTGCGCGAGGCGGCGGGCGAGTGCCTCGGGCGCGCGCACATGGGAGGCGAGGGCATCACATCCATCCGGCAAAGCGGGGTCGCGCGCATCGATGGCGGCGCCGCTCCAGCGGGCCAGACCTTGCGCCCCCAGCGCGGCCTGCAAATCGTCGCCCAGCGCGGCGGCGAGCGCGTGCTCATAGCCGGGGTCGACGCGCAGCGCATCGATGGCGCGATCGCTGCTGCCCTGCGTCTCCAGCCCGCGGGCCAGTGCCTTGGCTTCGCTGTCCAGCGCGGCGACGGTGGCGCGGGCGGCGGCGAGCGCGCGCTGTTGCTCGGCGACGGCCTGGGTATGCGTCTCGCGCGCCTGCGCGGCGGCGGCGATGCGCGCCTCGGCATCGGTGCGGGCGGTGAGGGCATCGGCCTTGGCTTGCTCGGCCGCGCGCTGGCGGGTGGCAAGCGGCGCGGCATCGGGCAGGGCGGTGAGGGCAGAGGCGATCCGCTCGGCCTCGCTGCGGGCGCGGGCGAGCTTCTGCCGCGCGGCGTTCAGGCCGGCCTCGGCGACCCGCCGCTCGGCCTGCTCGCCGGCCAGTCGCGCCATGGCTTGCGCCAGCGCAACCTCGGCATCGCGGCTGGCCGTCTCGGCCTCCGCGAGGCGCGTGACGAACGCCGGCAGTGTCGTTTTGGCCGCCTTGATCCGCTCGGCGAGCGTCGCATCCTCGGCCTGCAGCGCCTCGATGGCATTGGCGGCATCGGCGGCCAGCGCGCCCTCGCGCTGCTGGTCCTCGCTCACACGCGCGAGCTGGCTTTCCAGCTCGGCGATCCGGCGCAGCAGGGTATCGCGCTCGCCAGTCAGCCGCTCCAGCGCGAAGCGGGCCTCCGTTGCCGCCTCTCGGGCCTCATTGGCGGCCGTGCGCGCGCGTGCCAGTGTCTCGATGGCGGCCTGCTGATGAGCGGCGGCGCCCAGCTGCGCGTCCTGCGCCACCCGCACCAGCGCCTCGGCCTTCTCGGCATCCTGCGCGGCGCGGTCGGCTTCGGTCGCGGCCTCGCGATGGCGGGCGAAGAACACGCGTCCCTCGGCCAGCACGATCTTTTCGCTCAATTCCGTGTAGCGCTCGGCGGCTCGCGCTTGTCGACGGAGCGCATTGGCGCGCACGTCCATCTCGGCAAGGATTTCATCCAGCCGGGCGAGATTGGCCGCGCTCGCGCGCAATTTCTGCTCGGCATCCTTGCGGCGCACGTGCAGGCCGGCGATGCCCGCCGCTTCTTCCAGCATCGCGCGGCGCTCAGCGGGCTTAGCGGCGATGACCGCGGCGATCTTGCCCTGGCTGACCAGTGCCGGACTGTGGGGGCCGGTGGCGGCATCGGCGAAGAGCAATGCGACATCCTTGGCGCGCACGTCCCGCCCATTGGCGCGATAGGCGCTGCCCGCGCCGCGCTCGATGCGCCGCATGACTTCCAGCTCGCCATCGCTGCCCATGTCGATCGCCGGCAGCACGGTGCCCGGCGGTACGCTGGCGAACAGGCCGACTTCGGCAAAATCGCGGGCCGGGCGGGTGGCGGTGCCGGCGAAGATAACATCGTCCATGCCGCCGCCGCGCATGGATTTGGGGCTGGATTCGCCCATCACCCAGCGGATCGCCTCCAGCAGATTGGATTTGCCGCAGCCATTGGGGCCGACGATGCCGGTCAGCCCCGGCTCGATCCGCAACTCGGTCGGCTCGACGAAGCTCTTGAAGCCGGTCAGCTTGAGGCGGCGAATCTGCATGGCTTAGCGGGCAGGGCGGCCCAGCCGGACTGACCCAGCCTGCGAGGCGGTGCGCCGTCCGACGCCCGCTCCGATGCTATGGCCCCCCAGCCTCGCCAATCAGGCGCCTGCGTTCTTCAGCTGCTCGACGAGCTGCGGCCAGGTCGACACATTGTCGAGCTTGCTGCCGTTCATGATGAAGCTCGGCGTGCCGGTGATGGAATATTGCGCCGTGTCGCGCTCCACATTCGCGGCGAGCGTTTCGGCGGTCTTCGGGTCGGCAAGGCACTGGCGGGCCTTGGCCTCGGGCACGCCGCGCTCCATGGCGAACTCGATCAGCCCGGCCGCCTCGGCCATGCGCTGGAAGCGCTGATCCGGCGCGGCCGACATCGCGTTCTTATACGCATCCTCGCCGGCGGACTGCAGCTTCTCGATGATCGCCTGCTGATTGGTGAAGAACTGGTGGGTCAGCGGGAAGAAGGCTTCCGGCCCGGTGCAGCGGGCCAGCATGGCCATGCTGATGTCCAGCGGGTTCATCACGAAGTTGCGGAACTCGAAGCTCACCTTGCCCGTGTTCACATAATCGCGCTCGAGCACATCCTTGGATTCCTCGGAGAAGTGCGCGCAGTGCGGGCAGGTGTTGGATGCGAACTCGATGATCTTGATCGGCGCATCCGGGTTGCCCATGCGGATGCCGCCCTCGGGCGTGGCGACGACCTGCTGCGCCCATGTGGCCCCCGCCGGCGCGGCTTTGCCTTCCACCTTGCCGATGGGCGCGCTCGAGTTGCTGTCCTGAGAGCCGCAGGCAGCGAGAGCCAGCAGAGCGAGGGCGAGCGGGGCGGTAGCAAGGCGTTTCATGGGACGGACGGGCCTCATCGATCGGGGGACGGAAAGTGGCTGTGCGGGCCGGTCTAGCTCACTTGCCGGACGCGGGCAATGGCGGCAACAGGGGGCGCAGCGCGTCCCACGTATGCACATTCTCCAGCGGTTTGCCGTTGAGCAGGAAGAAGGGCGTGCCGGTAAATTCCTTGAAGGTGCCGGCGCTGGAGGTCAGCCCGAGCACCCTCTTGAGCATCGCCTCGTCGGCCAGGCATTTGCCCTGCGCCGCTGGCGTCAGGCCGCGCCTGGCGAGGAGCGGGCCAAGGCCGGTGCCCTCGGCAATGGCGGTCAGCTGCGCGGCGCGATTGGCGGCCGGCGGCTTGCCTTCCTGCGCCTGGGCAAAGCTCTGCGCGCGGGTCATCCAGGCCTGATAATCGGCGAACATCGCTTCATGATTGCCAACGAACCGCGTCGCGCCGCCGCAGCGCGCGAGCAGCGCCGCCGTCAGGTCGAAGGGATCGCGCACGAAATTGCGCAGCTCCAGCGAGACCAGGCCGCGCCGGATCCACTGGGCCTTGAGCGCGGGCGTTCCGGTCGCCTGAAAATCCGCGCAATGCGAGCAGGTGTAGCTCAGATATTCGACCAGCTTGGTGGGCGCCGCCGGATTGCCGACCACGAAGGCGCCGTTCGCACCCAGCGTCACCGTCTGGCTCCAGTCGCGCGCCGCGCTGCGCTGCGCACTGGCGGGGGCTGACAGCAGAGCGAACGCAAGGGCGAGTGCCAAGGCAGCAAACATGGCGATCTGTCGGGAGACGGACGAAGCTGGCGAGATGACGGTCATGGGCATGGTCCCGTGGTGGAAATTTGGCTTAGCTGATCTTGGGGGGGCGCACAGGGTTGGAGAAGCTGCGCGCCATCGATTCGAGCACGGTGCGCAGTTCCGGGTCGCTCACTTCGCGCAGGCCCTCGCCCAGCTCTTGGGGGATGGGGCGCAGCATCGTGGGCGGCGGACGATGCACCGGCTCGCGCGGGATGACCTGGCCCTGCTTGATGGCGACGCGGGAGACGGCCTCATAGCCGAAGAAGCGGTTCACCCGCTCGATGATCTCCGGCACGATATGCTGGACCATTGGCGCATGGCCGCTGGCGACCGTCAGCTGCAGCGTCCCGCCCGAGCGCTTGCCGGTCGGGAAGCGGATCGAGTCGGGGCTGGTCAGCTCCGCATAGCGCTTGCCGACAATCTCGGCCCAGCGCGTGACGATGCTCGACTGGATGAAGCCGAACTTGCGGAAGGCGGCCCGGCCAATGTCCGGCATGAGATCGGAAATCGCGCGGGGCGCGTTGATTCGCGGGCGTTCCTGCGGCGGCATCTCGGCCTTGCCGGCCCCATTGGCCTTGCGCGCGGCCGGGCGTTTGGCCCGGCTGGCCTTTGTGGGCGCCTGCGCATCTGGGGTGGCTTCTGTCATGGCTGCGTCCATGCCATAGGCACGCCATGGCCGTCGATGGATTAATCGCAAAGCGGGGGATGGAAGAGGCGGTCGCTCCGGCGCTGCTGGCGCATTATCGCCGCCATGCGCGCGCACTGCCCTGGCGCAGCCCGCCCGGTGCGCCGCCCCCGGACCCCTACCGCGTCTGGCTCTCCGAAATCATGCTGCAGCAGACGACGGTGACAGCTGTCGCGCCTTATTATGAGCGCTTTCTGGCGCGTTGGCCGACGGTCGAGGCGCTGGCGGCTGCGGAGGATGGCGATTTGATGGCCGCCTGGGCAGGTCTCGGCTATTATGCCCGCGCCCGCAATCTGCTGGCCTGCGCGCGCTATGTCGCAGGGGCGCTGGGCGGGCGTTTCCCCTCGGACGAAGCGGGATTGCGTGCGCTGCCGGGAGTCGGGGCCTATACGGCGGCGGCCGTCGCTGCCATTGCCTTCGAGCAGCGCGCCGTCGTGGTGGATGGCAATGTCGAGCGGGTGGTGAGCCGGCTGTTCGCGGTGGAGACGCCGCTGCCGGCGGCCAAGCCGATCCTGCGGGCGCTGGCCGACCGCATCACGCCGCAGGACCATGCCGGCGATTTCGCGCAGGCCATGATGGATCTGGGCGCGACGGTCTGCACCCCGCGCAATCCCGCCTGCCTCGCCTGTCCGCTCTCGGAGCTTTGTGCCGCGCGGGCAACGGGCGATTCGGCCCGCTATCCGCTCAAGGCCGCGAAGAAGGCGCGCCCGACGCGCAGCGGCACCGCCTGGTGGGTCGAGACCCGCAATGCTGTCTGGCTGGTCCGGCGGCCGGACAAGGGCCTGCTCGGCGGAATGCTGGCGCTGCCGACCAGCGACTGGAGCGAAGCGCCAGAGGCTCTGCCGCATGCGCCTCTGGCGGGCAGCTGGCAGATACTCAACCAGCCGGTGCGCCATGTGTTCACCCATTTCGCGCTCGATCTGCGCGTGGCCATGCTGCGGATCGAGAATGGGGCCGATCCCGCCGTGCTTGCCAGCGCCCTGGGGCCGGGCCAATTGTGGCCCCTCGACACGCTGGCCGATGCGGGGCTGCCCACCGTCTTTGCCCGGGCGGCGCAAGCGGCACTGGACGCCAGAGAGCAGGAGAATGCGCATCATGACCCGGCCTGATCTGCCCGCGCGGCAGGCAATCACCTTCACCGGCGGCACGCTCGACCGCGCTGATCAGCTGCGCGTGCACCCCGACCGGCTGGCCGGGGCCTGGGCCGATCCGCGCGCGCGCATCGTGCAACTCGATGGGCTGGACCCGGTGATCGAGCCGGACGGCACGCTCGCCAGCGAGCCGGTGCCGCCCGGCGCTGTGCTGGCCGACCACGCCCTGCTCGGGCTGCGCGAGGACGGCACGCCGGTTTTCGTCCCGCTGCTTGTCGAGCACAGCGTCGAGCCCCCGAGCTTTCCCGCGAAAGTGTGGGACATCATCCCGCAGCTCACCATGGCCGAAGCCGCGCATTATGCGGCGGCGCGCAGCCTGGTGGACTGGCATGATCGCCACCGTTTCTGCGCACGCTGCGGCGGCGATACCCATCCGATCAAGGCCGGATGGGCGCGCCAGTGCAGCCGGTGCAGCGCGGAGCATTTCCCGCGCACCGATCCGGTGGTCATCATGCTGGCGGAATATCGCGGCAAGGTGCTCATCGGGCGCAATCCGCGCTTTCCTGCCGGCCGCTTTTCCGCACTGGCCGGCTTTGTCGAGCCGGGCGAAACCATCGAGGAAGCGGTGCGGCGGGAGCTGTGGGAAGAATGCGGCGTGCGCACCGGGCAGGTCGACTATCTGTTCAGTCAGCCCTGGCCGTTCCCCTCCCAGCTCATGGTCGCCTGCATCGCGCAGGCCGATGATGACGCGTTGACGCTGGATGAGGAGGAAATCGCCGAAGCCATCTGGGTGAGCACTGATGATGTCCGCGCGGCGCTGGCCGGGGAAGAGGGCGCCAGGTTCCTGCCGCCATCCTCTATCGCGGTTGCCCATCACATGCTGCGCTACTGGTTGGAAAGCAGGCAGACGGAACAGACGCCCGTCGCCTAATCGCGGTGCCGCAGCATCCAGTCACCTGATTGCTCGCTCTGCGCCTGACGCAAGGCCGCCTCTCGGCCCAATCCGCCAAAGCGCGGCAAAATGATGCCGAGGCGGGTGCGCTCGGCATCATTGCGGTGCGGCGCCGGCGCGGCGGCGTCCTTATCGGAAGGTTCGAACAATGAAAACGCCGCCGACATGCCGTTTCGTCCGGGTCAGACGGCCGAAACGCTGAGCGTGCGCGGTTCTGCCGGGGGCAGGCCTTCGCTCTTCGCCTGCGCCAGCAGCTCTTTCTTGCGGGCGAGCATCCGGTCGCGCAGTTCGACGAGGTCGACGTCGGTCTTGCGGCACTGGGCGAACATGCCCTTGGAGGGCTGTTCCTCCTCCTTGACGTGATGCTCGATCTCTTCCGAGAGCACCTTCACCTTGGCATCGTAGAAATCTTCCTGCGGAGAGCCGGCCTCGATCTCGTTGATCAGCACCTTGGCGCCGTCATGCTCGACATAGGCCTCATCCATGAGATCATCTTCGATCTTGCCGCGAAAGGCCGGATAGAAGATCTCTTCTTCCAGCATGGTGTGGATCTTGAGTTCGGTGCAGATTTCCCGGGCCAGCGATTCCTTGCGGCCGGCCGCATTGGCCTTCTCGAACTTCTCGAACAGATCCTCGACCGTGCGATGATCCGCTTTGAGCAGGGCAATCGCGTCGGTGAATGTTTCAGTCGCCATGAGATGCTCCTGTGGGTTGATGTTATCAACAAAAGGATCGGCAAGGCCTGGTGGTTCCCTATAAATAATGTTGCTGTCCTCGGTTCGTCGCAAAGCGGGGCGGCTGGTCGGAAGGCACCTGACGCAGCCGCATTGCGTCGCCTCGCCGCGGGAGCTAAAGCGCGGCCTTTCATCAGACATCATTCGGACCGCGTCTTTCATGCTCAGCCTTAACGAAGCTCTCGATCGCGCCCGGTCGCTGGTCACCGCGGCCCGCAAGGCGGGCGCGGATGCGGCCGACGCCGTTTATGGCTGCGATGCCTCGTCCGGCGTGACGGTGCGGCTGGGCGCGCTGGAGGATGTCGAGCAATCCGAGTCCGAGCATTTCGGCCTGCGCGTGTTTGTCGGCCAACGCTCGGCCAGCGTCTCCTCATCGGACCTGACGCCCCGCACGCTCGAAACCCTGGTCGAGCGCGCCGTGGCCATGGCCCGCGAGGCGCCGGAAGATGCCTATGCGGGCCTCGCGCCCGAGCAGATGCTGATGCGGCGCCGGCTGCCCTCGCTCGATATCGAGGATGATGAGGAGCCGACGCCGGCCCAACTGCGCGAGAGGGCGCTGGCGGCGGAAGATTCGGCGCGCAGCGTGCTGGGCGTCACCAACAGCGAAGGCGCCGGTGCAGGCTTCTCCCGCGCGCAGGCGGCGCTGGCCACCAGCCACGGCTTCTCGGGCGCTTATGCCGGGACCAGCCATTCGCTCTACGCCAGCGTGCTGGCGGGTGAGGGCGCCGCGATGCAGCGGGACTTTGCCAGTCACAGCGCCCGGCATCTCGATGATCTGGAAGGGCCGGACAGCATCGGCCAGCGCGCCGGCGCGCGCGCGGTCTCGCGGCTCAACGCGCGCCGGGTGCCGAGCGGTACGATGCCGGTGATCTTCGATCCGCGCGTGGGTAACAGCCTGATCGGGCATCTGCTCGGCGCCATCGCCGGGCCATCGGTCACCCGCAAGGCGACGTTCCTGCTCGACAGCCTTGGCCAGCGCATTCTGCCCGAGGGGCTCAGCGTCATTGATGATCCGCTGCGCGAGCGGGGCCTGCGCTCGCGTCCGTTCGACGGCGAAGGGCTGCCGACCGCGCGGCGGCGCCTCATTGATGACGGCGTGCTGACCGGCTGGATGCTCGACACCGCCTCGGCCCGCCAACTCGGCCTTGATCCCACCGGCCATGCCACGCGGGGCGGTGGCTCGCCGGGGGTCGGCGCGAGCAATGTGCATCTGGAAGGCGGCACGGCCGGCGTGCGCGATCTGTTCGCGGACGTGAAGCGCGGCGTGTTCATCACCGAACTGATCGGCCAGGGCGTCAACGGCGTCACCGGCGATTACAGTCGGGGCGCCTCCGGCTTCCTGATCGAGAATGGCACGGTGAGCCACGCCGTGTCTGAAATCACCATCGCGGGCAATCTCAAGGAGATGTTCGGGCGGATCATCGCTGCGAACGATCTCACCTTCCGCCGCGCGATCAACGTGCCCACCCTGCGCATCGACGGGATGACCGTTGCCGGGGAGTGAGCCCCCCTCTCTGGATCTTCTGGCCGATATTCTGGCCATAGCCGACGCTGCCGGCCTGCTGGCCATGCGTTTCTGGGAAGCCGGCGCGCCCATGCACGGCCATTGGGAGAAGCGGCCCGGCGAGCCGGTGAGCGAAGCCGATCTCGCCGCCGATGCGCTGCTGCGCACACAGCTTGGCGCGCTTCTGCCGGATGCCGCCTGGCTCTCGGAGGAAAGCGCGGAGACGCCCGGACGCGCTGAGGCTCGGCGCGCGTGGATCATCGATCCGATCGACGGCACCCGCGATTTCGTGCGGGGCCGGGCCGGGTGGGCGGTTTCGGTCGCGCTGGTCGAGGATGGCGTCCCGACTGTCGCGGTGCTGAGCGCGCCGGCGCGTAACGAGCGCTGGTGGGCGGTGCGGGGCGCTGGTGCGTGGCGGGAGCGCACGGGGGCACAGCCGGAGCGGCTCGCCGTGGGCGACCACGCCACGCTCTCGGGCGCCCGCGTGCCGCTCGATCATCTGGGCGGCATCGATATCGACTACCGCATGGTCGCCAAGCCCAACAGCATTGCCCTGCGCATGGCGATGGTAGCCGCGAATGAAGCCGATCTTGTGGCCGGCCTGCGACGCGGGGCGGAATGGGATCTGGCGGCCGCGACCCTCATCGCGCAGGAAGCCGGCGCCCGCGTTACCGATGCGCTGGGCGAACCCATCATCTTCAACAAGCCCGACCCCTATGTGACGGGGATGCTCTGCGCCGTTCCCGCCTTGCACGATGCGGGCCTTGGGCGGCTGCGCGCGCGGGCGCTCAGGCTGCTCAAGCAGGGATGATCGGCTTGTCTGGGCGCGGCTGCGCTCAGGCCTTGAGCCGGACGACCTGCCGCAGCCGCGATTCGCGCGCCAGACCCAGATAGGCCTCCACCAGACGATCGTGCATCAGGCGCTGTGCGGGCTCCGCGGCGACTTGCGCCAGACGGCGATGTTCATTGGCGCGGTTGCGATAATAAGCGTGACGTGACGGAATCATGCATGTCCTCCCGCCTGCCTCTTCAGCAGATCGCGCCCATGCAGAAATTGATCGGGATCAAGCCTCCGAAATGCGCGCGCCCTGGCGTGGCCGGTTCCAGAGCGATGGATCACGCGGCGCGGGCGGGTAGAGGCTGGTGCGCCGACCAGCCTGCGTGCCGGCGCGGAGCAGCCAGCCCAGCTTCTCCGCCTTGCTGGTGAACAGGCGCCGACGCAGCGCCTCCTGCGGGTCGGCGGCGACCTTCCGGGCAATGCCGCCATAAATGCCCGCGGCTGCCAGCACCGCCCATGCCGAGCGGAACGGCAGCTTTGGGGTGCCATGCCGGGCGCTGTCTTCATAGCGCGCCGCCATCGCCGCCACGCGCCCCGTGACCGCCGCGAGGGCTGGGCGCTGCTCCGCCGCCATAGGGTCGGCCGGGTCGATGCCAGCCTCGATGAGCCAGTCCGCGGGTAGATAGCAGCGCCCGCCTGCCGCATCCTCGGCGACATCGCGGGAGATATTGGCGAGCTGGAAGGCCAGCCCCAGATCGCAGGCGCGGTCCAGCGTCGCCTCGTCATCGGGCGCGACACCCATCACAATGGCCATCATGCAGCCGACCGCACCGGCGACATGGTAGCAATAGCGCAGCAGATCGTCCTCGGTCTGCGGTCGCCAGCCCTGCGCATCGAGCGCGAAGCCTTCGATGAGATCGTCCATATAGCGGCGCGGAATGGCACATTCGGCCGCGACCAGCGCCCCGCCGGCAAAGGCAGGATCGTCCAGCCCGGCCCGCCCCGCGAGAGCGCGCTCGGTTCGCGCGCGAATGTCCGCGAGCCGGGCCATGGGGTCGCCGGTCGCCTGCATGGTCCCGCCATGATCCTGCCCGTCGGCTATGTCGTCGCAGGCGCGACACCAGCCATAGAGCAACCACGCTCGCTCGCGCGTCTCCCGGTCGAACAGCCGCGAGGCCGTGCGAAAGCTCTTCGACCCCCGCGCAATGCTCTCCTGCGCGAGACCGACAAGGGCAGGGCGTTGCTCCAGCATCTAGCCCCTCCCCTTCAGGGGAGGGGATGGGGTGGGGGACGGCGCTGCCCAACGGGCTGGTGCTGAATTCAAACGCGTCAGTATTGCCTCCAGAACCTCGGTCAGATTGATGCGCACATCTTCGTTAGTGAACCGCAGAACGCGATGACCTTCCGCGGTTAACGCAGCATCCCTGCGCGTATCTTCTTCCGGATCGTGCGTATCGCCATCCACCTCGACGATCAGCTTTTTGGCGGGGCAGAAGAAATCCACAATGAACGGCCCCAGCACATGCTGCCGACGAAATTTGTGCCCGCCAAGCTGGGACCGACTCAGATGTCGCCAGAGAATGATCTCGCATGGCGTCGCCTCGTGCCGCATCGCTTTTGCGTGGATCAGAAGGCGTGCATCTTGCGTCACGGGCGCTCCCCACCCCAACCCCTCCCCTGAAGGGGAGGGGCTCATGTTTCCCCTCAAAGCCGGTCAACCTTCATCGCGAAGATCGTTTCATGCGGCGTATAGGCGGCCATCGCGTCCAGCAGGTCGTCCAGCGTCTCGCGGGCGATGAGGATGTTGGCGTGGGGCGGGCGGATGAAGCCGGTTTCGATCATCTGGCGATTGAAGCCGATCAGCTGATCGTAAAAGCCGCCGGTGTTCAGCAGCCCGACCGGCTTGTCATGATAACCAAGCTGCGCCCAGCTCACGGCTTCCCACAGCTCGTCCATCGTGCCGACGCCCCCCGGCAGGGTCACGAACCCATCGGAAAGCGTGGTGAACAGCGCCTTGCGGCTGTGCATATCCGGCACGACGTGCAGCTCGGTGAGGCCGCGATGGGCGACCTCGGCATTCACCAGCGCCTCGGGGATCACGCCGATCACCTCGCCGCCGGCCGCCAGCGCGGAATCCGCAATGGCGCCCATCAGTCCGACCTTGCCGCCGCCATAGACGACGCCGATGCCGCGCCGGGCCAGCCCGGCGCCGACGGCGCGGGCCGTCTCCATGTAGATCGGGTCGGGTGGGGTGGCGGAGCCGCAATAGACGGCCAGCCGGTTGAACGATGTCATGCCAGATCCTCGAGCATCAGGGCCGCCGTCGCGCGGGCCGAGCCGACGACGCCAGGAATGCCGGCGCCCGGATGTGTGCCGGCGCCGACAAAATAGAGATTGTTGATCACATCATCGCGATTGTGGGTGCGGAACCAGGCGCTCTGGGTGAGCAGCGGCTCCAGGCTGAAGGCGCTGCCCAGATGCGCGTTGAGATCATGGGTGAAGTCGCTCGGCGCATAGGAGAACTGCACCTTGATGCGCGAGCGGATGTCCGGGATCAGCCGCCGCTCGATCTCGTCGAGAATGCGCCCGGTAAGGATCGGCCCCACCTCGTTCCAGTCCACCGGCAGCTTGCCCTGATGGGGCACCGGCGCCAGCGCATAGAAGGTCGAGTGGCCCGGCGGCGCCAGATCGGGGTCGGTGACGGTCGGGTGATGCAGGTAGAGCGAGAAATCCTGCGAGAGTACGCCATGGTCGAAGATGTCGGTCAGCAGCTCCTTATAGCGCGGGCCGAACAGGATCATGTGATGCGGGATACCCGGCCAGGTCCCCTCGATGCCGAAGTGGACGACGAACAGGCTCGGGCTCCAGCGCTTGCGGAACAGCTTGGCGCCCTGCCGCTGGCCGCGCGGATGGTCGGCCAGCAGGTCGGCATAGCTGTGCATGATGTCCGCGTTGCTCGCCACCGCATCGGCCTCGATATGCAGGCCCGAGCGGGTGACCACGCCGGTCGCGCGGTCGCCCACAGTCTCGATCTTGGCGACCGGATCGCCGAGGATCAGCGTGCCGCCCA
Organism: Sphingobium sp. B10D7B; assembly: GCF_025961955.1. Lineage (NCBI taxonomy): Bacteria > Pseudomonadati > Pseudomonadota > Alphaproteobacteria > Sphingomonadales > Sphingobiaceae > Sphingobium > Sphingobium sp. B10D7B. The sequence continues at coordinate 637,943 of NZ_JAOQOQ010000001.1, forward strand.
GTCGCTCGAAATGCGTGACCATGCCGCGCACCAGCGCATGGGTGCCGCCCTTGGCGAACCAGACGCCGCCCTGCTTCTCCAGCTTGTGAATCAGCGCGTAGATGGCGCTGGTCGTCATCGGGTTGCCGCCGACCAGCAGCGTGTGGAAGCTCAGCGCCTGCCGCAGCTTCTCGTTCTTCACGAAGCTCGAAACCATGGAATAGACCGAGCGCCACGCCTGATGCTGGGCGAGGTCCGGCGCGGCCTTGAGCATCGACTTGAAGTCGAGGAAGGCGACATGCCCCAGCTTCTCATAGCCCTCGCGATAGACCTCGGCGCTATAGGCGAGGAAGCGCTGGTAGCCGGCGATGTCGGCGGGATCGAGCTTGGCGATCTCGCGGTTGAGCGCGGCATCGTCATTGCCATAATCGAAGGTCGTGCCGTCCTGCCAGTGCAGGCGGTAGAAGGGGCTGACCGGCAGCAGCGTCACGTCTTGCGCCATGTCGTGGCCGGTCAGGCGCCACAGCTGGGCGAGGCAATCCGGGTCGGTGATGACGGTCGGCCCGGCATCGAAGGTGAAGCCCTCCTTCTGCCACATATAGGCGCGGCCGCCGGGCAGTTCGCGCCCTTCGACGATGGTGGTGGCGATGCCCGCCGATTGCAGGCGCAGGCCGAGGGCAAGGCCCGCAAAACCGGCGCCGATGACGATGGCTGTCTTCATCCGCGTGTCGCTCCAAGGGCTGAAATGGCTCGGCTGACGGGAACAGGAGGCTTCCCGGTCAGAACGCGCAGCTTGTCGAAAAGGGTGCTCTGCCCGGCATAAAAGCGGGCGATGAGGGATGGGTCAAGCCGGTAGAAGCGCGCCAGCACCCGCCAGCGCTCCTGCGGCTCGGCGGCGCGGAAGAGCAGCCGCGAGAGCATCCGGTAATAAGCCTGGCCCCGCCAGTGCGCGGCGCCGCGCGCGCGCATCGCCTCATGCAGGGCCGGGCCGGAGAGATCGTCCATCGCCGCAATGGCGAGCGCGTTGCGCACCGCATCCGGCAGCGAATAGCCGGTGAGCGCGTGAAAAAAGCCACCGCGCAGTCCGGCCTTGGCGACGCCGGGGGACTCGGCCTCCCACAGCCGCGCGAAATCGCCGCCCATGCACACGGGCAGCACGCCGGTCTCGCTATGGCCGCGCGCTGCGCCCTCCCAGCCCTGCGCTTGGGCATAAGCCGCAATTCTCGCCGCGAGCACGGGCTCATCCAGCGCCCGGCCATCGGCATAATAAGTGTCTTCGATGAACAGCTCGGTGGGGGAGAGGGGCAGGGTGTAGACGAAGCGATAGCCGTCCTGCTGATCGACGGTTGCGTCCATGATGATCGGTTCGGCAAGGCCGTGGGGGGTATGACACAGCCAACTCGCCCCGACGAATTTCTGATAGCCTAGCTCCAGCGCGCTCATGTCGCCCGGCCCGCGCGCATCGATGACGCCGCGCGCGTCGATCACGCGTCCATCGGCCAAAGTGACGCTGTTCGGCGTGAGTGCGGTTGCCGCCCGGTCGAACAGCAGGTCACCCTCCGGCATAGCGCGGTGCAGGCGCATCCCCAGCCGCTCGCTGGTCAGCGTCGCATAGCTGCTCGGCAGGCGCCTCACCTGACCCGGGAAGCGCACGTCATAGCCGCCCCAGCCATGCACGATCAGCGGCTCGATCAGCCAGCGATCGGCATACGCGACATCCTCGGCGAAGCAGGACCAGAGCTGATTGCCGCCGGCGCGCGCGGCTTCCTCGATCACCACGACGCGCAGCTCAGGTCGCCGTGCGCGCAGGGCCAGCGCGATCAGGCTGCCGGCAAGGCCGCCGCCGACAATGGCAAGATCGATAGGTCGTGCGCCTGTCATCCGCGCAGCCCTAGCCGAGGGGGAGGCGCTTGGCTATCGGCCAGTGATGGGTGAACGATGCCCGAAGGGGCGGCGGAACTTATCTCTGCGCTTGGCGAGCGACCGGCGCGAACGCTTTACCGATTATCGTTTCCCTCGCAGGCGGGGCTCCCTATAGCATCGCCATGCAGCCCGCGATGCTGATCCTTGCGTCCATTCTGGCGATGTCCGGCATCATTGCGGTGCGTTACCTGCTTTCCAGTGGCGGGTTCGCGCTGGCGACCCGGATGACACGCCCCGGCCATTATGCCGGGCTGCGCCGGCAGATCGGTGCGGAAATCCGCTGGTCGCTCCTTTCGGCGCTGATCTTCGGCCTGCCCGCAGGGATCGTCGCCTGGGGCTGGCAGAGCCACGGCTGGACGCTGATCTACACGGATGTCGATGCCTACCCGCTCTGGTATCTGCCGATCTCGGTGCTGCTCTATCTCGCCGCGCACGATAGCTGGTTCTACTGGACGCACCGGCTGCTCCACCGCCCGGCCTGGTTTCGCGTCGCCCATGCCGTGCATCACGCCAGCCGGCCGCCCACGGCCTGGGCGGCGATGAGCTTCCATCCGTGGGAAGCTGTGACCGGTGCAGTCGTCATCCCGTTTCTCGTCTTCGTTATTCCCATTCATGTTGCGGCACTGGGGGTGGTGCTAACGGTGATGACTGTCATGGGCGTCACCAATCATATGGGCTGGGAGATGTTCCCGCGCTGGCTGGTCAACGGCCCGGCGGGGCGCTGGCTGATCACCGCGTCTCACCATGAGAAGCATCATGAGCAATATCGCTGCAATTACGGCCTCTATTTCCGCGTGTGGGACCGGCTGTGCGGCACGGATCGCGGCCTGTCCCCCCGGTTCGCGCCGGCGCCGGCCGGAGGCTCCGCCACCATGCCGCACAATGATGACCCCGCACCGGCAAGGGATAATGCTGCATGATGTTCTTTGACGGTGCCGACCTTGGTCTGGCGCGTCGTATCGCAAGGCCACTGATGTTGGCCGGCCTGCTGCTCTCGCTCGGCACGCCGACCCTGGCGCTGGGTGAAGATGGCGCGGCCACCGTGCGCACCGCCGATGCGGTCGTTCCGGCAGCGGCGGGCCTTGCACCGACCACGGGCCAGATCGACGTGCGGTTTGAGGGCTTGCGGTCCAGTCGCGGCATGCTGCGCGCCTGCCTGACCAAGGACCGCTCCCATTTCCCCAAATGCGAGAAGGACCCGCTCGCCCTCACGGCCAGCGTTGCGGCGGGCGACCATGCCGAACTTCTGTTCGCACGCGTGCCGCCCGGCGACTATGCGCTGCTCGTCTTCCACGATGAGAACAGCAACAGCCGGCTGGACACGATGCTGGGCATCCCGCGCGAGGGGGTCGGCTTTTCGCGCAACCCCCGGCTGCGCTTCGGCGCGCCGGGCTTTGAGTCCGTCGTCCTCACCGTCACCCCCGGCGCGGCGAAGCGGACGGCGGTGAAGCTGCAATATTTCCTGTAACGCCTCGCGCGATCAGGGCGTAACGGTCGGACCCTGCTGCTGGGCCTCACGCTGCGCCTTGAGGCGCGCCGCCTCCTCATCGGCCTTGGCCTGCGCTTCGATCTGTGCGGATTCGGCATCGAGATTACCGAGCCGCTCCTCGCGCGCCTTGGCGACGGCATCGGCCCAGGTGCCGGACCCGAGCATCTTCTGGCGCTCCTCGCGCGCCGCACGCGCGATCTGTGTGAAGCAGCCGGTGAAGCCAGCCGAGCCGGTGGGCGAGCAACTGTCGGTGCCGGACGCGCCGACATATTCGATCGAGCGGGCGCGATTGGCCCAGCTTTGCACGGCCGGGCTGTTCGGGTCGGTGCGCAGTTCCTTGGGGATGCGGTAGCGATCATTGTCGGGCATCCGCGCACAGACGACGATCTCGTCGCCCTCGCTCGCCGGGCAAGGGTCTTCGCCATAGACGAACACCTGCTTCACCTTCGCGACATCCTCCGGCCCGGCGGCGGCAGCGGGAGCGGCCGGGGCGGCCTGCGCGAAGGCGGGTGCCGCAAGAGCGAGGCTGAGGGGGAGTGCAAGGACGAGGGCACGCATCGACAGGTTCCTTCTTAAATCCGCTTCGAGAGGGCAATGGCAGCGCGGCAGCCAAGCCGGATTGCCCCGAAAAGCAAGGGATAGGCAGGCGCGGACTCTGCGCCATGGGCAATCGCGGCATCGCGATGCTCGACTTCTTCGGCCTGGAAGTCCGTGATCGCTTCGGTCAGCGCCGGGTCGTCCTCGCCGATCTCCTTGAGCTGATGCCCGTAATGATCGTCGATCTCGGTCTCGATGGCGGCGGTGCAGGCCATCGCCGCGCGAGGGCCGATGAGCGCGGTCGCGGCGCCGAGCGCAAAGCCGGCGACATGCCAGAAAGGCTGCATCAGCGTGGGGCGCACGCCGCGCTCCACCATCATCGCGTCGAAATGCGCGCGGTGGCGCTCTTCCTGCGCCGCCATGCCGGCAATCTCGCGGCTGATCGGGTGACGGTCGCCCAGCACGGCGAGCTGGCCGGCATAAATCCGCACTGCGCCATATTCGCCGGCCTGATCGACCCGCAACATCGAGGCGCGATCGGCACGACGCTGGCCGGGACGGGGCGAGACGCGCGTGCTGTCGGTCATGACCGGCTCCATTTGAGAACCAGAATGAGGATCAGCAGTGCGCCGCCGAGCGAGAGGATCGCATTATAGCCAGCGAGCGAAATGCCAAACATCGACCAAGGCGCGACATCGCAGCGCACCAGCGTGGCCGACATGATCGAATCCAGCATCGACTGGCCGGAAGACGTGTCCATGGTCGCCGTGCAACTGGTCAGGCCCTGCCACCAGCCATATTCGACCCCGGCGTGAAATGCGCCGATGGCGCCGCTGGTCGCGATGGCCAGCGCCGCGAGCATGGTGAACATCGCGCTCATCGGCGCGGTGCGGCGCAGGGCAATCGCGGCGAGCGCGGCGATGATCGCGCCCAGATGCGGCCAGCGCTGCCACATGCACATTTCGCACGGAAACAACCCTCCGACATGCTGCGAGACCAGCGCGCCGCCCAGCAGCAGGGTCGGCAGCATCACCGCCACGAACCGGGCGAGCGACAGGGAGGCGTCACGCGACATCGGTCTGTTTACCGCCGCGCCTTCGTCGCCGGGGCTGCCGCCATTTGCGGCGTTCCGTTCAGGCGGCCGAGAGTCTGCAGCGCGTAATGGAGCTGGAAGTCCTCAACACCCTGCTTCTTGAGATCCTCCGCCGTTGCGGTGAAGCGCGGATCGGGGTTGCTGTCCGCCTCCAGCTCCGAGCGATCCAGCTTGGCCTCGTTGATGAGGTGACGGCGCAGGTCGCTTTCGCGATATTTCGGCCGCTTGGCGTAATCCGGGTCGGAGAGCTGCGGCACCAGAATGTCCGGCTCGATGCCGCCTTCCTGCACCGAGCGGCCCGATGGCGTGTAATAGCGCGCCGTGGTGAGCCGCAGCGCGGTATCCTGCGAGAGCGGCAGCAGCGTCTGCACGCTGCCCTTGCCGAAGCTGCGCTCGCCCATGATGAGCGCGCGCTTCTGGTCCTGCAGGGCGCCAGCCACAATCTCGGAGGCGGAAGCCGACCCCGCATCGATCAGCACGACGACGGGCAGGCCCTGCGCATCATCGCCGGGCCGGGCATAATAAGGCCGCGTGTCGCCGCGCTGGCGGCCGCGCTGCGAGACGATCTCGCCGCGCTCGAGGAAGGCGTCCGAGACGCGCACGGCTTCATCCAGCAGGCCGCCGGGGTTGGAGCGCAGGTCGATCACATAGCCGATCGGCTTGTGGCCAAGCGACTTGTCGATGCCGCGAATGGCGCTCTGCACGTCAGCGCCGGTGTCGGCGGAGAAGCTGACGATCTTGATGACGCCGACATCGCCCTTCACCTGCCATTTGACCGGCTTGATATCGATGATGGCGCGGGTCAGCTCCACGTCGAACGGCTCGGTGCGGCCCTCGCGGGCGATGGTGAGCTTCACCTTGGTGTTCGGCGCGCCGCGCATCTTCTCGACTGCCTCGTCGAGCGTGCCGCCATAAATCAGCTTGCCGTCGATATGCGTGATATAGTCGCCGGCCTTGATGCCCGCGCGCGCGGCGGGGGTATCGTCGGTCGGCGCGATCACCTTCACTACGCCCTCGTCCATCGTGACGGAGAGACCCAGGCCGCCATAGCTGCCCTCGGTCTGGGTGCGCAAATTCTCGAAGGAGCGGACGTCCAGATAGGCGCTGTGCGGATCGAGGCTGGAGAGCATCCCCTCGATGGCGCCCTTGATCAGCGTCGCATCATCGACCTGCTCGACATAATTGGCGCGCACCCGCTGGAACACGTCCATGAACAGATCGAGCTGTTTGTAAGTCTCACCCTCGGTCTCCGTAACGGCAGAGGTCGACGCGGGAATGAGCGCGATGGCGCCCAGGATCGCGGCGGAACGGAGAAACAGGGTGCGGCGGGCATTGGCCATGGAGACGCTTTCGACAAAAATGCTGTCCTGACCTATAGCAGGAACAACGGTTCTGCCTAGGTCGCACACCAGCGTAGCGAAGATAGCGTTACGCGCTGCTGAACGGGGCTAGCGGACAAGGGAAGCAATATCGACAGCGCGGTCCTGCTGGCGCAGCTCGATGATGAGGCGGGCCGGGTCGCTGCCGGTCGCGCCGACCGGGTCGCCCTGGCGCAGGGTATCTCCCGGCGCCACGCTCAGCCGGTCGAGGCCGGCCAGCAGGCTCGTCCAGCCGCCGCGATGCTCCAGAATGACGATCTTGCCATAGCCGCGAAACGGCCCGGCAAAGGCGACTCGCCCTGCCGCCGGCGCGATGACCGCGGCCCCGGCTGCGGTCGCCATGGTGATGCCCCGCGCGCGCACGCCGCCTGCGCTCAATTCCCCGAAGCCGGTGACGATGTCGCCGATGGCGGGCAGGCGATAGGGCGGGGCCGGGGTCTGGCCTGCGGCGACGCTCGGTCGCTCAGGGGCCGGTGCGGCGCTGTTTTGCGGACGGGCCGGCCGCGGCATCGGGCCGGGCAGGCGCAGCAACGCCTCCTGCACCTGCGCCGCATCGCCGATCCGGTCCATCAGATCGCTGATATCGCGGGCCTGCTCGCCCATGGCCAGGGCGCGCTCGGTCTGCAGGCTGGCCTCCGCGCGCAATTGCCGGGAGGCGCCGCGCTGGCGCTGCTCAAGCGTGCTGAGCGCGGCCTGCTGCGTCTTCAGCCCGGCGCGGGTGCGGACGAGGGATTGCGCCGCCGCCTCCGCGCTGCGCTGCAGATCGGCACTGCGCGCAATGGCGCCCCGCAGATCCTGCGTGGAGGCGGTGATGGTCGGCAATATCTGAGCGAGCGCGATGCGGCGATGCACCGCCTCGCTGATCGTGCCGGGCGCGACCAGTGCAAGCACGGGCGAGCGCCGGGCCAGTTGCTGCAGGGCAGCGGTTAGTCGCACGATCGGCTGTTGGCGGGTGGCGAGCTGGCGCCGCTGCTCGCGCTGGCGCGTGATGATGATCGCCATGCGTGCCTCGCCCGCGCGCAGATCGGCCTCGCTCTGCTGGATGCGGGCGGCGAGCGCGGCGATCTCGTTGCGGGTCTTGTCGGCTGCTGCGGAGGACGCGCGGGCACGGGCCTCCAGCGCTTCGCCACGCTTGCGGGCTTCCTCGCCCTGCGCGCGGGCGCGAGCCAGCGCGGCCTGCTGTCGGGCGATCTCCGCCTGAGCGGCCTGCGGCGCCGGATTGCGCTGGGCAGAGAGAGCCAGCGGTGCCGCGATGGCGGTGACGAGCAGGGCAGCGGTGGCCAGCATGACGGGCAGTGACGGCCGCAGTGCCAGTGGCCGGGGCAGTCGTGTCCAGCTCGCCGCCACCACGCCTTATCCCTCCCGGTGATAGGGGTGGTTGGTGAGGATGCTGGTGGCGCGCCAGAGCTGTTCGGCCAGCATCGCCCGCGCCATCATGTGCGGCCAGGTCATTGCCCCGAAGGCGATCAGCAGGTCCGCGCTGGCCCGGTCCGCGGTCTCGAACCCGTCCGCCGCGCCGATCATGAAGCGGCATTCGCGTACGCCATCGTCCCGCCAGCGGCCGATCTGCTCGGCAAAGGCCATGGAGGTCAGCTGCTTGCCGGTTTCATCGAGCATCACCATGACCGACTGGGCGGGCAGCGGTGGCGGCGCCTTGCCGCCACGATCCGGCAGTTCGGTGACCTTGGTGGGCAGCGTCACACGCTTGAGATAGCGCTCGACCAGATCGGCCTCTGGCGAGCGGCCGATGCGTCCCCGTGCGACGATGTGCAGCAGCATTCGGCCCCCGGGGTACGCCCAAAAAGATCAGGTGAAGGAGATCAGGCCTCGCCGGCGGCCAGCGGCGCGTCCGAGAAGCCCCACATGCGCTCGAGATTGTAGAAGCTGCGGACCTCCGGGCGGAAGACATGCACGACGACGTCGCCCGCGTCGATCAGCACCCAGTCGGCGACGGGCAGGCCTTCGATGCGGACATTGCGGCCCATCGTCTGCTTGATCCGCTCGGCCAGCTTCTGGGCAATGGCGGCCACCTGCCGGGACGAACGACCCGACGCGATCACGATGTGATCGGCAATGCTGCTCTTGCCGGCAAGCGGAATGCTCACGACTTCCTGCGCCTGATCATCGTCCAGCGATTCCAGAACGATCGCCAGGAGGCGATCCGAGGATGCATCGATGCCGGGTTGGGACAGTCCTCCAGCGGGGGCAGGACGGGCGGGCATGGGTAACGGGTCGGGCAATGTCACTCCTGTGGGATGCGGCGACCGGTCACGCCGTCGATCGGCGCAACATCAGCAAAGCTACGGTGCCAAAGAGGCGCCTTCTGCCGAAGCAGCGTGGCTGATCTGGGATCGGGGCGAAAGCGCAAAAGCACGAGCGCCGGCAGTCTCCATGTCGTCCAGCTTTTGCTCTGACTGGCGGGTCGGACGAAACGCCGCAACCAGGCCATGGCCGGGGAGCCTACAGCCGCCCGACTATAGCCGGGTCGGGCGATAACAGCAATGGCCGTTGTTCGCGCAATATCGCGCCAGCCTTTCCACTGGTGGAACTGGGCCAGATTGTCCTCGCCCATCAGCCAGATGAACCGGCGGTGCGGGTAGCGGCGCGTCAGCCGGCGCAGCGTGTCGAGCGTGTAGCGAGTGTGCATCTCCCGCTCGATGGCGGTGACGCGGATGGGCGCGCGGCGGGCGGCCGCCTTGCCGCTGGCGACGCGCGCGTTCAGCGGTGCCATGCCGGCGCGCGGCTTGAGCGGATTGCCCGGCGAGACCAGCCACCAGACGTCATCCAGCCCCAGCGCGCCGTGCGCGAACAAGGAGATCGCGCGATGGCCGCCATGGGCGGGGTTGAACGATCCGCCGAGCAAGCCGACCGGCACGCGCTTGCCCCGCGTCATGCGGGCCGGCTCCCGCAAGTCTGCGGATGGTCGGGTGCGGGCGCGCAACAGCTCATGGCCTGTCGCTAGAGGCCGGGCGGGATCAGGTCAAACCGGCAATGGCTTGGATGAACCACGGAAACGTTAACGCCGCGAAAAGCATCATTGCTCCAGGTCCCTCATTATGCTCAATAAATCGCTCGGCAGCGCAGGGGGAACGCGGTGTCGACTCGGGGGGGAAGATGGGTGGGACACTCGCTTTGAGCGAGCTGCTGTGCAGCGAGCTTCTATTGTTTGCAGCTTTGGGGCTTATCATCGGTGGGCTGGACGATCTGGCCATCGACCTCATTTATCTGGCGCGGCGCGGCTGGCGGTCGCTGACCGTCTACACCCGGGTGGCGCGGATGACGTCCCGGGATTTGCCGCCGGCTGGCTCTGCCGGGCCGATCGCGGTGTTTATTCCCGCCTGGGACGAGTCCGACGTGATCCGTCCCATGCTTACCGGCTGCCTCGACAAATGGGCCGGCGAGGACGTGCAGATTTTCGTCGGCGCCTATCCTAATGATCCGGCGACCTTGTGGGCGGTCTGCACGCTGATCACCGAGCGGGGCGGCGGGCGCGTGACCTTGGTGGTCAATGATCGGCCCGGTCCCACCACCAAGGCCGATTGCCTGAACCAGCTGTGGGTCGCCATGCAGCGCTGGGAAGCCGAGCAGGGGCGCCGCGTGCTCACCGTCGTGCTGCACGATGCCGAGGATGTCGTGCATCCCGATGCGCTGCGGGTGATCGGCTATCTCGCGCCGCGCTTCGCGCTCGTCCAGCTCCCGGTCCTGCCGCTCAAATCGGCGCGCTCGCAATGGGTTGCGGGGCATTATCTCGATGAGTTCGCGGTCGCGCACGGCGCCTCGCTGACGGTGCGGGAAGCGCTGGGTGCAGCCATGCCATCGGCCGGCGTCGGCTGCGGGTTCAGCCGCGATGCGCTCGCCGCCGTGGCGGTGGAGCGGGGCGGGCGCCCGTTCGATGAAGCCAGCCTCACCGAGGATTATGAGCTGGGCCTGCGCATTGGCGATGCCGGGGGGCGCGGAATCTTGGTGCGGATGCGCGATGCCAGGGGCGAGCTGATCGCCACGCGCGAATATTTCCCAGATAGCTGGGGCGCCGCCGTTCGACAAAAGGCGCGCTGGACAGTGGGCATCGCCTTGGCCGGCTGGGATCGGCTCGGCTGGTCTGGCCCCTGGCTCGAGCGCTGGATGCGCCTGCGCGATCGACGCGCGGCGCTGGCAGCGATCGTCCTGGTCGCGGCTTATGCCGGGCTGGGGCTGGCCCTGTTCATCCACATCACGCGCAGCCTGATGGGCCTGCCACCAATGGTCTGGCCCGAGCCCTTGCCCTGGTTGATGCGCGCGACAGCAGTGCTGCTCGCCTGGCGGCTCATCATGCGCATGCTGTTCGTCTGGCGAGCCTATGGCTGGGGGCAAGCGCTCCTCTCCGTGCCGCGCACGATCACTGGCAATATCGTTGCCATTCTTGCCGCAGGGCGCGCCATTTCGATCTATGTGCGGCATCTGCGCGGGCGGGCGCTGGTGTGGGACAAGACGCGCCATCGCTTCCCTGACGCGGCCACGGGAGCCTCGGCATGAGCGCCGGTGGCGGGCGGCCGCTGCGGTTCCTGGGCGCGGTCCTGGGCTGCTGGGTCTGCGTGCGCGGCGTGATGCTGGGCTGGCCCGTGATGGCGGGAGGCGAGCGCGGGGCGACGGACGTTGCGGCCTTGCCTGCGGCGGAGGCGCCGAGTGGCGGGGTGCGGGCTGACGATAGCGACGGGCAGCGCAGCGCGGGATTGTCGGGCGATGCCCCCGCTGTCGCCGGCCGACCGGCAGGCAGTGCGGCGCGGCCTCACCATGCCGTGCCCTCATACCGGACGCCCGTCGCGCTTTGGGCGCAGGCCCCTCAAACGGACATGCCACAGCCAAGGTCGGACGCTCCGCGCAATGCGCCGGCTTCGGCAGCGACGCTTTCGCAAGGGACCGTGCTCGGCGAGCCGTCGATCGGCACCCTGCGAGAAGCGCGCAAGAGCGGCCGCTTGTCCGGCCAGGCATGGCTGTTCTGGCGCCCCGATGCCGGCGGCTCGCGCGCTTTTGCGCCGCTGCTCGGCGGCTCGCAAATGGGCGTCCGGCTCGATTATCGCGTCAGCAGCAACGAGATGGGCGTGTTCAGCCTCTACGGACGGGCCAGCCGCGCGATCGAACGGCCGTTCGCGGAGGAGGGAGCATTCGGCCTCGCCTGGCGCCCGGCCGGACTGCCCGCTGCGTTGCCAGTCTCGCTGATGGTGGAGCGCCGCCAGCGTCTGGGGACAGGCGGTCGCAACGGGTTCGCCCTGCTGGCGGCCGGCGGCCTCAACACCACCGAGATCCAGCCGCGCGTCGAGGCGGACGGCTATGCACAGGCCGGATTTGTCGGCTTGCCCGGCAGCGATGGCTTTGCGGACGGCAAGGCTGCGCTCTCTTACCGGCTGTTTCCGCCCGGACGCGGGCTCGCACTGGCAGTCGGTGGCGCGCTCTCCGGCAGCGTCCAGCCCGGTGCGCGGCGGCTGGACATCGGGCCGCAACTCCGCGCGCGGCTGCCATGGGCCCGGCCGGGGCTGAGCCTCTCGGCGGAATGGCGCTTCCGCATCGCGGGCAATGCACGCCCGGCAAGCGGCCCTGCGATCACCCTCGCGACGGATTTTTGAGCATCGGGCGGCAAGCCCCTTTTTGATCGGGCGCTTTGCGACTACCGAGGGCGACATGGACATCTATCTGCCGATCGCCAACCTGTCGGTGAACGCCCTGGTCATCATCGGCCTGGGCGGCCTTGTCGGCCTGCTCTCGGGCATGTTCGGCGTGGGCGGCGGATTTCTCACCACGCCCTTGCTGATCTTCTACGGCATCCCGCCGACCGTCTCCGCCGCATCCTCCGCCACGCAGGTGATGGGCGCGAGCGTTTCCAGCGTGTTCAGCCATCTCGGCCGCAAGACGGTCGATCTCAAGATGAGCGCCGTCCTCGTCGTCGGCGGTGCCATCGGCGCGGCGCTGGGCGCGGTGATCTATCGCGTGCTGGAGCGGATGGGCCAGATCGATACCACCATTGCCGTGCTCTACGTGCTGATGCTCGGCTCGATCGGCATGCTGATGGCGCGGGAATCGATCCATGCGCTGGTGATGGCGCGGCGCGGGCAGCGGCAGGCCGCGCGCAAGCGGCGGCACCACCCGCTGGTGGCGGCGCTGCCGCTGCGCTGGCGTTTCTATGCTTCGGGCCTTTACATTTCGCCGCTGGCGCCGCTGCTGCTCGGCATCTTCTCGGGCATCATGACCATGTTGATGGGCGTGGGCGGCGGCTTCATCCTCGTGCCCGCGATGCTCTACATTCTTGGCATGTCGACGCAGATCGTCATCGGCACGTCGCTGTTCCAGATCCTGTTCGTGACGATGTTCACGACGATGGTCCACGCCACCACCACCCATGCGGTGGACCTCGTCCTCGCCTTCCTGCTGCTCATCGGCAGCGTGACCGGCGCGCAGATCGGCAGCCGCATCTCGATGCGAGCGCGGCCGGAATATCTGCGCGTCGCGCTGGCCTTCATCGCTTTGGTCATCGCCATCCGCATGGCGCTGGGCCTTGGCTGGCGGCCGGACGAGATCTACTCGGTGGTTGTCCAGTGATCGCCCGCATCGCCCCCTGGGTGGTGGCGCTGGCGCTGCTGGGCGGCGCCCCGGCGAGCGCGCAGCGGGCCGCGCCGCAGCTGGTGCCGGATGTCTCTCAACGCACCGTCGAGATCCAGTTCAGCTTCACCGGCGCGGAATTGCTGCTGTTCGGCGCGATCCTCTATCCCGGTGGGCGCGTACCGGAGGAGCCGGTCGACATCATCGTCGTGCTCAAGGGCCCGAGCCAGGCGATCACCGTGCGCGAGAAGCGCAAGCTCGCCGGCATGTGGGTCAATGCCGACAGCATCGCCTTCCGCTCGGCGCCGAGCTTCTATGCCGTGGCGTCCTCGCGCCCCATCGACCAGATCGTCGATGAACGTACGGCCGCGATCTACGAGCTGGGGCTGAGCAAGCTGCAGCTCTCGCCCGCGTCCTTCAGCGATACCGAGGAGATCGGCCGGTTCGCCAGCGGCCTCAATGATCTGCGCGCGCGCAGCGGGCTGTATCTGGAGGCGCCCAAGGCGGTCGAGATCACCGATGGCGTGCTGTACCGCGCGCGCCTGCCGCTCTCCGCCCGGGTGGTCACCGGCACCTACACCGCCGAGACGTTTCTGGTGCAGAATGGCCGCGTGCTCGCCGCCGCGGTGCGCGAGATCGAGGTCCACAAGACCGGCTTTGAGCGCGACATCGGCGTCTTCGCGCAGGAGCATGGCGTGGCTTATGGTCTGGTCGCCGTCTTCTCGGCGCTCGCTATGGGCATGTTCGCCGGCTTCGTCGCGGGTCGCGTGAAAATGCGCTGAGCCCAAGCGGCGCCCACGGCGCAGGCATTTGTTTACGCATATTCGATACGCCCTGCATCCTGGCCACAGGTGGGAGCGACGCGGTGAACTATTTTTCTGGCAGGGATCTGGATGGCCAGCCGGTGCCGGTCGATGCCGTGGCGCAGCCCGGCGTGCGGCCGCATTTCTCGGATATCGAGATCGGCGTCATCTCCGCGATATCCGGCGGCTCGGCCAAGATCCTGCTCGACATCGCCGCCATGGAGCGACTGGCCGGGGAGAGCGACCCCAGCATCGCCATGGGCGGGCAGGTCGGCAGCCAGCTCAAGATGCGGGTCGGCGCCTGCTGGATCGTCGCGACGGTGCGCACGCTGGCGCTCGATTCCCGCTCCGCGACGCACATCCTCGCCGATATCGACTTTGTGGGGGAGGGCGATCAGGAGCAACTGACCGGGCGCATCTTCCGCTTCCGCCGTGGCGTCACGCGCTTCCCGGTGCCCGGCACGCCCATCTATCCCGTCTCCAGCCCGGATATGCTGGAAATCTATTCCGCCCATGATCAGGCGCGGATCGAGATCGGCACGGTGTACCCCACCGCGAACACCCGCGCCTCGCTGCTGGTCGATGCGCTGCTCGGCAAGCATTTCGCGTTGCTCGGCTCCACCGGTACCGGCAAGTCCACTTCCGCCGCGCTCATCCTGCACCGCATCTGCGACATGGCGCCGCAGGGCCATATCGTGATGATCGATCCGCATGGCGAATATGGCGCCGCCTTCGCCGGCAATGGCGCGGTCTACGATACCAGCAATCTCGAACTGCCCTATTGGCTGATGAACTTCGAGGAGCATTGCGAAGTGCTCGTCACTTCCAAGGGCCCCGAGCGCGCGCAGGATTGCGATATTCTCGCCAAGTGCCTGCTCGCCGCGCGCGGCCGCAGCCGGTTGGCGGAAGGCATCGGGCGGCTGACGGTCGATTCTCCGGTGCCCTATCTGCTCTCCGATCTCGCGGCGATCCTCGCCAATGAGATGGGCAAGCTCGACAAGAGCACTAACTCGCTGCCCTATCTGCGCCTGCGCACCCGGCTGGACGAGATCAAGGCGGACCCGCGCTTCAGCTTCATGTTTTCCGGCATGCTGGTGGCGGATTCGATGCAGAATTTCCTCGCCAAGCTGTTCCGCCTGCCGGCGATGGGCAAGCCGATTTCCATTGTCGATACCTCGGCCATGCCGTCCGAGATCACCCATGTCGTCGTCTCCGTGCTGGCGCGGCTGATCTTCGATTTCGCCATCTGGGCGCGCGACGAGGAGCAGAAGCCGATCCTGCTCGTCTGCGAGGAAGCCCATCGCTACATCCCCTCCAGCAACATCGAGGCCGGGCAGAGCGTGCGCAAGATCCTCGAGCGGATCGCCAAGGAAGGGCGCAAATATGGCGTGTCGCTGGGGCTGATCACGCAGCGCCCGTCCGATCTTGCCGAGGGCGTGCTCTCGCAATGCGGCACGCTGATCGCCATGCGCCTCAACAACGAGCGCGATCAGCAGTTCGTGAAGGCAGCGATGCCGGAGGGCTCGCGCGGCTTTCTCGATTCGATCCCGGCCCTGCGCAACCGCGAGTGCATCGTCTGCGGCGAGGGCGTCACCGTGCCGATCCGCGTCGCCTTCGATGATCTCGAAGCCGCCCGCCGCCCGGCATCGGCGGACCCGGTCTTCTCCGACCTGTGGCGCCAGACCGGCGGCGAGGAGGAAATCCTCGAGCGCACCATCAACCGCTGGCGTAATCAGGGCCGTTGAGAGGGCGCGCAACTCCCAGTTAAACCAGTGCTCCTGCGAAGGCAGGAGCCCAGGGCGGCGATGGCCGTCCGTTGGGCCCTGGGTTCCTGCCTTCGCAGGAACACAAAAAGGGGTGTCTTAGCTCCCCAATCCCTCCTCAATCGCGTGCATATCCTCGTCGGAAAAGCCGAAATGGTGGCCCACCTCATGGACGATGACATGGGCGATCAGCGCGTCCAGCGCGACGCCGCTGTCCACCCATTCTTCCAGCAGCGGGCGGCGGTAGAGGCGGATGATCGGCGGCAGATCGCCGGATGACCAGATGCTCTGCTCGGTCAGGGCATGGCCCTGATAAAGCCCGGTCAGCTCCCAAGGGTCTTCGATGCCCAGCTCATCGAGCACATCCTGCTCGGCGAACTCCTCGATCTGGATCGCAATGCCATCGAGATGCTGGCGGAACAGCTCGGGCATCGCCGCAATGGCCTGACGCGCCAGGCGCTCCAGCACGGCGGCGTCCGGCGCGTGGCGCAGGGGTTCAGTCACGCGCGAGCGGATCCAGCGCCGAGCGCCCGCGACGGACGGCCGCCGGGCGCGCGCTGCTGTCCGGCCCCATGGCCTGCAGCGCGGCGATGCGCTTCTCGGTCTTGGGGTGGGTCGAAAACAGCTCGGAGACGCTGGTCGGCACAATGTAAAGCTGCGCTGCCGCCGGATTCTGCGCCACCGCCTGTGTCGGCCGGCGCTGCGCCGCGCCGGCGATCTTGGCGAGGGCAGACGCCAGCGCATGGGGATTGCCACTGATTTCCGCACCGGCCTTGTCCGCGCCATATTCGCGCGTGCGGCTGATCGCCATCTGCACGATCATCGCCGCAAAGGGCGCGACCAGCACGGCGAGGATCGCCGCGAGCGGATTGCCGCCATTGCCATTGCCGCCCCGGAAGAACAGCGCGAAATTGGCGATCATCGAGATGGCGCCGGCAATGGTCGCGACCATGGTCATCACCAGCGTATCGCGATTGCGCACATGGCCCAGTTCATGCGCCATCACCGCCGCGACTTCATCCCGGTCCAGCATGTGCAGCAGGCCGGTGGTGGCAGCAACGGCGGCATTCTGCGGATTGCGCCCGGTCGCGAAAGCATTGGGGCTGGCATCTTCCACGATATAGACGCGCGGCATCGGCAGGCCGGCATTGCGGGCCAGATCGCGCACCATGCCATAGAAATCCGGCGCGGAGGCCATGTCGACCTCCCGCGCATTGTGCATGCGCAGGACGATCTTGTCGGCATTCCAGTATGTGAACAGGTTCATGCCCGCCGCGACCAGCAGCGCGATCATCGCGCCGCCCGCACCGCCGAACATATAACCCAGAGCCATGAACAGCGCGGTGAGCGCTGCCAGCAGCATGGCCGTCTTCATCATATTCAACGTCTTCAACTCCCTGAGGAAAAACCCGGAAAAGACCTTGCCAATATGTAGGTGGACGGGTGTTTGCCCGCAATGGGAGCCGAGGTGGATTTGGCGCTCAGCCGTGCTGGAGATCGCAGTCGATGGGCAGCGCCGCGCCGGAGATGGAGCGCCCGGCCGGTGTCGTGAGGAACAGCGCCAGATCGGCGACATGTTCGGGCGGCACGATGCGCTTGAGCGACTGCGAGGCAAGGCCGAGCGCGGTTTCCTCCGCCACGCTGCGCCCGCTGACGGTCGCGCGACCCGCGATCACCCGGTCGAACCGCTCGCCTCCAACCGCGCCGGGCAGGATCGCGTTGGCGGTCACGTCGAACGGGCCGAGTTCCATCGCGAGTGTCTTGGTGAAGCCAATGAGGCCCCATTTGCTCGTCGCATAGGCGATGCGGTTGGGGTAGCCATAGCGCCCGGCGGCGGACGACAGGGTGATGATCGTCCCGGCGCTGGCCTTGAGCAATGGAATCGCCCGCTGGGTGACCTCGAACGTGCCGGTGAGGTTGATGTCCATCACCGCGCGCCAGTCAGCGCTGGGCAGCTCTTCCGCTGGTGCGGTCGGTCCGCCGATGCCGACATTGTTCACCAGCACGTCAAGCCCGCCCAGATGTGCGGAGACAGATTCAAACAAGCCGTCGATCTCCGCGACCTGAGACACATCGCACCGCGCGCCGGCCATGCCGGGGTGCGCGGCAAGGGCCTTGTCGATGCCATCCTGGTCCACATCGCCGATCAGCACGCGATGCCCCTCGGCATGGAAGCGCCTGGCGATGGCGAGGCCGATGCCGCCTGCGCCGCCGGTGACCAGAACGCGCATCATATCGTTGCCCTCACCCTGCGCTGTGAACCGGCGCGCTGCCCGGCATCCCCAGGCTCGCCTCCCGCCAGCGCGCCCAGCGATAATAGGCCCAGCCGAGCAGCAAGGAGACGGCCGCGGAGGCATTGAAGCTCCACCACAGCCCATCCGCGCCCAGATAGGGATAGCTGGCGAAGTAGAAGCCGATCCGCACCAGAAACAGTGAGAAGGTGAGGATGAACAGCGGCGCCAGCACCACGCCATTGGCGCGCATCGTGCCGAACATGACCGTGGTCACGCTGAACAGCAGGAAGCTCCAGTTGACGATGTTCATCATATGGCGGCCGATCTCGATGGCATCGCCGCCGCCTTCGAGGAACAGGGCGAGGATGGGCCGCGTGAACAGCATGACGAGCATGATGAGGCTGCCGGTCATCGCCAGATTGACGCCGACGGCAACCAGCGTGGTGCGCTCCACCCGGTCCCACTTGCCCGCACCGATATTTTGGGCGGCAATGGCGGAAACCGCGCCGCCCACCGCCATGGCCGGCATCTGGATATAGTTCCACAATTGCTGGGCGGCGGCGAAGGCGGCTACGGTGGTGGTGCCCTCGCGGTTGACGAAGCCGATGACGACCAGCGTGGAGAGCGAGAAGATCACCATCTGCAGCCCCATCGGCACGCCGCGCCCGGCGACGATCCGCAGCAGCGCCCAATCGGGCTTGAGATAGCCCCACTCAGCCCCGCGCAACCGCAGCGGCAGGTCGCGCCAGTAGATATAGGCGATCATCGCCGAGAGCCCGCCGTAATTGGCGACGGCGGTGGCGAAGGCCGAGCCGGCGATCCCCATTTCCGGCGCCGGACCAAGGCCGAGGATGAACACCGGGTTGAGCAGGATATCCAGCAAGACGGTGAGGATCATGAACCACAAGGGCGTCATGGAATCGCCGCTGCCGCGCAGGCCCATCATCAGCATCACGAACATCATCGCGCCGGGCAGGCCGAGGAAGACGAAGTGCAGATAGGCGCGGGCGAGGCGGAAGACCTCCGGCGGCGTGGAGAGCAAGGCGAGGATGCGGTCCGACCAAAGGAAGCCGCCAATGGCGATGACGAACGCCATGCCGAGGCAGAAGCCGATCGCCGACCCGAAGGCATGGCGCGCGGCCGTCAGGTCGCCGCGCCCGAAGGCCTGCCCGACGACCACATTGGCCGCCATGCCGAAGCCAAAAATCAGCGAGAACATCAGGAACATGATGATGTTCGCATTGGCGGTGGCGGCGAGCGCCGCTTCGCCCAGGAAATGCGCTACCCAGATCGAGTTGATCGAGCCGTTGAGCGTGTGGAGGATGTTGGAGGCGAGCGTGGGCAGGGTGAAGAGCACCAGCGTGCCGAAGATCGGCCCGCTCGTCAGATCCCGCCCGCCACGGATGTGCCGCGGACCGGGCACGAGGCCACTATCCTCGACCAGCGCCTCCGTCTCGGGGTCTGCGGCTGGGCGCCGCTCCCCCGAATCGTCCCATGATGGAGTCTCGCTCATCGGTTCGTGCCCACGTCCTTATCCAAGACGCGTCAGAGCAGCCTCCAGACGCTGGAATTCCGCGACTTTCTCGGCATGGTCGGCACGCGCCTTCTCGACCGCTTCGGGCTTGGCCTTCTCGACAAATGCCGGGTTGGCAAGGCGCCCCTCGAGCGACTTGGCCTCCTTCTGCGCGGCATGAAGGGACTTTGTCAACCGAGCGCGTTCGGCCTCGATGTCGATGACGCCCTCGAGCGGGAGGACGACGGTCGCTTCGTCCACGACCACCTGTGCCGCGCCGCCGCTCGCCTCACCGTCGAACTGCCAGGTCTCGATGCGCGCGAGGCGGGAGAGGGCAGGGGTGAGCCGTTCGACCCGGCCGCGCGTCTGCGGATTGGCCTCGTTCACGATGGCGGTGAGCTTGGCGCCCGGCGGCACGCCCAGTTCGGCGCGGGCGGTGCGGATTTCGCTCACCATGCGGATCAGCCAGTCGATCTCCGCGCTGGCCTGCGCATCCACCTGCGCGGCGGGCGCCGGCCATTGCGCCACGATCAGGTCATAGGGCCGCGCGCCCTGCGCGTGCCACAGCTCCTCGGTGATGAACGGCATGAACGGGTGGAGCATGACGAGAATCTGGTCGATCACCCAGCCGGCGACAGCCTTGGTCTCCTTAATCTCCCTCTCCCCTTCAGGGGAGAGGGTCGGGGAGAGGGGGGGAACCGACAGGCCGTCCTGAGGCCCCCCTCCCAACCCTCCCCCCTGAAGGGGAGAGGGCTTTGAAGAGAGGATCGGCTTCACCAGCTCCAGATACCAGTCGCAGAACTGATCCCACACGAAATGGTAGATGGCATTGGCGGCGGCATCGAAGCGCAGGTCGGCCAGCGCCTTGTCCAGCTCGGCGACGGTGCTGACGACTTCGCCGATGATCCACTTGTTCACCGCCAGCGTGGCGGCGGGCGCGGCAACGCTCTCGCTCGCGCCGATGCCGTTCGACTGGGCGAAGCGCACCGCGTTCCACAGCTTGGTGGCGAAGTTGCGATAGCCCTCGACACGCTTCTCATCCATCTTCACGTCGCGGCCCTGGCTCTCCATGGCCGCCATGAAGAAGCGCAGCGCATCGGCGCCATATTGGTCGATGAGCCCGAGCGGATCGACCACATTGCCCTTGGACTTGGACATTTTCTGCCCATCCGCCGCGCGCACGAGGCCATGGAGGTAGAGCCGCTTCCACGGCACGTCCTTCATGAAATGAATGCCCTGCATCGCCATGCGCGCATCCCAGAAGAACAGGATGTCGAAGCCGGAGATGAGGAGGTCGTTGGGGTAATGGCGCTCTACTAAGCCCCTCCCCTTCAGGGGAGGGGTTGGGGTGGGGCTGGGCGCAGCATCGGATCGCTGCGCGACACCCACCCCCGTCCCCTCCCTTGAAAGGGAGGGGTGATTTTGTTCTTCCGGCCAACCCAGCGTCGCGAACGGCCACAGCGCGGAGGAGAACCACGTGTCGAGCACATCTTCATCGCGGGTAAGCTTGCGATTGCCCGCCTTGGTCTGCGCCTCTTCCTCGGTCTCGGCGACGAAGACATTGCCATCCTCGTCAAACCAAGCCGGAATCCGGTGCCCCCACCACAGCTGCCGGCTCACACACCAGGGCTGAATGTTCTCCATCCAGTTAAAGTACGTCTTCTCCCAGCTCTTCGGGACGATCTCGATGGCGCCCGAGCGCACCGCCTCGATGGCGGGCTTGGCCAGCGTCGCGGCGTCGACATACCATTGGTCGGTCAGCCAGGGCTCGATGACCACGCCGGAGCGGTCGCCATAGGGCGTCTGGATCGTGCGCGGTTCGGCGTCGTGTTCGGTCTCGTTGCCTTCTTTGTCGCGGGTGACGTGGGGGATGAGGAGCCCCAGCGCCTTCAGCTGCTCCACCACCAGCTTGCGCGCCTCGAAGCGCTCCAGCCCGATGAAGTCGGCGGGGACGAGGCCGTCGGCCGTCTGGACGACATTCGCGTGCGCATCGAGCATGTTGAGCATCTGCGCGGGCGCGATGCCGGCGCGCTTGCCGACCTCGAAGTCGTTGAAATCATGGCCCGGCGTGATCTTCACCGCGCCCGAGCCCAGTTCCGGGTCGGCATGGTCGTCGGCAACGATGGGGATGCGACGCCCGGTGATCGGCAGGATGACATGCTTGCCGATGACAGAGGCATAGCGCGCGTCCTGCGGGTTCACCGCCACGGCCATATCCGCCAGCATCGTCTCGGGGCGGGTGGTCGCCACCTCGATGTAGTCCTGGCCCTCAACGCCCGGCCCATCGAGGAGCACGCTGTCGGCCAGCGGGTATTTGAAGTGCCAGAATCCGCCCTTCACCTCGCGCGTCTCGACCTCAAGGTCGCTGATCGCGGTCTTGAGGCCCGGGTCCCAGTTCACCAGCCTTTTGTCGCGATAGAGCAGGCCCTGATTGTAGAGATCGACGAACACCTTCACCACGGCGCGGGTGAAATGCGGGTCCATGGTGAATTGCTCGCGGCTCCAGTCCATCGAACAGCCCAGGCGCCGGAGCTGGCCGGTGATCGTCCCGCCGCTCTCATGCTTCCATTCCCACACCTTCTCGACGAAGCCATCGCGGGTATAATCGGTGCGCTTCTCGCCCTTCGCGTTCATCTGCCGCTCGACGACCATCTGCGTGGCGATGCCGGCATGGTCGGTGCCGACCACCCACAGCGCATCCTTCCCGCGCAGCCGCTCGTAGCGGATCACGATGTCCTGCAGCGTGTTGTCGAGCGCATGGCCGATGTGCAGGCTGCCGGTGACGTTCGGCGGCGGATTGACGATGGTGAAGGGCTGCGCATCCGGCCGCGCCGGTCGGAACTGGCCGGTCTGCTCCCAATGCGGATACCATTTCGCCTCGATCGCGGCGGGATCGAAGGTCTTCGCAAGCTCGGTGATGGGCGTGTTCGTCATGGCTGGGGCCTTAATCAGTCTTGCCGCGCCGCGCCAGTGGGTGCGCGGGGGGAGAGGAGGGCGGCGTTGCGCCACCTGGCGTACATTGTTCTCCCGCGAACGCGGGAGTCCAGGGCGGGGAAGGGCGGTGCCATGCGCCTTGGACTCCTGCCTGCGCAGGAGCATTGCTTGTTCCATCCGAAAGGGAATGCAGTCGTCCGGTGACGCTCAGATGCTTATCTGATGTCGTGCGCCGGAACTGCCGCTCTCAAATCTGCCGAACCGCTGCGATGGAGGGCCGCGGCCCGGCCATCATACTCGGCCGGTGATCCGGTCGATCTCGCGCTTCACCATCGTTTCGACCATGCCGGGCAAGTTCTCGTCCAGCCATTCCTTGAGCATGGGGCGCAGCATCTCGCGCACCAGGCCTTCGACCGTGTTGGGCTGGCTGTCTTCCGGGCTGATGAGCAGGCGGGACAGATTGACGAGCGAATCGCGGGCGGCGCGGGCCTTCTCGTCCGAGACGAGCGTGGAGGCCGGCGCGGAAACAGCGGGTGCGCCATCGGCGGACGCCGCTGCCGCGCGAGGCTTGGCGGCGGCTCTGCTTTTAGACTCGGCGCTCTTTGGCTCGGCTTTCTGCTCCACAGCGGCTGGGGCGGGCTTGGCGGGGGCGCTCATCATCGGCTCCTCATGCGAGTCGTCGCTCTCGGCCCCGTCGGCATTGTCGCCGGGCAGCGCGTCCGTCAGCTCCAGAATCTGGTCATCCAGGCTGGCGATCACGCTCGCCATGGCGGCCCGGCGCGGCACGCGCGGCGTCGCGGAAAGGCCGTCCTCCTCGGCGATGATCCGTTTGATGGAAGAGAGAATTTCCTCCATCGACGGCTCGTTCTGCATCGCCCCCATCATGGTTCCTGCGCTCAGTTGGTGTCTGAAGCGTTTACTGTCGCGTTTTGGGCGGCAGAGTCAACCGTGCGGGACGAAATGGGCGCCGGCTTGGCGTCATCGTCCCAGTCGAACCACTTGCCCTTCACGCGCTGGAAGTTGTCGGCCGGGTTGATGACCTGCTCGGGCGCGATGCCGAAGTCAGTCGGGTTGATCCGGCCCATCGCGGCCAGCAGCGAGAAGGCCGCGACATAGGCATTGCGCTCTGCCGTCACGAGCTGGACGCTGGCGATGAAGCTCTCCTGCTCGGCGTTCAGGATATCGAGGATGGTGCGGGTGCCCACGCTGTTTTCGGCGCGCACGCCGCGCAGCGAGAGGCCGCTGGCATCCACCGCCACGCGGTTGGAGGCGATCACTTCATTGCTCGCCTGCCAGCTCGAATAGAGCGAGCGGGTCTGCGCGATCACGCTGCGCTCGACACCGGTCTCGGTTTCCATCGCCTGCTGCTGATAGGCCTGGCTCTGGCGGACCTGCGCGCCGGGCCGGCCGCCCTGATAGAGCGGCAGGGAAAGGCGTGCGCCGACGATCACCTGGCCGCTGTCCTGCGCCTCATTGGCGCCGCCGCGGGAGGCGAGATCGGTATAATGCTGGCCGCTGGCGAAGGCGGAGACCGTCGGCAGCCGCTGGCCCTTGGCGACGCGCACGTCATAGGCCGCGGCTTCGCGGATGTTGCGGGCCGCCAGCAGATCGGGATTCTGGGCCATGGCGACATCGACGGCTTCGTCGGGCGTCGCGGGCAGGCCGGGCAATTGCGGCGGGGTCTGCAGGTCGACCGGCTCGTGGCCGACCAGCTGGATATAGCGCTCGCGCGCCTCGATCAGCGAGGCTTCGGCCGTCTGCATGTCCGCGCGGGCCAGCGAAAGGCGCGACTCGGACTGGGCGACGTCCGTGCGGGTGAGATCGCCGACCTGGAAGCGATTGTTGGTCGCCCGCAGATTGACCTCGAGCACCTGCACATTGTTGCGGCTGAGGCCTACGACGGACTCCGCGCGGATGACGTCCATATAGGCCGCCACCACCTGCGAGAAGATGGAGAGCTCCGTGGCGCGCAGATCATATTGCCCGGCCTCGATCCGCTCGCGGGCGCCGGCCAGCGCATTGCGCACCCGGCCGCCGGAATAGACCGGCACGCTCACGCTCAGCAGCGTCGTAAGCGAGCGGGAGGGCGCCAGCGGATTGAGCGGGCGCTCATGGGCGAACTCGTTGTAGGTGGAGGAGACGCCCACGTCCGGCAGGCCATTGGCCTTCTGGATGTTGAAATTCTCGTCCGTCGCTCGCTGGCCCGCCCGCGCCGCCGTCAGCGTCGGGTTGTCCCGATAGGCCGCGGCCAGTGCTTCCTGCAGCGTCTCGGCCTGGGCGGGGAGGGTGCTGGTGCTCAGCAGAGCGGCGAGCATCGCGAGGGGCTTGGTCCGGCGGATGAGCATAAGCGGTCGAGGCTTCCGGGTCAGAATGTGAAGGTCTTGGGCCGGGCGAAACCGGGCAGGGGCACGGCCTCCCAATCCACGAAGGCACGGGCGCCAAAGCCGCCGGTGGTGCGCGTGCCGATGCACAGGCGCGTCACGCCGCGCTCCAGCCGGGCGAACACCGCGCGGCCACCGATGCGCAATTGCGCCACGAGCGCCTCGTCCAGCTCCTCGATGGCGCCATCGACGAACAGCAGGTCATAAGGCGCGCCCTGCGCGAAGCCGGCGGCGAGCGGTCCCTGCTGCAGCGTGACGCCGGCGTGACCGGCCAGCGCAGCCTTGGCGTGGGCGAACAGCGCGTCGTCTTCCTCGATCGCGACCACAATGCAGCCAAGCCGCGCCAGCAGCGCCGCCGCATAGCCGGTCGCCGCGCCGACCAGCAGCACCTTCTCGCCCGCGCGCGGGGCGGCTTCGACCAGCAGCCGGGCGGTGGCAAGCGGCGGGTTGAGCGCCCGGCCATTGGCCAGCGGCACGGCCCGATCGATATAGGCCGCGCTGCGCCGCTCCTGCGGCACATAAAGTTCGCGCGGTTCGGCGAGGATCGCTTCGAGGATCACAGGATCGTTGACGTCGCTGGTGCGCAACTGGCTTTCCACCATCGCACGGCGCATCGCCTTGAAAGTCTGCTCGGTCATAAGCTCCCTGATGACATGGCTGTATTGTATGGGCAATACAGTAATTGGCTTTGCCAGCCTCTCTAGCTTTTTTGCACCGCACAGTGAAAAGTTTTTTAATGCCCCTACGCAGTCTGCGCACCTGTCCCGTCCGTCACGGCGCAAAGCAAGTTGCGTTGCCGAATGAATTGAGCTAGCCGCGCTCCCTCGACCACCCCCGAGGCCCGATGGCGGAATGGTGACGCAGCGGACTGCAAATCCGTATACGCCGGTTCGATTCCGGCTCGGGCCTCCAGCACTTCACACACACATGCCCCAAACGGGCCTCAGTGGAAGTCGCGCGATTTTGGTAGAATTCTGACATTGCGGGGATGGCCATTGAGGCGGGGGCGCTGGGGGTTGCGGATTTCGTCGCCGCGCGCGGTTTGCGGGGCCATGGGGGGATGATCGGCGAGGTCATCGAGCATGGCCGTGCGATCGATCACCCGCCGGACCATCAGGTGGACCACGCCTTCCTTGCTCTTCTGGATTTCACCCTCGATCAGCATCAGGCGCGCGGCCATCACGGCGCGGCGCTGCTTGTCGAGATCGCGTGCCCAGAGCAGCGCGTTGACGATCCCCGTTTCATCCTCGATCGTGATGAACACGGCATTGCCCTTGCCGGGCCGCTGCCGGGTGAGGACCACGCCGGCGACGCGCGCCCTGCGGCCATCGGGCAGTGCATTGGCGGCCGCGCAGGATCGCACGCCTTCGCGGGTCAGCGCAGCGCGCAGAAACTGCATCGGATGCCCCTTCAATGACAGGCGCGCGGTCTGGTAATCGGCTACCACTTCCTCGGAGAGCGGCATGGCGGGCAGGCGCGGATCGGCTTCGCGGCCCAGTTCCGGCGCATCGGCAAAGGCGAACAGCGGTAGCTGAGTGGGCGGCGTGCGCCGCACTTCCCACAGAGCATCGCGGCGCGACTCCGCAAGCGTGCCAAAAGCATCGGCATCGGCCAGCTTGCGCAAGGCCGGGGGAGGCAGGCTGGCCCGCCGGGCGAGATCTTCGATGGAGACGAACGCGCCGTCCTGCCGGGCCTGTGCGATCGTGTCGGCCCATCCCTGCCGGAAGCCGTCGATGCGTGAAAATCCCAGCCGCAGCGCCAGCGCACTGCCGGCCGGTCCTTCCAGCGTGCTATCCCACTCGCTGGCATTCACGTTGATCGCACGGACCTCCACGCCATGCTCCTGCGCATCGCGCACCAGCTGCGCGGGCGCATAAAAGCCCATTGGCTGGCTGTTGAGCAGGGCGCAGGTGAACGCGGCGGGGTGGCGGCATTTCAACCATGATGAGACGTAAGCGAGCCATCCAAAGGCCTGGGCATGGCTTTCGGGAAAGCCATATTCGCCAAAGCCCTCGATCTGTTGATAGCAGCGTTCGGCAAAGTCCCGCTCATAGCCGCGCGCCACCATGCCTTCGACCAGCAGGCTCTGGTAATTATGCACCGTCCCGTGATGGCGGAAGGTGGCCATGGCGCGCCGCAACCCATCGGCCTGGGGCGGCGTGAACTTGGCGGCGACGATGGCCAGCTTCATCGCCTGTTCCTGGAACAGCGGCACGCCCAATGTCTTGCCCAATACCTCGCGCAGCTCGTTGGGATCGTTCGGCGGGGCAGGGCTGGGGAAGACCACGGCCTCCTCCTTGTTGCGACGACGCAAATAGGGATGGACCATGCCGCCCTGGATCGGCCCGGGACGGACGATCGCCACCTGAATGACCAGATCATACAGCTCCTTCGGCCTCATCCTTGGCAGCATGGCGATCTGCGCGCGACTTTCGACCTGAAAGGTGCCGATGCTGTCACCGCGCTGAAGCATCGCGTAGGTCGCCTTGTCCTCGCGCGGCACCGTGGCCAGCGTCAGGTCCGCCAGGCCGTGCGTGCGCAGCAGGTCGAAGCTCTTGCGGATGCAGGTCAGCATCCCGAGCGCCAGCACATCCACCTTCATCAGGCCCAGCGCGTCGATATCGTCCTTGTCCCATTCGATGAAGGTGCGATCGGGCATGGCGCCATTGTGAATGGGCACCAGTTCGTCGAGCCGGCTCTCGGTCAGCACGAATCCGCCGACATGCTGAGAGAGATGGCGGGGATATTCGAGCAGGCGCTCAACCAGCATGCGCAGCCGGCCGACTTCGGGATTGTCAGGATCAAATCCTGCCTCCTCGATCCGCGGGGAGGGCACCCGACTACCGCCGGGCGAGCCCCAGATGGTCGAGGCGATCCGCGCGGTCACGTCCTCGGTCAGGCCCAGCGCCTTGCCCACTTCGCGGATCGCGCTGCGTGGACGGTAATGGATCACCGTGGCGGCAATGCCGGCCCGCTCGCGGCCATAGCGAGCATAGATATACTGCATGATTTCCTCGCGGCGCTCATGCTCGAAATCCACGTCGATATCGGGCGGTTCATGGCGCTCTTCCGAGAGGAAGCGCGAGAACAGCAGCTTCTCCCGCACCGGATCAATCGGGGTGATGCCGAGGAAATAGCAGACCAGAGAATTGGCCGCGCTGCCCCGGCCCTGGCACAGGATCGGCTGCTCGAGGCTGCGGGCGTGGCGCACGATATCGTGCACGGTGAGGAAGTAATAAGCGTAGTTCCGCTTGCGGATCAGCGCATATTCCTCATCCAGCACCTTTTGGTATTTTTCGGGCAGGCCATCGGGGAAATATTCGCGGCCACCCTCCTGCACCAGATGTTCCAGCCAGGCCTGCGGTTGCCAGCCTTCGGGCACCGGTTCGTGCGGATATTCATAGCGCAGGTCATCGAGCGTGAAGGCGATGCGCGAGAGAATGTCGGTGCTGGCCGTCACGGCTTGCGGGCACGTGCGGAACAGGCGGGCCATTTCGGCAGGCGGCTTGAGATGCCGTTCGGCATTGGCGAGCAGGCGTCGACCCGCCGCAGCGATGGTCGTGCCTTCGCGAATGCAGGTCAGGATATCGTGCAGCGGTCGCGCGTCGGGATGATCGTAGAGCGCGTCGCACGTGGCAAGCAGAGGCACGCCGCAAGCCGCGCCGAGAGCCTGGGCTTGCGCCAGTCGTCGCGCATCCGCGCCGCTGCGCTGCATGGTCGCCGCCAGCCACACCGCGCCGGGACGCGCCTCCGTCAGCCGCTCCAACAGGCTCCGGTCACGCCCGGTGGCGATCAGCAACAGGTCGTCGGCATGATCGAGCAGATCCGGCAGATTGAGCGTGCAATCACCTTTTTCCGCGCGGCGGTTACCCAGCGTCAGCAGTCGTGTCAGTCGTCCCCAGCCATGGCGGGTGGCAGGATAGGCGACGATATCCGGCGTCCCATCCGCAAAGACCAGCCGCGCGCCGACGACAAGGCGGAAACCGGTGGCAGGCCCGCCGATCTCCCGCCAGGCCACATGCGCGCGCACGACGCCTGCCACCGTGTTGCGATCCGCAATGCCCAACCCGGCCATGCCCAGATGATGGGCCTGCGCCACCATATGCGCGGGATGCGAAGCGCCGCGCAGGAAGCTGTAATTGGTGGCCGCGACCAGCTCTGCGAAAGGGGGCGGGTCGTTCATGCGAACAGCCCGTGGAGATACCAGTTCGGATCGGGCTTTTCATCATAAAGCCCGTGGCGGAAGATCCAGTAGCGTCGCCCGCGCACGTCCTCGATCCGGTAATAGTCCCGCGTCAGCCCTGCCTTGCCGGGGGCTTCGCCGCCCTTGCGCCGCCACCATTCGGAGGCGATCCGCTCGGGGCCTTCGTAGAGCCGCACCTCGTGCAGCCTGCGTTTCCAGCGGAAGCGATGCGGCGGGCCGTCCGGCACTTGCGCGATCACCTCCACCGGCTGCGGCGGATCGAACAGGAACAGCGGCCGCAAGGGCGGCTCGCCCACCGGCGGCGTGGGCCATGGAAGGGGGGCGCGGGCATGGATCGCCGGCAAGGCCAGCTGCGCCTGTTCGGGAATATGGCTGTCCTGCGGCTCAAGGCGACACAGGCTGGCCGGCCCCAGGCGGGTGCTCAACCGGTCGATCAGATCGGCCAGCGCGCCGGCATCCTGCTCGCTGCCATCCAGAGCCGGCTGGCTGGTGCCGAGCGGCTCGGTGACGGGCAGGAACAAGGTGATGCGGTCATAGCCGAAACCGGGGTCGAGCGGGTCGGCCAGCGTCCCGATGCGTTCGTCGAACAGGCGCAGCACCGGCGCCGGATCGCGCGTGGGCAGACCGGTCTCGATCGCCAGCCGATGGCGCGCGCCATCGCTGCGGAACAATGTCAGGACAAAGCGCCGGCCACCCAGTCCGCGCTCATCGAGTGTCCGGGCCGCCTCGCGCAGCAGGTCGAGAAAACAGGCGGCGATGCTGGCCTGCAAGGCAACCGGCTCGGCAAAACGGCGCTCGAAATGGAGCGGCTGGGGCTGTGCGAGCGGATCGATCGGCGCCTGCTCCTCGCCCAGCAGGCGGCGCAAGGCAGTCACCGCGTCCGCCCCGAATCGCGCGGCGATGCTGGCGGCGGCCCGCGACGCCAGATCGCCGATGGTCTTTAGCCCGGCGCGGCGCAAGGCGAGCGTCGCCTCTTCGTCCAGCCCCAGCGCCAGCACGGGCAGCGCCCGCAGCGCCTCCCGCTCGCTGGTGACGGGCAGGCGGGCATGACGGGCCAGCGCCTGCGCGCCCTGCGCGGTGGAGGCTGTGGCCATGCGCACGCTCATGCCAATCGCGGCGAAGGCATCCTCGGCCTGCGCGGCCAGGCCTGCCTCGCCGCCGAACAGATGGTCGCTTCCCGCAATATCCAGCGTTATCCCATCGGGCGGGGCGAGGGTGACATGCGGCGACCAGGCGATGCAATGCCGGGCCAGCCGCTGCAGCCAGTGACGGTCGGCCTCTTCGTCCATGTCGGCCACGATGAGGTCGGGCTGCAGCGCGCGGGCATCGGCCAGCGTCTGGCCCGGCAAGATGCCGAGCGCGTGGGCCTGCGCATCGACGGCGCACAGCCGCAATGCGCCCTTGATCTTGGCGACGAGAACCAGCGGCCCGTTAGGCTGCCCGCCGGTCCCCGCGCTGTCGATCCCCTGCTGAATCCGCAGCCTTTCTGTGGGCAGGAGCGGAAACCACAGCGCCAGATAGCGCCGCTTCACGGAACAAGCGTCGGTCACGGTCCCACTCCAGCCGCCAGGAAAGGCCGCAAGGGCCGGAACGTTGGCGCAGCAAGGTCACATCGAAGGTCGGCAGTCCGGGCGCATTGCCCGGCAGCGCGAGCGAAGGTGCGGCGGCCACCTGCCAGCGGGTCTGACCCGCGCTGGGCACGGGCGGCGCGTCAGGGCGCAGCAGCAGCAGCGTCACGCCGGATTTCTCTGCCGCCAGAGTCAGGCGGCGGCTGGCGGTCAGGTCCAGTGCGGGCATCGGCCCCCAGCCTTCCACCACGACCGCGCTCAGGCCAGAGCAGCGCAAGGCATCCACGGCGGCACGCAGCAGGTCCATGCCGTCCCTGACGGTGCCGATCAGCCCCAGGCCGGGGGCGCCGCCCAGTTCGGCCCAGCCATGGCCCTGCGCTACGCCGCCTTTTCGGCTCGCCTGTCGCTCGCGGAGCCACAGCACCTTGCCGTCGGCCTCGCTCAGACCTGTCGCCAGCGAGACGACGAAACCCGCCGCTGCCGCGACATCGTCCACCTCTGCCGCATAGACTTCATGTACTCGCCCGCGCGCCAGCCCGCCGCCCAGCAGCGTATCGATCGCGGCGATGCCGAACGCCTTTCGGGAGGGGGCATCCGGCATCGCGTGATCGCACAAAAGGGCAGGGGCGAGTCTCATATGTTCCTATTATGTTCCTATTCTGAGCAGGGTCAAGGGATCGTTCCGGCAGCTTGTCCCATCGCGACCCAAGCCATTGGAGTGGAACGATCATTGGCCCGCCAGCCTCCGTCAGAAGGTCACAAGGGCGGTTTCGCTCACCGGGCATTTCGCTTGACAAGGCGGCCCTGCAGGACGGAATAAACTACAACGACGTATCACGATTTATCCGCTGCATGCGGATGTGCGTCATGAGGGGGAGGTCACAGGGGATGCGGTTCAGCTCAGCCGTCGGCAAAGCGCTCATGCTTGCTCTGCTCGGATCGCTCGCCCAAACGGCTGTGGCGGCCGAGAATTGCCCGTCGCCGGGCATGACCAAGGCCGATTTCGAGCGCTATTTCCTCTGTTTCAATGCGCGCGATTATGCCTGCTTCACCAGCTATTACGACGCCGATGTCGTCCTGGTGAAAGGCGGGAAGTGGCCCGATCTCAAGGGGCGCGATGCCATCATCGCCTTTTATCGCGACGTCGATGCCCGTGGGCTGAAGGAGCATGTCACCCCGCACGCCATCGAGGTGCAGCCACAGGGCGCGACGGTCGATCTGGAAGCGCATTTTCAGGCCACCAGCGACTGGCCCGACTTTGGCTCACGGCCCTTGAAGGCGGGCGATGACTGGCGGTTGCGCGGCGTGCTGCTCTACGAGATTCCATGCGGCAAGATCACCCGCATCCGGCCCCGCCCGCGTCCCGTGCAGCCATGATCGCGCGTCCCATCCGGGGGCTGGCCGCGATGGCCGCGCTCCTGCTCGCCGCCCCGGCAATGGCTGCCGGACCTGCTGCCCCGGCGGCCTGTGATCGCACCTGTCTCACCGAGATCATGGACCAATATCTGGCCGCCATGGTCGCGCGCGCGCCCGCTCGGGCGCCGATGGCAGCGCAATATCGTGCGACGGAAGATGCGCAGGAGGTCCGTCTTGGCGCGGGCCTGTGGCAGACGGGGACCGGCCTCGGCACCTATCGCATCGACCTCGCCGATCCGGTGAGCGGCACCGTCGGCTATATCGGCGAGGTGCTGGAAGGGGAGGGCAAGGTCACCATCGCGCTGCGCCTCAAGGTGGCGGATCGCAAGATCACCGAGGTGGAGACGATTCTCGGGCGCGGGCGGGTGCCCGGCTCGTCGATCGTGCCGGCGCCGCGCGCGTCGTTCCGCAATATCGTTCCGCCCGCCGAGCGGCTGACCCGCCAGCAGATGATCGAGACGGCCAATGCCAATTTCGACGCGCTGCTCGCGGCCGATGGCTCTCTTTATGCGGACGATTGCCAGCGGATCGAGAACCGCATGGCGATGAGCGGCAATGCTGAGCTGAACTATCCCATCGGCACGATAACCGGCGTGCCCAAGCCGCATTTCGGCAGCATGGGCTGCGGCCAGCAGATCAGCCTGCATCTCTTCGACCAGCTCGACGCGGTCGAGCCGCGCCGCTTCCTCCTGCTCGATGAGGAGAAGCAGCTCGTCTTCGGCGTCTATGTCATGCGCTGGTACAAGAAGGGCCGGTGCAACGAGATCCCCGGCTATGGCACGATCTGCCATGACAAGCCCCGCCAGCCGGTCTCATTGCTCAATGCGGAAATCCTCGGCGTGCGCGGCGGCAAGATTCACGAAGTCGAGGCGATCTTCAAATTCGCCGCTTATGAGGCCGACAGCGGCTGGCAGGGCGATCTGCGTGATGCCGGGTCCGGCGGGGAGAACTGAGCGATGATCCGCTTTGCATGGCGTGCCGCCGCCCTCGCGCTGCTGCTCTCCCCCGGCTTGCCGACGCTGGCACGGGAGGTCGCGCCTGCGTGCGACCGCGCCTGTCTCTATGCGCATGTGGACCGCTATCTTGCCGCCGTCGAGCAGGGCACGCCAGCCGGTCTCGACCTCGCACCGGACTTTCGCGCCACCGAGAATGGCGTGCCGGTGGCGCCGGGCGAGGGGCTCTGGCAGACGACGGATGGCTATAGCAGCTACCAGGCGCGCGCCGCCGATGTGCACGCCGGGCAAGTCGCGGTGCTGGGAGAAGTGAAGGAGGGCGACAAGACCGTCGGCTATGCCACGCGCCTCAAGATCGTCGCCGGGCGGATCGCGGAAGCCGAGACGGTGATCGGCCGGTCATTCGCGCCGCAGCATCCCTCCATGCCGACCGAGGTCAGAGCAGGCCTGCGCACCATCGTGCCCAAGCGCGAGCGCCTGTCCCGCGCCGAAATGATCGCACTGGCCGAGCGGAACTTCGATAATATGCTGCGCAACAAAGGCGATCATTTCGCGCCGGATTGCCAGCGGATCGAAAACCGGATGCCGATGAGCGGCAATCCGCAACTGGCCTATCCCATCACGCCCATTCCCGGCAAACCGCTGCCGCATTTCGGCAGCATGAGCTGTCAGGCGCAGGTGGAGGCGCATCTGTTCGACACGCTCGATAAGGTCGAGCCGCGCCGCTATCTGGTGGTGGATGAGGAACAGCAGGTGCTGTTCGGCGTGTTTTCCCTGCGCTTCTACGGGCGGACCGAATGCAACGACATTCCGGGCTATGGTCGCACCTGCCCTGCTAAACCAAGGGGGCCGATGTCGCTGCTCAGCGGCGAGATGCTGGGGATGCGGGGCGGCAAGGTGCGTGAAGTCGAGCTGATCTTCACGCGCCTGCCTTATGAGGCCGGGCAGGGCTGGGCGCCCTGAGCGGCCGGGCGGCAGGACAATCGGACCTGCCCACCCCGCCACGCCCGTCAGCGTGGCTTGACGCTGTTCTCCACCTTGACGCCGAAGTGATCCGCCAGATCCTTGCCGGTGAAGCCATGGGTCGATGAATCCGGGTCGAGCGGCAGCATCTGGCTGTCCCATGCGTCATAGGCCGCCTTCACCTGCGCCATTTTCTCCGGCATCCGGTCCTTCAGGTTGGCCCGCTCCATCGGATCGTCGACCACGTTGAAGAGGAAGCTGTTCTGGAGGATTTTCAGATACTTCCAGTCGCCCATGCGGCAGGCCTGCTGGTCCAGATTCTTGTAGCGCCAGCACAAGGTCCGCTCGCTCTTGCTGGAGGGGTCGGCGAGATAAGGCAGCAGATTGATGCCGTCGCTGGGATAGGCCGGGTCCGGCGCGCCGCCGGCGGCGGCGAGCAGGGTCGGCAGCCAGTCCATGGACATCATCACCTGATCGCTGGTCACCCCGGCGGGCACATAGGCCGGCCAGCGCACGATCGCGGGGATGCGAAGGCCACCCTCCAGCAACTCGGTCTTGCGACCCGTGAACGGCCAGGTGTCGGCGAAGCGCTCGCCGCCATTATCGCTGGTGAAGATCACGATGGTATCGTCCGCGATACCAAGGTCGTCGAGCCGCTGCAAAATGCGCCCGACCTGCATGTCCAGCCGCGTCACCATCTGGGCATAGATGCGCTGGGAGCCGCCGTCATAATGCATCAGCGCCGTCGGCTTGCCATCGGCATCCAGCCTGGTGGCCTCGGCCTCGTCGCCCGGCCCCTCCCAGGGCCAGTGCGGCGCGTTGACGTGCAGGGAGATGAAAAAGGGCTTGTCACCCTGGGCTGCGGTGCTGATCGTCTCCAGCGCACGCTCGGCCAGAAGATCGGTGAGATAGCCCTTCTCGAAGACCTCGCGGTCATCGTCCCACAGGTCGTGACGCCCGGCATATTTATGCGTGAAATAGTCCACGCCGCCGCCCCGGAATCCCCAGAAATGGTCATAGCCGCTCTTAAGCGGGCCATATTTGGGCAGGGCGCCCAGATGCCATTTGCCGATCAGCGTCGTCCCATAACCCACCGCCCGCAGCAGCGACGGGAGAGTGGGATGCTCGGGCGGCAGGCCGACAGGGCGCTGAGCGAGCGGCTCCTCAAGGCCGATGGGCAGGCGGTTCTGATAACGCCCGGTGATAAGGCCCGTGCGCGTCGCCGAGCAGACGGCGGAATTGGCATAGCCTTGCAGGAAGCGCATCCCGTCGGCCGCGAGGCTGTCGATCGCCGGGGTTTCATAGTCCCGCCGGCCGTAGCAGGAGAGGTCGGCATAGCCCATGTCATCGGCCATGATGAACAGGATGTTCGGCTGCTTGCGTCGATTGCCCGATGCCTTCTTAGGCTGCGCGGCCCGTGCCGTCGAACCGGCCCCCACCATGCCGGCGCCGATGACGCCCAAAGATTGGCCGAGCACGCTGCGGCGAGTCACATCAAGGTCGGTCAACTTGGGTCTCCGTCTGACTTTCGCTCATGTGGCAGCGATTGAACGGGCGAGGCAACAGATGTACGGGCAATGGCATTTATAATGCACAGGTTATGGCTGAATGATGAGTGCCCTGCAAAGCCTGCCATTTACCCTGCGCCAGCTGGTGATCTTCGAGACGCTTGCCGAGACGCGCAGTTTTGCCGGCAGCGCCGAATTGCTGGGCATTTCCCAGGCGTCGGTCAGCAGCCAGTTCAAGGCGCTGGAAGCGCAGCTCGGGGTCGCGCTGATGGCCCGCAGCGCGGGGCGGCGGCCAGAACTCACGCCGGAGGGCGAGCGCTTCCTCGCCGACCTGCGGATATTTTCCAGCGCGGCCGATCAACTGGCGGCACACCGCCTGCGCAGGCCCGGCCCCCGCGAGATCGTGCGCTTTCGCATCCTGCTGGGGCAGGGCCTCGCCGATCATTATGTGCGGCCAAGGCTGGACAGGTTTCTGGCGGCCCATCCCCACATCGTTCTGGAGTTCGATACTCGCATTCCGAGCCATGAATCGACGCTCGCGGCGAGCAGTGGCACCTATGACTTCGTGCTGATCCACCAGCCTGCCGATGAGCCCGTGGCGGAAGCGATGCGGTCGCTGGGGCGGGTGTCGGGCGGCATCTTCGGCAACCGCAAACTGGCCGCCGGCCGCGAGGTGCCGCTCTCTCCCGAAGAGGTGGCGCGCTTGCCGTTCGCCTTGCCGTCCGGGCGGGACGATGGGGCGGAGCAGCGCTTGCGCCGCAAGCTGGCATCCTTTGGCGTGCAGCCCACCAGCATCGTGGCGCGGGTACAGTTTTTCGATGTGATCATCGCCATGGTGGCGCGCGGCCAGGCGGTCGCCAACCTCCCTGCCGCGATGATCCCGCCGGATATGCGGGGCCGGATCGTGCGGCTCTTTCCCCTGCATGACTGGCGGCTCGTCTTCCATCGGCGGGATGCCGAGGCGCAGGCGGACCGGGATGCGGTCGAGCGGCTGTTGCTGGAGAGTGTCGTCAAGAACCGCGCCTATGGCCTGATGCCGGATTGAGGCGCGGCGTCGCGGACAAGCGAACGCCGCGCTGCCGGTGGGTTCGGCAGCGCGGCGTTCCTGCGGTCAGATCACGTCGACGAGAACGATTTCGCTGTCCTCGATGGCCGTGATGCGCAGCACCTCCACATCGCTGATCGCGGCGCCGTCACGGGCATTCACTCGCACGTCCTCGATCTGCACCGCGCCGGTGGCGGGCACCAGATAGGCCTTGCGGTCCTTGCCGAGCGGATAGTCCGCCGTCTCGCCGGCACGCAGGGTCGCGCCCAGTACCCGGCCATCGGTGCGGATCGGCAGGGCGTCCTCATCCTCGGCATGGCCAGAGGCCAGGGTGACGAACTTGCCCGAGCGCTCGCCCTTGGGGAAAGGCTTGGCGCCCCATTGCGGCGGCTCGCCCTCGCGGGTGGGGATGATCCAGATCTGGAAGATCCGCGTGGTCACATCCTCGAGATTATATTCCGAGTGGCGGATGCCGGTGCCGGCGCTCATCACCTGCACGTCGCCCGCTTCCGTGCGGCCGACATTGCCGAGGCTGTCCTGATGGGTGATCGCGCCCTCGCGAACATAGGTGATGATCTCCATGTCGCGGTGCGGATGGGGCGGGAAGCCTGTCTGCGGCGCGATGGCATCGTCGTTCCACACCCGCAGGCTGCCGAAGTGGACCCGGGCAGGATCATGGTAGCCGGCAAAGGAGAAGTGGTGATGGGCATCCAGCCAGCCATGGTTGGCGGCGCCGAGGCTGTCGAAGGGGCGAAGGTCGATCATCATGTGTCTCCTTGTCAGAGGGAAGGTCGCGGACGTTCTGTCCGGCGTTGGAGACCGATTTAGGGCTTGTGAGCTTTGCTGTTCAGTAGGATAAAATAGACTATTATGTTCGAGAAAGTTGAATAGTGAGCGCGCCCGGCACGCCAACGCTCGACCAGTTGCGCATCTTCCTCGCGGTGGTGGACGGCGGCAGTTTCGCGGCGGCGGGGCGACGGCTCAATCGCGCGGTCTCCGTCATCAGCTATGGCATCGCCAATCTGGAGGCGCAGCTTGGCCTGACGCTGTTCGAGCGGGAGGGGACGCGCAAGCCGGAGCTGACCGTCGCTGGCCGGGCGCTGCTCGCCGATGCCCGTGCCGTCGCCCATGGCGTGGATGGGCTGCGCGCCCGCGTCAAAGGCCTGCTCGATGGGCTGGAGGCGGAAGTGGATCTGGCCGTCGACGTGATGCTGCCGGCCGAGCGGCTGGGCGCGGTGCTGCGCGCCTTCGCGCGCGAATACCCCACCGTCCAGCTCCGCCTGCATGTCGAAGCGCTTGGCGCGGTCCTCGCCATGGTGCGGGAGGGGCGGGCGATGATCGGCATTTCCGGCCCGCTCGCCATTGGCGCCGATGGGGTGGAATGTGTCGCGGCGGGCTCGGTGCCGCTGGTGCCGGTCGCCGCGCCCGATCATCCGCTGGGGCAAATGGCGCAGATCCCGCCGGGCGCCGGGCGTGATTACACCCAGCTCGTGCTCACCGACCGCTCCCGCGCCACCGACGGGCAGGATTATTCGGTGCTGAGCCCCAAGACCTGGCGGCTGGCCGATCTCGGCGCCAAGCACGCCCTGCTGTGTGAGGGTGTCGGCTGGGGCAATATGCCGCTGCCGATGGTGGAGAGCGATCTCGTCGCCGGCACGCTGGTGCGCCTCGCCATGCCCGATCATCCGGGCGGAACCTACCGCTTCGCCGGCATCTGGCGCCGGGATACGCCGCCCGGCCCGGCGGCTGAATGGCTGATCGCGCAGTTCGTCGAACAGGGCCGGGCCGATGCGGCACTCGCCGGGATGATCGATCTTTGAGCCCTGCCGCAACGGGATGCGCGCACCGGCAAGTTCCTGCGCAAACAATCGGCTAGGGGCAGCGAGCGTCACCGGACGAACGGGATGGAAGCCCGACCGGCATTACAGGAGAGGATGTCTGCGCATGGACAGAGCCGCTTTGCTGGCATTGCTGGATGAGACCGTCGCGTCCCTGGGCGCCAATGATCCCCAGCGCTTGGCCCTCGCGCCCCGGCTGCGCTACACCGAGAACAGCGTCGAATTCCCCTTTGGCGATGGTGCCTGGAAGACCGTGACCGGCATCGGCGACTATCGCTGGGATGTGGTGGACGTGCGCACCAGCAATGCCGCGCGCTTCGGCGTGCTGGAGGAAAGCGGCGACAAGGCGCTGTTCGTGCTGCGGATCGCGGCGCTGGAAACCGGCGCGCTCGCCGAGATCGAGCTGCTGGTGGCGCGCGCGACGGACAGCGGCGTCCCCTTCCTCAACACCGATCCCGCGCCGCGTCCGGAACTGACCGAGCCGGTCCCGCCCGCCTCCCGCACCGAGCGGGCACGGATGCTCTCGCTGGCCGATGGCTATTTCTCCACGCTCGAGCAGAATGACGGCACGCTGCACACCCGCTTCACCGCGGATTGCGAGCGGCGCGAAAATGGCGTGCAGACCACGCACAATCCCCAGCCCGATCTGGCGCCGGTCGCCAAGATGGGCTGCGAGGAGCAGTTCCTGCTCGGCTACTACCGGTTCGACAATTGGATCCGCGCGCGGCGCTATCCGCTGGTGGATGAGGAGCAGGGCGTGGTCCTCTGCGGCGGCTTCATCGACCATGACGGGCAGACGCGCGACTATCAGCTCACCAATGGCGAGACGCGCACCGGCTTTTTCCTGCGGCCCCACAGCTTCGCCTATCTGGAAGCCTTCAAGATCCGCGACGATGCCATTTCCGCGGTCGAGGCGGTGTTCCACTTCGTGCCCTACCGGATGCGCTCGCCCTGGGCTCAGGATGAGCGCGATCCGCGGCTGGCAAAAGTTTGAGCGGATGCCGCTCCATCACACCCACCGCCGTCACCCCGGGCTTGACCCGGGGTCCCGCTTTACTGCTGGCCGAAGCCCGAAGGCAGCGGGACCCCGGGTCAAGCCCGGGGTGACGACGTGGAACCCATAATATCCCCCGACCCCAAGGAGCACCCCCATGTCCGATGATGTCTCAGCCCTGCGCGAGGAACTGGCGCGTTTGCGGTCCGATCTGACGGCGCTCGCCGCCCGTGCCGACAAGGCCGATCATTATGTCGAAATCTGCAATCTCCAGTGCGCTTATGGCTATTATGTCGACAAGGGCCGCTGGGACGATGCAGCCAAGCTGTTCGCCGAGGATGGCACGCTCGAGCTGGCCGGGCGCGGCGTCTATGTCGGGCGGGAGCGAGTGCGGGAATATCTCCACCATCTGCCGCCTTATGGTCCGGGCGTACTGTACAATCACATGCAGCTCCAGCCGGTCGTCCACATCGATTGTGCTGCCGGCACCGCCAAGGCGCGCTGGCGCACGTTCATGATGGTCGGCGGCGTCGGGCGCGAGGCGCGCTGGGGCGAGGCGACCTATGAGAACAGCTACAAGATCGAGAACGGCAAGTGGCGGATCGCGCAGCTGCACGGCTATATGAACATCTACACCGAATATGATGAGGGCTGGCATCGCGGCGGCGTCCAGCTGCTGCGCTCGATCGACGGGCTGCAGCCCGATCTGCCGCCGACGATGCAGTATGAATCCTATCCCGAGCCGGTGATCGCGCCTTACCATTATAAGGAGGTGTAGGGCGGCCCAGGCCACCCTCGCGCTGCCGCTCGCCGCTCAGTCGGTGGGCGGCGTGCGCTTGGTATTGGGATCGAATTTGAGCATCTCCACACTCTTGAGCGCCGGGTCCCAATGCTCGGCAATCATGCCATTTTCGATGCGGAACAGGTCGAACCAGCTCGTCACATAAGGCTGCCCCTCGGCATCCTTCTCAGGGCGCTCGAACACGCACATCACCATGTCCCGCTCCGCGATCATGTTGACCAGCGGCAGCATGATCCGCTCCTCGATCTCGCGGACCGGGCGCGAGCCCTTGATGAAGTCGACCAGCGGCTGGCGGCCGGAAGCGACATTGGGATTATGCTGGATATAGCCCTCGGCAATGAATTCAGCGGCCCGGTCGGCGTGGCCTGCCTGCAGCACGGTGCGATACATGTCCCAGACGAGGCGCTTGTTGGCCGCGAGCTGCGGATCGGCGCTCTCCAGCAAGGCAAGCTGGGCGTCGCGATCGGTAATGGCCTGACTCATGCGGGTCTCCGTTGCAAAATGAGGGCGCGGTCAATGCGCCGTGGCGGTCGCCTGCGCCGCGCGATGGTTGGTCCGCGCCGCGAGATACAGCATCAGCCCGCCGAGCAGGAAGAAGATGGCGAACAGGCCGATGGCATAGCGCAGGCCCAGGGCTGAGGCGGCCGCGCAGGCTGAGCCCTGAACCTGCCCGGCGGCCCCGGCGCACTGGGTGGCGAACTGGCTGCCGCCATAGATGAAGCTGGAGGCCATGTCGCTGACCACGCCGACGGATGGCGGTCCCAGCCCCTGACCGAACAGATGCACCATCAGCAGGAACACCGCCGATCCGGTCGCCCGGCTGAAGCTGTCCAGCGAGCCGTGCAGCGTCGCGATCGCCGGCCCCATCGCGGTGTAGAAGGAGAAGGAGCCGACCAGCATCAGCGGAATGGCGATGAACAGCATGTTGCTGCTCAGCCCCGCCAGGAAGATCGGTACGCCGATCACAGTGCCGAGCGCCGGGAAGCCGAGCAGCCAGCGGGCATCGCGCCGGGCCATATGCTCGCTGCCATAGCCGCCGAGCAGCGTGCCGAAAAAGGCGGCAATGCCGGAGACGACGCCGAAGACGAGACCCGCCTGCGCCGCATCCAGCCCGAAATTGCGGGAGAAGAAAGCGGGAAGGAAGGTGTTCACGCCGAAGGCGCCAAGGCTGATGAAGGCCAGGCCTGCGAGCACATAACGGATGCTCTTGTTGCCAAGCAAAAGCCGCACCACCTGCCAGGTGCCGAGCTTGCCCGATCCGGCAGT
Source organism: Sphingobium sp. B10D7B (assembly GCF_025961955.1). Lineage (NCBI taxonomy): Bacteria > Pseudomonadati > Pseudomonadota > Alphaproteobacteria > Sphingomonadales > Sphingobiaceae > Sphingobium > Sphingobium sp. B10D7B. Next base: position 679,098 of record NZ_JAOQOQ010000001.1, read on the forward strand.
GGCAGGGGGCACGCTGCGCTCTGGCTCATGCAGACAGAAGAAGCAGAGCAGGGCGATCAGTCCGCCCATCACGCCGAAGAACATGAACGTGTCGCGCCAGCCGAAATGCTCGGCAATGGCGCCGCCGGCGAACGATCCGACCAGAGCCGCCACCGGCACGCCGAGCATATAGAGCGACAGGGCCGAGGCGCGCTTTTCCGGCGGCACCATGTCGGAGATCATCGAGTGCGGCGGCGCCTCGGTCGCCGCATTGCCCGCCGCCATGCCGCAGCGGCACAGGAAGAGCTGGAAGAAGCTGACGGTCGCGCCCGCCAGTGCCGTGAACACCGAGGCGAGCATCAGGAAGCTCGCGGTCACCCGCGCGCGGTTGTAACGTTCCGCCAGGCGCGCGATGGGCACGCTCGCAAAGGCGTTCACCACCGCGAAGGCCGTGCCGCCGAGCAGGCCGATCTGCAGATCGCTGAGCAGGAACTCGGCTTTGATCTTCTCGGCGATCAGCGCGATCATCACGCGGTCGAGGAAGCCGAAGGCGTTGATCGAGGCGAGCAGGATCAGGGCGACGGTGAGCTGTCTTCTGGTCACGTATATCTGTTCCCGGGTGGCAGGCCTGCGGTCGGCAGGCATCGAGCGGCAGGTCTATCTGGATAGACGCTCAGCGCGACATGCCGATTGGATGGGAGCGCATCGACCTGACTGGTCGTGCTCGCGATCGCGATCCGATTTCCCGGCTCGTTCAGTGCAGGGAGAAGAGATTGCGATAATCGCGCGGGGTAAGGCCGAAGCGCTGTTTGAAAGCCCGGCTGAAATGCTGGGAATCGCTAAAGCCCCAAAGGTGGGCGATCTCGGTGATCGAGCGGCGGGCGAGGGCCGGGTCGACCATCTCCTCGCGGCAGCGCTCCAGCCGCCGGTCCCAGATGGCGCGGGCAATGGTATAGGCTTCACCCTCGAACAGCTTGTGGATCGAGCGGCTCGACATGCTGAAATCCCGCGCGATGCGCGCGATGCTGAGGTCCGCATCGGCCAGATGCCGGTCGACATATTCCAGGATCGCCCGTCGCCGGCTTTCGCGCGGGTCGGGCATGGTCAGCACGTCATCGGCATGGATGGTCATGTTGACCAGATGGGCGATCTGGTCGCCGAGCAGCTCGCGGTCCTGCATCCGCAGCGTGTTGCCGGTCATCACCGAGGCGCTCACGCTGGCATGGAGAATCTGGGCGGGCCCGCGCAGGAAGCTGCGGGGCTTGCGCCAGCGGTCCAGGCTCCAGCGGGGCGCAGCGAGCAGGCTGCACGGCACCGTCACGGCCAACTGGCGGCACTGGTCCGGCGCGTCGATGGTATAGGGCACGTCCTTGCGGAGCGCGCACCACTGGCCGGCCTGCACATCATTGTAGAGCCCGCCCTGGCTGATCCGCGCGGCGCCTTCCTCCTGGAACAGCAGCTTCATGGTCGGTGGCGATCGTCGATCGGCCATGTCGGGCAGAACAAGCCGGTGACTGCCCAGCGAAACGATGCAGAAACGGAGCGCGCCGAAATCGCCGCCGCGCAGCGACGCCTCGCGATCGTCCGCAAATTCGATGTGGGGCGCCTGCGTGACGGCGCACCATTGCCGGCTGCGCTCGACGCGGCTCGATGCCTTAGTGGTGAAGATGTGCATCCCCGTGGCTCCTCTCGCATCCTGGCCGGGGTCTTGCGCCCTCGGTCCGGCTTTTGCGCACGCTAGACCCCATATCGGGGCCTGTCCAGCAGACCGCCGCACTGTTGATTTTGTCTCCAGTGCGGCGCTGGTCAGAAAGATGCGTCGCGAGACAAGTTTGCCCGCAGGCGCGCTGATAGCAGGGGCCTCAGCCGCATCATGGACATGTATTTGAGATGACGTTGAAAGTGCCATTGCCCCTTGCCGCCGAGGCGCGTCATTTCATTGGCGGCGCGTGGACGCCCCCTGCGGCCGGCGACCGGCTGCCGGTGGAAAACCCCGCGACCGGCGAGGTCTTTACCGAGGTCGGTGCGGGCACTGCGGCGGATATCGACCAGGCCGTGCAGGCGGCCGAATCGGCGATGGTCGCGGCCCGGCGCACGCGCTGGACGCCAGCCCAGCGGCAGGATGCCCTGCTGGCCTTGGCGCAGGCGGTGGAGCGCCATGCCGAGGATTTCGCGCTGCTCGAAACACTCGATACCGGCAAGCCGATCAGCAACAGCCGGCGGGTCGACGTGCCCGGCACGGCCGCGACCTTGCGCTATTTCGCCGGCTGGGCGACCAAGCTCACCGGCGAAAGCATGGAACTCTCGCAGCCTGGCGAAACGACGGCGTACACGCTGCGCGAACCGGTCGGCGTGGTCGGCCACATCATTCCCTGGAATTATCCGCTGATGGGCGCGGCGTTCAAGCTCGGCCCCGCGATTGCGGCGGGCTGCGCGGTGGTGCTCAAGCCGGCCGAGCAATCCTCGCTCTCCGCGCTCAAGCTGGCTGAACTGGCTGTGGCTTGCGGCGTGCCGCGCGGCTTCTTCAATGTTGTGACCGGCCTTGGTCCGGTCGTGGGCGCGGCGCTGGTCGATCATCCCGGCGTCGCCAAGATCAGCTTCACCGGATCGACCGCGACCGGCACCCAGATCGCGGCCGACTGCGCGCGGCAGATGAAGCGGGTGACGGTGGAGCTGGGCGGCAAATCGCCGGTCATTGTCTTTGCCGACGCCGATCTCGATGCCGCCGCGCGTGCCATTGCCATGAACATCTTCTTTAACAGCGGGCAGACCTGCTCGGCCGGCTCGCGCCTGTTCGTGCATCGATCCGTCGCCGATGCGCTGGTGGAGAAGATCGCCCGCATCGGCGCGGCGATGACGATCGGCGATCCGCTCGATCCCGCGACCCAGCTGGGGCCGGTGATCACGCAGGCGCAGCGGGCGCGGATCATGGGCTTTGTCGAGGGCGCTCTCACACAGGGCGCCAGCCGCGCGGGCGGCGACATCGCCCTGCCGGAGCAAGGCTATTATGTCGCGCCGACGGTGCTCGGCTCCGTTCAGGCGGGCATGGCGGCGGTGGATGAGGAGATTTTCGGCCCCGTGCTGTGCGCGATCCCCTTTGACACCGACGATCTCGACGAAATCGCCGCGCTGGCCAATGCGAGCCGTTATGGCCTCTCCGCCTATGTCTGGACGCGCAGCCTCTCGCGGGCGCATGGTATGGTCAGTCGCCTCCGGGCCGGGACCGTGCGGGTGAACAGCAGCGCCGGCGACATCGCGATGCCCGCGGGCGGCGTCAGGCAATCGGGCTTCGGCCGCGAAAATGGGAGAGCCGGGGTGGAAGCCTATACCGAACTCAAATCCGTGACGATCGCGCACGATCATCAGGGCCGCGATCATGGCTGAGGCAAGCAGCGCGCCCGTGCCCGGCTTCGCGCCGGCCTTCCGCATGACGCCCATGCGCGCCTTTCCGGTTACGGTCGGCGAGATCGCGACCGGTGGCCAGCGCAGCTATGTGTCCATCGGCGGCGGCACCTTCGTAGGCGAGGGGCTCGAGGGGCGGCTGGTCGGCGGCAGCGAGATGCATCTGCTGCGCGCTGATGGCGTCACGGTGGTCGAAGCCTCCTATTATGTCGCGTTCAGCGATGGCAGTTTCGCCCGTTGCTTCGGCAATGGCTATCGCACCCGCGCGCCGGATTTCGAGGGACTGCGGCTCGCTTTGCTGTTCGAAGCCGCCGAGGATGGCGGCGTCGCCCATCTGGCACGATTGGCGTTCGTTGCCGAGCAGGCCGAGGGCAGCCCTGTCCTCAACATCGAGAGGATCGTCTGACCATGCGGCTGGAATTCGCTCTGGAAATGCGCATCGGCCTTGGTCCGCGCATGCATATCGAAGTGGCGCAGGGCTACACGCGCGGTGCGGTGCTGATCGGCGAGGGCAGCTTCTCCGGCCCCGGCCTTTCGGGCCGGATCGTCAAGGGCAGCGGCGGCGACTTCCCGCTCGTGCGCCCCGATGGCGGCGGGCGGTTCGAATCGCAATATCTGCTGGAGACGGACGACGGCGCCCATATCCTCAAGCGCAGCACCGGCGTGCGCAGCGCCCCGCCGGAGGTGGTGAATGCCCTGCTGGCGGGCGAGCAGGTCGATCCGCAAAGCTATTATATGCGCATGACCCCGCGCTTCGAGGCGCCGGCCGGCCCCTATGACTGGCTGAACCGCACGATCTTCGTCGGCGTCGGCCAGCGCAATCCGGAAGGCTCCATTTTCCGGTTCTGGAAAGTCGTCTGAGCGTGGACCGGTTCGATTACATCGTCGTGGGCGCGGGCTCGGCGGGCTGCGTGCTCGCCGCCCGCCTGTCCGAAGATCCGCGCAATCGCGTGCTGCTGCTGGAAGCCGGCGGCAGCGACCGGCGGCTGGACGTGCGCCTGCCGCTGGCAGTCTCCAAGCTGTGGCCCAATCCGGCGCTCACCTGGGGCTTCATGTCGGAGCCGGAGGCGGAGCTGGACGGCCGCCGTCTGCCGGTCGCGCGTGGGCGGATGCTCGGCGGCACCTCCTCGCTCAACGGCATGATGGCAATCCGGGGGCACAAGGCCGATTATGATGGCTGGCGCGATACCGGCCTCACCGACTGGGGCTGGGACGATGTGCTGCCCTGGTTCCGCAAGCTGGAGCGGCACTGGCGCGGCGATACGCCCGAACATGGCGGCAGCGGGCCACTGAGCGTCGAGCCGCATCCGGCGCCCAGCCCGCTGATGGCCAATGTGCTGGAGGCGGCCCGGTCGCTCGGCTACCCGATCACGGAGGATTTCAACGGCCCGCGAACCGACGGCTTCGGCATGCCGGATTTCACGACGCGCAACGGTCGCCGCGCCAATACGTCGGAGGCCTATCTGCGTCCGGCGCTGCGCCGGCCCAATCTGGAGGTGCGCACCGGTGCCGTGGCGACGCGTGTGCTGCTGCGTGATGGCCGGGCAATCGGCATCGAGGTCTCGCGCGACGAGCGGCTGGAAGAAATCCTCGCCGAGCGCGAAGTGCTGCTGGCCGGCGGCGCGATCAATTCGCCGCAACTGCTGCTGCTCTCGGGCATTGGGCCGGGCGCCCATCTGCAGGAGATGGGCCTGGATGTCGCCGTGGAAAGCGGCGAGGTCGGCGCCAACCTGCAGGATCATCCCGGCGCCGGCATGGAGTTCGATCTCGATCCCGCGCTAGCCTTCGACCGGGAGTTGCGCTTCGACCGGCTGACCGGATCGTTCCTGCGCTGGATGGCGGGGCGCAAGAGCATCATGGGCGCGCCGCCGCTCGCCGCCTCCGCCAATGTCGCGACCGGCGCCGACCCGGATGTGATCGACATGCATTTCTTGCTGATCCCGCTCTCCATGTTCTCGCGGGTCTGGTTTCCCGGCGTGGCCCGGCCGTTCGGGCCGCGCATGGGGGCGATGTGGTCGCTCAATTACCCGAAGAGCCGGGGCTGGCTGAAGCTCGGTTCGCCCGATCCGCTGGCCCATCCGCGCATCGCCTTCAACCTGATGAGCGACCCGGAGGATCAGCGCGCCATGCTCGGCGGCTATCGTGGACTGGAGGCGCTCATCCGCCAGCCGGCGCTCGCCAAGGTGGTGGGGCAGATGCGGCGGCCGGAGCGGCCTTTGCTGTCGGATGAGGAGGTCATGGCCTATATCCGCGAGACAGCGGCGACGGCCTATCACCCGAGCGGCACCTGCCGCATGGGCAGCGATGCGCAGGCTGTGGTCGACGGGCGCCTGCGGGTGAATGGCGTGGACGGGCTGCGAGTGGTCGATGCCTCCATCTTCCCGCGCCTGCCCGGCGGCAACACCAACCTCCCGGTCATTATGGTCGCCGAGCGCGCTGCGGACTTCATCAGACGCGGAGAGTAGCCGCATCCTGCCGGATCACTCGGCCGGTTCCCTCTCCAGCGGCTGCTCATCGCCAATGTAAAGCAGCGCGCCCTGATCGAGCAGGCGCTGCTGCACGGCACGCACGTCCACCTGACGCGGGGTAACGCCCGCGCGCACCGCAAGGCTGGCCGCCGCGCCCGCCGCCTCACCCATGGACATGCAGGTCGCCTGATCGCGCACTGCGCCCAGCGCCGCGAAGGTCGCGGAGACGCAGCGCCCCGCCACCAGCAGGCCCTCAACGCCCTTGGGCAGCAGGATGCGATAGGGAATGTCGTATGGCGCCTTGAACGGCGAGGCCACGCCATCGCCCCACAGGCCGGTCACCGAATGCAGGTCCGGCCCGCGCGGCCCGCCCTTGGCGATCACGTCCGGAAAGCGCCGCCCTGCCAGCACATCATCCTCGGTGAGGATATAGTCGCCGACGATCCGCCGGCCCTCGCGCGCGCCGCCGGTGGGGGATTCCATGACGATATAGGCCTCCTCGAAGCCGGGGATGCGCTCGCGCAGGAAGTTGAGATACACCCGGTTGAGTTTGCGCCGATAGATCAGCGACTTGCTCACCTCTTCCTCATTGGTGTGGTCGTACCAGACCTCGTACACGCCGGACATCATCTGCCCGTCGCGCATCTTGCCGTGACGGAAGATGCCGATGCTGCCAAAGCGCGGCGGCGGATAGACCGGCTCGGTCGCGCCGTAGAGCAGTGGCACCTTGCCGGCCTTGATATACTCCACCCATTCGCGGTCCAGCCCGGCGGGGAGGGGGACATATTTGCCATCCACCCTGGGTGCCGTCGCCTTGCCGGGGATCGGGCCGCCGGCTGCGGGAGAGAGGCGCAGCTTGGGGATGCCGCCGGCCGCGCGGATGCGGTCCACCTCGTCCCAGTCGGTCGGCTGGGCCATGGGCTCGGCGTAGAGCGTCTCGCCCTTGAGCGACTTGTAGGTGTTCACCGGCCGCCCGCCGCCCATCAGCGCGGAGCGCTCGCGGTCCAGCTCGGCCCGCTCTTCTTCGCTGAGCAACGGCTGGTTGCGCAGATAGTCGATCAGCCGGTCGACATCGATGCCGCCGATCTGCATGTCCATCGATCCGCCATGATGGCGGCCGTCTTCCTCGCGGCCATGGTGGAAGGGCGCGCCGGCCCAGGCGGCCACGTCTGCATCGGCCGAGGCGTCGATCACCACATCGGCCAGCACCACCTGCCCGCCGGACTTGTTGCCGATGGCGACGCCCGTCACCCGCCCGTCCTCCACCAGCGTGTCGAACACCACGGTGTTAAACAGCACTTCGACCCCGGCTTCCTCCATCATTTCATCGAGCAGGCTGGTCATCATCACAGAGTCGGTCGGGTGCCGCGCAATCGGGCTACCCTCGGGCGCGCCGCTCATGGCCTGGATGCGGTGGAGGATCTCCAGCGAGATGCCCTTCACCACCGGCGTGCCGATGCCTTTCTCGATGATGTAGCCATTGATGCCGATGCCGCCGATGCCGCCCCCGGTCATCATCCCGCCCAGATAGCCGACCCGCTCGATGAGCATCACCCGCGCACCATTGCGCGCCGCGCTGAGTGCCGCGACGCAGCCGGCAGGCCCGCCGCCGACGACAACGACATCCATCGCCTTCGCGGGCGACAGCGCGGCCACAAACCGCTCTTTCTTCCTCTGGACGGCCATGCGCTCTCCTCCGCTCCTATCGTCCGGCGAGAGCATATCCGGAGAAAGATCATATAGAAAGACAGTAATATCAATCGTGAAAGGCATGGGCGTCAGTAGCGCGCGCTCAGGCTGAGGAACAGCGAGCGGCCCGGTTCGGGGAAACCATCGGTCAGCACATAATCCCGGTCGAAGAGATTGCGACCGCCAACGCTGAGCGTGCCCTGCGGCGTCAGCGTATAATCGATGCTCAGCCCGGCGAGCGCATAGCCGCCCGTCTTGTAATAGATGGGCGCGAGGCCGTTGGCGGAGGCCGGGGTGACGGTCATCCGGCGCGAAGCAAAATCGAGGTTGGGGGTGATCCGCAGGGCAGGGACGGGCCGCCAGGCCAGATAGGCAAAGCCTTTGTGGCCCGGCACATCGGTGAGCTGGAACGGGCGGATCAGGCTGCCCGCCGGCGCCGTGCCGACCGTGAAGTCCCGCTGGATGTAGGAATAATTGCCGCCCAGCTCGATCTGGTCGCTCAGCTTCACATCCACCGCGACCTCGCCGCCATAATAATGCGCCGATCCATAATTCTCCCGGCGATTGAGATTGGCCGGGGTGCGGACCGAAACCAGCGCGTCGCTCACCCAGCTGTGGAAGAGCGCTGCGCTGACATGCAGCGGCCCCAGCTGACGCGCGCCGCCGACCTCCAGCGTGGTCGCCCGTTCCGGGTTCAGGCCGGGATTGGGCTCGGCGGTGCCGAACTGGCTGCTGAACCGCTCGAACAGGGTCGGAAAGCGGGCGCGAGACGAGAGCGAGAGATGCGCCGCGCTGCCATGCTCGCCGCGCCAATCCAGCCGCCCTTGCGCGTTCAGCGCATCGACGTTGCGCAGCGGGAAGCTGTAGAGCCGGTTGGCGCCGGTCTGCCCCTGCGGCACTCCATAGTCCTCCGCGCGGTCGAGATCGCGCCAGTCATAGGAGGCGCCCAGCGTCAGCGTCAGGGCGGGCAGCAGGGCGAGGCGGTTCTCCACCGCGATGCTCCAGTTGCGCTCGGCACTGATCTGCACCGGCTCCGCGATGCTGCCGGGCAGGCCCGGCCGGCTGGTCTGGGATTCGCGGTGCTCGTCATGCCGATAATGGAAGGCGAGGGTCAGGCGGTTGACGGGCAGCAGGTCCACGCCGAGTTCCGCCGATCCGCCATAGGCCGTGTCCGCATAAGGGCTGTCGAAGGACCGACCCAGCGTCTGGCTGGTCTGGCTGCGATTGTCCCAGGAGCGCAGCAGATTGTCGAAGCGGCTGTAATAAGCCCGCGTCTTGAGCGTCGCCTGATTGCTGAGCGCGGTGGTTGAGAGGAAGGCCAGCGTGTCGATGGTCCAATAGGGCCAACTCCAGTTGCGCAGCGAGACATTGCTGGTGTCGCTCACATGCAGCGGCGCGTTCTTGCTGCCTTCCTGCCGTGTGTAGCTCAGCACATATTCGTCGGTGGCGTTGGGGGTGACGCCCAGCTTGGCATTCACGCGCCAATCTGATGTGCGGGAGAAGTCGCGCGCGCCGCCGTCCTCGTTCGCGCTGACCGGGTGGAAACCACCGGCAAGCGTCCAGTGATCGGTGAAATTGCGGGCATAGCTCGCCTGCGCGTACCAATGGTCCTGCCGCGTGCCGAGTAGCGCGAAGACGCTGTAGCCACCATAGGCCGCATCGCGGTCGAGATTGAGCGTGGCGCGCGCCTCGGCCTCCACAGCCTTGGTGGGCTTGCGCGTGACGAGATTGATCGCGCCGCCCATGGCGCCGGGGCCGTCCAGCACGGAGGCATAGGCTTTCGCCACCTGCACCTCGGCAATGTCCGGCGTGAGGAAGCGGCCGAAATCCAGCCGGTTGTCGGCCGGGAGATAGACGCGGATGCCATCAATCGAGAGCGGCACCTGAAAGCGGTCGAACCCGCGCACGAACACCAGCCGCTCGTTGCGCGAGCCGCCGCTATTGCCCGCCGAGACGCCCGGCAGGAGGTTGATCGCATCGTCGAGCTGCACGCGGTTGAAGCGGACCATGGCCTGCTGGCCGAGCGTCTCCGTGCCGAGCAGCCGGTCAGGTCCGGCGGGCGCCGTCACGATGATCTGGCCGAGGCCGAAACTGCCGGCCTCGCTCTCCGGCGCCTGCGCGCGGGCCATGCCGGACGTCACCAGAATTGCGGCGCCCAGCACCAGTGTCGCTCTCATCAATGGGTCCCCTTTTCTTGTTCGTGATTCGATGTATATGCGCAAATACATCGAAAGAACCGACCGTCCAGAGGAGAAGCGGACAATGCGTATGATGATGGCTCTCGCAATGGCGCTGGCACCGGTGCCCGTGGCCGCTCAGATGCCCGCTGCGGATGCGCCCGCCTGCGCGGACGATGCGGCTCTGCCGCCTGAATTTGCTGCCTGGCGCAGCGCCGAGCGGGTTGCCAGCGCGACGGAAGCAGCCGTTCAGCTCAAGCCCGGCCAGGCCGTCGATCTCACCTTGTCGCCTGCCTCATCCGTCGCGTTCGCTGCCGCGCCCGAGCGCGTGGCCAAGCCCGGCACCTACGCCGGGAGGCTGGCGTTCGACGCCCCGCGCGACGGGGTCTATCGCGTCGCCTTGGGCGCAGCGGCCTGGCTGGATGTGGTGACCGACGGCGCGCGCGTGCCCTCGCTCACGCATGGGCACGGGCCGGCTTGCTCGGGCATCCGCAAGATCGTCGATTTCCGCCTCAAGGCCGGGCGCCACATCCTGCAGATCAGCGGCAGCGAGGCGCCGGTCATCAGGGCGATGGTCGTGCCGGCCACCGAATGAGATCGCGCCAGCCCTCCGGCCAAGGGCAGATTTCCCCAATCGCCGCGCAGGCCCGGTTCTGATAAAGTTGCGCCGAACTGTGAGGGGGATCATCCATGAGGCCGCATCGGGAATATCATCTTGTTTCGCGCATCGGCTGGCTGCGCGCGGCGGTGCTTGGCGCCAATGACGGCATTGTGTCCACGGCCAGCCTCATCCTCGGCGTGGCGGCGTCAGGGGCGGATCGGTCGGCGCTGATCGTCGCGGGTGCTGCCGGTCTGGTGGCCGGGGCGATGTCCATGGCGGCCGGCGAATATGTCTCGGTCAGCTCCCAGTCCGACACCGAGCGCTCCGACCTTGCGCGTGAGACGCAGGAGCTGGCCACCGCGCCCGAAGCCGAGCTGCAGGAACTCACCGACATCTATGTCGCGCGCGGCGTCGACCCGGCGACGGCGCGGCGCGCGGCCGAGCAGATGATGGCCCATGATGCGCTCGGCGCTCATGCGCGTGACGAGCTGCACATTACCGAGACGACAGCGGCGCGGCCGGTGGTGGCTGCCTTTACCTCCGCCGCCACCTTCACGGCCGGCGCGGCGCTGCCGCTGGTGCTGGCGGCCGTGCTGCCGATGGACCGGATGGTGGTGGGCGAGGCGGCGGGGTCGATCCTCTTCCTCGGCCTGCTCGGCGCCATTGGCGCGCGCGCTGGCGGGGCCAAACCCTGGCGGCCGGTGGCGCGGGTGGTCTTCTGGGGCGCGCTTGCCATGGCCCTGACAGCCGGGATCGGGCGGCTGGTCGGGACGAGCGTCTGAGCCGGCTGCCCTAGTCCCTTAGCTGGCGGGCGTCGCAATCCCGGCCTGGTCGCTCAGCTCCTTGAGCCGGTAGAGCATCGACTTGCGCCGATCGAGCAGATGGAGGCGCATCGCCGTGAAGGCGCCCTCACTGTCGCGCGCGGCGATGCGGTCGAAAATGCCCTGCAGCGACTTGTAGCCGATGCGGCTGTTGCGCGGCGAGGCTTCCAGCGCCGTGAACAGGTTGAGCAGCGCATGTTCCAGCGCATGCATGAGCGTCACCAGCGTGCGCGCGCCCGAAGCCTCCACGATGAAGCGGTGGAAGGCGAGGATGCGATCGACCGACTCCCGGCGCGGCAGGTCCGGTTCCATGATCCGCTCCAGCAGCAGCCGCAGCGCCTCGATCTGTTCGTCGGTGATCTTCTCGGCAGCCAGCTCGGCGGCGCGACATTCGATGCCGATGCGGGCATCGAAAATCTCCTCGGCCGTCACCTGCACGAGCATGAACTGCACCGCCAGCGCCGTCGCGAACTGGTCGGGCTTGCCCTCGGCGATAGTGGCCCCGCCGCCCGCGCCGGTCTTGATCGTGACCACCCCCAGCGCCTCCAGCCGGCCGAGCGCCTCGCGGATCGGCACGCGGCTGGTCTGGAAGGTCTCGGTCAGCTGCGCCTCGGTACCCAGGAACTGGCCGGGTTTGAACTGGCCGGCAAACAGCGCGTCGATCACCTGCGAGACGATGCGCGAGGCGAGCGACTGGCTGCGCACGGAACTGAAAACGGTGTCGGATTCGGCCAAGGGAACAGGCTTTCTCATGTTGGCATCGCCCGCGCGGGGCGGGCGATCGGTCATTCTATATGATGATTTCAATCCTGCCCCGCCCGGCATTGCTTGACAAGCCACGCCGCATCGGATGAAAAAGAATAACTATATTATAGTTTGATTCATTCGAGTGTGGGGGAGGGCGGAATGTCGCCGGAAGACAATGCCTTGCTGACCCAGACCGGTCCCGGCACCCCCATGGGCGCGTTGATGCGGGAATATTGGATCCCCGCGTTCATGCCGGACGAAGTCAAGGCTGGCGGCGCGCCGCTGCGGCTTCGCCTGCTCGGGGAGAACTTCCTCGCCTTCCGCTCGCCCGATGGATCGCTTGGCGTGGTCGATCATCGCTGCGCCCATCGCTGCGCATCGCTGTTCTACGGGCGCAATGAGGAGGGCGGCATCCGCTGCGTCTATCATGGCTGGAAGTTCGATCGGAATGGCCAGTGCATCGAGATGCCGAGCGAGCCGCCGGAGACGGACTATAAGGACAAGGTGAAGATCCGCGCGCTCCCGGTGGTCGAGCGCTACGGCGTCGCCTGGGTCTATATGGGCACCCGTGCCCAGCCGCCCGCACTGCCGCATTTCGACTGGGACGAGGTGGAGGCGGGCCAGCCGCTCACCGTCACCTTCATGATGCGCGAGTGCAACTGGCTGCAGGCGCTGGAGGGGGATATCGACACCTGCCATGTCGGCTTCCTGCATCTGGGTGCGGCGACGCCGGACCAGTTCGAGGAAGGCTCGATCAATTATTACAGGCAGATGCGCGAGAATCTCGCGCCGAAATATGAGGCGCTGGAGACCGATTACGGCACCATGTATTGCGCCTATCGCCCGGCCGGGGACAATCTCTATCACCGCATCGGCCAGTTCGCTTTGCCCTTCTGGACCATGGCGCCGTCCGAGCCGCTCGACCATATCCGCGCCCGCGCCTGGGTGCCGCTGGATGACCATCATGCCATGCTCGTCACCATCGGCGGTCCGCGCACCGGCGCCACGACGCTGACCAAGGCGGGCAAGCCGATTCCCGGCACCACCTCGCCGATCAATTTCCTGCCCAACACCACCGACTGGCTCGGCCGCTTCCGCATCGATGCCAATCCGCGCAACGATCATCTGATCTCGCGTGAGGCGCAGTCGACGCAGAGCTATAGCGGCATCGAAGCGATCCCTGTGCAGGATCAGGCGGTCACCGAGAGCATGGGGCCGGTGGTGGACCGCACCATGGAGCATCTGGGCACCAGCGACCGGATGATCGTGCTCACCCGCCGCCGGCTCAAATGGGCGGCGACGGCGTTGCGGGACGACGGGGTGGTGCCGCCGGGCGTCGATAATCCCGCCTGCTACCATAATGTCCGCGCCGGCTACGCGCTGCTCCCACCCGAGCAGGATTGGCTCGATTTCTACAATGCGCGCCGCGCGGTCTGGAGCAGGGGGACTGCCGAGCCGGTGGACCGCAAGCGCCGCCTCGCGCCCGCGCCAGCCTGAGGACCGTTCATGTCTGCCACCTCTTCCCATCGCCCCGGCGCGCACTTCCTGCAACTGCCCGGTCCCACGACCACGCCGCAACGGGTGATGGAGGCAATTGCGCGCCCGACCATCAACCATCGCGGGCCTGATTTTCGCGATCTCACGGTCGAGGTGCTGGACGGGATTAAGGGCATCTTCAAGACCGAAGGCCCGGTCATCATCTACCCCTCGTCGGGCACCGGCGCGTGGGAGGCGGCGCTCGTCAATGCGCTCTCGCCGGGCGACGCGGTGCTGATGTACGAGACCGGCTGGTTCGCGACGCTCTGGTGCCGGCTCGCCCGCAAGATCGGCCTGGAGCCCGAGCTGATCCCCGGCGACTGGCGCACCCCGGTCGATGCCGCAGCCATTGGCGAGCGGCTGCGCGCGGACAAGGCGCATCGCATCAAGGCGGTCTGCGTGGTCCACAACGAGACCTCCACCGGCGTGACCTCAGACATCGCCGCCGTGCGCCGCGCCATCGATGAAGCGGGGCACCCCGCGCTGCTGATGGCCGATCTGGTCTCGTCGCTGGCGTCGGCGGATTATCAGCATGATGCCTGGGGCGTGGACGTGGCGGTCGGCGGCTCGCAAAAGGGGCTGATGCTGCCGCCGGGCCTCTCCTTCAATGCCCTGTCGCAAAAGGCGATCGCGGCGTCGAAATCGGCCGGGATGAGGCGCTCTTATTGGGACTGGGGCGAGATGCTGGAGGCCAATGCCCGGGGCTTTTTCCCCTACACCCCAGCCATCAATCTGCTGCAGGGGCTGCGCGAGGCCATTGCCATGATGCAGGAGGAAGGGCTGGACGCCGTCTTCGCGCGGCATCAGCGGGCGGCGCAGGCGACGCGCGCGGCGGTCGCCCAATGGGGCTTCGAGACGCAATGCCGCGATGCCGCCGCCCATTCGCCGGTGCTCACCGCCGTGCGGATGCCCGAGGGCATCTCCGCCGATGCGGTGCGCGAGGCGGCGCTGGAGCGCTGCAACATGAGCCTCGGCAATGGCCTCGGCCAGCTCGATGACCGGGTGTTCCGGATCGGCCATCTCGGTGACTTCAGCGACGCGCTGGTGCTCGGCACCGTCGCCGCGACGGAAGCCGCGCTGGCCTTCGCGGGCGTCCCCTATCGGGCGGGCGGCACGGAAGCGGCCATCGCCGTGCTGACCGGTCAGGCGCAGCGCGGCGCGCCCGGCCTGGCCGCCTGATCGGGCGAGGGCGACAAGAGACGGGACGGGAGCGAGGGCATGGCAGGTCGAGCGAGCCTCACAGACAAGATCGCCATCATCCGCGCGACCTGGCGCTATCCGGGCTGGGGCGTGGTCGCCAAGGCGTTCTTCATCTTCCTCATCGCCTTCGGCGCGCCGCTGACCATGCCGTTCGTCTATCCCGAGGTCATGAAGGAGTTCGGCTGGACGCTCACCCAGGCCACGCTCATCTACACCTATAAGAGCCTCACCGGCGCGATCATGGCGATCTTCATCATCGGCCCGCTGGTCGAGCGGATCGGCCTCAAGCTGGTGCTGGTCGTCGCCATGGCGGCCGAAGCCATCGGGCTGGCGGGCTTCCTGTTCGTCCACTCGCTATGGAGCTATTATGTCGTCGGCTTCATGATCGGCATTGGCCAGGGCGCCGTGATCATTTCGCTGCGGCTCCTCGTCTCGCGCTGGTTCATGCGCAATGTCGGGCTGGCGACGGGCGTGGCGGTGATCGGCACCAGCTTTGGCGGCGTGCTGTTCCCGCTGATGACCAGCCAGCTCATTCCGCTTTATGGTTGGCGCGTCGCCTTTGCCTGTCTGAGCATCGGCATCTTCTGCATTTCCATTCCGCTCGCGCTGTCGGTGCGGTTCAACCCCAGCGAGGCGGATGTGCTGCCCGAGGCGGTGCGGACGAGCGAGCAGGTCAGCAGCGCCCGGCTGCGCGCCGCGGATCTCGGCATCAGCTTCCGCACCATGCTGCGCCAGCACGCCTTCTGGCTGATCGCGCTGGCGACGTTCCTCTCGGCGCTGATCGATCAGGCGCTCTTCCAGCACAGCATCTATTATCTCACCAACGAGATCGGCCTCTCGCGCACCGTCGCGGCCTCGGCCTGGTCGCTCACCTTCCTCATCGGCATCGGCGCCAAATTCGTCGCGGGCATGACGTTCGATCGCTTTTCGGTGAAGGGTGTCGCCGGCTGGAACCTGCTGCTCGGCCTCGCCATCCTGCTGGCGCTGCCGGTGCAGGGGCTGTTCACCGCGCTTGTCTTCACCACCGTGCTGGGCGTGGCGCATGGCGGGCTGACCGTGGATGGCCCGGTCGTCGCCAAGCATGTCTATGGCCCCAGCCTCATGAACCGCCTGCTGCCGGTGCTCGCCGGCTTCAACACCATGGGCTCGGCCTTCGGGCCAGTCGTGCTGGCGAACTTGTACGATCGCAACGGCACCTATCTGGTCGGCTTTGGCGTGTTCATCGGCCTGACGATCGTCGCCGCACTGCTGATGGCGCGCGTCACCCCGGCCTATCTGCTGCGGATCAGGGCACTGCAGGATAGCGGGTCAGAACGCGCAACCGGTAGCTAATGGCCGCCTGAACACATTCCAACCGCTGACTATGCGCTGTCACCCTATGTTGAGCGGCGCGTTTGCTCCCTATCCTGCGTCATTCCCGCGAAGGCGGGAATCCAGTCAAGCTCGCGAGTTCAATCCCAGGGTGGCGGCAAGATCCTGCCAATCGGGGTTGGCCTGCTCGATCAAATCGAGCTTCCAGGTTCTGCGCCATTTCTTGATCTGCTTTTCGATGAGGTTGGAAGTGACGCCCAGATAGAGCGTACCGTTGCGATGCGACGCCAGCAGATACACTTAGGGATCGATTTCGCGCGTCATTTCAACGTTGCTACTGGATTCCCGTGTTCGCGGGAATGACGAGGTGAGGCAACAATCATGTCCGGACGATCACATGACGAGACAAGGCCGATCCCGGACAAGTGCCGGACCATCCCCCTGCGCCAGTCATTGATCGGCTTGGCTGAGCGGGAGCGGAGCACCTCCGTCCCGGCGGGCTTCTTCACCCAAGCGGAATCGTGACAGCCTGCATTTCCATATAGGATTGCATCCCCGCGACGCCCTGCTCGCGCCCATAGCCTGAATGCTTGGCGCCACCGAAGGGCACGTCGCGGCCATTGCCGCCATGCCGGTTGACCCAGACCATCCCGGCCTCAAGCTGCCGGGCAATCGCGCCGCCGCCGTCTGTGTCCGCCGTCCACACCGACGCCCCGAGGCCGAATTCGGTGGCGTTGGCGCGGCGGATGACATCCTCGATCTCGTCGAAAGCCAGGACCGGCAGCACCGGGCCGAACTGCTCTTCGCGCACCAGCGGCGCTGCGTCATCCAGTCCGGCGACCACCGTCGGCATGACGAAATAGCCCGGGCCGGGCAGCCGCTCGCCACCGGTGAGGATCTGTGCGCCCGGAGTCGCCCGCACGCCGTCGAGCAGCGCCAGCACCTTGTCGAACTGCATCCGGTTCTGGATCGGCCCCATCTGGCTTTGCGGATCGGTGCCCGGTCCCACGCGGATGGCGGCCGCCCGGCGCGCCAGCGCCTCGACCATCGCCGGGTAGAGCGCGCGATGCACGAACACCCGCTTGATCGCCATGCAGACCTGCCCGCAATTGGCAAAGGCGCTGCGGGCAATGCCCTCGGCAGTGGCTTCCACATCCGCATCGGGCAGGACAATGGCGGGATCGTTGCCGCCCAGTTCCAGCGTGATGCGCTTGAAGGTGCCTGCCGCGCTCGCCATCACATGCCGGCCGGTCGCCACCGAGCCGGTGAAGCTGATCTTGTCCACATCCGGATGCGTCGTCAGCCAAACGCCCAGATCATTGCCGCCGCTCAGGATGTTCACCGTGCCCGGGGGCACGATGTCCGCAATGGCCTGCCCGATGGCGAGCGTGGAGAGCGGCGTGAGCGGGGAGGGCTTCAGCACGATGCAATTGCCGGTGTAGAGCGCCTGCGCGATCTTCACGGTGGCCAGCATCACCGGCACGTTCCACGGCGTGATGCCGCCCACCACGCCGAGCGGCCGGTAGCGGATTTCCACCCGCTCGCGCGCATCTTCGCGCAGCACGCCGCCGGCGACATCGAAGGCGCTCAACGCCTCGATATGATCGGCCGCGCGGCGCACCTCGCCAATGGCGTCGCGCAACGGCTTGCCCTGTTCGGCGGTGAGCAGCGCGCCCAGCGGATCGGCGACTTCGCGCAGGCGCGCGGCGATCCGGTGGATGACGGCGCGCCGCTCGGTCACATCGCGGGCGGACCAACCGGGGAAGGCCCGGCGCGCGGCGGCGACGGCCCGGTCGAGATCGTCCCGCTGCGCGTCCGGTGCCTGCGCAAAGGCAGTGCCCGTCGCGGGATCGATCACCGGCATGAACGCCTCTCCCGCCACGATCTCCCCGTCGATCAGCATGCCGGCGGCAAGCTGGGGCGAGTCAAGCATGGGCTTTTGCGCGGTCAGACGATCGTTCATGTTGCTTTTGGCCTCCGCTTGGCTCACATCCGGCGATACGCCATAAAGATAATATAGTAGTATAGTTTGAGCAATCGGGAAGGGGTGGAATGTTTGACGATTTCGTGACCTTGGGACGGTCCGGCCTGCGGGTGAGCCGTTACGCGCTCGGCACCTTCAACTTCGGCGGCGCGCAGCCCTGGAGTCTGGACCCCGCCGCCGCCGGGCGCCTCATCGCGCAGTATCGCGACCTCGGTGGCAACTTCCTCGACTGCGCCAACAGCTATGGCGGTGGCGAGGCCGAGACGATCCTCGGTGATTATCTCGCAGGCGAGCCCGGCCTGCGCGACCGGTTGGTGATCGCCACCAAATTTGGCTCGAACGTCCGCGATGGCGATCCCAATGCCGGCGGGGGCGGGCGCAAGTCCATCCTGCAAAGTGTCGAAGCCTCGCTGCGCAAGCTCAAGACCGACCGGGTCGACCTGCTCTGGATGCACATTGTCGATCCGCTGACGCCGATGGACGAGACGATGCGCGCGCTCGATGATCTGGTGCGGGCGGGCAAGGTGCTGCATGTCGGCCTCTCCAACATTCCGGCGTGGAAAGTGGCCGAGGCGCACTGGCTGGCGCAGTGGCGTAATCTGGTGCCGGTGATTGGCCTGCAGCTGCAATATTCGCTCATGGAGCGGAATATCGAGGTCGAGCATGTGCCGCTCGCCCGGGCCTATGGCATGGGCATCGCGGCATGGTCGCCGCTCAAGAGCGGGGCGCTGAGCGGCCGCTATCGGCGCGGCGATGCCAGCAATCATGATGCCGAAGGGCGTGGCTCGTTCCTTGCCCGCATTCTGGACGAGAAGGCCGAGCGCGTGCTGGACGTGGTGCTGCAGGTCGCGGAGCGCCACGGCGCCAGCCCGGCACAGATCGCGCTGGCCTGGCTGCAGGCGCAACCCTGGGTCGCGACAATCCTGCTGGGCGCCAACGATGCCGACCAGCTTGTCGAAAATGCCGCGGCGAGCCGCATCACCCTGTCGGCCGAGGATCTGGCGGCGCTGGATGCCGCCGGGCCTCCCACGCTGACCTATCCCGCCGACTTTGCGCGGCGTGCCACAGGCTCGATCAGTGGCGGCACCCGCATCAACGGGATCGCGCCACCCACCGGCGGCGGCTCGCCGAGCCAGAGCCGGCGCTAAGGGGTTTAAGCTGAGCGCTTAAAGGGCCAGCGCCGCGTAGCGCTCGAGATGAGCGTTGCGGTCGCCGTGCGAAAGCTCGAACAGCCCCAGCCGGGCGAACAGATGCGCGGCCGGATATTCCTGCACCAGCCCCATGCCGCCATGGAGTTGCACGCACTGCTCGCCGATGAAGCGGGCCGACTCGCCGACCTTCACTTTCGCCGCCGAGACCGCGCGGGCGCGTGCCGCTTGGTCGTCCGCCTCGCAGGCGGCTACGGCGGCGGCCGCGATCGGCGCGGCGAGCTCCTGCGCGATGGCCATGTCGACCAAGCGATGCTGGAGCACCTGAAAGGCATCCAGCGGGCGACCGAATTGCCGGCGGGTGTGGGTATGCTCGCGAGCGAGGGCATTCGCCGCCCGCAAGGCGCCGACGGCGTCCGTGCAGGCGAGGGCGGTGGCTTCATCGAGCGCGCGGGCCAGTGCCGTCTCGCCGCCCGGCATCCGCGCGGCGGTGGGGACGATAACATCGTCCAGCAAGAGGTCGGCGGCACCGGTCCAGTCGAAGCAGCGGGTCGGGCGAACGGCCAGATCCGCCGCCGGGACGAGAAACAGCGCCACACCCCCGGCCGTGTTCGCCGAGACGATGAACAGGTCTGCGGTATCCCCGCCCGCCACGGCAACCTTGTGGCCCGAGAGGCGCCAGCCATGCGGATCGGGCGTGGCGTGGGCAGTGATCGGCCGGCCGTAGCCGCCATCGGCTTCCTCATGCGCCAGCACGACGCGGACTGCGCCGCTGCAGATGGCGGGCAGCCATGCCGCCTGCTGGTCCTCGCTGCCGGCCGCCGCCAGCAGTCGCGCACCGATCATCACCGCCGCATAGGGCTCCAGCACCATCGCGCCGCCCATCGTCTCGACGGCCATGGCCAAGTCACCGAGCGAACCGGGGAAGCCGCCATGCCCCTCCGGCAGGGTGAGGGCGAGCAGGCCAAGCTCGGCATAAGCCGCCCAGGCCGCCCGCGATTCCCGCGCGGCGCTCTCATGCGCATCGCGGCGTTGCTCGAAGCTGTAATAGCGGGCGAGGACTGTTTCGAGTGAGTTGCGTAGCAGGTCGCGAATGTTCGTCTCTTCGGCACCGTTTGCCGGCGCGGCGTCCATCACGGTCGTGTTCATCGGGCTGCCCCCAGGCCAAGCGTTTTGGCGATGATGTTGCGCTGGATTTCGTTCGAGCCGCCATAGATGCTGACGACGCGCGTATCGAAATGGCTCTTGAACAGGCGCCCGAGCCATGGCTTGTCCGCATCGCCAGCGTCCATGGCGGCGTCGGGGGCGAACGGCGCTGCGCTGCGGCCCGCCACCTCGACCAGCAGGCGCGTCAGTCGCTGCTGAAGCTCCGATCCCTTGATCTTGAGCATATTGGCCTCGATCCCCGGGGCGACCCCGGCCCGGGCGCGGTCCAGCATGGCGGTGGCCATGGCCTCCAGCGCATCCAGCTCGATCGCCGCCTCGGCGATGCGCGCGCGGACATGCGGCGCGCCGGCCAGTCCTTGCTCGGCCGCGATCTGCCTCAGCCGCGCCAACTGGCGGCGGTTGAGGCCGATGCGCGCGATCGACAGCCGCTCATTGCCGAGTACCACGCGCGAATAGGTCCAGCCTTTATGCGGCTCGCCCACCAGATTTTCGGCGGGCACCCGCACAGTGTCGAAGAACACCTCGTTGGTGGTGTGGGCGCCGTTGAGCAGGATGATCGGGCGAATGTCGATGCCCGGCGTCTTGAGGTCGATGAGCAGCATGGAGATGCCCATTTGCGGCTTGGGCGCATCGGGATCGGTGCGGACCAGCGCGAACATCATGGTCGATTCATGCGCCATGGTCGTCCACATCTTCTGCCCGTTGACCACCCAATGGTCGCCGTCCCGCACGGCGCGAGTCTTGAGCGAGGCGAGGTCGGACCCGGCACCCGGTTCGGAGAAGCCCTGGCACCAGATGTCTTCGCCGGAGAGGATGCGCGGCAGATAATGGGCCTTCTGCTCCGGCGTGCCGTAATGCATCAGCGTCGGGCCGAGCATCTTGAGGCCGAAGGAGCCAAGGTCCGGCGCGCCTTCCTCGGCCAGCGTCTCGGAGAAAATATAGGTCTGGACCGGGCTCCAGCCGGTGCCGCCATGCTCCACCGGCCAGTGCGGCGCCGCCCAGCCGCGCGCGTGCAGCGCCTTGTGCCACGCGAGCCGCTCCGCCGCAGTGATGCCGACCGCGTTGGTCACCTTCTCGCGCACATCCGCCGGGCACTCCGCCCGCACGAATGCGCGGACCTCTTCGGCAAAAGCCTGCTCGCTTTGCGTGTACATACCTGTCCTCTCCTTCTCCTTCCCATCATCGCGCGCTCGCAGATAATATCAAGTAGCTTTATATAAAGCGGCTGGAGAATGTTGTTGTCATTAGCATCGATTTGCGCAACAATTGAGTCGTCACCGGATCGGGGCAGAAGGCTGCGCGGTTTGCATCGAGTGCGCCGCCGGCAAGCCTCGGTTTCCGGGGCATTGGGCCGCCATCCAAGCACCTGTTAAAACCCGGCGACCCCAAAAGATAATATAGTATCATTGTTGTTGACACAGCCTTTATGACGCTTAGTCTCGGGCACAATGAAAGGCCGGCAGGCGCAAACCTGCGGCAACAAATAGGAGGGGATATGTCTCGTCGAACATGGTTGCTCGCGTCTGCTGCCGCTTGCACATTTGTCGCCCTGGGGTCTGCCCCGGCGCTCGCGCAGGATGGGCCGGCGCCCCAGGCGCAGGATAACGATGCGCAGGTGCGCGATATCATCATCACCGGCTCGCGCGTGAAGCGCGATGGCTTCCAGGCGCCCACGCCGCTGGTCGTCGTGACCTCGGAGGCAATCGCCGAGCGCGGCGCGGCCAATGTGGGCGACTATCTCAATGAGGTGCCGTCCTTCCGCCCGAGCGTCAGCAACCAGACGAACACCCAGTCGTCCAACCTCTCCGGCGCGACCTTCGCCGATCTGCGCGCGCTAGGGAACATCCGCACGCTGGTGCTGGTGGATGGCCGCCGCCATGTGCCCACCGCGCCCACCGGGCAGGTGGATCTCAACCTCATGCCCACCGTCATGATCGACCGGGTCGATGTGGTGACGGGCGGCGCCTCGGCCGCCTACGGCTCGGACGCGATTTCCGGCGTCGTCAATGTCATCATGAACAACCGGCTCACCGGCTTGAAGGGCGATCTTTCCCTTGGCCTTTCCGAAGAGGGCGATAATTTCGAGCGTCGCATCGGTCTGGCTTTCGGCAGCCCATTTGCCGAGGGTCGCGGCCACTTCGTGATCGGCGGCGAATATGTGAAGTCCGATGGCATCAGCGGCTTCGATGATCGGGCCTGGGGGCGCCGCTACGAGGAGTCCGTTTCCTTCGCCGCCACGCGTCCGGCGGGCACCCCGTCGCGGTCGTTCGAGAGCGGCGTGCGGTTCGTCAATTCGCTCATCGGCGGCGTCATCCTCGGCAACAATGCCGATACCAATCCGGCCAATGGCGTCGATGCGCTGCGCGGCATCTGGTTCCCTGCGCCAAACCAGGTCGGCAATTTCACCTACGGGCAGGAGTCGGGTGGTTCCTCCTACAATATGTCGAGCTCGCAGGGCACGGCGCCCCGCCTTGGCCATACGCTGGTGCTGCCGGTGGATCGCTATGTGGTCCGCGCGCACCTGAATTATGAACTCAGCGACGCCATCGGCATGTTCGTGGAAGGCAGCTATGGCCGGTCGGGCTCGGATTATTCCGGCCCCATTCCGCGCGATACGGCCGTGAGCGGCGCCAATGCCGTCATCATTCGGCGCGACAATGCCTTTCTCCCGGCCGCCGTGGCATCCATTATGGATGCAAACGGCATCACCTCGTTCGTCATGGGACGGTCGAACCCGGATTTCTCCTCGACGCAGATCGTGAACTTCAATTCCACCTATCGCGTGGCTGCCGGACTGAACGGTGACCTTGGTGGGGGCTGGGCGTGGGACGGTTATGTCCAGTATGGCGAGAACAAGCTCGACTCCCAGATCCGCAACATGCGCATCCAGCAGAATTTCCTCTGGGCTTATGATGCGATCAATGTGGGCGGCCAGATCGTCTGCCGCGATACGACCGCACGTGCGCAGGGCTGCGTCCCGTTGAACCTGTTCGGGGTGGGCGCCATGTCGCCGCAGGCGATTGCTTATGTGAATGGCACCCAGTTCCAGAGCATCACCACGACCCAGTTTGTCGGCGCGCTCAACCTTCGCGGTGAGCCCTTCTCCACCTGGGCAGGGCCGGTTTCTCTGGCGGCGGGCGCCGAGTATCGCCGCGATACGGCGCTGAGCGTCGTTGACTCACTGGCGGCGCAACGGCGCTACAATTTCTCCAATCCGCAGCCTTATCAGGGCGCGTTCGCCACCAAGGAAGCCTATGCCGAAGTCGTGGTGCCGCTGGCCCGCGACACGGCATTCTTCAAGGCGCTCGATCTCAACGGTGCGGTGCGTTACACGGATTATGACGTGTCGGGTGGCGTGACCACCTGGAAGATCGGCGCGACATGGGACGTGCTGGACGGGCTGCGGTTCCGCGGAACGCGCTCGCGGGACATTCGGGCGCCCAATGCGGCCGAGCTGTTCTCGGTGACCTCCACCCAGTCAACGCTGCGCAATCCGTTCAACGGCGTGTCGCGGTCCTACACGGTGGTCTTCGCGCCCAGCCAGACGCTGGCGCCGGAAAAGGCGGACACCTTCACCGTCGGCGCGGTGGTGTCGCCATCGTTCCTGCCGGGCTTCTCCGCCTCGGTCGATTATTACAATATCAAGATCAATGGCGCGATTGCCAGCTTCCCCGCCCAGCAGATTGTCGACAACTGCTATGCGGAAATCCAGGGCGGCTCGCGCGGCGCCTTCTGCGCCGTCACAGCCCTTTCCGGCACCGGCACCTCCACGGAAATCAACTCGGTGACCGTGCAGTTGCTCAACCTCGCCTCACTGGAGACGCGCGGCGTGGACTTCGAGATGCAGTACCGCTTCAATGCTGGTCCCGGCCGGGTCACCACCCGCCTGTTCGGCACCTATGTGAAGGATCTGATCTCGGACGATGGGCTGGGCGTCGCGCCCACTCGCAATGCGGCCGGGATCATCCAGACGCGGGGCAGTCGGATCAACCGGGCCGGCCAGCTCGGTGGGTTCACCTCCGGCCTCAATACCGGGGCCACGAGCGTACCGCACTGGCAGATCAACGCCAGCCTCGGCTATGAGACGGATGATTGGGGCACGACGCTCAACGCGCGCTGGATCGACGGCGGTATCGTGGACGCAACCCTCGTTCAGCCCGGCGACCCGGATTATAATTCCGCTTCGCCGATTTCGGTCGGCAACATGAACGTTGCCTCGCGGCTGTATCTGAACTGGTCCGGCAACATCAATCTGATGGAGAGCAACGGAAAGAAGGTGCAGCTCTATGCTGTCATCAACAACCTGCTCGACAAGGAGCCGCCCTTTCCGAACACGCAATTGGCCGGCTTCTATGATCGTATCGGCCGGTCCTACAAGGTCGGCGTGCGCTTCAATTTCTGATCGCTTCGGCAGCGGCCGGCCACGCGTCGGCCGCTGCCTTGATTTACATATTGGGGGCCGCGCTCGCGCGCCCTTTTTCATGGCCCCCTCAGCATGAATGGTGATCCTATGTCTGCGACCGATCTTTCCCCCCGGATCAAACCTGTGCGGGGAGCCGATGCGGTCGCCTTGTTCATGCGGCCGCGCTCGATTGCGGTCATCGGCGTGTCGGCCAAGCCCAAGACGGCGGGGCGGACGGTGCTGGCCAATCTCCAGCTCAACGCCTTTGATGGCGATGTCCATGTCGTCGGCCGGGCGGAGGGGGAGATTGACGGCTATCCCGTGACGCAGAGCATCGACGATCTGCCCGAGGGCGTCGATCTCGCCGTGTTCACGCTCCCGGCGGCGGGTGTGAAGGATGCGCTGGAGGCCTGCGTGCGGCGCGGCGTCAAAGCCGTCACGGTCTTTTCCTCGGGCTTTGCCGAGGCCGGCAATCGGGCAGGGCAGGATGAACTGGTCCGCATCGCCTATGAAGGCAATGTCGCGCTGCTCGGGCCGAACTGCCTCGGTTACACCAACCTTGTGAAGGGCTTGCCCATCGGCTTTGCCAATGCCCGCAAGGTCGCCAAGCTGGCACCGGACGATCCCAATCCCGCCATTGCCATGGTCTCGCAGAGCGGCGGGCTGATGGCCTATGCCAGCACCAATCTCGCCGCGCGGCATCTGCCGATGGCCTATACCGTCTCCACCGGCAACGAGGCCGGCATCGGCATCCCGGATTTCATCGATTTCTTCGCGCATGATGAGGCGACCAAGGTCATCGCCCTGTACCTCGAGGAAGTGCGCGATCCGCAGGCCTTCCTCGCCGCGGCCCGGCGCGCGCAGGCCGCCGGCAAGGCGCTGGTCGCCATTCACCCGGGCCGGGGCGAGAAGGGCAAGGCCGCCATCCAGTCGCACACCGGCGCGCTGGCGGGCGACTATGCCACCATGCAGCTCCATCTCGATCGCGCCGGCGTGGTGCTGGTCGAGACGCTGGAGGAGTGGGTCGATGTGATCGAGCTGCTGGCACGCTATCCGGTCGCGCCCACCAAGGGCCCCGGCGTGCTCACCTTCTCCGGCGGCTTCTGCGCCATCGCGCATGATTATTTCGAGGCGCTGGACATGGAGATGCCCGCGCTCACCGAGCAGACCCGCAGCGAACTGGCGCCGCAACTCCCTGTCTTCATCCCGCCGCGCAACCCGCTCGATCTCGGCACGCAGGCGATTTTCCAGCCGGAGCTGATCCCGCTCGGCACCAATGCGCTGATGGCGGATGGCAATGTCGGCAGTGTGCTCATTGCCATCAACAGCGGCACGGCGGCCTCGCAGCGCGGCTATGGGCCGATGTTCATCGACAGCCTCAAGGGCAAGGATCGCCCGGCGATCATGGCCTTTCCCGCGCCCGAAATGGATGCCGACTTCGAAGCCTCGGTGCGCGCCAACCGCCTGATCCTCAGCCGCTCCATCGAGCGGTCGATGACGGCGCTGTCTCGCGTCACGCGCCATGGCCGCTCGCTGGAGCGTTCGGCGCGCTCGGTCACCCACACGCCCTTTGCCGATCTGCCGACGCTAGGTAGCGGCCCACAGCCCGAATGGCTCGGCAAGCAACTGCTGTCCGCCATGGGCATCCGCGTGCCCGCCGGCGGCCTCGCCACGACGCTGGAGGAAGCCGAGGCGACCGGCGCCAAGGTCGGCTACCCGCTCGCCATCAAGGCGCAGGCCGGCGCACTGGCGCACAAGACCGAGGCGGGCGGCGTCATCCTCGGCATCCGTGACGCCGACGAGCTACGCCGCGCCTGGAACGATCTCCACGCCAATGTCGCCCGCGCCCAGCCCGGTCTGGTGCTGGATGGCGTGCTGGTCGAGAAGATGGCGCCCAAGGGCCTGGAACTGATGATCGGCGCCAAGCGCGATGCCAAATGGGGGCCGGTCGTGCTGGTCGGCCTCGGCGGCATCTGGGTGGAGGCGCTGGGCGATGTGCGCCTGCTCCCGGTCGACATGGCGCAGGAGGATATCGTCGCCGAGTTGATGAAGCTGCGCAGCGCCAAGCTGCTCAAGGGCTTCCGGGGTTCGCCCCCGGTCGATGTGCAGGCCGTCGCCCACACCGCCGCGCTGATCGGCCGCCTGATGGAGACCATGCCGCAGATCGAGGAGATCGACCTCAACCCCGTCTTCGTGCATCCGCAGGGGGAAGGGCTGACCGCCGTCGATGCCCTCATCATTACCGCTGCGGAGGGGAACTGAACCATGAGCGAGACGCTGGCGACCTATGAGCTGGATGGCGAGATCGCCATCGTCGGCATCAACCGCGCGGCCAAGCGCAACGCGGTCAATACGGAAGTGATGGCGAGCCTGCACGCGGCGTTCGAGCGCGCCGCGTCGGAAGCGCGCGTCGGCATCCTTTTCGGCCATGGCGGCAATTTCTCGGCCGGGCTGGATCTGGCGGAAGCGGCCTCGCGCATGAGTGGCGCCAATCCGCCCAAGCCCTGGGAGCGCGGCCGCTGGACGGTCCCGCTCGATCTCGTCGCGCGCGGGCCGATCCCGTGGATCGCCGCGCTGGAGGGCGCCTGCATCGGCGGCGGGCTGGAGATCGCCTCGGCCTGTCAGGTGCGCGTGGCGGACGAGAGCACCTTCTTCGCCCTGCCGGAAGGCAAGCGCGGCATCTTCGTGGGCGGCGGCGGCGCCGTGCGCATTCAGGGCCTGATGGGCTATGCTCGCATGGCCGACATGATGCTCACCGGCCGCGTGCTGAGCGCCGCAGAGGGCGAGCGCGCCAATCTCTGTCAATATGTTGTGCCCAAGGGCGAGGCGATGGCTAAGGCGAAGGCGCTTGCCGCCAGCATCGCCAGCAATGCGCCGAACACCAATTGGGCCGTGTGCGCCGCGCTCCCCCGCATCGGCGACATGAGCCACAGCGACGGGCTGTTCTTCGAGGGGCTGATCGGCGGATCAGCGCGCAGCAGCGAGGGCACCGACCGCATCCGCGCCTTTGTCGAGCGCGGCGAGAACAAGGTCGCCGCGCCGCCTTCCGACCCGACGAAAGGCTGAACCATGGCGCTGCGGGACAATGCCATTGTCGGCTATGCGGAAACCAGGATCGTCCTGCGCAGCGAGGTCGATGTCTGGGAGCTGGGCGCCGAAATCCTCGACGGCATTCTGGAGCAGACCGGCTTCGAGAAGGGCGAGATCGACGGGCTGATCCTCTCCTCCTCGTCCACCGGCGCCGGCAATATCTTCTGGTCGCAGACCACGGCCGATCAACTCGCGCTGGAACTGGATTTCTGCCAGACGGTGGACATTGGCGGTTCCTCGCCGGTCGGCGCGGTGGCGCGCGCCGCCGCCGCCATCGATGCCGGGCTCTGCACCACCGTCCTCTGCCTCTTTGCCGATACCGCGGTCGCCGAGAATAACGGCCGCCCGCGCTCCTATGGCGCGGAGTGGACCACGCCTTATGGCTATCTCGGCGCACCCGCCGCCTTCGGCATGTTGAGCCGCTATTATCATGACAGGTTCGGCCTGGATGAGCGGGCGCTGGGCAAGCTGGCGGTCGCCCAGCGGGAACATGCCCTGCGCAATGACAAGGCCTGCGAGAAGCTGCGCAAGCCGATCACGGTCGATGATTATGTGCAGTCGCGCATGATCAACGATCCGATCCGCCTGCTCGATTGCGTCATGCCCTGCGATGGCGCCAGCGGGGTGCTGGTCACCAGCCGCAAGCGCGCCGAGCAGCGCGGCCTCACGCGCTGTGCGGTGCTGCGCGGCTATGGCGAGCGCACCAATCTCGGCGCCGCTTCGGCGATCGTCGATCCCACCGTCACTGGCCACCGGCAGGCGGGGGAGCGGGCCTTTGCGCAGGCGGGGCTCACCCCGCGCGATATGGGCTCCTTCCATCCTTATGATGACTTCATCATTGCGATCATGATGCAGTTGGAAATGCTCGGCTTTTGCGCGCACGGGCAGGGCGCGGCGTTCATTCACGAGACCGATTTCCTCTTCTCCGGCGATCTGCCGCTCAACACCGGCGGCGGCCAGATTTCCGCCGGGCAATGCGGTCTGGCCGGTGGCGGCACCAATCTTGTCGAGGCCGTGCGGCAGCTGTTTGGCGATGGCGGCGCGCGGCAGGTGAAGGACCGCCGCCATGCGCTCGTCACCGGCATCGGCGGCATTCCCTATGGGCGGAACTGGAACACCAGCACCGCCCTCATCCTCACGTCGGAGGGCTGAGGCGCATGGCCGATCTCAACGATCTCCTCGAGATCGATCGCCCGCTGCCCCCCGAGCGCAGCTTTTCGCGGCCCTATTGGGAAGCGACGCGCGAGAAGAAGCTGCTCATCCAATATGATCGCGTGGCCGGCGCCTATCAGTTCTACCCGCGCCCCACGAGCATCTACACCGGCCGCCGCGACACTCTGGAATGGCGAGAGGTTTCCGGGCGCGGCACCATCTTCAGCTACACGATTGTCCGCCGCGCCCGCCCGCCGTTCCGCGACAAGGAGCCCTATGTCGTCGCCATGGTCACGCTGGAGGAAGGCGTGAATGTGATGAGCAACATCATCCATTGCAGCGAAGCCGAGCTGAAGACCGGGCTGGCCGTGAAGCCCTATTGGCACCCGCTGCCCGATGGGCGCCACCTGCTGCTGTTCGAACCGGCCTGAGATCTCGCCGCGCGATCCTCTTTTGAATGGCCAGAGCGATGACGCCTGCTTAGGCTAGGCGGCGTAGGCAGAACGTGACGGCAATTGGCAGCCCCCCCGTCATTCCCGCGAACGCGGGAATCCAGCTTGGACCTTGCGTCTCGGCGCAGGCGTGGACCTGGATTCCCGCCTTCGCGGGAATGACGAAGGGAGATGCGGGGCAAGCCGGTGCATCCGCGGCGCGCAAGGGAGAAGGACGCGTAATGAGTTACATCAAGGGCAAAGTCGCGCTGGTCACCGGCGCCAGCTCGGGTCTCGGCGCGGCCATCGCGGCCGAATTTGCCGCAGCCGGGGCCTCGCTGATCGTCGCCGCGCGCCGCAAGGCACCGCTGGATGCCTTCGTGGCCGAGGTTGAAGCGCAGGGCGGGCAGGCGCTCGCCGTGCAGTGCGACGTCTCGCAGGAGGCCGATGTGCAGGCGATGTTCGCCGCCGGTCTCGCGCGCTTCGGGCGCATCGATATCCTCATCAACAATGCCGGCATTGCCGATCATACCCCGACCGATGAACTCTCCTTCGCGCGCTGGTCGGAAGTGATCGACACCAATCTCAACGGCGCGTTCCTGTGCGCGCGGGAGGCGCTGCGGATCATGAAAGGGCAGGGGGCGGGGCGGATGATCCACATCGGCAGCCTGTCCGCGCAGGTGCCTCGCCCCAATACGATTGCCTATGCCGCGAGCAAGTTCGCGCTGGCGGGCATGAACCATTCCCTCGCCCTTGACGGGCGCGATCATGGCGTCGCCTCGTCCATCTTCCACCCCGGCATTGTCGGCACCAATCTGGTGCAGAACATGCAGGAGGGCGATCCGCGCGACCGGATCAGCGCCGATGTCGCGGCGCGCGCGGTGCTGGCCATGGCCGATCTGCCCGATCATGTGAACTTCGTCGATGGCACCATATTGCCGCTCAATATGCCATTCCTGGGCCGCGGCTGACCGCACCCGATATTGTTGTTTTAAGCAACGGAGTTGTTGACAGGTCGATAGGATGCATGGGAAGCTGAGCCGATAAAAAAAGCATGAATCGGCAAGGCTGGCTACGGAGAGGACAGGCGATGGCCACGACACCCGCGACAGGCAAATACTACCCCGGCTGGTGGGTGGTGGCTGCCGGATTCATCATCTTCTTCTTCTCCTTCGGCGGCCCGACCTACTCCATGTCGCTCCTCTATAATGAGGTGATCGCGGAGTTCGGCTGGACCCGGGCCGAGGCCACCGGCATCTACGCGTGGAAAGGCCTCACCGGCGCGCTGGTCGCCATTCTCGTCATCGGGCCGGCCGTGCAGCGCTTCGGGTTGAAACCGGTCTTCCTCACCGTGCTGATCATCCAGGCGCTGGGCTTCTTCACCTTCCTCAACGTCAGTTCCATCGCCACTTACTTTCTCGCCGGCTTCCTCATTGGCCTCGGGCAAGGCGCGGTGCTGCTCTGCATCAAGCTGATGGTTGCGCGCTGGTTCATGCGCAATGTCGGCTTTGCCGGGGCGCTGGCGCTGGTCGGGTCGAGTGCCGGCGGCGTGGTCTTTCCCATCGTCATTGCCGCGCTCATTCCCGAGATCGGCTGGCGCATGACCTATGCGCTGATCGGCGTGTCGATCCTCGCCGTCTCGGTGCCGCTCGTCCTGTTCGTCAAGCAGAACCCCACGGAAGAGGATCTGCTGCCGGAGACTGCCAATGCCAAGGGCGTGCTGCCCAGCGCCGAGGTGGCGGCGGCGACGCGCGCGGCGGACATTCCGATGAGCTATGCCGAACTGGTGCGCAAGCCGATGTTCTGGGGCATCATGGTCGGCGTGCTGATCATCGCCGGCGTGGATCAGGGCCTGTTCCAGAACATGCAGCTCTATTTCGTGCAGGAAGTCGGTCTGACCCGCGAGACGGCGGCGTGGCTGCTCTCGCTCACCTCGGCCATCGGTCTTGCCTCCAAGTTCATCGCCGGCAAGTTCTTCGATGTCTATTCGGTGAAAGGCATCGCCGCCTGGTATCTGCTCATCGCCGCGATGGTGCTGCTGGCCTTCCAGGTCTCCAGCCTCTCCACCGCGATCATCTTCATCTGCGCGCTGGGTCTCGCCCATGGCGGACTGGTGTGCGAGGGGCCGGTGCTGGCCAAGCATGTCTTCGGCCCGCGCAACATGGACAAGGTCCTGCCCATCGTCACCGGCTGC
Organism: Sphingobium sp. B10D7B; assembly: GCF_025961955.1. Lineage (NCBI taxonomy): Bacteria > Pseudomonadati > Pseudomonadota > Alphaproteobacteria > Sphingomonadales > Sphingobiaceae > Sphingobium > Sphingobium sp. B10D7B. The sequence goes on from NZ_JAOQOQ010000001.1 coordinate 710,597, forward strand.
TTCGCGCTTGGCTCGTCCATCGGCCCGGTGACGCTCGCCTATATCTACGATGTGAACGGCCATTATGTCTGGGGCTTCGCGCTGTTCGCCGCCATGGCGTTCTTCGCGGCGTTCCTGCTCACCTTCGTGCGGCCGCTCTATCGGGACCGTCTGCGGGCCGCGACGCAGACCGGCGTGGGTGAGGGGGCGGGGATGGCAACGCCGCCGGCCGCCGCCAAGCCCTCCGCCGCGCTATGAGTGCGCCGGATCTGCACAGCCTCCATGCGCAGGCCGACGCGCTGGAGGAGGAGATGAGCGAAGCTCTGGACGCGATCATCATCAAGTCCACCCTCTACCAGTCCGGCGATGTCGATCCGCGCCTGCCGCGCCCGCCGATCCACAATCCGCGCAGGCTCCCGTTCCTGATGGGCCCGGACCCGCGCCTGCCGCTGATGCCGGAGAAGCCGACTTTGGTCGATTTCTTCCGTCATCGCTTCGGCCCGTCCGCGCACGTCCTGCAAAGCGCCAAGCTGGCGCGCGATGCCGGGCATGACGAGAAGATCGTGCTCGCCTGCCTGCTGCACGACATCGCCGTCACCGGCTTCATCCGCGCCGATCATGGCTATTGGGCGGCGCAGTTGATCGAGCCTTATGTCGATCCCGAGGTCAGCTGGGCCGTGCGGGAACATCAGGTGGTGCGCTTCTATCCCGATGAATCGGTCGGCTATGACTATCCCGAAGCCTATATCCGCTTCTTCGGCGCCGATTACCGGCCCGATCCGCATATCGACCGCGCCTATCAGCGCGCCCGCAACCACAAATGGTATATGAGCGCCCGGCTCGTCACGCTCAATGATTTCTACGCTTTCGACCCCAATGTCGTCGTGGATATCGAAGAGTTTACGGACATCATCGGCCGCCATTTCCGCCAGCCGGAGGAAGGGCTTGGCTTCGATGACAGCCCCTCCGCGCACATGTGGCGCACGATCATGATGCCGACGCGCTTTCTCTGAACAGCCTTGCCGAAAGCGCCCGCCATCGGTTGCTAACCGCATCGATATTGTTTACTGAGTCTACAATTATATGCCCGAGCGGCAACAATCTGGGAGCGGAGCGGAATCATGGCGGAGATCGTGCTGGGAATGTGGACATCGCACGGGCCGACCCTCTCGACCACGCCCGAGCAATGGACCCTGCGCGTCGCGGCCGATCTCAAGCGCCAGCATCCCTTCCGCGGCGCCGAATACAGCTTCGATGAGCTGGTCACGCTGCGCGCGGGCGAAAATCTCGCCGAGGCCTGCACGCTGCCGGAGCGCGAGCGCCGCTCGGCCGCCTGCCAGAGCGCGATCACGGACATGGCCGACCGCTTCGCCGCCGCGAAGATCGATGTCGCCGTCATCATGGGCAATGACCAGCGCGAGCTGTTCCTGGAGGATGTGACGCCCGCGATCACCGTCTATCTCGGCGAGACGATCTGGGATCAGCCCGCCACCCCCGAGCAGGCCGCCCGCATGCCGCCGGGCATTCACGAGGCCGAGTGGGGCCACAGCCCGCCCGAGCGCCGGGACTATCCGTGCCAGCCCGAGCTCGGCATGCACGTCTGCAAGTCCCTGGTGCCGCAGGGCTTCGATCTCGCCGTCTCCAAGAAGTTGCCCGAGCCCGCCGGCCACTGGTCGAGCGGCGCGCCGCACTCGCTCGGCTTCATCTATCGCCAGATCATGCGCGACGCGGTGGTGCCCAACCTGCCGATCCTCATCAACACCTTCTTCCCGCCCAACCAGCCCACCGCCCGCCGCTGTTTCGAGCTGGGGCGCGAGGTCGGCAAGGCGATCCGCAGCTGGAAGCAAGATCTGCGCGTCGCCGTGTTCGGCTCGGGCGGCATGAGCCACTTCGTCATCGACGAGGAGTTCGACCGCATGTTCTTCGAGGCATTGCGCACCCGCGATGCCGAAACGCTCTGCGCCATCGAGGACAAGCACCTCCAATCCGGCACCTCGGAGCTCAAGACCTGGATCGCTGCCGCCGGCGCGCTGTTCGACACCGATCTCACCGGCGACGTGGTCGGCTATGAGCCCTGCTACCGCTCGGAGGCCGGCACCGGCACCGCCAATGGCTTCGTCGCCTGGCAATAAGCCCACGCGTTTTCAAAGGACGGATGATGACAGCAACAGACCCCCATGTCGCGCGGCTGCGCCAGCTGGATGCCTGCGCGGTGTCGGACACGCTGGACAAGCTGGGCCTGGCCGGCTGCGTGACCGGCCTGCGCTCGGCCTCGCCGGGCAAGCGGATCGCCGGCCGCGTCCACACCGTGAAGCTCAAGGCCGGCAACGCGCCCGCCGATCGCCCGCCGGTGCATCTGGGCGCTGCCGCCATCGACGCCAGCGGCCCGGACGATGTGATCGTGGTCGAGCAGCGCACCGGCATCGACGCCGGCTGCTGGGGTGGCATCCTGTCGCGCGGCGCGCAGCACAATGGCGTCGCCGGCGTGATCTGCGAAGGCTTGGCCCGCGATGTCGATGAAGCCCGCGAGATCGGCTTTCCGGTCTTCTGCCGGGGCTACACCGCCCGCACCGCCCGCAATCGCGTCTACGAGGATGCCACCGATGTGCCCGTCACCGTCGGCGATTTCACCGTCGAGCCCGGCTTCTACGTCATCTGCGATTCCAGCGCGGCCGTGTTCATCGCGCCCGCCGACATCGCCCGCGTGCTCGATGCCGCGGAGGAGATCGTCCGCCGCGAAGGCGAGATGACCCGCCGCCTCGCCACCGGCGAGAGCGCCAGCTTTGTGCTCGGCGCCAACTACGAATATATGCTCAAGGGCGACCATCAATGACCGACGACCGCAACGTCACCCGCGCCGCCGCGCTCGATACCGCCACCTTGAGCGACGCGCTCGATCGGCTCGGCATCGTCGGCCAATGCTACCAGATCGCCGGCCGCGACCCCGATTTCCGCATGGCCGGCCGCGCCTACACCATGCTCTGCGGCCCCGCCTCGACCCCGCCCGGCACCGTCGGCGATTATATCGATGATGTGCCGCCGGGCCATGTCGTCGTCATCGACAATGGCGGCCGCGAGGATGCCACCATCTGGGGCGATATCCTCACCGAGATCGCGCATCGCCGCGGCCTCGCCGGCACCGTCATCGACGGCATCAGCCGCGATGTCTCACTCTGCCGCGCGCTCGGTTATCCCGTCTTCAGCAAGGGCCATTGGATGCGCACCGGCAAGGACCGGGTGCAGGTCGAGGTCACCAACTGCCCGGTCAACATCGGCGGCGCGCGCGTGGCGCCGGGCGACATCCTGCGCGGCGATCCCGATGGCGTGATCGTCATCCCGCAAGCGCATGAAAATGCGGTGCTCGATGCCGCCGAGGAGATCCACGCCGCCGAGGAAAGCATCCGCGCCGCCTGCCGCACCGGCATGCGCCTCGATGAGGCCCGCGCGCAGTTCAAATATCACAGCCTTCAGACACGTCAGAAATAAGGGGATCACCCGATGATCATCGACTGCCATGGTCACGTCAGCGCTCCGGTGGAGCTTTGGGCCTATAAGGCGAGCCTGCTCGCGCATCGCGGCTCGCACGGGCGCGGCAGCGTCAAGGTGACGGACGAGCAGATCATTGCCGCCGCCCACCACAAGGAGACCTGGCCGGACGGGCACATCGAGCTGCTACACAATCACGGCACGGACATGCAGCTCATCTCGCCGCGCCCGTTCCAGATGATGAACTCGGCCAAGCCCGCGCGCGTCGTCCACTGGTTCTGCGAGGAGGTGAACACCCTCATCCACCGCCAGTGCACGCTCATCCCGGAGATGTTCATCCCCGTCGCCGGCCTGCCGCAGGTGGCGGGCGAGCCCATCGAGAATGTCTTTGCGGAGATGGATCGCTGCGTCGCCATGGGCTTCAAGGGCTTCCTGCTCAACCCGGACCCCTATGAGAATGGCGCCGAGGAAGCCCCGCCGCTGGGCGACCGCTATTGGTATCCGCTCTATGAGAAGCTGTGCGAGCTGGATCTGCCCGCGCACATCCACGCCACCGGCTCCCAGTCCGAGCGCTCGCCTTATTCGCTGCACTTCATCAATGAAGAGACGATCGCCACCTATAACCTGTGCACCTCATCGGTGTTTGATGATTTTCCGCAGCTCAAGGTGGTGGTGAGCCACGGCGGCGGCGCCATCCCCTATCAGCTCGGCCGCTTCGAATCCCAGTCGCGCCGCACCAAGCACCTCTTCTCCGAGCGCATGGCCAAGCTCTATTTCGATACCGTGCTCTACACCGAGGGCGCCCTGCGCCTGCTCATCGAAACCGTCGGCCCCGAGCGCTGCCTGTTCGGCTCCGAATGCCCCGGCGTCGGCTCCACCATCGATCCCGCCACCGGCAAGCAAATGGACCACATCGCCCCCTTCATCCAGAAATTCGACTTCCTGAGCGACGCCGACAAGAAACTGATTTTCGAGGATAATGCGCGGAAGGTGTTTAATTTGGAGGTTTGAGGGGGGAGGCGCATTAAAGGACACTACAATTATATTGCAGCCATCAAGTCAATTGAATTTGCAGGCTTTGAAACCGGCTACAGATGCGTGCTAGTTCATGTGCCTTTTCTGAAATAATTCATTGAAGATGCGATCGGCGCCCCACGCCTGAGCGGAGGTGAACGCCAACTGACGAAGCTCGTCGCCTTCGAGCGGCTGTTGGCCAGGCTTATAACCGAGGTCGTGATTAGCTTCCGACCAGGCGTGCTCAAATAGGGTCTTGATTTGCAGTTCGAAGCAGAAGGGCACTAGCCCGCGATCGAAGCTTGGATCAATCACGTCGACAGGGAACAACAACACGTGATGATTGCCGAAATAGCCAAACTCCCAATCATTTTCGGGAAGCATCTTTTTAGACTCGATCGCGTGAAAATACCGCAGAACCTCGTCGGATATGCGCTCTACGTCGTCCTTATAGAACGTGATGATGCGCGCCCCTATCTGATCCTGAATCTGGTGTAGGGGATCTTCATACTTGAGAGTCCCGTCACTTAACACCGTCGCCGCCTTGTCCGTGAATCGTTCGATCGATTTCGGCCGCGTCGAAATGCGATCAATGCGCGGCTGGTCAGATAGTATTCCATTTAAATGTTCTTCGAGCTTGTGCGCGATCGGGAACAGCACCTGATCGTAACGGGCGCGATACTGCCCTTCGATAGTCATCGTCCCTTCTCCAACTTCTCGCTCACGACGGCTCCTGTAGTGCTGAACTTGAGCTTCTCCCCGTCAGCCACCGCCTCGTGCTTGAAGATCTTATCAAACGAGCCAGCATCGGCTGTGAGCATGGCCCCGTTATCCAGCTCTACCGTGCGCAGAGGTAGCTGCTTCTTGAATTCCTCTGCGTTAAAGAGGAAGTTGTCCGTCGCTAAGTCCAAGCGATCGAGCTGCTCGATAACGGCGGCTTTGGCGTTCGGGGTGAATCCGAATTTTTCGCAAAACCCGTCGACGCTGATCTGGTCCGCTCCAAGGCCGCTGGCGAGCGTAGCGGCGGCGGTGATCTGCTGCTTGATCTCGAGGTCGCCTGTGGCCTTGATCGCCTTTTTAAGGGCGACTGCCAGCCGACGGGTGCCGAACGCGGGGCTGGTGATGAAATCGGATAAAAGGAAATCTTTCACCCAGTAATCTGAGGATTCTAGGTCTTGGCTGTTAATCTGCTTATCGACTGCCATGCCGTTCCAAAAGCCGCCCTGAAACGACGGATGCCTGTAGACTACTGCCTTGTATGAGTGGGCATTTTTCATGAAGACACGGTCGATGAACTCCACGGTCAGCATGTCCGCTGCTTCGTTCACAAGCACACCATTGTTAGCACGGAACCGTGAGATGACTACTTTGTGGTCGGTCTCTTCCTTGCCCTTTATCAGGAAGAGCAGGCCCAGACCCGAGCGCCGGGTCGTAACCAAACCTAATTGCTCGGCAAGACTTCGACCAAGTTCTAGGTTTGGCGCCGCCCCATAAGCCGTGAGCATGTCGCGCCGCGCATTGGCCTGAGCCCCGCCAGGGGCCTTCTTGAAGGCAATACCGATGTCACATTCAGTGTCTGCCTTCTCGTAGACGCTCTTCATGAGGTCAAACATTTCGCCTTCATGTGGAACGGGACTTCCTACGATGGCTACCGGCTCCACTCGGTTTTTGTTTGGGTGCACCAGATAGGTGTGTACGATCTCGATCGGCAAGTTGAATCCCCCTTTTCGACTTGGCGCTAAAAAAGCGATCCCGGGGAAAAAGTACGCGCTGCCCCGGGTACGATGCACAAAGCTATCTGCCACCGAAAGTTAGGGCTTTATTACTTAGCGAAGGGTTCCACCTGAGCAAGCCATTGCTTTATACGACTACTCTTGACGTTAAAGGTCGGTGTCGCCTTGCCGTCGAGCCTCTGAAGGTGGGTAGCTGTTAAAGAGGTATTTCAAGGCCGTGAATGGAGGCCATGTTGGCGTATCAGCCTTTCGACTTTCGCGGGTCTTTAGCGGGCCGAATTGTCCGCTCCTCCTGAATAGTATTGTCGGCCCTTCTGATGCGGACCGATCCGCCAGCCTTACCGATCGCATCTGCCAAAGCGCCGCCTTTAGTCGCGTCAGCTTTGCGATCGAACAAACGCACCGCCCGGTCCGAGCCTTCCTTTTCGAGACGCCATTTCTCCGATTTTTGATCTTTGTGAAGTGTGTACTTGTCCATCACACTCTCCTTTGGACTTGATGATGCGACGAACCGACGGGCGAGTCGAGATGCAAAATGATGATGAACAATTCTCGCAAACGTCGCGAAGACAGGTAACTGATCTGAATGTCCGTGTTAAGCCAAGCCAGCTGCCCAAACGGCGGCTTGGCGCCCCAACAAAGACCCCGGCCAGATCACTCGAGCCGGGCCAATCCGATGCCGGGAGAGGCCGCCTGATCGCGCGCGTCGCCTGCCGCCCTCAGGCGTCGACATAGCCTTATTGTCCTAGCTGATGCGCATCGCCTCCTGCGGTTGGCGGTGGGGTCAGCCGTGCCGTGCTATCAGTCACCCGCTAATTTTCACGCCGCCAGTCCTGCGACGCGATCCCGCCCCTCCGCCTTGGCGTGATACAGCGCCTTGTCGGCCCGGACGACGGCAGGCTCGAACGCTGTTTCGGCCGCTGTCACCTGCGAGAAGCCGATGCTGACACTCCATGATCCCGGTGCGGCGCCAGCGGCGCGGCATCGGTTCATCAGCGCCTCGACGATCAGGCGTTGCCCTTCGCAACTCGCCGGCAGCAGCAGGATGAATTCGTCGCCACCAATGCGTGCGAGAGCGCCGTCTTGTGCCTGTGCGATCCGGCCTGCCTCCTGAGCGATACCGCGCAAGACGGCGTCGCCTGCTTCATGGCCGTGCAGATCGTTGACGGCCTTGAAATGATCGACGTCAATCGCGACGACGGCCGCGCCAGGCGCGAGCAGGCGCCGCTTCTGCACCTCCAGGCCCGCCCTGTTCCACACGCCGGTCAGCGGATCACGAAGCGCTGCGGCGCGCAGCGCGTCCTGCGCCTGATCGATTGGCAGCACCAGCAAACCAAGATTGATGATGCCGAGCAACGCCTGATCTGCGAGCAGCGGCAGGCTGCCCAGCGAGTGGTCGCCCGAGAGCACGCCCAGATCGTCTACCAGCGAAATCAGGAATATGGGGATGTAGGCGAGCAGGCCTGCGCCCGCGATCCGCTGCCCGCGCAATGGCCCGGAGATCATCGCTGTCCCGTTGATCGCCATGGCTGCGGTCAGGCCAAGGACATCGGCCATCCGTGGGATTTGGGAGTCTGCCGGGAGCCAGCCTTGGGCCATCAGCAACAGCGGCCCAAGATGGGCAACGCCGATGACCAGCGCCGGCAGCGCCATCCACGGCGCGAGCATGGGCCGGCCCTCGAACCGGCGGACGCCCATGACGGAGACCGTATTGCTGAACGCGAGCATCATCAACAGCGCCGTCGCAGCGCCCATGCCGCGCTCACCCCACAGGGCAAAGCCGATCATCACACCGCCGTAGAGAAGCGCGCTTGCCGACCAGAACAGCAGATAATCATCCGCTTTTCGGCCACGCCAAAGCAGCAGAAATACGATGCCAAAGGCGCTCGTATTCACGAGGCTGCAGAGCTGCAGCGTATCGATGTCCAGCAGATTCATGATTCATCCGATCTTAAAGCTCTCCTGTCCGAGATCGGGTTAACAATGCGTGATGCCCGCGCATTTCATCGCGGCGGACCACCGCGTTTAGAGATCAGCCGTTCAACGGGCGCCAAGGGCGCGGACGTGGCCGAACGGGGAGGGCGCGGTTGGATATCGGGCGGAGGTAGCGCTTGGCTTACTCCGCTTATCGCCGCCCTGGGCTCCTGCCTGCGCAGGAGCACGGAGGATGAGATCCCAGCTTCACGCTCGCCCAATCTCTCTATGTGCTCCTGCGCAGGCAGGAGGCCAGGGCGCAGCGGGCGGACCTCGCAGCCATGTGACATCTCCCCAAACAAAAAGCCCGGCCAGATCAAGCCAGCCGGGCCAGTCTGATGCCGAGAGAGGTCGGCTGGTCGCGCGCGCGTCGTCCGCCGCCCTCAGGCGTCGACATAGCCCTTATTGTCCTGGCTGATGCGCATCGCCTCCTGCTGCAGCTTCAGCACATGCGCGGGCTGGCCATATTGGAAGATGAAGCGCTTGAGGTGCAGCGCGCCGCCGGCTTCGATTTCCTCGGCGGTCATGCCTTCCATCACGGCGTCGCGGTGGATGGTCGGCAGGGGGATCGCCTTGTTGATCGCGGGGTCGCGGATGATCGCCTTGGGGTCTTCGCCACGGCCGATCTTCTCCATGTCGCGCAGGAACTGGCGGCGCATCATGCCGATGCCCTTGTCGCTCAGGCCGAGATTTTCCTGCGTCCGGTCCGAGATGGTGCCCTGGCCGATCCAGGCGACGAAATCCTGGTTCATCACATGGCTGGTGATCCACTCGCCGCGCTCGTCCTTGATCGGGCCGAACCAGACCGGGATGGATTGCTGCACATAGGGCTCGGCATCGCGCGGCACGCGGGTGAAGAACCAGCCGACGCTCATCATCGTCTCATCGTCGATGGGCACGCGGAACTCGAAATGGTCGCCGGTGAACATCGCATTGGGCCACAGGCACGCGCGGCCGATGGTCCACAGCGGATTGGTCTCGTCCGTGTCCTCGCGGATGCGGTTGTAGGTGAAGCCATAATCATATTCGCGGAAGTCGATCTTGAGGTGCTTGGGGCCATAGGGGCCGGTCTCGCCGCGCAGGCGCTTGCTCCAATTGGCGTGCATCCACTCGAAGTGGATCGGGTCCATCGAGTTTTCCTGCCCCTGCAGCCAATTGCACGGCAGCTCGGAGATGACGATCTGGCGGAAGCCGTTCTTCCACGAGAAGGGCTCCCAGTCCGGCAGCTCGGGTGCGGGGAGGGGGCCCATATAGGCCCAGAGCAGCCCGGCATGGGCGCGGACCGGATAGGCCTTGATCTTCACCTTGTCCTTGTAGCGCCCCTGCGGATTGGCGGTATCCTCGAAGGGCTGCTCGGTGCAGGCGCCCTGCGCATCGAACATCCAGCCATGATAGCTGCAGCGCAGCCCGTCGGGCTCGACCATGCCGCAGGCCATGTCGGCGCGGCGGTGGGGGCAGTGGCGGTCCATCAGGCCGAACTGGCCGGAGAGATCCTTGTAGAGCACCAGAGTCTCGCCCATGATCCGCACCGGCTTGGTGGCGCGCGTCTCGAATTCGCTCTCGCCGGCGATGGGGTGCCAATAGCGGCGCAGCAGCTCGCCCATCGGCGTGCCGGGGCCGACGCGGGCCAGCTTTTCATTCTGTTCTGCAGACAGCATGGCGCATCCCTCCTTGGTCATCTGCCGGGAATCCGTGGGGCGCGCCCGCGGACTCATGTCGTCTTTGCCAAATCGTTGTCATAGACAACAAAGTGCGTCAAGCCCGTGTTTGCCGCGCAGGCCTTTTTGTTGTGCGCGGGCAGCGGCATCCCTTATACCGGTCCGTTCGAAACCAAGGGGGACCTGTTCTGTGGCCAGAAAGAAGGCCGGCGCATCGGTGGATCGGCCGAGCTTCCGCAACCTGATGACCTTCCGCCTCCATATGGTGGCGCGCTTTTCCGAAGGGATTTCCGAGGAATATTATCGCCGGCACCTGGGGCTCTCGCTGCCGGAATGCCGCGTGATCGGCATCACCGCCAGTTACGGCTCGGTCTCCTTCAAGCAGGTCGCGGCGGATGCGCATCTGGAGAAGAGCTATGCCAGCCGCGTCGTCTCCTCGCTGGTCGAGCGCGGGATCATCGAGAAGCAGGCCAATCCCTCGGACAGCCGCTCGGTGCTGCTCCAGCTCACCGATCATGGCAAGACCGTGCACGAGCAGACCTATGCCCTCGCGCTGCGCCTCAACGAGGTGCTGCAGATGCCCTTCACCCGCAAGCAGAGCGATGATTTTCTGGCGTTTCTCGGCCAGCTGGATCAGCAGCTCAAGCGCGTGAGCGGGGTGGTGGAGGATGTCGATGCGCTGGGCAAGGTGCCCCGCATCGAGAGCGCCCCCGCGCCGGAGACCCGCAGCGACGGCGCCATGATGCTGGACCGCGCCTTCGCCCAGAAGCTGCACGACATGCTGGGCCGCTACCTCGCCGAAAATCCCTGAGCGATCCCCGCACGATTTCGGCGAGCACGATTTCGGGGTTGTAGATTCAAACAACAATATCCATGCTCCTGCGCAAACGAGTCAGGAGACGATGGATGGGCGAGGGAACAGTGCTGGAGCGGCCGGCGAGCGTGGCGGGTGCGGATGCGCATCTCATCGGCGGCAAGCTCGTGCAGGGCGCTTTCGAGGACGGGGGGCGCAGCTTCGCGGTGATCGATCCCGCCACCGGCCGCCCCTTCGCGCTCTGCCCGGAGGCGTCGCAGGCCGATCTCGATGCCGCCGTCGCCGCCGCCCGCGCCGCCTTCCCGGCCTGGGCCGCGCGTACCCCGGAGGATCGCCGCGCACGCATCCACGCCCTGGCCGACAGCATCGCCGCCGCGGCCGATCGCCTCGCCCCCTTGCTCACCCGCGAGCATGGCAAGCCCATCGAGCAGGCGCGCATGGAGCTGACCCTCGCCGCGCATCACATGAAGCAGCTCGCCGCGCTGGAGATCGGCGATGAGGTGCTGCGCGATGATGCGCGCGGCAAGGTGGAGCTGCGCTACCATCCCCTGGGCGTCGTCGGCGCCATCGCGCCGTGGAACTTCCCCATCGCGCTCGCCATGCACAAGGTCGCCCAAGCGCTCTACACCGGCAACACGCTGATCCTGAAGCCCTCGCCCTACACGCCGCTCACCACGCTGGCGGTGGGCGCGCTCGCGGCCGATGTGCTGCCCGCCGGCGTGATGAACGTCCTCGCCGGCGGCAATGATCTCGGCGCCTGGATGACCGCGCATGAGGGGATCGACAAGATCAGTTTCACCGGCTCGGTCGCCACCGGCAAGAAGGTGATGGCCAGCGCCGCCGCCACGCTCAAGCGCATCACGCTGGAGCTGGGCGGCAATGATGCGACGCTGGTGCTGGCCGATGCGGATCTGGACAAGGCCGCCGCCGGCATCGCCCGCAGCGGCTTCTACAATTGCGGGCAGATCTGCATGGCCATCAAGCGCGTGTATGTGGCCGAGAGCGTGCGCGATGCCTTTCTGGAAAAGCTGGTCGAGAAGGTGCGCGCGCTCAAGGTCGGCCCCGGCAGCACGCCCGGCATGGACATGGGGCCCATCCAGAACCTGCCGCAATATGAGAAGGTGAAGGCCTATCTGGAAGACGCCGTCGCCCGCCCCGGCGCGCAGCTGTTGACGGGCGGGAGCGCGAGGAGAGGGGCGCGAGGCGGCGCGCACGGCGAGGGGGGCTATTTCATCGAGCCGACCATCATCGCCGGGCTGGATGAGAGCGTGCCCTTGGTCTGCGAGGAGCAGTTCGGCCCGGTCATGCCCGTGCTCAGCTTCACCAGCGAGGATGAAGCCGTGCAGCGGGCCAACGCCACCCGCTTCGGCCTCGGCGCCTCCGTCTGGAGCACGGACGAAACCGGCGCCCGCGCCGTCGCCGGGCAGCTGATGGCCGGCACCGTCTGGATCAACCGCCACGGCCTCAACGAGTCAGACGTGCCCTTCGGCGGCATGAAGGACTCCGGCTATGGCCGCGAGCATGGCGTGCTGGGGATACGGGCCTATCAGGAGTTGCAGGTGGTGAGCCGGCCGGTGGGGTGAGGGGGCTTTCGTACTGGACTCATGTTCCGGGCGTTTCGCCGTCTGGAGCCGAGCGGTGCATGTCCATCAGAGCCATTAGAACTTTGTTAGCGTTAGCGAAGTTTGAATATTGGTCTTGTAAGCCCCCATTCCATTTAACTCCATGAAACAGGTTGTTTCGTAACCTGTACGTGATGAACATCAGCGCTGAGGCTAGGCCGGCGGCCTCCACAGATTTCCCTGTAAGAACCTGTTCGACAAGCGGCCGAAGGTGGTCGCTTAATCGTAGCGCATCAAATCGTGGTAGCAGCGCTCCGTCAGAAACATAGCGACTACGGAAGTGGCGTAGAGGTTCATCAAGACGTTCGACGTCGAGAGCGTCTAGCGCGTCAAGTCTAGCAATAGCTAACTTGATGCTGGGGATTGATGCATCGCACGCAGTGAGGCGATTCTCAAATAAGCTCCAGAGCAGCGTGAAATCCCGTATGACACGGTACTCTGGAGGCGATAGTGTGGCAAAGCCGGCAACAGCTTGGCGCAGCCAAGTAGCCGTGTCTATTGTATCTTGGGTCATTTCAGGCCTGGTGTCGTTTCGATATTGCCGCCTGAAAGAATGTCGTCGTCAGTCGCCTCGTCGTCGGGGTCACTTTCATCTGTGGAAGGATTATCGAAATACTTCGCGTAAGTGCGCTTGAGACGTCGCACGGCAACCTCTGAGTCTACTTCGAGGCTAAGCTTATCTCTGTAGAATTGTAGTCTGACCTTTGCATCATGGATAATCTCTGCCCAAGTTCGGGCCCAAACTCTGACTTTTGGGTTAGCGGTCCCAGATTCGTAATAAAGACCTGGCGGCTTACCAGCTTGGTTTGCTAACGCTTTTGCAGCGGTCGACATGTTAGCGGAGACGATCCAAAATTCCCACTCCGCATGACCGACTGAGAAACGTTCGTCGTTAGCCACTGCCGAAGCGTAGCTGTACGCCTGTTGTATTTCAGGAACATCGACATCGACTGCGGGGCGTTTAAGCTCGATGACCAGATGTTCTATTTCTCCCGCACGCATCGGCTTCGCTGCTCGAGAGATCATCAGGTCAACAATACCTACCGAACCATCCAATCGCTTCACTGGTCGGTCTATCACTATGTTATGCTTCGCTAAGCGAGCATGCTTTCTGAGGACATGCGTCAGCCCCTTGTCCGACACAGTCAAATTATATTGTTCGCCAAAAAGCCAGATATTTTGCGCGATTAACTGATGAAGCTGTGCTCGCTCGAGTAGATCATGGCTATGTTCTTCGTTGTAAATTAATTCCTCTAATCCTTGAACGAAAGTTAGTCGATCAGCTACAGTAGCTGAAGCTTCTATTATATTGGAAAGTGTAACGTCCTCGAGCAGTGCGCTTAGCTCAATAAGTTTCTTTTCCGGAAGGCCAATTACGTGCTCAAGTATTGAACGGAGTTCAGTAGGATTTCTTTCAATTGACTGCCTTAGGAGTTCGAAGTTAAAACGCTTAGTAGAGGTCGGTAGCGAATCGAAATCCGGCATGTAATCTTTGACAGATACAGCAACGAGATCAAAAACCTGTCGTTCGGTTGCTTGGGCGTCATGCTCAGTATCGCCTTCATATGGGTATACTTTCTCGTCTCTCCACTGCTGAATAACTGATCGAGTCTCTTCTAGCTTCTGATCCCGATAATAACCCTTTGTGAGCGCCTTAGCTTCCTCAAGAACTTGATTGACGTTTTGATTCAGCCCGTCGACGTCGATAAGGTTAAGTTCTGCTAGTTCGGCGAAATAATCGGATCGGATGTACCCAACGAAGTCAAGACCTGGGACGTGAAAACGAGGATTGCGCTCGGCTAGAGGAAAACCATTACTGTCGCATAGATAGATGCGCCTATCGCTCCGAACTCTCCATTCGACGATGTCATACTCTGCTGGGTACGACTGGTCCCCGTCTGTGATGGGTTTGAGTTTGAACGGCTTCAACGAAACGATGTAGGTTTCGGGTCTAACGACCGAACCCAAAAACGAAATTTGGACCTCACGGTATTGGTTGAGATAGAGAGCGAACTTTTCGCCGATCCGGTCAACGGCTTCCTCTGAAGCGAGCATCCTAGAGGTACTTGCAAGTTCAGAAATGCGGACTCGCACTCCAGTTGGGGCAGAAGTTTCTTCCTGACCATCAGCAACGATGAGGTCAGTCGGATCATCGGATAGGAGGCGAGCGGAATATCGGAAATTCTTCTCGCCTACAGCATAGACGATGGTCCATTGAACTACCCGTCCCAATGACAGGGCTTTAAACCGACCCTGCCCATCTTTTCCGTGTAGAAATCGCTTTCCAGCTTTTGAGAATCGAGCGGTTCGTTTCCATGAGTCGCCCAACTTCTGAAATCGTGCAGCGATCTCGGCAAAAGGGATGCCTGTTCCATTGTCGGTTACGGTGATTGCCGTCATGGTACCGAGCACGTCAAACTCGGCATCGACGTTTATTATCGTGGCGTCAGCGTCGAGGCCGTTCCAAAGCAGTTCCGCAATAGCATCAAGCGGGGTGGCGGCCGCGAACCGCTGGAGATGTTGCGCCGTCAGCTCGATTTTATGATGTGTCACTATTGACCCCCTCGCGCACTTCGAGGGACGCTAATCGTTTGCGGTGAGCGCGTCGACACGCTTTATCGTTATTCTGAGCCCCCTACCGCCCCACCTTCACCTCCACCAACACCTGCCGCTTCTCCTCCCGGATCACCCGCGCCGCCTCGCGCAGCGTGTCGGCCAGCGCGGCCGGGTCGGCCACGCGCGTGGTCCAGGCGCGTGAGGCCTGCGCGATCTTGCAGAAGTCGGGCAGGGGCTCGAGCGAGGTGATCGGCATCACATTGGCGCGCGCCGCGTGGCCCTTGGGGTAGATGCCCAGGGTCGATCCGCGCACCGCGCCCCAGATACCGTTATTATAGACGATGGTGAGCAGCGGCAGGCCGTGCGCCTCGGCGATCTGGTGGCAGGCGACCGGATTGGCGAACATGTAGCTGCCATCGCCCACCGTCGCGACGACGAGCCGGTCGCGGTCCGCCAGCTGCACGCCCAGCGCGGCGGGGAGCCCCCAGCCGAGCCCGCCGGAAATCGGGTTCTGGAAGAACTGATCGCCGCGCAGCCCGGTCACGAATTCCGGCTTGGCGCCCAGCTCGCTGACGATGCAGCCCTCCGCGCCGATCAGCGCCACCACCGCGCGGGTGACGAAGGCGGCGGACATCGGCGGCCCGGCGCGCACCGCGCTGTCCAGCTGCGCGCGCCGCGCGGCGTGGCGCTCGGCCAGCCGGGCGAAGCGGGCGGATCGGTCCCGGGCCAATGTCGGAGGGGGCGTCATGGCCTGCATCGCCTCGTCCAGCGCGGCGATGATGTGGGCGGATTCGCCGGTCAGTGCCAGATCGGTGGCAAAGCCGCGCAGGGGCACTTCCAGCTGGTGCGGATCGGCCCCCGCCTGGATCACCGTCGCCTGCTCGGCAAAGCCGTGGCGGTGCGGCAGCCAGGGCACGATGGCATCGAGCACCAGCACCACGTCCGCCGCCGCCAGGTCCTCGCCGGGGTCGAACCCGCCATGCATGGGCGAGGCGCCGTCGATGGAGAGCTGCGAGGGCCAGAACTCGACCACGGGGATCGCGTGGCGCTCCGCAAAGGCGGTGAGCGCATCGAACCCGCCACCCCGCGCGCCCGTCCGGAAGGCGACGATCAGCGGGCGCTCCGCGGCATCGAGCAGCCGCGCGGCTTCCGCCAGATCCTCCGGATGCGGCGCGGCGCGGGCGGCGGCATTGCGCGGCTTGCTGTCGCGATAGGTCGTCACCTC
Source organism: Sphingobium sp. B10D7B (assembly GCF_025961955.1). NCBI lineage: Bacteria > Pseudomonadati > Pseudomonadota > Alphaproteobacteria > Sphingomonadales > Sphingobiaceae > Sphingobium > Sphingobium sp. B10D7B. Next base: position 726,658 of record NZ_JAOQOQ010000001.1, read on the forward strand.
GCACAGCGCCTCGCGCGGCAGGCCCAGATACACCGGGCCGCGCGGGCTGGAGGTGGCGATGGCCACCGCGCGGTCGACCAGCGGGGCGATCTGCTCGGGGCGGGAGAGGGTGGCGTCCCACTTCACCGGCTCGCGCACCATCGCGGTCTGGTCGCGCATGTTCTGGCCCCAGTTGATCGGCGAGTTACGGTGGCCGAGCGGCCCGTGCTCCGTATGCGGGGTGATGCCGCTGGCGAGGATCATCGGCACCTGGTCGGAGGCCGCGTTGAGCACGCCCATCACGCAATTGGCCAGGCCCACATTGGTGTGGACCATCACCGCCTGCGGCCGTCCGGTCGCCAGATAATAGCCATGCGCCATGCCGAGCGCGGCGGTCTCGTGCGGGATGAGGATGGGCGTGGGCACCTTGAAGTCCGCCACCTGCGCATGGGCAAAGCCCTCGATCACCGGCGCAAAGTCGGTGCCGCCATTGGCGAACAGATAATCGATGCCGTTGGCCGCCAGCCGCCGGAGGAAGATCTCGCCCGCCGAAGCCTCGATCATGGGGGCGTCGATATCCGCCGTCTCCGCAGGGGCAGAAACAGGTTGCGCCGGACTGACCATGAAATCTCCTATCTGTGGCAGCTTATTTTGTTGTCATTGATAACGAAAATTGTGGCTGCTGCAAGGAATCGTGCTATTGGCGGGGTGCAGGGATTGTCTCAAATGACGATCATCAAAACCGCATTCTGTTGTTGCCCAAGGGAGAGTTTTGCATGAAGCCAGCGCCGTTCCGAGCCGACCATGTGGGCAGCCTCATCCGCCCGGACTATCTCATCGAAGCCCGGAACAAGAAGGCCGCCGGCGAGCTCAGTGCGGAGGAGCTTCTGACCGTTCAGCAGGACGCCATCCGCGAGGTCGTGGCGCTGCAGGAAGGCGTCGGCCTCAAGTCGATCACCGACGGCGAGTATAATCGCGGCAGCTGGCACACCGATTTCCTGCTCCGCTTCGCCAATGTCGAGCCTTGGCAATCCAGCCACCGCACCACCTTCCGCAACGAGCAGGGTACGGTCGAGAGCAAGCCGCATACGGTGCGCATCACCGGCAAGCTCAGCCGCCCCAAGCCGATTTTCGTGGAAGACTTCAAGTTCCTCAAGACGGTGACCAAGGAAACCCCCAAAATCACCATTCCCTCGCCCTCGATCATGCACTTCCGCGGCGGGCGCGATGCGATCGACGCTGAGGCTTATCCCACGATGGAGGAGTTCTACGCGGACCTCGCGGCGGTCTACGCCGAGGAGATTGGCGACCTCATCGATGCCGGCTGCCGCTATCTGCAGATCGACGAGACCAACTTCGCCTATCTCTGCGACCCCACCCTGCGCGCGCAGGTGCCCACCAGCATCGGGGAAGATCCTGACGAGCTGCCGCACGTCTACGCCAAGCTCATCAACGCCGCGATCGCCGCCAAGCCCGATGACATGGCCGTCTGCATGCACGTCTGCCGGGGCAACTTCGCCGGCCGCTGGGTCGCCGAGGGTGGCTATGATCCGGTTGCCGAAGTCATGTTCAACGAGATGAACATCGACGGCTATTTCCTGGAATATGATTCCGACCGCGCCGGCGGCTTTGAGCCGCTGCGCTTCCTGCCCAAGGGCAAGACGGTGGTGCTTGGCCTCGTGACCACCAAGCGCGGGACGATGGAAAGCCCCGATGACCTCAAGCGGCGGATCGAGGATGCGGCGAAATATGCCGATATCGATCAACTCGCGCTCTCACCGCAATGCGGCTTCTCCAGCGGCATCGGCGGCAACATGATGGACATCGAGCACGAGAAGGCCAAGCTGGAGCTGGTCGTGCGCGTAGCGGAGGAGGTCTGGGGCTGACGCCGCCGCGCGCGATATAGCATATGATTTCTGAGGGGCGGCATCGGCAGGTGTCGCCCTTTCGCATGCGGTGCGGCGAAGGCGAAGCCGGTTGACAGTCAGCGGGATAATTATCAAGAAGCTTTATATAAAGTAGATTGTCAATTTGTGCGGCCGGAAGTCGGCGGGAGAGGGGAAGCATGAGCGCGCAGTCGCGATCCGATGATGTCAGGCCGCAACGGCTGCTCTATCTGCTCAAGCGCGGCTACACCGCCGGCAAGCTGGAGCTGGACGAGGTGGTGCGGGCGCACGGGCTGACGACCAGCGATTTCACGATCCTCTCTTTCCTCAAACGCCTCGCTCCCTGTTCCGCGGCGGAGCTGGCGCGGGTGCAGCGGGTCACGCCGCAGGCCGCCACCCAGCAACTCGCCCAATTGCGCGAGAAGAACCTCATCACCAGCGAGACCAGCGAACTCAACCGCCGGATCTCGCTCATCAGTCTGACGCCCGAGGGGCAGGCGCGGTTCGAAGCGGTCAATGCCGATGCGCGGCGGCTGGAAGAGCAACTCACGGCCGGGCTGGCGGAGCAAGAGCGCAAGACATTGCTCGATCTGCTCACCCGCCTGGTCGTGTCCATGGAAGCGAAAGGACAATCCATCGATGACAAGTGAACACACCTATGAGGCCGTGAAGGTCACGCTGGATGACGGCATCGCCTGGGTATCCCTCAACCGCCCGGCCAAGCGGAACGCGATGAATCCGACGATCAACCGCGAGATGTGGCAGGTGCTCGATGAGCTGGAGGTACGCGACGATGTCGGCGTCGTCGTGCTGACCGGCGAGGGGGAGGCCTTCTCCGCCGGCATGGACCTCAAGGAATATTTCCGGGAAACCGAGGGGGAATCCGCCATCGTGCAGTCCCGCTTTCGCCGCGCCGCGACGGATTGGATGTGGCGGCGCCTGACGCATTATCCCAAGGCCACCATTGCGATGGTCAACGGCTGGTGCTTCGGCGGGGCGTTCACGCCGCTGGTCGCCTGCGATCTGGCGATTGCCGCCGACGAGGCCACTTTCGGCCTGTCCGAGATCAACTGGGGGATCATCCCGGCGGGCAACGTCACGCGGGCGGTGGCGCAGGTGATGAACCACCGCGACAGCCTCTACTACATCATGACCGGCGATCCGTTCGACGGGCGCAAGGCGGCGGAAATGGGGCTGGTCAACCGCTCGGTGCCGTTGGCCGATCTGCGTGCCGAAACCGAGGCGTTGGCGCGCAAGCTACTCTCCAAGAACCCGACCATCCTGCGCCACGCCAAGTCCGCGTTCAAATATGTCGAGCGGCTGGATTGGGACACGTCCGAGGCGATGCTCGGCGCGATGGCGGCGACGGCGGCGGGTCAGGATACCGAGCGTGGGCGCCGCAAGGGGATGACGCAGTTTCTGGACGAAAAGTCCTTCAAACCCGGCCTGGGCGGGTATCGCCGCGAGGATTGATCGCTCCTCGCGTGTAAGCGCCGAACCTCACCTGCTCCGCGTCCCCGCCTTGGGCAAGGGGCGCGGGGAGGGCGCCGGTCTCAATCCATCAGGACATTCAAGCCCCGGCTAGCGAGGGTTTCCCGCACTTGCTGCACCCGGACCTTGCTCCGGTCCAGATTCATGCCGCCTTCGCTCAGCAGGGCGCGCACCGCGTCCGTATCGACCTGACGCGGCGAAACGCCGTCGCGCACTGCCACGGCGGCGGCCACACCCGCGGCCTCGCCCATGGCGATGCACTCGGGCATCAACCGCACGCGCTGATGGGCCTCATTATCGAATGAGACGGTCTTGCCCGCGACCAGCAGATTCTCGATGCCTTGCGGGAGCAGGCAGCGATAAGGCAGGCCCAGCACGACGACCGAGATCGGCATTTCGGTGAGGTCATGGCCCTTGCCGCCCTCGCTGCCATCGGGCTTGTGGCGCACCCAGCCTTTCACATTCGGGCCGCGATAGACCTTGAGGGCGATCTCGTCCGCAAAGGTGGCGCCATCGAAGATGTCATCGCGGGTGAGTGTGTAATCGCCGATGATCCGGCGGCTGTCCCGCACACCGATCTGCGGCGCCATATCGATCAGGAAGGCGTCCTCCATGCCGGGAATGCGCTTGACGAACGGCAGGAAATCGCGCGCGCGGCGGCGACCTTCGACCTCCGCGCCAGTAAGATCGGCGGCATCGGTGGGATCGCGATTGAGCACCTGCACGGCATAGAGATAGCCGATGCCATGGCGCAGATTGGCCGGTGTAGCACCAAAGATCGAGATATGATGGCCGAATGTGCCCGGCAGGGCACCTTCTTCCTTGCCCTGGGCCACCAGCGACTTCCAGCCAGTCAGGTGGACATATTGGGCACCATCGAGTGGATTGGCCGGCGTACCCCACAGCTTGGAGAAATCGTCCGGGTTCGCGCGGGCGTGAGCCTGCATCCGCTCCCAGTCGACGCCGCCCATGCGGCACAGCATCATCATGGGCTGTGGGTCTTCGCGCGGATGCATGGCGACGCCGGCGCGCGCGGCGACATCGGCATCGCCGCTGGCATCAATGATGACATCGGCGAGAATGGCCTGCCGGCCGGATTTGTTCTCGATGATGACGCCCTTGAGCGCATCCCCCTCACGGATTACGTCGACGACATTGGTGTTGAGCAGGAGATCGACGCCGGCTTCCACCAGCATGTCGAGCACCACCAGTTTGAGCATCTCTGGATCGTAGGCGAGGTTGAAATATTCCGGCAGGAAGGTCTCTGCCGCAGCATCATGCGCGGCGAGGCGCTGCTGCATCTCGCGCAAAATGCCGCTGATATTCTCGCAACTGAGGAATTCAGTGACGAACGACATGGGTCCGGTGCCGCCGACAACGGCGTTGCGCTCGATCAGCAGCACTTCGGCCCCATTGCGTGCGGCGCGGATCGCCGCTGGGTATCCCCCTGCGCCGGCACCGACGACCAGAACCTGCGTGCGGCGCGCCACCAGAATCTCCCGTGCGGCCTCGGTGATGGTTTCCCGTGCGGTGGGAGCCCCGAATCTCTTCTCCATGGAAAAAATAATATAGTCATATGGTTTGAGCCGCAAGCCGCGATGCCGCTTGCAAAGAATATTATAGTTAGATAGTTCGCGTTCGGCGACAGCAAGGGGTGACGCATGACAGCCGTGGACGAGCAGGAGTGGATCGAGGAGCAGCCGCAAGAGCTGCCGGTGGTTGATCGGGCCGCGGTGCTCGTGTGCGGAGGAGGCGCTGGCGGCGTCGCTGCGGCTGTCGCCGCCGCGCGCAACGGCGCGGACGTGCTGATGATTGAGCGGGATACAACCTTGGGCGGCACCGGGCCGCGCTCGTTCGTCACGGAATATCATCAAGCCTTCTTCACCGGCGGGATCATGAAAGAGGTGATCGAGCGGCTACGCGCCAATGGCGGCGCCGATCCGGACCTGGAGGACGGGCATTTCGCCGTGCCGTTCGACCCCGAAATCCTCAAATTTGTCCTCGCCGAACTGGTGGAGGAAGCCGGCGTACGCGTGCTGTCGCAGACCTGGGTCACCGATGCGATTGTCGAGGATGGCGCTGTGCGCGGCGTGGTCATCGAGAACAAGGCCGGGCGGCAGGCCGTGCTGGCCGACGTGGTGATTGACGCGACCGGCGATGCCGACGTTGCGGCCCGGGCCGGAGCGCCGATGCAGGAGTATAATCACCCGCAGCCGATGGTGATGCTCTTCCAGATCGGCGGGGTGGATTATCGCCACAGTCAGGATCGCAAGGGCCGCACCGAGATGGTGAAGGCCGCCAAGGCAGCAGGCGTGCTGCTGGATGACGTCTATCTCGACAACTTCTCCAACTTTGGCATCGCGCCTTCCACGCGGGCTGGGCAGATGGGGTATATCTACGGCGTCCGTGTGCTGCATCGCGACCCTTATGATGCCGACGAGCTGACCGATGCGGAGGTCCGCGCCCGGCAGGGCGTGCGCGCCTTCATGCCGTTCCTGCGCACTGTACCGGGGTTTGAGGAGGCCTATCTCATCAAGGCAGCGCCGATGATCGGGGTGCGCGATTCCCGGCGGATATTGGGCGACTACACACTCACGCGCGACGACATCCTCGAAGGTCTCTTCCACGCGGACGACATCTTCAAGCGCTATCACCGTCTGCCCGACACGCTCGGCTTCGTGCGTCACCCCTCGGATGGCAGCGAAACGACGGCGGCCTTTCGCGAGCGGCTGGCTAACGCCAAGATGGTCACGTCCGTGTTCGGCGTGCCCTTCGGCTGCCTGATGCCGCAGGGCATCGAGAATCTTCTGGTTGCCGGCAAGACCGTGTCGATGAGCTATGAGGCCCACTCGCGCTGCCGGCAGATCCCCGACTGCATGGCCTTCGGTCAGGCGGCGGGCACGGCGGCGGCGCTGGCTTGCCGGGATGGGGTGACGCTGCGCGCGGTCGATATTGCCGAATTGCAATCGCTGCTGATTGCTCAGGGCCAGAACCTGGCCGATGGCGCGATCGACATCAGCAAGGCCAAGATCCACAATATGGTGCGGGATTAAGCGGATGAGCACGACGACCATGGAACGCACAGCGGGTGCGACGCGCGGCGAGATCATGCTGCCGGGGCGCCGAACCCCGGTCTATCGCGCGGTTGACGTGCTGGTCTGCGGTGGCGGGTTGTCCGGCGTGGCAGCGGCCGTGGCTGCGGCAAGGGGTGGGGCGCGGACCCTGCTGGTGGAGTGCAACGTGGTGCTAGGCGGCAATGGCCCCTTGTCCTTCGATATCGCCCTCACGCCCGCAGACCAAGGCATCGCGGCCGAGTTGGTCAGTCGGCTGGAGCGAAACGGCGATGCCGGGCCGGACCTGTTGGGCGATGGTCTGGTTCATGATGCCGAGGCGCTCAAATATGCGCTGCTCGATCTCGCGCAGGAGGCGGGGGTGCAGCTACTGCTCTCCAGTTGGGCGGCCGATCCCATCGTGGAAAAGGGCGTCGTGCGGGGCGCGATGGTCGAGAACAAGTCCGGGCGCTTCGCTGTGCCGGCCGGCGTTGTCATCGACGCCACCGGCGATGGCGAACTGGCGATGCGGGCGGGCGCCGCCATGCGCGGGCTGGACGAGTCCGCCACCATCGCCATGAATTACCGGATCGGCGGCGTCGCGTTCGATGCGGTGCTGGCCGGACAAGCAACATGGTCTGCCCGCCTCGCCGAGGCGAAGGCGCGGGGCGTGCTGTCGCCCGATCAGCCGGACCGACTCGTGCTCTATGGGATAACGTCAGCGGGACGGGACAGGGGCGTGGCCTATGTGCGCGGGCCTTCCATGCGGGTCGAAGGGGCGACCAGCGTCGCGCGACTGGGCGCGCAGGAGGCGCGGGCGCGGACATTGATCCGCGAGATCCTGCCGCTCCTGCGGACCCTGCCTGGACTCGAAGCGAGCTTTCTGATCGACGTCGCGGGTGCCATGCAGGCCGCGCGCCTTCGCCATGTCGTGGGCGCGCATGTGCTCGGCGTTGAGGACGTGCCCCTGAAGGAGGATAGTGTGCTCATCGATGCGGCACTGCGCGCCCGAGAGTTGAGCGGGCTGTTCGTCACGGGGCGGGCTGTCTCTGCCGATCCGCGCGCCTGGGCCGCGCTGGGCACGGGCGGATCGTTACAACTCGGCGAGCGAGCAGGCGCGCTTGCGCTTGCGCATCAGGCAGCGCGGTCCGCTGCCTGATCGCGGCAGAACTCGGCAATGGCGTCAGCGCTGAAGATTTCGTAGAAGACGCTCCCCCGGCAGCGCGGGGTGTGGGGCGGAGCGTCTTCTTTTTCATGGATCCATCGACCAACACCGATCGCGGCTCTGGCGCCCGCATGATTGCGCTGCTCAAACTGATCGGCGAGAGCGACGGGGATTGCGCGCTCAAGGATCTTGCCGCGGGCACTGGGATGCCGGCCAGCAGCGTGCATCGGCTGTTGCAGATGCTGATCCGCGGCGGGTTGGTGGAGCGGGGCGACGGCACATCCTATCGGGCCGGGCGTGAACTGTTCAGGCTGTCCGCCAACATTCTGAGCCGCAGCCATTATGTCGCGGCGGTGCGGCCTTTCCTGCGCACCCTGTGGACGGGTTGGCAGGAGACGGCGGTATTCTGCACCTATGATGCCCCCCATCACCGCGCCATCGTCTCCGAACGAATCCTCACGCCACACACGCTGCGGCATGTGCTGGAGCCCTATACCGATCTGTCGCTGACCTGGGGCTCGCTGGGCCGTGCCATTCTCGCCCATCTGGAGGCGGAGGATCTAGCGGCGGCGCTCGTGCAGAGCCCGGTGGGGCCATTGACTGGCGCCCCGACGCCGCCGCCCGAGGTGCTGGTGGAGGAACTGGCCGCCATTCGGGACCGGGGCTGCGCGATCTTCTACAGTCAGGAGGCCGATGTGGCGGGCATCGCGGCGGCGGTCTTCCGCAGTGGCAATGCGGTGATCGGATCGATCGGCCTCACGATGCCGGCCAAACGCTTCGGCACGATGGACCGCGAGCGCATGGCGAGCGACGTCATGGCGGCGGCGCGCACGCTCAGCGCTACCTTCGGTCACGCCTTCGCCAAGGCCTGACGTCCGCTCTGGCGGGGCCAAGGCGGATCGTCAGCGTTAGGCGGGATCAGGCTGGCGGGAGGTGGAAGACCTGCGCGGCATTGCGGTGGCAGATCGCCTCGCGTTCTTCTCCGTCAAGCGGCGCGTGGTTGATGAAGGTGACGGAGGGCTCCATCTCCTCATAGGGATAGTCGATCGCCCAGAGCACGCGGTCTACACCCAGTACGTCGATCGCGTAGCGCAAGGCCGGGCCATGCTCCACGCCGCTGGTGGTGATGTACACGTTGCGCTTCATGACTTCGGAGGGCTTGAGCTTGCTGCTATAGGCATCGCGCCGGCGCTCGAACCAATGGTCTGTGCGCCACAGGTGGAACGGGATGTTTTCACCCATATGGCCAATCACGATCTTGAGGTTGGGCAGCTTGTCGAACACACCGCTGAGGATCAGCCGCATGGCATGGGTGCCGGTTTCGGCAGCATAGCCCCAGATCGCCGATTGCAGGCGATGATCGCGGAACGGCTCAGCCATGCCGTCTGACGGGCAGCGGGGATGGATGTAGATTGGCCGGTCGAGCGCGGCGGCGGCCTCCAGGATCGGCATGAACTTGGGATCGTCCAGATACTCGTTATTGGTGTGCGAGTTCACGATGAAGCCGCTGAAACCCAGCTTATTGACGGCGCGCTCCATTTCCTTGGCAGCCCGGGCCGGGTCTTGCGGCGCGAAGGACGCAAGGCCGGCGAAGCGCTTCGGGTGGGCGCGGACCACTTCGGCTAGGCGATCATTGGCAAGCTCGGCCATGGCGACGGCCTGATCGGCGCGGAACATCTGCACGCCCGGCGAGGTGAGCGAAAGGATCTGCATGTCGACACCGAGGCGGTCCATTTCCGCGAGCCGCTCCGTCACGTCGCGCAGGCGTCGGGTGAGGCGATCGGGTCCACGCGAACCAAGCGGGTTAATCAGCTGCGCGTCCAGATTGGGCCATGTTCCGGTGGCAAGGGCGGCCAGCGCGTCCTGATGCTCGGCAATCGTCCAGGCTTCCTCGACGGCGATCCTTCGCGCGGGTGCCGCGGCTGGGGGCGGTCGCATCGTGCGCGCGGCTGCGGTGCCGCTCATTGCGCTCATGGCGCCGCCAGCGGCAAGTCCGCCCGCCAGAAGCTGCCGTCGATCGAACTCTGCCATTCATCCCTCCTCATTTTTCTTGGGCGGAAGCTACGGCGCCGCGGCGACAAGTCAAGTCGATAGTTCCAATATACGGAACAAGACTTCTGCAATATGGAATAAATTTGACATGCACGCCGAGCGTCGCCATGGTCCCGCCCGATAACAGCCCGAGGTACGGGCGTTCTGACATTGGAGGAGAGCGATGATGAAGAAGGCAGATCTTTTGTTGCAGGCCGCGAGCGCACTGGCGCTGGGCGCCGCAACCCTGGCGACACCCGCCATGGCGCAGAATGCCCCCGCTCCCCAACAAAGCGCTGCACAGCAGGCCGATGCCGATGACATCGTGGTGACCGCGCAGTTCCGCTCGCAGCGTCTGCAGGATGCGCCGCTGGCCATCACCGCCGTCTCCGGCGACATGCTGGAAGCGCGCAGCCAGACGAGCATCGCTCAGGTCGCCGCACAGGCACCCAACGTCAACCTTGCCGAGGCGCCGGCCACCTACGGGCCTTCGATCCAAGCGTTCATTCGTGGCGTCGGCCAGTCGGATTCGACGTTCGCGCTGGAGCCGGGCGTCGGCCTCTATGTCGATGACGTCTATTACTCGACGCTGCAGGGCTCGATGCTCGATCTGCTGGACCTCGACCGGGTGGAAATCCTGCGCGGGCCGCAGGGCACGCTTGCCGGGCAAAATTCCATCGGCGGCGCGATCAAGCTCTATTCCAAGAAGCCGGACGGTTCGGGTGGCGGCTATGTCCAGGCAACCTACGGTAGCTTCAACCGCACCGAGGTGCGCGGCGGCCTGAACCTGACCGTCGTGCCCGATCAGCTCTTCCTGCGCGTCTCCGGTGCCGGGGTGAAGAAGGACGGCTACGTCACCCGCTACGATTATCGCTGTACGCATCCGACTTCGCCGGTGCGCACCTTCGCGATTTCCGACAATTGCAAGCTCGGCACCGAGGGCGGCAAGTCCTATGTCGCCGGCCGCGGGACGTTGCGCTGGACGCCCAATGACGCGGTCGACATTTCGATCATCGGCGACATCACCCGCGATGACAGCGAGTCCGCGCCCTCCACGCTGCTCTACGTCGGCACGCTGACGGGGCCGGGGTCGAGCGCGACTGCCCCTTATGTCATCGACGGCGTCCGCTATGGTACGGCCACCGGCTCGCCCTTCATCAGCTATTCGCCCTATGGCAACTTCGCGCAGGATACGTTCACGACCAGCCCGTTCGTGAGCTATGAGAATTACCTCAACTACGCTCCGCGTGATGGCACGGCGCCTTATGCGGCGCCAGCGCGTAACTCGCTCGATACCTGGGGCCTCTCAGGCAACATCACCATCGATGTCGGCGATCTGAGCATCACCTCGATCACGGCCTATCGCAGCTACAATTCGGTGTTCACATCGGCCGAGTCCTCGCCGATCAACATCGCGCTGACGGCCAATGACGTGAACCACAATCAGTTCAGCCAGGAACTGCGCGCCAGCGGTGCGATCGGTACGCTGCTGAACTATACGGTGGGCGGCTATTATTTCGAGGGCACCAGCGACGGCGGCTCGCGCGTTCAGCTTCCCACGCTGGAATTCCGGCAGAACGACCATGTCGAATCCCAGACCATCGCCGCCTTCGCCAATGCCGAACTGCATCTGACCGAGAAGCTGACGCTGATCGGCGGCCTGCGCTACACGGACATCACCAAGAGCTTCCAATATGCGCGCAAGGGCAATCCGGGGAACATCTATGGCGGAAATGCGCCGCCGTCGCTCGCCCCGCTCGATGGGCTGGTGCGGACGTTCAAGGGCGATCGTCTCGATTATCGCGGTGTCCTCCAGTATCGCTGGACGCCCGATTTCATGACCTATGCGCAGATCGCGACGGGCTTCAAGAGTGGCGGCGCCAACCCGCGGCCGTTCTTCCCGGCGCAGGCGCTGACGCATGATCCCGAGACGCTGACCGCCTATGAAGTCGGTTTCAAGAGCGACCTGTTCGACCGGCTGCTGCGCCTGAACGTCTCCGGCTTCCTCAACAAGTATAACGACATTCTGGTCAGCGTCTCGACCTGTCCGACGGTGCCGGCCGCGCCCTGCGCATTGCCGCTCAACGCCGGCAAGGCGGATGTGAAGGGCTTCGAGGTCGAGGCGACGCTGCGCCCGGTTCGCGGCCTGCTAATCGATGCCTCGCTCGGCTATCTGGACTTCGACTACAAGTCGATTTCCGCCATCGGCCAGAGCGCCGGCATCACGCTCGATATGGACGCGCCCTTCGTACAGGAATGGCGCTGGAGCGTCGGCGGGCAGTACAAGATCGAGCTGGGTGATGCCGGCTCGCTGACCCCGCGCATCGACGTGAATTCGCAGAGCCCCTATTTCTCGACGGCGATCAACCGCGCGCCGTTCAACCAGGTGGAAGGGCGCACGATCGTGAATGCGCGCCTCACCTACCGAGATGTCGCCGAGGATTGGCAGCTGTCGCTGGAAGTCACCAACCTGACCGATCGGCTCTATTATGACGGCCTGTTCGACAATCGCGGATCGACCCAGTCCATCCAGGGGCGCCCGGCGCGTCCGCGGGAATGGGCTGTCACCATCAAGCGCAATTTCTGATAGATGATGACCCCGGCCGGTCTTGCGCCGGGGTCTTGGAAGAGGAGCTTCGAGATGAACATCCAGGTGTCTCACAAGGGGCAGGCCGCCGATCAGGCGACCGGCACGATCGTGGCGGGTCTGCCCATGCCCGAATTCAAGCGGATCACCGTCGAGCCGATCTCCGGCGCGTGCGGCTGCGAGATCAGCGGTGTGGACCTGCGGGAGCCGCTGGATGACGAGACGCTCGCCGAAGTGATGAAGGCGTTCGAGCATTTTCTGGTCATCGTGTTCCGCGACCAAGATCTGACGCCCGAGCAGCACAAGGCGTTCACGCGCTACTTCGGTCCGATCACCGAGCTGCCGCAGGCGCCGACCTACGGCGAGCATCAGGATATGCAGGAAGTGCGCCGCGAAGCGCATGAGCCGGAGAACGTCGTTCCCTCTTTCGAGCACTTCCACACGGACAGCCCGTTCCTGCTGCAGCCGCCGCTCTGCGTGGTGATGCGCGCGCTGGAAGTGCCCAAATTCGGTGGCGATACCGCCTTCTCGAACGGCTACCTCGTCTATGAGCATCTTTCCGATGCCATGAAGGAACTGCTCGACGGGCTCGAGGTCGTTTACTCAGGCAAGGAAATCTGGGCGCGCAATGAGAAGCTGCCGCCCGAGAAGCGCCTGCGCCTGCGTGAATCGCACGGGTTCAGCGAAGATGAGCTGGAGAATATCCACCCCGCGGTGCGCGTTCACCCGGTCACCGGCCGCAAGGCCCTGTTCGCGACCACGGCCTATTTCAAGCGCTTCGTCGGCTGGACGGAGGCGGAGAGCCAGGCGCTGCTCGGCTATCTCCAGAGCCTTGCCCAGCACCTGCATTATCATTGCCGCGTGAAATGGAAGAAGGACACATTGATTGTCTGGGACAATCGTTTCTTGCTTCATCGTGGCGTCCATGATTTCAAGTACGAACGTCGGCATCTCATCCGCACGACGGTCATGGGCGAGAGGCCGATCGGCCCGAAAGGCCCCAGGAAGGATTGAAATTACCCCATGAAAGTCAGTGCTGCCATCGCCAACATCCTCAAGCGTGAGGGTGTAGACGTCATTTTCGGTTATCCGCGCAACGCCGTGCTGGAGGATGCCGCCGCAATCGGCATCCGCCCGGTCATCGTCCGCCAGGAGCGGACGGGCGTTCACATGGCCGATGCGCTGTCCCGCCTGACGCGGGGCAAGCGCATGGGGGTGTTCGCCATGCAACATGGACCGGGGACGGAAAATGCCTATGGCGGGGTGGCACAGGCTTACTCCGAATCCGTGCCCGTGTTGGTGCTGCCGCAGGGCTATGCCCGCCGCATCGCTTTCGTGCCGGACAATTTCAATGCCAGCGTATCGATGCGGGATGTGACCAAACATGCCGAGCCGATCACGGTTGCGGCGGAGACGCAGAACATCATGCGCCGTGCCTTCACGCAGCTGCGCAATGGCCGTCTGCGCCCGGTGCTGGTCGAGATGCCCTGGGACGTGCTGGGCGAAGAGATCGACGCGCCCGAGAGCTATCAGCCGGTGGTCACCACCCGCTACGCCCCCGAGCCGGACGCGGTGAAGCGCGCGGCCGAGGCGCTGGTCGCCGCCAAGCGCCCGGTAATCTATGCCGGGCAGGGCGTGCATTGGGCCGAAGCCTATGACGAACTGAAGGCGCTGGCCGAACTGCTGGCTATCCCGGTTTCCACCAGCCTTGAAGGCAAAAGTGCATTCGACGAGACGCATCCACTGGCGCTCGGTTCGGGCGGTGCGGCTATTTCGGGCCAATTGCGGCATTTCCTCGATGAGGCGGACCTCATCTTCGGCATCGGCTGCAGCTTCAGCGAGACGGCGTTCGGCGTGAAGATGCCGCAGGGCAAGCGGGTGATCCATTCGACGCTCGATCCGGCTGACTTCAACAAGAACGTGCCCTGCGAGATGGCGTTGGCCGGCGACGCCAAGCTGACGCTGGGGATGCTGCTCGAGGCGTGCCGCGCGCTGGTGTCAGCGCCCCGCGACGCCGGGCCGGTGGCCGCGGAAATCGCCAAGGTCGAGAAGGAGTGGTTGGCGAACTGGCTGCCGCTGCTAGAGAGCGACGATGCGCCGATCAGCCCCTACCGCGTGCTCTGGGATCTCCAGAAGACCGTGGACGTTGCCAACACCATCATCACCCATGATGCCGGCAGCCCGCGCGATCAGCTGACGCCCTACTGGAAGTCGATCACGCCGCTCAGCTATATCGGCTGGGGCAAGTCCACGCAGCTTGGCTATGGTCTTGGCCTCGCCATGGGCGCCAAGCTCGCCTGCCCGGACAAGCTGTGCATCAACGTATGGGGTGATGCCGCCATCGGCTTTACCGGCATGGACTTCGAGACGGCGGTGCGCGAGCGCCTGCCCATCCTGTCAATCCTGCTCAACAATGAGGCCATGGCCATCGAGCTGCCGGTGATGCCGGTGGCAACCGAGCGCTATCGCGCCACGGATATCTCCGGCCATTACGCCGATTTCGCCAAGGCGCTTGGCGGCCATGGCGAGCGCGTCACGCGCCCGGAAGAGATTGTCCCGGCCATTCACCGCGCGCTGGCCGCGATCGAGGCGGGGCAACCTGCGCTGATCGAATTCATAACCGCGAAGGAAACGCGCGCGTCCCGGCTGTAAAACCGGGCGACGATAAAACTAGGCGACGATAAACTGGGAGAGATGCGATGGCCGAAACGACGGCGCCCCCGACCGGGCCTGGCTCTGGCCCTGAGGGGGGCGTGAAGGATTGGAACTTCAGCGCCGTCTACGGCCTCGGATTCCTCACACTGGTTTCGGCCTTCAACTATCTCGACCGCTCCTTGCTGGGGCTGGCACTGCCCTCCATCAAGTCGGAGATGCACGTCTCGGACACCGCCCTCGGGCTGGTGTCCGGCCTGGCCTTCCTCCTGTTCTACTCCATCCTCGGCGTACCCATTGCCTGGGCGGCGGATCGCTATAACCGGCGCAATATCATTGCTGTCGGCTTTGCCTTCTGGAGCCTGATGACGATGGTGACCGGCTGGGTGGCCAACATCTGGCAGCTCGCCATCGCGCGCTTCCTCATGGGTGCGGGCGAGGCGTGCGGCATTGCGCCGTCCAATTCGATCATATCCGACCTGTTCCGCGCGGAGCGCCGCCCGCTGGCCTTCTCGATCTTCGGCACGGCCGTCTCGATCTCATCGATCCTCTTCTTCCCTATCGTCGGCTGGGTGGGCCATGAACATGGCTGGCGCGCGATGTTCGTCGTGGCGGGCATGCCGGGCGTATTTCTGGCGCTGCTGTTCTTCCTCACCGTCAAGGAACCCGAACGCGGTGCGTCCGAAGCCAAGCGCATCGAGCGTGCGGCGCGGGAAAGCTTCAAGGCGAGCATGGCCTTTCTCGCCAAGCAGCGTGCCTATGTCTTTTTGGTCATCGGCGCCACGCTGATGGGGCTGAATGTCTTTGCCGCAAGCGTGTGGACGCCGACATTCCTGACGCGCGTCCATGGCCTGACATTGGTGGAAGTGGCTGCGACCATCGGTCCGATCCGGGGTGTGTTCGGGGTGGCCGGCGTGGTGCTGGGCGGTCTGCTGATCGACCGGTTGAGCCGCAAGGCCAGCCACTGGCGCATGACCTTGCCGGCGATCACCTGTCTGCTTGCCGCGCCTGCTGAGCTGATCTTCCTGCTCGCCGAGGATACGGCGGTTTGGCTGGCGGCTTATGCGGCCTCGGCGTTCCTCCTGCTGATCCATCAGGGCCCGGTGTTCGCGGCGGTCATGAGCGTGGCGAAGCTGAGGATGCGCGCTGTCGCAACGTCCATCCTGCTGTTCAGCGCTGCGCTGATCGGGCAGGCGCTCGGCCCGCTGGTCGTGGGCTATCTGAATGACGTGCTGCACCCCACGCTGGGTGATGTGGCCGTGCGCTATTCGATGCTGGTCATCGTCGTGACGGCGCTGTTGGCGGGGGTGATGTTCCTGCTCGCTGGGCGGTCGCTGGAGGCAGACGCGAAGCGGGCCTTGGCGGACGCCTAAGAGGCGAGAAGGGCAGACGCTCGCTCCTCGCTAGATTAGACTGCAGATCACGGACGGGAGTTGGTGGCCGGGTCAGACCCAAGGCTGCCAACTCCCGCGTCGTTTCTGATCACAGACCAGTCGCCGCTCGGCCCAACTGCGGCACCAAGCGCGCATAAGGACTGCCGATTCAGCACACGCAAGGGAAGTCGCGGTCATCCACGTTGCAGAACCCAAAAGTTGTAAATCTCAACACTGACCGCAAATCATGTGTTGCAAATCACTCGCAATATCCTAATTGGTGCGACCGACTCGCAATAGCGATCGATGACACCAACTGGGGAACGCCGCATGAGTAAATCCGCCAATCTCACTTCCTTTCTCGCGCTTGGCTGCGTCAGCGCCGTCGCGTTTGCAGCGCCGGCTGTCGCGCAGGATGGCGAGCAGGGGCGCCGTCTGGGCGGGATGACCGTGACCGAGACGGCCATCGATGAGTCCGAGATCAAGGTCGAGCGGGCGGAGTCGCCCAAATATACGCGTCCGCTGCTGGATACGCCGCAGACGGTGACGGTGATCGGCGCCAAGACGCTGCAGCAGCAGAACCTGCTCACGCTGCGCGAAGTGCTGAGCACCGTGCCCGGCATCACCTTTGGCGCCGGCGAGGGCGGCTTCGGCTATGGCGACCGCATCAACCTGCGCGGCTATTCAGCCAACAACGACATCTCGGTCGATGGTGTGCGCAGCGGCGCGATCATGAACCGCAACGAGACCTATAATATCGAGCAGGTCGAGGTCGCCAATGGCGCGAACTCGGTGTTCAGCGGCGCGGGCTCGGTTGGCGGGTCGATCAATCTAGTGACCAAGAAGCCGCTGGCGGACGACAAGATGTCGGTTCAGGCCGGCGTCGGCACGGACAATTATTATCGCGGCACCGTCGATCTCAACAAGCGCGTGAGCGACATGATCGCGGTGCGGCTGAACGCGGTCTACCACAAGAACGACGTGCCCGGCCGGGACGTGGAGTTCTACGAGCGCTGGGGTGTGGCGCCGGCTGTCACCATCGGCATCGACGGGCCGACCAGCCTGACGCTGCAATATGAGCATCTCGACGACAAGGGCATGCCGCAATACGGTTTGCGCTACTATGCGGCTCAGGGCGGCTATCTGCCCGACTTCAACCAAAGCGCTTATTACGGCTTTGCCAATGTCGACACGCAGCAGTCAGTCACGGATTCGGTACAGGCGATTTTCTCGCACGAACTGAGCGACACGGTGAAGGTGCGCAATCTCACCCGCTATGAGAATGTCAGCCAGTACACCGTTACCAGCCAGCCCACGGGCACCTTCTGCCTGGCGAACGGTCTGCAGCCGGATGGCAGTGCCTGCACCGTCGCGATCGGCAGCAGTACGCTGGTCGTCCCGGCAGGCTATTATCTGCCGACTGGGGGCCGCGGCACGGCGCGCCACATCCGCAACGAAACCGCCTATAACCAGCTCGACCTGAGCGCTGAGTTCGCGACGGGCGGCATCGAGCACACGCTCGTTCTCGGCGGGTCGCTGCTGTGGGAGCGTTATACGCTGAACAACGGCAGCATCCTGCGCGCTGCCGACGGCAGCAATCCCTTTGCCGCCCCGAGCTACTATCCGCTCACCAACATCGCCAACCCCGGCGCCGTCCTCACGGGACCGGCCGCCCCGGCAGGAACGCTGGCGCGCGTCTATGGCAGCAACATCTATACCGGTCCCCAAAACTACATTCAGACCGGCTACAATGTCGGCGAGCAGACCAGCTATGCGGCCTATCTGTTTGACACCATGAAGCTTTCGGACATGTTCGAGATCAACGGCGGCGTGCGCTATGAGCGCTTCGAGGGTTCGACCCGGACGCGCAACGTGACCACCGGCGTGGTGACCGGCCCGTTCGAGGCGAAGGACAATCTCTTCTCCTGGCGTGTCGGCGCGGTGTTCAAACCGATGCCAAACGTCAGCGCCTATGTGGCGGTCGGCAATTCGCGCACACCGTCCAAGGGTTCGGTTGATGGCAGCTGCGCTGTCAACACCTGCAACGTCGAACCGGAATCGGCGAAGAATTACGAAATTGGCGTGAAGGCCGATCTGTTCGACGCCAAGCTGCAACTCGCAGCGGCGGTGTTCCGCAATGAGCGCGACAAGTATCGCGTGGCCTCGGGCGATCCCACGATCCCCGATCAGGTGCTCGATGGCCGCTCGCGGGTGAACGGCGTGTCGCTGAGCGCCACGGGCAACATTACCGAAGCTTGGTCGATCTTCGCCAACTACATGTATCTGGATAGCAAGCTGATCCAGGGCGTGTCCGACTTCTGTCTGGCCAATCCGGTAAGCTGCGGCAACACGGTGGCCAATCCCGATCCGACGGCCGGCACGGCGCTCTCGGCAACGCCTAAGCATTCGGGCAGCCTGTTCACCACCTACAAGTTCCCGTTCGGTCTCGAAGTGGGCTATGGCCTGACCTATCAGGGTCGCCACTCGATGAACCCGACGGCGACGCCGGTCTATTATGTGCCGGCCTATACGCTGCATCGGATCATGCTGGCCTATCCGGTCACCGAGAGGCTGCTGGCGCAGGTGAACGTGCAGAACGTGACGGATGAGGACTATGTCACCACCGTGCGGACCAATGTGAACAACAGCTGGGCGCAGCCGGGGGTGGGGCGGTCCGCCGTATTCAGCCTGACCTACAGCTACTGAGTGTGGGGGGCAGGGGCGAACCGACCCAAAGCGGTTCGCCCCTGATCCACATCAATGATCCGGCGCACGTCCGGTAATATTGATTCGCATTATTGACGGAATGGGCCTGCTCGTCGATAGCGGCAGGCGAAAAGGGGTGTCCGCGGTGATCATTTCACACTCGGCAAGTCAGGGGCGCTATGGGCAGGGCCGGCGGTTCAATCCGCTGGTCGTGCTGCTCGTCATCCTGATCCATGCTGGGTTGTTCGCGCTTGTCACCCGCCTCGGGCCCAGTTTCAAGGTGGGTGAGGCGCCCAAGGTCTTCACGGTCAATCTGATCTCTTCGCCGCCGCCTCCGCCGCCCGTCGACGCGCCGCCCCCGCCGCCCGCCGCGCCGGAGGTGGTGGTGCCGCGGCCACAGATCGACATTCCACGGATTGATCCGCCGATGGTGGCCGCAAGGCCGGATATTCCAGTTGTCCCGGTCATGGCACCGGGGCCGCCGGCGCCGCCCCGCCCGGCCGCCGCACCGGTCTCAGTGCCCTCGGTCACCGACGGCGGCGACCTGGGCACGCAAATGGTGGCCGGCAAGGCGCCGCGTTACCCCATTGAGAGCCGCCGCAAGCGGGAGCAGGGCGTGGTCCTGCTGGCCTTGACCGTGGGCCTCGATGGCTGCGTGGAAGATATCAGGATCGCGCGCAGCAGCGGTTTCACTCGGCTCGACAAGGCCGCGCTCGATGCCGTCAAGCGCTGGCGCTGGCGGCCCACCTTGCGTGATGGCCAGCCGGTTTTCGTGAAAGGCGTGGTGGAAATCCCCTTCGTCATTCAATCCCAAGACAACGCATAAGGCGCTTCATGCTGATCCCCATTCCAGAGGTGCTCGACGGGCCGACGCTCGCCAAGGTGCGTGATCTCATCGATTCCGCCGCGTGGGTAGATGGCAACGTCACCTCGGGCCATCAGTCGGCGCTGGCCAAGAACAACCTTCAGTTGCCAGAGGAGGCGCCGCAGGCCCAACAGGCCGGCGAGATCATCCGCGACGCGCTGGGCCGCAATCCTTTGTTCATTGCCGCAGCGCTGCCGCTCAAGATCTTTCCGCCCCTGTTCAACAGCTATGCGGGTGGGCAGTCCTTTGGCGTGCATGTCGACAATGCCGTGCGGATCCAGGCCGGCACCGGCTTTCGCGTCCGTTCGGACCTGTCGATGACGATCTTCCTCGAGCCGCCCGAGGCTTATGATGGCGGTGAACTGACAGTCGAGACGCAATTCGGCGTGCAGCAGGTCAAGCTGCCGGCCGGCCATGCCGTGCTCTACCCGTCATCCTCCCTGCATCGGGTGGAGCCGGTGACGCGCGGCCGCCGGGTGGCGAGCTTCTTCTGGCTGCAATCGATGATCCGCGACGACGGTGAGCGGCAGATCCTGTTCGATCTCGACAGCAGCATCCAGCAACTGGCCGCCACGCTGGGGCAGGGTCATGCCGAAGTGATCCGCATGACCGGGGTCTATCATAATCTGCTGCGCCGCTGGGCGGACGCTTAGGCCAGCGACCGCCCTCCGGCTCGCTCAGCCTTTCGGCGTCAGCTTGAGCATCCGGCCCTTGGGGCTGTCTTCGAGCAGCCAGAGCGCGCCATCCGGCCCGACCCGCACGTTGCGCAGCCGCATTCCCATGCGCCAACGGTCGGCCTTGGTCGCCGTCTCGCCGTCAAGTGAGATGCGAACAAGCGCCTGACCGGACAGGCCGGTGATGAACAGCGAGTTCTTCCAGTCCGCGAACAGGTCGGCATTGTAATAAGCCAGCGAGGACGGCGCGAGCGAAGGGTTCCAGTAGAGCTTGGGCTTCTCGAACCCGTCATCGGCGCTGTGGTCCGGGATGGGGCGCTTGTCATAATGGTCGCCGTAGGAGCGGATCGGCCAGCCATAATTGGCGCCGGCCTTGACGAGGTTCAGCTCGTCGCCGCCCAGCGGGCCCATTTCCACCTGCCACAAACGCTCATTCGCATCGAAGGCGAGGCCGGTCAGGTTGCGCTGGCCATAGGTCCAGATGGCGGGATGGAAGCCCTTGGCCGCCAGCGGATTGCCGGCGGCGGGTGTCCCGTCGAGATTGAGATGCAGCACCTTGCCGAGCGTCGACTTGGGGTCCTGCGCCGGATCGAACTTGGCGCGCTCGCCATTGGTGAAGAACAGGCTGCGCTTGTCCGGCGCGATGGCGATGCGGCCGGAATAATGGGCGCCGCTCACCATATTGGGCGTGGCGCGGAAGATGATCTTGACGTCCTTGAGGGCGCCGCCGGCTTCATCGAGCGTGGCGATGGCCAGCGCAGTGCCGGTTTCCTTGCCTTCGCCGGGTTCGGAAAAGCTGAAATAGATCTGGCGACTGGTGGCGAAGTCCGGCGCGAGCACCACGTCCATCAATGCCGCCTGGCCCTCACTGACGACAGTCGGCGTGCCCAGCAGTACCGTCTTGTCGCCCGTGCGCGGATCGAAAAGGACCATCGCCCCGCGCTTCTGGGTCACGAGCTGTTTGCCGTCCGGCAGGAAGGCCATCGACCAGGGATAATCGAAGGTTGCGACCTCGGTGATCGTGAAGGGCAATTGGGAGAGGTCGACCTTGGCCGGGGTGGGGGCCGCAGGCGGTATCGCAGGGGTGGTCTGGGCGAGCGTGGGCGATGCGACGCCCAGGGCCAAAGCCGCTCCCAGGGCGATGCGGTGCGGACGGAATGACATAGGCGCTCTTCTCCAGTCGGTCTTTTGTTCCGCCGGCCCATAAGCGGTGGGCCGGCCGGGAGCAATGACCGAGGCCGCGCGCGCCTTGACCGAGCGCGAAGCGGCGCGCGGCTGGATCAGGCTGCGGGCGTCAGCTTGAGGAGGCGGCCATTTTCTCCGTCCTCAAGCAGCCAGATCGCGCCGTCCGGTCCGGCGCGTACCGCGCGGATGCGCGCGCCCATGTCCCAGTGATCGACCTTGGTCGCGGTTTCGCCATCAAGCGCGATGCGGTCGAGCGACTTGCCGGAGAGGCCGGTGATGAACAGTGAGTTCTTCCACTGCGGGAAGAGGTCGGCATTGTAATAGTCCAGCCCGCCGGGCGAGATCGCCGGAACCCAAAAGACCTTCGGCGCTTCATAGCCGTCGCCCGGCTGATGGTCCGGGATGGCCTTGCCGTCATAATGATTGCCCATGGAGGCATTGGGCCAGCCATAGTTGAGGCCGGGCTTGATGAGGTTGATCTCATCGCCATGGCGCGGCCCCATTTCCATTTCCCACAGGCGCCCATCGGCATCGAAGACAATGCCGAGCAGATTGCGGTGGCCATAGGACCAAACGGCCGGGTGGAAGCCCTTCGCCGCGAGCGGATTGCCGGCTGCCGGGCTGCCATCAAGGTTGAGGCGCAGGACCTTGCCGAGCGTCGCGCCCGGCTCCTGCGCCGGCGTCATCAACTGGCGGTCGCCAGCGGTGAAGAAGAGACGGGTCTTGTCCGGCGAGAAGGCGATTCGGCCGGAATAATGGCCACCCTTGTCGGAGCGATCGTCGCCCCGGAAGATCACCCGCACGTCGCTCATTGTCGCTGCTGTCGGGTCCAGCTTTGCGGTCGCCAGAGCGACGCGGCTCTTCTTGCCCTCGGCGGCTTCCGAAAAGCTGAAATAGATCGTCTTGCTGGTCGCATAATCCGGGGCGAGCCGCACATCCATGAGCGCCCCCTGATCGTCGCTCTTCACGCTGGGCGTGCCGCTCACCGTCTGCTTGCGGCCGCTTTGCGGGTCGAGCAGGATCAGCACGCCTTCCTTCTGCGTGACCAGCATGTGCCCGTCCGGCAGGAACTCCATGGCCCATGGCGAGGCGAACTGCGCGACTTCCGTGGTCTGGAACGGTGCGCCGCTTGCCGCCTTGACCTCATCGGGCGCGGACGCACTGCCGCAGGCGACTATGGCGAGGCTGACGGCACAGGTCAGGCCGAGCTTACGGACATTCATGGGGCGGATCTCCGGCGAAGGGTGGGATATCCGACCATAGCGACAAGAGCGGCTTGGCGGTAGACCGTTCTATAACAAGAGCTTGGCGCGCGCCGCCCGCCAGAACGCAGCTTGAGTGGCGGGCCTCACCCACGCCCGAGATGCTGACAAAAAAGGGGAGCCGAAGCTCCCCTTTCTCATATCGACTTTTCCTGAACGATCAGGCGAAGCTGATGGTCGCGTTGGTCTTGCGGCGACGCATGGCGTAGCCGGTCACGGCCAGACCGCAGATCATCATGCCCCAGGTGGCCGGCTCAGGAACCGGAGCCGACGTCTGCGTGACGGCGTAAGTGATACCGTTGACCTTGAAGCTGTCGTTGCTCTGCCTGTCATTGAAGGCGGCAGCCACGTAGAACAGGTTGCCGGACAGATTGTTCGGATTGATATCACGGTTCTGGTCCTGACCGTTGCCGCTCGAGTAAATCGAGGTGCCGAACAGCGACGTGAACGTGGAATAGTTCGCGATCGTGAACGTGCTGTTGAAGGCCACGTTGGTGCTGCCGATAGCATAATTGATGTCGGTGTCGCCGAAGCTCACGAGGCCGATCTTATCGACGGTGACCATCTTGTCGAACTGGAACACCAGGATGTCCGTATAGCCGTTATTGTCGACCGTGTGCGAGTCGTCGTTGGGGCCATTGAGGACACCGAGGCCAGGCGTGTAGGCGCCGACGGCAGCCTTCGACAGGGTCGTGTCGTTGAGGCTGTAAGCCGTGACTTCCAGCTTGGTGCCGTCCGACCCGGTGTAGGTGCGCACGTTGCCGATGGAGCCATCGCTATTGCCGCCGCTGGTCAGCAAGAAGGTGGCTGCCGAGGCGGACGCCGGCAGCATCGCCGTCGCGGCAATGGTCGCAGCCGACAGCAGTACGGCTTTCCTGAAAGACTTGTGAAACATGATCTATAACTCCCACAGATATTAACTTTCAGGTTTTGCCCCGGAAATGCGTGCGCCCATGACGGGAGTCCGGTAATCCGGGCCCATCTGGCGCTTTGCATCTGTCAAAGGTCACCCCACCTGAGGTCTTGGAGATATCTGTTCCGTTTCAGTCCTGTCAAAGATGTTGATGATCGGTTAACCATCCAATGTGACCCGAAATTGAACAGTTCACTGGCGCGAGGGTGGCGTTCGACTACGAAGAGCGCGTCTAAACCTTTCAATCTTAGGGTTTCTCTGCAAATGGGCTCGTGGCGTCATGCGCGATCAAAAAGTTCCCTCAAATACCGTCGGACGGCATCTTCGCCGCCCGAAGTAGCGTTGCCGGGGGCAATCGGCCCGGACGGGGCCGGCACCTGAGGCAGCGACAGAGTCAGGCGCTTTCCACCGGGTGCAAGTTCCGGTGAGGTTCGCCTGCCTCTTCCCTTGAAGCTTCAAGGTGCGGCTCGCTGCAATCCCGCTCGCGGCGTTTGCCATGCAGCTTGCCTTCAACTGCGACTCCGCCTATATGGCCCTTGCTTTCCTGACATCGTTGCGAAGTTGGGGTCGGCGCCGAGAGGGGCCGGCGGCGAAACCCTGTCGCGTGTCCATGTCCGGACGAGGCGCAGGCATAGGGAGTGCGAATGAGCGATATTGCGCGGATCGAGACGGTTGTGGCGTCGGAGGCGAAGGCTCTGGGGCTCGATCTCGTGCGCGTGCTGCTCTTCGGCCAGGGCGATGATCGGACGCTGCAGATCATGGCCGAGCGGCCCGATACGCGCCAGCTCAACATCGATGATTGCGCCAGCCTCTCGCGCCGCATCTCGGACAAGTTCGATGCGCTGGAAGAAGCGGGCGACGTGCTCATCGAGGACGCCTATCGTCTGGAGGTCAGCTCGCCGGGCATCGACCGGCCGCTCACCCGCCTCAAGGACTACAGCGACTGGGCCGGGCATGAGGCACGCGTTCATTTCGTGACGCCCATGGAGGATGGCCGCAAGCAGGTGCGCGGCATTCTTGCGGGCATCGAGGGCGAGCAGGTGCTGGTCGATGATCCCAAGGCTGGCCGCATCGTCGTGGACTTTGCCAATATCGACAGCGCCAAGCTGATGCTGACCGATGCGCTGATTTCTGCTACTGTCCCGCTCTCCACCGAGGGCGCGGACGAAATCGTCACCCAGGAACAGGAAGACTGACTCTCATGGCCAACGCCATTTCCGCCAACAAGGCCGAGCTGATTGCCATTGCCAATTCGGTGGCAAGCGAGAAGATGATCGACAAGGCCATCGTCATCGAGGCGATGGAAGACGCGATCCAGCGGTCCGCCCGGGCGCGCTACGGTGCCGAGAACGACATTCGCGCCAAGCTCGATCCCGAGACCGGCGACCTGCGCCTGTGGCGCGTCGTCGAAGTGGTCGAGGTGGTCGAGGACTATTTTAAGCAGGTCGACCTCAAGGCTGCGCAGAAGCTCCAGAAGGATGCCGTGATCGGCGATTTCATCGTCGATCCGCTGCCGCCCGTCGACCTCGGTCGCATCGACGCACAGAGCGCCAAGCAGGTGATCTTCCAGAAGGTGCGCGATGCCGAGCGCGAGCGCCAGTTCGAGGAATTCAAGGATCGCGTGGGTGAGATCATCACCGGCGTCGTCAAGTCGGTCGAGTTCGGCCATGTGGTCGTGAACCTTGGCCGTGCCGAGGGTGTGATCCGCCGCGACCAGCAGATCCCGCGCGAAGTCGTGCGCGTCGGCGATCGCGTCCGTGCGCTGATCCTCAATGTGCGTCGCGAGAACCGTGGCCCGCAGATCTTCCTCAGCCGCGCGCACCCCGACTTCATGAAGAAGCTGTTCGCGCAGGAAGTGCCGGAAATCTACGATGGCATCATCACCATCATGGCCGCCGCCCGCGATCCGGGTTCGCGCGCCAAGATCGGCGTGATCAGTCGCGATAGCAGCATCGATCCGGTCGGCGCCTGCGTCGGCATGAAGGGCAGCCGCGTGCAGGCCGTCGTGCAGGAAATGCAGGGCGAGAAGATCGACATCATTCCTTGGAGCGAGGACACGGCGACTTTCGTCGTCAACGCCCTCCAGCCCGCCCAGGTCGCCCGCGTGGTGATCGATGAGGAGGAAGAGCGCATCGAGGTTGTCGTGCCTGACGATCAGCTCAGCCTCGCCATCGGTCGTCGCGGCCAGAACGTCCGTCTTGCCAGCCAGCTCACCGGCAAGGCCATCGACATCATGACCGAGGCGGACGCGAGCGAGAAGCGTCAGCGCGAGTTCGTGCAGCGCTCCGAAATGTTCCAGAACGAGCTGGACGTGGACGAGACGCTCTCGCAGCTGCTGGTTGCCGAAGGCTTCACCGAGCTGGAGGAAGTTGCTTATGTCGGCATCGACGAGCTGGCTTCCATCGAGGGCTTTGACGACGAGCTGGCGCAGGAGCTGCAAAGCCGCGCGCAGGAAGCGCTGGACCGCCGCGAGGCCGCTGCGCGCGAAGAGCGCCGTGGTCTTGGCGTCGATGATGCGCTGGCCGAGATGCCGCACCTCACCGAGGCCATGCTGGTTACGCTGGGCAAGGCAGGCATCAAGACGCTGGACGATCTCGCCGATCTCGCCACCGACGAGCTGGTGGCCAAGAAGCGCAACGACCCGCGTCGTCGCCGCGAAGTCTCCGAGGACAAGGGCGGCATTCTCGCCGAATATGGCCTGAGCGAAGAGCAGGGCAACGAGATCATCATGGCGGCCCGCGCGCACTGGTTCGAAGACGAGCCGGCTGCAGAGGGCGCCGCTGAGGATGAAGTGGAAGGCAACGCCTGATGCCCTACGTGAAGATCGAGGTGATCGAAGGCGTGACGCGCGAACAGAAGGCGGCTCTGGTCGCCGATGTTACGCGTTCGCTGGTCGATCGCCTCGGCAAGCGGCCCGAGCAGGTGTTCGTCGTCATCGATGAGGTGTCGGCGGACAACTGGGGCGCTGCGGGCATCCTCGTTTCCGAGCGGGAAGCCGCGCAAAGGGAGGTCGCCGATGCTGCGAATTCCTCCCAATGAGAGGCTGAGGCTTCCAATCATCGCTGCGCGCCCGGCTGCTCCTGCGGAAGCGGGGGGCTGGGCTAAGCTAAACGAGAAAATGCTCATCCATCCCGTTCGTGTCGAGCGAAGTCGAGACACGATAGGACTGCGCTCGCGTGTCTCGACTTCAGCCTTTCGGCTGAAGTTTATCCTGAGCGCCCGCCTGCGGGCAGTCGAAGGGCTCGACACGAACGGAAGTTTGGAGGCGATGGTCTTAGACGGGCAACTCACAGGAGGTGCCCATGTCTGAGCGTCGCTGCATTCTCTCCAGCACCCACGCCGGCCCGGCGGCGCTGATCCGTCTGGCCATTTCGCCCGATGGCGACGTGTTGCCGGACGTCCGCGCGCGGGCGCCGGGGCGCGGCGCCTGGCTGGGTGTCGATCGCGCGACGCTTGAGGAGGCTATGGTCAAGGGCCGGCTGCGCGGCGCATTGGCGCGGGCGTTCAAGGGTGAGCCGCTTACCGTGCCCGACGATCTGGCCGAGCGGATCGCGGTTGCGTTGCGCGATGATTTCATGGCGCGGCTGGGGCTGGAGGCCAAGGCTTCCAATCTCGCCACCGGTTTCGACAAGATCGATGTCGCGGCCCGGCGTGGACAGGTCCGCATGCTGCTGCACGCGGCGGATGCCGGCGATGACGGGGTGCGCAAGCTGGATCAGGCCTGGCGGGTCGGCGAGGAGCGGGAAGGCGAGGAATTTGCCGGTACACGCTTGCCGGTGGACCGCGACGCCCTATCTATGGCATTGGGCAGAAACAATGTCGTCCATATCGCGGTGACAAACGCTGCTGCGGCAGGCCGCCTCTCCGGTCTGCTCGGTCGCTGGCAAAACTATCTGGGATGCGCTAACGCGGCGCCGAGCTCCGGTTCGGCAGTCGTCAGGCATATGGACGATGATCCCGCGCCTCTGGCGTGAGGACGAACGACTCGGGTCACCTCTGCGGGGGTGCGCCGGATGGAAGATGAAGGGTTAGATTGCGTCGATGAGTGACAATAGGGAAGACAAGCCGACTCTGGGCCGTAAACCGCTTGGTCTCAAGCGGACGGTCGAGGCCGGCCAGGTGCAGCAGAGCTTCAGCCACGGCCGGAAGAATACGGTCGTCGTTGAGGTGAAGCGCCGTCGCGTCATCGGCAAACCCGGTGAGGCTGAGACGGCGCGCGCCGTGCCCGAGCAGGCCGCGCCCGTCGCGCCGCCGGCACCGCCGCCGCCGCCCGCCGCTCGTCCCGCGCCGACCCCGGCGTCGGCCCCGCGCGCCTCCTCGACGGATAGCCTGATGAGCCGGCAGGAACTGCAGGCCAAGCTGCTGCGTGAGGCCGAGGAAGCCCGCATGGCCGCGCTGGAAGATGCGCGCCGCCGTGAAGAGGCCGCCCGCCTTGCCGCGACCGAGGAAGAGAAGCGCCGCGCTGAGGACAATCGCCGCGCGGAGGAAGAAGCCGAGCGCCAGCGCCAGGAAGCCGAAGCGAAAGCGGCTCAGGCGCCCGCGCAAGAGGCTGCTCCGGCGGCACCTGTGGCTGCAGAGACCGCGACACCTGCCGAAGAGGCTCCCAAGGCCGCGACTGGCGCGACGCCCGAGCGTCCCGCGCCCCGTCGTTTCACGCCTGTGGCCGCCCCGGTCATCAAGCGTCCGGAACCAGCCAAGGTCGAGCGCAAGAAGGGTGGCGACGATCGTCGTCAGGCCGGCAAGCTCACCGTCAACCGTGCGCTCGCCGATGATGACAGCGCCCGCGCGCGCAGCCTCGCCGCGCTGCGCCGTGCCCGCGAGAAGGAGCGTCGTTCGCACTTCTCCGGCTCGTCACAGCCGCGCGAGAAGCAGTCCCGCGATGTCATCGTGCCGGAGGCGATCACCGTTCAGGAACTCGCCAACCGTATGGCCGAGAAGGGCGCGGACCTCGTCAAGTCGCTCTTCAAGCTGGGCATGGCGGTCACCGTCAATCAGACGATCGACCAGGATACGGCTGAGCTGCTGGTCGAGGAATTCGGCCACCGCATCCAGCGCGTATCCGATTCCGATATCGAGATCGATACCGCGAGCGACGTGGATGCTGCGGAATCGCTGGTCACGCGTCCTCCGGTCGTCACGATCATGGGCCATGTCGATCACGGCAAGACCTCGCTGCTCGATGCCCTGCGCGGCACCGATGTGGTGGCGGGCGAAGCGGGCGGCATCACCCAGCATATCGGCGCCTATCAGGTGAAGACCAAGGGGGGTGAGATCATCACCTTCCTCGATACGCCGGGTCACGAAGCGTTCACCGAGATGCGTGCACGCGGTGCCAACGTCACTGACATCGTGATCCTCGTGGTCGCGGCGGATGACGGGCTGATGCCGCAGACAATCGAGGCGATCAACCACACCAAGGCTGCCGGCGTGCCGATGATCGTGGCGATCAACAAGGTCGACAAGCCGGATGCCAATCCGCAGCGCGTGCGCGAGCGTCTGCTCGAGCATGAAGTCATCGTCGAGGATATGGGCGGCGACACGCAGGACGTGGAAGTCTCCGCGCTTAAGCGCACCGGCCTCGATGACCTGATCGACAAGATCCTGCTGCAGGCCGAACTGCTGGAGCTGAAGGCCAATCCCGAGCGCGCCGCTGAAGGCACGGTCGTGGAAGCGCAGCTCGACAAGGGCCGTGGTCCGGTCGCGACGATCCTCGTGGGTCGTGGCACGCTCAAGGTCGGCGATATCTTCGTCGTCGGCGAGCATTCGGGCAAAGTCCGCGCCATGGTCAACGACAAGGGTCACCAGGTGAAGGAAGCTGGGCCTTCGGTTCCGGTCGAGGTGCTTGGCCTTGCCGGCGTGCCGATGGCGGGCGACCAGCTCAGCGTGGTCGAGAGCGAGGCGCGGGCCCGCGAGGTCGCGGCCTATCGTCAGGAGCTGGCGACGCGCAAGCGCACCACGGCGGCCCCGACGAGCTTCGAGCATATGTTCTCGGCGCTCAACACGCAGGTCATCGAATATCCGGTCGTCATCAAGGGCGACGTGCAGGGCACGGTGGAAGCGATCATTGGATCGCTCACCCGCGCCTCCACGGATGAGATCAAGGTGCGCGTGCTCCACTCCGGTGTGGGCGCGATCACCGAGAGCGACGTGACGCTGGCCGCCGCCAGCCGTGCGCCGCTGATCGGCTTCAACGTGCGTCCCAATGCCAAGGCGCGTCAGCTTGCCGAGCGCGACAAGGTCTCGCTGCGTTATTATGACGTGATTTACGACCTCATCGAGGAAGTGAAGCGCGAAATGGCCGGCCAGCTTGCGCCAGAGCGCATCGAGACGGTCATCGGTGCCGCACAGGTCCTGCAGGTCTTCCCGGCCGGCAAGAAGGACAAGGCGGCCGGTTTGCTGGTGCAGGATGGTGTCATCCGCAAGGGCGTCAACGCACGCCTCACGCGCGACAATGTCATCGTCTCCGCCACCACCATCGCCTCGCTGCGGCGCTTCAAGGACGACGTGTCCGAAGTGCGGGCCGGTATGGAGTGCGGTGCGGTGCTCGAGAACACCAACGACATCAAGGTCGGCGATACACTCGAGCTCTTCGAAGTCGAGGAACGCGCACGGACGCTCTGACGTCCGGCGCGCCGCGAAGGAGGTAAGTCATGAGCGGTTCGGGGGAACCTTCCGTCCGGTTGCTGCGGGTGGGGGAGCAGGTGCGCCATGTGCTGGCGGACGTGCTCCAGCGCGGCGATGTGCATGACGATGTGCTCGCCAGTCACGTCGTGACGGTAACGGAAGTGCGCATGTCGCCCGATCTGCGCCATGCCACGGTGTTCGTGAAGCCGTTGCTGGGGCGGGATGAAGAGGTGGTGCTCAAGGCACTTCGCACCAACACCGCCTATCTGCAGCGCGAGGTCGCCAAGCGCGTGAAGATGAAGTTCGCCGCCAAGCTCAAATTTCTCAGCGATGAGAGCTTCGAGGAAGGCAGCCACATCGACGCGATCCTCCGCTCGCCCAAGGTGGCGCAGGATTTGGACGAGGATGAAGAATAATATCCGGGTTTAATTGACTCGATTAATATCCGGGTATAAAGGCGACTCCGAACAGGAGTACAGCCGATGAAAACCTATACCGCCTTTGCCGGCGACCTCTGGATCGCAAGCGGCCCCCGCGATCATATCGCTGAGACGATCCGAACGCTGGCGCCGATGCCGCGCGCCTCTGACCTGTTGATCTTCGACGATGAAACCGGGGCTCAAGTGGATGTCGACATCAGCGACACAGCGCTCGCTGCTGCCCCTGCCGCCACAGAGGCGCGGGGCCGCGGTCGGCCAAAGCTCGGCGTTACGGCGCGCGAAGTGACGCTGCTGCCGCGCCATTGGGATTGGCTGGCCCAGCAGCGCACAGGCGCATCGGCGGTGCTGCGGCGGCTGGTCGATCAGGCGATGAAAGCGCAGCCCCCGGCCGAAGCAGGGCGGGATGCGGCCTATCGCTTCCTCTCGGCCATCGCCGGCGACAAGCCGGGATTCGAGGAGGCCATTCGCGCGCTCTATGCAGACGATCTACCGCGTTTCACGGCACTCGCGGCCGATTGGCCCGTGGGCATCCGGGATCACGCGATAGGGCTTGCCTGGCCGGGCTGATGATCGGGGGTGCAGTCTGCCCGAGAGGGGCGGACTGCTCCACGCCCTCACTTGGTGGCGTATTGCCCCGGCTCGGCCTTGAACGTGTCACGCGCGAAGGCGCGGGCTTGCGTGGCCGTCGTGAAGGTCTCGTCCTGCAGCGTGGAGGTGACCAGCGGATAGCCCTGCGAATTATAGCGCGTCTCGCGCACCGTCAGGCGGAAATTGCCGCCATCGTCCTTGGTGATGAGGAAGGGTTTGATCGTCTCGCGGCTCATTATCGGCTCCCGGCGGAAAGGGGGGTGAGTGAAGTCTGCGCGGAGCGGAACCGCGCAGGCCCACATCTTATCGGTTCTTGCGCGCGAGGTAGCGCGCGTCGCGGGCGGCCTTGCGTTCGGCTTCGGTGAGTTCGGGCTTTTTCTTTGCCTCTTTGGCTGCCTTTGCAGCGGCGGCTTCCTCAGCCTTGGCCTGCTTGGCGGCCTTGCGCTCTTGCGCGGCCAGCCGGGCGAGGCGATGCTTTTCCTGCTGGGCAGCTTCCTGTGCCTGTGCGGCGGCAGCGCGGGCAGCAGCGACTTCCGGATCGACGGGCGCGCGCGTGCGCAATTTTGCCATCACCTCGTTGCGGGCATCGGCTGCGGCAGCAATGCGTGATTGAAAGTCCGGCTCTTTGTATTTTTTCATGCGTAGAATTCAGCTCCGTTTCGCCACTTCGGGCGAGGAGGCCGGGCGACGATGCCGCCCGGCCCTGTATCTTCAAACTGCCCGGTCGTCGGGCAGCCCTTTTCTTCAGACAGCCTGAAGGTTCACGGCCGAAGCCTTGCCGCGCTTGTCATTTTCCAGCTCGTAGGAAATGCGCTGATCCTTCTGCAGGGTGTGCATGCCGGCGCGCTCGACAGCCGAGATGTGCACGAAGGCGTCATTGCCGCCGTCTTCCGGCGCGATGAAACCATAGCCCTTGTCGGCATTGAAAAACTTGACTGTTCCGATGGTCATATTGGGTATCCTTGTTCCCAAATGGTAATCGGGCACGCGCGATGCATTCGCGCGTCCCGGCTTCGTGAGGCTAGATGGGGACAAAGGGGGACGCTGAAGCGGTCCGATATCCGTCAAAGGCGACGTTAAGCCCGCATGGTGTAGCACGATGGCGTTGGAATAGAAAGCGAAAGGGCCGGTCATGGCCGGGCGGGGCCTGCGCGGGGTCTCCCCGCTTGTCGAAAAGGCGCCGCGCAGGCAAAGCTGCGGCATGGCCAAGCTCTATTTCTACTACGCCTCGATGAATGCGGGGAAGTCCACCAATCTGCTGCAGGCGGACTTCAATTATCGCGAGCGGGGCATGGCGACGATGCTGTGGACGGCGCAGGGGACAGCGCGGGAGGGTGATAATGAAACAGTGGACAGCATCGGCAGCCGGCTTGGGCTGCGCGCTGCCGCCCACAGCTTCGATGCCATGACCGATCTGCACGGGCGCATCCAGGCGGCGCATCTTGAAGGGCCGATTGCCTGCGTGCTGGTCGATGAGGCGCAGTTCCTCTCGCCGGAGCAGGTCTGGCAGCTCGCCCGCGTGGCCGACGAGCTCGGTATTCCCGTCCTGTGCTACGGGCTACGGACCGATTTTCAGGGCAAGCTTTTCCCGGGCTCGGCGGTGCTGCTCGGCATTGCCGATACGCTGGTCGAGCTCAAGGCGGTTTGCCATTGCGGACGAAAGGCAACGATGAACCTGCGGGTGGACGAGCGCGGCGAGGCGGTCCGGGAAGGCGCGCAGACGGAGATCGGCGGCAATGATCGTTATGTGGCGCTGTGCCGGCGGCATTTCAGCGACGCCATGCGGCGATTCTAGAGTTGCGATGAAGCGATATTACGCAGCGCCGAACGGTTCATCGCCGCTTCACGCGCGTCATGCTATCGTAACGCCATGATCCGGACTCACATCATTATCGGAAGGATGCACGCCATGACCCATTTCAGAAAAGCGATGCTGGCAAGCGCGCTGCTGCTGGCTGGTGCGCCCGTCATTGCCCAGCCGGCCGCGCAGGGCGGCGCCGGCAAGGAAGCGTCGATCCCCTTTGTCGACCAGCGCGGCATTCGCGATTGGCAGGCGGTCAGTGACGATCAGATTTATGTGCAGGCCAGTGGCGGGCAATGGTATCTGGCGACGTTGATGACCGGCGCACCGGACCTGCCCTTTGCTCAATCTATCGGCTTCGAGACCAAGGGCCTGGATCGGCTCGACCGGTTCGGCGCGATTGTCGTGGCTGGCACGCGCTACCCGCTCAAATCGCTTGTCGAGAGCGGGCCGCCCCCGAAGAAGAAGTAAGCCCGCTCGTTCACCGGCGCGGGATGCGGGAGCGGAGAGGGGCTGCCCCTCCGCTCCGCGCCAATGTTCAGGTCGCGTTTTCAGGCGGCCGTCTGGTGAATGTACACCGCGCGTTCGTGGCTGAAGGCCTTGAAGCCGAAATAGCCATGATAGCTGCCCATGCCGCTGCCATTGACGCCGCCGAAGGGCAGGCGGTTCTCCAGATAATGCGAGAAGACGCCGTTCACGGTCACGCCGCCTGACGAGGTGCGGTTGAGGATCTTTTGCACATTGGCTTCGTCATTGCTGTAGACATACAGCGCGAGCGGCTTGTCGCGCTCCTCAATGTAGCTGATCGCCTGATCGAGATTGTCGTAAGTCATCACCGGCAGGATGGGCGCGAAAATCTCTTCCTGCAGGATTTTCATCTGCGGATTGACGTCGGTCAGCATGGTCGGGTGGATGGTGCGGTCTTCCGCCTCCAGCACGCCGCCCGCGGCAACGGTGGCGCCCTGCGCCACGGCATCGTCGAAGAGGCCCTTCACGCGATTGAAGTTGGCCTGATTGACGACCTGGGCGATGCCTTCCTTCTTGATCTGGCCGTTCTCATAGAGATTCTTCTCGACGTTCGCCTTGAAGCCCTCGACCAGCTTTGCCTTCTGGTCTTCCTTCACGAACACATAGTCCGGGCAGATGCAGGCTTGGCCGCCATTGAACTGCTTGGCGCCGGCGAGATCGGCCGCGATCTTCTCGACGTCCGCGCCCTCATCGATGATGACTGGCGACTTGCCGCCCAGCTCCAGCGTGACGCTGGCGAGATGCTTGGCGGCGGCGGTCATCACGATCTTGCCGACCCGCGTGCTGCCGGTGAAGAAGATGTGATTGAACGGCAGGTCGAGCAGTGCGGTGGCGACGCTGACATCGCCCTCGAACACGGCAACCTCATTCTCCTCGAAGACCGACTTCACGATCTTCGCAGCAACCTTCTCGGTGGCGGGGCAGAGATCAGTGAGCTTGAGGATGCAGCAATTGCCGGCCGCGACGGCAGCGGCAAGCGGGCCGAAGACGAGGCCGAGCGGGAAGTTCCACGGGCCGAGGATCAGGCAGACGCCGCGCGCTTCATAGATGATCTGGGCGCGGTCGGTCTCCACCTTGGAAGGCGTGACTTCGGTCGGCTTCATCCAGTCATCGAGATTGTCGAGAATGAGCTGGATGTTGCCGAGGATGTTCAACACTTCCGTCACGCGGATTTCCGGCTCGGGCTTGCGGGTATCTTCCAGCACCGCCGCGACGATCTCGTCGGCGTGGGACGCGACGGCATCCTTGAGCTTGGTCAGCTTGAGGCGACGCTCGGCAGCGGTGGTGGCTTTGACATTCCACTGGTTCGCCTTTTGCAGGGCAAAAACGCGGGCAATGTCATCGGAGATCTGGGAAGCAGTCTGCTGGGTGCCGGTCATGGATCACTCGCCTATATTGGATTGTGGAAGGAATGGCGCCTTGTAGAGGCTTCACGCGCTGCAAGACAAGGCGCTGGTGGCGTCCGCAAGATTTTTTGACAGAGTCATTTCCGGTCGATCACGGCCTGCCTGCGGCGCCGGCAGGACGCTGCTCGTATGAGATTCGGATGCGCACCCATTGGCCGACCAGTACCTTGCCACCGACACGGGGCGGGCGCACGCGGAACTGCCATGCGGCGGCCAGAATCGCGCGGTTGATGTCCGATCCGTTGGGATATTCTGCCACCGGCACGCAATCGGCCACCCGATAGTCGGCAACCGTGCGGCAGGCAATCATGCCCCAGCCCTGGCTACGCGCGGTCGAGAGATAGCCACGCAATTCCTCGGGATAGGGCTCGCGATACCAGCTTGCCGCGTAGAGCGGTTCGCCATTGGGGCCAGTGCCGTCGACCAGCGGTGTATCGGCTGGTTGTCCGGTGTTCGGTGGTCCCATGGGCGTTGCCGGGCGGGCGGGGGCCGGCGGGGCGGGGGCGGCCGGGCGGATCGCGCGAAGATCGACAGCCGCCATCTGGTCCGGCTTCATCTCGATGAAGGCTGGCTTGCGCGGCGCAGGCGGTGTGACGATCGGCTTTGGCTCGGGCTGCTTGGGCGGCTGCGGTGGCTCGGGGACCGGCTCGGGTTGTTGCTCCGGTTCGGGCTTGGCCTCCTCGGGAACCGGCTCAGGTTCAGCCTGCTCCGGCTCGGTCCGTTCAGGTTCGGGCGCAGGGTCGGGCGGGATCGCAACGTCGAATGTCAGGACATTTTTGTCGGGCGCTTCGCGGGCTTCGAAAGGGGAGGGAGCAAAGGCGATAAGCGCCAGCACGATCAGCCCCTCCACCGCTAATGCGAGGAGAAATGCCGTCGCGCGCTCGCCGAATCGGGTCCGGCCGGTCAAACGCTGGAAGCCGGAGCGGATGCTGTAAATCAACGGACCTCAACTGCATTGGCACCGGACTGGGCGTGGTGGGCGGGGGCGCAACCCACCCTTGCGCCTAGAAGAAAGCCTATGGCTACAATATGAACAGATCAAGGCAGCGCGGCGGCCCTTGCGGTCAGCGGGGCCTGACAGGCGCTATATGCCTCGCTATGGGCAGCCGATGACTGCTCCCGACACCATGCCTGAGACCGGGCCCGCGCCGCTGCATGGCTGGCTGATCCTCGACAAGCCGCTTGGCCTTGGCTCCACCCAGGCGGTGAGCGCCGTCAAGCGCGCGCTGCGCGAGGCCGGCCTGCCCAAGGCGAAGGTCGGCCATGGCGGTACGCTCGATCCGCTGGCGACAGGCGTGCTGCCGGTGGCGGTGGGAGAGGCGACCAAGCTGGCCGGGCGAATGCTGGACAGCGACAAGATCTACGACTTCACGATTTGCTTCGGCGCGCAGACCGACACGCTCGATCTGGAGGGCGCGGTAATCGCGACCTCCGACGTGCGGCCCACCCTCGCGCAGGTGGAAGCGGTGCTGGCCCAGTTTACCGGCCCGATCGAGCAGGCTCCGCCCGTCTACAGCGCGATCAAGGTGGACGGCCAGCGCGCTTATGATCGCGCGCGGGCGGGCGAAGAGGTGCAGATGAAACTGCGGGCGGTGATTGTTCACGCTCTCTCGGTTAACGCCGCCCCCTCCGTTCGTGTCGAGCGAAGTCGAGACACCGCTGCGTCGCTCGCGGGCATCTCGACTTCGCTCGATGCGAGCGGACGAGGAGAAATGGCGGACGAGGGCGAAACCCTTGAAGCCGTCACCTTCACTGCCCATGTTTCGAAAGGCACCTATATCCGCAGCCTGGCGCGGGACATCGCGCTGGCGCTCGGCACGGTCGGGCATGTGACGATGCTGCGCCGGGTGAGGGCCGGTCCGTTCACCCTGGATCGGGCTATTTCACTGGACATTCTGAGCGATGCTGGTAAAGGGCGCGCCATTGCGCAGCATATGCTGCCATTGACGGCAGGGCTGGACGACATCCCGGCTCTCCCCGTCACCTCGCAGCAGGCGATGGCCTTGAGACAAGGCCGGACACTGCCCGGGGACCCTCGCAAGCAAGGGCTCATGCTGGCAGCCGAGGGCGATACGCCTGTGGCGCTGGTGGAGGCTTTGGGCCCGGAAATCCGGGTCGTGCGGGGCTTCAATCTCTGATTTTGGAAAGGAATGACGATGTCGATTACGGCTGAACGCAAGGCGGAACTGATCAAGGACAATGCCCAGCAAGAGGGCGATACCGGTTCGCCGGAAGTGCAGGTTGCGATCCTCACGGAGCGCATTTCCAACCTCACCGAGCACTTCAAGGGCCACCACAAGGATAATCACAGCCGCCGCGGCCTGCTGATGATGGTCAACAAGCGTCGTTCGCTGCTCGACTATCTCAAGAAGAAGGATGCGGGGCGCTATACCGCTCTCATCGCGAAGCTCGGCCTTCGCAAGTGACCCAATCGTTCGGCCCGCTTCGGCGGGCCGTTTACGTATTGCGTCATCCCTGCGCAGGCGGGGATCCAGCACGAGACAGGCGCGGGAGCGCCGTCCAAGGCTGAGATGACAGAACTGGACTCCCGCTTTCGCGGGAGTGACGAGGAGGGGATGGCACTTCGGCCAACCTCTTTGTGGGACGCAAGACTAGTCCCGAACCGCCGCGGGCCGGCTTAGCCCGCACTGCAGCCCCGCCGCGCAATAGGGCCGGTGGGTGGAAGGAAAACCAATGTTTGATGTGAAGACAGTAGAAATCGAGCTGGGCGGAAAGACCCTCAAGCTCGAAACGGGCCGTATTGCCCGTCAGGCAGACGGCGCGGTGCTCGCGACCTATGGCGAAACGGTTGTGCTGTGCGCTGTCACCGCCGCCAAGTCGGTGAAGGAAGGGCAGGATTTCTTCCCGCTCACCGTTCACTATCAGGAGAAATTCTCGGCTGCCGGTCGTATTCCGGGCGGCTTCTTCAAGCGCGAGCGCGGCGCGACGGAAAAGGAGACCTTGGTCTCCCGCCTGATCGATCGCCCGGTGCGTCCGCTGTTCCCGGAAGGGTTCTACAACGAGATCAACGTGATCGCGCAGGTTCTCTCCTTCGATGGCGAGACCGAGCCCGATATCGTGGCGATGATCGCGGCTTCTGCTGCGCTCACCATTTCCGGCGTGCCGTTCATGGGCCCGATCGGCGCCGCGCGCGTCGGCTACAAGGATGGCGAGTATCAGCTTAACCCGAGCCTCGATGAGGTGAAGACCGGCGAGCTGGATCTCGTCGTCGCCGCGACCGACACGGCCGTGATGATGGTGGAATCGGAAGCCAAGGAGCTCTCCGAAGACGTCATGCTCGGCGCCGTCATGTTCGCGCATGATGCCTCGCGCAAGGTCGTCGATGCGATCATCCAGCTGGCCGAGAAAGCCGCCAAGTCGCCGTGGGAGATCGACCTCTCCGACAATACGGCGGACATGAAGGCCAAGCTCAAGAAGCTGATCGGCAAGGACATTGCCGCCGCCTACAAGCTGACCGACAAGTCGGCACGCTCCGGTGCCCTGAACGAAGCCCGCGCCAAGGCGAAGGAAGCGTTCGCGGCTGAGGGCGCGCAGACCCAGATGGTCGCCAACAAGCTCATGAAGAAGCTGGAAGCGGAAATCGTGCGCGGCGCCATCCTCAAGGACGGTCAGCGTATCGACGGTCGCACGACCACGCAGATCCGCCCGATCGAGGCGATGGTGGGCTTCCTGCCCCGCACGCACGGCTCGGCGCTGTTCACGCGCGGCGAGACGCAGGCCATCTGCACGACCACGCTCGGCACGAAGGATTCCGAGCAGATGATCGACGGTCTGACCGGTCTCTCCTACGAGAACTTCATGCTGCACTATAACTTCCCGCCCTATTCGGTCGGTGAAGTGGGCCGCTTCGGCGCGCCCGGTCGTCGTGAAGTCGGCCATGGCAAGCTCGCCTGGCGCGCGCTGCACCCGGTGCTGCCGAGCAAGGACGAGTTCCCCTACACGATCCGCGTGCTCTCCGACATTACGGAGTCCAACGGTTCCTCCTCGATGGCGACCGTCTGCGGCGGTTCGCTCTCGATGATGGATGCAGGCGTGCCCCTGAAGCGTCCGGTCTCCGGCATCGCCATGGGCCTGATCCTGGAAGGCAAGGACTTTGCGGTCCTCAGCGACATTCTGGGTGACGAGGATCACCTTGGCGACATGGACTTCAAGGTCGCCGGTACCTCCGAAGGCATCACCACGATGCAGATGGACATCAAGGTCGCCGGCATCACGCAGGAGATCTTCGAGGTCGCGCTGCGTCAGGCCAAGGACGGCCGTGCCCACATTCTGGGTGAGATGAGCAAGGCGCTGGGCGAAGTCCGCACCGAACTCTCGGCGCATGCCCCGCGCATTGAGACGCTGCAGATCGACAAGAGCAAGATCCGTGAAGTCATCGGTACCGGCGGCAAGGTCATTCGCGAGATCGTCGCGGAGACCGGCGCCAAGGTCGACATTGACGATGAGGGCCTGATCAAGATCAGCTCGTCCGATGTGAACCAGATCGAGGCGGCCAAGGCCTGGATCCTGGGCATCGTCGAGGAAGCGGAAGTCGGCAAGGTCTATAACGGCAAGGTCGTCAATCTGGTCGACTTCGGCGCGTTCGTGAACTTCATGGGCGGCAAGGATGGCCTCGTCCACGTCTCGGAAATCCGCAACGAGCGGGTCGAGAAGGTGGCGGACGTCCTCAAGGAAGGCCAGGAAGTCAAGGTCAAGGTCCTCGAGATCGATCCGCGTGGCAAGGTGCGCCTCTCCATGCGCGTCGTTGATCAGGAAACCGGCGAGGAGCTGGAGGACACCCGTCCTGCTCGCGAACCGCGCGGTGACCGTGGCGACCGGGGTGATCGCGGCGACCGTGGTCCGCGTCGTGACGGCGGTGGCCGTGGCGACCGTGGTCCCCGTCGGGATCGCGGTGGTGACCGTGGCGGCGAGCGCGGCGAACGCGGCCCCCGCCGCGAGCGCAGCGATGATGACGGTCCGGCGCCCGAGTTCGCCCCTGCGTTCCTGAAGCGCGACGACGACTGATCGCCTTCAAAGCGAGATTGAGAGAAGCCCCGCAGCGATGCGGGGCTTTTTTCATGTCTGCGATCCGAGCGGGCGTTGCAGCTCTGCAAAGACTCCGAGCCGTTCGAGACAAGCGGGCGCCGCCGGCCTGCGCACAGTGGCTTTTTGCGCACCGGTGCAGCGGATCGAACAGGGCGGTTAGTGGACAATTTCGTAGACTATGCGCTGCAGCGGGCCGCGCAGGGCCGGGGCCTGTTGGGAACATGGGTCAAGCTGCCGTCGTTGGCGACGCTGGAGCTGATCGGCCATGCCGGCTTCGATGTCGTGGTGATCGACATGGAGCATGCCCCGCACACTCTGGAGCGCGCCTACACGCTAATCGCAGCCGCGCAGGCGATGGGCATGGCCGCGCTGGTGCGGCTGCCCGATCACAGCGCATCGACGATCCAGCCGCTGCTCGATGCTGGTGCCGACGGTCTGCTGGTGCCGCGCATCACCGTTCCTGCCGATGCCCTCGCGGTGTGCCGCAAGATGGTGTTCAGTCCGGCTGGCGAGCGGGGCCTCGGCCTCACCTCGCGCGCTGGTCGCTGGGGACTGGCGCCGATCCCGGACTATGTCGCGCGGGGCGACGGGCAATGCCTGCGCATGATCCAGCTTGAGGACTGGGCCAGTCTGGAGCGGACCGCGGAATTTGCGGCGGTCGAGCATGTGGGCGGCATTTTCATCGGCCATGGCGACCTGTTTCTCTCCAGCGGCAAATCGGCCGCGCATCCCGATGTTGAGGCGCTCACCGCCGCCATGCTCGCCGCGACCAAGCAGGCGGGCCTGCTGTCTGGCGTGGCCGTCGGCACCGCGCAGGAAGCCGCGCCATATCTGGCGATGGGCTTCTCGCTGGTGATGGTGAGCAATGATGCGATGATGTTCGCGCACGCTGCGG
Organism: Sphingobium sp. B10D7B; assembly: GCF_025961955.1. Lineage (NCBI taxonomy): Bacteria > Pseudomonadati > Pseudomonadota > Alphaproteobacteria > Sphingomonadales > Sphingobiaceae > Sphingobium > Sphingobium sp. B10D7B. The sequence goes on from NZ_JAOQOQ010000001.1 coordinate 767,805, forward strand.
CGCAAACGGTGCAGGCGGTGCGGGGAGGGCTGGATTGAGGCGAGCGAGGCGCAGCCCAGCCTGCGCTATTTGTCCTCGACGGAAGCCAGTTTTTCCTCGCGCGGCATCAACGCGCATTTGAATTGCGGCCCGCCAGCGTGCGCGCCTAGCGTGAACGAATAGGGCCGGGCCAACAGGTTGCGGTGTTGAGGAGGGACGACGGTGCGCACAATCAGTAACACTCTCGCAATGGCGGCCATGCTCGCAGCCGGCGCGCTCATTCCCGCGAGTGCTACGGCCAAGGAGGAGGGAAAGCCGGGGCCGATTGCCGTGTACGGTAATATCCAGACCTTCGAGATCGCACCGGTGCTCCTGGCGGCCAAGACTTTCTATCCCGATGTCGCCACCGTGAAGATGGGCGGCATTCCCAATCTGGTTGGAGAGCCGATCATTGCCGGGTTCGGCGAGGAAGGCGTGGCGGATGTCGCCACGCATGCCGAAACGCAGGCGCTGCGCTACTCGGTCAAGCATCCCAATCTCCGTATCATCCTGCAGGTGACCGAGGGGCAGTATCGCATTGTTGCGCGGAAATCGGCGGGGATCGCGACCGTGGCCGATCTCAAGGGCAAGCGCGTCGCGTCGATCCCGCAGACGTCCTCGGGCTATTTCTTTCACAAAATGCTGGCCCAGGCTGGCCTGTCCTATGACGATATCGAGGTCGTCCGTACGCCCGGCCCGCTCAGCGAGATGACCAAGGCGCTCGCCGAGCGGCGCGTCGATGCCGTGATCATCTGGGAGCCGGAGAGCGAGAACAGCGCGCGCGCCTTGGGTAACGACCTGATCGAGTTCAGCGGCGATGGCGTTTATGCCGAGCAGTTCAACCTCAACAGCACAGCTGAAAATCTCGCCGATCCGATCAAGCGCAAGAAGATCGTCCGCTTCGTCCGTGCCGTGATCGATGCGGCGGCGGCGCTCCGCAAGGACCCTGCAGCGGCGCAGGCCCTGGTGGTGGAGCGGGGTGGCCATTCGGTGGAGGAAGTGCAGACGGCGTGGAAGCACCACGCCTTCAACGCTGATTATCCTGCCGACCTGCTCGATATCATGACTGAGGAAGAACAGTGGCTGGCAGAGCGTGACAAGCGGCCAGCACGGTCGCGTGCACAGCTTGCGAGGCTGATCGACCGCAGCGTCTACGAAGAGGCGCTGGCGCTGGAGCCGACGACGTGAGCGAGCCGGGGCGCATGATCCTCTCGCGACGCGCGATCCTGCTCGGGAGTGCGGCCACGCTGCTGGCGGGCTGCGCAACGTCACGGATGGCGTCAGCGGGGGCGGGCAGTGACGCTGCGGATCTGACTGCGTGCCTCGCGGATGTCCGCGCGATCCGCGAGATCAAACGCCTCCAGCATGTTTGGGCGCATTATGCGCAAGCCGGCCAGTGGCCCGACATGGCGCGTCTGTTCGCCGCTGACGGCCTATGGACCGACGGCACGCAATCCGTGACAGGCCGCACACCCATCGAGGCGCATCTGCGCAGCACGATGGGCGGCGACAGTCGCGGACTGCCGGCAGGGCATCTCAATCTGCGCCTGTTCCTCAGCCCGGTGATTACCCTCGCGCCCGACGGCCAGTCCGCGCGCGGACGCTGGCATGAGGTGGCGATGACGGGCGTGAACGGCCAGTCGGCTGGCTGGGCCGGCGGCATTCACGTGATCGATTATGTCCGCGTCTCCGGCGACGCTGGCGGCATGGGTGGCTGGGCGATTGCGCGGATGCACTATCACCCGCAATTTGCCGGCCCTTATGACAAGGGCTGGACGCATGTTGCGCCCAGCGTGCCGATGGTGCCGTTCCACTATACGCCAGATCAGGCCGGTAATCCGTGGGGCGCTAAGCGTGCCGCACCGAGCCCGCTGCCGGTCCGCGAGATCGCAGGGCAGGCCGATCTGCTGGTCTCGCAGGGGCTGGTGCAGAATCTTCAGGCCGCGTTCGGCTTCTACCTCGACCGCAAGATGGACGACGATATCGTTGATCTGTTCACCGAGGACGCGTTTGTCGACATTGCCGGCACCGGGCAGTTTGTGGGCCATGCCGGCGTCCGCCGTGCGCTCGCGCTGTTCGGCGAGGCCGGTCTGAAGACCGGCGAATTGAACGACCGTCCCCAGCTCATGCCGGTCGTGACGATGGATGCGGGCGGACGTAGCGCCACGGTGCGCAATATCGAGATCGGGATGACCGGTCAGCATGGCGGTGAGACCTATTGGTCGGCGACGATTCAGGATTTCACCTGCGCGCGCGGAGACGATGGCCGCTGGCGTATCACGGCGCTGCGCCGCGTGCCGGTGATGCGCGCGGCTTATGCAAAAGGCTGGCAGACGCCGCTTGCGGCTGGCTTGCCGAGCGTGGCTGCGGCGAGACCGGACCGGCCCTCGCAACTGGCCGACGCCTCCTATCCCGGCCATCGACCCGCAATGGCGCGCTTTGCCGATGCGCTCGCGCCTGCGCCATCCTTTGCCAGCACCGGAGACGCAGCGACACTGCTCGCCCGCGCGGCCGCCTTCGATGGCGCGGAAAACATCGCCGATGCCTATGGCTATTATATCGACGAGTTCCGCTGGGACGACACGGCCGATCTCTTCGCGACCGACGGCTGGAAAGAGCTCTCCTATATCGGCACCTATGTCGGGCGGGAGCGTGTGCGGGGGTCGCTGTTCGGGCGCTATGGCAATGCCGGGCGCTCGGCGGCGTTCATGGCCATCCACCAGAAGACGCAGCCCTATGTGACCGTTTCGGAAGACGGGATGCGCGCCAATATCCGCCTGCGCTTGTTCCAGTTCAACAGCGCCGCCAAGGGGCAGGGGTCGTGGATTTCGGGCATCTACGAGAATCAGGCGGTGCTCGAAAACGGCGTCTGGCGCATTCACGGCATGGATCTCGATTATGTCTGGCTCGCCGATTACGCCGGCGGTTGGGCCGCGATCGTGCCGGGCGCCAGCGAGCGCTATCGCCCCAAGCCCGAGGATGTTGCCAAGAACCCGCCGGATGGCCCGCTGCGCGGCGTCACCTTCGCGCCTTATCCCGCCATCGCCCCGATGGGCTTCCATTTCGCCAATCCGGTGAGCGGCCGCGCTCCCGAGACCTTCCTGCACTGGTCGGACGGCCGCCGCGCCGCCGCCACGGAGTAATTCATGTACGAATCCGACGATCCCCGTTCCCGCCTCTCGACTGCCGCAGCCGGGGGAGCCGCGCCGGCCAGCGCCTTCGGGGCCTCCACTTACGCCCGCTTCTATGAAGAAGCCCCACAGGAGACGGCGCCCGGCCTCAAGACCTGGCTCACGCGTGGGCAGAATTTCGTCGTCGCTTACTCGCAGGCGGAAGAAGGTGCGGTGTTCGAGCGAGCCGGCCAGATCGACGAATATGTCCTGCTGCTGCCGGATGCCCAGAGCGCGCTGACCATCGAGATCGACGGCGTGGCGCACGAGATTGCCGGCAACAGCATCAACTTCGTGCCGCCGGGCGATAGCCGCATCACGGTCCGCTCGGCTGGCCAGATCGTCCGGCTGTTTTCGCTGGAGGCGCAAGATCTGCTTGCGCGGGTCGTCAATCCGCAGGCCTATGCCGGGCCGCATCCGCAGATTTCGCCGTTCCAGCCGTGGCCAGATCCGGTCGATGGGTTCAAGCTGCGCAGCTACAGCCTGGACGTGCCCGACGAGCCGGGGCGCTTCGGCAAGATCTGGCGATGCACCACCTTCATGGTCAACGTCTTCCCGCCGCAGGGGCCGCGCGATGTGACCAAGCTCTCGCCGCATCATCACGATGATTTCGAGCAGTGCTCCCTGGCGCTGCAGGGCGACTATATGCACCATCTGCGCTGGCCATGGACGGCTAACCAGCATGACTGGCGCGACGACGAGCATGAGCGCTGCGGCGCGCCGTCGGTGTGCGTCATTCCGCCCCGCGTCATCCACACCTCCGCGCCGTCCGCGCCCGGTCGTAACGTGCTGGTCGATATCTTCTCGCCCCCGCGTGCCGATTTCTCGGACATGCCCGGCTGGGTGCTGAACGCGGATGAGTATCCGCGCGCGCAATGATGCAGTCGAGGAGGGGGACGAGATGACATCCTTGACCGATGACGCGGTGCGCAATCCTATCATCGATTGCCATGCCCACATCTTTTCGGCGGACATGCCCGTCACCAGCGGCGCGTGGATCACGCCGGACTATGCCTTTACGGCGGATGACCTGCTGGCGCGGATGGACGCGCATGGCATCCATTTCGCGGTGATTTCGGCGCTCAGCATTTCGGGCAGCTACAATGACTATCTGATTTCCGAACTGCGCCGCCATAAAAGGCTGCGCGGCACTGCCATCGTCCCGCCGGGCACGGATTTCTACGTGCTGGAGCGGATGCGCGACGATGGCATCATCGGCATCCGGTTGCAGCTCGCCCGCGCCGAATATCATGCCGATTATCGCAGCGACGAATATCGGCTGCTGTTCCGCCGCGCCCGCGATCTTGGCTGGCATGTCCATGTCGCCATCGAGGGACAGAACCTGCCGCCGGTGCTCGATGCGCTGGTGGAGAGCGGGGTCGACATCGTGATCGACCATTTCGGCCATCCCGATCCGCAGGCGCCGCTCGATTGCGTCGGCTTCCGCGCGATGCTCGATGCGGTCGACAAGGGACATACCTGGGTCAAGCTCTCTGGCGGCTTCCGCCTGCCGGGGCCGGAAGCGTGGCGGGACGACCCCGATGGCGATCTCGAAAGCCTCGCCCAGCATGTCGCGGAACATCTGGTGGCGCGCGTCGGCACCGATCGCCTGCTGTGGGGCAGTGACGCGCCCTTCGTCGGCTACGAACGCCGCATCGGCTACGAGCAGGTGCTGGCCAGCTACCGCCGCTGGGTGCCCAATCCGGCCCAGCGCGCCCAGATTTGCCGGACTGCACTCAAGCTCTATTTTTCCTGATTGGAGACCATGATGACCAACACCCAGCTTTCCCGTCGCGGCTTCATCGGTGCGAGCGGCGGCGCCATCGTCGGCGCGGCCATGGTGCCCGCCGCTCTTCAGGCCGCCGAAGTGCCAGTGCTCCATGCCGATGGCATCCATGATGATACCGATGCGCTGGAGGCGCTGTTCGCCGGTCGGCAGGTGCGGGTCGTGCAGAAGGACGTCGTGGCGCGCTACGAAAACGGCACGGTCCGGCTGATCAATGGCCGTTACCTCATGAGCCGGCCCGTGCGCGCGCATGGCGACGCCGCGGTCTATACCGGTCACTGCACCTTCCGCATCGGAGAGGGACCGGCGCTGCCTTATCCGGAACTGCAGCAGTTCGCGTGATGAACGCGGGTTCGTAAACGGCATATGCCGGGCAAGGCGTCGTTCAGTGCCGCATCCGGCAAGATTGGATGATGGAGCCCCTCTAGTGCTCCCCCCGAGGCCAGACATGGCTGCACCAATTCGGGAGGGGATCAGATGAAGAGGACTTTCGGCAAGCTTTCAGCGTCCGCGCTGGCGCTGTGTATAGCGCAGACCGGCCATGCGCAGGTCACTGAGGCGGACGGCGTTTCCGAGCGTGGAACCGGGATCGCGGACATCGTCGTCACGGCGACCCGTCGCGCGACCAACCTGCAGGATACGCCGATTGCGATCTCGGCGCTGCCGGCAGACGCGCTGATGGAGCAGGGGCTGACCAACGTCGCCGAAATGTCGCGCGTCGTTCCCAACGTCTCCTTCGAGAAGTCGCAGGCGGCATTCGGCCCCGGCATGAGCGCCTTCATCCGTGGCATCGGCTCGAGCGAGACCAATTTGTCGGGTGAAGCGGGCGTCGCCTTCTATATCGACGATGTCTATTATCCGCTTGTCTTCGGCTCCATGTTCGATCTGCTTGATCTGGAGCGGGTCGAGGTGCTGCGGGGCCCGCAAGGCACGCTGTTCGGCCGCAACTCGCTGGCCGGCGCCGTCAACCTCACTACCCGCCGCCCGGTGCTGGGCGAAGCTTCGGGCTATGGCGAGTTCACAGTCGGCAGCTATGACCGCCGCGAGATGCGCGTCGGTATCAACCTGCCGCTCGGATCGACCATGTCGCTCTCTGTCTCCGGTCTGGTCAAGAAGATGACTGGCTACCAGCGGCAGCTCGATTTCCGCTGCGAAATGATCCGCCGGGGCACGCCTCAGCTGGCCGGTCTGTTCCCGACTGCGGATGCCGGCCTGCTCAACAATTCCGACATCAATCCGCCCAAGGATTGCACCATCGGCCATCTGGGTGGTGAGGATGTGCAGGCCATCCGTGGCCAGATCTACTGGGAGCCCACGCCGCGCCTCAAAATCACCGCCGCGCTGGATTATCTCCAGGACAATTCGGAGGCGGCCATGGATAGCGTCGTCGCCATCAACCCGGCCGTCGCAGCCGGCCGCTCCGCGGTCTCGACGCTGTTCAACCGCTGGACGGCACCGGGCGGCCCGACCTTTGCTTATGATAGCCGCTTCATTACCGGCGACCCTTATACGACCTTCGCGACTTTTGCCGATCCGATTGCCGCCGGCACCGCGATTCCTGGCAACACATTCTACAATGGCTCGCCTTTCCGCGGCGGCATTACGCACCCCAGCAACGTTCCGCAGACGAACTGGGGCGGCAATGCACGGATCGAGTATGAGATCAGCGACAATATCGATGTCGTCGGCATCGTCGGCTATCGCCGCTATGATGGCGTGTTCGGGTTCGATGTCGATGGTTCGCCCGTCGCCATGGAAAACAATCGCAATGATGTGTTCCAGGATGACTGGACCGGCGAAATCCGCCTGATCGGCAAGACCGGCTGGGCCGATTGGGTCGTCGGCGCCTTCTATTATTGGGCGGATGGCGAACAGCGCTTCTCCGGCACGTCGCCGTTCAACAACACGCAGCGTTACCTGTGGAGCCGTTACACGCCGGAGAGCAAGGCGGTCTTCGCCAACGCCACGCTGCGGCCCTTCGGCGATCGCTTTGGCCTGACGCTCGGTGGGCGTTTCTCCAAGGACAAGAAGGGTGTCGATTATCGCAGCGTGCTGGACGGCACGACGGCCACCTCGACGCAGTTCACCATCTCGCCGGCCGGCCAGACCGTCTTCAACTTCGACATCAAGGATGAGCGGTTCGACTGGAAGGTCGGTGCGGACTACAAGCTGAGCGAGCGCACGATGATCTACGCGTCCGTGGCCACCGGCGCGCGGCTGCCGGGCTTCAATGCCCGTCCGCTGCAGCCGAGCCAGGTCGCGCAATATCCGGGTGACGAAACCCAGTCGTACGAACTGGGCGTGAAGACCGATCTGTTCGACCGCATGCTGCGGATCAACGCTGCGGCCTTCTATACGGACTACAAGACGCGGCCGACAAGCGTCTCCGGTCAGGAGTATCAGCTCGGGGCGAACGATCAGCCTTTGCCGGGCGGATTCATAGAGATTCCAAATCCGGTCAATGCCGAATTCACGACCTGCCGTCCGTTGACGCAAGCGGAGATCAACGCCGGCACCCCGGGCTATGCCTGCGTCGGCCGCACCTTCTACCAGAACACGCCAGGCAAGGTGAAGGGCTTCGAGCTGGAGCTGGATTTCCGTCCGGTCGAGGGCTTGGCGGTCGGCGGCTCGATCGGCTACCACAAATTCTCGTCGGCCGATCTGGATGCCCGCCCGGCCGGCCAGAACCGGCGCCCGGTGGCGATCCCGGAGCTCAAGGCCAATGCCGGCATCCAGTATGAGTTCGATGCGCCGGCTCTGCAGGGCACGGTCACGCCGCGTGTCGACTGGTTCTACACCGGCAGCCAGGTCTACAGCCCGGACCGCGTAGAGTATAATCAGGACGGCTATTCGCTCGTCAACGCGCGCCTGACCTACGCGAACAAGGAATATGATTTCTCCATCGCGGCGGGCGTCACCAACGTCTTCAAGCAGTTCTACTGGCGCAACTACTTCATCTACCAGGCCATCGGCTATCCGCAGATCAACGGCCAGCCGGGCACCCCGCGTGAGTGGTATCTCACCCTGAACAAGCGGTTCTGACCGGAAGGCGGGCGCTGGCCCGCCACCGACCATCAAGCATAGGCGAGAGGAACAAGGTACATGCAGATCATCGACGGTCAGATCCACGAACCCCATATCGGCGGCGGTATGCGCGCCGCCAAGCCCGAAGGCGAGACGATCACGCCGCAGCTTGAAGAGTTCATCAATGTCGAACTGGCGCGCGAGGCGATCGATTGCGTCGGCGTCGACAAGGCGATTATCTATGCGGGCCGGGCCTTTAATGAAGCCGCGGTGCGCTACTATCCGGACCGGTTCGGAGCGGTCGAAGTGTTCGACCATGCGGCGCCGGACCTGGAGCAGCAGATGGCAGCTTTCAAGAAGAAGCCGGGGATGCTCGCCACGCGCGTGCTGTTCACCAATTACGGGCAGGTCTGGCGCAAGCCGGGCGCGCAGATCGCGGTCAGTCCGCTGGTTAAGCAGGGCGCGTTCGACCGCTATTTCGCTTATGGCGCCAAGTATAAGATCCCGATGTTCGTCGGTGCCCATGAGTTCGGTCACGAGGCCGCGATCTATGCCGAGCGTCACCCGGACATGACGATCATCATCGATCACTACGGGGTCACCCAGTCGATGATCGCGCCGCCCAAGGATCGCTGGGCGAACCTGCCCAAGCTGCTCGATATGGCGCGCTATCCCAATGTCTATGTGAAGCTGTGCGGGATGCCGATCATCTCCAAGGAGGCCTATCCCTATCACGACATCTGGCCATACATTCACAAGATCCTGCACGCCTTCGGCCCGGAACGGTGCCTGTGGGCGAGCGACATGACCCGGCAGCGCTGGGGCACGGAAACGCCGCCGGGTCCCAATGGCTTCCCGCTCCGCAAGGACTGGAAGCCCTATGCGGACGCGCTCTACAGCCTTCTCCACACCAATGAGATTTCGCAGAGTGACAAGGAGTGGATTTTGGGCGGCACGATCAAGCGCGCGCTCAACTGGGCGTAAGAGCACCGCAGCACACCGATGACATCGGAGCCGGACGATACCGTCGTCTGGCTCTGTTTGTGCCGAATTCGGCATAAGCTGGATCACTTGGAGATAAGAAGCGGCCCGTTGCGCAATGCGATGGTTCGCATGAGATCGCGCCCGGCAAAGGTCGTGCGCGCAAATATACATAAGGGGGAGGCCGTACGAATGACTTTGAAAGCGAAGGGACGCGGGGGCGCGTCGCATCTGCTGTGGGCGGCGCTGCCCGCCGCTGCATTGCTGTCGATGCCGGTGCAAGCGCAGGACGGCGGCGGCGCGGAAAACGCGAGCGAGCCCTCGATCGTCGTCACGGGCACGCGCATCCGCAACAATGCCTTTAACGAGCCGACGCCCGCGACGGTGTTCGGCATCGAGCAGACTGAGAAGCTAGGCATCGTGAATGCCGGCGATATCGTCGAGCTTATCCCGCAGAACACGGCGTTCCAGTCGGACGCGACCGCCGGCATCACCGCGGGCGCGAATGTCGGCGCTTCCTATGCGAACCTGCGCGGGCTCAACCCGGATTCCGGCACGCGCACGCTCACGCTGGTCAATTCCCGCCGCTTCGTGCCGACATCGGATGGCGGTGCGGTTGATCTCAACCTCATTCCCACCGCGATGATCAAGCGCGTGGAGACGGTGACGGGCGGTGCATCGGCGGCTTATGGGTCGGATGCGATTGCCGGTGTCGTCAACCTCATCCTCGATACCGAGCTTGAGGGGCTACGCGGGCAGGTGGATTATGGCCAGACCTTCCGGGGGGATGGCAAGGGGCATCATGGCTCGCTCGTCTATGGCACGCGCGTCGGCAGCCGCGGCCATATCGTCATCGGCGGCGAGTATGAGAAGAAGGACGGCATCGGCGATTGCTCGCTCTCACGCGACTGGTGTGCGGAAAGCTACGACGTCTTCGTGAATGCCAACAATGTGCTGGCCAACGGCTCACTCTCGGGCTTCGATCGTCCCGGCACACCGGGCTATGGTCTGCCCAACTTCATCATCGGCCCCAATTCCAAGCAGGCGTTCAACGATGCGCGGGGCGTCGTCCGCAACCGTGCGCCCGCTGCGCCAGCGGCGCGCAACATCCGCTTCAATGACGACGGCACCGGCATCGTGCAGTTCGATCCCGGCACATACGTCCAATCGTCGCAGACCGGGCCGCGCCAGGGCGGCGACGGCGAATCGACCTATGCGGATTCCGACATCCAGACGCCGGTCGAGCGTTTCGTCGGCTACCTCTCCGGCAAATATGACCTGTCGGACACGGTCGAAGCCTATACCGAAGTCACCTACGCGCATCGCTCTGCCTCCAACAGCGGCGTGACAGCCGGCCCGCGCTCGACCTATTTCGTGAAGCCGGACAACGCTTTCCTGCCCGCCTCGCTGAAGACGCTGCTGGCCGGTACGCAATTCAGCCTCGGCAAGGATGTCGATGCGCAGATTCCGGCGCTCAACTCCGTCACCGCCGATGTATGGCGCGCCGTGTTCGGCGTCACCGGCGAGATTGGCGGCGGCTGGAACTGGGACGTCTATTACCAGTACGGACGCAACAAGCGGCACCAGTCCGCCCGCTATTCGCGCGTCAACACTGAGTTCCAATATGGGCTGGATGCAGTGGTCAACCCCGCGAACAATCAGATCGTCTGCCGCGAATTGCTCAAGGCCAATCCCGATCCGCGCGCCCAGGGCTGCGTGCCGATGAACCTGTTTGGCCTGGATAATCTCAGCCAGGCGGCCATCGACTACGCCTATCGTCCAGTGGTGGAGGACTTCCTCTATTCCCAGCATGTCGCTGCCGCCTCAATCAGCGGCTCGCTGTTCGATGGCTTTGGCGCCGGGCCGGTCGGCGCAGCCACGGGTGTGGAATATCGCAAGGAAAAGGGCGATGTGACCCATGGCGACATCCCCAATTACACTGACTACGCCTTCACCTTCGGCCTCGATTATGGCGGCACTATCGAGGTTCTCGAAACCTTCGGCGAAGTGAGCGTGCCGCTGCTGGCGAACCGGCCTTTCTTCGAAACGCTGGAGCTCAACGGCGCCGTCCGCTGGACGCGCAACAAGGCGTCGGATGCGTTCACCAGCGAGGAGAAGACGACCGAGGCGGTGAGCTACAAGCTCAGCGGCATCTGGGAAATCGGCGGCGGTGTGCGCCTGCGCGGCTCGCGCTCGCGTGATATCCGCGCTGGCGGCTTCCGCGAGCTTTTCCAGCGTCAGGTGGCGACGGAGGAAGGCTCCTCGCAGGGCATCGTCGACAACCCGAATATCGCGGGCGTCGGCAATGACGATCCGACCCCGATCCTGAATGGCGGCAGTTTTGCGTTGACGCCGGAAAAGGCGGATACGACGACGGCGGGCATCGTGTTCCGGCCCGGCTTCATCCCCGGCTTGCGCATGTCGGTCGACTGGTATCAGATCGCGATCGAGGATGCCGTCAGCCGGCTCGGCGGCCAGCAGATCGTCGATTTCTGCGATCAGTTCGACATCTTCTGCGATCGGATCACCTTCGTCTCGCCGACCAACATCTCGTACATCGACGCCCGGCAGGTGAACCTTGGCAGCATGACCGTGCGCGGCCTCGATTTCGAGTTCGACTATACGCTGCGCCTTTCCGACCTTTCGGCCGATTGGGGCGGGGCGCTCAACCTGCGCGTGCTGGCCAACCACCAATATGACTTCAAGGTGCAGGCCGATCCGACGACGCCGGTGATCGATTATGCCGGGCAGACCGGGCCGGTCAGCAGCGGCGGCAACTTCAACCCCGCGCCCTCGTGGATCGTCAACGCGTTCCTGAGCTATGACAGCGGGCCGTTCAACGCCACGGTGAGCATGCGCCGGATCAGCTCGGGCATCTACAATGTCGAGCGGGTTGGGCCGGAAGATGAAGGCTACGATCCGACGCTGCGCAACAGCATCAACACCAACCGCGTGAAGGGAGCGAGCTATTTCGGCCTCGCCATGTCCTATGCGATCCCGGTCGGAAATGGTGGGAACAGCATCGAGGTGTTCGGTGCAATCGACAATATCTTCGACAAGAAGCCGCCGATTGCGCCGGGTGGCGGCGGCCTGGGTGGCTCCAACTATCCAACCAACCCGGTCTATTTCGACACGTTCGGGGCGCGTTTCCGGACCGGCGTGCGGGTCAAATTCTGATCTGACGCCAGCGCTGCAGATGCGAGCCGGGCTTCCGAAAGGAGGCCCGGCTTTCCTTTGTCGAAATGCCCGCCCGGCCATTCAGGCCGGGCGGGCACCCAAAAGCGATGGACGTTGAAGGGAGGCCGAAGCCTCGGCTCAGAAGCCGACGGCGCCGCCGCCCTTGAGGCCCAGCAGCGCACGGGCTTCGGCAGGCGTTGCAATCTCGCGGCCCAGGGCTTCGATCACGAGGCGGATGCGCTCCACCTGCTGCGCGTTGGAGGTGGCGAGCTCGCCCTTGCCGATGAACAGGCTGTCTTCCAGCCCGACGCGGACATTGCCGCCGAGCAGCGCGCTCTGGGTGCAGAAGCCGAGTTGATGGCGGCCCGCCGCGAAGGCCGAGAACACATAATCCTCGCCGAACAGACTATCGGCCATGGTCACCATATGGGCGAGATTGCGCGGGTCCGCGCCGATGCCGCCCAGGATGCCGAACACGCCCTGGACGAGGAAGGGCGGGTCTATGAGGCCGCGGTCGGCAAAATGAGCGAGCGTGTAGAGATGGCCGATGTCATAGCATTCGAACTCGAAGCGCGTGCCGAACTCCCGGCCGACCTCCAGCATGATGCGCTCGATATAGGCATTGTCATTGTACATGATCCGCCCGCGCGCGCCTTCGACATAGGGCTTCTCCCAGCCGTGCTGCCACTGGGTGACCCGCTTGGCCGCCCCGGAGAAATCGAAGATCAGCGGCCCCATGTTGAGCGAGCACAGCTCGGGCCGGGCCTGCTTGGCGCCTTCCAGCCGGTCATCCAGCGACATGGTGGCGCTGCCGCCAGTGGAGATGTTGACCACCGCATCCGTCGCCTGCCGGATGCGCGGCAGAAAGGCCATGAAATCGGCCGCGCGGGGGCTTGGGCTGCCGTCTGCCGGGTTACGCGCATGCAGGTGCAGGATCGCCGCGCCGGCCTGCGCTGCGCCAATGGCGGCCTCCGCAATCTCGTCCGCGCTCACCGGCAAATGCGGCGACATGGAGGGCGTGTGGATGGAGCCGGTCGGCGCGCATGTGATAATGACCTTGGCGTGTTTGCGCATAAGTGGGTCTAAAGTCCTGCGTGACAGAGATATTTGAGGTTTTGATATTCGGCGAGACCGTGGTGCGAGCCCTCGCGCCCGAGGCCGGACTGCTTGACGCCGCCAAAGGGCGCATAAGGCGTCGAGATGAGGCCGGTGTTGATGCCGACGATGCCGCTCTCCAGATCCCGCCCTACGCGGGCGATCGTCGCCGGGTCGCTTGAGCAGAGATAGGCTGCGAGGCCAAAGGGCGTGTCGTTCGCCAGCCGCACGCCGTCCTCCACGCTGGCAAAGCCGATGACGCCGGCCAGCGGTCCAAAGGTCTCCTCCCGGGTCAGCAGCGCATCCGAGGCAACGTCGCCAATCAGCGTCGGCACCGCGATGCGCCCGCCCGGTGACGCGCCACCGGCGATGAGGCGCCCGCCATGGCGCAGCGCATCCTCGCGATGCTCGTCGATCTTGGCAATGGCGCGATCGTCGATCATCGGGCCGACATCGATGCCGTCCTCGAAGCCGTCGCCAGCCTTCATCGCGGCGACCTTGCTGCCGAAGGCGTCGAGGAAGCGGTCGCGGATGCCATTCTGCACATAGATGCGGTTCGCCGCGACGCAGCTCTGGCCTCCATTGCGGAACTTGGCGACCATCGCCGTTTCGACGGCGGTGTCGAGGTCGGCATCATCGAAGATGAGCAGCGGCGCATTGCCGCCCAGTTCGAGGCCGAGCCGCTTGATCGTCGGCGCGCAGGCTTCCGCCAGCATTGCGCCCACCGGGGTCGAGCCGGTGAAGGAGAGTTTGCGGACGATCGGCGAACCGGTCATCACCGGGCCGATGGTCTTGGAATTGCCGGTGACCACGCTGAACACGCCCGCCGGCACACCCGCTTCTTCACCCAGCTTGGCGAAGGCCAAAGCGGTGAGCGGCGTCAGCTCGGCCGGCTTGGCGACCATGGTGCAGCCAGCCGCCAGCGCCGGCCCGACCTTGCGCGTGAGCATGGCAAGCGGGAAGTTCCATGGCGTGATCGCCACGCACACGCCGATCGGCTCGCGCTCGACCATGAGGCGGCGACCGGTCACGGGGGCAGGGATGATCTCGCCCAACGAGCGGGTCGCCTCATCGGCGTAGAATTCGAGGAAGCCGGCGCCATAGTCGACCTCGGCGCGCGATTCCTTGAGCGCCTTCCCATTCTCAAGCGTGATGAGCCGGGCGAAGTCCTCCTTGTGCTGAATGACCAGCTCATACCAGCGCCGCAGGATCGCGCCGCGCTCCTTGGCAGGCCGCCGCGCCCATTGCGGGAAGGCGCGGTTCGCGGCATCGATGGCCTCAGACACTTGCGCTTCGCTGACGCGCGGCACCTGTCCCACGGTCTTGAGCGTATAGGGATCGTCGACGGCGATGGGGTCGCCGCTGCCATCCACCCATTCACCGGCCACATAGGCCTTGGAAAGCAGAAGATCCTTCTCGTCGAGTTCGCCGCGCTGTCTGCTCATGGGCCTGCTCACCTTGCTTCTTGATCGTCCAGGTTCGGATTTGTGATCGGAGTATCACTCTCGAACAAATGCTCGAACCGGCGATAGGTGCACAGCCAGCGCCCGCCGGCGCCGCGAACATAACGGTCGGTCGCCAGCGAGATCGTCACCGGCGGATGGGTGGGGAGGGGACGCACGCCATCGGCGGCATAGAGGAACAGGTAATTGGTCGCTTCCGCGCTGTCCGGCCCGGTGAACCATGCCCGGAAGTTGGTGAAGGCATGGACCGCGAGCCGCTCGCCGCGTTCGGCGCGCCAGTCATAGAATTGCTGGATCTTCGCGCGGCCGTTATAGGAGGCGAACTGGCCGTGGAAGACGGCATCCTCGGTATAATAATCCGAGGCCTTGCGCCCCTTGTTGGTATCGATCTCGTGCCAATATTCGGTCAGCTGCAGCGACAATATCTGGTTCAGATCAAGCACTTCCCTGGCAACCATTGCGTCTTCCGTCCTCCATGTCTCGCCTGTCGGCGTGGAGACCGGGCTGACATAGAGGTTGCGCCGCCGCTTGCCCGGGCGGGCAGGATGACTTGCTCAGGAAGGCGCCGGTCGGCTCGTCAGTTCGAGCCCGCCCGCCGGTAATCGCGCGGCGCCATGCCGAAATGCTCGTGGAAGGTGCGGGTGAAATGCGCCGCGCTGTTGAACCCCCAGGCGAAGGCGATCTCGGTCAGCGTATGGCCGGCCCAGGCCGGATTGCGCAGCTGCTTGCCGCACTCCTCCAGCCGCCGCCGCACGATGTAGCTCGACGCCTTCTCCCCGCGCGAGGCGAAGAGCGTGCGCAGGTAGCGCGGCGAGATGCGCAGCCCCTCGGCGACGCGTGCGGGCGTCAGTTCCGGGTCGCGCAGATTGTCCTCGATGTAGCGAATGACTTCGCTCTGCCGGCCGAGCATCACCGCCGAGCCTTCCGGCTGCTCGTCAAAGCCCATCGCATAGGCGGTGGAGAGCATTTCAAGCACATGGCGGGCGAAACGGCCATCATGATCGGAATGGAAGCCGCTCTGCACCTGCGTGTTCAGATTTTCGAGCATGGCGGACATGACCGCGGTCAGCCCCACCTCATGATCGAGCTTGAGGCCGCAGAAGCGCTCGGGCGTGGGCAGGTGCTTCTTGATGAGGCCGGCATCCACGCGCAGCATGATGATCATCGAATTGTCGCCGAGCGTGAAGCTGTGCGGTGCCGCGCTGTCGCACAGCACGAAATCGCCCTGATCGAGCTGGGCCTGATGCCCGCAATGGTCGAGCACGCTGTTGCCGCGCGCCTGCATGAGGAAAGAATAGAGACGCGGCGCGCCGGGGCGGATGTGGTTGCGCGTCCGCTCTATATGGCTGCGGTTGGCCGCGATGCTGGCGAGCTGGATCGGCCCGAAATGGCTGAGGCTGAGGCGCGCGGCAAACTCGTGCCGATCCGCGGGCGTGAAGTTCACGCGATTGAGCTGCTGCGAATAGAGCTTTGTCCATGCCGCCGCGCGCGTCGATATGGGGAAGGCTTCAGTGCTGTAGGATTCCATGTTTATCCTCTCCGCGTGCCCTCTGTCCTTCTATCGAGGCGTCCCGGCCGCTTTCCTTCAGGGTCAACCATTTCAAGGCGCTTTGCAAGTTTCCCATAGTCACACGCCGCCGGAGACGGCGAGGTTCGCGCCATTCACAAAAGAGGCCTCGGACGAGAGCAGATAGCGGACCGCCTGCGCGATCTCATCCGCCTGTGCAGCGCGCTGCATCGGCACGCGGGCAGCGCCGGCGGCCAGCCGCTCGGCGCTCAGCATTTCGGTAGCGACCGGGCCGGGGGAGACGCAGTTGACGCGAATGCCGTCGCCGCCGACTTCCCGCGCCAGTCCGGTCATCAGGCTGTCGAGCCCGCCCTTGGATGCCGCATACCAGACATATTCCCCGGCCGAGCCATAAGCGGTCGCCCGCGACGAAATGAAGACGATGCCGCCGCCCGCGCCGCCGCGCGAGAGGGCCATGCGCCGCACGGCTTCACGCGCGGCCAACATCGCGCCGGTGAGATTGACCGCCATGACGCGCTCGAGGGTTTCCGCCGAGACCTCCGCCAGGGGAGAGGCCTGGCCGGTGATCCCGGCGGAATAGACGAGCGCGCCGATCGGCCCCAGCGCCTGCGCTTCGTCGAACAGGGCAATCAGATCGGCCTCCCGCGCGCTGTCTGCCTGCACCGCGTGGGCCTGACCGCCGGCAGTGGTGACGCTCGCTGCGACGGTCTGCGCCGCCGCTGCGTCACGCGCGTAGCTGAACACGACATGGTAGCCGGACGCCGCGAGCAGCTGGACGATGGCGGCGCCGATGCCGCGGCTGCCGCCGATGACGATCGCAATTGGGGGCTGGCTCATGGAGCAGTTGCCTTTGCCTCAATGGGTTGGGGAGCTTCGTCCCGACCGAAATCATCCAGCGACTGCAGCGCGCGGCCGGCGGTCTCGGGCAGCATCAGCGTTGCGACGAGCGCGCACAGGATGCCGCCCATGCCCACGATGGCCATCGCCGCGCCCAGCGGGATGATGGCGGCCACCAAGGGCACGGTCATGATGAAGAGAGCGCTCGCCGCCCGGCCGAAATTATAAGCAAAGGCCTGGCCGGTGCCGCGCAGTTCGGTCGGGAACAGTTCGGTGAAATAGGGGCCGAAGCTTGCGTAGATGCCGAACTGGAAGAAGCCGTAGACGATGCCGAACGGCACGAGGAACCAGATATTCCCGCCCCATGGCCCGAACAGATAGATAGCGGCGGAGATCACGAAGCCGAGGCCGAACAGCCGGAAGGCATTGCGGCGCCCGACAAAATCGCTGATCGCGGCGTTGAACAGAAAGCCGAAGAAGCCGCCGACGCTGTTGAACATCACGCAGAGGCCGGCCATCGCGATACCGATGCCGCGCTCATTGGCGAGGAACACCGTCAGGTAGCTGCTCACCGCATAGCCCGCGCCCTGCGCGCCGACGGCCAGCAGCGATGCCAAAATGGTGATGCGGACAACCTTGGGCCGGAAGATGCTGGTGAGGCTGGTGCGCTGTCCGGTCTCCTGCGCACGCTGCTGAGCCTGCTTGAACAGATCGGAATCGTCGGACCCACGCCGGATGAAGAAGATCAAGGCGGCCGGAATGATGCCGACGAAGAAGGCGAGGCGCCAGCCGATCTCGGGATCGAAGGCGGAGGCGAACGGTCCGGCGATCAAGGCTGCGAGGCCTGAGCCGACTGCTGCGCCGCTGTGCAGCGTGCCCAGCGCCTTGCCGCGATGCTTGGGCGAAACGATCTCGCCGAGCAGCACCGCGCCGACTGCCCATTCCGCGCCGAAGCCGATACCCTGCAACACGCGCAGGATGAGCAGTTGCTCGAAATTCTGTGCAAAGCCCGAGGCGAAGGAGAAGAAGGAGAACCACAGGATGGTGAGTTGCAGAATGCGGGCGCGGCCATAGCGGTCGCACAACCAGCCGCCGATCCAGCCGCCAATCGCCGCCGCGAAATAATTGGCGCTGGCGATGGTTCCGGCCTCGGTCAGCGAGATGCCAAGACCAACGATGAGCAGCGGGATGAGATACTGATAGACCAGCCCATCCGCGCTATCCATCGCCCAGCCGGCGCTGCACGTCCAGAACACGCGGCGGGTTTTGCGGTCCGCGCCGCGATACCAGGAGAAGAGGTCGGCTTTCATTGGGTGTCGGTCCTATAGCGCAGCTTCGTAGATGGCGCGCGCATCGGATTCGGTGACCTCGCGCGGATTTCTGATGAGCAGTCGTTGCACGGTCATGGCGGCGGCAGCCATTTTGGGCACCGCGTTGGCGCCGATGCCGAAGGCGGACAAGTGCCGCTCGATGCCGATGGCAGCGGAAAGGTGCTCGATCTGCGCGATGCCGGTCAGCGCGTCAGCCTCGTCATTGCCGGTCCGCGCCACGCCTAGGGCGGCAGCGACCTCAGCATAGCGAGCGGGGGCGGCAGGCAGGGTGAAGCGCAGCACGTGGGGCAGCAGCAGCGAGTTGGCGACGCCGTGGGGAATGTGGAATTCGCCGCCGAGCGGATAGGCCAAAGCGTGGACCGCCGCGGTGTTGACCGGGCCAAGGCACATGCCGCCAAGATGCGCGGCGCGGAGCATAGCATCGCGCGCCTCCAGATCGGTGCCGTCCATGCAGGCCCGTTCGAGATGGCCGGCGATCAGGCGGATGCCTTCGAGCGCCCAGGCATCCACAACGGGGTGGGCAAAGCGGTTGGCATAGGCCTCGATGCAATGCGTCAGCGCATCCAGCCCGGTCGCGGCGGTGACGGCGCGGGGCATGGAGACGGTGAGTTCAGCATCCAGATAAGCGAAATCCGGCACGAGATGATCGCTGACTACGCCCTTCTTCAGTTCCGCCGCCACGTCTTCCAGAATGGCGATGGGCGTGACTTCGCTGCCTGTGCCGGCGGTGGTCGGGATGCAGGCGAGCGGAATGGCGCGACCTTGGAAAAGGCCTGTGCCGATGACGTCATCGATGCCCTGCGCGCCATCCATCAGCGCGGCGACCAGCTTGGCGACATCCATCGCACTGCCGCCGCCCAGTCCGATGATGAAGCCGGCTTGGCTCTCGCGCGCCGTCGCCATGGCAGCCTCGAAATCAGCGAAGGTCGGCTCGCCGGCGATGGCGTCGAAAATCGTGGCGGCGCAGCCGGCTTTGGTGAGTTCGGAGGCGAGTGCTTCGCTGAGTGCACGCAGAGGGCTGCCGGAGACGATCAGCGCGCTTGCGGCGCCGGACGCGACGACATCGGTTGCGCAGGCCGGCAGAAGACCGGCACCGATGCGCACCGTGCGGACATTGCGCAGGCTCAAAAGCTGTTCAGATTGCAAGGCTCACCTCTCCATCCCATCCCGTCTCTCTCTCGGTAGCGCGCGGCGTGCTGTCTTGATCTAGGCGGCAATATGCTTTGCCGCGCTCGTATCGGCACTTGGTGGCGGAGCCAAAGGGCGAAAGGGACAAGCCGGCTGAGTTAACGAGCGCATGCGGCGACAGTGCTAACCTCGTCGCGCCTTTTCGCCTCCGAAATGGAGGCAATTTACTAAATGCCGGGGGCGGACTGGGTTAGCGTCTCCTGCTCGATCGACAGGAAGGAACCCATGCCACGCTCCGGCACCTTGCAGGGCATAAGACCGGTGCCGCACCGCGCCATTGCAAGCCGCCCAATGACGTGTCCCCGTTGACCGTGGAGGGGCGGGGTGACGGAGCCAGATCGATCCGGCCAGGCGCGCCGTCATCGTGCGGCCCGGCTGATTCAGGAAGCTGCAGACCGCATCGAGGCCGCGCGCCATCTGCTTGAGATGGAGCAGGAGGTTGCGGAAGGGGCCGGTGCGAGGCCCCTTGCCGACGGTGCGTTGCCGGTTGGGCTGCTCAGTCACGCGAACGAGCCGATGGCAGTTGCCCATCTGAATGCGGCCCTGGCACTGCGGGGCCATATCTGTGCGCGCCTGCTCCTGCGCCTGATTGCCGAGCCTGACCGGCTGATCCCGCTCGATGAACTTGCGTTGCTCCTGGATCGCGGTGCGATGTCGCGTGCGGCGATCAAGGTTCACATCTCAACGCTGCGGGCTGCGCTCAGCGAAAAAGGCCTCGCCGGATCGGCGATCGAGACAGGCCGCCGTAGCTATGCCTTTCGCGCGGCGATGCTGCCGGCGCTGTCCAACATCCTCGAAGCGTGCCGTTTTGGTGCTGATTCCGGCAGGAACGAATCAAAACGGGACAGATGAGGTGGGCCCCCATCGCATCGCTCCATCGACCCGTCCTTTAGCGGTTGACTTCCCGTGATCACGGCGCACAAAGTGAAGCTCGCATAACATAATGTTGCCTTAGAAAGCCAAAAAGGCTTCTAAAATTGCAGGGTCGCACCAGATGACAATCGACTTCAAGACATGACGGGCCGCCGCTGACTGCCACGCGTTTGAGAATGATGTTGAGGCAGGGATAGGCGAGGAGACACGGGTTCAGTGTGAACCCCGCGAATATCCCAGGGACGGATCGTGATGTTCGATACAGCCAATAAGCCGCGCCCACCGGGCGTGGACGACGATGCGCGCGCTTGTCTGCCGGATGACCCGGTGATCGAGCGGGCGCGGCGTTTGCAGGCCCTTATGGGCCAGCGCAGTGCCCTCTTTCCAGAGCCGGTGATGGCCGATGACGCCATGGCGGCCATGCTGACGCTGTTCCTTGCCCAGAGCGAGGGGCGGACGGTCTCCCGGGCATCGTTGAACGGCGCGCAGGATCTGCGCAGCGATCCGCAAGACGAGGTGGTTGCAGCGTTGATCAAGGCAGGTCTGGTCCGCGCCGGGTCGGCGGGAGCGGGCGGGCCTGCGGTCGGGGAAGACGATGGGATCACCCTGACCCCGATGGGATCGGCGCGAATGCGCAGTTATCTCGGCGACCATCGCGGTATTGGGCAATGAGCGGTCAACCCGACCACCTCACGGGTCTTATTCCCGCCGCTCGGCCCGGTCCTCCCGGTCAGTGAGCGCGGCTGGTGACGATAGGCGCCCCCTGTCTGGTGGTTACGGGACATGCGCCGGCAGAGACGGTGGTCTATCCGCCGCCTCTTCTCACAGCGGCGGCGCATCTTTCGCGCGCGGGGTGTTTCCCGCGCGGCGAGGGTAGTCCGATGCCGAATCGAAAGTTTTTTGACGTGCCCAATATCGTGCAACGCGACGCCGCAGCCCGGCCGGACGCGCCGGCTGATCCTCGCTCCGCGGAAGCCTCGAGCGTTCTGCGGGCCAAGGCCGGCCGCATGCATATGCTCGGCCGTCTGCGCAGCAAGCATTTCTACACGCCCGTCATGGCCGATCGCGCCATGGACGTGATGCTCTCTCTTTTCGTTGGTGAACTGCAGTCCAGTCCGGTGAGCGACACGGCCCTGGCCGTGGGCAACATGCTCAGCCCGGCTGAGGCCGCTGCAGTGATCGACAAACTGGTCCAAGCGGGGCTGGCTGTCGTTGCGGGTGAAGAACCCGAGCGGCGGACGGTCGGGCTAACGCCCCTCGGGTCCGCGAGGATGCGGAGTTATGTCAGCGACCACCCGGACGTCTGACAGCTTCGCAGGTCGACGACCGGCCTGAACCGTGTGCCGCCATCCCCCACGCTGGCGTGCGCATTCCCCGGTTCGGGTCGGGCGTCGACCGTTTTCTGCTCCGCAAGGTGCAGGCCGCGTCGTCGCTTCCCACCTCCCACACAGAGAGCGGCGGCGCGGTTTGCGGGCGGTGCACCCGTATGGGGAGAGATTGCCGGCGCCCATTCAGCCGCTCTCGTTCAGCGTCGGTTCAACGGGCCGGTCCTTGTTTCGCGCGCCATGCATCATCTGTCTTCTGCCCGTGGCGCAAAGCGCTCATCATTCGCTTGGCGCGGTCCGGTTGCTCGGTTAAGAGGCTGCGCATGACCGTTACACCGCTGCGTCGTGGCCGGCTGATTGCCGCCAGCCTGATCTCACTCGCCTTGCTGGCCGGCTGCGCGCGCAGTTCGAACCGCGTTGATACGCGCTATGTCGCGCGCGACGTCAGCACGCTGTATCTGGCGGGCCAGCAGCGGCTCGACAATGGTCGCTTTGCCGAGGCCGCCGTGCTGTTCGACGAGGTGGAGCGCCAGCATCCTTATTCGCCCTGGGCCCGCCGCGCGCAGCTGATGAGCTCGTTCAGCTATTATGCCGCGCGCAATTATCGCCAGTCGATCCAGTCGGCCCAGCGCTTCCTTTCGATCCATCCGGGCAACCGCGACGCGGCCTATGCCTATTATCTGATCGCCTTATGCTATTATGAGCAGATCAGCGACGTGACGCGCGACCAGAAGCTGACGCTTCAGGCCCGCGATGCGTTGAACGAGCTGGTCCGCCGCTACCCCGATTCGCGCTACGCGTCGGACGCCCGGCTCAAGCTCGATCTGGTGAACGACCATCTCGCCGGCAAGGAAATGGAAGTCGGCCGCTTCTACCAGCGCCGCCGCGAGTGGATCGCCGCCGCGATGCGCTTCCGGCAGGTCGTCGACAATTACCAGCAAACCAGCCACACGGCAGAGGCGCTGCACCGTCTGGTCGAGAGCTATCTGGCGCTCGGCATGCCGGAAGAAGCCAAGCGCGCCGCTGCGGTGCTGCAGACCAACTATCCCGATTCGGACTGGTATCAGCGCTCCTACCGCCTGATGACTCAGCACGCTCCGAGCGCCTGATCTCTTTCCGGCGCGTTGCGCTGGCGAAGGCGGGTGACAGCATGAGGGCAATGGATTAGCTCTGCACCGCATATGCTGACCGGCCTCTCGATCCGTAACATCGTGCTCATCGAGGCGCTCGATCTCGTGTTCGAGCGAGGGCTGACCGTGCTCACCGGCGAAACCGGCGCGGGCAAGTCGATCCTGCTCGATGCGCTGGGCTTGGCGCTGGGGATGCGGGCCGATAGCGGCCTCGTGCGCGCCGGTGCCGATCAGGCCAGCGTGACCGCGACATTCGATCCGCCGGCGCCCGGTTCGGCCCTGGCCATCCTGCTGGCCGAAAGCGACGTTGCTCAGGAACCGGGCGAGCCGCTGCTGATCCGCCGCACGCTCAAGGCCGATGGCGGCAGCCGCGCCTTCATCAACGATCAGCCCTGCTCGGCGGCGCTGCTGCGCGATGTCGGCGCCTATCTTGTCGAGATTCACGGCCAGCATGATGAGCGTGGCCTCATCAATCCGCGCGGGCATATGGACCTGCTCGATGCCTTTGGCGGTCTGGATGCCGGAGCGGTACGCACCGCACACGGCGTCTGGCAGGCTGCGCAGGCGCGGCTCACCGAGGCCCGCGAGACGCTGGAGAGCGCCGCTCGTGAACGCGATTATCTCGCCCATGCTGTGGCCGAACTGACAGCCTTCGCGCCCGAACCGGGAGAAGAGGAGACGCTCGCCACCGAACGCGCCGACATGCAGAAAGGTGCGCGCCTCACCGAGGACATGGCCGCGCTCGACGATTTGCTCGGCGGATCGGACGGTGCGCTGGCCAAGCTGCGGCAGGCAGCGCGGCGGCTGGATCGGATCGGCGAGGAGCATGAGTTGCTCACGCAGGCGCTGGCTGCCTTCGATCGCGCCGTGATCGAGGCCAGCGAAGCGGAGGAGCATCTCGCGCGGGCTGGCGAGGCGCTGTCCGTCGATCCCACGCGGCTCGACGCGATCGAGACCCGCCTGTTCGATCTGCGGGCCTTGGCGCGCAAGCATCAGGTCGCGGCCGACGATTTGGCCGATCTGGCGGCGCGGATGAGCGATCAGCTCGCGCGGATCGATGCGGGCGAGGCGGGGTTGGCCGATCTTGAACGGGACGTCGCGGCCGCGCGGCAAGCATATGAAGCCGCGGCGCAGGCGCTCAGCGATGGCCGCCGGGAGGCCGCTGCCCGACTGGACGCGGCGGTCGCCGGCGAACTGGCCCCGCTCAAGCTGGATGCCGCGCGCTTCCGCACCGATGTCGAGCCGCTGCCAGAAGGGCAATGGCGCGCGTCCGGCAAGGATCGGGTCGAGTTCATGATCTCCACCAACCCCGGCGCGCCCTTCGCGCCGCTGACCAAGATCGCCTCGGGCGGCGAATTGTCGCGCTTCATCCTGTCCCTCAAGGTTGCACTCGCCGCGCAGGGCAGCGCGGGCACGATGATCTTCGACGAGATCGACCGGGGCGTCGGCGGGGCCGTGGCCGGCGCGATCGGCGAGCGGCTGGCGCGGCTCTCCGGTGGCGGGCAGGTGATCGTCGTTACTCACTCCCCGCAGGTGGCCGCACGCGGCGCAGCGCATCTGCTCATCGCCAAATCCTCGCAAGGCACCATCACCCGCACCGGGGTCCATCCGCTCGACGACGCCGAACGCCGCGAGGAAATCGCGCGCATGCTCTCCGGCGCCGAGATCACCAACGAAGCGCGTGCACAGGCCGAGCGGCTGCTGGAGGGGGTGTGAGGATGGTGTCGCCGTCCAGCACCACCCCCGACCCCTCCTCGGAAGAGGAGGGGAGATTGCGTCGCGCTGACAATCTGCACCTGGTCAGCCTACAGGCTGGCGTCACGCCGCAGCTTGCCCCCCTCCTCTTTAGAGGAGGGGCCGGGGGTGGTGAACGCCCATGAACCCCGATCGCCCCACCATGCTCGCGCGGGCTTCCCGGATGCGCCGCGAGCCAACCGAGCCGGAGCGCCGCCTCTGGCAGCATCTGCGCGCCTCACAACTCGGCCACAAGTTCCGCAGGCAAGCGACGATTGACGGCCGGATTGTCGATTTCTTCTGTCCGCAAAAAGGCTTGGTGGTGGAGGTCGACGGCCAGACCCATCTGCCTGAGCTAGACGCGGCAAGAGACCAACAAATGAGAGTGAACCAGGGTTTCTCCACCCTGCGCTTCAGTAACAGCGATGTGATGACAAACATGGATGGCGTTTTGGCCCACCTGCGCGCGAAGCTCGATATGCTCCCGGATCGATGGCAGGCAGGCACCACCCCCGGCCCCTCCTCTGAAGAGGAGGGGAGGAAAAGCGCATGACCGACCCCCACACACTCACCGAAGCTGAGGCCGCGAACCGCCTCATGCGGCTCGCGAAGGAAATCGCGAAGCACAACGCGCTCTATCACGCCAATGACGCGCCCGAGATCAGCGATGCCGCTTTCGACGCGCTGGTGCGCGAGAATAATGCGCTGGAGGCAGCTTTCCCGCATCTGATCCGTGCGGACAGCCCCAATCGGCAGGTGGGCGCTTCGGTGGCGACGTCTGCGCTCGCCAAGGTGCGGCACGAGAAGCGCATGATGAGCCTCGACAATGCCTTTGCGGACGAGGACGTGGCGGAATTCGTTGCGCGCGTGCGGCGGTATCTGGCGCTTGGTGAATACGAGCCGGTCATGATGACGGCGGAGGACAAGATCGACGGCCTGTCGCTCTCCATCCGCTATGAGGACCGCAAGCTCGTCCGTGCGGCGACGCGCGGCGATGGCGAGGTGGGCGAGGATGTCACGCCCAATGTTGCGCATATCGGCGATATTCCCCAGATCCTGCCCGTCGACGCGCCGGCCATCCTGGAGGTGCGCGGCGAGGTCTATATGGAGAAGTCCTCCTTCACCGCCCTCAATGCGCGGCTGATGGACGAGGCCCGCGCGACGGCCGAGGAGCGGGGCGAGGCATTTGATCCCGAGGGCGTCCGCCAATTCGCCAATCCGCGCAATGCCGCCGCCGGATCGCTGCGCCAGAAGGATGCGAGCGTCACCGCCAGCCGTCCGCTGCGATTTCTTGCCCATGGCTGGGGCGTGGTCAGCGATGATGGCCTGCCTGCGGATACGCAATATGGCGTTATGAAAGCGCTGGAAGGTTGGGGCATTCCAGTGTCGCGACATCTGGTGCTGTGCGATGGCAGCGCGGCGATGCTGGCGCATTATCGCGCCATCCAGCAACAGCGCGCGGACCTGAATTACGATATTGACGGCGTGGTCTACAAGGTGGACCGGCTGGACTGGCAGGCGCGGCTCGGCTTCGTCGCCAAGGCGCCGCGCTGGGCGATTGCGCATAAATTCCCTGCCGAACAGGCCGAGACGACGTTGGAAGCCATCGACATTCAGGTCGGCCGCACCGGTAAGCTGACGCCGGTGGGGCGGCTCAAGCCGGTGACGGTCGGCGGGGTGGTGGTCCAGAACGTCACGCTGCACAATCGCGACGAGATCGCGCGGCTGGGCGTGCGGCCCGGCGACCGGATTCTCGTCCAGCGCGCCGGCGATGTGATCCCGCAGGTCGTGGACAATCTGACGCGGGATGCGGAGCGGGCGCCCTATGTCTTCCCCGATCATTGCCCGGAATGCGGCAGCGAGGCGGTCGCGGAGGAAGGTGAGGTCGATGTGCGCTGCACGGCGGGCCTCATCTGCCCGGCCCAGCGCATCGAGCGGCTCAACCATTTCGTCAGTCGCGGCGCGATGGATATCGATGGCTTGGGCGACAAGACCATTCGCGAGTTCTTCGCGCTCGGCTGGCTGGAGCATGGCCCGGCCGACATTTTCCGGCTCAGGCAGCATCGCGCCCATCTGCTGGGCCGCGAGGGCTGGAAGGAGAAGTCGGTCGACAATCTCCTCAAGGCCATCGAGGACCGGCGCGCGCCCGATGCCGCGCGGCTGCTGTTCGGCCTCGGCATTCGCCATGTCGGCGCGGTAACAGCGCGCGATCTGATGAAGGCATTCGCGACCCTGCCGGTGCTGCAAGCGTGGTCGATGCTTGCCAATGCCGACCGGCTTCCGTTCGCATCGAGCGAGGTTGAGATGCTGATGCGCGAACGGGTCTCGACTTCGCTCGACCCGAACGGGGACGCTGTCCAACAGGCGAAGGCTACGCTCACCGCGATCGAAGGCATCGGTGGCGCCGTTGTCGAGGCGCTGGGCGACTTCTTCCATGAGGAACATAATGTCGCGGCGTGGGACGACCTGCTCTCGCAGGTTTCGCCGCCGCCTTATGTCGTGGATGTGAAGGCCAGCGCTGTCTCGGGCAAGACCATCGTCTTCACCGGCAAGTTGGAGACGATGAGCCGCGATGAAGCCAAGGCGCAGGCCGAGGCGCTGGGGGCCCGGTCCGCCGGATCGGTCAGCGCGTCGACCGATCTGGTGGTTGCGGGGCCGGGCGCCGGCTCCAAGCTCAAGAAAGCCGCCGACCTCGGGATCGAGGTGATCGACGAGGCCGCCTGGGCTGAGATCGTGCGGAGCGCCGGCTAGGGCGCCCCTGCGTCAGGCCAGCGCTGTGCGGTACATCGCAAGCAACGCGGCCCAGGCCTTTTCCGCCGCGTCATGGTTATAGGCCTGGCTGCCGGGCACGCACCAGCCATGGTCGGCGGGGTAGACCTCGACCGTGGCGGTCTTGCCCGCCGCATCGAACGCCTTGCGCAGGATCGTCTTGGATTCCGGCTCCTTGGCATCGTCATTCTGCGCCACCGCGACGAGATAGGCGGCATCGGTCTTGGGGATGAGCAGATGCGGACTGCTCGGCTGGTCGGTGGTCAGGCCTCCGCCATGGAAGCTGCCGACCGCGCCGATCCGCGCCGAAGCGACGGCGGCGGTGCGGAAGGAGAGCGGACCGCCCATGCAATAGCCCTGCACGCCGGCCTTGCGGTCCTTGTCAACCTGCGGCTGCGCGTCGAGGAAGCCGAGATAGGCCGCCGCGTCATGATCGACCGCGGCATCGCTCATGGCGGCGCGATAGCCGAACAGGATCTTGCGCGACTCCGGATTGCTGAAGTCGAATGTTCCGTCGATCACCGGCGCGACGGCGTTGCGGTAGAAGGGATTGGGGACGAGGACCACATAGCCCTCGGCTGCCAGACGCCGGCCCATCTCGCGGAACACCGGGCGCAGGCCCATGATGTCCGGCCACATCAGCACGGCGGGCCAGGGGCCTGTGCCGGCGGGGTGGAAGAGGGCGGCATCGGCAGAACCGTCGGGCGTTTTGATGGTCACATTCTTCTCAGTGACGTTGGCGACGGCCTGCGCGGTCGCCGCCCCGGCCAGACCGACGGCCGCACCGGTGGCCATGAACATGCGCCGGGTGACGCTCCAATCCTCGACCAGGCCCTGATGGATGTCATTGTCGCACATGCCGAATCTCTCCCTCGCAGCGTCAGGCGGGGATGGTCGGTCGGCGCGGGCGCCCTGTCAATGCGCAGCCGGTCTTACCAGCTGCCGAAGCCGGGCGCGGCGCCATGATCGCCCGTGCGCCAGCGCGTCGTGCGGCGCCAGCCGAAGCGATGGCGCTTGCGCAGCACCAGCGTGGGCCAATCGCCGTGATCGAACCGCCAGATCAGCACCATGCCCTGCGCGCGATAGGCAGCCTGCACGCGGCCGGCCTGACTATCCAGCAGGCCCGCCAGCATCAGCGTGCCGCCCTCGGCGACCTGTGCGGAGAGGCTTGGCGCCAACTCGATCAACGGCCCGGCGAGAATATTGGCGATGAGCAGATCATAAGGCGCAAGGCCTTGAATGAGCGGATGCTCGACCCCCGGCGCGGCGACCAACCGCAGCGCCCCCGCGCCGACCCCGAGCGGAACACCGTTCAAATCGGCATTTTCGGCCGAAACGTCCACCGCGACAGGGTCGATGTCCGAGGCCAGCACATGAGCGCGGGGCCACAGACGGTTGGCGGCGAATGCAAGCAGGCCGGTGCCGGTGCCGATGTCCGCAATATTGCCATAGCGCATACCCCGCGCCTTGAGGTCGGCCAGCGCCAGCAGGCAGCCGCGTGTCGTCTCATGCTGGCCGGTGCCGAAGGCGCGGCTGGCGGGGATGAGAAAATCGATGCGGTCGGCGCGCGGACTGTCCGCCCTGTCATGGCGGACATGGAAAGGCCCGGCGGTCATCGGCTCCAGACCGGCCTGGCTCTGCGTCACCCAGTCGGTGTCCGGCAATTGCGCGAGCGTGTAGGGGGTGGCGGCGCCATCAGGCATCAGCACCGCAATGGCGTCGACAGTCGCGCGCGTTGGCTTGGTTTCGAAGATGATGTCAAGCTGCCAGGCATCGGGCTGGCTTTCGTCCGGCTCGCTGGCCAGAATCGCGGGCGGGGAGGGCCAGTCGATGAACAGCGGCTCGGCCTCAAGCTCGAACCGCTCGGCGACGGCGCGCGTGCAGGAAAAGGTCATCTGCCAGGGCATCGCGGGCGTGACGCTGGCGGTGGAGGAACGCTTTGTCATACCCTCTCTCTAGCCGATTTGGCCGGCAAGGGGAGAGAGAATGGACCGTGTCGCCCCCCGCGGAGCGGATTTGTCAGACGGCGCGTCGGATTGGCGGATAAGCCGGCTGCGGCTCTGCCTGGGCGTCGGTCGCCGGTGCCATGGAGACCACGAAATTGGCCGAGCGCGTGCGCAGGGCGCCGAGCAGGTTGCGGACTTCGGTGAAGCCGCTTTCCAGCTCGTCGATCTCCGAGGCGACGATCTCCGTATCCTGCCGGATCGCCGAAATGTTCGATGACATGGAGTCGGCGGCAAGCGCCGTCTCGTCCACGGCAGCGGTAATCATCGTTACGGTTTGCGATTGCGCGTCCATCGCGGTGCGGATGCGCATGCCCATGGTCTGCACGTTGAGCACGGTTTCGCGGATGCGTTCGTTGGTCTCGACCGTATGCCGCGTGGCGTTCTGGATGGCGGCGATCTTCTGCGCGATGTCGTCGGTGGCGTGGGCGGTCTGGCTCGCAAGCGACTTCACTTCCTGCGCGACGACGGCAAAGCCGCGTCCGGCATCGCCGGCGCGCGCGGCCTCGATGGTCGCGTTGAGGGCAAGGAGATTGGTCTGCCCGGCAATATCGCGGATCAGGCCGAGGATCGATTCGATGGACTGGGCGTGATCGCTCAGCGCGGTCGAGACATTCACGGCCTCGCCGGCCTGCTCGGAGGCCAGGGCGGCGACTTCCGCCGCCTGGTCCACTTCGGTGCGGGCTTCCTCGATGGCGCGGATCAGGCCGGAGCTGGTGTGCGCAGCTTCGCGCATAGCGATGGCCGATT
This sequence comes from Sphingobium sp. B10D7B, assembly GCF_025961955.1. Classification (NCBI taxonomy): domain Bacteria; kingdom Pseudomonadati; phylum Pseudomonadota; class Alphaproteobacteria; order Sphingomonadales; family Sphingobiaceae; genus Sphingobium; species Sphingobium sp. B10D7B. The sequence continues at coordinate 797,987 of NZ_JAOQOQ010000001.1, forward strand.
GTTCGGCAGCGGCGGCGACTTCGGAAGCCTTATCGAGCATCCCGCGCGTGGCGTTCGAAGATTCGCGGGCCTGTTCGCGCAGGCGCTCGCCCAGTTGCGCGGCCAGATCGATTTGGGTGTTGAGCAATTCGGAGAATTTGTCGCGCTGGCGTTGGCGCTCGATCCGGTCCTGCTCGCGGATCGTGTCGGCGTAAAAGGCGCAGCACACTTCCGCTTGCACCAGCGAGATGAACCGCATGGCGGCCAGCAGTTCCGAGCGCTCATCACGATCGGCTACAAGCTCCGTCAGGATATCACGGACCTTGTCGACCACGCGGTTGATGATGACGATCTGGGTACGGATGGAGACATCGCGCGCCAGCATCTTCATGACGCCGGTCCGCGCCATCTCCGTCCATTCTTCTCCGGCGAAATCGCTGAGCAGTGTTCGATGGAAGGTTCTTGCGCCCTGCCGTGTGGCTTCCAGCTCCGCCGGGCCGACCGCCGCAAGGTCGATGCAGTGGAGGTACACCGTCATGGCGGTGTCGCCCAATTCGTCGATGCGGTCTCCGAGATAAGCCAGGATCTGACGCGCCCGCCCCGGCAATGTCGCTTGGGGGTCGAACTCCTGCAGCCGTTCAGCCATTGAAATCGTGTCGCTTTTTCCTGCGATCATGGCCTCGGTGCCCCTTTTGTCCTGCCATTTGCCGGGTCGTATGGGGTGGCGTGATATCGGCCTTTCGTTAATCGAGGGCTAACACCCCCTGTTTTCCATGTTCATCGGGACCTCAGTCTGCACATTGGTGACATGGCGCCAGCGAGCGTTTGCAGTGCAGCAGCTTTGCGCTAAAGGGGCGCATTCTTTCACGAACAGGACTGCTCGATCATGGCGCAATCCGGGCGAAGGCCGCTTTCCCCGCACCTCACCATCTGGAAGTGGGGCCCGCATATGCTTCTTTCCATCCTCCACCGCGTGACGGGGGATGGCATGGCGATTCTGGGCGGCCTCGGCCTGACTTGGTGGCTGTATGCAGCGGCGAGCGGATCGGCGGCCTATGCGAACTTCCAATATTATGTCTGGCAAGCGGACGCCGGTGATCTGGCTGGCCTGATCGCCAATGTGATCGCGCGCATCGTGCTGATCGGCCTGACCTGGGCGTTCTTCCAGCACATGCTCTCGGGCCTGCGCCATCTGGTGATGGACATGGGCGCGGGCTTTGAGCTGACGGCGAACAAGCGGTGGTCGAAGGTCATTCTCGCCGCCTCGGCGCTGGCGACTGTAGCCTTCTGGGCGTGGATCTTCGTGGGGAGGGCATTCTGATGGGCAGCGGAACCAGACTGGGCCGCGTGCGTGGCCTCGGCTCGGCACGGAGCGGCACGCATCACTGGATCGCCCAGCGCTTCACGGCGATCGGCAATCTGCTGCTGGTGAGCTGGCTGCTGGCCAGCCTGGCGCTGCTGCCGGCGCATGACCATGCGGCCATCACCGGTTGGCTGACCCAGCCCATCGTCGCGGTGCCGATGATGCTGATGATTGTCAGCGTTTTCTATCACATCCGCCTCGGTCTTCAGGTGCTTATCGAGGATTATGTGCATGATGAGGGGCTGAAGTTTGCCACGCTCATCCTGCTGCATTTCTTCGTCATCGGCTGCGCCGCGGTCAGCCTGTTCTCTGTCGCGAAAATCGCCTTGGCCGGAGGGGCGCTCTAATCATGACGCAAGCCTACAAGATCATCGATCACACCTATGACGCCGTCGTCGTCGGCGCCGGCGGCTCGGGCCTGCGCGCCACCATGGGCATTGCCGAGAGCGGCCTCAAGACGGCCTGCATCACCAAGGTGTTCCCGACCCGCAGCCACACGGTCGCGGCCCAGGGCGGCATCGCGGCGAGCCTCGGCAATATGGGGCCGGATCACTGGACCTGGCACATGTACGACACGGTCAAGGGCTCGGACTGGCTCGGCGACCAGGACGCGATCGAATATATGGTGCGTGAGGCGCCGGCGGCGGTCTACGAGCTGGAACATGCCGGCGTGCCGTTCAGCCGCACGCAGGAAGGCAAGATCTACCAGCGCCCGTTCGGCGGCATGATGCAGAATATGGGCGAAGGCCCGCCGGCCCAGCGCACCTGCGCGGCGGCGGATCGCACCGGCCACGCCATGCTGCACGCGCTCTACCAGCAGAGCCTGAAGTATGACGCGGACTTCTTCATTGAATATTTCGCGCTCGACCTGATCATGGAGGACACGCCGGACGGCCCTGTCTGCCGTGGCGTCATCGCCCTCTGCATGGATGATGGGACGATCCATCGCTTCCGCGCCCATTGCGTCGTGCTCGCTACGGGCGGCTACGGCCGGGCCTATTTCTCGGCCACCAGCGCCCACACCTGCACGGGTGACGGCGGTGCCATGGTGCTGCGCGCCGGCCTGCCGCTGCAGGATCTGGAGTTCGTCCAGTTCCACCCGACCGGCATCTACGGTGCAGGCGTGCTCATCACCGAGGGCGCACGCGGCGAAGGCGGCTATCTCACCAACTCGGAAGGCGAGCGCTTCATGGAGCGCTATGCCCCGTCCGCCAAGGATCTCGCCTCGCGCGACGTCGTGTCGCGGTCCATGGCGATGGAAATCCGTGAGGGTCGGGGCGTCGGCGCGAACAAGGATCACATCCACCTGCACCTCGATCATATCGATCCCAAGGTGCTGGCCGAGCGCCTGCCGGGCATTACCGAGAGCGGCAAGATCTTCGCGGGCGTGGACCTGACCCGCCAGCCGCTGCCGGTGGTGCCGACCGTCCATTATAATATGGGCGGCATTCCGACCAATTATCATGGCGAGGTTGTCACCCGGAAGGGCGACAATCCCGATCATGTCGTGCCGGGCCTGTTCGCGGTCGGTGAGGCTGCCTGCGTCTCGGTACACGGCGCCAATCGCCTGGGCTCAAACAGCCTGATCGACCTCGTGGTGTTCGGCCGGGCGACCGGCAAGCGTATTGCCGAGATCGTGAAGCCCGATACGCCGCACAAGCCGCTGCCGAAGAGCGGTGACGAGCTGGCGCTGGGTCGTCTCGATCACTTCCGCAATGCCAAGGGCGGCACGCCCACGGCGCAGATCCGCCTCGACATGCAGCGCACGATGCAGGCTCACGCCGCCGTGTTCCGCACCGAGGAGCTGATGGCGGAAGGTGTCGAAAAGCTCGGCAAAATCTACGAGGGCATGACGGACATCGGGGTCACCGATCGCTCGCTCATCTGGAACAGCGATCTCGTCGAGACGCTGGAGCTGGACAACCTCATTTCGCAAGCCAGCGTCACCATCCACGGCGCGATTGCGCGCAAGGAAAGCCGTGGCGCCCATGCACGCGAGGATTATGCCGATCGCGACGATGCCAACTGGATGAAGCACACCCTTGGCTGGTTCGACGGCTGGGGTGGCAAGGGCGGCAGCGTGAAGCTCGATAGCCGTCCGGTGCATGACTACACGCTGACCGACGACATCGACTATATCGCGCCGAAGAAGCGCGTTTACTGATCGGGCTCCATCGCGATGGCGTGCCAACAGAGCGTCCCGCACGATGTGGCTCCGGCAGGCGTTTTCAGCTTGGTCGTTGGGGGATCGTCAGTCGTCTGACGATAGCCGGGCTGGCCAGAGCAGGGGCGACCAGCGCCCCTACCTGGCTGTCATAGCCCTGGCGCTCAGGTCGCTGCGGAAGCGAGTGCCTGCTTGATGCGCAACTTCTCTTTCTTGAGGGTGGCGAGCCGGTAACTGTCCGGCGCAGGACGGGTAATCTCGTCCTTGATCCGGGCCTCCAGCCCGGCATGCTTGGCGTGCAGTGCGGAAACGTGGCTTGTGTCCATCATGTCCTCCTTGGCCATTGCTTCAATGGAGGTTCAGTAGATCACCAATCGCGCCCGCTGTCTCTGGCAATTGCGCGAAGCTGCGATAAATCGAGACCCGTCATGCGGTGTCACGTTCTTTCGTTAAACATTCTTTCTGCGGGCAGACAGAAGCTTGCGGGCGCGCGAAAGAAAAGTCGCTAACCACCTTCTTTTGTTGCGCAGTTGCGCATTGCCGCGCCAAGGGTGCCCTGCCATGTAGGCGTGCCGTTCAGAACTGGGGGCGAATCGGTGTTATCGATCGAGGAAATCGAGCAGCGGCTGGAAGCCTTGCGTGTCGAGCATCGCGATCTCGACTGCGCGATTGCGGCTTTGGGCCAGCTTTCCTTGCCCGACCAGCTTCAGCTCGCCCGCCTCAAGAAGCGCAAGCTTCGCCTGCGCGACGAGATCACCATGCTGGAAAACAGCCTGATTCCCGACATTATCGCCTGACCGCCCACGGGTATAAGCGGCCGCCGGATCGACGGGAACACCCATCCAGATGGTATATTGAAGGTTAATCGACCTGACGTTCCGCCCGGCTTGTGGCAGCACAGGCTCATGAACGACTCGATGCCCCCGCACGTGCTTGACCGTCAGCTTGTCGACGCCCTGTATGTCGATGCCATGGTGCTGGCTGATGAGGCGCGCTCCTATTTCGATGATCGCGCCGAGGAGCATCGTCAGTCGCTGGGTCGCATCGGGTGGGTCGATTTCTCCTGCGAATCGATAAAGGTGACGACGCGACTGATGCACGTCATCGCGTGGCTGCTCACGCAGCGCGCGATTTTCAACGGCGAGATGCGCGAATCTGTGCGGGAGGAGGAGCGCTATCGGCTTGGCCCGGCCGCCCTCACGCCGCTCGACGTGTCCTGCCAGTTCAACGCAGAGATGCGCGCGCTCATCGCCAGCTCTGAGGAGCTGTACGCGCGAGTGGCGCGCCTCGAGCGCCAGTTCCTGGCCCGCAGGTCCCGCTTGTCGGCGATGCCGATCAATCCGGCGCATGTTCTGCTGACGCGGCTTGAACGGGCCTTCTGAGCCATCCGGCCGGACAGCCCGCCGCAAAACGGTGCGTCACGCGCGAATGCTGCTTGCAGTCCTGCGACAAGCTCATAGACAGGCCTGATGCTGCGGCGATCGCGTTTGGGCAGGTGTTCCCGTGCAGGTGGGACTTTCATGGCGATCCTGCTGGCGGCGCAGGGCGCGCTGACGTGCGACCGCGCGCTGGCGCAAACGTCGCCCGGTCAAGCCACCCCATCGCCCGACGCCGCGCAGGACGCGCTCGATCTCGGTGACATGCCCGACATCGGCCTCGACTGGCCGGACCTTGATCAGTCGGGGGAAACTCTGGCAGTGGAGGGCAGTGACGCCGGAGGAGAGGCCGAGCCCGCGCTAGCTGGCGGGCAGGGGACAGCAACGCCTGCAACTGAAGCTCCCGCCGGCACTGAGCCGGACCCCCTAGGCGGCACGGCGGGCGAAGCGGCAGCCCTTGCTGCGCTCGACCCCACCCAGCCGCTGCGTTATCAGCTCAATCTTGAAGGGCTGGATGATGCTGCCGATCCCATGTTCTACAGCCGGTTCGATGCACTATCGGCGCTGCGGACGGGGGAAGGCGACCGTGCCAGCATCGCGCAGATCCGGCGTCGGGCGCAGACCGATGAGGAACTGCTCGAAGATCTGCTGCGCACCCGGGGCTATTATGAGGGCCGGAGCCGTGCGCGCTTTGGCGTCAGTGGAGCAAGTGACCCCTATGTCCGCGTCGCGCTACGGGCCGTCCCCGGCCAGCGCTTCGCCCTGAGCGCGGTGGAGGTGTTCGGGCTGGACGGGACGATGGCGGACGGCAAGCCGTTGCGCTCGCTTTTCCCCGTGAAGGTGGGAGACCCGGCCGACACCGACACCATATTGGCCGCGACGAGCGCGCTGCGCGTCAGCCTCGAAGAGGGCGGCTATCCATTTGCGCAGGTGCGCGAGCCGGTGCTCACGGTCGACCACCAGCAGCGCCAGGCCCTGCTTAGCCTCAATGCCGATACCGGTGACTTTCTTCGCTTCGGCTCAATCCGTGTGAATGAGGGCGCGCCGTTCGATGCGCGGCACGTGGCCGTCATCAGCCGCTTTTCTCCGGGCGACCCGTTCAAGCAAAGCGAGCTTACCGATCTCAACCGGGCCATTGTCGCGACCGGGTTGGTCTCCCAGCTCACCATCACGCCCGAAGCGCGGCCTGACCGCGAGGCGGTGGACATCGTCGTGAACATGACCCGCGCGCCGCCACGGACGATCGCCGGGGAAATCGGTTATGGCACCGGCGAAGGCGCGCGCGTGGAAGTGCGCTGGCAGCACCGAAATCTGGTGCCGCCGGAAGGGGCGGTGACGCTGCGCGGCGTGATCGGTACGCAGGAACAGAGCGCGTCCGCGATCTTCCGGCGCAACAATCTCTGGCAGCGCGATCAGGCTCTCAATGGCGAGCTCAGCATCGCCAATGTCGATCAGCCGGCTTATGACGCGCTGACCGCAGGCATCGCCGCGAGCCTGGAAAAGCACACCAACCTGATATTCCAGAAGGAATGGACCTGGTCCGCCGGCCTTGAGTTGCGTGTCAGCGACGAGCGGCGCCTTTATGAGGGCTCGCCCGATCCGGTGCGGCGCCGCTATCTCATTCTCGCCCTGCCGACGAGCCTGACCCATGACGGCAGCGACGATCTGCTCGATCCGCGCAAGGGCTTCCGCCTCGGCGGGCGCCTGTCTCCCGAACTGTCCCTGCAGGATGGCGCCTTCGGCTATGTCCGCGCGCAGATTGATGGCAGCACCTATATTCCGGTCGGCGAGCGACTGACCATCGCCGGGCGCGCGCGTCTGGGCACCATCGTCGGCGCGTCGGCCGACCGCATTGCGCCGACGCGGCGCTTCTACGCCGGCGGCGGCGCCTCGGTGCGCGGCTATGCCTATCAGGCCATCGGCCCGCGCGATCTCAATAACGATCCGGTGGGCGGACGTAGCCTCGGCGAAATCTCGCTGGAAGCGCGCTATCGCTTCGGTAGCCTCAACCAGTTCGGCATCGTGCCGTTCATCGATGCCGGCACGATTTCGCCCGATCCCCTGCCGACGATCCGCGAGATGCGTGTCGGCGCGGGCCTTGGCTTTCGCTATTACAGCAACTTCGGGCCGATCCGGATCGATGTCGGCACCCCGCTCAATCCGCAACCGGGAGACTCGCGCATCGGCGTCTATGTGTCGCTGGGGCAGGCCTTCTGATGGCCGCGCAAGACGAGCCCGTGCCGGAGGGTGCCTCGGAGCAGGCGCCGCCGCCGCCCCGCCGCAAGCGTTCGCTGCTGCGCTCGGGGTTCAGCCTCTCGGTCATCCTGCTCATCGTGGCGCTGGTGGTGGCGCTCTGGGGTGGGGTGCGCTGGCTGGATAGCGAAGGCGGCCATCGCTTCATCATCCGCAAGATCGCGCAGTGGGAGGCGACCTCCGGCCTGCGCATCACCGTGGGCGCCATTGAGGGGCGCGTCTTCAACGACATGGTGCTGCGCGATGTGCGCTTTTTCGATACGCAAGGGCAGTTCGCCAGGGTCGATCGCGCCGATGTGAGCTGGTATCCGCTCGGCTGGCTCTCCAACCGGCTCGATCTTGATCGGCTGCATATCCATTCGGCCGACCTTTCCCGCCGGCCCGCGCTCAAGCCCTCGACCTCGCCCAAGCAGCCGCTGCTGCCGGGGTTCGACATTCGGCTGGCGGACCTGCGGGTGGACAGGCTGGGCATCGGCCCGGCGGTGCTGGGTGAGGCGCACGTCGTCCGCGCCATCGGCAATGCCGACGTGCGCTCCGGTCGCGCGGTCATCGACCTGCTGGCGACCGCACCGCGCACGGGCGATGTGCTGCGTGTGGCGCTGGACAGTCGCCCGGACGATCGTCGGTTCGATCTCGATGCGATTGTCGTCGGGCCACAGGGCGGCGTGATCGCGAGTACGCTGGATGCCCAGCAACCGGTTTCGCTTCGCATCCATGGCGATGGCGACTGGCGCCGCTGGAAGGGCCGGCTGACGGCGCTGACCGCCAACCGCCTCACCGCGAACGTCGCACTGACCGCAGTTGAGGGCCGCTATCAGGCGAAGGGCCCGTTGGCCTTGCTCGGCCCGCTCGAACCGCTGACCGTGCTGGGGAGCCAGCAGGCGCAGATCGAGACGGACCTGCGGTTCGACAACCGGCTGCTCTCGGGCAGCGCCTCGCTGGCGATGCCGGCGGCCAAGCTGACCGCCAATGGCGGCGTGGATTTCGGCCGCAATCGGTTCGATGAGCTGCGCGTTTCGGCGGTCGTCGCGCAGCCCGGCCAATTGGCGAAGGGCGTTGCGGGCCAGTCCGTCAATCTGCGCGCCCGGCTGTCCGGTGCATTCGATGCCATGGAGGTGGGGTATCTGCTGACCTCTGCCGAGCTGCGGCAGGGCGGGTTGGCGCTTCGTAACATCCGTCTGGAAGGCGAGGGCCGGCTGAACGGCCCGCGCGGACGCTTCCCCATCCGGCTGACGGCGCAGGCACTCACTGTCGGCCAGCGCGCTGTGGACGAGCGGCTGCGCAATCTCGTTGTTCAGAGCGTGCTGCTGAAGAATGGCGATGATCTGCGCATGGATCCCTCGGACGTGCGGGCGAGCGGTTTTCGCGGGCAGATCGAGGGGCAAGGCAATCTCGGCTCTGGGAGCTATCTCGCGAGTTTTCGTGGCGGCCTGAATGGACTGGAGATTGCCGGCCTGGGTCGGCTCGATCTCGATGCCGTGCTGCGGCTGGCCCGACCGCCGCAAGGGCAGAGCAGCTTTTCCGGCACTGCCCGCGCGACGATGCGGCGGCTCGACAATGGCTTCCTGCGTGGCCTTGGGGACGGGTTGCCGGTCATCACCAGCCAAGTCGGGCTGGCGTCGGGCGGCGGCATCGCGTTGCGCGATCTGCGGCTGGTGGCGCCCGCGCTCACCCTTTCCGGCCAAGGGCGGATCGACGGCGCTGGTCAACTCGATCTTCGCGGGCAGGGCGAGCATCGCGATTATGGTCCTCTGCAACTGGCGCTTGCCGGCAAGCCGGATCGCCCCCGGGTTGACATCACCCTTGCGCGCCCGCTGCCGGCAGTCGGCCTCGCCAATGTCCACGCGCTGCTGACCCCTGACGATCAGGGCTATGCCGTGACGGTCGAGGGCGGCTCGATGTTCGGCACCTTCGCCGCGACCGGCGCCATCCTGCTGCCGCGCGGTGGCGCCGCGACCATCTCGGTGGCGGATCTGGGGGTTAGCGGCGTCACGGTGCGCGGCGATCTGGTGCCGGTCGATGGCGGCTTGCAGGGCGCCCTGTCGCTCTCCGGTCCCGCCGAGGGCGCGGTGACGCTGGGGATGGTCGATGGCGTGCAGCGCATCGGCTTCGATGTCGACCTGAGCGGCGCCAATTTCACAGGCTCGCCGGGCATCGTCATCAATCGTGGCTCGCTGGAGGGCGAAGCGCTGCTCCGTCCTGGCGCGGTGACGATCAACGCCAATGCGCAGGGTCGCGGCGTGCGCGTTGGTGGCGTGCGGATCGGGCGGTTCGCCGGCGCGCTCAAGCTGGTCAATGGCGAAGGAACGGCCACCGTCTCCATGAACGCGCGGACGGGGCGCAGCTTCGATCTGCAGGCGCGGGCCGGCATCGCGCCGAACCGGATCAGCATCGATCTGGATGGCTCGCTGGATGAGTCGGCGATCCGGCTCGACCGAACGGCGGTGCTCAGCCGGGAAGGGGATGGCTGGCGTCTGGCGCCAGCGACCCTGCGGATGCAGCGCGGCGCCCTGCGCCTGTCCGGCTTTATCGGCGGAACGCGCACGGAGTTGGACGCCACAATGCAGGCCGTGCCGCTGCTGCTGCTCGATCTCGCCAATGACGATCTGGGATTGGGCGGCACCATGGACGGCACGGCGCATTATGTCGCGCCGGTCGACGGGCCGCCGACCGGCAAGCTCAACCTGCGCGTCAAGGGCCTCACTCGCTCTGGCCTGGCGCTCAGCTCAGCGCCGATCGATATGGGCCTTAATGCCGAGCTGGATACGCGCCGGCTGGCAGCCCGCGCCGTGGTGGCGCGTGGCGGCAAGGTGGTCGGCCGCGCGCAGGCGCTGGTGACGCCGCTCGGCAGCGGGTCGCTGAGCCAGCGGCTGTTCCGCTCGCCCTTGCAAGCCCAGTTCCGCTATGCCGGCGATGCCGACACGCTCTGGCGGCTCACCAATGTCGAGATCGTTTCGCTGGGTGGCGATCTTCGCCTCTCCGCCAGCGCCGGCGGCACCTTGTCCGATCCTCGGATCGAGGGGACGCTCTCTACCCGCAATGGCCGCATTACCAGCCCGGTGACCGGCATGGTGATCCGCGATGTGCAGGCAAGTGGCCGGTTCAACGGATCGCAACTGTCGATCCCCGACCTCCAGGGCCGGGCCGGCAGCGGCAAGGTCACCGGCACGGCCGTGTTCGATCTCTCCGCCGAGCGCGGCATCGGCATGGATATCGCGCTGCAGGCAGATCGCGCAGTGCTGATGGACCGCGACGATGTCGGCGCGACAGTGACCGGCCCCGTACGCATCGTCTCCTCCGGCAGCGGGGGCACGATCTCGGGCAATCTGGAGGCTGTCTCCAGCCGCTTCACGCTCGGGCGCGCCAGTTCGTCGACGGAAATCCCGCGTCTGCGTCTGGTGGAGATCAACCGCTCGGGCGATCAGGTGGAGCGGGCGCGGGCGGATGCGCCCTGGCGGCTCGACATTACCGCCAAGGCGCCGCGCGGGCTCATCGTTGAGGGGCTAGGGATGCAGAGCGAATGGTCGGCCGATCTCAAGATCGGCGGGCTGGCGACCGCGCCGGCCTTTTCCGGCGTGGCGACGCTGACGCGCGGCACCTATGATTTCGCGGGGCGCCGGTTCGACCTGCAGGAGGGCCGCCTGACCTTTACCGGCAGCACGCCGGTCAATCCGCGCCTCGATATCCGCGCGGTTGCGGACGTGCAGGATCTGAGCGCGACGATCAACGTCACTGGCACCAGCATGCGGCCGATCATCGCCTTCTCCAGCATTCCGGCGATGGCGCAGGATGAACTGCTCTCCCGCCTGCTGTTCGGCACCTCCATCGCCAATCTCTCGGCGCCTGAGGCGTTGCAACTCGCCTCGGCCGTGGCGGCATTCCAGGGCGGGGGTGGCGGTCTCGACCCGATCAACGCCGTCCGCCGCGCGACCGGTCTCTCGCGGCTGCGTGTGCTGGCGGCCGACACCACGACGGGGCGGCAAACGTCCATCGCCGCCGGCAAGAACATCGGCGATCATCTCTATGTCGAGCTGATTACGGATGGGCAGGGCTATAGCGCCACCAGCATCGAATATCAGATCACCCGCTGGCTGGCCTTGATCTCTACCGTGTCGACCATCGGCCGGCAGAGCGCGGCGGCGCGAATTTCCAAGGATTATTGAGCCGGAACGGGTGTGGTCAGTCGCCGGCGCCAGCTTCCGTGGCGGAACCAGTAGAGGCAGAGCAAGGCCGCCGCGACATTGGCAATCGGGTAGCTCCACCAGATGCCTGCGACGCCCCAGGGGGTGGCATAGGCGATCAGATAGGCGGCCGGCATCTGGAACCCCCATTGCATAATGATCGAGATGATCATGGAGTGGCTCGGGCTGCCCGCGCCCCGGAATGCCCCGAGCAACGCTTGCGGCACGGTGAGTACGCCCAGAAAGGGGAAGTAGACATAGGCGAAGGTCGAGGCGAGGGCGATCACATCCGGTTCGCCCGGCGCCAGTGTCGCCATGATCGCGGGCACGAACGGCAGGTTCATGAGGCCGATCAGCGTCATCCCGCAAAAGCCGAGCCAGGCCGAGAGGCGCGCAGCCTGCTCCGCGCGCTCGGTGAGGCCGGCGCCGATATTCTGGCCGACCACGGCGGCGGTCGCGATGGAGAGGCCGAGCATCGGCGTGAACCAGAAGAATAGCGGCCGCGTCCCCACGCCATAAGCGGCGAGGCCGAGCGTGCCGAAGCTGGCGGCCAGGGCCATGAGCAGCACCGAGCTGAAGGTGCGGATCGCCTGCTCGATGGAGGCCGGCAGGCCGAGCCCCAGCGCCAGGCGGATATGCGACCAGTCCGGCCGAAAATGCCGGGCCCGCACATGCAGGACGGATCGCCCTGAGAGCATGTGATGGAGCAGCACCAGCAGCGCGCCGATCTGTACGATCACCGTCGCCAGCGCAGCCCCGGCAATGCCCAGGGCGGGAAACGGCCCGATGCCGAAGATCAGCAGCGGATCGATCAGTGCATTGGCGATGACGCTGCCGATCTGCACGCGCATGGCAAAGCGCACCTCGCCGGCGGCCTGCAACATCGCCTGCATGGCCATGAAGCCAAACATCGGCACCATGCCGATGAAGCGGACGTGCAGATAATCGGTTGCCCGCGCATGGATCGCCGGTTCCACACCGATCAGGGTGAGCACGGCCGACGCCGACAAGGCGCCCGCGAGGGTGAAGGCCAGCGCGACGATGCCGACCATCAGCAGGGTCTGCGCCGCGACATGATCGAGCGCCTCTATGCGCCGCGCACCCATATTCTGCGCGATCAGCACGGCGCCGGCGGTCGATAGGCCTGAGCCCAGGCCGATCAGCACGAAGAACAGCGGGCCGCTGGCGGTCACCGATGCAATTGCGGCCTCGCCGAGCCGACCAACCCAGAAGGCATTGACAATATCGCAGCTGGCCTGCGCGAGATTGGTGACGGTGATCGGCCAGGCTACGCGCAGCAGCACCGTGAGCAGCCGCCCTTCCGTCATCGAGACGCTTCTGCCGCTCATTGTCGCGCGATCCTCCCCCAGCTTCGCTCAGGGGTAGAGAGCGGCCCTGCGGATGACAAGCGACGATGATTCGCGCGCCCTATGCGTGAAGTCGGCGTGGGTCATCGGCATTCACCCACAACAAAAGGCCCGGGATCTTTCGATCCCGGGCCTTCCGTTTCGCTTAATCCTGGGGATCAGGAGCTGTAGTACATGTCGAACTCGACCGGGCTGGGCGCCATTTCCCAGCGGTACACTTCCGGCCACTTCAGCTCGATATAGGCGTCGATCTGGTCCTTGGAGAACACGTCGCCCTTGAGCAGGAAGTCGTGGTCGGCTTCCAGGCTGTTCAGCGCTTCACGCAGCGAGGCGCAAACCGTCGGAACCTGGCTCAGCTCCTCGGGCGGCAGGTCGTAGAGGTTCTTGTCCATCGCCTCGCCGGGGTGGATCTTGTTCTCGATGCCGTCGAGGCCGGCCATCAGCAGCGCGGCGTAGCACAGATAGGGGTTGGCCATCGCATCGGGGAAGCGGAACTCGACGCGCTTCGCCTTGGCACCCGAACCGTAAGGAATACGGCAGGAAGCCGAGCGGTTGCGGGCCGAATAGGCCAGCAGCACGGGCGCCTCGAAACCGGGGACCAGACGCTTGTAGCTGTTGGTCGTCGGGTTGGTGAAGGCGTTGAGGGCCTTGGCGTGCTTGATGACGCCACCGATGAAGTACAGGCACATGTCGGACAGGCCCGCATAGCCGTTGCCGGCGAACAGCGGATTGCCCTTGTCCCAGATCGAGATGTGGGTGTGCATGCCGGAGCCGTTGTCCTGCGCGATCGGCTTGGGCATGAACGTGGCGCTCTTGCCATAGGCCTGGGCGACCATCATCACGACATACTTGTAGATCTGCATGCGGTCAGCGGTGGTGACGAGCGTGCCGAAGGTGAGGCCCAGCTCGTGCTGCGCAGCGGCCACCTCATGGTGGTGCTTGTCGCAGGGGAGGCCCATTTCGAGCATGGTCGTGACCATCTCGGCGCGGATGTCCGTGCAGGGATCGACCGGCGCGACGGGGAAGTAGCCGCCCTTAGCGCGCGGACGGTGGCCGAGGTTGCCGGCCTCATATTCGCGGCCGGTGTTGGTCGGCAGCTCGATGTCGTCGATCTTGTAGAAGGACTCGTTGTAGTCCGTGTTGAAGCGGACGTCGTCGAACATGAAGAACTCGGCTTCCGGGCCGACATACACAGTGTCGCCGAAACCGGCGGCCTTTACATAGGCCTCGGCGCGCACGGCGGTCGAGCGCGGATCGCGACCGTAGAGTTCGCCGCTCGAAGGCTCGACGATGTTGCAGAACAGGATCATCATCGGCGTCGCGCTGAACGGATCGACATAGACCGCGTCCAGATCGGGCTTCAGGATCATGTCGGACTCGTTGATCGCCTTCCAGCCCTCGATGGAGCTGCCGTCGAACATGAGGCCTTCCTCAAGCTCGTCCTCGCCCAGCACACCGGCGCACATGGTCAGGTGCTGCCACTTGCCCTTGGGATCGGTAAAGCGCAGATCGACCCATTCGATCTCCTTTTCCTCGATCATCTTGAGGATGTCTTTGGGCGTATTGGCCATGAGGATGTTACCTTCTCTTTGGTCTGAGTTGTTGCGGGTCTTCGGTCAGCGAACGGAAACGGTCAGATGGCAGCTTCGTCGAGCTCGCCGGTGCGGATGCGCACGGCCTTTTCGACGGGGATGACGAAGATCTTGCCGTCGCCGATGCGGCCCGTCTGTGCGGCGCTGGAGATGGCATCGACCACGCGATCGACGATCTCGTCCGCCACCACCACTTCGAGCTTCACCTTCGGCAGGAAGTCCACGACATATTCGGCGCCGCGATAAAGCTCGGTGTGACCCTTCTGTCGCCCGAAGCCCTTCGCCTCCGTGACGGTGATTCCGGATACGCCGACTTCGTGCAGCGCTTCCTTCACATCATCCAGCTTGAACGGCTTGATGATTGCTTCCACCTTCTTCATGTCAAACGCACCCCTTTGTTTCGCGGTTTGATTGCGGACCGCGACATGCTGCCCGGACGATTTCGACCCAGGCGACATGCGCGACCGCGCAGGAAATCGGACGCTACAGCGCCCGTTCGCGAATCACCAGCGAAGCATTGGACACTTTGCGGTGACTTGTCGATATTGCCCGGATTTCGGGCATTTTGGACAGCAGTTGCCCAAATAATAGGCACCGATCTGCGCCTGTCGAAACACGAGCTCCGGATAGCGGCCAGCGTCAATAAGGCGGGCGGTGCAAACCCTTGGGGCTGAGCGTGAAAATCTCGCAGCCATCCTCGGTAATGCCGATCGAATGCTCGAACTGCGCCGAGAGCGATCGGTCGCGCGTGACCGCCGTCCAGCCATCCTCGAGCATCTTCACGGTCGGCTTGCCGGCATTGATCATCGGCTCGATGGTGAAGATCATGCCCGGCCGCAATTCGGGGCCGGTGCCGGGCCGTCCGACATGGATCACCTCGGGCGCGTCATGGAACACCCGGCCGAGGCCGTGGCCGCAGAAATCCCGCACCACGCCATAGCGATGCCGCTCGGCATAGCTCTGGATCGCATGGCCGATGTCGCCGAGATGATTGCCCGGCTTGGCCTGCTCGATGCCCAGCATCAGGCAGTCATAGGTCACGTCGACCAGGCGCCGCGCCTTCACCGGTACATCGCCGACCAGGTACATGCGGCTGGTGTCGCCATGCCAGCCCTCGACCAGCGGGGTGACGTCGATGTTGACGATGTCGCCGTCCTTGAGCGGCTTGTCGCCCGGCATCCCGTGGCAGATCACATTGTTGAGGCTGATGCAGCAGCTATAGGCATAGCCGTGATAGCCCAGTGTCGCGGGGACGGCGCCGGCATCCAGCATCATCTGGCGGATGAAATCATCGATGTCGGAGGTCTTCGCGCCCGGCACGACCAGTGGTACGATCGCATCGAGAATCTCGGCGGCCAGCCGGCCCGCCTTGCGCATTCCGGCAAAGCCCTCCGGGCCATGCAGCTTGATGGCGGAGGTGCGGACGTTCTGGGTTTCGGCGGTCGGCGTGAGATAGGTCGTCATCCGCTCCATATAGGGGGAGGCGTGCGGAAAGGCGATAGGCTTGCCAGGGGAAGGGGGGACGCAATGCAGGACGCTGCCGAAATAGCCGGAGGGGACCTCAGCGGAGGCTGCGCGTGCGGCGCGGCGCGCTATCGCGTTTCGCGCGCGCCGATCTTCGTGAACAATTGCCACTGCCGGCGCTGCCAGGTGCAGACGGGGTCGACGTCGGTCGTCAACATGTTCTTGGAAGCGGAATGCGTGGACCTCTTGAGCGGAAGGCTCAGCGAGCATGTCGTAAAGGCAGGCAGTGGCGGCGACCACATCATCTGCCGTTGCACTGCATGCGGCACGGCGCTCTGGAGCTATTATCCCCGGCTGGGCAGGCTCGGCGCGGGGGTGCGGGTCGGCACGCTGGACGACCCTGCTCGGGTGAAGCTGGACGCAGTGATCTTCACCGCCAGCAAAATGCCATGGACGGCGCTGCCCGAGGATATCCCGTGCTTTGAGGCTACCTACAATCCGGCGGAACTCCTCCCGCCCGACCGTTTCTCGCGCCTTGAGGCGCTCATCGTCCAGCGCGCGGCTGGCGGCGGATGACAGCGCAGGGCAGAAATTTTCCGGTCTCGCTTGGCGCGATGCGGCGCCGGGTCTAAAGCCGGACCATGAGCGAACGCATCTGGACTGCCGCCCTTCTCGTGATCGGCGACGAGATTCTTTCTGGTCGCACGCAGGACCGCAATGTGGCGCAGATCGGCACCTGGCTGAACGTGCAGGGCATCCGCCTGCGGGAAGTGCGCGTGGTGGGCGATGATGCGGCGGCGATCGGCGAGGCAGTGAATATTCTGCGCGCCCGCAACGATTATCTCTTCACCACCGGCGGCATCGGCCCCACGCATGACGATATCACCGTCGATTCCATTGCGGCTGCCTTGGGCGTGCCCGTGGTCGTCCATCCCGAAGCGCGTGCAATTCTGGAAGCCTATTACGCCTCGCGCGGTGGCATCAACGAGGCGCGGCTGCGCATGGCGCGCGTGCCGGAGGGCGCCGCGCTGATCCCGAATCATTATTCCGGCGCCCCGGGTATCCAGGTCGGCAACATCTTCATCATGGCCGGTGTGCCGCACATCACAGCAGGCATGCTCGCGGAACTGACCGGCAAGCTGGAGGGCGGCGCGCCGCTGCTCTCGCGGACGATCGGCTGCAATGTCGCCGAAAGCGAAATTGCCGATCAGCTCGCCCAGATCGAGCGGCGGCACGAGGGGTGCCAGATCGGCAGCTATCCCTTCTTCCGCGAAGGCAAGGTCGGGGCCAATTTCGTAGTCCGCGCCACCGATCAGGCGCGGCTCGACGCCTGCGTGCACGATCTCAACGCGGCGCTGGTCGCGGCGGGTTTTCAGCCGGTCGACGGCGGTATCTGACACACAGAGGGCGGCCCGCGCCTGGCGGTGATGCGGGGGCGTGCTCTATCCCGCATATTCCGTCGCGCGAACGAACATCCGCACGAGACGCTGGCGAAGGGCCTGACGCTGGTCGAAATTGTCGATGGTAGCGGCGCGCGCGAGATCCCCGCAACGCCCCGAGAACTGCACTGCCCCGGTATCCTCGGCGCAGCGCGCGAGCCAGCCGGCCGATGTGGCAACGGCGCGGTCATGGATCGTCAGCGCGCGGGTGCAGAGTGCTGGCATGTCGTCGGTGCAGCCCATCGCGAAGGCCAGATAAGCGATATAGTCGGGCGCCCACAAATCGTCGGAGACGCCCATCGCATCAGCGTCGGGAATGTCGTCCGCAAGGATTTCGCAGCCATTTCCGTCGATGAACGGGCTGTCATTGTGTAGGAAGCAGGCGCGGGACAGGATGTTGAACGCCCTGTCCAACTGTGGTTGGCCGGCGAGGCCCCTGCGGTAGATGATCCCCAGATATTTGCAGGCATAGGGGCCGATCCCGATGTCGGATGAATCGCAGACGCGCGCCATTTTCTCCTTCGCGTCGCCATAGTCCCGCAGCGTGCTGTTCAGAAAATAGATCTTCCCGGCCTCATAGCAGCCGCCCACTTGAAAACCCGCGTCGCAGGATGCTTCATAGGCGGCGAGGGCGGCGCGTGCATCGCCCCGCCGTTCCGCCGCGACGCCAGCCTGCCAGCAACTGTCGACGTTCGAGTCTTTCACGCAGGCAGCGGAAGACGGCTCGCCCCCGGAGGAGGCCTGCGCCGGCTGGGCAGTCGCTGCGCTCGAGAGAAACATCGCGCCGATCATCATGACGAGGGCTGCCAGCGCTGATCGCATTCTTTGTCTCCCGAGCCGACGAATGGGCCGCATCAGTCAGGAAGCGGCCATCACGCGCTGAATCTGCCGACCTCCGCTGCGTGGATCAAGCGCAGTGGAGCGGCCACCCTCAAATGCACCGTGCGAGCGGGAAAATTCAACCGGTTCGGCGGCTTAATGCTGGTAGGAATTTCTGGAAATTGGAGCGGGTGAGGGGAATCGAACCCCCGTCGTCAGCTTGGGAAGCTGCTGCTCTACCATTGAGCTACACCCGCTAAGGTGCTGAGTAACAGAGGGAAATCCGGGATTTTAGGAAAGTTGTTCCGACTTTTTGCCGGTCGGAATCCCGACTCTGTTCTGAGGTTTCGCCTAAACTTCCGCTTCTTCGCCGTCAATGGGCTGGACGAAGCGTCGCGCCCGGGGGCGCAGCACACGTGTACGGGAACCCACATGGGCTGATGACGTTCAGATTCATGAAGCGAACGCTTTGTTCGGGCCACTAAGTGCTGCCATGCGAAATCTGGGGGAAGTAGGATCGTCACGAATATCCCTTATTGTGGCGCACCACCGGACCCGAGCCTGCTGCTCCTTAGCTGGAACTTCGATCCCTGGTTGTTGGCCGCCATGCTGGGCGGGACGATCCTGCTGCTCGCGACCGTCGGGCGACAGCAGCCCGGTCTCGTGGCCGCCGGTTGCGGCATCATGCTGGTCGCCTTCGTGTCGCCGCTCTGTGCGCTCGCAAGCGCATTGTTCTCCGCGAGAACCGTGCACCACATTCTGCTGGTCGTCTGCGCGGCGCCGGTCTTTGCGCTTCTTCTGCCGCGCGGGCGCTCCGGCAGCGCGGCGCTGCCCTTCGCTGTATCCACGGGCACGCTCTGGCTTTGGCACATCCCCGCTTTCTACACGGCAGCGCTCAATCATCATGCCCTGTACTGGCTGATGCAGATTTCCCTGCTCGGCACCGCCATCTGGTTCTGGCGCGCGATACTTTCGGCGCGTGCGGCATGGCCTGCCGCGATGGTCACGCTTGCCGCCGGGGTCGGGCAGATGGGCCTGCTGGGCGCCCTGATCACCTTCGCGCCCGGCGTGCTCTATCCCCATCATCGCATCGCGCCCCTGGCCTATGGGATCGATCCCTTGCACGATCAGCAGCTTGCCGGGTTGATCATGTGGGTGCCGGCGATGCTGCCTTATGCCGTGATCGCCGGATTGATCGCGCGGCGCGCCTGGAGCGATGGCTGGCGGTGGGCACCCGCGTGACAGCATGGATTCCGCTCATCAAGGGATTGCACATCGCCGCGATCCTGTTGTGGGCCGCCGGCCTGATCGCCTTGCCGCTGCTGTTGGCGCAGCATGAGCGCGGGCAGGGCCAGCAGGCTTATCAGCGCATCCGCCGGTTCTCCCATTATGGCTATACGCATTTGCTGACGCCGGCTGCGGTGGTCGCGGTTTCGGCCGGCACGGCGCTGCTGTTCCTGCGCGAAGTGTTCGTGCCGTGGATGTTCGCCAAGCTGCTGTTCGTTGGGCTGCTGGTCGGGCTGCACGCCTGGATTGGTAATCTGGTCGTGCGGATGGGCGAGCATGGCAATCAGCGCCAGCCCTCGCCGATCCTGCCGCTCGTGCTGCTCGCCCTCCTTCTGTGCGCGGCGATCTTTGCGATCGTACTAAGCAAGCCCTCCATCGACTTGACCATGCCGGACTGGCTGACGACGCCGCGCGGCCGTCAATTGCCGGTCGACGAGGTGCCGATTTGATAGTCAAACACCAGCTTGCCGCCATGCCACCCGGCAAAGGCCACGAAAATGGCCGACAGCACGGAGAGCAGCAGGCCATAAGGGAGCACGGCGGACTCATAACCGGACAGCCGATAGCCCCAATTGGCGCCGAGGACGGACAGCAGGGTGATCGCGACGATGAAGTGCGTCCAGCTTGCCGCACGAGCGCGAATACCCGGCACGCTAAGCAGCTCGACGGTTCCGGAAAGGCCGGCGAGCAGGCCCATCAGAAAGGCCATGCCGGTGCTCCACAGCGCCGCGCGCGCCCAGAAGCCGTCTCCGGTCCACCAATAGAAGAGATCGGCGCCCAGCGCGCAGGCCGCGAGGCCGATGGGGAACGAGACGAGCATGGCGTGAACGGGGTGGCCGGACACGGCGATTTTCGATTCCGCGTCATCGAACGAGGGGTTCGCGCTGATGGGGTCGGTCAGCGCATCTTCGCGCTGTTCGGTGCTGGGCATGGCCGTCCTTTACGCTGTCTGCGCTCTCGGGTCATAATGCCCGGCGCGGCCTTTTTCTCCAGCGGCTGTGCCGGCCGCTACTCGACGCTGGAGCCCGCAGGGCCGGCGGCGGATGCTATCGCGTCCTTGTGGTGGGTCATGCTGACCGGGGCGGTCGCGATCCTTGTGCTGGTCTTCGCGCTGCTCGCGCTCGCCTTTCGACGCGGCTCACTGGAGCGCCCGACCTCGGCCAAGCGGTGGATCATCGGCGGCGGGCTCATCTTCCCGTCCGTCGTTCTCGTCGCGCTGCTGGCTTATGGTCTGGTCATTGGCGAGCGGCTGCTGCCGCGCAACGATGCGCAGACCCTGCGCGTCATCGCCGAAGCGAGCCGGTGGCAGTGGACCTTCACGCAGCCCGGCCGCACCGGCGATGTCGTCACGCAGGATGTGCTCAACATTCCCGCCGGCCAGCCGGTTGATGTCGAACTGCGGACGCTCGACGTCATTCACGCTTTCTGGGTGCCGCGTCTCGCGGGCAAGATGGATGCCATTCCCGGCCATCGCAATGTCCTGCGCATCGAGGCCAGCGTGCCGGGCGTCTATCATGGCCTGTGCGCCGAGTTTTGCGGCCCGGGGCACACGGGTCACGCTTTCCGCGTCGTCGCGCATGATGGGGCGGGCTGGGCGCGCTTTGTGGCGGGGAACGAGCAGTGAAGGCGCTCCAGCTTCATCGTGCCCTAGAGCGCATCTGGGGAACGCCGCGCGGCTGGCGGGGCACCATCTCGACGGTCAATCACAGCGTGATCGGCGTGCGGTTGATGGTAACCGCCTTCATCTTCTTCCTGATCGGCGGCCTTCTGGCCATGCTGATCCGCGCCCAGCTGGCGACGCCGGGCAGCGCCTTTGTGGGGCCGGATATCTACAACCAGCTGTTCACGATGCATGGCAGCATCATGATGTTCCTGTTCGCGATTCCCATGTTCGAAGGGTTCGCGATGTACATGCTCCCGAAGATATTGGGCGCGCGCGATCTCGCCTTCCCGCGTATCACGGCCTATGGCTGGTGGTGCTATCTGTTCGGCGGCACGATGCTGATCGTGGCCATGCTGCTGGGCGTCGCGCCCGATGCCGGCTGGTTCATGTACACGCCGCTCTCGTCCAAACCCTATTCGCCGGGCATCAATTCCGACTTCTGGCTGCTTGGCATCACCTTTGTGGAGATTTCCGCGATGGTGACGGCGGTCGATATCGTCGTCTCGATCCTTAAATTGCGGGCGCCGGGCATGTCGTTGGATCGGATGCCGCTATTCGCCTGGTACATGCTGGTGACGGCGCTGATGATGCTGATCGGCTTCCCGCCGCTCATCCTCGGCTCCATCCTGCTCGAACTGGAACGCGCGTTCGGCTGGCCGTTCTTCGACGCGGCGCGCGGCGGGGACTCCCTGCTGTGGCAGCACCTCTTCTGGCTGTTCGGCCACCCGGAGGTCTACATCATCTTCCTGCCCGCAGCGGGCGCGATCTCGACGATCCTGCCGGTCATGGCGCGGACCCGCATCCTTGGATATGGCTGGATCGTGGCGGCGATCCTCGCGCTCGGCTTCCTGAGTTTCGGGCTGTGGGTCCACCACATGTTCAACGTCGGCATTCCGCATATGGCGCTGGCTTTCTTCTCCGCCGCCTCGACCCTGGTGGCGGTGCCGACCGGGGTGCAAATCTTTGCCTGGCTGGGCACGCTATGGGCGGGCCGGCCGCAGATGAAGCTGCCGATGCTGTACCTGATCGGCTTCTTCGTCACCTTCGTGATGGGCGGGCTGACCGGCGTGATGGTCGCCATGGTGCCGTTCAACTGGCAGGCGCATGACAGCGCCTTCGTCACCGCGCATCTCCATTATGTGCTGTTCGGCGGCTTCGTCTTCCCGATGCTGGCGGCGGCCTATTACTGGCTCGGGCATTTTACGGGGCGGCAGTATAGCTACACGCTCGGCAAGGCGGCCTTCTGGCTGATCTTCACCGGCTTTCACCTGACCTTTTTCCTGATGCATCTGGTCGGCCTGCTCGGCCAGCCCCGCCGCATCGACAGCTATCCCGAGGGGCTCGGCTGGACGGGCTATAATCTGCTCTCGTCGGTCGGCGGCTTCGTGATGGCGACCGGTGTGGCGCTGTTCGTCATCGACATTGCGCTGCAGATTTTCCACGCGCCGCGCACCCGCCGCAATCCTTGGAATGCGGGGACGCTGGAATGGGCGATGATGCTGCCGCCGCCATCCTACAACATCGCGAGCCTGCCCCATGTCGATGATCGCGAGCCGCTCGAAAAGGCGCCCGACCTTGCGCTTTCGCTGGCGCGCGGGGAGGGCTATCTCGCTGAGCCGCGCCATGGTTGGCGCGAGACGCTGGCCGTCGACACGGCAAGCGGGCGGGTGGAGCACATCGTCGTCCTGCCGGGCAACACGACGCTGCCTTTGTGGACGGCGATGGTCACCGGCAGCTTCTTCCTGCTGATGCTGTTCAAGCTCTACATCTTGACGCCGGTGCCGCTCATCCTGCTGGCGGCGCTTGGCTGGCGCTGGGCGTGGCTCCTTGGCGATAAGCAGGTTCGCGGCGCGCTGCCCATCGGACATGGGGTCGAGGCGCCGCCCCATGCCGAGATAGGCGGATCGCCCGGCTGGTGGGGCAGCGTGTTCCTGCTGTTCGCCAATGGCACCTTCTTCGGCGCGCTCCTTTTCGGCCATGCCTTTCTCTGGATCATCGCCCCGAACTGGCCCCCGCCGGCGCTCGTCCTGCCTTCCCTCCCGATTTTTCTGGCGGGGATCGTGGGGGCGGGGATGGCCACGCTGTTCGGCCGCCGCCTGCGCCATGTTGCCATTGCCGGGGGTGGACTGGCGACGTTGCTGGCTGCGTTGATCGTGACCGCCTGGCTGCTGGCCCCCGAGCCCACGCTGCATGCTTATGGGGCGGTGGTGGCCGTACTGCTCGGCTATGCCATGCTGCATGGGGCACTCGCTCTGCTGATCGGCCTGTTCGTCTGGCAACGGCGTCGGGCAGGATATGTGGCCGCCACCCATGGCGCCGAGCCCAGGATCGCGCGGCTCTGGGCGGATTATGCCATTGTCGTCTGCGCCGTCACGCTCATGTGCACCCATCTTCCCGGATTGCTGGCATGACCGCGTTGTTCCGAGCGATGGCAGGGCTGATCGCCTGGGCGGCGGCATTTGCGCTGCTATATGCCGTGCAGGGCCTCGCCTGCGCCTGGGGCTGGGACGATGCCCGACTCGCTAGCGTGAGCGCTGCGCGGGTGGTGCTGGTCGTCATCTACCTGGTTTCAGTCGGCGCGGCAGCATGGCTATGCTGGGTCTTTCGGCCCCGCACCGGTCGCATGGACCTGCTCGCCTGGCTTGCCTTTGCCAGCGCCGTTACCGGTCTGGTCAGCATCTTGTATACCGGCATACCGGTACTCACTGCGACCATCTGCACGTGAGAGCTCGCCTAGCCGGGAGGAAGGCCGTCGCCGGACGCGCTGTCGACGCCGGCCTCTCAGGGCGACCTTGATCGAGCCGGACATTCGCCGGGCTGATCTGGAAATCCGCGGCTTTTCCAACCTTCGGCGCGTGACAAGCGCGCGAAACGCCCCTTATGGTGGCCCCGCTCCGTAACAAGCGATCAGTGCAGGCATCGCTGGGCGGAAGGCGACAGGAGGGGAAATTCGTGAGCAACAGGGTTCACCGCTGGCACACGCGGCTGATGGTCGCGGCAGGCGCCGCGCTTCTGGCAACGACGGCGACACCAGCCATGGCGCAGGCCTTTGGCGAGCGCAGTGCGGTCAATATTCTCACGTGCAACCGCGACTGTCTGATCGGCTATGCGCGCGATTACATGGCGGCGCTGGCGAAGAAGGACCCCTCGTCCCTCAAGCTCGCGGCGGACGTGCAGTTTACCGAGAACAATGTCGTCATCCCGATCGGCAAGGGCCTGTGGCGCTCGATCAGCAAGGTTGCGC
This sequence comes from Sphingobium sp. B10D7B, assembly GCF_025961955.1. NCBI lineage: Bacteria > Pseudomonadati > Pseudomonadota > Alphaproteobacteria > Sphingomonadales > Sphingobiaceae > Sphingobium > Sphingobium sp. B10D7B. The sequence continues at coordinate 822,178 of NZ_JAOQOQ010000001.1, forward strand.
CGACGGGCCTCGAAGCCGCCGATCCGCTCACCGGGCAGGTCGCCTGGTTCGGCGTCGTGTGGGAGCATGGCGAGCCGGCTTATTATGCGATGCGGATGCGCGTGCAGAATGGCAAGATCGACCAGATCGAGACGGTCGTGCATCGCCGCACGGGTCTGCCGGCGCCCTTTGGCGATCCGGACAAGGTCGCGCATCACCCTGCCTTCAACGAGGTTCTGCCGCCCGATCAGCGCGTCTCGCGGGCGCGGCTGATTGCGGTGGCGCAGAGCTATTTCAACACCGTCGAGCGCAATGACGGCACCGTCTTTGCGCCGTTCACCGACGATTGCGGGCGGCTGGAGAACGGCATCAGCACGACCGCGCCGGGCAAGGGCGTTTCCGCCGAGCCGGGCGCGAATGGCAATGCGGCTTCGCTGGCCTCGGGCTGCCTCGAACAGTTCAAGCTCGGCATCTACTACATTAACAAGCGCATCCGCGAGCGGCGCTTCCCGCTGGTCGACGAGGAGCGCGGCGTCGTCATCGCCTCCGGCTTCTTCGATCATGACAATGAGGTGGACCGCTACAAGCTGACCGACGGGCGCGAGATGAAGACCGCGCTCAAATGGCCGAACTCGATCACGCTCTTGGAAGCCTTCCGCGTGAGAGACGGCGCGATTCAGGAGATCGAGGCCGTGTTCACCTATGTGCCCTATTTCATGCACAATCCTTGGGCGACCGGCCGCGAGCATGGGGAGCAGGGCGAATGAGGCGCGCGTTTCTCACCGCAGCCGCGCTCTGCGCGCTCGTCACCGCGCCGGCCATGGCGCAGACCACGGCACAATCTTCTGCGCCTTGCGACTCCGCCTGCCTCAGCCAGCTCGCGGGCAGCTTTATGAGCGCGATGGCCAAGGCCGATCCGGTCGGCGTGGCATGGGCCGATCCGGTGCTCTACGCCGAGAACAGCGTGCCGGTGCGCATCGGCGAAAGCTCCTGGGTCACGATCAAGGCGGTCGATGATGCGCCGCTGGTTGTGACGGACAGCCAGACCAGACGCGTGGTCTGGTTCGGCTCTGTCGAGGATCATGGCCAGCCCGGCTTCTACGCCATGGACATGGCGACGGAGGGCGGCAGGATCGCCGCCGTGCAATCCGTCATTCGTCGCAAGCAGGGGCGCCAGCCCTTCGGTGATCCGGTTACCTACGCGCCGGCCAAGAGCCTGACGAGCAGCCTCAGCCCGAAGGCACGTCTGCCGCGCGGTCAGATGACGGCGCTGGTCGACGCTTATTTCTCCTCTGTCGCCGCGAATGGGGAAGGACCGGCGGTCAGCTTCGACAAGGGCTGCACGACCATCGAGAATGGCGTGCCGGTGACTGGGCTGCTGGCCGCCAAAAGTGCAAAGGATGCCGGCTGTGCGGCGCCTTTGACGCGCGGCCTGTTCGGCGAGGTCGAGGCGCTGCGCCATGAGGTCGTGGCCATCAACGAGGCACGCGGGCTGGTCGCCGCGATCGGCTATCGCGACCTCTCCGGGGCGCAGATGCAGTTCACCGGACGGGACGGCCAGAGCTACCCGGCTGAGGCCCATTATGCGCGCACCGTCGGTTTCGTGAGCATCTTCAAGATCGCCAATGGCCGCATCACGCGGATCGAGACGATCTCCAACGAAGTGCCCTATCTCATGCCCGCGCCGTTTGCGAGGCCGCTGCCGAAGGACATCATCGTCGCGGACAAGGGCGTGTTCCCCGAGAATGCCGACGTCGATTCCAAGGGCAATTTCTACATCAGCAGCTTCAAGGGCAATATCTACCGCGCTGTGCCGGGTAGCGCGCAGGCCATCGCCTGGATCCGCCCGGACGAGAAGAACAAGCTCGCAGCAGTGCTGGGCGTGCTCGTCGACGAGCGGACCAACACACTTTGGGCCTGCTCGGTGCCGATGGGGCAGGCAGGGGCGGTGTCCGCGCTCGTCGCCTTCGACCTGGCATCGGGCGATCTCAAGAAGCGCTATGAGATGCCGGCCCCAGCCAGCGCCTGCAACGACATCGCGCTCGCCAAAGATGGCACGGCCTATATCGCCGAGACCACCAATGGGCGCATCTTCACGCTGGCGCCGGGTGCGCAGGCGGTGTCGCTGCTGGTCGAGGATAAGGCCATGCTCGGCGGTGTCGATGGCATCGCCTTCAGCGAGGATGGCACGCTCTACGTCAACAATGTCCGGCAGAACATAATGCTGCGGGTCAATCGTCGGGCGGACGGCAGCTTTGACGGCCTGACCAAACTCAATGTCTCGCAGCCGCTCAACGGGCCGGACGGCCTGCGGCCCGTTGGGGGGAATCGCTTCCTGCAGGCCGAAGGGCCGGCAGGGCGGATCAGCCTGCTCACCATCGAAGGAGATGATGTGACCGTGAAACTGCTCAAGGACGGCATGGACGGCGTGCCCGGCGTGACGCTTTTCGATGGCTTTGCCTATGCGGTGGAGAGCAAGGGCCGCTTCCTCTTCGACCCCGCTCTCAAGGGGCAGGACCCGGGCGCCTTCGCCTTGCGGGCCGTGCCGATGGGAGAATTGCGATGAGCCGCGCGGCATGGCTGGCGCTGGGGATGGGCGCGTTGCTCGTCGCGGCCGGGCCGGTACAGGCCCAGAGCGCTATCGATCGCGAGATAGACACGCTCACCACGCGCGTCGAGAAACTGGAGGGCGCCCGCGCGGTGATGAAGCTGCAGCGCGCCTTTGGCTATTATCTCGACCGGGGCTTGTGGCAGGACGCTGCCGATCTGTTTGCGGACAAGGGCAGCATCGAGATCGGCGCCGATGGCGTCTATATCGGCAAGGACCGCATCCGCGATTATCTGAAGGCCCTGCATGGCGGGCAGGATGGGCTGATCTATGGCCAGCTCAATGAGTGGGTGACGCTCCAGCCGGTCGTGGATGTCGCGCCCGATGGCCGCAGCGCCAAGGCGCGCTGGCGTGACCTCGGGATGCTCGGCCAGCACAAGCAGCACGCCGAGTGGCGCGACGGCATTTACGAGAATGATTATGTGAAGGAGGACGGCGTGTGGAAGATCGCGCGGTTGCACCTCTACATCAATTTCGTGGCGCCTTATGAAAAGGGCTGGGCTCGGCTCAAGCCCGGCGAAGGGCTGGTGCGCAGCGCGGCCAGCAAGGCGATGCCGCCGGATCGCCCGTCGACCAGCACGCGCGCCTTCCCGGATCGCACGCTCCCGCCGTTCCACGCGCCCAATCCCGTGACTGGCCAGCCCGTGTCGGAGACCGTGCAATGAGCGCCCGCACCAGCATCATGGCCGCGCTGATCGCCGGCCTTGTCATCACGGCGCCTGCGCCGGCCGCGGCCCAGAGTGACGCGTCCCTGCGCGGCAAGGTCGCCGCCTATCAGAAGCGGGTGCAAGCGCTGGAGGACCAACTCGCCATCGAGAACCTCACCGCGACCTTTGGCTATTATTTCGACAAGGGCCTGTGGAACCAGGCGGCGGACCTGTTCACCGCGCGCGGGCAGTTCGAATATGGGCAGCGAGGGGTCTATATCGGTCCGGCGCGCATCCGGCAGGCGATGCTGCTCTTTGGGCCGCAGGGCCTGAGCGCGGGCAGCCTCAATAATCACATGATGCTGCAGCCCGTTGTGGTCGTCGCGCCGGATGGCCGCAGGGCGACGGGCCGCTGGCAGGGCATGGTGATGCTCGCCCGACCCGGCGAGAACGGCCGTTGGGGCGTTGGCATCTACGAGAATAAATATGTGAAGGACGGCGGGGTGTGGAAGTTCGACACGCTGCACTTCTACGTCACTGCCATGACCGATTATGATCTCGGCTTCGCCAAATATGCAATCCAGATGGACGGGCCGAGCGCGTTGTTCCCGCCGGACAAGCCGCCGACGGAGGTCTACCGCTCCTTCCCGAACGCTTATCTCCCGGCGTTCAGCTACGATCATCCGGTCACTGGCCAGTCGCTCAAGGCGCTGCCGATGGAGGGCGATGACATCGTTGGCCGCCCGGATCGCGGCATGGAGAGCGGCAAGCGCGAAGAGAGCAGCGCAGCAAAGGGAATGAGGCAACCATGATGAACCGGACCCGCATCGTCGCGGCCCTGATCGCCGCATCCGCCCTGCTTCCTGTGGCGCAGGCCTCGGCGCAAACCGCAGCCGAACGCCTCGCCGCGCTGGATGAGCGCATCACCCGACTGGAAGACCTCAACGCCATCGAGAAGCTGCAGCGCAGCTATGGCTATTTCGTCGACAAGAGCCAGTGGCATCCACTGTCCGAACTGTTCACCGATGATGCCACGCTGGAGATCGGCGGCAAGGGCATCTTCCTCGGCAAGGCGCGGGTGCTCGAATATATGCAGAAGGCCTTCGGGCCGGACGGCACCAAGAAGGGTGCACTCGCCAACCACATGCAGTTCCAGCCGATCCCGGACATTTCCGCCGACGGCAAGACCGGCTGGGTGCGGGCGCGGGCCTTCGTGATGAGCAATGGCGGCTGGGGCCTGCCGCTCTACGAGAATGAGTATCGTAAGGAGAATGGCGTCTGGAAGATCAGCCGCCTGACCGGGCCCTTCACCATGTACACCAGCTGGGAAGGCTGGGGCAAATGGGCGATGAACAACACCTGGCCGGACAAGTTCGATCCGCCGCCGGACCTGCCGCCCTCGGTGGTCTACCTGACCTATCCCGCTTATTACATCGTGCCGTTCCACTACCCCAATCCGGTCTCCGGCAAGGTGTTCACACCGGATCGGGATGAAGTCGGCGCCTATCACCGCCCGCCGGGCACGAAGGCGCAGATGGATTCGCTCAAGGTCGGTCGCTGGGTTGATGGATCGCAGCCGATTGGCCAGCCGCCGAAGGACTGAACGCGATGATGGCGATGTGGAGACGGCCCGCCGGTGCGGTGGGAATTGCCGTGCTGGTTCTGGGCGCGCTGATGGTTGCGTTCATGGCGCAATTGCAGGCGAGCGGCCGGGCCGAGGTCGACAGCGCGCGGATGGCGGCGCAGGCGACCGACGGCACGGACTGGCTGCATGACGGGCGTACCTACAGCGCCCAGCGCTACAGTCCGCTCGACCAGATCAATGCGCAGAATGTAAGCCAGCTCGGCATCGCCTGGTATGACGATCTCGATACCTTCCGGGGTGTCGAGGCCACGCCACTTTATGCTGATGGCGTGCTTTACAACACGCTCCCGTGGAACATCACGATTGCCTATGATGCCCGCACCGGCAAGCGCCTGTGGAGCTATGATCCGCAGGTGCAGCGCGAGTTCGGGCGCTATGCCTGCTGCGAGCCGGTGGCGCGGGGCTTGGCGCTGTGGAAGGGCAAGGTCATCATCGCGACGCTGGACGGGCGGGTGATTGCGCTCAATGCGGCGGACGGCAAGCCGGTCTGGTCGGTGCAGAGCACGCCGAAGGACATGCCCTATACAATCACCGGCTCACCGCGCGTTTTCGACGGCAAGGTGGTCGTCGGCAATAGCGGCGGCGATATGGGCATTCGCGGCTTCGTCGCGGCCTATGATGCCGATACCGGCAAGGAAGCCTGGAAATTCTACCTGACCCCGGGCGATCCGGCCAAGGGACCGGATGGCGCCGCGTCCGACAATGTCATGGAGATGATCCGCAAGACATGGTCCGGCGACTATTGGAAGCTGGGCGGCGGCGCCAATGCGTGGGACAGCATCGGCTATGATCCGGCGCTCAAGCTCGTCTATATCGGCACGGGCAACGGGTCGCCGCTCTCCTGGCATTATCGCAGCAACGGCAAGGGCGATAATCTGTTTATCTGCTCCATCGTCGCGGTGAATGTCGAGACCGGCAAATATGCCTGGCACTACCAGATGGTGCCCGAGGAGGACTGGGACTACACCTGCACGCAATCCATCGTCACTGCGGACCTGAAGATCGGCGGACGGGACCGCAAGGTGCTGATGCAGGCGCCCAAAAATGGCTATTTCTACGTACTGGACCGCGCGACGGGCGCGTTTATCTCGGCCGGTCAGATTGCGCCTGCGAACTGGACGCTCGGCATCGATCCCAAGACCGGCCGCCCGAAGATGAACCCGGATGCGCATTATGGGCAGGATCCGTTTCTGGTGAAGCCGGGGCCGGGCGGCGCGCATAACTGGTTTCCCATGGCCTATAGCCCGCGAACCAAGCTGGCTTACTTCCCGCTCTATGAATCCGGCATGGTGCTGGCGCTCGATCCCGATTTCCAGCCCAAGCCGTTCCGCTCCAACGCGGGCTGGGGTGGATACACTGGCGAAGCGGCGAAGAAGCGTGGCGAGCTGATGAAAGAGGCCGTGGCCATGGACAAGGCCTATCTCCTGGCCTGGGATCCGGTGAAGCAGAAGGAGGCCTGGAAAATCCCGTTGCCGCGCCACGGCAATGGCGGCGTGATGGTTACGGGCAGCGATCTTGTTTTCGAGGGCACGACACGCCAGACCTTCGCGGCCTTCGATGCCCGCAACGGCAAGCTGCTCTGGGAAATGCCGGTGCAGAGCGCGCCGGTCGCCGGGCCGATCACCTATACGCTGGATGGCGTGCAATATGTCGCCGTCAACGCTGGTTGGGGCGGGGGCGCCGCCATGGTCGAGCGCGGGCAGGGCATCGAGATGCCACGTGCGCCGGCCCGGCTGATCGTGTTCAAGCTAGGCGGCACGGCGCAGTTGCCGGCCCTTCAGCCGGCCGCGAAAGCGCCGGAGCCGCCGCCGCTCCGCGCCAGCGAGGCGCAGGTCGCGCGCGGGGCGCAGCTCTTCGCCGAGACCTGCGCGGTGTGCCACGGCCAGCAGGCCATCGGCGGCGTCAAGGATCTGCGGATGATGACGCGCGAGACGCACGCCAAGTTCAACGACATCGTTCTCAAGGGTCTTTATGCCGACAAGGGCATGGCGAGCTTTGCGGACCTCATCTCGGCCGAGGATGCCGAGGCGATCCATGGCTATCTCATCGCGCGGGCCAATGAGGATTGGGGCGGCGTGTCGGACGGGAAGGGGCCGCACTAAGCGCCCCGACATACCTCAGCCATAAACAGCAACGCCGGGGTTTTGCCCCGGCGTTTGCGTTTGTGCCGCTATCGGAGAAGAGCTCAGCTCTCCTCTTGGGCCCCATCATCCTGCGAGCCGATGATGGTCGCGGCCACTAAGATGCCGGCGACGGTCAGCACCGGATTGCGGACCGCAAAGCGCAGACCGTAGTTGATGAGGCGCGGCGTCACCGCTGCGACCACCATCTTGGCGAGCGTGCGGTTATCCTCATGCTTGATCGATTTGACGATCGGTTGCGCCAAGCGCACGCTGGTCTTGCCAAGCGCGCGGCCGGTCTTGACCGCCTTGTCGGCAATCACCTGCGTCGTGCTTTTCTCATGCTCCACCACCACGGGCAGCTGACGCGGGTTCACGGCCTTGGTCCTCGCGCGGCGCGGGGTTGCCGATTTCGGCTTATCGGTTTTCGCTTGTCTCGTCATGATCTCGTCCCACGCCTGTTGTCTCTCATGGTCTAACGTCGGCGCGGGGTGCCCGTTCCCGTGCCCTTACCAGTCTTCCTGAGCACGGGTGATGAGATAGCCGTGGATGTCTTCGGCCTGCGCCTTGGTCAGCACCCCGCTGAAATTGGGCATGCCCTTGTGGAGCAGGGTTCCGTTCAGCACAATGTCGAGAAAGCCGTCATGCGCGTCCTTGCTCATCCGCCGCAGATCCTTGATGCCGCCGACGGCATTGTCGCCATGGCAGCGGTTGCAGGTCTCGCCATAGAGAGCCGCACCACGCGCGGCGACCTCGGCAGGGATGCGCTGGCGGGGCAGATAAGCCGTCTCGTCCTGCGTTTTCATCGGCGGCAGTGTCACGCCCTTGGCGTCCAGCTTGAACACCAGCAGCTTGGCGGTGGCGAAGCGGAAGGGGCCATCCTTGGCAAGATTATAGACCGGCGAGCCGCCCCAGCCGACATTGAGCGCGATATATTGCTCGCCATCGATCATATAGGTCATCGCGCCCGCGACGCCGGCCTGATCGACGTTCATTTCCCAGAGCTTCCGGCCGTTGTCCGCCCGGTAGATGGCGACGGTCTTGTTGATGGTCGGCTGCACGAGGATGTTACCCGCCGTGGTCAGCACGCCGCCTGAGCCGGGATGCGGATAGGGCACGCGCCAGGCCTCGCTCTGGGTTGCAGGGTTCCAGGCAAGCAGATAGCCTTTCTCGCTCGCCATGATCTCATTCATCAGCTGCTTGCGCAGCTCCGGCTGGTTGGCATGATCGAAGCCGGTGTTGTTGCGCCCGCGCACATATTGATACGCACCGTCCGGCTGGTTGGCGTAGATCGACCCCTGCTCCTGCGCCGAGAGATAGACCAGCCCGGTCTTGGGGCTGTAGCTCATCGGGTGCCAGGTGTGCGCGGCCATCCAGCTCGGGCTCATGATGTGCGGCGTGGTCGTGTTATGCGCGTTGGGCAGCACCACCGGGCGCCCCGTCTTCATGTCGACATGGCTGGCCCATGTGTTGACCGAGACATAGCTCTTGGCCGAGATCAGCGCGCCGGTCGCGCGGTCCAGCACGTAGAAGAAGCCGTTCTTCGGCGCCTGCATGGCGACCTTGCGCAGCTTGCCGTCGATCTTGAGGTCGGCGAGCACGATGGGCTGGGTGCAGGTATAATCCCAGTCCTCCTCGGGCACCATCTGGTAGTGCCATTTGTACGCGCCCGTGGTCGCATCCACCGCCACCATGGAGCAGAGGAACAGATTGTCGCCCTTGCTGTCGCTGCGATGATGCCAGCTTTGCGGGCTGCCATTGCCGGTGCCGATGTAGACGAGGTTCAGTTCGGGATCGTAGGCGAAGCTGTCCCACGCATTGCCGCCGCCGCCGGTCTCCCAGAATTTGCCATGCCAGGTCGGCGCGGCGATCTTCATCGCGCTGTCGGAGGCTTCGCCGTCCGGCCCGTTGGCGGGGTTGCCGGGGACAATGTAGAATTTCCACAGTCGCTTGCCGGTCTCGGCATCATAGGCAACCACGAAGCCGCGCGAGCCATAGTCCGCGCCGCCATTGCCGATGATGATCTTGCCGTCATAGACGCGCGGCGCGCCGGTGATCGAATATTGCTCCTTGCGATCGAAGGTCTGCGCGGACCAGAGCTCGGCCCCGGTCTTGCGATCGATGGCAATCAGCCGCCCATCGAGCGCGCCGATAATGATTTTGTTGCCCCAGGCCGCAAGGCCGCGCGAGGAGGGGCCGCAGCAGGCGAGGCCGGCCCATTCCTTGCCGACCTTGGGGTCATACACCCACAATTTCTCGCCGGTCTTGGCATTATAGGCCGTGACGACGTTGAAGATATTCTCATTGTAGAGCACGCCGTCGATCACCAGCGGCGTGGCCTGCACACCGCGATAGGTGTCGAGATCGTCGAACCAGGCGAGGCCGAGGCGATGGGCGTTGCTGTCATTGATCTGGTCGAGCGGGCTGTAGCGCTGTTCGTCCCAGGTCCGGCTGTAGGATGCCCATTGGCCGGGCTGATCGTCGGCCTTCACCATGTGCGTGTGGCCGATGCCGGCTTCCGTCGCCACCGAAGTGGTGGAGGTCGTCATCTGGCAAGCGCTGGCGCCCAGCAGCGCCGTTGCGGCCAGAATAGCAAGCCCGTGCGTCTTCATATCCTCTCCCGACGTTCGGCCGCCTGCGCGCGATGAGCAAGGCGGTGCCACGCCTTCAGGCTATGCCGCACCCGATGCGTGAATCCAACGCCGCTGGCTTGACCCGCGCGTCACACTTGTTGACCCATGTGGCTACCGGGTGGGGATTGAGATCAGAGTGCTGATCAGGCGACGCGGCGGGTGATTGTCTCGACAGCCTCATATTGGGAAATTTCGCCGCCCTGTTTGCTGGTGTAGAGCGCCTTGTCGGCAAGGGCGAGCAGGTCTTCGAGCGCTTCGTCCCGGCCGCGCGACACCACGAAGCCGTGGCCGGTCGAGATCTTGAGGGTCAGCGCGCCGATGCTGAACGGCTGGGTGATCGCCTCCCGGATGCGGGCGGCGAGCTGGGCGGCGTCGTCGGCGTTCACGATGTCATACTGGATGACCGCAAATTCGTCTCCGCCGAGCCGCGCGACGATATCGCTGTCCCTTATCGTCCGGGCGATGCGCTTGCCGGCAGCGGCGAGCAGGGCATCGCCCACCGGATGACCATGGCGATCGTTGACCGGCTTGAAGTCGTTGAGGTCGAGATAATGGACCGCGACCAGCTTGTTCTCCGCCCCGGAGGCGACCACCTGCTCCCACCACTCGCGCAGCGCGATGCGGTTGGGGAGGGCGGTCAGCGCATCCTTGCGGGCGAGGTGCGAGAAGGCGATGCGCAGCGCAATGTCGTCGGCCGAGCGGTTCTGCTTGCCGCGCAGGCTCTGGATGCCGCTGAGCAGGATCGCCGCCATCACGGCGCCGCTGAGCTTATAGAGAAAGTCGGGTTGCAGCAGCATCGCGGCGATGACTGGCCCGAGCGCCAAGATCATGCTCGGCACGGCGATCCACATCCGCGATCCCATGCCGACAGCGACGCCGGCGCAATAGCTGAGCGAAAGGGCCGCAGCCACCATATGGGTGTCCGCGGAGGGGAGCTGGAGCAGGCGAAAGCCGAACAGGCCAAGCACAAGGGAAAAGCAGAGATAGGGAATCGCAAAGAGCCGCTCGAGATATCTCGCCTGTTCGATCGTCACCCCTTCGGCATGGATGACCGGTGCGATCAGATGCGCGGACACGAGGCGGGCAACGGACGCAACCGCGCCCAGGATCAGCAGGACGAGCAGGATGCTGTCCCCGGTGCGGTTCAGGATGACCAGCCCCGCAGACAAAAAGCTGATCGTCATGACCAGCGCCGGCGCGAAGGCATGAAAGAGGCCACGAATCAGGTCAATTTCAACCGCTTCGGGGTGATGACGCAGGGGGCTGCCTCGGCCTTTGATGTTACCCACCGTCACATCTCACATCTTATTTCGGTCAATCACGGAGGGCTCGTCTCATCAAGCCGCGCCGCTCGCCGTGAGCACTTCATCTAGAGGGTGAAATGTCTCCAAATCTTTAAAGTTGTTATTATTTCCGGCGACCCGTTGTGCCGCGCCTCATCGGCACAGAGCACTGTAGCAGTGCTTAACGCCCGGTCCATTCCGGCCGGCGCTTTTCCACAAAGGCTGCCATGCCCTCCGCCTTGTCTTCGGTGGATGCGAGAAGCTGGAAGATGCGCCGCTCGCTGACCAGACCCTGGGTGAGTGTGGTTTCGAACGCGAGGTTGACCAGCTCCTTGTTGGCCATGACGGCCAACGGCGGCATGGCGGCGACCGCCTCGGCCGCCTTCAGCGCTTCGTCGAGCAGATCGTCGGCCGGCACGATGCGCGCGACGAGGCCAGCCCGCTCGGCTTCCTCTGCATCCATGCGGCGACCGGTGAGGCACAGGTCCATCGCCTTGGCCTTGCCGACCGCGCGGGTCAGGCGCTGGGACCCGCCCATGCCGGGCGCGACGCCCAAAGTGATTTCCGGCTGGCCGAACTTCGCCGTGTCCGCTGCTATGATGAAGTCCGCCATCATCGCCAGTTCGCACCCGCCGCCGAGCGCGAAGCCGGCGACCGCCGCGATCCACGGCTTGCGCGTCGCCGCGATGCGGCTGGTCCACTGCGCGAACATCTCGGCGCGGTACATGTCCGCTCCGGTCTTGTCGGCCATCTCCTTGATGTCCGCGCCGGCGGCGAAGGCTTTCTCGCTGCCGGTGAGGACGAGGCAGCGCTGCGCGTCGTCCGCATCGTAGCCCTCGAACACCGCGATCAGATCGGCCAGCACCTGGCTGTTGAGGGCGTTGAGCGCCTGGGGGCGATTGAGCGTGACCAGCGTGACGGCGCCGCGCTGCTCGACCAGCACTGTCTCATAGCTCATGCGCAATCGCTCCCTTAACGCCTCCGAGTCAGAGGATATATTTGCTCAGGTCCGTGTTCTTGGCGATACCTGAAAGCTGGCGTTCCACATAGCCGGCATCGATGGTGATCGTCTCGCCCGCGCGGGTGTCCGCCTCGAAGCTCACATCCTCCAGCAATTTCTCCATCACCGTCTGGAGCCGGCGCGCCCCGATATTCTCGACCTGCTCGTTCACGTCGGCGGCGATCTTCGCGATCGCGCGGATACCGTCCGGCGCGAGCTGGATGGTGACGCCCTCGGTCGCCAGAAGCGCGGCATATTGCTCGGGCAGCGAGGCCTTGGTGTCGGAAAGGATCGCGACGAAATCCTCCTCAGTGAGGCCCTTCAATTCCACGCGGATCGGCAGGCGGCCCTGCAGTTCCGGCAGCAAGTCGCTCGGCTTGGCGACATGGAAGGCGCCCGAGGCGATGAACAGGATATGGTCGGTCTTGAGCGGGCCATATTTGGTGGCGACCGTCGTGCCCTCGATCAGCGGCAGCAGATCGCGCTGCACGCCCTCGCGGCTCACCGATCCGCCGCGCACATCGCTCACCGCGATCTTGTCGATCTCATCGAGGAAGACGATGCCGTTCTGCTCGGCCGAGGCAATGGCGACGCGGGCGACATCATCCTGATCGAGCCGCTTGTCCTGCTCCTCCTCGACCAGCTTGTCCCATGCATCGGCCACGCGCATCTTGCGGCGCTTCTTCTGCTGCTGGCCGAGCGCCTTGGACATCATGTCCGACAGGTTGATCATGCCGATATTGCCGCCCATGCCGGGGATTTCCATCGGCGCGCTCGGGGCATCGGTCACCTCGACCTCCACCTCGACATCGTTCATCTGATTGCTTTCGATCCGCTGGCGGAAGGAGAGGCGGGTCGCCTCACTGGCTTCCTTCCCGGTGAGCGCATCGAGCAGTCGGCCCATGGCGGCCTCGCTGGCCGCGCCGCGCACGGCCTCGCGCCGGCGCTCGCGTTCGAGGCGCACGGCTTCCTCGACCAGGTCGCGCACGATCTGCTCCACGTCGCGGCCGACATAGCCGACCTCGGTGAACTTGGTCGCTTCCACCTTGATGAACGGCGCATCGGCCAGCTTGGCCAGACGGCGGCTGATCTCGGTCTTCCCGCAGCCCGTGGGGCCAATCATAAGGATGTTCTTGGGTGTCACTTCATCGCGCAGCTCGGCGGGCAGCTTCTGCCGCCGCCAGCGGTTGCGCAGAGCGACCGCGACAGCGCGCTTGGCCTCGGCCTGGCCGATGATGTGCGCATCCAGCGCGGTGACGATGGCTTTGGGGGTGAGATTGTCGTTCATAAGGGTGCTTTGAAATCCGTTCGTGTCGCGCGAAGTCGAGACACGTTGAGGCCGGTCTGTCCGTCTCTCGACTTCGCTCGAGACGAACGGGGTGAGGCGGGATGATGTGTCAGGTGGCGCTGTCCAGCGTCTCGACGGTCAGGCTGTCATTGGTGTAGACGCAGATTTCCGCGGCGATCTTCATGGCCTTGCGGGCCAGCGTCTCGGCGTCCTTCTCATAATCCTGCAGCGCGCGCGCGGCGGAGAGCGCGTAATTGCCGCCCGATCCGATCGCTGCGATGCCTTCCAGCGGCTCCAGCACATCGCCATTGCCGGTGAGGATCAGCGTCGTGTCCTTGTCCGCCACGATCATCATGGCTTCCAGATTGCGCAGATATTTGTCCGTCCGCCAGTCCTTCGCCAGTTCCACGGCGGCGCGCATCAGCTGCCCGTTGTGGCGCTCCAGCTTGCTCTCCAGCCGCTCGAAGAGCGTGAAGGCATCGGCGGTGGCGCCGGCAAAGCCGCCGATCACGCTGCCATCATGCAGGCGGCGGACCTTGCGGGCATTGGGTTTCATGACCGTCTGCCCCATCGAGACCTGGCCATCGCCGATGACGACGACCTTTCCTGAAGCGCGGACGGAGAGGATGGTGGTGCCGTGCCAGACCGGCATGGCGCTGTGCTGGGTGTCTGCCATGCGCCGCGATATGGGTGAGGGGAACCAGCCATGCAAGCGGCAGCAGGTCGGTCGAGCGCGCGCAGCGTGCGATGATCACCGGGCGGCCACCAGAATCGGGGATGACAGGGTTTGGGCGGCCCATTATCTGGCCGCCATGACACCTGCCGATCCCAACGCTCCGCTCCGTCCGCTGCCGCTGCTGATCTTCGGGTCGCGCTGGCTGCAGCTCCCGCTGTATCTGGGCCTCATCGTCGCGCAGTGCGTCTATGTGTTCCTGTTTATCAAGGAGCTGATCCACCTCGTCCTCCACGCCTACGAGTTTACCGAGCAGCAGATCATGCTGATGGTGCTCGGGCTGATCGATGTGGTGATGATCTCCAACCTGCTGATCATGGTCATCGTTGGCGGCTATGAGACCTTCGTGTCCCGGCTCGGCCTGCAGGGCCATCGCGACCAGCCGGAGTGGCTCAGCCATGTGAATGCCGGCGTGCTCAAGGTGAAACTGGCGATGGCGATCATCGGCATTTCCTCCATCCACCTGCTGCGCACCTTCATTGAGGCCGGCGCCATGGGCACGCCCGCGGCTCGCGTGACGAGCGAGGGGGTGATGTGGCAGGCGATCATCCACGGCCTCTTCATCATATCCGCCATCGGCATCGCCTATGTCGACCGGATGACGCAGACCAAGCACTGAGCCGAAGCGCGGCATCGCGCTGGTGGTCCCGATTAATCGCACGGAAGGCCGATACAGCGGCTTGACATGCCGCCCCTCAATCGCCAAAGCGCTCGCCTCCGCGATTGGATCGCCGGGCGCGTAGCTCAGTGGTAGAGCACACCCTTCACACGGGTGGGGTCGCAAGTTCAATCCTTGCCGCGCCCACCATTAAATGCCCTGATTTCAAGGGCTTTTAATGCATCATTCCCTCCGAATAGTATAGCCGCATTTGCGGAACATAGTAAAAACAAAGCCCGTTTTGAGCATGCCGCTCGTACAAATCCCGTACACGGATTTTTTCAGAAACAGCGACCCGCGCGCACGATGTTCGGAGCGGCGGCATGACCGCGCGCGCGATCGGGGGCGTCCTAGCGGGAAGGGTCAACGGCGAGCGTGCCCGGACATTTCAGAAGGTCTGGCGCGATAGCCGTCACCCTGGCGACTATGAATCGCGGCGCTGGGCGCGAGAGAACACGTTTCCGAGTTCGGAAAACAATGCCCGCATGACGCAGCTCGAACATCTGATGCTCTCGACCAAGCTGCCAGGGCGCAGGCGCGGGATTGTTGGAGATGTCGAGCTGGCGGTCTACCGGTTCCTCCTCCGCCGGCGCTGCCGGAAAACCGGTCGGCTGGATTATGCGATCAATTATATTTCGCAGGCAGTGCGGCGTTCGCGCTCTGCCGTGGTCACAGCATTGAAGAACTTGAAGGCCCACGGCTTCCTCGACTGGCAGCGCCGTACCGAACCGGTCGACGATTATCAGCCCGGCGGGCAATATGTTCGCCAGATCAGCAACGCCTATTTCCTGACGCTGCCCGGCAAGGTCGCCAACATCATCCGCCGCATTCTCCGTCGCCCGCCGGCCGGCCAGGCCGAGGCGGTCCAGGCCCGCAAGATCCGCGAGGCGTGGGAAGCATTGCCGCCCGAGGATCAGCTTGCCCAGGTCACCGATCCGTATCTCCGAAAAACGCTCGAACGCATGTCGCGCCTTTTTTCAAATAGGGCGAGTCCACCCGGCGGCATGATTGAGGCCGTTTCCGAATAAAGAGAGAAGGACTCGCTGCGCGAGGCGCACAATATCGGAGCCACGACCCCCGATCAGCCCATGGAGGCACCCTCACTCTGCGGACGCACCGTAGGGGGCGGACCGGCTTGCGCCGGTCCTGGGGGTATCCAGGGGGATACCGCGCAAAGGCCGTGCCATAATCAGCCGTCCGAAGTGGGGGCTGGGTGCGTCAAAATGCGTCGCCGGCGATCCGCCGCGCAGCGGTCTCAAATGCGGAGGACCGCCGATGAGACAAATGATTCCTGTTGCGTCATTTCCGGGACAAGAAGCGTGCAGGCGAGGGGGGGAGCTAAGCGCGGCGCGCGCGGGTCAGGTGGCAAGGATTTCAGGCGCCGGCCGCGCTCGGGCTGACGTGGCCGCCCAGCTGGCGCCCAACGCGTCGAGGCGCCGCCGGCTTGGCCGGGGCGCCTCGGGCTGGTCGTGTCGCTGTGGGGGCGTCAGGAGGGCATTCAGCCCGTGATGATCAACTCGCGCACGGCCTTGGCTTTGGCCTGGCCGCCGACGCTGTAGCTTGTGGCCGCCTCGTCGATCGTGAAGCGGGCGAACAGCTCGCGGATCTCGGGATGATCGTTGATGCTCATGATGAAGCGGCCTTTGATGCCGCCCAGCACGTCCGCCATCTCGGCGAACTCAGCGCGGCCGAACATGCCGGCGCCATAGTCGCCCTCGTTGCCGTGGTAGGGCGGGTCCAGGTAGAACAGCGTCGCGGGCCGATCCCAGCGCTCGATGAGCTGGCGCCAAGGCAGGCGCTCGATCGTCACCGCCGCCAGCCTTTCATGCACGGCCTCGATCATCGGCACGATCTTTGTCACGTCGAACCGCGCGCCCAAGCCGGGCGACGTGCCGAAGTTACGGCCATCGACCTTCCCGCCGAACGCCAGGCGCTGAAGGTAGAGGAACCGCGCCGACCGCTCCAGATCGGTCAGCGTGCGCGGATCCTGCGCCGCCAGCTTCTCAAAATTCGCGCGGGAGCTGATCTGAAAGCGGATCATGTCGACGAACGGCACGAAGTGCCGCTGCACCACGCGGAAAAAGGTCGACACATCCTCGCTCCAGTCATTGATGACCTCGCACGGTGGCCGCCGGTCACGGCGCAGAAACACGCCGCCCATGCCAACGAACGGCTCAACATAGCTGTCATGATCGACCTCGTTGATGCGGCCGATCAGACGCTTGGCCAGCTTGCGCTTGCCCCCGATCCATGCTGCCAGCGGACGCGCGGGCTGCACAGGTTCCATTTTCATCGCACTCGACTCCTTAACCTTCATTCCACATACGGCCCGCCGCCGTGCATGGCAGGCGGGACGAGTCGGGGGCGCATGCACCCCCACGGCTTGAGGCAAGTGAGTTTGCCTGGACGGGGCGTTACCGCGCCCCGTTCCCCGCCGTTAAGCGGGAGAACTGGCGGGCATCGCATTGCCCATGGGCCGGTAAGGCTCGAAGGCGATGGCCTCCTCACCGACCCGGTCGTTGACTTCGAGGAAGCGCATCTGCAGCGGCTCGATCTCGTTGGCGAAGAAGATGTCGTTGGCCTTGCCGACATCACCGAAGCCGCCATTATTCTGCGGCACCACGCCGAGGATCTGCGGCGGCACGCGATGCGCGGCGAGGATGTCATCGCGGGTGGTGCCCTTGATACCCAGAAACTCATCCTTGGCCGCGACCTCGCTGATCGGGATGATCTGGACGCCGTCCTTCTTCCCGCCCGGCGCGTTGATGAACAGATTCTTGAAGTTGCCGACGCCCTTGGCTTCGCGCAGGGCCTCGCGCACCATGTCGACATCCTTCTGATCCATGCTGGCCTCGCTCAGATAGAAGACGAAGCCGGCGTGGGCGCCGTTGATGTAATAGCGGCGGCGGAACAGCGTGGCGGCCTCGTTGAGGAAGGCCGATTGCATGGCCGAGAGATATTCCGGCAGGCCGTAGACCTCCTGCGCAACATCCGGTTCGGCGAGATGGATCAGCCGGCCCGCCTCATATTCATGGGGCAGACCGAAGCCGCCCCAGGCATGATCTGGCAGGAAGAAGGCGCGCCCGGCCTTGCCGACCCGGGTGCGCACGGCAAGGCTGTGGTCGAGGCGCATCGCGCGGCCGGCGATGTTGGGCACCTCCTCGAGGAAGGCATTGCCCATCACCAGATAGTCGAGGGCGAACTTGCCGAAGGCGGTGCGGCTGAGCAGGCGGGAGGGCTTGAAGTGCTTCACCAGCAGGTTGCGCTTTACGCGGATGGCGCTCTCATGATGGGGCTGCACATGCAGGGCGCGGCCGAGCAGCTTGAACGGCACCGGCGGCTCGAACCATCGGCCCTCGAACCTGCATTCGACATAATTGAGCAGATCGCGGCGATTGAGCACGCTCTCGGCATCGCCGAAGGAAAACATGCGCACGCCGGTGCTCGTCTCGACATCGATATCGGTGCCGCTCATCACATAATCTCCATGCTGGATTTTCCGCCGACACCGCCGTCCATCGGCTCGCAGTAGAGGACGTGCAGAAGTGCCCAGGCGAGATCGCCGTGCCCGGTGGCCTCGCTGCGCCGCGCCACATAGGTCATTTGCTTGCCGCCAGCGGTGAGCTGGGGGTGGATCGACATCAGCGCGGCGGCGAGATCGCGCCAGCCTGCGTCAAACTCGATGCGGCGCTTGCTGAAGACGTTCTTGCCCTTGAGCACCATCATCGTCTTGGTCAGCGCCGAGTAATCGATACGCCTGGCCATCGGGAAGAATTTGACTACCTGCTGATGCACCGCCGCGCCCATGCCGGTCGTGTCGATCGCGATCTCGGTGACGCGATATTTCGAGCACAGTTTCTTGATCTCGCCGGCCTGCGCCTCGAAGTCCTTGCCGCGCCACTGCAACTTTTCGAGCACGCGGAACTTGCCCTTGGGGCCGGTGGGCGGCGCCACCACGACGCATGCGGCGCTATCGCCGTCCTCGCTCTCCTGAGGATCATAGCCGATCCACACTTCGCCCTGGGCGAAGGGCTGGAGCGCATAGGGATCGAAGTCTTTCCAGACATCCCAGCTATCGACCATGCAGGGGCGCAGCATCGAGAGCGGGAAGCTCGACTTGCTGTCGTCGACAAACTCGCACAGGAACAGGTTCGAGAATTCATCGACCGAATATTCCAGCTCCAGCTCGGCGCGGTCGATGAGGTTGAAGCCGCCAGCGATGGCATCGTCCAGATTGACGATGTGGCGCCAGATCTGGTCGGCGCCCGTCGCGCCATGCACCGCCAGCGCGCTGTGGCTAATGTCGATCTTGATCTGATCTTTGCGCTCGCGTCGGCGGTTGAACCGCTCGCCCGTCCACATGGGATAGGCCTCGTGCGCGATCGTGGACGGCGTCGAGAAATAGGTCTTGTGATAGCGCTTTTGCGTCGCGATCGCCGACGCGACCTTGTTGATCTGCTCGAAGCCGAAGATCCAGAAGCATTCGTCGATATATACATCGCCGTGATAGCCCTGGGCCGTGCGGTAATTGGTGCCGAGGAAGTAGAGGGTGACAGGTTCGAGCTGCTTGCCGTCCTCATCCTCGCCGCGATCGATGACCAGCGGATCGCCCTTGAGCATCTTGCCGGTCTGCGCGAACACGAATTCGACGATGTACTGCCTGAAGATATTGGCCTGCGCCCGGCTCGCCGAAATGAAGATCTGATTGTTGCCGGTCTCCAGCGCGCGGATCAGCGCCTCTCGGGCGAAGTAGAAGGTCGCGCCGATCTGGCGGCTTTTGAGCAGGAAGCGCGTGCGGCGGCTGATGTTCTGCCACCATGTTTCCTGATGACCGAATAGCCCGTCGAGGAAGGCGGTCTTGAGCCGGCCGGCCTCGTCGCGCGTGATGAGGTTCTTCGGCGCCTTCTTCTTCGGCTTGGCGTTTCGTGCGGCAACCTTGGGATTGAGATCGCCCTCATGGCCGCCGGGTTCGCCATAGCGGCGGACGCGGGCCGTGCGCTCGATCACGCGGGCCAGCGCGTCGATTTCCTTATAGTCGTTGTTGTTCTTGTCTTCCTTGAAGATCAGGGCATTGAGCCGCATTTCGCAGCTGTCTTCGAGGCGCCGGATGACCGGATCGTCCTCCCAGCGGTCGCGGTCCTTCCACGCCTGCACCGTCGTCCGCTTGAGGCCAAGGACGGCAGCGATTTCCGTCACGCCATAGGCGCGCCAGTACAGGCTGCGCGCGACGCGGCGCACGTCATAAGGGACGGCCTGCCCATCGCTGCCGGTCAACATGCTCATAGCGGCGCGAGAATGGAGCAGGCGCCATCGCGGCGCCCGGTGCGCCACTTGTGAGAACGGTCCTCACAATCGGCACCGGTTGTCTCTCACCCCCCGGAAATGGCCAATGGCGGGACTGATTTTGAACCCGCAGTTCGAGCCGCAGGGAGCCGAGAATGGCCAAGACCAAGTTTTTCCGTGTCGCCGTCGAAGGGCAGACCGTCGATAACCGGGCGATCTCCCGCCAGATGATCCAGGAGATGGCGGACAGCTACAATCCGGCCACCTACGCCGCGCGCATCAACTGCGAGCACCTGCGCGGCTATTCTCCCGATGGCCCGTTCAATGCCTGGGGCACCGTCGACGGCGTGAAGGCCGAGCAGATCGACCTGCAGATTGGCGGCAAGACCGAAAAGCGCCTGGCGCTCTTCGCCTCGTTCGATGTCACGGACGAAGCGCAGCGGTACAATCAGGCGGGCCAGAAACTCTTTTCGAGCGTGGAGATCCAGCCCGACTTCGCCGGCACCGGCAAAGCCTATCTGGTCGGCCTCGCATTCACCGATTCCCCGGCATCGCTGGGCACCGAAGTGCTGAAATTCAGCACCCGCGATGACAAGCGGAAGGACAATCTATGCCAGATCGAGGAATTCGAGATGGCCTATGCAGAGGAATCCCCCGCTGTCGGCGGGCTGGCTGACTTGTTCAGCAACGCCAAGGCGTTCTTCGAGAGCTTCAAGGCCGCGCCGGTGACCACGGAAGTCGTCCCGCCCGTAAATCCTGCGCCTGCCGGCGCTGCCCGCACCGATCTGGACAAGTTCGCCGCATCCCTTGCCGGCATGTTCGAGAAAATGGGCGAGGGAGTCACTCAGGGCTTCACGGCGATCAACGCGCGCGTCGCCAAACTGGCCGAGGATCAGGCCGCCCTGGCAAGCACCATCGAGAAGACCCCCAGCCAATCCTACCGCTCGCGCGAACCCGCCAGCGGCGGCACCGGCGAGTTGCTCGCCGACTTCTGACACCCCTACCGATCCGCGCCTGAAAATTGATCATCGGAGCCAAAAATGCGTAACGAAACCCGCCTCAAATTCGACGCCTATCTTGGCCGGATCGGCGAAATCCATGGCGTGAACGACACCAGCAAGAACTTCTCGGTCGACCCGAGCGTCCAGCAGCGCCTGATCGGCAAGCGCCAGGAATCAATTGGCTTCCTCGGCAAGATCAACATCGTGCCGGTGCCCGAGTTGAAGGGCGAGATCATCGGTCTCTCGGTCGGTAACCCGATCGCCGGGCGCACCGACACGAGCGGCAATGGCGAGCGCACGACGACCGATCCGTCCGGCCTCGACAATCGCGGGTTCGAGTGCTTCCAGACGAACTTCGACACCCATCTGACCTATGCCAAGCTCGACATGTGGGCGAAGTTCGACGACTTCCAGCAGCGCATCGCCAACCAGATCGCCATCGCCATCGGTCTCGACAACATCCGCATCGGTTGGAACGGCGAGAGCGTCGCGGCCACGACGAACAAGGCCAACTTCCCGATGCTGCAGGACGTCAATAAGGGCTGGCTCAAGAAGCTGGACGAGGAGGCGCCGGCGCAGTTCATGAAGCAGGGCGCCGAAGCCAACAAGATCACCTATGGCGATGGCGGCGACTATGCCACGCTCGACGCGCTGGTCTACGACATGGTCAATTCGCTGCTGCCGCCATGGGCGTCCGAGGATCCCGAGCTTGTCGTCATGGTCTCGCGTGACCTGCTGCACGACAAATACTTCCCGATGATCAACGCGGCGATCGACCCGACCGAGCAGCTCGCCCGCGATGTCATCATGTCCACCAAGCGCCTGGGCGGCCTGCCGGCGACGCGCATCCCGTTCATGCCCGCCGGCACGATCGCGATCACCCGCTTCGACAACCTCTCGATCTACGAGCAGGAAGGCAAGCAGCGCCGCCACATCATCGAAAATCCGAGGAAGAACCGCGTCGAGGACTTCCGCTCTTCCAACGACGCCTATGTGATCGAGGATCTCGATTTCATGTGCGCTGCCAAGAACATTCAGGCGGTTGAGGAAGACTGAGAATAACCCCCGCGAGAAGGGGAGGGACAGCAGCGGTTCTGGCTTTGCGCCGAGCCGATGTTGACCGGGCAACCGGTCTAACCTCCCGCTGTCGTCGCCAGTAAGGAGCATCCGCAAATGGCCAAGCGCAGCTTTGCCGCCCTTCACCGTCAACGCGTCGCTGCCCAGCTGGCGGCCGAGGAGAGCCAAGCGGACGCCAGTCCCTCGGCGCAGCCGGTCAGCCTCAGTCCGCCCCCGAATTTTACGGCAGGCCTGCCTGCCGCGACGCCGGCCGCGAAGGGCAAGCCCAGCCTGGCCGCAGTCCACCGCCAGATGGTTCTCGCGGCCCAGGCGGCGAACAAGGCGCCGGTGGGCCTCGCCGCCGCGCGCCCGACCGATGGCCCCGCCGCCACCGAATATGAGCTGCTGCTCGCCGCGCTCGGCACGGACATCGCGAGCCTTCGCGCGATCCAGTCGGTCGAGGCAAAGATCGCCAAAAAGGCCGAGTTGATCGACGTCTATGATGCGCATGTCGATGCAACGCTGCTCGCTGCCACGGAAACCGGCCAGGCTCTGCAGGATGAGATCGTCGCGACCATGATGATCTGGCGCCTCGACATCGGCGATTTCGCGCGCGGCCTCGATCTCGCTGAGCATGTGCTGCACTTCGATCTGGCTCTGCCGCAGAACATCGTCCGCACGGCGCCGACGCTGATCGCCGAGGAAGTGGCAGAGGCGGCGCTCAAGGCCTGTCAGATCGACCAGCCCTTTGACCTCGATGTCGTGAATCGCACCATCGATCTCACGTCCGAGAAGGACATGCCCGATCAGGTCCGCGCCAAGCTCTACAAGGCGCGGGGCAAGCTGCTGCTGCGCGAGGCCGAGGCGGCAAAGGACAATGCAACCGCGCCGGCCGGCGCCGAGCAGCACGCTATGGCGAGCGCGCTTGCGGCCTTCCAGCGGGCGCTCGGGCTGCATGATAATTGCGGCGTGAAAAAGGATATCGAGCGGCTGACCGCAAAGGTCCAGACCGCCAAGGAATGAGCTTGCGCCCCGGCGCCGGGGGGCGGTGAAGAACCAGGCGAGGCCACGCGCCTCCGGTTGGTTCTGATCCCCACCCCCCGCTTGTTTTTGGACAGATCGAGCCATGAGCTTCGTGACTTCACCGCAGTCGCCGGCAACCCCCGATGATCATGTCATCGCATTCGGTGAGTTTTGGCCTGCCATCGACATCAACGCCTTTCGCAATGCCATGCGCATCGGTGGCAATCTGATCCCCGACGCGCGCGTCGTTGAAGCGCTGGTCGGCGGCCTGATCATCGTCGACGACAATCTCTCCGTCTGGCGCGATTCCCAGATCGCGGCGGGCCATGAAGCGCTGGCGCATATCCCCTCGACCGAGATCACGGTTGGGGCAGGGCAGGCGGCCGTCATCGAGCCGAGGCTTGTCCGCCTCTTCCGGCGCGCGGTCTATGCCTGGGCGACGGCCGATCTGATCGAAACGCACCGCGATGTCTCTGCCACGGCGAGCGGGGTGAAGGATGCCAATCAGGTCGAGCTGACGCCCGACGATCATCGCCGCAACGGCACCCACGCCATTCGCGCGATCCTCGGCACCTCGCGCACCGCCGTGGAACTGATCTGATGAGCGTGATGACAGCCCGCGCGTTGCAGGCCGAGACGCTGGACGCGCTGGTCTGGCGTGTCCTCGGCAAAGGGTCCGGCACCGTGGAGCAGGTGCTGGAAGCGAATCGGGATGTCGCCGGCGCCGGCACTTTGCTGGCCGAGGGGCAGGAAATCATTCTTCCGATCCTCACGCGCGAGTCCGCACCGGATCGCGATATCATCCAGCTTTGGGACTGAGCCATGTCGAAAGCCGACGCCCTGCGCGCCTTCATGATCGAGCAACTGCCCGAGCTGAAGCGCAATCCCGACGCCCTGCTGATCTACCTCACCGGCGGGCGCCTGGTCGCGCGCTATCATCCCGAAAATCTCGGCTTCGAGTATCGCGCGCGGCTCTCCATCGACGTGCTGGGCTTCCCCGGCGAGCCGGCGCAGTTCTTCCTGCCGCTGATCCTCTGGCTTCGCCGCCACGAGCCTGCCGCCCTGCAAAACCACGAGATTGCGGAACAGCAGATCGCCTTCGAGGTTGATATCCTCGACAATGGTCGCGTCGATATCTCGGTTTCGCTGCCGAGCGTGGAGGCGGTCGATGTGCTGCCGCAGCCCGGCGGCGGGTACAGAATGACGCTGCGCGAAGAGCCGCCGGCCGACGACATGCCGCTGTCCGACCCGGCCGCGCTGCTCAAACGCATCTTCGACCAGAGCGGCGCGCTCATCGTCGGCACCCCGGCGCCCTGATGGCTGACATCGGCGCCCATGACCTGGGCGAGCTGGAGAGCTTCGCAGGCGCGATCCTGCAGTCGTTGCGGCCCGCCGAACGGCGCTCGCTCTTTCGCAAGGTCGCCCGCACGTTGCGAACGAGCCAGCAGCGCCGCATCGGCGCGCAACGCAACCCTGATGGATCCCGCTTCGAAGCTCGCAAGCGCCCCAAAGACCCCGTGCCCGGCGCCTATGCCGTCAAATTCCTGTATCCCGAGGGCGGGAGCGGCAAGCCGCGCGTGGTGCTGATGCACTGCTGGGCGCGCCAAGGTCCGCTCATGACCGGCTTCGACGTGCGGGCCGGCGGGATCCGCAGCTTTGAATATGGCAAGGTCATCCGCTGGTTGCCCGTGCCGGACGGGGAGCAGAACGCGGGTGCAGGCAAGATGCGGCGTCCCTCAATCCGGCAGCGGGCTATGTTCCGCAAGATCCGACGCAGCGGCCTTATGAATGCCAGCGCCAGCGCACAGGAAGCCTGGGTTAGCTTCGCTGGCCGCGTCGCGGCTGTCGCGCGCATTCACCAGCTCGGCCTGTTCGACAAGCCATCGGCGCAGGGGCCGGAGGTGAAATATGCTGTGCGGCAGTTGTTCGGGTTTACCGCCGCTGATCGGTCAGAGATCCTCGATGCGGTTATTGCGCATGTAATGGAAGCTTCCGATCAAGACTGAAGCCAATGCAAGCGATTGATCCTGTTTTGAACAGGGCGGCCGTTCGCCCCGTAGCTCTGCGACATTCGGTGCCGCCATACACGGACGTTCCTATCTCTTAGCATTCCCCGTTTGCTAAGAACCGAACCACCAGACAAATCTTGACGGGAATTTTTGGAAGCCGCTGTAGGAACAGCACGCTAGTATATACTGGCACTGGCGTCCGAGTTCGATGCGTCAGTCGCCGGCTGACTACAAGGCCGCTGAGAAGGGCATATGGTAGGAAAAAAACGAGTTGACCGGAATAAGGCGGCGGAAAACAATTGCCGGCACGGCGCCAATTCTGAATTGTAAATCGTTGTGTTCAGTTGACCCGCACATTTAAGTCAATGCAAACGCTCTTTCCGATAAGGTTGGCATCGATTCCCAAGTGTGGATTGGATCTTCTGGCGGGGGTGAAATGGATAAGGTTAAGGCGGCAGTCTGGGAAAAGACGTTGGCCGGCACGGCGGTAGCTGGATGCACAGTCGAGAATTTGATCGATTTTGGTAAGTCAGCGGCAGTTTTTCGTGCAAGTCGCGGTGGCGAGACTGTCGCACTGAAGATATTTGATGACGAGCTAATTGAGCGATACGGAGATAAAACCCAACTGGCGCGCATCGATCGCGAGCTAACACTCGTGGGTAAAAGCCATCCGAATATGGTCGAAATCCTCGACGGAGGGTTCGACGCGCAGACGGGCAACCATTTCATCGTCATGCGGTATCTTCCCGGCCCCAGTCTAGAGAAATGTCTGCCGGAAATTCCCGAAGCGAACGTCGCTGGATTGATCGAGCAACTCGCTTCCGTCTGTGAATATCTCGAATCCTTATCGCTTGTGCATCGGGACATTAAACCTGCGAATATAGTTGTCTTGGATGACTTCAGTCGGCTGGTTTTATTGGATTTTGGTGTGCTCAAGCCCGTCGGTGAAATCGGAGTGACAGATGCCAATGGGATCCAGTCTTTCGTCGGCACACTGCAATATAGCTCGCCTGAATTCCTTTTAAGGAATGAGGAAGATACGATTGAGGGCTGGCGCGCACTATCGATTTACCAGATCGGCGGAGTGCTCCACGATCTAATTATGCGTAAACCATTGTTCGAGGATTACACCAATCCTTATGCCCGACTGGTAATGGCCGTACAGAATGACATGCCCTCAATCGGCAGCACAACGCTCCCGTCCTACTTAGTTGAGGCTTGCAAGGCATCACTTGTCAAGAACCCGCTTACCCGGATCGAGTTGGTTGACTGGCAATCATTCAGTCCGCCGGTAAAGACTAGCGCCGGCGCTGCGGCACGTGAGCGTGTCACCCGCCGGTCAGTCGTGAATCAGGCGACCGCGATCGTCGAGGCTCCGAGTGCTACCGCAACACCCGACTTAGTTGATGTAGTGATCGATCTCATAAAGGTTGAGGCGCGACGCATACGCAACGCCAATACCGCAGCGTTCCCGCCTCTGACTGTTGCCAGACAACCTCGGGCGGGTCGAACCGTAACGATCGCGCTCCGCAAGGCTCCTCAACAGGGCCTCCCGGATGGGCTGACGATTGCGCTGGATGTTGAAGTCGTCGACGAGGCAGCTCAGGCGATATCCCTTTCGGTTGTGGCGTGGCGGGGTGACAGCGCACAAAGGCCCGCGAAGTCGAGCAATGCAGGCACTTTTATGGGCGTCTTTGTCCCCGCCACGGTGTCAGGACTTTTGGAGAATGTAATGTATATGGCGGTCGATCAAGCGCAGACGGTAAATGCTGATTGCGAACTAAACCTTTGCGGCGTGGAGGCGGCCTAAAATGCAAGCATCATGGTGGACTGATCCGAAGGATCTCGATCCTGACCAGCGCAAGGTTGTTGTCTTGACGACTAATAAAAATCATTTGGTGATTGGACCGCCGGGTTGTGGAAAAACGAATCTATTACTTCTCAGAGCCACATATTTATTTCGCCAAGGCGTTACCAACATCATAGTGCTGAGCTTCGGTAGAGTGCTGCGTGAGTTCCTGGCAACCGGTTCCGCGCATTATCCCTTCGCAAGTGACAAGGTACAGACCTATGTCCGCTGGGGTGCGGAATTGCTGCGAGCGAACGGAATAAAGTTTGACGAGTCGGAAGATTTCGACACCACGCGCGTGAAGCTTTACGACGCGTTACTGGCCCTTGCTGACCAAGGGCTGCGAGAGAATGTTCACGACGTGATCCTTATTGACGAGGCGCAAGATTACTCCGCCGACGAGATTGCCCTGATCGCTCGTTTTGGCGATCGAATCTTCGCCGTGGGAGACAAGGATCAGCGGATTTCTGACAAGACGGGTGCGCTCGATAAGCTCGTATTGCTTGGCACTAACCGAGAGGTTCTAAGCACGCATTATCGTAATGGACTAAAAGTCTGCAGAGTGGCCGATGGGGTCAAAAACCTAATCGACGACCCAGCCGGATTGGAGGCGACCTCCAATTACGACGAGACGCGCTACCCGTCGACAGTCGACGTGTTTCCGGGCCTCACGATCGAACAACAGGTGGCCGAGGCCATCCCGCGAATCCAGACCCAGTTGCAGGCATACCCCGGCGAGATGATCGGCATATTTTGTCCGCGCGTGGGTGATCTCGATGCAGTCCGAACGATGTTGGAAGCCTCTCCGATCTCGCACGAGTTACACGTTCAGAGAGCAGGCGCATATTCATCCTTCTCGCCTGATCGCCTCGTAGTGCTATCGACTGTGATGGGCGCCAAGGGACTGGAGTTTCGGTGTGTGCATATGCTCGCATCAGACAAGCTAAAGCGCTTTCCGTCTCAGCGGAACCTGACTTATACGGCTGTGACGCGGACCAAGACGTCGCTATCAATCTATCATGAGGACAATCTGTCCGGTTATTTCGAAAAGGGCCTTTCGGCGTGTCGATCCGTCAAACTCGCCCCTCCGACCCTCGACGAGTTATTCCTGTGAGGGAGTTTGCCACCGCTACTCTCTCTCGCCAAGAATTTCTTGATTGGCTCGGCGGAGATCGAACCGATCTGACGGGTACGCCATACCAAATGGTGGAACCTAGCCGCCGGGACCGGCAAGTCGTGCTGCTTTACAGGCCGATTTCGCAAAGCGCACTAGACCAGCCAATTGTTGCCATCCCTATCGAAGAAATATCCGAGTTCTTCGCGTTCATGGCGACCTATGTTGCGAGCTACAAGCCGTTTTCTGCATTTCATCGCGTCATGCCTTTAGAACTAGTTGAGGAGTTTGAAAACCGGCGACCGCTTGAGGCCGAGATGATTGGATCGGTTGCAAAATTGGTTGCGGGCGGAGTTGTCGCCGAACATTTCTTGCGGGAGCGGTCGCGTGTCGACCTAGCTGGCTCTGTGCTGAGCACCGCGAAATCCACGCTTTCGGCCACGCTCGGATCGGCAGTTATTGCTGGATATGAGCAGATCGTCATTGCTTGGATTTCCGATCAGTGGGCTTCAGTGAATCGGAGGGACAGAGCAATCTTTGGATCGGCAGCGACGACGGACATACTGGCGATATGGAACCTGCTCTTTTCGGCTATCCGTGATGAAGCCAGTCCCTCAGTCTATCACGGCAGTCCGGCGGCTCAAGCGGTCTCGATCTTCCTTAGAACTGCTATGGAAACCGGCGTAACGCCCGACATTTTGAGTGGTCTGCGTGTGGTCAGCCGAGGCGAGATAGAGCCGGAAAAGTTGCTCACGGCATCACGAGAAGACCGAATTCGGTCGTTTAACAGATTTGTCGCTGGGATGAACGAACGCTCTGCGGTTGGCCTGGAAGAGCCTTTCATGGCGGGATTGCTGTTAGCGATCGTCGGCAACGGCTCATTCGACATGTTGCGCTCTGCGCGCGAACTCGCGGAACGGTCGCCAGTATCGATCATCTGGTTTGGCATCTGCGCGGCGTTGTTTGAGGAAAGTAACATTCTTACTACGGCTAATTGCTTGGGGCGCCGTCTTGTGCGCGATTTATGCAGTACCGCCGATCCATTCGGCCCACCGCGCGCAGATCTCAGCTTGTTCGAGTATCGGGCGATGACGCGCGAACCTGAGGCGCTCGCACAAATGGTCACCGGAAACGCGGATGCATTGCGCATCGAGATTCTTCCCGGTGTTGACACATACGTCGCGCGCGGTTCGATCGACCGCGAGCGCAGACTGAATGAAGATTACAACCTGATGGCCGACAGCTTTCGGGAGATCCGCTTAGTCGTCGATCGGGTTACGCGGCGGATGGACCTCACCAGCGATTACCGGCAGCGCGATCTCTACGTTGACGATGCAAAGCCTCGACGACGGCGGTAGCGCGCTCGCGCTCAATCGTCTAAAGATGGCACGATCGCGGCAGAACCGAACTGGGTCATTCTCTCCGTGCAACGCTGACATTGCCGTCAGCTGTTCACGTCTTTGGCGAGCCGTGAACGGAAGAAATTGCCGGACAATAGCCGTCTCACAAAACTGTTGAATTCACCCACTGCACCTGTCCGCTCTCACCTCGGCCGCGCCGCATTCAACATCGCCTCACAATTTCGCACGATCGCCAACATCGTCGCCAGGCGTTCCTGCACGATCTCCTGCCTCCCATCCGCCGCGACATAGGCCGAGGCCCACGGTGCCACCAAAGCAACGCCCATGCTGTCGGTGAAGGGCTTGCCCAGCCACGCGCTGTAATCCGGCGTGATCGGCACGGGAGCGGCCGCCACAGGCTCATCATAGGCTTTAGGGATGAGGTCGCCACAGCGCGCAGGCGGGGTCTCCACGATGGGATGGCTTCGCACACAGCCGATCAAGCACATGGTCGCGAATATCATTGACGGTCTGCGCATTGGAAATCTCCCCTTGCGTCTGTGCGATGGCGGTCTCGATGGCGCGCTCTGTCGCCGCCTGGTTGCCGATCTGATTGATGGCGGCCTCCGCGGCGTCGGCGATGGCCTCGGCCGACCGCGTCGTCTGCTGCGCCTGCGCGGCCGTCCGGTCTTTCCCGCCCGTGCATTTGGCTATGGTGAGCGTCGCCAGCACCGCGACCATCACGATCAGCGCGAGCTGCACCAGGCGCGAGCCGGCGAGCATGTCGCGCGCCTTCGCCAGAAGCGCGCTCACGACCGGCATTCCCTGAAATCGACATTGCCGATCCGGTTGATCGTCCAGCCCGGCATGAAGTCCTCATAGGCATTGTCGTTGGAGGCCAAGCGCAGATAGTGGGCGGCCTGTTGGGCATCGAGGAGCTTCACCACCATTTCGCATGCCGCTGCCGCACCGCGCCGGCGCTGGAGGTTACGATAGGCGGCGATCGTGCTCGGCCCGACTTGCCCGTCGACCGCGATGTTAGGATAGTCAGCGCCGCGTCGATTCAACGAATTTAGCGCCGTCTGCAGCCATCGCGAGGGCTGTGCCGGCCCCGCGTTCACGCCACTGTCGATGATCTCTTCGGCGACCGGCCGGGACAGCTCCACCAACGGCGCGAAGCCCGGCTTTACGATGTAATCGACATGGTAGATGCGGGCCGCCTCGTCCTGCGGCAGCGCCTGCATATCGCCCTGATAGCCATGCTTGCGGGCGACCTGTTCCGTCACGCCATGGTTGGTCGCGCCCCCCGGATCGGACGGATGGTCGACAAATCCGCCCTCGATTGCGAAAATGCCGGAGATGATCGCCACAACGGCCGGCGTGCCCCAGCGCAGGGCCTGTTGCTGCCAGCTCATTTCGCCAAGCCCTTATAGGCGGCGAAGATCGCTCCCAGAGATGCGACCAGCCCGACGATCCACTTGAACCAGCGCAGCCAAGTTTTCGCGGCGCTCCACGCTTCCACGATCTCCTTGGTG
The DNA here is from genome assembly GCF_025961955.1 of Sphingobium sp. B10D7B. Taxonomy (NCBI): domain Bacteria; kingdom Pseudomonadati; phylum Pseudomonadota; class Alphaproteobacteria; order Sphingomonadales; family Sphingobiaceae; genus Sphingobium; species Sphingobium sp. B10D7B. The sequence continues at coordinate 852,982 of NZ_JAOQOQ010000001.1, forward strand.
CTCTTCGTTTCCTGCTCGACGACGACCATCCGATTGGAAAGGCCTCCCATCGTTTCGCGCATACCGCGCACTTCCCCGATCAGTTGATCGAGTTTTTCAGACAGCATCGGCGCGCTCATAAACTGTTCCACCTGTGCCATTTCGGGATTTGGCGCGACTCGGTCGCGCGTGCTGTTAGCCAACCCACCATTGTGGGAGGTGATTGATGTTGAAGCTTTTTCTGGCGGCCGCTCTGGCCGTAGTTGGCATGCCTGCGCAGGCGGTCACGTTCATCAAATACACGGCGACCGGAACGGGCATTCTTTACGAGAACGCGCCCGACTGGACGCCGGCCTATGTGACTGCGACCGCCTATTTTCCGACTGGCGAGATGGGATGTTGGCTGCGATTCCAGTGCACCGTCACTGACACGCAGATGACCTTTCTCGCCAACCCGCAAGAATTCGGCGGGCCGTCGATGTCGCTGACATTCTTTGACGGCGTCGCCGCGCCTCGCACCACCTCGGACGACTTTGTCAGGGGTAGCGTGACCTGGATCTACGGCCAGGCGCAACTGACGGGCCTGACGATCGAAACTGTCGACATCGCCGATCCGTATCTCGCCTCGGGCTGGGTCTCGGTCGAGGCGCAGCGGCAAGCTGTGCCTGAGCCTTCCACATGGGCCATGATGATTGCCGGCTTTGGCTTGCTCGGTGCCTCGCTTCGTCGTCATACGGCACCGAAGTGGTTGAGCAACGCTAGGTAACGCTGTTCGTCGGCGTCATTGTTATTGAGAGGGCCGGGCAGACTGTACTGGCGCATCCCGAACCACTGCATCTGCTCGATCCAGCTATTGTAAGTGACCTTCTCGACGTCGGCGAAGTAGCACATGACGCCGCCCACTTCGTTGCGGAGCCGTCCGTTGAAGATGGCGGCTTCAGCCTTGTCTTCGCGGCTCGCAAGGACAGCGGAGACCGCTGCCTTCAAGCCTGCCTGTTGGGCACTCGGCACCTTGATAAAGGTGTTGTGATCAAAGCCCTCGTACAGGAAGCCCATCTTGGGGCAGAGTTCGGCCGGCACGCCCTCGGCGAGCATGATGCGACGCGTGCCGTGCTTCAGGAGTTTCAGCTTGTCGACCGTTGTGGCCGCCGTGGTACGGAAGCGGCTGTGGAAGTTGGTCTTGAAGTTGGCGAAGTTAGACGTGTGCTGCTGTGCCCACGCGGTCGTCGTGTAGTCTTGAGCTTCGCCGGCATAGAAGGACGGCGAGAAGTAGTCGATGCCCTGCCAGCTTTCGTTCCAGAGTAGGTAGCTTGCCACCTGGTTAGGCTGATCACCAAGGAACGTACCAAGGACGCTGGTGAAGCGGTCCCCTAAGATTTCGCGGCCGAGGTTTCCGAGCCGCATCTGCTGATAGCTCTGCTCGCGGCGAGCCGAAGTATTGATCGCGTCAAACAACCCCAACGTCTGGAAGTTGGCGTCGCTGGCCTCCCACACGTCGGTCCCCACCGGAACGGGCGACAACGCGACCACTTTTTTGACCACGGCCTGATAGTTACTCGATCCGCACAGGATGACTTCGCCGGGGTTGAATACCCGTCGGGTCTTACCGGGCGTCACGGTGCCATTCTCGTCCTTGCCGCCAGAGATGACGCCCCCGGTGGGGTTCCAGTCGGTGTAAACCTCAAGCGTGATCGATCCGCCAGACGGCACCGCGACGCCCGGAAGGAAGCCGCGATTGGCGCCGGCGACCGCCATCGTCCACCATTGCTTGTTGTAGGTGCTGTAATTCCAGACCTCGTTGGCGACCTCGCCGGCTGAACGAGAATAAATGGGAGCGTGGGCGAGGAAGTATGTGAGGTCGTTGGCGACCTTGGTCTCAAGGTGGTTGGCGACCTCGTCATAGGGGAAGGTCCAGAAGAGACTGCCCTTCGTCTGCTTACAAACGGAGACGCCGAATTCTTTGGAGCCCGCGAAATACGGTAGCTTGGGGTCGACAGCCTCGGCCATCGTGACCTTCATGTTACGCCACCACATGTTGCCCGCGACGCCGCCGAAGTTGTCGCTATGCCAAATGGCAGCGACCTGCGGCGTCATGAGTTCAGATGGGTCGTGCTCCTCTCCCTGAGGAAGAACAGGCAGCACCGACAGTTGAAAGCCTTCTGGCGGAACCGTCACATTCGCAAAGCGCAAAGTTATGTTGGAGGCCGCTGTTGCGCTGGTCTGCGTGAGACGAGCACCTCTAGAGGTAACATTGGATACCGTTACGTTTTCAGGTGTCCATGTAGTCGAGATGGTTGAATCCGCATTGGTCGTAAGGTTCCAGGCACCAAAGCGCCCACCCGGGCCGGCACCCTCCCAGATAATGGCACAGATTGAATACCCTGCAGGCGGCTGAACTGCCGGCCAACCATCGGCATTACGGTCCTCATCGGGAATGTAAGAATGCGTGCCATTTGACGTATGGATATAGCGCCAGGAGACGACCCGCCCACGATCTTTGACGATGTCGACAGGGTTACTTGCACTTGTCGGAGAAGAATTGACGCCGAAGACATGAGGCTCGATTGCCTCAAATACCGGCATGACCGGAGCCTCGGCAAAGATGCCATCATTCGGCGCATCTACAGGGGCGATATAGGCGCCGTATGGCGGAAGCAGGTCGAATGGCATCGTGACCGAATATGCGCCGGCGGACGGAATGAAGGGGAAGGGGCCGCTCACGACACGCCCATATTCATCCACACCCCATGCGTTGTGCTGCCCGGTGTTTGTCGTCGTGCCGGTGACCACGACGGCCGGCGGGGCGGAGGCCGATGGCTCCGGGACATTCATCGAGCCGACATTGACGGCGCGATTATCCCAAGCTGAAACTTGCAGTTCGTGGATCAGGCGTTGCGGCCACGAGGGATTGGACACCCCCAATTCTGTCGTCATGGCGATGCCGACGTTTGTCCCCGGAAGCAGCGTACCTCCAGTTGCGTTCAGGTTGATGCCATTGCCGCCTGGATCGACACGAACGCCCCCCCGCGAGATTTTCAGGTAAGGGGTGTCGCTGATCCAGTTCAGCTCGATCTCGAACCATGTGGCTTCCAGATTGCTTCCGCCGATGGTCGGGATGTAGCTCCACTCCATCTGATTATTGGCGCGCTTGTTGATGCCAATATTGCCCGTCGAGATGGAAACGTTCACCCAGTTGCGGTCGTCGGGAGTAGCGGCCAGCAGGAACCCGCGCTGGGATGAACTGCCGTCGTTGCCGTTAGCGGGATCAGACTTGAACTGCGGGCGGAACCGGATCTTCTGATTGACCTTACCCACATTGCGAAGAGGGAAGGTGCCTGCGGAGGATGTTCGCGTAAGCGCGACCCCGTCCGTGACGAATTGCGCAGGCGACGTCCAGCCTAGGGCACTAAGGGGCGTGCCGCTGGGCGCGTCGGCAAAGTCCAGATATTGGTTGAGGTCGGAGACGATCTTGAAAACGACCGCTGACTTCGTGGCGGGTTGGCCCTCCACTTCTGCGGTGACGCCTTCAGAAGTTGAGGCGGCGGCCAGCGTAGCGGCAGAGGTTGTCGAGAGGGTGGTGCCGCCACGGGTCTTGTAGACGTAGGTAGCGCCGGGAAACGCGCTGGCATTAGCGACTTCCCATCGGGTGTCGGCAGTGTTGTAGCGCAGGTCCACCCGGTCGATCTGGACCGCTTCCTGGACCGCCATCGTGAACGCATCAGTTCGAGATGTCGGGTTTGTGCCCGCGTTGGCGGTTGCGATCTGGAATGAAAGCGACGCCGTCTCCGCATGAGCGATAGGCGTCAATCCGGCGACGATCTTGCTACCGCTTGCAATCGCGAGGCGCCCGCCGGCGTCATCGGCCAGACTGTAACTGTTCCCTGACTGCCCGGTGATGGTCGCGATCTCGGCGCCTGGCGCCAGAGCTTCGACAACGGTGAGGGGGGACACGGTCGGGGCATCCAGCGCGGGGGTCGGCGTTGGCGTCGGCGTGGGGGCGACAGCAGTCAACGAGGCGGACCACGGCTTGCGGCACCCATCTGCCCCGAAGGCATAGCCTCCAATTTCCTGTGTTTCGTCCACCGCGATCGGGAGCGACGCCACGATCGCGCCGGTCGAGGCGCCGCCGGAGAGAACGGTAAGATTGGCCGGCCCGGTCGTCTTCGTGAAGGTGACAGGAGACAGCAGCCCCATCATAGGCAGGGTGAACACGACGCCTGCCTTGGACGGCACTTTCGCCGTGAAGGGCTTGGGTGCGCGTGTCAGGTTCGCGCGCGAGCCGCCACCAAAGCCGCCCAGCATCACGCGGCCCTCTTGATCGCGATGCGCTCGCCCTTTCGGACGTAGCGCTGATCGGTCGTGCCATCGAGCCACAACTCGCCGGTGTCGGCATCGGCATCCTTTGCGATGCGCACCTGCGCGTCGCCGCCCACGATGACGATGCGGCAGAGGCACGGGCCATCAAACGCCTCGGTCTCGGCCTGCTCGCCGTCTGCAAGGTCAAGGGCGATTCCGTCGCCGTCCTGATGGCCAAGCACGGACAGCGCCTGGCCGGAAGAAAGCCGCTGCCAGTTCAGCGAATTGGTGCTGTAACGGGTGATGTAGGCCTTCGCCATTGATGCACGCCCCTATGAGATCGGTCTGCAGCAACCTTCGGTCGGGCGGGGCGCGGGCGCCATTTGGGCCGATTGTGAGAACGGTCCTCACAAGAGCGCGCGGGTGCAAAGATGTGAGCGCTGGGCATTGCTCCGACCATGACGGACGCGACCTTCTCAGCCATCGACCTATCGCGCCTGCCGGCGCCCGCCGTGGTCGAGCAGCTCAGCTATGAGGCGATCTTTGGCGCGATGACCGCCTCGCTACTGGCCGTGATGCCGGACTTCGACGCCAGCCTTGAGAGCGACCCGGCGGTGAAGATCCTGCAGATCGCGGCCTATCGCGAATTGCTGATCCGCCAGCATGTCAACGACGCTGCCCGCGCGGTCATGGTAGCCTATGCCAAGGGATCGGACCTCGATCATCTCGGCGCCCTGTTCGGGGTTCCGCGACTGGAGCTGGTGCCGGCGGATTCCGAGGCGGACACGCCGGCCGTGATGGAAGACGATGAGGATTTCCGCCGGCGCATCATCCTCGCGCCTGAGGCGATGTCGGTGGCCGGGCCGAGCGGTGCGTACATTGCCCATGCGCTAAGCGCTGATGGGGATGTCCTTGACGCCTCGGCCGCGTCGCCTGCGCCCGCCGAAGTGACCGTCTATGTGCTCTCGCGCGTCGGCGATGGCACGGCGGCGCCCGAGCTGCTCGCGGCCGTCACGGCGGCGCTCTCCGATGAGACGGTGCGGCCGGTGGCCGACCGGGTGACCGTGCAATCGGCCAGCATCGTCCAATATGCCGTGCAGGCGACGATCAAGACCTATGCGGGGCCGGACCCTGTCGTCGTGCTGGCCGAAGCGCAGGCCCGGGTCGAGGCTTATGTTCAGTCCCACAAGCGCCTTGGCTTCGATGTGACGCGCTCGGGCCTGTTCGCAGCCCTTCATGTGGCGGGGGTCCAGAATGTGGTGCTGGTCGAGCCGGCGGCCGATATCGTCATCGATCCGAGCGAGGCCGCGCACTGCACCGGCATCGCCCTCACCAATGGCGGCACGGACGAATGAGCCTGCTGCCACCCAATGCCTCGGCGCTGGAGCTGGGCCTCGAAGCAGCGGTGACAGGGCAGGCCTTGCCGGTGCCGTTGCGCGCGCTCTGGTCGCCGCAGAGCTGCCCGGAGGCGTTGCTGCCATGGCTCGCCTGGGCGCTCTCGGTCGATGAGTGGGATGCGAGCTGGCCGGTCTCCGTGCGGCGGCAGGTGATCGCCAGCGCGATTGCCGTGCATCGCCGCAAAGGCACGCTCGCGGCCGTGCGTGCCGCCGTCGCGGCGCTGGGTGGTTCCATTTCCATCCGCGAATGGTGGGAAACGGAACCGATGGGCGAGCCGGGCACATTCTCGCTCATCCTCGCCCTTTCCGAGGTGAACGGTGCGGCCCCAGGCGCGGCCTATGTCGATGCCACGATCAGGCAGGTCGAGCGCGCCAAGCCGCTGAGCCGCCCCTTCGATTTCACGCTCGCCATCGCCGCCGCCGGCGCGATCGGCATCGCCCCCTATGCCCGCGCCGTGGTGTCCGCCCGGCTCGACATGGCGGCCTAAGGAGACCTGCAGCATGGCGCTTACGCTCACCGTCACCAACGCCGGCCGCGACGCAGTCGTCAATGCAGAAGGCACCGGCACGGCGCCCCTCACGATCACGCAAGTCGGCCTGTCGGCGACGGCTGTCGCGGCGGTGCCTACAGCGACGGCGCTGGCCGGCGAGTTCAAGCGGGTCGCGGCGGCGGGCGGGGGGACGGTGGCGCCCGACACGATCCACCTGATCGCGCGCGACGATAGCGCGGACGCCTTCACCATGCGCAGCTTTGCGCTCTATCTCGCCGATGGCACGCTCTTCGCGCTCTACGGGCAGGCAGGCGCGATTGTGGAGAAAACGGCCAGCTCCATCGCCTTGCTCCAGTGCGATATCAAATTTGCCGATATCGCGGCAGCAAGCCTCACCTTCGGCGATCTGGAGTTCATCAATCCCCCCGCATCCGAGACGGTGAAAGGCGTTGCCGAGATCGCCACGCAAGCCGAGACGGATGCCGGCGCGGATGATCAGCGGATCGTCACACCCAAGAAGCTCATGGCGGGCCTTGCAACCTGGGCAGCAGTCACCTTCGGCGATGTCTGGCGGGCCAGCAATGACGGGTCCGGCTCGGGCCTCGATGCCGATCTGCTCGATGGGCAGCACGGGAGCTATTACAGCAACATCCCCGCGCGTCTGGGCTACACGCCCGCGAACAAGGCCGGCGATACCTTCACGGGCGCCGTGGCCGCGCCGTCGATCGAGATCATCAGTGGCGATCTGTTTCTCAGCCGCACCAATGGGAGCACTGCCCAGATCCTGCGCCCCAACCTTGCCGGCTACAAGGGCCTGAAAATCGGCGTCTCGGGCGGCGGCAATCTCGACACGCTCGAACTGGCGAGCCTGTCCGTGACGATCCGGGGCAATATGGTCTGGCATTCGGGCAATGATGGCGCCGGCTCGGGCCTCGATGCGGATCTGCTCGATGGTCAGGACAGCAACTACTTCACCAACATCGTTGCGCGCCTGGGCTACACGCCGCTCAATGCCACGCTCTACACAGCGGCGGATATTCTGGCCAAGCTGGCAACAGTGGACGGCTCGGGATCCGGCCTCGATGCCGATCTGCTGGACGGGATCAATTCGAGCGGCTTCCTGCGCGCCAACGCGGGCGCATGGGTCTATTCGACCGATGGCATAGCGCGCTTCTACTTCGCGGATGTCACATTCATCGGCGGCGGCCCGCAGGGCTGGTCGTTTCAGTATGGCGGCGTCAATCGGGTCACGATCTCAACCGGTGGCAATATTTGGACAGCGGGGTCGATTCAGTCGACAGGCAATGTCGAGGCGAGCGATGGGAACGCCGTCAGCCGTATTGCATCCAATGGCGATATTACGACCTCCCGAGCCGGCGGCGTCGAAGGCGTGGTCTGGTTCGGGAACAGCGGCAACCGATACCTGCATTACAGCGGATCAACCTACAACCTCGTGAACGCGCCGCTCTATGTGAATGGCGGCTATGTCTGGACGTCGACCAACGATGGCGCGGGGTCCGGCCTCGATGCTGATACGCTCGATGGCAAGCATGCGAACGCCTTTCTTGAAGTGACCGCGAGCTACATCGTCGAGAATGGCGGCTATCGCGTGACGGCGGACGGCCTCAAGGAGACGTGGGGTTTCATCACGATCGGGCCGGACAGCATCGGCACCTACAACTTGCCGGTCGGCCATTCGAGCTGGGTGAACCCCGTCATTTCGGCATACTGGCCCGCTAACCAAACGGTCAGCCAGCACGCCACCGACTGGTATCAGACCCTCTACAATGGTGCCGGCCAACCCTATGCGATCCAGTTCTGGAATGCGGACGATCGCTACGTCCGCGTCCACGTCCAGACCAAGGGCGTCTGACCCCGCAATCTCGAAAGGAAGACCTCATGAAGATCAGCATTGGAGCCTTCAACGCCGCCACCAACGAGGTGCCCGTGACCCTCACGATCGACACCGCAAAATATCAGCGCAATGTGCGCGCCGTGCTGAAGGACGACGGCAGCTATGACCGCGCAGCGACCAAGGCGCGCGTCGAGGAAGTCGCTCGGGGTTATCCGGCCAAGATTGCCGCCAGGGTGGTTTCGCCGACTTAGGTCAGCGAGCATTCGGACGACAACGTCTGGGACACACTCCCCATTCCAATGATTAGCCGCGAACAGCGGGTGCGTCGGAATGCTCCCACTGCTAGTCAAAAATACAGTAGCAGAAGCCCCTTTTTCTGGCGCTGGTTGTGGACCCGTCTGCAAGGCTGACTTGCCGGTCCGGAACATGGCCGATCTATAGTGGCTTGAGCTGTGTAGAAAAGTTTCCTGCCCGGAGGGACTTCGTCAACGGCCCGCTTGGGTTGTTAAATCGTTCGCCAAAGAACGAGCGGTCAAAATACTTTGGCAACCATGGTAATCTGCTAAGAATATGGTCGCTGACAGCTTCCTGGGTAAGCTGCAAAGTGATTTGACGCAGACGATATCCGGGGCCAAAAGCCTCTTCGAGATTGGCAGGATCAACCACCTTCACGCTGGTGGGGTCGGCAAGATTGCGGAACCGCACAAGCGCAGGGTAGCCCGTCGGCTTGGCGAAGTCACCTTGTCGTTCACGGGGGTCCATAGCAATTGGACCTGCAGGTGTAGCGCCTCCGCTGATGCGTTTCGCGCTGTCAATCCAGTTGTTCTTCCACTCTGGATCAAGCACGGCCTGCGTCAGTTCCGGACGACATAGTAATGCAAAGAGTACGTTTCCATTGCCCAAATCCACTGCGACCGCTTCACCTCGCGTATGCATCCCCCGCTTCGCTGAAATATCGCCCAGATCGACATTGCTCTGACTAACAATAGTCTCTTGCACGGAATAACCGGTGCGAATGCCATCTGGTGTATCGACGGCGACGGTCATGCGGTATCTGTATTTAAAAGTGCTATTAAGCAGGTTGCACCCGGAAAGAACTAGCACACCGCTGCAAATCAGCCACTCCATCAAGTTGCGTCTCGTCGTCATACCACCTCATTTCGCACGCTTGATGACATGCGGTTGTCAGCGTTCGTTTAACTGTCTTTAAAACGGTGCTGATCGAAACAAAGCAGCAGATCAGCGCGAAAAAACGGGCTCACCGGGTCTGGCATCCGAGAACTCAATCTCGGAAACCATGTCGCGAAAAACGGTGTGACTATCAAGTCGCCTTTCCCGCAATCGAGCTACCGCTTTTGGCCCGGCTACAACCGCTTTGGTCTGGGACGGTGGTCCGCGGTCCGTATGGCGAACGGGTCGCCTGGTCGGCTGCTACCGACGCTGCGGCTCCCAACTAGACCGTCTCCGTCTCAGGTTCGAATATCCGGTCGGCCATTACCGGACGCCCGCGATCCTAGCGTTTGACGCCGCCGCTTTCGGCTCGCTTGTGAGAACCGATGCCACAAGCCCTTGCGGTGGCTCAGCATCCGCCGGCGTTGGATGCAGTCTGCCATGACGCAGACCGAAGACATGCCCGGCCTCGTTGGCGACTTGATCCGCATTGGCGTGGTCGAGGCTGTCGATCTGGCCGGCGCCACGCTCACCGCGAAGCTCGGCGATATCGTGTCGCCGGCAGTGCCCTGGCTGGAGCTGGCGGGTGGCTTCCGCACTTGGTGCCCGCCCACGGTCGGCGAGCAAATCCTTCTCCTTTGCCCTGAGGGCGACATTGCCCATGGCGTCGCCCTGCGCGGCCTCTACTCCAATGCGTTTCCGGCGCCGGCCAGCGACGGCCGGGCGCGGATCCTGATGCCGGACGGCTCGACGATAGACTATGATCCCGAGGGGCATGTTCTGGCCATCACGCTCGCCGGCGGCAAGCTAACCATCAACGCGCCCGAGGGCGTCGCGATCTCGGGTAACGTCGAGATCACCGGCAAAGTCGACGTGAACGGGACGGTCACGGCAAGCGATGATGTGGTCGGCGGGGGCAAGAGCCTCAAAGGCCACAAGCATAGCGGCGTGCAGGCCGGCAGCGCGCTCTCCGGAGCACCCGCATGAGTGGGATGGAGCGGGCTACCGGCAAGCGGATCGATGGCGCCGAGCATATCGCGCAGTCGATCCGGGACATCCTGACCACGCCCATATCCACGCGCGTCATGCGGCGCGACTATGGATCGCGGCTGTTCGAGCTGATCGACGCGCCGCTGAATGCCGTCACGCGGCAACTCATCGCAGCGGCAAGCGCTGGCGCCATCGCCCGCTGGGAACCGCGCGTGAAGCTCTCCCGCATCATCGTCGGCAGTGGCGACGCTGCCGGCAAGCTGACCCTCCTGATCGAGGGCGCCCGGCTCGATCTCCCCGGCGGCGCGCCGCTCAATCTCTCCATCGCGTTCTAGGAAAGGACGAACCATGGCCATCATTCACGGCATCAAGGTCAACGAGATCAATACCGGTGCGCGCGCTGTCGCCGCCGCCTCGACGGCAATCATCGGCCTGGTGGCCACGGCAAGCGACGCGGACGTGACGACTTTCCCGGTCAACACCCCCATTGTCGTGCCCAATGTGACGGCGGCGATCGCCAAGGCTGGCGCGGCCGGCACGCTCGCCAAGGCGCTCGATGCCATTGCCGATCAGTGCAGCCCGATCGTGGTGGTGGTGCGCGTTGAAACAGGCGTCGATGCCGAAGCGACCGAAACCAACACCAAGGCCGGGGTCGCGAAGCTGCTGCAGGCCGAGAGCACGCTGGGCGTCCGTCCGCGTATCCTTGGGGCACCCGGCCTCGATACTGCAGAGGTCATCAACGATCTGGTGACGGTGGCGCAGAAGCTGCGCGGCTTCGCCTATGCGGCGGCCAGTGGCGACGATTTGACCGAGGTGAGCGATTTCGCCGGGGATTTCGGCCAGCGCGAGCTGATGCTCATCTGGCCCGAGTTCACGGATTGGACCGGCAGCGCCGTCGCCCGCGCCCTTGGCCTGCGCGCCAAGATCGACAGCGAGACAGGCTGGCACAAGACGCTGTCCAACATGCCCATCAACGGCGTGACCGGAATCGCAACGCCGATCGATTTCGATCTGCTCGGCGGTGCGTCCTCGGCCGGCCTGCTCAATGACAAGAACGTCACGACCTTGATCCGGGCGAACGGCTTTCGCTTCTGGGGCAACCGCACCATGGCGAGCGAACCGCTCTTTGCCTTCGAGAGCGTCGTGCGCACGGCGCAGGTGCTCATGGACGAGATCGCCAATGGTCTGCTCTGGGCCATCGACAAGCCGATCACGGCCAGCCTGGTCAAGGATATCGTCGAGACGGTGAATGGGCGGTTCCGCACGCTCGTATCGCAGGGCAGGATCGTGGGCGCGCGCTGCTGGTTCGATGCCGATGCCAATCCGGCCGCCTCACTCGCCGCTGGCAGCATCACCATCGACTATGAATACACGGCCTGCGCGCCGGCTGAGGCGATCCTTCTGAACCAGCGCATCACCGATAAATTCTACGCCAGCATTGCCGACCAGCTCGGCTGATGCGCCCGATTTTCCGACCAGAAAGGACTGAGCCATGGGCCTTCCCGCCACCCTCAAGAACATGAACCAGTTCCACAACGGCACCAGCTATGTGGGGCAGATCTCCGAAGTCACCTTGCCCAGCCTTGCCCGCAAGTTCGAGGGCTATCGGGGCGGGGGCATGGATGGCGAAATCCAGATCGACCTGGGGCAGGAGCCTATCGAGTTTGAGTGGAAGGCCGGCGGCCATATCTCCTCGATCTACACGGGCTTTGCCGCCGCCACGCACGATGCCGAGCTGATCCGCTGGGTCGGCGCCTATCAGGACGATGGCACGGCCCAGATGAAGGCCGTCGAGATCGTCGTGCGCGGCCGGCATCAGTCGATCGAGCCGGGGAACGCCAAGCCCGGCACCCAGACCGAAGAGACGGTGAAGACGGCGGCCAGCTATTACAAGCTGACCGTCGATGGCACCGTGCTAGTCGAGATCGACATTCCGAACCTGATCTGCCGCGTCGGCGGCATCGACCGCCACGCCGAGCTGCGCGCCATCCTCGGCATCTGACCAGCTTCGCCCCGCCGTGAGTAATGCGGATGGCACGGCGGGGCGAAGACACTGACCATCCGCATTCAGGAGCATCCGCAATGTCCGATCAAGCCACTGCCGGCGACGGCGCTACGCCCGCCGTGCCGCACGTCATTCTCGAAAATCCCATCAAGCGCGGCGATACGGAGATCCGGCGCGTGGATCTGCGCAAGCCCAAGGCGGGCGAGCTGCGCGGAATCTCGCTGCAGGCCCTCGGCCAGAGCGACGTGCAGTCCCTCATCACTGTCATTCCGCGGATCACGATGCCGCCGCTCACCGAGCCGGAAGTGGCCAATCTTGAGGTCGAGGATCTGGCCGCATTCGGGAATGTCATCTTCGGTTTTTTTCTGACACCGGCGCAGCGCCAGCGGATCGAGGAATCGTTGGGGATCTGATGGCCGACATTGCCGCCATCTTCCATTGGACGCCCGAGCAGATGGACCCGCTCAGCCTCGAAGAGCTGGTCTATTGGCGCAACGCCGCCGTGCGGACGTGGAACCAGATGAACGCGCCGGGAAAGGGGTAATCCCATGAGCAACCTTCTGCGCCTGGTCGTCAGCTTCGCCACGGTGGACCGCCTCTCCGGTTCGCTCAAAGGCATCGTCGGCCTGGCGCAGACCGGCGGCGAGAAGCTGGCTGGCATGAAACGCCATGCCCGCGATCTTGAGCGCGAGCTGACCGGTGTTCGCGCCCAGATCGCGGGCACGAGCGGCAATGTGACCGGTCTGTTCGCGCAGGAGGCCGATCTGCAAGCCCAGATCGCGCGGACAAACCGCGAGATGCAGGAGCAGGTGCGCCTCCTGCGCATCAGCAATCAGGTCGAGCGCATGCAGGCGCGCGGCGCCGCCCTGCGATCCTCCGGACAGCAGCAAATGATTGGCGGCGCCATGATGCTTGCCCCGGCCATTCTCGCGGTCAAAGGGATCGGCGATTTCCAGTCCGGCATGACCGATATCGCTCTCAAGGCAGAGCTTTCGCAGAATGAGACGGCGGAGCTTCAGCGGAACATCCTGGCTGCAGCGCGCGCGGCGCGGCAGTTGCCGGAGAATATGCGCGCCGGCGTCGACACGCTCGCGGGCTTCGGCATGACACCGCAGCAGGCGGTGCAGATGATCGGCCCGATCGGTCGGGTCGCGACGGCCTACAAGGCGTCGGTCGATGACCTGGCGGCGGCATCGTTCGCCAATTTCTCGAACCTCAAGGTTCCGATCAACGAGAATGCCAAGGCGCTCGAAGCGATGACGGCTGCAGGCAATGCCGGCGCTTTCGAGATCAAGGACATGGCGCAGTATTTCCCGATGCTAACCGCGCAGGCGCAGGCTTTTGGGCAGCAGGGCGTTGGGGCCGTGGCGGATCTGGCAGCAGCCGCGCAGATCGCCCGCAAGGGCACCGGCGACGCCGCGTCGGCCGCGACCAATCTCCAGAACCTGATGGCCAAGATCAACACCAAGGAGACCATCGACAAGTTCCAGAAGATGGGCGTTGATCTGCCGGCCGCGCTGAAAAAGGCCTATGCGGACGGCAAGACGCCGCTCGAAGCCATTGCGGAAATCACGAACACGACGCTTGGCGGCAAGCTCGACCGGATCAGCTTCCTCTTCGGCGACATGCAAGCGCAGCAGGCCCTGCGGCCGCTCATCCAGAACATGGAGGAATATCGCCGTATCCGCGCTGAGGCGATGGCCAGCTCGGGCGCGATCGATGCGAGCTTCAACCGCCGTATGGGGGACATGAATGCACAGATCCCCGCGATCATCGGCAATCTGCAGACCATGGCGCTCACCCTCGGCCCGGTGCTGTTGCCGTCGATCGTGCGCATCACCGAAGCGGCGGCCCGGCTGACCGACCGGATCGCCGCCTGGGCAGAGGCCAATCCCGGCATGGCCGCCTCGCTTGTGGGCATCGTCGTGGGCATTGGCGCCCTGCGCATCGGCGTCGGCGCGCTCATGTGGTTGTTCGGTGCGTTCCTCGGCCCAGCAGCCGGCGTGTACGGGTTCTTTGCCCGCAACGGCCAGGCGATCGTCACCATGTTGGGCCTGCTGCGCACGGGCTTCCTGCTGCTCGGACGCGGCATCGTTTCGGCCGGCGCCATGATGCTGGCCAATCCGGTCGTGCTCATCATCGTGGGAATCGTCGCGGCAGTCGGCGGCGCGGCCTATCTCATCTATCGCTATTGGGATCAGATCAAGGCGGCCTTCTGGGCCGGGGTCGCGGCGGTCAAGGGCGCCCTCTCTGCCGGGTGGACATGGATCAAGGCCAATTTCTCGCCGGCCATGCTGCTCGGGATCTTCAATCCGATTGGCGGTATGATCGTCGCCGGCCTCATCGCCGGGTTCAAGGCCATGTTCCCGCGCGCTTATGCGGAGGTGACCGGGTTCCTCGGCAGCCTGGTGACGGGCGCCAAGAAGTTGCTGGGGATCCACAGCCCGAGCCGCGTGTTCATGGGCCTTGGCTCGAACATCGCCGCCGGCCTCGCCCTCGGCATTTCGCAAGGGCAGGGTGCAGCCGCCATGGCAGCGCAGGAGATGACGCACCGCGTCGCGCTGCCGGCGCTTGAGCCGTTTGCGCCCCGGCGCGGCGGGGCGGGGGCGGGCGGCGCCGCTCAAGCAGCCGGCGGCTTTGGGGACGTGCATATCACCATCCAGGCGGCCCCCGGCCAATCCGTACAGGACATCGCGCAGGAGGTGCGCAGGATCCTTGCGCAGATCCAGAGCGAGCGCGACGCCGCCCGGCGCAGCGCTTTTCAGGACGAGGACTGAGCCATGATGATGTCGCTCGACACCTTTCTTTTCGAGATCGGGACGCTGCCATACGAACAGCTCGCCCAGACATGGAATTGGCGGCACGCCAAGTCCGAGCGCTTTGGCGCCCGGGCGGCTTCTCAGTTCCTCGGGCCGGGCGATGAAACCATGCGCCTGACCGGGCGCCTCTTTCCCGGCGTGGCGGGCGATTATTCCAGCCTCGAACGCATCCGGGAGATGGCCGATACCGGCGAGAGCTACACGCTGCTCAGCGGCCGACAGGAGGTGCTTGGGCAGTTTACGATTCGCAGCCTCGAACAGTCGTCGGACACCTTCCTCGTGGATGGCTTCCCTCGTCGGGCAAATTTCACGCTTGAGCTGGAGCGGGTCGATTGAGCGGTTATGTTCATCCCAAGGCGGGCTGGAAGGTGACGCTGGACGGCAAAGACCTCACCAGCACCATTGATCCGCTGCTGATCTCACTTACCATCGCCGAGAAACGGGGCGATGCGGCCGATCAGCTCGATATCGTCATGAGCGACGCCGGCGGGAAGCTGGAAATCCCCAAGGACGGCGCGAAGCTGCGCGTGAGCCTGGGGTGGGAGCGCGGGAGCGGTCTGCCGCAGGGCCTCATCGACAAGGGCGAGTTCAAGGTCGATGAGGCAACCTTTTCCGGGCCGCCGGACATTATCACCATCCG
The DNA here is from genome assembly GCF_025961955.1 of Sphingobium sp. B10D7B. Lineage (NCBI taxonomy): Bacteria > Pseudomonadati > Pseudomonadota > Alphaproteobacteria > Sphingomonadales > Sphingobiaceae > Sphingobium > Sphingobium sp. B10D7B. Next base: position 868,624 of record NZ_JAOQOQ010000001.1, read on the forward strand.
TGCCCGCTCGGCCGACTTCACCGATGCCTTTCGCGTCCGCCGCGAACGCAGCTTCGTGGGCAAGACAGTGAGCGAGGTGGTCGGCGCCATCGCAGCCGCCAACGGCCTGACCGCGAAGGTGGATGGCGCGCTGGGCGGAAAGTCAATTCCCGCGCTCGGCCATGGCGCCAAGAGCGACGCGGCGCTCCTGCAGGCGTTGGGCAAACGGTTCGACGCCGTGGCGACGGTCAAGGCAGGCGCCTTGATCTTCGCCCCGATCGGGAGCGGCAAGACATCGAGCGGCAAGGCGCTCCCGACCGTGGAGATTGCGCGCAATGAGACGGTGAGCATCGATTATCAGCGCGTCACGCGCGGCCAGTATGACGGCGTCGAGGCGAACTGGCACGACAAGGCCGGCGCCGCGCGCCACAAGGTGCAGCACGGCCACAGCGGGAAGGGCAAGGCCAAGCGCCTGCGCAAGCTCTACGCGAGCGAGGCGGACGCCAAGCAGGCCGCAGAGGCTGAAAGTGCGCGTCTCGCCCGTCGCGTCGCCACCGCTCGGCTGAAGCTCGCTTATGGTCGGCCCGATCTGTTCCCCGAGATCCCGGCGACACTGGACGGTTTCAAGGCCGAGATCGACGGGCGGAAATGGCTAGTCGAGGGCGCCAAGCACACAATGGATGGTTCTGGCGGATTGACCACTGATCTAGAGTTGGAGGCGCAGCGGTAATGCGTGGTGCCTGCGTGCGCAGATCATTGTGCCTTCATTTACAAATAATTCGGCCCGCAGCGCCCTTATCTGTGCGTGAGATGGTGAAGATAATCTGCATCTCAACGCCCTGCGGCCCGAAAAGACTGCCGTGAAATTCACCGCTGAAGCTATCAGAAGACGTGACTCCGCCGGATAAGCTGTTGTTTGATGGATGGAATGTTCCCGATAGCTTTATAGTGGTAGACACGGGAGACGTTCCCGCCAGCCACGCCATCTGTTGAGCGTAAATGCTGCCGGTGATCGTTCTTTGACCAAAATCGAGCGTTAAATAGCCCTCGCCGGCAATTCCGCCAGAGCCATCATAGGTGACCGTTGTAGTGTCCAACCGGCAATCGTAAGTCTTTTTTCCAGAATTTGGAACGTCTCCAGACGATGTATTATAACCAGTCAAAAGAAACTTGTCGTTATCGACGCGCCTTTGGCCACCAGAATAGCCGCCTCGGTCGTAATAATAAGTTGAATAACTCGTTATCCAAGTATATTTAGTTAAAAGATCTCTGCGAGTTCCAATTATTAACTGATGGCCAATGTAGTTAGAGTCGCGATTGTTAAAAAATATTGTTCCGTATTGATTATAAGTGACATCTTCAGAATTGAAATCAGGAAAATTTGAGTTAAATGAATCCATAACGTGGGCAGAATGTGTTGGGGTGCCTGTATATGCTACGCTAATAGCGTTTGACCGGTTGTTTAAATTAGTACGCGCCTCCGTGTAGATAAATTTACCTGTAGAGGTGTCAATATAGGTAAGAACCTCGACAAACGGAGTGGTCATTTCCCAGTTCTGACTCAGATCGGTGAATGTTGGATAGGAGACTGAAGGCGTTGGCGACGGCGTTGGAGATGGCGTCGGCGAAGGGGTGGGTGCTGCGGGAGGGACGGTGACTGGCGGTGTCTGCTGTTGACCACCTTCACCACCGCAAGCCGACAGGAGAATGCAGGCCGCCGCCGATAACGAAATGTGATGACGCATTGGGGAAGGTTACCTCGTCGGGCCGTTTTCTGTGCGACGGCGCGTTAACATTAGGACTGAGTTCTAACAACTCCATCAACCACTTAGCAGGGGATAAAATCGTCAGCACCAACTAGCCTTTTTCTAGCCGAGATTAAGAGGCGCTTGAGGCTCTCGAAATGGCGAGCGGTCGAACACGCCCTTTGCCGCGAACTCGCTGCAGGCGGCAGGCTGGATTTGAAACCGCCAAAGGAAGTCTTGATATGAACCACTATTTTGCCCTCGTGCATAAGGACGCCGATAGCGCCTTTGGCGTCACCTTTCCGGATCTTCCGGGCTGCTTTTCTGCCGCTGATGATGCTGACAACGTCGTGCCCCAGGCCATCGACGCCCTCGCGCTTTGGTTTGAAGATCGAGACCTCATCGAACCCAGTGCTGTGGATGATATCCGTGCCCGTTATGCTGACGAACTGGCCGAAGGTGCCTATCTCGTCTCGGTGCCGCACATTCGCAGCGCGGGCTGCGCGATTGGTGATCGAGCAAAGGTCTGATCAAGCCAAGGGGAAAGCACTGCCTGTTATAAATGGCTGGCTGCTTTCGAGCGTCGACAAAGGATTGGGGAACGGCAAGTTTGACGTGGAAAGCGGAAGATCGAGACGCGAAAATATTGAAGCGAAAGGTAGCGATTGCTGCGCGGCGCGTGAGGCTGCAAGACACACCAGTGAGAAAATTGTTTGCTCTCTCGTTTGTCGTTCTTGCCGCCTCGATGGTCATGAGCTGCGATCGTGCCGCTGAGACATATGCGTCCAGCTGCTCGACGCCTCCCGCGGATTGGGGCGGCGAACGGGAAGGCATCGCTCATCTGAGATCCATTCAGTTCGTCCACATCAGGCAAGACGGTTCAACGCTTTGGAACAACGTGGCAATTTCCGACGAGAAGTTGCGGCGCTACATGGCGTTATCGACTAACTTCAATCCCGAGCCGCAAGTTATCCTCGAAGTTTCGCCAGAGGCACCGTGCGCTCGAGTTGATGCCGTCCGAGCGATCATGGATGCGACTTCGCTTTGTAAAGGGCCTCATTCGCTTTGCAGCGAAGGATCAAATTGGAGGCGATGGCCCGAGCCAGCACAATAACGCCCTTCAATGGGGTTATGTCCGGAATGTTGTCGTGTCCGGACTGGCAGCTTTCGTAGCAAATGGGCGGATAACAGCCATGACCGCTTTGAAGCGCTGATGAACGGCAAGGATGGCGTGGTTAGCGGACCTTTCTCCGCCAGGATTTCAATCGCTGCCTGACCCATGCGAGCGCCAAGCCTATGGGGACTGATACGGCGATCAGCAATATGATCGACAGTGGCCATGACCAGCCGCGTTCTCTCGCAAAAGCCAGAAATGCGGATGTGAAAAGCGCTCCAAAGATGTGAACACCATAATCGGAGAGTCTAGGTTTCGGTCGCCCCATGCTCGCCATCATGCCCCAGGCCAATAATGTCAGCAATGTCGTCGTGTCCGGACTGGCGGCTTTCGTAGCAAATGTCCGAATGACAGCCATAACCGCTTTGACGCGCTGATGAAGATCGGCGAACAGCAAGTTTGGGGTGCTAGCGGACATTCTCCACTCGAACGTAGCGAACTGCTTCGTCGCGTTCGACCGACAAAAATTTAAAGGTGGGCTTTCTATCCACACTATCGATCTGGATATAACTAGGCCTGTTGACTCTTCTCAACGTACATGATCGCCCCCAAGAAAATTGTGGGGTAGTCGACGTTGCAAGAATGTCGTGCCCTTTGATGCGGATCAGTTCGTAAGATGACTTCGCTCCAGCGTAAGAAAGCTCATTCCTTCCTATGATGATAGGAGGGCAAGAAGGGTGAACGTATCGGCCGGCTAGCTGTGCTGGGTCGATCAACGGCTCAGGTGATGAGCATCCGGAAAGGTAGGCGAGAATAATTGGTGCGAGGCTCAGCTTCATTCGACCATCTTAGGGGAATCGCGGCTTATCGCCAATGTCCGCAATGGCGCCGTGTCCGGTGAGTCCGCTTCAATCGCCGCAGGTCGGATGTCAGCTATGACGGCTTTGGAGTGCTGAGATGGGAACGACGAGCGGCAAATTTGCTGTGGTGTGGGGGCGCTACAGATTTCTATGCAGAGATCGTCGAAGCGCCCGCAAATAAGAGGTGACGTTAATCCCCACGACGACAAGCGCCCAAGCAACACTGAGGCCGAACCACGCATACCAAATGATCCCGCGAGACCAGCCGAGTTCGTCCGAGATCATGATCGGAACAAATGGGGCAAGCGCCACAAGGAAGAATTTGGCATCTACGCGTTCGGATTTCGCAAAGCCGGCGATCCGCTGGCGCACTCTCTTCCGTCTCGTCATCTGCAACAGAGCGCTCTCTTGCTGACGCGACCAGCGGCTCGCTAACTTCCTCATGACTTAGATGTCCATTCGCCAATAGCGTCGAAGTACGTAAGCCATTTGTATCAACACTGCCGCGGTAAAAACCCCCATGGCGACATAGCTGGCAAGACCGCCAAAATCACCGAACATCAAAAATGCCCACGCAGGAAACCCTACGCAGACAGTATACAGCTTTGCCCACATTGGCTGGACAGACCAATGACCGGCTTGAGGCGTCTGAGGCTCATCGCTGTCGGTCAACCAATCCATTATGCTATTTTGCACAGGCGATAAATGACTGCAATCGGGAGCCAGATCGCCGCTTGGGGGCGACATGTCGGGGGTAGGCGGCCGGATCTTCCTGTTGGGTCTCACGGATGTCGTCGACCCGGGAAGTTTCACAACCGACATCCAGCGTTGATGCCGACGGCAAAGGCTGGGTTCAGCCCCTGAACCTATCGACCGCCCGTCGCCATGCGCGTTCATCTGGAAAAGGCAAAAGCACGCCCGGCTTTTCCTGCGACGTCTCGATCCTGATCGGACGCGCCGATGCGCGGCCCCGTCGTGCGCAGGACGCGCAATAGAAGCGAATGCGCGCATCCCGGAAATCGTCCGACCAACCCTTCCGCTCGAAGATCCACCACAGCCCATGCGGAGCGAACGAACCTGTCCGTCCGCACGGGCAGATCACTTTCACGGTAAGGTGCCAGGCAGCAGCCTCGAAGATGCACGTCGCGACCTTGAGGTCGCCAACGTAGCGCGCCACATCACTCGGCCGGCGCCAGCAGCAGCTCTGCGCAGGCCAGCGCCCCGGTCATGAATGGACCATCGTCCCGCGCGCCCGCACGGATTTCCTCCAGAAATTGGCGGTTGCCGTGGCCACGATCTTCCAGCGCCTTCGCGACCGCGTCGCGAATGTCGTCAATGCGTTCCATACGTGTCTCCTGATTGAGAACATATGAAGAACAATGCGCGATTCGGTCAATGGGATTCGATGCGGATCGTCGCACCGAGAGCTGGCATTCTCGCTCCGCTAAAACCCCTTTTGAGCGCGAACGAAACGTCCGCGAAAGGCGAGTTCGGCGTGGCTAACGGACGTAGTATTTACGACAAGCGAGCCATGCCAAAATGCTTCCCGCATATAATGCACCTAGAGCTGTCAAAACGAAAAAGGGTGACAGCCCGACACGGACCGGAACGAAAGGTATATTATACAGCCAGTTACGTACTAGCGTGAGAAACAGGCCAAGAGCAGAAAGGGCGATCCAAGTTCGAATGGGCGCGTACTCCACTCTCAGTTGTGCTTGCGTTGGTGGGATCGGTTTCACATCGCCATTCTGGCCAATTAATTGAACGTCCGCAATGTTGTCGTGTCCGGACAGTCAGCTTTTATCTGATGGCCGAATCATTGCCCTAACGCTCTCGAGGACACGCGAACAGTCAAGGCTGGCATCGCGCACGATATCCCCTATCATGAGATCAACTAAGATATTTGGTTTCCGGTGGAAAAATGACTCGCACAGACCGTGACGATGCCGTTCAACGCATTAATCGGGCACTCTTCGATGTTGCTTTAAAATGGGGTGTCGATCCGAACAAGGCGACCCATAGTCCAGTATTTTGGCACGACGGGTCGTTGAATTATTATGACCATCGCAGCCACCGGGAAGCAGTTTTCCGGTATCTCAAAGGACGAGGGGTGCTCGGTGACGGACATATCCGAGCCTTCAAGCTTATGTGCGATTTCGATGATATCGACCAAGCTGCCGACGCTGATTACTGCAGGGGAGTAGATGTTGACGAAGTTGTTAGCTTTCTCGTCATGCAGCTAATTTACCAATTTGGCGAACTATTTCCACTGAATGCAGATCTCAACCCACAGATCGTGATGTGGTCCGAACGCACAAGTGCGATTATCGATGATCTTCGAGAACTTGGATACGTCGAGCGGGTTCCGTCAGCCGAAGGATATGTGGACCGATGGACTAAGATGGCCAACCCTGCAATGAGGGCGAGCTATCTGCCTACGCTTGACGAAGCGTGATCGACGAACTGGGAAAGGTTATTTTCCAAAGGCGCAGTCATATTGTCCCCTGAGTTAGGCGCTGCCGCGCGGCATGACGACCTATCGCAAGGATTTTGACAATAGCCGCACTATTACGCGCTATCGCCTGCCGAAATTCGCTTCATGATTTCGTCAGCGCGGATTTCTGCAGCTGCGCGGGCGACAGGCGATAGATCACGGCAATCGTTGACGAGGTTGTCGTTGTCGGTGTCCCCCGCTTCGCTATGAGCTGATGCGAGAATGGTCATTCGCCATGCGCAGGCGGCCATTTTGTTGACTTCGGTCGCGCCATCGCAACCCGTCGAGAGACAAAAGGCTACGTTGCGCTGGGCCTGATAGTCTCCGCGCCAGGCCTTTGGCCAATCTGTCCGATCAAACATCGCGCGGTTCGTCTCGCAAAGTGCCGTGTCGGCGACCAGGCAGGCGCCCGTTATTGGCGGGGGCGGGGCGAACGCCGGCAGTGGCGTGCGCGGCGGAAGATCGGCCTCTTTTGGAGCGCGCGCACCGGGTTTGTCGTGCGCCAGCGAAATTGACGAGTTGCCTTCTAGTGCGACGTTGCTTGCGTTGTCTGCCTCCCCGATTGTTAACGAGGCAGTTACGGCGATTAAAATCGCCACAATGATCATAATCGCACAGCAGCCCATGATCGAGTTGCGGCGGCCCTTGAGGTCGTCCGGCGTGAAGATCGTTTGGCAATAGGGGCACACCTCTGCATTGTAGGCAATGCTCTTCTTACATTTAGGGCAGGGCAGATTGATCGGCATTGTACTTCTTTACGAGGCTTTCCCGGTGCCCACCAGCTGTGGCTCGGTTGGTCTATGGCTGCGGTGACCGACTAACTGCCGTCAAGAGAGCGCGCGATCTGCAACAGTGCGCGCCGATCCCGCCCGCCGAGGCGTTTAAACCGCTCCGCCATCTCCCGAGTCTCGGCATCAACTAGCACATTGTCCGGGGCGCTTCCTTGCGGATCGTCCGTTTCGCCGAGCAAATATTCGGGCGTGGTCTGCAACTCGCGAGCGATCTTGAGAAGATGCTTTGAGCCCTGCGGACCACGCGAAATCAGATAGTTGATGCTGGGTTGCTTGATGCCAATGCGCCGCGCTAACTCGGCCTGAGATAGACCGACATCATTTATCCGATCGCTAAGTCGCCGGCCTAGATCCATGGACTGGCACCATATAGAACTGGCTATAAGCGCACAGTTAGATTTGTCTATTGACTGCTCTATAGATTGGTCTATACGCAGCGGAATGATCACGATAACAACCCCCTTCGAAGCGCTGATGAAGGCGATCGAAATGTTGGGCGGCCAGTCCGCAATGGCTCGGCTTTGCGAACTAAAACAGCCGAGCGTGTGGAAGTGGACGCGCTCGTCGAAGCGCATCCCCGCCGAATATGTGCTCCGTGTCGAAGCGGCGACCGGCGTGTCCCGTCACGATCTTCGCCCCGATATTTACCCTCGCGATCATTCAGCGTCCCCCACGGATGCAGAGCCATCCGACGACTGCGAGCCGATTCTTACCGGGCTCGACCTCGCGTGCCAGTCCAATCGAATGCCGGCTTTTGACCGCAGGCCGGAGGCGGCATGAGCGTGACCGCCATCATTGCCCTGAGCCTGGGCCTCACCATCCTGTGCATCGTCGCGGGGCTGCACAGCCTGATCCCAGCGGTCAAAGATGTGATTGCGGATCTGCGAGCCAATCTTTCTCATCGCGATCTCACGATCGCCGCCAAAAACCTTCGCATCGCAAATCTTGAACGATACCTTGAGGAAAGCCAGCGGGACAGGGGGGCAAACTGTCCTGTCTGTGGGTTCTCTCAAGCCGTGCCCGGCGGTCATCCCACGCTGCCGGGCACGATCCTCCTTTCGACGGAGGACGGCCAGTGACCAAGGAGCGCCGGCCGCTTACCTTCGAGCGCGCGCTGTGCCGGGTCGCGGAGCTGATCGGCTATGATGGCTGCGCGCAGCTTCTCGGCTGCTCCGAGAATTGGGTGCGCAAGCTGTCTGACCCGGATGCCGAGCGCGAGATCAGCCTGCAAAAGGCCCGTCGCCTCGATCTCGCCTATCTGCGCGCGGGTGGCTACGGGCGGCCCTTTCTCGAATGCTATGAGCTGCAGCTCGAGATGGGCGACGAAACCGGCGGCTCGTCCACCGGCGAGCTGATCGCGGCGGCTGGCAAAGCCGCCAAGGAGACGGGCGAGGCGGTGGGTGCCGCGCTGGCGGCCATCGAGAGGGGACGGGATGCGGGATCCGTCGAAAATGCACTCCGTGAGATTGAGGAGGGGATCGAAGCCCTCACCGGCGTAGCCAATCGGCTGCGCGTCTCCGGCAATGGGGGGACAGGGCGTGAATCAGGCCATCCAAATTGATTCCGGCTCTCAGGCTGCGGTCAGCCGGGGCGAGAAGCGGCGCCTCCCCATCGTGCGCTGCCCCGTCTGCAACGAGCGGGCGATGGTGCGCACGTCCGAGGAGATTACGCCGACGCTGCGCCAGCTCTATTATCTGTGCTCGAACTTCAAATGCTCAATGCGCTGGCGCGCCGCGCTGCAGGTGGAAGAGATCATCTCGCCTTCGGGCGTGTCGCCGGAATTCCGGCCGCCGCACTATCGCGAGGTCAAGCCGCCGGGCCACGCCTTCGGCCAGGCGTCGCTGTTCGACGGCATTGATGTCGTGAGCAGCGGGCCGGCCAATGATCCCATCGGCAGGAGGCCCTCGGGCTAAGCCGACCGGGATCGGCATCTGAGATGCCATGAAAATCCGCAAAAATATCAAGTGCTTAAAACTGAATCTCGAATTCAGGACGGTCCTCTTTGTCTGAAAGGAATGCCCCGATGCCTGCCAAGACGACGCCCCAACCAGCAGCCGTGCAAACGCGCGGCCCCTTCGTCTCATTCTGCCTCGCCTGCGCCCGGCAGGAGAACCGCCCCAATGAAGTGCTGCCGGATGGGTGGACCTTCGGCGATGCCGGCGGCGTCCTCTGCCCCGATTGCGCCCCGCGCACCATCGCCATCATCCCCGCCGCCGGTGAGGATGACGATCTACTGGCGCCCTCCATCGAGGCGCGGGAGATGGCTTCTGCCCTGAACGGTGACTTCACGCCGCCCGCGCTGGCGATCGAGCAGAACATTCATCTGCAGCGCCAAGCGGACGGCACATATCATGTCGCGGTTCTGGTCGGCGGCACCTTCGCCCCGGCCGACGTCGTGCGCCTCGCGCGCCAACTGGAAGTCTACGCGGCGCTCGCAGAGCGGCCCGGCACGCTGGGGATGGCGGCGTGAGCTGCCCCGAACATGGAGACCTCCAACATGGCTGAGAACATCGCTGCCGAGCAATTGCGGCTGCTCATCGAGCGCGTGGAGCGCCTCGAGGAAGAGAAGAAGGGCATCGCGGACGATATCAGGGACGTCTTCGGCGAGGCCAAGGCCACCGGTTACGACGTGAAGATCATGCGCCAGGTCATCCGGTTGCGGAAACTGCCGGCGCAGGATCGGCAGGAGATGGAGGCGGTCCTGCACACCTATCTGGCAGCGCTTGGCATGGACGACATGTTCGCCGGCTTTGATGGCCGCCGCTGATGGAGACGGGTTCCGTCATTCTGGACCGCGCTCGCTCGCCTGCCGCTTGGATCGAGGAGCTGGCTGCGCGGGGCTTCGAGGTATCGGAGCGCGCCTTGCGGGATCGGGCCAACCGGCTTGGCGCCTGCCATCGCATCGGCCGCGCCGTGTTCATCACCCCCGCACATATTGATCTCATTCTCGGAGAAGCACGTTGCCGATCGAGCCGTATCGCCGAGGCCCGACCTGGTGGGCCAAGGGTCGTGTCGAATATCTCGGCAAGCCCATCACCGAATATTACCGATGCAGCACTGGAGCTTCTGAAGAAGCGGGCGCGTGGGCATGGTGCCGGGCTGAAGAAGAGCGGCGGATAGCCGAACACCTCGTCGGGGCGAGCCGGCTGCTGACCTTTGCCGAAGCCGTGATGATGTATCCGGCCAATGCGAATACGGCGCGCTACCTCATCCCCATTACGGAACTATGGGGCGCACGCCTTGTATCCGACATCTCGCCCAAAGACGTGCGAGATTTGGCGCCCAGACTGTACCCCAATGCCTCGACGGACACTTGGACGCGGCAGGTCATCACGCCGGTGCGCGCGGTCATCAACAATTTCCGGGATGCCGACAGCGGCGACCTGTTTCACGTCAAGGGCTACAGCAAGCAGGACCGCATCCGGCAGGACCGCAGGCGCGGCAAGCTCAGCCGCGTCAAGAAGGAACCGGGGAGCTGGGAATGGCTGCTCAAATTCCGTGAGTATGCCGGCGAGCGTCATGCAGCGTTGGCCCTCACCATGTTCGTGACCGGCGCGCGCATCAGTCAGGCGATTGCCATGCATCCTGACAAGCATTGCCGCTTCGATGAGAACCAGATCTGTATTCCCGGCGCCAAGGGCCATGATGATCGCTGGCTGGAAGTGCCCGCCGAGCTGGTGGCGGAATTGGCCTCGTTGCCGCGCCGCTATCCCCGTGGCGCCGCTCGCAAGCCAGAGAACCTGCGGCTCTTCGGTTTTGCAGACCGATCCAGCCCGCGCAAGGGCTGGGTGAAAGCCTGCGAAGCTGCCGGCATCCCCGTCATTCCGTTCCACGCAGCGGGCCGTCACGGCTTCGGGCAGGAGATGAACGTCCGCCAGCAGATCGATGAGAAGGCAGCGGGCGCCTACGGGGGCTGGTCAGACACAGCGTTGATGAAACGCACCTACACCCACGCAGAAGAGACCGTGAGCAAGATCCACGGCGCCTTCTATCGCGGCCTCGCGCAAGCCGAAGCCGCCACCGGCCTGTCCCTGGCCCAAAGGGACTTTTCGTACAAAGCGCGTACAAAAAAGAAGAAGGGGGCAAAGTAATGCCAAATAATGCAGAGACTTACAAAAACAGCCTCGTCACCTTCACACGGGTGGGGTCGCAAGTTCAATCCTTGCCGCGCCCACCATTAAATGCCCTGATTTCAAGGGCTTTTAATGCACATTTCCGAGCGAATGAAAAAAACCGCTTTTCCGGGCAGACCCAAACAAAGGTCTCTTCCGTGGGCTGATCGGTACAAATCCCGTACAGCATTTCACGCCGGTATTTGGCTCTGAGCCAAATACATGCGGCGCCGATCTTCGCTCCCACATCGACGACGATCAGCACCTTGCCCCTGGCCAAGTATAGCTTGGGAGTGATTTTCGATGGCACTTGTCACATGCTCGGGGGGCAGGCCGTCGCCTCTATCCGGCCAGACTAAGCGCAGGGTTTGAAATCGCTGTCACGACGCGCGCCTTCAAGGCCCGTCCCGCTGATAGGAGCTTCGACGCCCCGAGGTTCGGCTCGACAGTATAGCTTCATCAGCGATGCCCGATGAGCGAACACAGCTTCGTCGTTCATGTGCGCACCATCCTGAGCCGCCCGGCCGATCAACGCCGCAAGGGCAGGCCGATCACGCCCCAGCCGGACCAATTCATGCGCTAAAGCCTGAGGATCCATGGGGGTGAGGACGCCGCCACCGTGGCCGGAAATCAAATCCTGAGGATATGCTGACTCATAACCGACTATGGGTGTTCCAGACGCCAGCGCCTCGATCAGGTTTCGCGGAGATTCAGGTGTCAGGTGACAAAACGGCATCAGATGCGCCGCGCGCAACTTATCCAGCAACTCCGATCGATCGACAAGGAGGCCGGGGAATTCGATTTGTTCCTCAAGCCCTTGCGCCAGCACTTTTGCGCGCGCCTCCTCCCGCTGCGGGCCATCGCCAAACCACTGGGCACGAAACGCTACCCCCGCCTCTTTGACGAGACGGAGCGTTTCTATCCAGTCCATGACACCTTTATCGGGGTGAAACCGCCCAATGTAGATCAGACGCAGTGGGGCGTGCTCGACGTCGCGTATTTTGCGGACCAGGCTCTCGTCCGAGATTTTGTCGTGCGGCTTCAAATGGATGTCGTGCACAAGAAACGAATTGGCATTGAACCCACGATAAGTCTGGTAGCAATCATTGCCGTGGAACAGGCCAAGCGCTGCCGAACCAATCGCGCGACGCTCCAGGCGTCGCGCGAGGCTCGCATTCATAAGCCTGACAAAGCGCCGGATGCCCGACGCTCTGAGGGCGTCGATGCGCATGACTTCCGACTCGACCCTGTCCGTCCACACGGCGACCTTCCGTCCTCGGCGAGCGGCCATCAGCGCCGCAACGGCGGCCCAGTCTCCCCATGCCCCGCCAAGGGCACAATGGAGGAACGCGTGGCTGTCGATCAGCCGTGACAATTTGGCACGCATCTCTGGATAGGCCTTGGCAAAGGAAAGGGGCGTCCACCCTGGCGGCATCAGCTCAACGGCAAGATTGGGTCCCAAGCCAAGCCCTGCGATCGAGACGCTGTCCGCAGGAGGGGGAGCGTTCACGACCTTCACGCACAATGTCATCGGGCCGAAATGGCGAATCCACTGGTGCAGGCCATTCGCCGCCTGCTGCTCAATGAAGACATCGCCTTCGTACTGATGAACGAGAAGGGGCAGGATAAGGAGCAAGCCGCCCAACGGTTTGCTTGCCACGTCTTCCATCAACCGACCCCACCACATTTCTCCGCCCAGCCGCCCCATAAAGCGAGCGCGCGCGGCAGCAAGTCTCTAGCTCGGCAAGTATTAAATCCGTTCTAATATCGGAGATCGTTTCGCTATCAGACGGGGGCGCACGTTCAGTCCGTGCTTGCGCCCACTATCGCAGGGCCGTCATGCCCATCTCCCCATCATATTCCTGGACAGGCCGAGCCCAGCTCAGTGGCCGCTATGGTCTTCCATGCCGGCCATCGCGCCCTCCGCGTCCGGCTGTTGCACGATGGCATCGGCGAGAATGCGCTGGCCATTGGAGAAGATGAAGGTGAACGTCATCTTCTTGTCCTCAAGCGCCTGCGGGTTGATCGACCACAGCATGAGGTGCTTGCCGCCCGGTTCGAACTTCACTGTCGCGCCGGCGGGCACGTCCACGGTCTTCACTGGGCGCATGGAGGCGACGCCGTCCTTGGTGCTGCTCTCGTGAATTTCCACACGCACGGCTTCGTCGGTCAGCACGTCGCGCAGCACGACATCATCGGCGCCGCCGTGGATCGTGAAATAGGCCGCCGAGGGGGCATTGGGATTGGGGTTGAGGCGCAGAAAGCCGCCATCGACATCCAGCGGCGGCGGGTCGCTGCACGCACCGAGCGTCGCCAGCATCGCGGCTGCGACGAGGAGCGATGAGGGCTTGTGCATGTGCGGTCTCCAGGAGGTTTGTTATCTCGCCGGGCTTTAGACCCGGTGATCTACGCCGCCAAGCAAAACAGGGCCGGCTTGCTCGGGCGAGTATCTCCTGACCTGTCCGGCCGGGCCTGCCGTGCGCGCTTGGGTCAGCTAAATCATCTCGGGACTTGTTGCGCGAAAACACCCTCCTATATCGGCGCGGTCAACGGGGTGGTTTCGGCCTGAGTGCGGAGCCGCCCCGGCAGCGGCCCAATTCCGGGCGCTCAACTACACATGGGGTACAAGAGGGCAAATATGGCTAAGGTTATCGGTATTGATCTCGGCACCACGAACAGCTGCGTCGCCGTGATGGACGGCGGCAAGCCGAAAGTGATCGAGAATGCGGAAGGCGCGCGCACCACGCCCTCCATCGTGGCATTCGCCAAGGATGGCGAGCGGCTCATTGGCCAGCCGGCCAAGCGTCAGGCCGTGACCAATCCGGACAACACCGTGTATGCCGTCAAGCGCCTGATCGGTCGCCGGTTCGACGATCCGCTGACCAAGAAGGACATGGAGCTGGTCCCCTACAACATTGCCAAGGGTCCCAATGGCGACGCCTGGGTGAATGCTGGCGGGCAGGACTACAGCCCCTCGCAGATTTCCGCCTTCATCCTGCAGAAGATGAAGGAAACCGCCGAGAGCTATCTCGGTGAGACCGTGACGCAGGCCGTCATCACCGTGCCGGCCTATTTCAACGACGCGCAGCGCCAGGCGACCAAGGACGCCGGCCAGATTGCGGGCCTTGAAGTGCTGCGCATCATCAACGAGCCGACCGCGGCCGCGCTCGCTTACGGGCTTGAGAAGAGCGAAGGCAAGACCATCGCGGTCTACGACCTTGGCGGCGGTACCTTCGACATCTCGATCCTCGAGATCGGCGACGGCGTGTTCGAGGTGAAGTCGACCAACGGCGATACCTTCCTTGGCGGTGAAGATTTCGACTCCAAGATCGTCGAATATCTCGCTGATGGCTTCAAGAAGGACGAAGGCATCGACCTGCGCGGCGACAAGCTGGCGCTGCAGCGCCTGAAGGAAGCCGCCGAGAAGGCCAAGATCGAGCTCTCCAGCGCGCAGACGACGGAAGTGAACCTGCCGTTCATCACCGCCGATGCGACTGGTCCCAAGCACCTGGTCAAGACCATCACCCGTGCCGACCTTGAGCGGCTGGTCGAGGCGCTCATCAAGCGCACGCTCGAGCCCTGCAAGAAGGCGATCGCGGACGCCGGCGTTTCCTCCAGCGAGATTAGCGACGTCGTGCTCGTCGGCGGCATGACCCGCATGCCCCGCGTGCGCGAAGTGGTGAAGGAGTTCTTCGGCAAGGAGCCGCACACCGGCGTCAACCCGGATGAAGTGGTCGCCATGGGCGCCGCCATTCAGGCCGGCGTGCTGCAGGGCGACGTCAAGGACGTGCTGCTGCTCGACGTGACGCCGCTGTCGCTGGGCATTGAGACGCTGGGTGGCGTGTTCACCCGCATGATCGATCGTAACACCACGATCCCGGCCAAGAAGAGCCAGGTTTACTCGACGGCTGACGACAATCAGCAGGCAGTGACCATCCGCGTCTTCCAGGGCGAGCGTGAAATGGCGGCGGACAACAAGCTGCTCGGCCAGTTCGATCTGGTCGGCATTCCGCCGGCGCCGCGCGGCGTGCCGCAGATCGAGGTCACGTTCGACATCGACGCCAACGGCATCGTGAACGTCTCGGCCAAGGACAAGGGCACCGGCAAGGAGCAGCAGATCAAGATCCAGGCTTCTGGTGGTCTGAGCGATTCCGACATCGACCAGATGGTCAAGGATGCCGAGCGCTTTGCCGAGGAAGACAAGAAGCGTCGCGAGGGCGCCGAGGCGAAGAACAACGCCGAGAGCCTGATCCACACCACTGAGCGCCAACTCGCCGAGCATGGCGACAAGGTGGACGAGGCGCTCAAGGGCGAGATCGAGGCGGCTGTCACCGCGGCCAAGAGCGCGGTCGAGGGCGGCGATGTCGAGGCGATGAAGACCAAGACCCAGGAACTGGCTCAGGTCTCCATGAAACTCGGTCAGGCGATCTACGAGAAGGAGCAGGCTGCGGCCGCGTCTCCGGGCGCAGAAGGCACGGCCCAGAAGGCTGATGATGACGTCGTCGACGCCGAGTTCTCGGAAGTCGACGAAGACAACAAAGCCTGATTGAACGGAAATGACGCCCGGCCGGCCCATGAACTGGCCGGCCGGGCGATTGCTTGGGACTGCTGCGGGGCATGAGTAGCAAAATCGATTATTACGAGCTGCTCGAAGTCGAGCGGACGGCGGACGGCGCGACGATCAAGTCGGCCTATCGCAAGCTGGCCATGCAGTGTCATCCGGATCGCAATCCGGGCTGCAAGGAGAGCGAAGCCAAGTTCAAGGCGATCAACGAAGCTTATGACTGCCTGAAGGACGAGCAAAAGCGCGCGGCTTATGATCGCTTCGGCCATGCCGCTTTCGAGCAGGGCGGCATGGGCGGCGGACGCGGCGGTCAGGCCGGTTTCTCCGATTTCTCCGATATTTTCGAGACGATCTTCGGCGATGGTTTTGGCGGCGGTGGCCGTCAACAGACGCGGCGCGGCGCGGACCTGCGCTACGACATGGAAATCTCGCTGGAAGATGCCTTCCATGGCCGCGACACGACCATCGAGATCGATGTCTCCACCCAGTGCGACGCATGCGACGGTAGCGGCGCGGAGCCGGGGACCAGCGTGGAAAGCTGCCCGACTTGCGGCGGCCACGGCAAGGTGCGGGCGCAGCAGGGCTTCTTCGTCATCGAGCGGACCTGCCCGAGCTGCCATGGCGCGGGCCAGCGGATCAAGTCGCCCTGTCGCGCCTGTCGCGGGGAGGGGCGTGTGGACAAGCGCCGTTCGCTGGACGTGAAGGTGCCGGCTGGTGTGGACGAAGGCACACGCATTCGCCTCACCGGGCAAGGCGAGGCGGGGCCGCGCGGCGCGCCCGCGGGCGATCTCTACATCTTCCTGCATGTGAAGCGGCACCAGATTTTCGAGCGGGACGGCACCAACCTGTTCTGCCGCGTGCCGATCAGCTTCACGCTGGCGGCGCTGGGCGGCACGATCGAGGTGCCGGGTCTCGACGGCGAGGATCACGAGATCCGCATTCCCGCCGGCATCCAGTCCGGCAAGCAGTTGCGCCAGCGTGGCGCCGGGATGCCGGTGCTGAATGCGCGCGCGCGGGGGGATCTGGTCATCCAAATCGAGGTGGAAACGCCCACCAAGCTCTCCGCCCGGCAGAAGGAACTGCTGGAGGAGTTCCGCGCCACCGAGACCGGCGAGGAATGTCCGCAGTCGAGCGGGTTTTTTAGCAAGATCAAGAATGTGTGGAGCGATTTGACGGAGTGATCTGAGCGGGTGGCGGGATTGTCGGAGCGCTTATCAAAGCGCTGGTCAATCCGCCGTCGGGGAGCTCTGCTGCCTAGGCTCCTGCCTGCGCAGGAGCACAGCTTGGGCTTAACGGCTCACTTGTACGCCCAATCAAACGGCCACGCGGTGATGCTCCACACCACCTCGTGCCCCTGCGCAGGCAGGAGCCCAGGGCGCAAAAGCACCGCCCCAAATCGTTGATCGAAAAAGCCGGCCCAATCGCCGGCCGCCGCTCTTACCGCGGCAGATCGACCCGCGTGCCGTCGGCCGCATCGCTGACCACCAGATCGGCAATCGCACGACCGACCACGTCCGGTGTCTTGAGCGTTGCCGGGTCTTCGCCCGGATAGGCGCGTGCGCGCATGGTGGTGCGGGTGGGGCCGGGGTTGACGATGTGGGTGCGGACCTTGGAAATCTTGGTGACTTCCTGCCCATAGGCGCTCACCAGCACGTCCTGCGCCGCCTTGGACGCACCATAGGCGCCCCAATAAGCGCGGGGCGCCGTCGCGACGCCGCTGGAGAGGGCTACGACGCGTGCGTCGCTACTCTTGCGCAGCATGGGATCGAAGGCCGCGATCAACGCCTGGGTCGAGGCGATGTTGAGCGTGAGCTGCCGGGCAAATTCCTTGGTGTCGATGGCGGTCACGGCGGCAAGCGTGCCCAGCGTCGCAGCATTGAGCACCAGCACGTCGAGCGCTTCCCAGCGCCCGCTGATCGCCGTGGCCAGGCGCCCGATGCTCTCCCCGTCGGTCAGGTCGAGCGGGGCGATGGTGGCGCTGCCACCGGCGGCGTGGATCTGTTCCTCCACCCCTTCAAGATCCGGCACGGACCGCGCCACCAGGACCACATGCGCGCCATCGCGCGCAAGTTCGATAGCGGTGGCCGCGCCGATGCCCCGGCTGGCGCCGGTGACGAGGGCAAGGCGCCCGGCCAAGGGCCGGTTGTCGGTCGTGTCGGTCATGCTGTCTCCGCTCCGGCTCAGACCACGCGTTCGCGCAGCAGTTCGAGCTGGTTCACTTCGGCCTGATCGTCGAAGTCGGTGAGGGTGGTGGGATAATCGCCGGTGAAGCAGGCATCGCAATATTGCGGCAGCTCATCGTTGCGGCGCGCCTCGCCGATCGCCCGGTAAAGGCCTTCGATCGACACGAAGGCGAGGCTGTCGGCATGAATGAACGAACACATCTGCGAGACGTCCATGCGGTGCGCGAGCAACTTGGCGCGCTCGGGCGTATCGACGCCGTAGAAGCAGCTATGCCGGGTCGGCGGGCTGGCGATGCGCATATGCACATCCTTGGCGCCGGCCTCGCGCATCATCTGCACGATCTTGAGGCTGGTGGTGCCGCGCACGATCGAATCGTCGATCAGCACGATGCGCTTGCCGGCGATCAGCGCCCGATTGGCGTTGTGCTTGAGCTTCACGCCCAGATGGCGAACCTTGTCGCCCGGCTGGATGAAGGTGCGGCCGACATAATGCGAGCGGATGATGCCCAGCTCGAACGGAATGCCCGATTGCTGCGCATAGCCGATGGCGGCAGGCACGCCGCTATCCGGCACGGGAATCACGAGATCGGCATCGACCGGGCTCTCGATGGCCAGCTGCGCGCCAATGCCCTTGCGGACCGAATAGACGCTGCTGCCGTCCACGATGGAGTCCGGCCGCGAGAAATAGACATGCTCGAAGATGCAGGGGCGGGCCTGCGCCGTCTCGCCAAAGGGGCGGTGCGAGCGGATTTCGCCGCCCTGCGTCACCACGATCAGCTCGCCGGGCTCGACCTGCCGGATATATTCCGCGCCGACCACATCGAACGCCACAGTCTCGGAGGCGAAGATGATCGCATCGCCCAGCCGGCCCATGACCAGCGGACGGATGCCGAGCGGATCGCGGCAGGCGATCAGGCCCTCGCGCGTCAGGCAGATGAGCGAATAGGCGCCCTCGACCTGCTTGAGCGCATCGATGAAGCGATCCAGCAGGGTGCGGTAGCGCGATTTGGCGACGAGGTGGATGATCACCTCGGTATCGCTGGTCGACTGGAAGATCGCGCCATCGCGCACCAGCCGCTTGCGCAGGTTCATCGCGTTGGAGATGTTGCCATTGTGAGCGATGGCGAAGCCGCCCGAGGACAGCTCGGCATAGAGCGGCTGGACGTTGCGCAGCGCTGTCTCGCCGGTCGTCGAATAGCGCACATGGCCGCAGGCGACATGGCCGGCGAGCTGGCGGATCACATCGTCCTTGTCGAAGTTGCCCGCGACATGGCCCATGGCCCGGTGGGTGTGGAACTCCTCACCGTCCCAGCTGGTGATGCCGGCGGCTTCCTGCCCACGATGCTGCAGGGCGTGAAGGCCCAGCGCCACCATGGCGGAGGCTGTGTCGGCGCCATATACGCCAAAAACGCCGCACTCTTCGCGCAGCTTGTCGTCATCAAATGGGTGCGTGGTCAGCATGGCTCTACTCATAGCCGACGGGGTGCGATTCCCGCCGCGTCGCGATCCTCGTTGCCGGCCATATAGGAGCGTCAAACTGCTTTGTCGCCCCATTGTCGCAAGAAAGGTGGTGAATGCCCCGGGTTGGGCGAAGGCAGACCCTCCATAAGCCCGTGAAGCTGCCAAAATTGGCGAAGGGCATAAAGTTCGGAACCATGCCACCCGGAGGCTGTTTCCCTTGCAAAAGGAGATCGCCATGCCGGTTGATTGGACGTCCCGCGCGCGTGCTCGCTCCCTCTTCGCAACCATCGTCGGCGCGATTATCGCGCTGGTCGGCCTTGTGCTGGCTATCGGCGGCGCATGGCTCGCGGTGCTGGGTGGCAGCCTCTATTACCTCATTGCCGGGGTGCTCCTCGGTCTGGCGGGCTTTCTCCTCATCCGACAGCGGGTGCTGGGCGTTTGGGTCTATCTCGCGGCTTATGGACTTTCGATCATCTGGGGGCTGGCGGAGGCCGGGCTCGATGGGTGGGCGCTGATTCCCTTTACCGTCGGTCCGACGGTGCTCCTGATTCTCGTGCTGCTGACCTTGCCGGCGCTTCAGCCCGAGCGTTGGCACTGGCGTTTGCCGGTCATCGCGAGCGTGGCAGCCGTGCTTGTGCTGGCCGTGGGTGGCGTGGTGATCTCCCGCCTCAACCTGCCGGACGTGGGCGCGATGCCGGCGCGGCTAGCCTCGACGGTGGCCGATCCCTCGCTATTGCGACCCGGGACGGACTGGCCGGCTTATGGCGGCAGTTACGCAGCGCAGCGTTATTCTTCGCTGGGCCAGATCACGCCGGCCAATGTCGGAAAATTGCAGCGCGCCTGGGTGTTCCACACCGGCGATCTCCCCGAGGATATGGCCGACAACAAATATGGCGCCGAAACGACGCCGCTGAAGGTCGGGAATACGCTCTATCTGTGCTCGGCCACTAATATTCTCATCGCGCTCGATCCGGCGACCGGTCAGCAGCGCTGGCGCTACGATCCCAAGGTCGATCATGCGTGGATTCCCTACACGGCCGCGTGCCGGGGCGTCGCTTATTATGCTGTGCCGCAAGCCACGCAAGGGCAGGCCTGCGCGACGCGCATCATCGAGGGTACGCTGGACGGCCGCCTGATTGCCGTGGATGCGCAGACCGGCCGGCCCTGTTCCGACTTCGGCGAGAACGGCGCGGTCGATATCAAGCGCGGCATGGGCAGGGTGGTGCCGGGCATGGTCTCGATCACATCGCCGCCCACGATCGTGCAAGGCGTCATCGTGACCGGGCATCAAGTGCTGGATGGGCAAAAGCGCGATGCGCCGTCCGGCGTCATCCAGGGATATGATGCGGTCACGGGCGAGAAGCGCTGGGCGTGGGACATGCTCAACCCGGATTGGGCGGGCGATCCGCCGGCCGGGCAGGAATATGCGCGCGGCACACCCAATATGTGGACCATTGCCAGCGGCGATGAGTCGCTGGGCCTCGTGTATCTGCCGATGGGCAATTCCGCAGTGGATTACTGGAGCGGGAGCCGCAGCCCGCAGGAGGACGATTTTTCTTCCTCGCTGGTTGCGCTGGACGTGACGACCGGCAAGCCGCGCTGGCGGTTCCAGACCGTGCATCGGGATGTGTGGGATTATGACCTCGGGGCGCAGGCCACGCTGGTTGATTTCCCCAATGGCTCCGGCACGGTGCCGGCGCTGATCCTGCCGAGCAAGCAGGGCGAAATCTACGTGCTGGACCGTCGCACCGGCCAGCCGATATTCCCGGTGCAGGAGCGGGCCGTGCCGCGCACCGGCGTGGAGCCGCAGCGGCGCAGCCCCACCCAGCCTTACTCGACCTACCACACGCTCGCCTTCCCCGACCTCAAGGAAAGCGACATGTGGGGCATGTCCCCCATCGACCAGATGGTGTGTCGCATCCAATATCGGCAGGCGGAATATCGCGGGCGGTACACGCCTCCCACGGCGGACAAGCACTTCGTCGAATATCCGGGCTATAATGGCGGCACGGATTGGGGCGGCCTCGCCATCGATCCGGTACGCGGCGTGATCCTCGCCAACTACAATAATATGCCCAACTATAATCGCCTGGTGCCGCGCGCCGAGGCGGACCGTCGCGGCTTCCCGGCGCCGCGTGGCGATGAGAAGGCGCGGGGCGGCAGCATGAGCGAGGGGGGCGGGCATGGCTCGCAAGACCCGCAAGCCGGCTCGCCTTATGCCATCTCGGTGAATGCCGGCTGGCGGCTGTCGCTGACTGGCCTGCTGTGCAAGCGCCCGCCTTATGGTGGCATCCGCGCGATCGACATGCGGACGGGCCAGACCATCTGGGATCGCCCGTTCGGCACCGCGCGGCGCAATGGCCCCTGGGGGATTCCGTCCATGCTTCCCATCAACATCGGCACGCCGAACAATGGCGGCGCGGTGGTCACGGCTGGCGGTGTGGCCTTCATCGCCGCAGCGACGGACAATCTGATCCGCGCCATCGACATCGAGACGGGCAAGACGCTCTGGCAGGATACGCTGCCGGCGGGCGGTCAGGCGACGCCGAGCGTGTATGAGGTGAACGGTAAGCAGTATCTCGTCATCATGGCGGGTGGGCACCATTTCATGGAGACACCGATTGGCGATGAAGTGATCGCCTACGCTCTGCCGGGATGAGAATGGGAGCAAACATGGCTTTGGCAGGTCGGGCGTGGCAAGCCCGCTCGATCTGCCGAGCGCTTGCCTGAGGCGAAGGGGTGAAGCGCGTGCTTTCGCTGGAAGCAGAAAGGCATTAGGCGGGGAGGGCAACGTCGCCTTTCCAAACTCCGGTTCAAGATTCCGCCTCATGATGCTCGTGCATGTCCCGCCTGCGATCGCCAACCAGTCCTGGCGTGCCATCGGCATCGTAACGGCGCTGGCGGTGGTCGGCGCGCTCGCACTCTATTCCATGGCTGGTGGTTCGATGGTGCCGTGGGCCGGTGCGCATCTGCTGCGCTTTGCGCTGTTTCTGATCCTGGCACTGGTGATTTCCTACATCCCCTCCGAGCAGTTCAAGCCGCTGCTCTTCCCTGCCTATCTGGCGAGTCTCGCGCTGCTCATCATTGTGCTGATGATGGGCATCGTCGGGGGCGGGGCGCGCAGTTGGCTCAATCTCGGCTTCATGCAGTTGCAGCCCTCCGAGTTCGTGCGGCTGGCCGTGATCGGCATGGTCGCGCGATTCTACGAGATGTTGCCGCCCGCCGCGACGCGCTCCTTCACGGCATTATGGCCGCCGGTCGCGCTCACGGTGGTGCCCTTCGCGCTCATCCTGCTCCAGCCGGATCTCGGTACGGGCATGATGCTGGTGCTGTCCGTGGCGGTCGTGACCTTTCTCGCGGGATTGCCGCTGCGGCTCTACGCGGCAGCGGGCGCGGCGGCGATCGTGCTGATCCCGGTGATCTACAGCTTCCTGTTGCCGCACCAGCAGCGACGCGTGACGATTTTCATGAACCCGGAGGCCGATCCGCTGGGCGCGGGCTATCACATCACCCAGTCGGTCATCGCCATTGGCTCGGGCGGCTTCTTCGGCAAGGGCTATCTGCAAGGCAGTCAGAGCCATCTCCATTATCTTCCTGAGTCGCATACCGATTTCATTTTTCCGGCCATAACCGAGGAGTGGGGGCTGCTCGGCGCGACGGTCATCATCGCCTTGTTCTGGCTGCTGCTGCGCTGGGGCATGAATGTCGCGCGGGATGCGGCCAGCCGCTTCGACCAGTTGCTGGCGGCGGGGCTGACCTGCAGCCTGTTCCTCTACATCTCCATCAACATGATGATGGTCGTCGGCTTCGCGCCGGTGGTCGGCCTGCCTTTGCCGCTCGTCTCCTATGGCGGCTCCGCGATGCTCTCGATCATGATCTCGCTAGGGCTGTTGATGGGCATCGACCGCAAGACCCGCAAGCGCGCCAACCCCTATCTGCGCTGAGCGCGGCGGGACGTTACATTCGGGGTCACATGCGGCGTCACATTCTCTGGCCAAAGCCTCTGGCGCGCCTGCCCCGCTGCCTCTAAAGGGGCGGGATGCACGTCCTTGCGAACCCGCGACGTTTCCTGGCGATTGCCGTGCCTGCGACGCCCTGGTGCTTCTGGGGCGGCATCCTCCTGATTCTCGTCGGTTGCTGGGCAGGACTGTTCGTGGCGCCGGCGGATTATCTGCAGGGGCACAGCTTCCGCATCCTCTACATTCATGTGCCGGCGGCCTGGCTGGGCATGGGCGGCTGGAGTGGCCTCACCATCGCGGCGATCATGCAGCTCGTCTGGCGTCACCCGCTGGCGAGCGTTGCCGGCCGCGCCATTGCTGTGCCGGGGGCGGTTTTTACCGCCTTGTGCCTCGCCACCGGATCGATCTGGGGGCGGCCTACCTGGGGGACATGGTGGGAGTGGGACGGACGCCTGACCTCCATGCTGCTGCTGCTGTTCCTCTACATCGGCTATATCGCGCTGGCGCGCGCCAGCGTGGAGCGGGGCGATGCTGGCGGTGTCAGCCGCGTGACGGCGATCTATGCGCTCATCGGCGCGCTCAACCTGCCGATCATCCATTATTCAGTCGTGTGGTGGAACAGTCTCCACCAGGCCAAGAGCATCAGCGTGGTCGGCATGAGCAGCAGCATCGCGCCCTCCATGCTCTGGCCGCTTGGCTTGACCGTGCTCGGCTTTACCCTCTGGTTCACGGCGATCGTGCTGCTGCGGATGCGGGCGATGCTGGCGGAAAATCGGATCGAGGCGCGGTTGCGCCGGATGTCGCGGGGCTGAGGGCGCATATCATGAATCCCTGGCCTTTCGTGATTGCGGCTTATGGCCTCACCTTCGTTGCGACGGTTGCGACCAGCCTGTGGGCTTGGGCCCGCGCGCGGCAGGCGGAGCGCCGGGCGCGGGATTTGCTGGAGCGGGATTGAAATGGTTGCGGTGACGTCGAACAGAGCTGGCCCCAAGCGCAAGCATCAGCGCCTCATTCTCGTCGGGCTGGCGCTGGCGGCGATGATCGGCGGCGTGCTGCTGGCCATGTCCGCACTGCGCTCGCAGGCTGCCTATTTCTACACGCCCGCTGAAGCGCTGGCCGCGAAGGTCGAACCGGGCCGCGCGATTCGTCTGGGTGGCATGGTCGAAGCGGGCAGTATCAAGCGCCACGCCAACGGAACGACGGTGGATTTCCGTCTGACCGACGGCAAGGCAACCGTGCCGGCTTCCTTCACCGGCATCACGCCCGACCTCTTTGCCGAGAACAGCGGCGCGGTGGCGGAAGGTGCCTTTGGGGAAGACGGCGTGTTCCGAGCCACCAACATCCTCGCCAAGCATGATGAGCGCTACATGCCGCGCGAGATGGAGGGCATCAAATATGATCCGCAGACCCATCAGGTGGATGCAAGCGGCCAATGATCGCTGAAGCCGGCCTTGCCGCCCTGTGGCTCGCGGCCACGCTCGCCGGCCTGCAATTGCTGCTCGCCTGGTTGGCCGTTGCACGCGGTAATGCCGATGCGGCGCGCTTCATCCGGCCGCTGGCGGTCGCGCAGGGCGTGCTGGCGGGTCTCGCCATGGCGCTGCTCATCGTCCTGTTCCTGATCTCCGACATGTCGGTCTATCTGGTCGCGGCGAACAGCCATTCGCTCAAGCCGTTCATCTACAAATTCGCCGGCGCCTGGGGCAATCACGAGGGCTCGATGCTGCTCTGGGTGGCAGTGATGAGCCTTGCCGGCGGCGCGGTGGCGCTGTTCGAGCGCAGCCTCGATCGCGCGACCCATTTTGCGACGCTCGGCGCGCAGGCGGCGATCAGCCTTGGCTTCTATGCCTTCCTGCTGTTTGCCTCCAATCCCTTCCAGCGCCTCAATCCCCCGGCGGTCGAGGGGCAGGGGCTCAATCCACTGTTGCAGGACCCCGGTCTCGCCTTCCATCCGCCGACGCTTTATTTTGGCTATGTCGGCCTGTCCGTGGCCTTCTCCTTCGCGGTGGGCGCGCTGCTCACCCGGCAGGTGGATGCCCGCTTCGCCCGTGCGATCCGGCCGTGGGTGCTGGGTGCCTGGGTCCTGCTGACCATCGGCATCGCTGCCGGCTCCTACTGGGCTTATTATGAATTGGGCTGGGGTGGCTGGTGGTTCTGGGACCCGGTCGAGAATGCCTCGCTCATGCCGTGGCTGGCGGCGACGGCGCTGCTCCATAGCGCTTCGGTCCTGGCTGCCCGCGATGCGTTGCGCGCCTGGACGGTGATGCTGGCAGTGGTCGCTTTCGCCATGTCGATGATAGGCACCTTCCTCGTGCGCTCGGGTATCCTGACCAGCGTCCACGCCTTCGCGGTCGATCCCACGCGCGGCAGCTTCATCCTCATTCTGCTCGGCCTCTATATCGGCGGCGCGCTCGCGCTGTTCGCGATGCGGGTTCATACGGTCAACGAGGGCGCCCGGTTTGATCCGCTGAGCCGGGAGGCGCTGCTCGTCGTCAACAATCTGCTGCTGTGCGTGATCCTGGGGCTGGTGCTCATCGGCACGCTCTATCCGCTGCTGACGGAAATGCTGGGCCAGAGCGTCTCTGTCGGCCCGCCTTATTTCAACGCGGTGATCGGGCCGATCACGCTGGTACTGATGGCCGCCCTGGTCGTCGGGCCGCTGCTGCGCTGGCGGCGGGACGAGTCGGGCGCGGCGCTGCGGCGTTCGGCTCCCGCCATTGGCGGTGCCGTGGTGACGCTGATCGCCGTGCTGCTGTTTGCGGATCGCCCGATCGGCTGGTTGCCGCTGCTGGGCCTGGTCATGGCAGCCGCCGTTGCCGTGGCCAGCGTAGCGCCGCTCTGGAAGCGTAATCTGCGGCGTACGCCGATGTTCACTTATGGCATGGTGATCGCGCATCTGGGCTGCGCAGTCAGCCTGGCCGGCATGGCGAGCGAATCGGCCTTCTCATCCGAGCGGCTGGCGGCTGCAGCGCCGGGGGACTCTTTCGAGATCGCCGGCTACACCGTGACCATGGAAGGGGTGCGGCCCTATGCCGGGCCGAACTGGACCGCCATGGAAGCGCAGCTTGTCGTGCGGCGTGGCGACAAGGTGATCGGCACCGCGCGGCCGCAGGCTCGCTACTTCACCGATCCGCCGACGCCGACCAACGAATCCGTCCAGCTCACCCGCTGGAACGGTCAGCTCTATCTGGTGCTGGGTGAAGCGCTCGAAAATGGCCGCTGGCAATTGCGCATCTGGTGGAAGCCGTTCGTCACGCTGATCTGGGGCGGCGCGGGACTGATCGCGCTGGGCGGCGCGCTGGCGCTGGTCGGCCGCGTCCGGCGCGAGCGCAAGCAGGCGCGGCTCGCGCGCGCATCTGGCGCCGCTGCGGAGCATCCGCAGGAGGCGCTGGCATGAAGTTCGGCAAGCGCTCGCTCATCCTGTGGATTCCGCTGATTGCCTATGTGATCTTCCTCGGCGTGGCCTCGCTGGGCCTCAATCGTGAGCAGCAGACGGTGGTGCAATCGCGCATGATCGGCAAACCGGTGCCGCCGATGGACCTGCCGGCGGGCGCCTCCAGTCGCCCGACGCTCTCGACCAAGGCGATGGCGGACGGCCAACCGCGCCTGCTCAACATCTTCGCGAGCTGGTGCGTGCCCTGCATCGCCGAGGCGCCGGTGCTGCTGCAACTCGCCCAGCGCGGCGTCCCCATTGATGGCGTGGCCATCCGCGATGCCCGCGCCGATGTGGACGACTTCCTCACGCGTCACGGTAACCCTTATCAGCGCATCGGGCTGGATGAGCGCAGTGCCCTGCAATTCTATATGGGCTCCTCCGGGGTGCCGGAGACGTTCGTGGTCGATGGCAAGGGCATCATCCGCTACCAGCATATCGGCGTGATCGGCCCGCAGGATGTGGACATGATCCTCGAAAAGCTGCGCGAGGCGCAATCATGAGAGGCACGCTGATCCTGCCGGCGTTGCTTGTGATTTTGCCGGCGCCCGCCTTCGCGCAGACCGCACTGCCGCCCGCACCCTATGCCAATCGCCAGCTCGACGATCCGGCGCTGGAGGCGAAGGCGACCGAGCTGATGCACACAATTCGCTGCCTGACCTGCCAGAGCCAGTCCATTGCGGACAGCGACGCGAGCATGGCGGCGGACCTGCGCTCGATCATCCGCGAGCGCATCGCTGCGGGCGAAGACCCCGAGGCCATTCGTGCCTGGCTCATCGAGCGCTATGGGGACTGGATCAGCTACAAGCCGACCGCCGACCCGATTCTCTGGCCGCTCTGGGCGGCACCGCTGATGCTGCTGGGCGCGGGCGGGGCGCTGGCATATGGGCGGATGCGCCGCCGCAAGGGAGCGAAGGCATGACCGGCCTGTTGATCGCAGCGGGCCTCGCGCTCATCGTCGGCATCGGCATCATGCTTGGTGCGCGCCTCCCGCTCCGCCAGGCCGCGCCGGTTGCCACTGCGCTGCTGCTCGGCCTCGCCGGCTATGCCTGGCAGGGCAGCCCGGGGCTGGCCGACAAGCCGGTCGCGGCGAACGACTCGCGCGTGAAGTTCGATGAGGCGCTGGCCAAGAAGCGCTCGGAAATCGGCGAGCGGCTGACGGGTGCAACTAAATGGCTTGTCGTGTCCGATGCGCTCGCCCGCAAGGGCAACACGGCCGGCGCCGCCAATGTGCTGCTCTCGGGCCTGAGGGAATATCCCGATGACGCGAACATCTGGGTGGGGCTGGGCAATGCCCTTGTCGCGCATGGCAATGGCACCCTGACGCCGGCGGCGGATTATGCCTTCGCGCAGGCCCTGCATTTCCAGCCGGAAGGCGTTTCTCCCAATTATTTCTATGGGCTTGCCCTGGCGGAGTCGGGTCAGTTCGACCGCGCGCGCGATGTCTGGCTGAAGCTGGCAGCGCGCCTGCCGGAGGATTTCGAGCTGCGTGAAGAGCTGATCCGCAACGTGGCGTTGCTCAATGCGCTCATCGAGCGGCGCGATGCCATGGCGCAGGGTGGCCCATCTCAGGGCGATGCCCCGCAGGCTGGGGCGCCCCAAAGCGGAAATGCCGGCCCCTGATGGTGCGTTGCGTGCCTCTCGACGAAGTGCTAGGGCGCCGCGCGTTCAGGGCAGGGCCTGGGCAAGGGAAGCGCGATTGATGATTGCGAGTCAGGCGGGCAAGTGAGCCCCACCGAACAGCCACGAGACTTTGCGGCGGGGAATCCTGCGGCCGCTGGTCATGGGCATGGCCCGGACAGCCTGCGCAAGATGGCGCTGGCGGCGATGGGTATTGTCTTCGGCGATATCGGCACCAGCCCGATCTACGCCTTCCGCGAGACGTTCGCGGGGCATCACCCGCTCGCGCCTGATGCGCTGCATATCTACGGCGTGCTCAGCCTGATCTTCTGGTCGATGATGATCGTCGTGACGATCAAATATGTCTCGATCATCATGCGGGCCGACAACAAGGGGCAAGGCGGCAGCCTGGCGCTGCTCGCGCTGGTGAACCGCCGCAGCGGACGCAAGCGCTGGACCGGGCCGATCGTCATCCTCGGGGTCTTCGCCACCGCGCTGTTCTACGGCGATTCGATGATTACCCCGGCAATGTCCGTCCTTTCGGCGTCGGAAGGTCTCATCACCGTCAACGCGCATTTCGCGCCACTGGTTTTGCCGATCTCCGTGGCGATCCTTATCGGCCTGTTCGCTATCCAGTCGCGCGGAACGGCGCGGGTCGGCCAGCTTTTCGGGCCGATCATGCTGGTCTATTTCGCGACGCTGGCGGGCCTCGGCATCATGCATATCGCGACCGATCCGGCGATCCTGCTGGCGCTCAATCCCTGGTATGCCTTCCAGTTCTTCCTGACCGACAAGTTGCTGGCCTTCCTTGCGCTCGGCTCCGTCGTGCTCGCCGTCACCGGCGCGGAAGCGCTGTACGCGGATATGGGGCATTTCGGGCGCAACCCGATCCGGGTTTCCTGGCTGTTCTTCGTGTTGCCCGGCCTCATGCTCAATTATCTGGGGCAGGGGGCGTTCATCCTCTCTCTGCCGGCGGACCAGGTGGATCACGCGATCCGCAATCCCTTCTTCCTGCTCGCGCCGGAAAACTTCCGCCTGCCGCTCGTCATCCTCGCTATTGTCGCGACGATCATTGCCAGCCAGGCCGTCATTACCGGCGCCTTTTCGCTCACCCAGCAGGCGATCCAGCTCGGCTTCATTCCGCGCCTCAAGATCAAGCACACCAGCGCCAGCGCGCAGGGGCAGATCTACATCCCGGTCATCAACTGGGGCCTGATGGTGATGGTCATCCTGCTGGTGCTCTCGTTCCGCTCCTCCAGCAATCTCGCCGCGGCCTATGGCATCGCGGTGACGGGCGCGATGTTCATCGACACCTGCCTGCTCGCGGTGCTGCTGCTCTCGCTGTGGAAGTGGAACCGTCTGCTGGCCTATGGCGCGCTTGCGATCTTCTTCATCGTGGACATCGCCTATTTCGGCGCCAACCTGACCAAGGTGCCGGATGGCGGCTGGTTCCCGCTGCTGGTTGGTCTGGTGATCTTCACCATGCTCACCACCTGGGCCAAGGGCCGCGGGCTGATGGTCGATCGCCTGAGCGAAGCGGCCATGCCGATCCCGGTCTTCGTCGCCTCAGCCGCCAACAGTGCCGTGCGGGTGCAGGGCACGGCGGTGTTCATGACCTCCACCTCGGACGGCGTGCCCCATGCGCTGCTGCATAATCTCAAGCATAACAAGGTGCTGCACGAGCGGGTCGTGCTGCTGACGGTCAAGGTGCTCGATGTGCCGACCGTCGATGCCTCCTATCGCTATCAGGTCGAGGATCTCGGGCGCGGCTTCTATCGCGTGCTGATCCATTACGGCTTCATGGAAGAGGCCGATGTGCCCGCCGCGCTGGCGATGGTGGAAGGCTGCGGCCAGCCCTTCCGCATGATCGAGACGAGCTTCTTCCTCACGCGCCAGACCCTGCTGCCGGCCGCCCGGCCCGGCATGCCGATCTGGCGCGAAAAGCTCTTCGCCTGGATGCTGCGCAACGCGGAAAGCCCGATGGAGTTCTTCCGCCTGCCGACCAACCGCGTGATCGAACTGGGTAGCCAGCTGGAGATTTAGGGGTGGCGTCGAGAGGGGCATCGCTCCGCACTCGAAACCTTCTCTCGTGCTCCTGCGAAGGCAGGAGCCCACGGCGATAAAGTGCTCCAATCAATCAGCCGACTTGAACCCGATACGCTCGGCATTTGCGCTAACTCTCTCTATATGTCGCCGTGGTTCTCGAACGCCCTGGGCTCCTGCCTCCGCAGGAGCACGGGGAGGGTGATGCTGCCGGGATTTTGAGAGTGCGCTCAGTCCGGAGCTTTGCTCTCCGTGTTCGTAACCATGGCCCGCGCCCACGCGAGGTCTTCCGGCGTATCGACATCCAGCAGCAGCCGTGCGTCGGCGTTCACCAGCGCAGACCCTGTGGCGAGCCCCTGCGCACCCCGATCTCCTTCAAGCGCTTGGAGATCAGCGAAAGCCCGCGCCGGAAACAGCGCGGGCGGTTGAGCAACGCCTTCGGGCGAACAAGAGAAGACAGCGGACGCTCCATCCGTCGCAAACTGCCCAAGCACCGCATCCAGATGCTCGGCCGTGACAAACGGCATATCCGCGAGCAGCACCATCAACGCCGAGGCTCCGGCTTCCTGCGCCGCCGCCGCCGCCAGACCCAAAGAGTGCGCCATCCCCGCTTCTGGCCGGGAATTGACGACCAGCCGATATCCCGGTGCATGGCTTCCCCAGTCCACGCCCGCCGGCGCCACCAGCAGATGATGGGCCGCCTCCACCGTTCTCCCGGCCTCAGCCGCCCAGCCGATCAATGCGCGTCCGCCAAGGTCCGCCGCCAGCTTGTCCGCCGCGCCGAAGCGTGTCGAGCGCCCCGCCGCGAGCAGCGCGACGGCGAGGCCGGGCAGCGCCATCAGCGCGTGCCGCGAAAGGCCGCGACCATGCCGGCGGCGATGGAGAGGGCAATCTCCTGCGGACCAAGGCCGCCAATCGGCAGGCCGGCCGGCCCGTCCACCCGGCGCAGGTCATCCGCGCTCACCCCAGCCGCCGCCAGCCGCTCCAGCCGCCGCCCATGATTGGCACGTGATCCGAGCGCGCCGATATAGCCCGTCGACTGCGCCAGCGCCGCGATCAGCGCAGGGTCATCGATCTTGATGTCGTGGCTGAGCGTGACCACCGCGCAGGCGGCATTCGGCGCGAAGCTGGCGACGGCCTCGTCCGGCCAGGCATCGGTCAGGGTCACGCTGGGGAAGCGCTCGGCGCTCAGGAAGCGCTCGCGCGGGTCGTTGACCGTCACCGCCATGCCGAGTGTCTGCGCGATGGCCGCGAGCGCCTGGCCGATCTGCACCGCGCCGACGATCAGCAGCTTGCGCGCCGGCTCGTAGAGATTGACGAACTGCCCTGCCTGCGTCCCCAGCCGTGCCTTGCCGGTCGTAAGGTCGGTGGAGATCGCCACTGCTTTGCCTGCCGCGCGACCCTGCGCGATCGCTTCGAACAGCGCCGGCGCAAAGCCCGCCTCGCTCACCGGCTGGACGAGCACGCCGATCTGCCCGCCGCAGGGCAGGCCCGGCTCCCATATGCTGGGGTCGGTGCTGCCGAAATAGCGCAGGCCGGTCTCATCCTTCGTGAGCGCCCGCTCGGCCATGGCGAACACGTCATATTCCACGCAGCCGCCCGAGATCGATCCGGCAAAGCGTCCATCTGCCGCAATGAGCATATGCCCGCCGCGCGGCCTGGGCGCAGAGCCGGAGGCTTCCACG
The DNA here is from genome assembly GCF_025961955.1 of Sphingobium sp. B10D7B. Taxonomy (NCBI): domain Bacteria; kingdom Pseudomonadati; phylum Pseudomonadota; class Alphaproteobacteria; order Sphingomonadales; family Sphingobiaceae; genus Sphingobium; species Sphingobium sp. B10D7B. The sequence goes on from NZ_JAOQOQ010000001.1 coordinate 900,664, forward strand.
ACGGTGGCGAGCGCCATGGGCTGGCCGGCCCAGTCCCGCGCGGCGGCGATGATGGCATCGATATCGTTCAAGCGCTCGTCCTGTATCGGGGTGGGGGCAGGGGAGCCGCTGCCATCTCTCGCCAGCCTCATTATTGCAAGCCTACGGACATTGACAACCGGGCGAGAGCAACGGCAATGTCGCTGTTCATCGAGACATTGCGGAGGGAGAAGCGGCATGGCCACCGAACTGATGGTCAACGGGCAAAAAAGGCAGGTCGAATCCGACCCCAAGAAGCCGCTGCTCTGGGTACTTCGTGAAGATCTGGACATGGTCGGCACCAAGTTCGGCTGCGGCATGGCGCTGTGCGGCGCCTGCACGGTGATGATCGATGGCCAAGCCGTGCGCTCCTGCACAACGCCGGTCGGTACGGCGGCGGGCAAGCAGATCACCACCATCGAGCATGTCGCGACGACGCCGGTCGGCAAGGCCGTGAGCGAGGCGTGGACGCAGCTGGACGTGCCGCAATGCGGTTACTGCCAGGCCGGGCAGATCGTCTCCGCGACGGCTTTGCTCGCCAAGACGCCCAAGCCCACCGATCAGCAGATCGATGCGGCGATGAGCGGCAATATCTGCCGCTGCGCGACCTATTTGCGCATCCGCAAGGCCATCAAGCAGGCGGCCGGCCTTGAAGAGGGAGCCGCCGCATGAACGCGCCCCTCACCATGAACCGCCGCAGGCTGCTCAAGGCGACGCTGGTCGGCGGCGCGGTGCTGGCCTTCGACGCCCGCTTTGCCTTCGCGCAGGTGCCGGGCGAGAAGGCGGTCATCATCAACGCCTATATCCGCGTGCTGCCGGATAATCGCTTCGTCATCGGCTCCAAGAACCCGGAGATCGGCCAGGGCGTCAAGACGATGCTGCCGATGCTCATCGCCGAGGAACTGGATGTCGACTGGGCGCAGGTTACGGCCGAGACGACCATCGCCGACGAAAAGACCTACGGCATGCAAGTCGCCGGCGGCAGCTTCACCACGCCGATGAACTACATGCCCATGCGCCAGATCGGCGCGGCGGCGCGGCAGATGTTCATCAAAGCGGCGGCAGCGCGCTGGGGCGTGCCGGAAGACACGCTCACCACCGGCGGCGGCCGCGTTTCGCAGACGTCCGGTTCGCCGACGGCAAAGCACAGCGTGACCTATGCCGAGCTGGCGGCGGAAGCAGCGAAGATCGCGGCGCCGGACCTCAAGACCGTGCCGCTCAAGGACCCGGCGAGCTTCAAGATCATCGGCAAGTCCAAGATCGGCGTCGATACGCCGGCCATCGTCGCGGGCAAGCCTTTGTTCGGCATCGACGTGAAGAAGCCCGGCCTGCTCCATGCCGCGATCGAAGCGTGCCCGGCTTATGGCGGCACGCTCACCAGCTTCGATGAGGCCGCCGTAAAGGCGCTTCCCGGTATCATCGCCGTGGTGCCGCTCAACAGCGGCTACAATCCCAAGGGGCCGCATGATGCGGTGGCGATCGTGGCGGAAAGCTGGTGGGTCGCCAATCAGGCGCGCTCGGCCCTGAAGCCGGTGTGGAACATGGAGGCGCAGAAGCGCTTCTCCAGCGCGGCTTTCAAGGCTTCGGCCGAGGCCAAGATGGCGGCTGCGCCGGAAGGCTCGATCCACAAGGCCGGCGATGCCGCCAAGGCCATGGCGAGCGCGGCAAAGACCGTCACCGCGCGCTATGAATATCCCTACATCGCCCACGCTACGCTCGAGCCGCAGAACTGCACCGCGCTGTTCAAGGACGGCAAGATCGAGTTCTGGGCACCCACCCAGCTCCCGGCGGATGGGCGCAAGGTGGTGTCCGAGGCGCTCGGCATCGCGCCGGAGGCGATCACCATTCACATGACGCGCATCGGTGGCGGCTTCGGCCGGCGGCTGATGAACGATTACATGGCGCAGGTCGCGCAGATCGCCAAGGCGCTGCCCGGTCGGCCGATCAAGATGATCTGGACCCGCACCGACGATCTGCGTCACGATTTCTTCCGGCCCGGCGGCTGGCATGATTTCCAGGCGGGCATCGATGGCTCGGGCAAGCTCGTGGCCTTCACCGACCATTTCATCACCTATGGCAAGGAGGGCAAGCCGGACACCGGCGCCGCCATGACCGCGACGGAATTTCCGGCGCCTCTGCTAGCGGATGTCGATCTCTCGGTCTCCTATGTCGAGAGCAACGCGCCGACGGGCTATCTGCGCGCGCCGAGCTCCAATGCACTGGCCTTTGCGTTCCAGAGCTTCCTCGACGAGGTGGCGCTGGCCGGCGGGATCGACCTGCCCGAGCTGATGCGCCGCACGCTTGGCGAGGCGCGGCTGATGAAGCATGGCAACCGCCCCGGCATGGATGGCAGCGTACCCGAGTTCAACACGGGCCGTGCCCGCGCGGTGATCGACAAGGTCTGCCAGATGGCGGACTGGAAGGGCCGCACCGGCGGGGATGCTGGGGACGGCGTGCGCAAGGGCCGGGGTTTTGGCTTCTATTACAGCCATCGCGGCTATTTCGCCGAAGTGGTGGACGTGACCGTCGCCAAGACCGGGAAGGTCAGCGTCGACAAGGTCTGGGTCGCCGGCGATGTCGGCCGGCAGATCATCAACCCCATCAACGCGCTCCATCAGGCGCAGGGCGCGGTGATCGACGGGCTGGGCCAGGCGCTGTCCGGCCAGAAGATCGAGATCAAGGATGGGGCGGCCAACCGCACCAACTTCCACGATTACCCGCTGCCGCGCATTGTGGATGCACCGGCGGACGTAGTGGTCGAATGGGTGATCTCGGACAATGATACGACCGGCCTCGGTGAACCGGCTCTGCCGCCGGTGATCCCCGCGATCATCAACGCCATTTTCGCCGCCACTGGCAAGCGCATCCGCTCGCTTCCCGTGGTGCCGGCGGACCTGGCGGTCTGAGGGGAGGGCGGGGGAGGATGTTTCTTCCCCCACCGTCACCCCGGACTTGATCCGGGGTCCAGCTTTCTCGTGACCGGCTGGTCAGAGCAGAGGCGCACAAAGCAGCGGGACCCCGGATCAAGTCCGGGGTGACGTGCGTTGGGAGGACGGGGCGGGTCGCTTATCACCCGCCGGACCTTAAGGAGAATGCGCATGGTCGAAGCCCGCTGGAACGGCGCCGTCATTGCCCGCAGCGACGACACGGTCGTCGTGGAAGGCAATCACTATTTCCCCGCCGATGCCGTCGATCCCGCCTTTCTCCGCCCGAGCGACACGACGACGGTCTGCTCGTGGAAGGGCACGGCGCATTATCACAGCCTGCATGTCGATGGCGCAGACAACTCGGATGCCGCCTGGTATTATCCCGATCCCAGACCCGAGGCGGAAGCGATCCGCGACCGTATCGCCTTCTGGAAAGGCGTCGAGGTCGGCTGAGCGGCGCCTTACAAAATCTCCCGCACTGCCTCCGGGGGACGGCCCAGCCGCACGCCTTTCTCGGTGGCCACCAGCGGGCGCTCGATCAGGATCGGATCGGCGGCCATGGCGTCGAGGATGGCGGCGTCGTCCGCGTCCTTGAGTGCCTTGGCGCCGTCCTCGGCCTTGCGCAGGCCTTCGCGCGGGGTGAGGCCCGCGCGTTGATAGAGGGCAGCGAGCGTGTCGCGGCTAGGCGGGGTCTTGAGATATTCGACGATCTCCACCTCGACGCCCGGCGTTTCCTGCAGGATCGCCAGTGCCTCGCGGGATTTCGAGCAGCGGGGGTTGTGGTAGATGGTCGCCTTCATCGCCTGATCCTTTTCGTTTGCCCGTCCGTCAGGCCGTCTGGTCGTCGCCGGGCAAGGCCCGCTGCATGTAGATGGTGTCCAGCCAGCGGCCGAATTTATAGCCGACCTTTTCCATCTGACCGGCGTGGCGGAAGCCCTGGCCGGCATGGAGCGCGACCGAGGCGTCCTCGCCGCCGGCAATCACGCCGAGCATCTGGGTAAAGCCCGCCGCGCCGGCTGCGGGGATCAGCGTCGCCAGCAGCGCTTTGCCGATGCCCTGGCCGGTCTTCTCGGGATGGAGATAGACGCTGTCTTCGCAGGCATGAGCGTAGGCGGGGCGGTCGCGGAATTGCGCGGCATAGGCATAGCCGATCACCGCGCCGTCCTCATCTTCCGCGACAATGAAGGGCCAGCCCCGTGTCGCCAGATACGCGATCTTCTCGCGCCATTGCTCGGCCGTGGGCGCCTGTGTATCGAAGGTCGCCGTGCCGTGCTGCACATGATGGGCGTAGATCGCCGTTATGGCCTCCGCATCCGCCGGGGCGACCGGACGGATGCGCAGTGGCGGTTGCCCGCTCAATCGACCTTCTGCCGCTCCAGCCATTCTTCCAGCCACTTGATGCTGTAATCGCCATTCTGCACGTCCGGGTCAGCGATGAGCTTCTGGTGCAGGGGGATGGTCGTCTTCATGCCCTCGATGACATATTCCTCAAGCGCGCGCTTGAGGCGCATCAGGCAGCCCTCGCGGGTGCGACCATAGACGATCAGCTTGCCGATCATGCTGTCATAATAAGGCGGCACGCTATAGCCCTGATAGAGCGCGCTTTCGACGCGCACATGCATGCCGCCGGGGACGTGGAGCATCTGCACCTTGCCGGGGGAGGGCATGAAAGTCACCGGGTCTTCCGCATTGATGCGGCACTCGATGGCGTGGCCATGGAATTCCAGCTCGTCCTGCGTCACCGAGAGCGGCTTGCCCTCGGCAATGCGGATCTGCTCGCGCACCAGATCGAAGCCGGTGATCATCTCCGTCACCGGATGCTCCACCTGAATGCGGGTGTTCATCTCGATGAAGTAGAACTCGCCATTCTCGTACAGGAATTCGATGGTCCCCGCGCCGCGATAGCCCATGTCGGCCATCGCCTTGGCCACGAGCGTGCCCATGCGATTGCGCTCGGCCGACGAGATGACCGGGGAGGGCGCTTCCTCCAGCACCTTCTGGTGCCGGCGCTGAAGCGAGCAGTCGCGTTCGCCCAGATGGATGGCATTGCCCTTGCCGTCGCCGAAGATCTGGAACTCGATATGGCGCGGATTGCCGAGATATTTTTCCATGTAGACGGTGTCGTCGCCGAACGCCGCCTTGGCCTCGCTCTTGGCCTGGGACATCAGGCTCTCGAACTCGTCTTCGGTGGGGACAACCTTCATGCCGCGCCCGCCGCCGCCCGATGCGGCTTTCACGAGCACCGGATAGCCGATCTCTCGCGCGCGTTGCTTGGCGTCGGCGATGTCCTCGATCGCGCCGTCGGTGCCCGGCACCAACGGCAGGCCGAGCGCGCCAGCGGTGCGCTTTGCTTCCACCTTGTCGCCCATCACGCGGATATGCTCGGGCTTGGGGCCGACGAAGATGATGTCATGCGCTTCGACGATTTCCGCGAAGCGCTCGTTTTCGGAGAGGAAGCCATAGCCCGGATGGATCGCGTCCGCGCCGGAGATTTCGGCGGCGGAAATGATCGCGGGAATGTTGAGATAGCTGTCCTTCGCAGCCGGCGGGCCGATGCAGATGGCTTCGTCCGCCAAGCGCACATGCATGGCGTCCGCGTCCGCGGTCGAATGCACGGCCACCGTCTTGATGCCCATCTCATGGCAGGCTCGGTGGATGCGCAGGGCGATCTCGCCGCGATTGGCGATCAGCAGCTTCTCGATGCTCATGGCTGGCGTGTCCTCACGCGACCACGATCAGCGGCTGGTCATATTCGACCGGCTGGCCGTTTTCGACCAGCACAGCCTGGACCGTGCCGGCAGAGGGCGCGGTGATCGGGTTCATGACCTTCATGGCCTCGACGATCAGCAGGGTCTGGCCCGCCTTCACCGCGTCGCCGATCTTGACGAAGGCGGGGGCGTCGGGCTCGGGCGTCAGGTAGCAGGTGCCGACCATCGGCGATTTGATCGTGCCGGCGGCGGGACCGGCCGCGGGGGCCGGTGCAGCGCTTTCCACGGGCGCAGCAGCAGCCACCGGGGCTGCCGGTGCGGGCGCAGCGGCCATCGGCGCATAGGTCGCGCTCTGGGCGGCGGGGGTGCGGGCGACGCGGATTTTGCGGTCGCCATCTTCCACCTCGATTTCGGTGAGGTTCGTCGCGTCCAGCATTTTCGCCAGTTCGCGCACCAGCTTAACGTCCACCTGCATCGAGCCTTCGTTGGTCTTGTCGGCCATTGGTCTTCCCTTTGAGAAAGCTTTATTCTGTTCTGGAGTGGGGCTGGGGCCTATTGCCCTTCGCCCGATAAGGCAACCGTTTGCACGCCCTGCCTGGTTCAATCCATCTCAAGCGCTGCTTCCAGCGCCAGCATATAGGAGAGCGCGCCAAAGCCCGCGATCGATCCGCGCGCGGCCATGCCGACATAGCTATGATGGCGGAAGCTCTCCCGCGCGGCGGGGTTGGAGAGGTGAACCTCGATCACTGGCACGGTGATGGATTTGATCGCATCGTGCAGCGCCACGGATGTGTGCGTGAGGCCGCCGGCGTTCAGAATGATGGCCATCGCTGCTTCCGCATTGGCCTGATGCAGCCAGTCGATCAGATGGCCCTCATGATTGGACTGGCGGAAATCCAGCTCCACGCTGGCGCGCCGGGCCTCGTCTTCCATGCGGTCGGCAATATCGTCGAGCGTATCATAGCCGTAGATTTCCGGCTCGCGCGTGCCGAGCAGGTTGAGATTAGGGCCATTGACGACATAGATTTTTCGCGCGGCAGTCATGGGGCCATCCGGTCCTTGTTGGTTGCGAGCCTTGGGCTCCACCCTATATGGCGTGGCGAACGGCTCTCAAAGCGAAAGGTGAACACACGGCATGAGCGCGGACGGAACGATCGGCATCCGGGTCAATGGCGAGCATCGCCGCGTGCGCGCCGGGCATAGCATCGCGCATCTGGCCAATGAGCTTGGGCTGGCGCCCGAGAAGGTGGCGGTCGAGCGTAATCTGGAGGTCGTGCCCCGCGCAAAGCTGGCCGATGTGATTGTCGAGGATGGCGACGAGCTGGAGATCGTGCATTTCGTCGGCGGTGGGGATGGATCGCCGGTGCTGGCCGATGATAGCTGGAGCGTGGCCGGGCGCACCTTCCGCTCGCGGCTGATCGTCGGGACTGGCAAATATCGCGATTTCGCCGAGAACGCCGCTGCCGTCGAGGCATCGGGCGCGGAGATCGTCACCGTGGCGGTGCGGCGGGTGAATGTGTCCGACCCCAAGGCACCGATGTTGACCGACTTCATCGACCCCAAGAAGATCACCTATCTGCCGAACACCGCTGGCTGCTTTACCGCTGAAGACGCGATCCGCACGCTGCGACTGGCGCGCGAGGCGGGCGGCTGGGATCTGGTGAAGCTGGAAGTGCTGGGCGAAGCCCGCACGCTTTACCCGAACATGGTCGAGACCATCCGTGCGACGGAAATCCTCGCCAAGGAGGGCTTCAAGCCGATGGTCTACTGCACCGACGACCCAATCGCCGCGCAGCAGCTGGAGAGTGCGGGCGCGGTGGCGATCATGCCGCTCGGCGCGCCCATCGGCTCGGGCCTGGGCCTCCAGAACCGGGTGACCATCCGTCTGATCGTCGAAGGCACCAAGCTCCCGGTGCTGGTCGATGCCGGCGTCGGCACGGCCTCCGATGCAGCGGTGGCGATGGAACTGGGCTGCACCGGCGTACTGATGAACACCGCCATTGCAGAAGCCAAGAACCCGGTGCTGATGGCCGCTGCCATGAAAGCGTCGGTCGAAGCTGGACGCATGGCCTATCTCGCCGGGCGCATGGGGCGACGCATGTATGCCGACCCCTCAAGTCCGCTCGCTGGCTTGATCTGAGCCAGGCGCGGCCAACCGCTGGTCGTATTTGTCGGAACCAGCCGCCTCCCAACTCGTTTGATTTTCAGACGGTCGGATCGTCCGGCCGTAGCAGAATTCAGCGATTGGAGACCTATCATGGGTGAATTGATCGACAAGGCCAAGGGTGCCGTCAACGAAGCAGTCGGCAAGGCCAAGCAGGAGATCGGCAAGCAGCGCAACGATCCCGATCAGCAGGCGGAAGGTCTCGGCCAGGAGCTCAAGGGCAAGGGCCAAGGCCTCAAGGGCGCCGTGAAGGGAGTCCTCGGCGACCGGGTCTGACCCCAAGCCGTAACGCTCAAGCGTTTGATGAAAGGTCGTACTCGCAGAAGCGAGTGCGGCCTTCATTGTTTATGTCCGAGCAGGCAGCGATCACCCGGTATGGTTCGGTTTCCCTACCGCTTCATGCAATCCGGGCATTTGACCGCCCGGTCCGGCGCTCTTATGGGCGGATCAGTTTTCGCTCCATCCGTGCCAAGGAGACACGCGTGAAGAAACTCTACCCCGATGCCGCATCCGCTCTGGATGGCTTGCTCCATGACGGAATGCTCATTTGTGCCGGCGGGTTCGGCCTGTGCGGTATTCCCGAGCGGCTGATCGACGCGATCCGCGATTCCGGCGTGAAGGATTTGACCTTCGCTTCCAACAATGCCGGCATCGATGGCGAGGGGCTGGGGAAGCTGCTGCGCACCCGCCAGGTCAAGAAGATGATTTCGTCCTATGTCGGCGAGAACAAGGAGTTCGAGCGGCAATATCTTGCAGGCGAACTGGAGGTGGAGTTCTGTCCACAGGGCACGCTTGCCGAGCGCTGCCGGGCCGGCGGCGCGGGCATCCCCGGCTTTTACACCAAAACCGGCGTGGGCACGCAGGTCGCCGAGGGCAAGGAAACCAAGATTTTCGACGGGCAGGAATATGTGCTCGAACGCGGCATTTATGCCGATCTGTGCATCATCAAGGGCTGGAAGGCCGATGAAGCAGGCAATCTGATTTTCCGCAAGACCGCGCGCAATTTCAACCAGCCGATGGCCACCGCGGGCAAGATCTGCGTCGCGGAAGTCGAGGAAGTCGTGCCCGTGGGCAGCCTCGACCCGGACAGCATTCATCTGCCCGGCATCTATGTGAAGCGCATGATCGTCGGTGCGCCTTATGACAAGAAGATCGAATTCCGCACTGTCCGCGAAAGGGAGGCCGCATAATGGGCTGGTCACGCGATGAAATGGCCGCGCGCGCCGCGAAGGAACTGCAGGACGGCTTCTATGTGAATCTCGGCATCGGCATCCCGACGCTGGTCGCCAATCACATCCCTGCCGGCGTGGAGGTCACGCTGCAGAGCGAGAACGGGATGCTCGGCATCGGCCCGTTCCCTTATGACGATCAGGTCGACCCGGACCTCATCAATGCCGGCAAGCAGACGATCAGCGAACTGCCGAGCAGCGTCTACTTCTCCAGCGCAGACAGCTTCGCGATGATCCGCGGCGGCCACATCGATCTCACCGTGCTGGGCGCGATGGAAGTCTCCGAAAAGGGCGATATCGCCAACTGGATGATCCCCGGCAAGATGATAAAGGGCATGGGCGGCGCGATGGACCTCGTCGCCGGCGTCAAGAAGATCATCGTGGTGATGGAGCATAATGCCAAGGATGGCAGCCCCAAGTTTATCCCGGAATGCACCCTGCCGCTCACCGGCCGCGACGTGGTGGACATGATCGTCACCGATCTGTGCGTCTTCCAGCGCGTTTCGCACGATCAGCCCTTCCGCCTCGTGGAACTGGCGCCGGGTGTTACCGCCGAGGAAGTCGCGGCCAAGACGACGGCGCATTACGTCTCGTAAGGCGTCGGGTTAACGCGCGGTAGTTACCCCCCTTCTCTTCGGAGGAGGGGCAGTTCTGGAGCGCTCCGCTGCCCCACCAATACTCCGTCATCCCGGATCAAGTCCGGGGCGACGAGAGGAGGAGTGCCGCGCGCGCCATTGAAACGGACTTTGACCGCCCGATATAGGGGCTTCCCCCCCGACCGCGACAGATGTAGGGCAGCCCCATTATGACCCAGGCCCGCACCCTTTATGAGAAGATCTGGGACGCGCACGTCGTCGAGAAGCGCGACGATGGCACGTGCCTTGTCTATATCGACCGCCACCTCGTCCATGAAGTGACCAGCCCGCAAGCGTTCGAGGGCCTTCGTCTGGCTGGCCGCAAAGTGCGCCGGCCCGATCTCACGCTGGCCGTGCCCGATCACAATGTGCCGACCACGGCGCGGGTTGATGCGCAGGGCAACCGCATCCCCATCGTCAACAAGGAGAGCGCGCAGCAGCTCGCCGCGCTGGAGCGCAATGCGCCCGAGTTCGGTATCCGCTATTTCGGCGCGACGGACATCAATCAGGGTATCGTCCATGTCGTCGGCCCCGAGCAGGGCTTCACGCTGCCCGGTATGACCCTGGTCTGCGGGGATAGCCACACGGCGGCCCACGGCGCGCTGGGCGCGCTGGCCTTCGGCATCGGCACCAGCGAGGTCGAGCATGTGCTGGCCACGCAGACGTTGCTGCTCAAGCCGAGCAAGACGCTTGCCATCGAGGTCGAGGGCGAGCTGGGCTATGGCGTGACGGCCAAGGACGTGATCCTCGCCGTTATCGGCCGCATCGGCACGGCTGGCGGCACCGGCCATGTCATGGAATTCCGCGGCTCGACCTTCCGCGCGATGAGCATCGAGAGCCGGCTGACCGTCGCCAACATGGCGATCGAGGGTGGCGCGCGCTCGGGCCTGTTCGCGCCGGACGAGAAGACGTTCGAGTACATCAAGGGCCGCCCGATGGCGCCGCAGGGTGCCGATTGGGACCGCGCGGTCGATTATTGGCGCACGCTCGTCACCGACGAAGGCGCGGTGTTCGACAAGCATGTGCGGCTGGAGGCGAGCGAAATCGCGCCGACCGTTACCTGGGGCACCAGCCCCGAGGACGTGGTGCCGATCACCGGCGTCGTGCCCGATCCTGAGAGCTTCGAGGATCCCTCCAAGCGGGAAGCTGCGGCCAAGTCGCTGGCCTATATGGGCCTGACCGCAGGGCAGCGCATGGAAGACGTGCCGGTCGAGCACATCTTCATCGGCAGTTGCACCAACAGCCGCATCGAGGATCTGCGCGCGGCCGCGTCTGTGCTCAAAGGGCGCAAGGTAGCCGACGGCATCAAGCAGGCGCTGGTCGTGCCCGGCTCCGGTCTGGTCAAGCATCAGGCCGAAGTCGAGGGGCTGGATCGCATCTTCATCGAGGCCGGGTTCGAGTGGCGCGAGCCGGGCTGCTCCATGTGCCTGGGCATGAACCCGGATCGCGTGCCGAGCGGCGAGCGTTGCGCCTCCACCAGCAATCGCAACTTCATGGGCCGGCAGGGGCCGGGTGCGCGCACCCATCTCGTCTCGCCGGTGATGGCCGCCGCTGCCGCGATCAGGGGTCGACTTGCGGACGTTCGCGAACTAATGGTGCCCGAGCAAGCGTAAGGGGACGCAATGAAAGTCATTTTCTGGATTTTGGTCGCCGGTGCCCTCGGTAGCGCTGCCATGGCGATGGGCCTTGGCCAGTCCGCCGGTGCTGCCGCCAAGGCGGAGAAGCCCGCCGCACGCTGAGTGTGAAGGGTTCGTTCGACGGGCGCGGGCTTGACTATCCGCGCTGTTACGCCGTCGGCACGCGCATGTTCATGCGGCGACAGGTTTCGTCATAACCGGCTGGGTCGGGCGCTTCGACGGCCTCGAAGCCTTGCGACGCCCAATAGCGATCGGCGCCATTGACCGCCGTCAGCCAGATTTCTCCCAGACCCTCGCTGCGCGCCTGCGCGACGATCAGCGCCAGCGCGGCCCGCCCGGCACCACTGCCACGCGCATCGGGCAGCAGCGCGAGATCGTGCAGATAATAGCTGCCGGGTTTCTCCGGGATGGCGCCAAGCCGTGCATTGAAGGCCGGCACGCCGCCCGCCTGCCAGGGGTGGGCGATGAGATAGCCGAGCACGCGCCCTGCCTCCTCGAAGACGAAACAGCCCGCCGGATGCAGGCTCAGGCGCTCGGCGTAGATCGCTTCATCCTCGGTATAGCGGCCATGGACCGCATCGGAGATGGCCTTGACCGCTGCCATGTCATGCGCGCGCATCGGGCGCCAAGTGCCGCTCACTGCCATTGCTTCATCATGCTCCGGGGATTGCCATTGCCCGCCTGCATATCGGGTCGGCATCTTGACGCAAGCGCGCGCATCCGCCACTTGACCGGTCAAACAGCCCGTCATCAGCAGGACCAGCATGGAACCCGTCACCACCGTTGAAGGTCGCGCCTATCCCTTCGGCCTGAAGAATGTCGATACCGACATCATCATTCCGGCCGAATGGCTCAAGACCATCAGTCGCACGGGCCTGGGCAAGGGCGCGTTCGAGGCGCTGCGCAAGGAGCCGGGCAATGTGTTCGACGATCCGCGTTATGCCGGCGCGCCGATCATCGTGGCCGGCGACAATTTCGGCTGCGGGTCGAGCCGCGAACATGCCGCCTGGGCGCTGATCGACATGGGCGTGCGAGCCGTGATCGCGCCCAGCTTCTCGGATATTTTCTCCGGCAATGCCTTCAAGAACGGCATCCTCACCGTCGTGCTGCCGCAGGACGCGGTCGACCGGCTGCTGGAGGTCGCCAAGACCGATCCGATCAGCATCGATCTGGAGAACCAGTCGGTGACGACGCCGTTCCAGGACCGTTTCACCTTCGAGATCGATCCGTTCCGCAAAAGCTGCCTGCTGGGCGGCCTCGACGAGATCGGCCTGACGATGGCGCAGGGGGACACCATCGGTGCATTCGAGGCGCGCGACGCGCAGACCCGGCCTTGGCTGGTGCCGGCGGCCGCCTGAATTCGTCGCGGGGCAACCTCCCGCGCGTTGCCAATGGGGCGCCTGCTTCCTAAGTAGGGCCTCTACATAGTTATCTCCAGATGAAGGTGCGTCTTTCATGAGTTCATTCGACGATCGCGAGAAGGCGTTCGAGACCAAGTTCGCCCTGGATCAGGAACTCGCGTTCCGGGTCGCTGCCCGGCGCAACCGCCTGCTTGGCGAGTGGGCGGCCGGCCTGATGGGCCTGACCAAGGAAGAGACCGATGCCTATGCCAAGGCGGTCGTTCAGGCGGACTTCGAGGAAGCCGGCGATGAGGACGTGATCCGCAAGGTGATGGGCGATCTGGTGTCCGCTGGCGTCGACATGGACGAGCAGCGCGTGCGCACGGCGCTGAGCGACAAGGCCGCCGAGGCGCGTCGCCAGTTCATGCAGGAAGAGAATTGAGGGGCTTTTGACATGCCCATGGCGGCTGGCGATATCGAGGCGATGATCCTCGCGGCTTTCCCGGATGCGACGGTGGAGATCACCGATCTGGCCGGCGACGGCGACCATTATGCGGCGCGGGTCACCTCCGAGAGTTTTCGGGGGATGAATCGCATTGCCCAGCAGCGTGCCGTCTATGCCGCGCTGGGCGGTCGCATGGGCGGAGAGCTTCACGCCTTGCAACTGACCACGGCCGTTCCCAACTGATAGCGCAGCGCCGGCATCGCGCCGCACTGCTGCCCGGAGACCAGACATGACCGACCCCGTCCACGCCCGCATCGCCGATATCGTCGGCAAGAACGATGTCGTGCTCTTCATGAAAGGCACGCCCTTGTTCCCGCAATGCGGGTTCTCCAGTCGCGCCATTGCCATTCTGGAACGGCTCGGCGCACCCTTCGAGAGCGTGGATGTGCTGCAGGATCAGGAGATTCGCCAGGGCATCAAGAGCTTTTCCGACTGGCCGACCATCCCCCAGCTCTATGTGAAGGGCGAGTTCCTCGGCGGGTCGGACATCATGATGGAAATGTATGAGGCGGGCGAGCTCAAGCAGCTTCTTGCGGAGCAGGGCGTCATCGCCGCCTGACCGAGCTTCCATTTCGTTCTTCAAGCGGGCGCGGGGCAAAAAGCCCGGCGCCCGTTTTGTGTTCGGGCGCCGGAGTTCGGAGGGATTGGGAGACAAAAGGATTGGGGGACAGGCAAGAAGACCGGGTGCCCGTCCCCCAAAGCGGGTGTGTCGACAAGAAGAGCAAGCGCCGTGCCAGTTTCTCCGGGTGAGGAGAGCGGGCGGCGACGCTAGTTAAGGGCGGGGCAAGAGGTTGCGACCTGTAAAGCGCTCCGACAGTTTCGCCCGCATTTCCGCTTGCGCCTTGCAATCGGCGGCGGCCGTGACACATGGAAGAGATGATGCCTGCTGCCCCCAGTCTCGCCGCCGACACCGGCCGGGTCATGCGCCTGTCGCCGCTGGTGCAGCGCGTGCTGGCACCCAATCCCTCGCCCTTCACTTTTGAGGGGACGCAGACCTATCTGGTGGGCAACAGCGACCTTGCCGTAATCGATCCTGGCCCGGATGATCCCGCTCATTTGGATGCACTGGAAGCGGCGATTGCCGGTCGCCCCGTCATTGCTATCGCCTGCACCCACACCCATCGCGATCACAGTCCGGCGGCGCGGCCGCTGGCACAGCGCAATGGCGCGCCGATCATCGGCTGCGCGCCGCTGACGCTGGAGGATGACGGGCCGCGCGCCGATGCGGCATTCGACCCCGATTACAGTCCCGATCGGGTGCTCGCGGAGGGCGAGCAAATCGTGGGCACGGGCTGGATTCTTACCGCGCTGGCGACGCCCGGCCACACCTCCAATCATCTGTGCTACGCGCTCGAGGAAGAAGCGGCGCTGTTCACCGGCGACCATGTGATGAGCTGGTCTACGAGCGTCGTCTCGCCGCCGGATGGCGACATGAGCGATTATCTCGCCTCGCTGGAGCGCCTCGTCGGCCGTTCGGACAGCATCTATTATCCCGCCCATGGCGAACCGGTGACGCAGCCCCAGCGCTTCGCTCGCGGCATGCTGGGGCATCGGCGGATGCGGGAAGGGCAGATCCTGCGCATTCTGGAGCGACAGGGCGCTGTCACCATCCCGGATTTCGTCGCGAGCATGTATGTGGGCCTCAATCCACGCTTGCACGGTGCCGCCGGACGATCCGTGCTGGCCCATCTCATCGATCTGCAATGGCGGGGGCTGGTAGAGGATAGAGCGGACGGGGTCTGGGCGAGGGTGCTGATTTAGGCGCTTGACGGAAGGCGCGAACAGGATCAGCTTCCCCGCCGTCCAGGCAACGGTGGGGGGACCGTCATGGCAACACTTGCTTCAGGCATCAGATCCGAGATCGAGCGCGAGCGCAGCTTCTTCCTCAAATTGGCGCTGGCGATGGCCTTTGTCATTGTGGCGGGCTTCTCGTTCAACGTCGCCGCCGGCCGCTCGACCTTCGCTGCGCCGCTGCTGCTTCATGTCCATGCGCTGGTTTTCTTCGGCTGGCTGGTTCTTTTCGTCACCCAATCCTTTCTGGCGGCGGGCGGCTCGGTGCGCCTGCACCGGCGGCTTGGTGTGCTCGCGCTGCTCTGGGTGCCGGTCATGGTCGTGCTGGGTCTGGCGGTGACGCGTCATTCGGTGCGCGCAATCGGTGGTCCTCCTTTCTTCGATACTAACGAATTTCTTTTCGGCAACAGCATCGGCCTGCTGGCTTTCGCGCTCACCGTCGGGGCGGCGCTCGTCCTGCGCGCGCGTCCCGACTGGCACCGGCGGCTGATGTGCGGCGCAATGGCCGGGCTGACCGGCCCCGGCTTCGGGCGGCTGCTGCCGATGCCGTTCCTCATCCCCTGGGGCTGGTGGGTCGCGGCTGTCGTGGCGCCCATGATGTTCATCCTGGCCGGCATGGTGTGGGACTGGCGGCGCAAAGGACGGGTCCACGCTGCATGGTTGTGGGGGGCGGGCATCCTGATTGGCAGTCAGCTCGTGGCCGATGCCATCGCCTACAGCCCGATGGGCCTTGCCATCACGCGCGATATGGTCGCCGGCACCCCCGGCGCGATGCGCGATATGCGGGCCTTCTTCCCCTGAGCGCGGTTAGAGGTTGATCGCCGGGCGCTTCGTGGCCATCTCCCCCGCATGACAAAGGAGATTCGGTGATGGATGCACGCGGCGGGATCGGCGGAAGTCTTGCGGGGCTGGACCTGCTGGAGGAGATCAATCGCCTGCGCAAGGAGCGCAACGCGGTCATCCTCGCGCACTATTACCAGAAGCCGCAAATCCAGGACCTGGCCGACTTTGTGGGCGACAGCCTGGAGCTGTCCCGCAAGGCGGCGGAGACGGATGCGGACGTGATCGCATTTTGCGGTGTGCGCTTCATGGCCGAGACGGCGAAGATCCTCAGCCCCGAGAAGATCGTGATCCTGCCGGACATGGACGCCGGCTGCAGCCTGGAAGACAGCTGCCCGCCCGCGCAGTTCAAGGCCTTCCGCGAGGCCCATCCCGATCATATCGCGCTCAGCTACATCAATTGCTCGGCCGAGGTGAAGGCGCTCAGCGATATCATCGTCACCAGCTCGTCTGCCGAGAAAATCCTGAGCAAGCTCCCCAAGGACCAGAAGATCATCTTCGGGCCGGACAAGCATCTGGGCGGCTATCTCGCGCGCAAGCTGGGGCGTGAGATGCTGCTCTGGCCGGGCGTGTGCATCGTGCATGAGAGCTTCAGCGAGACCGAGTTGCTCAAGCTCAAGGCCATGCACCCCGGCGCGCCCGTCGCGGCCCACCCGGAATGCCCGCCGGCTATTATCGATCATGCCGATTATGTCGGCTCGACCAGCGGCATCCTGCAATACGCCAAGGACATGCCGGGCGACACGCTGATCGTGGCGACCGAGCCGCACATCATCCACCAGATGGAAAAGGCGATCCCCCAAAAGCGCTTCGTCGGCGCGCCGGGTGCGGACGGCAACTGCAACTGCAACGTCTGCCCCTATATGGCGCTCAACACGCTGGAGAAGCTCTACATCGCGCTCCGCGATCTCCAACCGCGCATCGAGATGGATGAGAGCCTGCGGGTGGCCGCGAAGAAGAGCCTCGACCGGATGCTGGATCTTGCCAGCGACACGGTCGGGCAGGGCGACGTGGGAGCTCGGTGAGCGGGGAGCCACCCCGGTGATCGTCCGCCTGCGCTCGCTCTGGCTGAACGTTAACGCGAGCTACTGGTTTTATCCGGCGCTATTCACGATGCTCGCCCTCGCGCTGGCGATCGTCACCATCGCCATCGATCGCTCGGGGCAGGCCGCCCATCTCGTCAAGTTTGTGGATGCCGCGCGGCCGGAAGGGGCGCGCAATGTCCTCAACGTGATTGCCGGATCGATGATCGGCGTGGCGTCGACCGTTTTCTCGATCACCATTGCCGCCGTGGTCTATGCCTCGGGCAATTACGGCCCGCGCCTGCTCATCAATTTCATGGAAGATCGCGGCAACCAGCTTTCGCTGGCGACGTTCATCGGCACGTTCGTCTATGCCGTCATGGTGCTGCGGGTTGTCCGGGAGGCGGCGGAATCCAGTGTCGATGTGGGGTTCGTGCCGCAACTCTCGCTGGTCATCGCCACCGGCCTGATGCTGATTTCCATCGGCGTGCTGGTCTTCTTCCTCAATCATGTGCCCGCCAGCATCCGCATCAATTCCGTGCTTGAGGAGATCGGACGGCGCCTGACCAAGGAAGTGCGCCAGCGCTTTCCGAAAGAGGGTGACGATGTGGAGATGAAGGCGTTGTCCGACGGGCAGATCGTGCCGGCGACGGGCAGCGGCTATATCCAGATCGTCGATTTCTCAGGCCTGGCTGACGTTGCCCGCGAGCACAAATGCCGCGTGGTCATGTGCCTGCGTCCCGGCGATTTTGTCCATCCCGAAATTGGCTTGATGTCCGTCCACGGCTGTCATGTGGATGATGAGATGGCCAAGCAGTTGCGGGACTGTTTCTCCCTCGCTGGATTTCGGTCTCCGGCGCAGGACATCGAATTTCTGATCGACGAGCTGGTCGAGATTGGCTTGCGCGCCCTGTCGCCTGGCATCAACGATCCCTTCACGGCGGTGACGGCGATGCACTGGCTCGGCGCTTCGATGAGCGAACTTGCCCGGCGCGATCTGCGCAGCAGACCGGGTGAGGAAGAAGAAGACTGGCAGCGTGTCATTCCGCTCAATGACGATTTCGACCATTTCCTGCGGCGCGGGTTCGGCTCCCTGCGCTCGGCCGCAGCGACCAGCCCTATTGCTGCGGCGCAGTTTCTCGATTGTCTGCTGGGCATTTCCGCCGGCCTCGCCTCGCAGCCCCGGCGGGAGGCGCTGCGGCTGGAAGGTGAGCGGTTGATGGCGCAGGCGCGGATCGCGCTGGCCGGTCCCTCCCTCGCCGAGCTCGAGGAACGCTCTTGCGTTTTCGAGGCGGCGATGAAAAAGCGAGCGCATCATGCTCTTCACACTTGACCGCTTCGACCTCGACGCCTTCGTCGCCGCCACCCTCGCCGAGGATCTCGATGGTCCGGTCAATGGCGGCGGGCGGGATGTGACGTCGCAGAGCGTCATCCCCGCAGACGCGGTGTTCAGCGGTGTCATGGACAGTCGTGACGCGGTGACGGTTGCGGGCCTGCCGTTGGCCGAAGCCTTCTTCCGTGCGCTCGATCCCGATGTCGAGATCACGCTGCTCGTCGCGGATGGTGATCAGGTGCCTGCCGGCACAGACCTGATGCGCCTGAGGGGCCGCGCACGCGCGATGCTCACGGCGGAGCGGTCGGCGCTCAACACCGTCCAGCACTTGACCGGCATCGCCACGATGACGCGGGCCTATGTGGACCGCATTGCCGGCACCGGGGCGACGCTGCTCGATACGCGCAAGACGATCCCCGGCCTGCGCGTGCTGGAGAAATACGCGACGCGCATGGGCGGCGCGAAAAACCACCGCATGGGCCTGTGGGACGCGGCGATGATCAAGGACAATCATGTGGCCGTCGCCGGTTCGGTGGAAGAGGCCGTCCGCCGCGCGGTTGCCGCCGGGATTGCCGAGGTGATCGTGGAGGTCGACCGGATCGACCAGATCGAGCCGGCCATCGCGGCCGGGGCGACGCATCTGCTGCTGGACAATATGTCGCCGGACGTTCTGCGCGGCGCGGTCACGCTGGTCGGAAAGCGCGTGCCCACGGAGGCGTCCGGAGGCGTCACACTGGAGACCATCCGCGCCATTGCCAGCACCGGCGTCGATTATGTTAGTGTCGGGCGATTGACGCAATCGGCGCCAGCGGCGGATATCGGTCTCGATTTCAGCAACATTTAGGCTCAAGGCGCCGAGGAACGGAGCCCGCTTGCTTAGCCTTCGATAATCGTCGTCTCGGGATGGTGCTTGTCGAGATGCTTGCGGATGATCCGCAGGTTGCGCGTGTTCGAGCGGAACATGACGTCGAAGGCGTCGCCGACCAGCGGAACCGCGCCGATTGCGGTGTCAAAGGCGACATTGCCGCTCATCCGCAGCAACTGCCAGCGCGGCATCCCGAGATTGCGGGCCTCCCAAACGATCCATGCGCCCATGGCCGCTGCGAGCAGATCGCCGACGATGGGAACGATGCCGAGCATGGCGTCCAGCCCGACGCGGATGCGCGTTCCGGGGATCACCATCGCATTTTCGAGCACCTGCTCCATCATCTCGATGCGGCGGCGCACCGCATGGGGATCGCGCCCGAGCCGCGAACCGGCGAGGCTCTCAAACTGTCTCGCCATCTCTTCAGCGGCGTTATGCGGTCTCGCCCGGGCCATTCATATTCCTTTGCAGGCTGCCTTGCTGGCAGCGCGAAGGATTAGTTGGGGACGGTGATCAGCGCATTCAATGGATGAACTCCGCGCGAGGACGGTTTGAAGTTGGTGAGCCGCTGCCCGACGAGCGACCAGCGGATGGGGCGACCGAGCGGGATGAACCCGCTGAAGGCTACCGTCGCTTCCTCCGCTTCCGCCAGCAACTGGGCGCGTTCCTCATCATTCTGGCTCTTGCGGGCCTCGGCGAGGCGGCTGGCCACGCGCGGATCGCACAGGAGCCCAGCCGAACAATCGAGGCGGGCGAGATACCAGAACGCACTATCAAAGGGCGCGACTTCGTCAATCAGCCGCAGATCGGCGGGTTGGTCGATAGCCACCCGATCGAGTTGCAATCCGGCCTGTCCGAAATCCTGAACCAGGCGCAGGAACAGCAGGGAGGCGCCTGATCCGTCCGGCAGGGCGACCCGCAGAACTGGCGGGTCACCCTTGTCCGCCCGCCAGCGGTCGATGATTCGCCGGGCCGATTCGATGCGCTCCTCGCGTGAGCGGCCGGACCAGGCCGGTGCGCTCGGCAGGCGGTTCAGCTCATAGGAGGCAGGCAGCGGGTAGGTGGCGGTGCGCCAGCCCGGCAAGCCCAGAACCTCGGCGAGCTTGTCCCGGTCGACAAGGCGCGCGAGCGCGTCGCGCACCGGTACGTCCGCGAGGAAGGACGACCTGCTCGTAAAGGCGAGGCCGAACAGGCCCTCGACCGGGTCCGTCTGCGCATCGGCCATGTTGAGGCCGGCCGCGGCGATCAAGGGGAGGTGCTGGAAGCGCCCGCCCAGCACGAGATCGGTATGACGGGCGCGGAAGCGAACGAGAGCCAGCGACGCGCGCTCGGCGCGCACTTCCCGTCGCTCGACCGGGGGCGTGGCTTCGCTCTCGGGTTCGCCCTCCGTCGGCTCCTCGCTGGCGGCAGTCGCGGGTGCCAGCACGACCGGTCCGCCCTTGGCAACCGGCTCGCGGCGATAGGGGCCGGTGCCGTTGCCTGAGCGGGTCATTACCGCAAGGTCCGGCTGGGCGAGCAATTGCAGGAAGGCGGGGAGGCTCATGTCGAGCCTTATTTCGATGACCCGGTCGGTCATGGCGCGGACATCGGGAGTAAGGCCCGCCAGCAGCAGCGGATTGGCGCGCATCCGCTCACGCAGCAGCCGGGCGACCTCATCGGCATGGACCGGCTTGCCGTCCGCCCAGTGCAGTCGCTTTAGGCGGAAGATGTAGCTCTGGCCGCCATCCTCGACGATCCAGCTTTCCGCCAGAGCCCCGACAATGTCGCCGCGCGCATCGAAGCTGAGCAGCCCTTGCGCGGTCGAGGCGAGGATCAGCCGGGCTGCCGGTGCATTGCCGTGGCGCAGCGGCTGGGCGAGCGCCTCGCTCTGGCCGATCACGTCCACCCGAACGGTGCGGTTATCGCGCGGGCTGTTGCATCCCGCCGTGGCGAGTACGGCCAATGCCAGCAGGGGGCGGACCCAGGTTCGCGCGGGGCGGGTGCCCATCGCCTTTCACTCCCTGTTCGGACAAGAATCCATCGACGTTACAGGGAGGCCGTAGCCTGCCGACGCGATTCGTCCAACCATGGCTGCGCTTGAAAGGGGCGACATCGCATTCGCTATGGTGCGGACGGCGGGACTTGAACCCGCACTCTCAGATGAGAAGCAGATTTTAAGTCTGCTGCGTCTACCGATTTCGCCACGTCCGCAAGCACATTGGGATGCGCGAACGCCCATGCCATGCACGGCAGGACGGTTCCAGCCCTTATCAAGCGCCGGGTGAACGACATGCTGTGCGCGGAATGACCGCAACCCGGCCGATGCGCTGCCGCATGGCCGGGCTGCCGGATCGTCAAAGGCTCAGGTGCGGGTGCTCAGTCGCCGGCATTCAGGCGAATGCGCATTTCCTTGCCGGGCTTGAAGTGCGGCACGCGCTTGGGCGGTACCACCACCGAATCGCCGGTGCGGGGATTGCGCCCCGTGCGGCCGTCCCGTGCGCGGGTGGTGAAGGCGCCGAATCCACGCAGTTCTACCCGGCCCCCTTCGGCCAGACGCGCGGTGATCGAGTCGAAAACGATATCCACGATGCGGTCGACTTCCTGCCCGCTGAGGTCAGGATGAAGAAGCGCAAGCTTTTGAACGAGCTGAGAACGAATCATCTCTGCTACTTTCCGAAAAGGCCGAAGCCGTCCCCCATAATCCGGAAGTGCCCCGAGTCCCCCTTCGTTGCGTTTTCCGTGACTCGCGCGATGCGCCAACATCGGCGAGCAATCAAGAAAATTCCCGCAGAACCCCGGAAACGGAGCGGGCCGGCCGATTGCTCGACCGGCCCACTGCCGCAATTATTAGAGGGTGGGAAAAGCCCCGGCGATCAGTTCTTCGCCTTGAGCGCCTCACCCAGAATGTCGCCCAGCGACGCGCCGCTGTCGGACGAACCGTACTGCGCGACAGCCTGCTTCTCTTCGGCGATCTGGAGCGCCTTGACCGAGAAGTTCGGCTTCTTGGAGCGGTCGAAACCGATCACCAGTGCGTCGAACTTCTGGCCGACCTGGAAGCGCTCGGGGCGCTGCTCGTCGCGGTCGCGGCCAAGGTCGCTGCGCTTGATGAAGCCGGTCACGCCGTCGTCGCCAGCCTGAACTTCCAGGCCGCCGTCGCGGACTTCCAGAACGGTCACGGTCACGGTCTCGTTCTTGTTGAGGCCGGTGCCACGCACCGCGCCAGCTGCCGGCGCACCCTTTTCGAGCTGCTTCATGCCGAGGCTGATGCGTTCCTTCTCGACGTCCACGTCAAGCACGATGGCCTGAACGGTCTCGCCCTTGCGGTGCAGGTTGAGCGCGTCCTCGCCGGAGATGCCCCACGCGATGTCGGACATGTGAACCATGCCGTCGACGTCGCCGTCCAGGCCGATGAACAGGCCGAACTCGGTGGCGTTCTTGACTTCGCCCTCGACCTGGCTGCCGACCGGGTGACGCTCGGCAAAGCTCTCCCAGGGGTTGGACTGGGCCTGCTTGAGGCCAAGGCTGATGCGACGCTTCTCGGCATCGACCTCGAGCACCAGAACTTCCACTTCCTGGCTCGTCGAAACGATCTTGCCGGGGTGGACGTTCTTCTTGGTCCAGGACATTTCCGAAACGTGGACCAGACCCTCGATGCCGGGCTCCAGCTCGACGAACGCACCATATTCGGTAATGTTCGTGACGCGGCCGGAGAGCTTGGCGCCGATCGGGTACTTGGCCGATGCGCCTTCCCACGGATCGCTCTCGAGCTGCTTCATGCCGAGGCTGATGCGCTGCGTGTCGCGGTTGATGCGGATGATCTGCACCTTCACCGTGTCGCCGATGTTGATCATCTCGCTCGGGTGGTTGATCCGCTTGTAGCTCAGGTCCGTGACGTGCAGCAGGCCGTCAATGCCGCCCAGATCAACGAACGCACCGTAATCGGTGATGTTCTTGACCACGCCCTCGATGATCTGGCCTTCGCTCAGCGTCTGGATGAGGCCGCTGCGCTGCTCGGCGCGGGTCTCTTCCAGGATCGCGCGACGCGACACGACGATGTTGCCACGACGACGGTCCATCTTGAGGATCTGGAAGGGCTGCGGAATGTCCATGAGCGGGGTGACGTCGCGCACGGGGCGGATGTCGACCTGGCTGCCGGGAAGGAAGGCCACGGCGCCGTCGAGATCGACGGTGAAGCCGCCCTTCACGCGGCCGAAGATGACACCCTCAACGCGGGCGCTCTCGGCGAATTCGGATTCCAGCTTGTCCCACGCGGCTTCGCGGCGGGCGCGGTCGCGCGAGAGCATGGCCTCGCCATTGCTGTTCTCGACGCGGTCGACATAGACCTCGACTTCGTCGCCAACCTTCAGATCGGCCTTCTGGCCGGGCATGGCGAACTCGCGCAGCGGCACGCGGCCTTCGCTTTTGAGGCCCACGTCGATGACGGCGAGGTCGTTTTCGATGCCGGTGACGGTGCCCTTGACCACGCGGCCTTCGAAGCCGCCGTCTGCACCACCAAGAGATTCATTGAGAAGCGCGGCAAAATCATCGCGCGTCGGGTTTGCCTGAGAGGCCATGTAAGAGTTCCTTCAAGTCGTTGCTGGCCAACCGGTTGTCTCCGGTGGTCTTTGGCCAAACTGCCCGAACGACCTCATGCCGGCCGGGCATTCACCAGGCGGCGCGAAGGCGATCACTCGTGCTTTGGGAAAAGCAAAAGGGCGCCTCGCAACGCGAAGCGCCTCATCCAAGCCGTCTAATGGCGACTCTTCAGGCGAGCGTCCACCAGCGCGATCGCATGCTGAACGGCGGCGTCTATACTCAAATTGCTGGTATCCAGCAAGTCCGCATCTTGGGCCTGCTTCAGGGGCGCATCGGCGCGCTGCATGTCACGCGCGTCGCGCTCGGCGAGGTCGGCGGAGAGGGCCTCCAGCGCGACGGGATGGCCATGGGCGGTGAGCTCCGCATGGCGGCGCTGTGCGCGCACCGCAAGGCTGGCGGTGACGAACAATTTGGCGTCAGCATCCGGCGCGATCACCGTGCCGATATCCCGCCCGTCGAGCACCGCGCCGCCCGGCTGTGCGGCGAAGGCACGCTGCCGCTCCAGCAGCGCCGCGCGCACCTGCGGGTGACGAGAGACGCGGCTGGCGAGGGGGCCGGCTTCCTCCGACCGCAGCGCCGGATCGGCGAGCAGGCTGTCCGGAAAAGCGCAGGCCGCTGCGGCATCGGCCGGATTGTCGGCGTCCCCGCCCTGCCGCGCGACTGTCATACCAACGGCGCGATACAGCAGGCCCGTGTCGAGATGGGGCAGGCCATAATGCCGGGCCAGCGCCCGCGCGATTGTGCCTTTGCCGGAGGCAGCGGGACCATCGACGGCAATGATCATGCCGCGCCCTTGAGCGTGGCCAGCATGTCGGTGAAGCCGGGAAAGCTCGTTGCGACCGGGCTCATATCGTCGATGATGAGGCCGCCGCGCGTGTGATGACCGGCGACCGCGAAGCTCATCGCGATGCGGTGATCGAGATCGGCACCGATCGTCGGCGGTTCATTGCCGCCGTCCAGCGGCTCGCCACCGCGTCCGTGGATGATGAGGCCGTCGGGTGTCTCCTCTACCGACACGCCGAGGCGGGCGAGGCCCTGCGCCATCAGGGCGAGTCGGTCCGATTCCTTCACCCGCAGCTCATCCAGCCCGGTGGTGCGGGTGGTGCCCTGTGCGCAGGCTGCCGCGACGAAGAAGATCGGGAATTCATCGATCATGCTCGGCGCGACCTCGGGTGGCACGTCGATGCCTGTGAGCGTGCTGTGGCGCGCGACGATATCCGCGACCGGCTCGCCACCGACTTCCCGCTGGTTGGTCAGCGTCAGGTCCGCGCCCATCGCCTGCAACATGGCGAACAGGCCGGTGCGGGTGGGGTTCATGCCGACATTGGTGACGGTGATGTCCGACCCCGGCGTGATCAGCGCCGCGACCACGGGGAAGGCGGCGGAGGAGGGGTCGCCCGGCACCACCAGCGTCTGTGGCTTGAGTTCGGCCTCACCGGTCAGCGAGATGATCCGCGTGCCGTCTGCTTCGATCCCCACGACCAGGTCCACCCCGAAGCCGCGTAGCATCCGCTCACTATGATCGCGTGTTGGCACCGGCTCGATGACGCGGGTGATGCCGGGCGTGTTGAGGCCGGCGAGCAGTACGGCCGACTTCACCTGGGCCGATGCAACCGGCAACCGGTACTCGATCGGCACCGCCGGGGCGATGCCGCGCATGGTGAGCGGCAGGCGGCCGCCCGGCGAGGTCATGAACTCGGCGCCCATCAGCCCGAGCGGTGTGGTGACCCGGCCCATCGGGCGCTTGCTCAGCGAGGCATCGCCTACGAAGGTCGCGGTGAGATCATGGCTCGCCAGCAGGCCCATCAGCAGGCGCGTCGAGGTGCCGCTATTGCCCATGTCGAGCGCGGTCGCGGGCTGCGTCAGGCTGCCGACGCCGACGCCATGAATGCGCCACACGCCATCCTCGCCGCGCGTGATCTGCGCGCCGAGCGCCCGCATCGCCGCCGCCGTTGCCAGCACGTCCTCGCCTTCCAGCAGGCCGGAGACGCAGCTCTCGCCCACCGCCAGCGCGGACAACATCAGGGATCGGTGGGAAATGCTCTTGTCGCCGGGCACGGTCACCGTGCCGCGCAGCGGAGCGCCAGGCTCGAAGAGCATGTTGCGCGCAATGTCAGTCATGAAAATCAGGTCCGAAAAATGGCCGTCGCTGCGCGGAGCAGGAGGGCGGGCAATAAAAATGGCGAACTGCTTTTGACAGTGCCCGCCCGCTATGGCAAGGCGCCCCACACTTCGCGGCAGGCCTGCCTGTCCGCGCACTTGGCTATTACTCTCTGGAAGGATGAGGCGGCACATGGTGAAGCCTGAATGGGGATCGAAGCGGACCTGCCCCAAATGCGCAACGCGCTTCTATGATCTGGGCAAGGACGAGCCCGTGACATGCATCGAATGCGGCAATGTCTGGACGCCCGAGCCCGTGCTCAAGTCCAAGCAGCCGCTGCCCTTCGAGGAAGCGCCGCAGAAGGTCGCGGCCGGCGCGGATACGGAAAGCACGGCGGACGATGATCTGGACATCGACATCGACGTCGATGAGGCCGAAGGCTCGCCCGACAACGACGTCGATCTCGGCGGCGATGACGATCTCGGCGTCGATGCCGGCGACGATAACGACGAAGAAAACTGAGCGCGCAGGAAAGATTGCGCGCCATAAAAAATGGACTTGCAGCGAGGCAGAGCCTGACCTAAAGGCAGCGCCTCGCCGCGACGGACCCACCCGTCGCCGCTGCAATGATCGGGGCCGTAGCTCAGCTGGGAGAGCGCTACACTGGCAGTGTAGAGGTCAGGGGTTCGATCCCCCTCGGCTCCACCATTTCCCCTTATCGCAGACAGGTTAAGCGCTATAGAGCGTGCCCCGTCGTGAATGCGCGGCGTCGGGCCAGCGCCGCGTCCGGAATGCACCCCAACCTCTCTTATTGACGGCGCCGGCCAACCCGCGCAGCTTCGCGCCACCCGGTCCACCCTGCCTCTCTCGACAAAAAGTTGGTCGCCCGGCGCAAAGCCAGTCGGGGCGGCGGTTGGTACACATCTTCTCAGCCTGGGGTGCTTCGCGCTGCATGGCGGTTCTGGCCGAGGGTCGGGACTGAACGCGCGGCGCGGCGTGGTCGCCAATTGCGAGGATGTGACATGACTCTTCTGACCGACAAGTTCTTCGACAGCTTTGCCTCCTCGGTGAAGCCCACGGACGAGGCGGAGACGCTGCCGCCGGAGATCTACACGAGTCAGGAGTTCTACGACTTCGAGAAGGACGCGCTGTTCTATCGCGAGTGGCTCTGCGTCGGGCGGGACGAGTGGATCGCGGAGGTCGGGGATTTCTTCACGACCAGCCACGCCAATGAGCCGATCATCATCTCGCGCGGGCGGGACGGGGAGATCAAGGCGATGTCCGCCGTGTGCCAGCACCGCGCCATGCTGGTGGCGGAAGGCAAGGGCAATACGCGCGGTTTCACCTGCCCCTATCACCACTGGTCCTATGATCTGGACGGCAAGCTGGTCGGCGCGCCGGCGATGGGCCGCACCTGCAATTTCGACAAGGCGCAGTATAATCTGCCCAAGCTCAAGGTGGAGCTGTGGCACGGCTTCATCTTCGTCAATTTCGATTCCGAAGCGGAATCGCTGGCATCGCGCATGGGGCCGATCGAGCCGGTGGTGGCGAATTACGAGTTTGCCAGCCTGCGCGGCCCCGAGCCGCTGTCCCACGAATATCCGTGGAACTGGAAGGTCCAGTTCGAGAATAACAATGATGGTTATCATGCCAGCCGGCTTCACCAGGGGCTGCACGATTTCGTCCCGAGTTCGCTGGCGAGCTTCCCCGAAGTGCCGCGCGAGACGGCGGGCTATTATCGCCTCAACGGGTCCACGCACCCCAATGCGAGCTTCAACCCCACCGAGAAGGCGCTGCTGCCGGTCTTCCCCAAGCTGACGGAGGAGGAGCAGAGCCGGCTGCTGTTCGTGAACCTGCCGCCGACGCTGTCGCTGGTCGTGCTCAACGATGTGGTGATCTACCTCATCATGGATGCGCGTTCGCCGACCACGCACGGCCTGACCTTCGGCAGCCTCTATCATCCCAGCGCCTTCGAGGACCCGGAGTTCGAGGAAAAGCGCCGGATCAATGACGAGCACACGGCGGATATCGTCGCGCAGGATCTGCACGTCGATCTGCTGGTGCAGCAGGGGCTCTCGTCCCGCTTCGCCCCGCGCGGGCGCTATAGCTGGCAGGAAGATGCGCAGCGCCAGCTCAATGTGTGGCTGGTGGACCGCTACCAGCAGGAGTGGGACCGTCGTCGCGGCCCCTCGGCGCCGGTCACGCGGTTGCACGCAACCTCCTGATCTCGCCGGCGGCGGGGCAGGGCCTCGCCGCGACGGGCTGAGGCCCGAAATCAAAACATTGTTCGCAGGAGACACAGCTTCGCGTCCGCCGCGCTGCCTAACTGGCGCGGCGGCCGAAAGGCTTGTGTCCAGTCAGAGGTGATGATGACCAATTCGCTTATTTTCTTCGATATTCCCGCCGACGATCCCAATGCTGCCGGCGAATTCTACGCGCAGGTCTTCGGCTGGGAGAATGATCCCCGCCCGATGGGCGTCTATCACCGCATGGTGCCGGGCGGCTTCTTCAAGAAGAAGGACGGGACGGACAGCGAGATCGGCAATCTCCATATGGGCATCGCCAAGGTCGACAATATGCGCCCGCATCCCGACCCGGCAGGCGTCGCGCCGCGCCATATCGCCAGCGATGGCCGCAAGCCGCGCATCTGGGTGTTGATCAGCGACGATGATTCGGCGGATCGAATCCTGGCGACGGCGCAGGAACTGGGCGCGACGCTGCTGTGGCGCGACCATTATTGGGCCGAGTTCAACGGCTATAACCACTGCTTTGTCGACCCCTGGGGCAATGAGATCCTGCTGTGGGGCAAGGCGGGCGAAAATCCGCAGATTCCCGAGACGTTCACCAAGGAATGAGGGGTGCGCGCGGCCCGCTGGCGGGTTGGCGGAACAACATGTTGTGCGCCAATCTGCAAGACCGGGCCGCAACCCTTCCCATAGCCTCCAGTCATCCAATGCAACGGCCCGAGCGGCAAGCATGAGGCAAAAGCGACCATGAGCCTACAAGTTCAACCCTGTCTGTCCGCAAGGCGCGCCTGCGCAACAGGAGCCGGACAATGAGCCGCCTGCCGCTGATCTTCTTCGGCCATGGCAGCCCCATGGTGGCGCTCGAGCAGAGCAGCACCACGCAGGCCTGGCAGGGCATCGCACAGAGCATCGGCAAGCCCAAGGCGATCCTGTGCATCTCGGCGCACTGGCTGACACGCGGCACGGCCGTGACGGCGATGGCGCAGCCCCGCACGATCCACGATTTCGGCGCCTTCCCGCAGGCCCTGTTCGACATGCAATATCCGGCGCCCGGCGACCCCGCCCTGGCGCGGCGTGTGGCCGAACTGCTCGATCCCGTGCCGGTCCATATGGATGCCAATTGGGGCCTGGATCATGGCACCTGGACGGTGCTCGTCCACGCCTATCCCGAGGCCGATGTTCCGGTCGTGCAGCTGGGCATGGACGTGAATGCCACGCCTGAGCAGCACTGGAAGATCGGCCAGATGCTCCGCCCGCTGCGCGACGAAGGCGTGCTCATCATGGGCACCGGCAACATCGTCCACAATCTGCCGGCGATGGACTGGAACAACCCGGATGCCGAGCCCTATCCGTGGGCCGACCGGTTCAACAGCACGATGCTGGATGCCGTGGTCGCGGATCGGCCGCAGACGGTCATCGATTTCGCGGCGCTGGGCGACGATGCCCGCCTGTCGGTGCCGACGCCGGACCATTTCTGGCCGCTGCTCTATGTGCTGGGTGCGCGTCATCCGGGCGAGGAAGCGCAGCTGCACCCCAATTTCATCCATCACAAGTCGCTCGGCATGACGAGCATTCTCATCGGGGCTTCCTGAGCCTCCACAAACCCAACACTGACTGACGAGCAGGGGAATTATGGCGCTGATCTGCAATCATGGAATGCGACGGAGCGAAACGCAGCCCGGAGCGCTGCACTATTTGCGGGCGACGCCTGAGACCGTGCACTGGGGCTTCTTCTCACCGGAACTGAAACCAGCGCTGACCGTCAAGAGCGGCGATCTCATCCAGGCGCAGGCGGTGACGCACCACGCCGGCGATGATCCCGAGCTGATGTTCGACGAGCACATCCAGCGCATCTTTACCGAGGTCGATCCCAGCACGCGCGCACCGGGCTGTCACATCATGACCGGGCCGATCTATGTCGAGGGCGCAGAGCCCGGCGACATGCTGGAAGTGCGCTATTTCCAGATGACGCCGCGCTTCAACTACGGGTCCAATCTGCAGGCGAACTGGGGGCATCTCTATAAGGAATTCGGCGAGACCGAGCGGGTGACGATCTACGAGCTGGACCCGAACGCCAACACCGCCACCGCGCTTTACGCCTATGATGTCGAGGGCGTTTATACGACGCCTGGCCGCATCACCAATTGCCCGCATTGCGACCGGCAACCGGCGCTGCCCGGCGTAACCATTCCTGCCCGCCCGCATCTGGGCACCGCCGGCGTCGCGCCTGCGGTCGATGCGCCGGTCAGCACCATCCCGCCGGGCCTGCATGGCGGCAATATCGATAACTGGCGGATCGGCGCCAATGCCCGCATGTATTATCCCGTGCAGGTGAAGGGCGGGCTGTTCTCCATCGGCGATCCGCATGTCAGCCAGGGCGATGGCGAGATCAGCGGCACGGCCATCGAAGCCTCGCTCGACGTGCTGTTCCAGATCATCCTGCGTAAGGATTTCAAGTTCCCATCGCCGCTGCTGGAGACGCCCAATCACTGGATCGTCCACGGCTTTGGCGATGATCTCGATGCGGCGATGAAGAATGCCGCCATGGACATGATCGAGCTGCTCTCCGAGCATCAGGGCCTGTCGCGGACCGATGCCTATTCGCTGATGAGCGTCGGTGCCGACTTCGGCGTGACGCAGGTTGTCGATGGCACGCAGGGCATCCATGTGCGGATCGACCGTGGCATGTTCCCGAACAAGGGCAGTGTCCGCGATCCCCGCTGATCCGGCCCGGCCTGGGGAGGCAGTCTCCAGTCCGGACGCCTGGTCCTTCGACGTCGCGTCGCTGCCGGCGGCGGAGCGCGCCCCGGCATGGGCCGCCGCCATGCAGCGCCTCCAAATGCCGTTTCCCAATACGGCGGAGGCAGGCGGGTCGGTGCTCGCTATTACCTCGCCGATGGGCTTTGAATTCGCGGTGGTGACGGGCGGCGCCCTTACCATCGCGGGTCGCACGCCGGGGGCCGCGCCCGGCCTGTGGCTGGGTCTGCTCATTGATGGCGAGGCCTCGCTGGAGACGCATGAAGGCGTGATGCCGCTCACCGGCGACTGCCTCATCTATGGCGCGACGGGCGTCGACGCCGCGCTTCGGTTCAAGACGCAGTTCCGCCAGTTCTTCGTGCGCATCCCCAGCGTCGCGATCGACGCCCGGATGCTGGCGCCGCTGGCGCGGCGGATCGGCGTTATTCAGCCGGACAGTCTGGTGGCCCATGCGCTGCTGGCGCTGTTGCGCAGCGCCGCTGACTCGCTCTCGCAAGGCCGGGCGCGCGAATTCGCGCCGCTTGAGACGGCGCTGATCGAATTGCTCGTCCCGGTGATCGCGCATGCCGGCGGCGTGGAGGCCAAGGGTGGTGCCGCCGCGCACCGCGCTCGGCAGTTCGAGCGGATCTGCCGCACGATCGAAACCAATCTGACCGACGCGGACCTCTCGGTGCAGTCCGTTGCGCGCAGCGAGGGCGTATCTGTGCGCTATATCCAGCAGCTCTTTGCGCGCTCAGGGCAGACGGTGACCGGCTATGTGAAGGGGCGCCGCCTTGAGCGCGCGCGGGCCGATCTCGTCAATCCGCTTCATGCGCAATTGAGCATTTCCGAGATCGCCTTCCGCTGGGGTTTCAACCAGTCGGCGCATTTCAGCCGGGCCTATCGCGAGCGCTTCGAGGAGGCGCCCCGCCAGACCCGCGCCAATGCGCGGCAGGCGCTGCCGGACAATCGAGCTTTCGCGGGCTGACAAGACGTGTGTGCGCCGCTGGCGCATGATCGCGCAGCCCACATGCCAAGGGTTACGTTCCAGTCGAGGTTGTTCGCCATGTCATATGATGTTCTTGATATCCGCCCCGTCACCCGGCGGATCGGTGCCGAAGTGTTCGGGGTCGATCTGAACGCCCCGCTCGGCAACAAGGTCGTCAGCGAGTTGCATGATGCGCTGATGGAACATCAGGTGCTGTTCTTCCGCGACCAGAATCTGGAGCATGACAATCACAAGCGCCTCGGCCGCTATTTCGGCGAGCTGGCGCTGCACAGCGGTGTGTCCGGCCTTGCCGAGCATCCCGAAATCGTAGCGATCCATGCGGATGCGAACAGCAAGTTCATCGCCGGCGAGGACTGGCATTCGGACCTGAGCGAAGATGCCGAACCGCCGATGGGCAGCATTCTGTACATGCACACCGTGCCCCCCACGGGCGGCGATACGCTGTGGTCGAGCATGTATGCCGCCTACGACGCGCTGTCGCCGGCCATGCAGGCCTTTCTGGAACCGCTGACGGCGGTCCATGATTCCAACCACATCTATCGCGAGCTGTTCCCGGATGTGGACAAGGTTTACCCACGCAACACGCACCCTGTCGTCCGCACCCACCCGGTGACCAAGCGCAAATGCCTGTTCATCAGCAAGTCGAAGACGATCAAGATCAACGGCCTCTCGGCCGAGGAAGGAGATGCGGTGCTGCGCTTCCTCACCGAGCATGTTAAGAACCCGAATTTCCAGGTCCGCTTCCGCTGGCAGCCGCATTCGGTCGCCTTCTGGGACAATCGCTGCACTCAGCATTTCGCGACCTGGGATTATTTCCCGGAAACACGCTCGGGCTATCGGGTGACGATCGCAGGCGACCGGCCGTACTGATGCGGGCCGCCGCCCGACTGGCGGCTGGTGCGCTGGCCTGTCTCTGGCTGACGGCCACGCCGCTCGCGGCCAAGGCCGGTGCTGCGGCAGAGGCCGTCGCGCCGACCGATGCACTGGCCGCCCTGCGTGCGGGGCTGCAGGCCATGGTCGACGCGCGGGAGCTGCCCAATGCGCAAGCCGTGATCGTCAAGGACGGCCGGGAGCGGCTTCGCGTTTCGATCGGTAAGCTGGATTTGGAAGCCGGCCGCGTACTGCCCGCCGATGCGATCTTCCGGCTCTATTCGATGACCAAGCCGATTACGAGCGTCGCGGTGATGATGCTGGTGGAAGAAGGCAAGATCGCCATCGATGCGCCGCTCAGCCGCTACATGCCGGAATTCGCGGATCTGCGGGTCTACAAGAGCGGCAGCCTCGATGCGATGGTGACCGAGCCGCTGAACCGCCCGGTGACCATTGGCGATCTGCTGACCCACAGCAGCGGGGTAACTTACAATTTCACCGGCAACGGCCCGGTGCAGCAATATTATCGCCGCCATGGCGTGATGCGCGCTGGCGGGGTCGGGCAGAATGCCGATGATGCGCCTCCAGCCAGAACGATGGACGAGCTGATCGCGCGCCTCGCCAAGGCCCCGCTGCTGCATCAGCCCGGCGCGCGCTTCTCTTATGGCAATTCCACCGGCATTCTGGGCGCGCTGATCGAGCGGGTGACGGGGCAGGGCCTCGATGCGTTCTTGCAAGCCCGCATTTTCGATCCGCTCGAGATGACGGACACGCGCTTCGTGGTGGACGATGCGCGCGCCACGCGGCTCGTCACCAATTATGCGGCGGTGGACGGCGGCCTGCAGGCTATCGAGCCGGCGGCGACGTCCGAATATCGCGACCCCGCCCGGCCGTTCGACGGCGGCGGGGCGCTGGCCGGCACACTGCATGATTATCTGAACTTCGCGCAGATGCTGGCCAATCGGGGGGCATGGCACGGCAAGCGCCTCCTCCGGCCCGAGACAGTGGACCAGATGTTCCAGCCCCGGCTGGAGACTGGCGGGCAGCCGCACGAGAATGTCCTGTTCGGCTATGGCCTGGGCCTCGGCGATGCGGTCAGCGAGCAGCGCGGCGGGATGCCGGCCGGCGCCGGCGGCTGGTCGGGCTCTGCCAACAGCTATTTCTTCGTCCATCCCGGCCGAAATCTGGTCGCCATCGTGATGACCAATGTGCTGGTCGGCCCCGCCTTGGTGGATCGCACGATCAGATTGCGGGGCCTCGTCGATCAGGCAGCGCAGGCCGTGCTTGCCGAGCAGGAGCCAGCGATCAGGCGGTAAACAGTTCCTTGCGAATGATCGCGTGGACGCCCCAATTGCCGTTGGCGACCTGCGAGATGCCGAAATCCACCCCGACCGACAGAAGCGAGATGGTTTCGTCTTCCGAGAGATCCTTGGTGGTCATCAGGAAGCGCCGCGCCTTGCGGAACGCGTCGCGCATGGCGGCATCGATGGATGCGCGCTTGTAGACTTCGCTCTGCGCGTCCTCGCCCAGTTCCTTCAGATAATCCGGGTGACTGAAACCCATGATGACCCATTCGGTCTCGGTTTCGATCATCGGATAATCGAGATCGCGCAGCTTGCCGGTCAGCTCGCCGGCGGGGTGGCGGATCACTTGAATGAGCGCGGTCATCGAGCATTCGATGGCGGTGCCGCATAGTTCGGAATCGCCCTGCGAGGCATGCGGGTCGCCTAGCGAAAGCAGTCCGCCCGAGACCTGCACGGGGAGGAACACGCTCGATCCGGGGCCGGTCCGCCAATTGTCCATATTGCCGCCAAAGGCGCTGGGCGGAATGGTATCGACCGGCTCGGCATGGGCCGGCGCCAGCGCGATGACGCCGAAATGCGGGCGGATCGGGATTTCGACATTCTGGAGGATGTCGTAATTGCGCTCGATCGTCTCAGGATCGACCGGCACGCCAGGATAATCATAGCGCTCGTGGACGGTGCCTGAGGGGTCGGTCTGTGGTGTCCAATGATAGGAATAGACCGCGTGAGCCGTGGGCCGCCGTTCGCCGCCGGATTCAACCTCGTAGATGGTGATCACTTCGCGGTTCTTAGGCTCGGTGAGCAGATCGTTATAGTGGAAGCCCCAGAAGGTTGCGGCATTGCTGCCGAAGGACTTGCCCTGAAAGCGCGGATTGCCGCTCCGACGCGGCTCCAGGCTGAGGATGCGTACTTCGATGATGTCGCCCGGCTCCGCGCCCTGAATGGCGATCGGCCCGGTGCAGATGTGCACGCCAAAGCCCTCGCCGGGGCCGCGCCCGAACTCGCTGGCGCTCATCGGGCCAGCACCGCGCCGCTCGATAGCCCGGCCTGTCTCGTCCCAGCGATAGACGCTCTCTGCGCCATGATCGCCCTCGACCATGCGTTCGGGATCGTCATTGGCGTGGTGGGTTAGCGTCTCCACCGTCACGAAGTCGCCCGAGCGCACCATCAGCGCCGGTTTGATCGCCGAGCTGAAATAGCCCCAATGGACCGTGCGCGGGCTCACCGGCAGATGATGATGCCGCACCGTGCCTTCATCGCCGATCGCCGGGATGACATTGGCCTCGACGCCGTCTGTTTCCGCCTCGCCGCTGTCCAACTCCTCGACCGGCGCGACGGCGGCTTCGTCGCTGACCGCCCGCTTGGCCGTCGACCGACCGCGCCGCAGGGTGTCGGGGCCATGATCGGCCTCGTCCACGGCCGGCATCTTGCGATAGTCGCGCGGGGAAATGCCATATTGCTCGCGGAAGGCGCGGCTGAACGAGGCGGAATCGTTGAAGCCCCACTGGAACAGGATGTCCGAGATAGATTTCTGGACGTGGAGCGGACTGCGCAGGTCGAGCCGGCAGCGCTCCAGCCGCCGCACCTTCACATAATGGCCAAAGCTGTCGTCGATCGATTCAAAAAGCTTCTGCAGATAGCGCGGGGAAATGCCATGTTCGGCCGCGACCTGCTGGTAATTCAGATTGGGGTCCGAGAGGCGCATCTCGATGGTCTGGAAGATCCGCTCCAGCAGCGCGGCGCGCATGCCCGCCGCGCCACCGAGCGCGCGGGCGGGCGCATCGTTGAGCAGGCTGGCCAGCAGAAACTCGGGGAGGGCCAGTTCGACGGGGCGCAGTTCCTCGTCCGTCACGTCATTGCCCATGTCCGCCAGCGAGCGCAGCACGGTCGAGAGCAGGCGGGCAGGGCCACTGTCGGCGGAAAGGTGCCGGGGCTTTTCGGGCAGCAGGGCCTTGAGGCGCTGATCGAGCGCGCGCGGCGGAATCTTGAGCAGCAGCACGCGGTGATCGCCGGTGAACTGCAGCGACATCGGCATTTCGCTGCGCGCGCAGACCATGTGACCATCATCGAGGGTGAAGCTGGTGGTGGCGTTGCGCGCAATGCTGGGCGCATCGAGCGTCACGGCCAGCCAGAAGCAGCCCGGCTCGTCGCGAAAATCAACGGTATATTCCTGAGCGGTGGCCAGCAGGCGCACAAACACGATTCCGTTGCTGCTGGTGAACTGGATAAGCTCGCCGTAGAGCGTGGCCTCGTCGGCGGCCTCCAGCGTGATCGAAAGGCGCTTGAGCGCAAAGCTCCATGCGCTGAGTCGCTGCTCCTTGGGGTAGGCATTTGTAGTCGAGCGCAACGGCGGTTCTCTATGTTTTGGTGCGCCTCTCCCGGGTCTTTATGCCCGCCAAGATGCGCGCCTGAGAGAGCCCGGTCAATCCATCACGCGGCGGCTGTTTCAGAATGGGTCATCCCTGCCTCCGTAAACAGATGAAATCGCAGCAGAATTCGGTGCGTGCTCGGAGCGTCCGCACACTGCCAGCATGGTCAGCGCGTAGATGAGGGCGCTCGAGTGCAGATCCTCGGGCGTCGGGCGCCAGCGTGGCATGCCAGTTGTGATGGCGGGAATGCCCTGCATGTTGAACACATTATGGTCGCGCCACATGCTGGAATAGACCGGATGCGCGCGCTCCACCGGCGCCTGCCGGGCGAGGCGCGTAGCGGCATCCACCGCGCCGGCGAGTGGCGCGACTTCGTCCGCGTCGGCAACGAAACCGTGGCGGACGACCATTGGCTCGACATCGAAGCTGTCGAGATCGAGCGTGCGCATGGCCGCGACGATCTGATGATAGGCCTGCGCGGATTTCTGCCCCGGCGCGAGGCACACTTCCACATAGATGGCGCACACTTCGGTGCCGGCGCCATAATCGGTCGGTGCACCGGCGCGCACTGAGGCGATCTGCGTCTTGGGAAGGGAGAGGCCCCCAGCCGTCTCGAACACGCCCTGCGCTTCCCACTGCCGGCCCCACTGGTGCAGCGCGTCGATGACCGGGCCGAGTTTATAGATGGGGTTGAGGTGCTGGGCGACGGTCTCCGGCGTCTCCAAGATCGGCGTGAACATGCCGGTGCCGAAGATGCGCACGCGGAAGAGGGCATAGCCGCAGCCCTGCCAGGTCAGGCCGAAATCCGTGCCTTCGGCGGCAATGGCGTAATCGGGCGCGACGCCGCCATGGTGGAACAGATAATGCGCGCCGATATCCTTGCCGAGATAGTCGATGCCGGAGAATTCCTCGATCGGCTCCGGGCCGATCTCGCCGGGGCAGGCGGTGAGCCAGGCCTTGCCGGCAAGGCCGATGCCCGCCTTCTTGAGCGCTTTGGCCGCCATCAGGAAACAGGCCATCGGCCCGCGATCGTTGGAGATGGGGAAGCCGCGCAGGCGCCCATCCTCATCGAGCCAGCACTGCGTCCATTCCGGATCGCGCATCGTTGTCTCGCGATAGCGGAACTTGTCCTGCGAGAGGTCGCCGCTCGGGCTTTCCGTATCGAGATGGGCGGTGAAGAGCAGGTTGGCGCCCGTACCCAAGCCGCCATATTCGCCGATGATGTTGGGTCGCTCGGGCGTGGCGCCGGCGCGGCGGGGCTGGAAGCCTTCGCGATCCATCCAGTCATAGACATATTGCGCGGCGGCGGCTTCCTCACGTGAGCGGCTCGGAATGTTGCCGAGTTCAAGGGCGAGGGTGACCAACTCATCGGAATCGATGGCGGCGGCGAGCGCGTCCTTCTCGGCTTCGGTCACCTGATAGGGAGCCGTGGCGGGATTGGCGAACATCGGAGCGGGTTTGGGCTGGGCTTGGGTCATGTCATGCTGCCAAGGCGGGCTCGGCATCCTCCGCTGTGTCTTGTTGGGGAAGCTCCGGCGTGCGGAGCAAGAGCAAGGCTCCGACGAAGATGAAGCCGAGCAGGGCGCAGCCGAGGAATACAAGCGAGAACCCGCCCGTTTCGTCACGAATGACGCCGCCCAGCGCCGGGCCGATGGCGGCTGCAGTCGATATCAGGCTCATCGTGGAATAGAGCTCCAGATTGGCGCGCTTGCCGAACAGGTTGAGCATCAACATCGCCGTGCTGACATAGCTGAAGCCGAAGCCGACACCCAGACCGATCACGGCCAGCGAGACGACGAACAGATTGCCGCCGATCATCAGCGCCAGCACGCCGAGCGAGGTGGAGGTGATGGAGAGCAAGGTGAGCTCGCGCGCGCCGATTTTCTCGCCCGCCATGCCGGCGATCATCGATCCGGCGGCGCTGACGAGGGCAATGCCGCTCATCACGGTGGCGGCCGCACCCATGGTCAGGCCGGTCTCGGTCAGATGCTTCACCGCAAAGCCGTGGACGGTGGTGTTGATCAGCAGGAATGAGGTGTAGACGCCGACCACGATGTAATATTGCGCGGTGCGCATCGCGGCCCGTGCCGTCCAGCCGTCCGTGGCCATGGCTTTCCGGGGCTTAGGCGCAACCTCGGCATCACCGGGCCGGTCGCTGGTGACGAGGGCGGCGAACATCGAGAGCAGCACGGCGGCAATGGCGGCCGTCCACCAGTAATGGCGCCACTCG
Source organism: Sphingobium sp. B10D7B (assembly GCF_025961955.1). Taxonomy (NCBI): domain Bacteria; kingdom Pseudomonadati; phylum Pseudomonadota; class Alphaproteobacteria; order Sphingomonadales; family Sphingobiaceae; genus Sphingobium; species Sphingobium sp. B10D7B. Next base: position 939,118 of record NZ_JAOQOQ010000001.1, read on the forward strand.
CCGGTGATCGCCTGCGTGGAAAACGCGATCAGCGGCCCGACAACCGCGCCCATGCCGCCCGCGGTGAAGTACACGCCCATGGCGGTCGAGCGCTTCTCGAAGGAGTGGGAAATGACGTTCACGCCGCCCGTGGTCCCGCACATCGAGAAGCCGACGCCGGCAAACGCCGTGCCGATGAAGTAGACCATCGCCGTTCTGGTGACGGCCAGGCAGGTGAAGCCGATGAGGAGAAGCGCGCCGCCGATCATCATCGTGCGGGAAACGCCGAGGCGCCGGATCGAGATAGCGGGTGCAAGACTGGACAAGCCGCACGCCACGCCCAGGAATGTGAAGCCAAGGCCGGCGACGGCCCAGGGCCAGCCCATCTCCTCGACCATATAGGGAAGCACGACGCCAAGCCCGTTGAAGGTGAAGGCGTTGAGCATGAAAAACAGCAGGCAGAACGCCGTCAGCGCCAGGTATTTTTTCCGTCCTTCATAGGTCATGCAGCGACTCGCCTATCTGGAGTAAGTGCCTGGAAGATGCCGGTTTGGGTGTGCCGGTGTCTTGACGTGGGGCGTCCTCTCGCTTGGCGAGCCGCCGTCCGTCTCATTCGGCGGGAGCAGACGACCTGGTGCTGGCGGCGTAGGGCGGAAGCAGAAAAAGCAGCAGGCTGCCGACGGCCATGACGCCGACCGCGACGACCACTGCCGCGCGATAATGGCCGATCATGTCGTAGCTCAGATCCATCAGCACCGGCGTGATGCCCTGCGCGCCGATGACAGCCGAATACATGACGCCGATGATGACGCCAAAGCTGCGCAGCCCGAAATATTGGGCGATGAAGTAAGGCAGCGCGCCGAACTGGGCGCCGAGCGCAATGCCAAGGCACAGGCCGGCAACGGGCAGAAGGGCGCCGAAGGGCGAAAATTCGAGCAGCAGCAGGCCGAGAATGGCCAGCGCATACATCGGCACGACCACGCGCGGCCCGCGGCTCTTGTCGAGCACGCGTCCGGTGAAGATCTGCCAGAGCGAGCCAGTGAGCGCGAAGATGCTGACGATGGCGGTGCCGGTGCCAAGGCCATAGCCACGGTCCGCCAGAATGGGCACGACATGGCTCAGCACGGCGATCATGGTCCCGCCACCGGCCGCGATGGCGATGAGCATCAGCCAGAAGGGTGCGGTGCCGATGGCCTCACGCAAGGTCATGCCGTCCACGATGTGGGAGGCTGTCTCCGATGGGTTGCTCGGCGCTGCCGGGCGCGGTGCATCGCGCAGCAGGAAGAAAAAGATCGGAAAGCCGACGCAAAGGATCAGCGCGCCGATCCCCAGATAGCCCGCGCGCCAGCCCGCGGTGGAGACGATCAGCGCGGTCATGATCGGCACGCAGACCGAACCAATGCCGTTGCCGAGCCCTGCGCTCACGCCAAGCGCGGTGCCCCGATTGGTGTCGAACCATTCCGCCACCAGGCGCGAGAAGACCGAGGTAGCGGGCAGCGAGCCGAACAGGCTGATGGCCAGAAAGTTGAGGTAGAACAGCATTAAATTGCCGTTCGTGAGCGCAAGGCAGGCGACCGAAGCGGCGAACAGCACATTGCCCAACAGCACCATGTTGCGGGTGCCATGCCGATCGGCATAGCGACCGGCGAGCGGATAAATGCAGGCGCTCACGACGGCGAGGATCGCCAGCACCATCGAAATGCTGGACCGCGCCCAGCCGAATTCCTGAGAGAGGGGCACGAGGAAGGTGCCGAAAACCGCATGAACCGTGGCGGTCTTGCCGAGCGCATTGCCTGCCGTGGCGGCGATCAGCACGCCGGTCCTGCTTTTGTTCAGTGCGGGCGCTTCGCTGAGAGGGCCGTTCGCGGCGTCGAGGGCGATCGCCGGCTGCGCGGTCATTGCGCCCAGGCCGTTTTGGCGGCTTGCGTGGTGACCATAAGGGCGCAGTTCTTACTGAGCACCTTGAGCGTCGCTTCATGCAGGCCAGGCTCATAGGCGGCAGTGGCGTCCGAAACGACGAACACATTGAAATTGCGGTGGAAGGCCGAGCGGGCTGCGGCGTCAACGCAGCAGTCAGTGCTCAGGCCCGTAATCAGCAACGTGTCGATACCGCGCTCGGTGAGCTGGGCCTCAAAGTCGGTGCCGTGGAAGCAATCGTAGAGAACCTTCTCGACCTCGATATCGCCCGGCTCGGGCAAGAGCCGATAATAGTCAGCACCATAGCCCTTGCGACAGATGACCTGTCCGCCGGGTTCGCCGCGACGCGTGTAGAAGGTCTTGAGCGCCTCGGAATCGGTTTCGGGCGTCGTCACCACCCGCACGAAGGCGAGCGTGACGCCAGCGGTACGCGCCGCGGCGACCAGCTCCTCGGCCTTGTCGATGGCAGCATGGGGTGCGGAGAGATCCACCCCATGCTGCCCGAGCAGGCCCTCGGGGGCGGCCCAGTCGTTCTGGATATCCACCAGCACGAGCGCGGTGCGCTCGGGCGCGATCATCCCCGCCAGATCGCTGGCGGCGACGTGGGGAATGTCCACGAGCGCCGCGTCAGGCATGGACCGGAACCTTGCCGGGGAAGCGCTCGCGCAGCACCGGGAGGACACGCTCGCCGAAGATCGGGATGTCCTTCATGTAATCCGGGAAGATCAGCATCAGCCCGTCCGTGCCGGAAACCTCGAACAGTTCGGTGAGCTTCTCGACCACCGTCTCGGGCGTGCCGATGACATGGGGGGTCATGAAGCCGGCCCGGCTCTTGCGGGTGAAGTCGTTTTCCTTGCCGATCTCGCTGTCGAGGAAGCCATAAGCGCGCATCATGCCGTGCAACGCGCCTTCGTCGAAGCCGTCGCGGATGGATTGCGCAAAGGCTTCCGCTTCCGCATCGGTCTCGCCGAATACGGGCGTCATCATCGAATAGGTGCGGATCGGCTTGCCGATGTCGGCAGCGACAGCCTTGGCCTTCTCGCTGGCGGTCTTGAGTTCTTCCGGTGTCCCGCCGGAAAGGAAGATCGCATCCACCTCGTCAGCCGAAAAGCGCATGCCCTTGCCGGAGGTGCCGGCGCAGACGAGGAAGGGGCGGGTGGAGGGCGTCGGCAGCGAGCGGCAATCCTCCAGCGAGAAATATTTGCCTTCTTTCGTGACGGTTTCGCCGGTCCACAGCGCCTTGATCGCCTGGATCCATTCGTAAGCGAGGTCGTAGCGCTCATCATGGTTCACATCGTCGCGCCACGCGCCCATCTGCGCGAATTCATCCTTATAGGAGCCGGTGACGATGTTGAGGCCGGCGCGGCCCCCGCTGATCTGGTCCAGCGTGGCGACCATCTTGGCGACAACGCCTGGATTCTGCAGGAGCGTGTGAACCGTGCCCCACACCTTCACCCGGCTGGTCGCTTCCGCCACCCCGGCAATGGTGAGGTAGGAATCGAGCTGATAGTCCCAATGCTCGGTCTCGCCGCCGAAGCCGCGGTACTTGGCCATCGCCATCGCGAAATCCAGCCCGTGCTTTTCCGTCAGCACCGCCGCATCGCGGCAGTAGCTGTAGGACGCATCGATGTGCGGCTTGTTTTTCGAGAGGATCCATCCGCCGTTGGCGATGGGAAGGAACACGCCCAAATCCTTTCCTCCTGTGTCGGAGGGCAACCCGAAGGGCGTCGGCGTAATCTCGCTCATAATCTCAATCCCGTGACCTTATTGGCACGCCCACCTTATCGCGCCGACCGATCCGTTCTTGATCATTCGCGCATATTATATTGGTCGGCCCTCGTTCGGATGGGCGGCGATGAAGGCTTCGACCTCGCTCCGCAGCGGCATGGCGGGTACGGCACCGGGCTTTTGCGTGCACAGGGCGGCCGCGGCATTGGCGAAGATCAGCAGGGCCTCGTCCGTTGGCCGAGCGTCGCCGGCGCGATCGAGCATGGCGCACAGCGCGCCGACAAAGCAGTCACCCGCGCCCACGGCGTCGCGCGGCACGACCGGAAAGGCCGGGACATGTACAGCGCTGCCTGCCCGCACCGCCACCGCGCCGGATGCGCCGAGCGTGACGATGACGAGCTGATCGTCGCGGCTGATCAACGTTCGGGCCGCCAGCGCGGCCTGTGGCGTCGCTCGCTCGTCATGCCGGCCGAGATAAATGGCCAGCTCATGCTGGTTGACGATCAGCACATCCGTCGAGGCGAACAGGCGTTTGGCTTCAAGAACCGCAGGGGCCGCATTGAGGACTCGGACCGCCTGCTTTCCCGGTGAGGCTGCGAAGAATGCCGCGACGGTTTCGACTGGCACTTCGAGCTGAGCCACGCGGATATCGGCGTCTGCCACGGTATCGACCATGGCGGGCGCCAAGGCGGCGTTGGCGCCGGACGCCACGATGATCTGATTCTCGCCGGACGTGTCGACGGTGATGTAGGCGGTGCCGGTCGCCGCTCCTTCGACAGCGATCACTGCGAGGGTGTCGACTCCAGCGGCGGAGAGCTGCTCAGTCATCCAGACGCCGGATTCGTCTTCGCCGACCGCACCGATCATGCGCGTCTGCGCCCCTGCGAGCGCTGCGGCGACGGCCTGATTCGCGCCCTTGCCGCCGGGCAGGCGCTCGGACTGCAAGGCAAGCACCGTTTCGCCGGGCCGGGGGAGGGCATCCACGGACTGGATCAGGTCCACATTGATCGATCCTGCTACCACCACCGCCATGCCGGCCTCCTTCTATACTGCCTCGCTCCCAACCATGATCGGCGCCGCGTCACAATGCGCCGCGCGCCGGCGTGCGCTCCCTGACAACAATTGCGGTCTGCCTTGCAAAGCGCTGCGCCGCCACGGGCGTACACAGGGCGCAGCAACTCTCAACAAGGTAGATGACGCATGGTGAACTGGCTGATTACGGGTATTGGCGGCGGCCTGGGCGAAGCGCTGGCGCAGGCGGCGCTGGATCGCGGCGACAAGGTTTTCGGCACATCGCGCAGTGTCGAGGCCTGCGCCCGTTTCGCGGCCATCGCGCCGGGGCGGTCGTTCGCGCATGGTCTCGACTTTGGCGATCAGGCTGCGCCGGCCGCCCTCGTGGCGCTCGCCGAGCAGACCATGGGCAGTGTCGACCGGCTGGTGAACAATGCCGGATACGGGCTGATCGGTGCCGTCGAGGAAATCACGCTGGATGACGCGCGCGCGCTGTTCGACGTCAACCTCTTCGGTGCGATTGCGATGATCCAGTCGGTGCTGCCGGCGATGCGCGCACGGAAGGCGGGGCATATCGTCAACATCACCTCCGTCAGTGGCCTCGCGCCCTGGGCGGGGACGTCCATCTACGGGGCGAGCAAATATGCGCTGGAGTGCATAGGGCAGACGCTGGCGCAGGAGGTCGCGCCGCTCGGCATCAAGGTCACCAATGTCGCCCCGGGTGGCCTGCGCACCAATTTCGCGGGCGGATCGCTGCGTCTCGCTGACCGGATGATCGCCGATTATGAGGGCTCGGCCCATTTCGCCCGCCAGTCGCTCAAGGAAGGCGTCGGCAAGGAGAAGGGCGATCCGATCCGCGCCGCCGCCGCAATCCTCGCCGCGCTGGACGCGCCGCAGCCGCCCATGCACCTGCTGCTGGGTGAGGATGCGCTGCATTATGCCGAAGGGCAGACCGATCTGCTGCGCGCAGAGATGGAGCGTTGGAAGGACTATTCCCTCTCCATCGCCTACCCGGCCGAGGAGATGGCAAGCGCCGATGCATGACAGCCGCCTGCCGGCATGGGCCATCGAGCGCGGGCGCTATCTGAACAGCTTTTCGGCGATCGTGCCGGAGAGGACTGCGCTGGTCGTGATCGACATGCAGACGGCGTTTTTGGCGCCAGGCGCGGTGTTCGGCAATCCGCACGGGATGGACATCATCCCGGCGGTCAACAGGCTTGCCATGGCGATGCGGGCCGCCGGCTGCCCGATCATCTGGACCCGGCAGAGCGTCTCGGACGATCCCCCGCTCGCCATGGCGCCCTGGCAATATGATCGGACCGATCCCCATGTGCAGGCTGCTATGCAGGCCCTGACCCCCGGGCACCCGGCGCATGGCTTGCATCCGGACATGGCGGTGGAGACGGGCGATACGGTGCTCGACAAATATCGCTACAGCGCTTTTGCCTGTCCCGCTGGCCAGCTTGAGGCGCAGCTGCGCAAGCGGGGAATCGAGATGCTGGTCATCGCGGGAACGCTGACCAATGTCTGCTGTGAAAGTACCGCGCGCGATGCCTATATGCGCGGCTACAAGGTCATTGCCGCGCTGGACGCGATGGCCGCCGTGACGGATGAGGAGCATGAGGCGGCGCTGCTCAACCTGCGCCTTAATTTCGCGGACGTTCGCGAGAGCACGTCCATCATCAACATGCTGTAAAGCAAGGAAGACGCTGACATATGACTGACGCTGGCTCGAGGACGACCCACCACGAGATCGATGACATCTTCACACGCCGCTGGTCTCCGCGCGCCTTTGATGGCAGCGCGGTGGCGGAAAGCGAGTTGCTGCGGTTGTTCGAAGCCGCACGCTGGGCGCCGTCGGCGTTCAACGCGCAGCCTTGGCGGTTCCTGTACGCCGTGCGCGACGGGGCGGACTGGACACGGTTCCTCGATCTGCTGATTCCGTTCAACCGGAGCTGGGCGGAAAGCGCCGGCGCGCTGATCATCATCCTCTCCGACACGCAGATGCGCAACCCGGACGGCACGCCGAAATCCGCATCGCACAGCCATTCCTTCGATGCCGGCGCGGCATGGGGCATGCTCGCTGTGCAGGCTACGCTCTGCGGGCTTTACACGCACGGCATGACCGGGGTCGACTTCGACAAGGTTCGCACCGAATTGAGCGTGCCGGAAGACTTCCGCATCGAGGCGGCCATTGCGGTGGGGCGCATTGGCGATGCGTCGACTTTGCCCGAAGGCCTGCGCGAACGCGAGCAGCCCTCTGACCGCAAGCCCGTGGCCGACTTCGCCTTTGCAGGGGGATTTGCCGCGGCCTGATCGGTCCCGTCCACCGGCAATAAAAGACCCCGGAAAGCAGTGCTTTCCGGGGTTTCTTCATATTTGCGGGAGAAGCAGGCAGGTCAGGACAGCAGCCGGGGGACGGAAATCGCGCCGACCGTGAATCGTGCGTCCGGATGCTCCTCACCGCCGTCGCGCGGCTTTTCGCGGTGCTGTACGACGCCATTCTTGCCGAAATTCTCGACCACAGGCCGTCCGGAATCGCGGTGCAGCCACAAGCGAAGCAGGTGGCGGCGGCGCTGCGGTTCAGGGAAATCGTTGAACGATGTGCGCGCGTGCAGCGCGGCGTAGTTGGAGAGCCACTGGATGTCGCCGGGGCGGAAATCCATCTCGATGGCCATGCCCGGCTCATAGGTGATGTCGTCGAACAGCTTGAGCACTTCGATCTGATCGGGCGTCAGGCGCGGCGCCTCGGGATAATCCTGCGCGGTGAGGATGTAGAGCGATCCCGCATACATGCTGAACACGCCCTCTTCCATGCTGATGATAGGCGAGGTGTAGGTGTTGGCGGGCGCATTATGGTCCTGCCGGCGCCAGTCCCAATGGAACGGCTCGAGCAGCAGGGGCGCCAGGTCGGGCCGGCGGGCGAGGATCTCATTGTAGATCTGCGCGCCCGAGACGAGGCAGGATGCGCCGCCTTCCTTGGCTGGGCGCAGGCACATCAGCGCCACGATATCCGAGCTGTCCGAGTGGTAGACGAGCTTGTCCCGCACCTTGGAGGAGAGGGCGGTGGGATCGTCCATGGTCTTGTCGGAGGTCGCATAGACATGGTCGATCAGGTCGCCCATTTCGTTCTGGCGGATGGGGTCGCCCATGTGCAGGCCCAGAATATAGTAGATCGCCGCCGAGAGCGCGTCCGAGTAGAGATGGGTGCGCAGGCCGCGCACCAGCACGAAGCCTCGGCCGTAATCGACATCGCGACCCCATTCGGCGGCAGCGTCGGCGCAGGCAACCAGCGGATAATCCTGCTTGGAGACGAAGCGCAGGTCAGGATTGGCCTCTACGAACCGGGTGCCCAGCGTTTCCAGTTCGGCCACCTGATCCTCCGAGAGCCGGTAGATCCAATCCTGAGATTGGGACAGCGTATCGCCGCGCCAGGCGGCGTCGGTCCGTACCGGTTCCAGGGCTATGGTCGTCGTCGTGGACATGGTCAGCGCGGCTCCTCTTGCAAGGCCATTATCGTCGTCTGGGTCTGATCCTGCCTGACTAAAGCGTCCCTTTCTTCCCGTCTTGGCAGCACATGCAAAATTAGTGTCCGGTGCGCGAATCAAAAGCGTGCCTAGACGCATCGCGGGCATTCGCGCCGACCAGCCGGTGGCGTTGCTTCTTATATAGGGCGCGCAGGCCAAGCACCCGCCCGAACTGTGTTGCAATGCAGCATGACGCATTTGCATCAACAAGTTCTGCGCCCCGCCTCAAGATTAAGTTCCCCAAAACTGGCTCAATGCAGGCTCAGCGGCACTCAGGGAAAACCGGGGCCGGAACAATCGCCGGAGAGGAGCCGCGAGGTCAGGCCGAGAAGGGGACCGCGACAATGAGCGACAGACTAGGAAAGACATACGGATATTTCATGGCGGGTGCGGCGATGGCCGCGTTGATGACCAGCGCCGGGTTCGCGCAGGAAGCGCCTGCGGACAGCGCGAGCGCACATGATGGTGACGAGATCGTCATCACCGCCTCCAAGGTGGATGTAAGCCTGCAGCGCGCCAACCTCTCGGTGTCCGCCGTGACGGCAGAGACGCTGAGCATGGCCAACGTCACGGACGTGACCGGCCTGAACGGCTCGGTACCCGGGCTTGTGGTCGCCAAGAGCGGCGGCGCCGAGCGCATCATCACCATCCGCGGCATCGGCTCGGAAACGCCGGAGAACACGAACACTCAGCCGGGCGTCTCTTACCATGTCGATGGCGTCTACATCTTCAACTCCATCGCTGCCAATGCGGCGTTTATCGACGTGGCCCAGGTCGAGGTGCTGCGCGGCCCGCAGGGCACGACCTTCGGTCAGGGCTCGACGGGCGGCACGATCAACGTCGTGTCCCGCCAGCCTGTGCTGGGCGAATCCAGCGCGAACGGCGAGATCGGTATCGGCAACTACAATATGCTGAAGATGAACGCCGGCGTGAACGTGCCGCTGGGCGATACGCTCGCCCTGCGCGTCGCCGGGCAGCACCAGAAGCATGACGGTTATGCCGTGGCGACCGATGTCGTGGGCTTCGGCCAATATGAACTGGATGACGCCAATGAGACCGGCTGGAAGGCGGCCCTGCTCTGGGAGCCGACTGACAGCATCTCCGTCAGCCTGAACACCATTCAGTACCGCAGCAATACCCATGGCACGGCGCAGAAGAACGTGTTCGATCCTGAGCCCGATCCACGGCGCCTCACGCAGGATTATCCCGGTCGGTCGGTGGTGAACACAGAGCTTTACTACGGTGTGGTTGCTTTCGATGCCGGCTTCGCGACGGTGAAATCGATCACCAGCTACCAGAAGGTCCACAGCGAGCAGAGCTGGGATGCGGACGGCCTGACGGCCGACCTCTTCGAGGCACTGACCTACAGCCCGCTCACCTTCGGCGGCACCCGCTACGACCACGTGGCCATGTGGGAGAGCAACACCAAGAGCTGGACGCAGGAGTTCAATATCTCCTCCACGCACGAGGGGCCGTTCCAGTGGATCGCCGGTGCGGTGTATCTGCAGTCGACCAACGACCAGTATATTCTTGAATATCGCGGCAGTGACGACAACCTCGTCCCGCCGGTCCTGCCGGTCACCACGCCCTATAACGACCCGCTGGTCGACAATCTCACTTATGCGGAACTGTCGTCGATCAAGCGTGAAGCCTGGGCGGCCTACGTGCAGGGCACATACGACTTCTCGTCGCAGCTCAGCCTCACGGCAGGCATCCGTTACAACAGCGACAAATATAGCGGTCAGGGAGCCAGCAACAGCGACACCGCAAGCTACACGTCCGGCGCCTTTCTCCAGCCGACCCCCACGGACGGCCTGAGCACGACGGAATGGACAGGCAAGGTGGCGCTGGACTTCAAGATCACGCCGGAAAATCTGCTCTACGCCAGCTTCACCCGTGGCTTCAAACCGGGCGGCATCAACAGTTCGGCTGCAGGAGGCAACAGCTCCTCGTCGCTGGGCTTTGCGACCGGCATTCAACCGACCTACAAGCCCGAGACGGTGAATTCGTTCGAGATCGGTTCCAAGAACCGCTTCTTCAACAATGCTCTGACCTTCAACGCCTCCGCTTTCTATTATGACTACAGCAACATGCAGTTCCTCGATGAGGATGCGATCCTGTATGGCGAAGGCACGGCCAACGCCCCCGGCGCGCATATCTACGGCCTGGAGTTGGAAGGGGCCTGGGCGGTCACCAGCAAGCTGAAGATCGACGGCTCTGCCTCGTTCCTGCGCGGTAAGTTCGACGAGGATTATCTCGCGCTCGATCCGGTGAAGGCCGACGAAGCGCAGACGGCGGCAGGCTATCCCGACTGGCTGTTCTGGAGTAACTTCTACCCCGCCGTGCTGGCGCGTGAAGCGGCTCGCGAGAATATCAACGGCAACCGGGTGCCCAAGCTGCCCAAGTTCCAGGGCTCGATCGCGGTCACCTACACCGATCAGCTCGGGGCCGGCGAACTCACGGCGCGTGCGCAATATCTCTATCGCGGCCAGTTCTTCTATCGTGTGTTCAACGACGATTTCTACGACAAGACGCCGTCTTACGACACGGTCAACCTGTTCGTGAAATATGCGCTGGACGATGCGCCGGTGTACTTCAGCGCTTCGGTCACCAATGTGTTCGATACGACCGGCGTCAACTCGCGCTTCTCCGACCCTTATGGCAGCTCGCAAGGGTTCGAGACGTACATCGCGCCCCGGCAGGCGATCTTCTCGGTCGGCTTCAACTTCTGATCACCACTGGCACTGCCTTATAAGGGCAGGCTGACACAGCGGCGCTCTTCCTCTCGAGGAAGGGCGCCGCTCCTGTTTGGTGGTGTGTGGTCGTGCCCTCCGTTCGTCCTGAGTAGCTGCTGAGCCTGTCGAAGCAGCGTATCGAAGGCCTGCTCCGTGCGCCGCGATGCTTCGATACGGCTCTTCGATACGCGCCTGCGGCGCACCTCAGACCCTACTCAGCATGAACGGTGGGCGCTCTCTGCACCGATCAAAGGAAGTTGTTCGGCCAGATCATCGTGCGCCACATGTGCGCGGTGGGTGAGCGATCGAAGCCCAGGCCTTCTTCTGGCTCCCGGAAGTGCCGCCCGATGATGTCGGTAAACTCTTCGGGATCGACCGGCGGAGACTGGTCGAAGAAGTAATAATCGTAGATCGTGACCAGCCGCGAGCTCATGTACCATTTGTGGTTGCGGGCATATTCGGCATCGCGCTGGATATATTCGGGCGGAACATAGTCCGGCCCGAAGAAGCGATCATAGCTTTCCGGATATTCATATCCCACCGACCCATCCGCGAAATAGCGGAGCGGCTGGTGATATTGCACGGCCCAGGCGATCTCCTCGGAGACATAAGGCGCAATCATCTGCGCGCCCCAATAGCCGTGGTCGGCGCGCACGAAGCAGCCATTGGAGATGTCGTGCAGCAGGCAGGCAAGGACGATCTTCTCTTCCTGCCCATCGTCCAGCGCGCGCTTGGCGCTGGTCAGCAGATGGCGGATGGCAATATCGTTGAAGCGATATTTGAAGAAATCCATCAGCTTGGGCTGTTTCGGCATGCGCGGCAGCGCGGGGTTGTCGCCCATCATGAAGACGTGATTCTCGTCCATCTGCCGGATGAGGTCGGGCTCGGGGTCGGGCATGCCGGTGCCGATCCTGCCGACGGGGGCGGGCACGATCATGCGGGTGCGGCCTTCCTGGGGCCAGGGATGGTCATCGCACATCAGGTCTCTCCATAGTCAATCGCGGTGGCGCTCATGAGGAACGACTATCACCTTCATGCGGGCATGAATGATCTTTATACACCCAAATTAGCAGATTATTGGGTGGATATAGCCCACATTGTCACCAGGTGCGGTCGATTACGCCGCATTAAGCGGCAACGCCGGGCTGTCCTTGACGACATCCAGTGCAAAGGTGGTGCGCATGTCGCGGACGCCCGGCAGCTTGAGCAGCACGCGCTGGGCCAGTTCGGCATAGGCATCCATATCCGGCGCCAGCACTTTCAACAGGAAATCGAACTGCCCGGCCGTGATGACGCAACTCACGATTGCCGGCTCGTTCAGCACGGCCTCCTTGAACTGTTCGATAATCGAGGAGCTGGAGGACCCCGTGGCAGCGCCGCTGGGCGTCTGGGGCACCTTCACCTCTACATAGGCAAGGATGCCAAGGCCCACCCGCTTGCGATCGACGATCGCCGTATAGCCGGTGATGATGCCCTCTTCCTCCAGCCGCCGGACATGGCGCAGGCACGGGCTGGGCGACATACCCACGCGCTCCGCGAGGGCCAGATTGGTGATGCGGCCGTCCTGCTGCAGTTCATGGAGAAGCTTCAGATCGGTGCGGGAAAGATCCGTCATGCGCTGGTGCCATTCGCTCGCGATGATGAGTGGTCGCCCCGACCTACCATCGCTTCGCTGGCGTGAACATGGCTGGCATGAGGTGGCCGCGCTCGATTGGCAAAGTCGAGTTGGCGCCGCGCACGGTTTGAGTGAAAATATGACGATAAAATAGCCAAAGTTATCAAGCAAAAATGTCAAAATATTGACATTTCGGGCAATCGGCACCATCTAATATCCGCTAACGTCGCACCTCGACGGATTTTGATGCCATTGCAGCGGATTCTTCCTTTGATACTTCGGCCAGCGCCACCGGGACAGGCGTTTCGGTGGGTTTCTTATGTAAAAGGAATGATCCCATGCCCATTGGCACAGTCAAATTCTTCAACGCCGACAAAGGCTATGGCTTTATCGCACCCGACGATGGCGGTGAAGACAGCTTCGTTCATATCAGTGCGGTCGAGCAGGCCGGCATGCACACGCTCGACAAGAATCAGCGCGTGAAGTTCGAGATCACGACCGACCAGCGCGGTCGGGCCTCGGCGACGCAGCTCGAAGAAGCCTGAGCAGCACGTTCGTCCCCGGCTGGCTCGTCCGGTCGGGGGTGTGCCTCGCAAGGATTTCTCGCACGGATTTCTGGGCGGGGCAGGGGAGACGGTAAAACGCCAATCTTCCCATGAGAGTTCACGCTGGGGCCGCCGCGGCCCCCGCGCACAGCCCGCAAGGAGCGTGCAATGTCAGCGACCAGTGATTTCTATCTCGCCCGCGCGGCGGAAAGTGCCGATGCCGCCAGCAAGGCCGATCTGGCCAATGTCCGCGAGCGCTGCCTGCGGGCAGAGGCCGCCTGGCAGCAGATGGCGGACCGACTTATCGAGATCGAGCGCAAGAAGCGTCAGGCCGCCGCTTAAGCGGATCGGACTTCTCTATCAAAACGGCGTGGCTTTCGGGTCACGCCGTTTTTCCTGCTGATTTTCGCGATGTGATTGCGTCCGACGCCCGATACATCTCAGGCCGAGGACGAAATTAAATGGTCGGGGAGAGAGGATTCGAACCTCCGGCCCCTGCCTCCCGAAGACAGTGCTCTACCAGGCTGAGCTACTCCCCGACCGGGCCGACGCTTGAAGCGCCGGCAAGACAGGCGCTGCCCTATAGTCAGGGGTTTGCGTGCTGGCAAGCGCTGCATCGAGAAATCGTCAAACAGCGCGGTAACCCTTGGCTGCGGGATCGTTTGGTCGCGCTTATCAGGGCGGCAGATGGCATGTGCTGGCGCTCGCGCGGCGGCGCGGTTAAGCTCGATCCATGCTTTCATCTGTCTCCCTCGCCGAGTCTGCGCCGCCAACGAGCGCTTCGCCGCATTATGAGCAGCAATATCTCGATCTGATGCGGCATATCTGGAATGCGGGCGATGAACGGGTGGACCGCACCGGCGTGGGCACGCGGTCGATTTTCGGGGCGACCATGCGATTCTCGCTCGGCGATGACGCGGTGCCTCTGCTGACGACCAAGCGCGTCTACTGGAAGGTCGCCGCGCGGGAGATGCTGTGGTTTCTCTCCGGGGATACCAGCATCCGCCCTCTGGTGGCGCAAGGCGTCCACATCTGGACCGACTGGCCGCTGGATCGCTACCGGCGCGAAACCGGCGACATGATCTCCATGGAGGATTTCGAGGCGCGCATTCTGGCAGATGATGCCTTCGCGCAGGCGTGGGGCGATCTTGGCCCCGTCTACGGCCGGCAGTGGGTCAACTGGCCGCATTATGAATTGGCGCCCGAGGCCGGGGAGGGGCTTTATCGCCGCGCCGCGACGGGTCACAACCAGATCGCGACGCTTGTCGATGCCATTCGCAACAATCCCGGCTCGCGCAGGCTGCTCTTCACTGGTTGGAATGTCGATGAGTTGGAGGGCATGGCGCTGCCGCCTTGCCATATGACCTATCAGTTCCATGTCGCGAACGGGCGGCTCAACGGGCTTTTGTTCCAGCGCAGCTGCGACCTGGGGCTCGGCTTTTCCTTCAACATGTTCGGGCTGGCGCTGCTGACGAGGATGCTGGCGCTGCAGTGCGATCTGGAGGCCGGCGAGATCGTCTGGCAGGGCGGGGACGTCCATCTCTATCTCAATCACGCCGATCTGGTGGAAGAGCAGCTGTCGCGGAGGCCGTCCGGAGCGCCCAAGCTGAAGATCCTGCGCAGACCGGATACGATCTTCGCGCATCGCATCGAGGACTTCGTGGTCGAGGACTATGCGCCGCAACGCGGCATCGCTGCCCCGGTCGCGGTTTAAGGGGCTCGTCGGTGCCGCTGGACGAGCAAAATCTGGCCACAGAGCAAGGCGCGGGCGATCAGCCCTCCGCCGAGCGCTTTGATCGCAGTACCTGGGAGCGCAACCGGCTGGTCGCCTCGATCGCGTTGTTCGCGGGGCTGGGCGTGTTGCTGGCCCTGCCGTTCGTGCTTCGCGCCGGCGGTGCTTTCTTTCTTCCCCTCACGGTCGCGCTGGTGATCGCGATCTGCCTCGTGCCCTTCCTCGAGTGGCTCGAGCGGCGGCGCATCCCGTCGCCGCTGGCCGCGCTGATCGCGCTCGTGTCCTTCCTGTTCGCTGTGAATGCCGCGCTGGTGCTCATCGTGGTGCCGGCGGTCGACTGGATCGCCCAGCTTCCCGAGCGGATCGGCCAGATCAAGACGACGCTGGAGCCGGTCATCCGCCTCTATACCGAGGCGCAGGGTTTCATCGACGGCCTGCTCAAGCTCGTCACGGAAACCCGCAGGGCGCCGACGGTGCCCGGCGAGGTGCCGCGCCCCGGCTCGCTGTTGGATATGCTGACCACCGCCGCGCCGAGCGTCGTCATCAATGTCGTGTTCGGGCTGCTGGTGATCTTCTTCTTCCTCTCCGGCTGGACGCGCATGCGCCGGCGGACGATTCAAGGGCGGGGCAGCTTCTCGGGCGCGCTGACTATCGCGCGGGTGATCCAGAACGTTGTCGATGCCACGTCGCGTTATGTGCTCACCATCGCGCTCATCAATGTGCTGCTGGGCTTCACCGTCGCCATCGCGCTCAGCCTGTTCGGGATGCCCACGCCGTTCATGTGGGGCGGATTCGTCGCGCTGCTCAACTTCATTCCCTATTTCGGCCCCTTCGTGGCGGCGATCCTGCTGGCGATGGGCGGGCTGATGACCTTTTCCACGGTCGGCTGGGCGCTGATGCCAGCGATCATCATGACCGGGCTGCATCTTATCGAGGCGAATGTCGTGACGCCGCTGGTGCTCGGCGAGCGCCTGAAGCTCAGTCCGCTGATGATTCTCGTCTCGCTGAGCTTCTGGACGTGGGTGTGGGGCACGGCAGGCGCGCTGCTGGCGGTGCCGCTGTTGATCATCATCCAGACGGTGCTGGCGGCAGCCGGTAAGCCGGATATCGCCGGTTTCCTGTTCGAGTCCGGAACGCTCACCAGCGTCCCATCCGACCCGCAGGAAGAATATCGCAATTGATCGCGCGAAGCGTGTTGACAGGGCCGGCGCCCTCTTATACCTGCGCCCTCCTCAGCCAAGCGCGGGTGTAGCTCAGTTGGTTAGAGTGCCGGCCTGTCACGCCGGAGGTCGCGGGTTCGAGCCCCGTCACTCGCGCCATTTTCTTCAATGAAGAGAATGGCATCGCGCTGGCTTCCCCCTCCTGAACGGAGCGGGACAAGCCTCTAGAAAATGGATTTGGAACTGGCGCTCAGGCGCGCCAGCGGCCTGTCTCCATCCACACCAGGATGGGCCGGGTCGGGAAGATCCAGATGATCCCCACGATTACATAGAAGACGAGTTGAAGGGCGCCGGGCCAGCGCGCGATCTGCTCCGAGAAGGAGCCGATGATGGCAGCCCAGACGGCGATGATGCCGAGGATGGCGAACATGCCCGCCGGCTTGCGCCAGCTCGGTTGCGGCGCGTCGTTCACGCGGCCTCTCCCTCGATGACACTCTGCTCGGTAAACAGCATGTGCAGGGGCACGTCCCACGGCTGGATGGGCAGCGCATCGACCATCTGGCAGCTCCACGCCATGCCGATTCGCAGCGCGTTGGGCAGCTTGGCGAAAGCGCGGTCATAATAGCCCGCACCATGGCCGATGCGATTGAGCGCGGGATCGAACCCGACGAGCGGCGTCAGCACCACGTCCGGCGTGACCGTGGCGGCCTGCGGGGCCGGCTGGGGGATGCGGAGCTGGCCCGGCACCAATATGTCGTCCGGCGACCAGTCGGCAAATTCCATGTCCTCGGCGGTGGTCTTGCCGAGCCGGGGCAGGCACAGCTTGAAGCCGCGCTCGTGGAGGAAGTCGATCAGCGCTTCGGTCGGCGCTTCCGAGCCCATTGCCCGGTAGATGGCGACCCGCGAGCCGGGCGGCATGCGGGCGAGCACGGGGGAAGGGGGAACCCGGAAGGCCAGCGTGCGCACCGAAGGCGGCAGGCCGGCGACAAAGGCGGAGCGCCGGGCGAGCAAAGAGGAGCGCAGCTTGGCGCGATCAGTATCGGTCATTCTTTGGGTCCTGTCCGAGATGCCGGCGGGGTGACGGGACCGCCATGGCCGTTTGCCGGAAAATCCTCTGACGCCTCAACGTCAGGTGGGGACCATGTAGTTCGGACCTGGGTCCGGCCAGGGACAGCCCCCTTGGATGTGATTATCGCCTCAGGGATGTTCGCTAATGCGCGCACCGGGCAGTACCCGTCCCACCTTACTTAGGCGTTGGACAGCTGGGCTGCAAGGCTGTCGCCCAAGGCTTCGATCCGCTGGGCCAGCGCGTCGAGCGCCTCCAGCGTTGCGGATTCGTCCTCCGGCTCGGCGGGCGGTGGTGGCGCGGCTGCCGGGGCGGGGGCCTTGTCGGTGAGGGAATCGGCCAGCAGCAGTCCTGCGAACAGCAGTTGCCGCACCTCGGTCAGCCCGGGACTGCCGCTGCTGACCTGCTGGACCCGCTCGGACATCAATGCGGCCAGCTCGTGCAGGCGCGCTTCCTCGCCATCCCGGCAATGCACCGCATATTGCCGGCCGCCGACCATGATTCGTACTTCTGCCATAGATCAGGCTTCGCTCCTGGCCTTTTGAAGATCGCCAATGAGCGCATCGAGCGATTTCAGCGCCGCGATCGCCTTGTCGCGTGAGAAGGGGTCGATATCCACCGGCGGTCCATCATCCTCGATGCTGCCGGCCGCGAGCTGCGCCTCGATTTCCTGCGCACGCGCCTCGGTCAGTTCCCGCGCCAGTCCCTCGGCGCGCGTCACGGCGCGTTCCAGCCGCTCGATCGCCTGCATCATCGCCTTGCTTGCCATGAGCGAACCCTTATCACGCTCCCGAGCGAATGCAAAAACTCGTTGCGCAGCTGCGGATTGAGCGTGACGGCGCCAGAATCACCGTGCCTTTGAGGCTGTGGGGCGCCCCGCAGGTTGACGCTCGGGCCGCTAGACGACATGGAGACCGCGCGGCGACTCATGGCCCGTTCTCTCGGCGCCGGCGCGGCCGTTCATCGACCATCTTCGGTCCTTGATCGCTCTGGAGCAACACGCCTGCGGGCCAGATAAAGAAGAAGGGGCGCTCGCCCATGTCAGTCACCGAAAAGCGGCTCGCCGACGCCATTCGCGTCCTTTCCATGGACGGCGTGCAGGCCGCCAATAGCGGCCACCCAGGCATGCCGATGGGCATGGCCGATGTCGCGACGGTGCTCTTCAAGGATTATCTGAAGTTCGATCCGGCAGCGCCGGGCTGGCACGACCGCGACCGCTTCGTGCTCTCGGCTGGCCATGGCTCGATGCTGATCTACGCGCTGCTGCACCTGTCCGGCTATACCAGACCGACGATGGCGGACATTCGCAACTTCCGTCAGATGGGCAGCCCTTGCGCCGGCCACCCCGAGAATTTCGAACTGGCGGGCGTTGAAGCCACCACCGGTCCGCTGGGTCAGGGCCTGGCCATGGCCGTCGGCATGGCGATGGCCGAGCGGCATCTCAATGCGACCTTCGGCGATCCGCTGGTCGATCACCGCACCTGGGTGATCGCGGGCGATGGCTGCCTGATGGAAGGCATCAACCACGAAGCAATTGGTCTTGCCGGTCATCTGGGCCTCGGGCGCCTGAATGTGCTGTGGGACGATAACAAGATCACTATCGACGGCGCTGTCAGCCTCTCCTCCAGCGAGGATGTCCTGGCCCGTTACGCCGCGACCGGCTGGCATGTGACGGCCTGCGACGGCCATGATTTCGGCGATATCCGCCGGGCGATGGATGAGGCCATGGCCGATCCGCGCCCCTCGCTCATCGCCTGCCGCACCCGCATCGGCCAGGGCGCGCCCAACAAGGCCGGCTCGCACAAGGTGCACGGATCGCCGCTGGGCGAGGACGAAATCACCGCGACCCGCGAGGCGCTGGGCTGGGATCTGCCGCCGTTCGAGCTGCCCGATGATGTGAAGGCCGCCTGGGCAGAGACCGGCACGCGCGGCAAGAAGGCTCATGCCGAGTGGCAGGGACGCCTTGCAAGCCATTCTGACAAGGATGAATTCGAGCGGCGCATGGCGGGCAAGCTGCCGGCCGGCTTCTCCATCCAGTCCTATCTCGATGGCCTGATCGCCGAGCCCAAGAGGGTTGCGACGCGCAAGGCGAGCGAGATGGCGCTCGATGCGATCAACGTGCAACTGCCCGAGATGTTCGGCGGCTCGGCGGACCTAACGGGCTCCAACCTGACCCAGTCCAAGGACCAGAAGGTTGCTTTCAGCCGCGACGATTATAGCGGTCGCTATGTCTATTACGGCATCCGCGAGTTCGGCATGTCCGCCGCGATGAACGGCATCGCGCTCCATGGCGGCATGATCCCCTATGGCGGCACCTTCCTCGTCTTTTCCGATTATGCGCGCAATGCCATCCGCATGTCCGCTTTGCAGCAGCTGCGCGTCGTCTATGTGATGACGCATGACAGCATTGGCCTTGGTGAGGATGGCCCCACGCACCAACCCATCGAGCATGTAATGTCGCTGCGGATGATCCCCAATCTGGAGGTCTTCCGTCCCGCCGACACCATCGAGACAGCCGAGTGCTGGGCGCTTGCGCTGCAGCAGGATTCCACGCCGTCCTTGCTGGCGCTCAGCCGCCAGAACCTGCCGCAATTGCGCACCGACGCTTCGGAAAATCTCTGTGCCAAAGGTGCCTACACCCTCGTGGCCAGCGGAACCGCGCCCAAGGTGGTGCTGATCGCCACCGGATCGGAAGTGGAGATCGCCGTGAACGCCGCCAAGCTGCTGGAAGAGAAGGGGGTTGCCACCAACGTCGTCTCCATGCCCAGCATGTCGCGCTTCCTGGCGCAGGACGCGGCTTACAAGGCTGCGGTGCTGCCGCAGGGCGCGCTGCGGGTCTCGATCGAGGCTGGCACCACCTTCGGCTGGGCGACGATTACGGGAACCGATGGCATCAATATCGGTATCGACAGCTTCGGCCTCTCGGCGCCGGCGCAGGAAATTTACGATCATTTCGGGCTGAATGCCCAGAGTGTCGCGGCACGGGTTTCCGCCGCGCTGGTTTGACTTTGAGCTAAGGAGTGCAGGACATGGCGATCAAGGTAGCAATCAACGGGTTCGGACGGATCGGGCGCCTCGTCGCGCGCGCGCTGCTGGAGCGCACCGATCATGATTTCGAGCTGGTCGCGATCAACGACCTGGGCGATGCCAAGTCGAACGCGCTGCTGTTCAAGCGGGACAGCGTGCATGGCAACTGGAAGGGCGAGGTCTCGGTCGATGGCGACAGCCTCGTCGTGGACGGCAAGCGCATCAAGGTGACGGCGGAGCGTGACCCCGCCAATCTGCCGCACGCCGAGCTCGGCGTGGTGATCGCGCTCGAATGCACCGGCATCTTCGCGGACAAGGCCAAGGCCAGCGCGCACCTGACCGCGGGCGCCAAGCGCGTCGTCATTTCCGCGCCGGCCACGGGCGTCGACAAGACCATCGTGTTCGGTGTGAACCATGATGCGCTGACCGCCGACGACATCGTCATCTCCAACGCGAGCTGCACCACCAACTGCCTCGCGCCGCTCGCCAAGGTGCTCAACGATGCGGTTGGCATCGAGAGCGGCTTCATGACGACGATCCACAGCTACACCAACGACCAGAACACGCTGGATCAGATCCACAAGGACATGCGTCGCGCCCGTGCCGCTGCGCTCTCCATGATCCCGACCACGACGGGCGCAGCCCGCGCCGTGGGCGAGGTGCTGCCGGAGCTGAAGGGCAAGCTGGACGGCTCCTCGGTGCGCGTGCCGACGCCGAACGTGTCGGTCGTCGACCTCAAGTTCATCGCCAAGCGTGACACGACGAAGGAAGAGGTCAACAGCCTGCTCAAGGCTGCTGCCGACAACGGCCCGCTCAAGGGCGTGCTGGGCTATTCGGATGAGCCGTTGGTCTCCATCGACTATAATGGCGATCCGCGCAGCTCCACCGTCGACAGCCTCGAGACGGCGGTCATCGACGGCAAGCTCGTGCGCGTGCTGAGCTGGTACGACAATGAGTGGGGCTTCTCGAACCGCATGATCGACACCAGCAAGGTTGTTGCTGGCCTGATCTGAGGATTGCGGAACACCGCTGACATTTCTTCGGGCCGGGCATGTTCACACACGCTCGGCCCGATTCACGCATGGGAGAGTGACGACGTGGCCAAACCCTTCAAGACGCTGGACGACATGGGCGATATCGCCGGCAAGGCCGTGCTGGTCCGCGAGGATCTGAATGTGCCGATGTCGGAAGGGTCGGTGAGCGACGACACGCGCCTGCGGGCCGCCGTGCCGACGCTGCTGGAACTGGCGGACCGGGGCGCGAAAGTGCTGATCCTCGCGCATTTCGGTCGCCCCAAGGGCCAGAAGTCGCCCGATCTCTCGCTCAGCCTCGTCACGCGCGGGCTGAGCCATGTGCTGGGCCGCGACGTGCAGTTCATTCCTGACTGCCAGGGCGAAGCGGCAGCTGCCGGCATTGCGGTTATGCGCGGTGGCGACATCGCCATATTGGAAAACACCCGCTTCCATGCGGGCGAGGAGAAGAATGATCCGGCGCTGGCCGATGCTATGGCCGCGCTTGGCGACATGTATGTGAACGACGCCTTTTCCGCTGCCCATCGCGCGCACTGCTCGACCGAGGGCCTTGCTCATCGCCTTCCGTCCTTCGCCGGTCGTTCGATGGAAAAGGAACTGGATGCGCTCGAAGCCGCGTTGGGCCAGCCGGAGAAGCCGGTCGCGGCGGTCGTGGGCGGCGCCAAGGTTTCGACCAAGCTGGCCGTGCTCGAAAACCTCATCGCCAAGGTCGATCATCTCATCATCGGCGGCGGCATGGCCAACACCTTCCTCGCGGCACGCGGCGTCGATGTGAAGAAGTCGCTGTGCGAGCATGATCTGGTCGATACGGCCAACGAGATTTTCGAGAAGGCCGAAGCAGCGGGCTGCACCCTGCACCTGCCCTATGACGTCGCCGTCGCGACCGAATTCGCTGCCAATCCCGCCAGCTACCGCGTGTGCAACGTGAACGAGCTGGCCGATGGCGAAATGATCCTCGACGTGGGACCGGCCGCCGTCGAGGCGCTCGCGGACGTTCTCAAGACCTGCAAGACCCTGGTGTGGAACGGCCCGCTCGGCGCGTTCGAGCTGACGCCCTTCGACACGGCCACCGTTGCGCTGGCCCGCACCGCCGCGGCGCTGACGGCGGAAAGTTCGCTGGTGTCAGTTGCCGGCGGCGGCGATACGGTCGCCGCGCTCAATCATGCCGGCGTGGCAGCGGACTTCTCGTTCGTTTCGACGGCGGGCGGCGCCTTCCTCGAGTGGATGGAAGGCAAGGAACTGCCGGGCGTCGCGGCGCTTACGCGCGGTTGATCAACGCGAGCGAGCGGGAGCCGTTGGCGCCCGCTCGTTCATCAGCGGAATGATTACGCGGTTGAGTTGATCGAGGTCGAAGGCGCCGGTGGCGGCATAACGAACGCGTCCGTCGCGCCCGATCACGAAGTTTGTGGGGAGCGCGCCCAGATGGCGATAGGGGCCTTTCACCCGTCGAACCATCGGGATGGTCATCCCGGCCAGCATTTTCTTGAGCTTGGGGAGCGGCACGGAATCTTCTGTCGCCACGGCAAAAACGCGCAGCCCCTTGTCCTTCAGGATGTCGTGAAAGGCGTCCAACGTCGGCAGTTCCTTGATGCATGGTCCGCACCATGTCGCCCAGAAATTGAGGACGACGACTTGCCCTTTGAGATCGGCCAGCGAAACCGAGCTTCCATCAGCCAGCATCAGCGTGAACGCTGGCGCTAGGTCGCCCACCTTGATCTTTTGAGCGTGGGCTGGCCGGGCCACGCTCATGCCGATGATCGCAATCAGTGCGGCAACGGCCGCGAATTTTGAGCGCATCGATCGTCCCCCCTTCCAACCATCTTTCGTTCCGGGCAGTGCGCCCGTCAAGATGGTTGACCGGCTTGCAATATGCGGCGCAGGCGCGGCATAGGCGTGCCACACAGCACCGCCGATTTTGGCACCACTTCGAAAAACAGGACAGGATGATGCAGGACTCCGACATGACCGAGAAGATTGCCAAGGGGCAGGGCTTCATTGCCGCGCTCGACCAGAGCGGCGGTTCCACGCCCAAGGCGCTGAAGGGCTATGGCATCGAAGAAAACGCCTATTCGGGCGATGAAGAGATGTTCGGCCTGATCCACCAGATGCGTAGCCGCATCATCACCTCGCCCGCCTTCACCGGCGAGAAGGTGCTGGGCGCCATCCTGTTCGAGAAGACCATGGACGGCACCGTGGACGGCAAGCCGACGCCGGCCGCGCTCATCGAACGCGGCGTCGTGCCGTTCATCAAGATCGACAAGGGCCTGGAAGACGAGGCCAATGGCGTGCAGATGATGAAGCCGATGCCGGAGCTGGACGCGTTGCTTAAGCGCGCCAAGAGCCTTGGCGTGTTCGGCACCAAGGAGCGCTCGGTTGTCAATCTCGCCAACCGCGAGGGGATTGCCGCCATCGTCAAGCAGCAGTTTGAGATTGGCCAGCAGGTGCTGGCGGCGGGCCTGATGCCGATCATCGAGCCGGAAGTGAACATCAAGAGCGCCGAGCGGGCGCAGGCCGATCAGATCCTGCTGGAGGAAATCCTCAAGGCGCTCGATGCACTGCCCGAGGGTCAGCAGGTGATGCTCAAGCTCTCGATTCCCGAGAAGGCCGGTCTGTTCGGTCCGCTGGTCGATCATCCCAAGGTGCTGCGCGTCGTCGCGCTTTCGGGCGGTTACAAGCGCCCCGAGGCGTGCGCCGAACTGGCGAAGAATCGCGGCATGATCGCCAGCTTCAGCCGGGCTCTGCTGGAGGATCTGCGTCATCAGATGAGCGATGAGGCGTTCAACGCCTCGCTCGCCAGCGCGATCGACGAGATCTACGAAGCCTCGACGGACAAGGTCGCGGCCTGACGCGCACGACGGGGCGGCGCCCAATTGCGCCGCCTGCGGTCTCCACCCGATGACAGAGGAAGGGCGGCTCCCTATCTTGGGCGAGCTGCCCTTTTTCATCTGGAGGATGACCATGACCGCGACGACGACTGCATTGGACGAAATTCCGCTCAAGACCATCAAGGGCGATGATGCGTCGCTGGGCGATTACGCCGGCAAGGTGCTGCTGATCGTCAACGTGGCGTCCAAATGCGGCCTCACCCCGCAATATGAGGGGCTGGAAGCGCTCTATCGCAAATATAAGGACGATGGCCTCGTCGTGCTGGGCTTTCCCGCCAACGATTTTGCGGGGCAGGAGCCGGGCTCCAATGAGGAGATCGAGAGCTTCTGCACAACCAATTTCGGCGTGGACTTCCCCATGTTCGAGAAGGTGGTCGCTACCGGGCCGGACAAGCACCCGCTGTTCGCGGCCCTGACGCAGGCGCAGCCGGAGGCGCGCAACGATGGCGCGTTCCGTGAGCGTCTCAAGAGCGGCAACCGCACGCCGAACGATCCGCCGGAACTGCTCTGGAATTTCGAGAAATTCCTCGTCGGACGCGATGGCACGGTGCTGGCGCGCTTCTCGCCGGATACAAAGCCGGACGATGGCGACCTCGTCGCTGCGATCGAGGCGGCCTTGTCGGGTTCCGCCGCCGCCGGTTGACCGCGCGGCCACCGGGCTTATGGGGGCGGAATGACCGAGACCACACAGGCGCTCAGCCTTCCGCCCTGCCAACTCTACCTGATCTCCCCGCCGGTGATCGGAGAGGATTTCGCCGCTCGCCTTGCCGAGGCGCTGGATGGTGGCAGTGTCGCCGCGTTTCAGCTTCGCCTCAAGGGCGTGAGCGAGGAAGAAGTCGCGCGGCTGGCCGAACCGCTCCAGCGCCTGTGCGCGGAGCGGGATGTCGCCTTCATCGTGAATGACAGCATCGCGCTGGCCCAGCGCCTCGGCGCCGATGGCGTTCATCTGGGGCAGGGGGACGGCGACCCTCGCGAGGCCCGACGCTTGCTCGGCCCGTCCGCTCAGATCGGCGTGACCTGTCATGACAGTCGTCATATGGCGATGGAAGCGGGTGAGGCTGGGGCTGATTATGTCGCGTTCGGGGCCTTTTATCCGACCACCACCAAGGAAGTCAGCCACCATGCGGAACCGGACCTGCTGCGCTGGTGGTCGTCCATCTTCGAAATTCCGTGCGTTGCCATCGGCGGCATCACTGCCGACAATGCAGCGCCGCTGGTCCAAGCCGGTGCCGATTTTCTCGCGGTGAGTGGCGCGGTGTGGAACCACCCTGATGGGCCGCGCGCCGGTGTTTCCGCCTTTGCGAAAGTGCTTGGGTGATCCTGACACGCGGGCTTTCCGCCCTTGGCATCGCGGCCCTGTGCGTGGCGGCGGGGCTAATGGGTGCGGCCGCCGCGGCCGGTGAACCGACCGAGACCGCCCGGGTCGTTCTTCCATCCAGCCTGCCGATTGCGCGCGATGGCTGGGTGACCGACGCTGCGGCGCTGTTCACCCCCGATCAGCGTCACCAGATCGAGCGCCGTCTGGTCGCGCTGCAGGCCGCGACGGGGCGGGAAGCCATCGTCGTCACGGTGCCGTCCCTCGATGGGCAAGATATTGCCCGCTATGCGAGCGAGGTTGGGGATCGCTGGGCCGTGGGTGCGCCGGGGGCGGAGGGGATCGTGATCCTGCTCGCGCCGAGAGAACAGCTGGTCCGCATCGCGGTCGGGCAGGGCCTTGCCGCCGCCATTCCGGATGATGACTGCCAGGCGATCATCGACACGGTAATGCTGCCACAGTTTCGCAACGGGCTTTTCGCGGCCGGGCTGGTCGCCGGGATCGCCGAGCTGGAAGGCCGGCTCTAGCGACGCCGGGATCAGGCGTCGCCGACGACCATGTCCCGGGTCGGTTCGCCCGAATGCTTGAGCATGTCTGCGATGAAGCTCTGCATGTTGTGCAGGGACTCATCGTAATTCTTGTCGATCACCGACATGCGGACAAGCAACCCGTCGGCAAGATAGCCGGCGATATTGGCCTTGGTCATCGCGATGCGCTGCATAAGCCAGCTTTGCGGGAAGTCGGAACCGATGCGCGTCCAGTAGAGGATGTTCTCGTTGCGCGAGCCGAGCACCGCCGTCACCGACCGAGCCGGAATGACTGTCTGATGGCCTGCGACATCGACCGGAAGACTGATGGGTTCGCTATGCTCGATCGCGAAGCCCCCCGCATAATAGCAGATTTCGGGGCGGTGGAGCTGGACGTTGTTCAACTGCTTGCTGTTGTAAGCCGCCAGGAACATCACGCACACGCCCTTGGAATTGACGTAGGTACGCGTGAGAATGTGTTGATAGAGCTTGTTGGCAAGGTCGCTCTCGGGCGGCAACACGAGCTCGCTGACCGGGAGCGTCTTCCAATCGCCGAACGCCTTGGGGAACAGGGCCTCGAACTGCTTGTCGGACAGATCACGATAGCGCTGTTGTGGCTCGCGCGCGACGGCAAGGCCGCTGACGGCCAGCATGGCGCCGCCCATGAGGAGATGGCGACGGCTAAGTGTGCCCGGGGTAGGCTCGCTCTCTACCGTAACTGAATTTACGTCGTCCGCTGCCACTGCACCCTCATTCCTTGGCTCTGTCGCGCAGAATAGCAGCTAAGAGCGGATTTCCAAACTGCAAGCGCCATAGCGGCAAATTCCTGCCAAAGCCTTTCTGATTCGGCCTCTCCGTGCGTCCACCGCAGGCCCGGATGCCTGCCTTCTTGTCTTAACCGGCGGATTTCGTTAAGGAGCCGCTGTTCCGGCGCGGTTGTCCAACTGCCCGGGCGCCCTGACAGTCCTGGATTTTCACTGTCCAAGGATAGACGCTGGTCGGCGAGGTTTCGCCCACCGGCGCTTTGTGCGTTGTGGCGTTTTGGTTGGTTTTTCAGCGGCTTCTGCCGCAATGAGGTGGTGATGTTCGATAGTCTGAGCGATCGGCTCGGTGGGGTGTTCGAGAAGCTTCGGGGGCGCGGCGCGCTCACCGAGGCGGACGTGCGCGCCGCGATGCGCGAGGTCCGAATCGCCCTGCTGGAAGCCGACGTCGCCTTGCCGGTCGTGCGCGCGTTCGTCGACAAGGCGACCGAGCGCGCGGTGGGGTCGGACGTTCTGCGCTCGGTCACGCCGGGGCAGATGGTCGTCAAGATCGTCTCTGACACGCTGACCGAGACATTGGGCGCCGAGACCAGCGAGCTGCTGATCGACGTGACGCCGCCGGCCGTCATCATGATGGTCGGCCTGCAGGGCTCGGGCAAGACCACGAGCACGGCCAAGCTCGCCAAGCGCCTCAAGGAAAAAGAGCGCAAGAAGGTGCTGATGGCGTCGCTCGACGTCAATCGCCCGGCGGCGCAGGAGCAGCTGGCCGTTCTCGGCACGCAGACCGATGTCGCGACGCTGCCGATCGTGCCCGGCCAGCAGCCGGTGGATATCGCCCGCCGCGCGCTCCAGTCCGCGAAGCTGCAGGGCTTCGACGTGCTGATGCTGGACACGGCCGGCCGCCTGCATGTCGATCAGGCACTGATGGACGAGATGAAGGCGGTCGCGGACGTGGCCACGCCGGCAGAAATCCTGCTGGTCGTCGACAGCCTGACCGGTCAGGACGCCGTCAACGTCGCCAAGAGCTTCACCGAGCAGGTGCCGCTCACCGGTGTGGTGCTGACCCGCATGGATGGCGACGCGCGCGGTGGTGCGGCGCTCTCCATGCGTGCCGTCACTGGCCAGCCGATTAAGTTCGCCGGCACGGGCGAAAAGCTCGATGCCATCGAGCCCTTCCATCCCGCGCGGGTCGCGCAGCGCATCCTTGGTATGGGCGACGTCGTCAGCCTGGTCGAGCGCGCGGCGGAGACGATCCAGCAGGAAGATGCCGACAAGCTGGCCAAGCGCATGGCTGCCGGCAAGTTCGATCTCAACGATCTGCGCGCCCAGCTCAGCCAGATGCAGCGCATGGGCGGCCTCGGCATGCTGGCGGGCATGATCCCCGGCCTCAAAAAGGCGCAGGCGCAGATGACCAATGCCGGCGTCAACGACAAGACACTCGTTCACCTCGATGCACTCATCGGCTCGATGACGCTCAAGGAGCGTGAGCGTCCGGAATTGCTCAACGCCAAGCGCAAGATCCGCGTGGCCAAGGGCGCTGGGCTTCAGGTGCAAGACGTCAACCGTCTCCTCAAGATGCACAAGGAGATGGAAACCGCCATGAAGAAGATCAAGAAAATGGGCGGTCTCAAGGGACTGGCCAAGATGTTCGCGGGCGGCGGTGGCGGCGGCGGGCTGGGCGGTTTGCTCGGCGGTGGCGGCGGTGCGCCGGGAGCGGGGCAGGGCGATCTCAGCGCGCTCAAGGGACTTCCGGGGATGCCGGACATGCCCAAGCTTCCGCCGGGTTTTCAGAATTTTCTCAAGAAGTAACGCAACGAATTTCAGGTTAAGAGTTCAGAAGAAAGGTAAGGTAAGTTACAGATGGCAACCAGCATTCGCCTGTCGCGCGGTGGCTCCAAGAAGCGCCCCTATTACAAGATCGTGGTGACGGACAGCCGCTCGCCGCGCGATGGCCGCTTCATCGAGCGCATCGGCAGCTACAACCCGCTGCTCGCCAAGGATGACGAGAAGCGCGTCGTGCTCGACACCGAGCGCGCCAAGCACTGGGTGAGCGTCGGCGCCCAGCCGACCGACCGTGTCGCCCGCTTCCTCGATGCCGCAGGCGTCAAGGAGCGCGCCGCGCGCAACAACCCCAACAAGGCAGAGCCGGGCCAGAAGGCCAAGGACCGCGCCGAGGACAAGGCCACCAAGCTGGCCGAGGCCGAGGAAGCCCGCAAGGCTGCGGAAGAAGCCGCCAATGCTCCGGCTGACGAGCCGGCTGCTGAAGCCCCCGCCGAGGAAGCACCCGCTACCGAGGCTGCCGCTGAAGAGCAGGCCGAAGGCTGATCTTGCCCGTGGATCGTCCCGTCACGCTCGCGGCTGTCATCGGCGCGCATGGCGTGACGGGGGAAGTGCGTCTCAAGCTCTTCGGCGATGGGCCGGAGAGCTTGAAGCGCTACAAGAGCTTCGAGGCGGGCGGTCGCACCCTCACGCTCAAGACGGTACGCGATGGCTCGAATGGCGCCGTCGCGCGCTTTGCGGAAATTACCGATCGCAATGCCGCCGAAGCCTTGCGCGGCGTGGAACTCACCGTTCCGCGCTCAGCGCTGCCCCCGCTCGAACCCGGCGAATATTATCATGTCGATTTGATCGGCCTGTCCTGCGTTGCCGAATCGGCTGAAGCGGTGGGGACGGTCGTGGCTGTCGAGAATTTCGGGGCCGGTGACGTCATCGAAATCGAGAAGCCCGGCGGAAAACGGTTCATGGTCCCCATGCTGCCGGAAGCGGTGCTCGACTGGAACGAGGAAAGACTTGTCCTGAGCAGTCTTTTCCTTGCAGACTGACAGGACATTCCGCTTCGGCGAATGAGGACGGGCCTCTTGCTTGCCCACATGGATCGGTCTCGATCGATCACCTCCAAGAGCGCAGGGCCGCATGAACGCGATTGTTTTGGACAATGAGGGTATTGGCTGCCTGCCCGCGCCGGATTGTCCGTTGTGCGGCGAATCGGGCACTCAGCACTATCGCGATCTGCGCGATCCGATGTTCGGCGCGCCGGGACGCTGGGGGCTGAGGATCTGTCGCAACCCGCACTGCGGCTCTGGGTGGATCGACCCCATGCCCACGCCGCAGAGCCTGGCGACGCTCTATCAATCCTACCATACCCATGACCAGGCACCGGTAATCGTGGCGCCGGAGGGGGCCGCCTCGCATGCGCCGGCTTTGCGCTATCGACTTCTGGGCCTGCTGCCCTGGTGGAAGCATCACTACCAGTCGGGCCTCAATTACTTCGCGCACCGTAAGCCCGGCGTCATGCTGGATGTCGGCTGCGGGTCCGGCGGGTTCCTGCGGTCGATTGTCGAGGCGGGCTGGAGCGCCGTCGGCATCGACTTCGATGAACAGGCGGTCGCTGTGGCGTCGCAGGTGCGCGGCGCACAGGTCTTTGCGACCGATATTTTCGATCCGCGATTCGATGGGAAAAAGTTCGACGGCATCCTGCTCGACAATGTCATCGAGCATGTGCCCGAGCCGGGTCGCACGATCGCGCGGTGCAGTGAATTGCTCGCACCCGGCGGGCGGCTGGTGATGATCACGCCGAACGTCGATGCGCTGGGGCACCGCCATTTTGGGGAACATTGGCGGGGGCTGGAAACGCCCCGGCATCTGCATCTGTTTACCCGGCGCGCCCTGAGAAAACTCGCGGTCAGCAATGGTCTGCGGTCTGCCAAGGTTTTTGCCAAGCCCAGCTCGCGGCAGTTCAATTTCATGGTGGGCGCGTCGGAAGAGATCATGCGGACGCGCGGGCTGCGCACGAGGCGCTGGCCGGTCGCGAAACGTCTCCTGCGGGTCAAGTCTCTCCTCTCTGCGCTTCTGGGCGGCGGGGAGGCCGAATTTCTGGTGTGCATCGCCGATCGTCCCGCGCGTCCCAAATCCCGCTGATCGCCTTTAAATCATGACCTTCACCGCGCAGATTCTCACTTTGTATCCGGAGATGTTTCCCGGGCCGCTCGGCATTTCGCTTGCCGGTCGGGCGCTGGGGGAGGGGGCGTGGTCCTGCGCACCCATCCAGATTCGCGATTTCGCGACGGACAAGCACAAGAGCGTGGACGATACGCCGGCAGGCGGCGGGGCAGGCATGGTGCTGCGCGCCGATGTGCTTGGGCGGGCGGTCGATCATGCGCTGGGTGCGCGCCCGGACCTGCCGGTTCTGGCGATGACGCCGCGCGGCACGCCGATCACGCAGGCGCGGGTTCGCACGCTGGCCGAGGGGCCGGGCGCCACGATTCTGTGCGGGCGCTTCGAAGGCTTTGACGAACGCCTGTTCGAAGGGCGGCCGATCGAGCAGGTGTCGATGGGCGACATCATCCTCTCGGGCGGAGAAATCGGCGCTTTCATGCTGCTGGATGCTTGCATTCGCCTGCTTCCCGGCGTAATGGGCGCGGCTTCTAGCGGTGTCGAGGAGTCGTTCGAGAACGGCCTCCTTGAATATCCGCAATATACCCGACCTGCTGAGTGGGAAGGGCGTATGATCCCTGAAGTGTTGCGATCGGGGGATCATGCGAAGATCGCCGCCTGGCGGAAACAACGGGCGGAGGATGACACACGGTTACGCAGGCCGGACCTCTGGGAGCGTTACAGGAACGCTCGGGACTGACCTGCCTCTGGCGCGCGACGCAGACGAAGGAAGACAGGACAGATGAACCTGCTGCAGACCATCGAGGCGGAAAACATTGCCGCCATCTCAAAGGATATTCCGGATTTCCGTCCGGGCGACACGCTGCGCGTGGGCGTGAAGGTCGTCGAAGGCGACCGCACCCGCGTCCAGAACTTCGAGGGCGTGTGCATCGCGCGCTCGAACAAGGGCATGGGCTCCAACTTCACCGTGCGCAAGATCAGTTTCGGTGAGGGTGTCGAGCGCGTGTTCCCGCTTTACTCGCCGAACGTGGACAGCGTCACGGTCGTCCGCAAGGGCGTCGTGCGTCGCGCCAAGCTCTATTATCTGCGTGGCCGCACCGGCAAGCGTGCGCGTATCGCCGAGCGTCGCGACACCCGCGAAGAGGCATAAGCCTTATGGGCGCGGTGACGCGCCCAAAGCCATCAGGCGATGGCGAGCGATCATCCCGCGGGATGATGTGAGCGGAGGCCCAAGGGCCTCCGTTTTCGTTTGTGGGGTGCTGGCATCGCGCCGCATTTGCGGCGGGCCGGGGAAAGTTCGCTTTCTATTCTCGCCTGGCGCCGTCATCATGCCCCGATGAGCCAAGCCGATGCGATCGCGCTGGAGAGCGTTGCCAAGAGTTTCGATGGCGGTCGGACCTTCGCCACGCATGATGTCGATCTGCATATTGCAGCGGGCACCTTCGTGGCGCTCGTGGGCGCCTCCGGCTCGGGCAAGACGACGCTGCTCAAGTGCATCAACCGGCTGATCGAGCCGGACAGCGGTATCGTCCGCATCCACGGCGAGCCCGTGAATGACCGGCCCGCTTATGAAGTGCGGCGGGAGATCGGCTATGTGTTTCAGGGCATCGGCCTGTTTCCGCATCTGAGCGTCGCCGAGAATATCGGCCTGACGCCGCGCCTGCTCGGCTGGCCGGCGCAGGATGTCGCCCGCCGCGTGGCCGAGCTGCTGGCGCTGGTCGAACTGCCCGAGGATTATGGCGTGCGCATGCCTGATGCGCTCTCGGGCGGTCAGCGGCAGCGGGTCGGGATCGCGCGAGCGCTGGCGGCAAGGCCCGGCATCTTGCTGATGGACGAGCCGTTCGGGGCGCTCGACCCGATCACCCGCGACACGCTCGGCCGCGCCTGCCGCCGCCTGCACGAGACGCTGGGCCTCACCACCGTGCTGGTGACCCATGACGTCTTCGAGGCCGTGCTGCTCGCCGACCGGATCGTCATGCTGGAGGGCGGTCGGATCATTGCCGACGATACCCCGCACCGGCTGCTGACCGATCCGCCCAACGAGGCCGTGCGCGCGCTAATGGCGATGCCTATGCGGCAGGCCGAACAGGTCCGCCGCCTGATCGCCGTCGGGCCGGACGGGACCGGCTGAGCGATGGACAGCTCCCTCTCCAGCGCGCTGCGCGTGCTCCCGGAATATCTGGGCTTTCATGTGCTGCTGAGCGCGGCCGCGCTGGGGCTGGGCATCCTGCTCAGCCTGCCGCTGGCCATCGCCGCAAGCCGCAGCGCGCGACTGCGCTGGCCGGTGCTCTCCTTCGTCAGCCTCGTGCAGACCATTCCGGGGCTAGCGCTGATGGCGCTGTTCTACCCCTTATTGCTGGCGCTCTCGCTGCTCTCTTTGCGGCTGACCGGGCAGGGCTTCTCGGCGCTCGGCTTCCTGCCTGCGCTGCTGGCGCTGACCCTCTACTCCATGCTGCCGATCGTGCGGAACATCGTCACCGGCATCACTACGCTCGATCCGGCGCTGATCGAGGCGGCGCATGGCGTCGGCATGACCGACCGGCAACGCCTCTTGCAGGTGGAGATGCCGCTGGTCGCCCCGGTCGCCATGGCGGGGGTGCGGACCGCCGCTGTCTGGGTGATCGGCACCGCCACGCTGGCGACGCCGGTCGGGCAGACGAGCCTTGGCAATTATATCTTCTCCGGCCTCCAGACCGAGAATTGGGTGTGGGTGCTGTTCGGCTGCGGCGTCTCCGCGGCACTGGCGCTGGCCGTGGATCAACTCCTCGGTCTGATCGAGACGGGGATCGCCCGGCGCGCGCGCAGGCGCATCTGGGCGGGGGCGCTGATCCTGTGCCTCGGCATCGCCACGGCGGCGGCCAGCGTGTTCGCCCCGGCAACGAGGGGCGGTTATGTCATCGGCGCCAAGAACTTTACCGAGCAATATATCCTGGCCGATCTTATCGGCCAGCGGCTGGCGGATGAGGGCGGCACGGCCACCGTGCGCAGCGGGCTGGGATCGGCAGTGGTCTTCCGGGCGCTCGCGCAGGGCGATGTGGACGTCTATGTCGATTATTCCGGCACGGTCTGGGCCAATGTGATGGGGCGTACCGATCAGCCGGGGCGCGCCGCGATGCTGGCGCAGATGGCGGAGTGGTTGAAGCGCGAACATGGCGTGACGCTGGTCGGTCCACTCGGCTTCGAGAATGCCTATGCGCTGGCGATGCGGGCCGACAAGGCGCAGCAACTCGGCATCCGCTCGATTGCCGACCTCGCGCCCTACGCTCCACGCTTTGTCATGGGCGGCGATTTCGAGTTCTTCACGCGGCCGGACTGGACGGCGCTGACGCAAGGCTACGGCCTGCGCTTCGCGCGGACGCGCGAATATCAATCCACCTTCCTATATCGGGCGGTGAAGGATGGGGATGTCGATGTGATCTCCGCCTTTTCAAGCGACGGGCGCATCGCGGCGGACAATCTGCTGGTGCTCGCCGATCCGCTGGAGCGCATCCCGCCCTATGACGCGATCGTGATGGTGGCGCCCGGCCGCGAGACGGATGCGCGGCTGATGGCGGCGCTCAAACCGCTGATCGGCGCCATTCCGGTCGAGCAGATGCGCGCGGCCAATCTGATGGTCGACCGCCCGGATCGTCCGGTTGCCCCGGCCGTCGCCGCCCGGTGGCTGATGGAGAGGAACGCAGGGCAGGGCGACCAATAATCGCGGCCCAATCATCGCCCGCCAATAATCGGAGGGCGGCCTACCTTTGCTCTTGGCCGGCTGCATCAAAACTGATAGCGGACCTTTCCACGCACCCGTAGCTCAGCTGGATAGAGCGTTGCCCTCCGAAGGCAAAGGCCACTGGTTCGAATCCAGTCGGGTGCACCAAAATCTCACAATTTTGATCGCTGCTTGTGGTGCAGCCTTTCGATCACCTTCTCACTTGAGAGTTCGCGTCGCGCGTCGCTGCCGATCCAGCGTGCGGTCTTGTCGTCCGATGCGGCGAGCTGCTCCGCGAGCGCCAGGGCCGGGTGGTGACAGGCGAGGTTGCGTTTGCCGATGTTGCGCAGCGCCCAGTTCACCGCCTTGCGCACATAGTTTCGCGCATCCTGTGCGTGGTGCGCGATCAGGGGCAGCGCGTCCATGAAGGTTGCATTCGGCTCGGCCTTGCGATGGACCGCCATGCCGGCGATCATGGCAAAGGCAGCGCGGCGGACGAACTCGCGCTCGTCGGCGGCGAACACGTGAATGAGCGCGTCAAGCCCGGCCTCCACGAACAGGTCGGCGGCAATGTCCACGATCTCCCAGGACTCGAAATCGTCCGCCCATGCGCGGGCTTGCCCCGCCGTCAGCCGCGCCGGCTCGGCGGTATAGATCGCCAGCACCCGCACATCGCGAATGCCAGTCTGCCACAAGGCCATCGCGCGTTCATGGTTAGGGCCGATCTGTTTGGCGATGCCCCGCAAAACCGGGTTGCTCAGCCCCAACGCATTATCGGTACGAATGCCGACCCGCTCCATGCCGGCAAGCACTGGCCCGGAGGCCATGCTTTGCATGGCGGTCACGATCTCCGGCACCGATGATGCTTGGGTGAGGCGGTCGGGCATAAGGTCAGATCCTGTATTGGGAACGTTGCGAGGTCGCATCTAGGCCGCCTGCTGCATTCGCTCTTTGATGTGGCGCAGGCGCATGTCCCGATCTGGTGCGGTCCTTTCCGCAGACGGCGTCATGGTTAACCAAATGTAATCATCCTGTCATTCGCACCTCCGATAGGCGGGCGACCTCCATGGGGGAGGGCATGATTCGGAGGTTGCCATGAAGATGATTTTCCTGCGCGCGGGCATTGCGATGTTCGCCTTTTCTGCTGCGTCTTCCCACGCGGCTGGCCTGCTCGACAACTATGTCGTCGGCTTCAGCAAAGCGATCGACACCAAGGAAGCCAGCGCCGTCGCTTATAATTGGGACACGCGCACGCTGATGGTCACCAATGACGAGGAAGAGGATGACGGTACGAACATCTGGGGCGAATATGATCTGAATGGCAACAAGACCGCCACCATCATCCTCTCCGGCTGCCTCTCGCTCGGCAGTTCGCAATGCGATGCCGAGGGCCTCGCTTATGTGGGCAACGGCCAATATGTCGTCGCCGAAGAGCGCTATCAGGATATCGCGCTGCTCAGCCAGACCGGCGTGGACGGCACGACCCGCACCTACACCGCCTATCCGGATGCGCCGACGATCAGCGTCGGCCCCGATGCCGGCAATAGCGGCCTGGAGGGCATTGCCTACAATAAGGTGACTGGCGACTTTTTCGGCGTGAAGGAACGCAGCCCCGAGACGATCTGGAAGATCTCCGGCGCCAATTTCGGCACGGAGACGGCGACGGTCACCGAGCTGTTCGATATTGCGGCGCTGCCGGGCCTCGATCGGCTTTCCGACATCGCGGTGCTCTCCAACGGCATCTTCTCCGCGACGCCGTTCGGCGACAATCTGTTCATCCTCAGCGGCCGCTCGTTCAACCTTCTCGAGGTGACGCAGGCCGGCCAGATCGTGAGCAGCTATGATCTCTCCGGCTTCAAGTCGCTGGTCGACCCGGCCAACCAGGGCGGCAAGTTCGAGGGCCTGACCCTCGACGATGCCGGTAACATCTACCTCGTGAGCGACGATGGCGACGGGCCGAACCAGTCCTATCTGGTGAAGCTCAGCTATGCCGGATCGGTGCCGGAGCCTGCGACCTGGGCGATGATGCTGGGCGGCTTCGCGCTGATCGGCAGCACCATGCGGCGGCGCAAGGTCGCACTCGCTTTCAGCTAAACGCAGCGGGAACGGGCGTCGCGGGCAAACCGCGGCGCCCACTCAGATCAGAGGGGGACTTCCCCCTCGTCGCTGCCGTTCCAATAATGGATGCGACGGGCGCGGACCTGGATCATGACGAGATCCGGCGTGTCGATGCCCTGCTCGAACCAGCGTTCGAGATCCTTGTTCCAATGCTCGGCAAAGCGCGCCTTGTCGCGGATGAGTTCCGCGCGACCCTCGACGGCGATGAACAGCGGCGGTCCGCCCAGCAGGCCGACCGCGCCGGTGAAGGTGAGGCCGACCTCGGGGTCGCGCTCGATATCGGCGATGGTGCGCGCCGCCTCATAGGTGAAGAAGAAGCTGTCGCCGCGCCAGGCGACTTCGCCATTGTTGCTCATCGGCCGGCTGGCCAGCGCGCCGCCCTCCGTGCGCGTGGAGAGCATCCCGAAATCGATCTTGCCCATTTTTTCGGACAGGTCATCGAGCGTCATGTCAGCCATTAAGGGCCTCCTGGAGAAGCCGGACGAGAGCGTCCGGCCTCCTCCAACGGATCATGATGGCTTAAGGTTGCGTCGGGTCGCCTGACGCCGATCTTCAGGGCTTCTTGAACGTCCAGCGGCCGGCCGGACTCTCGGGATCGAACTTGACCAGCGCCGGCGTAGTACCGCCGATGGCAACGAGGGCGCGTGCTTCGCCCGTGCCGGGCGTGGCCTTCGGCATGATCCGATAGCTGCCGTCGGTGAGCTGGTCGATGCGCCAGAGCTGCTCGGGTGCGCCGGTGAAGGCCGGCACCGCTTCCACCTCACCGGTGGCCGTCGCCGCAAGCGCCCGTTGCGTGCCGGAAATGACGATCTTATAATAAGGCGCGCCCATCACGCCGCCCGCGCCCTGCACGGGGGCGACCGTCCAAAGCTGCTGGGGGCGGACCATATAGTCGCCCAGATCGACGCGCACGGCTCCGGCCGGCCAGCCGGGTTCGACCTGCCCCAAGGTCTGGTCGGGTACGTTGACCGGCGGTGTGCCGGGCGGGGCGAAGAAGCTGCGCCGGGCGTCGAAATCGATCCGCACGAAATCGGCGGCAAGCTGGAGGGCATAGCCGCTACGCTCGGCCTCGATCTCGTAGGTGCCCTCGGCGATGTTATCGCCCGCAACCGGCCAGCCATCCTTCCACAGCAGGGGGCGGATGCCGAGCACGCTGCGGCCCCGGTTCATGTCGATCTCATAGTGCATCGAGAATTTCTCGACGCCACCGCCAAGGTCGATCAGCCCGAAGTGCCCAGGGCCGATGTCCCGCCCGCGCGCGTTGACGACCATTTTGCCGCCGCCCTTGAGCAGCGGAATGCCCATATGATCCACATAAGGCCCAAGCGGATCGCGTGAGCGGCCGACGCGGATGTGGTAGGTGGAATTGGGGCCGTCACAGCAGGTGCCGTGCGTGCCAAGCAGATAATACCAGCCATCGCGGTGGAGCAGGGCGGTGGCTTCCATGTCGATGGCGATATCCACCGCCTTGTTGCCGGCCTTGCGCGCGCCGGTGGCCGGGTCCAGCTCGATCATCTGGATTGCGCCGAAATAGGTGCCGTAGCTCAGCCATAGGCGGCCATCGACATAGAGGAAGGCAGGATCGATGGCGTCGAGATTCTCCTTGCCATCGCTGGAGGCGACCGTGCCCACCTCATGATAGCCAAAGTCGGGGGAGGCGGGATCGAGGGATTTGGTCCACATCATCTTCACGTCGCTGGCATGGCCGCCGGACATGCCGCCGCCACCGACGGCGTAGGAGACGTAATAGCGATCGCCGATCTTGATGACATCGGGCGCAACGCCGCCGCCCGGCCGATTGCCACCGCTGCGCCACGTCCAGCCATCTTCGGAAACCAGGCCGCCTTGACCGGTGCCGAAGGTGTAATATTTGCCGTCCGAATAGGTGATGGTGGACGGATCGTGGATATAGGGCTCGCCTTCAAGCTGTGCGCTGGCGGGGCTCTGGAACAGGAGGGCAAGGGCGAGGCTGGTGGCTGCGATGGTGCGGTTCATGCGATCACCTCGGTCAGGCGAAGGGAAGGAGGAAGGGCTGCGGGGCTGGAGCGCTTGGCTCGTTCAAAGCGTGGTCACGGCGAGATCGGTGATGCCTCGCCCGGCTTCATCGATGAAGCGGACGCAATAGTCGCTCAGGCCCGGCCCGTTGATGACCGCGCCGCGAATGATGTTGCGCCCCTTTTTCAGGGTGATGCGGCGCGAGACCACATCGTCCATCACCATGCGGCGATCGTTGAACAGAACGGCCGTCTCGACTCCATTGACCCACCACATGGAGGCCGAGTTTGAGCCGACGGCCATGCGCACCTCCATGTCGAGCGGGCTGTCCACGACCGTCGCGACATGGAAGATCACGCCATATTTGGTTTTGCCCAGCGACTGGGCGAAATTGAACAGCTTCACGTCGAGCGCGCTTGAATCGAGTGCATGCCAGGCGAGCGTCTGCCCTTCCACGGTCACTGTTTCACCCGCGCGTGGCAGGCCGCTGGTCTGAGTGGGGAAGGGATAGGCGGTCAGCGTCTTGCGCACATAGCTGCCGGTAAACACCGTGTTGGTGCGGTTGGGCTTGGTGATCGGCTCCAGGATGAGCCAGCGGCGGATGAACCCGTCCGCATCCGGCCTGGCCGGGGCGCGTCCGGCAGGCGTGAAATAGGGCGCGAGCGTGCCGGCGCTTTCCGCCGCGCTTGCGACACCCTGCAAGGCACCCAACAGGACCAGCGGGGCGAGGCAGCAACGCACATGGGATATGGCCTTGGACGCGATCATGGTCATTCCTTCAAGGGTGGGCTGCGGCGTGCGCAGCCCGGGGAGAGACCTGCGGGGCAGGTCAGGACGGTTTCAGCAGCCCGTGCATGTCCAGCCACGCTACAAAGGCATCCAGCCAGCCGGTGCTGGTCGTGCCGTCCTTGCCGAGGCCGAAACCGTGGCCGCCGCGCTCGTAGAGGTGGAATTCAACCGGTTTTCCGGCCTCCTGCCAGGCATCGAGCAGGCCGAAGCCCTTTTTGGCGAACAGGGGATCATCCGAGGCGATGACGCCGAACAGCGGCGGCGCGTTGGCCGGAACGGTCACCCGTTCCATCGAGCCGTAGATGGGCGCGATGAACGCCAGGTCGAGATCGGGGCGGGCGAGGGTCGTGACCATCGTCGTCATGGCCCCGGCGGAAAAGCCCATCATGCCGACGCGCTTGGGATCGATCCCCCACTCGGCGGACCGCGCGCGCACCAGCGTGATCGCGGCGACGGCATCGGCGATCTGCTCCGGCAGGCCGGCCACGGCCTCGTCCGGGCTGGACCGCGTCTCCGCTCGGCCGACATTGGCGAAGGCAGCGCGCAACTGGCGATCGAAATCGGCAAGCGCGAGCGGCGTGGGCCGCAGGCGATATTTGAGCACGAAAGCCGTGATGCCCCGGTCTGCCAGCGCACGGGCAACCCGCCAGCCTTCATTTTCCATGGAAAGCAGCAGGAAGGCCCCGCCCGGCGCGACGATGACCGCCGTGCCATTGGCCTTGCCGGGTGCTGGCAGCACAGGGGTGAGCGTGGCGGTGGAGACATTGCGCGCCATCGGCACGCCATATTGGCGGAACCAGCTTTCGGGTGCCGTGGCGCCCTTGACCGGGCCGGTGCCGAGCAGAATGGCGCCGGGTTCAGCCGGCGCGGGAATGGCGGTAACGGTCGCATCCTGCGCGGCGGCAGGAGACAGGGCGGCAGGAAACAGGACGGCCACAGCCAGCGCAGACAGCACGGCGTGAACGGACGCATGACGAATCGAGATGTTCAAGACTTTCCTCCCCGGTTCAGTGGCGGTCGATAGGCCGACCGCCTGACTGCTCCTCGATACGCCATTGCGGCGAACCTGCGAGTCCCCCGATGCGATGGCGGCAGGATAATCGTTGATTTCTTCAAACGTCAACTTGTCCGACAAAAATAGCCCGCAGTTTCGATCGCTGAGCGGTGCCGGGGAGTCTGTAAGCCAACGTTATTCCACAATTTTGTTGCCAACCTGAAAATCACGCCGCTATGTTAGCGTTAACAAAATCAGGAGGGATGGGATGAGGCGCGCAGCTGTGCTTGGGTCTTTTGTCGTAGTTTTTATGGCTTCTGTGATGCCCGCTGCGCATGGCGAGGAGCCCGCCCTGCGGCTAGGAGACTCGGGCTATTTTGAGGCGCCTGCCGCCAATGTGCTGGTGTTCAGCAACTGGTATGACGGCCTCTTCGCCGATTCGAAGATCAGCGGTGTGGAGATCATCCAGCAGGATCGGCGCATCGCCACCAATGGCGATGTCCGCCTCTCCGCCACGCCGGGGCAGTGGGATGCGATCGGGCGGATGATCGAACGCAAGGTCGACGCGCGGACCGGCACCATCGAGGCGGTGCTGGAATACCCAGAGCATGATTTCCGCTACATCATCCGTGCCGTGCCGCGCGGCGCGGACCTTCTCCTGACCGTCGAACTGCCGCGCGCCTTGCCGGCGGCGCTGGTGGGCAAGGCGGGCCTGAATTTGGAGTTCCTGCCCTCGGCTTACTACCACAATGCCTTCATGGTGGATGGCAAGCCCGGCGCCTTCCCGCGTTATCCGGCCAGCGCGATGGTGCGGACGCCGGAGCGTAATCCCGCCAGCGGACGCAGCGACGGCCCGGGTGCCGAACCGCTCCCTCTGGCGCAGGGCAGCGACATCGTCCTCGCGCCGTCCGATGCCGCGCGCCGGGTCCGCCTCCGCTCGCAGACTTCCATCGCGCTCTATGATGGGCGCAATCAGGCGCAGAATGGCTGGTTCGTCCTGCGGTCGCTGCTGCCGGCGGGCAAGACGGGCGTGGTGGTGCAGTGGACTCTCTCGCCAACCAGCGCGCCCGGCTGGCTGCGGCCGCCGTCCATCGGCCATTCGCAGCTTGGCTACACGCCGGGGCAGGCGAAGGTCGCGACGATCGAGATCGACCGCGCCGACACCCGTCGGGCGCAAGCGACCCTTCTGCGCGTCGAGCCTTCGGGGCAGGAGGTGCCCGTTCTCAATGGCACGCCGACCGAAGCGGGGGATTATCTGCGCTATCGCTATCTGCGTTTCGACTTCAGCACCGTGCGCGCGCCGGGCCTCTATCGGCTGGCCTATGGCGACAGCAAGACCGCGCCGTTCCGCATCGCGCAGGATCTGTTTGCCGAGGCCTGGCATCCGACACTGGACGTCTACTTCCCGGTGGCGATGGACCATGTGACCGTCAACGAGGCCTATCGGGTCTGGCACGGCGAGTCCCACAAGGACGATGCCCGGCAGGCGCCGCTCAATCATGAGCATATCGACCTCTATGCGCAGGGGCCGACCACCGATACGCGCTTCAAGCCTGGCGAGCATATTCCCGGCCTCAACATCGGCGGATGGTACGATGCCGGCGACTATGACATCCGCACGCAGACCCAATATGCCGTGATACGCTCCATGGTGCGCAGTTGGGAAAGCTTCGGGCTGGATCGCGACACGACCAGCGTGGATGGTGCCACACGGCGCGTGGAAATCCATGTGCCCGATGGTCAGCCCGACCTGCTCCAGCAGATCCGCCACGGCACGCTCCAGCTCGCCGCGCAATTCGATGCGGTGGGCCATGCGATCCACGGCATCGTGGAGCCGGATGTGGGGCAGTACACGCATCTTGGCGACGCTGTGACCAAGACCGACGGCAAGATCTACGATCCGGCGCTCAAGCCTTATCAGGACAAGGGGGATTACAGTGGCACGCCCGATGATCGCTGGGCGTTCACCAGTCGGTCCTCGGCGCTCAATTACGGTTCGATTGCGGCGCTGGCTGCGGCCAGTCGCGCCCTCAAGACGCTGGACCCGGCGCTCTCCGCCAAGGCACTGGCCATCGCGACGCGGGTGTGGGCCGAGGAGCAGAGCCATCCGCCTTATGTCTTCCAGCATGGCAATACGACCGGCGGGCCGCTCGAAGCCGAGCAGTTTGCGGCCGCCGTGCAATTGCTCAAGACCACGCGCGACAAGCGCTACGTGGCACAGATCGAGGCGCTGTGGCCGTCCGTCTCAAAATTCTTCGGCTTTCAGGCCGCGCTGGCGACAGAAGCCCTGCCGTTCATGCCACCTTCCTATCGCACGGCGATGGAGCCGCTCGTGCGGCAATGGGCCGCGCAGAGCGACAAGATCGCCGCCGCCAATCCCTATGGCGTGCCGATCTCGGAAGGCGGCTGGGCGGGGAATGAAGGCGTGATCGACTATGGCCTCGCCGCTTATGCGCTGCACAAGGCTTTTCCAGCGATCGTGAAGCCCGATGCGGTGTTCCGCAGCATCGACCATCTGCTCGGCAACCATTCCGGCTCGGACATCTCCTTCGTCTCGGCGGTGGGCGCGCGATCCAAGGAAGTGGCCTATGGCACCAATCGTGCGGACTTCAGCTTCATCGCCGGCGGCGTGGTCCCGGGTGCGCTGATCATCAAACCGGATTTTCCGGAGAACCATGAGGACTGGCCGTTCTTCTGGGGACAGAATGAATATGTGATCTCCGCCGGTGCAGGATTTATCGAACTGGCGAACGCTGCGCATGAGTTGGCGAACCCGGAGCGGTAATCAGGGCTGAGACTAACCACCCCTCCAACCGTCACCCCGGGCTTGACCCGGGGTCCAGCTAACCTGTTTCGGCGCATTTCGTCTGGCAAGATCCTGGCGAGAAGTCGGTCCGGAAGGAAGCTGGACCCCGGGTCAAGCCCGGGGTGACGGCGGGGGTGGGGCAGGGTTTTGCCGAACACGCCACCTCAGGCGCTCAGTTCTCAAGGGCGCGCCACGCCGTGACCATGGCATCGGCCCGCTGGCGGACCTGCGCCGCATCCAGACCTGGCTGATAGATCGATGATCCAATGCCGAACCCGGCAGCACCGGCGCTGTGCCATGCGGCCATATTGTCCGGCCCGATGCCGCCCACCACCAGCACAGGAATGTCGGCGGGCAGCACCGCCTTCATCGCCTTGAGCACCGCCGGGCTGTGCATCTCGGCGGGGAAGAGCTTGAGCGCATCGGCCCCGGCATCGATAGCAGCGAAGGCCTCGCTCGGGGTTGCGATGCCGGGCATGGAAAGCATGCCGAGCGCCTTGGTGCGGTGGATTACCGGTGGGTCCATATTGGGCGAGACGATGACGCGTCCGCCCGCCTGCGCGACCTGATCGACCGCGTCCACGCTCAGCACGGTACCGGCCCCGATGAGCGCGCCGCCGGGAAGGCGGGCGAGGGCGGCGATGCTCTCCAGCGGGCGCGGCGAATTGAGCGGCACCTCGATGCAGCGCAGGCCCGCCTCGATGAGCGCAGCCCCGATCGCGGGCGCCTCCTCGGGGGTGAGGCCGCGCAGGATCGCCACCAGCGGCATGTCGGCGATCTGATCGAACCATGGTTTCACAGGGATGCTCGCTTTCTCATCGGCGGACGTCGCCGGTTTGGCCGGGGCGGAATGCGGCGAGTTCCTCCGCGCTGATCGGGCTGAAATCGCCATGGACGAAATGATTGAGCACAGACAGCGCCAGACCGCGCTCGGCGGCGGTGGCGATGCCGGCATCGAGATGCGCGATTACCCCGGCGGCGAATGCGTCCCCGGTGCCGATCCGATCGACGATCCCTCCAACTTCAACAACTTGCGTCTCGAAGCTGTCATCCGGTGTATCGAGGCGGGCGCAAAGGTGGTGGAGCCCGGCATGGGTGACCACGCGATGGGTGGAGGCGATGTGGCGCA
Source organism: Sphingobium sp. B10D7B (assembly GCF_025961955.1). Lineage (NCBI taxonomy): Bacteria > Pseudomonadati > Pseudomonadota > Alphaproteobacteria > Sphingomonadales > Sphingobiaceae > Sphingobium > Sphingobium sp. B10D7B. The sequence continues at coordinate 983,101 of NZ_JAOQOQ010000001.1, forward strand.
GATTTGGGAAGCGCGCAAAGGCTGCCTGGGCGGCGGCGCGACGTCCGTCCGCGTCCTGCGCATCGAAGGACTGGCCGAGCAGCATCGCAATGTCCCGCGCGCTGCCGAAGAACAGATCGGCCATCTCGACATGGCGGGCGAGGATCGGCGCGGGATTGTCGCACCAGCTTTCCCAGAGCGTCGCGCGGAAATTCCCATCGAAGGAGATCGGAATGCCGGCGGCCTTCGCAGCCTCCATCGCCGCGAGGGACAATTTGGGGGCGTCAGGCGAGAGGGCGGGAATGATGCCGGAAAGATGCAGCATGGCCACGCCCTCCAGCGCCGCGGCCCAGTCATAACGTTCGGCTGGGGTGATCGCGAAGCTGCTGCCGGCGCGATCATAGCTGATCGCAGGCGCGCGCAGGCCGCTGCCGGGCATGAGATAGAACAGCCCCATCCGCCCGGGCTGGCGCTGCACATGGCGCACGTCCACGCCGGGCCGGCGCAATGCCTCCAGCGCCGCATCGCCGACCGGCCCCGGCGGGAGCGCGGTGAGAAACGCGCTCGGAACGCCCAGCCGCGCCAGCGCCACCGCGACATTGGCTTCCGCGCCGACGAATCGCGCATCCAGCCGCTCGCTCTGGAACAGGCTTTCGCCGGGGACGGCGGAGAGGCGGAGCAGCAGTTCGCCGAAACAGAGGATGGGGCCGGGTGTCATCGTCTCTCTTGTCAACGCGTTAGAGGCGCAGGAGTAGCCCCTCTTGACAAACAAGCGCAATAGCTCTTGATAGCGCTAACACACAGGGGCGCCCTCGGGGGCGAGGGAGAGGAAGTGATACATCCAGAAGAGTCCGGCCCGATGCTGCCCGTCGATTGGGAAGAGGGCATGTTTCTGGGGCGAGCCGATTTTGGCGATGGCCCAAGCCCCGTGCTCGTCCGGCAGGGTGAGCTGCTCGATATGGCGCACGTCTGGCCGACCGTCTCGGCCCTTGTAGAAAGCGGCGATTTTTCAGGCGCTGGCGGCACCTCGCTGGGCCATTTTGATCCTGCATCCACGCGCTTGCTCAGCCCCGTCGATCTACAATGCGTCAAGGCTTGCGGCGTCACCTTCGCTCTCTCCGCCATCGAGCGGGTGATCGAGGAGCGGGCGCGGGGCGACTGGAGCCGGGCTGCCTCGATCCGTGAGCGGCTGGAGTCGCGCATTGGCGGGCAAATCCGCTCCGTCCAGCCCGGTACGCCGGAAGCCGCCTCGCTCAAGGAGGCGCTGATCGAGGACGGGCTGTGGTCGCAATATCTGGAGGTCGCCATCGGCCCGGATGCGGAGGTATTCACCAAGTCGCCGGTGCTCTCCACCGTGGGGCCGGGCGCCGCGATCGGCATTCGCTCGGATTCTGCGTGGAACAACCCCGAGCCGGAGATCGTGCTGCTGGCGGACAGCCTCGGCGCCGTCGTCGGCGCGACGCTCGGCAATGACGTCAATCTGCGCGATTTCGAGGGCCGCTCGGCGCTGCTGCTCGGTAAGGCCAAGGACAATAACGCCTCCTGTTCCATCGGCCCGCTGGTGCGATTGTTCGATGACAGCTTCAGCATCGATGATGTGCGCCGTGCCGAAGTGCGGCTGACCATCGCCGGAGAGGATGGGTTCGTGCTCGAAGGCGTGAGCAACATGGCGGAGATCAGCCGCGATCCGCTCGATCTGGTGCGCCAGACGCTGAGCGAGCATCAATATCCCGATGGCTTTGCGCTGTTCCTCGGCACGCTGTTCGCGCCCGTGCAGGACCGCGACGAGCCGGGGCGTGGCTTCACCCACAAGGTGGGCGATGTCGTGACCATCGCCTCCGACAAGCTCGGGCGCCTGGTCAACCGGGTCGTCACCTCGCGCGATGCACCACCCTGGCAGCTGGGTATTGGCGCCTTCTACGCAAATCTGCAGCGGCGCGGTCTTCTGGAATCGGCATGAACAAGTCTGAGCAAACACAATACGCCGTCTATCCCAGCCTGGCGGGCAAGAACGTGCTGGTCACCGGTGGGGCGACCGGGATCGGGGCGGCCATTGTCGCGGCGTTTGCGGGGCAGGGCGCGCATGTCGCCTTCCTCGATTTCAACGACATTGCCGGCGCCGATCTGGCGCGGGATCTCGCCGGCGCGCGCTTTCGCCATTGCGACCTGCGCAATGTCGCTGAGCTGGACCGGACCGTCCGAGCGCTGGAGAGCGAGATGGGCGGGTTCGACGTGCTGGTCAACAATGCCGCCAATGACGACCGCCACCGCTATGACGAGGTGACCGCCGATTATTGGGACGAGCGCATGGCGACCAACCTGCGCCACCAGTTCTTCGCCGCGCAAGCCGTGGTTCCGGCGATGCGCGCGCGGGGCGGCGGTGCCGTCATCAATCTGGGCTCGGTGAGCTGGCATCTCGGCATGTCTGAACTGGTTCTTTACCAGACGGCGAAGGCCGGCGTGGAAGGCATGACTCGGGCGCTGGCCCGCGATCTGGGCGGCGACAATATCCGCGTGACCGCCATCGTGCCGGGCAATGTCGATACCCCCCGCCAGAAGCAGTGGTACACGCCGGAAGGTGAGGCGGAGATCCTGCAGGCGCAGTGCCTCCCGCGCCGCATCCAGCCGCGCGATGTCGCTGCGCTGGCGCTGTTCCTCGCTTCCGATGACGGCGCGCTGTGCAGCGGGCACGAATATTTCGTCGACGCAGGCTGGCGCTGAGATGCAGCCCGAGCCGATCCTTCCCTTGGGCATGACGCTCGGCGAAGGGCCGGTCTGGTGGGACGATGCCCTGTGGTTCGTCGATATCAAGGCGCACAGGCTCTACCGCCATGTGCCGGCCACCGGCGCGCTGGCGGTATGGGATGCGCCGGACCAGATCGGCTGGGCACTGCCCACGCGCAGTGGCGACATGATGACTGGCGTGCGCACCGGCCTGCATCGGTTCGATCCGCAAAGCGGGGTATTTTCGCTGTTCCACGATCCCGAGCCGCATCTGCCCGGCAATCGGCTGAACGACGCCGCCACCGATACTCAAGGGCGGCTGTGGTTCGGCAGCATGGACGATAGCGAAGTCGCGCAAACCGGGCACCTCTATTGCCTAGCCGGCGGGCAGTGCGCCGCCACGGCCGTGCCTGCTGTCGAGATCACCAACGGCCCTGCCATCAGCGCAGATGGGCGCACGCTTTATCATACCGACACGCTTGGCCGGAAAATCTGGAAAGTCCCGGTCGATGAGAACGGCACGGTTGGCGCAGGCGAGCCGTTCATCACCATCGAGGATGGCGCGGGCTGGCCCGACGGCTCCGTGCTGGATAGTGAGGGCTGCCTGTGGGTCGCCTTGTTCGGCGGCTGGGGCGTGCGGCGCTACGATCCGCAGGGTCGGCTGATGCAGACCATCTCCTTCCCGGTCGCCAACGTGACCAAGATCGCCTTTGGTGGGCCGGATCTGCGCACCGCCTATGCCACCACCGCGAACAAGGGGCTGGATGCTGCCGCGCGTAAGGCACAGCCGTTGGCCGGCCACGTTTTCGCATTCGATCCCAAGGTTGCAGGATTGCCGGTTACCCCGGCAGATATTTGACAGAAGAAACGCCGTCACGGCCTCGGCTGGAGTCGGCAGAATTTTTGAGAGAGAGGAGGGGCTCGGCATGAGCGCTGAAACGCACGCCATCGGGCGAACCAACATCGGGTTCATATTCGCCATCGTGGCCATCGCCACCATTGGTGGCTTCATGTTCGGCTATGATTCCGGCGTGATCAACGGCACCCAGAAAGGGCTGGAATCCGCGTTTGACCTGGGCGCGCTGGGCATCGGTATCAATGTCGGCGCCATTCTGGTCGGCTCCGCGCTGGGCGCGTTTCTCGCCGGGCGCATGTCCGACCTCATTGGCCGTCGCGGCGTGATGATGCTGGCCGGCCTGCTCTTCCTCATCAGCGCGCTTCTGGCCGGTGCGGCCGGGTCTTCGGCGATGTTCATCATGGCGCGGATCATCGGCGGTCTCGGCGTCGGCGCGGCCAGCGTGATTTCGCCGGTCTATATTTCCGAGGTGACGCCCGCCTCGATCCGGGGGCGCCTCTCCAGCATCCAGCAGGTGATGATCATCACCGGCCTTACCGGAGCGTTCGTCGCCAACTTCGTGCTGGCGCGCTATGCCGGCGGCTCGACGGCGACCTTGTGGTTCGACCTGCCGGCCTGGCGCTGGATGTTCCTGCTGCAGGCGATCCCGGCAGCCATCTACATCCTGGCGCTGCTGATCATTCCCGAAAGCCCACGCTATCTGGTGGTCAAAGGCAAGGAAGAGCGCGCCCATGCGGTTCTCTCGCGGCTGTTCGGGCCGGAGGAAGCGACGCGCAAGGTTGGTGAGATCCGCGACAGCCTCGCTGCCGATCACCATCGCCCGCGTCTCTCCGATCTCATCGACAAGACGACCGGGCGCATCCGGCCGATCGTGTGGACCGGCATCGGCCTTGCGATCTTCCAGCAGTTCGTCGGCATCAACGTGGTCTTCTATTATGGCGCCACCTTGTGGGAGGCCGTCGGCTTCTCGGAGGATTATGCGCTGCAGACGAACATCCTCTCGGGCGTGCTCTCCATCGGCGCCTGCATCGCCACCATGTTCCTTGTGGACAAGATCGGCCGCAAGCCGCTGCTGCTGTTCGGATCGGCCGGCATGGCCGTCACGCTGGCGGTCGTGGCCTATGCTTTCTCCACAGCGGTCACGGGCGCGGATGGCGGCGTGGTGCTGCCGGGCAGCAATGGCATCATCGCGCTGATTTCCGCCAATCTCTACGTGATCTTCTTCAACCTGAGCTGGGGGCCGATCATGTGGGTGATGCTGGGCGAGATGTTCCCTAACCAGATCCGCGGCTCGGGCCTGGCGGTGGCGGGGCTGGCGCAGTGGCTGGCGAACGCCCTCGTTTCGGTGAGCTTCCCCTCGCTGGTCATCAGCCCCGGCCTTGCGGTGGCCTATTTCGGCTATGCCTTCTTTGCCGCCGTCTCCTTCTTCTTCGTCCGCGCCATGGTGCGCGAGACCAAGGGACGGGAACTGGAGCAGATGGAAGGCTGATCGCTCACCCGACAGCACGCTCGGCCCGGTCACGCTTAGGCGTCGCCGGGCTGTTCGCTTTTCAGGGCTTGGGCTGGGGCGGGGGGCCGTCGCTCTCGCGCGCAATCAGCGTGTAGGGCGTCACGACATGCGGGTGGTCCACGCCCTTCGATGAGGCGTTGCGCATCCGGATTTCCCGGGTCAGCAGCGCCACCGCCTGCTGCGCCATATCGGTGATCGGCTGGCGGATCGTGGTCAGCTCCGGCCAACTGGTGAGCGCCAGAGCGGTATCGTCGAAGCCGCAGATGGTCAGCATTTGCGGCACGTCGATGCCACGGCGGTGCGCGACGGTGAGCGCAGCTGCGGCCATGTCGTCGTTGGAGGCGAAGATCGCCGTTGGCGGCTCGGCCAGATCGAGCAGGCGCGTGGCTGCCTCCAGGCCGGAGCGGAAGGTGAAGAAGCCCTGCTCGATCAGCTCGGGCTGCGGCTCGATGCCGTGCTTCTCCAGCGCGGAGCGATAGCCCTCCAGCCGTTCGGCGCTGGCCGTCTGGTTGGGGTGGCCGGTGATGAAGCCGATGCGCTGATGCCCGAGCAGGATCAGATGATCGGTCATGGCGTGGGCGGCCGCCTTGTCATCGATGCTCACCGAGAGCGCCCAGTCGGGCGCGCGCCCGGTGGCGACCGCGACGACCGGCACACCGGCGCCCTCCAGCACGGCGAGCACGGAGGGGGAATCGCTCAGCGGCGGGGGCAGGACGATCCCGTCCACCCGGCCCTTGAGCAGCGCCTCGATGGCCTTGTCCTCTGCGCCTTCCTCATTGCACTCCTTGACGATCAATTGCGCGCCGGTGCGGCTGGTCTCCGCCAATATGCCGACCAGAAACTCGCTGAGATAGGCAAAGCTCGGGTTGGAGTGGAGCAGCCCGATGCGCGTGTCCTCGCCACCCGCGAGGGTGCGGGCGGCGATGTTGGGCGCATAGTTCAGCTCGGCAATCGCGGCCTCGACCGCCAGGCGCTTGTCCTCACGGACATTGGTGCCCTTGTTGATCACGCGGCTCACGGTCATCGGCGAAACGCCGGCCAGGCGGGCGACATCCTCGATCTTGGGACCAGAGCTCTGCCGACGGGACGAGCGGGAACTGCGGTTGGTGACCATCGCCTGACTTGTTCGCCTTCCTATCCGGAGCTGGGCGAGACCTCTCCCAATATCGTGCGTTCATCGCAACAGATAAGATGAGGGGGCGATCTTGCTTTGGCTCCGCGCCGTTGTCGTCTCTTTGTGCCGATCTATGGGCACGGCAATTTCGGTTTCGTTAGCGCCTGGGCGAGAAGATAGCAAAAAAAGAGGTGGCCGCCGTAGCGACCACCTCATCAGTGACCTGACCCGGCGAAGAGGAAGCGCCCGGGTCCGGCATGGCTCAGATGAAGCGATTGACGAGATTTTCGATCCGCTCCTGCCTTCCGGAGGCAGGCTTGGGGTCGAGCGCGCGGGTCACGGCGAGGTCGGCGATCCCGGCGAGGTCGAGCGCAGCGATCTCCTTGCCCAGCGGACCATCCCAGCCCGCATAGCGCTGATTGCGCAGGGCATCGATGCGGCCATCCTCGATGATCGCGGCGGCATTCAACAGCCCGCGCGCCACCGTATCGATGCCGCCGATATGGCCGTAGAACAGGTCAACCGGGTCCATCGACTGGCGCCGGACCTTGGAATCGAAGTTGAACCCGCCGGTGGTGAAGCCGCCGGCGCGGATCACCTCGATCATCGCGACGGTGAGTTCTTCCACCGAATTGGGAAACTGGTCGGTGTCCCAGCCATTCTGGTGGTCGCCGCGATTGGCGTCGATCGAGCCGAAGATGCCCAGCGCGTTCGCCGTCGCCAGCTCATGCTCGAAGGTGTGGCCGGCGAGCGTGGCATGATTGGCTTCGATGTTCACGCGCACTTCGTTCTCCAGCCCGTAGCGCTTGAGGAAGCCGTAAACCGTGGCGGTGTCGAAATCATATTGATGCTTGGTCGGCTCGTGCGGCTTGGGCTCGATGAGGATGGTGCCGGAAAAGCCGATCTTGTGCTTGTGCTCGACCACCAGCGTCAGGAAGCGCCCGAAATTATCGAGCTCGCGCTTCAAGTTGGTGTTGTGCAGCGTCTCATAGCCCTCACGGCCGCCCCACAGCACATAGTTGACGCCGCCCAGGCGATGCGTGGCCTCCAGCGCATCGCGCACCTGCATTGCGGCGAAGGCATAGACTTCCGGGTCCGGATTTGTCGCGGCGCCAGCAGCAAAACGGGGGTGGCCGAACAGGTTGGCGGTGCCCCACAGCAGCTTGCGCCCGCTCGAAGCCTGCAGCTCTTCCAGATGATCGACGGCCTCGGCGAGGTAGCGGCGATGCTCGGCCACGCTTTCGGCCTGCGCCATCACGTCGACATCGTGGAAGCAGTAGAAGGGCACATCGAGCTTCTTGAAGAAGTCGAAGGCGACCGCGCGCTTCTGGGCCGCAGCGGCGCTGTCATTGGCGCCAGCATGCCAGGGGCGGTTGAAGGTGCCGGCGCCGAACACGTCCGAGCCCGGCCAGCAGAATGTGTGCCAGAAGCATACGGCAAAGCGGAGATGATCCTCCATCCGCTTGCCGAGCACGACGCGATCCTTGTCATACCAGCGATAGGCCAGCTCGTCGTCGGTATCCGGGCCTTTATAGGCGATGGGGGCAATGTCTGCGAAATACTCGGTGGCCATCAGGCGCTCCCTATCGGTTTCAAGAATGTCAGCTCTGTGCGGCGCGAATGGCCGGATAGGCGCGGCGGAAGGCCTCGCGCTTGGGAGCCAGTCGCTCGGCGGTCAGCGGGTCGGGCTCGATCACATGGGCGATCGGCGGCGTCGTGCAGATGTCGGTGGGCGAACCGCCGGTCACGCCGATCTGGGCCAGGCGGGCCGCGCCCATCGCCGGACCGACCTCTCCGCCCTTGAGGTAGTTGAGGCGCGTGCCGAGCGCAGCCGCGATGATCTGGCCCCAATAGCGCGACCGCGCGCCACCGCCGATCACGGCCAGTTCCTGCACATCGCTGCCGGCGTCGCGCAGCGCGTTCAGCCCGTCCGCAAAGGCAAAGGCAACGCCCTCCAGCACCGCCTGCGCCAGCCGCTCCGGCCCGCTATCATGATCGAGATTGAGGAAGGCGCCGCGCACCTGCGGGTCGTTATGCGGTGTGCGTTCGCCAGAGAGATAGGGGAGGAAGAGTTCCGGACCGCACGCGGCGCCAATCGACTCCGCGCGGGAAAAGAGGTCGGCGGCGCCGGCTGCACCGGAGAGGCGTGCAGCAAAGTCTATGCACGACGCCGCCGACAGGTGCACGGCCATCTGATGCCAGTGTGCAGGCAGGCAGTGACAGAAGGCGTGCACGGTTCGGTCTGGATTGGGTTTGAACTGGTCGTTGGCGATGAAGATCACGCCCGATGTGCCGAGGGAAAGCAGCCCGTCGCCATCGCTGACGATGCCGATGCCCGCGGCACCGGCGGCATTATCGCTGCCCCCCGCGGCGACCGGAACGGGGGACATGCCCCAGAGCTGAGCGACCTCCGCCCGCAACGTGCCGGTCAGCTCTGTGCCCTCGTACAGCGCCGGCATGTGCGTAAGGCTGAGGCCGGTCGCGTCCAGCAGTGCTTCCGCCCAGCGCCGCCCGGCAACATCCAGCCACAAGGTGCCGGCGGCGTCGGACATGTCCGTGGCCTTTTCGCCGGTCATTTGCAGGCGGATATAGTCCTTGGGCAGCAGCACGGTGCGTGTGGCGGCGAAGATCTCCGGCTCGTGCCGGGCCACCCAGGCGAGCTTTGGCGCGGTGAAGCCGGGCATGACGATGTTGCCGCCGATTGTGCGGAAGGCGTCGGTCTTGTCTTCCAGCGCGATGCATTCGGCGTGGCTGCGCCCGTCATTCCACAGGATCGCAGGACGCAGCGGCTGATCGTCCGCGCCGAGCAGCGTGGCGCCGTGCATCTGGCCGGCGAGCCCGACGCCGAGCACGGCGCGCCGCACGGCGGGGTCGACGGCCTGCACGGCTGCCGTGGTGGCAGCCCACCACGCGGCCGGGTCTTGCTCGGACCAGAGCGGTTGCGGCCGCTGCACGGTGAGCGCCGCCGTTCCCTGGCCGACAACGGCGCCATGCTGGTCGATGACGACCGCTTTCACGCCGGAGGTGCCGATGTCGATGCCGAGGAACATGCCGGTCAGTCGCGGAACGGATTGATCGTCTGGATCGTGCCGTCGGCGTTGAAGGTCAGCTCGGTGACCTTCACATTGCGCAGGTGGTTTTTGCCGCTCAGCTGCGTGTCATGATAAAAGAGCCAGGTCTTGCCGCCCCAGTCCACAATCGAGTGGTGGGTGGTCCAGCCCTGCACCGGCTCCATGATTTTGCCGCGATAGGTGAACGGACCATAAGGCGTCTTGCCCGTGGCGTAGACGAGGAAGTGCGTGTCGCCGGTCGAGTAGGTCAGGTAGTAAGTGTCGCCGCGCTTGTACATCCAGGTGCCCTCGAAGAAGCGGCGATCATGATCGCCACCGAGGAGCGGCTTGCCTTTCTCATCGAGGATCACCGCGTCGCGGGGCGCTTCGGCATAGCTCTTCATGTCCGGAGCCATTTTGGCGACCTTGGGCATGAGCGCGGGCTGATCGTCCGCCTTCAGGTCGGTCACGCCGATCGCGGCGTCATACTTGCCCTTGGCCCAGTTCTGGAGTTGGCCGCCCCAGATGCCGCCGAAATACATGTAGCTGGTTCCATCCGTGTCCGTGAACACATTGGGGTCCATGGAGAAGCTGCCGGCGATCGGCTTGGGCTCGGCCTTGAACGGACCCATGGGCGTGCTGCTGGTCGCCACGCCGATGTGGAAGATGCCGTCCTTGTCCTTGGCCGGGAAGTACAGATAGTAGGTGCCATTCTTGAACGCGGCGTCGGGTGCCCACATCTGCTTGGCGGCCCAAGGCACGTCCTTCACGTCCAGCGCGACCGGGCCGATCTTCACCGGGCCGCCGATCTTGTCCATCTCCAGCACGCGATAGTCGTGCATGGCATATTGGTTGCCGAGGTCATCGTCCGGGATGCCTGCGTCGACATCATGGCTGGGATAGACGTAAATCTTGCCGTTGAAGACATGGGCCGAAGGATCGGCGGTGAAAATCTCTGTGACGAGCGGCTGGGAGAGGAAGCGCTTGCCGTCGGCCGAGATGCCATCCGATTCATGCGCCGCGCCAGTCGCGCCATTGTTTGCAGCGCCGGGTTCATCCGAGGAGCAGGCGGAAAGGGCGGTGGCGAGACCAAGCACGACAAGGCTGGTCCGGAGCATCGGGACTTTCGACAAGGGGCTCTCCTTTGTTTATCTTGCGCGCCGCTTATGGTTGTGCGGCGTTGTTAAGGTAGCGCTACCATTATGGATGCGGGGCGGTCAAATGGATTCCGCTCTTGCATGAATTTGCCTTGTTTGGAGGGGGATACACGCCGCTGCGCGTAAACAGGGCTGGGCAAGGAGAAATGGGAGCGCTACCATTGAGACTTAAGGTGGCGAATCCGCACAGGATCGATCTGCCGCCAAACAGGAGAGGGACGATGAAGATCGCGGCAGGACTGTGGGCGCGTGGATGGATGGCCGCAGCGCTGGCCTTGATGTCTGCAGCAGCATGGGCAGGGCCGGAGGCCCGCTTTGCCAGTTTCGATTATGATGGCCAGTCCATCGAGCAAGTCACCGTCAAGCCGGGCGCATACCGCAACCCCATCCTCTCAGGCTATTATCCCGATCCCTCGATCACCCGGGTGGGGGAGGATTATTACCTGGTCACCTCGTCCTTCGCGCATTTCCCGGGGCTTCCGGTCTGGCATTCGAAGGATCTGGTAAACTGGACGCAGATCGGCAATGCGATCGACCGGCCAGGCCAGCTCAACCTCGCCGGGCGGGGCGTGTCCGAAGCCGTGTTCGCGCCGGACATCAGCTTTCACGATGGCACCTTCTACATCGTCAACACATGCGTGGGATGCCGGGACAATTTCGTCATCACCGCCAAGAACCCGGCCGGGCCGTGGTCCGATCCCATCTGGTTGCCGTTCGAGGGGATCGACCCGTCGATCTACTGGGAAGGCGACAAGGCCTATATCGTCAACAATCGCGGGCCGGATGAGACGCCACGCTATGAGGGGCACCGCGCCATCTGGATTCAGGAATATGACTGGCGAGCCGGCAAGATGGTGGGGCCAAGCACCCAGCTCATCAATGGCGGGGTGGACCTGAGCAAGAAGCCGATCTGGATCGAGGGGCCGCACATTCTGCGCAAGGATGGCTGGTATTATCTGACCGCGGCGGAAGGCGGCACGAGCGTCGATCACTCCCAGGTGGTGTTCCGCTCGCGCAAGCTGCGCGGACCTTATGTGCCGCACAAGGATAACCCCATCCTCACCCAGCGCGACCTCGATCCCGCGCGGCGCGATCCGGTCACCTCGGCCGGTCATGCCAAGCTGGTGCAGACCCCGGCTGGCGACTGGTGGGCAACGTTTCTGGCGGTACGGCCTTATGCCGATAACTATTACAACATCGGTCGCGAGACCTTCCTGCTGCCGGTCCAGTGGAAAGACGGCTGGCCGGTCATCCTGCCGCATGGCGAGACGATTCCGTTCGCGCCCAAGGCGCCCGCGCTACCTCCACAGGCCCGACCAGCGCTGCCGACCAATGGCGATTTTGCTTATGCGGACAGTTTCGAGGGCGACCGGTTGGCGATGCAATGGCTCGGAGTCCGCACGCCCGATCACCATTTCTATCGGCTGGAGCGTGGCGATCTGGTGTTGGCGAGTGCCGCGCCGCTCGGCGACAAGTTCGGAACGCCCGCCTTCCTCGGGCGGCGCCAGCAGCATCATGTCGCGACCATGCGCACCGTCGTCACCTTCTCGCCCGAGCAGGAAGGCGACCGCGCCGGCCTTGCCGCGATGCAAAGCGACGATGCCTGGCTGTTCTTCGGCCTCACACGGCTGAACGGGCAGGATGCAATCGCGCTGTATGCCCGCGCCCAGGGCAAGGAGCGGCTGGTCGCCTCTGCGCCTATCGCCAACCGAGGCCCGATGACTTTGACGATCCGCGCCAATGGCGGGACCATGTCCTTCGACTATGCCGGGGCAGGGGGCCTGGGCCGGCTCGCGGCGGATGTGGACGCCCGGTTCCTCAGCACACAGGATGCAGGCGGGTTCACCGGCACCATCGTGGGCCCCTATGTCTGGACGCGCTAGCCGAAAGGGTCGCTGAGCGATGGTCACGCGCCGCGATGTGCTGGAAGGCTCGCTGCTGCTCGCCGCCAATGCCTGTTTGCCGGGCACCGCCGTGGCCGCGTCCGAAAGCGACAGACCCTCGCGCGACCGGCTCTGGTATCGGCGCCCGGCGACCGAATGGACGCAGGCCCTGCCGGTCGGCAATGGCCGAATTGGCGCGATGGTGTTCGGCGGTGTCGGCACTGAGCGCCTGCAACTCAACGAGGATACAGTGTGGTCCGGCGGGCCTTATGATCCAGTCAATCCCGCTGCCCGTGATGCCTTGCCGGAGGTGCGCAGGCTGATTGCGCAGGGAGATTACGCGCAGGCGCACGACCTCGCGAACCGCAGCTTGATCGGCCAGCCGGTCCAGCAGATGGCCTATCAGAGCTTCGGCGATCTGTTGCTCAGGTTGCCGGGGGCCGCCTCCGCTGCTGTCCCGGCGGATTATGCGCGTGTGCTCGACCTCGATAGCGCCACGGCAACGACGACGTTCACGCTGGCGGGCACACGCCACCACCGCACCGTCTTCGCGTCCCCTGTCCGGCAGGTGATCGTGCTGCGCCATGAAGTGGACGGCCCTGCGTCGCTCGATCTCGATATCGGCTTTGCCCCGGCACAGGAGGCACAGGTGGAGGCGCGCGACGGGCTGTTGCTCATCCGGGGGCGCAATCGCGGCGCGCATGGCGTCGACGGTGCGCTGAAGCTGGCAGGGCTGGTGCGCGTGATCCCGGAAGGCGGTTCGCTCACCGCGCAGGGCGATCATCTGGCGCTGCGCGGCGCGCGGGCGGTGACGGTGCTGGTCGCGATGGCGACGAGCTTTCGCCGTTTCGACGATGTCTCCGGTGACCCGGATGCGCTTGTGCGCGACTGGATCGTCGATGCGATGGCGCGCAGTTCCGAGCAACTGCATGGCGAAGCGGTCGCTGCCCATCGCGCCCTGTACCGCCGCGTCGAGATCGACCTTGGCGATGACAGCGCAGTCGCGCTGCCCACCGATCAGCGCGTTATCGCCGCGCAGAGTCGCGATGACCCCGGCCTTGCCGCGCTCTACTTCAATTATGGGCGCTATCTGTTGATTGCCTCGTCACGCCCCGGCTCGCAGGCCGCGAACCTGCAGGGCATCTGGAATGGCAGCATCGACCCGCCTTGGGGATCGAAATACACGATCAACATCAACACGCAGATGAATTACTGGCCGGCCGAGATCACGGCATTGCCCGAATGCACCGAGCCGCTGGTGCGCATGGTGCGGGAGCTGGCGGAAAGCGGCGCCCGTACCGCGCGGGAGATGTATGGCGCGCGCGGCTGGGTGGCGCATCATAATAGCGACATCTGGCGCGCCACCGCGCCGGTGGATGGCGCGCGCTGGGGGATGTGGCCGACGGGCGGGGCGTGGCTGTGCACCCATTTGTGGGAACGCTGGGATTATGGGCGGGACAAGACCTTCCTGCGCGATGTCTATCCGCTCATGCGCGGGGCGGCGCTGTTCTTTGTCGATACGCTGCAGGTCGATCCCGAGACCGGCGCTCTCGTTACCAGCCCGTCGCTCTCTCCGGAGAACGCCCATCATGGCGACATCGCGATCTGCGCCGGGCCGGCGATGGACCAGCAGATTTTGCGCGACCTGTTCGACCAGACAGCGCAGGCCGCCGATTTGCTCGGCATCGACAGCGCGTTCGCGGCGGAGCTTCGCGCCTTGCGCAGCCGTCTCGCGCTGGATCGCATCGGCGCGCAAGGGCAGTTGCAGGAATGGCAGCAGGATTGGGATGCGCAGGCGCCCGAGCCGGACCATCGCCACGTCTCGCATCTCTACGGGCTGTTCCCGAGCCAGCAGATCGATCTGGACGACACGCCAGCGCTCGCGGCGGCGGCGCGCCGCTCGCTGGAATTGCGCGGGGATCTCGGAACGGGCTGGGCGACGGCCTGGCGGATCAACCTGTGGGCGCGGCTTGGCGATGGCGACCGCGCCCACCGCATCCTGCGCTTTCTTCTCGGACCGGAGCGGACTTATCCCAATTTGTTCGATGCCCATCCGCCTTTCCAGATCGACGGCAATTTCGGCGGCACCGCTGGCATCGCGCATATGCTCATGCGCAGCCGGGGCGACGAGATCCATCTCCTGCCGGCTCTGCCCTCGGCTTGGCCGACCGGCGCGGTGCGGGGGCTGCGGGCGCGGGGCGCCTGCAGCGTCGATTTCAGCTGGGCGCAGTCCCGGCCGCGCACGCTCACGCTCACCAGCGCGATCGATGCTGAGCGGACCGTCCGCTTCGGCAGCCAGCGCGTGATCGTGCGGCTGACGGCTAGCCGCCCACAGCAGGTCGACGTGAGCGGCTGGCTGGGCCTCCCGCCTATTTCGGCAGGGTGACGCCGGTGGCGATGGCAAAGTCCGCGCTTTGCACCGGCAGGCCACTATCGGGCTGAGCCGAGCCGACCGACACGCGATACGCACCGGGGAAGACCTGCCGCACGCCCTCCAGAGAGACCGCGCTCAAATCGCGCGGCGAGAGATCGAAGCTGATCTGGCGGGATTCACCGGGCTTTAGCTCCACGCGCTGAAAGCCACGCAAGGCGATACGCGGGGTGCCGGGCACATCCGGGAAATCGAGATAGAGCTGCGCCACCTCTTCGCCCGCTCGCTGCCCGCTATTGCGCACGGTGGCCGAGACCCGCACGCCTTGCGCGGCATCGCCGGAAGTCTGCACCCGCAGCGGCTCATATGCGAATTGCGTGTAGCTCAGCCCATAGCCAAAGCCATAGACCGGCGTGCCGGTGAAGTAGCGATAGGTCCGGCCGGCCATGCTGTAGTCGCCGAAGGGCGGCAGCTCATCCACGCTGCGATAGAAGGTGAGGGGCAGGCGCCCGGAGGGATTGGTCTTGCCGGAGAGGACATTGGCGACCGCGAGGCCGCCATTCTGCCCCGGATACCAGGCCTCCACGATGCCCGCCGCATGGTCCTTCGCCCAGGCGAGGTTGATCGGGCTGCCGTTCATCGCCACGATGACCAGCGGCTTGCCCAGCGCGCGGGCCTTTTCCAGCATGTCAAGCTGCTCGGCAGGCAGATCGAGCGTGGTCTTGTCGCCTCCCTCGAAGCCCGGCACCTTCACCGGCGTTTCCTCGGCTTCGAGATCAGAAGTGAGGCCGACGACCGCGACGATCACGTCCGATTGCGCCGCAGCAGCGGCAAGCGCCGCATCGGCATCGGGCGAAACGCGCTTCCACATCAGGTCGATGCCGGTATTGATGTGCGAGGTCATCATGATCTCGATCGGGTAGCGCTTGCCCTTCTCCAAGGTCAGCGTCTTCATCGTCGGCAGGCTGTTCCAGCGCGAGTTTTTGAGGTCCACGAACGGCTTGCCGTCGAGCAGCATCTCGCCGTTGGAGCCGGACAGGCCGAGCCGGTAGGTGCCGCTCTCCGGCGGCACGAGGAAGCCGGTCCAGACCACGCGGTGATGGTCGGAGACGTTCGCCAGATCGAGGCTGCGCCCGGCCACATCGGCCTCCCTGCGGGTCACGACCGGCTTGGTCTGGAAGGTCATCGCCTTGGTTGCGCTGTCGAACGTCCCCGGCGCGAAGCGGGCCGGCGGCGTCTGCGTGGGATTATAATAGCGCGCCAGCAGCCCGGGCTTGCCATCCGGCGCGACGAGCGCCGTTGTCGGTACGCGGTCGCCGTCGGTAAAGGTCTCGGCGAAGGGGGCATGGTGGATCGTCGCGCCCGGCATCGCCTGACGAAGCCCCTCCAGCACGGATATCGGCGGGCCGGAGAGCGTAGAAGAATAATTGCCGCGCAGCACGCGGGTGGCATCCGCCAGCGGGCCGATGACGGCAATGCGGGCATCGGGCTTGAGCGGCAGCGAGCCATCATTTTTGAGCAGCACCAGGCTCTTTTCGGCGGCCTTCAACGCCAGCGCTCCATGGTCCGGCGCGCCGATGACGGATAGTGCGATGGCCGGGCGCGGCGACAGGCCAGGTAGATCGCCATTGCGCAGGCGCGCGGAAAACAGGCGCACGAGCGCAGTATCGACATCGCTCTGCGTGATGAGATTGCGGTTCAGCGCATCGAGATAGGGCTGTCCCAGCCCGGCGGTGTCGCTCAGCGTCGCGCCATTGCACTCGCTGTCGACCCCGGCGCGCATCGCGGCGGCGACGGCCGTGGCGGCATCCGGCGCATAATGGTGGTTGCGGTCGATATCGGTCACCGCATCGCAATCGGAGACGACATAGCCCTTGAAGCCCCAGGCATCGCGCAGGTGTGTCTTGAGCAACTCGTCCCTGGCGCACGCCGGCTGCCCGTTCACCCGGTTATAGGCGCACATGATCGATCCCGCCTTGGCGTCCACGATGGCAGCGCGGAAGGCGGGCAGATAGGTGTCCTCCATATCATGGCGAGAGACATAGACATTGGCATGATGGCGCGTCGATTCCGGGCCGCTGTGCACGGCATAATGCTTGGGTGTGGCGATGATGTTAGGCCGTGCCGGGTCAGGCCCCTGCATGCCAGTGATGAACGCCTTGCCGATCTCGGCCGTGAGGAAGGGATCCTCGCCATAGGTTTCCTGCCCGCGCCCCCAGCGCGGATCGCGGAAGATGTTGATATTGGGCGACCATGTGTCCAGCCCTGTGCCGATGCGCCCCAGGCGTCCGGTCTGCCGCGCCAGCGTATGCAGGCCCCGCATCTCGACGCTGATGATGTTGGCGACATCATGGACCAGCGGCGCATCGAAGGTGGCGGCAAGGCCGATCGGTTCGGGGAAGTTGGTGGTCGGCAGCGTGCCCATCGCGCCGTGCAGCGATTCCGTCCACCAGTTGTAGCCGGGAATACCAAGGCGCGGGATGGCAGGCGCGACATTCACAAGCTGGTCCGCTTTCTCCTGCGGCGTGAGCTTCGCCACGATCTCCGCTGCCTGCCGCTCCGACTGCGCCATGACCGTGTCGGCATCGTCCGTCTGAGCGGCCAGCGGCACGGCGAACGCTGCCGCACCGGCGAGGATGAGGGCGCGTAGGGAGGGGGCGGGGGTCATGATCTGTCTCCAGCGTCTGAATCGGCGAAAGGATGGGGAAGGGCGGTCATGGCGGGGTGCCGTCCATCTGCACCCCGGCGCGTGAGATGACGGCGCGCGCCTCGGGCGGCCAGGCCTGCCCGTTGACGGCGATGTTATCGGCGAGGTGGTTGTTCAGATAGGCTGACCAATTGCCATTGGCCTTGCCGCTGTTGAACCAGTTGCCGGTCGCAAGATTATCCAGATTGGTTCGACGTGGCCGGGCATCGTCCTGCGCATTGAGGTTCACCCACAGGCCGACGCCGTCGATGACGTTATTGCGCACGGTGACGTAGCGCGAGCCTTCGTCCAGATAGACGCCGATGCCGCCGGGGACATCATAGATGTGGTTTTCGGCAATCAGCGCGCCCGGATCGGCAGAGAGATGGTAGATGGCGCCGCCGTCCGGAAACCAGCGTTTCACGCCATGAACGCGGTTGCCGAAGATCACCGTGTCGCGCAGGATCGTCGGCGTCTCATAGATGCGATTGCCGGGCTGATCATAATAGCCGCGCGCCCGCGTCATATAGGCGGTGTTGCCGCCGGGATCATTGGTCCCCCAGCCCCAGCCGACATCAATGCCATCATAAGGCGCATCGGAAACATCATTATGCAGGATGAGCGTGGCCGAGGCGTAAGTAACCAGAATGGCGGCCTGCTCGCGATAATCCTGCGATACCGTCTCGATGTGATTGTTGCGGATCAGTATGTCGCGGACGGCCAGGTCGGGCGTTGAGGGGTGGTGGGCATCGACGGTCGTTCCCCCGACTATGATCGCACCGCCGGCCAGCGGGCCGAAGCGCGAGCCACTGACCTCGATCGACTGCGCGCCAAGCCCGGGGCCGCGCATATTCGCCTCCGGGTTGTTGCCGATGCCGAGCGCAATCTGCCCGAGTTGCGCGAAGGTGACATTGCGGAACGTGATCCGCCGCGCGGCGGAAATCTGCACGGCGGCGGGCTGCTGGCGCCAGTGGTTGCGTTGCGCCTCGAACGCGGCACAGCCCCAGCTGCAATCGCGAACTGGATCGGCGGGATAATTGGCGATGTCGCCTGCGAGATAACTCCCGCTCTGCTGGCTGGCATAGCCCTCGGCGCTGCTCGGCCCGCGCCAGCTTGTGTGGCGGAAGGCCAGTCCCTCGAAGAGAATGTCGGACACCGGCGCCTCCGCGCTCCCGGCGATCGTGATGAGCGCCTCCCGTCGCGGCACGACGATCTCATGGGCCTCGGGCGACTGGCCATCCTGCGGCTTGTAGTAGAGCACGCCTTTCGCCGGATCGGCGTACCAGTCCCCGGCTGCGCGCATGAAGGCCAGGGCATTGGCGATGAAGAAGCGGGCCTTGGTCCCGGAGACCGGCTTGGCGAAGGTATCGTAGCCGATCAGATTGTTCCGCCAGCCCGGCTGCTTGAGCAGGATGCGATCGCCCTCGATCCGGTCGATGACGGCCCGTCGATCGGTGAAAAAGCCGGTGTTCTCCACCTCCATGCGGCTCTGGTCGGGCAGGGTCGCAAGGAAGCGCCACGCCGAATCGACGATCTGAATGCCCCAATCGAAAAAGGCGAAGGCGCTCCGAGGCGCCTCGACAGCGGCGCGATGGGCGAGGCGGCCATCGACCCATAATTGGCGCGGATCGCTGCCCTTGCCGATCGACGCCGTCCAGATGTTGCGGTCGCGGTCGGCGAGCGTCCAACCCTGCACGATCGACCCGCCGGAGAGCGTCGGCTGCGCGCCCGGCGCGGCTTCCCAGCGGACGATATGGCCGGCATGACCGCCATCCTCCGCGCCAAAGTGCAAAGGCGCGTCGAGGGAATAGACGCCGTCGGCGAGCTGGACGGTAACCGGCCTGTCGCGGTTCAGCCGCCGCACCGCCGCCTGCGCCTGCACCAGCGTGCCGAACGGACGCGCGGCGCTACCATCGCCGGTCTCGTTTCCGAGCGGCGCGACATAGAGCACCACCGGCTCGGCCTCCGGTCGGGGGGATATCTGCACATTGGCGAAGGCATCTTCCGAATTGGGTGCGCCTCGCGCAGGCATTGCGGGGATGACGGGCGCAGGCGGCAATTGCGCGGCGACGACGCACGGCCATCCGCAGGTCAATGCGATCAGGACGCGAAGTGGTGGAAGAAAGGTAGCGCTACCCAATAAGCGTGGGACGTGGGGTCGAATGCCGGAAGCCTGTCTCATGCCCCCAAAGCTCAGACGGGCTGGAGGCCGTAGTCGCGAATCTTGCGCAGCAGTTCGCGATGGCGCGGGAGGCTGGTGCGCAGCCGGTCGGTCTGGCGGCTGTTCTCACGGATCGCCTGCATGGCGACGGCGGCCTCGGGCGTCAGCGCTTCGGGCGCGACCTCGGTGCGGAAGCCCATGCCGTACAGCACATATTGGTAGCTCGCGGCGGGGAAGACCTCCTCGATGCGGTCGAACTCGTCATGGAACCAGGGCGACTGGTAACGCCAGAGGTGCAGCAGGTCCTGCAATCGGTCCGGAATGGTCTCCGGCAGCAGATTGTCCCGCCAGAAGGCGCTGTCGGTGCGCTTGGTCAGCACATAATGCAGCTTGAGGAAATCGATGATCCGGCCCCAGCGATAGCTGGTGGTCTCGTTGAAGCGTCGGGCGATGATGTCCATCACCTCGCGGCAGGCCGGCATCTGCTCGGCGATCATCTTGGCGGAGAGTTCCACCAGCACGATGGCGGAGGCTTCCAGCGGCTCGAGGAAACCGGCGGCGAGGCCCACCGCGACGCAATTGCGCTTCCAGAAGATTTCGCGATGGCCCGAGCGGATGTCGATCTTCCGCAACGGCAGGTCCGCGCCCGCCGGGCCGAGATAGGCGCGCAACTCGCGCTCGGCCTCCTCCTGCGTAATGTGGCGGCTTGAATAGACATGACCGATGCCCCGGCGGGAGGGCAGGCCGATGTCCCAGATCCAGCCGGCGCTTTGCGCGGTGGAGATGGTGTGCGTCGCGACCGGGCTGCTCTCGCTCTCATAGGGCAGTTGCACGGCCAGCGCGGTGTCGCAGAACAGAATGTCGCCGCAGTCCTTGAACGGCACGCCCAGCGCATCGCCGAGCAGCAGGCTGCGAAAACCCGTGCAGTCGATGAACAGATCGCCTTCGATTTCGCCCGCCTGCTCGGTGTCGATGGCGCGGATGTCGCCATCCTCGGCCAGCAGCACTTGCCGGGCATCGGCCAGCACATGCCGCACGCCCAAGGTCTCGCAGCAATGGCGCTGGAGGAAGGGCGCGAACTTTCCGGCATCGAGATGGTAGGCGTAGTTGGCGGCGCCTTCATATTCCGCCGTGGTGATGGATTTGGGCCCTAGATTCTCGTCGC
This sequence comes from Sphingobium sp. B10D7B, assembly GCF_025961955.1. Classification (NCBI taxonomy): domain Bacteria; kingdom Pseudomonadati; phylum Pseudomonadota; class Alphaproteobacteria; order Sphingomonadales; family Sphingobiaceae; genus Sphingobium; species Sphingobium sp. B10D7B. The sequence continues at coordinate 1,003,757 of NZ_JAOQOQ010000001.1, forward strand.
AGATCACGCCCTGCGGACACACCGTGTCGCAAAAGCTCTGGCCTTTTCCGTTAGCGAGCCAGTGGGGGACGAGATTGACCCGGGCAAAACCCTCCGGGAGAACGAGCGGGTGATAATAGCCGTCATCGGCCGCGCCGGTGGTCCAGCGGTTGAAGCGCGCGCCCTGTTTGAAGGCCGCGTCGCATTCGCGGAAGAAGTCGGTTTCGGATACGCCCATGGTCTTGAGCGTCGAGCGCAAGGTGGGCCAGGTGCCTTCGCCAACCCCGATGATCGGCGTGTTCGGCGATTCCACCAGCGTAACCGTGAAACTGTGCGGGATGCGGCCACGATGTCTCGCCGCGATGATCCCAGCCGTCAGCCACCCGGCGGTGCCGCCGCCGACGATCACGATATTCTTGACCGGATGAACCATGACCACTCACATGAACGATGCGGGGGAGCGCAGGAGTGCGCTCCCCCGGCAAGAAGTCAACCCGATCAGTACTTCACGCGGACACCGGCCGAGAAGCGGCGTCCGTAAGAGAACACATCCAGCGTCTGATTGCTGAACCGCCCGTGCGTGCTGTAGGTGGAATTGTTGAGGTTGTTGGCCTCGACAAAGACCGTCGCGAAAGGCGTGACGTCATAGCTGGCCGAGGCATCGATCTGCAGTTGCTGATCGACATAGACCGGCTCCGCACCGAAGGTACCGCCCTGATCCTGACCGAGCCGGACCAGATATTCGTCACGCCAGTTGAGGGCGCCACGGATCTGGAAACCGTCCTTGTCATAGAAGGCGATCAGGTTGGCCGACTTGGCAAGGCCGGTGATCGAGAAGGCCGAGCCGTCCGTGCTGGTGGGATCGTAGTTGCGATTGCTCCACGGGAAGGTGGCATTGGCCTGGAAGCCGAAGCCGCTCTCGCCAAAGACGTGCTGCACCGCGATTTCCACGCCCTTCACGGTCGCTTCCGGCCCGTTGACCTGGCTATTCACGTTGAAGCGCGCAATCCGGCCGGTGCTGGGATCGACCGCATCGTCAATCGACTGCACCGACACACCGCCGACGACGAAGTTGGTGATGTGCTTGAGGTAGAAGTTGGCCGAAACATAGGAGTTGCGCTGATAGTACCACTCTGCCGCCGCATCGAAGTTATCGGAGAGATACGGCTTCAAGTCGGGGTTACCGCCACTGGCCGAGAGGCTGCCCACGCGCAACGTTCCCAGCGTGACGGTGGGACGCAGCGCGGCGAGGCCCGGACGGGTGAGGGTCCGCGAGGCACTCATGCGCAGCAGCAGGTTGGGCATCACCTCCAGCTTCGCATCCAGGCTGGGCAGGAGGAAGGTGTAGTTGGAGCTGCGCGAGATGGTGGTGGGATCGGAGAAGCCGTTGGTCCCCAAGGCCGGGTTCGGCTGGATGAGGGTCGGATCGCCCGACGGGATCGACAGGCCTAGCAGACGGCGCCCGATTGCGTTGGACGTCAGATGCGTGCCCTCGTGCCGCAGACCGGCCGTCAGGCTGAACGGCATGCCGCCCAGATCGGTGTCGAAGGTCGCCCGGAAGAAGATGGCATAGGTCTTCTCGCGGATTTCATAGACGCTGGCCGGATCGAGCGTCGGTGCCACCGATCCACCCGAGGCTTCGAGCAGCTTGTAGACCTGATAGGGGTCATAGACGATGACCGAAGGCCCGAGATTACCCTGATAGCCGGGGATCCAGTTCGCGGTGCTGATGATGCCCTGATAGACGCTGGCCGGCAGCGGCGCGATGCCGCCGCTTGATCCGCCGGGGCGTCCGGAAGGCGTGCCATAGCCCGAGCGGCTGGCGAACACGCCATTGCTGAACGTGCTGGTGTTCTCGCCGTACAGCTTGTCTTCCATATACTGGGCACCGAAGGCCAGCTTGACGTTGTCCTGATCCCAGCGAAGAACGGCCCGCAATTGCTTGACGGTGTCGGCATTGTAGGGCGCGCCACGGACAATCACGTGCGAACCGATCACGCTGGTGTCGGTAAAGCGCGAGACATTGCCTGCCGGACCGATGTCGTGGATCTGCGGCAGATAGTCCTTGCTGGGCCCAAGGATCGTGACGCCGGTATTGGCCCCCAGGATGGTGGTGCCACCGGCATTGGTGCCGCCGTAGCCGATGTCCATGCTGTCATTATAGCCGTTCCGACCCGGATTGCGGGTGCTGCGGGAAATGAAGCCGTCAACATCCAGCTTGAGGTTCTCGCTGACATCCCATTTGACGTTCGCGCCAAAGGTGTTGGTCTCGAGAATGGTGCGGGTGTAGTTGGCGTTGAAATCCATCGGCGTACCGAACTGCGAGAAGTCGACGACCGTGCCGTTCTCGTCATACTTCACGTTGCGCAGGTCGCTGCCGTTGAACCAGGCGGCATAGCCGAACGCATTGCTGTGCACGGTCTGACGGCTGAAATTGTCATCGACCGTGATGAGCAGATTGTCCGAGGGCTGCCACTGCAGGGCGATGCGCGCATCGAGGCGCTCGTCCTTGGTGTGAATCTGCTCGATGCCGGTTTGCTGTGGGAACCAGTTCAGCACCGAATTGCGATTATTGGGGTCAGCCCAGGCGGCGCTGGTGGCATCGCTGGTCGGTGTGCAGGTCGGCACATTGGGGCCGGCCTGGCAGGGCGCGAAATTGGCGCCGATCCAGCCCGGTACGAACACGCGGTTAGAGGTGGTGTCCGTGCGCTTGTAGTTGACGTTGCCGAGGATGCCGATGGTGTCATCCGCGAACGTGTTGGAAATCAGCAGGCCGGCAGACGGCGTCACATCCTTGCTGCGCGACTGGAGCGAGCCGGAGGCGCGGCCGATGACCTGGAAACCCGGACGGTCGAACGGCTTGGGCATCTCCACATTGATGAAGCCGCCGATGGCGCTTGTGGAGAGTTCAACATTGGGCGTCTTGTAGACGTTCAGCCGGCCGACGAAGTCCGAGCCGATGGTCGTGAAATCGACGCCGCGGTTGCCGATGGCGGTGGAAATGTGGCGACCATCGACCAGCGTGTCGATGAAGTCGCCGCCAAAGCCACGGATGGTGACTCCGTCCGCTTCGCCACGGCGACCGTTGCGCTGCACGGAGACGCCAGGCAGGCGCTGCAGGGCGGCCGCGACGTTAGGATCGGGGAACTTGCCGATGTCCTCGGCCGAGATCGCTTCCACGACGCCGGCGGACTCGCGCTTGATGTCGAGATTCTGCTGGAGCGAGGCGCGGTAGCCGGTGACGATGATGTCTTCAGTCGATGCGCTCTGGGGCGCTGCGCTGCTTTGGGCCATCGCCGGTGCCGAGACGATCAGCGCCAGGGCACTGGGGGCGCCGAGCAGGACCGCCTTGAGAATTGCAGGACGATTGAGATAATCGAAGTTAGGCTGATTGCCTTTCATAACCCCCTCCACTTGTAATCATCGAACGGCTCCGCTGGCCGGTTTCCCGGACAGAAGACGCCACGAAACGGCATTGCTGCCGCCGGTTTTCACATAATGCGGATAAAGTGGTCCCTTGTCGGCGTGACACGTCACGCTTACACCCTCTCCAGACATCGTGTTTTTCTATGCTTGAACGTTAGTGCGAAAAGGTAGCGCTATCAAGCTCAAATTTTCGGTGTATATATGGCCCACCAAAGGGCTGGATTATCGACCGAAAACGTCCGATTCCTGCGGTGGATTGCAGCGATTGGAATTGCGGTGCGGAGAATAGCGTCAAGAAGCGCGCTCCCGCCACCGCAAGAAAAATGAGGAGAGGGATGGCATGGAAGCAGCACTCGAAATTCTGGATTCGCAGGCCCATCGGCACCTGCGCCTGGGCGCAATTTCGGCGGAAACGCGCAATTTCGTGCCGGTCCTGCCGTCGGAATTTGCGGCGGCTGCGGCGGTCTGCCCGATTCTCTTTGCGAAGAACCCGGAAACCGGCGCTTTCTATGTCGGTGCCCTGTTCGGCTTCAAGGAAGGCGAAAATCTGCTGGTCGACTCGCATTCCGGCAAGGCGCCTTTCCGCTCGCTCGATGAGCAGCGTGAGGCCTTCTTCGTGTCCGGTGAGAATATCGCGATCGACCGGGCCAGCCCCCGCCTGAGCGAAGTGTCCGGCGAGCCTTTGTTCGATGAGGATGGCGGGGCGACATCGACCACGCGGCATATGCAGCGGTTGCTTGGACAGATTGTCGCCGGCCAGCAGGAGGCCGAGCGCTTCATTGCCACGCTCAATCGCCTGGGCATCATTCAGCCGATCGATATCTCGCTGCGGTTCGACGATGGCGAAACCATTGAGTTGGCGGGCTTATACACGGTCAGCCTCGATCGGTTGCACGATCTTGACGATGCCAGCGTGCTGGCGCTGTTCCGCAATGGCGATCTTCAACTGGCTTATTGCGTCGCGGCGTCGCTCAAACAGGTTCCGGTGCTGGCCGAGCGTCGCAACCAGATGCTGACCCGGGCCGGTTGATCGGAGAAGCTCGATGGCCGCCGCCATTGCCGAGCTGGACCGGGAGGCACTGACCGACGCCGGCGCGTTTCGGCGCCTGCTGGTCGAGCCCTGCCAGCCTGCGGTTGTTCGCGGCCTGTGCGCCGATTGGCCGGTCGTCCGCGCGGCCGCGCAGGCGGACGGTGCGCTCGCGGACTATCTGGACCGTTTCGCCACAGACCGGCCGGGAGAAATCTTCGTCGGCGCGCCGGACATTGCCGGGCGCTATTTTTACGACGATGGCCTGGACGGCTTCAATTTCGAGCGGCGCGAGGTGCCTCTGCGCGAGGGCTTGCGGCAGATCCTGGCGCGCGCCGAGACCCCCGGCGATGGCACAGTGTATATGGGCTCGCTGCCGACCAGCAGCTATGTGCCGGGCTTTGAGGCGGACAATGCCCTGCCATTCATGCCGCAGGGCGTTGTGCCGCGCATCTGGCTGGGCAACGCATCTCATGTGAGCTGCCATTACGACACGTTCGAGAATCTCGCTTGCGTGGTGGCGGGCCGGCGATGCTTCACGCTGTACCCGCCCGATGCGATTGGCGACCTGTATGTGGGGCCGATCGACCGCACCTTGTCCGGTCCGCCCATCAGTCTCGCGGCCTCGGCGCCGGAGGGCGATCCCCGTTACCCCCGCATGGCGCAGGCCCGCGCGCGGGCCACGACGGTCGAGCTCCTGCCGGGCGACGCGCTCTACCTCCCCAAATTATGGTGGCATCAGGTGGAGGCGACCGCATCCTTCAACATGCTCGTCAATTACTGGTGGGATGCCTTCTCCGCTGGCCCGGATGCGCCGATGACAGCGATGATGCTGGCCATGATCGCCATCGCCGTTCGCCCGGCCGCCGAGCGGGAAGCATGGCGCGCTTATTTCGATCATTATGTTTTTCAGCGCGACGGGCATCCGCTTGCCCATCTGCCGGAGGCGCAGCGCGGTCTGTTGGGGCCGCTGCGGCAGGGCAATTACTCCCGCATCCGAGCGCTCGTCATGCAGCAACTGCGCGGTGGCTGACTGGCTGCCGCTGATAATCACCAAAACAGGAGGATGGGATGACTAGGAAGAAAAGCGCAATTCACGCGGCCCTGCTGGCAGGTCTGTGCCTGGCGATGCCTCCCGCGCCGGCTCTGGCGCAGGTTGCCACCAACGCGCCGGGGCCGGTGCCGGGCGCGCCGAAGGTGACGGTCGAGCGTATCAAGGTCCATTCCCCGGCCATCGCAGGGAATCTGGAAGGCGAGTCTGCCGATCGCGATGTCATCGTCGTCCTGCCGCCCAGTTATGCCACCAACCGGGCCAAAAGATATCCGGTCGTCTACGCTCTGCACGGCTATTCCATCGGCGCTGAGCAGTGGATCGGCGAAATCCATGTGCCGCAAGTGATCGAGGGTGCGCTGGCCAAGGGCGCGCAGGAGATGATCCTGGTCTTCCCGGACAGCAAGACCATCCACAATGGCTCGATGTACTCAAGCTCGGCGACAACCGGCGACTTTGAGCGGTTCATCTCGCACGATCTCATCGCCTATATCGACAGTCACTATCGCACGCTGGCGAGCCCGCAGAGCCGGGGCCTCGTCGGCCATTCCATGGGCGGCTATGGCGCGGCGCGGATCGGCATGAAGCACGCCGATCAGTTTGGGGCGCTCTATCTGATGAGCCCGTGCTGCCTGTCTGCGCGCGATGCCTTTGCGCTGGACGAAGCCGGGTTGGCGCAGATCGCGGCGGTCAAATCCCCCGCTGACTCCGCGAACCTGCCATTCCCGCTGCGGGCGCAGCTCGCGGTCGGCGCGGCCTGGTCGCCCAACCCCAAGAAGCCGCCGCTCTATCTCGATCTTCCGAGCGGCGACGAGGCGCAGCGCAATGCCATTCTGGCAAAATGGGCGGCCAATGCGCCATTGGCTTTTGTCGACCAATATATCGGCGCGCTGAAAGGCTATGCCGCGATCGCGATGGACGTCGGCGATCAGGATAGTCTCAAGACCGACACCGAGACGCTGCACAAGGTCCTCGATTCCTACGGCATCGCGAACAGCTTCACCCTCTATGAGGGCACGCATACCAGCCATGTCGCGTTCCGATTCCAGGACCATGTGCTGCCGTTCTTTAGTACCCATCTGGTCGCCAAGGCCGGTGCGGCACGATGACGGTCGGGCGTGCGTCCCGCCTCTGGCTGACGGTGGCGGCGGTGGCGCTGGCAGCGACGCAGGCCGTCGCCCAGACAGCCCCCGCCACGCCGTCGGGTGCCGCCCGCAGCGCTACGGTTGATCCGCTGGCGCCAACGGGGCGCTGGAGCATCTATAGCGGCGGGCACGCCCCGCTGCCGCCAATGGGCTGGAACAGCTGGAACGCCTTCACCAGCGATATCGACGAAGCCAAGCTGATGGCCTCGGCGCGGGTGATCGTGGAGAGCGGCCTCGCCGCAAAAGGCTATCGCTACATCAACATCGATGATGGCTGGTGGCTCAAGCGCCGCCAGCCGGACGGGCGGATGCTGATCCGGACCGAGACTTTTCCCTCGGCGGCGACCGCAGGCGGCGGCAACAGCTTTCGGCCGCTCACCGAAAAGCTGCACGCCATGGGCCTCAAGGCCGGCATCTATTCCGATATCGGTCGCAATTCCTGTGGGCAGGTGTTCACATCGACCTTCCCGAACCAGCCTGAAGGCACGGTGCTGGAGCGGGAAGTGGGCCTCTACGGTCATGTCGATCAGGACATCGCGCTCTACTTCAAGGAATGGGGCTTCGATCTCATCAAAGTTGACGCCTGCGGTATTCGCGGGCTGCCACCCAGCGACCCGCGCGTGAAGGCAGGGCAGTATCGCGGCCTCGATCCGCTGATCGACGTGGAGTCGCTCGGGCGTACCAACATTCCGGCCGTCAAGGCGCTGTATGACGAGGTGCGGCAGGCGCTGGAGCGACATAATCCCGACCAGGATTATGTTTATTCGCTGTGCCTGTGGGGATCGGCGGACTCGCGGGCATGGTCCCGAACGGTCGGCAACATGTCGCGCACCAGCGAGGATATCTTCCCCACCTGGAGCCGGATGCTGCACAATCTCGACAGCGTCGCGCATCGCCCCCTTTATGCTCACCCCGGCTCCTGGAACGACCCCGACATGCTGTTCGTCGGCACCGGGGATTTCGACATGACCAACCCCGTCCGTGCGCGCTCGCACATGGCGCTGTGGGCCATGGTCAATGCCCCGCTGATCATCGGTTATGATCTGCGCACGGCCTCGCCGCAGATGCTGGAGATCCTCGGCAATGAGCGGATCGTCGCGCTCAATCAGGACCCCGCAGGCAATCAGGCGGTGCTCGCCTTCGATTCGCAGGACGTGCAGATTTTCGTGAAGACGCTTGCCGATGGCGACAAGGCGGTCGCGGTCTTCAACCGCACGGCGGCGCCCGCCAAGGCAGTGCTGACGGCGGATCACCTGAAGTTCTCGACCAGTGCGCCGGTCAGGCTGACCGATCTCTGGCAGGGCGCAGACCGCCAGTTCACCGGCGAGCAAGCCCTCGACCTCGCGCCCTATGAGACGCTGATCTTTCGCGCAAAGGGTGCGCGGCGGCTCGTTGGCGGGCTTTATCTTTCCGAGCTGCCGTCACGGGTCAATCCTGCGGAGGATGGCGTCGTCGTGCCGGAGGCGGACCCGCAAGTGCATCGCGGACTCCTCCCCTGGCGCGGGACCAAGGGTGGAGGCGAGCGCACGCAATATGGCGGCTGGGGCGGGGCACGGTTGGACCAGACGCCGTTCGGGCAGGCCCTGTCCATCGCAGGCACGCACTTCGAGACCGGTCTTGGCATTCTCGCCAATTCGCGGGTGGAGGTGCGCAACGAGGGGTTTCGGCGCTTCGTCGCCTCCGTGGGAGTGGATGACTCCGCGCGCTCCCGCCAGCAGCCGGTGACATTCTTGATCTACGGGGATGGCAAGCTGCTCGCCCGATCCAAGCCGGCCCAGGCGGGGGAAACGGCGCAACTGCTGGATGTTGCGGTCCACGGGGTGCGTATCATCGAGTTGGTCGCCCGGACGGCGCAGGCTGAGCGCTTTCCCGACCCGGTAACCTGGGGTGATGCGGCGCTGATGGAATAGGCGCCGACACGCTGCCATGAGGCATGCCTTCGCTGTCCTCGCCGAGCGAGGCGGACCCTGTTGCACGTTCGTCGGTCATCGCATTTCTGTGCGCCTGCATCGCCGAGTTGAGTCGGCGCAAAGTCGTCCTGCCGCATGATCCACTCTGGTTACCGGTGGTTAACGTGGGGGGAGGGGAACCGTTCATCTATGCGCAAGGTTCCCCTGAACACGCAGGAACTCGTGGTGCTTCCTGCGCCGCATTGAAAGGTTCGGAGAGTTCATGACGGAGGGGTTTCTGACAGTCGAATACGCACCTCGCGAGCGGCGGTCGGATGATGCTGCGATCCTGCAGACCCCGGCCGATCGACGAGTAGGAGAAACGCAATGAATACCCTTTCCACCAGTTCCAAGCTTCTTATGACGCTGGCCTTGATGACGGGCGTGGCATCCGGCAGCGTGCTCGCGCAGACGGAAACCGCGCCTGAGGCGGATGTCTCGACGACGGTTTACACCGATTCCGCGCAGATGACGGCGGGCCCGGAGATCGAGGGGATTATCTCCGCGCGCAATGGCGACCAGCTGCAGATCACCTCGACCGATGGCACGCGCAATACGGTTACCGTTAACAGTTCGACCCGCATTACCGCCAGCGGCGGCTTCCTCGGCCTCAACCGCGATCAGCTGGGTGCCGATCAGCTCCTGAACGGCCTGCCGGTCAAGGTCGACACGCTGCAGGGCGGCGGCGGTCTCGTCGCCAGCAAGATCGACCTCAAGAACCGCGATCTGCGCACGGCGGAAATGATCCACAATGGCACCTCGCAGCGCTTTGAGGAGCAGACCGCCGCGACGGACGCCCTGCGCGCCCGCATGGGTGATATCGACAAGTACAACATCAAGAGCACGACCAACGTGAACTTCGACACCGGCAAGGCGGTGCTCTCGCCGATGGCCAAGCAGAACCTCTGCGCCACTGCGGCGCAGGCTGAGGCCACCGAGAATGCCCTGCTGCTCGTGGTCGGCTATACGGACTCGACCGGCGACCCGGAATTCAACCAGACGCTGAGCGAGAAGCGTGCGGCGAGCGTGCTCAATTATCTGCAGCAGACCTGCAAGTGGAAGCCATACCGCATGCTCGCCCCGGCCGGCATGTCGCTTTCCGATCCGGTCGCTGATAACGCCACGCCGGAAGGCAAAGCCCAGAACCGTCGCGTGGAAGTCCATGTGTTGGTCAGCAAGGCGGTCGACGGCGCCTAAGTCAGGATCGCTCCGGCCCCGTCCATCTCTGGCTCAGTCGAGCCGGCGGTTGGCGGGGCCGATCTGCGTTCGGAAGCGTCAGGCGAGGTCGCCTGGCTCGCCGTCCGCAGGACGCTGCATCGCCGCCCGTGTGTCATCGAGGGCGAGCTGCACGAGAACCTGCATGGCCTCCGCCGCCGCATCTGCGTCCCCGGCGGCAATCGCATCATAGACGCGCATATGGTCGGGCACGGGGTCACGAGGAAGGCCGACGGACCGCTGCTTGAACTGGGTCGTCCAGTTGACGGCCGCACCGATACTGGCGCTGAGCGTCATGAGCACGGCGTTGCCGGTGCAGGCAAGCAAGGCGCTGTGGAAATCCCGGTCCGCTTCCCGCCCTTGCTCGGTCGCCAGCGTGAAGCGGCGCATCCGGGTCAGCGCATCCTTCATCGCGGCAACATCATTGCGATCCCGCCGCTTGGCGGCGAGGCGCGCCGCCTCTGGCTCGACGATCGCTCGCAGCTCGAACAGGTCGCGCACATAATTCACGTCCGGTTCGCCGCCGAACGCCCAGGCCAGCACCATCGGATCGAGCAGGTTCCAGTGACTGCGCGGCAATACGCGCGTGCCAGCCTTGGGGCGGCTTTCCACCAGCCCCTTGGCGGTCAGCACCTGGATGGCCTCACGATAGGCACTGCGGGAGACGTCCAGCGCCTCGGCATTTTCAATCTCGCCCGTCAGCCGCTCGCCCGGCGCGATCCGCCCGGAGACGATCGCCGAGCCGAGATAATGGGCCACAGCCCCGCGGAGCCGCCGGCCCGAGCCCTTGGCCGAGCGGGGGAGCCCGGTCGGGGTGTCGCCCAAACCCCCGTTCCCGGCTGCGCTGTTATCCTGCGTGCTGATAGTCATGCCCCTGTTGCCGCCAGATCGTCTGGACGTTGCTGGAGGCTCAATTAGCGGGACTTGGGGCCTTGTGGCAACAGGAGGGCTGGCGCGGGCGCGATCGTGCCTGCCCGCGCCGCTTCTACATCAGGGCTCCAGCGCGATCACCGCGACGGACTTGGCTGGCATGTCGATCGTCAGCTTGCCGCCGCGCACGCTGCCTGTAATCGGCTTGGGGCTGACGGTATTGGGGGCGGCGAAGCTGTTGATGCTGTCCACCTTGGGCGCGGTCAGCACCTCGCCGCGGGCCGAGCGAACGTTCAGCCCTGCGACGTTCACCGTCACCGGCGCGGCGCGCTGGGTGTCGACATTGGTCAGCGCCAGCCACAATTTGCCCTGCTTGTCCTTCGCTGCCACGGCATCGATGCGCGGCATGGTGATGTCTCCATGCTGGAACGTACCGGCCTGGAAACTGACCGGAATGAAGGTCGCATCCTGGAACGGCACATACATTTTGAAGACGTGATAGGTGGGCGTGAGCACCATCTTGTCTTCATCGGTGAGGATCATCGCCTGCAGCACGTTGATCATCTGTGCGATGTTGGTCAGCTTCACCCGGTCCGCATGGCGCGCGAAGATGTTGATGTTGAGCGCCGCGATAATGGCGTCGCGCAGCGAGTTCTGCTGCTGGAGGAAGCCGGGATTGGTGCCGGGCAGGGGCTTGAGCCACACGCCCCATTCATCGACGGCGAGCGAAACCTTCTTCTCGGGGTCATATTTGTCCATCACCGCCGCATTGGCCTTGATGAAGCCGTCCATCCCGAGCGTTTCCTTGACCAGCCGGGCATAGGCACCCTCATCGAAGGCGTCGCTGGGGTAGGAGGGCGGCCAGCCGCCGGTCGTGTAGCGATGGAGGGAGAGGCTCTCGATCGACCAGGCCCAGTCATGCTGCTTCCAGGTCTTCATCACCTCATCGGTGTAGGCGGTATTGTCATCGCCCGGCCCGACGGCGACGCGCAGCATGGCATCGGGTTTTCCCTCGCCCTGCTCAGGGTGATAGTTGCGCACGAAGCGCGCATAGAGCTTCATCTGGTCGGCATAGAATTCCGGCCGCATCGCGCCGCCACAGCTCCAGCTCTCATTGCCGAGGCCGAGATACTTGATCTTGTAGGGCTCGCGATGGCCATTGTCGGCACGCTCCTTGCCGGCCGATGTGGTGGGATCGGCGGTCATATAGGCGACCCAATCTGCCGCTTCCTTCACCGTTCCGGAGCCGACATTGACGTTGAGATAGACCTCAGCGCCCACCTGGCCGACGAAATCCATGAACTCGTCGGTGCCGAATGCGCTGGTCTCGACCGAGCCGCCCCAGTTCGAATTGATCGAGCTGCGGCGGTTCTTGGCCGGGCCGACGCCGTCGCGCCAATGATATTCGTCCGCAAAGCAGCCGCCCGGCCAGCGCACCAGCGGGGTACGAATGGCGCGCAGGGCGTTGACGACATCGGTGCGGATGCCGCGGACATTGGGAATCTTGCTATCCTTGCCGACCCACACGCCGCCATAGATGCCGGTGCCAAGATGCTCGGCGAACTGGCCGAAGATGTCGCGGCTGATCGTCGCGCCCGGCTTGGTGGCGTCGATCCGCACCTCGACCGGATCGCCGGCGCGAGCCTGCGCGGCGGCGGGCGTGGTCGCGGCGGTGAAAGCCGGGATGCTCATGGCTGTGGCCAGCAGGGCCAATGTTGCAAATCTCAAAGTCTCTCTCCCCTATTTGAATGTCTTCACTGCGAATGATCTTTTGTCAGGGCTGCGCCTCGCTGCGGATCGGCAGTTCAAAGCCGGGAACGGGCAGCGCGCGGCCATCGAAGAGATTGACGATGGGACTGTCTCCCCACGCATAGCGCACCCGGCTGGCGGCGTGGCCATCGTCCTCGAGCCACACGTCCGCTCCCGAGATGCGCGCCTGCGCATAGCGGCAGCTCTCCTGCGCATCGCCGCATAGCTCGAAGCCAATGGGCGCAGCGGCGCTCCATGCGGCGAGGCTGCCCTCGATGCCTGAAAAGCTGATCCTGATCCGTCCTTGCGTGCGCATGGCCTGCATGGGCATCGGCAAAGGCGTTCCCTGCGCGGCCATGGCCAAGCGAGCGCCGAGCAGCGCCTTATTGGCCGGGTGAATATCGGTGCGCTCGCCGATGTCGATGGCGGTGACCAACGCGGCATTGGCATCGCCGCTGACGAAGGCGCGCTGGTCCTGGCGAATGGTCGCCCAGCCGGACGCCGCCGGCGCCAGTTGCGCTGGTCCGTAATTGGCAAGCTGCACCACCAGCATGCGCAGGTCCTTGCCGAACTGGTGACGCCATCCTGCCGCAAGCGCGGTGAGGCGGCGGGCATAGCCGGGGACGTCCACGTCGCTCTCGCCCTGATACCAGGCAGCGCCGCGCAGGGCGATCTGCCCCAAAGGCGCGACCATGGCATTGTGCATGACGCCCAAGCCGCCATTGCCGTCCCATGGCGGGCGCGGCGGGAAGCTGGGGACGGGGGCGATGCTGTAGCGCCAGCCTTGCGCTAGCGGGATTTCAGCGCCGCCGGCGATCGTCAGCTTCAGCCGTTCCGGGCCGGTGGTGAAACCGCCCTTGTCCCAGCTGTTGCTGATCGCGACCATGATCTCATTATCGCCCGCATGGAGAAACGCAGGCGGGACGGTATAGCGGCGCGCCTCGTCCCAGCTGAACGTATTGCCCACCGCGCGGCCGTTGACGAAGGTCATGTCCATATCGTCGATGATGCCCAGTTCCAGCGTCGCGCCGGCCTTGGCCTGTGCGCCGGTCAGCCGCACGGTGCGGCGCAGCCAGACGGTGCCGGTGGCATCCTTGGCGAGCGGCGTGCCCGCCCAGTCGTTCCAAACGCCGATGGCGGGCACATCCTGCCAGCTGAGGATATCCGGCTTACGCCAGGGCTCGCTCTTCTCGGCTTCGTCCCGATACCAGCGCTCCCATTGCGGGGCGAAGGCGGTGATGGCGCCGAGCGGATCGGTGGCATGTTGGCGCAGCATTGCCAGATCGTCCTTGCCGTCCAGCGCTTCGGCGGCATCCGGCGTGAGCCAGGGCCGCAGCCGCGAGCCGCCCCAGCTCGCATGGATGAGGCCGATCGGGATATGCTGCTGCGCCCGCAACGCCTCGCCCATGAAGTAGCAGGCAGCGGAGAATTCCGGCGTCGATTGCGGCGTCGCGGCTGTCCATGCCGTCGGGCTGCCGAAGCGCGTTGCGGGCAGGCTGGCTGTCGCCTTGGGAATTTGCATCAGGCGCAGGCCGGGGTCGCCCGACTGCATGACGACCATCGGGCCGTTCAATGCTCGCGCGACCGGGAACTCCATGTTGGACTGGCCCGAGCACAGCCACACATCGCCGACCAGTAGATCGCGCACCGTCACGGCGCTGCCATCTGCGCCCGAGAGCTGAAGCGTCAGCGGCGTTGCGCTGGCCGGGCGCGGAGGGAAGCGCAGGGTGAAGGCACCGGTGGTATCCGCCGTGGCTGCGGCCTGTTCAGTGCCGAGGGTCGCGTGGATTGTCTCGCCTCGGGCGGCGGTGCCGGCGATGACGATAGGCGCGTCGCGCTGGATGACGGCCTGATCCGTCCAGACCGGGGAAAGCTGAGGGGCGGCCAATGCGCCGCTGGCCGTAAGCAGACAGCCGAGCGCCAGAACAGGTCGGGCATATCCCAAGCCCCGCCTCGCGCCGCACACGCTCATCGTCCTCTCCCCACTCTTTGTTGGTAGCGTTATCATGATTGGCCGATCAGGATTCGGCAACCCCTTACAGTCAGATTTTCCGGCTCAATCCTCGAAGGCTTCCACCTGCACGCGTTGGCCGCGCAGGAAACTGTCGGCGACAATGCAGAGCGGCGCGGAGTCAACATCGCTGCGCCCATCGCGCACCAGTTCGGCGAATCGAGCATAGAGGCCGGGATATTCGACATCGGGGCTCTCGACCGTGCCCTTGGGCAGGGAGAGCACAGCGCCGCCCTTGGCCAGATGCACAGTGCCGGCGTCGGTCTCTATGATGATGTCCCAGCTCTGCGGCCCGGTCTGGCGCCAGTCGAGGTCCATGTGGATCGGCGTGCCGAGCGTGTCGGACAAGCGCAGATCGGCGGCGATCGGCGCAGCCCGGTTCTCGGGGAATTGCAGCGTGGCATCCTTGAGGAACACCGGGCTGGGCAGGATCTGCGTGAGGATCGACAGCGCATTGATGCCGGGATCGAATACGCCCAGGCCCCCCGGTTGCCAGATCCAGTCCTGCCCCGGATGCCACACGCGCACATCCTCGCGCCAGATGATCGACACATGCTCGATCCGCCGCTCGGCCAGCCATTGGCGCGCCGGCTCGACGCCGGCGGCATAGCGCGAATGCCAGGAGGCGAAGAGGGTGACGCCTGCCGCCTCCGCCAGACCTTGCAGCGCAATGACTTCCGACAGGGTGGCGCCGGGCGGCTTTTCCAGAAATACATGCAAACCGGCCTCGATAGCGCGGGCGGCGAGCGCATAGCGCACCTGCGGCGGTGTGCAGAGCGCGATCGCATCCACCGCCGGGCCATGGGCGATCAGCGCCTCAAGGTCGCTGAAATGGGGGATATCGTCCAAGCCGGCGGGATGGCGGCTGACGGTCGCGGTCAGCGCGAAATCGGGATTGGCGGCAATGGCGGGAAAATGCTGGTCGCGCGCGATCTTGCCCACGCCCTGCAGGGCGATGCGAATGGGGCTGGCGCTCATTACAGCACGCCCGGGCTGACGCGGGTCTCTGCCATGCGCGTGAGCGGGTTGGAGACCGGCAGCGTGAAGGGCGCCGCGCTGATCTCGAACACGTCACCTTCCTGCGCGCTCACGCCATCGCTGAAGGACAAAGTGGCCGTGCCGAAGAAATGCACGTGTAGATCACCCGGCCGGCGGAAGAGCGCATATTTGAAGTGATGATGCTCGAGATTGGCGATGCTGTGGGACATGTTCGCCTCGCCCGAGAGGAAAGGCTTCTCCCAGATCACGTCATCCCCCCGGCGGATGCGGCTGGTCCCTTCGATATGATCTGGGGAAGGGCCGAGCAGCAATTCCGGCCCGAGCGCGGCCTTGCGGAGCTTGGAGTGGGCGAGCCAGAGATAATTGTGCCGCTCGGTCACATGATCGCTGAACTCGTTGGCAAGCGCGAAGCCGAGCCGCCACGGCTTGCCGTCTGCATCGATGATGTAGATGCCGGCCAGCTCCGGTTCTTCGCCGCCATCCTGCGCGAAGGCTGGCATGTCCAGCGGCTGGTGCGGGCCGAGGAGCTGGGAGCCATCGCCCTTATAGAACCATTCCGGCTGCTGGCCGATCTGACCGGGCGCTGGCTTGCCGCCTTCCAGCCCTTCCAGGAAGATGCGCATCGAGTCTGTCAGCGTTTCGGCCTGCAGCGCCTGCTTGTGCATCTTGTCCCGCCCTTCCGCGGAGCCGAGATGGGTAAGACCGGTGCCGGTCATCAGCAGATGGGCCGGGTCTTCATGATCGATCGGCGCGAGCAATTCGCCGGCCGAGAAGGCGGCGGCGAGATCCACAGAGGCACCTTTGGCATAATGCTGCACGGTCTCCAGCAACGATTGGCGCCGGGCGAGGGCGTCCTGCGCCAGCGCTCGGATGTTGCTGCTGCCCTGCAGCAGCCAAGCCTCGTCATCCACGGCGAGAATCACGGATCGCGCGCCAGAAGGTGCCTGATGTTGCAGCAAACGCGTGGCCATTGGACGTCCTCTTCCATTCCTCATGCGCCGCGCGGGCGCCGGTTCGTGCTGTCTCGTCGGGGAGTGCCGGCCTCAGCGACCGGCGAGCACAGTGCCATCATACAGGCGCGGGATGCCATCCCCCAGCGCGGTATCGCGCAGCGGCTCTGGCAGCACCGACTGGGCGAGATTCTGGTAGCTCACCGGCCGCAGAAAGCGATCGATGGCGAGGCTCCCCACCGAGGTGGTGCGCCCGTCCGACGTGGCCGGGAAGGGGCCGCCATGGACCATGGCGTGGCAGACCTCGACGCCCGTGGGCCAGCCATTGGCGAGGATACGCCCCACCTTGCGTTCCAGCACCGGCAGCAGCCGCGCAGCAAGCGGCTCATCCTCGGCGTCCATATGGAGCGTCGCGGTGAGCTGACCTTCGAGCGCCTTGAGGATCGCCATGACCTCGGCCTCATCGGCGCAGCGCACGAGGATGCCGCTCGCGCCGAACACCTCGTCGGCGAGATCGGGATTGGCGAGGAAAGCCTGCGCGCTGGTCTGGAACAAGATGGCGCCGCCGCTCGTGCCCTCACCGGGATCGCCACTGGCCAATGTCTCGACGGCCTCATGATCGGTTAGCGCCGCAACGCCTTTCCCATAGGCATCGCGAATGCCGGTGGTGAGCATGGTCTGTGGCGCGGCCGCTGCCACGCCCTCGGTCGCGCTGGCAATGAAGGCATCGAGCCCGTCGCCCTCCATGGCGATCAGCAGGCCCGGATTGGTGCAGAACTGGCCGGCGCCCATCGTCAGCGAGCCGACGAAGGCGGTGCCCAGCGCCGCGCCGTGCGCCTTGAGGGACTGCGGGAGAAGCAGAACCGGATTGATGCTCGACATCTCCGCATAGACCGGGATCGGAACCGGGCGGGCCTGCGCCAACTTGACCAGCGCAAGGCCGCCGGCGCGTGAGCCGGTGAAGCCGACCGCCGTGATGCGGGGGTCTTGGACGAGCGCGGCGCCGAGTTCGTGCGACGGCCCCATGATCTGGCTGAACACGCCTGCCGGGAGATCGCAGGCCTTCACCGCCGCCGTCAGCGCCTGCGCCATCAGCGAGGCCGTGATCGGGTGGGCCGGGTGGCCCTTGACGACGACAGGGCATCCTGCTGCGAGCGCGGAGGCTGTGTCGCCACCGGCAGTTGAAAAGGCGAGGGGGAAGTTGGAGGCACCGAACACCGCCACCGGGCCGAGCGGGATCATCCGCATCCGCAGATCGGGGCGGGGCAGCGGCTGGCGTTCAGGCATTGCCGGATCGACGCGCAACTGCTGCCACCAGCCTTTGCGCACGACATCGGCGAACATTCGCAACTGGCCCACGGTGCGTCCACGCTCGCCTTCGAGCCGGGCGCGCGGCAGGCCGCTCTCGCGCATGGCGGTTTCGATCAGGCCATCGCCCAGCGCCATGATCTCCTCGCCGCAACGCTCCAGGAAGCGCGCACGATCTTCGCGGCTCGTCGCACGATAGACCTCGAAGGCCGCCTCGGCAGCAGCGCAGGCCGCGGCGACATCCTGCGGGCCGTGGACGGGAAGTGGATCACCATAAGGCGCACCGGTTTCGGCAGTGATCGAGCGGAATTCGGACATGAGGGACTCCCATTATTACTCCGACATATGAGGCCGGGCGCGCAAAGGCAACGGGGTGCGGCTGCGCTCGGGAAGTTTTTGTATCGCCGGATTTCCGATGCCTCCCCAGCTCGCCGGACAATCTATAGGCAGCGCGTAGCCGCGTTTTGTTGGGCCAGACGCGCCAGTTGGCCATTCACAGGCGCTGCAGTCCTCGCTTCCAATGATAACGCTACCATGGTAGCTTCTGGTCAGGCGCGGTACAAGCGGGCCATCGGGGAGGACACATGGAGCAGGGCGCGATGCAGCAATCGCTTTGGGGTGAACTGGGCCGCGTCTTGACGCCCCACGGCCCCGCCGTTCAATCCGCTGTGAGCTTCACGCCATCCGACTACAGCGTGCACTTCTTCCTACAGATCGCCGTCATCCTTGTGACCTGCCGGGTGGTTGGATGGCTCGGCCGCACCTTGTTCCGGCAACCGCAGGTGGTCGGGGAAATGATCGCCGGCGTCGTGCTGGGTCCGTCGCTCTTCGGCCTGTTCGCGCCCGATCTGCAAGCCGCGATTTTCCCCAAGGAAACCAGCAACGTCCTTTATGTCGGCGCGCAGCTTGGCGTAGGCCTCTATATGTTTCTGGTTGGATTGACGCTCCGGCTCGATCACGTCCGCTCGAAGGCGCGCGCCGCCGGCGCGGTGTCGGCGGCGGGCATCGCCGTGCCGTTCATGCTGGCGGCGGTGATCACCCCCTGGCTGTTGACGATCGACGGGCTGTTCACGGCCGGGGTGGGGCGGGGGAGCGCCACCTTGTTCCTCGGCGCGTGCATCGCGCTCACAGCCTTTCCCATGCTGGCGCGGATCATCAACGAGCGCGGCCTCGCCAACACGTCGCTGGGCACGCTCTCGCTGACGGCGGGCGCCTTTGACGATGCCGCCTCCTGGTGCGTGCTCGCGGTCGTGCTGGCGACCTTCGGCGCCGGGCCGGGGGTCGCGGTGATCGCCATTGTCGGCGCGCTGCTCTATGCGGGGTTCATGCTGATCTGGGGCCGTCGGCTGCTCGTCCCGCTCGGGCGCCTCGTGGAGGCGGAGGGCGGGCTGAGCATGACGGTACTCGCCATCGTCCTTGCGCTGTTCAGCCTCTCGGCGTTTCTCATGGATGCAATCGGCATACACGCGATCTTCGGCGGTTTCCTCCTCGGCGCCTGTATGCCGCGCGGGCTGATTGCGCTGGAAATCAAGCGCAAGATCGAGCCGCTGGTGGTGGTGTTGCTCTTGCCGATGTTTTTCACTTATTCCGGCCTCAATACGCGGATGGACATGGTGAACTCCGTGCCGCTCCTCCTGACGGCGCTGGCCATTCTGCTCGTCTCGGTGATCGCCAAATTCGGGGCCTGCTGGGCCGCCGCACGGCTGGCGGGGGAGGATCATCGCACGGCGCTGGGCATCGGCGCGCTTATGAACGCCCGGGGGCTGATGGAGCTCATCATCATCAACATCGGCCTGCAAAAGGGCATTATCGGTCCGACGCTGTTCGCGATGCTGGTGCTGATGGCCATCGTCACGACGGTGATGGCGGGCCCGCTGTTTGAGCTGGTCTACGGTCGGCAGGCACGGGCGCGCGGCGATCTGGCGGCGCTGGACAAGGCAAATGGTCCATCGCCCGCCATGGCCCCGGCGGAGTGACGGTGGCGCGACCAGTGTGATGCTGCGCTTGATAATGAGGGAAAGTCTGAGTGGTGACCCCTACGGGAATCGAACCCGTGTTTCAGCCGTGAAAGGGCCGCGTCCTAACCGCTAGACGAAGGGGCCATCCATGTCGGTCCGTTGTGGAGCCGTCATCAGGTCCGGCGCCTATGCCGTGGGATGGCCGGAGTGGCAACCCCAAAAAGGCGGACCGGTTCACAGAAAATGCGTCTTCCCACCGCGCGGCTTAAGCCGGGGAGGGAGCGATAGCGTGGCTGGAAGAAAAATCCCTGGTGGAGCTGAGCGGGATCGAACCGCTGACCTCGTCATTGCGAACGACGCGCTCTCCCAACTGAGCTACAGCCCCCAGGGAGGGCTGCCTATAGGCAAGGCCCGCGCCGATTGCAATCGGGTTTTGCGTGTTGGTGGCGCGTCGCGTTGCGATAGCGACCTGAGTGTCGGATAGCACCGAAATCGCCGGTTTGCGCACCGCCAATTGGCAGGCGTGGAGACGCGCTGCCGCGTCCCCGAGCCTCCCGTCTGTATCGTCGGCAGGTTTAGTTGTTGAAGCCTACGGAGAGGAAATCCGGCATGGGGCCGTTCCATCCGTCATCCGGCTCCTGATCCGCGCGATTGCGTTGCTGCGGGGCCTTGGGACGCTCAGCGTCAGACCGGGCATCCTGGCGCCGTGGCTGGGGCTGGCGATCCTCACGGGTCTCACCCGGCGGGCGCGCATCCTCGCGCGCGGGGCGTGCCTCGCGGGCGGGCGATTCGGTTTCACGGTCACCCTTGGCGTCGGCGCCACGTTCACGCCGAGCCGGTGCCTTCGCCGGACGCTTGGATGCGCCTTTCGCACCGCCGCGACGATCGCGTCCGCGCCCTTCGTCCTCACCATCGTCGACGGCCTGCGTGCCCATGTCGAGGCGCGGGATTTTCGTGCCGATCAGCTTCTCGATATTCTCGACAGCTTCGGCATCGCTGTTGGTGATAAAGGTGAATGCCTTGCCGGTCGCGCCGGCACGGCCAGTGCGGCCGATGCGGTGCACATAATCGTCCGGGTGCCAGGGCGCATCGAAGTTGAAGACGTGACTGACGCCCTTGATATCGAGCCCGCGCGCGGCAACGTCGGAGGCGACAAGCAAGTTGATCTCACCGGACTTAAAGCGATCCAGCTCCGCGATGCGCGCGGCCTGATCGATATCGCCGTGGATTTCGCCAGACCGGAAGCCGTGGCGCTTGAGGCTCTTGTTCAGCTCCCGCACCATCGTCTTGCGATTGCAGAAGATGATCGCGCTTTCCGCGCTCTCGCTCCGCAGCAGCGAGCGCAGCGTCTCGCGCTTGGCCCGCTCGGCGACGGGCACGAGCATCTGGGTGATGTTGGCGCTGGCGGTTGCGGGGCGCGCCACCTCGATCGACTTGGGATTGCTCAGGAAGCGATCCGAAAGCTTCTTGATCGGCGGCGGCATCGTCGCCGAGAACAGCAGCGTCTGCCGGTTCGCGGGGAGCTTGGTGCAGATATTCTCGATATCGGGGATGAATCCCATGTCGAGCATCCGGTCGGCCTCGTCGATGACTAGCAGTGAGCAGCCGGTCAGCAGGATATTGCCCCGCTCGAACAGGTCCATCAGGCGACCAGGCGTCGCGATCAGCACGTCGACGCCCTTTTCGAGCGCCTTGATCTGGTCGCCCATCGAGACGCCACCGATGAGCAACGCCATCGAGAGCTTGTGATATTTGCCGTATTTCTCGAAATTCTCAGCGACCTGCGCCGCGAGTTCGCGCGTCGGCTCGAGAATGAGGCTGCGCGGCATCCGCGCGCGGCTGCGGCCCTGCGCCAGAATGTCGATCATCGGGAGGACGAAACTGGCCGTCTTGCCGGTGCCGGTCTGGGCGATACCGATGATGTCCCGCATCATCAGGACCGAGGGAATTGCCTGCGCTTGAATCGGAGTCGGCTCTGAATACCCCGCCTCGCCGACGGCTTGCAGCAATTCGTTCGAAAGGCCGAGATCGGCAAAGGGCATCAGAATTCCGTGAATAGAGGGCGCGTGACTCTTGTGGGTCACACGGGCAACCGCTTGCGCCATGATGAAGGCGGGCGCGGATGTCAAGATTTTCTAGGGATGCGGGCGCTCGTCGAGGCTGCGTCACGGCGCGTGTCTACGCGACCTTTGCCTGTCCGAGGCGAAGGAGGGGATCTGGCACCACCGGGCTAGCAGCATCTAAAATAGCCTGATGGTGCCAGATCTGCCCGTTAAACGAGCTATAGACGGGTTCGTTCCGGCCTTCGAAAACTTTCTCGCTTAATTTGGCAGAGAATGGTTTTCGCTTATTAACCCTCTGAAGAATCGCCTGATTCTTCAGTGTCTTGCTGCGCGCGCCATGCGAGATATCCCACCGTCGCAGCGGTCAGTCCGACGGCAACGAGCAGGGCGGGGTGGCGGCGGACGAACCGGGCGGCCGGCGAAGCCGCGAGCCCTGAGGGTTTCATGCCGGGCACATGATCGCGCACATTCTCAACGAGGGATTTCGAGCCCTTCGAAACCTTGCGCGCTGTGTCCTTCCCCAACCGGGATGCCCGGCGGCCGGCCTCGTCCGCCAGCGTTGTTGCCCTGGCAAGACCACGTTCGGCAATATCCTCCGCGCGGGAGCGAAGCGTTATGATCACGTCGCGGCCGTCTTCCAGAGGCGTGGAACGGTTTGTGCGAATGTGCATGGCTTAACTCCTCGTGATAACCTTCCTGAACCCAACGGTGGTTCGGACGGATGGTTCCTCTGTTCGCCGCGCGCGTACGGGCTCAGCAGAGGAAGGACGAGAGATAATGTGGGGGTGGTTGACCGGTTTCCGCACTTTGGGGGGTGAGGAGGAGCGGAAACCGGTCAAGTGACGCTGACATTATCGGGGGCAGACTAATGTCAATGCTGATCCTCAAATGCACCTGAATCGCGTTGGTTCCCGAGGCTTGCAAAAATAAATTTCTTGTGGGGAACCCTGTCGAAACCGTACATCCCGCGCACTTTTGGTGCTCCACCGCGTCATGCGGTGTTCTTGGTTGTGAGCGCTGGCTGAAATGCAGGAGACACGTTCATATGGCTCTATCCGACCTTATCGCGCGGCAACTTCCTTATCTGCGGCGATATGCTCGAATTCTGACGGGGTCTCAGTCGCTGGGTGACAGTTTCGTGCGGGAGCTTCTGGAGGCGGCTTTGGCCGATTCCAGTCTGCGCGAGCAAATCTCCACATCGCGGACCGGGCTGTTCAGTGCCTTCTCACGCATCTACGCTTCAGCCGGTGCTGAGCTGTCGATGAGCGGCGGCCTCGGCTCGGATGAAGGCACGGCTGCCAGCAATCGCCTGGAACTGGTGACGCCACTGGCACGTCAGGCACTGCTGCTGAACGCCGTCGAAGATTTTTCGGAAAGCGAGATCGCTGAGATTCTCGACTGCCCCGAGGACGACGTTCGCGAGATGATCGACAGCGCGCTGGCGGATATCGATTCCAGCAGCCGTCTCAACGTGCTGATCATCGAGGATGAGCCGCTCATTGCCTTCCAGATCGAGGAGATCGTGACCTCCATCGGCCATGTCGCGGTGGGCACCGCTGCGACGCACGCGCAGGCGGTAGCTTTGTTCGATCAGCACCGACCGGATCTCGTGCTGGCCGATATTCAGCTGGCGGACGGCAGTTCGGGGATCGATGCGGTCAACGAGATCCTGGGCAAGTTCTCGGTCCCGGTGATCTTCATCACCGCTTTCCCGGAACGCCTGCTCACCGGCGAACGCCCCGAGCCGACCTATCTGATCACCAAGCCGTTCAGCGACGATTTCGTTCGCGCGACGATCGGGCAGGTTGCGTTCTTCGGATCAACGGCGCCGCTGCGTTAAGCGGCGCCATCCTTCCTGCGCAACTGGAACGATTTCGGTTTGCGCAGGGGGATATCGAACGTGCACATGAGGCCGCTCGACAAAAAGTCGATGCGGATCGGCGTGCCCAGCTCGTGGGCCAATGCCCGTTCGATCAGGTTCAGGCCAAAGCCGCGCTTGACCGGTTCCACAACCGGCGGACCGCCGCGCTCTTCCCACGATACCGAGATCTTCTCATCTCCCACCGACCAGTGCAGATGCACTTCGCCCTGATCGGCGGACAAGGCGCCATATCGTGTTGCGTTGGTGAGCAGCTCGTGCAGTGCCAGGCCGATGGACAGCGCATCGTTGGGCGAGATCAGCACATTGGGGCCATCGGACACAATACGACCGCGGGCGTGCCCATGCGATCCCAATTGCGTCTCGATCAACGCCTTGAGGTCCGTTGGCCCCCACTGCGCGCCATCCAGCAATGAGTGGCTGGCGGCCAACGCGCGCACTCGCTCCATCAAATTGTCGGCAAAGCTGTTGATGTCGGTCGCGTTTCGCCGGGTCAGGGCGATGATTGACGTGACGTTGGAGAGCGAGTTCTTCACCCGGTGGTTAAGTTCGCGCACGAAGGCGGCGCGTTCCGCCTCGCGCTCGGCCTGCGCATTGACGAGCGCGACGAGATCCTCGTTGCGGCGCTGCACGAGCAGAATGTAGGCGAGCAGCAACATCGAAAAGGAGACGCCGCCGACCAGTACGACCAGTGTGAGGGGGTAGAGCCAGTGCTCACCGGCCGGATAGAAGCGCACGGACCATTGCTGATCGAACAGGGAAAAGCGCTGCTCCAGCGGCCTTTCCACTCTCTCGCTATCGCCGGCGGCAAAGATGCGCTCCTGCCCATCCGGTGTGGTATCGAAAATCTCGATCCGGCCGGTTTCCAGCAGGGATGGTTTCACAGCGGCGCGAATGAATTCCTCGACCCGGATGGCGCCATAGATGAAGCCATTGACTGGGCCCTCATCATTCTGCGCGACCGGGAGCAGAACGACGATGCCGGTGTTGTGGTCGGCATTCTCGTCGACCTTCAGCTTGACCGGGTCTGTTGCGGCCATCGAGCGGGTGCGCAGAGCCCGGTCGATGGCAGCAGCGCGCCGTGCGTCGCTGTGAATATCGAAGCCGAGAACGCGGCGATTGGCCAGGGAATTGGGCTCGACGATGGTGATGATATACATCGGCTGCTTGGATTGCGCGGGGGCCGGGTTGACGGCAAAGTTCTCATATCCCGCTTCCCGCATTCTTGAGGTCAGTTCCGGCAGTTCCGCGGCTGTGGTGTGGCGCGCCCAGCCAATGGCCACGACACCCGTAAAATCATAATCCTGGCGCAGCCGGGTGATGAAGTCGCGAAAGAATTCGGGGCTGACCCCGTCTGCGCTGAGAAAGAGCGCGCTGGTGGCTTGGAAATAGGCGGAACTGGCGGCTGCCTGCCGCTGCAGAGCGGCCACGATCTCCCCAGCCTGCATAATGGCCGCCGCTCGCCGCGTCCGCTCGGACGCGACTTCGACAGACCACGCGCTGGCCCCAACAAGCGTAAGCGAAAACAGGAAGACCCCGATCGGCGTCGCCCGGGGATACTCTCTTAACCAGCTATCGAAGCGTCGCTTGGCACGTTTGCCAATATCCCAATTCACCATGAACCCAAATTACCAAAGAGGTGCCAAAGCGCCGTGATCCGTTAGATCGGAACTCTTTCCCCTTGGGATCGTTCCCCCACTCGTACGCCCCCAGCGGAGATCAGTGATGGCGAATAGCGCCCTGAATGCAAAACCGAAAGATGCGGCCTTCAACACCGGGATCGATCGGCAGAATGTCGATGCGATTGCCGAAAAGCTTGCCGATGCTCTGGCTGACAGTTTCTCGCTGTATCTCAAGACGCTGGGTGTACATTGGAACATCGTCGGGCCGAGCTTCTTTGGTCTGCACAAGCTGACCGAAGCCCAATATGAGGATCTGGCGCTGGCCATCGACGCGCTGGCGGAGCGCATTCGGGCGCTTGGCCACATCGCTCCTGCAGCCTTTGGCGACTACGCCGAGCGCAGCGTGGTGGAGAGCAGCAAGACGGTCCAGTCCTCCGCCGAGATGATTGATGCGCTGATCAAGGATAACGAAGCGGTCGCCCGGCGTCTTCGTGAGGCTGTCGCGGTCGCCGAAGAAGGCGACGATGTCTTTAGTGCAGACATGTTGACAGCTCGCATCGGAAAGCATGAGGAAAATGTCTGGATGTTGCGCGCTGTCGCGGCGTGAGTTGCGCTCCGGAATGCACATCAGTCACTTTACGAGGGGGCGGGAATTGGATTTCAGAGGTTTTGGGAACGGTTGTGCAGTCACATCTCAACAATTCTATATTCTGCGAGGCAAGTAGGGGCATGTCCAGCACGCCTGAAAAGCCCGGAAAGAACTCCGTGCAGCGCAGTGGTCGCGCAAAACCCGTTTGGGCCGAAGGCTTGAGGCGGATGTACGATGAAGTCGTCGAAGAGCAACTGCCGGACGACTTCGTGGCGCTCCTCAAGAAGCTGGATAAAAGCGGTGA
Source organism: Sphingobium sp. B10D7B (assembly GCF_025961955.1). Lineage (NCBI taxonomy): Bacteria > Pseudomonadati > Pseudomonadota > Alphaproteobacteria > Sphingomonadales > Sphingobiaceae > Sphingobium > Sphingobium sp. B10D7B. The sequence goes on from NZ_JAOQOQ010000001.1 coordinate 1,029,851, forward strand.
CAGCCAGTAACATCCCGAAAAATTATGATTTTCGTACGGAGATGACCGGCGTTCTTCCGCACCTTCGCGCTTTCGCGAGAGGCTTGTGCGGTCGCCCGGACTATGCCGACGACCTTGTTCAGGAGACGATGCTCAAGGCTTGGGCCGCGCGGGATTCCTTCCAGCCCGGCACCAGCATGCGCAGTTGGACATTCGTCATTCTGCGCAACGTCTATCTGAGCGAAGCGCGACGCAACCGGTTCCGCGGCGATTATGATCCCGACCTTGCCGAAAAGCTGCTGAGCCAGCCCGCCGGGCAGGAAGACGGCCTTCACATGGGCGATCTGCGGGCCGCAATGATGCGCCTGTCGCCCGAACGTCGCGAGGCATTGCTGCTCGTCGGGGCCGGTGGCTTCAGCTATGAGGAAGCCGCGGACATCGCCCAATGTGCGGTCGGCACGATGAAAAGCCGCGTCGCCCGCGCTCGCCGGAGCCTGGAAGACATGCTGGGCGACGAGGGTGAGAAGGGCGGGCGCTCGAAGAGCCGCGCCGTCTCCCACACGGAAATGCTGGCGGATCTCGACAAGGTCGCCAGCCTTTAATCTCGAAACAAGCGTAAAGACCCGCCCTTGGTTCGGTCCATCGCAACGCTGTGGATCGCCTCGGGCGGGTGCGCATAGTCATCCCGTCAATCCTTGCTAACAGGCTCGCCCTTGTCGCCACGCCCCCACGCCGTTCTTCTGGTCGAAGATAATCCGATCATCGCGATGAATACCGAAGCCCTGCTCGAAGACCTGGGCATCACGGATGTGCGGGTGGCCGCCAACCTCGCCGAGGCGCTGGCATTCGTGAACGAGGTAGCGTTCGATTTCGGGCTGCTCGATCTCAAGCTAGGCGATGAGGAAGACAGCCTTCCCGTCGCGGCGCGTCTCGCGGACAGGGGCATCCCGTTCGCCTTCGCCACCGGCGCGGGTGACGCCATGGACGGGGCGGAGCATCGGAACGCGGTCGCCATTCTCAAGAAGCCCTATCGCCTCGAAGACTTGCGGCGCGTGATCGAGGCGCAATTGGGCCTGTAACTTGTGTAAAGTTACGGCCGCAAGATGGGCCATGTCACAACCTGTACTCGATTCAAGATGACGGCCTTTGTTAACTATCAGTTCAGCAAGAACGGAACGAATTCCTCAGACAATTGTTTTGCCTTCAACATCACTGAGGGAGACGGAATATGGGCCTTATCATTCTTCTTATTGTCGGTGGCATTGTCGGTTGGCTTGCCAGCCTGATCATGCGCACCGATGCCCAGCAGGGCATTTTGCTGAATATCGTAGTGGGTATTGTCGGTGCGGTTCTCGCCGGCTTCCTGCTTTCCCCGATCCTCGGCGCCGCCCCGATCACGTCGGGCGTGATCAATCTGACCTCGATCATCGTTTCGCTGCTTGGCGCCATTGTGCTGCTCGCGATCGTCAATCTGGTTCGTCGCGGTTCGGTACGGTAAATAGACCGACATAAATGCCAAAAGGGCGCCGGGTCTGATGGCCCGGCGCCTTTTTCTTTGCCTGTTAGGCTGCGGAAAGGGCGCTCTTGCGGGCCCGGCTCGCAGCCTTGCGGTTCGCCGCCTGCAGATTGGCGAGAAAGTCGGGAAGCGCCACTGGCCGCCCGATGTGATAGCCCTGGATGATGTCGCATTCCATCGCGGCCAGTGCCTGCAGGACGTTCTCGTCCTCCACGCCCTCGGCAACCACCTGCATGTCCAGCTCATGGGCCAGCTTGATGGTGGAATTGATCAACACAGCATCGCTGCGGCTGGTGAGGATTTGCCGCACGAAGCTCTGATCGATCTTGAGTTCCGAGGCTGGCAAGCGCTTGAGATAGGACAGGGTCGATTGGCCGGTGCCATAGTCATCGATGGAGATATGCACGCCCATCGCCCGGAGCGACTCCAGTTCGGCGATGCCCTGTTCGTCCGCCATGCTGGCCGATTCTGTAATCTCCAGCGTAAGATTTTCGGCGGGCATTCCGTAGGTATCCAGCAGCAGGCGAAGCGGCGCCTCCAGCTTGTTCTTGCCGACCATGCGCATCGAGAGATTGACTGCGACCGAGAGATTGAGCGGCGCGAAGTCGGCAATGGCGCGTTCGAGCACATAGAGCGTCAGCCGCTCGATCCGCCCCGCGTCCTCGATGGCGCGGACGAACCGGTCCGGCCGGATGAAGCCGCGCTCGGGGTGGATCCAGCGGATCAGCGCTTCGGCGCTGGTGATGCGATTGCCGTGCAGGTCCAGCTTGGGCTGGTAGGCCACCCACACATCGCCGCGGCGCAGCGCCTGCTCGAACTCGTTGAGGATGGAGAGCTTCCAGAACAGCTCGTCCTCCTCGGTCTCGTAGCGCTCCCACAGTATGCCGCGATTGGTAGCGTTGGTCGCCGCGAGGACTGCCTTGGGAATGGCTTCGGACACGCTCATGTCCGGCTTGTCGCAAAAGCCTGCGTGCAAAGTGATGTCGACGGTGAGCTGTTCGACCTGAACCCCCGGCGCGAACAGCGCTTCCAGACCCTCGAGACTGTCGACCACCTGAGGGACATCTTCGCGGCTCCGCCAGGCAAAGCTGTGATTGTCGATCTGGTAGATCCGCTCGTGGCCTGCGGCGAGGATGAGGCGGTCGCGGATCTTGGCGAGCAGCGTCCCCTGCGCCGCCAGGCCCAGCAGCGCGGTCGTTTCCACGTAATTGCGCAGGCTGACAACGATCGTCACGCCTTCTTCGCCCTCGTTGAGAACCATGGCGGCGAGATTGGGGAGCCCCGCCTCGGCCGACTTGGTGCTGCGATCCAGCAGGGCCTGCGCGACGCTGAGGAGCGACTGGGCGACCAGCGCCGCGACCAGCGTCAGGATTGCCGGGCCGACGTCCGGCCGCCAGAGCGTCAGATGTTCCGTGTAAATCTGCGCGGGCACCAGCCCTATGGTCCCGGCCAGATAGAGCGGATAGCGAAAGCGGGGCTTGAGCAGGAAAGAGAGGCAGATCAGCGCCAGCGCGAGCACCATAGCCGGCCACGGCCCCACCTCGACCGGCAGTCCGGCGATCAGCGTTTCCGCTGCGGCTGCAAAGACATAAAGGCTGGAGAGCTTCTCATGATAGGGGACGTTGAACTGGTCGCCGAAGCCGAAGGCATCAATGCCGACCAGGACCTTCTTGCCCTTGAAAAAGTCCTTGGGGAATTTGCCGGCCAGCACGTCCGAATAGGAAATATGGTCGATCTGGTTCCACCAATAGGACCAATCGATGGGGAAGGAGCCTTCACCCGGATAGCTGGTGCCGGCAAGCGCCTGGGAAATATCGCGCAATTCCGTACCCAGGACCGGAGCATTGAGCACCAGTCGCCGATAATATTGGTCGGGATCGCTATGCAGCCACACGTTGACGGGCGTGACATAGGGCAGCAACGCCTCGGTCGGCAGCGCCTCGTAGGTTGCACGCCCATTGGAGCGATTTTCCAGTAGCGCGGCCAGATAGACATCGGCCTTAGAGGCTGCGAGTGCCTTGATGAGCCGGTCGTCCTGCGCCGGGTCCGCCGCCGGTTGGTCGAAAATGATATTGGAGACGATGCGCTCGGCGCCTGCGCGATTCAGGGCATCGATCAGCTCGCCATGGCGCCCCCGCGGCCAGGGCCACGTACCCAGCGCCTTGATGCTGGGCGTGTCGATCTTAACGATAACCAGCTCGCCGCTCGGCTGCTTGGGAAAGTGCTGGTAGCGCTCGGTGCGCGTCAAATTGTCCAGCGACGTGCCGGCGCCACTCATCATCACGATCATGCCGATGAGGCACGCCGCGGCGAGGATGAGGCTGCGAGCCGACCGGGTCAGTCTCGCAAGGAGGCGCAATCGCAACATGGGTCCACACTCGGGCGGTTCAGTCGCCAGTGGACGTCAATGTCAGGAAACTATGAACAAGTTGTTCACAAGAGATGGAAAGGCTTGTGAGAGTGGACAGGCAGCGAGTTTGTTGCGGCGGTCTTCGAGAGCTTGGGCCGACTGTTCGTCGCGACGCGCTGGTGTACCGTCTGCGGTGTGAAACCGGCGTTCTGCTTGCTCTAGCTTGTCGTCGACCGCGGCTGACTATCGCTCGTGACCACCCCGTTCTCCACCCTGATCACCCTGTTGGCGGCGGCAATCGTCTCCGGCCGATGCGCGATAATGAGCCGGGTGATGCCCAATGCAGCGACGGCGCGATTAACCATGGCCTCATGCTCCAGGTCGAGATGGGCGGTGCCTTCATCCAGCAGTAGCAGTGCCGGCTCACGATAGAGCGCGCGGGCAAGGAGGATGCGCTGTTTCTGTCCGCCGGACAGGGTTGAGCCCATATCCCCGACCAGCGTCTCGGTCCGCATCGGCATCGCCTCAATGTCCTCCAGAATGGCAGCGGCTTTGAGGCAATCCCGCAGGCGATCAGGGTCGATCTCCCCAAATGCCGCGACATTATCGGCGATGGACCCAGCATAGAGGACATCGTCCTGCAGCACCGCAGCGACATGCTGGCGAAAGGCGCGGCGGCCGAACTGCGGCAGTGGCTGGCCGTCGATCAGCACCTCCCCCTTGGTCGGGTCGATCAGGCCAAGGATGATCTTGGCTAGGGTCGTCTTGCCGCTGCCGGAAGCGCCGGTGATCGCGACATGATCGCCCGGCTCGATGACGAGATCGACGCCCCGGAGCACCGGCGGATCGTGCGGGCCATAGGAGAAATGCACATCCCGCAGCTCTACCCGACCGGAGAAGTCGGCATGATTTAGCGGTTCGGCAAAGCCTGCGTCCTCCTCGCTCTGCACGATGTCCGCGAGCTGATCGAGGTGGAGTTCGAGCAAGCGGAGCTTGACGCCTTCATCCAGAAGGGACTGGCCGGCCTGCACAAATTGCGTGCGAAAGGCGAGATAGGCGAACAGGGTGCCGAGCGTGATGGCGCCATCCAGATTGGCGCGCACGGCGACGAAAATCACGATCACCAGCTCCAGAGCAGGGATCATCGTCTTGGCGGTCTCGTGCCAGGCCTTGACGCGTTCGTGCTGGTAGCGCGCGCCGAGCGCCTCGGTCAGTCGGTTCTGCCAGTAGCTGTGGCGCATCGCTTCGCGGCCGGCGAGGCGCAGCGTGACCATGCCTCGCAAGGTCTCGATGAGCGTCCCCTGTTCGCGGGCGAGGGCCTTCACATATTCCGCCTCACGCTGTTTCTCGCGTGCGAGCAAGGCCAGCCGAACGCCGGAATAAAGGACGAGCCCGACCAGCGTGATCGGCGCAAGGTTGGGCGCAATCAGGAACATCATCACCAGGGTGAGGACCGAGAGCGTGCCATCGATCAACGCGAGCGGCGCGCTTTCGATGAGGAAGCGCTGGATCGGCAGCACGGATTGCACGCGGGTGAGAATGTCTCCCACCTTGCGTTTCTCGAACCAGGCGATGGGCAGGCGAAAGAGGTGGCGGACGATGTTGGAGGTGATGCCGAAGGACAGCAGGGCGCCTGACGACAGCAGCACATATTTCCGCAGCAGCGCCGCGCCGGCGCCGATGAGCGCGAGCGCGCCAAATCCCAGCGCCAGCGTGAGCAGCAGGCCGCCGTCCTGCGCCGGCAGAACCTCATCGATGGCGGTGCGCAGATAGAAGGGGCTGGCGAGAATGAAGGCCTGCATGACGATGGAGAGGATGACCGTCTGCGCAAAGGTGCGGCGCGCGCCGGTCATGCCGCTCCACAGATCGCGAAAGCGCAGGCGCCGCCTAGCCCGTACGGACTGGAAGTCCTGCGAGGGGCGCAGTTCCAGTGCGACACCGCTGAAATGGCGTCCAAGCTCGTCAAACTTGTACCAGCGCGCGATGCCGACCGGGTCGACGACATAGGCCCGGCCCGGCTCGACGCGTTCGAGCACGACAAAGTGGTTCAGATCCCAATGGAGGATGGCGGGCAGATGCAGAAGATGCAGGCCGGCCAGATCGAGCTTCAGCGGGCGAGGCAGTAGCTGCATGTCATCCGCAGTCTGCATCAATTGGCGCAGGGTCATGCCCCGCGCGCTCACGCCAAAGCGCTGGCGCAGGGCATTGAGATCAAGCTCATGCCCGTGCCAGTTGGCGACCATCGCCAGCGAGGCGAGGCCGCATTCCGCCGCTTCGGTCTGCAGGATCGGGCGAATGCGCCGCCGGCCCGTGAGTTTGGCAATCAGCGCGTTCATCTAGGGCTCGCTGCGCGGAAGGACCGGCGCGAACAGCCAGCGCCACAGGCGGACCCGTTCGATGAGGATGGTCGCGGTGACAGGCTGCCCGTCAATCGCCCTGACCCTGACGTTGCCCGGCTCTGCGCCTGGCGCTGTCAGATGGATCTCGACCGGCACCGTTGTTTCGCCGGGGTCCATGCGCGTCGCGATTGCCATGATCGTGCCGGTCAGCGTCGTCGCGTCGGCAGCGCTGCCGCCAGCGAGCGAGACCCGGGCTTGTTGGCCTTGATGAACATCCTTGATCTGGGCGATCGGCACGGTGACGCGGGCCGTCCACTCCGGCGAGGGGCGCGCTGCGGGTTGGGAAGGGGAGGGCGACTGCATGTCTGACATGTGCAGGCTTCCCTCGGCCTTGATGGTCCGGCTGAAGCTGCCGAACGCGAGACAGGCTACACCGGCACAGACCAGACCAAGCAACAGCCAGCCGATGGCCTGCCAGCGCAGTGGAGGGACGAGGAAAATGTCCCCATGAAGCCGGTTGTGATGATCGAGTGCTTGTCGCCTGAAGAGTGGCATCCGGTCCCCCTGAGCGGCTTTCTAGGATGCTCTGCTGTCCCGAGGCGATGAAAAAATGCCGTGTCAGGTCATGGCAAATAAAAACCGGGCGGACGATCGCTTATTCGCGCGCGCCCCCCCGGCCATAGGATCAATCTGATCGTGGTGACCAGAAGCGACTGACAAATCAGCCGCGAATGCCACCGCTCGATTCGTGGCTCGGACCACCGCCCGCAACCAGATCGACTTCCTGCTCGCTGAGTTCTTCAACGATCACTTCGTTTACCATCGACGACTCCTGTATTTGGTCGGATCACCCGACCTCGACGACAATAAACTATGGTTAACAAGACGTAAACCAAGTTTACCTTTTTGCACTTAAGGAGCCGCTTGCGTGGAAATTCCACTAAAAATCACAGAAATTTAGATACTTAACGGAATTTTGACTGGCCTCGCTAATCGTTGGGCGTCTCAGGGTGAAACAGAGGCGGCCCTGGCGGCCGATTTCATGATTCGTTCTATCGCCTTGGCCTATGCAGGGCGCCGCCGGGCGCTATGTTGTGGCTGCAAGAGGAGAGAGGCCGGATGACCCAAGCAACGCTGGACGAGCGCTTACAAAGCTTCGCAGACGAAGCTCAGCGTGGTGCCCAGGTCATCGCGCGCCTCCGCCAAGCCTTGGGCGCTGATATCGTAAAGGATGGGACGGACGGCGATTTCGCGCGCCATGTCTCTGATTTCACGAATGTCATGCCGGCGGACATTCCGCTCCCCGGCATCGCCTATCCGCGCACGACCGAGCAGGTCTCGCAGATCATGGCGATCTGCAATGAGGAGCACTGGCCGGTCGTGCCACAGGGCGGCTTGACCAGCCTGTGCGCCGGCGGCCTCGCGGATCGCCCCTGCCTGTTGCTGTCGCTGGAACGAATGCGCGGCATCGAGGAATTGGACGAGGCTGGCCGCACGATGACCGTGCTCGCGGGAACGGTGCTGGAGACCGTTCAACGCGCCGCCGATGAGGCCGGCTTTCTGTTTCCGCTCGATCTTGGCGGACGCGGAACGGCGCAGGTCGGCGGCAATGCCGCGACCAATGCCGGCGGCAACCGCGTGCTGCGCTATGGCATGATGCGCGATCTCATTCTGGGTGTGGAAGCGGTGCTGCCGGATGGCACGATCGTCTCGTCGCTCAATGTAATGATCAAAAACAATGCCGGTTACGATCTCAAGCATCTCTTCATCGGCAGCGAGGGTACGCTCGGTGTCATCACCCGGCTGGTGCTGCGGATGTTCCCCAAGCCGCGCAGCGCCTGCACCGCCGTGGTGGCGGTCGAGGATTATGCGGCCACGCTGGAGTTGCTCAAACAATGCAATTCGGCATTCGCGAGCACCTTGTCCGCCTTTGAGGTGATGTGGCCGGATTTCTACCAGATCGGCACGACGGCGCTCGGTCGCCAGCCGCCCTTGCCGCACGGTTACAGCGTCTATGCGCTAGTCGAAGTGCTTGGGACCGACCCGGAACGCGACGCCGAGCGCTTCGAGGAAGTGCTGGGCGGCATGATCGAATCCGGCCTCGTCAAGGATGCGGTGATTGCCCAGTCGGACAAGCAGCGGCAGGACATCTGGGCAGTGCGCGATTGCCCGGGCGAGTGGCACAAGGGCGTGCACTGGCCGCAAGTGGCCTTCGATGTGAGTCTGCCGACGCGCAAGATCGGCGATTTCATCCCTTATGTGCGCAATCTGCTGCTGGAGCGCTGGCCGGACTGCGTGACCGTTTTCTTCGGCCACCTTGCTGATTCCAACCTCCACCTCTCCGCGCGCGTCCCGCGCGACCCGATGCCCGAGCATGAGATGGAGGCGCTGGTTTACAAGGCGGTCGGCGAATGGGGCGGCTCGATTACCGCCGAGCATGGCATCGGCAGCATCAAGCGCGAATTTCTCCACCACTGCCGTACACCAGAGGAACTGGCGCTGATGCGCACGCTGAAGCGCGCGATGGACCCGAACAATATCCTCAACCCCGGCAAGGTGATCTAGAGCGCTGGCCCGGCTGGAGCGGCTTTGCGATTCCTTAAAGGGAGAAGCCCAGTCTATAGGCCCGTTGAGGGCCGGCGCGAGTCGCGGCCGATCATCCGTTATCCGCTCGAGAAGGACGCCGCCCGATGGTAAGCCCAACCCCCGCCGGTCGCGCTCTGCTCGATGCGTTCGATGCCATCCGGATAATCAATCTTCCTCACCGGGCCGACCGGCGCCGCGAGATGGCCGCGCAGTTCAAGCGCCTGGGGCTGGGCCTCGATCATCCGAAAATCGCGTTCTTCACGGCCAAGCGCTTTTCGGATGCCGCAGGGTTTCCGACGCCGGGCACGCGAGGATGTTTCGATAGCCATATGAGCGTGCTGCGTGAGGCGGCGGAGGCGGGGCATCGATCCGTTCTGGTGCTGGAGGATGACTTCGATTTCCATGACCGGATAGATACGGTTCTGCCGGCCGCTCTGGCCAAGCTGGGCGAGGTGGAATGGGACATCTTTTTCGGCAGCCTTCTGCCGGGGCAATATGAGGCGACCGAGCGCCCGCTTGAGCTGATCCCACCCGGCAAAGGGCTTGCCGGCTGCCATTTCTACGCGGTGCGCGGCGATACGATTGGTTTCGCGGCGCGCTACTTGGCCGCGATGCTGGACCGGCCTGCAGGCGGGCGGCACCCGGATGGCGAGCCAATGCACTATGATGGGGCGCTGTCTGTTCTGCGCAACCGCCATCCCGACCTGCGTACCTATGTGGCCAACCCGGACCTAGGGCACCAGCGCCTCTCGCGCACAGACATCCACGATGTGCGCTTTTATGACCGCCTGCCGGTCTTGCGCACCTTCGCATCCTTGCTGCGCAGGGCGATCCGCCTGAGCGGGCGGACCCGGCAAATGGGGCGAAAGTCCGTTTAAACGGCAGGGGTAGGGCGATCCTCCCGGCAACACGCCTGATAAATAGCCTTGGCGAGCTGGTGCTCGCCAAATGGTTTGCTCAGGCGATGAATCTGCCCTTCGGGCAACACGAGCCCCTCGCCATATCCACTTGCGATGATGATCGGCATGTCGCTCTGCACGGCGGTAATGGCCGCGGCGAGGTCCGTCCCGGTCATGCCGGGCATGGCCTGATCGGTGATGACCAAGTCGAAGCCGCCATCCTTGAATTTTGAAAGGGCATGAGCGCCGTTGACTGCGCTGACGACCTCGTGCCCCAGATCCTCCAGCAGCGCGACCGTGTTCATCAACACCAGTGCATCGTCATCCACCGCTAGGACACGACATTTGGCTTGCGGCGGCAGCGGCGGTTCCTTCGCAGCGGGCATGGTTGCCTGTGACTGCTCGGCGGCCTGCGGTAGCCACAATTGCGCAGATGTTCCCTTGCCCGGCGCGCTGGTGAGCGTGAACGCACCGCCGATCTGGCGTGCAAAGCCATGGATCATGGGCAGGCCAAGGCCCGTACCCTTGCCGACGCCCTTCGTCGTGAAAAAGGGTTCGGTCGCGCGCCTGAGCGTCTCGGCATCCATGCCGATGCCGCTGTCCACCACGGTCAGAACCACATAATGTCCCGCTTCCAGATCGGCGATCTCGTTGCTCCGCACGGTCTGGCGGTTCGCCTTGATGATGATCGCACCGCCGTCCGGCATGGCATCGCGCGCGTTCACGGCGAGGTTGAGGATCGCCATTTCGAGCTGATTGGCATCCGCCTTCACCGCCTGCAATCCGAGCGGAATGATCATGCTGACGGGCCATTCCGGCCCGATGGTGCGCTGGACCAGTTCGGTCATGCCGCGCAGCAATTCGGGAATATGCACGCGGCCGATGGACAGCTCCTGTCGCCGCGCGAAGGCGAGCATGCGCTGGGTCAACGTCGCGCCCCGATCGACGGCCTGCATGGCATTGTCGAGTAGGCGTTGCGTCTCGGCCTGTTCCGGGATCCGTCGGCGCAGCAGGATGAGGCTGCTGTTGATCGCCATCAGCAGATTGTTGAAGTCATGCGCCACGCCGCCGGTGAGCTGGCCAAGCGCTTCCATCTTCTGAGCCTGGCCCAAGGCCTCGCGCGCTTCGTCGAGCGCGCGCTGGGCCGCCTCCCGCTCCGTGACGTCGCGGGTGATCTTGGCGAAGCCCACCAACGCGCCGGTCTCATCGCGCAGCGCCTCGATGACGACGCTCGCGCGGAAGCGTTCGCCGCCCTTGCGGACGCGCCAGCCCTCCGCCGTGAAACGACCGTCCGACCGCGCGGTCTCCAGGGCGCGTTGCGGCTCGCCGGCCGTGCGATCTTCTTCCTGATAGAATTGCGAGAAATGCTGTCCGAGCACCTCGTCCTTGCGATAGCCCTTGATCCGCTCCGCACCGGCATTCCAGCTGGAAACCATGCCCTCTGGGTCCAGCATGTAGATGGCGTAATCGGTGACCGACTGCACGAGCAGGGCGAACTGTTCTTCGCTTTTACGCAGCGCCTGCTCTGCGAGTTTGCGCTCGGTAAGATCACGGGTGATCCCGGCATAGCCGATCAGCGCGCCGTGTGCGTCGCGAACCGGATCGATGACGACGTGGGCCCAGAAGCGCGAGCCATCCTTGCGTAGTCGCCAGCCCTCGGACTCATGTTTGCCCTGTGTCGCGGCGATCTCCAGCGCGCGCTCGGGCATGCCCTTTTCCACGTCTTCGGCCGTGTAGAAGCGCGAAAAATGCACGCCAATAATGTCTTCTGGCCGGAAGCCCTTGAGCTTTTGCGCGCCTGCGTTCCAGTTCGTGATGTGGCCCGCACGATCCAGCATGCACATGGCATAATCGGTGATGCTTTCGACCAACTGCCGATAGCTCTCCAACGATGCTGCCCTGAGGTCTTCGGATGCCTGCACGTCTCGAACCCGCCGTCTATTCCCAGTTATGCGCCACAACGCGCGAGGATCGACCCCTGTTCCTTCATTTCTGGGCGCAAGTCGAGCGTGGGGCACGCAAGACAATTGCATCCGGCGGTTCCGCAAGGCAGAGGGGAGCCGCGCCGCCGCAAGCATTTGGTCTGATCATTGCCATCCGGCCTCATGCGAGCGCGCGACACTGGTCTTGAGAGAGAGAACTGGAGGAACGCCATGGAGTTTAGCCGCAACAATCCGATGACGGGCGAGGTCGCATCCTCGGCTACTGCGATGAAGGCCGCCGATATCGCGCCGATCGCCGCCAAGGCCGCAGAGGGCTTCCAGAACTGGTCGGTCATGGGGCCGAATGCGCGACGCGCTGTGCTGATGAAAGCCGCCACCGCGCTGGAATCCAAGAAGGACGCGTTCGTCAAAGCGATGATGGGCGAAATCGGCGCGACGGCCGGCTGGGCGATGTTCAACCTCGGCCTGGCTGCCAGCATGATCCGCGAAGCGGCCGCGCTCACCACCCAGATCAATGGTGAGGTCATTCCATCGGACAAGCCCGGCTGCCTCTCCATGGCGCTGCGCGAGCCGGTTGGCGTCATCCTCGGTATCGCGCCCTGGAACGCGCCGATCATCCTCGGCGTGCGCGCCATCGCCGTGCCGCTCGCCTGCGGCAACAGCGTCATTCTCAAGGCATCGGAATCCTGCCCGCGTACGCACGCGCTGATCATCGAGGCCTTTGCCGAGGCCGGCTTCCCCGAGGGTGTGGTGAACGTCGTCACCAACGCGCCAGAAGACGCGGCCGATGTCGTCGGCGCGCTCATCGATGCGCCGCAGGTCCGCCGCATCAACTTCACCGGCTCGACCGCCGTCGGCAAGATCATCGCCAAGCGCGCTGCCGAGCATTTGAAGCCCGTTCTGCTCGAGCTGGGCGGCAAGGCACCGCTGGTCATTCTGGAAGACGCCGATCTCGATGAAGCGGTGAAGGCCGCGGCCTTCGGCGCGTTCATGAACCAGGGCCAGATCTGCATGTCGACCGAGCGGATCATCGTGGTCGATGCTGTTGCCGACGCCTTCGCCGCCAAGTTCAAGGAGAAGGTCGCCTCCATGCCCGTGGGCGATCCCCGTCAGGGCAACACCCCGCTCGGCGCGGTGGTGGACGCCAAGACCGTGGCGCACTGCCAGAGCCTGATCGAGGACGCGCTGGCCAAGGGCGCGACCCAGCTCACCGGCGGCGAGACGACGCACAATGTGCTGATGCCCGCCCATGTCATCGACAAGGTGACGCAGGACATGAAGCTGTTCCGCGATGAGAGCTTCGGGCCGGTCGTCGGCATCATTCGCGCCCGCGACACCGAGCATGCGGTCGAACTGGCCAACGACACCGAGTATGGCCTTTCGGCGTCGGTGTTCACCAAGGATATCGCCAAGGGCCTCGGCATCGCGCGGCGCATTCAGTCCGGCATCTGCCACGTCAACGGCCCGACCGTGCACGACGAAGCACAGATGCCCTTCGGCGGCGTCAAGGGTTCGGGCTATGGCCGCTTCGGCGGCAAGGCCGGCATCGAGAGCTTCACCGAGCTGCGCTGGGTAACGGTGGAAACCCAGCCGGGCCACTTCCCGATCTGATCGGGGTGCGACCATAGCGCCAAGAAGCCCGCGCCTTCCGAAGGGGAGGGCGCGGGCTTCTTTCGTTTGGGGCGCACACTTTCCCATTCTTTTATTCCAGTTCGTGTCGAGCGAAGTCGAGACACGGCAAGCACAGGTCCTGAGTGCCTCGACTTCGCTCGACATTAACGGCTCGCTTGGTGCTGCGGAATGCGGCGCCGGTCCTGCTTCCTTCAGTGCTCCTGCGCAGGCAGGAGCCTAGGGCCCAGCCGCAGTGCCCTTGCGCCCTGGGTTCCTGCCTCCGCAGGAACACGGCAGGGGTGCGCGACAAGGCAAAGCCAGTGCTCGTGAGAAGGCAGTAGCCCAGGGCCCAGCCGCTCGACCATCGCGTCCTACTTCCTATCGCGCCCACCCCCCAGCAGCCGGCATACGATTGATCCCACCACATTGCCACTGCGCCCCCACGACGGTACAGCGCTCCCTCGGGCAGATGAGGCGCCGGCGCGGGTCGGCTGGGTTAGGCTCGCACGGGAAGGGCAATATTTTGATGACGCACGACCATGTCTTGATCGCCGGTGGCGGCATTGGCGGCCTCGTCCTGGCGCTCACGCTTCATCAGATCGGCGTGCCCTGCACGGTGTTCGAGAGCGTGCGCGAATTGAAGCCGCTCGGTGTGGGCATCAACATCCAGCCCAATGCCATTCGCGAACTGGAAGACCTCGGAATAAGCGAGGCGGATCTGGACGAGGTCGGCATTCCCGCGCGGGAATGGGCGCTGGTCGGGCTGAATGGCCGCGAGATTTATTCCGAGCCGCGCGGCAAGGTCGCCGGTTATGACTGGCATCAATATGCCGTCCACCGGGGCGCCTTCCACCTGATGCTCTGCCGCAAGGTGGTCGAGCGGCTCGGCCCGGAGGCTCTGAAGCTCGGCCATAAGGTGACCGGCTATCGCAAGCGGGCGGAGGGTGGCGTCACTGCTCTGGTCGATCTCGCCACCGGCGGCAAGGCCGAGGTCGATGGCACCCTGCTGTTCGGAGCCGATGGCATCCATTCCAGCGTCCGCGCGCAGATGCACCCGGATCAACCCCCGATCCACTGGGGCGGCACGATCATGTGGCGCGGCACCGCGCGCGGCGTGCCGATCCGCACCGGCTCCTCCTTCGTGGGCCTAGGCACCAGCCGGCACCGCGTGGTGATCTACCCCATCTCGCATCCCGACGAGGAGGGGCTGGCCGATATCAACTGGATCGCCGAGAAAACCTACGACACCGATCATGACTGGCGCAAATCCGGCTGGTTCCGCCCGGTCGAGCTCGCCGAGTTCGCGCATGAGTTCGATGGGTTCGTCTATGACTGGCTGAACCTGCCGGAGCTGCTGGCCAAGTCGGATGTCGCCTATGAGAACCCGATGATCGACCGCGATCCGCTGCTGACCTGGGTCGATGGTCCCGTCGCGCTGATGGGCGATGCCGCGCATCCCATGTATCCGACCGGTTCGAACGGCGCATCGCAGGCCATCGTCGATGCGCGGGTGATCGGCCGTGAATTGCTGGCGCATGGCGTGACGCCCGCCGCGTTGCGTGCCTTTGACGAGAAGCTCTGCGGTCCCATCGGGCAGGTCGCCATGCGCAATCGCGGCTCCGGCCCCTTCGGGCTGCTGGAACTGGTCGAGGAGCGCTGCGGCGGTGCGTTTGAGGACATTGAGGATGTGCTGCCCGCCGCCGAGCGCTCTGCCTTCATGCTGGCCTATCAGCAGGCGGCAGGCTTTGCGCGCGATACGCTCAACGCCGCGCCGCCCACCATCGAGCCGGGCGCGCTGGTCGCGAAGGTCGCGGCATGACGCTGCCCGCGCCGGGCCTCTCGCACGTCTGCGATTTCGAGATCCGGCTCGATCCTCCGCATGAGATGGGCGTCACACCGGCTGGTACGCGGCGGATCATCCCGGTGGTCGGCGGCACGGTGACAGGACCGTTGCTCAATGGCACGCTGCTCAACGTCGGCGCAGACTGGCAAACCGTGCAACCCGGCGGCGTGGCGCAGCTCGATGCCCGCTACGCCATGGAAACGCACGACGGCGCGGTCATCGAGATCGTGGGCCTCGGCATCCGCCATGCCTCGCCCGAGGTTACGGCCCGCATCGCGTCCGGCGAACAGGTGCCGCCGTCCGACTATTACATGCGCTCTTTCATTCGGCTGGAGACGGGCCATGGGGGGTACGACTGGGTAAACCGCGCCCTGTTTGTCGCGACAGGCGGCAAGGTCGGCCCGACGGTGCGGCTTTCGGTTTATCGGATCGATTGAGCGCCGTCGGGATCGACGCCGTTCATAAGAGCGATCAGGTGACTGGCATGGGCCGTTCCGGCCGCCTGCACTGCGGTTTCGAGCTGCCGATAGGCTTCCAGGACCGCCCGGCCGTGATCGGTGAGGCGCGATCCGCCCCCGCTGGCGCCGCCCTTGGCGGTTTCGATTAGCGGGGCGCCCCATCCCGTGTTGAGAATATCGACCATGTCGCGGGTGCGGCGATAGCTGGTCCCGATCGCCCGGCCTGCCGCCGCGATCGACCCCGTGCGCGCGATCTCCGCGAGCAGCTGCGCCTTGCCCGGCCCGATGGCAATTACGCCACCAGCGATTACCTGCGCCTTGATCTTCAGCGTCGTTCCGCCGTCCTCACCCACGCCTTGCCGACCTCCTCCGCGCGCCTCTTGCGCATTCAGGACACTTGACACAGCGCCCCGCAGACGTCGATGTGTGCAATGTCATACATCGATCGAAGGGCGGACCTCATGACTCATCTGCTGCGCCGTTGCGCCGTGCTGCTCGGCCTGCTGGCGCTGGTCGCGTGCGGCAAGCCCGAGCCAACGCCGCAGATCGCGGCTGCTGCCGACCTGCGCCTCGCGCTGACCGATGCGGCGGCGGCGTTCGAGAAAGAGACCGGTGAGAAGGTGGTGCTCAACTTCGGTGCCTCGGGTAATCTCACGCGGCAATTACAGCAGGGCGCGCCGTTCGAGCTCTTCCTCTCCGCCGATGAAAGCTATGTGACGCAGCTCGTCAAGGCCGGCAAGACCCGTGACGAAGGCCGGCTCTATGCCATCGGGCGCCTCGCGCTGATCGCGCCCAAGGGCTCACCGCTCAGGCTCGATTCCCAGCTTGCCGGTCTGCGTGAGGCGCTGGCGCGCGGGGACATCAGCCGCTTTGCCATCGCGAACCCCGACCATGCGCCTTATGGTCGCCGCGCGCAGGAAGCGCTCGATCATGCCGGGCTGTGGAAGCCGCTTCAGGATAAGCTCGTGCTGGGGGAAAATGTGTCGCAGGCGCTGCAGTTCGCCACGGAAGGTGGGGCGCAGGGCGGCATCGTCGCGCATTCGCTGGTGCTCGATCCTGCTGTGAAGGGCAGGGCGGCCTATGTGCTGATCCCCGCCAACTGGCACACCCCGCTGCGCCAGCGCATGGTGCTGATGAAGACGGCGGGGCCGGTGGCCGAGCGCTTCTATGCTTATCTGGCCCAGCCTGCTGCCAAGGCGATCTTTGCCAAATACGGCTTCACCCTGCCGGCCGGAGCACTCTGACCGGCGATGGACTGGCAAGCGCTCAATCTCTCGCTCCTGCTCGGGGCGCTCACCGTCGCGATCCTGCTGCCGCTGGCTTTGGTGCTCGGGCGCTGGCTGGCGCTGGCGCGCTTTCGCGGGCGGGCGGTGATCGAGGCGCTGGTGACGCTGCCGCTGGTCCTGCCACCCACGGTGATTGGCTTTTACCTGCTCTCCGCCCTGGGGCCGCAAAGCTGGATCGGGCGGGTATGGAGTGCGCTATTCGGTAGCGGGCTGGCCTTCAGCTTCGAGGCGATCCTGCTTGCATCGGTGCTGGTCAATCTCCCCTTTGCCGTTCAGCCGGTGCAGCGGGCCTTCGAGAGCATCGACGCCGATCTGCGCGATGCCGCGGCGACCTGCGGCCATTCGCTCTGGCGCAGCATTTGGCGGATCGAACTGCCTCTGGCCTGGCCGGGCATTCTCACCGGGGCCGTGCTGACCTTCGCTCATACGCTGGGCGAATTCGGCGTGGTGCTGATGGTCGGCGGATCGATCCCCGGCAAGACGCGCACGCTGGCGCTCTCGCTCTATGATCGCGTGCAGGCGTTCGACATGGTCTCGGCCAACGAGATGGCGCTGCTGCTGATGGCGGTCTCGCTGGTGGCGGTCAGCCTTGTTTTTCTGCTGGGGCAGAGGGGGCGCCGACATGGCTGAGGCGAGCAGAGAGGGCGTGACCCTGCATCTGCGCCATCATGCGCCCATCGCGCTGGACGTGGCACTCACTCTGGCGCGTGGACGGACCTTGGCGCTCGTCGGTCCTTCGGGCGCGGGGAAAACCTCCATCCTGCGCGCGATTGCGGGGTTGCTGACGCCTGCTACCGGGCGGATCAGCGTCAACGGCCAGTGCTGGCTGGACACGCAGGCCGGCGTGCAGATGGGCGCGCGGGACCGACATGTCGGCGTCGTGTTCCAATCCTACGCCCTGTTCCCCCACATGAGCGCGCGGCAGAATGTGATGGAGGCGTTGCTGGACATCCCCGCGACACAGCGACAGGGGCGGGCGGATGCGCTGCTGGCGCAGGTCCATCTGGACGGGCTGGAAGGCCGGCGCCCCGGTGAACTCTCCGGCGGACAGCAACAGCGTGTCGCGCTGGCCCGGGCGCTCGCGCGCGATCCGCAGGTGCTGCTGCTCGATGAGCCATTTTCTGCCGTGGATCATCCGACCCGCCGCGCGCTCCATCGCCTGCTGGTCGAATTGCGCGCCCGCTCGGACATTCCCATCATTCTCGTCTCCCATGATGTGCGCGATGCCGCCGATGCCGCCGATGAGGTCGCGCTGGTGCTGGATGGCCGGATCGTGGAGCAGGGCGATCCGCGCGCCCTCATGAACGATGCCGGGAGCCGCTTGTCGCGCTGGCTGGCGGGCTAAGCCTCGCTCGCAACCTCCGAGAAGCCCGCCACCAGAGCGTCCAGCCCCGGCTCGAAGCTCCCCTCGAAATCGAGCATATTGTCGAGGAAGCTATGCATCGGCCCGTTCGCCTCGAAGGCGGACCAACCCAGCACGAAGGAGATGACCGAGGCCTGACGGGCCAAGGCGTCCTGCTGATGCAGCCCCAGCGCCACCAGCGGAGCGGCGATGCGCTGGGCATGGACAAGGGGATCGGCCTCCGCCGGCGGGCGTGACACGGCGCAAAGCAGCGCGCCATCGCGATGGGCAAGGAAGCTGCGCCGCAGTGCCCGCCCGAACCGCCGCAGCCAGTCGCGCCAATCCTCAGCGTGAGTAACGTCCGCATAAGCCCGGCCATGAATGCGGCGGGCCATCAGACCCAGCAACTCGGCCTTGTCCTTGACGTGCCAATAGATCGCCGGGGCTTGCACATTGAGGCGCGCGGCCAGCTTGCGCATGCTGAGCGCGTCCAGCCCGTCCGCCTCCAGCTGCGCGAATGCCGCCTGCAGCAAGCGCTCGATATCTAGCGGGACGGAGATGGGGGAAGCCATAGAGGATCATTGACTCCTTAACACCGTTAAGTCAATTTGCGTGCAGTGGATGAAGCTGGAGAGGCACCTGTCATGGCCTATGTTCGCAATGCCTGGTATGTCGCGGGATGGTCGCATGAACTGGAGGTGGAGAAACCCTTCGCCATCTCGATCCTCGGCGAGCGGATCGTCATCTGGCGCACGGCGTCCGGCGCGCTCCACGCATTGGAAGATCGCTGCGTCCACCGCCTCGCGCCGCTTTCGCTGGGCCGCTGTGAAGGCGAGCGGCTGCGCTGCATGTATCATGGCCTGCTGTTCGATGCAGACGGGCAGGTCGTCGAAATCCCCGGTCAGGCGCAGATCCCGCCGCAGGCCCGCGTGCGCCGCTATGCCTTGGTGGAGCGGCATAGCTGGCTGTGGGTCTGGATGGGCGATGTCGACGCGGCCGATGAGCGCCTGATTCCGCCCGCCGTGGGGCTGGACCATCCCGATTACATCCTCGGCCACGGCCATCTCGATTATGCGGCGGAAGCGCGGCTCATCAACGACAATCTGCTCGATTTCAGCCATTTGACCTTCGTCCATGCAGAGAGCTTCGGTTCCGGGCCGCAATTTGCCGAGACCCCGGCCCGGATCACGCCGCTGGAGCGGGGAATCCGCTATGAGCGCTGGACGGAGAACGCCATCGGATCGGCCTCGCGCCGCAGCCCAGAACCGATGGACAGCTTCATGAGCTATGATTTCCTCATTCCCGGCATCCTGTTGATGACCGGCGGTGTCTTCCCGCTCGGCACCGCCAAGGCTTGCGACTATGGCCAGCCGGATCTCTCTCAGGCGGTGAGCGGCGTCACCTTCACCAGCCAGGCCGTGACGCCGATGCGCGACAAGAGCGCACGCTATTTCTTCTCCTGGGGGCCGCATCGCAGCCATGGTGACGAGGCGCTGCGCGACGTTCTGATGCGCATGGCCGATCAGGCCTTCGCCGAGGACAAGGTCATGATCGAGGCCCAGCAGCGCGTGATCGATGACACGGAAGAGGTGCAAGTGATGCCCACCGTGCACGATCGCGGCGTGACCCTGTTCAATCGTCTGGTCGAGAAGCTGGCGCGACAGAAGAGTGGGGCGGAGCGGGCCGCCGCCTGACGCGGCAGCGCCTCACACGTTCTCGCGCCGTTTCTCCAGGCCCGGTGCCCGTCCGGTCATCCGCTTGTAGAAGCGCGAGAAGTAGGACGGGTCTTCAAAACCCAGCTCCGCCGCCACCTCGCTGCAACCGGCATTGGTAAAGCGCAGCAACCGCCGCGCCTCGAACAGCAGCCGGCGGTTGATGATCTGCAGCGGCGTCATGCCGAAACTGGCCTGTGTCTGGCGCGAGAGCGTGCGGACCGTGCAATGCAGCCGCTGCGCATAATGCTCGATCGGTCGATGCTCGCGATAAGTCGCCTCGACCATCACGCGAAACCGCTCGGCCAGGGTGGACCGCAGGGCGTCAGGGGGTGCGCCGGCAGCAAGGGTCGTGCGTAGCCAGGCTTCGGCAAGCGCATGATGCAGCCGCTGGCCATTGGGTGCGAACCGGTCCTGCTCGGCCTCGACCAGCGCGGTGCCCAGCGCCTCCAGACGCGCGGTCAGCGCTGCGTCCGGTCGCAGAATTGCCGGGGTCCGGAGATGTTGCCCCAGCGCATCCTGCCGGGTGAGACTGTCCACAAAATCCTGTGAGGCGGTCACAACAAAGCCCTCGACATCGGGCGAGAAGCCGAAACCATGCACAATTCCGCTGGGCGCGCAGACCAGTAAAGGACCGGTTTCCCGCCGATCCTCCCCCGCGAGATGCAGCCGCACCTCGCCCCGTGCAACGAACAGCATCTGCGTGAGCGAGGCATGGGTATGAGGCGCGATTTCCCAGTCGTAGCGCCGGCTGCGCACGGCAATCGTTTCGGCGTGGAAAAAGTCCTCGCGCCGTGGCGCCTTGTCCTCGCCATAGAGATCATAGGCGGGGACGATCGCTGCGCGGGAATGGCGCTCGGGGCGGGGCATGGCAGTCATGTCCGGAAAATACCAGAGCTTGTCGCAACTGTCCCTTCCCAAATGCGCGCGGTCATGCGGATATGCGGCCAAGAGTCTGCGAGGAGGATGGAATGACACAGGTGTGCATCATTGGCGCTGGGCCCGCGGGTCTGCTGCTAGGGCATCTGCTGCGGGCTGAGGGCATCGACTGTATCGTGCTGGAGCGCCAGACGCCGGACTATGTGCTCGGCCGCATCCGCGCCGGCGTGCTGGAGCGTATCACCGTCGATCTGATGGAACGCCTTGGCCTCAATGCGCGGCTGAAGGCCGAGGGTCTGGTGCACGATGGCTTCAACCTGGCCGATGGCGAGCGGCTGATTCGCATCGATATCGCCAAGCTCACCGGCGGCCATGTCGTCGTCTACGGCCAGACCGAGCTGACCAAGAATCTCATGGATGCCTGTGACGAGCGGGGGCTGGAGGTCGTCTACGGCGCTGCCGATGTCGCCCTGCACGAGATCGAGAGCGACACGCCCTATGTCACCTACAGCAAGGATGGGCGCGAACACCGGGTGGATGCGCGCATCATCGTCGGTTGCGATGGCTATCATGGCCCTAGCCGTCAGGCGATCCCGGCCAGCGCCGGCCAGTCCTATGAGCGGGAATATCCCTTCGGCTGGCTCGGCATCCTCGCAGATGTGCCGCCCTGCAATCACGAGCTGATCTACGCCAATCACGAACGCGGTTTCGCGCTGGCCTCCATGCGCAGCGAGACGCGCAGCCGCTATTATGTCGACGTGCCGCTGACCGAGAAGATCGAGGACTGGCCGGATGAGCGCGTGTGGGACGAGTTGGCGATCCGCCTCGGGCCGGATGCCGCGGCGCACATCGCCCGGGGCCCGGCGTTGGAGAAGTCCATCGCGCCACTGCGCTCCTTCGTCTTCGCGCCGATGCGCCATGGCAGCCTGCTGCTCTGCGGCGACAGCGCCCATATTGTGCCGCCCACCGGCGCCAAGGGCCTCAACCTTGCCGCCAGCGACGTGCATTATGCCGCCTCAGCGCTCAGCGCCTTCTTCAAGCGGGGCGATGCCGATGCCGTCGCTGGCTATTCGGACAAGGCTCTGGCCCGCGTCTGGAAGGCCGAGCGGTTCAGCTGGTCGCTGACGCGCCTCATGCACCGCTTCCCCGAAGACGGCCCCTTCGAGCGCGCCATGCAGGTTGCCGAACTGGACTATATCGCCGGCAGCGTCGCCGCGCAGACCAGCATCGCCGAGAATTATGTGGGGCTGCCGGTTTAATCGGTAACGGCATCATTCATGGGGGAACCACGTGGCCGCATCAGCGCACGCTCCATCGCAATCATATTGTCAACTTAAACGTTAGACATTATGCCGTGAGACGATCGGGACGTAGACCGAGCCGACTGATCTGCCCTGAGAACAGGAGTTTTGATCATGGATCATGTCACATCCACATTGTCGACCCCGCTGGTCCTCACCGTGCCGGGATTGGACGGCAGCGGCCCCGCGCATTGGCAGAGCATTTGGGAGCGTGAGAGCGACGATTGCGTCCGTGCCGACCTCGGCAATTGGGCGCGGCCCAACCGCACGCATTGGGTGAGCAAGCTCAATCTGGCGATTCGCGGTGCTGGCCGGCCGGTCATTCTAGCGGCGCACAGCCTGGGGTGCCACGCCGTCGCTGCCTGGGCTGCGATGGAGCGGCCGGACTTTGGCTATCCGGTTGTCGGCGCGCTGCTCGTTGCGCCGCCCGAACTGGATCTGGCGCCGCTGGATGAGCGGCTGGAGCCGTTCGCCCCAGCCTCGCGCGCTCCATTGCCTTTCCCCTCGATTTTGGTGGCGAGCCGCGACGATCCATACATCCAATACCACCGGGCAAGGCGTCTCGCCCAGTTCTGGGGCAGCCGCTTTGCCGATGCCGGCGCAGTCGGCCATATCAATGCGGCGTCGGGCCTGGGTCGTTGGGGGTTCGGGCGTTTTCTTCTCGCCCGGCTCCACGGGGCAGGGCGCAAAGATAGGCACGGAACAGCCGCTTCAGTCTGGCCGATGGAAAGCGCAAGCGTCGATCTCTCGGCCTGATCCTGCTCGAAGGCCTCGCTCGGGGCTAAAGCTCCACGCAGCCGCCGTCCACATACAGGTCGATGCCGGTGATGAAGCTGGCTTCGTCCGAGGCGAGGAACAGCACCGGGCGAGCGATTTCCTCCGGCGTGCCCATCCGCTTCATCGGGATGGCGTCGGTCATCATCGCGCGCATACCCGCCACGGCCTCGGGCGGGAGACCAGAGCGGTTGATGATCGGCGTTTCGGTGGGGCCGGGGCTGACCATGTTGACGCGAATGCCCCGCCCGATCAGCTCAGCAGCGAGCGTACGCGCCACCGCGCGCAGCCCCGCCTTCGCCGCCGCATACATGGCATTGCCCGGCACGGCGGCGACCGATCCGATCGAGCCGGTGATGACGATGGCGCCGCCCGGTGCCTGCCCCATCAGCGGCAGGGCCTTCTGCACGGCAAAGAAGCAACCGCGCAGATTGACGTTGTGCACCTCGTCCCACTGGGCCGGCGTCACCTCTTCCACGGGAGCGAAGGCACCGATTCCGGCATTCACGAACAATATGTCGATCCGTCCATGCGCCGCGCGGATAGCATCCAGCACGGCATCATTGCTGTCGATCTGCGCGATATCCGCCTGGAAGCCCTGCGCGCCGGGAATCGCCGCCACGGTCTCATCGATGGTCGCCTGCGACCGCCCAGTGAGGAACACATGTGCACCCTCGGCAGCAAATCCTTGCGCAGCGGCACGCCCGATCCCGCTGTTGCCGCCAATGACGAGCACAACCTTGTCCTGAAACCGCATCGCTCTCTCCCGTTGATTTTGTCCGGAGCCTAAACGGATGGGGGCGAAAGGCAAATGACGGATTTGAGGCTATTCCTCAGCGAGCACTGACCGCCTTCATTCGACGACTTTCAGCACCCGCATGCCTTTGGTCCGGCTGGTGAGGTGATATTGGCGGCAGAGGGCGCAGCGATAGGGGCGGAGCGTAATCGCTGCGCGGAGCGCCACCGCGCGGGCGTCCGCTTCGGTCGCATAGCGCTGCTTTTTCACGCAAATCCCGGCTCTTGTTCGCATTCGTCCCTCGTTCCGGGTGGCTTGCAGGCTGACGGCTACCCGACGCAATTGCCAGCGCCCAACTTCCCATGCAGTTTGGCGCGGATGAGCGAGAATCACCAGCCTGCCGCCACCAGCCTTCCCGTCAGCCAGCGCGCGCCCGACACGCTGCCCTGGTGGCAGGGCGCGACGATCTACCAGATCTATCCGCGCAGCTTCGCCGATTCCAATGATGACGGCGTCGGTGATCTCCCGGGGATCACCGCGCGTCTGGATCATGTCGCCAGCCTGGGGGTAGACGCGATCTGGCTCTCGCCCTTCTTCACCTCGCCGATGCGGGATTTCGGTTACGACGTCGCCGATTATTGCGATGTCGACCCGATCTTCGGCACCCTCGCCGATTTTGATGCCCTGCTGGCCCGCGCCCATGAGCTGGGACTGCGGCTGATCATCGATCAGGTCTTTGCCCATACCTCCGATCAGCACCCCTGGTTCCAGGCCAGCCGATCCGATCGGCAGGGCGACCATGCCGGGTGGTACGTCTGGGCGGACCCTAAGGCGGACGGCTCGCCGCCTTCCAACTGGCAGAGCGTGTTCGGCGGCCCTGCCTGGACGTGGGATGCCCGGCGGCGGCAATATTATTTCCACAATTTCCTGCGCGAGCAGCCGCAGCTCAACGGGCATCATCCGCAAGTGCAGCAGGCCTTGCTCGATGTTTCGCGCTTCTGGCTGGACCGCGGGGTGGACGGCTTCCGGCTCGATGCGCTCAACTTCCTGATGCACGATCCGCGCCTGCGCCCCAATCCGCCGCACCCGAACCAGGCCGGGCAGCGCACGCGGCCGTTCGACTATCAGCAGCGCCGCTACAATCAGGGGCACCGCCATATTCCGCGGTTCATCGAGCGGGTCCGCGCACTGATGGACAGCTATGATGGCCGGTTCACGGTCGCCGAGATCGGTGGGGACGAGGCCCTGCGCGAGATGAAGCTCTACACCAGCGGCGAGAACCGGCTGAACACCAGCTACGGCTTCGATTTTCTCTATGCCGACGCGCTGACCCCGCGTGTGGTGGCGGATGCGATCGGCCAGTGGCCGGACCGCGCCGGCATGGGCTGGCCGAGCTGGGCATTCGAGAACCATGATGCGCCCCGCGCCGTCACCCGCTGGCTGTCTGACGGCGCTGAGCCCAAGACGCGGGCGCGATTCGCGGCGATGAAGATGCTGTTGCTCACCTGCCTGCGCGGCAACATCTTCCTCTATCAGGGTGAGGAACTGGGACTGACGCAGGTGGATGTGCCGTTCGAGTATTTGCAGGATCCCGAGGCCATCGCCAACTGGCCGCTGACCCTCAGCCGCGACGGCGCCCGCACGCCGATGCCGTGGAAGGGGGACGCGCCTCATGCCGGCTTTTCAAGTGTGAAGCCATGGCTGCCGGTGGGGGCCGACCATCCGGCCTTGGCTGTCGACAAGCAGGAGGCAGAGGAGGGATCGTTGCTCCACCTCACCCGCGCGCTGTTCGCCTTCCGCAAGGGGCAGCCCGCTTTGCGCTGGGGCGCCATCCGCTTTCTGCAGGTCGATGAGCAGGTGCTGCTGTTCGAGCGGCGCTTTGGCGAGCAGCGCCGGCTTTGCCTGTTCAATCTGGGGGCTGAGCCTGCGCCTTGGCCAAAGCGGCTCGGTCGGGCGGCGCCATTGATGCAGGTCGGCGGCGCAGGACAGGGCGATCTGCCGGGCTATTCGGGCTGCGTTCTGGAGCCCTGATCGCTTGCGCTTGGGGCCGGTCCGGGGAGATCGCTTGTCCGTCAGCCGGGGCAATCCGGTATCGCTGCAGCACGAAAACGGCCGGGAAGGCCGGGCTGACGGACAAGGCCATCGCTCTCATGCATGAATTAGCTTAACCGGAGCCTAACGGGAACTTTCGCGATAGAAAAATGTGCAAAAAGGCACCGTGACTCGCAGCGACAGAGGCGGCGGCGTGCCTTCAATCCTTGCGGGAGACCATGCCGGTGTGGTCCGGCATCGCCAGCGCTGCCGCCACGCCCTGGCGAGCCTTCATCCGCGCCATCCACGCCATGGCCTGCGGCGTGCGGGTTTCGTTCCACAGATCGGGGTAGCTGCGCGGCATGGAGACGGCCATGGCGAAGACGGCAATGTCCGCCAGCGTGAACATGCCGCCGACCAGCCAGTCATGGCCTGCGAGCGCGCTTTCCACCCGGTCGGTCACGTCCTCCAGATTGGCGCGCCAGCCCTCAAGCTCCCGCTCGGAAAAGCCGCCCTTGGCCGCCAGCTCCCATTTATCCCGCTTTTCCTTGAGCGGGATGCGCTTGAGCCGCGCCTCGAACTCGCCCTCGGGCAGCGCCTTGGCCATGCCGGGGATCACCCGATGCCAGGCGAGGAAGGAGAGGGACGGGCGGAACACCTCATCGACATATTTGGTCCAGATGCGCATCTGCCCCTGCAGATAGGGATCGGCCGGCTTGAGCGGCGGGCCATCGAAGGCGTCGTCAATATATTCGTTGATGACCGTCGATTCCGTCAGCACCCGGCCGTCGTGCACCAGCGTCGGCACCTGTCCCGCGGGGTTGATCGCGACATAGGCCGGCGCATGCTGCTCGAACTTCATCAGGTTGATGTAATGGCTGGTGAAGGGCACGCCTTTCTCATGAATGGCCTGCAAGACCTTCAGGCTGTTGGAAGCCGGCTCGCCATGATAGAGGTCCACGGTCATTGGTTGTAAATCCCCATAATAAGAGTGGTAGCCATGAGGCGAGGAGAGGCATGAAGACAGTAGCAGGCACGATGGCCTTCATCACCGGCGGTGCGAGCGGCATCGGCCTTGGCATGGCGCGCGCGCTGGCGGCGCAGGGCGCCAGGATCGCGGTGTGCGATGTGCGCGCCGATCATCTGGCGCAGGCGGCGCAGGTCGCGGCGGACGAGGGCTGGGCGGATCGCTTCCGCGCGCTCCAACTCGATGTGCGCGACCGCGACGCCTTTGCCGCCGCGCTGGACGAGGCCGAGGCCGCGCTCGGCCCGCTGCAGATTCTCATCAACAATGCCGGCATCGGCATCCAGGGCCCGGTCGATGAAGCGACCTATGCGGATTGGGACTGGGCCATCGGCGTCAATCTGATGGGCGTGGTCAACGGCCTCGTTTCGGGCCTGCCACGCATCAAGGCGCATGGGCTGGGCGGGCATATCGTCAACACCGCCTCGCAGGGGGCGATCATGCAGGCGCGCGCCACGCGCGGCGTCTATGCGCCAACCAAGGCGGCGGTCATTTCCATGACCGAGCATCTCAAGCTGGAGTTGGATGCCAAGGGCAGCAGCATGGGGGGCAGCAGCATGGGGGGCAGCAGCATGGGAGGCGGCGCGATCGGCGCCACGGTGGTGTGCCCCGGCCCGGTGCGCACCAATATCGAGGAGACCGAGCAGCACCGCCCGGCGGAGTTTCAGGTGGATACGCCCTTCCGCCACCGGGACGAAACGGCGCCGCCCGGCGCCCTGCCGCCGACGGCGCCGGGTTTCTGGCTCGACCCGTTGACCGTTGGGGAGATGACGGTGGACGCGATCCTCACCGGCAAGCTCTATGTCATCACCCACCCGGCCTTCATCGGCTCGGTGAAGGCCCGTCATGCCGGCATCGAGGCGGCGATGGCGGAGGATTATCTGCCGCGCTGAGCCCCCGGCGCACGCCGGGGTGCCAAGCCGGCCGTTACCGGGCATGGCGCCAGTCAGTGTGCGGTTGAGGTCCAGACCGGCGCTCAGTGCGCCGCCTCGGCCTGGCGCCGGCGGAACTCGTAGGTGTCGCCTTCCTCGCCGCTCTCATTGAGCGTCGCGCGGCGCATGTCGCGGCGATACTGGTCGGTTTCCAGCGGCGTCGCGGCGTGCAGGGCATAGCGATTGTCCCAGATCACGATGTCGCCGACCGTCCACTGATGGCGGTGGATATATTTGGGCTGCGTTACATGAACGTACAGATCTTCCACAAAGGCATGGCCGTCATCGTCGCTCATGCCGACTACGCCCACGCAATGCCCGCCGACGAACAGCGCCTTGCGCCCCAGTGGCGCCTCACGCACCAGCGGATGATGCACCGGTGGCATCGGCATCGCGGCCTTCATTTCCTCGGTGACCTCAAGCCCGGCATATTGGCGGCCGCGCCAGAAATCGTGGATGCCGGTCATGCCATCCACCTTGTCCTTCATCGCTTGCGGCAGATCGTCATAGGCCGCGCGCAGATCGAGGAACAGCGTGTCGCCGCCGACCTCCGAAGGAGGACACTCAACGCCGCGCAGCATCGACCATTTGGAGGGCAGGGGGTTGAACGAGCTGTCCGCATGAAAGCGCTCGGCGCCCTTGGCGATGTTCGCATTGGCCGGGGTCAGCGGCTTGATATTGCCATCAGGATCGAGATTGCCGGCCGAGAACAGCTCCGGCGCGATCCGGCCGGCCGGGCGCTTGCCGTAATTGGGCGGATATTCCAGCGGCCCGAACAGCCGGGCGAAGCGGATATGCTCCTCATCCGTGATCGGCCCCTGCCGCACGACGCAGACGATGTGCTTGTCCATCGCATCCTGCACCGCCTGGCGCAGATCCTCGGTCGGCTCGGCCTTGAGGTCCGCCCCGACGATCTCGCCGAAGAACAGGGGATGAAGCTGATTGACGGTGATCATGGGCGTCCTCTCTCGTCTCTCCCGCCTGTGCTTGCTTGAGTCTGCGGCGGTTATCGGCGCGGAATGTGGGCCCGTTACAGGAGCGAGTCAATATGGTTGGATTTTGCAATCATTGTAGGGCTTGGTGTTTCGTGCACGCCCCCGTCATTCCCGCGCACGCGGGAATCCAGCAGTAACCTCGCCATGATGCGCAGCAATGACCCATGGTTTGCCAATCCAGAAGCGCCCCTCAAAAGCCCTTCCTCTTCACAGGAGGAGAAAAAAGCAGCGCTGTGAGAGACTGATAAGTTGTCGTTTTCTCATTGGGTCCAAGACCAGAAGTAGAGAGCATTCCGCTCGTAAACAGCTCCGGTTGAACCTTCGATTATCCCATTGGACCACTGGGTTTCAGCATAGCCACTTGTCTCATTGTTGAAGGTCGTCGGCCAGAAAGTTGCGCCGCACAAATGTTGGTCTGATGGAACTGGCCGGACAATCCGATCCTTTGGATCAAAGCGCCGACGTACGAAATCGTCGGCTTCCTCAGGCGACAATTCTACCCTCATGCACATGTGATAGTCGATCGCACCGATGCGGTAGATGTCCAATGGCTTGAGCAGATAGCGGGCGGGCAAGCTCCAGCGCATCGGTTCGATGGATATAACTGCCACGATAGCCAATGCTGCGGTTAACCACAGAAGCGCCCAGCAGCGATTGAAGGATCTGACGGTCACAATGCCACTCTGCCAAACGGAAGGAATGCCGGCAATGTCGTATGGGCCGCTCGCCGACTTGATGGGCGCGTCGCAGCGCGGCGGTCTCCTCTCCGCGGGATCCTCTAAGTCAATTGGCCCTCACTGATCAAAATGATCGCCGCGATTGCTGTAGCTGCTATGCCAGTCGATCCAACGACACCAATCAGTCCGACAACGCCAAATGCGGCGTGTCCGCTTTGGAAGTCTCGATGGATTTTAACGGCGCAGTAGATGGCGTTGCAGAACAGTCCCACGAGGATCAAAGGGGCAAAGACCATTTGTGTTTCTCCGGTGGATCATTTCAAAGGCCTTTCAGTATCACTCTAGGCCAATGAAATGCAGCCCTTCGACTGGATCAGGACGAACCGGTGTTAGGGGGGCAGCTTTTGATTGACGCCTGACACCGCGAACCACTGTAAGGGCCGCGCTACATTCTTCCAGACAAAGTCAACCTCTCCGCTCATCCATCACCGCTTTCCCCTTGCGCACCCGCCCGCAATCCTTAGCATCCGCGCCATCGAATCCGGCGGCGTGCAGGTCGCCAGAATCCGGGCAGTCCGCTCCCCAGAAGGCGGCGGCGCCGGGCATAAATTGAAGGAGAGAGAGCGTGGCAGGACATAATCCCGAAGGCGTGTTCGTGAAGGAGCCCGGCAAGGTCTGGATCAACGGGCAATGGCGGGCGCCCAATAGCGGGCGGTTCATCGAGCTGGTTTCGCCCAATACCGAGCAGGTCGTCGGCGCCGTGGCGGAAGCCGATGAGGCGGACATGGACGCTGCCGTTGCCGCCGCCCGCGCTGCCTTCGACCACGGTCCGTGGCCGCGCATGAGCGTTGCTGAGCGCAACGAGATCATGAAGAAGATCACCGTGCATCTGCAGAGCCGCGCGAGCGAGCTGGCCAAGGCCTGGACCGCGCAGATGGGCGGCCTCGCGAGCTTCGCGCCCGGCATGGTTGCCGGCGCAACCATGCAGTTCGATCAGACCCGCGAGGTGGGTGCCAACTTCCAATATGTCCAGCAGCGCGAGACGCAGGCCGCAGCCGCCGCCTATCTCGTCTATGAGCCGGTCGGCGTGGTCGCTTCCATCGCGCCGTGGAACGGGCCTTATGGCATCATGGCCTCCAAGGTCGCCAATGCGCTCATCACGGGCTGCACGGTCATCATGAAGCCCTCGCCGGAGACGCCGCTGGAGGCTTATATCATCGCCGAGGCGTGCGAGGCGGCGGGCGTGCCGGCAGGCGTCGTCAATCTCGTTTGCGGCCATCGCGAGGCGAGCGATCACCTCGTCTGCAATCCCGGCGTGGACAAGGTGAGCTTCACCGGCTCCACCGTGGCCGGCAAGCGCATTGCCAGCGTGTGCGGCGAGCGGATCGCGCGCTGCACGCTGGAGCTGGGCGGCAAGTCCGCTGCTATCGTGCGCGACGATTTCTCCGCCGAGGAGACGGCCAAGCTGATGACGCAGACGATCAGCCTGCTCTCCGGGCAGGTCTGCGCGATGCTCAGCCGGCTGATCGTCCCGCGCGGCCGGCAGGACGAGATTGCCGACGCCATTGCGGCGGAAATGCAGAAGGTGAAGATCGGCTATTCGGACGATCCGACGACGCAGCTCGGCCCGCTTGCCATGAAGCGCCAGCTCGAGCGCGTGGAAAGCTACATCGAGGAAGGCAAGAAGACGGCCGATCTGGTGACCGGCGGCAACCGGCCCAAGCATCTCAACCAGGGCTATTTCATCGAGCCGACGCTGTTCAAGAACGTCGATAACAAGTCGAAGATCGCCCAGGAGGAAATCTTCGGCCCGGTCCTCAGCATCATCCCGGTGGACGATGAGGAGGAGGCCATCGCCGTCGCCAATGACAGCAATTATGGCCTCTCCGGCTCAGTGCTGACCAAGGATGCGCAGGCCGCCTTCGACGTCGCCCGGCGTATCCGCACCGGCGGCATCGGCCAGAACGGGCTGAAGGTCGATTGGGGCCTGCCCTTTGGCGGCTACAAGCAGTCCGGCATCGGCCGCGAGGGCGGCGTGGACGGGCTGATGGCCTATCTGGAGATAAAGGCCATGTACATGGACGCGCCGGTCAACGCGGCGTGAGCCAAAAGGGGATGAGCCGCGCGGCGCTCTATGACGCGCTGGAGGCCTATCTCGCGGCGCTGGGGCGCAAAGACCCCGGCGCCGTGGACTGGGCGCCCGACCCGTTCATCACCGAGAATAATGTCCGCCTCCAGCCGGACGATGGCCTGTGGGGCACCATCGAGCGGCTGGGCGACTATCGCCTTATGTTCGCCGATGAGAAGACGCGACAGGTCGGCTATTTCGGTACGGCAGTCGAGCCGCTGGATGAGAGCGCATACACCGTGCGCCTCGGGCTGGACGAGGCGGGCCGGGTAGCGGAGGCCGAGACCATCGTGGTGCGGCAGGTGGACAGCTCGCCGGTGTTCGAGAACCAGCGATTTGGCGACAAGCCGATCCTCAATGCCGCCGTCGAGGCGCCCGTCTCCCGCGCGGAAATGATCGCCTTGTCAGATGGTTATTTCGAGACCTTACAGCGCAATGACGGGACGATCCGCACGAAATTCCACCCCGATTGCAACCGCGTCGAAAATGGCGTGCAGACCACCAACAATTCCGAGTTCGCCAAGCTGGTGCCGGTCGCCGGCCTGCCGTGCGAGGCGCAGTTCCGCACCGGCAATTACCGTTATGACGATCGCCTGCGCGGCCGCCGCTTTCCGCTGGTGGACGAGGAGCGGGGGCTGGTGCTGGCTTATGGCTTCATCGATCATTGCGGGCGGCTGGATCATTACACGCTGACCGACGGCACGCAGGTCCGCTCGCACATCCGCCGGCCGCATAGTTATTATCTCGCTGAGCTGTTCAAGATCGATCACGGCATGATCTGCCAGATCGAGGCCAATTTCATCACCGTGCCCTATCATATGCCCAGCCCGTGGGATGCCCGCCCGGAGGCGGGCGCCCGCGCCGCCTGATTACCCGCCGCCTGATCGCGCGCCATTTGATCGTCCAAGGAGCCGCCATGTCCTTCTCGACCCTCGACCAGCCCGTGCTTGAGTTCGCCTTCGAGTGCCGCCTCATGTTCACGCGGGTCTTCGGCGTGCCCAATGTCCACAATGGCGGCTTCCGTTCGGCGGTGCTCGTGGATGAAGGGCATTTCGAGGGGCCGCGGCTGCGGGGGCGGGCCGTGCCCAATTCCGGCGGCGATTACGCCCATTTCCGCGATGACGATACCGCCGTGTTCGATGCCCGCTATCTGCTGGAAACCGACGATGGCGAGATCATCTACATGCAGAACAAGGGCTATCTGTGGGGTCGCAAGCCGGACTCCATGGCCAGGCTGCGGGCCTGGGCCTTCGAGGGCGGCGAGCCGGTCGCGCATGAGGATTATTATCTGCGCGCGCAGCCGACCTTCGAGACGAGCAAGGGCAAATATGACTGGATGACCCGCCATGTCTTCGTAGGCGTGGGCGAGCGCAAGCCGGACGGCAATCTGGTGCGCTATTATGCGCTGACCTGATCCACGCGCGGTGCGCCGGGCCGTTGCCGGGGCGATTGCGTGCGACAGATGACACATTAGCTGCTAGGGCGGCGCCATTAGCGCGAACCCTGCTCGCAAGCTGTCGCGATAACTGAGAGACCGTCGTGCTCCCGCTTGCCGTGTCGGGAGACGCTCATGGAAGATTTCAATCGCCTTTTGCACGATCAGCAGCGCGCGCTGATCGACGCCCAGTTCGCTGGCTGCAGCCAGCGCCATCATGCCGCGCGGGAAGCTGCCTGCTCTGTATCCGCCCGCATCGAGGCGCATCCCTATCCCTACCGTCTGCGCTCGACCACGGCGATGCGCGCGGTGTTTGCGCAGCAGGGGAGCCTTGCCGCATGAGCCGCGTCGTCATCCTCGCCGCCCCGGAAGCGGATGTGCTGGCTTATTGTGCCAAGGCTGGCATCGGCCTTTCGGTGGTTGAGCCGCTGCCGAGCGGCCAGACCCGCGCGGTTCTCAACAATGTCATCGATGCCGACAAGGTGCGCAAGGGCATGAAGGCGATGGTCGTCAGCGGCCCGGTCGCACGCTCGCCGCTTTATGTGAGCCGCACGCAGTCGCCCTATCGCTAAAGCAGCTCGCCGCGCCGGTCAGCCGGTCGGCGGCGCCAGCGCGCAGGCGACGTCCACAATCAGCCCGTCGCGCAGGGTGTAGAAGATGAACTGCCGCATCTCCTGCACCTCGCCGGCCTTGATCGGGAACAACCCGCCCGCGCCATTGGCATCGAGCGTCGCCCGGTCGAGGTCGCGATAGGCCTCGATGCGCACGATGGCGTCGACGGCCGTCAGGGTGTCGCTCGACGCGAAATTGAGCACCCGTACGCTCTCATGAACATGGGCGTGGAGAAAGCTGTAGAAGCGCTTCATGTCCTCGCGGGATTGCAGTGCGACGCCGAAGAAGCGCATGTCCATCGGCTCTGCGTAAAAGTCGCAGACCGCGTCATAATCCTTGGCATTGAACGCCGCGAGATAGCGCTCGTAATCGGCGCGGTTCATGCCGGTTGCGCCGCTGCCGCGCCACGGGCGGCCTCGACCAGCATCGCGCGATTTTCCTCGATCATCTGGCGGACGGAGCGGGCGGGGCGGCCGGTCAACGTCTGCACGTCATCGGTGCGCAATTCCAGATAGCCTTCGCGGATCGCGCGGCCGAAGGTGACCATATCATCGCTGTTCCAGGGAATGCCGCTCACATATTGGTCATCGACCGGGCGCCGGGGAATGCCCATGCTGTCGAAGATGGCATATTGCCGCCCGTCGTCGACGGGAATGTGCTCCACCGGGCAGCCGGTGATCTGCGTGATGAGCGCGGCGACCTCGCCAAAGGTCTGCAACTCTGGCCCGGTGATGTTGTAGACCTTGTTCTCATGGCCCGGCGTGGTCATCGCGGCGACGGCACAGTCCACGCAATCGTCGCGCCATACCATCGCTTCGCGCCCCTCACCGGCATTGCTGAACCATTGGCCGGTGGCCAGCACATTCGGCCCGGCCATCAGGATCATGGCGTCCGCATAATGTGCGTCGCGCAGCGCCGTCCACGCCATGCCGGAGGCGCGCATGGCCTGTTCCGTCTCGATATGGTCGTGGCGCACTTCCGCCGGGTTGTTCGGGTCATCGATGCCGATGAAGCTGGTGTAGAGAATGTGGCGGACGCCGGCGGTCGCTGCCGCATTGATCGCCGCCTTGTGCTGGACGACGCGGGCCCCGACCCGCGTGCCGGAGATAAGCAGCATTTTTTCCGCGCCCTGCACGGCGGCGGCCAGCGTTTCGGGCTTGTCATAATCGCCATAGCGCACGTCGCAGCCCTGCGCGGTGCGGTCCGCCAGTCTGTCCGGCGAGCGGCTGATGAGGATGAGCCGGTCTGCCAGCCCTTTCTCGATCAGCCGATCCGTGGCGGCCCGGCCATATTGGCCTGAGGCACCGGTAATGACGATCTTGCCTGACATGCGTGTAGCCTCTCCTTATCCGGTCCTGCTTGTTGGGACCGATTCAGGCCAGTCTAGCGATCCTGTGGGGTAGGGCAACGGGTCGCCGGGCCGGCATCGAGATCGAGGCAGCGGCCATCGATCCGGTCAGCGGGCACGGTGACGCCGATCTGCGCCGCGAGGGTCGGGAGGATATCCACCGTCTCGACTGCCTGGGGCTGTTCCATGTGCATCAGGCCCTTGCGCCAGAACAGCATCGGCACCCGGCGATCATAGCCCCATGGGCTGCCATGGGTGGAAACATAGCCCGGCGCCGGCGTGGCAATGGGCATGATGCGCGGCTTGAGCAGAAGGACGAGATCGCCCGACCGCTCGGGGTCGTAGCTCGCCTTGGCGATCGTCGCGAGTGACCAGCTTTCCGGCGATCCGGCGGGGGCCGGCGCGGCCTCGATATCCTTGCGGGTGAAGACGGCCTCCACTTGCCGGTGGCTGGCGTAGAAGGCCTTGGCCTCGGCAATGACGCGGGTGCGCTGGGCGGCGGTCAGCGCGGCATTCACATAGATGTCGCCAAAGGGATTGGTGCCGAGCAGCAGCGTGCCCTGCGCGACGGTAATGCCGGTGCGCGCGCTGATCGCGGCGCTTACGGCACTCGGGTACAGGGCCGGGTCCGCGCGCTCGGCATCCGCGATGGCCTGCTCGCGCAGGCGCTCGGGGATGTCCGGCCCGCCATGGTCGGCGGTGAGCATGACCATATAATCGAGGCCGGTCGCGTCCAGCCGATCCAGGAAGCTGGCGAGG
The DNA here is from genome assembly GCF_025961955.1 of Sphingobium sp. B10D7B. Classification (NCBI taxonomy): domain Bacteria; kingdom Pseudomonadati; phylum Pseudomonadota; class Alphaproteobacteria; order Sphingomonadales; family Sphingobiaceae; genus Sphingobium; species Sphingobium sp. B10D7B. The sequence continues at coordinate 1,065,346 of NZ_JAOQOQ010000001.1, forward strand.
GCATCGTCCAGCGCGAACATCTGGATGCACATTTCCGCGCCGCGATTGCCATAGCTATGGCCGATATAGTCGGTGGCTGAGAGGCCGACGATCAGCAGGTCGGTGGTGTTGCCGCGCCCGAGCTGCTGCGCCTCCAATTGCTTGACGGCGAGCGCCAGCACGGCGGCATCGGCTTCCGGCGAGGTGCGGAAGGCGCGGACGTCGCCACCGGCGCGAGCGAAATGCCCGTCACCGACGCTGAGCGTGTCGGTCAGGCGGACGGCGCGGTCATTGGCCTTGCAGAAGGCGGGGACGTCCATCGCCGGGCGGGGCTGGTCGAAGGTCTTGCGCACGCCGGCATTCACCTGCTCGATCAGCGGCGTCAGCGGCGTTCCCCGATAGCTGGTGAAGCCGTTGCCGCCCCACCACCAGATCTGATCGACCACCGGCCCGCCCATCATGATCGCCGAGCGATCCTTGCCGGAAACGGACACCACCTTGGCCGCCGGATTCTGCGCCTTCATATAGCCGCCCAGCGTCGGCACGCGGAGCATCTTAACGGACGGCGCATAATCCCGCGAGCTCGTGCCCGGTACGTCGGGGTCTTCGGCGCAGTAGACGGTCTTGTCGGCACGGGCGATCTTCTGGTCGATCCAGTCATTGCCGATGATGCCGGTGCGCGCGGGGCGGCTGCCAGTCAGGATCGTCGAGTGACCGGGGCAGGTTTCCGTGGCAGCGTGGCCCTGATAGCCATTGGGGAAGACGACGCCCTGCTGCAGGCGGGCCAAGCCGCCGGTGAAGGCGCTGCGATAGGCGCCGAACAGGTCCGTGGAAAACTGATCGACGGAGATGACCACCAGCAGCTTGGGCGGGCTCTGCGGCGCCTCAGCTGCGGGCGCAGCGGGCGCGGCTGGAGTCTGCGCGGGCTGGGCCAGCGCCGGGCCACTCAGGGCCAGCGTTGCGGCAAGGCACAGGCAAGCAGGGAAACGCATAGATTCTCCTTGGGGTCGGGGCGGCGCGCGCTTACAGAACGGCCAATGATCCGTTTCATGGCTTTTCCTGTGCGCCGGCTCAATGGCGTTTTGATGACGCTATGGGTTCTTCTGGCAGCATTGCTGGTCGGTCCAGCCGCTTTTGCGCAATCTGCGGCCCCATCCGCTGGCGGCGCGTTCGGACAGCGCGGGGCACCGAATATCACCGCGAGCCTTATCGCCGAGACGGATCGCCCGGCGGCCGGGAGCACCGTCACCCTCGCTATCGTGATGAAACCCAAAGCCGGCTGGCATGGCTATTGGGGCAATCCGGGCGATGCCGGGCAGGGCATGCAGGTCGCCTGGGATTTGCCGGCGGGCGGCGGCCTGAAGATCGGCGATTTCCGCTATCCGGTGCCGGACCGGCTGCTGATCGCCGGGCTGATGAACCATGTCTACGAGCATGACTATGCCGTGCTGGTCGATCTTGCCGTGCCCGCGGGCCTGTCGGCTGGCACCGTCTTGCCGGTGCGCGGCACGGCGCGCTGGCTCGCCTGCACGGAGGCGATCTGCGTGCCGGAGCAGGGCGAGATCGCGACCACGCTGACCATTGGCGATGGTGCTACGACGGCAGCCTCCCGCAAGATCTTCGACGGATTTCGCGCGGCTCTCCCCCGTCCGCTCGATCAGCCTGCGCGATATGCTGTGGCCGGCGGGACGCTGAGCATCGCGGTGCCCTATCCGCAGGCGGCGCCGATGGGCGCGCCATGGTTCTTTGCGACCACGCCGGATGTCGTGCGCTACGCGCAACCGCAGACCGTGCGTCGGGCAGGTGACTGGCTGGTGATGGAGGTGGGGCTGGCGGAGGACGCGTCCGTGCCCGGCACGGTCGATGGCGTGCTGGCGGTTTCGTCGGGCGTCGCGCTGGCGATCAGGGCCACGCCCGGTGCTGTGCCCGAGCGGGGTGAGCGGCTGACGGTGGCGCCGGATGGCGCAACAACGGCCGAGCCAGCCGCGCAGACCGGGCTTGGCGCGGTGCTGCTGATCCTCGGCGGCGCCTTTCTGGGCGGGCTGATTCTCAATGTGATGCCGTGCGTTTTCCCGATTCTCAGCCTCAAGGCGATCAGCCTTGCCAAGGCGGGCGGGGATGAGCGGCAGGCCAGGCGCGACGCGCTGGCTTACACCGCCGGCATTCTCGTCACCTGCCTCGCGCTCGGGGCGCTGATGCTGGCGATCCGGGCCGGCGGTACGCAGGTCGGCTGGGCCTTCCAGTTGCAGGACCCGCGCGTGATCGCGGTGCTGCTGATGCTGATGGTGGCGATCACGCTCAATCTTCTCGGCGGTTTCGAGATCGCCTCGCTTTCGGTCGGGCAGGGCCGGGCCGGGCAAGGCGGGCAGGCGGGCGCTTTCTGGACTGGCGCGCTGGCCGCTTTCGTGGCGACGCCCTGCACCGGGCCGTTCATGGGCGCGGCCATGGGCGCCGCGCTGGTGCTGCCCTGGCCGCTGGCTCTGGCGGTGTTCGCAGGCCTCGGCCTCGGGCTGGCCTCGCCGTTCATCGCCATTGCCTGGGTTCCGGCACTGCGCCGGCTGATGCCCCGTCCCGGCGCCTGGATGACCCGCTTTAGGCGCATCATGGCAGTGCCGATGGGGCTGACGGCGCTCGCACTGCTCTGGCTGCTCTCCCGGCAGCTTGGTGCCGGTGGCGTGGTGCTGGGCGTGCTGCTGGCGGGCGGCGTGATCCTGGCCCTCCTGCTGCTGGGGCGTCGCCAGCGCGCCGGCGCTGGCGTCAACTGGGCCTTGGGCGGACTCGTAGCCCTGCTGCTGAGCGGCGCTGCAATCGCGGCGCCTGCGCTGGTCCGTGGGGATCGCCCGGTTGCGGGCGAGGGGCTGGTGGGCGAGCCGTTCAGCGAGGCCCGGCTGGCCGCGCTGCGGGCGCAGAACAAGCCGGTTTTCCTCTATTTCACAGCCGACTGGTGCCTGACCTGCAAGGTCAATGAGGCCAATGCGATCGATACGCAGGCGGTGCGCGATGCCTTCGAGGCGGACGGAGTCACAGCGATGGTCGGCGACTGGACCAATGCCGACCCGGCGATCAGTCGCTTCCTCGAAGCGCATGGCCGCTCCGGCGTGCCGCTCTATCTCTTCTACGCACCCGGCGCCGCGACGCCACAGGTTCTCCCGCAAGTGCTGACATCCGGCACGCTCACCGCTTTGGCGAAACGCTGAGGATGGCCAAGAAGCGCCTCGATCAATTGCTCGTCGAGCGCGGCCTTGCCGAGAGCCGCACCCGCGCGCAGGCCCTCATCATGAGCGGCAATGTGCTGGTCGGCGACAAGCCGGTCGACAAGGCGGGGCAGGCGGTGCCGGAGGAGGCGGAGATCGTCCTCAAGGGGCGCGATCATCCCTGGGTCTCGCGTGGCGGACTCAAGCTGGCGCACGCGCTGGAGGCGTTCGCCATCGATGTGACCGGACTGGTGGCAATGGACGTCGGCAGTTCCACGGGCGGCTTTACGGACGTGCTGCTGACCAACGGCGCGGCGCGGGTCTATGCCATCGATAGCGGCACCAACCAGCTTGCGTGGAAGCTGCGGCAAGACCCCCGCGTCATCGTTCACGAGCAGACCAGCGCGCGTATTCTGACTGCCACGCATGTGCCTGAGCCGGTCGACATCATCGTCTGCGATGCCAGCTTCATCAGCCTCGCCAAGGTGCTGGAGCGCCCGCTGACCTTCGCGGCGCCCGCCGCCCGGCTCGTCGCGCTCATCAAGCCGCAGTTCGAGGCGGGGCGCGAAGAGGTCGGCAAGGGCGGCGTGGTGCGCGATCCGGAGGTCCACGCCCGCGTCTGCGCGGAGGTGGAGGCCTGGCTGGCCGCGCAACCGGGATGGCAGGTCACCGGCCTCACCACCAGCCCGATCACCGGGCCGGAGGGCAATGTGGAGTTCCTGATTGCCGGCGCGCGCGTGCCAGGATGAAGCAGGCGCGATCCTCTCCCGTGCAATCGGCATGCGGGAAGGGCTGGCGCGGCGCAACGCCATCGTTAAAGTCATGTCAACGCTGTGGGGATTCGGCATGAAGTGGGAGTGCGCGTGAACCAGATTGCATCGCGAAGTCAGTTGCGGATGTCCTTCCTCCGCTGGGCGCTTGTCACCATCCCCGCCATCGAGTTTCTCGGCTTTGTGTCGGGCTATCTGTCCAATAGCGGTTATGACAACCGCTGGTTCGATGCGCTGAGCAAGCCGGCATTGGTACCGCCCGGCTGGGTGTTCGGGACGGTGTGGCCCACCCTCTATCTGCTCATGGCCCTGGCGCTGGCAATGATCCTGCACGCGCGCGGCGCGAGGGGGCGGGGGCTCGCCATCACGCTGTTCATCGTCCAGCTCTGCATCAACCTCGTCTGGTCGCCCTTGTTCTTCGGCGCACATCAGGCGACTCTGGCCTTCTATCTGATCCTCGTCATTCTCGCGCTGGCGACGATCACCACCATCCTCTTCGGGCGGATTCGGTCTGTCGCGGCGTGGCTGATGGTGCCCTATCTTTGCTGGTTGGGCTTTGCGAGCGGGCTCGCCTTCGATATCGACCGGATGAACCCGGATGCCGAAACCCTTGTTCCGGCAGCCGTGCGTACCCAAATCTAGTCGATGGCCGCCATCGGTGGCGGCGAAGGATCAGACCCATGCAAAGTGAAAACCGCTTTTTCGACGACCTGTCCAAGATCATCAACGGCGCCGCCGGCACCGTGGCCGGGGTGGGGCGCGAGTTTGAAAGCAACGCCCGGGAGCGCGCGCGCGAGTGGATCGGCGGGCTCGATTTCGTAAGCCGCGAGGAGTTCGAGGCGGTCAAGGCCATGGCGGCGCAGGCGCGCGAGCAGGTCGAAGCGCTCGAGGTGCGGCTGGCTGCGCTGGAGGGCGGTGCGTCCAAGGCCGGCAAGCCGTCGGACAAGGCCGCAAGCTGAGTTTTCGACCGGCTATCCCGCATTTATCCACAACTTATTCACAGCAACATATCGCATTCCGGACAGGTTGGGCGCGGCTTCGCCGCCGCCTGCCTTTCCGCTTGCGCTGTGTCGTGCTACGAAGGGCTGTCCAGCAGGGGCAGGACGGCGCTGGCCGTTACAGGAAGTGGACTGACGGTTTTTGAGTATGATCGACCGGGATGAATTTACAGGCGGCGAGCAGGAAGCCGAGCCGATCGACATGCTGGCGGCCTATTTCGAGGCGCATGACTGGCCCTTCGAGCATGTCGGCGAGGACGAGCTGGTCGCGCGCCATCGTGGCAGCTGGACCGAATATGAGGTCCGGGCGATCTGGCGTGACGATGACATGGTGCTGCAGCTTCTCGTGCTGCCGGACATTCGCGTCGCCGATGATAAGCGTCTGGCGATCTGCGAAACAATCGCGCTCATCAACGAGCAGCTCTGGCTCGGCCATTTCGAGCTGTGGTCGGCGAGTAGCACGCTGCTGTTCCGTCATGGCGCCTTGCTCGGCCCCAGCGGATCGCTGACGCTCGATCAGGCGCAGTTGCTGGTGGAAAGCGCGATCGACGAATGCGAGCGCTTCTACCCTGTATTCCAGTTCGTGCTGTGGGGCGGAAAAAATCCCGCTGAGGCCATGGCCGCCAGCTTGATCGAGACGCATGGCGAAGCCTGAGGCTGGCCCGATGTGGCCTTCGCACCTTCTTCTGCTGGGTTGCGGTAACATGGCCGGGGCCATGTTGCTGCGCTGGCTCGACGAGGGCCTGCCTGCCGAGCGGGTGACGGTGGTGCGCCCCAGCGGCAATGCGGTCGCGCCGGGCGTGCGGGTGCTGACAGCGCTCGAAGGGCCGGTAGAGGGTGACACGCTGGTGATGCTCGGCTGCAAGCCACAGCAGCTGGCGGACGTTGCCGGGACAACGGCGCCGCTTCTCGGCCCCGAGACGACCATGCTTTCGATCCTTGCCGGCGTCCCAATCGCCCGCATTCGGGATGCTTTCCCCGCCATCCACTCGATTGTCCGTTGCATGCCCAATCTGCCCGTTCGGGTCGGCAAGGGTGTCAGCATTCTCAAGGTGGAAGACGCGGCTGACGAACGCGCGCGCGATCTGGTCGACGCCATGTGCAGTCGCCTCGGTCTGGTCGAATGGCTGGACGATGAGCAACTGTTCGATGCCGCGACGGCGCTCGCAGGCTGCGGCCCGGCCTTCGTCTATCGCTTCATCGATGCGTTGGCTGCCGCCGGCGCCGAACTCGGCCTCGCGCCGGATGCGGCCGCGCGCATGGCGCTCAAGACCGTGGAAGGCGCCGCGTTGAGCGCAGCGGCGGCGGATCGCCCGCCTGCCGATCTGGCGGATGCAGTCGCCAGCAAGGGCGGCATGACCCGCGAAGGGCTGGACGTGCTGGATCGGTCCGACGGCCTCGCCCCGCTCGTCATGGAGACGCTGAAGGCTGCGCGGGACCGGGGTGCAGTTCTCGCTGCCTTGTCTACCAAGGCCAGCTGAACCGTCAGCGCGCGATTTGCAGGGCGGCGACCAGTCGCTGGGTTTCCGGATCCAGCAGGCTCTCCAGCACCCGCCAGAAGCCGGTGACGGACGATTGCCCCGCTGCCGAATAGGCCGCCGCGAACCGCTCACGCACGGCATCGAAAAACGCCTGCTCGATGGCCTGCCCGGCAGGCGTCAGCCTCAGCAGCTTCTGCCGGCGGTCGCGGTCGCCCTTGTGGACCGCGAGCAACTCGCGCTCGATCAGCTCATCGAGCACGCGCCCCAGCGACTGCTTGGTCACGCCAAGCAGCGCGATGAGCGCCGACACGCTGAGATTGGGCCGCCGCGCGATGAAGTAGAGCGCCCGTTGATGCGCGCGGCCGAGCCGATGCTCATCCAAAATCGGGTCCATGGCCTGCGCGAACGCCATATGACCAAATTGCAGCAGTTCGATCCCGCGACGAATCTCCTCCTCGCGCAGGAACAGGGGGGAAGCTGCGGGACTGGATGGGGCGTTGCTCATGCGCCGTTTCATAAGGCCTGCGGGCAGGCGATGGAACTTCGTTCCGCAGCCCGATTACCCCTTTCGCAAGCAAGGCGCACAGGGGGAGCATATTCGCCTAAAGAGATCGCCAAACCACCGTTTCTCCGGCTTGGCATTTGCGCCCGGCCCTGTATATGGGCCGCTCGCAGCGCGCGATGCTGGGGCGTAGCCAAGCGGTAAGGCAGCGGTTTTTGGTACCGCCATGCGGAGGTTCGAATCCTCCCGCCCCAGCCATATTTTCCAGATCAATTCATATGGGAAGCGCCAATGCGGCAGGCGAACGCAGCGCCAGCGTCATTGCGCGGCGCAAGCGCTCCGTCGGAAGCTCAGTCCTGCAGCGCGGCCATGGCGAGCGCGATCGCGCCCAGTGGGCCGGCTTCGTCGCCGAGGCCTGCGAGGCACAGACGTTGCTCGACCGTCTCCTGCGTGAGAAAGGGCAGATAGCCGCCCAGATCCCGCAGCAACGTGGCGCGCACGGCGGGCAGGAGCGCAGCGCGGCTGGTGGCCACAGTGCCACCCAGCAGGATTCGCTCGGCCGCCGTGGTGAGGAACAGCGTGGCGACGAGTTGCGCCAGGTCGGAGCCCACGAAATCCCAGCGCGGATCGTCATCGGCGACATGCTCGGGGCTGGTGCCGAAGCGGGCGGCGAGGGCGGGGCCGCTCACCAGTCCTTCGATGCAGTCGCCATGGAACGGGCAGGCCCCGGCAAAGCTGTCGCTTGCCGCGCGCCGCACATGGATGTGGCCGATTTCCGGGTGCATGGCGCCGTGCACCGGCTTGCCGTCAACGAGCAGGCCGCCGCCGAGCCCGGTGCCGATGGTGATATACCAGAAGCAATCGAGATCGCGACCGGCACCCCAGCGATGCTCGGCCAGGGCCGCGCCGTTGACATCCGTGTCGATGGCCATCGGGCAATCGAGGCCGCGCGTCAGCCCGCCGGCAATGTCGGCGCCCGCCCAGCCGGGCTTGGGGGTGGGCAGCATATGGCCGAAATTATCGGATTTGCGGGACAGAGCGATGGGGCCGAAAGATGCGATGCCGATCGCGGCAATGGGCGCATCCGCGTGCCAGGCGCGCAATTGTGCGTTGGCGGCGGCCAGCGTCTCGTCCGGCTGGGTGGTCGGAATGCGAACCCGCTCGACGATGCGATCACCTTGAGCGAGCAGGACGAAGGTCTTCGTCCCACCCAGCTCGACCCCGGCAAGGCGCGCGCTCGACATGGCTCAGTCGATAATCCGCGTCGTCTCGCCATCTAAGGCGAGGCGAAGGAACGGCGCGAAGGTGCCGGCAAAGCGCTTGGCGCCTTCGGCAGCCTCGCCACGGCCCCAATCGTCCGCGAAGGCGGTGACGGAGAGATCGGGCAGCACCAGCCAGCTATAAGCCTGACGCGGTGCTTCCAGCGGGTTGGCGATGACGAGGCCGGAACCGTTCAAGGGTTTCCACCCGTGCGTGATCTGCTTGGACACCATGCCGTAAAGGCCGGTCGGAGCGCGGGGGGCTTCCGGGTTAAACACATGGGTCTGTGTGGACCAGAACAGATAATAAAGTCCATTGGCCAGCACGATGTGCGGCCGCTCCAGCTCATTGTTGAGGCCATCGGCGCTGATGATCGGCGCGGTCACCTCCCACTGGCCGAGGGCGTCGGGCTTGGCGCGCGCCGCGCCGATCACGCCATTATAGGCAGATTGCGAGGTGGCCAGCGATCCCGTGAACAGCAGCCAATGCTCGCCGGTCGCCGGATCGAGGAGATAGCCGGGATCGCGAAAGGCCTTGATGGTGCCGAGGCCGCCACCGGCTGACAGCGGATCGGCATAAAAGCGCGGGTCGCGCGGGAAGGATTCGCGCAGATTGCGGCAATTCTCGACGGACCAGCCGCCATCCTCGCCGACCAGATCGGCCTCGACCTCGAACAGGCGTTGCTCGAAGCTGAGTTCGCTCTCGCCGCGAAAGCCGGCGGCGGTGAAATAGAGCGTCAACCGGCGCCCGTCATTCTCCAGATAGGCCGAGCCGGACCATTCCCGGCTGCCGGGCGAGAAGCCATCGGGCATCACCGGGCCATAATGCCGCCAATCATCCCCCCGCCGCTCGAACAAATGAATGCGGGCATGACCGTGACGGTCATCCGGGTCGGCAAACCAGGGCGAGGCCAGCGCCATCCACAAATCGGCCGGCGCCGGCGAACCGTCGCGCTGCAGGATGGGCCAGGCGTCCCACACGCACACTTCGTCACTGATCCGCGCCACATCGGCCTCGCCGATGAGCGGCGCCACGCAGGATGGGGTCAGTTTGAGGTGATTAAGCTGTTCGACCGTCCAGCGGGTCGTGCTGATATCGTTCATGGAGAGCCAGTTAGGTCAGAGAAAGAAGAGGGCGCGAGTGCGCAGGAGGCCGGGGCAGGCGATGTCCGGAAAGGAGGCGTTCGCAACTGTGTTGCAAGGCCATTGACCCCTCGCGCCATGCTGCAAATATGCGCGCGATTGCGCCTGAATTTCGATCATTGTCCCCGTTCCTCAAGTCCTCGCAACCAATACGCCATTGGCAATCGATTACAACCATTTTGGAACAGGGCTGTCGCAGCGGAAAATCGGTCCGTCAGGTGGAGCCGCGCACCACCAGAGCGGGGTTGAGAATGATCGAACCGGTCTGTCGGCCCTCGATGCGCTTGAGCAGGCAGTCGACCATCTGCGTGGCGCCGCTGGCGATATCCTGATGGATCGTGGTCAGCGGCGGCACGATGCTCTGAGCAATCGGGAGGTCATCGAAGCCGACGATTCGCACATCGTCGGGGATCGACATGCCCCGGCTGATGACGGTCTGGACGGCGGCGAGTGCGATCATGTCCGAGGCCGCGAAAATGCCGTCAGGCAGTTGATCGACCTGATCGAGATAGGCGTTGATGTCCGGCGCACTGAGCTCCGGCGCGAGGTGGGTCGGCACTTCGGTCAGCATCACCTCTGCCGCATGATCCTGCTGCACCGCGCGTGCGCCCTGCAGGCGCTGGGCGATCTCGATGGCGCGGGGATTGCCGAGGAACGCCACGCGCTTGCACCCGCGTTCGATCAAATGGCGCATCGCCATCTGGCCGCCGAGGAAATTGTCGGTGCCGACCGAGCAATGGCTTTGGCCCTGGGTGAATGCGCCCCAGGCGACCATCGGCAGATAATGGCCGGCGGCGGCGTTGAGCACGGCGGACTGGTCGGACTGGCCGATGATGATCAGGCCATCCACCCGCGCGGTCTTGATGATCCCCTCCAGCCAGTCGTCCCGGTCCGGAATGACCCGCGACAGCATCAGGTCAAAGCCGCGCTCGGTGAGTTCATCGGCCAGGAAACCGATGATCGTCATGAAGAAGGGATCGGAGATATGCTGGGCGCGCTCATGGCCAAGCGGGATGACCACGCCGATCGCCCCGGTCTTGCGCGTGCGCAGGTTGCGGGCGAGCGGGCTCGGCTGAAAACCATGTTGTTGCGCCAGCTTGCGGATGCGCTCGGCAGTCTCGGAATTGACCACGGCCTTGCCGGCCAGCGCGCGGGAGACGGTCGCGGCGGAGACACCGGCGAGCTCTGCCAGATCGTAGATTGTCCGAACCTGCTTGGGTTTCAACGCTCCTGTGTCCTCTCGCATCCAAAGGCCAAACAAATGGCATCTCTAGGGCGCAGGCGGGTTTTGCCAAAGCATTTTTCCGGCGCGGGCCGCAGCGTCGGTGCCGGGAGGGCCCGTCAGGCGGTCGGGCCGGTGTCGCCGATGATGACTTCCTTGCGGTAATCGGCGCTGTTGCGCTCGGCGAGACGGCTCGCAAACGGCTGCTTGCGCCAGTTCCAGATGCACTGGATGGCAAGGCCGGTCGCCATCAGCGCGCCGAGCGCGATGCTGTAGCGCGCGTCGCCGAGCCCGTCGCCGATCAGCGCCATCGCAAGCGGGGCGATGACAGCGCTGAGGCAGGTGAAGAACAGCAGCAGCCCCGCAACCGAGCCGTGGCGCGCCTTCTCGAAGCAGCTGATGCCGGTCGAGTTGATCGTGGGGTAAAGCACGGACATGAACAGGCCGGTGGCGGGCAGGGCGTAGATGGCGACGCCCCGATCCCCCAGCACGGCGATCCAGAACAGGATCGTCATTGCGACGGTGCACACGGCGAGCACGGCGGTCCAATCGTAACGGGCGAGCAGCCACACGCCGAGGAAGCGACCGGCAGCGCGAAGCACGAAGAAGATCGAGACGGCATAGACCGCGAGCCACGCGTTCGAGCCCTCGTAACTGGCGAGGAATGTCGGCGTCCACACGTAGATCGCGGCTTCCGCGCCGACATACAGCATCAAAGCGGTGGCGAAGAACATGGCGGTGGGATCGGTCATCATCCGGGCAGCATCGCGCGGATCGGCAGGCTTTTCATCGGCCCGCACCGGGGTCGGGAAGCGCGCGCCGAATGCGCCCAGCACGAGCAGGGCGCAGATGCCGGCGGCGAGGAAGTAGACCCACTTCCAGCTCAGCCCTTCCTGCAGCGACCAAGCGACGACGGCCGGGCCGACAATCGCGCCAGCGCCGAAGAAGCCCTCGACCAAGTTCATGATCGTCGAATGCTCGCGCGTCGAGCGGGAGATGTCGCCGATCAGCGCGAGCGCGCCGGCCTTGAAGATGCCGATGCCGATGCCGGAGATGAACAGCAAGGCGACGAAGAACAGAAAGTCATGCCCGGCTGCGAAGGCGACAGAACTGAGGCCAAAGAGCGTCAGGCCGATCAGGATCGTCGCCTTACGGCCGATGCGATCTGCCAGAAAGCCGAGCGAAATGGCCGAAATAGCGATGCCGGACATCGTCGCATATTGGAACGATCCCGCCGCCGTCATGCCCAGATTGAACTCGCGGATAATCTGCGGAATCACCGTGCCGACCGAATCGGTGGTCATCGCGAACATCGCGAACATCAGGAAGACCAGCCATTTCAGCAAGGCCGATGCGTTGCTCGGCTGGATGTGGGGGCGTTCCGTCACTTCGCGATCCTCTCGGCCTTATCGTTCCATGGCAGCTTTGGTCGAACCAAGCTGCCTGCAGATTATCATTCCGCAGCAAGGCGCGGCGGACGAAGGCATGGCTGTAATCGATTGCTTTCGCAATGTCGATTGGCTCAACGTCGGCAGATGTGGCGGGCGGCCCACACCAGCAGGGCGGCTTGCAATGCAATCGATTACCGCTAGTGTCCGCGGCGATGTGAACATAAGCCGGCTCAGCGGCGACGATGATGGGACAGGACTGATGGCGAAGGAAGACGGCGCACTGGATCGCAGGGGCTTTCTGGCGGCAGCGGGCATTGCGGCAGCCGTGGCCGGTGCAGGAAGCGTGCCGATGGCCGCTGCCCAGCCGCCGGCTGGGATGCCGCCTCGCGTCATTCCGCCTTCCTGGACTGCCGCGCCGATCATCGACCTGTGGACGGGCGCGCCGCCCGAGAACGGCTTTTCTGCACGTCCTCTGCCGATGGACAAGGCGCCGCCGGTTTTCATGCACAATGTCGACAAGCCCTATCTGCGCGTCTTCCGACCGGCCAAGTCTAATGGCCGCGCGGTGCTGGTCATTCCCGGCGGTGCCTACATCTTCATTTCCATCGATAATGAAGGGGCGGAAGTCGGGCAGGCGCTGGCGGAGCAGGGCTATACGGTCTTCGTCCTCGTCCACCGGCTGCCGGGGGAGGGCTGGACGAACCGGTCTGACGTACCGCTGCAGGATGCGCAGCGCGCCATGCGGCTCATCAAGTCGATGGCCGGGACCTATGGCATCGATCCTGATCAGGTGTCGGTGCTCGGCTTCTCGGCCGGCGGGCATCTAGCGGCGACGCTCATCACCGATTTCGCGCAGCCGGTTTACGCCCCGCGCGATGCCATCGACCGGCTCGATGCGAGGCCGCGCACTGCCGGGCTGATCTATCCGGTCATCAGCATGCGCATGCCGGATACCCACACGGATTCGCGCAAATATCTGCTGGGCGAGAAGCCCGATCCCGCATTGGTCGCCCGGCGGTCGCCGGCCGCCCATGTCGGGTCGCAGACGCCGCCCACGTTCTTGATGCACGCGTTCGACGATCCGGCGGTGCCGCCGTCGAACAGTCTGGAGATGCTGCAGGCGCTGCGTGTCGCGGGGCGGCCGGTGGAGGCGCATTTCTTCGAGGAAGGCGGCCACGGTTTCGGGCTGGGCTGGCCGCAACTGCCGGTCCGCCAGTGGCTGGGGCTTTTCGTGGCCTTTCTGGATCGGCACGCCCGGCCGGAGGGCTGAAGAAGGCTCACAGCTTGGCTCCTCTTCTGAAGAGGAGGGGAACGGGGCTGGCGGGCTAAAAGACTGCGATGAGGCGCGCAATAAAATGCGTCCGGACACCACCATTCTCCCGCCAGACCTTGGCGGTGCCTACCGCTTTTGATATCGCTGCCGGCATGGCGATAAGCGACATCATCGATGCCAGTTCGACCGCAGCGGTGATCAGCAATCCCCGGTTGCCCGATAACCCCATCATCGCCTGCAATGAGGCGTTTCTGCGTCTTACCGGCTATAGCCGTTCGGAAATTCTCGGACGCAATTGCCGCTTCCTGCACGGGGCGGAAACGGAAGCCGCATCAAGCGAATTGCTGCGCTCGGCGATCCGGCAGAAGAAGCCGGCCATTGTGGAGATCACCAATTATCGCAAGGATGGCTCGCCGTTCCGCAACGCGGTGATGATCGCGCCGATGTTCGACAGCGATGGCGGGCTGGAATATTTTCTAGGGTCTCAGGTCGAGGTTGCTGCCGTGGCATCCGCCGGGGCGGACAGCCGCAAGGGCATGGCGACCGCGCGCGTCTCAGCACTCACGGAGCGGCAAAGACGAATCCTGGTGCTGATGTCTGCCGGCAAGCTCAACAAGCAGATCGCATTCGACTTGGGCCTCAGTGAGCGGACCGTGAAAATGCACCGCGCCGCGCTGTTTCAGGCGCTGGGCGTCCGAACCGGAGCGGATGCCATCCGACTGGCTGTCGAAGCCGGTTACTGATCTCGCGATCAGCCCCGGCTTCGAGAAAATCACCTAAATGCGCGGTCAGGCGCCCGCCTGGAAGACGCCGCACGCAATGCGCCCGCCGCTATCGCCAGACGGATCGGTGCGCTGGTCGTCCGTGCCTTCATGCACGACGATCGCCGAGCCATCGGTGTCCATCAAGCCGGCCATCGTGGCGCCCTTGAGCGTGTATTCGAGCGTACCCCGGCCATCCTCGCCAATGTCGATGTTCGGCATGTCGCCGGCATGCTGACCCTGCGGGTTCTCCAGACCATGTTTGGTGCTGGCAGGATTCCAGTGACTGCCCGCCGTGGTGAAGTCGGGCGCATCGCACTTGCCGGTCATATGTACATGGACACCCTTGCTCCCTGAAGGCAGGCCCTGCAGGGCGAGCATGATCTGCAAGCCGCCATCCATGGCGCGGATGGTCGCGGTGCCGGCCGGCGCGCCCTGCGCCGTCTGCAGGGTCGCGGTGGCGCTTTCGCCGCTCGCCATATTGCCCGTGGCATTGCCCATCATGGCATTGTCGGCAACATTATCGGCCGGCACGGCGTTGTTCTGCGTGTGATCGGGGCTGCTACAGGCTGCCAAACCCAGCGTGGCGATTGCGGCCACGGCGTAAATCCTTGCAGTCACGGCATTACTCCCATTGCTTACGGATATAGAGCGAACACGAGAGGGAAGCGGATCGTTCCCGAAAAGATTGGCAGCGTCCCCGGCGACCCCGCTCAATGCGCCTTGTTGGCGGCCCGATCGGCGTCGCGCCTTCGCTTCTTTTCGAGCAATATGCGGCTGGCATCATTGACCGCCAGATTATCTGCCATCACCGCGCCGCGATGGCCGATCGGGCGATCCGGCCCGATGGTGGAATCGACCATTGTCTGCCGCTCCATCTCGCTGTTGACCTCTGCGCCGATCAACACTGCATAAGCCGAGAGGAACAGCCACATGAGGAAGATGACGACGGCGGCAAGCGAGCCATAGGTCGCGTTATAATTGGTCAGATTGGCGACGTAGAAGCCGAAGCCCAGCGTGATTCCTACCCAAAGCAGGGTGGAGAGCACCGACCCCACCGACAGCCAGCGCCATTTCGCGGCTCTGCGGTCTGGCGCATAGCGGTAGAACACGGCGAAGGTGAGGCTGATGAGCACGCCCGCGAAAATCCAGGTCGCCAACTGGATGATCAACGCCGAGCCGCTGCCGATGTAATCGGAGAGCACGCGCCCGGCATAAGTGAACAGCGAGATCGCCAAGGTGCCGATCACGCCCACCGCGACCATGCCGACGGTGATGCCGGCGGCCACGCCGGTGGTACGGAAGAAATTGCGCGTCTCATGCTCTTCATAGATGATGTTGAGGGCCGCGATCATCGCCGTCGCCGAGCGCATGGCGCCATAGATCGAAAAGGCGAGGGCCAGCAGCAGGCCGAAGCCCTGCGCCGCCTTGCTGGTCGTCACGATAGCGAGAAGCTGCTCTTCCAGGATCGTGAGTACCTCCTGCGGCACGAAGCCGCGCAGCAGATTGACATTGCTCGCGACGATCTGCGGATCGCCAATGAGGCCATACAGCAGAACGATTGAGGCGATGAGCGGCACGAAAGCCAGGAAGGAGAAGAAAGCGACCCCGGCGGCGAGCAGGCTGAGATTATGGAAGCCGATCATCACGTAGATGCGCTTGAGGATCGCCCACCACGCTTTGGGCGGCAGAGAGAACGGCGAATCGCCCTTTGCGCCAGGGATTTCTTCGGCAAGCACTTCGAGTTCCTGGGCAGAGATCGGGCGGTCCTCCTTGTCTTGGTCGGTGTCGGTCTGGCTGGTCATGGTTGGGCCGTGGCGTTGTCGGCCACATCATTTTCATCGATGGGGAGGGCGAGGCGGCCGGCCGCGGCAGAGGCATTGAGTTGCTCGTCGAGCTGCGCCTGCATATTGGCCGCCATGCCCTCGATCCGGTTGGATTCGGTAGCGTAGCGCTCATCGAAGCTCGGCTCCTTGCTGCACCCCGCCAGCCCGAGCACTGCCAGCATCGACAGGATCGTCACCGCGCGCATCAATAATCCTTCCGGTAGCGCAGGTTCACGCCGGACCCGCCGAAGTTGCTGACCGAACTCAACACCGAGAGCGCTTTCGAGAGGCTGATTTCCAGCTGCGTGGCGGTATGGCCGCGCGCATCGGTGATGATCTCCACATAGACATCATTGCTGATATACTGACCTACCGCGAGCGACGTGCCCCGGCCCGTCTCCTCGTCAGCCCCGAGCAGGCGCAGCCGATCGATGCCACCGGCCGATTGCAGCACGCCCAGCGGATTGAGGCCGCCCGAGCCGCCACGCAGCGAGTTGAGCGAGGCGGCCAGCTGCACGGCCTGGATGGCGCTCAGCTCGCCCACCGAATTGCCGAACAGGATGCGCGCCATCAGCTCGTCCTGCGGCAGGCTGGGCGTGGAGGTGAACGCGATCTGCGGGTCCTGAGCATTGCCGGTGATCGTGATGGTGATCGTCACGTCCTCGACTTCGCCGCTCGCAACGATGCGCAACTGCGGGTTGGTCATCTCCGGTCCGCTGAAGGTGATCCGGCCTTGCTGAAGCTCGAAGGAGCGCCCGGCAAAGCCCAGCGTGCCGCGCACGAGGTTGACGCCCCCTGTGATCTGTGGCGCTGCGCTGGTGCCAGCGACGCGCAAATCCGCCGCCCATTCGGACTCGAGGCCCATGCCGCTCACATAGATCTGGTTATCCGCCTGTACGCGCAGGTCCAGCCGCCAGTCAGAGGGGATGGTCTTCATCGGCTCCGGCGCGCCGGAGATGCGCTCGCGCTTGAGCGTCGGCTTGCGCCGCACGCCGGTTAGCGTCGGGACTTCCGCGCTGCCCTGGAAGACGATGCGATAGCGCGTCTCGGGCAGGGTGAGGCGCCCCGTGATCGTCGGTGGCTGGTTGGGGCCGTTGACCACCTGGATCTGGCCGGTCGCCCGCGCCTGCAGGCCATCGCTGCGCGCCAGCTGCGCATTGTTCATGTCGATGCCGAGCTGGATGGGGAAACCCTGATCGGAATTGAGCGAGACCGATCCGCTGGCGCTGACCGTGCCATTGCCGGCATTGGCGGTGAGGCTCTCGACCTCCAGCCGGTCGTTGGTGAAGCGTCCGCGCACGGCCATGTTGGTGAGACGGGTGCCGTAGCTGGTGTTCTCATAGGTGAGGTTGCTGGCCCGCACGACACCCGTGAGTTGCGGCGACCGGACCCGTCCGCTGAAATCGGCGGCGACCCCGACTGGACCCTTGAGGCTCTGGTCCGGCAGCGCGGCCAGCGAGAAGAGCACGTCGGCCGGTCCGTTGTAGCGCAAGCCGCCGGACAGAGGCGCGGCGAGCAGGCGGGTCGACCAGCTACCCGCGCCCGGCCCGAGCGGCTGGAGGCTGACCTTCATGCGGCCGATCGCGGCGCCGCGCCGGCGGATGAGCGCATTCGCCTCCCCACCTTGCGGGATCAGCCGGCCGGCGAACTGGATATCGACCGGTTCGGAGACGGCCGCGAGGCTGGTGCGGGTGAAATCGTCGATCGTCAGGCGGGCGTCGGCGGCGGGGAAGGCCGTCTCGCTGGCCTGGGTGAAATCGAGGCTGCCGGTGGCCTTTCCGCCGAGGCCAAGGCCGGGCATGAAGGGGTTGGCGATGGCGAGGTTGAGATCCTGCATCCGCGCCTGCACGGCCATGCCGTCGCCATAATGGCCGGCGAGGTGCAAGGTGCCTCCGCCGACCGTGAGCCGCGTCGGGGCGAGCGTATAGCGTCCGTTCGAGGGCACGATGCGCATCGGCGAGCTTGTCTTGACGTCGACGCCGTTGAAGCGACCGTCCAGCGCGAGCTGCCACAGGTCCCGCGCCATGCGGGCGTTGGCGGCCAGGCGGAACGGATAGCGCGTGCGGCCCTCGACCAACAGCTTCGCCTGACCGCCGCCGTCGCGATAGTTCAGCGTGCCGCGCGCGACCGCGATGGTGAGATCGCCCATCCGCGTGCCGGCAAGCTGCGCATCGGCAACGACCTGCGGCTGCTCGGTCAACAGAATGTCCGCCTTGATGAGCGCCTGCTCCACAGTGAGGCCGGCCTTGCCGGGCAGGCTGGCATTGCGCGCGTTGGCATCCACCAGCGCGCGCTGGACGGCACCCTGCGCGGAGAGTGCAACCCGCCCGTTGATGCCGGACCCATCGGCCAGCAATGTGCCCTCGAACGGACCGGCGCGGCTTTGCGAGACGCGCCCGGAGAGGCCGACGCCGCCGAAGCTCGTGCCTTGGCGCACGTCAACGGTCAAAGGCCCGCGCGCAGTCATTACAGCCAGATTGAGGTCCAGCGGTCCGTAGTCGGAGGCGCCTTCGCCCTGCACCAGATAGGTGCCGTTTTCGCCCCGCACGGTCGCCGTCAGATTGGCCAGGCCAATGCCAAGGCCCGGCCGCTCGGCTGCCAGCCGGACCAGCGGCCGATTGACCGTGCCTGTGACCTCGACGCCCAGCGGGCCATATTGATCCGAGCTTCCGCGCCCGGAGAAGCGCACGCTGCCATCAGCGCCGTAGCGACCGCGCGCGCCGGTCATGCGGAATTGTGGCGCCGAGACGTTCAGCCGCTCGACGCTGGCCACGCCATTGCTGTCATAGCCGACATCCGCGACGATCAATGCATTGCCGCCGAGGAAGCTTTGCAGCCCGTCGTTCAGCAGGCGTGTCGAGCGCGCGGTGACGCGGCCGCCGAGGCGGAAAGAACCGTTCTGGCCGGTTTTGAGGTCCATGTCGGTTTGGAGGTTGAAGATGCCCACGCTCTCGACCTGATAGCCATTCACCCGGCCATTCAGGGCGCCCGTGTAGAGCGCGGTGTTGAGGTCGGCCACGATCACGGCGGTGGCGTCGATCCGGTCGGACCGCAGCCGCATATTGTCCGAGAGGATGCGGCCATTGGCATAAGCCAGGTCGCCGTCCAGGCTGACATTGGTGAGCAGTGGCTCGATGCTGGCATTGACGCCGCTGATCCGCCGGGCGCGTCCCTCGACGGGGATCATCCAGCGGTCCTTATCCAGCGCGGCGCTCCCCGAGACGGCGAGACCCTCGATCAGTGTGGCGCCAAAGCCGATCTGGCGGGCATTCACGCCATAGCGGATCGTCGGCGCGACGAAGGCGCCGTTGAGCGTGGCGTTCATCGCGATGTCCGCGCCGCGCAGGTTTTCGGCGATCACGCTGGGCTTGGTGAGCCGGAAGGCGAGATCGAGATTCTCCATGCGGCTGGCACCCAGATCGATGAGGCCTTGGGCGCCGAAGGTGAAGTTGTCGCTGGCCAGGCCGCCACGAATCTGGGCGCGGCGGTCTGCGAGGGCAGCGGTCATGTCGATTTGCGTCACCGGCTCGAGCATGGCGCGAGCCGGGCCGGTGAGGAAAAGCCCGGGCCGCAAGGGGCCGCGCACCGTGAAGGTGCCGTCGCGGCCCGTGATCGCGACATTGGCGAGGCTTTCGCTGCCCATGCGGCCCGTCAGCTTGCCGGTCCAGCTCTGCCAGTCACCCTTGCCGGCCAGCGCGATGGCTGTCGGCTGCGCGATGCCGGTGTAGCTCGCCAGCAAGCCCTGCGCCGGGGCGGTCACGCGCAGATCGACCGCCAGACGGTTGGATTCCGGTACGGCATCGAGCATCAGCGCGAGCCTGTCGCCACCCGCAACGCCCGGCGCCACAAGGGCGCGCCCGTCCGCCTTGATCCGCGCGCGGCGGTCCGCAATGTGGACCGTCCCGGCGAGGCCGAGCAGGTGCTTGCGGCCGGTCACCGGCGCGTCGATCTGCAGGCGGCCGATGTCGAGCCGGTTCACGTCAATGTCGAGATCGGGCAGCAGCGGCCCATCGCTGGATGGCGTCGGCTTGAATTCCGGCGAGCGATGCAGCCGGGCGGCCGGGATCAACAGGGAGCGGATGTCGACATGGCTGCGCGCATAGGCCAGCGGCCGCCAGTCCATCTCGATGAGCGGCGCGCTCAGGAACACGCCCTTTGTGTCGCGCACCTCCACATTGCGCAGGCGCATGGCACCGAAGATCGAGCCGTCGATCCGCCCAATGCCGATCGACATGCCGTTCTCGAACTTTAGGCCGGTGATCTGTCGGGTGACAAAGCCCCGCCCACTGTCGCTGTTCAGCCAGGCATAGCCGCCAATGATCACGACCAGCAGCAAGGCGAGCAGTGCGCCGATACCGATCAGCACGCGGCGCGGCCAGCTCCGGCGGCGGACGATCACGGTGTCGGCGGTCGTCTGTTCCGGCATGTCCGAGGCGATCGGCGCGGGGGGTGGGGTCGGATCAGCCATCAGAAAGCCTGCCCGATGGAGACGTAGACGGAGATACGGGATTCTCCCGGCTGGCGGTTGATCGGTGTGGCGACATCGAGCCGCATCGGGCCGAAATTGGTGTAGAAGCGACCGCCTATGCCGACGCCGAAGCGCCAATCGTCAAAGCGGGGGACCTGGCTGGTATAGACCTGCCCGCCATCGATGAAGCCGACGATGCCATAATCGCCAAAGCGATAGCGCACTTCCGCGGCGGCCTCGACGAGGCTGCGGCCGCCGATGGGGCGGGCGTCGGGATCCTTGGGGCCGAGTTCCTGATAGCCAAAGCCGCGCACCGATCCGCCGCCACCGCCGTAGAAGCGCCGCGAGGGTGCGATCTGCTCGCGCGCCGCGCCACCAATCATGCCGACGCGCGCGCGGCCGGCCAGCACGAAGCCGTCCGAGATGGGATAGTAGCCCGTGCCTTCCAGCAGGGCGCGGGCGTAGGTCTGCGCGCCGCTGCCGAGCGATGCCTCCGGCGAGAGCCAGGCGGAGATCCGGAAGCCACGGGTCGGGTCGAGCAGGGAGTTGGATGTGTCGAACGTCACCTGACCGGGCAGCGCCGCGACATAATAGGTCCGCCGGCGCAGCTCACCGGCGTCGAAATTATAATCCTGCTCGTTCGAGCCGAGCAGCTCGAAGCCGAAATTATAGGTCAGCCGCTTCTGCCAGATCGGCGTGCTTTCGTAGGCGATGCGGCCATAAAGACGGCCCGTAAACGCCTCGAACGCGTCGAAATTGCTGTGGCGTGCATCGATGCCCAGTTCCACGCTGCGGTCCCGCTTGCCGGCATTCGAGCGACGGAAGGACACGCCAAGGCCTTGCTCCAACGTCCCGGCCGTGCCCTGAACGATCAGCGCGCCCTCGGGCGGGAACATGTTCCGGTGCGTCCAGCTCCCCTCGACCTTGACGCCCTGGCCCGTGCCATAGCCGGCTTGGGCGGCGAGGGTGCGGGCGGGGCCGGCCTCCTGATTGACGATGAGGGTCGCATAGTCCGTGCCGTCGCCCGCGGGCTCGCCGCTCGGGCGGGGCGTCACGGATCCCACGGAGAGCAGGCCGGTGGCGATCAGCGCCTGGCGAAGATCATCGATCTTGCGGCTGTCATACAGCTCCCCTTTGCGGAAGCGGGCGATCTTCTGGATATGGTCCGGCTCAAACACCGGCTTCTCGCCCTCGACCACGATGTCGCCGAAGCTGCTGCGGGGGCCGGGGGTGATCGGCAGCGTGTAGTCGCCAGCCTCCGTTTCCGGATCGAGCACGATATCACGCTGGCCGACATTCACGAACGGATAGCCGTTCTCCGGCAGGGTGACTGCGATATTGGCTTCCGCGCCGAGAATGCGCTCCGCCACGATGGGGTCGCCAGTGCGGGGCCGGAAGGCGCGGGTGATGAGGTCTCCGGGCTGCACCGGCGGCGCATCGAACCGGATCTCGCCCAGATGATAGCGCGGGCCGGGCGTGGCCTGCAGGATGACCGTAATCGGCCCCTTGCTGTCCTGCTCGGGAAGCTCCAGCGAACCCCGCACCGTGGCATCGAAAAAGCCCTGCGAGGAGAGGATATCGACCAGCAATTTCTGGTCTTCCTCCAGCCGGGCATTGATCATGGCGCCATTGTCGGCCTTGCCATCGCCATCTTCGAGGGCGGAGAGCGACTTGAACTGGCTGACAATGTCTCCGCCATCGACGGGCAGCACCGGGCCGGTACCGTCCAGCGCGGAGAGACCCTCGATCTTGTAGCTGTAGCGCAGCGAAGGCGCGGGCCCCTCGTCAGCCTCGGTATACTGGCTCTCGTCGAAGGTTTCGACATCGAAGGCGTTAAGCGGGGTGAGGGGCCGGTCGAGTTCCTTGTCCAGTTCGGGCGGAGCAGGCAGGCCATTATCCTCCGATTGTTCGGTGGTGGTCGGCTCGGCGCTCACGCTGGCATCTCGGCCGGTGCTGGCCGCGCGCCGGTCTGCGTCGGCTTCCCATGCCTGGACGCTGCCAAGGGGCGCGCTTTCATCAATCGGTGGAATGCTGGCGTCGAACTCTTCGTCTGAAATGATCGCCTCAACAGGGGCCGCGTCTGAATTTCGGGTCGGCTGCGTCTGCTCGGTCGCTGGGGCCTGGGCGTGTGCGGCATGCGCGAGAAGGCACAGCATCCCGGCACTCGCCAGCAAGCTTCCACGCCAGGCTTTTCCAAAGTTCTGCGTGCTTGGCTTCAAGCCTGCCTTCAGTAATCTTAGTCGCAACGACGGCTCCCCTGTCGCGATTGACGCGACGTCCGCGAGCCTTGAGGCTCCCCGTCATGATAATGCTGCGGCGGCGATATGGTTTCTGGCCTCGAACGCGGGAAGCGAAATTCCGCCCCGCTTATCGGCAGTTATCGATCAGATCGCGCGCGTCTTTGGTCGTCATCAGGATCGGCGCGCACGACCTGGGGCGTGAGGCGCGAGAAGCGCTCGATCTCGCAGGCAGAGCCATTGCGAGCATGGAGCATGTCCCGCCCGGCGCACAGGACGCCATCCTTGTCGGGCGAGATGTAGAAGCCGGAATAGAAGTCCGCCGCCCGGCAGGCCCGCCCCAGATGCGCGCGGTAGCGCTCGGTGTTGCTCACCACCATCGTCACGCCATCGGCATGCGTCACCACCGCCGCGCGGATCAGGTTGAGCGGCAGGCAACGCGGGCCGCGGCCTTCCTTCCACTGGATGACCGGGGGCGCCGGTGCGGCTGTTCGGGGTTGCGCCGGCATGGTCGGGATGCGGATGATCACTCGCTGTTCGATGGAGAGCTGGGCGAACTGGACCTGTCCCATGCGGGCCATCGGGCTCATCTCTGGGCTCGCCACGCGCTGCTCGGCCTCTACGGCCTGCGATGCTCCCAAAAGCAGGAGCGGCAGCAAAATGGTTGGCGACGATGCTGGCAATGAACTGACCCCAGGGGAGGAAAATGCCCTAACCCTTACCGCTTGAACAGCCGATTAATTGTATGATCAACAACGAAGACGCGCGCTTCGCAAGCATTTTTGCGCGCAGATGGTGGCCATGCGGCGGCGCAGAGGGCATATAGGCGGGCATGATCTCCGAGACAGTTCTGGACGCCTTTCGTGCGATTGCTGGTCCCCGTGGCCTGATAGAGGATCGCGATCTGATCGTGCCCTGGCTGGGAGACTGGCGCGGCAAATATCATGGCGAGGCGGTCGCCATTTTGACGCCACGCTCCACGCAGGAGGTGGCCGCGATGGTCCGCTGCGCGCACGATCATGGCGTCGCTCTGGTGCCGCAGGGCGGGAATACCTCCATGGTCGGCGGCGCCACGCCCCCGGCCGATGGCAGCGCCCTCATCCTTTCGCTCCGCGCGATGAACCGGATTCGCGCGATCGATCCTGCCGCCAATCTCGCCGTGTGCGAGGCAGGTGTCATTCTCTCGACCCTGCATGAGGCGGCAGCGGCGGTCGGCCGGCGGTTTCCGCTGAGCCTCGGCGCCAAGGGGTCGGCGACAGTGGGTGGGCTGGTCTCCACCAATGCCGGCGGGACGCAGGTGCTGCGGCACGGGACCATGCGCGCGTTGGTGGAAGGTATCGAGGCAGTGCTGCCGGATGGCACGATCCATGATGGGATTGCCGCGCTTAAGAAGGACAATCGCGGTTACGATCTCAAGCAGCTGCTCATCGGGGCGGAAGGAACGCTGGGGATCGTGACGGCCGCGAGCCTTCGTCTGGTGCCGGCGATCGCCGATCGGGCCGTGGCCTGGGCCGGCGTGGAAGACCCCGCGCAGGCGCTGGCGCTGCTACGATTTCTCGAACGGCGCCTCGGGTCCGTCGTCGAGGGGTTCGAGGTGATGGCGCGCGACACGCTCGGCCATGTGCTCGATGTGATTCCCGACACCCGCGCGCCAATCGAGACCCGCACGCCGTGGAATGCGCTGATCGAGGTGGATCTGGACGCGGCCGACGAGCAAGAGAGCGCGGCTGCCCGGCTGGAGGCCGCTCTGGCCGAGGCCTTCGAACAAGGTCTGGTCGTCGATGCGGCCATCGCCGCCAGCGAGGCGCAGGCCGAAGCGTTCTGGAAACTGCGGGAAAGCGGATCGGAGGCGGAGCGGGCGCAGGGGCCTGCGCTGCAGTTCGATGTGAGCGTGCCGATTGCGGACATGCCCCGCTTCATGATCGAAGCGGCAGCGGCGTGCGAGGCGCGGTTCCCGGGGGCGACGGCTTCGTCCTTCGGGCACCTTGGCGATGGCAATGTGCACTTCCATGTCCGCGCGCCAGCCGGCACCGGCCCAGGGCAGGGGGCGGATTGGCTCGGCACGCACGGGGAAGAGGCGACGCGCTTCGTCAACGATATCGTCGTGGCGATGCACGGATCGATCTCGGCCGAGCATGGGATCGGCCAGATGAAGATCGCGGAGTTTGCGCGTCTTACGCCACCCGCCCAGCTGAATGCGGTGCGGGCGATCAAGCGGGCGTTCGATCCACAGGGCCTATTCAATCCCGGCAAGCTTGTGCCCCTTGCCTAGGCCCGAGCGGCCCTTTATGGCCGGGCGTCATTCAGCCGGCCCATCGGGAACGGGCTGATCCATGTCCGTTTCAGGAGACCGATGTCATGGCCAGCGCGCCACAAGCCCAGAATTTGCCTCTGCTTTATAACGACCTGGTGCCGCTCAATGTCGAGCAGCACGGCAAGTACACGCTGCGCAACTATGACACCGCGCCGCATATCGTGGGCGTCCACGCCGTCCCGCTGACGCTCGACGAGTTCGCGCAGGCCCAGCGTTTCCTGCCGATCGTCTTCTCCAGCGGCCCCAATCCCGTGCCGCTGGCGCTGATGGGCCTCAACGAGGGCGTCAACACGCTGGTCGACAGCGAGGGCAAGCTGCGCCGCGAGGACGGCTATGTTCCCGCCTATATCCGTCGCTACCCCTGGATGCTGGTGCGCCTGCGTCCGGATTCCGATGAGCTGTCGCTGTGCTTCGATCCGACCAGCGAAATCGTCGGTGAGTATGAGGACGGTCGTCCGCTCATCGAAAATGGCGAGGCCAGCGAGCTGACCAAGGAACTGCTCGCCTTCTGCCAGCAGTTCGAGGAAGCGGCGATGCGCACCGGCCAGTTCGTCAAGGAACTGCAGGAGCAGGAGCTTCTGATGGACGGCGAGCTGAGCATCCAGATTCCGGATCAGGAGCAGCCCTTCGTTTATCGCGGTTTCCAGATGGTCAATGAGGAAAAGCTGCGCGAGCTGCGCGGCGACCAGCTGCGCAAGTTCAACCAGAGCGGTGCGCTTCCGCTCATCCATGCGCATCTGTTCTCGCTGCAGGGCATGCGCGAGCTGTTCTTCGCTCAGCGCGCCCTCGGCCTTGGCCCGGTGCCGGCTTACCAGATCAGCTAAATCGCGCCCCTCGCTCAGGCGCTCGATTTTTTCGGCGGGGCGAGGCGATAAGTTGAAAAAATCATCTACCTCTTGCGGCCCGGGCTTGAAAAGGCTCGGGCCGTGCCTTAACTTCAAAATACGCAATGGCTTGTTCCCCCTTTCGAGCCGTTGCGTGGGCGTCCCGCCCTTTCGGGACGTCTCCTCCCTGAACCTGGGCCACCCTGTGCATCGCACGGGGTGGTTTTTTATGGTTAAACGAAGATGGCTCGGGTTGCGCTATTCGGCCGCCAGCGGCCGGGTAAAGTCAATCAGCTCGCGCGAGAGGTGCTCGGCCAGTGTCATAAGCAGGCCCTGCACATCGGCAAGGCCAGGCCCCGGTTCGGCCATTGCCGCATCCAGATAGAGCGACCGATCGAATTCGATCTGAATGGCGTGAACGTCCCGCTCGGGCCGGCCATGTCGCTCAAGAATATGGTTACCCGCATAGGGCGCGTTGATCGCCACCGGCAGCCGGTGCCGGCGGATGACGTCCGCACACAGGTCGGTCAGCCGATCCGTTGCGCTCCGCCCGAATCGGTCGCCGATCACCACGCGCGGAGTCGGTATGTCGGCTGTGGTTGCCTTGAGCGGTGGCATGGAATGAATGTCGAGCAGCAGCGCGATGCCATAGCGACGGCGCGTCACGTCAAGCGCAGCCGCCAGCGCGGCGTGGTAGGGGCGATGGACCTGCTCGATATGCTGGCACAGGACAGCGTAGGGCAGGGGATCGCGCCAGAGACCGCCCGTCGTGGCCAGTCGTTCCGGGATCAGGCCCAGGCCACCGCGCAATTTTGCGCTGCTTTGGCCACGAAAGCTCCATGGCGCCCCCTGGATGCCTCGCAGATCGACTTCCCGCTCGTCGCGATTGAGATCGATCAGGGCGCGGGGCTGGCGCGCGATCAGCACATGATGGCCTTGCTCGATGAGCCTTTCCACCAGCAGATCGGCATAGCGGTCCTCCAGCCCCTGCAAAGCCTTTTGCGAGACGCGGGCCCGCGCGAGCAGGGCGGGGGAATAGTCCCGCCCCGCGTGAGGGACGGCGAACACCAGAGGACCGCAATCACCGGCCACGCCATAGTGATGAAACGCGTCATGACTCCGGGCAGGCTTGGGTCGCAATGGTCCTCCACAGGGCCGCTTGCGGCTGCGAAATTTTCCGCAATTGGCCGCAACTGATGGAAATTCTTAATCGCTTTTCGCATAAAGCAAGGGGTGACGCCAAGGCCTATCAGGCTTTATGGCGGTGTGATCGACGAGTATCCCGGAGGCTTCGGCACGCGCATGTTTCGCATTTTGTTGGCGGAAGACGATGACTCGATGCGGCAGTATCTCGTTCGTGCGCTCGAACGCTCCGGCTATGAGGTCGTGGCGGTGGACCGGGGCACGGCGGCGGTGCCGATCATCGAGGCCGAGCATTTCGATCTGCTGCTAACCGATATCGTGATGCCGGAAATGGACGGCATCGAGCTGGCCCAGCATGTCGCGTCCGTCTCGCCGCATACGCGCGTGATGTTCATCACCGGCTTTGCGGCGGTGACCCTGCGCGCGGGCCGCGTCGCGCCGGAAGCCAAGGTTCTCTCCAAGCCGTTTCACTTGCGCGATCTGGTGATGGAGGTTGATCGCATGTTCAATCGGACCAGCGCAGAGAACCTTCTCTGATATTTGCGCTTGCGCCGCCCTCGCACGTTGCGTAAGGGCCTCTCCTCTCAAGTGGGCGTGTAGCTCAGTGGTAGAGCACTGTGTTGACATCGCAGGGGTCGCAAGTTCAATCCTTGCCACGCCCACCATGGAAAACCCCGCCAGGTTCAACGACTTGGCGGGGTTTTTCTATGTCTGTCGCATGGCTCCGACCTGTGCTGCGGCGAAGGGATACTGCCTCGCTAGATGGTGACTCCGGCAACGGGCGCGGAATTGATCTCACCGACATCATTCGGCTCTGCGCCCTCGGTTGGCAGGCGGTCGCCAAGGATCGCCTGCGGGGCGCCGATCCACAGCGCGTCCTCCAGATGATCGCGCCGCTGGTTCAGCGTATTGGGGTGGATGAGAATGCTCAGTCCACCATGGTTGAGCATCAGCCACGGCACCAGCGTGTCGAACAGGCTGCAAGCAAAGGCGATCTGAAACATGGATTGCGTGTGCGGCCCGACCAGCCGATCGTGCCAGCGCCCCAGCCGAACGGAAAATCGATCGGACACGCCTGCGCGCAGGCGCTCCGCCACCGGGCGCGTCGCGGCATCATAATAAATATGCGCGTGATAGCTGCCGATCTCGGCGATCTGGCGGGGGCGGGGCGTGGAGTCCTGAATGTGCATGGCGTGTCCTGTCTGTGGTGCCTAGTTGGCGATCGGGAGCGATCTCTGCAAGCAGGTGGAGGATCATCGGTCTGTGGGCGCGCGCTGGCGGTAGGCTTTGCGCCGGTGAGGCGCTAAGGAGCCTTTCTGTATGGCGGTCCATGCCGCTGTCGGTCACGCTTCGCGCAAAACAAAGGAGAGCAGCCCCGTGAGCCAGAAGATCGATACCCTCGCTGTCCATGCCGGAACCGAGCCCGACCCGACCACCAAGGCGCGGATCACGCCGATCTACCAGACCGCATCCTATGTGTTCGACGATGCTGATCACGCCGCGCGCCTGTTCGCGCTGCAGGAGTTCGGCAACATCTACACGCGAATCATGAACCCCACCAACGGTGCGCTGGAAGGCAAGATTGCCGCGCTTGAGGGCGGTGCTGCCGCGCTGGCCGTGGCCTCGGGTCATGCCGCGCAGTTCCTGGCGTTCCACACGCTGCTCGAAGCCGGCGATCACATCGTCGCGGCCAAGAAACTCTATGGCGGCTCGCTCAACCAGATCGGTCATAGCTTCAAGAAGATGAGCTGGGGCTCGACCTTCGTGGATGCGGACGATCCGGCCAATATCGCCGCGGCGATCACGGACCGCACGCGCGCCGTGTTCATCGAGAGCCTCGCCAATCCCGGCGGCGTGGTGCAGGATATCGGGGCGATCGCGAAGATCGCGCACGACGCCGGCATTCCACTGATCGTGGATAACACGCTGGCGACGCCTGTGCTGTGCCGCCCGATCGAGCATGGCGCAGACATCGTGGTGCATTCGGTCACCAAGTTCCTCAACGGCCATGGCAATTCCATCGGCGGCGTGATCGTGGACGCCGGCAAGTTCGATTGGGTGAAGTCCGGCAAGTTCCCTGCGCTGACCCAGCCGAACGACTCCTACCACGGCGCCGTGCTGAGCGACGCGGTAGGACCGATTGCCTTCATCATCGCCTGCCGGGTGCTGGGCCTGCGCGATCTGGGGCCTGCGCTGGCGCCGATGAATGCCTTCCTCGCGCTCACTGGCATGGAAACCCTGTCGCTGCGCATGGAGCGGCATTGCGATAACGCGCTGGCGCTGGCGCGGTGGCTCCAGAAGCATCCCAAGGTCGAGTGGGTGCGCTATGCCGGTCTGCCGGACGATCCCTATCATGCGCTCGCGCAGCGTTATCTGGGCGGCAAAGGCGGCGCCGTGTTCACCTTCGGCGTGAAGGGTGGGCGCGAGGCTGGCATCAAGCTCGTCTCCGGCGTCAAGCTGTTCAGCCATCTGGCCAACATCGGCGATACCCGCTCGCTGATTATCCACCCTGCTTCGACCACCCATAGCCAGCTGTCAGAGGCGGAACTGGTCGCAGCTGGCGCCGGGCCGGACGTGGTGCGCGTGTCGGTTGGCATCGAGCATATCGATGACATCATCGCGGACATGGCGCAGGCGCTGGACGCGCTCTGAGGATGGCAGCCGGGCACGGAGGCGGGGCGGCATGACGCTTGGCTTCTCCGTGCCCGATCTGCTGGCCGCCGCGCGAATGGGCCGGGCGATGACCATGGGCCTGCGCCGCGTGCCGGAGGAGGACTGGCTCTGGCCGGACTTCGACCGCGCCGCCCGCGCCGCCGTGTTCGATGCGCACCCGGCGGCGGTGCAGACGCTGCCCGGTGCCTATGGCGCCATCCGCGAACTCGGCGCGATGGTCGGCATTTCAGGAGAGCTGGTCGATATCGCGCGCGGCTGCTGGGAAGATCTGTGCATCATGCAGCAGGCGGAGCCTGGCGGGCCGTGGCAGCTTACCGCCGCTGCGGTGGGCTTCCCGACCGACTGGCGCATTGCGGACAAGATCCGCCGACCGATGGCGCAGATCCATGCGCCCATCCATGGCTATGCCGAGCAATTGGCGCCCGGTGTCGATCATTTCATGAATGGGCTGAAAGCGGGGCCAATTTTCGCGCGGGCCAACTGGTTCATCGTGCCGTCCATGGAGTGGCGCTATCTCCCGACCGTCGATGAGGCCGCCGCGTTTGCGCATGTCACGCCGGACAATGCCGGGCAGACGCTGATCGTCCGCTGCGAACGGCAAACGCTGAGGCGCCTGCCGGAGAGCCGTGCCATCCTCTTCACCATTGGCATCGCTCGAGAGCGGCTGGGCGATCTGCAGGGAGAATGGCCTGTGCGGCTGAGCGCGGCGCTTGCTGCGATGCCCGCCGACGAACAGGCGCGGCGGCTGGTCGGGCGTTATGCGGATGCGCTCAGGCGCTATGCGGATGCCGCCAATGGCAAGAGTGGCTTTTCAAGCGGCTCGGCCTAAGGCAGAGGGGCAGGCTATGACACAGCTTTCATCCGCAGCCGCGCCGGTGACCACCGCCCCCCGCACCGACTGGACGCGCGAGGAAATCGCCGCGCTGTTCGATCTGCCGTTCATGGATCTGCTCTATGAGGCGCAGGGCGTGCATCGGGCCAATCATCCGCGCAACGAGGTGCAGCTCTCGACGCTGCTCTCGATCAAGACCGGCGGCTGCCCGGAGGATTGCGGCTATTGCAACCAGTCCGTCCATGCAGAGACGGGCCTCAAGGCCACCAAGCTGATGGACGTGCGCGCCGTGCTGCAATCCGCCGCGCAGGCCAAGGATGCCGGCTCGGGCCGCTTCTGCATGGGGGCAGCCTGGCGCAACCCCAAGGACCGCGACATGCCCGCCCTCATCGAGATGGTAA
Source organism: Sphingobium sp. B10D7B (assembly GCF_025961955.1). Classification (NCBI taxonomy): domain Bacteria; kingdom Pseudomonadati; phylum Pseudomonadota; class Alphaproteobacteria; order Sphingomonadales; family Sphingobiaceae; genus Sphingobium; species Sphingobium sp. B10D7B. The sequence continues at coordinate 1,096,037 of NZ_JAOQOQ010000001.1, forward strand.
AGGGCGTGCGCGAGATGGGCATGGAAACTTGCATGACGCTGGGGATGCTGACGCCCGGTCAGGCGCAGATGCTCGCCGAGGCAGGGCTGGATTATTACAATCACAACATCGACACCGCGCCGGAAAAATATGGCGAGGTGATCACGACGCGCAGCTTTGCCGACCGGATCGAGACGCTGGAAGCCGTGCGCTCTGCCGGGATCAACGTCTGCTGCGGCGGCATTGTGGGCATGGGCGAGACGCGAGAGGATCGCATCGGCTTCATCCACGCGCTGGCGACGATGCCGCATCCGGAGAGCGTGCCGATCAACGCGCTGGTCCCGGTGAAGGGCACCGTGCTCGGCGACATGCTCGCCGATACGCCGCTCGCCAAGATCGATGAGATCGAATTCGTCCGCACTGTGGCGGTGGCGCGGCTCGCCATGCCGCAGGCGATGGTCCGCCTTTCAGCGGGGCGGGAGAGCATGAGCGAGGCCTGTCAGGCGCTCTGCTTCATGGCTGGGGCCAACAGCATCTTCACCGGAGACAAGTTGCTCACCACACCCAATGCCGGCGACGACAGGGATGGCGCGCTGCTCGCCAAGCTCGGCATCGTGGCGATGCAGGCTGCGTCGCATGGTCATCTGGAAGAGGCCGCCGAATAAGGCAGGCTGCGTCGGGCGCCGCGCCGTTTAGCCGCGCCGGGCGTTGTCCGACCGGGACAGTTGACGGCCCGCAACGAGCGTCTGGCTGACGAACAGCACCACGAAGATCACGCCCACGCCGCCAACGATCATGTCGAATGGCGAGATGGCCGGCGCTTTGGTGGGGTCGGTGAGCATCATGCCGATGGTCATGCCGATCAGCACGAAGCGCAGCTCCGTCGGCCCGGCTATGCCATAGGAGAGCTTGAATTCGCCCATCACCCGAGCCGCGAGATAGGCGTGGATGGAGAGCAGCAGATAGCCGACGACCGCGAACATCGCGACGTCCACCCGGACATAGGGGCTGAACCCCATGCCGCCCAGAATGAGCAAGGTCACGATGCCGTCGCAGCTATGGTCGATGAAGTAACCGTAGGATGGCCGCTCAATGTGGCGATAGCGGGCGAGGCTGCCATCCAGCGAGTCGCCGAACCACTGCAACACATAGCCGGCCATCGCCAGCCACAGCCATTGGTCGCCAAAGCTGCTGCCGGCATAACCGACGAAGGTGGCAAGCCCGCCCACCACGCCCAGCGTCGTGAGCATATCGGGCGTGACCCAGCGGGGCATGATGCTGCACAGCCAGTTCAGCAGACGTCTCTCCGGCGCCGCAAGCAGGTTGTTTTGGATCCTGTTCACGGCTGGCGCTGGTCTGTTGGGGCTATGCTGCATCATCTCTCCGCGGCGTTCTAGGGTGGCCGTCATAAAAGGGTCATACACGATATTCCAGCGATGATCCCGAAATCCTGCCCCGGCGCGGGACATATGTTGCTGGAACTGCGACGGATGCCACCGCGCCGCCCACGCACAATCTCGTTGACGGCCCCCGCGCAGGGGCATAGCGCGCGGCCATGGCAGCCAAACCCGCGCAGTCGAAGGAAGCAGCACGCCTGCGCCTCTATCTGCTGAGCATCATGCTCGACATGCTGGTGCTCGGGCTGGCCTTTGCCTTGGCCAATCTTCTGGTACTGGGGTCCCTCATCGGCGAGCCGGGCAAGCCGCATGGCTTGGTGATGGCGGCAATGATCGTGCCCGTCTACGTGCTCATTGCCGTGCATGGCGGCGTCTACGGGATAAGGATGATCGGCAATCGTCGGGCGAGCGCCGCCAAGGCGGTATGGTCGCTGGCGCAAGCGGTGATGTTGACCCTGTTCATCATCTACCTCGGTAAGATCGCCGAGCAATTGTCGCGTCTCACCTTCATGGTCGGCCTCGCTTTGTCTGCCGGCGGGCTGATCGCGGTGCGTCCGCTGATCGACCGGCTGGCAATCTGGCTGGTCGGCACGGTGCCGCACATCACGGTGCTGCTGGTCGATGGCGTCGAGATCGAAACGCCGCGCGATGCCTGGCGGGTGGATGCGCAGGCGATCGGCTTCGATCCCACCGCGCGGGATGCCAAAATGGCCGAGCGCCTCGCCGATGGTGTCGGTGGTGCCGAGCGCGTGGTCGTCGCGTGCCCCGCCGAGCGGATCGCGGACTGGCGCATCGCGCTTACCTCCCTGTCCGCCAAGGGAGAAATCCTGGTGCCGGAGATGCGCCAGTTCGTGCCCGCGAAGGTGAGCGCCTTTGCCGATCATCCGACGCTGGTGGTTGCGGGTGGACCGCTGCTGTTCCGGGACCGGCTGTTGAAGCGCCTGTTCGATCTGGCGATCTGCGTGCCGGCGATCCTGGCGCTCTCGCCGATCCTGATTTTCGGCGCGTTGGCGGTGAAGCTCTCGGGGCCGGGGCCGGTGTTCTTCCGCCAGCAGCGGCTGGGGCGCGATGCGCGACCGTTCATGATCCTCAAATTCCGCACCATGCATATGGCGCTGAGCGACCTCAAGGCGGACAAGCTCACCGAAAAGGACGATCCGCGCGTGACCCGCATCGGCGCCTTTCTGCGGCGCACGAGTATCGATGAACTGCCGCAGCTTTTCAATGTGTTGAAAGGCGATATGAGCATCGTCGGTCCACGCCCGCATGCCCCGGCGGCGAAGGCGGCGCAGAGCCTCTATTGGGAGGTCGATGAGCGCTATTGGGCGCGACATTGCATCAAACCGGGCATGACCGGTCTGGCGCAGGTGCGTGGCCATCGCGGCCCGACCGACCGGCATGAGGATCTCATCAACCGGCTCCAGTCCGATCTTGAATATGTGACTAACTGGTCGATCTGGCGGGACTTGCGGATAATTGTCGCGACGCTGCGGGTGCTGGCGCATGACAATGCATTCTGAGGATGGGCGTTTTGCAGAGGGGCGTTGTGCTCCTGCGAAAGCAGGAGCCCAGGGCGGCAAAGTTCATCTGCTGCGCCCTGTGCTCCTGCTTTCGCAGGAGAACAGGGAAGCCCGGAGGGGACACATGCGATGACGCCCGTCGATGTGATCCTCGCCCTCATCATCGTGCTATGTGCGGTGCTGCTGGTCTGGCCGTTCCTGATCTATCCGCTCATCCTGCGGTTGCTGCCGACCAAGCCGGTCCAGCACGCGGGCGGCGCGGTCCCGCCTACCGTCTCGCTGCTCTTCTGCGCCTATAACGAGGCCGCATCGCTGCCCACGAAGATCGAGAATCTGCGTGCGCTCAAGGCGCGGCATCCGGCATTACAGATCCTCGCCTTCGACGATGGCTCCGGCGATGGCACGGGCGACCTGCTGGGCCAGGCTCAGGACGTCCTCACGCTGCTGCGCGGTCCGGGTCGCAGCGGCAAGGCGCACGGGATGAAGCAACTCGCGGCCATGGCCACGGGCGATATTCTCGTCTTTACCGACGCCAACGTGCTGCTCGACGCAAACGCTATCGATGCGCTACTGCCATATTATGCCGATCCGCAGGTCGGCGGCGTGCTGGGCTCGCTCCGTTATGATGGCGCGGATCGCAGCGCGTCGGCGTCTGTGGGCGCGTTTTACTGGCGGCTCGAGGAGCATCTTAAGGATCTCGAGTCGCGCACCGGCAATGTGATGGGGGCGGACGGATCGATCTTCTCGATCGGGCGCGCGCTGTATCCCGATTTTCCGGATAGCGTGCTGGACGATCTCACCGTCTCCATGGCGGTTGTCTTCGCCGGCCGCCGACTCATCAAGGCCAAAGACGTCATCGCCCGTGAGGCGATGGTAGCCCAGCGCGCCGACGAATATCGTCGCAAGGTGCGCATCGCCGCCCGCAGCTGGCACACGCACCGGCATTTGCGGCCGGGATTGCGGCGGATGAGCAGGCTCGACCGATTCAAATATGGCTCCCGCAAGATCGTGCGCTGGTTCGGCGGGTTATGGATCGGGCTGGCGGTTCTCGCGGCGCTGGCGCTGGCCTGGCGGATCACGCCTGTTGCCGCAGTCGCGCTGGTGGCGGCCGGGCTAGTGCTGGCGATGCTGGGCGCGATGGCGCGGCGCGGGCCGCTCGCAGCGATCTTTGACCTGTTGCTGGCCTATATGGCGACTTTGAAGGGCGTGATGCTCGCCATGCGCGGGCAGACCTTCACGCTGTGGACGCCCGCCAAGTCCCGCGACTGAGGCCGTGCACGCAAAGATGTGCGGTTCCTCTCGCTTTCGGGGTGCAGCATTGTATAGGCTCGCGCCATGATCACCATGCAACGCGTGCGCAAGGCCGCAGGTAAGCATCTCTCGAGAGCGGAACTGGCCGTGCGGTCAGCCTTCGGCGCTGCGCGTGACCGGCATTGCCCGGCCTGCCGGCACGACGTGGTGGGCTTCTTCCGCTATGGCGATGAAGCGGAGTGGGGATGCCTCGATTGCGGCGCATCGCCACGCGAACGGCTGATGCACCATCTTCTTGATGAAGGCGTCATCGCCTTGCCGGCCTGGAGCGCGGTGCTGCATTGCGCACCGGGCGAGGCGAGCTTGATCGAGCGTTTCCGCGCCCATGCCGGCGACTATGTGCCCGCCGATATCGACCCCTCACGCTATGCTGTCCCCGGTGTCCAGCACCTGGACCTGATGGCGATGACCGACGAGTCGCGCTACGACCGCATTTATGCCAGCCATGTGATGGAGCATGTGCCGGACGACGCCGTGGTGCTGCGCAACCTGCTGCGGGCGCTCAAGCCTGGGGGCGAGGCTTGGCTGCTTGTGCCGCTATGGGATCGCCCCAGCGAGGATGGCCCGCCGGATCTCTCTGGCCGCGAGCGGGAGCGGCGCTTCGGCCAGTGGGACCATGTCCGCCAATATGGCCGTGACTTTGCCGAGCGCATCCGCGCGGCCGGCTTCGAGGTGGACCTGATTGATGCCGCGTCCCGCCCGCCCGAGGCGGTGAGGCGGGAGGCGCTGGCAGACACGCTGTTCCGCGCCCGTCGTCCGGCATGATGAGCCTGCGGGGGTGATGGCCGGCCTGATTGCGCTGGCGGGGCGTCTTGAGCGTCATTCCGGGCTGCTCGGGCTGGTGAAGCTGGGCAATGTGGCCCTCGCCATGCTGTGGGGCTTCGTCGTCACCTTCGTGTTCGTGCGCATTCTCCCCCTTGAGGAGTTTCGCGGCTTTCTGCTGCTGGTCGCCTTCGCCAACTTCACCGTGTCCGCCGAGCTTGGCCTGAGCGCCATCGCCTATGCCCGGTTGCGGCGCTTGCGGGTGAGCGGGGAGGGCGCGTTCGATCCCGCCGAGCTGGTCGCCCTGCTGTGGATTCTTGCTGGTCTCGTGGCCTTGGGCGCCGTGCTGATCGGTGGCGCCATCGCGACGGGCTGGCTCAAGACCGACTATCCGGCGCTGTTCATCACCTTCTATCTCGTCGCAGCCTTCAATCTGCTCACCCTGCTGGCGCGGCGGGCGCTGGCGGCGGTCGATCACAATCTCTGGTGGGAAGCGCTGGACAGCATCCGCCGTATCTCCGGCCTCGCGCTGCTATTGGCCGCACTCGGGCCGCTGCCCATCCTCGCCTCGGTGCTCATTCAGCTGGTTGTCGCGCTCGGGGTGCTGTGCACCGGGCTTGCGACCTTTCATGCGACATTGGCGATGCGGCGGCGCGACTGGATCGTGCTGGGGCCAGGGCTGGCGGTGGTGCGCGCGCATTATCTCTCCGATTTCGGTCGGACCGGCGTTCTCACGCTGTGTGATGTGGGCGCCTATAACGCACCCTATTTCACCATCGTGGCGGTGACGCCGGACCCACGGCCGCTGCTGCTCTTCGATTTGGTGTTCAAGCTGTCCCGCTCGCTGTCCGCCGTCATTCGCGCTCTTACGGAGACCGTTCTTCCCGGCCTGACCCGCGCGGCCTATCAGGGCGATGGCGCGGGCGTGCGGCGCGCGGTGCTGCGCTGCCTGGGCTGGTCGCTGGGCGCCACAATGGCCGGCAGTGCCGCGCTGCTGGTCGCAGGAAAGCTGGTCGCCCACATCATATTTAATGGCAATCTCGACCTCCAATATTCTGAAATTGCGATGATGATCGCGCTGCTCCTTGGCCTCAGCTTCATTTGCGTCTCGGTCTATCTGCAATGGGGGTTGGGGCGGTTCGGCGCCTTGCTGCGGCCTTCGATGCTGCTGTTGCTCGGCAGTGTGCTGGCGGTTCCGCTCGCCATGCCCGTGCATGAGAGCCTCGGCTGGACTCTCTCCGCCGGGTTTCTGGCTCTCTACGCCGCTGTTCATGTATCCCTCGGGCTGGTTCATGGGCGTATGCTGATGCATCTGACGGAAGCGCGGAGCGCAGAAGCGCAGGCAAGGGGCAGCGTGTGAAGATTTCGATGATCGACCCCTCGCTGTTCACGCCGCGCTATGATGATGGGCTCTGCGAGGCGCTGGCCGCGCGCGGCAATGAGGTGACGCTGATCGGTCGGCCGATGCGCGAAACCGATGCCATCGTGCCCAAGCGCTACCGCTATGAGCCCCGCTTCTTCCGGATTGGCGAGCGGCTACGGCCGGTGTTGGGCGATGGCCGCGCCGGGCAGATCGCCAAGGCCGCCGATTATGCGCTGGATGCCCGGCTTGGCCGTTTGGGTTCGCTGGCAGGCGATGTGGCGCATTTCCAGTGGTTGCCGCTGGCGATGGTCGACAAGATCTTGCTCGATCGCCTCGCAGGCCGGACGGCGCTGGTCCACACCGTCCACAATGCCCGCCCGTTTCACGGTGAGGATCGCTCCGGCGTGCAGGGGCGCGGCTATGAGGCGCTGCTGCGGCAGTTCGATCTGCTGATCGTCCATGGCGAGCAGACGCGCGAGACGCTGCTCAAGCAGGGGATCGATCGTTCCGACATCGCACTGGTGCCGCATCCGCCGATGACCTTGCGGGAGGCGACGGCGGAGGACCTTGCCGCCGTCCCGCGCGGAACCGTGCCGCGGATCCTCTTCTTCGGCACGATTCGGCCCTATAAGGGGCTGGATTTGCTGGTGCAGGCCTGTCTTGATCTCTGGCGCGACGGGCTTATTTTCGAGCTGGCCATTGCCGGCAAGCCGTTCATGCCGGTGGAGGCGTTTCTGCAAGCCATTCATGGCGGCGGCTTCAGCGAGCGGCTGGTGACCGATCTCGGCTTCCTCACCGAGCATCGGCTCGATGCGCATCTGCGCGCGGCGGACATTCTGGCGTTTCCCTATCGCGAGATCGATTCGAGCGGTGCCTTCCTCTCCGCGCTGCGCTATGGCGCCGCCATGGTAACCAGCGATGCCGGCATGTTCGGCGACCTTCCCGATGCCGTGGCGACGCGCTTTCCGGCGGGCAATGCCCCAGCGTTGGCGGTGGCCCTGCGCCAGCTCATCGTCGATGCGCGCCGTCGGCAGGAGGCGGGCGAGGCCGCGCGCGCCCATGGTCAGGTGATGACGGGATGGGATGTCGCCGCCGCGCAGACGCAGGAGGCCTACCAGGTCGCGCGTGAGCGCTTCGCGGCCAAAACCGGCGGCTCGACCGCGGAGAGCGCGGCATGATCGACCTGCGCCGCTACCGTCGCGAACTGCGCGACCGCTGGCTGGCCGTGCGGCTGAGCCTTGTCGGCCGCCAGCATCAATATGGCGAGATCGTCTCGCTGCGCCGGCTGATCGCGCATTTCGGCATCGATTGCGTGATCGATGTCGGCGCCAATGCCGGGCAATATGCCACCATGTTGCGCAAGGATGTCGGCTTTCGCGGCACGATCCTCTCGTTTGAGCCGCATCCCGAGGTCTGCGCGAAGCTGGTGGAGATCGCCGGCAAGGATGCGCAATGGCACGTCCATAATATCGCCCTGTCGGATCGAGACGGGGAGGCGACCTTCCACCTGATGGCGGCGGACCAGTTCAGCTCGCTCAATGCTCCGCAGGATGGCCTTGAGCAGATTTTTGCCGAGCGCAACAAGGTCACGCGCACCGTCCATGTGCCCTGCGCCCGGCTGGATACGCTGCTGCCCGATCTGGAGCCGGCGCGCGATGCCAAGGCAATTCTGCTCAAGATGGATACGCAGGGGCACGACGCGCAGGTCTGGTCCGGGGCCAGCGCGGTTGCTGCGCGCATCACCGCCGCGCAGACCGAATTGTCGGTGCGCCCGCTCTACGATGGCGCGACGGACTATCGCACGATGATCGCGCTTCTGGAGCGCGGCGGCTTCGTGCCCAATGCCGTGTTCGCCAATAATAAAGGCCATTTCCCGTTGCTGGTGGAAATGGACGGCCTGTTCATTCGCGCAGATCTGGCGCGTGAGGGCAATGTCCCGATCGTCTGACCCGCAGCGCGGGCGCCCGCTGGCTCTCGCAACGGCGCTGGTGGCGGGCGGTCTGCTGTGCCTCGCGCTGAGCTGGGGCACCTGGATGTGGCATTTGCGCGGCCAGCCCGGCCGGAGCATTTCCGAATATCTGTTCGCCCGGCAGGATATGTGGATGCTGGACGCGCAGGCATTTGGCCTTTTGGTCGCGGGTTTTATCGTCGGTCTTCGGGTGCCGCGCGGTCGGCTGGCTGACCAGCGCGTAAGTGGCGGCACCTTTGCCGGGAGGGCGCTCGTTCCCGCCGGCATCCTCCTCGTCGTTCTGCTCGCCTGGCTGGGGCGGACGTGGGTTTTCCATGGCTACAGCGTTTCGCGCGACGAGGTGATGGTCGAGCTGACGGCAGGCGCGCTCGCCCACGGTATGATCGGCTGGCCGATTCCCGAAGCCTGGCTGGAATTCCGCCATGCCATGCAGCCGGAATTCTACAGTCCCTACGGTTCGGATACGCATTGGACGTCGATCTATTTGCCGGTCCATGCCGCAATCCGCAGCCTGTTTCAGCGCGTCGGGCTGGCCGATCTCGCCGCCCCGGTGACCCTCGGCGCGGGCCTCGTCGCGCTCTGGCATATCGCGCGGCGCCTCAACCCGGATCGGCGCGATGCTGCGCTGGTGACGATGGTTATGGCGCTCACCTCCGCGCAATTGCTCGTCACCGGCATGACGCCTTATGCGATGACGAGCCATTTCGCGTTCAACATGATCTGGCTGGCGCTGGTGTTGCGCGGCGGTGCATTGGGACATGGACTGGCCGCATTGGTCGCGATTCTGGCCGCCGGGCTGCATCAATGGCACTTCCCGCTGCTGTTTATCGCGCCGTTCATCCTGTGGATGGCCGCCAATCGCCGCTGGGGTCCGGCGCTGTTCCATATCTGTGTCGCGCTCGCGCTGATGGTGATCTGGGCCCGGCTGTGGCCGATGGCGCTGGCCGAGCTGGTCGGCCCGGCACCGCCGAGCGATGTCCACCGCACCAACAGCATCGTCGACAAGCTGATCAGCCTGTTCGGCCGGCTCGATGATCTCCAGCCGCTGCTGAACATTTCGCGGCTGATCGCCTGGAACAATCTGCTGCTCCTGCCGCTCGCCGGCCTGGCAGTGTTGGGCGTGCGCTGGCGGAGTGTGTGGCGTGACGTGCCGGTGACTGTACCGCTGCTGCTGGGCGTGATCGCCGGTCTCTGCCTTGCGCTGTATCAGGGCTATGGCTGGGGTTTCCGCTATATGCATGGCCAGATCGGCGCGCTGTGCCTGCTTGCCGGGCTGGGCTGGCGCGCCGTCGTACCGCGCGATGCGCGCTACGGCCGGGCGCTGCTGGTGGCCGGTGCTCTGTTCGCGCTGCTGGGCACGCTCTGGCAGGCGCGCGATACCGAGCACTATGTGCGGGGCTATGCCAAGACGATGGCTGCGATCCGCGCGTCTGACGCCGATGTGGTGCTCGTCGATATTCGCGGTGGCTATTTCATGACCGACCTCGTGCGCTTCGGTGCCGATGGTGCGCCCGGCAAACCGGCAGTGATGGCGCTGCAAATGCTGAAGTCCACCGATCTGGCGGCCCTGTGCGCACGCTATGATGTGGCGGTGATGGATTTTCGGCAGTTCCAGCCGCTCGGCGTCTATCCGCTCTCGCCAATCTTTAAGGGGGATGACGGGATCGTCGCGCGGCGCGCCCATCTTGCGCGCATGGGCTGTGACCGGCCGGTGATCGCCTCACCGGCCGGATAGTCTCAGCGCTTACTTGGTGAAGCCGGCGACGATCTCGAGCTTAACCTCGTCACCCACCATCGGCAGGCCGTAAGCAATGCCAAAGTCGCTGCGCTTGATCGAGCCGGTGGCGGTGAAGCCGACATTCTCCTTGTTGCCCATGCCCATGCCGGCACCATAGAAGCGCGCGTCGAGCGTGACCGGCTTGGTCACGCCGTTCAGCGTGAAGTTGCCGGTGATCTTGGCAGCCTGACCGTCCACGACGACGCTGGTCGAGACGAAGCGGGCGTCGGCGGGCGTCGGGCCGAAGAAGTCGGCAGCCTTGCCGTCCTTGCCGGCGCGCAGCAAGTGAGCCGTCAGGCCCGCGCTGGCAGTGGTGACCTTGGAGACGGGAATGGTCACATCCACCTTGGCCGCCGAAGGGTTTTTGGGGTCGAGCTGGAGCGTGCCGGTGATGTCACCGAAAATGCCGAAATAGGGCGTGAAGCCCAGATGATCGACCTCCCACTTCACCAGCGTGTGGCCGGGATCGGCGGTATAGGTGCCGCCGGAAATCGCGGCGGGGTCCGGCTTGCCAGGCTGTGCGACCAGCCCGCCGGTGATGCCGGCAAGAAGAAGAGCGGGAAGGGCAGCGTGAATGAGGCGCATATCTGTGTCTCCTGATCGTCTGCGAGGGGGATTGAGAACGATACGCCTTAGCATAGCGTACCGCTCGCCGCTGTCATCAGGGGAATGCAAGGGTGCGGCCCGGAGCGCGCCGGATTTACATCAGCGCATCGGCGAGCAGTTTCACGCCGAGCAGGATCATCAAGACATAGATCAGCACATAGAAGCGCTCCGGATCGACCTTGCGGACCAGCTTCACGCCCAGCATCGTGGAGATGAGGGCGAGGGGGATCAGCGCAGCGGTTGCGAGCAGATTGGCGTGGGTGAACTGGCCGAGCGCGGCATAGGCCGGCACCTTGATCCAGTTCATCACCGCAAAGGCGATGGCGGTGGTGCCAACGAGCGTATCGCGCGGCAGCTTGCGCGGCAGCACCCACATCTGGAAGGGTGGCGAACCGGCATGGGCGACGTGGCTGGTGAAGCCCGATGCGACGCCGAACAGCACGCCCAGCCACGCCGGTGAATTGGAGGGCAGGGTGATCGCATGGCCCCGCTCGACCCACAGGCGCTGCAAGCCGAACAGGATCGAGATCGCGCCGAGCACGCCCAGCACCACATCCGCCGAGACCTGCGCGGAGAAGAAATAGCCCAGCGCCACGCCAATGGTCATGCCGGGGATCATCACCGCGAGCACATGCCCATCCCAGGTGCGGCGGAACGCCCAGACGCCCACCACGTCCTGCACGATCAGGATCGGCAGCAGGATGGCCGCGGCGCGCACCGGATCGATGGCGAGCGCAAGAATGGGCATGGCCAGCGAGCCCGCACCGGAAAAGCCACCCTTGGCAAGGCCGGAAATCACCACGGCGACCACCGCGCACAGAATGTAGAGGGGATCGAGTGGCATGGGGATCGAGACCTCGGGCTTCGCGGCCCGGCAGGCGCGATGTGATCTGGCATAGCGCCTCGGTCGCCGCTCGACGCAAGTTTTTTCGCATCGCCCTCTTGAAACCTGCCGGGATATCTCCAAAATGCGGCCTGCGGACCGGGCCCCTCTGGCGCAGCGCTTAAAAAAATGAGCGCGTCGCGATGTCGGACCGCATCGGGTGATACCGGTGCAGGTTCGGCTTTTCAGGCTCAGGCATCCAGTCATCCGATCACGTGCAAAGCACTTTGGAGGATGACGTTCATGAATATCTTCACGTTCAACTTGATGATCCTGCTGCAACGCGTCGATGATGCGCTGTCCAGTGAACGCGGCAAGGCGCGGCCCGATGGTCGCCTCGTCGCGCGCTTGCGTCTGCGCCGCGACGTGCTGATGAGCCGCCTGCGGCGCTCGCTGGCCGGTCCCCGGGTACTGGGGGCCTGACGCATGGAATTTCTGGATATTCTCTGGCTCGGCAAGCCGGCCTGGATGTGGCTCATGTTCATGGGCCTCGTGCTGGCGCTGCTGGTCTTCGATCTGGGCGTGCTGCACAAGGAGGAGAAGGAAATCGGTGTGCGCGAGAGTCTCGCCATGTCCGCCTTCTACATCACGCTCGGTCTGGCCTTTGGCGGCTGGATCTGGTGGCAGCTTGGGCCGACGGCGGGCCTGAATTACGTCACGGGCTTCGTGGTCGAGAAGAGCCTGGCGATGGACAATGTCTTCGTCATCGCGATGATCTTCACCTATTTCGGCATTCCGCGCCTGTACCAGCACCGCGTGCTGTTCTGGGGCATTCTCGGCGTCATCATCCTGCGCGCGATCATGATCGGCTTCGGTGCCGCCGCCGTGCAGCGCTGGGATTGGGTGCTGTATGTCTTTGCGGCCTTCCTCATCTTCACCGGCATCAAGATGTGGCGCAATGCAGAAGCCGAGTATGAGGTCGGCAACTCGCCCGTGCTGCGGTGGATCAAGCGCCGCTTCCGGGTGACGGAGGAACTGCACGGCAATCACTTCTGGGTGAAGCTGCCCGATGGCGCGACCGGGCGGACGGTGCGCTACATGACGCCGCTGTTCCTGGCGCTGCTGATGGTCGAGTTCGTCGACGTGGTGTTCGCGGTAGACTCGGTGCCGGCGATCTTCGCCATCACCACCGATCCGTTCATCGTCTACACCTCGAACATCTTCGCCATTCTGGGCCTGCGTGCGCTGTATTTCGCCCTGGCGGCGATGGTGCATCGCTTCCATTACCTCAAATATGCGCTCAGCCTGTTGCTGGTGTTCATCGGCTCCAAGATCGTCCTGGCCGATGCGCTCGGCATCGCCAAGATCCCGCCGGTGGTGTCGCTCAGCGTCACCTTTATCATTCTGGCAGGCGGCGTGTTCTACTCGCTGTGGAAGACGCGCGGCGAGCCGGTGGTGGTGCCCAATCCGAGCATTACGAACGCGTGATGCGAATCAAAAAACGCCGCTCCGCATGACGGGGAGGCGTTTTTTGGTCTTCTACCCCCTCAGCGCACGCTTACATGAGAGCCATGACGCTATTGCCCAGATCAGGTCCGTTGCCGGATGACTTCACCGTGCCGGACCTGCTGGCACCTGGCCTGCGGCTGGTCTTCTGCGGAACGGCGCTCGGGCGCCAGTCGGCGCAGGCGCGCGCTTATTATGCCAATCCGACCAATTTGTTCTGGCGCACGCTGCATCAGGTCGGGCTGACACCGGAGCGGTTCTCGCCGAGCGATTATCCGCGATTGCTGGATCTGGGCATCGGCCTCACCGATCTTTCCAAAGGTCATTTCGGCAATGACGCCGAGCTGCCGGCCGACGCGCTGGACGGCGCGGTGCTGCGCGAAAAAATGCTGTGCTATCAGCCCGCTGTCCTCGCCTTCACCAGCAAGACCGGCGCCAGCCGTCTGCTCGATCGCCCGACGGGCCGGATCGGGCTGGGCGAACAGAGCGAGCGCATTGGGACGACGCGGCTGTTCGTGCTGCCTTCGCCATCCGGCTCGGGGCGGCGTTACTGGGATATCGCGCCATGGCAGGCGCTGGCCGATCTGGTGAGTGGCAGCTCGTAACAGAAAGGGCGGCGAACCAACGGTCCGCCGCCCTATATCTGGACTATGCCGGAAAGGCTTAGTTCTTGGCCTGATCCACCAGCTTGTTGGCGCCGATCCAAGGCATCATGGCGCGCAGCTGGGCGCCGGTCTGCTCGATCGGGTGGGCGGCAGCGGCCTTGCGGCTGGCCTTCAGCTCCGGCTGGCCGGCGCGGTTGTCGAGCACGAAGTTCTTGACGAAGCGGCCGGACTGGATGTCTTCCAGCACCTTCTTCATCTCCCACTTGGTCTCTTCGGTGATGATGCGCGGACCGGTGGTGATGTCGCCATATTCGGCCGTGTTGGAGATCGAGTAGCGCATGTTAGCGATGCCGCCCTCATACATCAGGTCGACGATCAGCTTCACCTCGTGGAGGCACTCGAAATAGGCCATTTCCGGCGCGTAACCGGCTTCCACCAGCGTCTCGAACCCGGCCTGAATGAGGTGGGTCAAGCCACCGCACAGCACAGCCTGCTCGCCGAAAAGGTCGGTCTCGCACTCTTCCTTGAAGTTGGTCTCGATGATACCCGAGCGACCGCCACCGACGCCCGAGGCGTAGGAGAGGGCGATGTCATGGGCATTGCCGGTCGCGTCCTGATGAACGGCGATGAGGCACGGGACGCCGCCGCCCTTCACATATTCGCCGCGCACGGTGTGGCCCGGGCCCTTCGGCGCGATCATGATCACGTCGACATCTGCCGGCGGCTCGATGAGGCCGAAGTGGACGTTGAGGCCGTGGGCGAACGCCAGCGCGGCGCCGGGACGGAGATTGCCCTTGATGTCATTCTCGTAGATCGCGGCCTGATGCTCGTCCGGCGCGAGGATCATCAGCACGTCGGCCCATTTGGCAGCATCCGCATTTGCGAGCACCTTGAAGCCGGCGCCTTCTGCCTTGGTAGCCGAGGGCGAGCCGGGACGCAGCGCGATCGCGACTTCAGCAACGCCCGAATCGCGCAGGTTCTGCGCATGGGCATGGCCTTGGCTGCCATAGCCGAGGATGGCGACCTTCTTGCCCTTGATGAGGCCGATATCGGCATCGCGATCGTAATAAACACGCATTTCCCAGAACCCTTCTCTTTCAGTTCGTCGGGCCGACCTGTGTCGGCATCCATGTAAAAAATCTCGTGTCGGCCCCCGCCGGCGGACCGCTCCTGCACGTTTCGGCTCACAAAGCCAAGCCGGTGTCGCGGTTTTCTGCGGGGTGGACTGGCTAAATTCAGGCGGCGGCGCCCCGCAGCATCCCGACAACGCCGGTGCGGCCCACTTCAACGAGCCCCAGCTCGCGCATCAGGCCGACGAACGTATCGACCTTGCTGCTCGGCCCGGTGATCTCGAAGACGAAGCTCTCCAGCGTGGTGTCGACCACCTTGGCGCGGAACACGTCCGCCAGCCGCAGCGCCTCGATGCGCGCCTCGCCAGTGCCGGCGACCTTCACCAGCGCCAGCTCGCGCTCCACGAAGGGGCCGATCTCGGTGAGGTCGGTCACCTTGTGCACCGGCACGAGTCGCTCGAGCTGGGCAATGATCTGGTCGATCACGCGCGGCGGCCCGTTGGTCACGATGGTGATGCGGCTGACCTTATGGTCCGCGCTCACGTCCGCGACGGTCAGGCTCTCGATATTGTAGCCGCGTGCCGAAAACAGACCCGCGATCCGCGCGAGAATGCCTGCCTCGTTGGTGACCGTGACGGACAGCACATGGCGTTCGCTGTCCTCCTGGCGGATGTGCATCACTCTTCGTCCTCGTCAAGAAATCGCAATGGGTTCAAAATCAGGTCGGTCAGAGACCGGTTGGATTGTCTGGCGTCCCGGCCGGGCCGTCACTGGCTGGCGGCGCGACCGAGAGCATGCCCGTCATCGCATAATGCCAACCCTCGGGCGTGCGGTGGGCGATGCGCACCGGTTCGCCCAGCATCGCATCG
Source organism: Sphingobium sp. B10D7B (assembly GCF_025961955.1). Taxonomy (NCBI): domain Bacteria; kingdom Pseudomonadati; phylum Pseudomonadota; class Alphaproteobacteria; order Sphingomonadales; family Sphingobiaceae; genus Sphingobium; species Sphingobium sp. B10D7B. Next base: position 1,111,594 of record NZ_JAOQOQ010000001.1, read on the forward strand.
AACACCCGGCGCAGCGGCTCTCCAACATAGCGGGGCGACACCAGAACGCTGTCATAATCCCGCTCGTTGAACTGAAACCGGCTTTCCAGTTCGATCACCCACTCGCTCGCATCCTCGTCGCCATGGTCGCGCGTCGTGCCGAACAGGTCGGCACTCTCATTGTGCCGCTCGAAATCGAACGGTTCGCTGACATGGAGGCGAAGGCGGACGGGCTGGGTCATCAGACCAGTGCCCTGGCCTCGTCGTCCATCGTCCCGGACACCTGGCTGGGGTCGAGCAGCATGTCGGTATGCGCCGCACCAGACGGGATCATCGGGAAGCAGTTGGAGAGCTTGGCCACCCGGCAATCGACAATGACCGGGCCCGGCGTGTCGATCATCCGGCGGATGCCGGGGATCAGTTCGTCCATAGTCTCGATGCGAATGCCGGTCGCGCCATAAGCTTCGGCCAGCTTCACGAAATCGGGCAGGCTGTCCGAATAGCTGTGCGAATAGCGGCTCTCATAGGTCAGTTCCTGCCACTGGCGGACCATGCCCATATATTCGTTGTTCAGGATGAAGATCTTGACCGGCAGGCGATACTGGATCGCCGTGCCAAGCTCCTGGATGTTCATCTGGATCGAGGCATCGCCGGCCACGTCGATCACCAGCGAATCGGGATTGCCGAGCTGGGCGCCGATCGCGGCCGGGAAGCCATAACCCATGGTGCCGAGCCCGCCCGAGGTGAGCCACTTGTTCGGTTCCTCGAAATGATAGTGCTGGGCCGCCCACATCTGGTGCTGGCCCACTTCGGTCGTGATGATCGTGTCGCGGTCGCGGGTCGCATTATAGAGCTCGGCGATGGCCCGCTGCGGCATGATTTCCTCGCCGGTCTCGACATAATCGAGGCTCTTGCGTGCGCGCCACTCACCGATCTGCGACCACCAGCCGCTATAATCGGGCTTCTTGAACCCGCGCGCCTTGAGGCCGGCGATGATCGCCTCGATCGCGCGGCCGACATCGGCAACGACGGGCACGTCCACCGGCACGATCTTGTTGATCGAGCCGCGGTCGATATCGACATGGATTTTCTTGCTGAGCGGGGCGAACGCATCCAGCCGGCCGGTCACGCGGTCATCGAACCGCGAACCCAGCGCCAGAATGAGATCGGCCTTGTTCATCGCGAAATTGGCTTCGTAGGTGCCATGCATCCCCAGCATGCCCAGCCATTGCGACGAGGAGGCGGGGTAGGCGCCCAGGCCCATGAGCGTCGAGGTGACCGGCGCGCCGAGCATATCGGCCAGCGCCCGCAGCGCTTCGCTGGCGGCGGGGCCGGAATTGATGACGCCGCCGCCCGTGTAGAGGACTGGCTGCTTGGCATCGAGAATGAGCGCAATGGCCTTGTCGATCATCTCCGCATCCGGCTCGGTTTGCGGCCGGTAGCTGGGATGGGCATTAAGCGAGGGCTTCTCATAGGCGGCGGTGGCAACCTGCACGTCCTTGGGAATATCGATCACGACCGGGCCGGGGCGGCCGGAGGTCGCGATGTGGAACGCCTCGTGCACCGTCGCGGCCAGATCGGCCGGGCTTTTCACCAGATAATTATGCTTGGTGCAGTGGCGGGTAAGGCCGACGGTATCGGCTTCCTGGAACGCGTCCGTGCCGATCAGTGTCGTCGGCACCTGCCCGGTGATGACGACCATCGGGATGGAATCCATCAGCGCGTCGGTGATGCCGGTGATCGCGTTGGTCGCGCCGGGGCCGGATGTGACGAGCACGACGCCGGGCTTGCCGGTCGAACGGGCATAGCCCTCGGCGGCGTGGGCCGCAGCCTGCTCGTGGCGGACGAGAATGTGCTGGATCTTCGGGTGATCGTAGATCGTATCATAGATCGGCAGCACCGCGCCGCCGGGATAGCCGAACACGGTGTCGACCCCCAGATCGAGCAGGCATTGAACCAGAATGTCGGCGCCGCTTCTCTCGGCCACGGGAAACTCCTTGAAAACCATTAGCAACGCCCTTGGTCGAAAGGAGCTGCCCTGACAAGGTTGGTGCCTCTATGGATTATAAAATGCCGTGTCAAATCAATAATGAGTAATAAAATTACAATAACGGAAAAATTTGCAACATTTTATTCGACGGGCATGCTCCCGCCAGCGGCCCAAATGGAAACGGCGCCGACCGAAGTCAGCGCCGTTCCAGCTTTTCAACGGTGACGAAGATCGTGGCCGTCAGGCGAAGGCGACGGTCTTCGCGCGGCGACGCATCGCCAGACCGGTCAGGCCCAGGCCCATGATCATCATCGCCCAAGTGGAAGGCTCGGGCACGGGCACCAGATTGAGGTTGCCGTTGAAGGTGCCGAGGTGGATCTCGCCGCCATTGCCATCAGTATAGCGCCCGACCACGACCGAACCTTCGATCGGGGTGTGGATCAGCAGGCTGGCGCTGGGCGCCAGGACCGAGCCATAAAAAATGTTGCCGGAGAAGTTGAGCGTCTCTGCGTTCACGAAGTTCCAGATGACCTGCTGGTTGTTCGCCTGATTTGCGCCGTTGGAGTTGAAGCCTAGGTTCACATCGGTGCCGAACACATTGATGATGACCGGCGTCGTGCCCGAGAAGTTGTACTTCAGGCTGTTGATCGATGCGAAGTCGGCCGCATTGAAGGAGAACAGCGCATAGCCGGCGCCATTGTCCACGGCGTTCAGCGTCATGGCCGTGCCGGTAATATCGAAGCCGCTCGGATTGCTCGCCATGTTGAGCGAGGCGAGCGCGGTGGAGAGCGCGCGCACATCGTCGGAGACCTTGGTCACGGTAGCCGTGATGGGTGCCGAGACTGAGGCCGCATAGCCGGAATTGCCGGAGGCGAGATTGAAGTTGCGCGTGCCGCCGTTGAAATTGCCCGACGCGGTGCCGCCGACATTCAGCGTGCCGCCACTCTGGTTGATGGTCCCGCCGGAGAAGCTGCCGCCGATCGTATAGACGTCGCCATTGCCGATGTTGGGATTGCTGCCGGTGAAGTTGCCGCCAACCGTCACGGTGCGGGGCGTCGAGTTCATCGTCAGCCAGCTGTTGCTGACATTGCCGGCGACCGAGGCACTGCCGCCGCTGGCGATGGTGCCGACGCCGCCATTGGACCCGTTATGCACCTTGATGTCGGCATTGGTGATATTGCCGCCTACTGTCAGAACGGGAATACCGGCATTCTTTGTCTGGCCCTGGCTCGAATTGCCGATGCCGACTTGGCTCGCGCCGGTCAGGTTGCCGCCGACCAGCATCTTGCCCTCGACATCATGCTTCAGGTTCACGTCACCCAGCACGATGAGATTATAGTTCTTGAGCGCTTCAAGGCCCGCAGCGGCATCGCCGGATGCGAGGGCGGGGGCGCTGGCAAACGCGGCGAGGCCGAGCGCGATGGCAAGAGACGAACGCATGAGCATGAACCAGGTCTCCGTCGGTGCGGGATAGCGAAAGATGAACGGCCTTTATACCATTTATCAGAGCGTTGAAGCGTTCATCTGGCACGTCAAAAGCCCTGTCCGGTTTTGGCACAGGCGAACAGGTGGCCGTTAATGGCCCTCCGGCGCGATGATGTTGAAGTCTTCGATGGTCACCGCAGCCTGCGGATCGATGGTCGTCCAGCCGGCTTGCCGGCCCCGAGCCCATGTCCGCTGCCGCTTCTGATAGGCGATGGTCTGCTGGAGGATGGCCGCCCGTGCTGTCGCCAGGTCGATTTGGCCCGCCAGCATCGCGGCGAGTTCGCGGACCCCGAGTGCGCGCAGCACCGGTCGATCAGGCGGAATGTCCCGGCGAACGAGCGCTTCGACCTCCTCGATGGCGCCATGCGCCAGCATGAGGTCCAGCCGTTGCTCGGCGCGTTCGGCGAGCACCTCGCGCGGCAACATCACCACCGCACTGTGAATGCGCATGTGTCCCGCAAGGCCGCCTTCGCGCCGGGCCTGCCATTGGGGGAGCGGCGTCCCGGTCGAGCGGACGACCTCCAGCGCGCGCGCGACGCGCGAGGTGTCCGCCGGATTGAGCCGGGCCGCGCTGACCGGGTCTTCCAGTTCCAGCGCGGCATAGCTTTGCGCCACCGGCAGCGCGCGCACGGCCTCGCGGATCGCCGGATCGATGGCCGGCACCGGCGCGATGCCATGCAGCAGCGTGTGCAGATAAAGCCCGGTGCCGCCCACGAGAATGGCCGGAACACCCTTTGCATGGGCGGCATCGATTTCTGCCTTGGCCTCCTGCGCCCAGCGCGCGGCTGAGCAATCTTCCATGCCGTCGATATGGCCAAAGAGGCGGTGCGGGGCCTGCGCGAGGTCCTCCTCGGGCGGGCGGGCGGTCAGCACATTGAGGTCCGCATAGACCTGGCTGGCATCGGCATTGATGATGATGCCGCCCGTCGCTCGCGCGAGCCGCATCGCGACTGTGCTCTTGCCGCTGGCGGTCGGCCCGGCAATAAGCGCCACCGGCGGCCGCTCCCGGTCGCGCATTTCGGGCAGGGAATCAGGATCAGGCATGGCTGGCGGCATTTCGGACGGACGGGACATGATTGCGACCTTAGTCGCGCATGACGGACTTGGGCAGGGGGACGTGACCGCCGCGCGCGATGCGCTGGCGCAGGCGGGTCTCGATGTCGCTGCGCCGGTCTGGATCGAGGCGGGCGAGGCTGTGGACCTGCCCTTCGCCGGTGACCGGGCCGTCGCACGCGCCGCGCTGGAAGCGCTGGCGCCGCCCGCCGACCTGTTCGTGCTCGCGGGGGCGAACCGCGATTGCCGGCTGTTCGTGGCCGATATGGATTCGACGATGATCACCGTCGAGTGCATCGACGAGCTGGCCGATTATGCCGGCCTCAAGGAAGAAATCGCGGCGGTGACCGAGCGGGCGATGCGCGGCGAACTGGATTTCGCGCAGGCGCTGACCGGCCGTGTCGCGCTGCTCAAGGGACTGGACGCGACCATGATCGATCGCTGCCGCGCCGAGCGGGTGCGGCCGATGCCCGGCGCCCGGGCCCTGGTGCAGACCCTGCGGTCGCGCGGTGCACGCACGATCCTGGTGTCCGGCGGGTTCGTGCCGTTCGCCCAGCCGGTGGCGCAGGAGATCGGGTTCGATGTCGCCATTGCCAACACCCTGCACATCGCCGACGGCAAGCTCGCTGGCACGGTCGGCGAACCGATTGTCGATGCCGCACGCAAGCGCGCCGAACTGCTCGGGGCGGCGGAGCAGGGCGGATTGTCGCCCGCGCAATCCATCGCCATCGGTGACGGGGCGAACGATATTCCGATGATCGAGGCGGCCGGGCTAGGCGTTGCCTATCATGCCAAGCCCAAGACACGGGCGGCTGCCGATGCCGCCATCGAGCGGGGTGATCTCAGCGTCCTACTGCATGCCCTGGGCATCGCTCGCGCGCAGTGGGTGATGGGCTAGCGCTGTCTCTCCCGCGCGGGCGGGCAGTGCACTTAACCGAATCTTAGAGAGAAGCGTGAGATTTCCTTGCCCGATCCATGATCGAGCGGGGGAATGTCGTGCGGATATTGGCGCTAGCATCTCAGAAGGGCGGTTCGGGAAAGACCACGCTGTCTGGCCATCTTGCGGTTCAGGCGCAGCGCGCTGGCGCGGGGCCGGTCGTCCTTATCGATATCGATCCGCAGGGCTCGCTCTCCGATTGGTGGAACGAGCGCAGCGACGATTATCCGGCCTTTGCCCAGACAAGCGTCGCGCGTCTCGCCGGCGATCTTGAGGCGCTGCGCCAGCAGGGCTTCAAGCTGGCGGTGATCGATACGCCGCCCGCCATTACCATGGCCATTCAGAGCGTCATCGGCGTCGCCGAGCTGATCGTGGTGCCGACCCGGCCGAGCCCGCACGATCTGCGTGCGGTGGGTGCGACGGTCGACCTGTGCGAGCGCGCCGGCAAGCCACTCATCTTCGTGGTCAATGCGGCAACGCCGCGGGCGCGCATCACCTCGGAAGCCGCGATTGCGCTTTCGCAGCATGGCACGGTGGCACCCGTCACCATTCACCAGCGCACCGATTTTGCGTCCTCGATGATCGATGGGCGCACGGTGATGGACTTCGATCCCAAGGGACGCTCGGCGCAGGAGGTCGAGCAGCTCTGGAGCTATGTGGCCGATCGGCTCGAGCGGAATTTCCGGCGGACGGTGTTCTCGCCCACGCATGTCGCAGCGGCCATGTCGCGCCAGACGGGCTTCGGTCGTCGGGTGGTGCAGGGATGAATCGCGATAATTCCATGACCGAGCCGCGCCCTGCGGCATCGCTGACGGCGAGCCTGCTCGCGCGGCGGGGCACTGCGCGCCCGGCCATGCGTCGCCCGGCGCTGCCGGGTCTTTCGACTGCCCCGACCGTCCATGATGACCTTGGCTGGAATGACATGGGGGAGGGCGCTGTCCCTCACATGACAGCGCCGACCACCGGGACGGACGCTGCGGTGCCCATCAACGCCAATGTGTCCGTGGCTGCTGAGAGCGACCCGGCGCCGGTCTCCCCGGCCAAGCAGCAGATGCTGGCTCTCGCCGAGCAAATCAGCCTGCGCGTCACGCCGCCGAAAGTCACTTCCAAGCGCCCGGCCAGTCTGGCGGGCGTCGGCCGCAAGGCGGCGTTCACGCTGCGGATCGATAGCGAGAGGCACCTGCGCCTACGCTTGCTGAGCGCGGTCTCGAAGCGCTCCGCCCAGCAGCTTCTCATCGAGGCGCTGGACCGGATGATTGCCGCCGACGCGCATGTGCAGGCGCTCGCCGAAGAGATTGAATCCAGTTCGGGACTGGAGGCGTGAGGCATATGGCGCGCTCGGTAAAAATGCCTTTGCTGCTGGTGACGGTGGCGCTCTCCAGCGTGACGCTGGGCGGCTGCGCACAGCTGGGTCTCCAGTCCCATAGCGCGCGCGCGACGCCCTCGGTTGCGCAACTTTCGCCCAAGATCGAGTCAGCGCTCGCGGATCGCAAGTTCGCCCACGCGCTCGACCTTGCCGAGGCGCTGGTCGCCGCCGACCCGGCTACTGCAGGCCATCGCGTCTTCCTGGGCCGTGCCTATCTCGCCAATGGCCGCTATCGCTCGGCACAGGCGGCGTTCACGGACGCCATGGCGCTGGGCAACAGCGATGTCCGCACGATCATCAGCCTGGCCTTGTGCGAGACCGCGCTGGGCAATGACAGCACGGCCCAGGCTTTGCTCGCCGACAACGCTGCCACGCTGCCCGCCTCGGACTATGGTCTCGCCATGGCCATGGCTGGCGACGTGCAGGAGGGCGTGCGCGCGCTCGTTTACGCCGCGCGCCAACCTGACGCCTCGGCACAGACGCGGCAGAACCTCGCCTTTGCCTTGGCGCTGGGTGGCGCCTGGGGGCAGGCACGGCTGATCGCCGGGCAGGACCTGCCCGCCAAAGAGGCCGAGCAGCGCATCGGGCGCTGGTCTCGGGTTGTGGCGCAGGCTGAACCCGGCGCGCGGGTGGCTGCCCTGACTGGGGTTGCGCCCCGTGCCGACGATGCCGGGATGCCGTCTCGCCTCGCGCTGCGCAGCTTCGAGCTCCCCGCCGTTGCGGAACTGACGCCCCCAAAGGCTGTCGCCCCGTCGCCGGCGAAGACGGTTGAAGCGGCTGCACCAGCGGCAGCGGCCGATGCAGCGCGCGCAGCACCCGCCGTTCAATCGGTCGCGATCCCGCCCTCGAGCCGGTCCTCAGACCCCGCTGGCCCGGCAAAAGCCAATCCTCCCATCGCGTCCCCGGCGAACGCGCCCTACGGCGCGCCGTCCGCCGAACTCCTCTCAGCAGCGCCTTTGCTGGTCCTGCAGCCAGCGCCAAGGGCGCCAAACATCGCTCAGATGGCCTTTGCGCCGGCTGCATCCAGCGCCTCGATGGGGGTGAAGATCGCCGGTGCGTCTCGCGCGGTGCCGATCCTGCCGACCAGGCCAAGCCCTGCTTCGGGTGACTGGGTGATCCAGCTTGGCGCCTTCGACAGCGCCACGATGGCGCGAGTGAAGTGGCAGGATATGCGCCGCAACCCGCGCTTGGCGGGCTATCGCGAGATCGTCACCGCCGCGAGCGTCAATGGACGCACCTTCCATCGCGTGGCGGTGGGTGGCTTTGCGAGCCGGGGCGCTGCCGGCTCGCTCTGCCAGACTCTGCGCGGCGAAGGGCAGGCCTGTTACGTGCGCCGCGATGACAGCAATGCATCGCGCATGGCGCGCGCTGGCGCCTCGGCCGGCGGGTCGCAATTCGCATCGCGGTGATGGGGCAGGTGGGCGATCCGCTCAGCGGATCACGCCGCCTTTCATGATCATCCGCGCCCGGCCCTGAACCGGCAGCTTGTCGAACGGCGTGTTGCCGGCCGCTGCTGCCATTTTCGCCGAATCGACAATCCACGGCGTATCGGGCGCGATGAGAATGAGGTCCGCCGGCGCGCCCGGCGCCAGCCGTCCGGCATCGAGGCCGAGGATCGCGGCGGGGTTGGCCGCGAGCAGGGCCATCATCCGCGTCTCGGTGATCTTGCCTTCACGCACCAGATTGAGGGCAAGCGGCAGAAGCGTCTCGGCGCCGGCGATGCCGGGCAGGGCGTCCGCGAAGGGCAGGCGCTTGTCTTCCGGGCCGCGCGGATCGTGGCCCGAGCACAGCACATCGACGGTGCCATCCGCGACCGCCTCGATCGTGGCAAGCCGGTCCCGCTCGTCGCGCAGCGGCGGGGAGAGCCGCGCGAAGGTGCGGAAATCGCTCACCGCCGCATCGTTGAGGAAGAGGTAGGAGGGGCTGGTGCCGCAGGTCACCTTCAACCCTTCAGCCTTGGCCGCGCGAATGAGCGCGAAGCCCGCCGCGGTGGTGACGAGGCGGACATGCAGGCGCGCGCCCGCCTCCCGCGCCAGCGCGATATCCCGCGCAATGGCCATCGCTTCGGCGCTGGCGGGGGCGCTGGGAAGGCCGAGGCGCGAGGCCGTTTCGCCATCCGTCGCCACGGCATTGGCCGTTAGCCCGCCATCTTCGGCATGAGTGATGACGACGAGGTCGAGCGCGGCGGCATAATGCAGCACGCGCAGCATCACGCCCGAGTCCGCGATCCAGCGCCGGCCCGTCGCGATGGCCCGGGCGCCAGCGGACTTCATCAGCGCCATTTCCGCCAGTTCGCGTCCCTCGAGGCCGCGCGTCGCGGCGCCGAGCGGATGCACCCAGAAGTCCGGCTTGCCGGCCCGAGCGGCGTGCTGGATCAGCCCCGGCTCATCGAGAACGGGCGACTGGTCCGGCATCAGCGCGGCACGGGTGATGCCGGCGAAGTGGAAGGCCGGCTTGTCGGTGCGGAACACGCCCAGATCGATGATGCCCGGCGCGAGGATCATGCCCTTGGCATCGACGATTTCGGCGCCGTCAGGCACCTTTACCGCGCCGACGGCTGCGATCGCCGCGTCTTCAACGAGCAGCGTGCCTTCGGAGAGGGCGCTGGCGGTCGGATCGCACAGGCGTGCGTTGATGATTGCGGTCAGGCCCATCCTTCGACTCCCCGGGCTGTGCGGGTGAGGACATCGAGGCAGGCCATGCGCATAGCGACCCCCATCTCGACCTGCTCGGTGATCGCCGAGCGATCCGGATCGTCCGCCACGCTGCTGACGATTTCCACGCCCCGGTTCATCGGGCCGGGGTGCATGATGATCGCGTCGGGCTTGGCGCGCTTCAGCCGCTCGGGCGTGAGGCCATAGAGTGCGTGAAATTCGCGCGCGGAGGGGATGAAGGCCCCGTCCATTCGCTCATTCTGAATGCGTAGCATCATCACCACATCCGCACCTTTCAGCGCGGCGTTGAAATCATGGAAGGGCGTGACCCGATAGCGCTCCACCGCCGGCGGCATCAGCGTCGGCGGCGCGCAGACGCGCACCTGCGCACCCAAGGCAGTGAGGCAGAGCATGTTGGAGCGGGCGACGCGGCTGTGGAGGATGTCGCCACAGATGGTGACGATCAGCCCCTCGAAGCTGCCTTTGCGCCGCCTTATGGTCAGCGCATCAAGCAGCGCCTGCGTCGGGTGCTCGTGGCGGCCATCGCCGGCATTGAGCACGGGGCAATCCACCATGTCGGCGATCAACTGCACGGCGCCCGAACTCATATGGCGGATCACCATCACGTCGGCGCGCATCGAGTTGAGCGTCACGGCGGTGTCGATCAGCGTCTCGCCCTTTTTCACGCTCGATTGGGCGGCGTGCATGTTCACCACGTCCGCCCCCAGCCGCTTGCCCGCCACCTCGAAGGAGAGCAGCGTGCGCGTGCTGTTCTCGAAAAAGGCGTTCATCTGCGTGAGGCCGGCGAGGCGCCCGTCATGCTTGCGGCTGCCGGCACGGTTGAGCGAGGCCCATTGCTCGGCTTCATCCAGCAAGAAGCGGATTTCATGCGGCGCCAGATTGGCGATTCCCACCAGATGCCGGTGCGGAAAATTGTCCCGGCCGATGAGGCCGGTGGCGGGAGAGGGCGATATTGTCATTAAAGCGCCTCGTTAGTGGAGCGGCGGGGCGGACTCAAGCGCTGATGTATCAGGCGGACGGCGTCCAGACGTTGAGATCGAGCAGGATGATCAGCGCGCACTGCGCGGCGGCGATGAGGAACAGCGCGCGGGAGAAGTCCCGCTTGCGGGTCTTGTGCCGGAAGAGCCGCATGGCGAGCCAGGCGCCAATCGTCCCGCCGATCGCCGCCAGGGTCAGCAGATCGCGCTCGCGCATGCGCGGTCCCCCGGCAATGGCGCGCTGCTTGTCATGGCGGAAGGCGGCGAGGGTGATGAGGTTGATCAGCACCAGCCAGCCCCAGATGATGTGCGTTTCCGTCATGCGCAGGTCAGCCCATCGTCAGGCCGTCAATGGCCCCCTGCAGGATGAGGGCGGCGGCGTGGGCGTCGATCTTTTCAGCGCGCTTGGCCCGGCTCATGTCCTGCGCGATCATCGCCCGCTCGGCAGCGACGGTCGACCAGCGCTCGTCCCACAGCAGCACGGGCAGGCCGAGCACGGCGATGTTGCGGGCAAAGGCGCGTGCAGCCTGGCTGCGCGGGCTCTCGCTGCCATCCATATTGAGCGGCAGGCCGATGACGAGGCCCTTGACCGACTGCTGGGCGATGAACTGGGCGAGCACGTCCCGGTCCTTGCTGAACTTGCCGCGCTTGTGCGTATGGGCGGGGCTGGCGATGCTCCAGCCGGCATCGCACAGGGCAAGGCCGATGGTCTGGGTGCCAAGGTCCATGCCGAGCAGGCGTCCGCCCGCCGGCAGCGCCTGCGCGAAGGACGCCTTGTCGAGCGTGATCAGCGTTTCCCCGACCATCAGCGCTGCCATGCCGCCAGTCGGCCGAGCGCATCGGCACGGATGTTCGCCCAGAACAGGGGATAGTCGTAGACGTGGTAATTGTTGCCCGGGAGCACGAAGGTGCCGAGCTTGGGCGCGCTGTCCAGCATCAGGAAGCCACGGCCAGCGCAGCGCGCGCCGATCTCGCCGGGCGTGAGCAGCACGGTCGACGCCGCCTCGCCATCGCCGCGCAACACGCCCAGATTGGCATCGCCCGGCGCATCGGGCGCCGCGCCGCCATTCAGGGGATTGGTGCAGAGCATGGCCGACCCGGCGCGCGATTGGCCGTCCAGTCCGCGCTCGCGGTCGAACGACGCTTCCACGGCTGACGTGTCTGCCGGCGCGGCAAAGCTCTGCCAGCTCATCACGCAGCCGGTCGTGCCCGGCCCCGTGCAGGCGGGCAGGCCGAGAGCGGGCAGATCATGCTCTACGGAGACTGGCCAGCCGACGACATAGGCTGCGACCAGCCGCGTCTTGAGTGCAGTGTTGCCGGCCTCCTCATGGAGCAGCCGCAGCAGGTGGCGACTGCCCTGGCTATGGGCGGCCAGAATGATCGGCCCTTGCGGATTGGCAGCGAGGAACTGTGCGAAGGCGGCCTTCACGTCCGCATAGGCTCGCTCAAGCGCCAACGCGGCGTCTGCCTTTTCGGTGAGGAAGGCACCGAACACGGCCTGCCGGTAGCGCGGCGCCCAGATGTTTCCGGCTGCCGCGAAGGCGCTGGCCTGAATGCGCACGAACCGCGCGGCCTGCGCTTTTGCGATGCGGTCGTTGATCGGCGCGTTCCAGTGGAGCGTCTCGAACGAGCTGGTGGGGTGGACGAAGAAGATCGCCGCCTTCTGGGCAGGCGCCGCCTCTGCAAGCTTCCCGGCCGGTTGCCAGCGGGCGGGATCGTCGCGGCGCCCGTCCGGCCGGCTGATCCATCCATCGCTGCCCGCATAGAAATTGGCGGGGAGGGCAGGCGGTTCGCTGAACCCGACATGCGGCACCAGTGCGCTCTGCATCAGCCGGGGGCCGAAGAAGGAGAAGGCGATCATTCCCGCGATCGCCAGGGCTGTGAAAAACGCGACGACATACAGGAACTTCCGGGCCAAAGGGGCACGACTCCATCTCTGTGGCAAGCTGGGCAGTGGCATGGCTCATGCCCGCTTGGGTTCCGCGAGGCAAGCGAAGGCAGCAGGCGAAGGTCCAACAGGCGAAGGTCCAATTTGCCTTGCGGGCGGATCGTGATAGGTCGGACGCGTTCAGGAACGGACGCGGCGGGGAGCAGGATGATGGCCAGCAACGCATCGACGGCGCAGACGGTATGGCCGCTGCGCACCTGGGTGCTGTGTGTGCTCGGCGCGCTTGTCGGTCTGGCGATCGACCGGTTTTCCGATCCCGCGCCCATCGAGCCCGAGTTTCTGCGGCGGGTGATCGCCGCGCTGCCCATGTTCCTTTCGACCGCCGCTCTCGCCTTTGGCCTCGGTTGGCGCCGGCGGCGACCGGTCGCGGCTCTTGTCGTGGCGCTGATCTGCGGTCTCATCGGCGGCGGCGTCTTTCTGTGGAACGGGGTGCCCGGCCATGGATCGAGCGTCGATCTCTGGCATCTCGTCTGCGGCGCCATTGCGGCGGCTGCGCTGCTGGTGCTGTTTCAGGCAGCGCAAGATCGCAGTCTGGCCGGCGGCGCGCCCTCCGCGCCGGCCGGCGTGTCGCCGCGCGCCGTGCGGGCATGGTCGCGCCAGGCCATCCATTATGAGGATGTTCACGGCCATTTGTGGACGAATGCACTGCTGATCGGCGCGAGCGCGCTGTTCATGCTGCTCAGCTTCGGCATCGCGCATTTGCTGGCGCAGATGTTCATGCTGGTGAAGCTCCCGTTCCTCCGCGATGCCTTGCGCGAGTCTGCTGTGGTCGCCATGCTGTGCGGCGCCGCGTTCGGCGCGGCGCTTGGGCTGTTGCAGGATCGCGGGGCGATCATCGCCGCCCTGCAGCGCGTCGCCATGCTGGTGCTGCGCGTGCTGGCGCCGGTGGTGGCGCTGGCGATCGGCATCTTCCTGGCGGCCTTGCCTGTCACCGGCCTGGCGCCGCTCTGGGCGACGGGCGGCACGACGCCGATCATGCTGGCCGGAGCGGTGCTGGCGCTGTTTCTCGCCAATGCGGTGGTGGGCGATACGGCGCTTGAGGAAACCCGCTCAGTGTTGCTGGGTGCCAGCGCGGCGGCGCTCGGCCTGTTCCTGCTGCCGATGGTGGGTATTGCGGTCTTCTCCTCGGGCCTGCGCATCCATCAACATGGCCTGACGCCAGAGCGGCTGTGGGCGCTGGCCTTTCTGATCGTGGCGAGCATCACCGCCATTGCCTATGCCGTCGCCATCCTCGGCGCACGCGGCTGGTTCGCCCGGCTGCGGCGGACCAATCGCATGCTCGTATTCGTGATCGCCGGCATCGCGCTGCTGCTCTCCACGCCGATCTTCGGCTTCGAGCGGATCGCGACCGCGCACCAGCTCCAGCGCCTCGCGGGCGGGCAGGTGGCGCCAGACAAGTTCGACTACCGTGCCTTGTGGTTCGATTTCGGGCCGGAGGGGCGGGCTGCGATTCGACGGCTGGCGAGCGGCTCGGCGGACGCGACGATCCGCCGTCATGCCGCCGAGACGATGAAGCTGACCGACCGCTGGGCCGTGCCGCCTATGGTCGTCGCCGCGCGCAGTGGCGAATTGCTGGACGAGCGGCTGACGATCCTGCCCATCCCGGTCGAATTGGCGCCAGCGCTGCGCAAGCGGCTGGTGCAATATGATGCCTGCGAGGAGACCGGCCCGTGCCTGCTGCATTATGTGCCGGGCGAGAATCTGGCGATCGTTGTGAAGCTGCCCGCCCCGGAATGCGGCGATTGCGCCCCAACCGTGCGCCTCATCCGGCGGGAGAATGGCCAATGGACCAATGAGAGCCGCTATCTTGCCCAAGGCGATGCCGCTCGCCGGCTGGTCGCGCAGATCCGCGCCGGCGCCGTTGACCTCCGCCCGGTAATGGCGCGACAGCTCTACATCGGTGGCGAACCGGTCGGCGAACCGCTGTCAATAGCCGCCAACGGGGGCGAAACGGCGGAAGCGCCTTGATGACCGCCGGAGCCAGTGCTAGCGCGCGCTCCCATGAGCGTAGACCTGACAACCGTAAAAAAGATCGCCAGCCTCGCGCGCCTCGCTGTCAGCGAGGATGAAGCGCAGGCGTTGGTGCCCGAACTCAACGGCATTCTCCACTGGGTGGAGCAGCTGGGCGAGGTGGATGTGACCGGCGTCGAGCCGATGACCGCCGTTATCCCCAACGCGCTGCGCCTGCGCGAGGACGCCGTGACCGACGGCAATGTCCGCGACAAGGTGCTGGCCAATGCGCCTCAGGCCGAACATGGCTTTTTCGCGGTGCCGAAGGTGATCGAATGATGACCGATCTGACCAACCTCACTGTCGCGCAGATCCGCGATGGCTTCCGTGCTGGTGACTTCTCCGCGCGGGAAGTCGCCGAGGCGTTCAACGCCAACGTCGCCGCCGCCAAGGCGCTCAACGCCTTCATCGTCGAGACGCCCGAGCATGCGCTGGCTGCTGCCGATCAGGCGGACAAGGACCGCGCCGCCGGCACGCTCAAGCCGCTTTCCGGCGTGCCCATCGGCATGAAGGACCTGTTCTGCACCGAGGGCGTGCAGACGACCGCCGCCAGCCACATGCTGGAAGGCTTCACGCCGACCTACGAGTCCACCGTCTCGCAGAAGCTGTGGGACGCCGGCGCGGGGATGCTCGGCAAGCTCAATCTCGATCAGTTCGCCATGGGGTCTTCCAACGAGACGAGCTATTTCGGCAATGTGATCTCGCCCTGGCGGCGCAATGACGGCAACAATGCCGCGCTGGCACCGGGCGGTTCCTCGGGCGGCAGCTCGGCGGCGATTGCCGCGCGGCTCTGCCCCGCGGCGACCGGTACGGACACCGGCGGGTCGATCCGCCAGCCGGCGGCCTTCACCGGCATTTCTGGCATCAAGCCGACCTATGGCCGCTGCTCGCGCTGGGGCATCATCGCCTTTGCCAGCTCGCTCGATCAGGCCGGGCCGATGGCGCAGGACGTGCGCGACTGCGCGATCCTGCTGGAGAATATGGCGGGATTCGACGCGAAGGACTCCACATCGCTCAACCTGCCGGTGCCGCAGTGGCAAGCTGGATTATCCAGCGATCTCAAGGGCAAGCGCATCGGCATTCCCAAGGAATATCGCGTCGAGGGTCTCGATGCCGATGTCGCGCGGGTGTGGGACGATGGCATTGCCTGGCTGAAGGACGCCGGCGCCGAGATCGTCGAGGTCTCGCTGCCGCACAGCAAATATGCCCTGCCGGCTTATTACATCATCGCCCCGGCGGAAGCCTCGTCGAATCTCGCGCGCTATGACGGCGTACGCTACGGCCTGCGTGATCTGCCCGATGGCGCGAACCTGCAGGATATGTATGCCGCGACGCGCGCCGCCGGCTTCGGCCCGGAGGTCAAGCGCCGCATCATCATCGGCACCTATGTGCTCTCGGCGGGCTTCTACGATGCCTATTACACGCAGGCGCAGAAGGTGCGGGCGCTGATTGCACAGGATTTCGCCAAGGCTTTCGAGGCCTGCGACGTCATCCTTGCGCCCACTGCGCCCAGCGCAGCCTTTGGCCTCGGCGAAAATGTCGACGATCCGCTGAAAATGTATCTGAACGACGTGTTCGCGGTGCCGGCCTCGCTGGCGGGTCTCCCCGCCATGTCCGTGCCCGGCGGGCTCAGCAAGGATGGGCTGCCGCTCGGCCTGCAGATCATCGGCCCGGCCTTCGATGAGCAATCCGTGCTGAATGCCGGCTTTGCCATCGAGCAACGGGCGGGCTTCACCGCCCGGCCTGAGGCGTGGTGGTAAGTGTTTCGTGCTCCTGCGCAGGCAGGAGCCCAGGGCAGCCAAGGGCTGCACTCCCCTGGATTCCTGCCTTCGCGGGAATACTGTAAGGACTGAAGAATGACTGAGACGAGCTATCGCATTCGTGGCGCCACCGGGGACTGGGAGGTCGTCATCGGCCTTGAGGTTCACGCGCAGGTGGTGAGCCAGGCCAAGCTGTTCTCCGGTGCGGCGACGGCCTTCGGCGCGGAGCCGAACACGCAGGTGAGCCTTGTCGATGCCGCGATGCCCGGCATGCTGCCGGTGCCCAATCGCGAGTGCATCCGTCAGGCAGTGCGCACCGGCCTTGCGATCAATGCGCAGATCAACAAGTGGAGCCGGTTCGACCGGAAGAATTATTTCTATGCGGACTTGCCGCAGGGCTACCAGATTTCCCAGCTTTATCATCCGCTTGTCGGCGAAGGTTCGCTGACGATCGAAGCCGACGAGAAGGCCGGCATTCCCGCCGACAAGGCCATTGGCATCGAGCGCATCCATGTCGAGCAGGATGCCGGCAAGCTGATGCACGATCAGCATCCGACGCGCTCCTATGTCGATCTCAATCGCTCGGGTGTGGCGCTGATGGAGATCGTCAGCCGCCCGGACATGCGCTCGCCTGCCGAGGCCGGGGCCTATCTGCGCAAGCTGCGCGCGATCCTGCGCTATGTCGGCTCGTGCGATGGCAATATGGAGGAAGGCTCCATGCGCGCGGACGTGAACGTCTCCGTGCGCAAGCCCGGCGAGGAATTCGGGACGCGGACCGAGACGAAGAACGTCAATTCCGTGCGCTTCGTCATGCAGGCCATCGAATATGAAGCCCAGCGCCAGGTCGATGTGATCGAGGGCGGTGGACGGATCGTGCAGGAAACGCGGCTGTTCAACCCGGATACCGGCATGACGCGCTCGATGCGCTCCAAGGAAGATGCGCATGATTATCGCTACTTCCCGGACCCCGACCTGCTCCCGCTGGTGCTGGAGGACAGCTTCATCGAGGATTGCCTGCACTCGCTGCCCGAACTGCCGGATGCCAAGCGCACCCGCTATGTCGAGGTACTGGGGCTCTCCGATTACAATGCCCGCGTGTTGACCGCCGAAGCGGAAACGGCCCGCTGGTTCGAGGCTCTGCTCGCGGAAAGCGCGCGCATCCAGAAGAAGAGCGAAGGTGAGGTGGCCAAGGCCAGCGCCAACTGGCTGCTCTCGGAGCTTTACGGTGCGCTCAATCGCCTCGGCAAGACGCTTGAGGACAGCCCGGTCAACCCCGAGCGCGGCGCGGAATTGCTTGCACTGGTGGCCGATGGCACGATTTCGGGCAGCATCGCCAAGCACGTGTTCGAGATCATGCTGGAGACCGGCGAAGCGCCTGCCGAGATTGTCGAGAAGCGCGGCCTCAAGCAGACCACGGATACTGGTGCGATCGAGGCGGTCGTTGCGAAGATTCTCGCCGACAATGCGGACAAGGTCGAGCAGTATAAGGCTGGAAAGGAAGCTTTGTTCGGCTTCTTCGTCGGTCAGACGATGAAGGCCATGCAGGGCAAGGCCAATCCGCAGATGGTCAATGAGTTGATCAAGAAGGCATTGGGCTGATCGGATCCCGGCCGCACCCAGAAGGCGAGGCCGGGAAGCAGGGATCAGTCGGGTGGCGGCGCGATGGACGGCAGTTCGTCGGGGCCGCGGCCCGGTTCATCGATATTGGGCGTTTCCGGCGCGATTTCCGGCGGTTCGCGAAACGGCGTCTCGTCCGGCGATTCCATGGGTGGAAGCTCGTCAGGTGACTGCGGGGTGATGGTATCCGGGGGAGGAATTTCCGGCTGGCTGGCCATGGCTTTGCGTCCTTTCGTTGCTCTTTTCAACGGGCGGGGTGAGGGATCGTTCCGGATCGACACGGCAAGGCGCGCACAGCCTTGCCCTTTCCCAGGCTTTGCACTATGGCCCGCCGACCGGCGACCGATGCGGGCGTGGCGAAACTGGTAGACGCGCCAGATTTAGGTTCTGGTATCGCAAGATGTGGGGGTTCGAGTCCCTTCGCCCGCACCAGTTGCGCAGCCTGGCCCCGGTCGTTCCAAGAGATTTCATCCTAGCCTGGAAAGCGTCGAGTTAGAGATATGCAGATTGTCGAGACATTGAATGAGGGCCTCAAGCGCGCCTATACGCTGACCGTCACGGCCAAGGACATCGACGCCCGCGTCGAAGAGGAAGTGAAGTCGATTGCGCCGCAGGTGCGGATGCCCGGTTTCCGGCCCGGCAAGGTGCCTGCCAACCTCGTCCGCAAGATGCACGGCCCGGCCCTGCAGCGCGAGGCGCTGGACAAGTCCATCCGTGAGGGCGTCGAGAAGGTCATCGCCGAGAACAAGCTGCGTCCCGCGATGCAGCCCAGTGTCGAACTGACCGCCGATTATGAGGACGGCAAGGATGCCGAGGTCAAGGTCGCTCTGGAAATCCTGCCGGAGGTTCCCGCGCCCAAGATCGAGGGCATCAAGCTGGAGCGGCTCGTCGTCGATGTGACCGACGAGCAGATCGACGAGGCGGTTGGCCGTCTCGCCGCGCAGAGCCAGCGTTATGAGGACGCTCCCAAGACCGCCAAGGCGAAGGAAGGCGACCAGGTCGTCATGGATTTCGTCGGCAAGGTCGACGGCGTGCCGTTCGAGGGCGGCACCGGTTCGGACATGGCGATCGCCATCGGCTCGGGCAATCTGATCCCCGGCTTCGAGGAACAGCTGGTCGGCGTGAAGACCGGCGACGAGAAGACCATCAACGTGACCTTCCCTGCCGAATATGGCTCCAAGGAGCTGGCCGGCAAGGATGCGACGTTCGATCTCGTCATCAAGGCGGTCAAGAACCCCGTCGAGAAGCCCGCTGACGACGAATTTGCCAAGCAGCTCGGTCTCGAGAGCCTCGAGAAGCTGCGCGAACTGTTCAAGGCGCAGATCGAGCAGGAGCACGGCAATCTGACGCGCACCTACATGAAGCGCCAGTTGCTCGATCAGCTGGCTGCCGGCCATGATTTCGAGGTGCCCCCGGGCATGGTCGAGGCCGAGTTCGGCCAGATCTGGCAGCAGCTTGAGCATGAAGCCGGTCACGAGGAAGATCCCGAGGCGGCGCTCAAGGAAATGGAAGCCGACCGCGACGATTATCGCAAGATCGCCGAGCGTCGCGTCCGTCTGGGCCTGCTTCTCTCGGAAATCGGCCAGGCCAATGGCGTGGAGATCACGCAGGCGGAAATGAACCGCCTCGTGGCCCAGGCCGCGCAGCAGTACGCCCCGCAGGACCGCGAGCGGTTCGTCGAATATGTCCGCAACGAGCCGATGGCCGCCGCGCAGCTGCGTGCCCCGCTCTATGAAGACAAGGTCGTCGATTATCTCTTCGAGAAGGCCGATGTGAGCGAGCGCACCGTTGCGCGCGCCGATCTGGAAGCGGCGATCGAAAGCGAAGAGGGCGGTCACGTCCACGGACCGGATTGCGGCCACGATCACAGCCACGACGCCAAGCCGGCCAAGAAGGCTGCCGCCAAGAAGCCGGCTGCCAAGAAGGCTGATGCCGAGGCCGAGGCTGCTCCGGCAGAAGAGGCCAAGGCCCCTGCCAAGAAGGCTCCGGCCAAGAAGGCCGCTGCTGCCAAGGCCGACGAGGGCGAGGTGGCTGAGAAGCCGGCCAAGAAGCCCGCTGCCAAGAAGGCCAAGACTGCCGAGGCCTGAGGCCTGGCTGCAGATCGCATGAACTGATCAGAAGCGAGCCGGAGCGGGATGCCGTTCCGGCTCGCTTTTTCTTTGGATGCATGGCGGCGGGCTCGTGCAGAAGGTGCCGCCGGGCACCGGGGCCGCAAAAGACCATTGCAACCATGCGATCTGTTGCCATAAGCCCGCAGTCCCATGCATCCAGACCCGTCCAGCCCGATGACAGGCGTGCGCATCGCCGTCCTGCTGCCTTGTTATAACGAGGCGGTCGCCATCGGGCAGACCGTCACCGCGTTCGCGCAGGCCTTGCCGCAGGCGGCCATCTACGTGTTCGACAATAACAGCTCCGATGACAGCGTCGCCGTCGCGCGCGCCGCCGGGGCGATCGTCCACAGCGTGCGGCAGCAAGGGAAGGGCCATGTCGTGCGGCGGATGTTCGCGGACGTGGATGCGGACATCTACGTGCTTGCCGATGGCGATGCGACCTATGATGCGAGCGCGGCGCCGGCGCTGGTCAGCGCGATGCTGGACGGGCCGCTCGACATGGTCGTCGGCGCCCGCAAGTCGGAGGTGGAGGCGGCTTACCGTCCGGGGCACCGGCTCGGCAATCTGCTGCTCACCGGGCTGCTGCGGCAGCTTTTCGGGCGCAGTTTCACCGATATCCTCTCAGGCTATCGGGTGTTCTCCCGGCGGTTCGTCAAGAGCTTTCCGATCCTATCGGAGGGCTTCGAGATCGAAACGGAGATGTCCGTCCACGCCCTCGAGCTGCGCATGCCGGTGGGCGAGGTGATGACCGCCTATGCGGCGCGGGCGGAGGGCTCGCTCTCCAAGCTCAACACCTTCCGCGACGGCTGGCGCATCCTGCGCACGATGATCCAGCTCTATCGCGTGGAGCGGCCCTTGTGGTTCTTCGGTTTCATTGCGCTGGTGATCGCGCTGGTTGCCGGGCTGATGGGCGTGCCGGTCGTCCTGACCTATCTGGAGACGGGGCTTGTGCCCCGCTTCCCGACCCTCATCACCATCGTGGGGATGGGCGTCCTGGCTGCCTTGTGCCTGCTCACCGGTCTCATCCTCGACACAGTGACGCGCGGCCGGCAGGAAATGAAGCGCCTCGCCTATCTGGCGCATACCGCGCCGGGGATGTCAGCGCGCCGCTGAGAAGCAAAGGGCCGGTTGCGCTTCCGAAAATGAAGGTGAACGGGTTTGTCTAGCCGCCACGGCGCGCGCTAGGGAAGCCCAAAGGGGCAGCACTATATGGATTTGACGAAGGCCAAGCACCGCTATGTCGCGCTCGATAGCCTGCGGGGTGTGTGCGCCTGCATGGTGGTGATGCTCCACTTTCAGACGCAGGGGCGCATTTCCGCGTTACCTATAGTCCAGCATGGCTTTCTGTTCGTCGATTTCTTCTTTGTCCTGTCCGGTTTTGTGATCGGCTCCAGCTATGGTGAGAGGCTGCGCGAAGGCTTTTCCGTGCCGCGGTTCATGGCGTTGCGGCTTGGGCGCATCTACCCGCTCCACATCGTCATGCTCATGGTCTTTCTGGCTTTTGAGATTGTGTTCGCTCTTTTTTGGCCGACGCTAGCAAACCGGGAGCCCTTTACCGGCACCCAGTCGGTCGCCGCATTTATCCAGTCGCTGTTCCTGGTTCAGATTTTCTTTGGACCTGATGCGACGTCGTGGAACGGCCCAAGCTGGTCGATTGCTGCGGAACTTTGGACGTACCTTATCTTCGCGCTCCTGCTTCGATATCGTGCGCGCTGGTTGCTGCCGGTCTGCGGGGTGATCGTCATCGGGGCACCGATCTTTCTTGCTCTCAACACCGATCGCTTTCTTAACGTCTTCCACGATGGAGCGCTGGTCCGCTGCCTGTTCGGATTTGCGCTAGGCATGGTGGGCTGGCGGTGCGCCGCTTCAGCTCACGCAATCAGGGTGGCAGGCTGGGTGGACCATCTGATCGAGCTTGTCGTGGTTGCAACTGTCATGATGTTCGTGAGCCTCGCCGGAGCAGGCCCGCTGTCCTTGGCGGCCCCACTGGTTTTCCTCATAAGCGTGCTGGTTTTCGCGCGAGAGAAGGGGATATGCAGCCGCGTCCTCAAACTCGCGCCTTTCGTGCTGCTCGGTACTTTGTCCTACTCGATCTACATGATCCATGGCTTTCTCTATTACCGCTTTTTAAACGGTCTTGCCGTTGCGCAGCGGTTCCTGGGGGTGGATTTGATCGTGCGTGTTGATGGTCACAGTCAGGTTGGAGGCACCGCTTTGTTTGGCGACGGCATGACGTTGCTTTTTGTTGGCATCGTCGTGCTCTGTTCTGTGGTCAGCTATCGGCTTGTAGAGATGCCAGGGCAGCGGTTGGCCCGTCGCTTGGTCAAGGGGCGAGATCTGCGTGCGTCACATGGCCCCCCATCTTGAAGTCAGTGCCCAAACGTCCGATGTAGTGGCCGCAGACGGCCAGTAAGAAAGAGAATCATGACCGATAATTTTGATCCGCTCGGGGCACTTGTTCCTATCGTTATCGAACAGTCCAATCGCGGCGAGCGCAGCTTCGATATCTACTCGCGCCTGTTGCGGGAGCGGATCATTTTCGTGACCGGTCAGGTCGAGGATCACATGGCCTCGCTGATCGTTGCCCAGCTGCTCTTTCTGGAATCGGAGAACCCGAAGAAGGACATCTGGATGTACATCAACTCGCCGGGCGGCGTGGTGACCAGCGGCATGGCGATCCATGACACCATGCAGTATATCCGCCCCAAGGTCGGCACGGTGTGCATCGGTCAGGCCGCATCGATGGGCAGCTTCCTGCTCGCGGCCGGCGAACCGGGCATGCGCTTTGCGCTCAGCAACGCGCGGATCATGATCCACCAGCCGTCCGGCGGCGCGCAGGGCATGGCGTCGGATATCGAGATCCAGGCCAAGGAAATCCTCCGGATCCGTCGTCGCCTGAATGATCTGTACGTCAAGTACACTGGCCAGCCGCTGGAGAAGATCGAGGCCGCCATGGATCGCGATACCTTCCTGGAAGCGGAAGAAGCGCTCGCGTTCGGCCTTGTGGACAAGGTGTACGACAAGCGTCCCGGCACCAGCGAAGAAACGCCTGCTTAATGGGTTCGGCCGGCCGCTCACGCGGTCGGCCTTTGCATCCCGGCGGCGGCGTGCATCGTCGCCGGACTTTGGGCTGTGCCGTGGTTGAGTGAGCGGCCAGCTTGTTTCCGCCGCTAAAATCTCTCTGTTCGCAGCCTGGCCGGGGCCGGCCAGCATCTCCCATTGCAAAGCCGGACCAGCCCTCCCATCTTCTTTCCATTATGGCTTTTGAGCCGGCAATGTCTGGTTTACGCTATTTGGCGACATTTTCGGCACTTGTGATGCTGCAAGAAGGCGGTCTAGGATGACCGACGGAAAGAGCATCTGGGCAATTGGCGCGAGACGGCGCCAGACCAAGGAAGAGATTGAATGACAAAGCTCACAGGATCGGATTCGAAGAGCACGCTCTACTGCTCGTTCTGCGGAAAGTCGCAGCACGAAGTGCGTAAGCTCATCGCCGGCCCAACCGTGTTCATCTGCGATGAATGCGTCGAATTGTGCAACGACATCATTCGTGAAGAGACCAAAGGTGGTCTGGTCGGCCGCAAGGAAGGCGGCGTGCCGACGCCCCAGCAGATTTGCGATGTGCTGAGCGATTATGTGATCGGCCAGCAGCGCGCCAAGCGCGTGCTCTCAGTGGCTGTGCACAATCACTACAAGCGGCTCGAGCATGGCGGCAAGGCGGGCGATGTCGAGCTGGCCAAGTCCAACATCCTGCTGATCGGTCCGACGGGTTGCGGTAAGACGCTGCTCGCGCAGACGCTCGCCAAGACGTTCGACGTGCCGTTCACCATGGCGGATGCGACGACGCTGACCGAAGCTGGCTATGTCGGTGAGGATGTCGAGAACATCATCCTCAAGCTGCTTCAGGCGTCCGACTATAATGTCGAGAAGGCGCAGCGCGGCATCGTGTATATCGACGAGATCGACAAGATCAGCCGCAAGGCGGAGAATCCCTCCATCACCCGCGACGTGTCGGGCGAGGGCGTGCAGCAGGCGCTGCTCAAGTTGATGGAAGGCACCACCGCCTCGGTGCCGCCGCAGGGCGGCCGCAAGCATCCGCAGCAGGAATTCCTGCAGGTCGATACGACGAACATCCTGTTCATCGCCGGTGGTGCCTTTGCGGGGCTGGAGAAGATCATCGGCGACCGGCTTGAGGGCAAGTCGATCGGCTTTGGCGCGCATGTCGCAGCGCCGGACGAACGGCGCACCGGTCAGCTGCTCAAGCAGACCGAGCCGGAAGATCTGCTCAAATTCGGCCTGATCCCTGAGTTTGTCGGTCGTCTGCCGGTCATCGCGACGCTGGAAGACTTGGACATCGCTGCGCTGGTGCAGATCCTCACCGAGCCCAAGAACGCGCTGGTGAAGCAGTATCGCAAGCTCTTTGAGCTGGAAGATGTCGAGCTGACGTTCACCGACGAAGCGCTGACGGCGATTGCTCAGCGCGCCATCGAACGCAAGACCGGCGCGCGTGGTCTGCGGTCGATCATCGAGGCGATCCTGCTCGACACCATGTTCGATCTGCCGACGATGGAAGGCGTGACCGAAGTCGTGGTGGACAAGGATGTGGTGGAGGGCCGTAAGGACCCCGTCCGCGTCTTCGGGGCGGAAAAGCGCCAGGCGGGTGACGCGGCCTGATCGGATAATCTGACCGGCATGAAAAACGCCGCCGCCGGGGCCTGAGGGCTCCAGCGGCGGCGTTTTCGCTTGTTCAGCCAAATGCTCAGTCGAGCGTCTGCTTCACCGCATAATATGTGAAGATGGAGTGATCGGGATTGGAGCGGCGGCTGCCGGTGCCGATGATCAGCGTCTTGCCCATCCAGTCATGCGGCCCCTCCGGCACCACGAATGTGGGCGAGAAGCAGAAATAGGCCGGCTGCGGGGTGCCATCATCCAGTCGCGCCTCGCCCGGCTTGGCCGGGATGAGATAGCCATTGTTGTTGATGTAGATCTTGGTGCCGTCATCGGCTTGCAGCATATAGTGCGACTTGATGACGATGGTGCCATCGCCCCGCACAGTGGCATAATCGGCACCGCTATCCGGGATGATGATGCCGGACAGGCGCGGGCCGTAGATCGTGCCGCTGGCGCAGGGCGTGTAGCCCTGATAGCCGCCACCCGGCAGCGGGCCGACGGTGCAGCGTTCGGGGCGGAAATTCACCCGCATCTCGAAAACATATTCGAGATGGGCGGGGACTTGCGGATCGTTCATCGCATGCTCTCCTTTTGGCTGGATAAGGCACTGCCGCCGCCCTGCGGAAAGTGCAAGGCGGCGGCAGCTGGTTTTCTTTGCGAGGCGTCAGCCGTCAGAGCAGCATGAAATAGTGGATGCGGTTGGCCTTCGGGATCTTCTCGGCAACACCGACGAAGATGTGCTTGCCCAGCCATTCGTGCGGGCCTTCGGGCACGTCGAACTTGGGGCTCACACGCATGTAATATTCTTCCGGCCCTACATCTTCGTTGCGGGCCATGCGCTCCATGGCGTCCCCTTCAGCCCAGCGATAGCCGCGGCTCTGCAGATAGATCGGAGTCCCGTCATCGGCCTCCAGCATGTAGCGCGCGTCGAAATCGATCACGCCATTGGGGCGGGACAGCGGATAGTCGCCGCCGCTCATCGGGATGACCCGGCCGCGAATGCGGGGGCCCTCGAAGGTGCCTTGGGCCGCCCACACGGCAGCGCGGGTCGCGCCCATGCTGGTGGGGGAAATCCACACCGCCGGTGTCAGGTCGATCGACACCGTAAAGGCGAATTCGAACTTCGGCGCGAAGGGATGGGGGGCAATCTCGGGCGTTACCATGAAGTGCAATCTCCTTTTTCGATGACTATCAAACAGCAGCTGTGGCGGGCAGCGTCTTGTACCGCGCGCCGAGAATCTGCGCGAATTTGCCGTCGCGCAGATAATAGAAGCCAAGGCTCTCGATGTTGAGGGTTTGCCCCTTCATCAAGGGGCCGGCGATGAAATCGGGCCAGTCTTCCAGGCCGTAGAATTCGGTGCGAACATGGCAGGCGAGGGTGCCCGGACCGGCCGCGACGGCGAGAATGTCGAGCGTTTCGCGGACCTTGGACTTCACGTCGCGGTAGAAATCCAGAATGGCGGAACGTCCTATGATCTGGCGCTTTTCGCCCAGGTTGAACACCACGTCATCGCAATAATAGCGGCCGAAACCTTCGAAATCGTTCGCATTGAAGCGGGCGATGTAGTCGGCATAGTCGTCCTCGGTCATCCTGCGCTCCAAGAAAATTCTTGTTGTTGATTCTTCAACAGCTAAGCGGGTGGCCGCTTGGGTTCAACTGAAAAACGTCGACCCACTCGACCGATATGCTTGCCAGGCCCCGGAATTTGGCCGATTGTTGCGCATGATAACATTGCCCATCACGGGGTCCGCCTGTTTGTGACGATGCCTGCAAAACAAATTGCCATTGCTGCACCTGAGATTGATTGGGCCGTAGAAAGACCGCGTGTTCCGCTCGATCAGGTCATGCGGGTGTTCCTGCGCAAGCCGGGGTTTCTGCTCAACCGCATCGATCAGATCGCCAATGCCCTGTACGGATCGGTGGCCTGCGGGGGCGAGACCTTGTCGCAGGCGGAAATGATGCTGGCGATTGCCGAGCGTCCGGGGAGCGATCAGGTCCGCCTCGCGCGGGCTTGTGGGAGTGATACCTCGACCACGGCGATCGTGCTACAAAATCTCGAACTGACGGGCCTCATTGCCCGCCAACAGGATGAGCGGGATCGGCGGCGCAGTCTGCCCGTGCTGACGGCGGCCGGGGAAGCGCGCATGGACGAAATCCGGTCGTCCTTCGCCCAGCTTCAGGCGTTGCTGCTCGATCCGCTGAGCGATGATGAGCGCGCGGTGGCCATGGCGCAGCTCTCCAGCCTGGTGGAGGCCGGCAATGACGGCGCGCCGCGGTGGGACAGGCAGGACTCCTATCTGGCCAATGTGCCCAGCATGTTGTTCCGCCGCGCGCTGCAGATCCTCCATGCGCATTTCAGCGAGCAGGTCGCCCCGATGGCGGTGACCTTGCGCCAGTTCTCCGCGATGGTGATTCTCGATCTGCATGGCGGCCTGAGCCAGGTGGAATTCGCGCGGGTCTATGGCCTGGATCCCTCCACCTGCGCGATCGTCCTCAAGAAGCTGGCCCAGCGGGGGTGGTTGCAGGCAGTGCCGTCTCCGCAGGATCGTCGCAAGACGCTCTATTTCGTCACCGATGAGGGCCGGCACCAGATCGACCGCCTCCAAGCCAGCGCGGATGCAACGGAAGATGCGGTGCGATCCAACATATCCGCGCGCGCCTTCGAAGCGCTGCTCCCGCCCTTGCAATCCGTGGTGCGCGCGCACTCGGCGATCCTGCGCTATCCGGGCTTTTTCCCCTGGGACAATGAAACGCCGCAATCCTGTTGATTGCGCGTCTAACATCGATATACAACGACGTCTGACTAATTGAGGCGAGTCTCTCGCCTTTGGGGAGGACGTTCATGGCGGATATCGAACGGCGGAGCGTGCCCGTGCACAACCCACGCAGCGGCGCGATCGACTTTATGATGGAAATTGCGACGGCGGAGGACGTAGCGGCGAAGGCCGACCGTCTCCGGCGCAACCAGCAGGCCTGGGGCGCCAAGCCGCTCGCCGAGCGCATCGGCGTCATGCAGCGCTGGCTGGGCGAGGTCGCCAAGCGCGCCAGCGCCATCGCCGAGGCTGATGCGATCGATACGGGCGGGTGCCACACTTCCTATCTCCAGGGCTTCATCACCATGGGCAATATCGGCGGCTGGATCGAGGACGCGCAGGCCGCGCTCGATGCGGCAAGCTATGCCGGTCCCTCCAAGGCCATGCCGCAGGTGGAGGTGCGCACGCAGTTCGTGCCCTATCCGCTGGTCGGCGTGATCGGCCCTTGGAACGCGCCGATGATGCTGGTGCTGCTCGATGCCATTCCGGCCCTGTTCGCCGGTTGCGCCGTGCTCATCAAGCCCTCGGAAGTGACGCCGCGCTGGGTGCAGCCGCTGTTCGAGGCCGTGGCGCAGGTGCCGGAACTGGCTGGCGTGTTCGATTATGTTCAGGGCGATGGCGAGACGGGCCGGGCGATCATCGACACAGTCGATCTCGTCTGCTTCACGGGCAGCGTGCCCACCGGTCGCAAGATCGCCGTGCAGTGCGCCGAGCGCCTGATCCCCTGCTATCTGGAACTGGGCGGCAAGGACCCGGTGATCGTCACTGAAACCGCCGATCTGGAGCGGGCGACCACCGCTGTCCTGCGCGGCGCCGTTCATGCCAATGGCATGGTCTGCTTCTCGGTCGAGCGCATCTACGTCGCCGAGGCCATCCACGACGCCTTCGTCGCGCTTCTCGTTGAGAAGGCGCAGAAGGTCCGCCTCAACAGCGACGATCCGCGCGCCGGGCATCTCCATCCCTTCACCTTCGCGCCGCAGGCACAGATCGTCGAACGGCATATCGCCGATGCGGTCGGGAAGGGGGCCAAAGTCCTCACCGGCGGGGCCGTCGAGCAGATCGATGGCGGGCTCTACATGCGCCCGACCGTGCTGACCGGCGTCACCCACGACATGCTGGTCATGCGGGACGAGACCTTCGGGCCGATCCTACCGGTCATGCCGTTCAAGACGGTTGAGGAGGCGATTGCCCTCGCCAACGACACCATTTTCGGCCTTACGGCGAACGTCGTTGCGGGCAGCGCGGAAGAAGCGATGGCGATCGGCCTGCAGATCAATGCCGGCTCCGTGTTCATGCAGGATACCTTCCTGACCTTCGCCAAGAACCGCACGGTTGGCAGCAATGCCTTTGGCGCGTCCGGCGTGGGCGGCGGCTCGCGCACCGGCCCGGAGGCGATCCTGCGCTATGTGCGCCGCAAGGCCCTGCTCACCAACCATGGCGAGCCGGCCGATATCCAGAACGATCACCATCTTGGAAAACCGGGAGGACACTGACATGGCATGGGAACTGAGCGCACTCGACCGGCTCGAAATTCAGGAGCTTTATTCGCGCTACGCCTGGGGGATCGACCTCGCCGATGAAGAGACGGCGATGTCCACCTTCGCGCAGGACGCCTGGTTCGATCACCTCTGGCAGGGCCGGGTGCAGGGTCACGAGGCGATCCTGGAGAATCTGCGCTCGCTGTGGAACGACCGGCAGAGCTGGTGGTACGGGCGCCAGCACATCATGAACACGCTGATCATGGACCCACGCCCGGAGCAGGGCGAGGTGGACGTGCGCTGCTTCTTCCAGATCCTACAGTTTCAGACCGATTACCACACCAACTTCGTGTTCGGCATCGGCACCCGGCAGGACCATGTGACCAAGAAGGAAGGCGTGTGGCGGTTCCAGTCACTGCACGTCAACGCCTGGACCGCCGCCGATCAGGTGCCGTGGAAAGGCGAGATCCTGCTCAAAAAAAAGCCGAGCCATCAGGCGCCGCCGGTCGCGGGGAAGAAGTGATGCAGATCACCGCTGCCGTCAGTCGCGGCAATCAGCCGGCGCCGGTGCTCGAAAAGCTGGAGCTGGAAGCGCCCCGCGCGGGCGAGATGCTCGTGCGCATGGTCGCGGTCGGCATCTGCCACACCGATCTGCATGAGCATCCGGGGCGTCACGCGCCGCATCCCATCGTGCTCGGCCATGAGGGCGCGGGCGTGGTCGAGGCGCTGGGTGAGGGCGTGCGCGGGTTCGCCGTGGGCGACCATGTGCTCCTCTCGGGCAGCAGCTGCGGGGTGTGCCCCAGTTGCGTGGCCGGACGTCCGACCTATTGTGATCTTGCCATGCCGATGAACTTCGGCGGCAAGCGCCTCGATGGCTCGACGGCTCTGGCGTGCGGCGATGAGCGCATCCACTCGCATTTCTTCGGCCAGTCTTCGTTCGCGACGCACAGCATCGTGCCGGAGCGCACGGCGGTGAAGGTGGACAAGGATATTCCGCTGGAACTGCTGGCCCCGCTCGGCTGCGGCGTCATCACTGGCGCCGGATCGGTGATCGAGGCGTTGAAGGTCGGGGCAGGCGACACCATCGCCATCTTCGGTGTCGGGGGTGTCGGCCTCTCGGCGGTGATGGCCGCCAAGCTGGTGGGCGCGAAGCGGATCGTCGCGGTGGACATCAACCCGGGCCGGCTTGAGCTTGCGCGCGAACTGGGCGCGACCGATGCGATCCGTTCCGACGGCGAGGACGTCGCGAAGCAGATTCGCGCGGTTACCGGTCGCGGCGTGGACTTCACCTTCAACACCACCACCGTGGCGGCCGTCCACACCATGGCGCTGGAATGCCTCGCCATGAACGGCACCGCCGGCTTCGTCGCGGCGCCTCGGGGGGAATGGGCGCCCGCCATGTTCCCCATGCTCGCGGGTGGCAAGCAGTTGCGCGGTATCCTCGGCGGCGACGCCAATCCGCGCACCTTCCTGCCCATGCTGATCGATTACTGGCGGCAAGGGCGCTTCCCGTTCGATCGGCTGATCGAGACCTACGCCTTCGATGAGATCGGCAAGGCGTTTCATGATTGTGAGGCGGGCACGGTGATCAAGCCGGTGCTCAAGGTTGGAGATGCTGCATGACCCCCGAAATCCGCAAACAGCTTGAAGCGTTCGGCACGGAACTGACCCCGGACATGATGGGCGGCACGCAGGGGATTTACCGCGCCCTGCAACCGGGGATCCCGGCCGGCGCCAGGGTGACGCGCGACCATCAATATGGTCCCGATGCGCGCAACCGGCTGGATATCTTCACACGCGACGGGCTTTCCGGCGCGCCGGTGCTGGTGTTCGTCCATGGCGGCGGCTTCGTGATGGGCGACAAGACCACCGAAGGCTCGCCCTTTTACGACAATATCGGCAGCTTCGCCGTGGATGAGGGCTATGTCGGCGTCACCATGACCTACCGCCTCGCGCCTGCCGCCACCTGGCCGGCCGGCGGTGAGGACGTGGCCAATGCCGTCATCTGGCTGCGCGAGAATGTGGCGCAATTTGGCGGCGATCCGGATCGCATCTTCGTGATGGGCCAGTCGGCCGGCGCGGTGCACGTGGCCGATTGCGTCGCGCGCTTCTCGCCGCAGATTGCCGGCGCGCTGATGTGCTCGGGGATTTACGACGTGGCCGCGGCCGAGCCGAACCAGTTCCAGAAATCCTATTATGGCGAGGACCCGGCCGGCTGGGCGCAGGCGTCCACCGTGGCCGGGCTGCTCACCAGCAAGATCCCGCTGTTCTTCTCGGTCTGCGAGTTCGATCCGGTGCCGTTCCAGCAGCAGGCCGCGAGCCTGGCTGCCCGCTACGCCATAACCAACAAGGCCTTTCCAAGGCTGCATTGGCTGGGAGGCCACAACCACCTGTCACCTGTGCTCGAGATCGGGACGCCAGACAGCGACCTTGAGCATCACATCATGAACTTCATCGCCACCGTCTGAGGCAGATTCTTCAGGAGGACCCCATGGTCGAACCCATTCAATTTCCCGATGTCGAGTTGTATCGCGGCTGGGGGGAGCCGATGCGCGCCAATATCGAGCTGCGTGGGCTGGAGCTGATTTCCGGCGCCATCCCCGATGGGCTGGAAGGCGGCCTGTATCGCGTCGGCGCCGACCGGCAATATCCCTCCGGCCGCACCGATGACATCTTCATCGATGGCGAAGGCCAGATGCACATGATCCGCTTCAAGGACAATCAGGCGGATTATGTCGTCAAATGGGTCGAGACGGATCGCTACAAGGCGCAGAAAGCCGCCCGTCGCGGGCTCTTCGGCAGCTACCGCAACCGCTATACGGCCGATGAAAGCGCGAAGGACATCCACCTCGGCACGGCCAACACCACAGCGATGTTCCATGCCGGCCATCTCTATGCGTTGAAGGAAGATGACCTCCCTTACGAGATCGACCCCGACACGCTGGAAACCAAGGGCCGCGTCGACTTCGACGGACAGATATTGTCCGAGACGTTTACGGCGCATCCCAAGGTAGACCCGATCACCAACGAGCTGCTGGCGTTCGGCTATCAGGCCAAGGGCGATGCGACCAAGGATTTCGTGTTCTACGTCTTCGGGCCGGATCGCAAGATTAAGACCGAGATCTGGTTCGAGATGCCCTATGCAGCCTGCGTCCATGATTTCGCGATCACCGATGAATGGGTGGTCGTGCCGTTCTTCCCGCTGATCACCGATCTCGACGTGGTGAAGCAGGGCGGGCCTTATTATCAGTGGCATCCCGACCAGCCGGTGCATGTCGCGCTGGTGCCGCGTTATGGCAAAGCGGAGGATATTCGCTGGTTCAAGGGGCCAACCGGCAGCGCCGGTCACATGATGAACGCCTATCGCGAGGGCACGAAGGTCCACCTCGACCTGTGCTATTATGATGGCAACTGCTTCCCCTTCTTCACCACGCCGCAGGGCGAGGAGACGGCGCCGGTTCCGCCTTTCCTGACGCGCATGACGTTCGACCTCGCTAGCAATGAGGACAGCTTCACCACGCAGCGTCTGCTGAACATTCCGGGCGAGATGCCGCGCACGGACGATCGCTATCAGGGGCGGCCCTATCGCTATGGCTTCCTGCTCGCACGCGCACAGGATGGATCGAGCGGCACGGCGCGGTTCGACAACCAGACCGGCGAGTTCCAGATCTGGAAGCCGGGCCCGGGCGATAGCGTGCAAGAGGCGCAGTTCGTTCCGCGCACGCCGGATGCGCCGGAAGGCGATGGATGGCTGCTCGTGCTGGTCGCACGCGGCTCGAAGAACCGCAGCGATCTGGCCATTCTCGATGCGCAGAATTTGGCGGCTGGGCCGGTTGCGCTGCTCAAGCTGCCCGTCCGCGTCCGCTCGACCTTCCACGGCACCTGGGTGCCGGAGGAGACGCTCAAGAGCGGCCAGTATAATATGAAGCTCAGCTCGGCGGCCTGATCGCTTACACCTATCGGCCGACCGGTTCCCTGTAGACCGGGCGGGCCTCAAACAGAAAGGGCGGCCCTCGCATCATCGCGAGGCCGCCCTTTTCCGTTTCGCCCGACAACCGTCGAGCACGCATATCAATGCGCGAGCGTGACGGGCTCTCTATCCTTCGCCTCTTCCTGGCGGCGGATATAGGCGAGAGCGAACATCAAGATCGCGGTGCCCAGCGGCAGCGCTGCCGTCAGGGCGAGGGTGAGTTGCAGCGAGTAGTGCTGGGCGAGCGCGAAGCCGCCCGCAATCGGCGCCACGATGCCGCCAATGCGCCCGGCGCCACCGGCCCAGCCCAATGCCGTGCTGCGCATCCGGGGCGGATAGACTTGGGCGATCATCGTGTTGAGGCCGGACTGTCCGCCGGTCTGGAAGAACTGCCAGGTGAGCAGCGCGACCACGAAGAAGGCGGAGTAGAAGGGCACCCAGCCCAGCAGGTTGATGGTCACGGCCAGCATGACATAGAAGCAGGCGATGAGCAGGGCAGGGCGCATCCGGTCCATCAGCCAGCCGATGGAGAGCGTGCCCGCAACGCCGCCGAGATAGCCGATCATGGCGACCTTTGCGAAATCCTGAATCGGAATGCCCGACATTTCGAGGAAGAAGGTCGGCATCCAGGCGCTAAGCAGGGCCGTGTTGGTCATGCTGAGCGTGCAGGCAGCCCAGACCAGTGCCGTCATGGTCAGGCGACCCTCGGAGAACACGTCGGACAGCTTGGCCTTGCGCCCCTTGGCGCCACCGCTCTCGATCACGAACAGTTCGTCGCCCCGCAGGTCGACATTGCGGTCGATCTTGCGGATCGTGGTCGCGATCCGCTGGTCGGACGGGTTGCGCTCGGCCCGGAACTTGAGCGATTCCGGCACGATCAGGAAGAGCAGCACCGCGCAGGTAATCGGCACGAGGCCGCCGATCCAGAAGCCGCTTTCCCAGCCATAGCTGTCCAGCAGCCACGCCGCGACGACGCCGCTGGCGGCACTGCCGGTCGAGAAGCCGACAAGCGCCAGAGAGATCAGCGTCGAGCGTTTGCGCTTGGGGGTCAGCTCGGAGATCAGCGCCATGGCCATGGGCAGGCCCGCCGCCATGAACACGCCGGCAATGCCGCGCAGAACAGCCAGCTGCGTGAGCGTCTGGGCATGGATGCTGCCGATGGTGATCGTGCCGAAGATGAGGCAGGAGACCATGAGCATGAACCGCCGTCCGAACCGGTCCGCCAGCGGGGCGATGCTGAAGGCACCAATGGCGAGGCCGATCTGCTGATAGACGAACACCTTGGTCATCGCCTCGGAGGTCTCTCCGAAATCTGCAGCGATGGCCGGCGCGATCTTGCCGATCATGAAGATATCGAACCCGTCGATGAAGCAGACCAGAACGCAGACGAGCAGCGCCATGATCTGGGTGGCGCTGATCCGCGACCGATCGATGAAGTCTTCGACGTCAAACCTGTTCATATTCAGCCATCCCGCATCCATCCGGCCGACCAGCCGGGCTTTTTATCGGATTGCACCAAAACACGGTGTTGATGGGGAATCAACATCCTTATAAGGCAAAGCTGCAGATTAGCGGTTGTGATGGGCGGCAATGTCGCCCATGGGCGCCGCGTAAGAGCGGGCGCGACGCGGCTTCGACGTGATCGGAACAAGAGGCGCCACCGGCCCGCAGGCCAGGGTCCATCGTGGCATGGATGCGACACTTTCTGACAAAGTCATCAATATTTCCTGCTCGATGAGAAATTTTCTTGTTTTCTCATCGGTGCTCTTCCAATGGCGCAGGCTGGAGTATCGGGCAAAGTCAATATCTCGGAGTATTGGCGATGCTCGGCTGGTCTTATGCCAGCGGGAGAAGGATGCAGTACAGGCGAAGCCCGTGGCTTCGATCAGGCCCTCATCGTGCCTGGTCGGCTCACAGGCAAAGGCGATCTCGTTCGTCTTGGCGCATAAGTCCACTCCCTGCTGATCACTCCAATAACGCGGTGAAGCTGCGTGGTGTCCTGGCCTGTTCGCGGGCGGCGCTGTCTCCGGGCGGCGTGGGGATGCGGCGAGGCATTCACCCATCGATCAATGGGCCTGCGCCCGCGTTTTGGGAGATTTGGAATGTCGTTTTCGTTGAGGAACAAGCTTCTGGGCATGGCGGGTGCGTCCGTCTTTGCCATGAGCATCGCAGCGCCCGCACAGGCGCAGGACGATGCCGCTGCCCAGGCGCAGCCCCAGCGCGCCGGTGTCGAAGAGATCGTCGTGACCGCGACGCGCTCGGCCACCAACCTGCAGGAAACGCCGCTGGCCATCACCGCCGTAACCGCTAATGCGCTGACCGATCGGGCGATCAACAACATTCAGGACGTTGCGGCCATCGTGCCGAACGCCAGCTTTGCGGCAGCGAACGCCTCTTTTGGCCGCGCCGTGCAGGCCTATATCCGCGGCATCGGCCAGTATGACTTCAACCTGGCGTTCGAGCCGGGCGTGGCCTTCTATGTCGATGACCAATATTATGCACTGCTCGCCGGCTCGACCTTCGATCTGCTCGACCTTGAGCGCGTCGAAGTGCTGCGCGGTCCGCAGGGTACGGTGTTCGGCCGCAACGCCATCGGCGGCGCCGTCAACCTGATTTCCAAGGCACCCGATGCCACCCCTTCGGCCTATGTCGAAGCGACCGTGGGCAGCTACAACCGCACCGACCTGCGCGCCGGATTTAACGTGCCGCTCTCGGAGAACCTCTTCTTCCGCGTCTCAGGCGTTTCGAAGAAGCGCAAGGGCTACCAGAAGCTGCTCGACTTCCGTTGCGACATGGTGCGTCAGGGCACGCCGGGCCTCGCCGGCAGGTTCCCCTCGCTCGATCCCTCGGACGGCTTCCTCTCCGGCGCCTCGCAGACCGATTGCGAACTGGGCCGCTATGGCGGTGAAAGCGTCGTCGCCCTGCGCGGTGCGCTGCGTTACGCCGGCACCGGCATCGACCTGACGCTCTCGGCTGACTACACCAACGATGATTCCCCGGCGGTGGCAAACAAGCAGCTGCGTATCGTGCCAAGCGCAGCCACGCAGGCGCTTGATGCGGCCGTTTATCAGCCGCTGTGGGGGGTCAGCTATGACAGCCGCTTCCTCACCAACAGCCCCTACACCACCTACGCCACCTATTGCGATCCGATCCCGGCTGGGACCAACATCGCCGGCACTTATTACAACGGTGGGTCGGACCGTGGCGGCCAGTGCTTCGACCGCAAGGCTGTGATCGAGAATTACGGCTTCAGCGGCAAGGCCGTGGTCGATCTGACGCAGGACCTGACGCTCACCGTGCTGGGCAGCTACCGCAATGTCTTCACGACGGCGGTGAACGATACCGACGGCTCGCCGCTGAGCCTGCAGACCACCAAGTCCATCATTACGCATGAGCAGTGGACGGTCGAACCGCGCCTCAACTACACCAGCCCGCTGTTCGATGTGACCGCCGGTCTGTTCTACTACAAGGGCAAGGGCCTGACGACCTCCAACGTCTCGATCCCGTTCCTCAACTTCCAGCAGAACGCCCGCATTAGCGTGGATAGCGAAGCCAAGGCCGCTTATGCGCAGGCGCAGGTTCGTCCGCTCGATCGCCTGCAGCTCACCGCTGGCCTGCGTTACTCGGAGGACACCAAGGACACGCTGTTCAACAACGGCCAGGGCGGCATCATTCGCCCCGTGCTCGTCAAGGACGACCGCATCGATTACCGCTTCGGCGCGGACTACAAGCTGACCGATTCCGTGATGGTCTACGGCTCGATCGCGTCGGGCTATCGTCCCGGTGCGTTCAACCCGCGTCCGTTCCAGGCCTCGCAGCTCGTGCCCGTCGCAGCCGAGGAAATGGTCGCCTACGAACTCGGCTTCAAGGGTGACTTCTTCGACCGTCGCCTGCGCCTGAACGTGGCCGGCTTCTACTCGGATTACTCCTCGCGCATTGTCTCGCAGAGCGGTTCGGAGTGCATCAACAACGGCACGACCGGTGTCTGCACGCTCGCCGGGACGCAGGTCGATCCGGCTGTGACCGGCGGCAACGAGCTGTGCCGCGCCTATAATCCGGCGACGGACGGTGCGGTCAACCTGGCGCAGGGCATTGGCGTGGCTTGCATCTCCAAGACCAACTACGTCAATTCTCCGGGCAAGGTGAAGGGCTTCGAGGTCGAGCTGGAGGCCCGTCCGGTCGATGGCCTGACGTTCAATCTCGCGGGCGGTTACACGCACTTCGATGCGCCGGAACTGCGCAACGATCCGCTCGTCGTGAACCAGACGCCGGTTTACGTGCCGCAGTGGACGGGTTCGGCTGGTATCCAGTACGAGATCCCGGTTGAGCAGCTGGGCGGCTCCATCACGCCGCGGATCGACGGCTTCTATCAGTCGAAGATCTCGTTCAACTCGCGCAGCCCGATCGCCCAGATCCCCGGCCGCGCCGTGTTCAACGGGCGGATCAGCTACCAGAACGATGCGGGCGACCTGACCGTGGCGGTCGGTGCGACCAACCTGTTCAACAAGCAGTACTACTACAACATCTTCGATCTGGTGCCCTTCGGCCAGCCCACCACGGAAGCCCAGCCGGGCCGTCCCCGCGAGTGGTATCTCTCGGTTCGCAAGAGCTTCTGACGCGCGCCTGACAGCGTCAGGCTGACATAAGGAAAGGCCGCCCCGGCGACATCCGGAGCGGCCTTTCTCTTTTGTTGCGTGAGAGAGCAGCGGGCAGGGCGGCCGCGCCGCCCCGTCCTTGCGCCTCAGCGGCTGGCGACGGGCGTGACGCCCATTTCCTTGAGCAGCCGCTGCGCGCCGTCGACCTTGTCCATCGTCCAGAGCATGAAGCGGCTGTCGACATGGATCGTGCGATTGCGCTCGGCCACATAGGCCCAGTCGGAGATCACGCCTTCCAGCGTGCCGTCGAAGGCCAGGCCGACGAATTCGCCGCGCGCGTTCAGCGTCGAGGAACCCGAGTTGCCATTGGTGATGTCGACATTGGACATGAAGTCGACCGGCAGCGTGCCCAGCTCTGTCGCGGCATAGGGGCCGTAGTCCTTGGCCTTGATCGCATCGATTGCGCCCTGCGGGGCATTGAACTCGCCCTTGCCGGTCTGCTTGGCGAGAAGGCCCTCGGCGGTGGTGAAGGCGGTCCAGATCTGGCCGTCCTTCTCCTTGCCCATGACCTTGCCCCAGGTCAGGCGCAGCGAGCTGTTGGCATCTGGATAGAGGGGCAGGCCGGCCGCCTGTTTATAGGCCATCAGACCCTTCATATAGCCAGCCCGCGCGGCCTGTGTGTGACCCGACCGAGCCTTGGCGGTCTGCTCGCTCTCCATGTCGCCGGCATAGAGCGCGATGGCGAGCTTGATGAACGGATCGTCCGAGGTCTCGAAGGCGGAGGCGGGGTTGTCCAGCCAGCCCAGCCGGGTCGGCGTGTCGCCCAGCTTGGTCTCGCCATAGAGCCGGTCGAAGCCGATCTGCGTCAGCGCGGCCTCAAACTTGGCATCGCGATCGGCCGCATCGAGCTGGCGATATTCGGCGAGGGCAGCCTCGAACAATTGACGATCGATCTTGGGCAGGAAACGGCGCTCGACCTGACGGAGCCGGTCGACAATGCTTTCGCGGTCACGCTGCTGGAAGCCGCTCTCGCGCTGGGCGTCCGGCTTCTCCTGCTCCTTGGCCCAACGATACAGGGTGCGGGCTGCGCCGAGCAGTTGAGCGCGGTTGAGCAGGGAGGTGCGCAGGCCGGTGAGGGAAGCCTTGTTATTCTCGATGACCACCGCATCCAGCGCCGCAATGTCCGCCCCGTAGCGCGCCTGACGGGCCGCATCGGCAGCGACCCAGTTGCGGAAGGCCTTTTCCTCGGCCGGCTTGCGCTCATCAAGGCGGATGGCGTCGGCACCGACGAGGTCGCCGGCGAGCTTCTTCTCGTAATTCTCGGCCCCCGCGAGGATGGAGGCGTAGCGGATCTGCGCCTCCCGATCGCCCGCCGTCACCTTGTCGATCTGCGTCGCATAGTCGCTCAGCAGGCGCTGCCAGAGCGGCTCATATTCCGCGAAGTTGAACAGCACTTCATCGCTGGTGCGCAGGCGGTTGGTGGTGCCGGGGAAGCCGGCGACCATCACGAAATCGCCTTCCTTCACACCCTGCGAGGCTATGCGCAGCCAGGACTTCGGGCGGTAGGGGACGTTCTCCTTGGCGAACGGCTTTGAGCTGCCGTCCGGCCCGACATAGGCGCGATAGAAGCCGAAGTCGCCGGTGTGGCGCGGCCACATCCAGTTGTCCGTCTCGCCGCCGAAATTGCCGAGCCCTTCGGCCGGCGCGTAGACGAGCCGCACGTCCTGAATCTCGAGCTGCTGCTGGAGATAATAGGC
This sequence comes from Sphingobium sp. B10D7B, assembly GCF_025961955.1. Classification (NCBI taxonomy): domain Bacteria; kingdom Pseudomonadati; phylum Pseudomonadota; class Alphaproteobacteria; order Sphingomonadales; family Sphingobiaceae; genus Sphingobium; species Sphingobium sp. B10D7B. The sequence continues at coordinate 1,150,787 of NZ_JAOQOQ010000001.1, forward strand.
CGCGCCGCCATAATAGGGCCGCACGTCGCAGCGGCGGTTGGCCTGCTTCTCGCACGCCGAGATCAGCGCCTTGCGATTGGCGTCCAGCTTCTCGTAACGGGCGAGGCCATCGAGGCGGGGCGTCACGCCGCGCATCATCGCGCTGGTCACATCGCGCAGATCCTCGATCACATAGATGCGCGATCCGGGTGCGGCGGGCAGTTCTTCGCCCAGCTCCTTGGCGAGAAAGCCGTTGGTCAGATAATCACGGCCTTCGCCGCTATTATACTGGATCGACCCCTGCACGCAGTGATGGTTGGTCGCGACCAGCCCCTCGGGGCTGAGGAATGCAGCCGAGCAACCGCCCAGCGACACGATGGCGTTGAGCGGCGCGGCATCCAGCCGCCCGAGCTGATCTGGCGATAGCGCAAGGCCATCGGCCTTGAGCGCCTCGCCAATGTCCTTGATCTGGCCCGGCATCCACATGCCTTCATTGGCAGCGGCCGGAGCGGCAAGGGCGAGAAGGGCGGTGCAGCCCGCGAGAGAAACGATATGATGGACACGCCGAGGCATGAGGCAAGGCTCCTGCAAATTTTGAGGTTGCCCTGCCTATCGCGCCATGAATGGGTGAACGCAAGCCGGGGCAGCCCGTTCGACCGGGCCACCCTGAGCTGACGCTACGTCACCGGCAAGGTCGCCTCAGGCCTGCAGGCCGTTGTCCGCCTTGATCATGTCGGCTGCCTTCTCGCCGATCATGATGCTTGCGGCATTGGTGTTGCCACCCACGATTCGCGGCATGATGGCGGCATCGGCCACGCGCAGGCCCTGGAGGCCGTGGACGCGCAGGCGCGGATCGACCACCGCCATGTCATCCTGCCCCATGGCGCAGGTGCCGACGGGGTGCAGGGCGGTGTTGATGGCGCTGCGCACCCAGGCATCGATCTCCGCATCGCTCTTCACATTCGGGCCGGGCATCACCTCGCCGCGCAAGACGTCGCTCAGCGGTGCGGTGGAGAATATCTCGCGCAGTTGCGGCACGAGGCGGCGGAAGAAGGCGCGATCGTTCTCGGTGGAGAGCACGTTGGAGAGGATGCGCGGCTTGTCCGTCGGGTCTGCCGAGCGCAGCTTCACCCAGCCGCGACCCTCGGGCCGCAGCAGCACGCAGGCCATGGCCACCACGTCCGCCTTGGGCTTGCGCCAGCCGGGGAACCAGGTCTGCGCGCCGATCATGGTCGGCTGGAACAGGCACTGCGCATCCGGGCGCTCAAGCTCGGGCCGGGTCTTGATGAAGCCGTTGGCGGTCACCGGCATATCCGCGATCATGCCGCCGCGCGTCAGCAGCCACTGCAGCGCGGCAAGCGCCGAGCGGTCGATGCGCAGGCTGTTGGTCAGCGTCACGCTGCGCGCCGCTGCATTGACCATCGCGACCGAAGGGTGATCCTGCAGGTTCATGCCGACGCCGGGGAGGTGATGCACCACATCGATGCCCTGCTCGGCGAGATGCTCGGCCGGGCCGATGCCGGAGAGCAGCAGCACCTGGGGCGAATTATAGGCACCGCCCGAAAGGATGATTTCCTGCGCGGCGGCGACCCGCTTGTCCCGGCCTTCGCTGTCGCGATAGTGAACCGCGACCGCGCGGCCGTTGGCGACCTCGATGCGGGTGACCAGCGCGCCGGTTTCCACGGTCAGATTGGGCCGCGACATCGCCGGAATGAGGAAGCGCGCGGCGGTGCTGGCGCGCGTGCCCTCATGGATGTTGAGCGGCGGCGGTCCCCAGCCTTCCTGGTCGGCGCGGTGGAAGCTGTCGCGCTCGTCATAGCCGAGCGATTTTACGGTGCTGATGAACCGTTGGTAGAGATCGTTGGTCTTGGGCTGCTGCTTGACGCTGAGCGGCCCGCCCTTGCCATGCCAATGGTCCTCAGGCCCCCAATGGTTTTCCGATTTCTTGAAGTAGGGCAGCACATCGTCATAGCTCCAGCCCTCGTTGCCGAGCTGGCGCCACTCGTCATAGTCCCGCGCATGGCCGCGTGCGTAGAGCATGCCGTTGATCATCGAGGAGCCGCCCAGCGCCTTGCCGCGCGGCTGGCGGATCTGGCGGTTGTCTGCGAACGGCTCCGGCTCGCCCATATAGCTCCAGTTGAACTTGGGATCGGCCATGACGAACGGGAAAAGGATCGGCATGGTGAGGCGGATGTCGCGCTCGCGGCGTCCGGCCTCCAGCACGAGGACCTTGGCATTGGGGTCTTCCGACAGGCGGGCGGCGATGACCGCGCCGGCCGAGCCGGATCCGATGACGATGAAGTCGGGCGTGGAGCTGTTGGCCAAGACTCAGAGTTCCTTGAAGCGGGCAGATTTGATGTGCGTGAACTTGCCGTTCGCGATGCGGTACAGGATGATGCTCTCGATCTCGCGCACATCGCCCTTCTTGGTCGGCCACATTTCAAATTCGGGCCAATCCTTGATCGTCTCGAAGCGGGTGTGAACCCGCAGCGCTGCGCCGTCATCGGCGAGAATGAGGTCGAGGATCGTCAGCGTTTCCTCGAAATGCGCCTTCACGCCGCGATAGAAGTCGCCAATCTTTTCCCGGCCGACGATGTGCATCCGGTCCCCCAGCTGAAAGTCTACGTCATCTGCGTAGAAGCTGGTGAAGCCATCGAAATCATTCGCGTTGAAGGCGTTGATATAGCGCTCGAAATCCTCGCGGGTCATGCGGCATACTCTCCTGTGTGAACCAGTTCGTCAGCGGGCAGGACCTTGCCCTTGAGGATGTCCGCCGCGCGCTCGGCGAGCATGATGGTGGGGGCGTTGATGTTGCCGCCGGTCTCGTCCGGCATCACCGAGGCGTCGATGACCCGCAAGCCCTCCATGCCGATCACCCGCAACTGCGGATCGACCACCGCCATCGGGCCGGTGCCCATCCGGCAGGTGCCGAGCGGATGCTGCGTGGTGGTCGTGGTGGCGCGGATGTGCTCATCCAGCGCTTCATCGCTCGCCACATCGGCGCCGGGCGAGATTTCCTTGCCGGTGATCTCGGCTTGCGGCGAAGTGGCATAGATCTTCCGCGCAATGCGGATGCCCGCCCGCGCCGTCGCGAAATCGGCTGGCGCGCTGAACAGGTTAAGGAAAATGCCGACATGATCGTCGGCCTTGGGCGATTTGAGGAAGACCCGGCCCCGGCTTTCCGGGTGGAGCAGGATGACGTCGGCGGTCAGCTTGTGCGGCGGACGCTTCTTGATGCCGGGGAACCACAGATGCGCGTCGAGCGTCACCGGGTTGCACCAGAGCTGAATGTCCGGCTGGGCGAGGCGCGGGTCGGTGCGCAGCACCGGGTTGGCGCTGTTCACCTGCCGCGCGAAGGGGCCGGTGCCCATGAAGTACCAGCGCAGCACGGAGAGCGTTGCCCTGTCGAAGCGCAACTCATTGACGAAGGTGACCGGGGCGGCTTCGAACAGCACCGGCGTGCGCGGATGCTCCGAGAGATTCTCGCCGACGCCGGGCAGGTCATGCACGACCGGGATATCCATCTCGCGCAGATGCTGCGCCGGGCCGATGCCGGAGAGCATGAGCAACTGCGGCGAATTGTAGCTGCCGCCCGAGAGGATGACCTCGCGGCGGGCGAGAGCGGTTTTGAGTTCGCCATCGTGGCGATACTCCACGCCAGTGGCACGCTTGCCCGCGGTCAGCACACGCTGGGTCATCGCATTGGTCAGCACCGTCAGATTGGGCCGGGCCATGGCGGGTTTGAGATAGGCGGCGTAGGTCGATGCGCGGCGGCCATTCTTGTCGATGGTCAGCTCGACGCGGCCGACGCCTTCCTCGTCGCCATCGTGAATATCGTCGGTGATCGGGAAACCGGCGTTCTTCGCGGCGGCCATGAGTTCATCGTGCAGCAGCCATTTGGTGGCGTTGGGCGTCACGCTCAGCGGGCCGTCGGCGCCGTGCAGATCGGACGCGCCGCGCCAGCTGCGCTCCATCTTGCGGAAATAGGGGAGCACATCGGCGTAGCTCCAGCCCTTGCAGCCCATCTGCGCCCAGCGATCGAAATCGGCGCTGTGACCGCGCATGAACACCATGCCGTTGATCGAGCTGGAGCCGCCGAGCAGCCGGCCGCGCGGCAGGATCAGCTTGCGGTTGTTCATGTGCGGCTCCGGCTCCGTCCAATAGGGCCAGGTGTAGCCGGGCTTGAACAGCGCCTTGAGGAAGCCAAGCGGCATCCGAATCAGCCAGTCATCGCCACCACCGCCTGCCTCCAGCAGCAGGACGCGCACATTCGGGTCCTCGGTGAGTCGCGCCGCGAGCACCGACCCCGCGGACCCCGCGCCGACAATCACATAATCAAAGGAATTTTCGGACAAAGTCACTCTCCATGGACTTCCGGCGCGCTAGAGTTGGCGTGGACGCATGTCTGCTGTTATTGAGGAGATCATGATGATTCAACATGATCTCTGCCGTCAGGGTACCGACGGCTGCTGGAAAGGATGTCTGTTTCGATGAATGCGCCTTACAATCCCGGTCTGCTTGAGCAACTGCGTATGCGCTACGCCAACGGCCCGGTCAAAATGTTGATCGGCGGGCAGTGGGTCGAGGCCGCATCCGGCGAAACCTTCGAAACGCTCAATCCCTCGACCGGCGAACTCATCGCAAATGTGGCCAGCGCCGGCGAGGTCGATGTGGACCGGGCCGTTGCCGCCGCGCGCAAGGCGTTCGAGGGTGCCTGGTCGGGCGTGAAGCCCACCGAGCGGACCAATTTGCTGCTCAAGCTCGCCGATCTGCTCGAAGCCAATGCCGAGGAACTGGCTCTGCTGGAGACGCTGGACGTAGGCCGCCCCATCCAGTTCTCGCGGATGATCGATGTTGCGGGCGCCGTGGGCCAGCTGCGCTACAATGCCGGCTGGGCGACCAAGATTTTCGGCGAGACCGCAGAGATCAGCGCACCGGGCGAATGGCTCTCCTATGTGCTGCGCGAGCCGGTTGGTGTGTGCGCGCAGATCGTGCCGTGGAATTTTCCGCTGGTCATGGCCATGGGTAAGTTGGCCCCGGCGATCGCGGCGGGCTGCACCGTGGTGCTCAAGCCAGCCGAACAGACTCCGCTCAGCACGCTGCGGCTGGGTGAGCTGGTGCTTGAGGCGGGTTTCCCCGAAGGCGTAATCAACATCGTCTCGGGCTTCGGCCGGACCGCTGGCGCGGCGCTGGCTGCGCACCGCGATGTCGACAAGGTCTCGTTCACCGGTTCGACGGTGACCGGCAAGGCGATCATCGAAGCCTCCAAGACGAACTTCAAGCGCGTGCAGCTCGAACTGGGCGGCAAGTCGCCCACCTATATCTTTGCGGATGCGGACCTCTCCAAGGCCATTCCGGCAGCGGCGATGGGTATCTTCTTCAATGCCGGTCAGGTCTGCGCGGCGGGATCGCGCCTGTTCGTGCATGAGAAGGTGGCCGATGCCGTGCTGGAAGGCGTGGTGAACATGGCGCGGGGCATGAAGGTCGGCCAGACCCTCGATGCCGCGACCATGATCGGCCCGCTGGTCAGCGCGGCGCAGCTTGACCGCGTGACCGGTTATATCGAATCCGGCCGCCAGGAAGGCGCCAGCGTGCTTGCCGGCGGCGATCGCCTCTCCGGTGAGGGCTATGAGGGCGGCTATTTCGTCCAGCCCACCGTGCTGGTGGATACCAAGCCCGACATGCGCGTGCGCGCCGAGGAAATCTTCGGCCCGGTGCTCTGCGCGATGCGTTTCAATGATGAGGACGATGTCGCGGCGCTGGCGGCGCGGGGCAATGAGACGGAGTTCGGCCTGTCCGCATCCATCTACACCCAGAATATCTCCACTGCACATAAGCTGGCCCGGCGCCTCAAATCCGGCACCATCCGCATCAATGGATCGGGCGGCGTCGATCCCGCGCTTCCGCTCGGCGGCTACAAGGCCTCCGGCTGGGGCCGTGAGAATGGCAAGGCCGGCGTTGAGGCCTATACCGAGCTCAAGGCGGTCAGCGTCGCCCTCTAAGGGCGCGCTGCGAATTATAGTGCCGCCTCGGGTCTACCGGGGCGGCCCGAGGAGAGGGGGAGCGCAATTGAGCGCAAAGGATAACAATAACGGGGCGGCGGGCCCTCTCGAAGAAGCCTGGCGCATCTTCGATTCCCGCCACCTTCCTTATCGTCTGCTGATGCTTGGCAAGATGCTCGACCGGCTTTCGGTCCAGCATATCCGGGACAATGCGGGTGTCTCGCTGGCGGAGTGGCGGGTGCTGGCGCATTTGGCCGTAATGGGCACCAAAAGTGCCAGCGAAGTCTCGGCCGCCGCGCTGGTGGACCGGGCGGAAGTCAGCCGCGCGGTGCGGGTTCTCGAAGAAGAAGGCTTCCTGCGGCGGGAGGAAAATCCCCGAAACCGCAAGAGCAGCCTGCTGGTGCTGACCGAAAAGGGGCAGGACAGCTACAAGCGGGTCCATATGGATCGGCGCAAGTTCTTCAGCATGTTGACGGCCGATTTCAGCGAGTCCGAACTGTCGGACCTGGACGGCATGTTGCTGCGCATGGCCAAAAGGGCCGACCAAATGGGGCGTGAAGGCGTTCCTTCAGCGAGGAAAAAGCCTTGAATTACGACGATTATGTCGCCGACTTTAACGAAGGGCAGGATGATCGCCTGGTCGAGCGGTGGTTCGCGCCGGATTGCGTGATGTACAGCAGCACCCGCGTCTGCCGTGGGCGCGATGGCCTGCTCGATTTCCTTGACTGGGCCCATGACGGCGTACGCGAGGTCATCCGCCCCCGACTGGTGCTGCAGGAGGGCAACCGGCTGTTCGTCGATGTGGACATGGATTTCATCTGCCACGCGCCGCGCCCCGATTTCCCCTTCGCGCCCTTGCTGCCGGGCGACATTCTGACGGTGCGGTTCTTCGTGACCTATCTCTTGAACGAGGCCGGGCAAATCCAGGAATTATGCTCCATGACCTGGCCGGCGGAGCAGGGCGTCACCAAGGCGCCGATGCTTTCATCCCATGCGGGCGGGCGGGCGGCCTATCATGCCTATGCGGCGGCGTTCAGTGCTGGCGATATGGAGCGGGCAGGGCGTTACTACACAGAGGACTGTGTGCTGCGGCTGCCATCCGTGCCTGTCATCAACGGGCGCGATGGCATCTGCGACTTCTATCGCACCATGTTCCAGACGGTACGCGAAGATCTCACCATCCATGGGCTGGTGATCGACGACAATGGGATTGCGGTGGACTGCACCAGCACGTTCACGGCGCAGCAGGACGCGCCCGATTTCGTGGTCGCGCCGCTCAAGCAAGGCGAGAGCGTTCAGGTGCGCGTGTTCGTCGTCTACGGATTGCGCAATGGGCAAATCGCGACGATCGACGTGGCGCGGGCAGGCGCCGTGGCACCGCCCGCGTCCGCCTGATCGTCAGGTTATCGACGGCTGGAATGCCGGCGGATCGCTGGCGGGAAAGGACTCGTCCGAGGCTTCGTCAATCTCGTCCCATTTGCCCGGGGCGGGCTTGTGCTTCATCGCATCCGGCCCGGCATCGCGGACCTCGGGGTTTTCGTCCGTCTCGGTTTTCGTCTTGGGATCTTCGGGCATCGACATCTCAAATCCTTTCGTGATTTCCTTGTCGTCTGATCGATCAACGCCCGCGTGCGCCAGCAGTTGCATGGCCCTGTCGGAAGCGGAACGCGTCCTGCCGCGTTAGGCAGCTATGAAGGCATCCGGTTTTTATCGCGCGATCCGCTGGCTCGTCTGGGCGGGCGTTCTGATTCTGGCAGCGTTGCTGGCGTTCGCGCTGTTCCGTCCGGCCCCGCAGGATCTTCCCTGGACGCCGCTTTCGCTGGATCAGCCCATCGGCCTGTTCACGCGGCACAAGCTCTCGGGATTGCGGGATGATGCGCCACAATGTCGCGCCTTGCTGCATCGCGCCGGGGTGGAGACGACGGCGGTCCCGGCTTTCGGCAGTGACCAATGCCGGGTCACGGCCGCCACGCGCATTGCGGCGGGTCAGGACATGCTCGCCCTTTCGCCGACGGACGTGGCCCCGGCCTGTACCGTTATGGCCGCCACCGCGCTCTGGACCTGGCAGGTCGTCCAGCCTGCCGCGCAGCAAATTCTTGGCGCGTCGGTTGCCCGCATCGAGCATTTGGGCAGCTATAGTTGCCGGCGCATGTACGGCCGCGGCGAAGGTGCGTGGAGCGAACATGCCACCGCCAATGCACTCGACATCGCCGGCTTCGTGCTGAGCGACGGCCGCCGGATCTCGGTGCTGCGGGATTGGGACGGGGAGGGCGAAGAGGCCGCGTTCCTGCGAACCGTGCGCGATGGCGCATGCCGCCTGTTCTCTACCGTGCTTTCGCCGGATTATAACCGCCAGCATGCCGATCACTTCCACTTCGATCAGGCGGATCGGGGCGGGGTCAGCTGGGGCGTTTGCCGCTGATCAGCCGGCCTCGACCTGCTGCTCTTCCAGCCAGGCGATCAGGCCGCGTTCTGGGCGGCTGAGCCATTTCGTCTGGCGCGGCAGGCGCGTCTGCTTGCGGAATTCGCTCGCCCCGTCGCGCGCAAGGGCGACGAGATTGGGGTGGATGTAGGATTTGCGGGCTATGGCCGGCGTATTGCCCAGATGTTCGGAGACATGGGTCAGCATCGCCGTGAGGGTGGAGACCTCCTGCTCGTGCAGCAGCCAGTCGAACGCGAGCACGCTCGCCCGCCATGTCCGGAAGTGCTTGGCGGTGAAGTCCGCGCCCATCGTCTCGCGCAGATAGCCGTTCACATCCGATGATGAGACCGGCGAGGCAGTGCCGTCGTCGCGCAGATACTGGAAGAGGTGCTGGCCCGGCAGATCCTGCATCTGGCGAACGAATCGAATGAGGCGGCGGTCGGTCATGCTGACTTCGCTCAGCTTGCCCGACTTGGCCTTGAACCGCAGGGTGAGGCGGCTGCCGGTGACCTTGGCATGGCGCCGGCGCAGGGTGGTGGCGCCAAAGCTGCGATTGCTCTTGGCATAGGCCTCGTTGCCCACGCGGATGCGGCCGCTGTCGAGCAGTTGGACGACCGAGGCGATGGCCCGCTCTTCCGTCAGGCCGCGCCCGGCCAGATCATCCTCCACCCGGCGGCGCAGCAGCGGCAGCAGGGCGCCGAACGCGGCGCAGCCCTCATATTTGCGCGCGTCCCGCTCGGCCGTGAAATCGGGGTGGTAGCGATATTGCTTGCGCCCGCGCGCATCGATGCCCGTCGCCAGAATATGGGCATGGGCATTGGGCGCAAACCAGGCATCGGTATATGCCGGCGGCAGTCCGATGCGGTTGAGCCGGTCGATCTCCGCGCGGTCGGTGATGCGCGCGCCTTCCGCATCGAAATAGGCCCAGCCGCGTTTTCCACTCGGTCGGCGGCGGATGCCCGGCATGCTGTCGTCGACGAAAATCAGCGCGTGTGTCATGCTCGGGGCCGCTCCTTGCCTATCCACGGGGCCTATCCACGGGACTTGTCCACGGGCATGGACGAGCGCACAACGCGCAAGCTGTGGGTTTGGACCCAGCTGGCGGCGCACGTAGACAGGCCCGGCAGATGACAGTGGAGAAACCGGTGACGAAGATGCGGGAAGAACGCGACAGCCTGGGCCCCATCGACGTGCCTGACGCGGCCTATTGGGGCGCCCAGACGCAGCGCAGCATCGAGAATTTCCCGTTCGGCCCGGCTGAGCGAATGCCGATCGGCATCGTTCATGCGCTGGCGATCGTGAAAAGCGCCGCCGCGCATGTGAACCGCGCGCACGGACTGGCCCCGGACATCGCCGATGCCATCGAGACGGCAGCGGCGGAGATCGTGGCCGGCAAGCTGGACGATCAGTTTCCCCTGGTCATCTGGCAGACCGGCAGCGGCACCCAGACCAACATGAACGTGAACGAGGTGATCGCCGGCCGGGCCAACGAGGCGCTGACGGGCCAGCGTGGCGGCAAGGCACCGGTCCATCCCAACGATCATGTCAATATGAGCCAGTCGTCCAACGACAGCTTCCCGACGGCGCTGCACATCGCAGCCGCCCGCGCGCTGGTCGAACGGCTGCTGCCCGCGCTCGATCATCTTGCCGATCTGCTCGGCGCGATGGCGAAGGCTTGGTCCGGCATCGTCAAGATCGGCCGGACGCATCTGCAGGACGCGACACCGCTTACGCTCGGGCAGGAGTTTTCCGGCTATGCTCAGCAACTGCTCAACTGCCGCAACCGTCTCTCCCGCGCCCTAGAAGAGGAGCTGCTGCCGTTGGCGCAGGGCGGCACGGCGGTCGGCACAGGCCTGAATGCGCCGCAAGGGTTCGGCGAGGCGGTGGCGAAGCAGATCGCGGCGTTGACCGATCTTCCGTTCAGGACCGCGCCCAACAAGTTCGAGGCCTTGGCCTCCAACGATCCGCTGGTCCAGCTCTCCGGGTCTCTGGCGACACTCGCTGTCGCGCTGACCAAGATCGCCAATGATATCCGCCTGCTCGGCTCGGGGCCGCGTTCGGGGCTGGGCGAACTGGAATTGCCGGCCAATGAGCCAGGCAGTTCGATCATGCCCGGCAAGGTCAACCCCACCCAGTGCGAGATGCTGACGATGGTTGCCGCGCAGGTGATCGGCAATCATCAGGCCGTGACGGTCGGCGGCTTGCAGGGGCATCTCGAACTTAACGTCTTCAAGCCGATGATCGGTGCGGCGATCCTGCGTTCCATCGATCTGCTGAGCACGGGAATGGAGAGCTTTGCCGAGCGCTGCGTGGAAGGCATCGTGCCCAATGAGGAGCGCATCGCGGACTTGGTCGAGCGCTCGCTGATGCTGGTCACCGCCCTGGCACCCGAGGTCGGCTATGACAACGCCGCCAAGATTGCCAAATATGCCCATGAGCAGGGCCTGAGCCTGCGCGAGGCGGCCTCTGCGCTCGGGCTTGTCGATGCGGCGACCTTCGATCGTCTGGTGCAGCCGCAGTCCATGATCTGACCGAACCGGCCTTCTGGCCGCCGATGCGCCACGGCGTGACTCGCTGTCGATCGGTTTGCCGCTTTACCCGGAACCCCTGCGCTATCTGGCCGTTGGTTTGGCAGATGGCGTCGCGCTGACGCGCCGCCTCAAGACCCAGGGCCGGCATAGTCCGGCATTGGCACCTTGGTCCCGGTTGGATCGGCAAACCCCTTCCGTGGATCGAGGCCCACCTTCAACAGGAAGAGGACCAGGCTCATGGCTACCGAAATCGCAATTGACGAAACTCAGCGCCTCATCTCCTCCGACAAGGTCGAGGGAACGACGGTGTACAACCGGCAGGGCGAGAAGCTCGGGACGGTGCGCAACTTCATGGTCGATAAGCGCAGCGGCAAGGCTGAATATGCCGTGATGTCGTTCGGCGGGCTGTTCGGCCTCGGAAGCGATTATTATCCGCTGCCGTGGGACATGCTCGATTATGATACCGAATATGGCGGCTATGTCGTCGACATCGAGAAATCCCGTCTCGAAGGCGCGCCGCGATATGCGCAGGAAGACCCCGTCTACGACCATGGCTACGGCCGGCAGGTCTACGGATATTGGGGGATCCCTTATCCCTTCGTCTGATCGACAGGCACAGGCCGCCCGGCACGAACGGGCGGCCTTTTAATTTGGAGGCTTACTCATGCCAGCCAAATCCAAAGCGCAGCAGAAAGCCGCCGGGGCAGCCTTGTCCGCCAAACGCGGTGACAGCGCCAAATCCGACCTCAAGGGGGCCTCACGCGAGATGTATGACTCGATGAGCAAGAGCCAGCTTGAGGATTTTGCCTCAGGCACCCGCAAGGGCAAGCCAGACCACGTCAAGTGACGTGCTGAACGGAAGAATGATCCATGACTGACACAATCGACATGATCCACGAAGACAATCTGCCTGGTGACGAGCACAAGCTCGATCCCCAGCCGGAGTTCATGCCGCGCTACCCCGGATCGGGCCGACTGAAAGGCAAGGTCGCGGTCGTGACCGGTGCGGATAGTGGTATCGGCCGGGCGGTTGCGGTGCTGTTCGCGCGTGAAGGCGCCGACGTCGCCATTGCCTATCTGTGCGAGCATGAGGACGCCGCCAAGACGCAAAAGCTGGTCGAGCAGGAAGGCGCTCGCGCGCTCGTGTTCGCAGGCGATCTGGGTGACAAGGCTGTCTGTCAGGACCTGATCGATCGCACCGTGGGAGCGTTCGGGGGTCTCGACATCATCGTCAACAATGCCGGCGAGCAGCACCCGGACAAGGCGATCGAGGACATCACCGAGGAACAGCTCAAGCGCACGTTCCAGACAAACATCTACTCGATGTTCTTCGTGGTGCAGGCGGCGATGCCGCATCTTCGCGAGGGCGCCGCGATCGTCAACTGCACCTCCGTCACAATGTATCAGGGCTCCAAGGAACTGCTCGATTATTCGAGCACCAAGGGCGCCATCACGGCGTTCACCCGCTCGCTCAGCGAAAACCTCATCGACAAGGGCATTCGCGTCAACGCCGTGGCGCCGGGGCCGATCTGGACGCCACTCAACCCGTTCGGCGGTGCCAGCAAGGAGAAACTCGCGCATTTCGGCGAGAGCACGCCGATGGGTCGCCCGGGCCAGCCGAACGAAGTCGCGCCGTGCTTCCTGTTCCTCGCCTGCGAGGATTCCAGCTATATGAGCGGGCAGGTGCTCCACCCCAATGGCGGGATGGTCGTCGGCTCCTGAGTTCAGCGCCTCTGCCTGTCCGTTCGCGCCGCTGTGAGCAAAGCCTTGTCCACAGCGTCGTGACGGCCGGCAGCGTCCTGCTCGAGCGCAGCGCAGATGGCGCTGCTCGCCATCGGCGCTGCTTCCATCAACTTGCCCATCTGGGCCGGCAATCTGGCCACGGTGATGCCGGCATACCAGCAGGTCTGGGCAAGACTGACATGGCCCATCCAATCCGGCTTGGCATCATAGAGCGCCATCTCATGAAAGCGAGGTGCGATATCTAGCGTGTCGGCATAGACCGCCATGGTCGCTGCGCTGGCGAGCGCGACCTGATCCCCGATCATGAGTGTGCCATATTGATGGCCCATCGCCGCATCGGCAAGCAGCGTGGGCGCCGCTCGGCAGGCGGCTAAGGCGTCGACCCAGCGGAAGGCTTTCGCGCCGATGACCTTGTCCGGGCGGATACGCAGAATGAGATCGAATTCGTCGCCTCGGGCGGTCGCCATGTCTGACGCGGCCTTGAGCTTGTAGTGCATCTTGCGGGCATTGGACCAACCCGCAAAATCCGGGTCGCTATCGTCCTCCAGCACTACATGTTCCGTGCGATAGAAGGTTTCGAGTTCGGCCTTGCTGACAATCCCGCCATCCGCCAGCGCAGTAAATAGCGCCGGGTATCGATCGGCCATGCCGGTCATGCCAAGCCGCCCGGCGTGCAGGCGCCACGCCTCGCAAAAGGCTTCGCCGGCAAAGGGCAGATAAGCGCGGAACGGCTCTGCGCCCGAGCGCCCGATCTTGCTCCAGCTATGGATGAAGAATTGGCAGTCCGCGTCCCGCAGCAAGCTGGCCTGCCAGGTCGGGAAGGCCGCGCGGTAGCCACGCAGCTGGCCCGAAACGCACACGGCAATGCGCGGACGGCGCCGCCCGAGCTTGAGGAAAGGCGCCTTGCCCGTGACCTTGTCCTCCACGAAAGCGGCCGCCTGCCATGGCCTGGAGTCCAGCCGGGCAAGCGCTGCGTTCGACCGAGCGCGATCAGCAGTCGAGCGCAGCTTGAGGCCCGGCTGCGCCAGCGCGGCCAGGTCCGGACCGAGGGCCGTCGTGACTGCCGCTGCGCTCGCGGGACCATCCGGCGAAACCGCCCATCGCAGCGCCAGAGAGCGCGCCGCCGCGCCATCGTCCTCATCGGTTGCACCACCCGGATATGCGCTGCGATAGGCCGCCAGCCATGCGGCAAGTTGTGCGTCTACACGGCGTGATCCCGTGATCCACAGAAAGAGCAGTAACTGCCAGGCAGGAAAGCGACGCACCAGCACATCGGGGGGCGTGTTCTCCGCGAGACCGGCCAGATCGGCGATGTTGCGCTGAAAATGCACCGCATCGAACATGCCGTTATAGGGCAGGCTGAGTTCGTGCCGATCCAGTTGCGGCAGCAGGTCGAGATGCCAGCGCGAGATCGCGGCTTCGTCCTGCCAGCCCTGCAGGGGGTGGCGCAGCAGCAGCACGGCGATCAAAAAGCCGCGGTCGTGCGCGCCCTCATCCCACAAAGCTGTCAGAACGGGCCGAAGAAGGTCGGCCGCCTTCTGGAGTACGCCCTGATTGCCGCCGGCATGGGCTGCTGCGACCCGCGCGCAAAGGGCAGGGGGCGTGCCGTCGCGATCGCGCTCAAGGACGAGGATGCGGAGGAGATCGTCCAGCCGCTCCCGACCCCAGTCCGTCGGCAAAGCCTCGTCGATCAGCGCGCCGGTCACAGCGCGTCCGGCGCCCTCAAAGGCGGGGCGGGCCGTTATGCCCTCCTTAAATATTGCCTCGTAAATCTCCAGGGCAGGGGTATAGTCTGAGGCCTCGGTCAATTCTTTGGCTGCGGCAAGCCGATCGTCGAGGAACTCGCTTGCAGGTTTTCCATTTACAGACTTCACGGGTTTTCCTCGATGGCCAATGGCGCGCGCGTTCAACCTAGCAAGATTTCGGATTAAGAATTCAACCCATTTCCACATTCTCACGACGGCCAGCTGAGAGAATGCTCGCCAGCGCGACAGATGTGCGTCGATTGCAGGGGGTTATTTGAGGGTCGATGGTCGTTTTAGTTATGTCGCGGGGCGGGAAATGACGTCGGACGTGTCCGTGGAGCCATGGCCGCTCGGCGTGGACCTCTCCGTCTATGACGCCCTGCTGTTCGATCTGGATGGCACGTTGGTCGATACCATGCCGCTCCACGGCCTCGCCTACGCAGCGGTGTTCGATGCGCGCGGCTATCGCTTCACCATGGATGATTATCTTGCAAATGTCGGTCCGCCCGCCCGGATCGCGATCCCGGCTTTTGCGGCAGCGGCGGGCATGGGTGAGATCGACGATGCGATGATCGCCGCCCTCCATGCCGAGAAGAAGGCGCATTTCAAGACCGTGCTGCGGCAGGAGAAGGCGCCGGCCCTGACCGCCTCACACTTGCTGGCGCGTCATGCCGGCACGATCCCCATGGCACTGGTGTCGTCGGGCAATCGGGATGGCGTCGAAGCGATCTTGGAAACGATGGCGTGGCGCCCCCATTTCGGCGCCGTGGTCAGCGGCGATGATGTGGCGCAAGGCAAGCCGCATGCCGAACCTTATCTCGCGGGCGCGGCGTTGCTGGGGGTGGCCCCCGCACGCTGCCTCGTGTTCGAGGATACGCCGGTCGGAATCGCGTCCGGGCTTGCCGCGGGCATGACTGTCATTGACGTGACCCAGGCTGGCGTCATCCATGGGCCGGGCAAATCATGACAGGACCAGAGTTGACCCTCGACAGCCACCCGGCCTTGCGGATGTTTCGCGAGGTCATTCCGCTCTCCGGCTTTTCCGGCGCGACCGTCGCGCTGGTTCGTGATGGCGGGCAGCCCTTCGTGCGCAAGGCGGCCAATCTTGTCGATGCCAACGGGTCGTTGCGCGATCAGGCGGTGCGGCAGCAGGCGCTGGCTGGGCTGGTGGAAGGCTGTGCCGGGATGCCCGAGGTGCTCGACATGGGCGAGCAGGACGGACTGTTCTATTTCGACATGGCGTTCATCCCGTCGCGCGATGCGGTCAATTTCCTCTCCAATGGCACCTTTGATAATGTCGCCGATTTCGCCGACCGCGTGGAGCGGCTGATGAGCTGCCTGGCGGTCTCGGTGCCGGTCAGCCAGCCGCCACTCGCGCCGCGCAAGAGCCTGCTGGTGGACAAGCTGCAGCAGATTGCCGACAAGACTGGCGCGATGCACGAGGAAGCGCTCGCCCCTCTGGTGGAGGCGGCGCGGCGCATGGATGTGCTGGTGGCGGACGAGAAACCCACGGCCGCGCATGGCGATCTGACCTTCGAGAACATCCTCGTCGACCGGCGCGGCGCCTTGTGGCTGATCGATACGATCACATCGCCGTTCGACCATGTCTGGATCGACTGGTCCAAGCTGTTTCAGGAATGCGAGGGGCTTTGGCACGCCCATCGCGGCCGGCCGCTCGCGCGGGGTGTGACATGGTGGCTGCGCCAGCGCTTCCACGCCGCAGCGACAGCGCTCGACCCGGCCTATCCGGCCCGCCACTACATCCTGCTCGGCCTCACCTTCGCGCGCATCCTGCCTTATGCGAAGACCGACGAGGACCGGGCCTTCGTTGCCCGGCGGGTGGCCGAATGCGGCCGCGCTGCCCTGGACAATCTTTGACGCGAGAGAGAAGACCCATGAAGATCATCGTACCCTGCGCCGGCCGCTCCTCCCGCTTCCCCAACATGGCGCCCAAGTGGATGTTGCCCGACAATGATGGCCTGCCCATGGTCTTCAAGGCGGTACAGGGCCTTGGCGCCAATGTGGATGATTTCATCTTCACGATCCTGCGCGAGCATGAAGAGCGCTTCCAGGCCCAAGAAGGTCTGCGCGCCGCCTTCGGACAGAAGGTCAACTGCGTCATCCTGGACGAGCCGACGCGCAGCCAGTCGGAAACGGTCGCCCAGACGCTGCTCAAGAGCGGCATCGACGAGCCCTTCATGGTGAAGGACAGCGACAATTATTTCGAGGTGCCGCACCTTTACCAGACGTACAATTATGTGTGCGTCGCGTCGCTCAGCAGCTTCAGCCAAGTCAATCCGCAGAACAAGAGCTATGTTCAGGTCGATCAGGAAGATGTGATCGTCAATTTCCGCGAAAAGCAGGTCATCTCCGATCTGTTCAGCGTCGGCGGCTATTATTTCTCCAGTCCGCGCGAGTTTTTGACGGCCTATGACGAGCTGATGGGCCAGCCGCGCCTGTCCGCCGGCGAGCTCTATCTCTCCGAGATTATCGGCTATCTGGCGATGCAGGGCTCGGTGTTCCGCATCCAGCGGATCAAGCAGTATCAGGACTGGGGGACGGTCCACGAGTGGCGCGAATATCTGCAGGGCCACCGGGTGTTCTTCATCAGCGTCGATGGCTTCCTGTTCGAGCAGGGGTCGCTGTTCTTCAAGCCGGGTTTCGAGGAAGTGAAGCCCAATCCGGTGGCGATCGAGACGGTGCAGAAGCTGGCGGCGGAGGGGCAGAAGATCTTCTATCTCTCCATCCGTCCGCAGGAGCTGGAAGCGCTGACCAAGAGCCAGCTCGCCGCCGCTGGCCTGCCTGAGCGGCCGCTGCTGCTCGGCTGCGATCTGGCGCAATGGACGCTGCTGACTGCGCCGCATTCCAACCAGCCGTTCCGCACCTCGCATGCTGTCGAGATCGCTGCGGATGATCCCAACATGGCGGAAAAGCTGGCCGTTGACCGCTGACGTCGGGAAAGCCGGCGCTGGTCTCTTGCCTTTGTCCGGCTTGACCCTAAGAACAGGCCCTTAGAATAGGCAAAGTCAATTTGGGTGTCGCGGGCTAGGCGCGCGATCTGCCCGATAAGAGAGGAATGCAGGCATGAAGATCGCAATCATGGGTGCCACTGGCAATGCAGGCCAGCGTCTGGTCGATGAGGCCGTGAGTCGCGGGCACAGTGTCACCGGCATTTCGCGCAGCGCGGACACTCAGGCCCCGCGCGAGGGCGTGACGTGGGTGAAGGCCGACATCAATGATGTCGACGACATGGCGAGCAAGATCGCCGGCCATGATGCGGTCATTCTCTCCATGCCGTTCAAGTCGCTGGATGCGGACAATGTGTTCGCGGTGGCGCGCAAGGCCGGGTGCTGGCTGCTGGTCGTCGGCGGCGCGGCGAGCCTGCAGACCGAGGATGGCGTGGTGCTGCTCGATACGCCGGGTTTCCCGGACTTCATCAAGGTCGAGGCCGCACCGGCGCGCGATTTCCTCAACCAGCTGAAGGCCGGACCGGGCTTTGACTGGACGTTCCTGTCGCCGGCCATGATGTTCGGACCGGGCGAGCGCACCGGCACCTTCCGCCTCGGCACCGAGACGCTGCTGACGGCCCCGGACGGTAAAAGCTCGATCAGCTATGAGGATTTCGCCGTCGCGATGATCGACGAGATCGAGACGCCCAAGCACAAGAACATGCGGTTCACCGTCGGCTACTGACGGCGGTGTCATCCATGAACGGCGAGGGCCGGGGCTTCCAATATGCCTTTGGTATGCACGGCCTGCTTAGGCCGTTGGAAAGTCTCGACGACTGCTGTAAAGAGTCGCGGTGACTAGCTGCCAACAATGTGTCGTGCGGAACCGCGCGATCTGTTCATCTTTGGATACCTCCGAGCTGGAGGTACTCAACAAGATCGGTCGTCGCGTGCCCGTGCATCGCGGGCAGACGCTGATGTGGGAAGGCGATGACAGCTTGCTGGTCGCCAATGTGATCGACGGCGTGCTCAAGCTGTCGACCTCCACAGCGGATGGCCGCGAGCAGATCGTCGGCGTTGTCTATCCGTCCGATTTCATCGGGCGTCCGTTTGGCAGCACGACTCAGCACAGCGTCACCGCGCTGTGTGATGCGCAGGTGTGCCTGTTCACGCGCTCCTCCTTCGACGATTTTGCCCGCACGCATCCGGAGCTGGAGCACAAGCTGCTCCAGCGGACCCTCACCGAACTGGATCGCGCCCGCCACTGGATGCTGTTGCTCGGGCGCAAGAGCGCCGGAGAGCGTGTCGCGACCTTCCTGCTCGAAATGGCGCAGCGGCTTGCCGATGCAAGCTGTAGCGGCAGCGATCTTGTCGAGCGCTTCGAACTGCCGCTCACCCGCCAGCAGATGGCCGATCTGCTGGGCCTCACCATCGAGACTGTGAGTCGCCAGCTCACCCGGCTGCGCCAGGCCGGGATCATCGATCTGCCGGATCGGCGGACCGTCGTCATTCTCGATCATGACGCCATGGAGGCCGAAGCCGGCAACGGCTGAGCACCGCGCTCCTCGTCGCCGCGCATCACGGCACACCGGCCACCCCGCAGGCCGCATTCTTCCCGTTGACCCATGTCAATGATGCCGAGCCCCCGCTGATCCACAGCGACAGCACAGTCCCAGGACTGTGCTGCTCAAGGGGTTTCTATGACCGGTCTAACAATGAAGGCGGGAGGCTGGCTCCTGCTCGCCATTCTCGCGATGCTCGCCTCCGCGCTCGCCGTGGATTCCGGATTTGCCATCCACATGGTCATTGCGTCGCTCGCGGCGCTGCTCGCCATGATGGGGACGCTTCGCTCCGCCGATTGGGGCGGCATGGCGCGCGGCATTCTGCGCATGCCCGATCAGGGGCATTATGATGACGATCCGGTGCGCTGGGGCGTTATCGCCACGGTGTTCTGGGGCATGGCCGGTTTTCTCGCCGGGCTCTACATTGCCTTGCAGCTTGCCTTCCCGGCGCTCAACCTGGGGCTGGAATATACCAGCTTCGGGCGCTTGCGGCCGCTGCACACCTCGGCAGTGATCTTTGCCTTCGGTGGCAATGCCCTGATCGCGACCAGCTTTTATGTCGTGCAGCGCACCTGCCGCGCCCGGCTTGCCTTCCCCTCGCTCGCGCGCTTCGTCTTCTGGGGCTACCAGCTCTTCATCGTGCTCGCCGCGACCGGCTATCTCCTCGGCATCACCGAGGCGAAGGAATATGCCGAGCCCGAATGGTATGTCGACCTGTGGCTCACCATCGTTTGGGTCGCCTATCTCGCGGTCTTCGTTGGCACGATCGTCAAGCGCAGCGAGCCGCATATCTATGTGGCGAACTGGTTTTACCTGAGCTTCATCCTCACCATCGCGATGCTCCACATCGTCAACAACCTGTCGATGCCGGTCAGCCTGCTTGGTTCCAAGAGCTACAGCGCCTTTGCGGGCGTGCAGGATGCGCTGACCCAGTGGTGGTACGGCCATAACGCCGTGGGCTTCTTCCTCACCGCCGGCTTCCTGGCGATGATGTACTATTTCGTGCCCAAGCAGGCCGAGCGGCCGATCTACAGCTATCGCCTGTCGATCATCCACTTCTGGTCGCTGATCTTCCTCTACATCTGGGCCGGCCCACACCACCTCCACTACACCGCGCTGCCCGATTGGGCGCAGACGCTGGGCATGGTCTTCTCGGTCATGCTGTGGATGCCGAGTTGGGGCGGCATGATCAACGGCCTGATGACGCTGAACGGCGCCTGGGACAAGGTCCGCACCGATCCGATCATCCGCATGATGGTGATGGCGCTCGCCTTCTACGGCATGAGCACCTTCGAAGGGCCGATGCTCTCGATCAAGAGCGTGAACAGCCTCTCGCACTATACGGACTGGACCATCGGCCACGTTCACTCGGGCGCGCTCGGCTGGAACGGCATGATCACCTTCGCGGCGATCTACTATCTTACGCCGCGGCTGTGGGGCCGCACCCGGCTCTACTCGCTGCGCATGGTCAACTGGCACTTCTGGCTCGCGACCGTCGGCATCGTCTTCTACGCCTCGGCGATGTGGGTCGCCGGCATCATGCAGGGCCTGATGTGGCGGGAATATGGCGCGGACGGCTACCTTGTCTACGCCTTCTCGGACACCGTCCGCGCGATGTTCCCGATGTACGTACTGCGCGCCTTTGGCGGACTGCTCTACCTCTCGGGCGCGGTGTGCATGACCATCAATGTGTGGCGCACCATCCTCGGCCACCAGCGCGTCGAAGCGCCCATGAGCGACGCTGCCTATGACGCCGCCAAGGACCGGCCGATCACTCACAAACCTGCTGCGGTTCCCGCGGAATAAGGACGGAAAACCATGTCGAGCTTTGCACAGAAGCACAAGAAGCTGGAGCGCAACGTTACGCTCCTTGCCGTCGCTGCCTTCGCTGCGGTTACCGTGGGCGGCATCGTGGAGATCGCACCGCTCTTCTGGATCGACAACACGATCGAGAAGGTGGAGGGAATGCGTCCCTACACGCCGCTGGAGCTGGCGGGCCGGAACATCTACATGCGGGAGGGCTGCTACAACTGCCACTCGCAGATGATCCGCCCGTTCCGCGACGAGGTGGAGCGCTACGGCCATTACAGCCTCGCCGCCGAGAGCATGTATGACCACCCATTTCAGTGGGGCTCCAAGCGGACTGGGCCGGACCTGGCGCGCGTCGGCAAGCGCTACTCGGATGAGTGGCACGTCCAGCACCTCATCGATCCGCGTAGCGTCGTGCCGGAATCGATCATGCCGACCTATGCCTTCCTCACCAAGCGTGAGCTGAAGGCAGGCGACATGACGGCCCATCTCACGGCGCAGCGCCGGGTGGGCGTGCCCTATAGCGATGAGGACATCAAGAAGGCGAATGCCGATCTGATGGCGCAGGCCGATCCCGAGGCCGACACTGCCGATCTCCTCAAGCGCTACCCCAAGGCCCAGGCCCGCGATTTCGACGGCAATCCGGCCAAGCTGACCGAGATGGACGCCCTCGTCGCCTATCTCCAGATGCTCGGCACGCTTGTCGATCTGGATAGCGCCGCGCCGCAGGAGGTGGAGCGATGAGCTATAATGATCTGCGCCACTTCGCGGACAGCTACGGGCTTTCGGCAATGGTGGTGCTCTATTTCGGCCTGTGCGCATGGGCGTTCCGTCCCGGCTCGCGCCGGAGCAACCAGGACGCCGCGCACCTGATCTTCGCCGAAGATGGCGAGGCCGCAGCCCATGACAGGAAGAACAACCATGGCTGAGAAGAAACGCATCGACGCGCCGACCGGCACCCAGACCGTCGGCCATGAATGGGACGGGATCGAGGAGCTCGATACCCCCATGCCGCGCTGGTGGGTCTGGACATTCTACGCAACGATCGTGTTCGCGATCGGCTATGTGGTGGTTTATCCTGCTATTCCATTCGCGCATGAAGCCAGCAAGGGGCTGTTCGGCTGGTCCAGCCGCGGGCAGCTCCAACAGGTGATGGATGCCGAGACCGCGCGCCGGACGCCGATCCTCTCGGCCATCGCTGCCACGCCCATCGAGAAGCTGGTCGCCCAGCCAAAGCTGATGGAAGCGGCGATGCAGGGCGGCGCCGCAGCCTTCAAGGTGCATTGCGTGCAATGCCATGGCTCGGGCGCTGCCGGCGCCAAGGGTTACCCGAATCTGGTGGATGATGATTGGCTGTGGGGCGGCGACCTGCAGTCGATCGAATATACGATCACTCATGGCGTGCGGAACCCGGATGAGCCGCAGACTCGCACGAGCCTGATGCCCGCCTTCGGCAAGGACGGCATTCTCACCGGCACGCAGGTTCAGGATGTGGTGAGCCATGTCCGCGTGATCAGCGGGCAGGAGAAGGCCAGCGCTTCCTCACGGCGCGGCGACGTGCTGTTCCAGCAGAATTGCGCGGTGTGCCACGGCCCCGCGGGCAAGGGACTGCGTGAATTCGGTGCGCCGAACCTGACCGACCCGATCTGGCTCTATGGCGGCGATCGCGAGACGCTGACCCAGACCGTGACGAACAGCCGTCGGGGTGTGATGCCCGCTTGGGGCCATGCTCTCGACAAGGCGACGATCCGCATGCTGGCCGTCTACGTCCACGGCCTTGGCGGTGGCGAGGCGACGCCGGTCGCAGCGCAGATTGCCGCTGAGGCTGCCGGGGCACCGGAGGCGCAGGCCAACGCCGCGACACCATAAGGCGGAGCTGGCCCTTCCTCCGCGCGTCGGGGGAGGGGCCAGCTGCCGCTCATTTCGTTGATCCTGCTCAATGTCGTTTGAGCCGACTGCGCCTAAGCGAAGATCGATCGGAGGCAATCTGATGCCGAAGACGCCAACAACGGACGCTGCCATGTCCCCCGTGAATGATGTTACCGCGCCAGCGGAAAGCCTCTACGCCAAGCGCAAGTCGGTCTTCCCCAAGCAGGTCGATGGGCCGTTCCGCCGCTTCAAGTGGCTGGTGATGGCCGTCACCCTGACGATCTATTGGGCCACGCCCTGGATCCGCTGGGATCGCGGGCCGCACGCGCCCAATCAGGCGGTGCTGGTCGATCTCGCCAATCGCCGCTTCTTCATGTTCGGCATCGAGATCTGGCCGCACGAATTCTATTATGTCGCCGGCCTGCTCATCATGGCGGGCGTCGGTCTGTTTCTGGTGACCTCCGCCGTCGGCCGCGCCTGGTGCGGCTACGCCTGCCCGCAGACCGTCTGGACCGATCTGTTCCAGCATGTCGAGCGCTTCCTCGACGGCGATCGCAACGCGCAGATCAGGCTGGAGAAAGCACCCTGGACCCCGATGAAGGTCTGGAAGCGGCTGCGCAAATGGGCGGTCTGGCTGGTCATCTCGTTCCTCACCGGCGGCGCGTGGATCTTCTACTTTGCCGATGCGCCGACGCTGCAACACCAGTTCTGGACCGGGCAGGCGCCGTTCGTCGCCTATGGCACCACCTTCGTGCTGACCATGACGACCTTCATCTTCGGCGGCTTCATGCGCGAGCAGGTGTGCATCTACATGTGCCCCTGGCCGCGCATCCAGACCGCGATGACAGATGAGAAATCGCTCATCGTCACCTACAAGCACTGGCGCGGCGAGCCCCGCACCAAGGGCCTGAAGAAGGCGCAGGATGAAGGGCTGCCGACCGGGGACTGCATCGACTGTCTGCAATGCGTGCAGGTCTGCCCGACCGGGATCGACATTCGCGAGGGACCGCAGATCGGGTGCATCACCTGCGCCTTGTGCGTCGATGCCTGTGACAAGGTGATGGCGCAGATCGGCCGCCCGCGCGGCTTGATCGACTATGCCACGGAGATCGACTGCGAGGCCGAGATGAAGGGTGAGGCGCCGGCGCCCGTGCGCAAGCGCCTCTTCCGTCCGCGCACAATTGCCTATTTCGCGATCTGGGCGAGCATTGGCCTCGCCATGCTGTTCGCGCTGGGCGTGCGTTCGCGCATCGACATCGCGGCCAATGCGGAGCGCAATCCGGTCTATGTCCGCCTATCCGACGGGTCGATCCGCAACAGCTATCTGATCAAGGTGCGCAACATGCAGAGCCGCGCGCGCCCTATGGCCATCGGCCTCGATGGGCTGGACGGCGCACTGATGTGGCGTGAGGGGCAGACCCGCGATCAGGCGAGCCGGACCCTGCAAATCTACGTGCCGCCCGATCAGGTGCTCAAGGAACGCGTGCATGTGGTTGCGCCGGCGCAGGGCATTGCCCGCCAGGATTTCGCCTTCACGCTGCGCACGCTCGACGAGCAGAAAGAGGCAGCGCAGGATGATGAGAGCTTCGTTCGACCGGAGGTAGGCCAGTGACCCGCAAGTTCACCGGACGGCATATCACCGTCATTCTCGTCAGCTTTTTCGGCGTGGTCATGGCCGTCAACTTCACCATGGCCTTCCTTGCCAGTTCCACTTTCGGCGGGCTGGTGGTGCAGAACAGCTATGTCGCCAGCCAGGAGTTCAACAAATGGCTGGCGCAGGCGCGTGCCGAAAACGCGCTGGGCTGGGCGCTCACGCTGAATCGGACTGCGGAGACACGGCTGAGCGCGACGCTGCGCAGTGCGAATGCGCCGATGAACGATGTGGCGCTGACCGCCACCGCCCGTCACCCGCTTGGCCGCAAGCCGGATATCGTGCTGCAATTCCGGGCACTCGGCGGTGGCGTGTATGAGAGCCTCCAGCCCCTGCCGCAGGGCCGCTGGATCGTCCATGTGCGGGCCCGCGCCCATGGGCGGGAGATCAACAGGGTGGTCGATCTGTCATGACCTATGTGGCGCCCAGGCCCGATTGGTCGGCTGATGCGGTCGAAACCCGCCTCGCTGTGCCGGACGTGCATTGCGCCGGCTGCATCTCCAAGATCGAGCGGCTGTTGCCATTGCAGCCGGGAGTCCACGCCGCCCGCGTGAATTTCTCGGCCAAGACGGTGATCGTCGCGCATGCCGCCGATCTGGCCGAGCCTGACCTGCTGCGCGCCTTCGACGCGATCGGGTTCGAGGCGCAACCGCTGCACAGCGCGGCGGCGCATGAGCGCAGCCAGGCGCTGCGTAAGTCGATCCGCGCCCTTGCCGTGGCAGCCTTTGCGGCGATGAACGTCATGCTGCTCTCGGTCTCGGTCTGGTCCGGGGCGGATGGCAGCGCGCGCGAATTGTTCCACTGGATCTCGGCGCTGATCGCCATCCCGGCGGTCAGCTATGCGGGACAGCCCTTCTTCCGGTCGGCCTTCAAGGCGCTGCGGGCGGGCACGACCAATATGGATGTGCCGATCTCCATCGGCGTCATTCTCGCCACCTCGATGAGCCTCTATGAGACGATCATCGGCGGTCGCCATGCCTGGTTCGATGGCGCGTTGATGCTGCTCACCTTCCTGCTTGCGGGTCGGGTGCTGGACGAGATGATGCGCGCGCGCGCCGCCAGCGGAGCCGAAGCGCTGGTACGCCGCACCGCGCCCGGTGCCATGCGGCTGGCCGAGGATCGCGCGAGCCAGTGGGTTGCCGCCGATGCGCTGGCCGTGGGCGACCGCGTTCTGGTTGCCGCCGGCGAGCGGCTCGCGGCAGATGGCATAATCGAGCAGGGCAGCAGCCGGTTCGATCTCTCCTTGCTCACCGGCGAAAGCGCGCCGGTGACGCTGCGTGCGGGGGACCTTGCGACCGCGGGCACGCTCAATCTCGACGGCCCGGTGACGCTGCGCGTGACAGCCGTAGGCGAGGGGCGGGCGATTGCCGAGATTGCCCGGCTGATGGAAAGCGCCGGCCAGGCCAAGTCCCGCTATGTCCGCCTCGCCGACAAATGCTCGCGGCTTTACGCGCCGGTGGTGCATCTGCTCGCTGCCATCACCTTTGCCGGCTGGATGATCGCCGGGGCGGGCTGGCACCAATCGCTGCTGGTCGCCATCGCCGTGCTCATAATTACCTGCCCCTGCGCGCTCGGCCTCGCCGTGCCGGTGGCGCAGGTGGTGGTCTGCGGCGCGATGATGCGGGCCGGGCTACTGGTCAAGGATGGCAGCGCGCTTGAGCGCCTCGCGCAGGCCGATCAGGCGCTGTTCGACAAGACCGGCACCCTCACGCTCGGTCGCCCGCGCGCCTTCGGTGTCGAGGCGCTGGACGAGGAGGAGCGGAGCATTGCCCGCGCGCTGGCCATGGCCAGCCGCCACCCCCTCGCGGTGGCGCTCCGGCAGGCGCTGGGCGGCGAGCATGTCGGCCCGGCGGTTCTCACTGACGTCGAGGATATTCCCGGCGAGGGCGTTCGCGCGCTCTGGCAGGGGCAGGCTGTGGCGATGGTCAGGCCGACGCCAGAGGATCTGAGCGACCAGGCTGGCGCAAGTGACGATCCGACCATGGCGGTCGCGCTGGACCTGGCGCACGGGCGCCGCCACATCATCCGCTTCGCCGATGCGCTGCGCCCGGATGCCGCGCGGGCGCTGGCGGACCTCTGCGCCCTTGGCCTCCCGCCGGCAATCATGTCGGGCGATCGGGAGGAGGCGGTCCAATCGCTAGCCGATGAGCTCAGCGTGCCGGCCGAGGGCGGGATGCGCCCGGCCGACAAGCTGGCGCGGCTGCAGGCGCTGGCCGAGGCGGGCCACAAGCCTTTGATGGTGGGCGACGGACTGAACGACGGCCCGGCACTTGCCGCGGCCCATGTCTCCATGGCGCCCGGCTCGGCAAGCGACGTCGGCCAGCAGGCGGCGGACATCGTGTTTCTGGGCGACAGCCTCTCGGGTATCCCGAAGTCGGTGCGGGCCTCGCGCGCCACCATGCGCATTGTCCGGCAGAATATCGGTCTAGCGATCGGCTATAATGCGCTCGCCGTGCCGCTGGCGATTGCCGGCTATGTCACGCCGCTGATTGCCGCCGTCGCGATGTCGAGCAGCTCGCTCATCGTTGTGGCCAATTCCCTCCGTCTGCGCTGGGCTGTCAAATGAACGGATTGATCTTCCTCATCCCCGTGGCCCTGCTGCTCGGCCTGACCGGCCTCGTCGCGTTCATGTGGTCGCTGCGCAATGGCCAGTTCGATGATCCGGACGGCGCTGCCATGCGCATTCTGATCGAGGATCAGGATAAGCCGGCGTCGTAGCGAACCTGTGACGTCAAGGACAGTGACCGCCGTTCGTCCTGAGTAGCTGCTGAGCTTGTCGAAGCGGCGTATCGAAGGACTAGCCCGTGCGCTGCGATGCTTCGATACGGCTCTTCGATACGCGCCTGCGGCTCACCTCAGACCCTACTCAGCACGAACGGCCGGGATTCGAACACCAAAAAAAACGGGCCTGCTCCGGGAGAGGGAGGAGCAGACCCGCCTTGCCGGCGCGTGCCGGTAACTGGGCTTAGAAGCGGTAGCTGACGCCGCCGCTGACCACCCAGGGATCGAGTTCGTGCCGGGTCGCCAGCACGGTGGCGCCGGAGGCATTGTAGAATTCGGCAGTCGGCCGGACGAAGTAGCGCTTGGCGTCGAACGAGATACCAAGGCCCGTATCATTCACCGGAATGTCGATGCCGGCCTGCAGCGCGAAGCCGACCTTGCTCTTGAGCTTGGCGCTCGCGGCGCCCAGCGCGGCAGTGCCGCCCGCGCCCACCTTGGAGTCCACCACCCAGAAGTAGCTCGGCCCGGCGCCGATATAGGGTTTGATGGGGCCGGCATTGAGGTGATATTTCAGCGTCACCGTCGCCGGCACGATCTTGATGTCATCGAGCAGCCGGTTGACGCCCTTGATCGCGCCCGCGCCATCCACATGGTGCGCGGTCATGCAGCAGATCGTCTCCACCGAGACGGCATCGCTCAGGAAATATTCGATTGCGACGGTCGGCACCCAATTGTCGCTGGCGGCGGTGTCCGTGCCGGCAGGCAGCGTCACCGTGGCGGATTTCACCGTGTCGATCTTGCCATTCGGCAGCACGCCGGTTGCCATCAGCTTGACCTGCACCTTGCCTTGCTGCGCCTGCGCGACCCCGGGGGCAGCGAGCATCGCAAGACCGGCGACACAGCTGAATAAACGAGCATTCATGGGTTCTTTCCTTTCTTTCCCTGAACCTGCATCGCTCATTAGGATTGGGGTGGGCGCCGCTCATTGACCCAGCGCAAGACTTGGCTTGATCGAGGTCAAGGGCAGCCAAGGCCCGACAAAGTAGAGCCATTTCCATGTGGTCCTATTATCCCGATCTGCTCGCCCGGCCGGTGCCGCGCTACACCAGCTATCCGACGGCGGCCGAGTTCACGGACCGGGTGGGGGAGGCCTATCTCGGCCATGCGCTGGATGCGGTGCAGCCGGGGCAACCCGTCTCGCTTTATGTGCACATCCCCTTTTGCGAGGAGATCTGCTGGTATTGCGGGTGCAACACCGGGCGCTCCAACAAGGCGCAGCGGTTGACCAGCTATCTCGATGCGCTTCATGCCGAAATTCGCACTGTCGCCCAGCGCCTCGGCGGACGCGCCCGCGTCGAGCGCATCGCCTTTGGGGGCGGCAGCCCCAATGCCATCCCGCCGCTGGAGTTTGCCCGGCTGGTCGATGAGATGATGCTGGCCTTCAACTGCGGCGCGCCGGTGCTCTCGGTCGAGATCGATCCGCGCGGGTTCGACCAGCGCTGGGCCATGACGCTGGGCGTCTCCGGCACCAAACGCGCCAGCCTTGGCGTGCAGACCTTCGATCCCGCCATCCAGGCCGCAATCGGGCGGGTCCAGCCGCGCGATCTGATCGTCAGCGCGGTTGATCGCCTGCGCAGCAACGGCGTGCGGTCCATCAATTTCGATCTGATGTACGGTCTGCCCGGCCAGGACCGCGCGATTCTGGAGCAGACGCTGGACGAGGCCATCGCCATGCGGCCGGACAGGATCGCCCTGTTCGGCTATGCGCATGTGCCGCATATGCTGCCCCGCCAGAAGCGGATCGATGCCACCCATCTGCCTGATCAGGCCGAGCGTTTCGCCATGGCGGCGCTGGGGCATGTTCAGCTGGTGAGCGCGGGCTACGTGCCCGTCGGTTTCGATCATTTCGCGCTGCCCCATGACGATCTCGCCAAGGCCCAGCAGAGCGGCACGCTGCGCCGCAATTTTCAGGGCTTCACCGAGGATCGGGCCGATGTGCTGATCGGCATCGGCGCGACGGCCATCGGCCAGTTTCCGCATCTCATCGTGCAGAATGACAAGAATAGCGGCCGCTACCGGATGCGCGCCGGCGCCGGCCGCCTGACCGGCGAGCGCGGCATCCTGCGCGACGCGGATGATCAGCGGCGCGGCGCGATCATCGAGGATCTGCTCTGTGGCCGGGCCGCTAACGTCGGCACCGATCTGCACCGGACCGACCTGCGTGCCGGGCTCGCGCCCTTCCTGGAGCGAGGCCTCGCTACGCTGGAGGGCAATAGCTTGCGCATCACCGAACAGGGGCGGCCTTATGGACGCGCCGTCGCAGTGTTGTTCGACCGCCATCGCGCCCTATCGCAGCAGCGGTTCAGCAGCGCGATCTGAGCGATGGCCGATCCGTGGACCTTTGGCGGCGGATTTCTGCTCGGCTTTGCCTCCAGCCTGCACTGCGTCGGCATGTGTGGCGGCATTGCGCTCCTGCTCGGCCAGGCGCGGAGCGAGGGTGACCATCCCGCGGCCTTCGCGGCCCGGCTTCATGCCGGTCGCATCGGGGCCTATATGGTGATGGGTGGCGCGGCGGGGGCGCTGGGCGCACTGGCGCTGGGCGGGCTGGATGCGACACTCGGCCATCTGCTCCTGCGCTGGGCGGCGGCGATGAGCCTCGCGTGGGTCGGCTTCTCGATGCTGGGTCTCATGCCGAGCCCCGCTGTGGTCGGTCACGCAATCAGGGGGCAGGTGCATGTGCCGGCTTCCGTCGCAGGCGCGGCGCGATCGATGCTGCCGCCGCGCCTGCGCATGGTTGCTACCGGCTTTGGCTGGGGCATGATGCCGTGCGGAATGGTCTACGGTGCGTTGCTATATGCGGCCTTTGCCGGGTCGCTCACCGGCGGACTGCTGGTCATGGCGGGCTTTGGCATCGGCACACTGCCGGCGCTGCTTGCGGTGCAGGGCGGCGCTACGATGCTCGCCGGGCTGGCCCGCAAGCCCGGCGTGCGGACGCTCGCCGCCCTCGCAATCCTGCTCTGCGCGCTGCTCAGTCTCGGCGCCGGGGAGGCCGGCCTGCTGGCCCTGTGCCGCGCGAAATAAGCGTTCGACCGGCTTGGGCGGGGTTGCAAGAATCAGTCTCAGGTTCCAACAAGCGGCAACTGGCGCGCGAGCGCCGTTCCTTGCTGGAGAGATGGGGCATGAAAACGCGGGCTGCGTTAGCATTTGAGGCGAAGAAGCCGCTGGAGATCGTCGAGCTGGATCTGGAAGGGCCCAAGGCGGGCGAGGTTCTGGTCGAGATCATGGCGACGGGCATCTGCCATACCGACGCGTACACGCTCGACGGCCTCGACAGCGAAGGCATCTTCCCCAGCGTGCTCGGCCATGAAGGTGCGGGCATCGTGCGCGAGGTCGGCGTGGGCGTCACCTCCGTGGTGCCGGGCGACCATGTCATCCCACTCTACACGCCGGAATGCCGCCAGTGTAAGTCCTGCCTCTCAGGCAAGACCAACCTGTGCACCGCGATCCGCGCGACGCAGGGCAAGGGCCTGATGCCGGACGGCACGACGCGCTTTTCCTACAAGGGCCAGCCGATCTACCATTATATGGGCTGCTCGACCTTCTCGAACTTCACCGTTCTGCCCGAGATCGCGGTCGCCAAGATCCGTGAAGATGCGCCGTTCAAGACGAGCTGCTACATCGGCTGCGGCGTGACGACGGGCGTGGGCGCGGTTATCAACACCGCCAAGGTTCAGGTCGGCGACAATGTTGTGATCTTTGGACTCGGCGGCATCGGCCTCAACGTCATCCAGGGTGCCCGCCTCGCCGGCGCCAACAAGATCATCGGCGTCGACATCAACCCGGATCGCGAGGAATGGGGGCGCAAGTTCGGCATGACCGACTTCCTCAATTCCAAGGGCATGAGCCGCGAGGATGTGGTAGCGAAGATCGTGGCGATGACCGACGGCGGCGCGGACTATACCTTCGACGCGACCGGTAACACCGAAGTGATGCGCACGGCGCTGGAAGCCTGCCATCGTGGCTGGGGCACCAGCATCATCATCGGCGTAGCGGAAGCGGGCAAGGAGATCGCCACGCGGCCATTCCAGCTCGTTACCGGGCGCAACTGGCGCGGCACGGCGTTCGGCGGCGCCAAGGGCCGCACGGACGTGCCCAAGATCGTCGACATGTACATGACCGGCAAGATCGAGATCGATCCCATGATCACCCATGTCATGGGCCTGGAAGAGATCAACACCGCCTTCGACCTCATGCATGCCGGCAAGAGCATCCGCTCCGTGGTGGTGTTCTAAGGTCCGCAGGGCGGCGGTTGCGCTCGGGAGCGGCACCCATGTTCAGGCATCTGGTCCTCGGCACCAACGACATCGAGCGCGCGCGCATCTTCTATGATGCGACGTTCGCGGCGATGGGCATCGCGCCGGCGCAGGCCGACGCGAAGGGGCGGCTGCTCTATCGGGATGGCGGGGGTCTGTTTATCGTTGGCCATCCCATCGATGGCCAACCGGCCTCCCATGCCAATGGCGGGACCGTCGGCTTTCTGGCGCCCTCACCGGAGGCGGTGAAGGCCTGGCATGCAGCCGGCCTGGCGCATGGCGGCCAGGCGTGCGAGGGAGAGCCGGAGAACCGGATTTCGCCCGCCACGGGGCGGGGCATCTGGGTCGCATATCTGCGCGATCCGGATGGCAACAAGCTTTGCGCGGCCTGGGACGAACCCCAGTGATGCTCCGGCGCGCGCAGGATTTTGAGTAACCAAGAGGAGAGTTACAATGTTTACGCATATCATGGTTGGCGCGAAGGACCTCGCGCAGAGCGCGAAATTCTATGACGCCGTGCTCGGCGCACTGGGCGCTGGCGCCGGCCACAACATTGGCGATCGCGCTTTCTATTCGCACAATGGCGGCACCTTCGGCATCATTTCGCCGATCAACGGCGAGCCGGCGACCCATGCCAATGGCGGCACCATCGGCTTTGCCGCTGCCGACAAGGATCAGGTCGACGCGTTCCATGCTGCCGGTGTGGCCAATGGCGGCACCAGCGAAGGCGAGCCGGGCAAGCGCCCGCAGGCGCCGGGCAATGCCTATGGCGCCTATCTGCGCGATCCGACCGGCAACAAGATCTGCGTCTTCTGCCAGCTGCCTGAAGGCGCCTGATCGATGACGCTGGAGACGCTCTCGACGAACAAGGCCTATGGCGGCGTCCAGGGCGTCTACCGGCACGAATCTTCGGAGACGGGGACGGCAATGACATTCGCCGTCTTCGTCCCCGAGCATGAGCCGGGCGAAACACTGCCCGTGCTCTTCTACCTCTCCGGTCTCACCTGCACCCATGCGAACGTGATGGAAAAGGGCGAGTATCGCGCGGCCTGCGCAGCGGAGAAGATTATCTTCGTGGCGCCGGACACCAGTCCGCGGGGCGAAGATGTGCCCGACGATGCGGAGGGCAAATATGATTTCGGCCTGGGCGCCGGCTTCTATGTCGATGCGACCCAGGCACCGTTCGCGACCCACTATCGCATGAAAAGCTATATCGAGCAGGAATTGCCGGCGCTGATCGCCGCGAATTTCCCTGTCGATATGGCGCGGCAGGGCATCACCGGGCACAGCATGGGCGGCCATGGCGCGCTCACCATCGCTTTGCGCAATCCCGAGCGCTTCCGGTCCGTCTCCGCCTTCGCGCCGATCGTTGCTCCAAGCCAGGTGCCGTGGGGGCAAAAAGCGCTCGGCGGCTATCTGGGGGACGATGCATCGGCCTGGGCGCAGCATGATGCTGTCGCGCTGATCGAAAGCGGTGCCCGACTGCCCGACCTGCTGGTCGATCAGGGCGGCGCGGACAATTTCCTCGAGCAGGAGCTGCGCACGCATCTGCTGGGCGAGGCCTGCGCCAAGGCCGGTCAGCCCGCGACAATCCGCATGCAGCCCGGCTATGACCACAGCTATTATTTCATCTCGACCTTCATGGCCGAGCATATCCGCTGGCACGCCGAACGCCTCAAGGCCTGATCTTCGCTACCTTTTCGGCGCGCAGGCTTAGACGGAGCGTGCGCGTCCTTGGGTGAGGGTGGCCTCTTGCCGCTTGAGATAGGGATCGTTGAGAAAGGTGCCGAACGGGAAGAATGCCGCCAGCGTCGTCCGCAGCCAGCCCATGACACCAAAGCCCTTGCCCGGCAGCACGAACAGCATCGCGCCGATGTAGAGCAGGAAGGCGATGCCATGGGTCATCCCGACCGGACGGATCAGCGCCGGATTGTCGAAGCCATATTTGAGCGGCATCGCGATCAGGAACAGCGTGAGGGTCGTGATGCCTTCCACCAGGGCGATATAACGGAAAATCCTGAGCATGGTGTCTCCTGAGCGGTCGATGACCTGTCGCGTCGCGATCACAGCTCTGTCGCAAGACTCACACGATATCGTCGCGCCGGTTGCCTGATCGGGTTCGATGGGCTTTATCATGCAGATGACAGCATGCCAGGGGCGAGGAGCAAAAATATCGTGACGCAAGAGGCGGATATCGGTCCCGCCCAGCTCGATGCCGGGCTTCTGGGGATGCGCCTCATGCTGCTCATGCGCGCGATCCGCGAGGGCGGCCTGCCGCTGTTCGAGGCGGAGGTGGGTTACAAAGAAATCCATCGCCATTTGCTGCTGCTGCTCGGGCTTTCCGGCGGCATGACCTCTCAGGACATCGTCGGCTTTGCCGGCTACGAAAAGGCGCAGGTCAGTCGCGCGATCAAGCCCTTGGAGCGGGACGGACTGATCGTGCGTGAGAAGCTGCGCGCCAAGCTCACCCTCTCCCCGGCGGGGCGGGTACTCTTCGAAAAGATCCGCGCCATCGTCCGCGCCCGTGACGGCCAGCTGGTGGCCGGACTGGGGCGCGACGAGCTCGAACGCTTCGGCCTGCTCACCGACCAGTTGGCGCAAAAGGCCGCCCGCATCTACAATCACGAGCGCTGCCTGAGTGTCGAGGCGGGGATCATCGGTGCGGCACCGGGCGGGGCCGGCACGCCCTCATGGCCTGTGGGGCCGGAGGGCAAGAAGATCGAGCCGCCGCCGGACCTCATCGCGCCCAAGCTGGTCGGACTGGTCGCCTATCTCAAGCGCAGCGCCATGCTCTCCTGCCAGCGGATGCACGGCCTGTCGAACTTTCAGGGCCAGGTTCTCGCGCTCATCGGCTTGTACGCGCCGCTGCCAATGGCGCAGCTGATCAAGGCGATGGGGCGGGACAAGAGCCAGATCGGGCGGACGGTCTCGGCGCTGGAAGAGAACGGGCTGATCGAGCGATTCAGGCCGACCCGTCGCCGCGATATCGTCCTGCAACCGACCGAGGCCGGTGCCCTGGTGTACAAGGCGCTCCATCGCGAGGCCTCGGTACGGGATGCCAGCCTCTGGAGTGAGGCGAGCGCTGAGGATCGGGCATTCTATCAGGCCATTGTGAGCCGTCTCATGCTCCGCGCCCGGGCCTTGAGCGGTGAAGGTTCTGCGGCGGCGTGAACGCCGGTCTGCTATCCCAAAATCTCGAGCGAGGCCTGTTCCTGATCGAGATATAATCCGAACGGGTCGAGGCACGGGACGCCGAGCGCGGCCTCGAACTCATCCTGCGATGAGGCACCGGCGCGCGATCCAGGCTCTGCATCGGCGAGATTGGAGCGAAAGATGCCGGCGGCACTGACCGGCAGGAAGTCCTCATAGGTGATCGGGCTCGCTTCCAGCCATCCATCTGCAACCAGCTCGTCTGGGGCGCCGGATGGCAGCTGGCGTCCTGCAGGAAGCATAGCGGCCTTGGGCGTCGGCGTATAAGTGAAATAGGCCAGCCCCTGTTCGCGGATCGCATCCAGATCGTCGGGAAAGCGCTGGAAGATCTCCGTCAGGCGCGCTTCATAACCTTCGCCGCCCAGGCTGCGGGCCTGCTCGGCTTTTGCGAGGATTTCATCGTAAAGCGCGCGGCCATGTGGCGTCAGCGCAATCCCGCGCTGCTCGATCTCGCCGAAGCGCGCGGTGTGGACGCCGGCCACGCGCTCGTCGCCATCGCGGAACAGGATCGCCTCCTCCAGCGCCTGAAAACTCGTCTGGCGCAGCAGGATCGGGACAGACCGGCGTGGCGGGCCTTCGATCACGGCCTTGGCCTTGATGCCGCGCGCGATCATCTCGGCCTGAACCGCGTCGATATCGAGCGCGCGGGGCGTCAGGTGATTGATGTGCGGACCACGGAAGCACACAATATCGGCGATCAGCCGGTGTGCGCGACTGAACGCTTCATAGGTCGCATGATCCACCAGCGCTTCGCCATGCCAGCGGAAGGTTTCCAACGCCTCCAGCACGAAGGCTTCTGCCTCTTCGGTCCCCAGACCGCCCTCCCGCTCGAAGCGGTCGATCAGCGCCAGCGCGCCGTCGGTGACGATGCTGCGTCGGGCGAGCAGCGCCTGGGCCTGCTTGCGCAACGCAACATCCTCGATCAGCTCAAGCCGCAGCAGCGAGCAGAAGATACGGAAGGCGCAGCGGTTCAGCGATGCCGTGTCGATCGGCCGAAACGCTGTCGAATGCACCGGCAGGCCGGCTACGCCCAGATCATAATGGCCCACCGGCACCATGCCCATCACGGCGAACAATCGCCGCATGAGGTGCAGTTCTTCTGGCGTGCCGACCCGGATGGCGCCGTGGCGCTCGGCACTGAGCCGGTCGAGTTCGCCCTGCGCTGCGAGCCGTTCGTTCAGCGCGGGATTGTCCTGCAGCACGCGGGCATTGCTCGTGGCGACGATCTCCAGCAGCGTGCCGTAAAGCGGCACCTCGGCCCGGTACATCGCGGACATCGCCTCCGAAAAGGCGAGGCGAATGTCAGCAGGATCGACGAAGCGGGTCATGGCAGGGCTTGCTCCAATGCATGGCGCAAGGCCGTCCGCGCCGCCTGTGCCTGCGCCCAGAGGTCGGGCAGGCCGAGATCGGACGGGGCGAGGCGCTCGGGCCAGTGATTGCCGACAATGGTCTCCAGGCGGTCCAGTCCGCGCTCGTCGAGCAGATGGGCAGGGTGAACCGCCTGTTCCGCCTCACGTGAGAGCAGCACGCGCAGGCGCAGGCAGGCAGGGCCGCCGCCATTGTGCATGGATTCGCGCACATCGACGAAATGGGCGGTGTGGATCGGGCCGTTGGCGCCGACATTGCTGTCTAGCCAGGCTTTGACGGCCGGCGTTTCCCGGCACTCCATTGGGAGAATCAGCGTTCGCTGGCCATCCGGCAGCGTTACCAATTGGGAATTGAACAGATAGGAAGCGATGGCGGCTTCAAGCGAAACCTCGCTGGCCGGCACCTCCAGGATGATCAGGTCCGGGCAGCGCTGCGTCAGCGCGGCATAAAAGGCCGCCTTGTCCGCAAAAGCCTGCTCATGGGCGAAGAGGATGTTCTCGTGCGCGACGGCGACGACATCATTGTGGAACGCGCCTGCCGCGATGGCCTCGGCGGATTGCTGCACGGTCAGGCCGTCCTCAATGCCGTGGCGGCGGAAGACTGCGCGGCAGGCTTCGGCCGATTGGCGAGCCGGAAAGCGCCCGCCCGGTTCGCCATAGACCATGATCTCGACGCCGGGGCCGTTCACGGGGGAGGCCAGCCGCATGAAGTTCGCGGCACCTTCATCGCCGAAGCGAGCCGGGACCGGACCGTGCACAGCGAAATAGCGTTCGTCCGCGAAGATGTGCCGCAATTGCCGCAGCGTCTCGGGCCATTCATGGCTGCGGTGCGCCATGGTCGCGAGATTGGCGACGGTGAAGTGCGTGCGCCCGTCCGCCGTGTCCGGGGCAGGGGAGACGGTCGCCGCATTGGCGCACCACATCGCCGATGCGCTGGTGGCTTGAGCGAACAGCAGCGGTTCTTCCGTCCATGCGCGAGCATAGACCTGCGCATCCGACCCGTCGAAGCCGAATTGGCGCAGCCAGTCCGCGTTGGGTCGATCGTGCGGCAGGAAGAAGCCCTGTCCCAGCCCCAGCTCGTGCAGCGTGCGCATCTTGGCGATGCCTTGCAAGGCCGCCTTGCGGGGCTGGGAGACCTCGCCGGCATGGAGGGTGGCGGCCAGGTTGCCGAGGCTGAGGCCCGCATAATTGTGGGTCGGGCCGATCAGCCCATCGAAATTGACCTCGCGAAAGGCGGGCGCTGTGCTCATGCGCGCAGTCCGGTGGAAAGCGCGCCCTCCAGCGCCGGGGCCTCCATACCCGCGACCGGGAAGGCACAAT
Source organism: Sphingobium sp. B10D7B (assembly GCF_025961955.1). NCBI lineage: Bacteria > Pseudomonadati > Pseudomonadota > Alphaproteobacteria > Sphingomonadales > Sphingobiaceae > Sphingobium > Sphingobium sp. B10D7B. The sequence continues at coordinate 1,187,979 of NZ_JAOQOQ010000001.1, forward strand.
AATCGGCGGCATAATAAGCGCTGGGGCGCAGGTTGCCGCTGTCGCCCACGCCGCCAAAGGGCATGGCGGAGCTTGCGCCGTTGGTGGGCCGGTTCCAGTTGACGACGCCGGCGCGCGTGGCTGCGCGAAACTGCTCGAACTGCGCCCGGCTCCCGCCCAGCATAGCGGCGGACAAACCAAAGCGTGTGGCATTGGCGCGTGCGATGGCGCGGTCGAAATGCGTCTCGCGCCAGAGCTGGACCACCGGGCCGAAAATCTCCTCGTCAGGGGCAGTCTCGATGCCGGTCATGTCGATCAGGGCCGGTGAGAGGAAGGGCAAACCGGGGTCTCTTCGGACCAGCGGACGGATTGGGCGCCCGCCGAGCGCATGCAGATCGGCAACGCACGCCTCCACCAGATCGGCGGCGCGATTATCCACCACCGGCCCCATGAAGGGCTGCGGATCGTCGAAGGGCGCGCCGACGATCAGCCTGTCCAGTGTTGTCGTGACCCGCTCGGTGAGCGCGTCGGCGATCTCGTCCTGCACGATCAGTCGGCGCGCGCAGGTGCAGCGTTGCCCGGCGGAAAGCCAGCCGGACTGGACGATAAGCGCAACGGCAGCGTCCATGTCCGCCTCAGCTATCTCCCAGGCGAGCAGCGGATTGTTGCCGCCCATTTCCAGCGCGAGAATACGCCCCGGCGTATCGGCGAATGCGCGGGCGAGGAGTTTGCCGGTGGTGGAACTGCCGGTAAACAGCAGGCCATCCGTGCCGGGATGCGCAGCCACTGCCTTGCCGGTTTCGCCACCGCCCTGCACGATCTGCAGCACGCCGTTGGGCAGGCCAGCTTCCCGCCAAAGCTGGCCCATCAGTTCCGCCGTGGCCGGCGCCAGTTCGCTGGGCTTGAAGACGACGGCATTGCCCGCCAGCAGCGCCGGAACGATGTGCCCGTTGGGCAGATGCGCCGGGAAATTATAAGGCCCGAGCACCGCCAGCACGCCATGGGGCCGGTGACGCAACGCCAGAGCGAACCCGTCTCCATCCCGCAGCGTCTCGCCCGCCCGCTCGGGCTGCGCAGCGATGGAAATCTCCACCTTGGCAGCGACGCTGGCCGCTTCGGTCCTGGTCTCCCAGAAAGGCTTTCCCGTCTCGCGCGAGATCACCCGCGCGACGTCATCGGCATGGGCCTTCACCCCGCTGGCATAGGCGCGCAGAATGGCGATGCGCTCTTCCAGCGCCGTGCGTTCCCAGCCGGGCTGGGCGGCGCGGGCCTGCGCGACGGCGGCATCGACGGCAGCGGCATCCGCGGCAACGCCCCGCCAGACGACGTCTCCCGTGCACGGGTCGGTGGAAATCAGGTCGGTCATGGCTTGTCCGCTCGTTTCGTCTCTGGTCTGTTCGGTCAGTCGGTCGTCAGATAACGGGCCGTTGCGCCCTCGTTCAGGCGGCCGAGCGCCATCGCATCCGCTGGTAGGGTCAGGCGCTCTGCTTCAGCATCGATCTGTCCGGCGGCGCGCCAGGCGCGAAAATCGAGCAAATCTCCGGCGGCCAGCAACATCGGGCGGGCCTGGGTCTGAGATGGAGGTGCATCGCTGAAGGCAGCCGCCTCGCGGCTTTCTTTCACCGCCCGCAAATCATCGACATCGGCCTGCATGGTTGGCCCGGCGTCGAACAGGTCGACATAGCCATCATAGCGGAAGCCCTCGGCCGCGAGCAGCTTCATGGCCGCAGCGCCGCTGGCGTGCGGCTTGCCGATGGCTGCCTGCGCCTCGGGTGGCAGCAGGGTGGTGTAAATCGGGTGCTTGGGCATCAGATCGGCGATGAACTGGTTGCCGTTGAGGGCGTGGAAGCGGTCGGCATCGGCGAACTCCAGGTCGAAGAAGCGCCGGGTCAGCCCTTCCCAAAATGGCGAGACGCCTTCGGGCTCCTGCCAGCCCCGCAATTCGGTGAGCACCTGCTGGCCGAAGCGAGCACGGTGCATCGCCATGAACAGATAGCGGCTGCGCGCGAGCAGCACACCAAGCCCGCTGCGTCGCAGTTCGGGCACCAGAAACAGGCCGCCGACCTCGCTCGCGCCGGCAAAGTCGTTGACCAGATTGAGCACATTCGTCGTGACGATCCGGTCCAGTTGGCGCGAGTGCTGCGAGAGGCGGGTGAGCTTATAGGAATAAAAGGGCTTCTTGGTGCCGACGCTGGAGAAGATGAGCGCCGTCCCGCCGATCCGCCCGGTGCCGGCTTCTTCCAGCGCGAACATGTAAAGCTCGTCATCGGGCTGGCTCAACTGCGCCTCAAAGCTGCGCTGGGATCGTTCGAGGCGTGCGAACAGGGCCTCGCGATCATGGGGCAGATTGGTGAAGCCCGGCCCGGTCTGGCCGGCCAGCGTGTAGATGGCGTCGATATCCGCGGTCGTTGCAGGGCGGACGAACCAGTTGTTGAAAGAGCCGTCAGTCATGGGCGACCCCTGCCATATCCGGCGCGGAATTGAGGGCGTGGTCGAGCCGTCCTTGTGCGATCCGCAGCATGGTGATGGCAGCCAGCGCGGCGCGTTCGCTCAGTGAACTCAGAATCATGAACTCCTCATCGGTATGGATGGCACCCCCGCGCACGCCCATCGTGTCCACCACCGCAACGTTCTGGGCGGCGATGTTGTTGCCATCGCAAACGCCGCCGCTGGACTGCCAGTCGATGGCAAGGCCGAGGTCCGCGCCGGTTTCCCGGACCAGCCCGAACAGCGCCTGATGCTTCGTGTCGAAGGGCTTGGGCGGTCGCGCAAAACTGCCCGAGAGTGCAATCGTCACCGCATGATCCGCGCTGACCTGCGCAATTATCCGGGTGATAGCCTGCTCGGCGGCCTGCTGGCCGACCAGGTCCACGGGCCGCATGTTCCAGCTCAGCAGCGCCCGATCGGGCACAACATTGTTGGCGCCGCCGCCGGACAGGCGCGCGACATTGACGGAAAGCCCCTCGATCTCATGCTTAAGTGCGTCCAGCCGCACCGCGAGATCGGCTGCGGCCACCACGGCATTGCGGCCATCCAGTGGATTGCGACCAGCATGGGCGGATCGGCCAGTCACAGCGACGGTGAAATTGCCGCTGCCCCGCCGGGCGCTCGCCAGCGTGCCATCCACCGTGACGGAAGGCTCGAAAGTCATGCCGGTCTGGCAGCGCCGCGCCGTCTCGCGCAGCAGCGCTGCAGACCCCAGCGAGGACACTTCCTCATCGGCATTGACCACCACATCCCAGCCGAAATCGGGAATGGCATTCGCTGCCTCCAGCGCAGCCAGCGCCTCGATCATTACGAGCAACCCGCCTTTCATATCGGCGGTGCCGGGGCCGTTGAGGCGGTCGTCATCGATCGGGCGGCAGGTCTGGAACGGGTGATCGGGCGGGAAGACCGTATCCATATGCCCGGTGAGGATCATGCGGCGGGCGCAGGCGACACGCTTGCGGGCGAGTAGATTGGCGCCATGGGCGAGTGCAACGGTGCGGCCTGCCTCATCCAGCGTTTCAGCGGGCTCTGGCGCAACGGTTGCGACCGTATCGGCAATCTCCGTCAGTCGAGCCGCGAGATGCTGGCGCATCTGCTCCAGCCCGGCGAGATTGCGGCTGCCTGAGTTGACCTGCGCCCAGTCGACGACTTGCGCCGCCATGTCCGCCTGTCGTCTCCTAAGATGCTCCACGATCCCGATTTCGGTCGGTGAGAGTCCTGTCATGGCCCGATGCTAGACCAACTGGCCGCCCGGGGCTAGGGGCGCACCGGATCGATGGTCAGAGGACGTCGCCGAACATCAGCCAAAGCATGACCAGCCAGGCGATCAGACCGCCCGTGCCGATGACGATATGCAGCCGTTCGCGCAGCCAGTGGAGAAGGCCGCCGGGATTCTCGTCGTCATCATGTTTCATGCCGCGAAAACCACAGCTCAGCGCCCCTCAGGCCGATCGACGCCGAAAGTCGCCCATTCGGTATCGCCGCCCGGCTCAGGCAAGGCATCCCGCACACCGTCCATTGGCTGCACGTCGGTATTGGTGCGCTGCCGGTGCAGATGCGCCTTGGCAATGAGGTTGGCGGACACCGGCGCCGTGATGAACAGGAACAGAGTGATGAGCAGTTCGTGGGCGGACCAGGTGCCGTCCCGGAACGGAAAGTAGACCATGGATGCGACGAGGCAGCTTCCGACGCCGAGGGTGGTTGCCTTGGTCGGGCCATGCAGCCGCGTCATCAGGCTGGGCAACCGGGCAAGGCCCCAGCTGCCGATCAGCGCGAAGGCGCCACCGAGGACGATGAGAGCGGCGATCAGGATTTCTGCGATCACTGCCATGGCCTACTCCACAATGTCGCCGCGCAGGAGGAACTTGCAGTAAGCCACCGTGCCGACGAAGCCGACCATTGCGAGGAGCAGCGCCGCCTCGAAATAGGTGGTGCTGGTTTCGTAGATGCCGAACAGCACGATCAGCGCGATGGCGTTGATGACCATGGTATCCAGCGCCAATATCCGGTCGCACCGCGTCGGGCCGCGCAGCAGCCGGTAGAGGTTGAGCAGCACGGCCAGTGCAATGGAGGCGAAAGCGAAGGTCAGCGCGAGCGCGATCATCGGAAAATCCTCTGCAGCCGGGCCTCATAGCGCGCCTTGATATGGGCAATCTCGTGCGCGACATCGCCCGTGTCGAGCGTGTGGACGAGCAGATAGCGCCCGTCCGCCGACACGTCGGCAGAGACGGTGCCGGGCGTGAGGCTGATGGTGCCGGCCAGCACGGTGATGGCTTCTGCCGAATGCAGGTCGAGCGGGATGGTCATCCAGCGGGAATTCAGATCACGGTTGCGCCGGAACAGGATGAGCTTGGCGACATGGAAGTTCGCCACGACAATATCGTAGAGCACGATCCCGAGATAATCGAGCATCGCCCAGCCGAAGCGCAGGCGCGGGCGATTGGGCCAGAATGGCGCGGTAAAGACCGGAATGACGGTCGCCAGGAGGAGGCCGAGGAGAAAGCCGCCGGCCGTCAGGCTGTTCTGGATCAGGATCCAGACGATGAGCAGCATCACCGTCAGACCGGGATGGGGGAAGAGCTTGGTCAGCATTGCCTCACCCTCCAGCTGCCGGGCCGAGAACGGCCTCGATCGTGTGCGTCGGCGCGAAAAGCTGCTGGGCCGTTGCGTCCATGTAGCGCGTGACCGGCCCCGCCGCGACGGTGAGCACGACCAGCGTTGCGAGCAAGGCGCAGGCGGGTAGCAATTCGACCAGACGGGCATCGGGCTTTGCTGTCGCGGCATCTTCCCGGGGATTGTCGGGGTGCGCGGCGCTCTTCCAGAAGATGGCGCTGCCGGCGCGGGCGAGGCCGAGAATGGCGAGGAGCGTGGTGCCGAGAATGACTGCCCAGATCCATGCCACCCAAGGGTCCGGCAATGTCGCCTGCAGGATCAGCAATTTGCCGATGAAGCCGGAGAGCGGCGGCAGGCCGGCAAGGGCCATCGCCGCCAGCAGGTAGAGCGCTGACAGCGGCTCGATGCCGGCAAAGCGCGGGGAGGGGATGATCGTGTCGCCGTAGCGACCGCGCCGCAGCCGGATGAGATCGACGACGAGGAAGAGCAAGGCCGCGGCCAATGTGGTGTGCGCCAGATAATAGAGTCCCGCCGTCAGCACCGTGCGGTCGAACGCCGCAATGGCGACCAGCAATGTGGCGGTGGAGCCGAGCAGGCCGAATGCGGCAAGATCGCGCAGGGAGCGCGCTGCCAGCAGGCCCGCAAAACCGATCACCATCGTCGCCAGTGCGGCCGGCATCATCCACACCTCCGGTGCCCATGCCGCCGCGCCGGCCTGATCGCCGAAGATCAGAGAGGATGTGCGGATGATCGCATAAGCGCCGACCTTGGTCATGATTGCGAACAAAGCCGCCACGGGCGCGGAGGTGCCGGCATAGGTGCGCGGCAGCCAGAGTTGCAGCGGCAGCAGCGCGGCCTTGAGCGCAAAGACCAGCGTCAGCAGATGCGCGCCGGCCCGCAGCAGGCCCTGATCGGCCGCCGGCAGGCCCGGGATACGCGCAGCCATGTCGGCCATGTTGAGCGTGCCAGTGATGCCGTAGAGCAGCCCGATGGCGAAGAGGAACAGCGTCGAGCCGATGAGGTTGACGATCACATATTGCACGCCGGCCTTCAGGCGCTCTGCGCCCTGGCCGTGGAGCATCAGGCCGTAGGAGGCGATCAGCAAGACCTCAAAAAAGACGAAGAGGTTGAACAGGTCGCCTGTCAGGAACGCGCCGTTGATGCCGAGCAACTGGAACTGGAACAGCGGGTGGAAATGCCAGCCCTTGCGGTCCAGCCCGGTCAGCACCGCGTGGCACAAGACGGGCAGGGCGAGCAGGGCGGTAATCAGCAGCATCATCGCCGAGAGCCGATCCAGCACCAGCACGATGCCGAAGGGCGCGGCCCAGTCACCCAGCGCGTAGACGGAGATCGTGCCGCTGCTGGCGACGCTCAGCAGATACACAGCGAGGGCCAGAAGGCCGGTCGCGCCGGCAATGGAAATAGCGGCGCCGATCCAGCGGTGGCGGCGCATGAAGATCAGCGTGGCTGCGGCCATGAGCGCGGGCAACAGCAGGGGCGCGGCGATCAGCGCGGTCATGGCACGATGTCCTCCGGCTCGTCATCCGGTTTGCCGTCGACCTGGTCGGTGCCCGTCTCGAGGAAGCTGCGCAGGGAAAGGACCACCACCAGCGCCGTCATGCCAAAGGCGATAACGATGGCGGTGAGGACCAGCGCCTGCGGCAGCGGGTCCGTATAATCCGTAATGCCTTTCTCATAGATCGGCGGGCGGTCCACGACCAGCCGCCCCATCGCGAATAGAAACACGTTGATGGCGTAGGACAGCATGGCGAGGCCGAGCACCACCGGAAAAGTGCGGCCGCGCAGGCACAGGTAGATGCCGGCCGCCGTGAGGATGCCGATGGCGCTGGCGACGAGCATTTCCATGCTGATCATGCCTTCGCCTCCCGGTTGCGCGCGGGGTCGACATCCATGGGCGCGTCGTCGCTATGATCTTCCTTGTCGGCGCGCTGGGCGATGTGGCTGAGTTCGGCCAGCGCGAGCATGACCGCGCCGATCACGGTCATCGCCACGCCGATGTCGAACAGCATGGCGGTCGCCAGCTCGAAGGTGCCGATGACGGGCAGGGTGACATAGCCAAAGGCACTGGTGAACAACGGCGCGCCGAAGACGAGCGAGCCAATGCCCGTGAGCGCGGCGATGATCACGCCAAGGCCGATCATCAGATGCTCGTCGAACTTGCGGCGCTGTTCGGCCCATTCGAAGCCCGACGCCATATATTGCATCAGCACGGCAATGGAGATGATCAGCCCAGCGATGAAACCGCCGCCCGGCAGATTATGCCCGCGCAGGAAGATGTAGATGCCGACCATCATCGCAAGCGGCAGCAGGAGGCGCGTGGCGACGACGAACATCATCGGGTGCCGTTCGGGCGAGCGAATGAGGTCCGGGAGCCAGGCCCGCAACCGCGCGCCGGCCGCGCCGCGCGTCGCCGGTTGTAGCAGGGCAAAGATGGTGAGCGCCGCAATGCCCAGCACGATGATCTCGCCGAAGGTATCGAAAGCGCGGAAATCCACCAGCGTCACGTTCACGACATTGGTACCGCCCCCGCCCGAATAGCTGTTCTCCCAGTGGAAGGTCGAGATGGGCTGGTTCGGCTCGCGGGTGAGCACGGCCCACGCCCCGAGCCCGGCCACGGTGCCGCCCACCAGGCCGAGCAAGCCGTCACGCAGGCGCAGTCCATTGCTGGAGAGGCGGGCAGGCTTCTTGGGCAACAGGTTGAGCGCCAGCAGCAGCAGCAGGATCGTGACCGTCTCGACCGAAATCTGCGTCAGGGCCAGATCGGGCGCGGAGAGATAGACGAAGCCGAGCGAGACGATGAGCCCGATCACGCTGATGAAGACGAGCGTCAGGTACCGCTCGCGCTGCGAGACCACCACCGCCAGCGTGGCGCCGACAAGCAGCAGCCAGCCGATGATAGCGAGCGGCGAGGCTGGCAGCGTCGCGCGCGGACCGGTGCCGCTGCCGCCGCCGACCAGCACGCCCTCGATCGCCAGCGCAATGGCAAGCACGAAGATCAGCGCGAGCTGCCGCTGCAGTGAACCGTTATGAACGGCATGGGTGAAGCCGCGGGCGGCATCCACCAGCGTCGCGATCCCGCTGTCGAACAGGCGCTTGGCTTCCGGCAAGGGGAGCGCTTGCCAGATGCGCTGGGCGAGGCCGAACCTCCAGAGCATCAGCGCGCCGACCGCCACGGCAAACAGGCTCATCAGCAGCGCGGTGTTCACACCATGCCAGAGGGCGGGCGCGAATGTCCCGGCGGTGCCTGCGGTGACGGTATCGGCCACCGGTTGCACAAGCCATGTCGTCAGCGTCGCGGGGAACAGGCCGACAAGGATGACCAGAAGGACAAGCAGCCCAGAGGGCGCCCAAACGCCGAAGGGCGGATCGTGCGGCGCATGGGGATAGTCATCGCGCTGGCGGCCCAGATAGACCTGGAAAGCGTAGCGCAGCGCATAAGCGACCGAGAGCGTCGCGGCGACCACCGCGATGGCTGGCACCAGCCAGCCCATCCCCAGCCAGGCGGTATGCGCCGCCTCGTCGAGCATCATTTCCTTGGATAGGAAGCCGTTGAAGGGAGGCAGGCCGGCCATCGATCCCGCCGCGATCATGCCCAGCGTCGCGGTGATCGGCATCAGCGTGGCGAGGCCGCCCAGCCGGCGGATATCCCGCGTGCCAGCCTCATGGTCGACAATGCCGGCATTCATGAACAGCGCCGCCTTGAAGATGGCGTGGTTCAGGATGTGGAAGACGCCGACCATCGCCGCCGTGCCGGTGCCAAAGCCGAAGAGCATGGTCAGCAGCCCGAGATGGCTGACGGTCGAATAAGCGAGGATGGCCTTGAGGTCGGTCTTGAACAGCGCGATGGCGGCGCCGATCAGCATGGTGACGAGGCCGGTCGTCGCGACGAGATAGAACCACAGATCCGTACCCGCCAGCGCCGGCCATAGGCGCGCGATCAGGAAAATGCCGGCCTTCACCATCGTCGCGGAATGGAGATAGGCGCTGACCGGCGTGGGCGCGGCCATGGCGTGCGGCAGCCAGAAGTGGAAGGGGAATTGCGCCGACTTGGTGAAGCAGCCGAGCAGGATCAGCACCAGCGCGGCCGGATAGAGCGGCGAGGCCTGAATCAGGTCGCTGCTGGCCATTATGGTGCGAATATCGGTGGAGCCGGTAATGCTGCCCAGCAGCAACAGCCCGGCGATGAGCGCCAGCCCACCGCCGCCCGTCACCACCAGCGCCATGCGGGCGCCCTGCCGGGCCTCGGCTCTATCGCGCCAGAAGCCAATCAGCAGGAAGGAGGAAAGGCTAGTCATCTCCCAGAAGACGAGCAGCAGCAGCACATTGTCGGAGAGGGCGATCCCCAGCATGGCGCCCTGAAACAGCAGCAGAAAGGCCAGAAAGCGCCCCATGGGGTCTTCTGCGGCCAGATAGAAACGGGCGTAGATGATGATGAGCAGGCCGATGCCCAGGATCAGCCCCGCGAACATCGCGCCCAACGGATCGAGGAAGAACCCCAAGGACAGGCCGAGGGCCGGCACCCAGTCGATCTGCATCGCAGGGGTCTGCCCGGCGAGAGCGGCCGGCATGAGCGCGATGAGGATCGCGAGCGCCGCGCCGGTCGTGCCGGCAGCAATCCACGCCTGAAGGTTTCGGCTGGTGCCGCTGAGTATCGCCAACAGCAACGCGCCAACAAATGGCAGCAAGGCGAGTATCAGCAACAAAAATCCGCAGCTCCCGTGATGCGTAGACAGGTGATGGACGATCGGATGGCGATCAGGATCTGGCGATCCTCAAAAGGTCTGCTCACCTTATCCAGACAATGCGGCATGAGGACAACCCGAAAGCGCCGAATTTTCGGCCTTCGCTGCCGATTTATAGCTGTCGGGGCGCGGCGCTGACCGTCGGTCGGAGCATCTTCAGTCAGGCGCCGTAGCCATTAAAAAGGCGCCAGCCCGTGCGAGAGCTGGCGCCTGTGATGAGGGTCCGTGATGAGGATATGTGTGGCTTAGCGCTCGACGCACATGGCGATGCCCATGCCGCCACCGATGCAGAGCGTCGCCAGACCCTTCTTCCCGTCGCGGCGGGCGAGTTCGTAGAGCAGCGTGGTGAGCACCCGCGCGCCCGAGGCGCCGATGGGGTGGCCAAGCGCGATCGCGCCGCCGTTCACGTTCACGATGTCCGGGTTCCAGCCCAGTTCCTTGCCGACCGAGAGCGCCTGCGCCGCAAAGGCTTCGTTCGCCTCGATCAGATCGAGGTCGGCGAGCGACCAGCCGGCCTTGTCCAGCGCGATGCGGCTGGCCGGGGCCGGGCCGATGCCCATGATCGAGGGATCGACACCGCAGGTCGCCCAGCTGGCGATGCGCGCCAGCACCGGCGCGCCGCGACGGGCGGCCTCTTCGGCGGTCATCAGCACCAGCGCCGCGGCACCATCGTTCACGCCGCTGGCATTGCCGGCGGTGACCGTGCCGTCCTTCTTGAACGCAGCGCGCAGTCCCGCCATCGCCTCGACGGTGGCGCCGGCGCGGATATACTCGTCGGCATCGACGATGGTGTCACCCTTGCGGCCCTTGACCGTGACAGGCGCGATCTCATCGACAAAGCGCCCGGCCGCGCGGGCGGCTTCCGCCTTGTTCTGGCTCCCCGCCGCGAAGGCGTCCTGCTCTTCGCGGGTGATGCCGTACTTTTCGGCAAGATTCTCCGCCGTGATGCCCATGTGGTAGCCGTTGAAGGCATCGGTCAGGCCATCGTTCACCATGGTGTCGATCAGCGTGATCGACCCCATCTTGGTGCCCGCGCGCATCATCTGGGCGTGGGGCGAGAGCGACATATTCTCCTGTCCGCCGGCCACCATGATGCTGGCATCGCCGCAGCGGATCGCCTGCGCGGCGAGCGCGACGGCGCGCAGGCCCGAGCCGCAGACCTGATTGATGGTGATCGCTGTGCGGTCGATCGGGATGCCGGCGTTCACCGCTGCCTGCCGTGCCGGGTTCTGGCCCTGCGCCGTGGTGAGCACCTGGCCGAAGATCAGCTCGTTCACCTCATCGGGGGAAACGCCGGCCTGCTCTAGTGCCGCGACGATGGCAACGCGACCGAGTTCATGGGCGGGGGTGTTGGCGAAGCTGCCCAGAAAGCTGCCGACCGGCGTGCGCTTGGCGGCGGTGATGACGATATCGGTCATGGATTGGCAAGTCCCTCGATTGCGGCGCCAGGGGCGCAGGTTGCTCTCTCGTGCCGGGCCTCTAGCATCAGCCGCTACAGCGCGAAAGCCAGTCGCTCAATCCTCTCCACAGTTGCGCTTTCGCCCGGCTGCCGATCATCATGCCGACATGGCCGAGCGCAAGGTCGATCCGCTCCGCCGCAGGCGGCACGGCAGCGGCGGGCACGATCCGGTCCGTGGTCGAGGCGATGGCGAGCGTCGGACAATCGAGCGCTCGCGGGTCCGCGACGGTGCCATGGATGGACCATTGGCCGCTCGCTGTCATATTGGCGCCATAGCAGCGCTCGGCAAGGTCTCGCCCGCTCGCCAACGTCAGCGGCGCGCCCTCATTGGCCCAATCTTCCAGCGCGATGAAGGCATGGAAGACTGGGCTGTCGGCCTCCATCCCGGCGAAGGCGGCATATTTACGAATGGTGCGATCCGGGTCGAGCGACCAGAAGCCGGTCTGGAAGACTTCCATCGGAACAAGGCCCAGCGCCTCGCAACCGGGCTTGGCCTTGGCCCAGATTTCGGCAAGCTGGGACTGAAAGGGCGCGTCATAGGCCGAGAAGTCCCAGGGCGCCGCGATGGTCGCGACGCCGGCGATCGGCTTGCCCAGCGCCTGCAGTCGCGCCGCCGCGCCGATGGCAAGCGTCCCGCCCAGGCAATAGCCGACGAGCAGGGGCGGGCGATCCAGTTGCTGCAACAGGGGTAGCAGCAGGCGCTCGACATGATCGGCCAGATCGACGTCGCGCTCGCCTTCATCCGGCGTCCCCCAGTCCAGCAGCAGGGCATTATGGCCCTGCTGTCCAAGATAGCGCAGCAACGAGCGTTGTTCGGAGAGGTCGAGGACGTGGGGCGGGTTGATCAGCGACGGGATGAGGATGACCGGCGCCCGGTCTCCGCCGGCGCCCCTCATGCTGCGTTGTGCGTTGCCGTTTCGCGTGAGCAAAGCCGCACGGCCATTTTGCGCAGCAATTTCCGGCAGGTCACTCGGCGCAGGTCGCGATGCTGTCTGAAAACGGCGCAATCCTGCCAATGCCTTGCGCCGTAATTGGGCATCTTGTGCCGTAACCTGCCACAATATGGAAAGAAACAGCGGCAGCGGACGCGGCCCATGTTGCGGTGCAGAAAGAAACGATGCTATGTTGCGCCCAACGGAGGGTGGAGCATCATCTATGGCACGATCGAAATCAGGTGGCGAATCAGGGACCATTGTCATCAAGAAGTACGCCAATCGGCGTCTCTATGACACGGAAACCTCCAGCTATATCACACTTGAATTGCTCTCGCAGATGACGCGCGAGGGGCGCGATTTCGTGGTGGTCGATGCCAAGTCCGGCGAGGATATCACGCACAATGTCCTCACCCAGATCATCATGGAAGAAGAGCAGCGCGGCGAGAACATGCTGCCGGTCAGCTTCCTTCGCCAGCTCATTTCGCTCTACGGCGACTCGATGCAGTCCATGGTGCCGCAATATCTTGAGGCGAGCATGGAAGCGTTCCGCAAGAACCAGCAGCAATTCCAGGAAGCCATGCAGGGCGCATTCGCCGGCGGACCCTTTGCCGAGATCGCCAAGCGCAACATGGAAATGCTGAACGCCGCAGCAAACGCCTTCAAGCCCGCTGCACCTGCCGCACCCGCGAAGGCTGGCGACTCTGCCGATGAAGTGTCCGAGCTGAAAGCGCAGCTTGCCGCGCTCAACGCCAAGATCGACAAGCTGGGCGGCTGAGCCGCGCAAGAGTGACGCGCGCGTCTGGGCTCCGGCCTTATATGATAAAGGGGCGGGCCTCCAGCTGGAGGCCCGCCCCTTTAGTAACGTGATTGCGCGGTCAGGCGAACTGGACGCCTGTGGTCCGACGGCGCATTCCGGCGCCGATCATCGCAAAGCCGACGATCAGCATGGCCCATGTCGCAGGCTCCGGAACGGCAGCTGGCAATTCGAAATTATAGGTCGTGCTGCCGCTGGTCGTGCTCAACGTGACATTGTCGGCGAAGGCATGATAGCCGGTGCCGACCCCGCTGCCGGCACCGACACTGATGCCCGCAACGAACGACCCCTGCGCCAGCTCCGATGCCCAGTCCGCAATGGACTTGCCGGCAAGCTCGCTTCCTCCGGAAATGTAGAATTTGTCGGTCGCCGACGTACTGTACCACTCACCCTTCACGGTGTTGCCATAGGTATCGTTATAGGCGCCTTCCCAGATCAGCTCCTTGCGGGCGCCAGCGCCGTTGTTCGCGCCCGCGTCCCAGATGTGGAGGCGGAGCGCTGGCGTGTAGTCCGCGCTGTAGTTGCTCAGCGAGTCGACCGCGATGCTCCAGTCGAAGGTGAGGGCCGTGACGTCCGCGAGGGATGCAATGGACGTCGTTGCTGCGTCGGGATAGATTTCGCCCGTGGCAAATCGCAGCCGATCACCGATCAGTTCCAGCGAGCCGTTGCCCGAACGGGGCGCCGTATCGGTAATTGCAGCCGTCGCGCCCAACCTGGCTTCGCCCGGCAAATTCTGCCAATTCATGTCGGTCGGATAGACGTCCACAACAGCGGCAACAGCCGGTGTGGCACTTGCGAACCAAATTGCCGCCGACAGTGTAAGTGCTTTGAAATGCATTGATGTTCTCCCCACTTGAACCATGGGGATTAGTTACTGAATGGATGTTTTGGTCAACAAAAGATTAACCATCTATAATCATCTGCCAGCGCAATTGTCCCGAAATGACACAGGCCGCTATTGTCCCACCGCCCGAGCGATTAGCGCCGCGCAATTGGCATCCGGTGCGGTTTCTGCGCGACCACCGATCGCTCGACCGACTGCCTTCAGGATATTGCCGACCGAGCGCGTGTTTTCCGGCACCACCAGATTGGGATTGCGCAAGGTGCCGCGCAGATGGGCATTGCCGGGAAGCTGCAGCGCATGTTCGTTCTTGGCGAGGCCCTTGAGGGTCAGCTCGAGACGTTCGGCGGGGAAGCTGACTGTGCCGGTGCCACGTGACTGGCTGACCGGCGTGTCGACGACCAAGGTGCGCACCACGCCGCGTCCGCCCCGCATATCGAGCTGGACCACGCCGCAGCGCAGCGCTTCCCGCCTATCCTCATCCGCAAACAGGCCCTTGCCGATGTCGAAGCCGAGCAGGCCGGCCAACCGCGCCGGCATCGATCCGCCGCGGGTGACCGCGCCTACGGTTCCGTTCGATTGCCCGACCGCCTCGCGGATTGTGTCGCCCACGCCGGTCAGCCGCGCGCGCGCATCCACGCGGCCCTGCACGTCGCCCTCGCTGTTGCCGTCCCCGCCCGCCAGCGCCGCGATGCTGCTGTTGCGCATGTCGAGCGCCAGCGTGACCGTCGGCTTGGGCTGGCCCTCCCGCTGATTGACTACGGCCCGCCCGGTCATCACGCCTTGCGTCAGGCCGATGCGCAGCGGATCGACGGTGAGGATGCGGTTATCAAGATTCAGCACCGCGCTGGCATTGGTGAGGGAGGAGGGGCGCCGCCCGCCCAAAATCCGGTCGACGCGCACCGATATGCGCCCGTCCGTCTTGTCGATCTTGCGGATATTGATCCGCGTGTTGGGCACCAGCCGCTGCCCCTGTGCCCGCTCCAGCGCGACCGCCTGCGCATTGCCCTTGTCGTCGGCCAGATCCTCGAAATCGAGATGGCTGAAGCGCGCCTCGCCATCCAGCTTGGTGCGGCCGTCCACCTTGCGGACCGTGAGCGCGCCCGTGAACCGGCTACGGCCGACGGTGCCGCCCAGATCGGCCACGCTCCACACGCCATCGCGCCGTTGGACATTGGCAGCGATATCGACCGGCTGCGTGCCGAACAGCCCGGCCTCGATGATCCGGTCCACCAGCTTGAGCGTGCTGGCGCGAGCGGAGACCTTGAACGTCATGTCGTCCGTGCGCATCGGGCCCGCCATCGTGCCGCGCGCGTGCATGGTGAGGGCGTCACCCATGATGCGCGCATCAAAGGGCCAGCTTTGCCCAGCGCGCATCGGCGCGCCGGTGAGCCGCAATGTGACCGGTTCCCCTTCGACGGTGCCGGTCCCGGTGCCGCGCAAGCCCTGCTGCGGATCGACCGACAGGCTGACCTTGAACTGCCGCTTCTGAAAGGCATCGCGATAATCGATCACGGCGTCATCGACACGGACCAAAGGCGTTTCCGAGCTGCCCTGGTCGTCCTTGTTGGAGTTGCTGCCGAGCGCGTCCCAGCTCTTGCGGCGATTCTCGTCGCGCACCAGCGTCAGCCGCACGCCACGGGCGGAGAGCAACTGCGGCCCGCCGCGCCCGAGCAGCAGTCCGATCACGGGGAGACGCAACCGCAACGCCTCGATCCGCGCCAGATCGCCTTCGCCGGCCCAGGCCGGCTGGGGCACACGGATATCCCGCACCTGAATCGCGGGGCTGAACGAAAATGCGCTTTCCCGCGTCATCGATCCGATGGTGGCTTTGGTGCCGATCTGGTCGGACAGGCGCCGCTCGGCGGCATCCTTGAACCAGGAAGCGGGGAAGGTTGCAGCCAGTACCAACAGGGCCAGAAGCAGAACCAGCAGCGCGGCCGCGATCATCGCGATGATCCGGGTGCGGCGGGGCGTAGTGCGAATCATCGACGAGAAGTGGGCCATTGGAGACGGGACGAGTGAGGTCAGGGAAAGTTCCCGTTCGTCTCCCAGCGTCAGCGCGCGAACGTCTTGGTATTTTTCCGCGCGGCCACTAAAGACCGCTGCAATCCCCAATCCAGATCCCGGAAGCCAGACATTGTCCAACATCAAGCACGCGTTGCCCGTCACCCGAGCCAAGGATTTCGCTGCCTGGTATCAGGCCGTGATCAGCGAGGCCGATCTGGCCGAGGAAAGCGGCGTGCGCGGGTGCATGGTCATCCGTCCGTGGGGCTATGGCATCTGGGAGCGCATCCAGAAGCTGATGGATGCGCGCATCAAGGCAGCTGGGGTGGAGAACTGCTATTTCCCGCTGTTCATCCCGCTCTCCTTCTTCGCCGAGGAAGCGGACCATGTCGAAGGCTTCGCCAAGGAAATGGCGGTGGTCACCCATCATCGCCTCAAGAATATCGACGGGAAGCTGCAGACCGATCCGGATAGCAAGCTGGAGGAGCCCCTAGTCGTGCGCCCCACGTCCGAGACGGTGATCGGTAAGGCGATGGCGCGTTGGGTGCAGAGCTGGCGCGATCTGCCGCTGCTCACCAACCAGTGGGCCAATGTCGTGCGCTGGGAGATGCGCACCCGCATGTTCCTGCGCACCAGCGAGTTCCTCTGGCAGGAAGGGCATACCGCCCATGCCGACGAAGCCGATGCACGGACCGAGACGATGCGTGCGCTCGAAATGTACCGTGACTTTGCGGAAACCGAGCTGGCTATGCCGGTGGTCGCAGGCGAAAAGCCGGAGAATGAGCGCTTCCCCGGCGCGGTCGCGACCTATTCCATTGAGGCGATGATGCAGGATGGCAAGGCGCTGCAGGCCGGCACCTCGCATTATCTGGGCACGGGCTTCGCCAAGGCGGCGGGCATCCAGTACCAGAATCAGGATGGCCAGCAGGCCCTGTGCCACACGACAAGCTGGGGCGTTTCGACCCGCATGATCGGCGGCGTCATCATGGTCCATGGCGATGACGACGGGCTGCGCTGCCCGCCGATGATCGCCCCGCATCAGGTGGTGATCGTGCCGATGCTGCGCGATACGGACGAGGATGCGGCGGTCATCGATTATTGCGACGCGCTGGCCAGGGAACTGGGCGCAGTCGACGTGTTCCGCGAGCCGCTCCGGGTGCTGTTCGACAAGAAGCCGATCAAGGCCGCCCCCAAGCGCTGGGGCTGGGTGAAGAAGGGCGCGCCGATCATCGTCGAGGTCGGCGGGCGCGATGTCGCGGGCGGCAATGTTTCGGTCGTGCGGCGGGACCGGCTCTATAATGAGGCGGGCAAGCTGGCGAGCGAGGTCATGGCGCGGGATGCTTTCGTGACTGCGGTCGGGGACATGCTGCGCGGGGTTCAGGACACGCTGCACAGCGAGGCGCGCGCGCGGCTGGATGCGAACATCCGCCGCGACGTGAGCGAACTGACCGCGCTGGCCGGCGCGTTCGGCGGCGACAAGCCCGGCTGGGTCGAAGTCGAATGGAGCAAGCCCACGGGACCCGCGCTGGACAAGGTGGTCGCTTGGCTGAAGGGCGAGAAGCTGACGCTGCGCAACGTGCCGATGGATGCGACGCCGGCGAGCGGGACGTGCATCTTCACCGGCGAGAAGGCTGTGCAGCGGGTTCTGGTCGGCCGCGCTTATTGAGGCGTAGGGGCGGTGGCACTTGAGCGCCCCTAAGTTCCCCCGTTCGTGTCGAGCGAAGTCGAGACACGGCCAGCACTGTCCTCGCGTGTCTCGACTTCAGCCTTTGGCTGAAGTTTATCCTGAGCGCCCGCCCTGCGGGCAGTCGAAGGGCTCGACACGAACGGTTCTGTGGATTTCCTGAGCCTACTTCTCCAACAGCCGCGGCATCAATTCCACGAAGTTGCACGGCCGAAAGCGGCTATCGAGCTGGTGGACCAGAATCTGATCCCACCCATCCTTCACCGCGCCGGTCGAGCCGGGCAGGGCGAAGATATAAGTCCCTCGCGCCACGCAGGCGCAGGCGCGGGATTGGATGGTCGAGGTGCCGATCGACTGGAAGCTGAGCCAGCGGAATAGCTCGCCAAAGCCCGGAATGGCCTTGTCCTGCACCTTTTCGAGCGCTTCAGGTGTCACGTCCCGCCCCGTCACCCCGGTGCCGCCTGTGGTGAGGATGACATCGATCTGCGGGTCGTCGATCCAGCGGTGCAGATGGCCAAGGATGGTCTCGACCGAATCCTTGCTGATCTCGCGGGCCTTCAGCACATGGCCGGCAGCGGTCACCCGCTCGGCCATTGTATCGCCGGATCGGTCGTCCGCCAGCGTCCGCGTGTCGGAGATTGTGAGCAGGGCGATCTGAACCGGGATGAAGACGCGGCTCTCGTCAATAGGCACCGGCAGCGGTCCCATGCGGGGTGACACGGACGGCGACGTCCTTGCTGCCATCCGGGAAACGGACCCACAGGCCCTGCGCCATGGCCGAGAGTGCCGGGGAGCGGCCGCCTTGCTCGTCCATCTGGTAGATCCAGTAATTGCGCAGCACGGCGTTCAGATAGGCGCGGGTCTCGTAATAAGGCACGGATTCGATGAAGAGCAGCGGATCGCCCTCATCGCGGATCTGCACGTTCCAGCGCTCGATGGGGGTTGGGCCGGCATTATAGGCCGCGACGACCTTGGGCAGCAGTCCGCCCGTGGCCGGCATCTGGCTGAGCTTGCGCAGATAGGCCTGGCCGAGCGCGAGGCTGACGGCCGGATCGTAAAGCTGATCGGGCGTAACGGCCATGCCGCTGGAGCGGGCAAGCTGCGCACCGGTGCCCGGGAGCACCTGCATCAGGCCGCGTGCATCGGCCGGGCTGCGTGCATCGGTCTGGAAGCGGGATTCCTGCAGGGCATGGGCGAAGACCAGCGCGCGCTCGACTTGCCAGCCATTGCTCGGCGACCATTCCGGGCGGGGATAGCGCGCATAGGCCGCCGACTTGCGCCCGCTTGGCGAGCGTTGCGCCAGCCAGAGCTGGGTGGTCGGCAGCGAAAGGTCGCTGGCGAGATGCACGAGGGCGCTATAGCGCGTGTCGTCGCTCAGCGCCGCTTCGTGGCGCAGCACCGCATCGGCCTGCGCGCTCCGGCCCAGCGTGGCGAGGATCACGGCGTTGCGGACATTGCCGCTGCCCGCGAGCAGTGACCAATCCTGCGACGACACATTCTCCCGCTTGAGCGCGGTGCTGAAGCCGAGGCCGAGCGTTTCGCGGGCCAGCAGGCCGTAGAAGCTCTCTTCATCGCGCGCCGCGCTGCGCAGCAGGGCATTGACTCGCTCGGGCTTCCGGTCGGCCATCATGGCGCGCGCGGCCCAGAAATAGCTGCGGCTGCGCAGGTCCGCATCGGACGTGCTCATCGCGGCATGATAGAAAGAGTCGGCGGCGGCGGCCCATTGCTTCTCGCGCCAGGCGGCGAGGCCCATCACCCAGTAAGACGGTGCCACGAACTCGCCGGTGCCGCCATCGACGGCCAGCGCGCCCATGCGGCGGGCATTGGCGGTATCGCCGCAGATGAAATAGGACCAGGCGAGGCGCTGACGCAATTCGGTGCGGCCATCCATGCCGAGCCCGGCCTCGGCGGAGGCGAGCAGGGCCTCGCCCTGATTGGGTTGATCGTCCTTGATATACTGGAGCAGCGTGCCGCGCAGCTGATCGGCTGCGGCATCGCCCTTCACGGAGCGGAGCATCTGCCGCTGGGGAGAGGTGCCGGTCCACATGAGCTGGCGCGTGGCCGGCCGGTCCGGCAGCGTCTGCGCGCCCCGCTTGCGGGCCAGCGAGGCGATGCGGTCGTTCTGCGGAAGGTTGGGCGTCTTGTGCAGCAGGTCGAGCAGGTCGAACAGCTCGACGCGGGGGCTATCCTTGGCGAGATACAACTCGGCTAGCAGATGCGGGCGCATGCTGTCCGCCTCGGAGAGGCCGAGAATGGCACTGCGCGCCTCTTCCCAGCGCTTGCCCTCCAGCATGGCGAGAATGGCGCCATATCGGCCTTGCTCATCCTGGCTCGGCGTCGGGATCGCCGAAGCCGCCGCCGCCGGCTGGGCTACCGCCAGCGGGCCAGCGAGCGCGCACAGCGACAGGGCAATGAGCAGCGACCGGCGCACACGGGATCGGGAAGGGGACCTGTTCATTGCGTCAACAATCCATGGAGCATACGCACGCTTTGCCAGCTTCTGGCCTTGGCAAGCGGCCGGTTCATCAGCAGATCAGGCCCCGCGAGGGCGACCGTATCCACGCTGCCATGCGGCAGGTCAATCTTTTCGAGCCCCACCAGGCCGGGTCGCCAGCGCTCGCCGAGCATGGCGCGGCCAATCCGGTCACCCAGCAGGATGATCGCGCCCGGCTGGGCCAGATTGAGATAGCGGCTCATCCGCGCAGCGAACTGGGGGAGCAAGGCGGCATCGAGATGACCGCCCGGCGGACGGCGCAGAGCCAGCGGCAGGCACGGCGCCTGTGTGGGCTCAAGGCCGAGCGTGCCGAGCATCGCGGCGATAAACCGCTGCTGTTGCGGCTCGAGAAGCTGGGCCAGATCGGTTGCACCGGCGGCCGGCATCTCGACGAGGAGAACGAGGCGCGGCGCGTGCAGGGCGGGGAGGGCGATCCGCTCGCCATGCCAATCGGCTTCTGGCTGGCCGGCATCCTGCGCAATCCACTCGAGGAAGCCCGGCAAATCTGCCGGCATCGTCTTGGGCGCCTTATCCGGCATACGGGCGTGCACGGGGGCAGGCTGCGGTGCCGGCGCGGGGGCTTCAGCAGGCGCATCAATGGTCGGCCGGGCGGCAACGTCCGCTGCGCCACTGGCTGTGTTGGAAGAGCGTCGCCAGAATGGAACGGGCTCGCCATCCCGCCAGCGCCGGGGCGCCTCGTCGGTGGCGCAGTCCAGCCCCGCTTCCCGCCACCAATGCGCATAGGCATAGGCCGCCTGCTCCGGCGTCATCATGTCCTGCTCACCCATGGGTTTACAGAGACAGAGGTTGACGGCGCGGTCAACTCTGCCGCATCGCTGGCGACTGTAAAGCGTGAAAATATTGCGGCGACCGGACGGAACTCCAGAGCGTCCGCCGCATAGGGAGGTAGACATGTCCGAACGGGAATCCATGCCCTATGACGTGGTGATCGTAGGCGGAGGCCCTGCAGGATTGAGCGCGGCGATCCGCCTCAAGCAGCGCGCCCAGGCGGCGGGCAGCGAGATCAGCGTCTGCGTGCTGGAAAAAGGCTCGGAGATCGGCGCGCATATTCTCTCCGGCGCGGTGATCGATCCCCGGGCGCTCGATGAGCTGCTGCCGGAGTGGCGGACCAGCGACTGCCCGCTGGCGCAGGTGCCGGTCACCGAGAACCATCACTGGATGCTGAGCCGCTCGGGCAAATTCGCGGTGCCGCATCTGCTGACGCCGGGGTTCATGCACAATAAGGGCACATATACCGGCTCGCTGGGCTCGCTGTGTCGCTGGCTTGCCGAGCAGGCGGAGGGGCTGGGCGTAGAAATCTTCCCCGGCTTCCCCGCCGCCGAGATCCTGTACGATGAGAATGGCGCCGTGAAAGGAGTCGCGACCGGCGACATGGGCGTCGCCCGCGATGGCAGTTGCAAGCCGGATTATCAGCCCGGGCTCGAACTTCACGCTCGCTACACATTGTTTGCCGAGGGCGCGCGCGGCCACCTCACCAAGCAGCTCAAGGCCCGCTACGATCTAGAAGCGGACGGCGATCCACAGACCTATGGCCTGGGTTGCAAGGAATTGTGGGATATCGATCCGGCCAAGCATGTGCCTGGCCGGGTGATCCACACGCAGGGCTGGCCGCTGACCGATGCCTATGGTGGCGGCTTCCTGTATCATCAGGCGAATGGTCAGGTGGCGCTCGGCTTCGTGGTGGGGCTGGGCTACAAGAACCCATATCTGAGCCCGTTCGAGGAATTTCAGCGCTGGAAGCAGCATCCGGACATCCGCGCGGTTCTGGAAGGCGGCAAGCGCGTCTCCTATGGCGCCCGCGTCATCAATGAGGGCGGCTGGCAATCCATCCCCAAGCTGGTGATGCCCGGCGCGGCGCTCATCGGCTGCTCGGCCGGCTTTGTGAACGTCCCGCGCATCAAGGGCACGCATACAGCGATGAAATCCGCGATGCTGGCGGCCGACGCCGTGGCGGATGCGGTCGCGGCGGACCGCTCGGGCGATGTGCTGGAGGCCTACCCAGCCGCGCTGGACGAAAGCTGGATCGCAAAGGAGCTGAAGCTGGTGCGCAATGCCGGCCCGGCGCTGGCCAGGTTCGGTAATGTCGTGGGTACGCTGTTTGCCGGCATCGATATGTGGATGCGCTCGCTCGGCATCGGGCTGCCGTTTACGCTGCGCAACAAGGCCGATCATACCAAGCTGTGGCGCAAGGATGCCGTTCACAAGATCGATTATCCCAAGCCGGACGGGGTATTCAGTTTCGATCGGCTCTCGTCCGTCTTCCTCTCGGGCACCAATCATGAGGAGGACCAGCCGGTCCATCTGCAGCTCAAGGACCCCGACGTGCCGATCCGCTACAATCTGCCACTCTATGACGAGCCGGCCCGGCTCTACTGCCCTGCGGGCGTCTATGAGGTGGTAGAGGATGGCGCCGGAAATCCGCGCTTCCAGATCAACGCGCAGAACTGCGTCCACTGCAAGACCTGCGACATCAAGGACCCGACCCAGAATATCAACTGGGTGGCGCCCGAGGGCGGCGGCGGGCCGACTTATCCGAACATGTAGCTGCGCATCCACCCTCGTTGACGCACAGAAAAACGGGGCCGATCAAGGCCCCGTTTGTTCATCGATCATCTGGCGCGATCAGAGAGATCGGCGACCGGTGATGAGCTGGAATACGAACACCACGCCCGCGATGAGCAGAAGGATGTGGATGAGGCCGCCACCGACGTGAAGGACGAACCCAAGCAGCCACAGAACGATCAGAATACCGATGATGGTCCAGAGCATATAAGTCCCTTTCAAATTCTTTTCCCGACAATGGGAAGACGGTCGCTGCGGCGAAAAGTTCCCGTGTAGGTGTGTGCAGTCCGGCTGACGTCGGCTCAGACTGCAACCCTATCCCTGCTGACGGGTTGGTTTGGTAGACCCGCAGAGGAGGCCTGGATGAGCTACGCGCGCTTCGCGGCCATGATCGCCACATCGACGGTCGTGATGTTCGGACTGATGTACCTGAACACCTACGCCCTCGATCATGTCACGTACAGCCAGACCCGCACCTTGATGGCGCTGCTGATGGGCGCCGTGATGGCCATCATCATGCTGGTTTTCATGTGGGGGATGTACGCGCGCAAGGGCGTGAAGATCGGGATTATCGCCGGTGCAACTCTCGTCTTCGGCCTCTCGCTCTGGCTGGTGCGCAGTCAGGCCACGGTCAACGATGTCAGCTATATGAAGGCGATGATCCCGCACCATTCCATCGCGATCATGACCAGCGAGCGCGCCCATATTCGCGACCCGCAGGTGCGTGCGCTGGCCGACGGCATCATCGAAGCGCAGGTGCGAGAAATTGCCGAAATGAAGGCGCTGATCGCCAAGCTGGAGGCGCAGCCGGTGCCGCAGGATGCGCCTGATCTTCCCGACTATCGCGAGGCAGGGAAGGCCGCGCCGTCAGATTGACGCATGATGGCTGGGCGACCGAGCTTGCAGAGGGACAAGACAAGCGGCCGCGGCCCCGCTATGGAGCCGCCCGTGCTCACAGAAACCGCCCACGCCAAGCTCAACCTCGCTCTTCATGTCCGCGCGCGCCGCGCCGAGGGCTATCATGAGCTGGAGAGCCTGTTCGCTTTTTGCGCGGATGGCGACGGCCTGAGCGGCACGCTCCGCGAGGACGGCGAGATCGCGTTGCGCATCGAGGGGCCGTTCGCTGATGGCTTGCCGACCGATGAGCGCAATTTGGTGATGCGCGCGGCGCATGCCTTGCAAGCCGTGACTGGCGGCCATCTGGGCGCCGATCTGCTGCTCGAGAAGCACCTGCCGGTTGCTTCCGGCATCGGAGGCGGCTCGGCCGATGCCGCCGCTGCGCTTCGGCTGCTGGTGCGGCTATGGGACGTGCGGCCGATGGAGATCGATTTCCCGGCCATCGCCTCGGCGCTGGGCGCCGATGTGCCTGCATGCCTGGGCTCGGCCACCGTATTCGGGTCGGGCGTGGGTGACCGGCTGGAAATCATCGATCTCGATCTGGCGGAGACGCCCGTGTTGTTGGTCAATCCGCTGATCGCCTGCCCCACCGGACCTGTGTTCGGCGGATGGGACGGCATCGACCGGGGCGCGCTGGACCCGCTGGCATGGGCGCGGGGCCGCAACGATCTGGCGGCGAGCGCTATGGCTCTGGTGCCGGAAATCGAGGAGGTGCTGGCGGTGCTGCGCGCGCAGCTTCCCCAAGTTGCCCGCATGTCCGGCTCCGGTGCGACCTGCTTTGCCGTTTTCGCGAGCGAGGCCGAGCGGGATGCAGCCGCCGACCGCATCATCGCCGACCATCCCGACTGGTGGGTGATGACCAGCCTGCTGCGCTGAACACGTGGTCTTTTGGCTGGGCCCAAACTGCGCTAGGCCTTGGGCATGACTGATGCGTTTCAAATCCTGGGCGATCCGTCCGCACCGATTCTGATCATCGCCGATCATGCCTCCAACCATGTGCCGGAGGATATCGATCTCGGTCTGCCCGCTGCCGTGCTGGAGGAGCATGTCGCGATCGATATCGGCGTCGCGCAGGTCGCGCGGCTGCTGGTGGATCAGGGCGGGTGCTGCGCGATCCTGGGCGGCGTCTCGCGCCTCGTGATCGATTATAATCGCGAGGCGGATTCGGCCGGGCTGGTCCCGGTGCATAGCGATGGCCACCATATCGAGGGCAACAGCACCGCCGAAGTCGCCGACCGTCTCGCGCGCTTTTACGATCCCTATCATGCCGAGGTTGCCGCGCTGGCCGGGCAGGGGCATCGGCCGTTCCTGCTCTCGCTGCACAGCTTCACGCCGCAATTGCGGAGCCGGCCCGAAGAAGCGCGCCCATGGGACATCGGCGTGCTCTACAATCAGGACGATCGCGGCGCGCGCATTGCCATCCCCCTGCTGGCCGCCGCGGGGCTGGTGGTCGGCGATCAGGAGCCCTATTCAGGCAAGCTGCTCAATGCGACGATGAACCGCCATGCCGAGGCCCATGGGCGGCCCTATCTTGGCATCGAGATGCGGCAGGATCTGGTGAGCGACGGCGCCGGTCAGGCGCGGCTGGCGGGCATCATCGGGCCGGTGCTGCGCGCCTGCCGTGCGGCCTTTTCCTGAGAGCGGCTCGCAACAGGCGTGTTTTGCGCCCTCCATGCTTGCAAGCCGCCCCGCAACGGGCCTAGAGCGCTGCCCGCAGGAAGGTGAATGAAATGACCCACAGCTTCGACAAATCCAAACTCCCCAGCCGCTACGTCTCCGTTGGCGTCGAGAGCGCCCCCCACCGCAGCTATTATTATGCGATGGGCTGGAAGGAAGAGGATATTGCCAAGCCGTTCGTAGGTCTCGCCTCCGCTGGCAATGACAGCGCGCCGTGCAACACTACGCTCGATACGCAGGCCAATTGGGCGCGCGAGGGCGTAATGGCGGCAGGCGGCACGCCGTTCCGCTTCAACACCATCACGGTGACCGATGGCATCGCCATGGGCCATCAGGGCATGAAGAGCAGCCTCGTCAGCCGCGAGGTCATCGCGGACTCCGTCGAGCTGTCCGTGCGCGGCCACTGCTATGACGCGCTAGTCACCTTCGCCGGTTGCGACAAGTCGCTCCCCGGCATGATGATGGCGATGCTGCGCCTCAATGTGCCCAGCATCTTCGTCTATGGCGGCTCCATCCTCCCCGGCCAGTATAAGGATCGCGAGGACCTGACCGTCATCGACGTGTTCGAGGCTGTTGGGCGGTTCGCTGCCGGCAATTGCCCGCTCTCGGAAGTGACGGCCATCGAGAAGGCGGCCTGCCCGGGTCACGGCGCATGCGGCGGCCAATATACCGCCAACACCATGGCCTGCGTCGGCGAGGCCATCGGCCTGTCGCTGCCGAACAGCAACATGGTGCCGGCGCCCTATAAGAGCCGTCAGGAAATCGCTGTCGCGGCGGGCAAGCAGATCATGGAGCTGCTCAAGATCAACCTGCGCCCGCGGGACATCTGCACGCGCGAAGCCTTTGAGAATGCCGCCCGCATCGTCGCGGCGACCGGCGGTTCCACCAACGGCGCGCTGCACCTTCCGGCCATGGCCAATGAATGCGGCATCGACTTCTCGCTGTTTGACGTGGCCGAAATCTTCAAGACCACGCCGTACATGGCCGACCTCAAGCCCGGCGGCAAATATGTCGCCAAGGACATGCATGCCGCCGGCGGCATCTACATGCTCATGAAGTCGCTGGCCCAGACCGGCCTGCTGCACCTCGATTGCATGACGGTGACCGGCAAGACGCTGGGCGAGAATATCGACGAAGTGACGTGGAACCCCGACCAGAAGGTCATCTACGACGCCAAGACGCCGATCACGCCGACCGGCGGTGTCGTCGGCCTCAAGGGCAGCCTTGCGCCGGATGGGGCGATCGTGAAGGTCGCGGGCATGAAGCGCCTGCAGTTCACCGGCATCGCCAAGGTGTTCGAGCGCGAGGAAGAGGCCTTCGCCGCCGTGGAGGCGCAGCAGATCGTGGACGGCGATGTCGTCGTGATCCGCTACGAAGGCCCCAAGGGCGGCCCCGGCATGCGCGAGATGCTCTCGACCACCGCTGCGCTTTATGGGCAGGGTCTGGGCGAGAAGGTCGCGCTCATCACGGACGGGCGCTTCTCGGGCGGCACGCGCGGCTTCTGCATCGGCCATGTCGGCCCGGAAGCAGCGGACGGCGGCCCCATCGCGCTGGTCGAGAATGGCGATACCATCAGCATCGATGCCGAGGCCGGCACGATTGATCTGGTGGTCGACGAAGCCGTGCTGGCCGAGCGCCGGGCGAAGTGGCAACCGCGCCAGAATAATTATCAGGCGGGTGCCCTGTGGCGCTATGCGCAGAATGTCGGGCCGGCCTGGCAGGGCGCGGTGACGCATCCCGGCGCCAAAGCGGAGAAGCATGTCTTCGCTGATATCTGATCCCATGGCCCTTCTCCTCGGGAGAGGGGCCTGGGCTGATGCATCCCCGCGTCAGCTGCGGCGCCACCGGCGCTTATTTGCTCAACGCCGTGCTCCTGCGAAGGCAGGAGCCCAGGGCGCATGCAACTGTCCTGACCGTCCTAGGCTCCTGCCTTCGCAGGAGCACAGAGGGGGTGTTGAAGGGGGCGTGCTCGCCCCAACGGTCCGCCAATGACCGCCATGCCCATCCTTACCGTCGCCCAGATGCGCGACGCCGAGCAGGCGCTGTTCGATGCCGGCACCGATCCCTACGCCCTGATGTGCACGGCCGGCGAGGGCGTCGCAGAGGCGATCTTCCGCGCTGGCGCGATGCGCGATGTGCTGGTGCTCTGCGGCCCCGGCAACAATGGCGGGGACGGCTTCGTCATCGCCCGTGCCCTGCGCGATCTGGGCGTGCCCGTCCGCGTGGCGGCGTTGGGCGAGAGCGGAACGGACAGCAGCCGCAAGGCGCGCGCCGACTGGGGCGGCCCGGTCGAGGATATCATGCTTGCCGAACCGGCGACGCAGTTGGTGGATGCGCTGTTCGGCATCGGCCTCACGCGCGGCCTGTCGCCGGAGCTGGCGGCGCGGCTCGGCGCCTTGGTGGAGGCCGCGCAACTGAGCTACGCCATCGACGTCCCGAGCGGCGTGGAGAGCGATGCCGCGCTCGCGCTCTCCCCAGTGCCGGTCTTCACCCATTGCCTCTCGCTGGGCGCCTGGAAGCCCGCCCAGGTGCTGATGCCGGCGCTCGGCTTCGCGCAGCAGCACTGGCTGGTCGATATCGGCATCGACGTGCCGGCGGATGCTGCGTGGGTTCTTCAACCGCCATCGATCCGTCCCCCGGGCCGCGATGCCCACAAATATCTGCGCGGTCTGGTCTGCGTCGTGGCCGGCGAGATGCCGGGCGCGGCCGCGCTGGCGGCGGAGGCGGCGGCGCACAGCGGGGCCGGCTATGTGCGGCTGATTGCGCAGGCCGCGCCGGCCAGCTCTCACAGTCACGCCATTGTGTGCAGCGAGCATTTCGAGGTGGATCGGGCCAAGGCGCTGCTCGTCGGGCCCGGCCTTGGGCGCGATGATGCCGCATGGCGCACGCTCCTCACGGCCTTGAGGGCAGGGGTGCCCACCGTCGCCGATGCGGATGCTTTATGGCTCATGGGCACGCGCGGTCCCGCGGAAGGGCCACCGCCTGCCATCGTCACCCCGCATGAAGGCGAGTTCCGCCAGCTTTTCGGCGAACGATCGGGCAACAAGATCGATCGCACTCGCGCGGCGGCGGCCGATATCGGTGCCGTCGTGGTCCACAAGGGGGCTGACAGCGTGATCGCCGCGCCCGATGGCCGCTGCGTTGTCGCGCCTCCCGCCTCGTCATGGCTCTCCACCGCTGGCACGGGCGATGTGCTCGCCGGCTTGTGCGCGGGCCGTCTGGCGGTTACGGGCGATGCCTTCACCGCTGCCTGTGAGGCCGTCTGGCTGCATGGCGAGGCTGGCCGCCGTGCCGGCGCGGCCTTCATTGCCGACGATCTTGTCGGTTGCCTTCCTGCTGCCCTTGCGAGTGCCTCATGACCAGCCCCGATCCCGATCTTATCGTCCGCATTGCCGCGCGAGGCGATGGCGTGACGGCGGATGGCCGCCATGTCGCGCTCAGCGCGCCGGGCGACCGTCTGCGCACCGATGGCAGCATCGAGGCCGGACCGCATCACGTCACGCCGCCATGCCGCCATTTCCCGCAATGCGGGGGCTGCCAGCTCCAGCACCTGTCGGATGAGGCCTTCACCGACTATGTGCGCGATCGTGTCGCCGGAGCGCTGGCCGGGCAGGGGCTGAGCGCGCAGGAGGTCGCCGCGCCTTATGTCTCGCCGCCGCACAGCCGTCGTCGGGCCAGCCTGCGGGCGCTGCGGCTCGGCAAGCGCATCCAGTTCGGCTTCTCGGAGCAGGGCAGTCACAAGCTCATCGATCTGCGCGAATGCCCGGTGTTGGACCCGCGCCTTTTCGCGCTGGTCGCCCCGCTGCGTGCGCTCTTTGCGACGATGCTGCCGGATCGGCAGCCCGGCGAGGCGGATTTGACGCTGGTCGATCAGGGCGTGGATGTCGTCCTTTCAGGCCTGCGGGCCGATGGCCTCGCGCATACCGAGGCGCTGCTTGAGTTCGCCCGGGAGAACCAGCTCGCCCGGCTCATCCTGATCGATGACGATGCCCCGATGACCATCTGGGAGCCGGAGCCGGCGACGGTGCGCTTCGGCAAGGTCCTCACGGGCTACCCGCCACGCGCTTTCCTGCAGGCGACGCAGGACGGGGAGGCGGCTCTGGTCGCCGAGGTGCGTCAGGCATTGGGCGGCGCGGCGATGGTGGCCGATCTGTTCGCGGGGCTCGGCACCTTCGCCCTGTCCGTTGCCAATGATGTGCCGGGGCGCAAGGTCTATGCGGCGGAGGCCGCCCGCGATCTGGTGATGGCCCTGCGCGCCGGTGGCAATCGCCTGCCCGGCCGCATCTTCCCGGAGCATCGCGACCTGTTCCGCCGTCCGCTTACGCCAGCGGAACTCAACCGCTTCGAAGCCGTCGTGCTCGATCCGCCCCGCGCCGGCGCGCGCGAGCAGGTGGCGCAGATCGCGGCCTCACAGGTGCCGCTGATCGTCTATGTCTCCTGCAATCCGGCCAGCTTCGCGCGGGATGCGGTGATGTTGGCCGAGGCAGGCTACCGCATCGAGCGGGTGAAACCCGTCGGCCAGTTCCGCTGGTCCACCCATGTCGAGCTGGTCGCCACCTTCAGGCGCTGAGCCGTAGCGCGGCGAGCAGGCCGTTGACGGCCAGAACCGCCAGCAGGATCGACGAGAGGAAGAACAGGCTGGCACGCACCGGAATGGTGTTCACCTTCGCTTGCCATACGCTGTGGACGATGCGGATGCCCACATAGGCCCAGGCGAGGACGATGTTGGCCGTCGTGCCCTGGCCGAGTAGCGCCAGGCCGATCGCCGTCGCGTAAAAGATCGTCGGCTGTTCCATCAGATGCGCATAATTGTGCGCCGGCCAGTTGATCTCGCGCGGCAGCATCCGGTCGAGATCCTGCCCGCGTCCGCCTCGTGCCTGCTCCGGCGAGATTTTGAGCTTGCTCAGCGCCGGTAGCCGCAGCGCGACCGTCCAGATGAGCATCACGATAGACCAGAGCACCAGCGCAAACACCGGCACCAGCAGATTGACGGACATGAAAAAGCCTCCCCGAAGCGTATCCGGGGAGGCTGTCTCATTCTTTTATACTTGGCAATCCGCTTTAGCGGCGCAGTTGCACCACGTTGGACTGCTGCGGGGCCGGCTCTTCCTCGCGGTAGAGGCTGGCCATCGGCTCGTCGGCGACCTGTGCGACGCTCTCCGCGCCGAAGCCGTTGAAGTCGGTGCGCATGGCATTGCCATAAGCGCCGAGCATCCCGATCTCGATATAGTCGCCCGCCCGCACGTCCGCAGGGAGCATGAACGGGCCGGCCATATGGTCCATGTCGTCGCAGGTCGGGCCATAGAAGCTGAAAGCTTCCTGATCCGCCTCATTGGCCTCCGCGCGCAGCAACTGCACGGGAAAGCGCCAGCCGAGATGTGCTGCATCGAACAGTGCGCCATAGGCGCCGTCGTTGATGAACAGCTCATTACCGCGGCGCTTTTCCACGCGCACGAGCAGCGAGCTATATTCCGCGCACAGCGCCCGGCCCGGCTCGCACCACAGTTCGGCCGAATAGGAAATCGGCAGGCTCTCGAAGGCGCGGTGAATGGCCGAGAAATAATGGCCGAGCGGCGGCGGCTCCATGCCGGGATAGGTGGAGGGGAAACCGCCACCCACATCCACAATGTCCACCGTCACCGATGCATCGACAATCGCGGCGCGCACGCGCTCGATCGCCTGCACATAAGCGTGGGGCGACATCGCCTGGCTGCCGACGTGGAAGCAGATGCCGAGGGCATCGGCCGCCTGACGGGTGGCCTGCAGCAGCTCGCGCGCATCGGCGAGATCGCAGCCGAATTTGGAGGCGAGGCTCAGCTTGCTGTGCTCGGAGGAGACGCGCAGGCGCACGCACAGCTCCAGGTCCGGCGCGCCACGGGTGGCCCGCACGATCTTCTCCAGCTCCTCGAGCGAATCCAGCGAGAAGGTCCGCACGCCATGCTTGAAATAGGCCTCGCGAATGGCTTCCTCGGCTTTCACCGGATGCATGAAGCAGAGCTTGGCCTGCGGCAGCGTCCGCGCGACCAGCCGAACCTCGGCAATGGACGCGACATCGAAATGCGTGATTCCAGCTGCCCACAGCGTTTCCAGCAACGCGGGCGAGGGATTGGCCTTGACGGCATAGAGCGAGCGCCCCGGGAACTTCGTCGAGAAGTATCGAGCGGCGCGGGCAGCTGCCTGCGGGCGAATAAGCGTTACCGGTGCTGCCGGTTTGAGGGAAAGTGCTACCCCCAGCGCGCTATGATGCTTGTACAACTCAAGGGACCTCCATGGATTACAGGCACTAAAGAGCTGCCTTGCGGTGGAAGTCCCATGGGGCAGCAGGGGTGCGCATATATGACCTGCGGCCCCCCCTGTAAAGATCGGGGGTCAAAATTGAGTCACGCGCTGCGGCGCTGGAAAGTGCCAGAAAGTCTGGCTTTTTCGTAATGGCGCCGGTGCGATGGCGCAATTTCGGTGCAGGATCGGACGTGTCGCAAACCCGCCGGATCGGGTGGCGCGGTTGCGGCGAGTCGAATCCGCGCGTGAATGCGCTTCAATCAGCGGCGCCGTCGCGCATCGCGATGTCGCTCAGGAACCGGTCCACGCGCCGCGAGAGGATGCTCGATGAGTCGCTCAGATCATAAGCGGTCCGCGCCAGATCCTGCGCGCCCTCGGCGGCGGATCGCGCATTGCCGGAGATGCGCACGATATGCGCCTCGATGTCCTTGCTGGCAGAGGCCGCCTGTTCGGTGCCGGCGGCAAGGTGGAGGGAGAGGGCGCGCTGGGCGCTCACCGTCGCGGTCACGCTGTCGGCGATCTGCTTGACGCTGGCGATCACGCGCTCAAGCCCCGCCTGCGCGCCGGTGACGGCCTCAACGGTGCCGCGGACGGTCAGGGCGTGGGTGTGTATGTTCTGTGCAGCCGCACCGGTCTGCTGGGCGAGGGCGCGCACTTCGTTGGCGACGACGGCAAAGCCGCGCCCGGCTTCTCCGGCCCGCGCCGCTTCGATCGAGGCGTTGAGCGAGAGGAGCTTGACCGACCGGGCCAGCGTTTCGATCGTGGCGGTGATCGTTTCGATGGATTGCGTGGCCTGATCGAGCGCCTGCGCTTGCGCCGCGCTGGCATCGACGCGGGAAACAGCTTCGACGGCGACAGCACGCGCCTGCTCCGTTTCCTCGTCGAGCCGCCCGAGCGATTGCACCAATGCGGCGCTGGAGCGCGCCACCTCGTCCATCATCGCGCCGGTCTGGCCGGCGGCGGTGAGCACGTGCAAGGCGTGGTCGGTATTGTCCTGGCTGCGGGTGGCGGTGCCGGTGGCCGTATCCTGCAGCAGCGAAGCCATATCGCCAAGCGCCGTAGAGAGGCTCTGGATGTCCTGCTCGAAGGCCGTACTCACCGCGCGCAGTCGTGCCAGTTCGGCGTCGCGGGCGCGGCGCTGCCGCACCTCCTGGGCGTTGATCGCCCCGAGAATGGCGGCATTGGGGACGAAGCCGGCATAGCGGCCCCCGCGCGTCACGATGATCGCTTCCTTGCCGCCATCGCGGGGGTGGACAGCAAGCAGGCCGGCGAGGCCTCGATCCATCTCGATCACCGGGCAGCGCTGCATCCGCTCGCCAAAGGCGATGGTCACGCCGGCGTTGCTCAGCAAGGCATAGCCATAGGGGTTGAAGAGGATATTGCGAACATCCTCCTCATAGATGGCGCCAATGGGGCGATCTGCCTCATCGACCAGCGGGAGAAGCCGCAAGCCCATGTGCTGGCGAAACAGCGCGACAATCTCCATGGGCGAGGCGCCCTGCCGCGCCTTGATCTGCTCGCTGCCCGGCATCCGCAGCCGGGCGACAGCGTCCTCGTCATCCTGTCCGTCGATCTGGAAAGAGGCGGCATGCATCATGCCACGCCTCTAGAGGTCGGACGGTAAAGTTTTGGTTATCCAGCTCAGACGAGGCGAGGAAATTCAAGGGCTTATTGTGACAGTTTTATGTCGTTTCCATGTCAGCTCAGCCGGCCTTTGAAGTCCTCATAGCCGAACTGGCGGATTTCCTGCAGTTCGTCCGTCTCGCTGTCCCACAGCCAGATGGAGGGCAGCGGCACGCCGTTGAAGGTGTTGGTCTTCACCATCGAATAATGCGCCTGGTCGAGGAAGGCGATGCGACGGCCCGGCTCGGCGGGGACGGGCAGGGCATAGTCGCCGATGATATCGCCTGCGAGGCAGGAGGGACCGCCGAGCCGCACCAGATCGCCGCCGGGTTGCTCGCCGAGCATTGCCGGGCGATAGGGCGCCTCGATCACGTCCGGCATGTGGCAGGTCGCGGAAATATCCACGATGGCAACAGGCATGCCATTGTCGATCACATCGAGAATTTCGCCCACGAGGATGCCCGCATCCAGCGCCACGGCCTCGCCGGGCTCCAGATACACGTCGAGCCCGGTCTCACGGCGGACCTGCTGGAGGAAGGCGACCAGCTCATCGCGCTGATAGTCGGCGCGGGTGATATGATGGCCGCCGCCGAAGTTCAGCCATTTGAGCTGAGGAAAGAAGCGCTTGAGGCTCGGCTCCACCGAGGCCCATGTCCGGCCCAACGGCACGAAATCCTGCTCGCACAGCGTATGGAAATGAATGCCGTCCACGCCCTCAAGATGCTCAGGGAGTAGCTGGTCGATGGGGAAGCCGAGCCGGCTGTTGGGCTGGCAGGGATCATATTTCGCCACCTCGCCCTCGGCATGGAGCGGATTGATCCGCAAGCCCACGTCGAAGCTCATCCCCTGTGCGCGCTGCGCATCGAGAATGGGCCGGAAGCGCGCGTGCTGGCCGGGCGAGTTGAAGATGATATGGTCGGAAAGCACACAGATCTCGGGCAGGTCTGCTGCCTTGTACCCGGCGCAATAGGTCGCGACTTCGCCCTTCTCATCCAGCCCGGTATATTCTTCGCGGCCCAGTCGGGCCTCGTAGAGTCCGGAGGCGCAGACCCCGTCTAGATAGGCCGAGACAGTCGGCCCGAGCGACCACATCGAGAAGGCTTTGAGCGCGGCGAGCATCTTGATGCCGCCCCGGTCCCGTACGTCCTTGAGGATCGTCAGGTTGCGTCGGATGGCGGCCGCATCGACCACGAAAGCAGGCGAGGGCACGCGATTGAGATCGAAGCGCGCAAAGGCGCCGGGGTCGCCGGCTCGGGTTTCCATGGGGTCTGCTCCGCTCAAATCATGTCACGGCGCGGCTGCGAGCGCCGCGCCTTCATCGATGCACCGATCAGTCGATGCACATAGACCGAACGACCTTGCCGCCGTCGAGTTCGGCAAAGCATCCGAATAATTTGTTGTCGGCCTGGCAGCGCCCGGGCGCCTTCTGCTCGTCGAGCGGCAGGGCGCCGTTCTTGCCCGGCTGGGCCAGACAGCGGCCCTGACAGTCCTTTTTCGAAGCGCAGCTCTTGCCCGCATCCGCATAGGGCACCACGCACATGACTGTCTGCGCACGCCCCCGTGCCTGCAGCGAGCCGCCCTGGCGGGCGCAACTGTTCAGCTCGGAGGAGGGCACGCCATCGACCAGGCCGATCCGCGGCGCGCAGCCGCCCAGAGCGAGCGCCAGGGCGGCGCTCGCCAGCCCGATGCGGATGCGCAGGGCGCCCATCAGAAGGGCAGCGGTCCGTCGAGTTCCTTCACCTGCCACGGCAGGCCATGCTTGTTCAGCATGTCCATGAACGGATCGGGATCGAGTTGCTCGATGTTGAACACGCCCGCGCCGGACCAGTTGCCGCGCAGCATCAGCGCCGCGCCGATCATCGCCGGCACGCCGGTGGTGTAGCTCACCGCCTGATTGCCGGTCTCGGCATAAGCGTCCTCATGGTCGCAGATATTGTAGACGTAGAGCGTCTTGTCCTTGCCATCCTTGCCAAGGCCGGTGGCAATATCGCCGATGTTGGTCTTGCCCTTGGTCGTCGGGCCAAGGCTGGCTGGCTCGGGCAGCACGGCCTTGAGGAACTGCAGCGGGATGATCTCAACGCCATTGTAGATCACCGGGTCAATCCGCGTCATGCCGACATTCTGCAGCACTTCGAGATGCTTGAGATAGGCATCGCCAAAGGTCATCCAGAAGCGGATGCGCTTGATCTCGGGCAGGTGCTTGGCGAGGCTCTCCAGCTCCTCATGGTACATGAGGTACATGTTCTTGGGGCCGACCTGCTCGAAGTCGAAGCTCTGCTTGTAGGAGAGGGCAGGCGTGGTCACCCACGCACCATTCTCCCAGTGCCGCGCGGGCGCAGTTACTTCGCGGATGTTGATCTCCGGATTGAAGTTGGTGGCGAAGTGCTGGCCATGGTCGCCGCCATTGCAGTCCAGAATGTCGAGCGTGTCGATCCGCTCGAAATGATGCTTCTTGAGCCAGCTCGCGAAGACGCTGGTGACGCCCGGGTCGAAGCCGGAGCCGAGCAGCGCCATGAGGCCGGCATCCTTGAACCGGTCCTGATAGGCCCACTGCCAGCTATATTCGAAATGCGCCTCGTCGCGCGGCTCGTAGTTCGCCGTGTCCATATAATTCACGCCGGCCGCGAGGCAGGCATCCATGATCGCGAGGTCCTGATAAGGCAGGGCAAGGTTCACGACCAGCTTGGGGCCGATCTGCTTGATGAGCGCGGTCGTTGCGGCCACGTCGTCGGCGTCCAGCGCATAGGTGCTGATGGCAACGCCCGTGCGCTCTTTCACGGAGGCGGCAATGGCATCGCATTTGGAGACCGTGCGGCTCGCGAGGTGAATGTCGCTGAAGATGTCCACATTCATCGCCATCTTGTGGACCGCGACCGATCCGACGCCACCTGCGCCGATGACCAGCACCTTGCTCATCTGTTAGTCTCCATGAAGTCGAATCGACAAGCGCCTGCATATAGGGGGGCTCTGTGACAGAACAAGAATTGCTCGATCCGCTTCGTGCGCCGAGCCGCGAGGGCGTGTTGCGCGCGGCGGACAAGATTGCGGCGCTGCTGCCGCCCACGCCGCTTTTGCCTCTGGAGGTCCAGGGGCGGACGATCTGGTGCAAGGCGGACATGCTCCAGCCCATCGGCGCCTTCAAGATCCGGGGTGCATGGCATCGGCTGAGCGATCTGACGGCGGAGCAGCGTGCGCGCGGGGTGGTCGGCGTTTCCAGCGGCAATCACGCGCAGGGCGTGGCTTGGGCCGCCCGGCGGCTCGGCATCGCCGCGACCATCGTGATGCCGAGCAATGCGCCCCGCGCCAAGCTGGCGGCGACCCGGGCGCTGGGCGCCAAGGTCCATCTCTATGATCGCGCGAGCGAGGATCGCGACAGCATCGCCGCCGATCTGGTCGCGAAGACCGGCGCGACCCTCGTTCATGCCTATGGCGATCCGTGGATCATCGAGGGGCAGGGCACGCTCGGGATTGAGGGGGCAGCGCAAATGCAGGCGCAGCTTGGGCGCGGACCGGATCGCATCGTTGCCTGTTGCGGGGGCGGGGGTCTCTCTGCCGGTCTCGCGCTGGCCTGTCCGGATGCGCAGCTCTATCTGGCCGAGCCGGAAGGCTATGACGATCTGCTTCGCTCGCTCGCCGCCGGCAGCATCCAGTCGGTGGACGATCTTTCCTTCCCCACCGATTGCGACGCGCTCCAGACGCCACGCACCTTCCCGATCAATTTCGCGGTATTGCAGGGCCGGGCCAGCGGTGGCGCCGCCGTGACGCCGATGGAGGTCGCGCGGGCCATGCGGCTGGTTTTCGAGAAGCTCCATCTGGTGGTCGAGCCCGGCGGGGCTGCGGCGCTGGCTGCCGTGCTGGCGGGCAAGGTGCCGGTGACCGATGCGACGCTCGTTACCCTCTCGGGCGGCAATGTCGACCGGGAGACGTTCACCCGCCTGCTGGAACTCGCCGACCGGGCGGGCTGAGGCTCACAGCAGCGAATCCACCAGCCGGGCGATGTTCTCGGCGAGCCGCCGGGTGCGCGAGCGGGTGCGCCATGCTGCCGGCGTCAGCGTCGTGGAGGCAGCCAGATAGCCGTCATGAATGGCCAGCACCTGCGCAATCGAGGTGGCGTCATAGATCAGCAGGCTCGCCTCCTGATTGAGCTGGAACGAGCGCAGGTCGACATTGCTCGATCCCACCACGGCTAGCCGGTCATCGATGCTGAGCGTCTTGGCGTGGAGCAGTTCGTTGGGGAACAGGTGGATCGAGACGCCGGCGTCCAGCAGCTCCTGATAGAAGGAGCTTTGCGACAGGCGGACGAGCGGCTGATCCGCCACGCGCGAGAGAATGAGGTCGACCTTGACTCCGCGCGCCACCGCAGCGCCCATGGCCCCGAGCACGTCCTCGCCCGGCACGAAATAAGGGCTGACCATGACGACGTGCTGGCGCGCCTGATGCAATTGCCAGACCAACAGCGTCTCGAACCCGGCCAGCGGATAATCCGCCCCGCTCGGAAGCAATTGCAGGCAGGCGGTCCCGGCAGTGTCCTTCGGGGCAGGGGAGGCGCCGGGCGGATCGCCGGACTCCAGCGACCAGTCGGCACGCACCAGAGCCGCCATGCTGGCGACCACCGGCCCCGTCACCCGCGCGACCAGTTCGCGATTGACCACGCCGGGCCGGAAATCGCGCGCGACGATGTTCTGGGAGCCGGCATAGCCGATCCTGTCGTCGATCACGAAGAGCTTGCGATGATTGCGCATGTCGCGCCGGGTTCGCGCCCGGATCAGGCGCAACGGCAGCGTTTCGCAGACGCGCACCCCCTTGGCGCGCAACAGCGCCTGCGTCCCGCGCCGCCATGGGCGCGAACCCACCGGATCGAACAGCACCCGCACGTCCAGGCCACGCTGCACGGCCCGGCCAAGCGCAGCGGCCACGCGCTGGCCCACGGCATCGTCGGCGAAGATGTAGACGAGCAGGTGGACGGACTGCTCGGCGGCATCGATATCCGCGACGAGCCGGTCCACCACTGCGTCATAGGCATCGATCAGCGTGATGGCATTGCCGTCGGTGGCGGGCATATGCCCCAAAGTGCGCGCGAGCGCCGCGATGGGCTCCACATCGCCAAGCGCGGGACGATGCCGCTGCTGCGCCTGCGCGGTCGCAGCAAAGAAGGGCTGCAAGGCGTCGAACCGCTCGCGCCGCCACGCCGGGAAGCGCGGACTGCCGATGGCGAGAAACAAGAGCAGGCCGGGGACCGGCAGGAAGAAGATCAGCAGCAACCATGCTCGGGCCGCCGCAGGTGTCCGCCGCAAGGGCACGACCGCGAGCGCGCCGAGGCGGATGAGCCATTCCAGCGCGTACCAGATCTGATCGAGATGGGGTGATGACCCTGCCATGCCCGATCCTAGCGTGACCGCTCCGCCAGAGCCAAGACCATTGCACGCAGCCTCGTCACCAATCTGCCATCGCGCGGTCACGGGCCTGACATGCATGGCGCCTAGCGGGGCGTCAGGTGGACCAACAGGGGAGCCGTTCATGCCGCATGTCATCGATCGCGCCGTCATCAACCATGAGGCGACCACGCGCGAGGGCCTTCTCGAACGCGCCTTCGCCTTCGCATTCCGCGGCCTGGTCTATGCCCAGATCTGGGAAGACCCGGTGGTGGACATGGCGGCGCTGGCGATCACGCCGGAGAGCCATGTCGTGACCATCGCCAGCGGCGGCTGCAATGTGCTCTCCTACCTGACCGCCGAACCTGCGCGCATCACGGCGGTTGATCTCAACACGGCGCACATCGCGCTCAATCGGCTGAAGCAGGTCGCGGCGCTGCACCTGCCGGACTACGCCGCCTTCCGCCGCTTCTTTGCCGAGGCCGACAGCGCGGAGAATCTCCGGGCCTATAAGGCCCATATCCGCCCGCATCTGGACGAGACCGCGCGCCGCTATTGGGAAGGGCGCGATCTGGTGGGGCGCCGCCGCATCGGCATGTTCCGCTCCGGCGCATACAAGCGCGGGCTGCTCGGCGGCTTCATCGGCGCGGCGCATCTGGTGGCGCGGCTGTACCGGATCGATCCGCGCGAACTGCTGGCGGCGCGTGACATGGACGAGCAGCGCCGCATCTTCGAGGCGCGGCTGGCGCCGATCTTCGAGCGCAAATTCATCCGCTGGCTGACCGATCAGCCCGCCTCGCTCTTCGGCCTCGGCATTCCTCCGGCGCAATATGATGCGCTTGCCGGCGATGAGAAAATGGCCGCCGTGCTGCGCAAGCGGCTTGAGCGGCTCGCCTGCGACTATGATCTCAAGGCCAACTATTTCGCCTGGCAGGCCTTCGGGCGCGGCTATGGCCGCCATGCGGATGCGCCGCTGCCGCCCTATCTCCAGCAGAATCATTATGAGGCGGTGAGGGCGCGCGCGGACCGGGTCGATGTCCGCCATGCCAATATGACCGACTGGCTCTCGCAGCAGCCGGATGCCAGCGTGGATCGC
Organism: Sphingobium sp. B10D7B; assembly: GCF_025961955.1. Lineage (NCBI taxonomy): Bacteria > Pseudomonadati > Pseudomonadota > Alphaproteobacteria > Sphingomonadales > Sphingobiaceae > Sphingobium > Sphingobium sp. B10D7B. The sequence goes on from NZ_JAOQOQ010000001.1 coordinate 1,227,582, forward strand.
TATGTCCTGCTGGATGCGCAGGACTGGATGAGCGACGCGCAACTGATGGCGCTCTGGTACGAGATCACCCGCACGGCCCGCCCCGGCGCTCGCGTGCTCTTCCGCACGGCGGCCGAGCCGAGCCTGCTGCCGGGGCGCGTGCCCTATCCCCTTCTGGAGCGCTGGCATTATCATGGCGAGGACTCGCTCCACTTCACCCGCGCCGACCGCTCGTCCATTTATGGCGGCGTGCATCTCTACAGTTTGAAGGGTTAAGCAGTGTCGCACATGGACCGCATCGGCGCGGCGAGCGACCGCCATGCGCGCGCGATGGACGCGCAATATGCGCTGCAGCGGCATGTCTACGACATCACCCGCAAATATTATCTGCTGGGGCGGGATCGGCTGATCCGCAATCTGACTGTGCCGGCTGGCGGATCGGTGCTGGAGATCGGCGTCGGCACCGGGCGCAATCTCGCGCTGGTCGCTCGGCATTATCCGCAGGCGCGGCTCTTCGGGCTCGATATCTCGGCAGAGATGCTCAAATCGGCGCAGCGCAATATTGCGCATGCGGGGGCGCACTCGCGCACGCTGCTGGAGCGCGCCGATGCCGCCCGGTTCGACCCGCAGGCCTTGTTCGGCGAGCCGGGTTTTGACCGGGTCTATATCAGCTACAGCCTCTCGATGATCCCGCAATGGGAAGCCGCGCTGGCGCAGGCGCTCTCGGTCGTCGAACCGGGCGGGTCGCTCCATATCGTCGACTTCGGCCAGCAGGAGCGCTTGCCCGGCTGGTTCCGCGCGGCCTTGCAGGGCTGGCTCGGGCGCTTTCACGTCACGCCGCGCGAGCCGCTCTTTGCCGTGGCCCACGGTCTTACCGCGACCTATGGCGCGGACCTGTCCTGCCGTGCCCTGTATCGCGGCTACGCCTGGAGCGTGACGATCCGGCGGTAAGCGCCGTCGATTTCGGCTGCGTCCGGGCCGTGCCTGCCTTATGCTGGCGGCCATGGATTTTCATGACCTGATGCTGCGCTATTTCGGCAAGACCGAACTGGAAGAGTTGCCTCCCGAGGCGATGGGCGCCGGAATCGAGCGGATGCGCGTCGATTTCGGGCTGGAGAAGGATCCGGGCCGGCGCTTCGGCCTGTGGGCGCTGATGCACATGCTCGGTGGCGCGCCGGACCTGGACGTCGCGTTCAAGGACCCCGCCGAGCGCGAAGCCGCCCGTAATTTCATGGATATGGCCGCACGGCTTACCGACGCCGACGAAACGGGCTGATGAATTAGCCGAAGCAGCGGAGGGCGGTCAGAAACGCATCCCCATAAGCCTCCAGCTTGCGCTCGCCGACACCGCTGACCAGCGCCATGTCCCGCAGCGACTTCGGGCGGATCGCGGCCATGTCGCGCAAGGTGCTGTCATGGAAGATGACATAAGGCGGCACCCCGGCCTCCTGCGCCAGCGTGCGGCGGCACTCGCGTAGCGCATCGAAAACCGGGTCGTTGACGGGGTTCTGCCCCTTGTCGCGGCCACGGCGCCGCTCTTTCTTCGGCTGAATGACTAGCTCCACGCGCTCCTCGCCCTTGAGATAACCGCGCGCCGCCGGACCGAGCGCAAGCCCGCCATGGTCGGTGGTGGTCAGCGCATCATGCACCTGCAGGGCGCGGGCGACCGGCTTGATGAGCCCGGCCTCCTCGCCCTCGATAATGCCGAAGACCGACAGGCGATCATGCCCGCGCTGGGAAATCCGGTCATTACCCCGCCCGGTCAGCACGGCTTCGAGGTGACCGAGGCCAAAGCTCTGGCCGGTGCGGTGGACGGCCGAGAGCAGCTTCTGCGCCGTCAGCGTCGCATCGATGCTGGCGGGGGGCGAGAGGCAATTGTCGCAATTGCCGCAGGTGGGTGGCGGGCTCTCGCCGAAATGGCGCAGCAGCACCGCACGGCGGCACCGCGCGGTCTCCACCAGCGCGCCTAGGGCGGCAATGCGCGCGCGCTCGCCGGCCTGACGCTCTGGCTCCACCTCGCTAATCCGCTGGCGCGCCCGCATGAAATCCTCCGCGCCCCACAGCAGCGTCGCCGTCGCGGGATCGCCATCGCGGCCGGCACGTCCGCTCTCCTGATAGTAACTCTCGATGGACTTGGGCAGGCCGGCATGGACGACGAAGCGCACATCCGGTTTGTCGATGCCCATGCCGAAGGCGACGGTGGCGACCATCACCATCTCCTCGCTGGCGAGGAACGCGGCCTGATTGGCGGCGCGCAGCTCAGCAGGCAGCCCCGCATGATAGGCCAGCACCGGCCGCCCCTTGGCACCGAGCGCCTCGGCAAGCTGCTCGGTCGCGGCGCGGGTTGGTGCATAGATGATGCCGGGGCCGGGATTGGCCGCCAGAATATCGGTGAGCTGACGACGCAGGCCATCGCGCGGCTGCACGAGGTAACGGATATTGGGCCGGTCGAAGCCGGAGATGATTAGCCCGTCGGCCGGAATGCCGAGCTGGGTGAGAATATCCGCGCGGGTATGGGCGTCGGCGGTTGCGGTAAGCGCCAGACGGGGGACATCGGGAAAGGCGTCGAGCAGCGGACGCAGCAGGCGGTAATCGGGACGAAAATCATGGCCCCATTCCGAGACGCAATGCGCCTCATCGATCGCGAAGAGGCTGAGGCGAGACCGCTCCAGCAGCGCGCGGAAACCGTCTCCCGAGGCGCGCTCTGGCGCTACGTAGAGCAGGTCCAGCTCGCCGGCGACCAGCCTGTCCTGCGTCTCGCGCCAGTCAGCGTCCACCGACGTCAGACTCGCCGCGCGGATGCCGAGCGCTCGCGCCGCGCGCAACTGGTCGTGCATCAGCGCGATCAGCGGCGAGACCACGACGCAACAGCCCGGCAGGGCAAGCGCGGGCAATTGATAGCAGAGCGATTTTCCGGCGCCGGTCGGCATGATCGCCAGCGTCGGGCGGCCAGCCAGTACCCGGTCCACCACCTGCGCCTGCACGCCGCGAAAGGCCTCGAAGCCAAAGACGCTTCGGAGCAGGGCGGCGGGATCGGCAAGCATCGGGCGGCTATAGGGTGGGGAGGGGTGAGGGGGAAGGGCAGAATGGCCCTGCCGACCGTTCATCATCTGTCAGTGCGGCAGAACAGGGGGTTCCTGCCAACGAAAAGCCACAAAACGGCCGCATCTCATTCGCTTATGTTTCCTCTGCGCCCTCGCGGCTCAGCGCATATTCCATATGGCTCTCGGACTCGTGAACGCCAATCGCCCAGCCATTGGATTGCGCCAAGGCGGGCACATCGATTTTCGCCACCGGATCGTCGGCCAGCAGCAATACGGAATCATGGTCGCGCATCGCGCGCGCGGCGCGCAGGACGGGCCACGGGCATTTCAGCCCGCGGGCGTCGATGCGCGCCGGATCACTTCTTTTTGTCAAATGGGTTCCGTGCGCTACGCAGGTTTAGCCGGATTGGCACGCCCGAAAAGTCGAGCGCCTTGCGGATACCATTCACGAGATAGCGGCTGTAACTCTCCGGCACCTCATCAAGACGCGACCCGAACACCACGAACGTCGGCGGCCGGCTGCGCGCCTGGGTGATGTAGCGCATCTTGATCCGCTTGCCGCCCGGTGCCGGCGGCGGATTGGCTTCCAGCGCCTCATCGAACCAGCGGTTGAGCAGGCTCGTTGGCACGCGCTGCGACCAGCGGCGGCGGGTATCGAATGCCGCTTGCAGCAGATCGTCAATGCCCTTGCCGGTGGCGCCGGATACAGTGAGCAGCGGCACGCCGCGCACCTGCGCAAGCCCGTCTTCCAGCGCCTTGCGGACGCCCTGATACAGCGACGAGCCATTCTCGGCCACGTCCCACTTGTTGAGCGCGATCACGAGCGCACGACCCTCGCTCAGCACCTTGTCGGCAATGCGCAGATCCTGCGCCTCAAGCCCAAGGGTTGCATCGAGCATCAGCACCACGACTTCCGCAAAATCCACGGCATGAAGCGCATCCGCAACGGAGAGCTTCTCCAGCTTCTCCTGCACCTTGGCGCGCTTGCGCATGCCGGCGGTGTCGATCAGCCGCACGGCGCGCGCCACACCGTCGGGGGCGTGCCACGTCCAGTCGACGGCAATGCTGTCGCGCGTGATGCCGGCTTCCGGCCCGGTAATCAGCCGCTCTTCGCCCAATATGCGGTTGATGAGCGTGGACTTGCCTGCATTGGGCCGCCCCACGATGGCGAGCTTGAGCGGCGCGCTGTCGTCCAGCTCGTCCTCGTCTCCCACATCATCCTCGTCGCCCTTGACGGGTAGGTCTGGCTCGTCCGCCTCGACATGCGGGCGGATCGCCTGGAACAGGTCGGCAAGACCTTGCCCATGCTCCGCGGAGAAAGCCACAGGCTCATCAAAGCCGAGCGAAAAGGCTTCCATGATGCCGGGGTCGGCAGCGCGGCCTTCGGCCTTGTTGGCGAGCAGCACCACCGGCGTATTCCCGGCGCGCAGCCAGCGGGCGATATGCTCGTCGAGCGGCGTGATGCCCGCGCGCGCATCGATCATGAACAAGGCGACCGAGGCACCCTGAACCGCCATTTCGGTCTGCGCGCGCATCCGGCCCGGCAGGGTCTGCGCGTCGTCTTCCTCGAAACCGGCGGTATCCACGATGCGGAACTTGAGGCCGAGCAGTTCGGCATCGCCCTCGCGCCGGTCGCGCGTGACGCCGGGCTGGTCATCGACAAGCGCAAGCTTCTTGCCCACCAGCCGGTTGAACAACGTGGACTTGCCCACATTTGGGCGGCCGACGATGGCGACGACCGGAAGGCTTCCGGGCGGCGTGTCGCGGTCTGGGCGTTGTCTTTTTGCCATCAGCGGAACGCGAGGATGCGTCCCTCGTCCGTCAGCACGTAAAGCATGTTGTCCGCGACGATGGGCGGCAGGGTGAGACCCTGCTTGAGGTCGCGCTCCTGCAGCACCTTGCCGCTCGTCGGATCGACGAACGCCATCGCGCCTTCGGTGGAGACGAGGATGAGCTTGCCGCCCGCGAGGATCGGGCCGCGCCAACGGATCGGGCCGGTCTTCTTCTTCGGCTTGCGCCAAGCCGGCAAATCGCTGATCCACCGGATCTTGCCGGTGGCGCGGGTGATGGCGAGCAGCTGGGACTTGTCGGTCACCACGAACACCCAGTCGCTCACCACCAGCGGGGTGGCGATGCCGCCGATGTTCAGCTCCCACAGGCGTTGCCCGCTCACCAGTTCATAGGCGGCCATGCGGCCGCCTTCGCCGATGGCGAACACCTGGCCCCGGTCGACCACTGGATCGGCGTCGATGTCCGTCAGCATGGCGACTGAGGTGGAGATGCTGGTGCGGCTGAGTGCATCGCCCCACAAGGCGCGGCCATTCTCGTAGCGATAGGCCGTCAGTTCGCCCGAGCTATAGCCGGCGATGACCGAACCCTGCGCCGCCGCCGGAGCGCCGACGCCGAACACGCCCGTGGCTTCCAGCGTGCCGCTGTCCGTCCACACGACCGCGCCGTCTGCTTGCGAGAGCGCGAAGAGCTGGTTGTCCTGGCTCATCACATAGGCATTGCCGTTGGAGAGCGTGGGCGCACCGCGGAGCGGGCCGCCTGGCTGCACTTTCCAGATCTCGGCGCCGTCTGCAACATTCAGCGCCGCAACGGACCCGGCGCCGGACGTGGCGAACAAACGGTCGCCCTCGACACTGACGCCGCCACCGAACTGCACCTGCGAAGGCTGGTTGGGCGAGCGAATGCTCTTCGACCAGAGCCGCGCGCCGGTCTTGGCGTCGAAGGCGGAGACGGTCGCATCGGTGTCGATCACGAACAGCTTGCCGCCTGCGACGACCGGCGCTGCGGCCAGCCGGCTGCGCGAGCCGCCGCCGGTCACCGACGCCGACCAAACCTGCTGGATATTGTCGCCGAGCGCGACATGGCCGATGGCCTTGGCGGCATTGCCACCGGATTGCGCCCAAGCCGGGTTCACGACCGGCGGCGGCAGCGTCACCACCTGCGATGCCACGGCGTCGTCCACGGCCAGCACATTGTTGCTGCCCAGAATGGAGGTGCGGTCGCCATGCACGGGGGTCTTGGGGCCGCTCTTCCCGCCGCATCCGGTCAGGAGCAGAAGGGCCGCAGGAATGCCGATCCAGGCGGCGCGATATGATGTGGGATTACGCATCCTCGTGGGTTTCTCTTTCAATGGAATCAGGAGGCAGGCGTGTCAGCGGTCGGCCCGGCTTGCTTGGGCGTCGTCGCCGATCCAAGCATGCTGGCCATTTGTCCGGCGCGCAGCTTGATGGATTCAGGCACCAGCGGATCGTTAGCCATCTCGTTGAAGATCTTGCCGGCCTGATCGCGCTGGCCAGCTTTGAGGTGAGCGATGGCAGTGAGTTCGCCGGCGCTGCCGAACCAGCTATTGCCCGGCATCGCCAGGGGCTTGAGCGCGGCGATCACGTCCTGCGGCTTCATGCTGTCGAAGGCGAGGGCGGTGCGGCGCATCAGCGCGGCGTCCTTGGTCGCGGCGGGCGCCTGCGCGTCGGCCAGAATGGCGTCATAGGCGGCAAGCGCGGTCTTGGCGTCATTGCGTCCGCCTGCCAGTGCGGCCCTGAGCATTTCCGCCTGCGCCCGATAGCCCGGGCCACCTTCGGCCATGATCTGCTTGTACACCCCATCGTCCAGCGTGGCCCGCTGGGCTGCGCTCATCAGCCGGGCGAACTGCTCGCCATTGGCCTCGGCCTTCTGGGTCTGGTGGTGCTGCCAGTAGAGCCAGCCGCCAAAAGCAGCGAGGCCGAGCACGACGACAGCGATGACCAGACGGCCGTAATTCTTCCAGAAGGACAGCAAATCGTCCTGCCGCACGGCATCGTCGATCTCGCGGAGCAGGGCCTCGTTCTGATGTGGCGTCAGGGCCAAGTCTCTATCTCCAGTCGGCTGAAAAAGCGCAGGGGCGCATGAAGGGATTTTGTGGCCGCGGACCTTAGCGGCGGATGAACTCCGCGCAAATCACTTTTTGGCGCCATAAAGCTGGGCCTCGCCGGGGAAGCTGCGCGCGCGCACCTCCTGCGCATATTGGGCCGCCGCATCGCTGATCGTCCCGGCAAGATCGGCATAGCGCTTCACGAAGCGCGGCGTGCGCTCGAACATGCCGAGGAGGTCTTCGGTCACCAGCACCTGCCCGTCGCAGGCTGCCGAGGCGCCGATGCCGATGGTGGGGCAGGGCACGTCTCCCGTGATCTCGATGGCGAGGTCTTCGATGACGCCCTCGATCACCATCGCAAAGCAGCCGGCAGCGCCGACGGCGCGGGCATCGTTGCGGATTTTGGCGGCTTCGGCAGCATCGCGGCCGCGCGGTCCATAGCCGCCGAGCGCGTTCACCGCCTGCGGCGTGAGCCCGACATGGGCGCAGACCGGGATGCCGCGCTCGGAAAGGAAGGCGATGGTCGGCGCCATGGCCTCGCCGCCTTCCAGCTTCACGCCGGCAGCGCCGGTTTCCTTCATCAGCCGCGCGGCACTTGCGAAGGCCTGCTCAGGGGAGGCCTCATAGCTCCCGAACGGCATGTCGATGATGACGGCGCTGTGATAGCTGCCGCGCACGACCGCAGCGCCATGGGCGGCCATCATCTCGAGCGTGACGGGCACGGAGGACGGCAGGCCGTAGATCACTTGACCCAGCGAGTCGCCCACCAGCAGCAGATCGCAATGGGGGTCGAGCAATTGCGCCTGCCGCGCCGTGTAGGCGGTCAGCATCACGATTGGCGAGTCGGTCACCCCATCGACTTTGCGCGCGCGGATGGCGGGAATGGTCAGCCGACGCATCGGCGCCGGCGTGGGGTTCGCCCGGCTGGTCGCTGTATCGAGGGTGTAAGTGGCGGACATGGGCGAGCTTTAGCGCAACCGCGGGGGTTCGCCTAGGCTGCGCGGGCGCGTGGGATAAATATGCTCCCCTCCTCTTCAGAGGAGGGGCCGGGGGTGGTGGCGATGCGCAGCATCGCAACCTTATTGATTGGCCGCGAGGTTGTCGCACCACCCCAACCCCTCCTCTGAAGAGGAGGGGCTTAGGTTATATGATTGCCACCCACGGCGACGGTCGAACCTCTACTCCTTGTCCACAGCACCTTGGGCCGCATCGCCCACATCCTGCGCTGCATCGCCGACTTGCTGCGCCGCCGTGGACACGGCGTCGTTCTTGTTATCCTGGCTCTGCAGCAGGAAGTAACCGCCCACCGCGAGGATCAGCAGTGCCACGATCGCAATGATCGCGGTTGCGCTGCCGCCGCTCGAGCGCTCGACGATTACCGTTTTCGGTTCTTCGGCCATGTCATCCTCCACCTGATTGATGGCGGAGAAACGATCATCGCGCGGCGCGGTTCCGGTCAAATGAAGGCGCTGAGGCGTCCCCGCAGCTTGTCAAGCGCAGATTTCTTGATTTGGCACACCCGGGCCGCACCGATGTCGAGCGTCAGTCCGATTTCCTCAAGGTTCATTTCCTCGACGAAGTAGAGCTGCAGAACCATCGCCTCGCGCTCGGGCAGTTCCTTGATACAGGCGGAAACCGCGCGCTTGAGGGATTCCCGCTCCAGCACTTCCTCGGCGCCCTCGGTTGCATCGGCGAACCACATCGACTGGTCCGAATAGACCTCGTCCATGCTCTGGTGTTGGGCCATGTCCGTCCCATCGGCAAGCTCACGCCAGCCGGCAGCATCAAGACCGAGATGCGCGGCGACTTCGCTATCCGCGGGCGGCCGCCCGAAGCGTTGCTCCAGCGCGCGACGGGCATCCTGAATGGTCTTGCGGCGTGCCATCGCCGAGCGACATAGGGTCGCATGGCGGCGCAGATGGTCGATCATCGCGCCGCGCACGCGCATCTGCGCATAGGTCGCAAAGCCGAAGCCGCGATCCTCGAAGCTGTTGGCCGCCTCGACCAGCGCGACCATGCCGATCTGCAGCAGATCCTCGATCTCGATGGCGCTGGAGACGCGGCCATGGACATGCCAGGCGATCTTGCGCACCAGCGGCATATATTGCTGCGCCAGCTGATCCGGTGAGACACCGGGCCGGCGACCATAAGTCAGGGCTGCAACCTCAAGCTGTGCGCTGTGCATGGGTCTCATCTACGCTGAAAGGTTTAACCGGGAATTTCCGAGCAGGGCGGAGGCGTGTGCGGATTATGCTGCGCAATATTGTCATGCCGCCTGCAGCCGCTCGACCTGGTGGATGCGTGTCTCGTTGCCAACCACCGCGACGACTTCCACCGCCTTGCCGTCCGGGATTTCCAGGAAGGAGAGCACCGGAACGTCGGGTAGATGCGGGCGGAACAGGCGGGAGAGGGCGCGACGCGCCACCGGTGAGGTCACGATCGCAAAGTTGCGAGCCTGTGCCATGAGCGGACGGGCCGCCTCGCTAACCTGTTCGATCAGGCGCTGGGCCAGCGCCGGCTCGATGGGGTGATGCGCATCGGCGCCGACGCGCATAGCCTGGGCAAGCAGGCCCTCCAGTTCCCCATCCAGCGTGAGCACCGGCAGCGGCGCATTCACCGGCACGATGCTCTGGATGATTAGCGAGCCGATCCGCTGGCGCACCGCCTCGATGAGCGCGTCGGTGGACATGTCGGGCCGCGCGACGATCACCATGGCCTCGGCAATCCGGCGGAAATCCTTGAGCGGAATGCCCTCGACCAGCAGCCCGCGGCACAGCGCGGCGATCTGGGCGAGGCTCAGCGGATTGGGTGTCAGGCCATCGACAAGTTGCGGCGTCACTTCGCGCAGCGTGTCGAGCAGCTTCTTGGCCTCGTCCATGCCGAACAGCTCAGCGGCGTTCTGCAGGATGAGATGATTGATATGCGTCGCGATCACCGTCGAGGGGTCGACGACGGTATAGCCGGAGACGACCGCTTCGCTGCGCCGCTCCATAGGAATCCACACCGCGTCGAGCCCGAACGTCGGGTCCTGCGCGGCGCGACCCTCGATCCGCTGGGTGATGTCGCCGCTGTCGAGCGCCAGCAGGCTATCGGGGAAAATCTCGTCCTCACCAACCACCACACCGGCGATGGTGATGCGATACTGGTTCGGGCCGAGCGCGAGATTGTCCTTCACCCGGATCATCGGCACCACAAAGCCCAGTTCGCGCGAGAGCTGGCGGCGAATGCCGGTGATCCGGCCGATCAGCGGCGCCTCCTTGCGCTCGTCGACCAGGGAGATCAGGCCATAGCCGATCTCCAGGCCGAGCGCGGCGCCGTCGGAGACGTCGCTCCACTCGATGTGTGCAGGATTTTCAACCACCGCCGGTTCCGCCGGCGCCTCGCTGCGGGCCTTGGCGGCCTTGCGCAGTTTCCACGCGATGAACCAGGCGAGGCCGGCAGCAGGCAGGATGATGAGGTGCGGCATGCCCGGCACGATGCCGAGCACGGTGAGAATGCCGGCGACCGGAACCCAGGCGCGGCTGTGGCCGAACTGGCTGGAAATCTGGCCGGAGAGGTCATGCTCGGACGTGACACGGGTGACGATCGCGGCTGCGGCGATGGAGAGCAGCAGCGCCGGCACCTGCGCCACGAGCGCATCGCCGATGGCCAGCAGGATGTAGGTCTGCGCGGCTTGCCCGATGGAGAGATCATGGCTGACCAGACCCAGGGTAATGCCGCCGAGGATATTGATGACGAGGATCAGCACGCCGGCGACGGCGTCGCCCTTCACGAACTTGGAAGCACCGTCCATGGAGCCATAGAAGTCGGCTTCTGTCGCGACCTCCTGCCGGCGGACCTTGGCTTGCTCGGCGGTCAGCAGGCCGGCGTTGAGATCGGCATCAATGGCCATCTGCTTGCCGGGCAAGGCGTCGAGAGTGAAGCGGGCGGAGACTTCCGACACGCGGCCCGCGCCCTTGGTGATCACCACCAGGTTGATGATCATCAGGATCGCGAACACGAAGATACCGACGACATAATCGCCGCCGATCATGAAATTGCCGAACGCCTCGATCACATGGCCGGCCGCGTCCGATCCATTATGGCCGTTGACCAGCACAATGCGCGTCGAGGCGACGTTGAGCGCGAGGCGCAGCAGCGTGGCGAGCAGCAGCACGGTCGGAAAGCTGGAGAAATCGAGCGGTTTGGCGGCGTTCAGCGCGATCATCAGCACCGCAAGGCTGATCATGATGTTGCCGACGAAGCCGATATCCAGCAGCAGCACCGGCACCGGCACCACCATGAACATGACGAGCAGCAGGATGGCGAAGGGGAGGGCTGCCCCGCGCGCCGAGTTCTTCCAGATGCTGCCGTTGATGTCGTTGCGCGTCATGGCTGGCGATTACCTTCCGAGGGTGGCGAGCATGAGGTAGGCAAGCCGCGCGGTTTCGGCGCGCGGTGCGAATTCGGGATAGGGCTGCTTTTCGCTCAGTGTCTGGTTCATCGTCAGCCGCTCCTGCGCAATGCGGACATAGTCGGCGGGCATCACGGTCTGCGTGCCGTCCATCGCCATATCGCTCGCCGCACTGCCGGCGGCCTGGCCGCCCGCCGCCAGCTTCTGCGCGAAGCTCGCGCGGATGTCCGTCAGGCTACGGGCATTGCCCTGCCGGTCGAAGAACACCGAGGCATTGGCCCGCGCGGCGGCGGGAAACAGAGCGGCGCCGGAGGCATCGGGTGCCTGCGCCATGGTCGTGAGGAATTTCGCGGCGCCGCCTGCCCCCAGAAAATGGGCGAGGTAGAGATCGACCGCTTCGGCCGGCCGGCCGATCCGCTCTTCAAGATAGGCGCGATTGTCGGTGGCCAGCTCGGCCGCCATGATCGATGCCGTCTCGGGATGATTGCGCAGGTCGAGGATCTGCTGTCGCAGCGTCGGGTCCGAAACCACGTACCGCCCGCTCGCCGTGCGCTCAATGGCGTTGGACGCCCAGTCCATGCCATATTTCGCGCCATGGTCGTTGACGATGGAGAGCCAGCTCTGGTCGATGAACTGGTAGAGGCCTGCCGCACTGGAGGTGCGCGCGCGCGCCGTCGGGTTCAGCGCGCTTTCCACATGCGCCTGGCTCATCAGATAATTGAAATCCACACCGGTGCGACTGCTGGCCTTGGCAATGGCCTGCGTCACCCTGGCGGCATTGCTGCCCTGGGCCGAGTTGGTGGTCAGTCCATTCACGGACATGGCGACTAATGATCTCCCGTTGGTACCGAGGATCAAAAAGCAAGATGCGTGCCAGAATTGGTTAACGGCGGATCGGGGCTTTTGGGACGATCAGACGCGCGGCGACACGCCCACAGGGCGCAGCGGGCTTAGCGTGAAAGTCGGGATATCCGGGTCGAGCCGAAGCTCAGCCGGCGCGCTGGTACAGCGGCTGGGGCACGTCCAGATCGCGATCGGCGATCGCGCCGTGCATCTGCGTGGTCATATCGCCGAGCAGACAGGCGAGCATCCGCGAAGAATCCAGCTCCTCGATCAGGTCGCTAAACCGCGCCTTGATCGCTGGATCGCGCTCCCAGGTCTCGATGGATTTGATCGCATCGAGCGATATGCGGAACAGGTCCATTGCCGTTTCGATGGCCTGCGGGTCGGCGCTTTGCATGGCGACCCGGAGCGAACCAGTCGCGGCCGCGAAATTCTCGATGATGGACAGGTTCATTTGGGGCACGTTCAGGCGCGCAGATGAGGAAGATCGAGGTCGATCATGCGATCGGCGATCTTGTCGGCATCGACCGGATATTGGCCCGAAGCAATGGCCTGCTTGACGCGGTTGATCCGGTCCATGTCCACCGGGGCGCCCTGCGCGGCCATGCGCGCGGCGGGGGTGGCTGCCGTTTCCGCCGCTTTCGCGGGCGCGGGCTCGGCGCTGACTGGCGCAGCGGAGCGGGCTTGTGCAGCTTCGCGCAGCTTGGCTGCCTCTACTGCCGCGCTCGTCGCCTGGCCAACAGACTTGATCATTCCAACGTCCTTTCTGTCCAATCCGTACTATAAACGGATCAGTTCAGGAAAGTTTAAATGCCGGGAACACGAACAACACCCGTCCGCTCGACACGGGCCATGACAGGTGTTGCGCGCGGTTCTTCGCGCACGCGGATCAGCGCGCCGGGCGCGCCGTCCTCATCCGCGATCATCATGCGGGAAATGCTGAAGCTCTCATTGCCCGCGACCAGCTGAACCGGGTCGCCCTTCTTGACGACCGCCGCGCTGTTTGTGGCCTCGGAAAAGCGGCCGTTTTGCTGCGGATTGCCGGCCTGCCGGGTAACCAGCAACGGCACGCGGATGCGCCAGCCGAGGCTGGGGCAGGCGACCGTCGCGGCGTTCATCTGCGGGGTTTCGACCGTCGGCGTCTGCGGGCAGGGTGCCAGTTTCAGGCGGCGATCGATGGGCGCCAGTGGGCCGCCCGGCTGGCCGAGATTGGCGCCCAGGCTGGCTGCTACCAGGCTATCCAGCCGGTCCAGATTCTCGAAACTCTGCGCCTTTGCCGGCGCGTGGATGCTGGTAAGCGCGATCGCGCCGAGCAGCAGGGCTGCGATGAGGGCAGCGCGCTTGGGGAAGGTCAGGCGTTCAATCGTCACGTCACTTGCTCCGATGCATGGTCGGAACAAACACAGCAAGGTCCGTGCCAGACGCATGTTACCGGTCGGTTTCGGCCAGTTCGGTGATCCTGATCGTCTGCTTGCCGGGTGCGCTGCCATCAGCGCGTTCGGCGAGGCCTGCGATCCGCAGGCGCTTTTCCGGCACTCCGGCGGCGACCAGTGTTCGGGCGACGGCGCCGAGGCGCGCTGCCGCCAGATCCCAGGCGTCGAAGCGATGATCGCCGGAGTCGAGGCCAATCGACTGAATTCGCACGATCTTGTTCTCGTGCATGATGGGTTCTGCCGCTTTCAGCAGAGCGGCGCGACCGGCGGGGTTGAGCAGAGCCTCGCCCGGCTCGAACAGTTCTTGCGCGACGAGATCGGCTTGGCGCGGCGCCTCGAACGCGCCGAAATAGCTGCCAATCCCGGCCAGGGCCGTCTCACGCGTGGTCTGGTTGGACTGCAGCAGCGCGAAGAAGGCGAGCAGCAGCAGGCACAGGTCCGCGAAGCTCAGCGCCCAGCGCGCGCGGTTTTGGCGCGGCTGCGCAGACATCAGGCGACCTCGCGAATGCTGGCACGCTGGAACGGATTGGCTTCCCGGCGGGCGATGGCGATCATCCGATCGGCCATGGCCTGCTGCCAGCCAATCTCCCGCTCGGAGAGTGCGGACAGGCGGTTGGCGATGGGCCCGGCGATGGCGTTGGCGAGGATCAGGCCGTGCAATGTGGTCATCAACGCCAGCGCCATGAACGGGCCGATCGCTGCGGGGTCGCTCATCTGCGCAAACATGCCGATCAGGCCGACGATCGTGCCTGCCATGCCGACGGCCGGCGCGGCATCGGCCAGCGCATTCCAGAAGGCGATGACCCGCCCGTGACGGGCACCGCGATCATGGATCGCCTGATGGACCCAGAGCGCGAAATGCTCGGCGTCCGCGGCATTGGCGAGGGTGGTGAGGGTCTGGTTGACGAAGGGGTGAGTGCTTTCCAGCCGGTCGGCGCGGGCTAGGCCCTTGAGCTGCGCGACGGCCTCGACCTTGAACAGCAGCGCGCGGGCATTGTCGCGTTCATCATCCGGGCGCGCGGTCAGCAGCGGGCGCAGAGAGGAGAGCGCGCGAAAAGCCGTGCCGAAGCCGACCTGCGCCAGTGCGATCATGATCGCGCCGCCCAGCACCATCAGCAGGGGCAGCGGCGCGAAGACGTGGCCGAGAATATCCAACCCCAGAACATCCGACATGGTCCCGCTCATCCCCCGATGCCGCCGGGCGCACGTGCGCACCGGCAAAACTCTGCCGCTAACCGGCAAAACATTGCCACCCTTGCCGCCCGCCTGCGCAAAAGGCGCGGAAATCCTCATGTCCGCGCGGCCTCAGCCGGCGGCAATTTGGTTTGGCACGGCATTTGCAATCCATACCCGTGGGCATGGGTCGTGCCGGAACCGGACCAGTTTCAACCGGTCAGAACGGATGCGGCCCACGGACTTTTAGGGAAGGCACGAAAAAATGTCGTTCGACGACGCATTGTTCGGCATCCATGGCAAGGCACTGGCGCTGCGCTCGCAGCGGCTGGAGCTGCTTGCCTCCAATATCGCGAACGCCTCGACCCCCGGGTACAAGGCGCGCGACATCGATTTCGAGAAGGCCCTCGCCATCGCCACCAGCCAGCAGGGCTCGGTGACCGGCGCGTTGGAAACGGCGATGGGCTATCGCGTGCCACTGCAGGCGAGCAGCGATGGCAACACCGTCGAGATGTCGACCGAGCAGACGCTCTTTGCGGAGAATGCGGTGAAGTACCGCACCACGCTCTCCTTCCTCGAGGGCCGTCTCAACACCATCACGCGCGCGCTGCGGGGAGAATGAGCATGGATAAGCCCATGAACGTTTTCGACATCGCCGGGCGCGCCATGTCCGCGCAGCTCGTGCGCCTCAACGCCACCGCGTCCAACCTCGCCAATGCCGGCTCGGTCACGGGCAGCGAGGACAAGGCCTATCGCGCGATCCGCCCGGTCTTCTCCACCGTGGTCGAGAAGCCCGGCGTCGCCACG
Organism: Sphingobium sp. B10D7B; assembly: GCF_025961955.1. Lineage (NCBI taxonomy): Bacteria > Pseudomonadati > Pseudomonadota > Alphaproteobacteria > Sphingomonadales > Sphingobiaceae > Sphingobium > Sphingobium sp. B10D7B. The sequence continues at coordinate 1,243,110 of NZ_JAOQOQ010000001.1, forward strand.
GTCAAGGTCGATAACGTCGTGACCTCCGACACGCCCGCCACCAAGCGGCACGAGCCCGGCCATCCGCTAGCCGATGCCAATGGCGATGTGTGGGAAGCCGGCGTCGATACCAGCGCCGAGCTCGTCGAAATGGTCGAGAGCGCGCGCATGTACCAGAACAATGTGCAGGTCCTCCAGACCGCCAAATCCCTCATCCTCGAAACAATCAGGCTCGGCAAATGACAGTAGTGACGACGACCAGCAGTCCCTGGGCGGTGGATGCAAGCACATCCTTCACCAACCAGAACCTTGCCGAAACCACGGCAAAGTCGAACGCATCGATCGACATGAACGGCTTCCTGACACTGCTGACCAAGCAGATGCAGTATCAGGATCCGTTCCAGCCGATGGACAACAATCAGATGGTTGCCCAGATGGCGCAGATGTCGTCGCTTGCCTCGCAGGCGGAATCGACCTCGCTGCTGACCCAGATCGCCAATTCCGTGTCTGGCTCGCGCCTGTCGGATGCCGCCGGGTGGATCGGCAAGTCGATGCTGGTCGAGAGCAACATCGCCACGCCCGACCGCACCGGCGCTTATGCCGGCGAGATCGCGCTGGGCGCCGACGCCTCGAACGTATCGATCGATCTGGTCGATGCCAGCGGCAAGGTCGTCCAGAGCTTCGATCTCGGCGCCCAATCCAAGGGCAATGTGCCGTTCTTCTGGGACGGCCGGGACGATGCCGGCAATGTGATTGGCGGGCAGGCGCTGCAGGTCAAGGTGCGCGGCGCGACGCCGGCCGGCATCGCGACCTGGGCCAGCATCGCCGCCGTCCAGTCCCCCGCGAGCGGCGGAAACGCCCAGCTCATGACCGCCCTCGGCAATTTCTCGCCCGAAGACGCGCTGCGTCTCGGCTGATCCCTGAACTTCACAAGGAGCATCCACCATGTCCTTCTACATTTCGCTTTCCGGCCTCAAGGGCGCCCAGACCGACCTCGGGGTCGTCGCCAACAATGTCGCCAACGTGTCCTCGCTCGCCTTCAAGAAGAGCAAGGCAACCTTCGGCGACATTTATGCGAGTGGCGGCGTCGGCGCGGGCGGCAATGGCGTCCGTCTCGTCGATGTGAAGCAGCAGTTCACGCAGGGCACGCTGGAGACGACCGACAAGACGCTGGATCTGGCCGTCACCGGCGAAGGCTTCTTCACCGTCAAGAGCGCCTCGCCTGACCAGACGATCAGCTACACCCGCGCCGGTGCCTTCACGATGGACAAGAACCGCTTCATCGTCGATTCCACCGGTGCCCGCCTGCAGGTGCTGCCGACCAACGCGACCGGCGATGGCACGCCGACCAGCACGGCGGCCGGCGATCTCTCCGATCTGGAAATCCCCAGCGCCCATCCGGACGATGCCAGCATTCCGCTCACCGCCATCGCGATCTCGGCCACGGGCGTCGTCAGCGCGACCTTCGGCGATGGCTCGGTGCGTAACCTCGGCGTCGTGGCCATGGCCTCATTTCCCGCGCAGGAAGAGCTGCGGCAGATGGGGGATTCGCACTGGATTTCCTCGGGCGACAGCGGCGAGGCGAGCTACAGCGCCGGCAATAGCGGCATGGTCGGCGCTGTCCGCTCGGGCACGCTGGAGCGCTCGAACGTGGACATCACCGAGGAGCTGGTGGCGCTGATCTCCGCGCAGCGCAACTTCCAGGCGAACTCCAAGGCGATCGAGACCGCCACCGCCATGACCCAGACCATCATCAACATGCGGACCTGATCGCGAAGATCGACCGGACCCGGAGCTGAACCATGGATCGTCTCACCACCATTGCCCGCACCGCGATGCGCGGCACGATGGCTCGCCAGGCGGCGGTCGCGAACAATCTCGCGAACGTCAACACCAGCGGCTTTCGCGCCGAGATCGCCAACGCCTCGACCCGCTGGGTCGGCGGCGGCGCGTTCCAGAGCCGCGCGGAGCAGGTGGGGCAGGTCATCGCGGCGGACATGAAGGCCGGCACGGCGGTGCAGACCGGCAATACGCTCGACATCGCGGTGGATGGCGAGGCCCTCATCGCGGTGCAGGCCAATGACGGGTCGGAAGCCTATACAAGGCGCGGCGACCTGCGCCTGAACGAGAGCGGCCTGCTGACCACGGGCGATGGCTATCCGGTGCTTGGGGAGGGCGGCCCGATCACCCTGCCGCCCGCCGATAGCGTCAACATTGCCAAGGATGGCAGCATCTGGATCGTCCCGCAGGGCGGCCAGATCGATCAGCCGCAGCAGGTCGATGTCATCAAGCTGGTGAACGCCAAGGGATCGACGATCGCCAAGTCCACCGACACGCTGTTCCGCGAAGTGAATGGCGGCGCCTTGCCGCAAGACCCGATGGCGACCGTGACCAGCGGCGCTCTCGAAGGCTCGAACGTGAATGCCACCACGGCGCTTGTCCAGATGATCGAGGCGAGCCGCGCGTGGGAAAACCAGATCAAGATGATCGACACCGCCAAGGAGATCGACTCCGGCGGCGCGAGCCTCATGCGGCTCGACTGACGGACAGATAGGGGACCAGACCAATGACCAGCAGCGCACTTCATGTCGCCCGCACCGGCCTTGACGCACAGGACGTCAAGATGCGCGTCATCGCCAACAACCTGGCGAACGTGAACACGGTCGGCTTCAAGCGCGACCGCGCCAATTTCGAGACGCTGGCCTATCAGCAGGTGATTGCGGCGGGCACGCAGGCGGACAGTCAGAACCGGCTCGCCATCGGCCTCAACCTCGGCACCGGCGTGCAACTCACCGGCACCGAGCGTATCGATACGCAGGGCACGATGAACACCACCGGCAACACCTATGATCTCGCGATCGAGGGGGCCGGCTTCTTCCAACTCCAGCAGCCCGACGGCACGATCGCCTATACCCGGGCTGGCAATTTCAAGACCAATGCGGAAGGCCTGCTGGTCTCGCCGGATGGTCTGCCGCTGGTGCCGCAGATCCAGCTTCCCGAGGGCGTGAGTGCCGTCACCATCGGCAATGACGGGACCGTCTCGGCGACCGTCGCCGGTCAAAAGGAGCCGGTCGAGCTTGGCGCGATCGAAACCGCGCGGTTCGTCAATCCCGCTGGCCTGCAGGCTGTCGGTGGCAACCTGCTGCTGGAGACGGCGGCATCCGGCGCGCCGCAGGTAGGCGCTGCAGGCCTCGAAGGCCGCGGCACCATCCGCCAAGGCGCGCTCGAACAATCGAACGTCAACACCGTCGAGGAGTTGGTCACGATGATTGAGACCCAGCGCGCCTATGAGATCGCCTCCAAGATGATCAAGGCGACCGACGAGATGCTCCAGTACGTCAACCAGCAGCTTTGAGCATGATCATGCAGTATCGCCGCGTCTCCATCCTGATCCTTGCCCTCACGGCGACCAGCCTCGCTGCACCGGCCTCTGCCGGTCTGTTCGGCAAGAAGCAGGAGCCGCTCGAAAACCCGGCCTATCAGGTCACCTATCCGGGCGATGCGGGCAGCGCCGCGCCGGTGCGGCCCAATGGCGGCATCTTTCAGGCCTCGGCCGGCTATTCCGCGCTGACCAACGGCGCGCGGGCAGCAAGCGTGGGCGATGTCATCACCATCCTCCTCGTCGAGCGGACGCAGGCGAGCAAGAGCACCAGCGCCAACACCAACCGCGCCGGGAGCATCGGCCTCACGCCACCCAGCACGGGGCCGTTCAGCAAGCTGTTCAGCGGTAGCGACATTGCCTCGGGCGGCACGCAAGGCTTCACCGGCAAGGGCGACGCCGCGCAGTCGAACGCGCTCTCCGGCGAAATCACCGTCACCATCGCGCGGGTCTATCCCAATGGCACGATGCTGGTGCGCGGGCAGAAGGCGCTGACACTCAATCGCGGCGACGAATATGTCCAGATCTCCGGCCTCGTCCGGCAGGCGGACATCGGGCCCGACAACCGCATTCTCTCGACGCGCGTCGCCGATGCGCGGATCACCTACACCGGCAAGGGAGAAATCGCCCGCGCCAGCCGTCAGGGCTGGCTGCAGCGCTTCTTCTCCATGATCAGCCCGTTCTGATGGAGCTTTCAGCCATGATCAGGCCTTATCCCTCCTTGCTCCGTCGGCTGGTCGTCTCCCTCGCCCTGCTGGCGTTCGGGCTCTGCCTCATGATCGCCACCTCGGCCCATGCCCAGCGCATCAAGGACATCGGCACCTTCGAGGGGCTGCGGTCCAACCAGCTTGTCGGCTATGGCGTTGTGGTCGGCCTCGCCGGCACGGGCGATGACAGCCTCGATTATGCGACACAGGGCGTGAAGGGCGTGATCTCGCGCTTCGGCCTCACTTTGCCGCCGGGCGTCAACCCCTCGCTCAAGAATGCCGCAGCCGTGCTGGTGACGGCGGAATTGCCGGCCTTCGCCAAGCCCGGCCAGCGGCTGGACGTGACCGTCTCCGCGCTCGGCAAGGCCAAGTCGCTGCGCGGCGGCACGCTGGTGCTGACCCCAATGCGCGGCGCCGATGGCGAGATCTATGCGATGGCGCAGGGCAATATGGCCGTCGGCGGCTTCGGCGTCTCCGGTGCCGATGGCTCGCAGCTTTCCGTCAACGTGCCTTCAGCCGGCCGCATCCCCTCGGGGGCCTCTGTCGAGCGCGCCGTGGCCACCGGGTTCGAGACTAGCCCGACGATCAATTTCAACCTCGCGGAGGCGGACGTGACGACCGCGCTGCGGGTGGCCGACGCGATCAACCTCGCGTTCGGCGACCAGCGCGCCCGTGCCGTGGATGGCGTCTCCATCGCCATCGATGCCCCGCCGGGTGCCGAGAGCCGCGTCATGATGATGGGCCTCATCGAGAATATCCAGGTCAAGCCCGCCGATCCGCCGGCCAAGGTGATCGTCAACGCGCGCAGCGGCACGGTGGTCATCAACGGCAATGTGCAGATCACCCCGGCCGCGGTGAGCCATGGCAAGCTGACCGTGACCGTGACGGAAGCGCCGCGCATCGTGCAGCCTGCGCCGCTCTCGCGCGGGGTGACGGCGGTGGAGGAATCCAGCCAGCTTTCCGCCCATGAGGAAAAGAATCCGATGTTCCTGTTTAAAGGTGGCGCGTCTCTGGCCGATATAGTCAAGGCGGTGAATGCCGTGGGTGCCTCCCCCTCGGACCTTCTCGAGATCCTGAGCGCGCTCAAGCAGGCCGGCGCCATGCGGGCGGAGCTGGAGGTGATATGACACAGGTCTCAGGGATCGGCTCCGGTCAGGCGGCCTTAGCCGCCGCCACGCAGGGCGCGCAGGCGCAAGCCCCGACGTCGCCAAAGGCCAACGACGATCACGCCGCATTGCAGAAGGCCGCCAAGGCATTCGAGGCCGTGTTCACCCGCCAGCTCCTCTCCTCCATGCGCCAAGCGAGTCTGGGCGAAGAGATTGGCGGCGGCAGCGGGCTCGACCAGTTCCGCGAGATGCAGGACGCGCATATGGCTGAGGGGCTCGCCACCAAGGGCGGCCTTGGCATTGCCGAACTGATCCTCCAGCAGCTTGACCATAAACCGTGAGCAGCGATCTTCTCCAGATCGGCGCTTCCGGCACGCGCGCCTATCAGGCTGCGATGGGAGCGATTGCCGACAATATCGCCAACGCGGAGACGCCCGGCTACAGCCGCCGGACGATTGCGCTCAGCGAGTCCGCCGCCGGCAATTCGCCGATGCTGCTCTACAAATCGAGCGCCTCCTTCTACGGCGTGCAGATCGGCGGCGTGGTGCGCGCATCCGACCAATATCTGGAAGCGGCAGCGCGTCAGACGACCAATGCGCTGGGCAGCGTCAATCAGCGCGCCCGCTGGATGTCGGACATCCAGACCGCCCTCAACGATGGCGAACTGGGCGTTGGCCAGCGCTTCACCGGCATGTTCGCGGCGGTGGAGCGGCTCGCCTCCAACCCCACAGACACGACGCTACAGGCGGATGTGCTGTTCTCGTTCGAGCAGATCAATGCTGCATTTCAGCAGAGCCACAATGATCTGGTCTCGATCCGCAGTTCGATCGGCAACACGGCCACCAACGAGGTGGATTCGCTCAATGACGCGTTGCGCCAGCTCGGCAATGCCAATGAAGGCCTGCGCCGCGTGCCCGAGGGGACGGCCAGCCATGCGAGCCTGCTGGATTCGCGCGATCAGGCCCTGAGCGAGATTGCCGAGAGGCTGAACGTGACGGTGACCTTCGGCGCCAATGGCGTCGCGAACATCAGTTACGGCAGCGAGACGCTCGTCGAGAACAATCAGGTGAAGACCCTGACGGTCAGTCAGGCCGCCGATGGCATTTTGAGCTTCGGGCTGGCGGACGGCACGGCGATTGCTACCCCGACAGGCGGCGCGCTAGGCGGCATCGCCACCAGTGCCGGCATTGTGCGGGATAGGATCGACGCGCTGGACGACCTCGCGAGCCGCTATGTGAGCGAAATGAATGATTGGCACACCAGCGGTTATTCATCGCCCGGTGTCGCGGGTCAGACACTGCTGAGCATGGGGGCGGATGCCAGCTCGCTCTCGGTGCTGGTCAGCTCGCCGGCTCTGGTCGCGCGGTTCTCCGCCGATGGCACCGCAAACGGCAATCTGTTGGCCATGACCGCCCTGCGCGGCAGCGGGTCCATCGAGGATGAATGGACCGGCATCATTGCGACCCATGGCAGCATCGCCAACAGCACGACCAAAGAGCAGACCGCGGCCGAGAGCCGCAACACCATGGCGCAGCAGGCACGCGCCGATGTGGCCGGCATCAATCTCGACCGGGAAGCGGCCGAATTGATCCGGCTGCAGCAGGCCTACCAGGCATCGTCCCGCGTGATCCAGGTCGCGCGGGAAATGTTCCAGACACTGATTTCCGCATTCTGACGCAATAAGGGCGATCCATCATGGTTTTCATCACCACGCAGTCCATCACGGCTGAGATTACCCGCCAGCAGCGGCTCGCTGCGGATATTGCGGGCGAGCAGACCAAGATTTCGACGACCAAGAAGATCAACCAGCCCTCGGACAATCCGCATGACTGGGTGCAGATCTCGCAGGTCGGGCGGCGCCAGTCGATCAACGCGGCGTGGAAGGGCAATCTGACCTTCGCCGAATCCCGCGCGACGCAGGCCAGCACCAATCTCAATGAGGTCAACAATCTTATGACGCGCGTGACCGAGTTGATCGTCACGTCCACCTCGACCGCCGACGGATCGACCGGGCGCGAGGCGGTGGCCAAGGAACTGGAAGGCATTCGCGCCACGATCAACGATCTCCTCAATCAGACCGATTATCAGGGCACGCCGGTCTTCGATCATCCCAGCGCCGTGCTGATTCCTCTGGGCGCAGGGCTGAACGTGGAAGCCGTGCCGACCCGCGCGAGCATCATGGAGAATGCGGTGGGCAGCCGGTCGATCGATCAGGTGATCTCCGACATCATCAATGTGGTGCGCACCGGCACGGAGGCAGACCGCTCCGCTGCCCTGCAGGATGCCCGCACCGCGCTCGATCATGTCATTGTCGCCCAGTCCGTGCAGGGCGTTCGCTCGCAGCGGCTGGAAGACATTGGCGGCCGGCTCACCAATTCCGATCTGGCGCTGACTGAGCGCCGCTCTGCTCTGGAAGATACGGACATCACCGAGACCAGCGTGAAGCTGCAAAGCAAATTGTTGACGCTGGAAGCCGCGCAACTGGCCTTCGCGCGGATCAATCAAAAGTCGCTATTCGATCTTTTCTGATCCTGTTCGAAGAGAGGCAAATCTGGCGGTCCGCAGGCTTTTGGCTGCGGGCCGTTTTCTTGTTCGCGCCGGCAGAAATTTCGAAAAATCGTAATCGTCATCTTTCGCTAACCCTGTCGCTAAACCCTGTTTCAGCAGAGCCGTTCTAGGAAGGGATGAAGGGACCAAAAGCAGCTGTGCGCGGTCCCGTTTTATGAACATGCGGGGATCAGAATGTTCGCTGGTATCGGTCTTGTCGTTCTGCTGGTCATGGTCTTCGGGGGCTTCATGCTCACCGGCGGCGCCATTGGTCCGGTGCTTCATGCGCTTCCGCACGAAATGCTCATCATCGGCGGCGCCGCGGCAGGCGCGCTGATCATCGGCAATAGCGGCGCGGACTTGAAGGCGCTGGCCGGCGGCGTGATGACCGTGTTCAAGGGCCCCAAGTTCAAGAAGCAGGACTATCTCGACTGCATCTTCCTCGTCAGCAAGCTGATGAAGACGCTACGGGTCGAAGGCCCCGTCGCGCTCGAACCGCATATCGAAGACCCCAAATCCTCTGCGATTTTCGCCGAGTATCCCCGGCTGATGGCGGACAGCGCGCTCATCCACCTCATCTGCGATACGCTGCGGCTGGTGGTCGTCTCATCCGGCACGCTCGATCCGCACGCGGTCGAGGACGTGATGGATAATGCGCTCAAGACCCACCACCATGAGGCGGTTCGTCCTGCCGATAACCTTCAGGGCCTGGCGGACGCACTCCCGGCGCTCGGCATCGTCGCAGCCGTGCTCGGCGTGGTCAAGACCATGGGCTCGATCGACAAGCCGCCGGAAATTCTGGGCGGCATGATCGGCTCGGCGCTCGTCGGTACCTTCCTCGGCGTGTTGCTGGCCTATGGTATGGTCGGGCCGTTCGCCAGTCGCGCCAAGCAGGTGATCGAGGCGGATGGCGCCATGTATCATGTCGTCAAGCAGATCATCATCGCCTCGCTCCACGGCCACCCGCAGCCGCTCGTCATCGAGGCCGCGCGCTCCAACCTCATCCATGCGAACCAGCCGGCCTTTGCCGAAGTGTTCGACGGCATGCGCGGGCGCTGAGGCTAAGCCATGGCATCGGCCGCAAAGAAACCGGTGAACGAGCCTGAACCCAGGCCGATCATCGTCAAGAAGATCATCGATGGCGGCCATGGCGGCCATCATGGCGGCGCCTGGAAGGTGGCCTATGCCGACTTCGTGACGGCGATGATGGCCTTCTTCCTGCTCATGTGGCTGCTCGGCGCGACAACCGAAAAGCAGCGCAAGGGGCTGGCCGACTATTTCACGCCTACACTCGTCCAGATGAAGATGGATAGCGCCGGCTCCAGCGGGATGTTCGGCGGCGACAGCCTCGTCAGCAAGGAAAATTATCCGACGACGGGCGGGCAGGGCAATCTTGCCATCACCATCCCGCGCGACGCCACGGGCACCAAGGATGTCGGCGGCGAGGATCTCAAGAACCAGGATCGCCAGAAGTTCGAGAAGCTCAAGCAGGAGCTGGAGCAGAAGCTCGAGCGCACCGAAGCGCTCCGCAAGCTCCGCAAGCATGTGCGCTTTACCGAGACGCTGGAGGGCCTGCGCATCGATCTGGTGGATGAAGCCGATTTCGCGATGTTCGCCATCGGCACGGACAGGCTTGTGCCGGAAGCCCGCGCATTGCTCTCGCAGGTTGCCGAGGCGGTGTCCGAAGTGCCGAACGATGTGATCGTGCGCGGTCACACCGATGCGCTGCCTTATGCCGCCGGGCGCAACATGAATAACTGGCTGCTCTCGTCATCCCGCGCCGAAGCCACTCGCGCCGTGCTCGCACAGGGCGGCATCGGAGCGGATCGCTTCGCGCGCATCGAAGGCGTGGCGGATCGCGAGCCCTTCGTCGCTGACAACCGCTACGATCCGCGCAACCGGCGCATGTCGGTGATCCTGGCGTGGAGCAAGGACTCTCCCGCCGGGGGGGCGGTCGCTAATGCCGCAGACGCGCAGCCCGCGGCGCCGGCTCCCAAAAGCCCCGAGCAGGCCAAGATCGACCGCCGCATCCTCGTGCGCGACCAGCGCGTCGCTATGGCGGAATCCGAAGTGCGCAAGCTGGACCTCGGCCGAACCGCGCTGCCCCAAGGCGCGACGGTGATCAATGCGGACTCGATTCCCAAGCGCAGTTCCAACACGCCCCCAGGCAAGACCGATCTTACAGCCCGCACGACGGGGCTGATGGACCAGCACTGATGCGGTGAGGGTGCGCTTCACGCCACACGGTTCCGCCCGGTTTGCGATCATGGGTAGAGTGGGACGCGACCGATCGGCAGATCGGTCAAACAAAAAGGGCGCCGGGGACGGCGCTCTTTCAAACAGCTATCCGAAGCGCGGGGAAATCGCTGTGCAGCTTCCCCGGCGGGATCAGGCGAACTGCACTTTGGCACTCTTACGGCGCATCGCTGCCCCTGCCAAACCAAGGCCTGCAATCATCATCGCCCAGGTCGTGGGTTCAGGCACGGGTGCCTGGCTCACGCCTTCCACGCGGAACTGACGCGTGCTCGTCACGCCGGGATTGAACGTGAAAGCAAGGCTGGTGATGCCCGTGCCGCTCAGCGTTAACTGGTTGTTGCCATTGCCAATCGTACAGATGTTGCACGCGGGGCTCGAGAACAGCGCCGAGCCATTGACCAGCAGGTTGAACGTCCCGGTGTCGCCGGCGAAATTGAACGTCACATTGTCCCAGCCCTTGGCGAAGAGGACGCTCAAATCTTCAAGCAGCGGATCGCCATTGATGGTGGCTTCTCCGTTGCCGGTGATGCTCATCGAGCCCGTGCTCGTGCTGAACGTGACACCCGATCCGTCCTGATTGACATAACCGTTCAAGGTCGAGCCAGACTGCGAACCGGACGAATGAACGCCGGTCTGCGCGCCAAACGTACCGGTGGTGAGCGTGAACCCGCTGACCACGACGGCTGCATTGGCAGGCAGAGCCGCAAATGAGGTTCCGCATGCCAGCAGCGCCACTGTCAAAAACTTACCCATGGAAGTGCCCTCTGCATCTCGCAAATCGACAATACCCCAAGCCGATCTGCCTCCCACGACTCAAATGTCGCTGATGCAAACATACCGCTCCTCAGAGGCTGTTTCCATTTTGTTAACTTTGGCTTCCCCGTTGCATCCTGTTCTGGGACATGTTCCCAGCAGGCAGGAATCGGCGTCGATGGCAGGGGCGTCCGGCCATCGCTGACCACCATTTGTCGGTCACCAGTGTGTCCGAGGTCGACGCATAAACAAACGAGAGCGGGTCTTCACGCCAGCGGAAAGCTCAGCTCCGCGACCAGCCCGCCCTCAGGCCGATTGCGCAGTTCCAGTCGGCCCGATTCCGCCGAGGCCACGGCTCGGACGATGGCGAGGCCGAGGCCGGTGCCGCCGGTGTCGCGGCTGCGGGAGGCTTCCATGCGGGTGAAGGGCTGCAGCATGTCCTCAATGCGGTCCTCCGGGATGCCGGGGCCTTCATCGGCCACGCAGAGCGTGGCGCGCCGGTCTTCGATCCGCAGCGAGACGTGCGCGCGTGCGCCATATTTGACGGCGTTCTCGATCAGGTTGGTGAGCGCTCGCCGCACGGCGCGGGGATGGACGTTGACGATGGCGCGCGGCATCTCGCTGCGCTCCACCGGCACGCCCATATCCTCGAAATCGTCGATGGTCGCATCGGCCAGCGCGGCCAGGTCCATGCGCTGCGGTGGTTCGCGGTCCCGGCCGACGCGCGCCAGCGAGAGGATGTCGTCGAGCATCTTCTGCATGTCTTCGATGGTCGCGACCATGCGCTCGCGATCCGCCCCCTCGGCGACCGATTCCACGCGCACCCGCAGCGCCGTGAGGGGTGTGCGCAGATCATGGCCGATGGCGCCGAGCATATGGTCCTTCTCCTCCAGCATGGAGCGGATGCGGTCCTGCATGGCGTTGAAGGACGCTGCGAGGCGCCGCAAATCCTCCGGTCCGGTTTCGATGACCGGGGAGGCGCCCTCCGGCGTGCCAACCCGGGCGGTGGCCTGGGTGAGCGCGTGAAGCGGGCGAGCAAGGCGTCGGGTGAACCAGACGAGCGGCATCAGCACGATGCCATAGAGGAACAGCGACTGCATCACGATCTGACGCAGGATCGGCTGGGCGACCGGCGCTGCGCGTGTGTAGACGGTGATCCAGCGGTCGGGCCGGAGTTGCACGCTCAATTGCACCTGCAGCCGTGGTGCGCGCCGGTTGGGCGGCTGGAGCAGATCGCGCGCGCGCTCGCGCCCATCCGCGCCGGGCCGGGCTTCCGCAATGGCGACCCGGACCGCGAGCGGCACCAGCCCGGCCGAGCGGAACAGCTCGTTGGCACGTACGGCTACGCGCGGCGAGTCGGCGCCCTCACGGCGGGGTGGCGCGTCGGTGACGACGATGCCGCGGGCCGCCCGCGCGCGATGCCAAGGGGAGGGTGCGTCTCGCTGATCGAGCGCCTCAAGGATGCGGATGACGCCCGGGGCGGCGGCAATCGTCACCCACTGATTGCGCTGCATCATGTAGTAGAAGCTGAACCCGATGAGCTGCACGGCAAACAAGGAGGCGGCGACGACGAGGATCGTCTGCCCCGCCAGCGTTCTCGGCCGCAGCCAGCCGGTGAAGGTGCGCAGGCTGAGGGTCATTCGCGCGCCACATCGGCGGCGAACATGTAGCCGCCGCCCCACACGGTCTTGATGAGTGTCGGCGAGCGGGCGTCATCTTCCAGCTTGCGGCGCAGGCGGCTGATCTGGTTGTCGATCGAGCGGTCGAAAGCATGCGCTTCCCGGCCCTGCGTCAAGTCGAGCAACTGATCGCGGCTGAGCACTTGGCGCGGATGCGTGACGAAGGCATGGAGCAGCCGGTAATCGGCCGTGCTGAGCGGGATGGCGACCTCGTCCGGGCCGGTCAGCGTCCAGTCGTCGGCGCTGAGCGTCCAGCCCTCGAAGCGATAGAGGGATGCGCTTGCCTGCGGTTCGCGGGCGGTGCCGTTGCCGGCGCGGCGCAGGATTGTCTTGATCCGCGCCACAAGCTCACGCGGCGAGAAGGGCTTGAGCACATAATCGTCCGCGCCCATTTCCAGCCCGACGATGCGGTCGGTTTCCTCGGTGCGGGCGGTGAGCAGAATGACCGGCATCTCGCCCTGTTCGCGGATCGAGCGGCACAGGCTCAGCCCGTCTTCGCCCGGCATCATGATATCCAGCACCACCAGTTCGATGGCGCTGCCGGCGAGGATCTTGCGCGCGTCGGCCGCATTCCCGGCATCGGAGACGCGAAAGCCGGCCCGCTGGAGATATTGCCCCAGCGGCTCGCGAATGGCCGCTTCATCGTCGACGAGGAGGAGATGGGGCCGTGCGGACATCAAAGCGCTTTCGCAAAATCGGTGGGATGCAATTCTCTGCCCTGCTTGGGTCTTGAGGTCCATCCCTCAGCCGCCTGAAAGGGGCAGGCGACCGAGGGAAAGTGGGATGGCCGATCCGGCGGCATAGGGAGTTGTCTCCGCCGGATCGGCCAAGGGGCTCAGCGCACCGGGGGCATTGGCGCGGGCCGTTGGTCGGTATTGCGGCGCTCCATCATGGCTTTCCGGCCGGCCTGCCGTTCCTCGGGCGAAATCTTGCCGTCACGGTTGGTGTCCATTCGGTCAAAGCCGGCCAGGCCTGCCTGGATGAAGGTGGCGCGGGGGATCGGCTTGTCACGATAGGCAGCAAGCTCGCGTCCCATCATCATCATGCCGCCGCCCATGCCGGGGCCGCCATGGCCGCGCCGTTTGCCTTCGTGGCCGCGTCGCTGATGGCTGCCGGCCATCGCGCCGGCTTCCGCAAATTCGGCTTTCGAGATTGAGCCGTCCTTATTGGCATCGAGGCGGGCGAACATCGCATCGCGCATTTTGTCGCGATTCTGCGCCTGATGAGCCTTGCGCTCATCAACCGAGAGCACGCCGTCCCGATTGGTGTCGGCGGCATCGAACATGGTCGCGAGGCGCTTTTCAAGAGACGCGCGATCCATCGGGGGCCGGGCTTCGCCGCGTTGCGGCGGCTGCGGTGCCGATTGAGCGATTGCCATGGTCCCGATGGACAGCAGGCCGACGCTGGAGAGCGCGATTGCGGTGAGACGTTTCATAGACTTGAATTCCTGGTCTGCCGGCGCCGGGGGGTAGCGCCATGACCATGATATAGCGGGGACTTGTCGCGAGACTTTGTCGCGGGAAGACGCAAATGTCACAAAATGTCGCCAGTTCGCGGCCGACCTTGCGGATCAGGCAGCGACCACCCGATTGCGACCGCCGCGCTTGGCTTGGTAGAGCGCGATGTCCGCCTCATGGATGAAATCCTCGGCGCTTTGCCCCTGCCGGTAGCGCACGACGCCGCAACTGATCGCAGCCCGCAGGCTGTTACCCGAGGGCAGGGCAATGGGCTCGCTGCTGACCGCGGAGACGATCCGACCGCAGATTTCCTGCACACGATCCCAATTCGAGGTGGCGAGGAGCACCACGAACTCGTCGCCGCCCATGCGCCCGACCGCATCGCTCGCCCGGACCTGGCTCGAGATGCGACATGCGATTTCCCGCAGCACGGTATCGCCCATCTGGTGGCCGCTATTGTCGTTGATCAGCTTGAACCGGTCGATGTCGATCACGGCTAGGCTGAGGGTGCCCGGTGTCGCCTTCACCAGCGCCTGCTCCAGCCGCTGATGGAAGCCGGCGCGGTTGAGCAGACCGGTCAGGCTGTCCGTCGTGGCGGTGCGGGAGAGCCACAGTTCCTGCTTCTTGCGCTGGGTGATGTCCTGCACCGTCGCGATTGTCCCGATGCACCGACCGCGCTCGTCGAAATGCGCGCGGAATGCGGCCTCCATCCAGGCGTCACGCAGCTTGAGGGTACGGAACTCGGCAATCTGGCTGGTGCTTACATCCTCAAGCGCCGCGCTATGCGCGCGGGTCAGGTCATATTGGCCTTCCTCCGAAATGTCGGAGAGCTCTGCGCCGACGAGCGCGTCGAACGGGCGGTCGAACAGCAGTTCGCGCGTGCCCACGACCCGCGTGCAGACGCCTTTAAGGTTGAACGCCAGCAGCAGCACCGGAGACGCGGAGGCGAGCAGGTTCAGCGACTGTTCGTTCTGGCGCATTCGCTCGATCGTCGCCTGGCGGCTGGCGAGCATAGCCGAGATCGGCACCTGCACCACGATGAGCAGGGCGATGAACATCTGGATGCCGTAGAGGTGATGGGCCGCATGATGGCTGTGCATCACGGGCGGCCCATAGCCACCCATCATCGCTCCGCCGCCGATGACGGTGACGATGGCGAGGGCGATCTTCGTCGCCATCCACCCACTGCGCAGCAGAACGAGCAGCATGGGCGGAACGACGAGCAGCAGATGCGATGATTCCTTCGAGAAGAAGGCGATGCCAGCCGCGCCGGCGGTGAGGGCGAGCAGCGCAGCGGCTTCCAGCCTGCGTCGCCGGGTCTGGCTGGCGAGGCTGCGCTTCATCTCGCCGTTGAACATGGCGAGGAAGACCGGGGTGAAGATCAACAAGCCCAGAGCATCCGCCAGAAACCAGCGCGCATAGGCTTCGCTGAGCGGATGCGCATTGTTGGCCCAGGCGCCGAGGCCGCCGAGAAAAGCGCCGCAAGCCGGGCCGACCAGCCCGGCCCAGATCAGCACATGAGGGAGAGCCTCGGGGTCCGAAAAGGCGTGGGCGCCATTCCTGTGCAGCTTGAGCCCGGCCACCGCGACGGCGATTTCCAGCCCATTGGCGAACCCGTAGACCAAGGCCGTCTGGAGATTATTGCCAGCCGGCAGGCCAGACAGCACATTGGCGACCATGCCCGCAATGATGAGGGCAGGGGCCTGCCGCGCGGGCCGGGCGAGCACGAGCGCCAGCAGGAGAGCGTTGGCGATCCAGACGGGCGCGACCATGCCATTCGTGGTCTTGAGCGATATGGTCGCGTAGGAAATCACGAAATAGCCCAGGCCCGCCAGCACCGGCAGGCCGGCATGGCGGATGAAGGCGTAAAGGATTTGGCGCTGGCTTTGCCCCATGGCCCATCATGGCCCGGCGCAGGTTGTTACCTGGTTAACGCAGCGGGAACAATCTGGCGGCGTTACCCTCGGGCGCCTCAGGCGCCGGCGGCATTCGCTTCGTCGGCGCGCATCTGCTCGTGATGCCGGATCACTTCATCGATGATGAAGCGCAGGAACTTCTCGGTGAAATCCGGGTCGAGATTGGCGTCGACAGCCAAAGTGCGCAGGCGGGCGATCTGCCGTGCCTCGCGATCCGGGTCAGCGGGGGGCAGGGCGGACTGGGCCTTGTGCTCACCGACCGCCTTGGTGATCTTGAAGCGCTCTGCCAGCATGAAGACCAGCGCCGCGTCGATATTGTCGATGCTTTCGCGGTAGCGCCTGAGCGTTTCGTCCATTCCGGGTCGTCTCCCTGAGCCTCTGGGGCATTGTTCCTGTGGCCTGATCTCGCTGGGGCGGACCAGGCTGATGAGGGGCCGGGCAGCGCCCGCAACGGCGCATCACTTGCCGCTCCGGGCGCACAAGGCAAGCCAATTTGCTTGCCAAAGCGCGGTCATCTGGTCAGAGCACCGCGCATGAGCGCCACAGTCCACCACCTGCCCCGCCAGGGCGCGCCATCCCTCCAGCCGATGCTGAGCCTCGTTGCGGAGGATATGAACCGCGTCAACGAAGTCATCCTCGCCCGAATGCAGTCGCGCATTCCGCTGATCCCGGAACTGGCCGGGCACCTCATCGCCGGCGGTGGCAAGCGGCTGCGGCCCATGCTCACGCTCGCCTGCGCGCGGCTTCTGGATTATGCCGGCACCCGGCACCACAAGCTGGCGGCGACGGTGGAGTTTATCCACACCGCCACGCTGCTGCACGATGATGTGGTGGACGGCAGCGCCATGCGCCGCGGCAAGCAGACCGCCAACATGATCTGGGGCAACAATGCCTCGGTTCTGGTCGGCGATTTCCTGTTCAGCCGGTCCTTCGAGCTGATGGTCGAGGATGGCAGCCTCAAGGTTCTCAAGATCCTTTCCAACGCATCTGCGGTGATCGCCGAGGGGGAGGTCAATCAGCTGACCGCCCAGCGTCGTGTGGAGACCGACGAGGACCAGTATCTCGACATCATCGGTGCCAAGACCGCAGCCCTGTTCGCAGCGGCCTGCCGGATCGCCGCCGTGGTTGCGGAGCGCCCGGAGGCGGAGGAACTCGCGCTGGATGCCTATGGTCGCAATCTCGGCATTGCCTTCCAGCTCGTCGACGATGCGATCGACTATGTCTCGGACGGCGCGACGATGGGCAAGGATACCGGCGATGACTTCCGCGATGGCAAGATCACGCTGCCGGTGATCCTCGCTTATGCGCGCGGCGGCGAGGCGGATCGCAAATTCTGGAAAGAGGCGATGTCCGGCCTCCATGGCGACAATGCCGATCTCGCCCATGCCCAGCATTTGCTGCGCGAAACCGGCGCGATCGACGACACCATGGCGCGGGCGCGCCATTATGGCCAGCGCGCCATCGACGCCATCGGCATGTACGGCAAGGGTGCCGCCAAGTCTGCGCTGGTCGAAGCCGTCGAATTCGCCATCGCGCGGGCTTACTGATCCGGCTTTTCAGCGGGCGCCAGCGCCTCCCACGTTGCACGGCACCCATAGCGAGATGACGCGCCGCGCTGCCCGCTGGGGTGGGGCGCCTCGCCTAGCCGGTCTCGAATCGGGGCTTGTCGGTGCGGCAGGCGGCCACTTCCCCTATTCTCGCCAGTCCCGTCCCGTCCATTTTCGGGACACGGGGTATATCGGCCACGACCCAAATAATTTTGCGCTGCACGGGAACGATGCTGCGTTGCGATGAAGCGACCGCGCTGTCCGCCATAGCGTGGTAAATCTGCGGTTAACGGTTTGGAACTTTGGGAACCCGCCCAATTGATTGGTCAGATTAAGTATCTGAAATACAGCAATAAAATATGAGGATTTCGTTGATAATCCGTTAACCGACCAGTATTTCTCTGCTCGAGCGGTCGCCTCATTATCTACTCGGAATGTTCGCCTTTCAGGCGGTGTGGGAGAAGCATGATGAGCCAGCTCAAAAACCGAACAAACAAAGGAGCTATCCATGAGGAAACTGGTATCTTTGGCCGCGCTGGCCACTGCAGCAGCATTTGCGCCGGGTGCGGCCAACGCGGCCACCTGCGTTGCCATGAACTGCACGTTCACGCCTGGCGATGACGAGTTCACCACGTCTGGCGACACCATTCCCCCCATCACCGAAGCCGTTTCGGCCACCATTGGCCGCACCGACATCGGTTCGGGCATCTTCACCGACATTTACCGCTTCATCGTCGACGTTGATGGCGTCGGCAGCGGCGGCATCATCACGACGCTGTCGGGCCTGTCGACCAACATCGACCTACTGACGGTCACGATCAACGGCAAGGACGTCCCGATCTTCGGTCAGGGCACCGATGTTGAATCGGCTGGCATTTCGGGCTTCCCGATCATGGCCGGCATGCTGAACGAGTTGGTGATCAGCGGCACGTCCGCCGGTCTGGGCTCTTACGGCGGCAACCTCACCTTCACGCCGTCGCCCGTGAGCGCACCGGTTCCCGAGCCGGCCACCTGGGCTCTGATGCTGCTCGGTTTCGGCAGCCTTGGTTACACGATGCGCCGCGCACGTCGCACGAGCGCACGGGTCCAGTTCGCCTGATGATCCTGGCGGTCTCCCACGGGACGGCCTAGATAAAGAATGGGGATCAACGGGTGCAGCCGTTGATCCCCATTTTCATGCGATGACAGCGAATGATCCCATTCAGGCGGCGCTGCGCCAGAATGTGCCGCTCATGCCATTGCGGCTGCGCGGCTCTGCGCAACCCGCATCCCTGTCCCACAAGCGCGCTACGCGCCGTGCGACGTCCTGCTCCTCATCGCGCGAGAAGAAATAGGGGTAGAGCGAGCGGCCGATCTTGTCGGCGCGGCCGGCAAAGCGATTGATCTGGTCGGCGACATCGCAGACCTTGAGGCGCATGAGCTGTACCGGTGTATCCTTGGGCCACCAGGAGACGGACTCATCCATCTTCGGCGGGCCAAGCCGGTCGAAACCGAGCATGGCCTCATAATAGCGCACATGGCGTGGATGCACCTCGATCACCAGATCCGTGCAATCGAAGCGCTGCATCCCGTAAATGAAGATGACATGAAAAAGCCCCGCGAGGACGGAGGGGGACTTGGTCATCGGGTCGACCGCGAACTTGGTGAGTTCGCACAGGCGGGCACCGGGCGCCTCGCGCAACGCATCCAGTTCCGTGCGAAATGTTTGATCAGTCGAAAGGCCGGCTGGTGAGTCCACCGTCAGAGTGAGCGTGGCGATTACGGCATCTTCCAGCGCTGCGGTAAAGACGGCCTGATGATCGCCATTGTCGGGGAGCAGATGCGCCATGCCATAGCCGCGCCACCCGTACATGCGGTTCAGGAGATCATGCGCCTGCTGGCGCAGATCCGGGCGATCGGCCAGCCGGACATCGATGGTGCGCAGCCTCTGGCCGCAGGCAGACGGGATACGGCGCACGGACAGCAACCCGCCGTGCGGTTCCGCCAAAGAGGCGGACATAACATGATCATGCACTTGGACGACCCCCAAAAGGCCCAACCGGGCCAGACGAGCTTTCTATTTTTACGAAGCCTTGCGCCTCAGCGAGGCCATGGATGGGTTCGATCGGTTAACAGAGCAATACCTCTTCGCGGCAAAGAGGCGGAGCGTTCGGGCGTTGCGGCAAAAGGTAGGTAGTTCCATGACTTAAGTGAACAAGTGCACGGAACTCTAGCCGCGCGGGTGTAGTCGCAGGAGCGCATTGCTCCGATGACGGTGGCTAAGCATTAACCATGTTCGCCATCCTCGGATGACGCTGCGGCGGTCAGGATTTGCTCTTATCCCTTACGCCGCCAGCTTGGCTTTGGCGGCGTCGGCGCATAAACGGATGATGTGACCGCTACGCTCCCCATCCATGAGGTTCTGCCCGACCTGCTCGCCGCCTTGCGAGCAGGATCGAACGCCGTGCTCGTGGCACCGCCGGGGGCGGGCAAGACGACGAGCGTTGCGCCCGCTTTGCTGGGCGAGCCGTGGGTGGCGGGCGGGCAGATATGGCTGCTCTCGCCGCGCCGGCTTGCCGCGCGCGCCGCTGCCGAGCGCATGGCGGATCTGGCTGGCGAGAAGCCCGGCGACACCATCGGCTATGCCACCCGCCTTGAGAGCCGCCAATCCGTCCGCACCCGCATCCTCGTCGTGACCGAAGGGATTTTCCGGCGCCGCATTCAGGCCGATCCGGAGTTGACCGGCGTCGCCGCCGTGCTGTTCGACGAGGTCCATGAACGCAGCCTGGAAGGCGATTTCGGGCTGGCCCTCGCGCTCGATGCGCAATCCGGCCTGCGCGAGGATTTGCGCCTGCTCGCCATGTCCGCCACGCTGGATGGTGCGCGCTTTGCCACGCTCATGGCCGTGGAGGGCAAGCCGGCACCCGTGATCGAGAGCGCGGGCCGGTCTTTCCCCATCGATCTGCGGCATATCGGCCGCGCGGCAGAGCAGCGCATCGAGGATGACATGGCGGCGGCGATCCGTTGCGCGCTGGCCGAAGAGCCGCAGGGCGATGTTCTGGCCTTCCTCCCCGGTGTCGGCGAGATCGAGCGCACGGCCGAGCGGCTGATGGGGCTGTCCGAGAGCATCGCCCTCCATCGCCTGCATGGCTCGCTCGAGCCGGGAGCCCAGCGCGCGGCCCTGCGGCCGGCGGCGGCAGGCACGCGCAAGCTGATATTGGCGACCAGCATCGCCGAGACCAGCCTCACCATCGACGGCGTACGCATCGTGGTCGATTCAGGGCTCGCCCGTCGGCCCCGGCACGATCTTGCCGCCGGCGTCACGCGCCTGGTGACGGAGCGCGCCAGTCAAGCCGCCGTAACCCAGCGAGCCGGCCGCGCGGGTCGTCAGGCGCCGGGCGTTGCCTACCGCTTATGGGAAGCAGCGGCGACCGCCGGTCTGCCGCCGTTCGATCCGCCCGAAATTCTGGAAAGCGACCTGACCGGCCTGCTCCTCGATTGCGCGGTGTGGGGCGTGACCGACCCGACCACGCTGCGCTGGCTCGATCCGCCACCGGCGGCTGCTTTGGCCGAAGCCGGACGCCGGCTCGAGGCGCTCGGAGCGCTGGATGGGGAGGGGCGGGCGACGCCGCATGGCCGCGCGGTCGCCGATCTGCCGCTGGAGCCGCGCCTCGCGCATATGCTCATTGCCTCGGCTGAGGCGGGGGAGGGCGGTGCGGCGGCTGACGTGGCGGTGCTGCTCACCGAGCGCGGGCTGGGCGGGCCATCGGCGGACCTTGCCCGGCGTCATGCGTTCTGGCAGCGCGAGCGGGGGCAGCGGGCCGAAGCGGCGCGCGGCCTCGGGCGGCGCTGGTTGGGGTTAGTCGCGTCCGGCTCGTCGCGAGGCATCATCGACGATGCCACGCTTGCCCGTTGCCTGATGCGAGCCTTCCCGGACCGCATCGCCCGGCGCCGGGATGCCAGCGGCGAACATTGGATCAGCGCGGGCGGGCGCGGCTTCCGGCTCGATCCCGCCGATCCGCTGGCGCGCGCAGACTGGCTGGCAGTGGGCGATATTCAGGGCAGCGCCGCCGGCGCGCGCATCCTCTCCGCATTAGCCGTGCAGGAGGAGGATGTGATGGTCGCTGCCGGGCATCGCGTCGTGGATCGTCGCACGGTGCGCTGGCGGAAGGATCTGGCCGGCGTTGAGGCATTGCGCGAGCGGCATCTGGGCGCCATCCGCCTCACCAGCGGGCCGGACGATGCGCCCGAAAGGTCCGCGATCATTGCCGCACTCGCGCAGGCGCTGCGCAGCGAGGGACTGGGGCTGCTGCCATGGGGCAAGGCGGCGCAGGCGTTGCGGACCCGGGCTGCCTTTGCGGGCGTGGGCGATGAGATCGGCGATGCGGCGCTGCTTGCCGATGCCGAGGAGTGGCTGGAGATGCTGCTCCCGGCCAATGCCCGGCGCTTTTCCGCGATCGACGGTGGCGCGCTGCATGGCCTGCTAACCCAGCGCCTGGGATGGGATGCCACGCAGCGCATCGAGGCGCTGGCGCCGGCCGAGTTCCGTAGCCCGGCCGGCAGCACCCACGCCATCGACTATGAGGCGCCGGCTGGCCCGACCGTCGAATTGCGGGTGCAGGCGCTCTTTGGCCTATCGGAGCATCCGGTCATCGGGCGCGAGCGCATCCCGCTCGTCTTGTCCCTGACATCGCCGGCGGGTCGCCCCATCCAGACGACGCGGGATCTGCCGGCCTTCTGGAAAGGCAGCTGGGCGGATGTCGCCAAGGAGATGCGCGGACGCTACCCGCGGCATCCATGGCCGGATGATCCCGCCGCGGCCAGCGCGACGCTGCGGACCAAGAAGGCTGATGCCCATCGGTGATCCTGTTCCGGATGACCTTCCGTTCGTGTCGAGCGAAGTCGAGACACGGCAGAGCGGTGCGCGGGTGTCTCGACTTCGCTCGACACGAACGGGTCGCCTCATTCCCCCAATCATCTTGACAGGGCCCCCCGCTTTGCGCGACGGCAAAAGCGCTCGCATGTTGGGCATATGCACGATGGGGAAAGCACCGATGTCCGCCCGGATCTACCAGATACCCAAGAACGCCATGCAGTCCGGTCGGGCGCGCACCGGCACCTGGATGCTGGAGTTCGCCCCGGCAGAGGCCAAGAAGCCCGATCCGCTGATGGGCTGGGCCGGCTCTGGCGACACGCAGGAGCAGGTCAAGCTGAGCTTCCCCGACGAGGACGCCGCCCGTGCTTATGCCGAGCGCTATGGCATCGCCTATCACGTCGTGAGAACGCCACCCAAGACGTTGAAGATTCAGGCTTACGCCGACAATTTCCGCTAAGGTCTCGGGCCGTCCCGACCGAGGGGACGGCTAGCGCACTTCAATCGTGAGATGCGCGAGCGTGCAGCGTCCGGCCATGCGGCCGCGAATCGTGTCGCTGCGGACCTCCGGTTGCGCGATGACGCTGACGATCGCGGCATGGGCCTGCGGACCAACGCGCCAGACGTGAAGATCGGCCACGCGCGCATCGCCTTGCTCCTCGACCACCGCCCGCACCTTGCCGGCCAGCGCCTCGTCGCTGCGGTCGAGCAGCATGGTCGAAGTGTCGCGCATCAGGCTCCAGGCCCAGCGGGCGATGACCAGCGCGCCGACGATGCCCATCAGCGGGTCCATCCATACCCAATCGAGATAGCGCCCGGCCAGCAGGGCGCCGATGGCGAGGACAGAGGTCAGCGCGTCCGCCAGCACGTGGAAATAGGCTGAGCGCAGATTATTGTCATGGCCGTGGCTATGCCCATGCTCATGGCCATCATGGTCATGCGCGCCATGGTCATCGGCGGCGTGATGATGATGCGCGTGATCATGTCCATGGCCATGATCATGCCCATGCGCACCGCCCATCAGCACCAGCGCGCTGGCGATGTTCACAAGCAGGCCGATCACCGCCACGAAGGTGGCCTCGCCGAAGGCGACTCTCGTCGGTTCGAACAGGCGCACCGCCGATTCGCTGGCAATCGCCAGCGCGACGAGACCCAGCGCCATGGCAGAGGCGAAGCCTGCGAGATCGCCGACCTTGCCGGTCCCGAAGCTGTAGGCGGGGTCATGCGCATGTTTGCGCGCATAGCCGTAAGCGAATGCAGCGATGGAGAGGGCGCCGGCATGGGTCGCCATGTGGAAGCCGTCGGCGAGTAGCGCCATCGACCCGGTCCAATAGCCAGCGATGATCTCGCCGACCATCGTCACGACGGTCAGCAGGATGACCCAATAAGTGCGTCGGGCATTCTGGTCGTGCGAGGCGCCGAGGAAGTCGTGGCTCGGCGTCAGGCCCTCAATATCGAGTGTCCGCATCACGAGTTCCTACTTCGCGTAGCGGCGGATGACCGCCAGCAGTTCGTCCGCCCCTATCTGGCGTTCGGCATCGCTCAGCCCCGGT
Source organism: Sphingobium sp. B10D7B (assembly GCF_025961955.1). NCBI lineage: Bacteria > Pseudomonadati > Pseudomonadota > Alphaproteobacteria > Sphingomonadales > Sphingobiaceae > Sphingobium > Sphingobium sp. B10D7B. Next base: position 1,266,841 of record NZ_JAOQOQ010000001.1, read on the forward strand.
CGGGCGACATGCGCCTCCAGATGCTCGGCAATGATTTCATCGAGCAGCCCGTTCACCGCTCCCCGCACGGCCGCCACCAGATGCAGGATATCGGTACAGCTTTTGTCCGATTCGAGCGCGCGCTCGATGGCGTTGACCTGCCCCCCGATCCGCCGGACACGGGCGAGCAGCTGCGGATTGATTTCGAGGAGATGTGACATAGGGATACCCCCTATCCCTATTTGAGGCATCAATCAATTGGCGCGAGGATGTCTGGACTTCGGCGGCAGACAGGAAACGTCGACGGTTATGCGAAGACCTCGATCCCTCCTTCTCCGTCATTCCCGCGCACGCGGGAATCCAGACTACCCCTTCGCGGTGACGCGAGGTTCAAGCTAGATTCCCGCGTGCGCGGGAATGACGGAAAGGAATGCGGGGACGTCGGGACCGCCAGCGCTCCCGCGCTAGAACTGGTCCGCAATCTCGAGCATTTTTGTCAGCCGCTTGGGTGCCACGGCCCGCCAGCTCTTTTCCAGCCAGCCGCGCACATGCTCCCAGTCCACGCCGGGCCGGTCGAGGCGGATCGCGATCCAGCCGCTCGCGCCATAATAAGCCGGGCGGTAGTAGATGTCCGGATCGGCCTCGATCAGCGCGGCCATCTCGTCGGCGCCGGAGGTCTTGACCAGCAGCGCGACCGCGTCCTCGCCATGGTGGCGCACAGAAACATACGCGAAGAACTTGCCCGAGGCCTCGCTGCCCACACGCCAGCCTGCCGCGCCATGCGACTCGCGGGCGTGCGTTTCCGGCAAGGCGAGGGCCAGTTGGCCGACGCGGTCGATGAGCCAGTCCGGGTCCATCTCGCGCTCCACATAGCTGGCGAGCATTCGGGGATAGAGCTGATATTCGGCATAGAGCACGCGCTGGGCGAGCGTGTCGGCCGTATCTTCGGGCAGGATCGCGACCGGGATTTGCCCCAATACCGGGCCGTCATCCAGCGTCGGTGTGACGAGGTGGACGGTACAGCCGCCATGGCTGTCGCCCGCGTCGATGGCCCGCTGATGCGTGTCGAGCCCCTTGAACTTGGGCAGCAGGGAGGGATGGGTGTTGAGCATCCGCCCCGCCCATTGGCCCACGAAGTCGGCGGTGAGGATGCGCATATAGCCGCACAGCGCGACATAATCGGCGCCGGATGCCCGCAGCGCGTCGAGCATGATCGCCTCATGCGCCTCGCGGCCCATGCCCTTGTGGCTGTGGGCAAAGGTCGCCACGCCCTCGGCCGCCGCGACGGTCAGTCCGCGCGCCTCAGGTTTGTTTGAGGCGACGAGCACGATCTCATAGGGGCAGTCCGGCAGGCGCGAGGCATAGAGGAGCGACGTCATCGTCGTCCCCGTGCCGGAGAGCATCACCGCGACTTTGGCCTTGGACACGTCAGTTCCCCCAATCCGTTCGGGCTTATTACCCCAGATGGACCGCGTTCCAGTCTGCCATGGCGCACCACGTCTCTTGCGATCCGCGCACGGTGCAGCCCTTCTCGCCAGCGCGAATCTCGCCGATGCGGTGGACGGTCTCGCCCGCCTCACGCAACGCCGCACTCACCGCGTCCACATCGGCGGGCGCCACGACCACGGCCATGCCGATGCCGCAATTGAACGTGCGCGCCATTTCGCCCGGCTCGATATTGCCCTGCGCCTGAAGGAAAGCCATCAGCCGCGGCTGCGCCCAAAGATCCGCATCGATATGCGCGTGCAGGCCGGCGGGCAGAATCCGCGGGATGTTCTCCAGCAGGCCGCCGCCGGTGATGTGCGCCATCGCATGGACGAGGCCCTGGCGGACCAGCGGCAGCAGCGGCTTCACATAGATCCGGGTCGGCGCCATCAGCGCGTCGATGAGCAGCACTTCCTGATCGAACAGAGCAGGGCGGTCCAGCTTCCAGCCCTTGTCCGCCGCTAGGCGCCGCACCAGCGAATAGCCGTTGGAGTGGACGCCCGAGGAGGCGAGGCCCAGAATTACGTCGCCCTCGGCCACCTTGTCGGCGGTCAGCACTTCGTTGCGCTCGACCGCACCGACGCAGAAACCGGCGAGATCATAATCGCCATCTGCATACATGCCGGGCATTTCCGCCGTCTCGCCGCCGATCAGCGCGCAGCCGGCCTGCTTGCAGCCCTCTGCGATGCCCGCGATCACCCGCTCGGCCACGCCATTGTCGAGGCGGCCGGTCGCGAAATAATCGAGGAAGAAGAGCGGCTCGGCGCCCTGCACGATGAGGTCGTTGGCGCACATGGCCACCAGATCGATCCCCACCGTATCGTGCTTGCCGCTGTCGATAGCGAGCTTGAGCTTGGTGCCGACGCCGTCATTCGCCGCAACGAGCAGCGGATCGGTAAAGCCCGCCGCCTTCAGGTCGAAGAAGCCGCCGAATCCGCCCAGATCGGCATCGGCCCCCGGTCGCCGCGTCGCGCGGGCGAGCGGAGCAATGGCGCGAACGAGCGCATTTCCGGCAGCGATATCGACGCCGGCCTGCGCATAGGTGTAGCCCTTGGGCTGGTTGTGCTTGGAGTCCATGCGTGGCCCTTACCAAATCGGGCTTGGTTTTCCAGAACAATGCCGCCAAAAGGGCGCCGTGACGCTCTCTCTGCCATCCTTGCGCCCCATTCACTTCGTGTTCGCGCTGGTTCTGGCGGCCTTTGCGGCTGTGCTGGTCGCGCAGATCGAGGGTGAGCGGGGCATTGCGCCGCTGGCCTCGCAGGGCGATTTCGAGGTGAAGGATATTCGCGTCGATGTCGCCGGGCCCAATGCCGATGCGGCGCGGGCGACCGGTTGGCGGCTGGCGCAGCGCCTCGCCTGGCAATCGCTGTGGAAGCGCACGCATGGCGGCAACGGTCCTGCGCTTGGGGACAGCGTGCTGGATGGGCTGGTGTCCGGTATCGAGGTGCAGCAGGAGCAGATCGGTCCCAATCGCTATATCGCTACGCTCTCGGTGATGTTCGATCGTGCCCGGGCCGGGCAGGCGCTTGGCGTTTCCGGGCAGATTCGCCGCTCCCCGCCGCTGCTGGTGATCCCGGTTCTCTGGGATTCGGGCACGCCGATGACGTTCGAGCGGGTGACGCCCTGGCAGAAGGCGTGGGCCGAATTCCGCATTTCCGACAGCCCGATCGATTATGTGCGCACCGCTGGCGATGGCCCGGATTCGCTGCTGCTCAATCCCGGTCAGACTGGCCGGCGCGGGCGCAACTGGTGGCGTATCCTCCTCGATCTTTATGGTGCGGCGGATGTGATCATGCCTATCGCGCGGATCGAGCGCAGCTTTCCCGGTGGGCCGATCACCGGCCATTTCAGCGCACGCTATGGGCCGGACAATAATTTCATCGGGGATTTCACCCTGCGCGCCGCCACGCCCGCCGACTTGCCCAAGATGATGAGCGATGCCGTCGCCCGCATCGACCAGCTTTACGCCGGCGCGCTGGCGGATGGCACCTTGCGGCTCGACCCCTCGCTGATCATCGAGGAGCCGGTCAACGCGGTCGAGATCGAGAATGCGGTTGGGCTGGAGGCGATCCTCGGTGTCCTGCCGGCCGATACGCCCGGTGCCGCCTCGTTCAGCGTTCAGATCGAGACGCCTACCACGGCCTCGGTCGGGGAAGCGCAGGCGATGCTGCGGGGTATTCCGGGGGTCAGCGCGGCCTCGACCTCAAGCCTGGCACTCGGCGGCACGTCTGTCATGCAGGTCGGCTTCAGCGGCACGATCGAGCAATTGCGCGCGCAGCTTGAAGGACGGGGATATTCGGTCGCCGTATCTGGCAATACGCTGCGGATCGCCCGTCGGGCCGCAAGTCCACCAGCCGGCGGAGGCGGTGGCGGGCAATGAGCCAGTTGCCGCTGCCCATCGGCTGGTCGCGGCATGGCGGAGCGGAAAGTCTGCTGGTCCACGCTGCCAATGCCGACGCGCTCGCGCTGATACGCGATTGGCAGCGCTGGCCCTCGCCCTGCACATTGCTCGTCGGCCCATCCCGGTCCGGCCGTTCGCTCATTGCCGAGGTGTTTCTGCGCGAAAGCGGTGGCGTGCTGGTCGATGATGCCGATTGCGCCAATGAAACCCACCTGTTCCACCTCTGGAACGAGGCGCGCGATTCGGGCCGGCCGCTGCTGATGGTCGCCACCGAGGCGCCGCCGACATGGACGATTGCGCTGCCCGATCTGCGCACGCGCCTCGCCACCGCCGCCGTAGCGCGTATCCTCCCGCCGGATGAAGCGGTTACCGCAGCGCTGATCGCCCATGGACTGGAGCGGGCAGGCTCGGCCTTCGCCCCGGACCTCCCGGATTTTCTCGCCCGCCGCACCGCGCGCTGTTATGCCGCGATCGACGGCGTCGTGGCCGAGCTGAACGCGCTGTCGCTGGCGCGGGGGCAGAAACTCTCGGTTGCGTTGGCGCGGCAAGCGCTCCGTAACAATGCGCTGCTAGACGGAGCGGATGAGACCGCACCGCATGAGGGAACCCACTGACCGTGTCTGAAGCCGATCCCACTTCTTCGATCACGGGCGCGGGCGCCGCAGACGGAGCGCGCTACTTCAATCGAGAGTTGTCTTGGCTCAATTTCAACCAGCGCGTGCTGGAGGAAGCCTGCAATCCGGCGCATCCGCTGCTGGAGCGGCTGCGCTTTCTCTCCATCTCCGGCAGCAACCTCGATGAGTTTTTCATGGTCCGGGTGGCCGGTCTCAAGGGCCAGCAGCTCCAAGGCGTCGAAATGCGCTCGGTCGACGGGTTGACCCCGGCCCAGCAGTTGGAGGCGATCGGCGACCGGGCCGAGGCGCTCATGTCTGCCCAGCAGGTCGTCTGGCATGATCTTCATGCGGCGCTCCGCAGCGCGCATATCAGCGTCATCGGCCCAGAACCGGTGGATGCCCGCGCGGACAGCTGGATGCGCCAGCATTTCCTCGAGCAGATCTTCCCGATCCTCACGCCTCAGGCGCTCGATCCTGCCCACCCGTTCCCGTTCATTCCCAATAAGGGCCTCAGCCTGTTCTTCGACCTGCTGCGCGAATCGGACAAGGAGGTGGTGCAGGAGCTGGTGATTCTGCCGGCCACGCTGCCGCGCTTCATCCGCGTACCGGGCAAGAACGCGCGCTACATCGCCATCGAGGCGCTGGTGCGGCGCTATTCGGCCTTGCTCTTCCCCGGCTTCATCGTGCGGGATAGCGGCCTGTTCCGCATCCTGCGCGATAGCGACATCGAGATCGAGGAAGAGGCCGAGGATCTCGTCCGCTATTATCGAAGCGCCATCAAGCAGCGCCGGCGCGGCCGGATCATCCGCGTGGAAATCGAGAGCGGCGTGGCCGAACCGGTCGAAACCAAGCTGCAGACGATGATGCAGGGCCATGAGGCCATGGTCGTGGATATCGATGGCTTCATGGGTATCGCCGATCTGGCCGAGGTGGTCGAGGAAGACCGGCCGGATCTCAAATTCCCGGCCTACGCCCCGCGCTTCCCCGAGCGCATCCGCGAATATGGCGGCGATTGTTTCGCCGCGATTCGCGCCAAGGACATCGTCGTCCACCACCCCTATGAGAGCTTCGATGTCGTCATCGCCTTCCTCAAGCAGGCGGCGGACGATCCCGATGTGGTGGCGATCAAGCAGACCCTCTACCGCGCTGGCAAGCAGAGCGCGATCATCCGCGCGCTGATCGACGCGGCCGAGGCGGGCAAGTCCGTCACGGCGGTGGTCGAGCTGAAGGCGCGGTTCGATGAGGAGCAGAACCTGCTCTGGGCCGCGCAACTGGAGCGCGCCGGTGTGCAGGTCGTCTACGGTTTCATCGACTGGAAGACCCACGCCAAGATTTCCATGGTCGTGCGGCGCGAGGGCAACGGCTTTCGCACCTACTGCCATTTCGGTACCGGCAATTACCACCCGATCACCGCGCGGATTTATACGGACCTATCCTTTTTCACCGCCGATCCCCGGGCCGGGCGCGATGCCGCGGCCGTGTTCAATTACATCACCGGCTATGTCGAGCCGCAGCATATGGAGATGATCACGCTCTCGCCGCTGCACATGCGCGACAAGCTCGCGGCGCTGATCGAAGCGGAAATTGAGCATGCCCGCGCTGGCCGCCCCGCGACCATCTGGGCGAAGATGAACAGCCTGGTGGACCCCGCGATCATCGAGCAGCTTTATGCCGCCAGCAATGCGGGCGTGAAGGTGGAACTGATCGTGCGCGGCATCTGTTGCCTGCGGCCCGGCGTGCCCGGCATGTCGGAGAATATCTCGGTCAAATCGGTGATCGGGCGCTTCCTCGAACACAGCCGCATCTGGGCCTTTGGCAATGGCAAGTCCCTGCCCAACAATGGCGCCAGGCTGTTCATCAGCTCGGCGGACTGGATGCCGCGCAATTTCGACCGGCGGGTTGAGTATATGCTGCCGATCGAGAACCCGACCGTCCATGATCAGGTGCTCGATCAAGTGCTGGTCGCCAATCTGCTTGATGATGAGCAGAGCTGGGCGCTGGGCAGCGATGGCAGCTACACACGCCTCAAACCGGGGAAGAAGCCGTTCAACCTGCATCATTATTTCATGACCAATCCGTCCCTCTCCGGTCGCGGTGCCTCGCGGCGCTCCGCCCGCGCGGTGCCAAAGCTCTCGCTCTCCGAGCGTGGCTGAGGGGAGGGGTTCGGCCATGACCCTGCTGGATCGCACGACGCGCCGCTCGATGAAGGCGACGCTCAACGGGCCGCATTTCCGCCGCACGGCGATTATCGACATCGGCTCCAACAGCGTCCGCCTCGTCGTTTATGATGGGCCTCGGCGCATTCCTTTCGTGCTGTTCAACGAGAAGGTGCTGGCGGGCCTGGGCGCTGAGATCGGCACGTCCGGGCGGATCGGCGCGGCGGCGATGGAGCGCGGGCTGGTGGCGCTGGAGCGCTTTGCCCGGCTGTGCGTGGAGATGGAGGTGGACCAGATCACCTGCGTTGCCACCGCTGCCGTGCGCGATGCGTCCAACCGCGACACCTTCATCGACCGCGCGGCGGAGATTGGCCTGGAAGTCCGCGTGCTGAGCGGTCAGGAGGAGGGGCTGGCCTCTGCGCACGGGCTGCTCTCCGGCATGCCGCGTGCGGATGGGATCATGGGCGATCTGGGCGGCGGCAGCCTCGAACTGGTGCGCGTGCGGCCTGATGGCGTCGAGATGCCCGTGTCGCTACCGCTCGGCATTTTTCGGATTGGCGACGTCCGCGCGCGGGGACGCAAGGGGCTGGTCCAGCATCTCGATGGGCTGCTCAAGGCGCAGGGCCTTGGCGACATCGAGCAGGGCCTGCCCTTCTATCTGATCGGCGGCAGCTGGCGCGCGCTGGCGCGGCTGGACATGCACCTCACCAATTATTCGCTGCCGATCCTGCATCATTACGAAATGACGCCGGATCGCCCGGCCGAGCTGCTCAAATGGCTGGAAAGCGCGCAGAAGGCGGACCTCAAGGCGGTCGGCGTCTCCAGCGCGCGTTTTCCCACGCTGCCGGATGCCGCGCATCTGCTGTGCGCGGTGGTGGAACGGCTGCGCTCTGCCCATCTCACCGTCTCAGCCTTCGGGCTGCGTGAAGGGCTGCTATACGAGAGTTTGCCGCGCGATATGGCGAATCAGGACCCGCTTCTGGTCGCCGCCCGCATCGAGGGTGAGGCGCAGGGGCGCTTTGTCGGCCATGGCGACACGATCAGTGGCTGGATCGCGCCGTTGTTCCACGATGATCCGCCGGAATGGGCGCGCATCCGCTTTGCGGCCTGTCTGCTGGCGGATGTCGGCTGGCGTGCCAATCCGGAGTTTCGCGCCGAACGCGGCATGGAATTCGCCCTGCAGGGTAATTGGGTCGGCGTGGATGCCGCCGAGCGCGCCGCGCTGGGGCAGGCGCTTCATGCGAATTTCGGTGGCGGCACCAACATTCCCGCGCTGCTCGCGGGCCTTGCCCCCGAGCCGCTGCTGCGCCGCGCGATCCAGTGGGGCCTTGCCATCCGCCTGTGCCAGCGCCTGTCCGGCGGCGCGGAAGGCCCGCTGGACGGCTCCTCGCTCGACGTGCGCGACGGCACGGTCATCCTGCGCCTCGACCCGGAACATGCGGCACTCGCCGGCGAATCCATCGACCGCCGCCTGCGCCAGCTCGGCCAGGCCATGGGCATGGGCTATCTGCTCGATGCGTGACGTGGGCGGTTTGGGGTGGGGAGTGGACGTCTTCCAAGCCCTCTCCCCTTGAGGGAGAGGGATGCGCAGACTTGGCAGCTTGCTGCCTAGCCGAAGCTGGGAGAGGGGTGTCGATCCGGAGGATCAAGCGGATCAGGATCCGCACCCCTCATCCAACTGCGCCTAGCCGCCTCACGGCGACAAGGCTCCGTATCCTTCTCCCTCAAGGGGAGAAGAAGGGCTCGCATGACGTCGCGTCCGGACAGTCCGCCATCAGCACGGCTCTACAATGTCGCGCCCGCGAATTTCCCACTCGGCCCAGCCCCCCGTCACCCGCAGTTCACCCGCTCGATCATCATCGCGTCATCGTAACTGATGCTCAGCCGGTCCTCGCGATAGTCCATCGTCATGGCCGAGCGGGGCGGGCCCCAGCGTAGGGTGCGGGCGCCGGATTTGGCGAGGAGGTCGGCGCCCAGCGTCGCGGTTGCGCGCTGGCCGATGGCGCTTTGCAGCCCGTCCGCCGAACAGGCGCCGTTGCCGGCCATCGGCGGTTCGCCGATGCTGTTCGTGGCGGTGGCGCAGGCTGTCAGCGGGGCAAGAGCGAGAAGGGGAGCGATCATGCGCATGGTGCCGGGCCTTTCCTCAAAAGGCCAGCCTAGCATGCGGGCGTCCACCGGTCATCCGGCAGGCGATCAGTCGTTGGGCTCAGCCAGCTTTTCCGTGCGGGTCATCAGCAGCTTGCCGTCGCGCACGGCGAAGGCCATCCGGCCTTCCACCAGATCCAGCGCGTCGCGGCCGAATTGCTCGAACCGCCAGCCTTCCAGAATCGGCAGGTTGGTCCGCACGCCGGCCGCCAGCATCTCCAGATCGTCGGCGCGGGCGAGCAGTCGCGAGGCGACGTTGATTTCGCGCGAGCGGATCTTGAGCAGCAGCTTGAGCAGATCGGCGACCAGCGCGCCTTCCTTGCCGAGGCCGGGGCGACCCGGGTCGCGCTCGGGCATTTCGTCGCGGGGCAGGGGTGCGGCATTGTCCAGCGCAGCCATCAGCCGCGCGCCGATGTCATTGCCCTTCCAGCTTGCCGAAAGCCCACGCACCTTGCCCAGATCCTCCTGCTTGCGCGGCGGATGGGAGGCGATGTCGGCCAGCGTCTCGTCCTTGACGATGCGCCCGCGCGGCAGGTTCTTGTCCTTGGCCTCGGTCTCGCGCCATGCGGCGAGCGCCTTCAGGCGCCCGAGAACATCGGCCTTGCGGCTGGAAATGCGCACGCGCTTCCACGCCTCGGCGGGATTGACCTCATAATTACCGGGATCGGCGAGCCGCTCCATTTCCTGATTGAGCCACACGCCGCGCCCCGTCTTGCGCAGTTCCTCCAGCATCATGGGGAAGATTGCGGCGAGATGGGTAACGTCGCCGATCGCATAATCGATCTGCCGTTTGTCCAGCGGACGGCGCGCCCAGTCGGTGAACCGCGCGCCCTTGTCGAGATGGATGCCCAGCCAGCTGTCGACCAGATTGCTGTAGCCGATCTGCTCGCCCTGGCTCAGCGCCATGCTGGCGATCTGCGTGTCGAACAGCGGGTGCGGCGTCTTGCCGGTCAGGTTGAAGACGATCTCGATATCCTGCCCGCCGGCGTGGAAGACCTTGAGCACGTCCTCATTGTTCACCAGCAGGTCGAGCAACGGCCCCATGTCCAGCCCGGGCGCCTTGGGGTCGATCGCCGCGGCTTCCTTCCCATCGGAAATCTGGAAAAGGCACAGTTCCGGCCAATAGGTGTTCTCGCGCATGAACTCGGTATCCACGGCGACAAAGTCGGCCTTGGACAACCGCTCGCACAGCGCGGCGAGGGAAGAGCTGTCAGTGATCAATGGATGGATTTGCATATGGCAGGTGATCTTATTATTGGCCGGTCCTCGGATTGGGGGCCGGCGGCACGCTTGAGCGTATCACCATATCCCCCACAAGTCGTCTTTGTCATCCAATTGGCGCCCTCGCAATGAGGCGCGTGAAAATAAAAGGCCGTTAGACCATGCACGCCTATCGCACGCACACCTGCGGGGAGCTCCGCGCCGCCAATGCCGGCGAGACTGTTCGGCTGTCCGGCTGGGTCCATCGCAAGCGCGATCATGGCGATCTGGTGTTCATCGACCTGCGCGACCATTATGGCATGGTGCAGATCGTCACCGAGGTCAGCGGCCCGGTGTTCGATGTGATCGAGAGCCTGAAGGCAGAGAGCGTCGTTACCATCACCGGCACGGTCGTGGGGCGTGCCAAGGAAGCCGTGAACCCGAACTTGCCGACCGGCGAGGTCGAAGTGCGTGCGGCTGAGGCCGTCGTGCTTTCCGCCGCGCAGGAGCTTCCGCTCCCGGTCGCGGGTGAGCAGGAATATCCCGAGGATATCCGCCTGCGCTACCGCTTCCTCGACCTGCGCCGCGAGACGCTGCACGCCAACATCGTCAAGCGCACCAAGATCATCTCGGACATGCGCCGCCGGATGGAAGGCGCGGGCTTTACCGAATATTCGACGCCCATCCTCACGGCGTCCTCGCCGGAAGGCGCGCGGGACTTCCTCGTGCCCAGCCGGATCCATGCCGGCAAGTTCTACGCGCTGCCGCAGGCGCCGCAGCAGTATAAGCAGTTGCTGATGGTCGCGGGCTTCGATCGCTATTTCCAGATTGCGCCCTGCTTCCGCGATGAAGATCCTCGCGCCGACCGCCTGCCGGGCGAGTTCTACCAGCTCGATCTGGAAATGAGCTTCGTCACGCAGGAAGATGTGTGGAACACCATGGAGCCGGTGATCGCGCAGGTCTTCGAGACCTTTGCCGATGGCAAGCCGGTGACGCCGGCCGGCAGGTTCCCGCGCATTCCTTATGCCGAAGCCATGCTGAAATATGGCAGCGACAAGCCGGATCTGCGTAACCCGATCATCATCACCGATGTGACCGATCATTTCGTCGGCTCCGGCTTTGGCATCTTTGCGAGCATCGTCGAGAGCGGCGGCGTCATCCGCGCCATTCCGGCGCCCGGCGCCGGCGCGGGCAGCCGCAAGTTCTTCGATGAGATGAACAACTGGTCGCGCTCGGAAGGCTTTTCGGGCCTTGGCTATATCAACATCAAGGATGGCGAGCCGGGCGGCCCCATCGCCAAGAATCACGGGCCTGAGGCGACCGCCAAGCTGATCGAAGCGCTCGGCCTTGGTCCCAATGACGGCGTGTTCTTCGCTGCCGGCAAGGAGGCGCAAGCCGCCAAGCTCGCCGGTCTTGCCCGCATCCGCGTCGGCGAGCAGCTTGACCTGATCGACAAGGACCGCTTCGACCTGTGCTGGATCGTGGACTTCCCCTTCTACGAATATGACGAGGACTCCAAGAGCCTGGACTTCGCGCACAACCCCTTCTCCATGCCGCAGGGCGGGATGGAGGCGCTGGACGGGCCCGATCCGCTGTCGATCAAGGCCTTCCAGTACGACATGGTCTGCAACGGCTTCGAGATCGCGTCCGGCTCGATCCGCAACCAGTCGCCCGAGCTGATGGTCAAGGCCTTCGAGAAGGTTGGCCTGAGCAAGCAGGATGTGGAAGATCGCTTCGGCGGCCTCTACCGCGCTTTCCAATATGGCGCGCCGCCGCACGGTGGCATGGCCGCGGGCGTGGACCGCATCGTGATGCTGCTCTGCGGCGCGGTGAACCTGCGCGAGATCACGCTGTTCCCGATGAACCAGCGCGCCGAGGATCTGCTGATGGGCGCGCCCTCCAACGCGGAGCTCAAGCAGCTGCGCGAGTTGCACATCCGCGTCGTCGAGCCGCAAAAGAGCTGAGCGCCAAAGAGCTGAACTCTCGACAATGGCTGGCCGCACGATAGGGTGCGGCCATGACCATCAAGCTCTCCGATTATGAGAAGGGCGCCGATTTCGACGGCGACTTCGACAAGGCGCTGCTCAAGCTCCAGAAGCGGCTGGAGAAGATCCAGGTCGCCCACATCATCCACAAGCGCCGCAGCGTGGTGATGCTGGAAGGATGGGATGCCGCCGGGAAGGGCGGCATCATCAAGCGAATGACGTCGCTGCTCGATCCGCGCTATTTCCGGGTCTGGCCCATCGGCGCGCCGACAGCGGAGGAGCTGGGGCGCCACTTCCTCTGGCGCTTCTGGACGAAACTGCCGGAGGACAGGCACATCGCGATCTTCGACCGGAGCTGGTATGGGCGCGTGCTGGTCGAGCGGGTGGAGGGCTTCTGCACGAAAGCCGAGTGGAAGCGCGGCTATGACGAGATCAATGCGTTCGAGGCCCAGCAGATCGACAGCGGCACCGCGATCGTGAAGCTGTTCGTCCACATCACGCAGAAGGAGCAGGACAAGCAGCTTGCCCAGCGGCTGGACGATCCCTTCAAGCGCTGGAAGACGGGCACGGAGGATTATCGCAATCGCGACAAGCGGGCCGATTATCTCGATGCCATCAAGGACATGTTCGCCAGGACCGACACCAAGCAGGCGCCCTGGCAGGTGATCGATGGCAATGATCGCAAGGCTACGCGGATCGCGGCGCTTACCTGCATCGCCGACCGGCTGGAAAAGCATGTCTCGATGGAGATGCCCGACGCCAACCCCGCCGTCGTGAAACTGGCGCACGAGGCGTTCGGCTATCAGCCCGAGGACTGAGGCGGCTCAGTCCTGATCCATGAGGCTGCGATACATGACGAGCGCGTCGACATAGCCGTGGACCGGGTGGTGAAACGCGCCGGAAAGCGCCCCGACCACGCTAAATCCCATATGCTGCCATAGGCGCACGGCGCGGACGTTCGTGGAAATCACCAGATTAAACTGCATCGCGCGAAAGCCCAGCGCGCGAGCCGTTTGCAGCGAGTGGCGGCACAGCGCCTGCGCAATGCCTTGCCCGCGCTGATCGGGCCGGACGATATATCCGGCATTGGCGACATGGGCGGCCGGGCCGGTCGAATTTGCGCGCAAGGTGTAGCTGCCGACGATGCCGGTTTCGGATGTCGCGACGAACACCTGCTTGTCCGGCGCGGTCCAGTAGGCGTGGGCACCCGCCTCATCCAGATCGCGGGCGAGGGGAAAGGTCGCGCCCTCGCGGATGACCGGCTCGAATACGGTCCAGATGTCCGGCCAGTCGGCGGCCGAGGCGGGGCGGATGTCCATCATGGCGAGGCGCTCAGTCCTGCGCGGCCGGGGCGTAGCGCATCGTGCTGTCGCGCCAACGGAGAACCAGCTTGTCGTCCTCGCGAGTCACCAGCGTATCGCGGAAAGCGGCAACGCCCATGTCATTGGGGGTCAGGATGATGTGGACGCGAAGATGCTCCTGCGCGGGCAGCGGGATCACCTCGGATTTGGTGCCGAAAAATACTTCGGAGACCTGAATCGAGCGCGGACGGCGTTTGCCTAAATCGCCGGTCCAGCCGTCGCTCTGGGTATAGTCGGCGATGGTGTCGCCATCCTCGAGGGTGAGCTCAAAATCGACGGCGGGAACGCCCACTCCATTGGGCCAGGTGACCAGCAGGGTGAACGGCTCGTTCCCGTCGCTGGCTACATCGGCGAGCGAGAACGCTGCCGGCTTGGGGGTCGGCTCGGTGGTGAGGCGCAAGGTGCCGTCATCCCTGCATTCCCAGCGCCCCGCTGCCGATTCGTCCACAGCGCCGGCGGTGAACATGTAGCGGAAGCGACCATCCGGGCCGATTTCCAGTGCCGAGGCTGCATCCGGCCCGGCATCGGCCATGAAGAGCCCCGTCGGGCAATCTGAAGCCCATGCCCCCGACGCCGTGCCGGCCAGCAGCCCAATCCCCAGCAAGGCCGTCCGCGCGATCATTGCGGATAGCTGATGGCGAGGATTTCCCATTCCTTGCTGCCGCCCGGCAGGTCGACGCGGCGCAGGTCGCCCACGGCAGCTCCTCTCAGGGCGCGCGCCAGCGGCGTATCCCAGCCGATCCGAGCGGCGCCGGCATCCGCCTCGTCATTGCCGACGATGGTAACACTGCGCTGATTGTCCTCCTCATCGGCGAGCGTGACCGTCGCGCCGAAGAAGATGCGGCTCTTGTCCGGCTGCTGCGCAGGTTCCACGATCTTGGCGAGCTTCATCCGCTGCGCCAGCCATTTCAGGCGGCGGTCGATCTCCCGCATCCGCTTGCGGCCATAGAGATAGTCGCCATTCTCGCTGCGATCGCCATTGCCGGCAGCCCAGCTGACGATCTCCACGATCTTGGGCCGTTCTTCCCCGAGAAGCTGGTCATATTCGGCGCGCAGCGCGGCAAAACCGCCCGGCGTGATGTAGTTCGGCCGAGGAAGCGCGCTCATTTGCCCCGGCGTTTCGGCCGCTTGCTGGCGTACATCAGGGCCGCGGCGAGCGCTGCCGATCCGATGCCGACGCCGGCCCAGAAGGCCTTGGTCCCGCGCTTCTCGTCGGTCTCGGCGTCGGCAGGGCCGGAAATGGACGTCGATGCGGGCGCGGAACTCGTCTCTCTTTCAGTCATGATCTCTATTCTGTTCTGGGTCGAAAGGTCGGGCTAGCTGGAAACGGCGGTCCTCAGCCGGGTAGCGACTTGCCCAAGAACCGGCTGAGCGGCGCCAGGTCGGCGGTGCTCTGCACGGGGCTCAGCATGTCATAGATCACCGCATTCTCCAGCACGCGCTGCACATAATTGCGCGTTTCGAAAATGGGAATGTCCTCGATCCACTGGACCATGTCCACGCCGGGCAGACGCGGGTCGCCATTGGATTGCAGCCAGCGGTTCACCCGGCCCATGCCGCCATTATAGGCGGCGATGGCGAGCGGGTAGCTGCCGTTGTAATAGCGCAGCAGCTGCTGGAAATAGGCACTGCCAAGCTGCACGTTATAGTTGGGATCGTAGAGCGAGCTCTGGTTGAAGCTCATGCCGATCTTGCCCGCGACTTCGCGCGCGGTGGAGGGGAGCAGCTGCATCAGTCCATGCGCATTGGCGTGGGACACGATGGCCCGGTCGAACTGGCTTTCCTGCCGAGTGATCGCGTGGATCATCGTCCAGTTGGAGCGATCGCTCAGCGGCACGTTCATGCGGGGGAAGCTGTAGTCGGGCGCGGCGCTCAAGCCGTTGCGGCCGGCGCTGCGTGCGGCCATGACGCCCAAATCCGGGCGGCCCAGGACTTGCGCCAGTTCGCCGGCAAGCGCCAGCTCCGTGTCCGTCTGCGCATTGTCGGCAATGGCGCGGATGAACAGCGATTGGTCGCGGGTCTGCCCGTTGCGCCCGAGCAGGCTGGCAGCGCGCACCACCGGCCGCGCCATAAAGGCGGCGCGCTCGCCGGCGCTGGGGCGCACGGCACTGGCCAGCGCATCGGGATTGACTCGGCGCTTGAGGCGCTCGAGCGCGAGCTGACCATAATATTGATCGGGATAGCTGCCGGCCTTCTCGAAATGCGCGGTCGCCTGCGACTGGCGACCAGCAGCCAGTGCGGCGCGCCCGGCCCAATAATGGCCCTTGGAGCTGGTCTGGCCGGATTTGGCACCATTGGCATAGCGGTCGAACATCGCCTCGGCATCGGCAGGGCGGTTCAGCTTGTTGAGCGCGATCATGCCGGCCAGCCATGTCAGGCTGGTATAATCATCGCGCACGCCCAGTGACTGCGCGCTGATGTCGGTCCCGCGGGGGAAGGCATCGTCGACTTTGGAGGCAATGGCAAAGGCGGTGCTGAACTGATTGTCATTGTTCGCCGCGCGGGCCTGCGCCAGCAGCACCTCATACCATTTTTCCGGGTCGGTCGGGCGTTGCATCAGCGCCGTGCGGTTGCCGAGCAGGCTGCGGGCCGCAGCAAGGTCGCCATTGTCGGTCAGCCAGCGCGCCTTGTCGGCCAGATAGCCGGCGTCCAGCATCCCGACCGGATCGGCCGGACCCATGAGGGCCGCAGCATTGGGCGATTTGCGCTGGAAGGCGATCCGCGCGGCGACAACCGCCTGGCGGGTCACCGGCACCGAGGCGAGCAGCCGTTCGGCGATCTCCGGGCGGCGTTGCCACAAAGCTGAATCCGCGCGCCGCAAATGATCTTCCGGCGTGAGGGCGGATGCGAACTGCATCCGCAGCCGGTCCTCCCATTTGGCGTCCATGGCGCCGGAAGCCCAGGCGTCCCGCGCCATTTTCTGCGCCTCGCTCTGCTTGCCCATCCGCGCCAGTGTCAGCGCATGAATGGCCTTGGCCTGAGCGGAACGTGCCGGATATTTCGCGAAGAAGGCGAGAATGACCGACGGCTCGTTGATGTCCGCATCCACCCGCCGCTCGGCATAGGAGCGCAGCTTGGATTCCTCGGGCCAGCCGGGATTGGCGAGCAGGAAGTTGGCGTAGACCGAGAAATCGTGGCTGTCGCTGGAGGCAATGCGGCGCCAGTTTTCAATCGCATCGCGGGTGCGCGCTTCGTCATTGGCGCCAGCGGCGAGGCGCTCCTGAACGGCCTGCCAGGTGACGGTCGGCGTGCTTTGCGAGGACGAAGCGGTCGTCGCTGCCGAGGCCATGGCCGCAACAAGAACGACAGCAGATAAGCGAAGGTCTTTTCCCATGGGAAGCATTATGGCAGAGCCTCGATGATCGAACGGTGAACGGGCGCGTGCATTTGCCCCACTATGCCTGTCCGAGCGCGCGCTTTGAAGGAGTTTTTTCATATGTTTTCCGGCTCGATTCCGGCACTGATCACCCCGTTCCGTAATGACAGGCTGGATGAGGACGCATTCCGCAGCTTCGTGGACTGGCAAATCGAGGAGGGATCGAGCGCCCTCGTGCCGTGCGGAACGACCGGTGAAAGCGCCACGATGACCATCGAGGAGCATAATCGCGTCGTACGGATCTGCGTCGAGCAGGCGGCTGGGCGGGTGCCGGTGATTGCCGGCGCTGGCTCCAACGACACCCGGATCGCGCTGGAGCATATGTTCGCGGCGCAGGCCGCCGGCGCCGATGCCGCGCTGGTCGTCGCGCCCTATTACAACAAGCCGAGCCAAGAAGGGCTGTACCAGCATTTCGCCTATCTGGCCTCGCGCTGCGATCTGCCCATCGTGCTCTACAATATTCCGGGCCGCTCCATCGTGGATATCGGCGTGCCGGTGCTGCACCGGCTGGTCGAGGAATTTCCGAGCATCGTGGGCCTCAAGGATGCGACCGGGAATATCGGCCGCGTGACCGCCCAGCGCCTCGCCTGCGGGGCGGACTGGTGCCAGCTTTCCGGCAATGACGAGACGGCGCTGGCGTTCAACGCCATGGGCGGCCGGGGCTGCATTTCGGTGACGGCCAATGTCGCGCCGCGCCTGTGCGCCGATTTCCAGAATGCCTGCCTTGAGGATCGCTGGAAGGATGCGCTGGCGTTGCAGGACCGGCTCTATCCGCTTCACGATGCGCTCTTCACCGATTCTTCACCGGGCCCGATCAAATATGCGCTCTCGCGGGTGCGACCGGAGATGCCGTGCGAGCTGCGGCTGCCGATAACATGGCCATCAGGTGCCTCGCGTGCGACGGTAGACCGCGCTCTTGAGATCGCGGGGCTGGTTTAGGCCGGTCACATCGCCTAAATCTGGCGCTCATTACAGAAAGATTCCGATGGCTCGCCCGCGCCCTGCGACATTCAACAAGGTCAAGACCGTGGCCGAGAACCGGCGCGCCCGTTTCGATTACGCGATTGAGGACGTTTACGAAGCGGGCATCATGCTGCGCGGGACCGAGGTCAAATCGCTGCGCTTTGGCGATGGCTCAATCACCGAGAGCTATGCCGAGGTGAAGGACGACGAGATCTGGCTGATCAACAGCAACATCCCCGAGTTCAGCCACGGCAACCGCTTCAACCATGAGCCCAAGCGCCCCCGCAAGCTGCTGCTGCGCGAGCGGGAGATCGCCAAGCTGCACGGCGCCGTCGCCCGGCAGGGCATGACGCTGGTGCCGTTGAGCGTCTATTTCAACGAGCGCGGCAAGGCCAAGGTCGAGCTGGCGCTGGCCAAGGGGAAGAACGTCCGCGACAAGCGCGAGACCGAGAAAGAGCGGGACTGGAAGCGCGAACAGGGCCGCATCATGCGGGAGCGGGGCTGATGCCCAAGCGCCGGCTGATCAAGGCCTTTCGCGCGTCCATGCCCAGCCGGGAGAGCCTGGCGGAAAACCGGTTCGTCAAGCCGGTGGCGCATCGCGTGCTGGCCCCCGAGCTGTGGCGCTTCACCCGCAGGTCTGTGCCGCGCGGCGTGGCGTTGGGCTTGCTTGTCGGCATCTTCCTGCTGATCCCCGGGCTGCAGATTGCGGGTGCGGCGCTGCTGGCGCTGCCGTTCCGGGCGAATGTGCCGCTGGCCGCTGCGATGACCTTCCTGTCCAATCCCGCGACGACGCCTTTCATCCTCGCTGCATCCTATTATGTCGGCGCGACCATGTTGGGGCGCTCCGGCGATGTCAGTCAGGTGATGGCGCTCATTCATCACGAGGCTGGGCTGGCGGAATGGACGGCCTGGCTGCTGTCATCGACAGCACCGGTGCTGCTGTTCGGCCTGTTCGTCGTGTCGGTCGTCTCGGCCGCAATCGGCTATTTCGTCTCCTCCTGGCTGTGGAAGAGCCGCATCGGGCGGAAGTGGCGCGGGCGTCAGGCGGGCCGCTCCGAAAGCACTGAGACCGGAGGCGACGGGATTTTGCCGCTGGGAGGGCAGATTTCGTGAGCGATGGGGGAGCGAATGCGCGCAATGGCGATTTGCTCAATCTGACGGCAAATCAACCGCGCTTCCCCATGCTGTTGCTGGTCGCTCTGGTCGCGCTGCTGGCGGGCGCGCCGCTGTTATGGCTGTTTGGCGATCCTGCCGTGGGCGCCGTGTTCGGGGCGTCCGTGCTCGCGGTGTCCGCGCTGCTCTGGGTGACGCAGCGCAGCCTCGCACCGGTCGTGCCGGCTCTGCCTGCCGACCCGGACTGGACGCTGATCCGCGCGGCGGCCAATGCCGCAGGTTGCGCCATCGCCCTGACCGACCGGACGGGTCGCATGGTGTGCGCCAATGATCATTATGGCGACTGGTTCGGTGGCTATCCCGCGCCCGCCGAGATCGACATTTCCCCGAGCGATCTGAACCGCGTGGCGCAAGCCGGGCAGGCGGCCTGGCGCGAGGGCGAAATCACCCTGCGCGGCATCTTGCGCGGCAGTCTCCATCTCGATCTGCAGGTGACGCGCACCGGGCGGGCGGATGACTATCTGCTCTGGCGGTTCGAGAGTGTCCAGCAGGCCAGCATTGTCGATGATTTCGGCCGCGTCGTGGCTGGCGAGGCGGGCGAGCGCCTGTCCGATTCCGGCGTGATGTGCGTGATGATTGGCGGGGAAGGGCGCATCCGTGCGGCCAATCCCGCCTTCATCCTGCGCGCGACCGGGCGTGCGGACAGCATCATCGAAGGTCGCGACTTCGCCGGCTATATGCGCGTCGACGCCGAGGGCCGCATCTTCTTCGCGCAGGAAGAAAAGCAGGCGGTGCCGATCCGCATGATCCAGGTGCCGCTGCGCCCGGATGACCCCTCCGGCCAGATCGTGCTGGTCATGGTGGATGAGAGCGTCTCGGCGGTGGAGGGCATTTCCAGCCTCGCTTATGTCGAAGCCCTGCTCTCGCTGCTGCCCTTCGGCCTTGGCATGGCCGACCGGGAAGGGCGGCTGCTGTTCTTCAATAAGGCCTTTGGTCGCGCTGCGGGCATCCCGCCGGGCGAGAAGCCGAGCTATCCGGGCGATATCGTGGTGGTGGAGGATCGCGCCGCCGTTGCCGACACTATCCGGCGCTTTGCCAATGGCCCGCAAATGTCCGGCGACATGCAGGTCGGCCTGCTCGGCGCGCCGGACGAGCCCGTGTCTCTGAGCCTCGCCGGGGTGAGGGGGCTGGGCGAGGCCGCGGTGCTGCTGAGCCTCAAGGACAATAGCGAGGAATCGCGCCTCAAACGTCAGGTCGCCCAGCAGACCAAGATGCAGGCGGTCGGGCAGCTTGCCGGTGGCGTCGCGCATGATTTCAACAATATTCTGACCGCGATCATCGGCCATTGCGATCTCATGCTGATGCGCCACACGCCGGGCGACAGCGACTATGACGACATCCAGCAGGTCAAGGCCAATTCCAACCGCGCGGCCTCGCTGACGCGCCAGCTTCTCGCCTTCTCGCGCCAGCAGACCTTGCGTCCGCAGGTGCTGCAATTGCCCGATGTCGTGTCCGAGGTCTCCAGCCTGCTCAAGCGGCTGCTCGGCGAGAATATCCGGCTGGAGGTCTTCCACGGCCGCAATCTCGGCCATGTCCGCGCCGACCCCGGCCAGCTCGAGCAGGTCATCGTCAATCTGGTGGTGAACGCGCGCGACGCGATGCCGGAGGGCGGCACGGTGACCGTCCGCACCTTTCCGGTCCCCGCGGCCGATGTGCGCGAGATGAAGAACGAGATCATGCCCATCGGCGACTATACGGGCCTCAGCATCTCGGACACCGGCACCGGCATCCCGCCCGAGGTGCTGGGAAAGATATTCGAACCCTTCTTCACCACGAAGTCGGTCGGCAAGGGCACCGGGCTCGGGCTCTCGACCGTCTACGGCATCGTCAAGCAGTCCAACGGGTTCATCTTCTCCGACTCGACCGTGGGGCAGGGCACAACGTTCAACATCTATCTGCCGGTGCACGCGGTCGCTTCGGAAGGCATGTCTTCCCCCGTGGCCCCGCGCAAGGCGGCGGTCAGCGAGACGTGGGGCACCGGCACCATCCTGCTGGTCGAGGATGAGGACATGGTGCGCAACGTCGCCGAGCGTGCGCTCGCCCGGCAGGGTTACACCGTCGTCACCGCGTCCGATGGCGAGCAGGGACTGGCGCGGCTTGCCGAAGCCGAGCGGATCGATCTGCTGATTTCCGACGTGGTGATGCCGGGGATGGATGGCCCGACCATGGTCCGCCATGTCCGGGAGAGCCATCCTGACATCCCGGTGCTGTTCATGTCCGGCTATGCCGAGGAGCAGCTTCGCAAGTCCATCGACATCGAGAATGTGGCCTTCCTGCCCAAGCCTTTCTCGGTCTCCCAACTTGCCGAGGCCGCGCGCGATGTGCTGGCGAGCGCCCGCCAGGGTGATCCGCAGGATGATGCGACCGCCCGCGCATAACGTGGCCTTAGCCGTCCTTCGGCTAACGATATCGTAACCACGCCACTGCTAGTCCCGCTCCGTGGGCGCCGGGCAGACGCCCGGTATCTTTCAGGGGTGGTGGTATTCATGAGTCGCGTTGAAACGATCCTGCGGGCGCGCAGCACGCGCATTGCGCTGGCGGTAGCCTTGCTGAGCACGGGTGCCATCGGCTTTGCGCCTTATGTGTTCAACGATGTGTCGACGCAGGCGGCAGTCAACGCGCCGATCATCCGCCTGACCGCCGCGGCGGACGGGACAGTGGCGGCGCTGCCCGCCGATGGCCAGTATTTCATGAAGCCGACGCCCGTGCATCTGCTCGATCTCTCGCAGGACACCGGCGAGGTCGCGGAACTCAAGGCCCGGGCCGAAATTGCCCTCGCGCAGATCGATCTCGCCAAGCGCCAGCTCGGGGAGCTGACCGCGCAGGAGGTCCGGCTGGGGCGCCGTGCCACGGTGTTCTCCAACGCCACGACGGCGCGCCTCTCCGAGGATCAATCTGCCGCTGGCGCTGCCTTGTCCGGTTGCCAGGCCGAGCGGACGGAGCTTCGCGCAAGCCTAGCCCGAGCGCGCCAGCTCTCCGAGCAGGGCTTCATGTCTGCCTCCGGCGTGGAGAAGGCCAGCGCCTTGCTTGCCGCTAAGGACAGCGAGTGCAGCGGCCTTGGGGCCAAGATCCAGTCCATCGGCATTGCCCGCAACGCCGCGCGCGCCGGGGTGTTCCTGGGCGACAGCTATAATGATGCGCCTTATGCCGTGCAGCAGGCCGACCGGGTGGTGCTCCAGCGCCAGACCATCGAAAAGATGCTCACCGACGCCAATGCCGAGTATACCCAGACGCAGCTCCGGTTGAAGGATGCGCAGGCCCGCGCCAATTATGTGGCCCCGGCTGGCACGCTGGTCTGGGCGACGACCGCCAGTTCCGGCACCTCCATTCGTGCGGGTGAGCCGGTGGTCGATCTGGTCGATTGCCGCCGTCGCTTCGTGCAGGTGGCGTTGCCCGAGCGCAAGGCCGAGGTGATTCACGCCGGATCGCCCGCCAACATCCGCATGATCGGCGCGAGCGAGTGGATGAAGGGCCGGGTCATCGCGATCACCGGCGCTGCCGGTCGCCGACAGGAAGGCCTGCTCGCCGCCTCGACCTATTCCCTGCCGGAAGCGCGCGAGATCATCGTCGATGTTGCGCTGCCCGAGCAGGTGCCGGCTAAGGCCGATGCCGCGCGCAAATGCGATGTGGGGCGTCTGGCCGAGGTGCGGTTCAGCCGCAGCCTCTAAGCCCTATGACCGACGTCGCTTTCACGGCGCCCTGGGCCTCGCTGGCGCTGGTGCTGGGCGCCTTCGTCATATTTGGCGGGCTATGGCCGTCGCGCGTTGGCATCGTGGCGACGATTGCCGCGGCTATCGTCAATTATCTGCACTGGCGGATTTTCTATACGATCCCCTGGGGCGGCAGCTTCAGCGATCTCTGGTGGCCGGTCTCCTGCCTGATCGTGGAGGTGCTGGCGCTGTTCGATGCCGGCATTCTTCTGGCGATTCTCTCGCGCCCGACGGACCGCTCGGCTGAAGCCGATGCGGGGGAAGCCCGCCTGCGGGCTTTATGGGCGGAGAACGCTGATCTTCTGCCCCCCGTGGACGTCTTCATCGCGACCTATAATGAACCGCGCGAGGTGCTAGAGAAGACGATTCTCGGCTGCCTCGCGATGGATTGGCCGGAGGCGCGCGTCTGGGTGCTGGATGACGGGCGGCGTCCCTGGGTGCAGGATATGTGCCTCGCCAAGGGCGCCGGGTACATCACCCGGCCTGACAACAAGGGCGCCAAGGCTGGCAATATCAACCATGGCCTCACCCAGACGAATGCGCCGTTCGTCGCCGTGTTCGATGCCGACTTCGTGCCTCAGCGCGATTTCCTCGTCCGTACCATGGGCTTTTTCGAGAATGAGAAGATCGGAATCGTCCAGATTCCGCACAGCTTCTACAATCACGATCCCATGCAGACCAATCTTGGCCTGCAGCAGGCTATGCCGGATGATCAACGCTTCTTCTTCGAGGCGATCATGCCGGGCCGCGATGGCTGGGATGCCTCCTTCTGCTGCGGCTCCAACTCGGTGACGCGCCGGGCGATCTTCGACGAGATCGGCGGCGGCCTGCCCGAGGGCTCGATCACCGAGGATATGCTGCTGACCCTCGCCAGCCTGCGCAAGGGGTACATCACGCGCTATCTCAACGAGCCGCTGGCTTATGGCCTCGCGCCGGAGAGCACCGCTGCCTTCTTCGTCCAGCGCCAGCGCTGGGCGCAGGGCGCGATCCAGATTCTCTATCTCAACCATGGCCCGCTGGGGGGCACGCTGAAGCTCCGCTATCGGCTGCTGTTCCTTCCCTCCGCGTGGGTGACGCAGGGCCTGCAATCGGTCTTCACAATCCTCGCGCCGATTCTGTTCGCGCTGTTCAATCTGGCGCCGATGGTCGGAGTCGATTTGCCGGGCATTATCTTCTTCCTTCTGCCGATGATCGTCGCGCTGCTCGGTGGCATCAGCATGCTGGCCCCGGGCCGCTATTATCCGCTCGCGGCGCAGATCCTGTCCGTTTTCCAGACCTTCCGCATCCTGCCTGCCGCGCTCAAGACGCTGATCGCGCCGAAGGGGCTGACCTTCAAGGTGACGCCCAAGGGCTCCGGCTCCAAGGGCGGCAAGCGCGGGCCGGGCGATTATGTGCTGTTCGCGTCGCTCACCCTCATGGCGGCGAGTCTGGCCAGCCTCGCCATCAACATGCTGCCCGATTATCGCATCGTCACGCAGGATGGGCTGCTGCCGGTCGTGGCCTTCTGGCTGGCGTTCAACATGGTGATGCTGCTGCTGGTGGCGATGATGTGCCTCGAAAAGCCGCGTGTGCGCGGCGAGGAGCGCTTCGACCTGCGCCAGACGGTGACGCTGATCGGCGACAACGGGCAGATGCTCAGCGCCTCAAGGGGGGATATCTCCATCTCGGGCATCGGCCTGCATCTCGATGCGCCGAGCGGTTTCGCGGTGGGTGAAAGGGTGCAGATCGTGCTGCCCGACGTCGGCATATTGCGCGGCGAGGTGCGCTATTCTGCCCGCCGGATCGGTATCCTGTTCGACTTTCATTCCGAGGAAATTCGCGACCGGCTGATCGTCTCGCTGTTCACCAACGGAATGAACGTGAATGCGCAACGCCCCTCTGCGCTGGCCGTGGCCGGCGCAATTGTCCGTCGGCTCTGGTCGGCAGACCTCAGCATCCGAGCCCAGGCCGCATCCGCGCCGGAAGCTCCGGAGGTGCCGGTCGAGAAGCTCAGCGCCGCAACGCGCTGCATCGCGCCCGGCAAGCGGACGGATTTGCGCGGTCCGGTACTGCTGACGGCGGAGGAGGGGGCTTCCCTCGCCGCTGCCAAGGTTGCGGTCGTGCCGGTCCCGGCGGAAGGTCCGCGCCGGGTCGCCTGACCTGCGTTCTGAAATTTCGTTCCCCTCTTGTTCCGTAAGAACAAATAGGATACATGGCTCTTGTGACTTTCGGTTCACGAGGATTTGACTTCCATGGGGAGCAGGCACATGACGGCGAGCTTGAAGCTTATCGACGGCGAGAAGAACGTGGGAACCATGGAACGGCAGAAAGCACTCGAAGCAGCACTGGCGCAGATCGATCGCGCCTTCGGCAAGGGCTCGGCGATGAAGCTGGGCTCCAAGGAGGCGATGCAGGTCGAGGCGATTTCCACCGGCAGCCTGGGCCTTGATATCGCGCTTGGCGTCGGCGGCCTGCCGCGCGGTCGCGTGATCGAGGTCTATGGCCCGGAAAGCTCGGGCAAGACCACGCTGGCGCTCCATGTGATCGCCGAGGCGCAGAAGACGGGCGGCACGGCGGCCTTTATCGACGCCGAGCATGCGCTCGATCCGGTCTATGCCCGCAAGCTGGGCGTGAACATCGATGAATTGATCGTCTCGCAGCCGGATACCGGCGAGCAGGCCCTGGAGATCACCGATACGCTGGTGCGCTCCAACGCCATAGACGTGTTGGTCGTCGATTCGGTCGCGGCGCTGGTGCCCCGCGCCGAGATCGAGGGTGAGATGGGCGATAGCCATGTCGGCCTGCAGGCGCGGCTCATGTCCCAATCGCTGCGCAAGCTGACCGGCTCGATCAGCCGCTCGCGCTGCATGGTGATCTTCATCAACCAGCTGCGCATGAAGATCGGCGTGATGTACGGCAATCCGGAGACGACCACGGGCGGCAATGCCCTGAAGTTCTACGCCTCTGTCCGTCTCGACATTCGCCGGACCGGCCAGATCAAGGATCGTGACGATATCGTCGGCAACGCCACGCGCGTGAAGGTGGTCAAGAACAAGGTCGCGCCGCCGTTCAAGCAGGTCGAGTTCGACATCATGTATGGCGAAGGCATTTCCAAGGTCGGCGAGATTCTGGACCTGGGCGTCAAGGCCGGTGTGGTCGAGAAGTCGGGCGCGTGGTTCTCCTATGATTCCGTGCGGATCGGGCAGGGGCGTGAGAACGCCAAGAACTTCCTGCGCGAAAATCCCGAAATGATGGACAAGCTCGAGCGCACCATCCGCGCGCGCACCGAGGCTGTGGCCGAGGGCATGATGACCGGGCCGGACAGTGACGAGGCAAGCGAGGATTGATCTTTCGGGCGGCCTGATCGTGCACAAGCACGGTCAGGTCGTCGTCTGGCAGTGGCGTCGCATGAGTAGCGCGCTGCGCAGCCCAAGCGATCATGAAGCTGCGCTTGCGACTGGTCATCGGATTTTGGTCGCGATTTTCCGTTCACTCACCGCTTGTCGGCGGCTGCGGCTTCCCCTAATCGCTCGTCCATGACGTCGACCAACGATATCCGCCGCGCGTTCCTCGATTATTTCGGGGCCAATGGTCATGAGATCGTGCCTTCCGCGCCGCTCGTGCCCAATAACGATCCCACGCTCATGTTCGTGAACGCCGGCATGGTGCCGTTCAAGAATGTGTTCACTGGGCTTGAGAGCCGCCCCTACAAGACGGCGACCTCCTCGCAGAAGTGCGTGCGTGCGGGCGGCAAGCACAACGATCTCGATAATGTCGGCTATACCGCGCGGCACCTCACCTTCTTCGAGATGCTCGGCAATTTCTCGTTTGGCGATTATTTCAAGGAACGCGCCATCGAGCTGGCGTGGACGTTCGTCACGCGCGAACTCGGCCTGCCCAAGGATCGGCTGCTGGTCACGGTCTATCACACCGATGACGAGGCATTTGGCTACTGGAAAAAAATCGGCCTGCCGGACGAGCGCATCATCCGCATCGCGACCAAAGACAATTTTTGGTCGATGGGCGATGATGGCCCATGCGGCCCCTGTTCTGAAATCTTCTACGATCATGGTCCGGACGTGCCCGGTGGGCCTCCGGGTTCGCCCGATGAAGATGGCGATCGGTTCGTCGAGATCTGGAATCTCGTCTTCATGCAGTTCGAGCAGCTGGGCGGCGAAATCGTCGGCGATTTGCCGCGTCCGTCCATCGACACCGGCATGGGCCTCGAACGCGCGGCTACGGTCATTCAGGGCGTGCATAGCGTCTTCGATACCGACCAGTTCCGGGCTCTGATCGATCTGTCCGCCACGCTGACCAAAACGTCGGCAAAAGGCGAGCAGGCCGCCAGCCACCGCGTCATCGCTGACCATCTGCGTTCGGCGGGCTTCCTGATTGCCGATGGCGTGCTGCCGGCCAATGAGGGGCGCGGCTATGTGCTGCGGCGGATCATGCGCCGCGCCATGCGTCATGCGCATCTGCTGGGTGCCGCCGAGCCGTTGATGCACCGGCTCGTTGGCGGTCTCAGCGCGGAAATGGGCGCGGCCTTCCCGGAATTGATCCGCGCCCAGCCGCTGATTGAGGAAACGCTGCTGCGCGAGGAAACCCGATTTCGGCAGACGCTCGACAAGGGTCTCAAGCTGCTGGACGAAGCCGTGGCCGGTCTGCCGACGGGCGCGACGCTGCCCGGCGACACCGCGTTCAAGCTCTACGACACCTACGGCTTCCCTTACGATCTGACCGAAGACGCGCTGCGTGCCCAGGGTCTCACCGTCGACCGCTCCGGCTTCGACGCGGCCATGGCAGCCCAGAAGGCCGCCGCGCGCGCCGCCTGGAAAGGCTCCGGCCAGAAGGCATCGGAAGACGTCTGGTTCGATATTGCCGAGAGCGAGGGATCGACTGAGTTCACCGGCTATCTGAGCGAAGCCGGTGAGGGTCGCGTGGTCGCGCTGGTCAAGGATGGTGCTCGCGTCGAGCAGGCGCAGGCCGGCGAGAGCGTGACCATCGTCACCAATCAGACGCCCTTTTATGGGGAGAGCGGCGGCCAGGCAGGCGATACCGGTCGGATCAGCAAGTCAGATGGGCTGTCGGCGACTGTCTCGGACACCGCCAAGCCCCTGGGCCGTCTTCACGCCCATCAGGCGAGCATCGAGGCCGGGCGAATCGCCATTGGTGATATCGTCCACATGGAGGTCGATGCCGCCCGCCGTGCGCGCGTACGCGCCAATCACAGCGCCACGCACCTGTTGCACGCCGCGCTCCGCAAGACGCTCGGCCCGCATGTGACCCAGAAGGGCAGCCTCGTCGCGGAAGACCGGCTGCGCTTCGACTTCTCGCATCCCGAGGCGCTCACCCCGGCGCAGATCGCGCGGGTCGAGGCCGATGTGAACGCGCAGATTCGCGGCAATGCCGAGGTCAGCACGCGCCTCATGTCGCCGGACGATGCGATTGCCGCCGGCGCCATGGCGCTGTTCGGCGAGAAATATGGTGACGAAGTGCGCGTGCTCTCCATGGGCACGGGCGACGAGGGCACCTATTCGGTTGAGCTGTGCGGTGGCACCCATGTGCGTGCGCTGGGCGACATCGCGCTCTTCAAGATCGTGGGCGAAAGCGCGGTTGCCAGCGGCGTGCGCCGGATCGAGGCGCTGACCGGGGAGGCGGCGCGCTTGTGGCTCACGCAGCGCGACGAGCAATTGCGCGCCATCGCCACGACCTTGCGGACGACGCCCGAGGATGCGACGGCCCGCGTGGCCGCGCTGGCCGAGCAGAGCCGCAAGCTGGAGCGCGAGCTGGCCGAAGCCAAGAAGGCGCTCGCACTGGCCAGCGCATCGGGCGGCGGCGCTTCGGCTGAGGCTGCGCCCGAGATCGTCAATGGCTACAAGGTTCTCGCCCAGCAATTCGATGGGCTCGACCCCAAGGGGCTGCGCGGCCTGGTGGATGACGCCAAGGGCCGGCTTGCCAGCGGCATCGCCGTCGTCATCGCGGTGAATGACGGGCGCGCGAGCATCGCGGCCGGCGTGACCGACGATCTGACCGGCACGTTCAGCGCTGTCGATCTGGTCCGGCTCGGCGTGGCTGCGCTGGGCGGGCAGGGTGGCGGCGGTCGCCCGGATATGGCGCAGGGTGGCGGTCCGGACGGTTCGGCTGCACCGGCGGCGATCGAGGCGATCAAGGCGCGCATCGCGCAGGGCTAACGAGGCGCTGAACGGGGGAGGGCAGACCTCTCGGTCCGGCCGGCTCCTGTGTGGGAGACGATCCATGACGCCGAAGTCGCTCATTACCTATCCCATCCACCTCGCGCGGGGCGGTAAGGCCGTGACACAGCCGGCTATGACCTCCGATCCGGCATGGTATGCCGCCTATGACGCACGCCATGGCGGAGATGGCGCAGACGGCCGCCTGGTCAGCGCCTATCGTTTCAGCAGCAATTGGTCGATGTGGGAGCGGCATCCGCTCGGCGAAGAAATCGTCTATTGCATCGCCGGCTCCGTGACGCTGCGGCAGCGCGCGGACGATGGCACGGAAACCCATGTTGCGCTCTCCGCCGGCGCCTATGCGATCAACCCCGCCAATGTCTGGCACACGGCGGATGCTGCCGGAGAGGTGGAACTGCTGTTCATCACCCCGGGCAGCGGAACCGAGCACGAGCCGCGCTAGCGGCGGCCTGCGTTCAGGCGGGGCCGTTCGCTTCCCCCAGTCGCCGACTCCGCAGCCGCGGCGCGACGTCGAGTTCCGCCGCCGCCTTGATCTCATTCTGCAAGTCTTCGCGCTTCTGGTGCACGGACGCGATCACGGGTCCCATGGGCAGGCCGAGGTCCACCAGCGCGGTCTCGGCGAGATGCAGTGAGCTTTCCAGCGTCTCCGGCACCGCGTCGCTTGCGCCGGCCCGATAGAGTTGCGCGGCGTGGGTGGTGTCCCGTGCTCGCACGATGATCGGCAGATCGTCCAGCCAGCCCCGCACGCGATTGGTGACGCGCATCGCCAGCACCGGGTCGTCCATGGTGATAATGAGCGCCTGCGCGCGCCCGAGTCTCAGTCGATCGAGCGTGTCGGGGCGTGACACATCGCCGAATTGGACGGTGTAGCCCTCCGCCCGGGCCTGCGCGACGATATCGATGTCGTTCTCCACTGCCACATAGGGCACCTCATGCACGCGCAAGAGATCCGCGACAGTGCGGCCGACGCGGCCGAAGCCGAGGATGATGGCGGCGCGCGCATTGTCGTCAGTGTCGGTGCTATCCGGCTCCAGCGCATCCCGTTCGACCCGCCGGGCCATGCGATGCCCGAATTTGGCGAGGATGGGGGTGAGGGTGAGGCCGATGGCGGTGGCCATTTGCCAGAACGCCGCCGTCCCGGGGCTGATGAGATTGGCCGTCACGGCGCTCGCCAGCACGATGAGCGTCGTTTCCGAGGGGCTGCCCATCAGGATGCCGGTTTCCAGCGCCACCCCGCGCCGCGCGCCCGCAAGCCGCAGTAGCAGGCTGGTCACTGCCACCTTGGCGAGAACCACGCCGGTGATCGCGAGCAGCAACCCATCCCATTGCGCGACCAGGGCGACCGGATCGATCGCCATGCCCACGGTGATCAGGAAGACGCCCAGTGCCAGGCCCTTGAACGGCTCGGTCATGCCCTCGACCTGGCCGTGATAGTCGGTTTCCGCGATCAGAATGCCCGCGACCAGCGCGCCGACGATGGGCGAGAGACCGGCAGCGGTGGTGAGCAGGCTGGAGACCATTACCACAAGCAGGCTTGCCGCCAGAAAGACTTCGGGTCGCTTGGCCCGCGCCGCCTGTGCGAAGAGGCGGGGGAGCATGAAGCGCCCGCCGATCAGCAAGGCGAGGACGGCGAGACCCCCGGTCAGCAGGACGGTAGCAAGATTTTCCCAGCCATCGTCTGCGACATTGGGCGCCATGGCACCAAGCGCGAAGACGATCGGCACAAGCGCCAGATCCTCGAAGAGCAACATGCCGAACGCGGATTTGCCAACCGCCGAGTGCGTGCCGGCAATCGGCATGACGAGCGCCGTCGAGGAGAGGGAGAGGGCGAGGCCCAGGCCGATGGCGGCATACAGGCTGCTGCCAAGGAGGAGCATCCCGCCGCCGATCAGCGTGGCGCTGCCGAGCAGTTCCGCCGCACCGATGCCGAAGACGAATTTGCGCATCGACCACAGGCGTTTGAACGAAAGCTCCAGGCCGATGGAGAAGAGCAGCATGACGATGCCGAGCTCGGCAAAGGCAGTGATCGCCGATTCCCGCGAAATCGTCACATGGGAGAGCGCCGGATAGGCGCTGACGAACCGGCCGAGACCAAAGGGGCCGACCAGCAAGCCGACGAGGATGAAGCCGATGATCGGGCTGATGCGGAAGCGTGCGAAGGCAGGGATCACGAGGCCCGCCGCGCCGAGAATGACCAGCGCCTCGTTGAAGGTCTGGCTGCCGAACGTGCCGTGGATCATCGGATCAGTCCGCTCGGGCGAGTGGGCGGGAGGCCAGGGTGCGGGCGTACCGCAAGGAGGGAGGAGGGCGCTTCGAGCGTGGTTGACCCCATCGAAGCGCCCCCTTCAGGTCTTTAGGACCAGTTGCTCATTTCAGCTTCGAGGTTCCGGCGGATCGCCTCGAAGAACTGCTCGGTGGTCATCCAGGCCTGGTTCGGCCCGATGAGGATCGCGAGGTCCTTGGTCATCTCGCCATTTTCCACCGTCTGCACGCAGACGCGCTCCAGCGTCTCGGCAAAGCGGACGACGTCCGGCGTCTCGTCGAACTTGCCGCGGAACTTGAGGCCACCGGTCCACGCGAAGATCGAGGCGATCGGGTTGGTGGAGGTCGCCTTGCCCTGCTGGTGCTGGCGATAGTGACGGGTCACGGTGCCGTGCGCGGCTTCGGCCTCGACCGTCTTGCCGTCGGGCGACATCAGGACGGAGGTCATCAGGCCGAGCGAGCCGAAGCCCTGCGCCACGGTGTCCGACTGAACGTCGCCGTCATAATTCTTGCACGCCCACACGAACTTGCCGCTCCACTTGAGTGCGGCCGCGACCATGTCGTCGATCAGGCGGTGCTGATATTCGATGCCAGCAGCCGCGTACTTGTCCTTGAATTCACGGTCGAAAACGTCCTGGAACAGATCCTTGAAACGGCCGTCATAGGCCTTGATGATCGTGTTCTTGGTGGAGAGGTACAGCGGCCACTTGCGGTCGAGCGCATAGTTCATGGATGCGCGGGCGAAATCGATGATCGACTGGTCGAGATTGTACATCGACATGGCGACGCCCGAGCCAGGGAACTGGAAGACTTCGCGGTCGATCACTTGGCCATCGTCGCCTTCGAACACCAGACGCAGCTTGCCGGGGCCGGGCACGAGGAAGTCGGTGGCGCGATACTGATCGCCAAAGGCATGACGGCCGATCACGATCGGGTCGGTCCAGCCCGGCACCAGGCGGGGCACATTCTTGATGACGATCGGCTCGCGGAACACGACGCCGCCCAGAATGTTGCGGATCGTGCCGTTCGGCGACTTCCACATCTGCTTGAGGTTGAACTCCTCGACGCGCGCCTCATCAGGGGTGATCGTGGCGCACTTCACGCCGACGCCGTGCTTCTTGATCGCCTCGGCGGAATCGATGGTGATCTGGTCGTTGGTGCGGTCACGCTCTTCGACGCTCAGATCATAATAGTGAAGGTCGACGTCGACATAAGGCTTGATGAGCCGCTCGCGGATCCATTCCCAGATGATCCGGGTCATCTCATCGCCGTCGATCTCGACGATCGGATTTTTCACCTTGATCTTGCTCATGCGTGCCATGTTCCCTGTTCGATGTCGCTGGGGCCGCCGCGAACGCGCGCGGCAGGACCTTTCAGCATGCCTCTAGGGAAGGTCGCGGCGATGATCAACTGCCCTGGCCACGCATGAGAGGCTGATGTCGGGCGATTTATACCGCACGGCAGGCCTGTTTGGGCCGGCGGGGATTGTGCCCGGCGGCGGCTCACCCTAAACAGAGCCCATGACAACAGAATTTTCGGGCACGCAGCCGGTCGCGCCTTCACGGACAAGCGTCAAGTGGAGTTTCCCATCGGTTCACCCGGAGGGGCGGCGCTTTGGGGCGATTGCCGCTGCGATTACCCTCATTTTCGCCTTGATGGGCTGGTCGATCCTGGCCTGGCTGATGGTTGGCTTGACGCTTTGGGTGTTCGCCTTCTTCCGCGATCCCATCCGCGCCGTGCCGCAGGACGAGCGCGCGATCATCGCGCCGGCGGATGGGCTGGTGACCCTGATCCAGGTGGTTCCGCCCCCGCCGGAGATGCTCGGACCAGACAAGCTTGGAACCGAACCCATGACACGGGTTTCTATCTTCATGAGCGTGTTCGACGTCCACATCAATCGCACCCCGATCAGCGGCACCATCAAGGATGTCGTCTATATCAGCGGCAAGTTCGTCAATGCGGACCTGGACAAGGCCAGCGAAGACAATGAGCGCCAGCACATTCTGGTCGAGCGCAGCGATGGCGTGCGGGTGGGCTTCACGCAGATCGCTGGGCTGGTCGCGCGGCGGATCGTTCCTTTCGTCAAGCGCGGCGATATCGTCGCGGCAGGCCAGCGCGTCGGGTTGATCCGCTTCGGCAGCCGCGTGGACGTGTATCTCCCTGCCGGCACGGCGCCGCAGGTCGCGCTGGGCACGCATACGGTGGCCGGCGAAACGATCCTGGCGCATCTGGGCGAGAATCAGTCCGCTACGGCTGTGCTGCAATGAGGCCTCGCTCGGTTGGCGCGCCCATTGGCGGACCCGCGCCTGTTTCGGATCTGATATAATGGCGCGACCGCGTCCCATCGCCCGGATGAGCCGCGGCATCACGCTGCGTCAGGTCGCACCGAACGCCATTACGGCGATGGCGCTCTGCTTTGGTCTCACCGCCATTCGCTATGGCATTTCCGGTGAATGGCAGCTTGCCGTCGCGGCGATCATCTTTGCCGGCGTGCTCGATGGCGTGGACGGACGTGTCGCGCGCCTCCTGCGGGCGGACAGCCGCTTCGGCGCAGAGCTTGATTCGCTCTCGGACGCGATTGCCTTTGGCGTCTCGCCGGCGCTTCTTGTCTATCTCTGGTCCTTGCAATCCATGCCGCGCTTTGGCTGGATCGTCGCGCTGGTGCTGGCGCTCAGTTGCGCGCTGCGCCTCGCGCGCTTCAATGCCAGCCTTGATGTGATCGATCAGCCGCGCAAGGCTGCGGGTTTTCTCACTGGCGTGCCTGCCCCGGCCGGCGCCGGCATTGCTTTGCTGCCGCTCTATGCCTGGTTCATCACCGGATTGGACGTGTTCCGCGACTGGCGGCTTGTCGCCCCGTGGATCGTCATTTCGGCCTTCCTGATGATCTCCAGCCTGCCGACGCTGGGCTGGAAGGGGCTGCGCGTGCCGCCGGCCTGGCGCCTGTTCGCCATTCTGCTGGCCGGCATCTTCGCCGCGAGCCTGATGGTTGCGCCGTGGCACGCTTTGCTTCTGCTGTCGCTGGCATACATCGCGCTGCTGCCGGTCGGGCTGGTCAGCTACGCTCGAGTCAAGCGGCGGCTCGTGGCGGCATCGCTATCGCAAGGCTGAGGCCCGTCGCGGCGACGGGCTGTGCCGTGTGCCGCTGGCCGGCCCGCTCGGGCGTCCAACCTTCCAGATCCAGCGTCCGCAGGGCGCGCATCATCGCGCCATGGCGCAGGCGCAGTTCATGGACCATGATCGTCGCCGCCAAAGTCGCCGCAACCGCAAACAAGGCACATCCCAGAATATAGAACATCGTCGTCCCTTTCCTGTGTCCACAGCATCGCCATGGCTTGATGTTCACTATTTGTTCTTGTTCTCGCCGCCTGTCAAGCGTGATGTGCAGACTTGTGCTCCTGTCGGGCTTGGTCTAAGGGCGCGCGTCTAACCCACATGGGATTCGCCACATACCGGTGCCGCTTCGCGGTCACTGAATCCCAGAGGCTCAACCGGAAGGAGATATATTATGGCGGCACCCGTCGTCACCCTGCACCAATTGATCGAGGCCGGCGCACACTTCGGCCACCAGACGCACCGCTGGAATCCCCGCATGAAGCCGTACATCTTCGGCGAGCGCAACGGCATTCACATCCTCGATCTCTCGCAGACCGTTCCCCTCTTCGCCCGCGCGCTGGACTTCGTGTCCGCGACGGTCGCCGCTGGCGGTAAGGTGCTGTTCGTCGGCACCAAGCGCCAGGCGCAGGAGCCGATTGCCGAGGCTGCCCGTCGTTCGGGTCAGCACTTCGTCAATCACCGCTGGCTGGGCGGCATGCTCACCAACTGGAAGACCATTTCCGGCTCGATCAAGCGTCTCAAGACGCTTGAGGAGAAGCTGTCGGGTGACACCCACGGCCTCACCAAGAAGGAAGTGCTCCAGATGACGCGCGAGCGCGACAAGCTCGAGCTGTCGCTCGGCGGCATCCGCGACATGGGCGGCATTCCGGACGTGATGTTCGTCATCGACGTTAACAAGGAGGAGCTGGCGATCAAGGAAGCCAACACGCTGGGTATCCCGGTGGTCGCGGTTCTCGACTCGAACGTCGATCCGTCGGGCATCGCCTTCCCGGTTCCGGCCAATGACGACGCCAGCCGCGCCATCCGCCTCTATTGCGAGGCTCTGGCCCAGGCTGCGACCCGCGGCAACCAGAACGCCGCAGCGGCATCCGGCATGGACCTTGGCGCCATGGACGAGCCGCCGGCTGAGGAAGCGCTCGCGCAGGCCTGATCGGCGCCGTCAAACGCACGCAACAATGTGCGGGCAGGGCGCCGGATCGGGAACGATCCTGGCGCCCGCCTGACATCTGGCAACATTGAATTCGAGATTTGAGGAACAAGAGACATGGCAGAGATTACCGCAGCCGCCGTCAAGGAACTGCGCGAGCGCTCGGGCGCTGGCATGATGGACTGCAAGAAGGCGCTTGCCGAAACCAATGGTGACGTGGAAGCCGCAGTCGACTGGCTGCGCGCCAAGGGCCTTGCCGCCGCACAGAAGAAGTCGAGCCGCACCGCAGCCGAGGGCCTCGTGGTTGTGGCCGTCGATGGCACGCGCGGCGTTGCCGTCGAAGTGAACAGCGAGACGGACTTCGTCGCCAAGAACGATCAGTTCCAGGGCTTCGTCCGCACGGCGGGCGACGTGGCGCTCAAGAACGCCATCGGCGATGCCGAGGCCCTGCTGGCCGCGCCGCACCCGGCCGGCGGCACGATCAACGATGCGCTGGTGACCAATGTCGCCACCATCGGCGAAAACCAGCAGCTGCGTCGCGTGAAGGCTGTGTCGGTCGATCAGGGTCTGGTCATCGATTACATGCACAACGCCGTGGCGCCCTCGCTCGGCAAGATCGGCGTGCTCGTCGCGCTGGAGAGCCTGGCCGGTGCCGACGTGCTCGCCCCGCTCGGCAAGCAGATCGCCATGCACATCGCGGCGGCTTTCCCGGTCGCGCTCAAGGCTGAGGACATTCCGTCCGAAATCCTCGACCGCGAGCGCAAGATCGCGGCTGAGAAGGCTGCCGAGTCGGGCAAGCCCGCCGACATCGTCGCCAAGATGGTCGACGGTGCCGTGGCGAAGTTCGCCAAGGAGCAGGCGCTGCTCTCGCAGATCTTCGTGATGGACAACAAGACGCCGATCGCGGACGTCGTGGCCAAGGCCGCGAAGGATGCCGGCACGACCATCGTCCTCAAGGACTATGTGCGCTTCCAGCTCGGCGAAGGCATCGAGAAGGAAGAGAAGGATTTTGCGGCAGAAGTCGCAGCCGCCGTCGGCGCCTGATCCTTTCCTTCATTTATTACGCACCGGGCGCGCTCGGTGCTTGGCATGGCGGCGCGGGCTTACTAAGGTCCGCGCCGTTCCCGTCTCTGGAATTTGTTAGGCATTCATGACCACCACCGCCCCCAAGCGCATTCTCATCAAGCTCTCGGGCGAGGCCGCGATGGGGGCTCAGAGCTTCGGCATCGACCCGGGCACTGTCGCGCGCGTGGCCGGGGAAGTGAAGGAAGCCAAGGAATCCGGCTTCGAGATCTGTCTGGTGATCGGTGGCGGCAACATCTTCCGTGGCATGGCCGGGGCGGCGCAGGGCATGGACCGCGCCAATGCCGATTACATGGGGATGCTGGCGACCGTGATGAACGCGCTCGCTATGCAGGATGCGCTGGAGCATCTGGGCGTCGCGACGCGCGTGCAATCCGCCATTCCCATGGCCAGCGTCTGCGAGCCCTATATCCGTCGCCGCGCGCAGCGGCATCTGGAGAAGGGGCGGGTGGTGATCTTCGCCGCTGGAACCGGCAATCCCTATTTCACGACGGACAGCGGCGCGGCGCTGCGTGCAGCCGAGATGAGCTGCGATGCGCTCTACAAGGGCACGTCGGTCGATGGCGTCTATGATGCCGATCCCAAGCTCGTCGACTCCGCAAAGCGTTTTGATCGCGTGAGTTACGATCAGGTGCTCACACAAAATCTCAAGGTGATGGATGCCAGCGCCGTGGCGCTGTGCCGCGATAACGCCATTCCCATCATCGTGTTCAACATTCGCGAGCAGGGCAACCTTGCCCGCGTGCTGCGCGGCGAGGGTGTCTCGACCCTGGTCGACAGCGGTCGCTAGGTTCATCGGAGAGGCAAGATGGCAAAATATGACAAGGCTGATCTGGAGCGCCGCATGGCAGGCGCCGTTGAAGCGCTCCAGCACGATCTGAACGGGCTGCGCACGGGCCGCGCCAATGTGGGCCTGCTCGATCCCGTGATGGTCGAGGTGTATGGCGCCAAGATGCCGCTCAATCAGGTCGCGACCGTCTCCGCGCCGGAACCGCGCCTGCTCTCCGTGCAGGTGTGGGACAAGTCCAATGTCGGTCCGGTCGACAAGGCGATCCGCTCGGCGGGCCTTGGCCTCAACCCGATTGTGGATGGGCAGAATGTCCGTCTGCCGATCCCCGATCTGACCGAAGAGCGCCGCAAGGAACTCGCCAAGCTGGCCGGCCAATATGCCGAGAAGGCGCGCGTCGCTGCCCGCAACGTCCGCCGCGATGGCATGGACAATCTGAAGACGGACGAGAAGAAGGGCGAGATCAGCGAAGACGAGCGCAAGCGCGCCGAAGCTGACGTGCAGAAGCTCACTGATTCGACCATAGCGGATATCGATGCGGCAGCGCAGGCGAAGGAAAAGGAAATCCTTGGCAAATAACCCCTCCTTCGACTGCCGAGGGAGAGGCCGGGGGCATCTATGAGCCTTTTGAGGTCCAGGATTAAGCGGAAGATCGCACCGACCCCCGCCCAGACCGGCGGGGAAGGGGCGGTGCCGCGCCATGTCGCGATCATCATGGATGGCAATGGCCGCTGGGCGAAGGCGCGCCGCTTGCCGCGCGTCGCCGGTCATCGCGCCGGCGCCGAGGCCGTGCGCCGTACCCTGCGGGCTGCATCCAAGCTCGGCATCGAATGCGTGACGCTCTATGCCTTTTCGTCTGAGAACTGGAAGCGGCCCGAGGACGAGATTGCCGACCTGACCGGCCTGATGAAGCAGTTTCTCCGCTCGGAAGTGGACGATCTGCACGAGGCTGGCATCCGGCTGAAGATCATCGGCAATCACCATGCCTTCGAGCCGGAAGCGGCGGCCATGGTGGATGCCGCCGTGGCGCGCACCGCCGGAAACACTGCGTCCACGCTGGTGGTTGCGCTCAATTATGGATCGCAGGACGAACTAGCTCGCGCCATGCGCGCTCTTGCCCAGCAGGTGCAGGCCGGCACGCTGGCACCAGAGGCGATCACGCCCGCTGTCATCGCGGCGCAGCTCGACACTGCCGACCTGCCGCCGCTCGATCTGTTGATCCGCACCTCGGGCGAAGTGCGCCTCTCCAACTTCCTTCTTTGGCAGGCGGCCTATGCCGAGCTGTATTTCACCGAGACGCTCTGGCCGGACTTCGATGAGGCGGCGCTGGCAGCCGCGGTGGAAAGCTACGCCTGCCGCGAACGCCGGTACGGAGGGCGATGATGGCCGAACGCGCGCCTCGCTCCGATCTGGCGGTTCGCACCGGCTCGGCGATCGTGCTGCTGGTCGGCGCCGGGCTCGCGCTATGGGCCGATGGCGCGGTGCTGATCCTGCTGGTGGCGCTGGTGAGCGCGCTCGTTTTCTGGGAATGGCGCGGCCTCGTCCGGCGCTTTCCCGATGGCACGCTCGCCCGGATGCTCTGGCTGCTCTTCGGGCTGATCTATATTGGGGGCGCGGCGCTTGCGTTGCTGTCTCTGGGCGCTGCGACCCGCTGGCTGCTGATCGGCATCGTCATCGCGACGGATGTGGGCGCCTATTTCGCCGGGCGGACGATTGGCGGACCGAAGATCGCCCCGGCGATCAGTCCGTCCAAGACCTGGGCGGGGCTGGGTGGCGGCATGACCGCCTCCGGGCTGCTGGTGGCGGTTGTCGCCAGTGTGAGCCTGCAGCCCGGCTTCGTGCTGGTCAGCGCCCTGCTCGGCGCAGCCATCGCAGTGGTGGCCCAGGTGGGCGACTTCTTCGAAAGCTGGATGAAGCGGCGGGCGGGCGTGAAGGATAGCGGCAATCTCATCCCCGGCCATGGCGGCATGTTCGATCGGGTGGACGGCCTGCTGCTGGCCGCCATTCTGGCTGCTCTGGCCAGTGCAGGAGGAATGCTGGGATGATCGCGCCGCGCACCGTTTCCGTCTTCGGCGCGACCGGGTCGGTTGGCACCTCCACGCTCGATCTCATCGCGCGCGAGCCGGAGGCGTTCGAGGTTCTGGCCGTGACCGCCGGGGACGATGTCGACAAGCTCGCCGCGATCGCCGTCACGCACCGCGCCCGCCGCGCCGTCATCGCCAATGAGAGCCGTTATGGTGCCCTCAAGGCTGCGCTGGCCGGTAGCGGCATCGAGGTCGCCGCTGGCAGCGAGGCACTGATCGAGGCGGCGCAAATGGGCGCGGACTGGACGATGGCCGCTATCGTCGGCTGCGCGGGGCTGGCCCCCACGCTCGCGGCGGTCGCCGGGGGCAAGACGGTGGCGCTGGCCAACAAGGAGGCGCTGGTTTCGGCCGGTGACGTCATGATGGCAGCGGTCGCCCGCAGTGGCGCCGCGCTGCTGCCGGTCGATAGCGAGCACAACGCAATCTTCCAGTGCCTCGCAAGCGGCGGCCTCGACGCCGTGCGCAAGATCACGCTCACCGCCAGCGGCGGTCCGTTCCGCACGCTTAGCCGCGAGGCCATGCGCGCGGTGACGCCGGCGCAGGCGGTCAAGCATCCCAACTGGTCGATGGGTCGCAAGATCAGCATCGACAGCGCGACGATGATGAACAAGGGGCTGGAGCTGATCGAGGCTTATCACCTCTTCCCCATCGGCCTTGAGCGCTTTTCGATCCTCGTTCACCCGCAATCGGTCATTCACTCGATGGTCGAATATCGCGATCGGTCGACCATTGCGCAGCTGGGTTGCCCGGATATGCGCATCCCCATCGCCAGTGCACTGGCCTGGCCGCAGCGCATGGAGACGCCCTGCGAGCCGCTCGATCTGGCCACGCTCGGCCGGCTCGACTTCGAGGCGCCCGATGAGGAGCGCTTCCCCGCGCTGCGCCTTGCGCGCGAGGCGATCCAGGCCGGCGGCGGCGCACCGGCCATTCTCAATGCCGCCAACGAGATCGCCGTTGGCGCGTTCCTCGATGGGCGGATCGGCTTTCTTGATATTGGCCGGATCGTCGAAGACGTGCTAGCCCGCAGCGACGCCGGCCGCATCGCTACGCTCGAGGATGTTCAGGCCATCGACAGGTCGGCGCGTGCAATGGCCGAGCAGCTGACGGCGGAGCTCATCAATTGACCGATAACCCCGGTTTCTTCTTCACGATCCTCGCGTTCCTGCTGGTCATCGGCCCGCTCGTGTTCGTTCATGAGCTGGGACATTATCTCGTCGGCCGCTGGTTCGGCGTTCATGCCGAGACCTTTTCCATCGGCTTCGGCAAGGAGGTCTTCGCCTGGCATGACAAGCGCGGCACGCGCTGGCGCGTCGCGGCGCTGCCGCTCGGCGGCTACGTCAAGTTCGCCGGAGACATGAACGCGGCCAGCCAGTCCGACCCGAGCTGGCTGCAACTGCCGCCGGATGAGCGCAACCGCACGTTCCAGTCCAAGTCGGTCGGCAAGCGCGCGCTCATCGTGCTGGCGGGGCCGCTCATCAATCTTCTGTTCGCCGCGATCATTCTGGGCGGCTTTGCTTATGCCTATGGCGAGAATGTCACCCCGGCCGATGTGACGGCGGTGGAAGCCAATTCCGCGGCGGACCGCGCCGGCATCCTGCCCGGCGACAAGATTCGCGGTGTCGATGGCAAGCCGGTGGAGCTGTTCGGTGAGCTGCGCCAGATCATCGTGACCAAGCTGCCCGGCGAGGAGGTGACTCTCGCCGTCGAGCGTGGCGGGGCGGCGCGCCAGATTCCGGTGAAGATCGGCGAGGTCGTGCAGGTCGATCGATTCGGCAATGAGTTCCGTTATGGCGCGCTCGGCGTGCGTAGCCTTGAATCGGTTTCGCGCCCTGTCGGGTTGCTCGAGGCGCCCTGGGTCGGCGTGCGCCGCACGGGCGAGCTGATCGGCATGATGGCGAGCGGCCTCGCCGACATCGTCACCGGGCGACGCTCAGTCGATGAACTGGGCGGGCCGCTTAAGATCGCGCAGATTTCCGGCGAGCAGGCGGCATTGGGGCCGGAGGCGCTGATTGCCTTCGTTGCGCTGGTCTCCATTAACTTGGGGTTCATCAATCTCTTGCCAATTCCTATGCTCGACGGGGGTCATTTGTTCTTCTACGGAATAGAAGCTATTCAGCGCAGGCCGGTCAGTCCACGCTTTCAGGAAATGGCGTTTCGGTCGGGCCTCGCGCTTTTGCTGGGACTGATGATCTTCGTGACTTTGAACGATCTGGCGTCGTTTGGCGTCTGGCGAGGGCTGAGCGGCTTGATTGGCTGATCGGGTTGGGGCAGGGGAGGCAGCGCGGATGCGGCTTCCCCGGATGAAGTGCATTCAGGACATGTCGAGGAATCTGAGTTTGAGCGAAGCAGCACGCATTTCATCGACACAGGGCCGCCTCGCGCCGTTGCTCCTGTGTGGCACCATCCTGGCGGGCTTCGGGTCCGTGCCGGCGATGGCACAGGCCACCGGAAGCGCCACAGCGCAGCCGGCCCCCGCGCTGCCTGCCGCGCCTGCGGTTCAGCCGGTGACCGCCGAAGAGCGCACCATCTCCGCCATCACGGTGGAAGGTGCCCAGCGCCTCGAGGGGGACACGGTCCTCTCCTATACCAAGCTGCGGATCGGCAACAAATACACCCGCGAGACGCTCGACGAGGCGCTGCGCGAGCTTTACGCCAGCGAACTGTTCTCGGATGTGCAGATCCGCGACAATCAGGGCGCGCTCACCATCCAGGTGACCGAGAACCCGGTCATCAATCGTATCGTGCTGGAGGGCAATAAGCGCCTCAAGGACGACAAGATCCTCCCCGAAATCCGCATGGCGCCGCGGCAGATTTACACCCGCTCCAAGGTGCGCGCGGATGTCGCCCGGATCATCGAGCTGTATCGTCGCCAGGGTCGGTTTGCAGCGGTCGTCGATCCCAAGCTGGTCCAGCTGGACCAGAACCGCGTCGACATCGTCTACGAAATCACGGAAGGGCCGAAATCCAAGGTCCGGCAGATCAACATCATCGGCAATGACAAATTCTCCGATGGGCAGCTGCGCAGCGAGATGGCGACCAAGCAGTCGCGGTGGTTCCGCGTCTTCTCGTCCGGCACTACCTACGATCCCGACCGTCTTGCCTATGACCAGCAGAAGGTCCGTCAGTTCTACCTGACGCAGGGCTATGCCGATTTTCGCGTCGTGTCGGCCGTTGCCGAGCTGACGTCGAACAAGCAGGACTTCATCATCACCTATGTGGTGGAGGAAGGCGACCGCTACAAGTTCGGCGACGTGACCGTGCAGAGCGATATTCGCGACCTCAGTTCCGAGGGCCTGTCCCGCTCGCTGCGGATGAAGAAGGGCGACTGGTACAACGCCAAGGCCGTGGAAGACACGGTCGAGCAGCTCAACCAGACCGCCGGTCTGTTCGGCTATGCTTTCGCCGACGTGCAGCCCGAGTTCAATCGCAGCCGCGAAGACCTCACCATGGGCATCACCTTCCGCATCGCCAACGCGCCGCGCGTCTATGTCGAGCGGATCGATATCAACGGCAACACGCTGACGCAGGACAAGGTGATCCGCCGGGAGTTCCGTCTGCACGAGGGCGACGCGTTCAACACCTTCCAGGTCCGCCGCTCGCAGGACCGGATCAACTCGCTGGGCTTCTTCCAGGAGC
This sequence comes from Sphingobium sp. B10D7B, assembly GCF_025961955.1. Taxonomy (NCBI): domain Bacteria; kingdom Pseudomonadati; phylum Pseudomonadota; class Alphaproteobacteria; order Sphingomonadales; family Sphingobiaceae; genus Sphingobium; species Sphingobium sp. B10D7B. The sequence continues at coordinate 1,309,693 of NZ_JAOQOQ010000001.1, forward strand.
GTCTGGAGATCGACCAGAAGCCGGGTTCCGCGCCCGACCGCATCGTGCTGGAAACCAATGTCGAGGAAAAGGCGACCGGTGAGCTTCAGCTTTCCGCTGGTTTCTCGAGCCTTGAGCGCTTCATCCTCTCGGCATCGGTCACGCAGCGCAACTTCCGCGGCATGGGCCAGGAACTGCGCACTTCGGTCAATTATTCGAGCTACTCAAAGTCCGTGAACGTCGGCTTCACCGAGCCCTACTTCCTGGACAAGAACATCGCGCTGGGCGGCGATATCTTCCGGCAGGATACGAACTCGTTCAACTACCTGTCCGGTAATGACCGCAACACGCTGTACAGCCAGGTCCGCACCGGCTTCCAGCTGCGCGCCGGTCTGCCGATTACCGAATATCTCTCGCTGGCGCTGCGCTATGGCCTCTCGTTCGAGGACGTGACGCTGGACAAGGCCAACTATTACTCCGACCGTGAGCAGGCCGGCAACTTCCAGTGCGACCCTCTGCGCGCAAGCCAGTATCTGTGCGATGCCATCGGCAAGCGCACCACGTCGTCGATCGGCTATTCGCTAATTTATGACATGCGGGACAACCGCATCCGTCCCACGCGCGGGCACAGCATCACGTTCAGTCAGGACTTTGCCGGTCTGGGCGGTAACGTCCGTTACCTGCGCAACCGTCTCTCTGCCGATAAATACTGGCCGCTCGGCGGCGGCTTCATCTTCTCGGTGAAGGGCGAGGCAGGCTACATCCATTCGTTCGAAGATGGCGCGGGGCCGAATTCCGACCCCGTCCGCCTCGTCGATCGCTTCTTCCTGGGTGAGCCGCAATTGCGCGGTTTCGATATTCGCGGCGTCGGGCCGCGGATCGTGCGCAAGCCTTATCTGTACGACGAGAACAATAACGTCATCGGGCTCAGTGAAAACCGCGACCAGTGGTCCGACGACGCTCTGGGCGGCCGCGCTTACTATCTCACGCACTTTGAGATCGAGATTCCGCTTGGTGCCGGCGCGCGCGACATGGGCCTGCGTCCGTCAGTGTTCATCGATGCCGGTGCCGTCTTCGGCGTCCGTCGTCCGAACTTGATCGACCTGCCCCAAAACATCGATTTCCCCATCCGGGATGCCAGCGGCTTGAGGCAGTGCATCACGCCTGCGACCGACACGACCGCCAGTTCGCTTTCGTCCATTCCCGATGGCGCTAGCTGTCCTTCCGGTACGACGCCTTACGTAACGTCGATTGGCGGCTTCAAGGAAGTCTTCCTCGGCGACAGCCCCAAACCGCGCGTGTCGGTCGGTTTCGGCGTGAACTGGAATTCGCCCTTCGGTCCGTTCCGGATCGATATCGCCAAGGCCCTGGTGAAGGTCGACGGCGATGATACCAAGCTTGTAACCTTCAACATAGGGACACAATTCTGATGCGTAACTCCATCTTTTCCGCTGTTGCGCTCGCAACGGCATCGGTCGCGGCCCTCAGCGTTTCTGCGCCGGTTTCCGCACAGGTCAAGCAGGCGATTGCCGTCGTCAACATCGACGAGGCGATTGGCCAGTCGAGCGCGGCCACCACGGCCAGCCAGCAGATGCAGGTGACCTACAAGTCGAATATCGACCAGATCAACACGCGTCGCACTGCGCTGCAGACCGAGATTCAGCAGAAGCAGACTGCGCTGCAGACCGCAGCGCAGGCCGCTGGCCAGAACCCGCCCGCTGCCACGCAGACCACCCTGCAGAACCAGTATAACGAGTTGCAGCGTCGCGCGCAGGAAGCGCAGGCCGAACTGCAGCGTCTCGAGCAGCCGCTCCAGCTCGCCCGCGCCTATGTGCTCGAGCAGATCGGCGCCAAGCTGCCCGAGGCCATGCGCAACGTGATGACCAAGAACAAGATCGACCTGCTGGTGAAGGCTGAAGCTGCAGAAGCCTTCCAGCCCACGGCGGACGTCACCCGTCTGCTCGTGCAGGAGATCAACGCGCTGGTTCCGTCCGTCAGCATCACGCCGCCGCAGGGCTGGCAGCCCGGTGGTCAGCAGCAGCAGCAGCAGCAGCCTGCCGCTGCAGCGCCGGCTGCGCGCACGCCGACGGCTGGCGAAGGGCGCTAATCACCGATGAGCGAAACGGAAAGCGCAGAGGCTGAACAGAGCGGCGGACTCGATATCCGTGGCGTGCTGGCAGCCTTGCCGCATCGTTACCCGTTGCTGCTGGTCGACCGTGTGGTCTCGATGGTTCCCAAGACCTCGATCCACGCGGTCAAGGCCGTGTCGATGAACGAGCAGTTCTTCCAGGGGCATTTCCCCGGCCGGCCGATCATGCCGGGCGTGCTCATCGTCGAGGCGATTGCCCAGGCTGCCGGCATCCTCGCCGTCGAGTCTCTCGGGCTCGCCGGCACGGGCAAGCTCGTTTATTTCATGACCATTGAGGGCGCGAAGTTCCGTGCGCCTGTCGAGCCGGGGCATCTGCTGGACCTCCATGTCGAGTTCACGCAGCTGCGCGGTTCGGTCTGCAAATTCTCCGGCAAGGCCAGCATCGACGGCAAATTGTGCGCAGAAACAAATTGCGTCGCGATGATCGCCGATCCGCCGAAGGACTGAGCGGGACACAAACCCCGCAGAGCCTTGCCAAGCCGGCCCTTTCCCGCTAAGGGCCGCGCTTCCCTAACGCCCCGGACCGGTCGGAAACCGGTCATTTCAGGAGCCGACACATGAAAAAAGACACGCATCCCGAATATCACCTCATCACCGTGCAGATGACGGACGGGACCAGCTTCCAGACCCGCTCGACCTGGGGCAAGGAAGGCGACACGATGACGCTGGAAATCGATCCGACGTCGCACCCGGCATGGACCGGCGGTCAGCGCCAGCTCGATCAGGGCGGCCGCGTTGCCCAGTTCAACAAGCGCTTCGGTGGCCTCACGCTCAAGAAGAACTGAGCGGGCTCAACCCAAGGTTTCAGAGGAAGGCTCCGGTTTCCGGGGCCTTTTTCTTTGTCAGGAGCGCCGACGGAGGCCTGGCCGCGCCCCCATCATGCTGACCGTCAGCGCGCTGCATCCATCGGGAGCGGCTCGGGCTGGAAAGCTTCCCTTGGCGTCCCATCGACAGCGTACAGGCGCTCGGTCGGCAATTTGATGATCACGCCGGATTTGGGCAGTTCATGATCGTAGATCGCGCCCAGGAGCCCCGCCATCCTGCTGCCTTGCACGCGCGCGCCTATGGCATGCAGGCCTATCGCCAGGCCTTCGCCCATGCTCCCCGTCCAGCGCGACACGCGCACGAGGACCGGGCCGGCATGATGCTTCCCAGCCCGTGGCAGCACCTGCTCGATCCACTGCCGCGCAATGCCGGTCTCGCGCTGTTCGACGGGCAGGTTGTGAATTTGATAGGCGGTGGGCTGGGTGACGAACCAGCCCATGACCGCCCGCGCCACCGTGGTATTGCCGCCGCTGGCTGTGTCAGTCAGGTCGAGGATGATCGGCTTGCCCGGCGTCAGCGCTGCCATGGCCGTATCGAAGGCCGGGATCGTGTCATCGCGCCCGAGGGAATCGTGGAAGCGGATGATCGCCGCGCCGCTTGCGTCCTCGGCAACCGAGAGCGGCGGCATGTCCTGCTGCTTGAGGGCGTACAGGTTGGGTAATTCCACCGTGCGCGGTGACCTGCCGCCGGCCTTCACGGTCAGCTGTCGCGGCCGATCGCGACGGCCCGCGGCGAGCATGCGCGCGGCATAGCCGGCATCGCCTTCGCCCGGCGCGATGCCGAGGTCGGTCCAGAACGCGTCGACCGCTGCCTGTACAGGCGTTCCGGCAATGGCGATCAGCTCGTCGCCGGCTTGCACACCGGCCTGTTCCGCCGGGCTGCCGGCCCGGACCTGCTCGATACGATAGCCAGCGCCGCGCCGCTCGATCCACAGGTCGCCATAGCTTGGGAAAACCGCCCAGCTGTTGGAGAAGGAGGCTCCCGTGATTGCATGATGGTCGGCGAGAACCATGAGGGCGCGTTCTGCAAGGCGGATGAGGCCATCCTCATCGCGCACCGCCTCGGCTTCCGCCTGGAGCCGGGAGGGCAGGCGATATTCGCCGCCTGCAAGGCGCTCGGGATAGGCATAGGTTTCCGCGATGATCCCCGGAAGTGCGCGGGCATCCTCCTGATAGGGATTGGTCTGGCCCCGCGCGCCACTGGCAGAGAGGGCGAGGGCGCCCAAGGTCAGGGCAAGGCAGCAGAGCCTCAGTTTCAGCATCATGTGTCCTGCGGCCAAGGGAGTCGATGCCACAGGATATCGCGTCGGACATCCAAGCAAAAGGCCCGCCGGATCGCTCCGGCGGGCCTCTCTATTTTCTTCCGAAAAGGACCTGATGCTTAGTTCATGTCCTCGGTGGTGAAGTCCTCACCCTGCACCTTGCCGAGCGGATCGTCGCCGATGGCGGCTTCCACGGGCTGGCGCAGCTCGGCCTCATGCTCTTCGGCGGCCGTTTGCGGCGCGACGAGGTGAACCTCGTTGGCGGCCCGCATGGCGGCGCGGAGCGCGGCATCGCGGCTGTTTGCGGCGATCCGCATCCGGTTCATCGAGGAGCCGGTGCCGGCCGGGATCAGACGCCCGACGATCACATTCTCCTTGAGGCCGATCAGCGTGTCCTTCTTGCCCTGAACGGCCGCCTCGGTGAGGACGCGGGTCGTTTCCTGGAAGGAGGCAGCCGAGATGAAGCTGCGGGTCTGCAGCGACGCCTTGGTGATGCCGAGGAGCACGGGCTTGCCGAAGGCCGGCTGCTGGCCGGGCGCGAGGCGGGCGTTCACTTCGTCCATTTCCTCGCGATCGACCTGCTCGCCTGCCAGCAGCGTGGTGTCGCCGCCGTCGGTGATCTCAACCTTCTGCAGCATCTGGCGAACGATCACCTCGATGTGCTTGTCGTTGATCTTCACGCCCTGCAGTCGATAGACCTCCTGGATCTCCGCGACCATATATTCCGAAAGCGGCTCGATGCCGAGCACTTCGAGAATGTCGTGGGGATCGGGCGAACCGCCGATCAGGTTGTCGCCACGCTTCACGTAGTCGCCTTCCTGAACGTCGATCACCTTGCTCTTGGGGATCAGATACTCGACCGGCTCGCCGCCATCCTCGGGGAGGATCGCGATCTTGCGCTTGGCCTTATAGTCCTTGAGGAACTGAACGCGGCCCGAGACCCGTGCGATGATCGCATTGTCCTTGGGCTTGCGCGCCTCGAACAGCTCCGCCACGCGCGGCAGACCGCCCGTGATGTCGCGGGTCTTGGCAGCCTCGCGGGAGACACGGGCCAGCACGTCACCGGCCTGCACCTGCGCACCATCCTCGACCGAGAGCGTTGCGCCCGGTGCCAGGAGGTAACGCGCTGCCTCGCCGGAGGCATCGTCCAGCAGGGTCAGGCGCGGACGCAGATCGTCCTTGGAGCGGGACGGGGCACGATATTCGGTCACCACGCGCTGCGTGATGCCGGTGGCCTCGTCCGCCTGTTCGGTCAGCGTCTTGCCGTCGATCAGGTCCTGATACTTCACGATACCCGGCTTCTCGGTGATCACCGGCTGCGTGAACGGATCCCACTCGGCGATGCGGTCGCCCTGCTTCACCTTGGCGCCATGCTTGAACAGGATGGCGGCACCATAAGGCAGGCGATGGACCGCACGCTCGCGGCCTTCATCGTCGATGATCGCCAGTTCGCCATTGCGGGCCAGCGACAGGTTACGGCCATGCTTGTCCGTGATGGTCGGCATGTCGCGCAGCTCGATCGAACCGTCGGAGACGGCCTCGAGGTTGGACTGCTCGTTGAGCTGGGCGGCACCGCCGATGTGGAAGGTCCGCATCGTCAACTGCGTGCCCGGCTCACCGATCGACTGGGCGGCGATCACGCCGACAGCCTCACCGATGTTCACGGGCGTACCGCGGGCGAGATCACGCCCGTAGCACTTGGCGCACACGCCCATCTTAGATTCGCAGATCAGCGGCGAACGGATCTTGACCGCCTGAACGCCGATGGCCTCGATCTTCGCGACCATCGCCTCGTCCAGCAGCTCGCCCTCGGGGACGATGACCGAGCCATCCTTGCTGTCCACAATGTCCTCGGCCGTGGTGCGACCGAGCACGCGCTCGCCGAGCGATGCGATCACGCTGCCGCCCTGGATGATGGCCTTCATCTCCAGCGCCTTCTGCGTGCCGCAATCCACCTCGACGATGGTGCAGTCCTGGCTCACGTCGACCAGACGGCGGGTCAGGTAACCCGAGTTCGCCGTCTTGAGCGCCGTGTCGGCCAGACCCTTACGGGCGCCGTGCGTCGAGTTGAAATATTCAAGAACGGTCAGGCCTTCCTTGAAGTTCGAGATGATCGGCGTCTCGATGATCTCGCCCGACGGCTTGGCCATCAGGCCGCGCATACCGGCCAGCTGCTTCATCTGCGCCGGGGAACCACGGGCACCCGAGTGGCTCATCATGTAGATCGAGTTGATCGGCTTCAGGCGGCCCGTATCGGGGTCCTGCGGCATCGAGCGAATCTCGTCCATCATGGCGTTGGCCACGCGGTCACCGCAGCCCGACCAGGCGTCGATCACCTTGTTGTACTTTTCCTGCTGGGTGATCAGGCCGTCCTGATACTGCTGCTCATAGTCGGCAACCAGCGCCTTGGTCTCATCGACCAGAGCCACCTTGCTGTCCGGAATGATCATGTCGTCCTTGCCGAACGAGATGCCGGCCTGGAACGCGTGGCGGAAACCCAGCGCCATGATGGCGTCGGCAAACAGCACCGTGTCCTTCTGGCCGGTGTGCCGATAGACCTCGTCGATCACGTCGCCCACGTCCTTCTTGGTGAGCAGGCGGTTGACCGCGTCGAACGGCACCTTGTGGCTCTTGGGCAGGCACTCGCCGATCAGCATACGGCCCGGCGTGGTTTCCACGCGGCGCATGTAGGTCTCGCCATTCTCGTCCGTCTGCGGCACGCGGCTGATGATCTTGCTGTGCAGCGTCACCGCCTTGGCGAAGAGGGCCTGGTGGACCTCCTGCATGTCGGCGAGGATCATGCCTTCGCCCGGCTCGCCGGCCAGTTCCATCGACAGATAATAGATACCCAGTACCATGTCCTGCGAGGGCACGATGATCGGCTTGCCGTTGGCGGGCGAGAGGATGTTGTTGGTGGACATCATCAACACGCGCGCTTCCAACTGGGCCTCAAGGCTCAACGGAACGTGGACGGCCATCTGGTCACCGTCGAAGTCGGCGTTGAACGCGGCGCAGACCAGCGGGTGGAGCTGGATGGCCTTGCCCTCGATCAGCACGGGCTCGAACGCCTGGATGCCGAGGCGGTGGAGCGTCGGGGCGCGGTTCAGCAGCACGGGGTGCTCGCGGATCACCTCATCGAGGATGTCCCAGACTTCCTTGCGCTCCTTCTCCACCCACTTTTTCGCCTGCTTGAGGGTCATGGAGAGACCCTTGGCGTCGAGGCGGGCGTAGATGAACGGCTTGAACAGCTCGAGCGCCATCTTCTTGGGCAGGCCGCACTGGTGCAGCTTGAGCTCCGGACCGGTCACGATGACCGAACGGCCGGAATAGTCGACGCGCTTGCCGAGCAGGTTCTGGCGGAAGCGGCCCTGCTTGCCCTTGAGCATGTCGGAGAGCGACTTGAGCGGACGCTTGTTGGCGCCGGTGATGACGCGGCCACGACGGCCGTTGTCGAACAGGGCGTCAACGGCTTCCTGCAACATGCGCTTTTCGTTGCGGACGATGATGTCCGGCGCACGCAGCTCCATCAGGCGCTTCAGGCGGTTGTTGCGGTTGATGACGCGACGATAGAGATCGTTGAGGTCCGAGGTCGCGAAGCGGCCGCCATCCAGCGGCACCAGCGGGCGCAGTTCCGGCGGAATGACCGGCACCACGTCGAGGATCATCCATTCCGGGCGGTTGCCGGAATCGATGAAGCTTTCCACGACCTTGAGGCGCTTGATGATCTTCTTGGGCTTCAGCTCCGACTTGGTCGTCGCCAGCTCTTCCATCAGCGCCTTCTGCTCGCCCTCGAGATCGAGGTCCATGAGCATCTGCTTGACCGCCTCGGCACCGATGCCGGCGGAGAAGGCGTCCTCGCCATATTCGTCCTGCGCCTCGACCAGCTCGTCCTCGTTGAGAAGCTGATACTTCTCCAGGGGGGTGAGGCCCGGCTCGATGACGATGTAGCTCTCGAAGTAGAGGACGCGCTCAAGCTGCTTGAGCTGCATGTCGAGCAGCAGGCCGATGCGCGAAGGCAGCGACTTCAGGAACCAGATGTGGGCAACCGGCGCGGCCAGCTCGATATGGCCCATGCGCTCGCGGCGGACCTTGGAAACGGTCACTTCCACGCCGCACTTTTCGCAGACGATGCCCTTGTACTTCATGCGCTTGTACTTGCCGCACAGGCACTCATAGTCCTTGATCGGGCCGAAGATGCGCGCGCAGAACAGGCCGTCACGCTCGGGCTTGAACGTGCGATAGTTGATCGTCTCCGGCTTCTTGATCTCGCCGAAGGACCAGCTGCGGATGCGCTCGGGCGACGCAATGCCGATCTGGATCTGGTCGAAGGTTTCCGGCTTGGCCATCGGATTGGCGAAGGTGGTCAGTTCGTTCATGTCTCAATTCCCTGCAGAGGGCTGAAGTTCGTAAAGGGGCGAAGGGGAGGGGCGCCGCGCGAGCAGCGCCCCTTGTCCCATTATTCCGCCGCCTCGGGCAGTTCGTCGTCGCCATCGCTGTCGGAGAGGTCTTCCAGCGCCGCCAGCTCCACATTGAGGCCGAGCGAGCGCATTTCCTTCACGAGCACGTTGAAGCTTTCCGGAATGCCGGCCTCGAAGGTGTCGTCACCCTTGACGATCGCCTCATAGACCTTGGTACGGCCGACCACGTCGTCGGACTTGACCGTGAGCATTTCCTGCAGCGTGTAAGCTGCACCATAAGCCTGCAGTGCCCAGACCTCCATCTCACCGAAGCGCTGACCACCGAACTGGGCCTTACCGCCCAGCGGCTGCTGGGTGACGAGGCTGTAGGGGCCGATGGAACGGGCGTGGATCTTGTCGTCCACAAGGTGGTGCAGCTTGAGCATGTAGATGATGCCCACCGTCACCTTGCGGTCGAACGCGTCACCGGTCCGGCCGTCATAGAGCGTGGACTGGCCCGACGTATCGAGCCCTGCCAGCTGCAGCATAGCGGAAACGTCGGCTTCACGCGCACCGTCGAACACCGGTGTCGCGATCGGAACGCCGGTCACGAGGTTGGAAGCGAGCTCGATGACCTGCTCAGCCGAGCGGGACTTGATCTCGTCCGCATAATCCTCGCCATAGACGGTCAGCAGACGCTCCTTCACCGCTTCCGGCATTTCACCGCCGGTTGCGTTCGGGTTGGCCTCGCGCCAGTCGCGCAGGGCATGCTTGATCTGCTGGCCAAGGCCGCGGGCGGCCCAACCAAGGTGCGTCTCGAAGATCTGCCCGACGTTCATGCGCGACGGCACGCCCAGCGGATTGAGCACGATGTCGACCGGGGTGCCATCCTCCAGGAACGGCATGTCCTCGACCGGCAGGATGCGCGAGATGACGCCCTTGTTGCCGTGACGGCCGGCCATCTTGTCGCCCGGCTGCAGCTTGCGCTTCACCGCGACGAACACCTTGACCATCTTGAGCACGCCCGGGGGCAGCTCGTCGCCGCGCTGCAGCTTCTCGACGCGGTCCTCGAACTTCTCGACGATGACCTTCACGGCCTCGTCATACTGCGTTTTGACCGCTTCGAGCTGCGACTGGCGGGCATCGTCCGCAACCGCGAACTTCCACCACTCGTGACGCTCGACCTCGGAGAGCAGCTCCTCGGTGATGTCGACGCCCTTCTTGACGCCCTTGGGCGCTGCCGTGGCCGTCTGGCCGATCAGCATCTCGCGCAGGCGGTTGAAGGTGGCGCGATTGAGGATCGCGCGCTCGTCCTCGCGGTCCTTGGCGAGACGGTCGATTTCCTCGCGCTCGATGGCCATCGCGCGCTCGTCCTTGTCGATGCCGTGACGGTTGAACACGCGCACCTCGACGATCGTGCCGGCAACGCCCGGCGGCAGACGGAGCGAGGTGTCGCGCACGTCGCTGGCCTTCTCGCCGAAGATGGCGCGGAGGAGCTTCTCTTCCGGCGTCATCGGGCTTTCACCCTTGGGCGTGATCTTGCCGACGAGAATATCGCCCGGCTCCACCTCGGCGCCGATGTAGACAATGCCCGCCTCGTCGAGGTTGCGCAGGGCCTCCTCGCCGACGTTGGGGATGTCGCGGGTGATGTCTTCCGGCCCGAGCTTGGTGTCGCGGGCCATCACCTCGAACTCCTCGATATGGATCGAGGTAAAGACGTCGTCCTTCACGATCCGCTCGGAGATCAGGATGGAGTCCTCGTAGTTGTAGCCATTCCAGGGCATGAACGCGACGAGGCTGTTGCGGCCCAGGGCCAGTTCGCCCAGCTCGGTCGAGGGACCGTCGGCGATCACGTCGCCAGCCTTCACATGCTCGCCCACCTTCACCAGCGGACGCTGGTTGATGCAGGTATCCTGGTTGGAACGCTGGAACTTCATCAGCGTGTAGATGTCGACGCCCGACTTGCCGGCCTCGATCTCTTCGGTTGCGCGGATCACGATGCGGGTGGCGTCCACCTGATCGACGATGCCCGAGCGCTTGGCCGCGATGGCGGCACCGGAGTCGCGCGCAACCGTTTCTTCCATGCCGGTGCCGACGAACGGCGCCTCGGCCTGAACGAGCGGCACGGCCTGACGCTGCATGTTCGATCCCATGAGCGCGCGGTTGGCGTCATCGTTTTCCAGGAACGGAATGAGCGATGCGGCAACGGAGACGAGCTGCTTGGGGCTGACGTCCATCAGCGTGATGTGGTCGCGCGGCGCCATCAGGAACTCGCCGGCCTCACGGGCGGAAATGAGATCCTCGGCGAAGGTGCCGTCCGGGTTCACTTCGGCGTTGGCCTGCGCGATCGTGTGCTTGGCCTCTTCCATGGCGGAGAGGTACACGACCTCGTCCGTCACCTTGTTGTCGATGACCTTGCGATACGGCGTCTCGATGAAGCCGTACTTATTGACGCGCGAGAAGCTCGCCAGCGAGTTGATCAGACCGATGTTCGGGCCTTCCGGCGTCTCAATCGGGCAGATACGGCCATAATGGGTCGGGTGAACGTCGCGAACCTCGAAGCCGGCGCGCTCGCGGGTGAGACCACCCGGGCCCAAGGCCGAAACGCGACGCTTGTGCGTGATTTCGGAGAGCGGGTTGGTCTGGTCCATGAACTGCGAGAGCTGCGAGGAGCCGAAGAACTCGCGCACTGCGGCCACAGCGGGCTTGGCGTTGATGAGGTCGTTCGGCATCACCGTCGAGACGTCGACGCTGGACATGCGCTCCTTCACGGCGCGCTCCATACGGAGCAGGCCGACGCGATACTGGTTCTCCAGCAGCTCGCCAACCGAACGCACGCGGCGGTTGCCGAGATTGTCGATGTCGTCGATCTCGCCCTTGCCGTCCTTGAGGTTCACCAGCTCCTTGACCACGGCGAGGATGTCCTCGCGGCGCAGCGTCGTAATGGTGTCCTCGGCGTCGAGGCCAAGACGCATGTTCAGCTTCACGCGGCCCACGGCCGAGAGGTCATAGCGCTCGCCGTCGAAGAACAGGCCTTCGAACAGGGCTTCGGCAGTCTCGCGCGTCGGCGGCTCGCCGGGGCGCATGACGCGGTAGATGTCCGAGAGCGCGTGGTCGCGGTCCTCGGCCTTGTCGACCTTGAGCGTGTTGCGGATCCACGGACCCGTATTCACATGGTCGATGTCAAGCAGTTCAAGGCGGTCGATACCGGCCGCATCCAGCTTGGCGAGGTTCTCGGGCGAGACCTCGTCGCCGGCTTCGATATAGATCTCGCCGGTGCTCTCGTTGATGAGGTCATAGGCGCTGTAACGGCCATAAACTTCCTCGGTCGGAATCACGAGCGCTTCCAAGCCGTCCTTGGCGGCCTTGAGCGCCGCACGCGGGCTGATCTTCTGCCCGGCTGCGAACACCACTTCGCCGGTCTTGGCGTCGATGATGTCGAAGGTGGGCTTGAGGCCGCGCCAGGCGTCCGCCGTATAGGGGATCTGCCAGCCATTCTCGCCGCGCACATAGGTGACCTTGTTGTAGAACTCGCCGAGGATTTCCTCGCTGTTCAGGCCAAGCGCGAAGAGCAGGGCAGTGACCGGCAGCTTGCGCTTGCGGTCGATACGCACGTTCACGATGTCCTTGGCGTCGAACTCGAAGTCCAGCCAGGAGCCGCGATACGGGATCACGCGGGCGGCGAAGAGATACTTGCCGGAAGAGTGGGTCTTGCCACGGTCATGGTCGAACAGGACGCCCGGCGAGCGGTGCATCTGGGACACGATGACGCGCTCTGTACCATTGACGATGAAGGTGCCGTTGCCGGTCATGAGCGGCATGTCGCCCATGTAGACATCCTGCTCCTTGATATCGAGAACCGAGCGGGTCTCGGTGTCCTGATCGACTTCGAAAACGATCAGGCGGAGCGTGACGCGCATCGGCGCGGCGTAGGTGATGCCGCGCTGACGGCATTCCTCGGTGTCGTATTTGGGATCTTCCAGCTCATAGTGGACGAAGTCCAGCTCGGCCGTGCCGGCAAAGTCGCGGATCGGGAAGACGCTGCGCAGCGTCTTCTCAAGGCCGGACACATAGCCGATTGCGGGATTGGACCGCAGGAACTGCTCATAGCTTTCGCGCTGAACCTCGATGAGGTTCGGCATTTCCACGACCTCGTGGATGTTGCCGAATACCTTGCGGATGCGCTTGGTGGCGCTTTCGCCGGGCTTGATGGGGAGAGCCTTGGTTGCCATGCCAGAGATACCTGACCTTCCTGCGTGTTGTGGTCCCGATAATATTTTTCGCATTGCAGCGAAAATTCAGCCTTTTGCTGCGTCTGCGCACCTCGATTCGAGGGCTGCGAGCACGCAAAAAAGTGCGGGCCGGGGCTGTCCGATCCGCACTTGAGCGTCATATGAACCTCGCCGTCACCCCATATGTGATGCATGTCGTGCGCAACGCGTCATGCTTGCCCGGGTAACGGCAGGCGACTGGCGGGCAGATGCCCGACCAATCCGAATGACCAGCGATATAGGGCCATCGCGCGGCATTGCAAGGGGCTTGCGGCCCGCTGCAATGCCTTTGCGGCGCAGGTCGGAGACGAACCCAGATCTGCGATCAGGATTCCTTGCGGTAGAACACGCCGCACATCACCCGGCCGCCACTATTGCCCGTGGGGTCGGTGCGCATGTCGTCGGCGTCTGCGTGGATCACCAGCGCCGCGCCATCGTCGTCTAGCAGGGTCGCCATGTTGGTGTGCGCCATGAACGCTACCTTGGCAGCGCCGCGTGCGTCAGCGGTCACCATGGGCAGGTCCCCGGCATGGGGGCCTTGCGGGTTCTCGGTGCCGTGCTGCTTGCTCTCGGGGTTGAGATGACCGCCGGCCGATACGAAATCGGGCAGGGTGCATTTGCCAATGGCGTGAATGTGCATCCCGTGCGCACCCGGCGTCAGCCCGCGCGTCACCTCGACGCTGCCGCGCATATGGCCGTCTTCCGGCACCAGCGTCGCGACACCGGTGCGGTTGCCCTGGCCATCATAGAGGATCGCTTCAGCGAAGGGCTCGGGCGTGGGCATCGGCCCCGCCGGGGCCTTGGCGCCGCAGCCCTGCAAGGCCAGGCAGAAGCCGGTGGCGGCGAGGAGGAGGGGGGAAGCAGCAAAATGAGCCATCATGTCTCTCTGTGTTGGGGCGATGCAGTCGGCGCAATCTAGCGTGTTGTCCGGCGAGGTCAAAGCAGGTCGAGCACCCGTTCCATGGCAAGCCCGGCCCGGCGGGAAGCGGCGCGGAGGTTGGCGTGGAAATCCCCGGCACTGTCGGGATTGGCATCGTCCGTCGTCGCCTTGATGCCGCCCCAGGGGAGCCCACTCTGGGCGGCATATTGGGCGAGCGCGCCGGTTTCCATGTCGACGATGTCGGCATCCAGCGCAGCCACGAGATGGGCGGCATAGGCGCCATCCTCGATGAATGCGTCACCGCTGGCGATGCAAGCATGGGGCAGGGCGCTGCCGGGATCGGGCATGGCCGCATAAGGCGTGACATTGGCCGGCCCCATTGGCCAGGCGCCAGCGGGGTAGTGCACGAAGGCATCCGGGCGACGCGCGCCATAATCATGCTGGACGGCGCGGGTGAGCCAGAAGCAATCACCGGCCAGAGCGCTCAGCTTGCCGGCTGTTCCGAGGATCATCAGCAGGTCTGCGTCATGGAGCGCGTGCAGCCGCGCGGCGGCGGCGGCGATGTTCACCTTGCCGATGCCCGTCGTCGCGATGTGGACCACCTGGCGCCCGGTGTCGACGCAGCGCACCAGCGGCCAGTCGCCGTCCAGCCTGTCGCCCACGTCCGGCAGAAAGGCATCGGCCTCCTCGGGCAGGGCGGCGAGCATCAGGATGCGCATGCGGCTCAATGCCCTTCAAAGGTGATGAGGGAGAGGGGCGTGATGCCCACGTCCCTGAGGCGCGCCGCACCGCCCAGCTCGGGCAGGTCGATGACGAACGCCGCCTGATCGACAATGGCACCTTCGCCCCGCAGCAGGGCAGCGCCGGCTAGCGCGGTCCCGCCGGTCGCCAGCAGATCGTCCACCAGCAGCACCCGTTGCCCCGGTCGCACGGCGCCCTGATGCATCTCGATCCGGTCGGTGCCATATTCGAGCGCATAATCAATGCCGACCGTCGCGCCGGGCAGCTTGCCGGACTTGCGCAGCATCAGCTTGCCCTTGCCGAGCTTGTAGGAGAGCCCGGCTGCGACGATGAACCCGCGCGCCTCGATGCCGGCGATGAGGTCGACCTGGGCCGGATCGACCATTGCCGCGATCCGGTCAATCGTCGCCCGGAAGCCTTCGCCATCCAGCAACAGGGTCGAAACGTCGCGAAACTGGATGCCGGGAATCGGATAGTCCGGGACGGTCCGCACCAGCGCTTTGAGGTCGTCATTGTTCGTCGTGGTGAGAGAAGATGTCTCGGCCATGAGGATGGGTCCCTTCGATAATCGGCTGGCGCAGGCCGCACGTGTCGGCGCAAGGATCGGGCGGCACAGGGCGCCTTTTGTCCCTCACGCTTTACATTGGCGCGACGATATGCTGATCGCAGTCTGTCCCGAAATGGGTCGGTGGGGTCATAATGAGATTGCCTGTTGTCTTTCCAGGGATGGCGTCGATCGCCTGCCTTCTCGCCGTGAGTCCGGCGGCAGGGCAAGCGGAAACTGCGTTTGCCCGGGCAAGCTCCAGCCTTCTCGATTTCCAGAAGCTCACCAGCCTGCTGCTCCCGCCTGCCTTCGGGCAGGATAATCAGGTGCGGGCACCGATGCTGATCGCCAATGAGGTGCGGCCCGAGAGCCGGGACCGTCTGGCGCAGCCCTCCGCGCGGCCGGAGTCGCGCGACCGCCTCGCGCGGCCGGTGAGCGAGTTGCCGGCCTATCGCCCGGAGAGCCGCGATCCCTTGGCGCGCTCCTATGAGGATGTGCGCAAGGCGCGCCCGGAGTTGCTGGACTCTGGTTCAAAGGCGGTGGCCCTGGCGCAGGATGTCGCGCCGGCGAATGAGAGCGCTGCCACGGCGCCTTCCATGAATAGCGCAGATGGGCCACCCGTGCCGATCGCGCTGTCAGCAGTGCCGATGGGCGCCGGGCCGGCGGGGCCGACCTTGCAGCGCACGCAGGGCAAGGCCGAGGGCCTCGGTCTGGCGCAATATCTTTCCGCGCCGTGGCAGCAGATCGGCTTCATCGCCGGCCTGGTGCTGCTCGCCAGTCTGCTCTTCTGGCGGCTGGGAATGCGCGGCCGCCAAGGACCATTGGCCCTAACGGACTATGGACGGGCCGAGCGCTCCTCTGCCCGAGAGGAAGGTGACAGGGCACGCTACCCGACGCTGCGCGAAGCCATCGAGGCGATGAAAGCCGAGGCTGCCACACGCCGTTGATCGGCCTCCGGGCGCTCATCGATCACGCCTGATCCACGCGACGATCCCTCAAAGGCAAAAAAGAAGCGCGCCCGGATCGCTCCGGACGCGCTTCTTTTTGTCGGGCGGGAACGGCCGGGCCGCTCCCCTCCCATCAAGCTTACTTGATCTCGACGGTCGCGCCGGCTTCCTCGAGCTTCTTCTTCAGCTCTTCGGACTCCGCCTTGTTCACGCCTTCCTTCACAGCCTTCGGCGCGCCTTCGACGAGCGCCTTGGCTTCCGTCAGGCCGAGACCGGTGATTGCGCGGACTTCCTTGATGACGTTGATCTTCTTGCCACCGTCGTTGACGAGGATCACGTCGAACTCGGTCTTCTCTTCAGCAGCGGGGGCATCGCCACCGGCGCCACCGGCGGGCGCAGCAACCGCGACTGCGGCAGCAGCGGAAACGCCCCACTTCTCTTCGAGAGCCTTCGACAGCTCAGCAGCTTCGAGAACGGTCAGCGCGGAGAGCTGGTCGACGAGCGAGTTGATATCAGCCATGTAATTCACTCCATTTTCTAGCGGGGCCGGGTCTGGCCCAAGTCAATTGATTGCAACTGTCTGCCGGGAGGCGCCTGAAGATCAGGCAGCATCCTTGGTGGCATAAGCGTTGAAGACGCGCGCGAGCTGCGCGGCCGGTTCCTTGGTGACGACTGCGAGCTTGGTCGCCGGGGCCTGAATGAGGCCGATCAGCGTTGCGCGCATCTGGTCGAGCGACGGCATCGAAGCCAGCGCCTTGATGCCATTGGCGTCCAGGAGCGTAGTGCCCATGGCGCCGCCGACGATCTCCAGCTTGTCGTTCGTCTTGGCGAAATCGATCGCAACCTTTGCAGCCGCAACCGGATCGGAAGACGTCGCCAGGCCCACCGGTCCAACCAGCATCTCTTCGATGCTGGCATAATCGGTGTCCTTGATGGCGATCTTGGCAAGGCGGTTCTTCGTTACCTTGTAGGTCGCACCCGCATCGCGCATCTTCTGACGGAGCTGGGTCGACTGAGCCACGCTAAGGCCCAGATTGCGGGTCACGACGACCACGCCCATTTCCTTCAGAGATTCGTGAAGCGCGGAAACGACCTCGGTCTTTTCATTGCGATCCATGCCATTCTCCTCTGCGGCAAGGCCCGGAAGGCCCGGCCGCGTTCACACATGTACCGCGCACGACCCGAGAGGGGCCGCAAGCGGCGAAGCAGTCCGAGGGGAAGGGTTGACTGGTCCAGCACGAGAGTGCGGACAGACCCGGATTGAGCTGCGCATCGAAGCGGAGCGCCGTCCGGCAAGAACTTTTCCCCGTCTCGGCTGGGCATTAAGATGGGCAGATCCCATCACCAGCTGTCTCGGACGGTGCACCGGGACGGACCCGGTGAGCGAAGGCCCGATAGGCGGGGCGGCGGTGAAAAGCAAGCCGTTTCCAATTCCGGCCACGGCGAGGGAGCCGGGGAGGGCGGTGGACGCCTAATTTGTGACCCTTTGGCAACGTCTGTCGGCCATCTGCGCAAAGGTGGTTAAGACGTGGGAAAAGAAGGTTAAAGCGCTTTAATTCTTTCCATCGCAGGTTTAGCACGGGTTCATGGAAAGCTTATCGACAGACTCGCTCCGTTGGGCGCGCCGTGAAATTGAACGGCACCGGGCTTTGATCGGTCTGGCCGTGGTGGCCAGCGCCTTGATCGCAGCCGCGCCGCACAATGAGCGCCGGATGTTCACCATCCCTGAGTTCGCCTCGGCGTTCGTCGCCGTGCCGGCGCCGGAAGAGACGTCGCTGCGCTCTGCGATCATGGGCTATCTTCGCGATGGCTGTGCGCCCGAGTTCGTCAATTCCAAGGGTGACCTGACCCAGCTGGTCAATCGCGCCGATTGCGGTCCTGGCCGTTCGCGCAACCAGGGCAGCAGCCCGTTCGCGCAGAAGCCGACCGCGACGCCGAACAAGTCGCCGGTCGCGCCGACCGCCTTCTTCGCCGAGCCGGAAGCTGCCGATTTCGTATCGAACCTCAACAGCCCGCTGATCGTGACGCAGCCGTCGCTGGAGCCCTCCATGGCCTCCTTCACGCCGCCCACAGGCGGTACGGGCGGTGGCGGCGGGTTCATCCCCGGCATTCCCATTCCCTTGCCCGATTTCGTGCCGCCGGTGTTCGGTTCGGTTCCCGAGCCGTCGACCTGGGCGCTGATGATCGCGGGCTTCGGTCTGGCCGGCACGATGATGCGCCGCCGCAATCCGGTGAAGGTTACCTTCGCCGCCAGCTGATGGCCGGCTTTACACGCGTTTCCCGCTGAAAAGGCCAGTCCGGGGGGACTGGCCTTTTCTTTGCCGATTGCGCGGTGTTGATTGGTCTGGTTGGGCAGCCCGGTTCAGTGGATCGTCAAGGTGTCGCCGCTCAGGGTGACGGTGCCGAGTTGCTGCAGCGCATTCTGGCCCATGAGCGAAACCGGCAGGGCGCCATCGACCACGGCGGCGCTGATCTGTTCGATGCGCTTGCCGGCCATTTCCATCCGCTCGATCTTCGCCCAGCGCATCGCGGACGATCCGTTGACGGTGCGCATCTGCGCGCGACCGGGCAGGCTCTCATAAGTCAGGCCGAGCTTGGCCGCGTCGGCGCGATTGAGCACGACGACCGTCGCGCCGGTATCCACCACGAAGCGGATCGAATGGCCATTGGCCTTCGCCTCGACATAGAAGAGACCGTCGGCATGGCGCTGCACGGTGTTGGCAGGCAGTTGGATGGCCGAGGCGTCCAGAACTGCGGCCTCCGGCACGGCGATGTTTGCGGCGGCTTCCTTCTGGATGTTCTGGTGATCCGTGAACGGGTTGCTCAGCGCGACGGCAATGGATGCCATTGCCGCCATGATGCTACCGAATTCGAGATGGATGCCGATCATGCCGCATCATCACCCCGACTCACCCAAGAAGCCGTTTCGAGATTGAGTTAGCGTGGCATTAAGAAAGGCGGTCAGGCGGGTGCCTGTGCCGTACGGGAGGCCTCGATTTCATCCTCCATCCGCTGCTTCACCCGGCGGCGGCGGCGACCGAAGATGAAGGCGGCAAGGCCGGAGATGAGCGCCGAAATCCCGAATTCGGCGGCAAGGACGTTGTAGCGCCAGGTCAGCTTGTCGAGCCCACTGAACAGTACGAAGTTATCATCCTCGACGTCATAGCCTGCATGGCGATAAAGGTTGACGATCTCGCCCGGCAGGGCCTCGCGCCGCAGAACGCCGTCGAGATAGGGGGTGAAAACGAGGTGCGAGAGGCGGAACCGCCAGACGCGCACCAAATCCTCATCCTTGGGGAAGGTGATGGGATGATAGCCTTCCGGCACATCGTTGCGCCGCACCTCGACAAAGTAGCGCAGCGGCGAGCGGTCGTCCGGCCCGGAGCGAACCGGCGCGAAATAGAGCGAGCGCTTGACCAGCAGCAGATCCTCATTGAACTGCGCCGTCTCGCGCAGATCGATGCTGCCGGTGATGACGGCGCGGCCTTCCACCGGCGCGATCGCATCGGGCGACCCGACGACGATGCTGCGCGGGGTGCCTTCATCGGACGGCAACTGCAGCCGCAGGATCAGCACAATCACCGCCGCAAGCAGGCTGCCGACGCAAACGCCGGCGAAAAAGCCCTGGAGACGGGCGAGGCGGCCCTTCACGATGCGCAGATCGTCCTGCCGGGCAGGGCCGAAGGATTCGGTGCGGCGCTGCCGCGTGCGCAGCAGCCACACGGCAGCAATCAGCGGCGCAGAGAACAGCGCCGTCACTGCGACGAAGGTGAGGGTGGGCCAGTAACGATCGAAATGAAGAAACTGGTATTCGGCCAGTCGCGCGATCAGCCCGCGATAATCGAGCGCCTGAAAGAGGAAGAACAGGCTGACAAGAGCGATCCAGAAGCCGAGAAGGCGAACCGCCAGATTGAGCTGTTTCGACACCCGGTCATAGGCATCCTGTCCAGCAGTTGGATGTCGCTTCTTCACCCCAATTTCCCTGTTTTTCATCTGAGTTCTATCGTCGCGTGCCTCGCCAAGCAATGCCATCGCAGGGTTAACAGGCGCTTTACGAACAAACGCCTAATCAGATCGCCAATTCAGATCACAACATCGGGCAATAAAAAAGCCCCGCCGCGGTGGATACCGGGCGGGGCGTTTTTAGAATTGGGTGAGATCAGGCCGAGGCGACCTGAGCCACGTCCACCTTCACGCCCGGGCCCATCGAGGACGACAGAGCGATCTTGCGGACATACTTGCCCTTCGAGCCCGAGGGCTTGGCCTTCACAATGGCATCGACGAAGGCGTCGAAGTTCTTGCGCAGGTCGGCTTCGGTGAAGCTGGCCTTGCCGAGACCGGCGTGAATGATGCCGGCCTTCTCGACGCGGAACTCGATCTGGCCGCCCTTGGCAGCCTTCACGGCTTCAGCGACGTTCGGCGTGACGGTGCCGAGCTTCGGGTTCGGCATCAGGCCCTTGGGACCCAGCACCTTGCCGAGGCGACCGACCAGACCCATCATGTCGGGCGTCGCGATCACGCGGTCGAAGTCGAAATTGCCGTTCTGGATGTGCTCGAGCAGATCCTCGGCACCCACGATCTCGGCGCCGGCTGCCTTGGCGGCATCAGCCTTGTCGGCGCGGGCGAAGACGGCAACGCGCACATCCTTGCCGGTGCCGGCGGGCAGGGTGACGACGCCACGGACCATCTGGTCGGCGTGACGCGGGTCGACGCCCAGGTTCATCGCGACTTCGACGGTCTCGTCGAACTTGGCGGTGGCGTTCTTCTTGATGAGCGCGATGGCTTCATCGACGCCGTGCAGCTTGTTCGCATCGACTGCGGCGGCCATCGCCTTGGCCTTCTTGGTCAGCTTTGCCATGTTCTTAGCCCTCCACCACGGTCAGGCCCATCGCGCGGGCGCTGCCTTCGATGATCTTCGTCGCGGCCTCGATGTCGTTGGCATTGAGGTCGACCATCTTCGCTTCGGCGATCTCGGCGAGCTGGGCACGCGTGATCTTGCCGGCGGAGACCTTGCCGGGCTCCTTGGAGCCGGACTTGAGGTTCACGGCCTGCTTGATGAGATAGGTTGCCGGCGGCTTCTTGGTGACGAAGGAGAAGCTGCGGTCAGCGTAGACGGTGATGATCGTGGGCAGGGGCGTACCCTTCTGCTCCTTCTCGGTCGCCGCGTTGAACGCCTTGCAGAATTCCATGATGTTCACGCCGCGCTGACCCAGAGCAGGGCCGATCGGCGGCGAGGGGTTGGCGGCTCCAGCGGGCACCTGGAGCTTGATATAGCCCGTAATTTTCTTGGCCATTACACTCACTCTGTAGAAGGCGGGGCCAATGGCGCCGCCCGGTTCAAGCTTAGCGGTCAAACGGCTGACCTTGAGGGGTCGTCCTCCCGCAATGGGCTTCCATCGGGCCTGCAAGACCGTCCGGAAGCCGGCGCCTATAGCGGTGACAGGTGCAAAAGGAAAGAGCGGTCTTCTCGATTCACTTTTGCCCGGCGGTACGCCGCGCCAGCGCATGAAGCTCCGCCTGGGAGAGCAGCAGGGCGAGATCGTCGCGGCTGATGTCGAAACTCTCGTCCATATCCTCCAGCGCCTTGTCGATATCCTCGCTGTGCAGCCCTGAAGCCTCTCGCATCTGCGCGCTCTGGATTGCGGGCGCAGCCGGCTGATGCGGATAGCTGTGACCGGTCATGCGATGGAAGAACATGGCGAGCGACACCAGCGCGATGGAATTGAGGCCAACGGGCGCGAAGGCGAAGGCATAGCCGGCATCGTGAATGCCTTGGCTGCCGATCACGGCGGTCAGCGCCGCCGCCCCGCCGGGCGGGTGCAGGCAGCGGCAGAGCGACATCACGAGGATCGCGCCGCCGACAGCCACGCCGGCGGCCAGCGCCATTGGCGGAATCCAGCGGGCCGCCGCCACGCCCACGAGTGCCGAGAGGATGTTCCCGCCCACCACCGACCAGGGCTGGGCGAGCGGACTGGTCGGCACGGCAAAGACCAGAACTGCCGAAGCGCCAATGGGCGCGACGATGATCGGCAGATCGGCGTAAGCGATCGGGAATTGCAGGCAGAGCACGATCGTCAGCCCGATCCCCGCCGTCGCACCGATCACCGCCAGCAGGCGCGGCATCAGCCGGGCGCCGGCGAGGATCGGTTTGAAGAGGCGCTCTGTGGTCATGGGTTTCTTCGCACCGACTTGGAAGAGAGGCGCGCTATTGGCGCGGCCTCACCCAGAAGACCAGCGAGCATTTCCCCTTGCCGATCAAGCCGGGCTTTTAGGTCGTCGCGCCGCCGCTCATTCCGCCGGCGCGGGCTGTGCCATGTTGAGCACGTCTGCTGGTGCTTTGCGGCGCTTCACGATCATGCCGATGCCGAGCGCGCACAGTGCCAGAACGGCAGGGCACAGCGCCAGAATGGCAAAGCTGCGCACGATCGGCAGGCCGCTCGCCAGCACGAACGCGCCGATGATCGGCCCTGCAATGCCGCCGATCTTGGCTACGGATGTTGCCCAGCCGGCGCCGTTCGCCCGGATTGCGGAGGGATAGAAGACGCCGGCAATCGACAGAATACCGAAATGCGCGCCGCCCACGAAGCTGGTCGCGGCGACCGAGACGATCAGGAAGAGCGTCGGCTCCATCGGCACCAGGCCGACAAGCAGCAGCAGCGGGAAGGCGACGGCCGGATAGACCGCCACCGCCAGCGGCCCCTTGCCATCGGTAAAGCGCATGAGCAGCAGGCCCAGCACCGCGCCGGCGATGCCGCCGATGGACGAAACATAGGCCGCCGTCTCGCGCGAGAATTTGAGATCCTCATAGACGATCGGGCCCCAATTGGCCTTGAAATAGACCGCCAGCGTGCTCGCGATATAGGCCAGCCAGAGCAGCGGCGTCAGCCATTTTAGGTCGCCCTTGAACAGCTTGGCGGCGGTGAAGTTGCTGGTGTCCTGCTTCTCGTCGCTGAGCACGAAACGGTCCTGCGCGGTCGCGCCGAGCGTGGGATCGACCTTGTTCAGCGTCTTGGCGATCAGGTCCGGCTTGAGGTTCTTGCTGGCGAGGAAGCGCACTGATTCCGGCAACCAGAACAGCAGGGCGAATGCGCAGACGATCGTGCCGAGGCCCCCGAAGACGAACACGCCCTCCCAGCCATAGGTCGGTGCGAGCCACACGGTCACCGGCCCGGCCAGCGAAGAGCCGAGGCTGTAGCCGACCATGATGACCGTCACCACGGTCGAGCGGTATTTGGTCGGCACATATTCGATGTTGAGCGCCCAGGCGAGCGGCAGCATGCCACCAATGGCAAAGCCATCGAGGAAGCGCAGGATGAGAAGGGCTTCATAGCTTTGCGCCAGCGCGGTGGCGGTGGTCAAAATGCCGAATGCGAAGGCGGCGCCGATGATCGTCTGTCGCCGCCCGATCCTGTCGCCAATATATGCGAAGGCAAAACCGCCGACCATCATGCCGAACAGGCCGGCGGAAAACACATTGCCCAGCTGGTGCGTGGAGAGGCTCAGCTCATCGCGCATCCAAGGCGCGGTGAAGCTGATCAGCATCATGTCGAACCCGTCGAACACCGTGATCAACCAGGAGAGAACGATCAGCCGGAAATTGAACGGGCCGAGCTTCCGCTCATTGATGAACGTGGCGATATCGATCGAGCGGGGCGCGCTGGCCATGCTGGCTGTCCTCTCCGGCTGTGCCTCGAATCGTTCGTAAGGCAACTATTCTTTTAATGGTTAGCAATCTATCGGGCGGCGGCAAGCGATACCTGCTGCGTCGCCCGGTTCAGATATCGGTCGAAAGCACGAAGCCACGCAAGGCGCGGGCGTCGTGAAGGGCATTATGCGGCACCTGGCTGTTGCGCGCGCTGCTGAACCCGGCGGCATTGACCAGCTCGAAGCGGAGGCCGCGCACGTCGATCATCTCGCCGGGCCCGGTCATCAGCAGGGTGGCGAAATGGGCGATGTCCTCGGGCCAGTCAGCGACGATCATCGGCTCATTGTCGCCGGCGAGATAGGTGGCGACCAGTTCGGACGCATTGGCCCGCTCCACGGCATAATCCAGCCCGGTCGGCACATGGCGCAGATAAGGGATCACATTATGCTCGACCCAAGGGTGGAGCGGTTCTGGAAGCGGCAGAAGCGAGAGATACAGCTCCTGATCGCCATATTCGGGCACGAGGGCCAGGCTGATCAGGGCACCACCAAAACCATTATATTCGGTATCGAGAAAGTAACGCATGAAGCTCCGGGGATTGGATTGGGGGGAGAGTCGCGCCGAGGCATACAGTGCCGGGACCGTTTGCGCGATGCCTCCGGGTCTGCCAGAGGGACGGCTCGGTTGAAAGGAACGATATGAAGCCCCGCGAACATCTCGGCACGGCGAAGGTGCCCGGCGGCGAGGATTTGCGCCTGTTCCGACGCGGCGATGATTTCATGATCGTGCTCGATCGCAATGAATTGATGAACAGCCGGATGAGCGGATCGGAAAAGGCGCTGGCGCTGATGACGCTGGAGCGTCTGCCTTCCCGCGCGGGGCGGCATCTGCTGATCGGCGGCTATGGCATGGGTTTCACCCTGCGCGCGGCGCTGGGCGCGCTCGATGCGCAGGCGAAGGTCACGGTGGCCGAGCTGGTGCCGGAGATTATCGAATGGGCGCGGGGGCCGATGGCCGAATTGGCGGCCGGCTGCCTGGATGATCCGCGCGTGGATCTCGTTCACAGCGACGTCGCGGAACTGATCGAGGACGGGCAGGGGCACTACGATGCCATCTTGCTCGACGTCGATAACGGCCCCGACGGCCTCACCGTGCCGGCCAATGA
Source organism: Sphingobium sp. B10D7B (assembly GCF_025961955.1). NCBI lineage: Bacteria > Pseudomonadati > Pseudomonadota > Alphaproteobacteria > Sphingomonadales > Sphingobiaceae > Sphingobium > Sphingobium sp. B10D7B. Next base: position 1,334,497 of record NZ_JAOQOQ010000001.1, read on the forward strand.
CCGGCTCTATTCCGCGCGCGGCCTCTCCCAGGCGATGCGGGCGCTCAAGCCAGGCGGCATTCTCGCCGTCTGGTCCGCCGGCTCGGACGAAGCCTTCACCCGCCGGCTGAAAAGCGCCGGGTTCATTGTCGACGAGGTGGCGGTGAAGGCGCGGGAGAACGGCAAGGGGCCGCGCCACGTCATCTGGTTTGCCCAGCGACGGGGCTAGGCCGCACGAACTAGCCCCTCATTGCCGCACGGCATCGTCCTGCCAATCCTCATTGCCGCGCGCGATGAGGTAGGCGTGGATCGCCTCCGCCTGTGTCTTGTCCAGCACGCCCTTGAAGCTGGCCATGCCTAGATCGGCCTTGGTGCCCTCCAGCACGATATCGAGGAAGTGCGCGCGCGTGTCGGGCGTCATGTAGCGCAGATCCTTGAGGCCACCGCGCGCATTCTCGCCATGGCAGCGGGCGCAAGTCTCGCCATAAAGTTGCGCGCCCAGCCGCACCTGCGCTTCGGTGGCGCGGAGGAAGGGCGGGCGGGGCAGGGCCGTCGGCGGCGGCAGGGGCGGCAGCGTCACGCCTTTGGCATCCAGCCTGAACACCAGCAACCGCGCCGGTGACACCCGGAAGCCGCCGGGAATCTTGCTCAGCCCCGCGACGATCGATCCGCCCCAGCCGACATTCACTGCCACATATTGCACGCCGTCGATGGCGTAAGTGACTGGCCCGCCGATGGCGACATTGTCGACATTCATGTCCCAGAGCATCTGCCCGGTGTCGGCGCGATACGCTGCGAAGGTCTTCTCGATGGTGCCCTGAAAGACGAGATTGCCCGCCGTCGCCAGCGTGCCACCCGAGCCGGGGAGTGAATAGGGCACCCGCCAGGCTTCCTTCTGTGTCACCGGGTTCCAGGCGAGCAGATAGCCTTTCTCCATGGCGTCCGCCTCTGCCTGCAAGGCCTTCCGCTGCGCGGCCCATTCCGGCGTGGCGCCGGCATAATCGAAGCCGGCATTGTTGCGGAACGGCACGAAGGCGAAATCCTCGTCCCGCTGCCGGGCATAGACGATGGATTGTTCCATGGCCGGGAAATAGACCAGCCCGGTCTTCGGGCTGAACGACATGGGATGCCAGCTATGCGCGGCGAGCAGGCTCGGCGTGATGCGCTGGGGCGTCGTCGTCAGGTGCACGCCCGGATACAGCACCGGCCGCCCGGTCTTTATGTCGATATGGCTGGCCCAGTTGCTTGGCACGAATTTCTCGGCCGAGAGCAATTCCCCCGTCTTGCGGTCGAGCACGTAGAAAAAGCCGTTCTTGGGCGCCTGCATGATGACCGGGCGGGTCTTGCCCTTGATCTTCAGGTCCGCGAGCATCATCGGCTGGGTGCAGGTAAAGTCCCAGTCTTCTTCCGGCACCGCCTGATAATGCCAGCGATAGGCGCCAGTGTCGGCATCCACCGCCACGATGGAGCACAGGAACAGATTGTCACCCTTGCCCGCGCTGCGGAAATGCCAGCTGATCGGCGATCCGTTGCCGGTGCCGATATAGACGAGGTTGAGCGCCGGATCGTAGACGAAGCTGTCCCACGCAGTCCCGCCACCGCCATATTTCCACCACTCCCCGTGCCAGGTCGGCAGCGCGATCTTCATCGCCGCGTCCGAGGCTTCGCCGTCGGGGCCATCGGCGGGGTTGCCGGGCACGGTGTAGAACTTCCATAGCTGTTTTCCGGTCTCCGCATCCCAGGCGCTGACGAAACCGCGCACGCCATAGTCGGCGCCGCCATGGCCGATCACCACCTTGCCATCGAACACGCGCGGCGCGCCGGTGATGGAATAGGGATGCGCGCGGTCGAAGGTCTGCACCGTCCAGACCGCCTTGCCGGTCTGCGCATCCACGGCGATCAGCCGGCCGTCGAGCGCGGCGACGTAGATCTTGCCGTTCCACGCCGCAATGCCACGGGTCGAGGGGCCGCAACAGGCCAGCCGCGCCCATTGCCGCTCGACCTGCGGATCATAGGTCCACAGCTTGCGGCCGGTCCGTCCATCATAGGCGGTCACGATGTTGAAGGCGGAGGCGTTGTAGATCACGCCATCGACCACCAGCGGTGTCGCCTGCACGCCGCGGTAGGTGTTCAAATCATCGTACCAGGCCAGTCCAAGCCGCTGGACGGTCTTGTCGTTTATCTGGGTGAGCGGCGAATAACGCTGCTCGTCATAGCTGCGCCCATAGGCCATCCAGCTGCCGGCGCTGGCGGGTGCGTCCGGCGCCCGCATCCGCTCGCTGGTGACATGGGCTGGCTGCATGCCGCCTGATCGGGCGTCCTGTCCCGCGAGGAGCAGCGGCGCCGTCATCAGCGCCATGCCTGCGATCCACGATCTCCTGCTCCCTGCCACGTCTAATCTCTCCTGATGCGGCACCGTTGCGGTGCTTGCGCAATCAAGGGATTATTCGCCGCGCCAACGCAATCGCCCTGCGCGATGGTCAGGTTGGATGAGGTGGAAGAACGGCTGAGACCGGCGCGGCGCGTTTGTGCCTTTTCGGCGTTTCCTGCCCGTCATTCCCGCGTTCGACACAAGAAAAGAGCCGCCGATCAGGGACCGGCGGCTCGAAAAATTGGCTGTCGAAGGCCTTATTTGGAAAGCTCGACTTCCTCGAAGTCCAGTTCCACCGGCGTCGCGCGGCCGAAGATCGAAACCGAGACCTTCACGCGGCTCTTCTCGAAATCCAGTTCCTCGACGGTGCCGATGAAGCTGGCGAACGGGCCGCTCATCACCTTCACGCTGTCGCCGATCTCGTAATCGACATTGACCTTGTGACGCGGCTGGGCGGCGGCTTCCTCGCGCGCGCCGAAGAAGCGGGCGGCTTCCGCCTCGCTGATCGGCTGCGGCTTGCCGGAATTGCCGAGGAAGCCGGTGACCTTGGGCGTGTTCTTGATGAGGTGGTAGATATCATCGTTCATGCTGAGCTTGGCGAGCACATAGCCCGGCATGTTCTTGCGCTCGACCTGAACCTTCTTGCCGCGCTTCACTTCGGTCACGGTCTCGGTCGGCACCTCGACCTGCTCGATGAGCTGGGCCAGACCCATGCGCTCGGCTTCGGACAGGATGGACTCGCGGACCTTGTTCTCGAAGCCCGAATAAGCGTGGATGATGTACCAGCGCGCCATAATTTTATCGTTTCCTCAATTCGTCTTGGTCGGGAGAGCGGCGATCAGCTCTGGCCCGCGGCCAAACCCAGCAGCGTGCGAACGATCCAGCCAAAGAACGTGTCGATGCCAAAGAAGAAAAGTCCGAGCACCGTGGTCAGGATCACCACCATGATCGTGGTCATCACCGTCTCGCGCGAGGTCGGCCAGGTGACCTTGTTCCACTCGGCCTTGACCTGGTTCACGAATTCGATGGGGGAGGTTTTCGCCACGCTCAGCCTGCTCTTTCAGATGAAACCAGAACTCTTTGAAACACAAGAAAGCGGACCGCACCCGGAGCTTTCTCCGGCCGGCCCGCCGCCTGCATTTCGCAACCGTCCTTGCCTCTACGCGCTCGGGCGCCTCGGGGCAAGTTTTGGCAGGGGCGATAGGATTCGAACCTACGACATTCGGTTTTGGAGACCGACGCTCTACCAGCTGAGCTACACCCCTGTGCCGGTGAAGGCGCTGCCCTTAACGCGACCCGAAGGCGGGCGCAAGCGGTCAACAGCGCTTTCCGCAACTTGTCGTCATTCGTCCTTCGCCGCGTCCTCGAGGAGGATGCGAGTGATGCCGGGGAGATCGTCGTCCCACATCATGTGGCTGGTGGGGAGTTCGTGGACGTCCCAGGCCGGGTCTGCGGTGCAGCGCGCGCGGAACGGCGCGAACGAGCCGAGCGGGCTGGCGGACGCAAAGACGTACGTCCGCCGCGCAACCGCGTCCTCCTCGCCACCAAGCTTGACCGGTTCGAGCAGGGTGAGGAGCGGGTGGCCCGAGACGCGCCCGGCCCGCCCCGGCGGGATCGGGAAGATCGGCTGGACGAGGCCCGGCGTCTGCCGCTGATTCTCGATATACATCGCCCGCGTCCCGTCATCGACGATGTCCCAGAGCATTTCGCCGTCCTTCGGCAGGAAGGCGTCGAGATAGATGAGGCTGCGGATGCGGCTGCCGCGCAGGGCAGAGACACCGGTGATGACCATGCCGCCATAGCTATGGCCGACGAGGATGATGTCGCGCAGGCCCTCGCAATCGATGAGGCCGACAACATCGGCGATATGATCGCTGAGCGTGATGCCGCCATGCGCCAGATGAGCACGCTCCCCAAGGCCGGTGAGCGAGGGCACATGAACCTCATGGCCGGCGGACCGCAGTTCGCGGGCGAGGGGGCCATAACCCCAGCTGCCGCCCCAGGCGCCATGAACCAGCACGAAAATTGCCACAGGCTTGCTCCTCTCCAGACTGTGCCGGATCGCTATCGCCTCCCGGTGGCGCCTGCCAGCCCTTTTTGCCCCAAGGGACGGGCGCGACAAACGCCGGTGGGGATGCTAAAGGCCGGGAATGGCGATCGATTTACCGATCCTGTTGCGCGCTTATGCGGTCGGGCTGTTCCCCATGGCCGACGACCGTGCCGCCAATTCGGTCTTTTGGGTGGAGCCTGAGCGGCGGGCGATCTTGCCGCTCGATGGCTTTCACCTCTCCAAATCCTTGCGCAAGACCGTACGCGCCAACCGGTTCGAGGTCACGGCGGATACCGCGTTCGAGGAGGTCATCGCACTATGCGCGCAGAGCGCCAGCGATCGCCCGACGACGTGGATCAATCGGGACATTGAGGAAGCCTTTGTGCGCTTGCACCACGGCAAGCTGGCGCACAGCGTGGAAGTGTGGAGCCACGAGGATGGCGAGCGCCATCTCGTCGGCGGGCTCTATGGTCTGGCGCTGGGGCGGGCCTTCTTTGGCGAGAGCATGTTCAGTCGGCGGCGCGATGCCTCAAAGGTGGCGATAGCCTGGCTGGTCGCCCGGCTGCGGGTCGGCGGGTTTACGCTGCTCGATTGTCAGTTCATGACCCCGCATCTTGCCTCCCTGGGCGCGGTGGAGATTGACGCGCAGGCCTATTCGGGATTGCTAGGCGCAGCGCTTTCGGCCGGGGCGGATGGCGTTGCGGGTGCTTCTGCCGCGTTCGATGCGCTCGATTCGTTGCCGGATGCGCCGGCCGACCGTGCGCTGCGATCCGCCACGCGCACCGTGTCTGGCCCGGTCTCCGGCCAGCTCATCGCGCAGCTGATCACCCAGACGTCGTAGATCGGGTGCAGCACTACATTACGGTCAGGCCGTTCCTTGAACAGCCAGCCGGAGAAGGTGCGGTGCCATTTGTTGTCGCGGCTTTCGAGCACGTCGAGCTGCACGAATGCGCCGGTTTCCTTGTCCATTTCCCACGGCGCGGTGGTTTCGCAGGCGCGCAGGCGGATGATGGCATTGCCCGAGCGCAACGCCACGCCCGGCTTCATCGTGAATTTCTGGGTGATCCCGTTGCGCTTGTTGAGCAGGCCGATCTCCGCGACGCGCTCTGCCATCGGCGTTCCGGGCAAGCCGGTCTCGACCTTCACGGGGCGCTCGTCCTGCGTGCGCTCTTCCGGCACAACCGCGACATTGCGGGCAGCCTCGGGGTCTCCGCAGGCCGTCAGCGGTCCAATGATGCCGAGCGCGAGCAACCATCGGCCCGGCCGCGCGGACCGGAGAATCGTCACGTATTCGGCGTCCAGGCTTCGTAATCGCCCGTCGCCATCTGGCGGCGACCGCCGGCAGCGATGGCGCCGGAAGGCAGATGGGCCTGCGGCGTGCCGGTCTGGTTGGGCGTGAATTCGGTTTCCCAGATGCGGGGCGGCGGCAAATGGCTCTCAGGCGTGCCGTCGATGCTGTGATGCAGCCAGCCATGCCATTCTGCAGGCACGCGGCTGGCATCATTGGCGCCCTTATAGATCACCCAGCGGCGCGTGAGGCCATTCGGGTCCGTGCCGCCTTCATAATAGACATTGCCCTGATGGTCCTCGCCCACTTTCGTGCCTTTGCGCGAAGTGAACAGCGAGGTGCCGATGGTGGCGCCGTCCCACCAGGTGAAGATCTTGCCGAGCAGTCCCATGGCCAGAGCGCTTAGCCGCACTCACGGGGGATTGGCAACGTGGAATCGAATGAAGACGGCTCAGCGCTGCGACGAGGGGCAGAAGCGATCCGCTCGCCACACGGGCGCGCGACCGGCACCGGCGCCTGCATCCGTGGTACAATCGCCCCATTCGATCCGGTCACCCTTGGCGATGCCGAGCGCCTCTGCACGTCCCTGCCGGATTTCCAGCACCGCCGTCACCGGCTCATTGGCCGCGAGCGGGCGCAGGCTGTTCGGCTCGCCCTGCAGGATGTCGGCAATCGTACCGTCGGTGCGGATGAATAACAGGTCCAACGGCACGCGCGTGTCCTTCATCCAGAAGGATGCCATGTTAGGATAGGCGAACGGAAAGATCATGCCGGCATCGGCGGCCAGCGTCTCGCGGCCCATCAGGCCGTGCTGCTGCGCGTCCTTGTCCACCGCCATTTCCGCGACGAAGCGATGGGTCTGGCCGCTGGACGTGCGAATGCGAACTTCGGTGCTGCCAGCGGGCAGGGCCGCGCTATTGGCAACCGCTGAGGTGTTAGCGCTGTCCTCCGGCGCCGCATGGCAGGCGGACAGTGCGAGCGCTGTCGCCAGCGCGCCGATGTTCAGACCATGCCCGATCCGCCGCCTCTTCGTCATTCCCAATCCTCTGCTGACAGGGTCTCCGGTCGCTCCGGCAACTCGCCGGGCGCGCTTTCGATCCAGTTGCGGGCGGTCTGCATGCTGTGCCCCGCCCGCAAAAAGGTCGCGATCTGCTTTTCCCGCAACGGCCGGTCGGCCGGCTCGGCCGCGAACGGCCCGATTCGTTTGCGGCGGGCGAGGCGCTCGGCCGCATCCCATTGCGCGGCAGCGTCGGGGGCGGCCTGCTCGGATGTCGTCTCGTCGATGCCGTCCTGCCTCAGCGTCTGCGCGATGCGGCGTTGCCCGAGGCCCCGCCGCTGCATCGCCCCGGATTTCATCTCGGCATAGGCCCGGTCGTCCACATAGCCGAGATCGACCAGCTTTTGCGTGATCCGCTCGGTCGGGGGCGGGGAATCGCCGGCCCAGCCACGCTCGCGCAGCTTGCGCGCAAGATAGGCGGCGAGCCGGCCCCGGCTGGTGGCGAAGCGCCCGACATAGTGGATAGCCAGCGCCTCAAGGCTCGCTTCGACGAGCGGTTTTGGCGGCGATTTTTGCGGGCGCGGCGTCATGCGCCATTTTTGTGCCACACTCCCTGTCTTAAAGTAAACGCGCCTAACTCGCGCAAGAACGGGGTAGGGCCAGGCATAGAATGCGGCTTTTCGGTTCAGACAAGCGCAAGCCAGCCAGGCGTAGACGCAAGAGAACAGCCGCCATGCCTTGACTTAAGGGGATGATATCTGGCGGAAAAAGAAGGGTCATTTAAGATGCAGCCAACACCGACGGAAGATCGGCTTGAGCGGCGCTTTGCCGATTTCGATACTTTGGGTGCCGCGCTTGATTATGCGGCGCAGGGTGTTCGTGGAGTTAACTTTCACGATGCCCGCGGCAATCTTGCGCGTCCTTATCCCTTTTCGGAGATGCGCGGCGATGCACTGGCCTGCGCCTATCGGCTGATCGCGCGGGGTGTCCAGCCCCAGCAGCGGATCGCCCTGATCGCCGAGACCGGCCCCGAGTTCGCCCAGTTGTTCTTCGGCATTGTCTATGCCGGTGCCTGGCCTGTGCCGCTACCGTTGCCCACCAGCTTCGGCGGCAAGGAAAGCTATATCGACCAGCTTTGCGTCCAGCTCGACAGCTGCGACCCGATCATGCTGCTCTTCCCTACCGAGCTGAGCGAGATGGCCGGTGAGGCCGCGCGCCGCAAGGGCGTGGAACCGCTGAGCTTCGATGACTTCCTCGCGGCACCCGTTGCAGCCTGTGCGCTGCCGCAAGCCGGTCCGGACGACATCTGCTATCTGCAATATTCCAGCGGATCGACGCGGTTTCCGCATGGCGTTGCGGTGACCCACAAGGCACTGCTCAGCAATCTCGCGGCGCACAGCCACGGCATGGAGCTGATCGCGAGCGACCGCTGTATCAGCTGGCTGCCCTGGTATCATGACATGGGTCTGGTGGGCTGCTTCCTGTCGGTCGTCGCCAATCAGGTCTCGACCGATTACCTCAAGACCGAGGATTTCGCGCGCCGCCCGCTGGCGTGGCTGGATATGATCTCGCGCCATCAGGGCACCGCGATCAGCTATTCGCCTACTTTCGGCTACGATATCTGCGCCCGTCGCATGTCCAGCCAGACGCGGGCATCCGAGCGCTTCGACCTGTCGCGCTGGCGATTGGCCGGTAACGGCGCGGACATGATCCGCCCGGATGTGATGCAGCAGTTCGTCGATGCCTTTGCGGAAGCCGGCTTCTCGCCGAAGGCCTTCCTGCCGAGCTATGGCCTGGCTGAAGCGACGCTGGCCGTGACCATCATGCCGCCGGGTGAAGGCATCATGGTGGAGCTGGTCGAGGAAACCGAACTGTCTGGCGGCCATGCCGTGGAGGATCGCCCGCAGCGCTTCCGCGCGATCGTCAATTGCGGCAAGCCGGTGATGGGCATGACTGTCGAAATCCGCGACGAATTCGGCGGCCCGCTGCCCGAGCGGACCATCGGCAAGGTGTGGACGACCGGTCCCTCGCTCATGGTCGGTTATTTCCGCGATCAGGAATCGACCGATGCTTGCATGGCCGATGGTTGGCTGGACACCGGCGACATGGGCTATCTCTCGGATGGCTATCTGTACATTGTCGGCCGCGCCAAGGACATGATCATCATCAACGGCAAGAATCACTGGCCGCAGGATATCGAGTGGGCGGTGGAGCAGCTACCCGGCTTCAAGCAGGGGGACATTGCCGCCTTCGCCATCACCACCGCTGGGGGCGAGGAAGCACCCGCCGTCCTGGTGCATTGCCGCGTCTCCGACAATGTCGAGCGCGCACGGCTGCGGGAAGAGATTCGCGAGCGCGTCCGTTCGATCACCGGCATGAACTGCGTGGTTGAACTGGTGCCGCCGCGCTCGCTGCCGCGCACGAGCTCGGGCAAACTCAGCCGCTCGAAGGCGCGGACCCTGTATCTGACCGGGGAAATCGTGCCCTATGACATCGCAGCCTGATCGGGGGCGGTTGACGCGGTAAAAGACTGCGAGCGCTTGCTTACGGGTTGATAACCTGCGCGCGATATGACCGCGCCGTGACCAAGCGTTCAACCGTCCCAGACCAGCGCGCAGCGCCCGCCACGGAAGTCGTTTCGCTCGGCTTGTTGTGCGGATTCCGCCCGCTTCCCGGGGCGCAGGGGCGCCTTGTATGCGGGAGCCAGTTGCGCTCCGCCGACCGGATGCTGGGGCTCTTCACCACGATCACGGCCATCTCGGCCATGCTCGTGGGCGCGCGGTTTTACAACCATATCAATATCTGGATGTTCGTTGTCTGGATGTTGGTGCTCGGTATTTCACAAGCGCAGTTGCTGCGGTTGCGCCGGGTCAATGTGGCGTCAGATTATGCCGATGCGACGCGGGCCGCATTGTTGCGACATGGCGCGATCTGCTGGCTGCAGGGCGCCATATGGGTCGCCGCAATGGTGCTCTTCACCGGCGAAGCCAGGCCGGAAGAAGTGGTCACATTCTGGACCATCGCCTGCTGCCTGATGGCGTCGGTGGCCATTTCGTTCCAGTCCACCCCATTGTCCGCCAGTGGCTTCATCCTGTCGATCGGCACGGGCACCGTCTGGATGATGCTGCGACATGCCGATCCCTTTCTGGCGGGTGTCGTGGCGATCTATGCTCTGCTCGCTTTGGCGACGAGCCTCTGGCAGGCGCACCAGTTCGGCGTGCAGGTCTCGACCAGCAAGGCGCTGGCCGAAAAGCGCGAGGTCGTCAGTCTCCTGCTGCGTGAGCATGATCGCGACGGGGCAGATGTGCTGTGGCAGACCGACACCGCCCGGCGTCTGACCGGGGTTTCCCCGGCTTTTGCACGGATGCTCGGCAAGACGGTGGAAGAGGTGGACGGCCAGTCCATCCTCCAGGTGCTGGCAGGATCGACCTGGACGAACGGGGATTTCGACCCGGCCCTTCATGTGCTGGCGGAGAAGCTCAAGGACCGTGTGTCCTTTTCCGACCTGTGCCTGTCCGGCACGGTCGATGGTGCGCGCCGCTGGTGGTCATTGTCCGCATCTCCCCGGCTGGATCAGGCCGGCAATTTCCTGGGCTTTCGCGGCGTCGGCTCCGACATCACGGTGCAGAAGGAGACGAACGAGCGCATTTCGCAGCTTGCCCGGCTGGATACGCTCACCAATCTTCCCAACCGGCTCAATCTGGGTGAGGAACTGGCCAAATCCGTCGAAGACACGCAGACGTGGCAGACACGATGCGCCTTCATGATGATCGATCTCGATCGGTTCAAATCGGTGAACGATACGCTCGGTCATCATGTCGGCGACCAGCTTCTGGCCCAAGTTGCCGAACGTTTGCGCGGCGTCTGCTCGCTCAACGAAGTCTGCGGTCGGCTCGGCGGCGATGAGTTTGCCGTAGTCGTGCGCGAGGTGGCCGATCCCATCTATGTCGACCGGCTGGCGAGCGCGATCATCGAGGTCGTGTCCAGACCCTATGTGCTCGATGGGCAGACGCTGTTCATCGGCGCCAGCATCGGCTCGGCCATGGCACCGCAGGACGGGACGGATGCGGACATGCTGATGCGCAGTGCGGATCTGGCCATGTATCGCGCCAAGGAGGCCGGGCGCGGCAAGCATCTGCGCTTTACGGCATCGATGCACGCCGATGCAGAGGAGCGTCGCAATCTCGAACTGGCGTTGCGCAACGCAATCGAGGCCGGCGAATTTCACTTGGTCTACCAGCCCATCCTCAACGCGCGGTCCCGCCATGTCATCGGCTTCGAAGCGCTCTGCCGGTGGACGCACCCCCAGCTTGGTCCGATTCCGCCCAGCCGCTTCATTCCTATCGCCGAAGATACAAGGCTCATCTCCCGCCTCGGGGCTTGGGTGCTGGAGACGGCGTGCAAGACAGCCTGTCACTGGCCCGACGCGGTGAGCCTCTCGGTCAATGTGTCGGCCCAGCAACTATGCGATCCCGAGATCGTCCCACAGATCAGCGCAGCTCTGGCGCAGTCCGGGCTTCCCGCCAGCCGGTTGGAGCTGGAGGTGACCGAGAGCGTATTCATGCAGGAGGAGACGGGCGCGTCGCAGGCGCTCGATCGGTTGGCGAAAATGGGCATCCGGCTTTCGCTGGACGATTTCGGGACGGGCTACTCGTCGCTCGGCTACCTTTCCCGTGCACGGTTCGACACCATCAAGGTCGATCAAAGCTTCATTCACGGCGCCGCTCGCGGCCAGCGTGAGAGCCTCGCCATCATCAACGCGGTGGTGGCCATGGCCACCAGCCTTGGGCTGGAGACCACCGCCGAGGGTGTAGAAACCGAAGGGGAATATGACATCATCCGGGCGCTGGGATGCTCGAAGATTCAGGGCTATTATTTCGGCCGGCCCATGTCGCGAGACGAGAGCATCGGCCTGTTCGGGCGCTCGGCGACGCAGGTCGCCTAATCCTTTCGCCTCACCCTTTGGCGAGACGGCGCTCGATGGCTTGCCAGATCGTCGCAAATTGCTCGGCCGGCTGGCTCTGGGCGGCATAAGTGGCGAGCGGCGCACGCCGGAAGCCCATCTGCTCGACAAGGCTGGAGTAGCTGACGATCGGCCAGTCTGGATGGGCTTCGAGCGCCTCGGCATGGAGCTTGCGCCGCCGGTCCACCATCGAGAACACCGGCAGGATCGGGGGATGCCATCCGCCGCGCCGGATCAGGATGCTGGCCAGATCATCGAGCGATTTGCGGGCGAGCGGTGAGGGGATCACCGGCGCCACGACAAGATCTGCGCCCCGCAGCACCTGCTCGGCTGTCTCGGTGAGCCCGGGCGGGCAATCCAGGATGACGCGGTCATAACGCTGCGCGAGGCCCGAGAGGAGCTTCGCCAACCGGCGCTTTTTACCCAGATCGAAGAGCAGCCGCTCCAGACCGTGAAGGGACATGTCTGCGGCCAAGAGATCAAGGCCGGGGATGGCGGTGGGCTGGCAGATGTCTTCCGGTTCCAGCTGCCGCGCGAAGACAGCGCGGGCGGCGTCGCGCGTTTCCGTCTGCGCGGCCAGGAGCCAGGTCGCGGCGCCCTGCGGGTCGAGATCCCACAGCAATGTCCGCCGCGCCGAGAGGCTTGCCGAGGCCCATGCCAGATTGACGGCAAAGGTGGATTTGCCGACGCCTCCCTTGAGGCTGAACACCGCGATTGTCTTCATCTCGGGTTGCGCTGCCATGATCCTGTGATGGATCGATGACAGAAATGTTGCAAATTAAAGTCATGCGATGGGCCCGTCCGCGCCATGCGCCGAGCCCTCGCACGCGATCCCCGCTTGCAAGATCGCCCGCCGCTGCGCAAAGGTCACCGGCGAAACAGGAGCAGAATGTCCATGCAATGGCAGTTGCCGGCCCTTGTCGCGCTTGTCGGCTATCTTCTGGGGTCCATCCCCTTCGGCATCATTCTCACGCGGCTGGCCGGGGCAGGGGACCTGCGCGCGATCGGCTCCGGTAATATCGGCGCGACCAATGTGCTGCGCACCGGACGCAAGGGCCTCGCGGCTGCGACGCTCCTGCTGGATGGCGCGAAAGGTGCCGTGGCAGCGATGGTCGGCGCATGGCTGATGCCGGTCGGTGATATGGCCCTCAGCGGCGCCACTATTGGCGGCGTCATGGCCTTTGTGGGGCATTGCTATCCGGTCTGGCTGAGTTTTCGCGGCGGCAAGGGCGTGGCGACGATGCTGGGCGTATGTCTTGCACTGTCCTGGATCGCCGGACTGGTCTTTGCGGCGGTCTGGCTGGCCGCGCTGGCCCTGTTTCGGATCAGTTCGGTGGGCGGCATGAGCGCGGCCATCAGCGCGCCGGTGGCAGCGTTGCTGATTGGCCGGCCCGATCTGGCGGCGCCCATCGCCGGCATGGCGCTCGTGGTGCTGTGGCGGCATCGGTTGAACATCGCGCGCCTGCTGCGCGGGGAAGAACCGCGCGTGGGAAGCTCCCGCGCCGCATGACGACGCTCAACGCAGATCGGTACGATCGCCTGCGGCTCATCCGGACGCCGAATATCGGCCCGGTCGCCTATCGGCAACTGCTAGCCCGCTTCGGCACGGCGGGACGCGCTCTGGAGGCGCTGCCCGATCTCGCCTCGCGCGGGGGAAACCGGCGCTTCAAGCCCTGTGATCGCCACAGCGTCGATGCCGAAATCGCGCAGGTCGAGCGGGTGGGCGCGGATTATCTGTTTCTGGGCGAGGCGGATTACCCGGCTCTGCTCGGTCAGGCCGAAGGTGCCCCGCCGGTGCTCATCGCCCGCGGCAATGCGGCGCTGGGCATGGGGCGCTGTGTGGCCATCGTCGGTGCGCGCAACGCCTCCGCTGCAGCCTGCCGATTTGCGCGAGAACTGGCCCACGCGCTGCGCGAGGCCGGCATCGTCGTGGTCTCCGGTCTCGCACGCGGCATCGATACTGCCGCGCATCAGGGGGCAGGGATCACGCGGACCGTTGCGGTCATCGGGTCTGGCATCGATGTCAATTTCCCTCCGGAAAATGCCGATCTGCAGGAGCGAATTGCCCGCGAGGGCCTGCTGCTCACCGAGCTGCCGCCCGGCGCTGAGCCGCTTGCCCGCCACTTTCCCGCCCGCAACCGGATCATCGCCTGGATGAGCCTGGGTACGGTGGTGGTCGAGGCTGCGCCGCGCTCGGGCTCGCTGCTGACTGCGCGGCTGGCGGGCGAGGAGGGGCGGGAGGTGATGGCCGTGCCCGGCTTTCCGGCCGATCCGCGCGCCCATGGCTGTAATGCCCTTATTCGCGACGGCGCCACGCTGGTGCAAAGCGCGCAGGATGTCGTGGAGGCGATCGCGTCGCTCGATCCCCGCGCGCTGCGCTCGGGTCAGCGCGACTTCCTGTCGCAGCCGCCGTCCGACGATCTGGGGGAGGCGGAACGCCAGCGCGTGACGGGCTTGCTCAGCCTCAGCCCGGTGGCGGTCGACGAACTCATCCGGCAGAGCGGCCTGCCGCCGGCGAGCGTGCAGACGGCGCTGCTCGAGCTTGAGATTGCCGGTCGTTTGCAGCGCCATGCCGGGGGACGGGTGAGCCTTGCCTGAGGTGGCACCGCTTGACATCTTGCCCGCCTGGCAGGCCCGAGGATTGCCCGGTGCGATGATGCGCCGGCTGCTGTCCTTGTTGCTCCTTGCGCTCATCGCGGTGCAGGCATGGCCGGACGGTGCGGCGACGTTCCAGCCGCGCAACGGCTCGGCCTTCAGCGCTTCGACCGTCGACGTCGCGCTGGTTCCGCCGGGGCGGAGCGAGTTTGCCAAGACGGGGCTGCCTCACACGCTGCCGCCGCTCCCTTATGCGCCCGCTGTCGTGGCAGCAGGGCGCACAGTGGCGGTCCCGGAATTCTTGCCGCGGCTGGGCCGCGCAGACCCAACCCACGATCAGGCGGCGCGCCGCAATCAAGGCCCACGCCCGCCTCCCTCTGTCTGAAGCTCGGTAATCGCGCCTTCTCGGCGCCCTATCTCACCCGAACTTCGGACAATTATCATGAAACACCTGACGACCCCCGACTCCGGGGCTGTCGCTGCGCAGGCGCGCATCGACGCATTGATCGCCGCATATCCTGACCTGAGCGAGGACGATTTGAAGCGTCTTCTCCACTGGTATCGCAAGGAGGCCTCCTCCTATGATGTCGCGATGCTGTCCGCTCGCGATGATCTGCGGCCCGGCTATGAGCGCTTCTACAAGGATCATATCGAGCGAATTTCGCCCTTCGGCTACACGGTGATAGCGATAATTGTTCTGCTCTGCGCCATCGGCGTTTATGCGATCATCAACTATTTGCGCTGATGGGTGTTGGGGCAGGGCGGGTCTGCGGGTTGCAGATCCGCCCGTCTTCTAACGCTAACGCGCGCTGGACTGGAGTTTTCAATGCAGGATTGGGTGTTTGATATCGTGGAGAGCACCGGCCTGTTCGGCGTGTTCCTGCTCATGCTTCTGGAGACCGTGTTCCCCCCAATCCCATCGGAGGTGATCATGCCGGTCGCGGGCGTGCTTGCCGCGCGGGGTGGCATGGGGCTGGGCGGTGTGATCCTGGCCGGCACGGCGGGCGCGATGGTCGGCAATCTGTTCTGGTATGCGCTAGCGCGGATGATCGGCCTGCATCGCTTCCGCCCCCTCATCGAGCGATATGGCCGCTGGCTGACGCTCGACTGGCCCGAAGTCGAGCGCGCGCAGGGCCTTTTTCACCGTTTCGGTGGGCCGATCGTGATGATCGGCCGGGTCCTCCCGACCATTCGCTCGGTCATTTCCATTCCCGCCGGCGTTCTGCGGATGCGGCTGGTCCGCTTTTTCGTGTGGTCGACAGTCGGCACTGCGGCATGGAGCTCCGGCCTGGCGATTGCCGGCTGGGTGCTCGGGCGGCGGTTCAGCAACATCGAGCAGTTCCTCGGGCCGCTGTCGACGGGCATCGTCCTGTTGATCGTGCTGATCTATATCTGGCGGCAGGCGACGTGGCACCGTCGGCATGTGGCAGCCGACAAGCCCGATGTCGGCGGGTAAGCATTTCGCTTGACGTTGCGGCCGAGCCGTTTCCAGACTCGCGCGTACACGTAAGGATCGTTAGCGGAACTCTATGCAACTCGTCATCGTCGAATCACCGGCCAAGGCCAAGACCATCGAAAAATATCTGGGAGGCGACTTCCGGGTATTGGCCTCCTACGGCCATGTTCGAGATTTGCCGGCCAAGGACGGCTCGGTCGATCCGGACGATGGTTTCTCGATGGCCTGGGAAAATTACGGCGACAAGGCCCGTCAGCTCAAGGCGATTACCGACGAGGCCAAGAAGGCCGACCGTCTGATCCTCGCGACTGACCCTGATCGCGAGGGGGAGGCGATCAGCTGGCATGTGCAGGAGGTGCTGCGCAATAAGAAGGCGCTGCCCAAGCTGGTCGATCGCGTGACGTTCAATGCCATCACCAAGGCCGCCGTGACGGAGGCCATGAAGGCGCCGCGCGCCCTCGATGAAGATTTGATCGATGCCTATCGCGCCCGTCGCGCGCTGGATTATCTGGTCGGCTTCACGCTCTCGCCGGTGCTGTGGCGCAAGCTGCCCGGCGCCAAGTCTGCCGGGCGCGTCCAGTCGGTCGCGCTGCGCATTATCGTCGAGCGTGAGCGCGAGATCGAGGCGTTCACGCCGCAGGAATATTGGTCCGTCACCGCCGATCTGGAGCAGGCCGGGCAGAGCTTCGAGGCGCGGTTGGTGCGCTGGCGCGGCGAGAAGATCGACCGTCTGACCATCGGCAAGGAAGGCGATGCCAAGGCTGCCAAGGCTGATGTGGAGGCCGGGCGCTTCACGGTCGCCTCGGTCGAGACCAAGCCGGCCACCCGCAATCCACCGCCGCCCTTCACCACCTCCACGTTGCAGCAGGAGGCCGCGCGCAAGCTTGGTCTCTCAGCCAACGAAACCATGCGCGTTGCCCAGCAACTCTACGAAGACGGCGCGATCACCTATATGCGGACCGACGGCGTGCAGATGGATGGCAGTGCCATTTCCGCCGCGCGCAAGGCCATCGCGGACCGCTATGACGGCGGCTATCTGCCGGACAAGCCGCGCATGTACCAGACCAAGGCCAAGAACGCGCAGGAAGCGCACGAGGCGATCCGCCCGACCGAGTTCACGCGCGAGAGCGTGGGTTCGGGCGTTCATGCCAAGCTCTATGATCTGATCTTCAAGCGCGCGCTGGCGAGCCAGATGGCCTCGGCGCGGCTGGAGCGCACGGCGGTCGAGTTCACCGACGGCACCGGCCAGCACGCGTTGCGGGCGACCGGGCAGGTCGTGCTGTTCCCCGGCTTCCTGGCCCTGTACGAGGAAGGCCGCGACGATGTGGCGGATGAGGACGGCAAGCTGCTGCCTGCCATGTCCGCAGGCGACCAGCCGGCCAAGCGCGATGTGCGCGCCGAGCAGCACTTCACCCAGCCGCCGCCGCGCTACAGCGAGGCGAGCCTGGTCAAGCGCCTGGAGGAACTGGGCATCGGGCGCCCGTCCACTTACGCCTCGACGATCCAGACGCTCAAGGATCGCGATTATGTCCGTGTCGAGAAGAACCGGTTTTTTGCCGAGGAGAGCGGGCGGCTGCTGACGGCCTTCCTCGAGCGCTTCTTCGAGCGCTACGTGGCCTATGAGTTCACCGCCGGTCTTGAAGATGAGCTGGACGAGATTTCCGGCGGCCGGGCCCAGTGGCAGGCGGTGCTGGAAGCCTTCTGGCGAGACTTCAAGCCCAAGACGGTCGAGATCATGGATCGCAAGCCGTCCGAGATCACCGCGGAGCTGGACGAATTTCTCGCGCCGATGCTCTTCCCGGAGAGGGCCGACGGCAGCGATCCGCGCGCCTGTCCGCTGTGTGCGGACGGGCGCCTGTCGCTACGCGGCGGGCGCTTCGGAGCATTCATCGCCTGCTCCAATTATCCCGAGTGCAAGTTCACCCGCAAATTCGGCCAGCCTGGAGGCAGCGGCGAGGAAGACACCGGGCCCGAGGAGCTTGGCAAGCATCCCGAGACCGGTGAGCCTATCCTGCGCAAGTCGGGTCGCTTCGGGCCTTATGTCGAAATGGGCAATGGTAAGGAGGCCAAGCGCGCCTCGATCCCCAAGGATCTGCCGGATGGCGAACTGACGCTCGACTGGGCGGTCAAGCTGCTCTCGCTGCCGCGCACGATTGGCGATCATCCCGAAACCGGCAAGCCGATCGTCGCCAGCCTCGGGCGCTATGGCCCCTATCTAGCGCATGAGGGCAAATATGCCCGGCTGGGCTCGACGGTCGAGATTTTCGAGACGGGCATGAATGCCGCCGTTGCGAAGCTGGCCGATGCCGCCAATCGCGGCGGCGCCCGCAAGGCCGCCGAGCCACTCAAGGTGCTGGGCGCACATCCCCGCACAGAGGCCGAGATCAAGCTGATGGAAGGCCGCTATGGCCCCTATGTTACCGATGGCACCACCAACGCGACGCTGCCCAAGAGCGTCGCGCCGGATGCGCTGACGCTGGAGGAAGCGGCTCAGCTTATCGATGCGCGCGCGGCTGCCGCGCCGGCCAAGAAGAAGGGCAAGAAGGCACCGGCCAAGAAGAAGGCCGCGACCGCCAAGGCGCCAGCCAAAAAGGCCGCAGCCAAGAAGCCTGCCGCGAAGAAGGCACCGGCCAAGAAGAAGGCGGCAGAAGAGGCTTAAGGGCCCGCTTCCCACGGGGCAGTCGCAGACCCAGGCGCGACTGCCCAAGCCAAACTGTGGCGGATCGTAGGAAAAGCTTGCTGCACCACCTCTGGTGCTGGGCTAGCAGCGGGACCAGATTAATCGGCCAAGATTGATCGACAATGCCACCGGCCCATCCAGTCCAGGACTTTCCATGACCCGTACGCTCACGCATCTCGAACGCCTCGAAGCCGAGAGCATCCACATCATGCGTGAGGTGGCGGCCGAGGCGGAAAAGCCGGTGATGCTCTACTCGGTGGGCAAGGACAGCGCGGTGATGCTGCATCTGGCGCGCAAGGCCTTCTATCCCGCGCCGCCGCCCTTTCCGCTGCTCCATGTCGATACGACATGGAAGTTCAAGGCGATGTACGAGCTGCGCAACCGCATGGCGGAAGAAAGCGGCATGGAACTGCTCGTCTACCAGAATCCCGAGGCCAAGGAGCGGGGCATCAACCCGTTCGATCATGGCCCGCTGCACACGGACATGTGGAAGACCGAGGGCCTCAAGCAGGCGCTCAATCTCTACGGCTTCGACGTCGCATTCGGCGGCGCGCGCCGCGATGAGGAGAAGAGCCGCGCCAAGGAGCGCATCTTCTCTTTCCGCACCGCCAGCCATGGCTGGGACCCCAAGAACCAGCGCCCGGAGTTGTGGAACCTCTACAATGCGAAGAAGGCCAAGGGCGAGAGCATCCGCGTCTTCCCGATCAGCAACTGGACCGAGCTGGACATCTGGCAATATATTCAGCTCAATCGCATCCCCATCGTGCCGCTCTACTTCGCGCAGCCGCGCCCGACCGTCGAGCGTGACGGGATGCTGCTGATGGTGGACGACGAGCGCTTTCCGCTGCGCCCCGGCGAGGAGCCAGTGATGCGCTCGATCCGCTTCCGCACATTGGGCTGCTATCCGCTCACCGGCGCGGTCGAAAGCGAGGCGAGCACGCTGTCCGAGGTCATCCAGGAAATGCTGCTCACCACCACCAGCGAGCGGCAGGGCCGCATCATCGACAAGGATGGCGGTGCCGCCAGCATGGAGAAGAAGAAGCAGGAGGGCTATTTCTGATGGCCGACGCCACCCTCGAGACGCCGGTCTACCAGACCGATGCCCTCATCGCGCAGGATATCGATGCTTATCTGGAGCAGCATCAGCACAAGTCGCTGCTGCGCTTCATCACCTGCGGCAGCGTGGACGACGGCAAGTCGACCCTGATCGGGCGCCTGCTGTATGACAGCAAGATGATCTTCGAGGATCAGCTTGCCGCGCTGGAGGCGGACAGCAAGCGCGTCGGCACGCAGGGGCAGGAGATCGACTTCGCGCTGCTGGTCGATGGTCTCGCCGCCGAGCGCGAGCAGGGCATCACCATCGACGTCGCCTATCGCTTCTTCACGACAGAAAAGCGCAAGTTCATCGTCGCCGATACGCCGGGTCACGAGCAATATACCCGGAACATGGTGACGGGAGCCTCCACGGCGGATCTTGCCGTGATCCTCATCGACGCGCGTAAGGGCGTGCTGACCCAGACCCGGCGGCATAGCTATCTCGCCAAGCTGGTCGGCATCCGCCACATCGTGCTCGCTGTGAACAAGATGGATCTGGTCGGCTACGACCGCGCCGTGTTCGATAAGATCGTGGCGGATTATGCCGCTTTCGCCAAGGAAATCGGCATCGAGCAGTTCGTGCCTATGCCGATCTCGGGCTTCAAGGGCGACAACATCACGACCCTCTCGGCCAACACGCCCTGGTATCAGGGGCCGACCCTGGTCGATTATCTGGAGACGGTCGAGGTTGATAACAGCGCGGATCAGGCCCGCCCGTTCCGTATGCCAGTGCAATGGGTCAATCGGCCGAACCTGGATTTCCGCGGTTTCTCGGGCCTGGTCGCCAGCGGCGCGATCAAGCCGGGTGATGCCATCCGCGTGCTCCCCTCGGGCAAGACCAGCACCGTCACGCGTATCGTCACGCTGGATGGCGATCTGGACGAAGCCGTTGCCGGCCAGTCGGTGACGCTCTGCTTTGCCGATGAGGTCGACTGCTCGCGTGGCGATGTGATCGCGTCCGCCGAAAACCCGCCGCAGGCGGCCGATCAGTTCGAATCCACCGTCGTGTGGATGTCCGACGATGCCCTGATTCCGGGCCGGGCCTATTGGCTCAAGATCGGCACGCAGACTGTCTCCGCGACGGTCCAGCCGCCCAAATATGTCGTCAACGTCAACACCATGGAGCATCTCGCAGCCAAGACTCTGGAGCTGAATGCCATCGGCGTTGCCGAACTGACGACCGACAAGGCTATCGTGTTCGAGCCTTATGCCGAGAACCGCACGCTGGGCGGCTTCATCCTCATCGACAAGATCACCAATTCCACCGTCGCGGCGGGCATGCTGAACTTCTCACTGCGGCGGGCGCAGAATGTCCACTGGCAGGCGATGGATGTCAGCCGCGAGGCCCATGCGGCGCAGAAGGGCCAGCAGCCTGCGGTGCTGTGGTTCACCGGCCTGTCCGGCTCGGGCAAGTCGACCATCGCCAACATCGTCGAGAAGAAGCTGTTCGCGCTGGGCCGCCACAGCTTCCTGCTCGATGGCGACAATGTCCGCCATGGCCTGAACAAGGATCTGGGCTTTACCGAGGCCGACCGGATCGAGAATATCCGCCGTGTCGGTGAGGTGACCAAGCTGATGGCCGATGCCGGGCTGATCGTGATCACCGCCTTCATCTCGCCCTTCCGCGCCGAGCGGGACATGGTCCGCGCGATGTTGCCGGCGGGCGAGTTCATCGAGGTGTTCGTCGACACCCCGTTGGCCGAGGCGGAGCGCCGGGACGTCAAGGGCCTCTACAAGAAGGCGCGGGCCGGGGAGCTGAAGAACTTCACCGGCATCGACAGCCCCTATGAAGCGCCCGAGAAGCCGGAAATCCGCATCGACACCCAGGCCCTCACGCCCGAGCAGGCGGCGGACCTCATCGTCGAGCGCATCGTGGGCGTGTGGAGCCCGGATCTGTGACGGACGCAGAGCTGGCCGCGCACCTCGCGGAGGAAGCGGGCCGGCGGCTGCTCGCCTTGCGGGATGAAGCGCGCTTCGACGGAAAGGCGCTGGGCAATGAGGGCGATGCGCTCGCCAATGCCTATCTGTGCCAGGTCCTCGGACGCGAGAGACCCGACGACGGCCTGCTCTCCGAAGAGAGCCGCGACACAAAGGATCGGCTCGCCAAGTCCCGGGTCTGGATCGTCGATCCGGTCGATGGCACGCGCGAATATGGCGAGGCGCGGGCGGACTGGGCGGTCCATGTCGCGCTCGCCGTGGATGGCGTGGCGACCCTTGGCGCCGTCGCCCTGCCGGACATGGGGCTGGTGATGCGCTCGGACCGGCCGATCGCCGTGCCGCCGGCACCTGCGACGCCCCGCATGGTCGTCAGCCGCACTCGCCCGGCGCCCGAGGCGCTGTCGGTCGCGCAGGCGCTGGGTGCCGAACTGGTCCCGATGGGCTCGGCCGGCGCCAAGGCCATGGCTGTCGTGCGCGGCGCGGCGGATATCTACCTGCACAGCGGCGGCCAATATGAGTGGGACAGTTGCGCACCGGTCGCTGTCGCGCTCGCTCATGGCCTGCATTGCTCGCGCATCGACGGGACGCCGCTGCGCTACAACCAGGCCGATGTTTACATGCCCGATCTGCTGATCTGCCGCCCCGACTATGCCGACCGGGTGCTGGCCCTGGTCGGCGCGAAGGCGGGGTGACGGGCGGGCTTACCGCTTGATGATCAGCGATTCCGGGCGCTTGCGGGGCACCCATTCGCCCTTGCCGGGGAAGTTCTTCAACACTTCGCCATCCCAAAGGCGCACGGTGCGGCGATGGAACAGCCAGCCCCCGTCCGCGCCCTTGACGGCATGGTCATCATACCAGCCGGCAAAGCGCAGCAGATAAGGCGGCTCGCCCTCGCATTCGGTTACGAAGGCGAAGGAACGCATCTTTACCGATCCGTCCGGCTGCGGCATGAACTGCGTCTGGGTGACATGATGCTGCCGGCCCGGAAAGCCCGGCGCATTGCGATAATGCTCGGCAATGCCGCGAATGCCTTCATGGCCCTCCCAGATGTCGGGATCTTCGAAGACCTCTTCCACCATGCGCGCATCGGGCGTGAAGCAGGCGACCAGCCCATCGACATCGCCGGTATCCAGCGCCCAGCTATAATTGGCGATAAGATCCTGCAGGCCGAGCCTGTCTTCGATCGGCAAAGTCATTGCGCGCCTCTCCTCTTATGTGTGCCATCCCCGCCACGGACGGGGTGACATTTTAGTACAAATTGCAGGATTGAAGGCGGCGGCGGCATTTTGCAATGCGGTCTTGGCGGACACGCCAGAAATGAAGCCGTTTCGCTGTTTGCCATCCTCATCCGGTCGAGCCTCGGCTCTCCCTCGTTCTGAAGGTTTCTATGCCCGCCAACCGACGCACTGCCGCCGCACTGTTCCTGGCGACCTCGTCCTTTGCCCTGATGCCCGCAGCGGGAGCGCAAGAAGCGGATACCCACCTCGATGAGGGCGTGGGGACGGATATCGAGGAGATCGTGGTGAGCGGTCAGCGCGAGCGGGGCGCGGTCATCGGCAATGCCACCCCTGAGTTGCAGCTGCGCCCTGCGGACATCCGGGCCCTGGGCGTCAGCACGATCAGCGACCTGCTGACCGAACTCGGTCCTGAGCTGCAGAGCGCGAGCGGGAAGCCGCCGGTGACGTTGCTTGAAGGGCACCGCATTTCCGGTTTCCGCGAGATCGCCCGCCTGCCGGCCGAAGCCATCGCGCGGATCGATATCCTGCCGGAAGAAGTTGGGCTTCGCTATGGTTACGGCGCCGACCAGAAGGTGATGAACATCGTCCTGCGCCAGCGCTTCCGCGCGGTCACGGCCGAGGTCGACGGCCGGGTACCGACCGCTGGCAATGGCGCTTCGCTGGAGCTGGAGGGCGGCCTTTTCCTGATCCGCAACAGCCAGCGGGTGAACATCAGTGCCGAGCATGAGAGCGTCGATCCGATTCTGGAGAGCGATCGCGGGCTGGACCGTGCAGAGAGCCCGGCGCGCAGTCTACAGGCCGCGCAGGAGACGCTCACGCTCAATGCCAGCTATAGCCGTCCCCTGGGCGAACGCACCAAGGCGACACTGAGCGGCGAGCTGGTCACCAATCGGCGGGACAGCCTCGTTGGCCTTACCCTGCCGGGCGTGACGATTCCCGCCGGAACGCCTTATGCGCCGGGCGCGGACGATGTGCTGTTCTACCCGCAGCTGGCGGGCGCCAGCGCTCTGGGGCGCGCCTCCAAGAGCCAGACGGGCACGGTCGGCCTCACGGTCAATGCCGAGCGCAGCACGGGGCAATGGACGCTGACCGCCAATTATGCGCGCGCCGAGAGCCGCGTCATCACCGGCCGCCCGTTCGATTTGTCAGATTATGCTGACGCGCTGGCGGCCGGCGATCCGGCGGCCGACCCCAGCCTGCCGATCGATGCCGCCTTTCTCAACGCGCCCGCTGCGGACCTCACACGCAGCACCTCGGACACGGCGGATGTCACCTTCATCCATAACCGGCCGCTGTTCAGGCTGCCGGCCGGTGAGGTCATGGCCACGATGAAGCTGGGCGGCGCGCTCACGCGGATCGAGAATATGCGCGAGCGCGATCTGATCCCCTCGGTTCGCGAGCTTGGGCGGGACAGCGCGACCGGGTCGCTCACCGTTGATATTCCCCTTATGCCCGCCTCCTCGGGCATCGGGCGCATGTCCGCCAATGCCACGCTCGGGCTTGATCATTATTCGGATGCCGGCACGTTGCGGAACTTCGGGCTGGGTCTCAACTGGTCGCCTCTCGGCTTCCTGTCCCTCTCGGCCGGTTACAGCGATGAAGACTCCGCCGCGACGGTGGCTCAGATCGGCGATGCGCAGACCTTCACGCCCTTCGTGCCCATCTTCGATTTCGCGCGCGGCGAATCCGTGCTGGTGACGACGATCACCGGCGGCAATCCCAATCTCGACAAGGCGCGGGTGAAGACGTTCCGGCTCGGGGCGGACATCTCGGTTCTGCGCGAGCCGCGCCTGCGGTTCGACATATCCTACAATCATCGCGCGACCGAGGGTGGCGTGTCGGCCTTTCCGGGCGTGACGGCGGACACCATCGGCGCTTTCCCGGAGCGTTTTCTGCGCGATGAAAGCGGCCGCCTCACGCAGGTAGACCTGCGCCCGATCAACATCGCCGAGCAGACGCGGCAAGTGCTCCGCTGGGGTTTCAGCTTCAGCAAACGCCTTGCCACCCCGCAGAGCCAGATCGATGCCATGCGGGCTGCGTTCCAGCGGCGGCAGGCCGAGCGGGCCGCGCGCGGGGAAACGGGCGGTGCGGATCGGCCGGGCAGGGGCGGACAGGCCGGAGCCGAGACGCCACCCGGCGCGGATGGACCCCCTCCGGGCGATGCACCCGGTCCCCGGCCGGGCGGCTTTGGTCCCGTTGGTCCCGGTGGACGGGGCGGTGCAGGCGGTGGCGGCGGCGGACGCGTCGACTTCTCCATCCATCACGAGTGGGCGCTGACCAACACCACGCAATTGGCGCCGAGCCTGCCCGTGCTCGATCTGCTGGATGGCGATACGCTGGGCGACACCAGCGGGCCGTCGCGGCATCTGATCGAGCTGCGCACCGGTGTTTCGCAGAGCGGCTATGGTCTGCGGCTGACCGGCAGCTGGCGCAGCCCCTCGCGCGTGAACGGCACCGCAGGGCTACCGGCCAGCCAGCTTCGGTTCGGAGCGCTGGCCAAGGTGGACGTGCGGGCGTTCGTGAACTTCAATCAGATGCCCGGCCTGATCGAGAAAGCCTCATTCCTGCGCGGTGCGCGGCTCCAGCTTGGCGTCGACAACGTCTTCGATGCGCGCCAGCGTGTCACGGATGGCAATGGCGCAGTGCCCTTCGCCTATCGGCCTGCCTTCATCGATCCTCTGGGCCGCACCGTCCGGTTGAGCTTCCGCAAGCTGTTCTAGGATTACAGGTCGCGGGACCAGAACTGCATCGGGTGGCTGGTCTCGTCCGTCTGGTCGATGTCCTTCCAGCGATATTCCGCCATGATGCGCTCCAGCGGCTGATAGCCCCGCTTGCGCCAGAATGGGCCAAGGTCGCGGGCCTCAGCGGGGCGGAGCGGATGATCGGCAGAGCGAATGACGCCGCAAAAGCAGGTCGCCGTCGCGCCGGCCTCGCGTGCGGCGGCTTCGCGCGCATCGAAAAAGGCGTGGCCAAGGCCGTGGCCACGATAGGCATCGAGCAGCACGGACTCGCCGAAGTAGAAGAGCCGATCCACCTCGATGCCCTGTGCGCGGAATGGTGCCTGCAGCGGTTCGTCCTGCCCATTCATGGGCGAGGCGGTGGCGGCGCCGATGATGGCGCTGCCATCCCGTGCGATGATCAAAGCCGCATCGGCGCCGTCGAGAAACGCGCTCAGATAGCGCTGCTCGTAATCGACCGAGCCGTCATAGAGATAGGGCCATTCGCGAAAGACGGTGATGCGCAGGCGGGCGAGATCGTCGATGGCGGCATGGCGTGCCTCGCGGTCCCGTAGCGTCTCGACGGTCAGGTTGCTCACGCTGGCGCGTCTTCCCGGCTGACCTGCGCGATCCAGTCGGCGAGATTATAATAGACGGTGACGCGGCGGATCAGATTATCGCGCACCTCGAAGAAGGCCGCAGCCGGCAGCACATAGCTTTGGCCATGCGCGGGAGGCAGGCCGTCCTCGCCGACCAGATATTCACCATGGACCACGAATTCCGCCGCAGCGCGACTGCCATCCTCATTCACCATCAGCGCGATGTCGGCGAGGCGCTCGCGATAGGCGCGGTCCATCCGGCCTAGAAAGGCGCGGAAGGCGTCCTTGCCGAATTCCCGTTCGCCCTGATTGATATCATGCACCACATCGTCGGCGAGGCAGGCCAGCATGGTCTCGGCATCGCCGGCATTGAAGGCGTCATAATAGCGCGCGAGGAGGGCGCGGGTCTGGCTTGCTGAGGTCATCGCAGGTCTTTCGTGATCCATGGGAGGCGGATCGCAAACCTATTCACGGTTCAACAATCGAGCGCAAGACATGGCCGAACTGGGTGCGCCTTGGCGTCAGTGGCAATAAGTCTGCTTGAGGGTCACGCCATCGATCATCAAGCCGCCCACGATCATCACCGCGCTGCAGCAGCTGGCGTAGAGCAGATAGCCCGGAAAGCCGGGATAGACCTCGAGATAATGGGCGCCCCGCGCGGTCGCGCCCATCGCGACGCCGAAGATCGCGAGATAGGCCTCGAACTTGGTGCGAATGGTGAAGAGGCGGGCGATCTTGCGCATCTCTGGTCCTGTGCATCGCGAGTCCGAAGGGCGAGATGCAAAGGTAAGGATCGCGTTAACCATGCGCAATCGCAGGCGGCGGGCGCGTGCTGCAGTTGTTTCAGGATGGGACGGTGCCGGCGTGCCTGCCGGCCCCGATTTTTAGAGCAGGTGCGCAAATTCCTGCACGACGGCGCGATAGACCGGGCGCTTGAACGGCACGATCAGATCCACCAGCCGGTCGGACGTGACCCACTGCCACGCCATGAACTCCTGATGCTCGGTGGCAATGTCGATATCGCTATCCTCGCCCTTGAAGCGCAGCAGGAACCAGCGTTGCGTCTGACCGCGATATTTGCCGCCCCACAGCCGGCCCATCAGCTCTTCGGGCAGATCGTAAAGATGCTCTTCGGTCGAGCGGGCGATGATGTCGACGAGATCGGCCGCAATGCCGGTTTCCTCGCCCAGTTCGCGCAGCAGTGCCTGCTCTGCCGTCTCGCCCTTGTCGATGCCGCCCTGCGGCATCTGCCAGGCGTCGCCTTCCTTGGAATCGAGTCGCTGACCTACGAACACCTCGCCCTGACGGTTGGCCAGCATGATGCCGACGCAGGGGCGATAGGGGAGAGAGGCGGGGTCGATCTTGGTCATGACGAGGTCGCGATTTCATCCGTTAAAATATGTTCACGGCCGCGATGGCAAGCCGGAGAGAAAAAGGCAATGCTCTGTCGCGCGCAGCTTTTCTACTTTGCTCGGCTGGGCTCGACGGACTAGGGGCGATGCAACCACTGCATTACTAGAGTCTGAGCATGGCATCTGCCGCACCCACATCGACCATAATTCACAGCAGCGAAGAGGCTGCGCCCGAAGCCGTTGTCGTCCGTTTTGCCGGAGACAGTGGCGATGGCATGCAGCTCACCGGCGGGCAGTTCACCCTGTCTACCGCGCTGGCAGGCAATGACCTTGCGACCTTCCCCGATTTTCCGGCGGAAATCCGCGCGCCGCAGGGCACGTTGTTCGGCGTTTCGGCGTTCCAGATCAATTTCGGCTCGTCCGAGATCACGACGGCCGGCGATGCGCCCGATATCCTGATCGCGATGAACCCGGCCGCGCTCAAGACCAATGTCGTGGATTTGAAGCCGGGCGGCCTCATCATCGCCGACACCGGCGAGTTCAACGAGCGCAATCTTGCCAAGGCGAAATATGAGAGCAATCCCCTGGAGGATGGCTCGCTGGCGCGCTGGCAGGTGCTGGCGTTCGATATTTCCGCGCTCACGTTGGAAAGCGTGAAGCCCTTCGGCCTTGGCAACAAGGAAGCGCTGCGCTCCAAGAACATGTGGACGCTGGGCCTGGCGTTGTGGATGTTCGACCGCAGCCGCCAGCCGATCATCGACTGGCTCAAGGCCAAGTTCGCCAAGGCACCGGAAATTGCCGATGCCAACATCGCCGCGCTCAATGCCGGTCACGCCTATGGCGAGACCGCTGAGCTGGCCGCGCCGCTCAAGCAGCTCCATGTCGCCCCGGCGCCGGCCCCCGAGGGGCTGTACCGCACGGTGACGGGCGCCGAGGCGATCTCGCTCGGCCTCGTGGCCGGTGCGCAGCTGGCCAGCCTGCCGATGTTCTTCGGCGGCTACCCCATCACGCCGGCCAGCTCGATCCTGCATCATCTCTCGCGCCTCAAGGAATATCGCGTGACGACGTTCCAGGCCGAGGACGAGATTGCCGCGATCGCGAGCGCGATTGGCGCGAGCTATGCCGGTTCGCTGGGCGTCACCAGCTCGTCCGGCCCCGGTATCGCGCTGAAGGGCGAGGCGATGGGCCTCGCGATCATGACCGAGCTGCCGCTGGTGATCGTGAACTCACAGCGTGGCGGTCCGTCCACGGGCCTGCCGACCAAGACCGAGCAATCCGACCTCTATCAGGCCGTCTATGGCCGCAATGGCGATGCGCCGATGCCGGTCATTGCCGCCCGCTCGCCCGCCGATGCGTTCGATTGCGCCATCGAGGCCTGCCGGATCGCCATCGAATATATGACGCCGGTGATGCTGCTGACCGATGGCTATATAGCCAATGCGGCCGAGCCGTGGAAAGTGCCGGATAT
This sequence comes from Sphingobium sp. B10D7B, assembly GCF_025961955.1. NCBI lineage: Bacteria > Pseudomonadati > Pseudomonadota > Alphaproteobacteria > Sphingomonadales > Sphingobiaceae > Sphingobium > Sphingobium sp. B10D7B. The sequence goes on from NZ_JAOQOQ010000001.1 coordinate 1,363,283, forward strand.
GAGCGGCTACACGCCGTTCGCCGTCAAGTTCCTCGATACGGTGCCGGAAGGCGGTCTCAAGCCTTATGCCCGCAATGAGAAGCTGGCACGGCCGTGGATCAAGCCGGGCACGCCCGATCTCATGCACCGCATCGGCGGCATCGAGAAGGAAGTGAACACCGGTCACATCAACTACGCCCCGGCCAATCACCAGGCGATGACCGAACTGCGCCGCGACAAGGTGCTGGGCATCGCCAAGGGCGTGCGGCAGGAGGCGTCGCTGGGCGAGGAGAGCGGCAAGCTCGTCGTCGTCGGCTGGGGCTCGACCTACGGCCCGATCCATCAGGCGGTCCGGCGCGCCCGGCGCAAGGGGCTGGATGTATCGCACATCCACATCCGCCATATCTGGCCGCTGCCGGAAAATCTGGGCGAGCTGCTCGCTGGCTACGAGAAGATCCTCGTGCCGGAGATGAACACTGGCCAGCTCAAGACCGTGCTGCGCGACCAGTATCTGCTGGATGCCCGCCCGCTCAACAAGATCTCGGGCCAGCCTTTCCGCATCGCGGAGATCGAGGCGGCCATCGAGGGGATGCTCGCATGAACGACATGACCACATTGACCAAGCTGCGCGTCGAGACCAGCCTCAAGGACTGGGAGACCGATCAGGAGGTGCGCTGGTGCCCGGGTTGCGGTGACTACGCCATCCTGAAGGCCGTGCAGCGCACGCTGCCGCAGCTGGGCGCGGACCCCAAGAACACCGTGTTTGTCTCGGGCATCGGCTGCTCCTCGCGCTTTCCTTATTATGTCGAGAGCTACGGCTTCCACACCATCCACGGCCGCGCGCCGGCGGTGGCGACCGGCGTGAAGCTGGCCAATCCCGAGCTGGACGTATGGATCGTCACCGGCGACGGCGACGGGCTCTCGATCGGCGGCAATCACACGATGCACATTCTGCGTCGCAACCTCGATTGCCAGATCCTGCTGTTCAACAACGAGATCTACGGCCTCACCAAGGGGCAATATTCGCCGACCAGCCGGGAGGGGACCAAGAGCCCATCCACGCCCTTCGGTTCGGTCGACCATCCGGCGCGGCCCTGCGCCTTCGCGCTCGGCTCGGGTGCCCGGTTCATCGCGCGGGCCTATGACGTGTCCAAGCAGCTGCCGGACGTGCTCAAGGCCGCCTATGAGCACAAGGGCGCGGCGTTCGTCGAAATTTTCCAGAACTGCATCGTGTACAACAAGGATGTGTTCGCCGACTTCACCGAGAAGAAGAATGCCGATGTCGGCCAGCTCTGGGTAGAGCATGGCAAGCCGCTGCTCTTCGATAAGGGCGCTAAGGGCATCGCACTCGACCGTGACGCGCTGACGCTCAAGGTCGTGGATGTGGTCGATGGGGACTGGCAGGCAGCCGGCGTGATCGTCCATGACGTCACCAACCGCGCCGTTGCGCATATGCTGGTGGAAATGCCCTTCGGCCTGTTCCCGATGGCGCTGGGCGTGCTCTACGATGCCCCCAAGGCGAGCTTCGAGCAGGCCGTGGTGGAGCAGAATGCCCTGCTGGCCAAGGGTAAGACGCCGGACCTGCAGAAGCTGGTGAGCCAGGGCCAGACCTGGACGGTGACGAAGGACGGCCCGGCGCTCTGAGGGCGCCGGTTCCTTTTCTTATCCGGCCCACGCCAAAGAAGGCGCAAGCCGACCTTGTCTCAGGGTGGATTGGCCCGTAATCCACTCCCGTGATTGCCAATGTCCCGTTCTTTCCGCTGATCGTGGGTGCCGTGCTGGCCGTGTGGCTGGTGCTGGCGGTCTGGGCGCTGTTCAACGGCCTCTCGATGCGGCGCAAGGCGGCGCTGGCGCGCACGCACGCCGCGCAACTGGTCGATCTGCTGAATTCCGCGCCCGCGGTACCCTTGCTCATTCGCCCCGATGGCAAGCTGGATGCGCCGGACAGGCTGGCCGCATGGCTCGGCCGTGAGACGGCGCCCACCGACCTTGATGCGCTGCTGGAGGCTGATGGCGGCCTGGAGCCCGATCATGCCCGCGCGCTCGGCACCGAAATTGCAGCGGCGCAGCAGGGCGGCCGCCCCTTCACGCTACCGGTGCGGGTCAACGGGTCGGACCGGATGCTGCTGGTGCGCGGCGGCCCTGTCGGCACGCGGCTCGGCAAGGCCGGCACGGTCGTGCTCTGGGTCTTCGACGCGACCGACAGCTTCGCGCAGATCCAGGAGCTGCGCGGGCAGGTCGGGCAGTATCGCCAGGCCCTCGATGCGCTCTCGGGTGTGATCGAGGCGGCGCCCATGCCGGTCTGGCATCGCGGCGCCGATCATCAGATCAGCCTGGTCAACAGCGCCTATGTGAAGGCCGTGGACGGAAAGTCCGCGCAGGATGTGATCGAGCAGGGCATTGAGCTTGTCGAAGCGGTCGACGGCATTTCCCCGCGCGCATCCGCTGCCAATGCCGCCGCGCGCAAGGCCCCGACCGCCCGGATGCTGCCGGTCACCATCGATGGCAAGCGCCGGTTGATGAAGGTCGTCGATGTCCCGCTTGGCCCCTCGGGCGTTGCAGGTTACGCCATCGACATGCAGGAGCTGGAAGAGGTGCGGGCCGAGCTGCGCCACCTCTCGCAGGCGAACCGGGACATGCTGGACAGGCTGTCGGCCGGCGTCGTCCAGTTCGGTGCCAATCAACTGCTGCAGTTCTGCAATCAGCCCTTCCTCAGCCTGTTCGGCCTGACGCCGGAGACGGCGGCGTTTGACACCCATTTCGACCGGGTACTGGATGCCATGCGGGACAGCGGGCAGGTGCCCGACACGCCGGATTTTCGCGCATGGCGGCAGGAGCGCCGCAACTGGTTCCTCTCGCCCTCCGCGCATGAGGAGCAGTGGCGTCTGCGTGATGGCGTGCATCTGCGCGTCTACGCCCAGCCGCTGCCCGATGGCGGCCTGCTGGTCATCTTCGAGGACCGTACCGAGCATGTCCAGCTGGCCTCGGCGCGCGATACGCTGCTGCGGGTGCGCACGGCCACGCTCGACAATCTGTTCGAGGCGATTGCCGTGTTCGCCTCCGACGGTCGTCTGCATCTGTGGAACAGCCGCTTCACCAAGATCTGGTCGGTGCCCGACACAACCATGGCGGCGCATCCGCGCGTCGATGAACTCATGTCGGCGCTGGCGGATCGCCTGGCGCGACCCGAACAGGCAGGCCTTGTCCATCAACTCATCCGCGCGGCGACGATGGAGCGCCGCCAGCGGGGCGGACGCATCGCCTTTGCCGACGGGCGCTTCTTCGAGTTCGCGGCCATCCCGCTGCCGGACGGCAACGCGCTGTTCACCATGCTCGACACCACCGACAGCCGCCACATCGAGCAGGCCCTGCGGGACCGCAATGAGGCGCTGGAGGATGCGGACCGGGTGAAGACCGCGTTTGTCTCCAACATGAGCTACGAGTTGCGCACGCCGCTCACCTCGATCGTCGGCTTCGCCGAGATGATGGAAGCCGGCTATGCGGGCGAATTGAGCGCCCAGTCGCGCGATTATGTGAATGCCATCATGACGGCAACGACGCGGCTGACGCGGCTGATCGATAATGTGCTGGACCTGACTCAGGGTGCAGCGGGCGGCTTGCCTATCGAGAGGCGCGATATCGATGTGGCCGCGATGGTGCGGCAGGTGGTCGAGGGCCTGAGCGACAAGGCGGACTCGCGCGACGTGACGGTCGACATGTCGTTCGAGCAGGAGCCGGGCACCGTGTCGGGCGACGAGCGCCGGTTGCGGCAGGCTCTCGCCCATGTGGTGGATAATGGCGTGAGTTTCGTGAGCCGGGGCGGGCGCGTGCTTGTGCATGTGCAGCCCGCGCCGGACGTGGTGCGCATCATCGTGTCCGATGACGGCCCGGGCATCGATGCCAAGACACAGGCGCATCTGTTCGATGTTTTCGTGCGGTTCGGGCGCCATGGCGATGGTGCCAATCAGGGGTTGGGATTGCCGTTGGTGCGCCAGTTCGTGGAAGCGCATGGGGGCAGCGTCGATCTCGTCTCCGAGCCGGGGCAGGGGACCAGCGTCACGCTCACTCTGCCGCGTGGAGAATGACGGCGTGTCCGATCAGGCCCTTGTGTTCTCCTCAGCAGACGCGCTTACCGATTTCGGTTCGGCCCTTGGTGCGAAGCTGCGGCCCGGCGATGTGATCACGCTCACCGGCGGGCTGGGCGCCGGCAAGACGACGCTCGCCCGCGGCCTGCTCAGGGGCCTTGGGCATGAAGGCGATGTGCCGAGCCCGACCTTCGCCATCCTGCAGGGCTATGAGCCGCCCGAGACGCGTCTGCCTGTGGGCCATGTCGATCTCTATCGCATCGAGGACACGGGCGATCTCAGCGAACTCGGGCTGGACGAATGGCTCGAAGATGGCGCGCTGGCGATCGAATGGCCCGCCCGGCTGGCGGGGCGCTACAATGCCATTGCCCTTGCCCTGCAGATCGACATTTTGGCGGACGGCACGCGCCGCTTGACAGCGCGGGTGCCGCGCGTTTGGGAGAGCCGATGGCCAGTCACATGATCCCGCCGCCAAGCGCGCGCCCGTTTCTCGATCAAGCCGGATGGGGAGGGGCCGAGATCCTGCCGCTTGCCGGTGACGCTTCGTTCCGGCGCTATTTTCGCGTGGTCGAGGGTGATCGTCGCGCCATTTTGATGGACGCCCCGCCGCCGCATGAAGATCCGCGCCCGTTCATCAGCGTGGGCGAGTGGCTGTGCGAAAGCGGATTCGCGGCGCCCGCCATATTGGCGCGGGATCTGACGCAGGGCCTCGTTCTGCTCGAGGATTTCGGCGATGCGCGGGTGCGCGAGCATCTCGACGCCGCGCCGGACGAGGAAATGGCGATCTACACCCGCGCCGTGGACCTCCTCGCCGATCTTCATGAGCAGCCGGCCCAGAGTGGCCTCGCGCCTTATGACCGCGCCGTCTACCAGCGCGAGGCAGCGCTGTTGACTGAATGGTTCGCCCCGGCAGCCGGGCTTGCGGTCGACGCGGCGGGCTACACCGCAGCATGGGACAAGGTTCTCCCCATTGCCGAGCAGGATGTGGCGCCGTTGGTGACTGTGCTGCGGGATTATCATGCCGAGAACATCATGCTGCTGCCGGACCATGCGCGCTCGCACGGGCTTGGCCTGCTGGACTTTCAGGACGCGCTGGCCGGCCACCCGGCCTATGACCTCGTCTCGCTCCTGCAGGATGCCCGGCGCGATGTGAGCCCCGCTGTGGAGCAGGCAATGCTGGCGCATTATCAGGCGCGCGCGAAAGCTTCGCCGGATTTCGAGGCGGCTTATGCCGTGCTGGGTGCTCAGCGCAATGCCAAGATCATCGGCATTTTCACGCGGCTGTGGAAGCGCGACGGAAAGCCGCGCTATCTCGATTTCCTGCCGCGCATGTGGGGGCTGCTGGAGCGCGATCTTGCCCATCCCGCGCTCGCGCCGGTGGCCGACTGGTTCGCGGAGAATGTGCCCGCCTCGGCGCGGGGCCAGCTGGATGCGGGGCAATCGGCGCAATGAGCACCACGCTTGAGACGGCGATGCTGATGGCCGCCGGCCTCGGCAAGCGGATGCGTCCGCTCACGGCCACAAGGCCCAAGCCACTGATCCGCGTCGCCGGCCAGCCGCTCATGGATCATGCGCTGGACCGTATCGAGGATGCGGGCATTCGCCGCACGGTGGTGAACGTGCATTATCTCGCCGCGCCCATCGAAGCGCATCTGGAGTCGCGCGCCCGGCGGACAGGCGCCAGCTATCCTGTCTCGGACGAGCGCGCTCGGCTGCTGGAGACCGGCGGCGGTCTGGTTAAGGCGCTGCCGCTGCTTGGCGACAAGCCGTTTCTCTGCGCGAACAGCGACAATCTGTGGATCAACGGGCCGTTCGACTCCATCCGTGCGCTGGCGGACCGCTGGGACGATGACGCGATGGACGCGCTGCTGCTGCTCATCCCGCACGCCCGCGCCACCGGTCATCGTGGCCTTGGCGATTTCCACATGGAGGCCAATGGTCGCCTGAGCCGGCGCAAGCCCGGCCGCGTGGCGCCGTTCGTCTTCACCGGCGTGCAAATCCTCTCGCCGCGCCTGGTGCGCGATCCGCCGGGCGAGGTCTTCTCGACCAATATTTTCTGGGACCGTGCGATCGAACAGGGCCGCGCCTTTGGCCTCAGCCATGGCGGCCAATGGTTCGATGTCGGCACCCCGCAGGCGATTCCGCTGGTCGAGGCTGGATTGGCCGATGGCTGAGCGCCGCGCGCCGGCCCTCTTTACCATCCCCGCTCACCGGGCATTTTCGGATGCGCTCGCCGCCGGGTTGCTCGCCCAGCATGGCCGGCGCGATGGCGGGCTGGCGCTGGCACGCGGGATCATATTGCTGCCGAACAATCGCGCGGTGCGGGCGGTGCGCGATGCGTTCGTGCGCGCCTCCGGCAACGGGTTGCTGCTGCCGAGGCTCGTGCCCATCGGCGATATCGATCTCGATGAAGCGCTGGGCAGCGCGCTCAGCCCGATCGGGGCGGAAGCGGATATCCCGCAAGCCATCGCGCCGGCCGAGCGGCTGATGATCCTCACGCGGCTGGTGATCGACCAGCGCGCGCGGCGGGGCGAGCGGCTTGAGACGGGCGAGGGCTGGCGACTGGCGACGGCGCTGGCGGCCGCTTTCGATCAGCTCACCGTCGAGCGCAAGGCGCTGGCCGATCTCAAGGCGTTGCAGCCCGATGACCTCTCGCACCACTGGCAAGCCGCGTTCAGCGATTTCGATGCATTGGCGGCCCAGTGGCAGCAGGAACTGGCCGCGCGCGGGCTGATCGACATGGCCGAGCGGCGCAATCGCCTGCTCGATCATGTTGCGGCCCGCTGGCGCGAGATGCCGCCGGAGCGCTTCGTGGTTGCCGCGGGTATCGTCACCAATGCGCCAGCCGTGGCGGGACTGCTCAAGACGGTCGCCGGCCTGCCGCGTGGTGCGGTGGTGCTGCCCGATCTCGACCAGAATCTCTCGGATGAGCAATGGGATGCGATCGGCCCCGTCGCGCGCCCTGAGCCGGGGCGCGATCTGCCGCCGCCCGCCAATGAATCGCACCCGCAATTTGCGCTCAAGCTGCTGCTGGAGCGGATGGATGCCCACCGCGCCGAGGTGGCGCTCTGGCGCTGGGGGAGCGAGCATGATGCCCGCGCCGCGCGCGGCAAGGCGATCAGCAACGCGCTGCTCCCGGCTTTGCTGACCGGCGGCTGGCCGGATGTGCCGACGGCGCAGCGCTCGCTCAAGGATGTCCGCGCCATCGAGGCGGCGAACCCGGCGGAGGAGGCGCAGGCCATCGCCATCGCCCTGCGCGAGGCGGTGGAGACGGAAGGGCGCACGGCCGCGCTCGTGACGCCGGATCGTGCGCTCGCGACGCGCGTGTCCGCGCATCTGCGCCGCTGGGGAATCGAGGCGGATGACAGCGCCGGCCGCCCTCTCTCCCAGCTTCCGCCCGGCACGCTGCTGCTGGCGCTCGTGCAGGCCGGGGCGGAACAGTTCGCGCCGGTGCCACTACTCGCCCTGCTCAAGCATCCGCTGGTGATGGCTGGTGACGAGCGGCTGGCATGGCTCGAATCCGTGCGCCGCCTCGATCTGGTGCTGCGCGGCCCCCGGCCGGCAGCGGGATTGGCCGGTGTGACTGCCTTGCTCGCGGAGAAGGGCGGCCGGCAGCAGGCGATGAGGGAATCGCTGCGGCCGTGGTGGGCGCAGGTCGTGGCACTGCTGGCGCCTCTGGAGGCCGCCTTTGCCGGAGAGCAGAGTCTGCCCGCCTTGTTCGCCGCCGTCCGCGAGACGGCCTCGGCCCTGACGGAGGAGCGCGCCTGGGCAGGTCATCAGGGTCATGCCGCCGCGCAATGCCTGGGCGATGCGGAAGCGGCCGCGCCGCAAGGGCCGGCGCGGGCGGATGGCGCCGGCTTCGTGGGGATGCTCGCGCAGATCCTCGGCGGGCAGGCCGTGCGTCCCCCGCAGGGCGGTCACCCGCGCCTGCAGATCCTGGGCTTGCTGGAAGCGCGGCTGCAGCAGGCCGATCTGATGATCCTCGCCGGACTCAATGAAGGCGTCTGGCCCGGCCTGCCATCGCCCGACCCTTGGCTCGCCCCGCGCATCCGCCGCGCGCTCAGCCTGCCGGGGCTGGATTATCGCATCGGTCTCTCCGCACATGATTTCGCCAATGGGCTAGGCGCGCCGCAGGTGATCCTCTCCCGCGCGCGGCGGGATGCCTCTGCGCCAACCATCGCCTCGCGCTTCTGGCTGCGGCTCAAGGCCATGACCGGCGCGCGCTGGGTCGAAGATGACAGGCTGATCGCGCTCGCGCGGGCCATCGACCGGCCCGATGCTCCGGCACCGGCCTATCGCGCGCCGGCGCCTCGCCCACGCGCCGACCTGCGCCCGCGCGAGATCGCCGTCACCGATGTCGATCGCTTGCGGGGCGATCCCTATGCCTTCTACGCCGCGCGCATTCTGCGTCTGGCGCCGCTGGACGTCGTGGATGCCGACCCCGGCCCGGCCTGGCGCGGCACCCGCGCGCATGATGTCCTCCAGCGCTGGATGGAAGAAGGCGGGCACGATCCCGCGCGGCTCTCCGCTCTGGCGCAAGAGATGATCGCGCAGGCGCAAGCCCATCCGCTGCTCAAGACGCTCTGGCAGCCGCGTTTACTGGCCGCGCTGGACTGGGTGGCGGGTGCCGTGCGCGATCAGGCCGGGCAGGGGCGCGAGGTGCTGTTCGGCGAGAAATGGGGCCGCATCGAGCGGGCGGGTGTGACGTTGCGCGGCAAGCCGGACCGGATCGACCGGTTCGCGGACGGCACACTGGCCATTGTCGATTACAAGAGCGGCGCGACCGCCTCGGTCAAGCAGGTCAAGGCCGGCTTCTCGCTCCAGCTCGGTTTGCTCGGGCTGATCGCGCAGGCCGGCGGCTTCGCCAAGGAAGCGGGCCTGGCCGCCGGATCGGATGTGAGCGCCTTTGAATATTGGAAGCTCGGTAAGGGCACGGATGGCAATTTCGGCTTCAAGCGTCCGTTGACCGACCCCAAGGGCAGCTACAAGCGGATCATGACGGCAGATTTCCTCGCAATGGTCGCCGGTTTCTTCGATGATGCCGCGACGCGCTGGCTGACCGGGGACGAGCCGTTCGCCGCACGCCCGCACAGCGATGCGCCGGTGTTCACCGACTTTGACCAGCTCATGCGGCTGGATGAGTGGTTCGCGCGGGATCGGCGGGCCGAGCCGCAGCGGGAGGTGAGCCATGGCTGAGGCGGGCGAACTCAACCGGCTGACGCACGAGCAGGCCAGCGCCTCGGACCCCGCTGCCCACCGTTGGGTGCGCGCCTCTGCCGGCACCGGCAAGACCGCCGTACTGTCGGCCCGCGTGCTGCGGCTGCTGCTGAGCGGTGTCGCGCCCGAGCGCATCTTGTGCCTGACCTTCACCAAGGCTGGCGCGGCGGAAATGGCCGAGCGCGTCCACAGCCGGCTTGCCCGCTGGGTGCAGGGGCAATCGGTCGATGTGGCGCGCGATCTCGTGGCGCTTGGCGAGGATCCGCGGCCGGAGGCGATCGCCCGCGCCCGCCTGCTGTTCGCGCGCGTGCTGGATGCGACCGGCGGCGGGCTGCGCATCCAGACCATCCACAGCTTCTGTCAGGCGCTCCTGGCTGCCTTCCCGCTGGAGGCCGGGCTGGTCCCCGGGTTCCGCCCGCTTGACGAGCGCGGGCAGGGCGAGCTGGCCCGCCGCGCGTTGATCGCGATGATCGAGGAGGCGGGGCAAGCGCAGGACGATCCGGTGCTGGCGGCGCTGGAGATGTTGGCCCTGCGGCTGGGCGAGGAAGGCACGCAGGCCTATCTTGCCCGGTGCGTGCCGACGGGCCGGGCGCTTGAGGCATTACCGGACGATCTCGAGTCGGCGTTGCTGGAATTTCTCGACCTGCCGGATGGCGACATCGACGCCCATTTGGCGGATCGCTGCGCCGAGGGCGTGTTTCCGGTGGCAGCGCTGCAGGCTGTTGCGCGGGCCAATGCGGGTTGGGGTGCCAAATCCGGCCTCGCATGCGCCGATATGATCGCCGCCTGGCTCAGCGGCTCCGAGGTCCAGCGCGCCGAGGGACTGGCGGACCTGCTCGGCGTGCTGCTCACCAAGGAAGGGGAGGTCAAGAACCGCACCAACAAGAACCTGCTGGAAGCCGAGCCGGATTATGTCGATCTCGCCGGCACCTGCGGCGCGGCGATCAAGGCCTTGCTCGATCTGCGCAAGCAAGCCGCTTTCGCGCGCACGGCGGCGCAGGGCCTGACGGCGGGCCGTGCTTATGCCCGCGCTTATGCCAAGGCCAAGCGGCAGGCCGGCGCGGTCGATTTCGATGATCTGATCGGCCGCGCGAGTGCGTTGCTCACCCAGCCGGGCATGGCGGACTGGATCCGCTACAAGCTCGATCAGCAGGTCGACCACATCCTCGTGGACGAGGCGCAGGACACCAACGACGCGCAGTGGGACATCGTCTGGTCCATCGTCGAGGAGTTCCTTGAGGTGGAGCCCGACGAGCAGGCGCGGCTGCGCACGCTATTCGTGGTGGGGGACACCAAGCAGGCGATCTTCGGCTTTCAGGGCACCAGTCCCGAGGCCTTTTCCAGCGCCCTGCAGCGTTTCCGCGAGGCAACCGAGCGCGTCGGCCACCCGTTCGCCGAGTTGCCGCTGGCCCGCAGCTTCCGCTCCATGCCGGCCGTGCTCGATGTCGTCGACGCCGTGCTGGATGCGGTTGGGCATGATCGCCTCGGGCTGGAGACGCCCTCCGCGCCGCATCAGGCCGCCCGCCAGCACCCCGGCGAGGTTCTGCTGCTCCCGCCGACCTCATTGCTGCCGAGCCAGAGCGACGAGGACGGCGAGGCCGACGAGTCCGCCGGCGACGGAGAGGAAGACTGGCTGGCCGATCACCAGCGTCGCCACGCCGAAAAGATCGCGCGGCTGGTCAAGAGCATGATCGGCACGCCGCTGGCTACTCAGGGCCGCCCGGCGCGTGCTGGCGACGTGCTGATCCTGCTCCGCAGCCGCAGCGCGCTCTCCCGCCTCATCGTCGCGCGGCTGTATGAGGCGGGCGTGCCGGTAGCCGGCGTGGACCGGTTGCGGCTCCAGGCCCCGCTCGCCGTGCGCGATCTGCTGGCGGCCCTGCGCTTTGCGGTGCAGCCCGAGGACGATCTCAACCTCGCCAATCTGCTGGTCTCGCCGCTCATCGGCTGGACGCAGGATGAATTGCTGGCGCGCGCGGTCCCGCGCGAGGGCTCGCTGTGGAGCCACCTGCGCGCGACGCTGGCGGCGGAGCTTCAGGCCCCGTTGCGCACGCTGCTGGGGCAGGCGGATTTCACGACGCCCTATCGCTATCTCGAGGCCATCCTCTCCGGCGCAATGGACGGACGGCGCAAGCTGATCGCCCGGCTCGGCGAGGAGGCGCGCGATGCCATTGACGAGCTGCTCAATGCCGCCCTGGGCTTCGAGGCGGACGATCATCCCTCGCTGCAGCGGTTCATCGACTGGTTCGACCGTGGCGACGCGGACATCAAGCGCGAACTGGGCGAGGGCGGTGACATGGTGCGGGTGATGACCGTGCATGGCGCCAAGGGGCTGGAGGCGCCCATCGTCATTCTGGCCGATGCCGCCTTTGATCCCAGCCAGCGCCCGCGCGCCGACGCCGTGAGCCTGCCGGTGACCGAGGCCGCCCGCTTGCCGCTCATCCGCCCCGCCAAGGGCGAAGCCGCGCCGGCGATCGAACAAGCTATGCAATCCGCTGAGCGGCTCGACATGGAGGAGCATTGGCGCTTGCTCTATGTCGGCCTCACGCGCGCAGAAGAGCGGCTGATCGTCACCGGATCGCTCGGCAGCCGGGCCAAGGGGGAGCCGCCCAGGGAAAGCTGGTATCAGGCCGTCGATCTGGCGATGCGGACGCTCGGGGCTGCCGATGCGGAGGTGCCCGACTGGGGCAAGGCCCTGCGCTGGTCCGGCCCGGCGGGTCTTGCCCCAGCCAAGCCCAAGAAGGTACGCGAGTCAGACGCCAGCAGCGCAGAGCCCGCGCTGCCCGCCTGGCTGCGCGCACCGGCGCCGCAGGAAGCACGGCCGCCGCGTCCGCTGTCTCCTTCCGCGCTGGTCGAGGATGATGTGCCCAATCCGCCGCCGGATGGCGCCATGCGTGCGGCTGCAGAGCGGGGCCGGCAGCTCCACGCGCTGTTCGAGCGTTTGCCGGATCTGCCCGCCGCCGAGCGCTCTGCCGCCGCCTCGCGCTGGCTGGAGCGGGCCGGCGTGGCCGACGCCGGGATGCGCACCGACCTGCTCGCGCATGTCAGCGCCGTGCTGGACGATCCCGACCATGCTGCACTGTTCGGCCCGGATGCGCTGGCAGAAGCGCCCATCGCGGCCGTCGTAGCCGGGCAGGTGATCGCGGGAACGGTGGACCGGCTGCTGGTGACGGATGACCTCGTTCATATTGTTGATTTCAAGACCGGGCGGCATGTCCCTGACAATGCAGTGGATTTGCCCGTAACCCATGTCCGCCAGATGGCGGCCTATGCCGCTGCGCTGGCCGAGATTTTTTCGGGTCGTCCGCAACGGGTCAGCCTGCTCTACACGGCCGCGCCCCGGCTCATCGATCTGCCGCCAGCCCTGCTTGCCGCGCACAAGCCCGGCTTGCTGGCACAGGAGCACAAGTTGGGCAGCACCGACCTTGAGGCCGACGCTTCGGCAACCTAGATAGACGTTCGATAGAAGGAGTTTCGACGATGGCTACCAAGGCAATTTCCGACGCCAGCTTCCATGAGGACGTGATTGCGTCCGACAAGCCCGTTCTGGTCGATTTCTGGGCGGAATGGTGCGGCCCGTGCAAGATGATCGGACCCGCTCTGGAGGAAATCAGCGAGGAGTTGGGCGAGAAGGTGACCATCGCCAAGCTCAATATCGACGATCATCCCGACGCGCCGACTCGCTATGGCGTGCGCGGCATCCCCACGATGATCCTATTCAAGAATGGCGCGCCGGCCGCGACCAAGGTTGGTGCCGCCCCCAAGAGCGCGCTTAAGGGCTGGATCGAAGGCGAGCTGTAAGGCAATCGCCCACCATTGGCGGTGAGCCAAAGAAAGGGCGCCAAATGGCGCCCTTTTTCTTTCATTTATCGTTATAAAACAGCACGTTATATCGGTTATTGATTAACCGTACAGAACCGCTGCCGCACGATCCCACAGAGCCGGAGACGCCGCCGCAAGCAGGCCGCGGCCCGGATCGGCCGCCAGCCGATAGGGTGAGCCATCGGGGCGCGCGACACGGCCACCCGCTTCGTTGACGAACAGCGCCCCGGGGGCGTGGTCCCAAGGCAAGGTGCGCTCGAACGCAGCGAGATCATGCACGCCCAGCACGATGCGGGGATATTGTTCCCCGGCGCAGCGCGGAATGTCGGCAATGGCGAACTGGCCTTCGACGCGGTCGATCATCGCCTGCCGGTCGGCGGGGTTCAGGAACAGCACGGACAGTCCGGCAACCGGGATATCCGCACCGCTCTCCCTGGCCTCGACCCGTTCGCCATCGATCCACGCCCCCTGTCCGAGCGAGGCCTCGCACAGGCGCCCGGTCAGCGGATCGAGGATCCAGCCCGCCTGGATCACGCCGGCATCGGCCAGCGCGACCATGATGGCAAAGGGCGGCTTTCCGGAAGCGAAATTCGCTGTCCCATCAATGGGATCGATCACCCAGTTGAGACCGGTTTCGAGCTTTGCCGTGAGGCCGGGATCGGCCGCGCAGGCTTCTTCGCCGACCAGGCCCGCCTCGGGCAGGATGCGGCTCAGCCCTTCATTGAGGCGCAACTCGGCTTCGCGGTCGGCAATGGTCACCAGCTCGCCGACCGTCTTTTCCTCCACCTCGTGATTGGCGAGGTTCTGGTAGCGCTGCAGGACGACGTCGCGCGCGACATCGCGCAGGAGCGCGCTCACGGCGCTGCTGAGGCTGTTCATGAGGCTTAGCTCCGGTAATCGGCGTTGATCGAGATGTAGCCATGGGTGAGATCGCAGGTCCACACGGTCGCACTACCCGTTCCCAGCCCCAGATCGACGCCGATGCGGACATCCTGCCCCTTGAGATGCGCTGCCACCGGGGCTTCGTCATAACTGTCCACGGCAAGCCCATCCTGCGCCACCCATTTGTCGGCGAAGCGGATTGCCAGCTTGTCGCGATCCGCCGGCTCGCCGGCCTTGCCGACCGCCATGACCACGCGGCCCCAATTGGCATCTTCTCCGGCGATTGCCGTCTTCACCAGCGGGGAATTGGCGATGGAGAGTCCGATGCGCCGGGCGCTCTCGTCGCTGACGGCACCGGTCACCTCCACCTCGATGAACTTTTGCGCCCCTTCGCCATCACGCACCACCAGCTGCGCGAGCTGGGTGCAGATGTCATTGAGCGCTGCCTGAAACGCGTCGGCGCCGGCATCGTCCATGCTCGTGAGGGGGGCGTTGCCGGCCTTGCCGGTCGCGAAGAGCAGCACGGTGTCGCTGGTGGAGGTGTCGCCATCCACGGTGATGCACGAGAAGCTGCGCCGGTTGGCGGCGCTCAGCATCTGCTGGAGCAAATCGGGCGCGATGGCGGCATCGGTGAAGATATAGCCCAGCATCGTCGCCATATCAGGCGCGATCATGCCCGAGCCCTTGATGATGCCGGAGAGGCGGACGGTCTGGTCGCCGATCACCGCGCTTGTCGTCGCACCTTTCGCAAAAGTGTCGGTGGTGCCGATGGTCTCGGCCGCCTGCTCCCAGGTGCAGGGCGTAGCGGCCAGTGCCGCCTCGACGCCAGCGCGGGCCTTGTCGCGGGGCAGGGGCACGCCGATCACCCCGGTCGAGCTCACAAACACGTCGCTGGCGGCGCAACCCAGGTGCCCGCCGACCTGATCGCGAATCTGGTCCACGGCTTCGCGCCCCCGAAAACCGGTGAAGGCGTTGCTGTTTCCGGCATTGACGATCAATGCGCGCGCCTTGCCCTGCGCGGCGCTTTCGCGGCCAAGCTCGACCTCGGTCGAGCAGCAGACATTCCGGGTGAAGACGCCGGCCACAGCCGTGCCTTCCGCCAGTTCCACATAAGTGAGGTCGTAGCGATCCCACTGCTTGTACCGGGCACGGGCGACGCGCGGGGTCACACCGGCAATATCCGGGAGGGCGGGGAAGGGGCGAGCGAGAGGCGATTGATCAGTCATGCCGCGCGATTAGCGCAAGATGGGGCAGGGGCCAATGCTTCTGGTGCGGCTATCGATGAAGCGTACCCGGCCTGTTGCGTTGTGACGCACCGCCCGGGCATGATGCTGGAACGGAGATGGGGGCATGAACCGCAAATCGCAGGATTTTATATTGGCGCTCGTCGGTGTGACCGGCCTTGGGGCCTTGCTGCTATGGGCTGGGAAAACCGTGCAGATCGACGTTGATTATGCAGGGCATTTCGAGCGAGCCGAGGCGGCGTTCGGCGCCTTGGCGGAAGCTGTGGTCCTCGGCGTGCCCGAAACGATCGAGGACGACTTTGCGCATGTCGAGGTTCCGCCGCCTTATGATCCGGCAAAAGATGCCCTGAAAGCGCCAGCAACGCGGGCGAGGCTGCAGGGAGCCGTGCCAGCCGTCGACTATCCTCTCCTCGCCCGCCGTAACGGCTGGGAAGGCGCGACCATCATCCATTTCACCGTCGATGAGACCGGCCAGCCTTTCGATTGCAGGCTGGTGGAAAGCAGCGGTCATGATGTGCTGGACAAGGCCTCATGCAAGATGATCACGACGCGTGCCCGGTACACGCCGGCGCGCGATGCGCTGGGTCAGCCCGTGATGAGCGGCTTTAATCAGCGTATCCTCTGGCGGCTTGAGGAATGATGCGGCGCGAGGGGCGGCCAAAAAAAGCGCCCGGGTCTCCCCGGGCGCTCATCTCTCCGACTGGTGAGAGAGGGTTGAAACGGATCAGGCGGCGTTCTTGTCGCTTGAGAGGTCGATGACCTCGCCCTTGCCGTTAATGGCGATCTTGCGCGGCTTCATCGCGTCCGGCACCTCGCGGACCAGCTCTACGATGAGCAGGCCGTCGGCGAGGTCGGCGCGCTCGACGCGCACGAAGTCGGCCAGCTCGAACCGGCGCTCGAAGCTGCGGTTCGCGATGCCGAGGTGAAGATAATTGGCGCGCTCGCTCTCCGCGACCTCAGCCTTGCGGCCAGTGATCTGGAGCAGGTTCTGCTGCGCCGTGATGTCGATTTCCTCCGCCTTGAAACCGGCGACGGCGACCGTCACGCGATAGCGATCCTCATCGAGGCGCTCGATGTTATAGGGCGGATAATTGTCCGTCTGCTGCAGGCGCGCGCTGTTCTCGATAAGGTCGAACAGGCGATCGAAGCCGACAGTGGAGCGGCGATAGGGAGTCAAATCAAAGCCACGCATAATCAAATCCTCCATTGGAGCGTGTTTGAACTGCGATGCCAGGCCCGAAGTCGGCGCCCGGTGCATCAGCCGATCCCCATCATGGGCGACCGGACAGGGCAGAGATATGCGCGCGCCATGCCCTTTCAAGAGGGGCAGGTGAGGCGACTGATCATGATTTTTGCACAGCCAAGCGGTGCCGCTCGCGCTGACATCATCCGGCAACAATCCGGTGCTAGGCGTGCAGGGAAGATCGCCACAAAGACTAAGCGCCCAGATCGTTGCCGATCCGGGCGCCCGTGGACGATTAATCGTCTCCCCCTTTGGCGTCGCTTCCGCTCACCTGTCCGGCCCCCTCAAGCGAGTCAGGCGGGATGCGACATCCCTGAACCACGGCCTGCTATGATTGCCTGTGTTTCGCCGCTGACGCTAGGATGACGCACGGCGGCTGTCATCAGGCAAGTTGCGACGCTACGAAATTGTTAAGCACCCTGTGCCATATCCGCAACAGGCGCGCCATGCCCCCGGTCAGGCCGCAGGGCCTTGCCACTCCCTCCCCCGCACCATAGAGGTGCGCAGACTGTCCCCCCGCGAGGCTTCTGCCCCTGCCATGATCCTCAATCGTTACGAACGCATGATCGCCCGGCGCTACCTGCTGCCTGGCAAGGGCGAGGGATTCATCTTCCTCGTCGCCTCCATCAGCCTCGTCGCGGTGATGCTGGGCGTGGGCGCGCTGATCGTGGTGATGAGCGTGATGAACGGCTTCCGCGCCGAGCTGTTCGACAAGATCGTGGGTTTGAACGGCCATGCGGTGGTTCAGGGCTATGGCGGGCGGCTGGACAATTGGGAGGAGATCGCGCGGCAGTCGCGAGCCACGCCTGGTGTGACCAGCGCGACGCCGCTGATCGAGCAGCCGCTGCTGGCGACGTTCAACGGCCGGGTTGAAGCGGCCCTGATTCGCGGCATGACGGAAGCCGATATTCACGACAATGCGTCGCTCTCCGGCAAGGTGCTGGCAGGCTCGCTCAAGGATGTGCGTGCCGGCAGCGGCAAGGTGGCGATCGGCTCCCGCCTGGCCGAGGCGCTTGGCGTGGGCGTTGGCCAGTCAATCAGCGTCATCAATCCGGCCGGGCGCTCGACGCCCTTCGGCACGGTGCCGCGCCAGCTCCCCTATGAGATCGGCGCCATCTTCGAAATCGGCATCTATGATTATGACAAGGCGTTCGTGATCATGCCGATGCAGGATGCGCAGACGCTGCTGCTGATGGGCGACAAGGTCGGCATGGTCGAGCTGCAGACGGAAGATCCGGACCGCGTCGGCGAGATCCTGGCGCCGCTGACCAAGCAGGTGGCAACCCAGGGCCAGGTGATCGACTGGCGACAGATGAATGCCAGCCTGTTCGAGGCACTGCAGGTGGACCGCGTGGTCTCCTTCGTCATCCTCTCGCTGATCATTCTGGTCGCGGTGTTCAACATTCTCTCCTCCCTGATCATGCTGGTCCGCGCCAAGACGCGGGACATCGCGATCCTGCGCACGATGGGCGCGACGCGCGCCAGCCTGTTGCGGATTTTCGTGACGGTGGGCGTGACCATCGGCACTCTCGGCACTGGCGCGGGGCTTGTCCTCGGCTCGGTGATCCTGTTCTTCCGCCAGGGCATTGTCGATGGCGTGCAGATGCTCACCGGCCAGCAGCTCTGGGACCCGTCGATCCGCTTCCTGACCTCGCTGCCGTCCAAGCCCGATCCGGTCGAGATCGGCGCGATCTGCATTATGGCGGTGGGCTTCAGCTTCCTCGCCACGCTTTACCCGGCCTTCAAGGCTGCTAATACCGACCCCGTACAGGTGCTGCGCTATGAGTGAGGTGCTCTCCGTTCACAGCCTGTCGCGCAGCTTCACGCAGGGCGGCGCCAAGATCGACGTGCTGCGCGGCGTGGACCTGAACGTTCAGGCCGGCGAGATCGTAGCGCTGCTCGGCCCGTCCGGCTCCGGCAAGTCGACCATGCTGCAGGCGATCGGGCTGCTGGAGGGCGGCTTTGGCGGCTCGATCCGCCTCTGCGGCGTCGAAGTTGCAAGCGAAGGTAATGATGGCCGCACGACGCTGCGGCGGGAGAAGCTCGGCTTCGTCTATCAGTTCCATCATCTGCTGCCCGATTTCAGCGCGGTCGAGAATGTCATCCTGCCGCAATTGATCCTGGGCAAGAGAAAGGCTGAGGCGCGGGCCCGGGCGGAAAGCCTGCTCACCAGCCTCGGTCTCGGGCATCGGCTGGAGCATAAGCCGAGCCAGCTTTCCGGCGGCGAGCAGCAGCGCGTCGCGGTGGCGCGTGCGCTCGCCAATCGACCGGCGCTGGTGCTGGCCGATGAGCCGACCGGCAATCTGGATGAGCGTACGGCCGATGTGGTGCTGGACGAATTCATCCGTCTGGTCCGCGAGCAGGGCTCAGCCGCGCTCATCGCAACGCATAATGAGCGGCTGGCGGCGCGGATGGACCGGATCGTTCGGCTGCATGACGGGTTTCTCGATTAGCGATTTGTGCCGGCGCGCCATGGTGGCCGGCGGCACGCGACAGGAGACGACTCATGGCAACCATCGTGATCGCCGGCGCCAATCGGGGCATCGGCCTGGAACTGGCGCGGCAATATGCGCAGGACGGGCATGATGTGATCCGCGCCATGCGCGGCGAAGACCGGGCCGACCCCATCTTCGGCACCACCATGGCGCTGGATGTGGCGGATGCCCAATCGGTCAGCAAGTTCGCTGCGGCGCTCGATGGCAGGCCGGTCGACCTGCTGCTTGCCAATGCCGGAGTGATCGGCCCCGAGCGTCAGAGCAGCACGGACATGGACTTCGATGGCTTCCTGCACACGCTCGATGTGAACGTGCTCGGGCCGTTGCGGGTGATCCAGGCACTGCTGCCCAATTTGCGCAAAGCGGCTCATCCGCGCGTGGCGGTGACCTCCAGCCGCATGGGGTCGATGGCCGCGCCGCAGTCGGGCCATCTCGCCTATCGTGCCTCCAAGGCGGCGGTCAACAAGGTCGTCCAGTGCCTCGCCGCCGATCTGGCAGGCGAGGGGATTGCGGTGGCCTCCCTCCACCCCGGCTGGGTGCGCACCGATATGGGTGGCCCCGGCGCGGACATCGACGTCGAGACCAGCGCGGCGGGGCTGCGGCAGGTGCTCGATGGCCTGAGCATGGCGAACACGGGCCGCTTCTGGGCCTATGATGGCGAAGTGCTGGACTGGTAATCGCCGACGCTTTCAGCCTCGCGCCTGAACCGCTCAGGCGCAGCCTATTTTTGAACGGATCGGCGCCTGATTAGCGCCCCAGGCCTTTCAGCTTGGCCATGTCGATGGCAGCGACGGCGGCCTTCAATTCGTCGATGCTGCCCGCGTCGCCCTCTGCCTCGACCATGAAGCGCTTGTCGACCGTGGTTGCGAACGATCCGTTGCCGGCGCCGCGGTCCCACCGCTCGATGACCATATTGTCGTCCACCGTCGTGGTGCGCTCGTAGCTGTCGCCATCCTCACGGTTGGATTCAACGCCCATGGCGCTCGCCATGCCGGCAATCGCGCCCATCGCCGCCATATCGGAGACCTTGAGGGTGAAGCGCTTGCCACCTGCCTCATAGCTTGCCTCGGCCTGGCTGGTGGGGCCGGCCTTGACGCTGCTGATCGCCGTGCGCTGATAGACACCGATGCTGGCAGGCAGGAGCGCCTGCAATTGCGCCGGCGCGACGGCTTCACGGGTCTGCGCGGCTTCCATGTCGCGCGCTGCCTGCTCGATCTTGCCGGTATCGATGTTGCCGACGCCGGGCAGGGTAATCGTATCGCCATCTTCGGTCGTCACCGTGCCGCCGCCCAGGCTTCCCGAGGGCGAGAAGCCGAAGGTGCGGCCCACCGTGGCGGTGATCGCGCCGATGACGATATAGATCACCAGCACGCACAGCACCGTCACGATCGTGTAGGTCAGCGCCTTCTCGGGCGGCACTTTCATCAGCGGGGCCGCGCCGACAAAGAAGAGATAGAAAGAATAGAGGCCGAGAATTCCAAGGAAGCTGAGTGACGGCACGATACTGAAGATGCCGGCTAGCCAACTGGCCGTCATCGAATAGGCGACGAGCTTGAAGGCGTTGCGAGAACTGCCGACGCCGCCGAATTTGGGCGCGAGCTTGTTGGCGATGAAGCTGATGAGGAACAGGCTGACCAGCGCCAGAATGAAGCTCGTCACCGCCATGGAGAGGCCGCCCATCAGCGACGGGCGATAGCTGAAGCCGAACGCGCCGAAGCCGAAGAGCTGGCCGCCGACGAAGGCCGCGATCGGGCTGATCGCCGCCAGTGGCAGGGCGTAGTTGGTGAAGATGTCACCGCTCGGCGTCGTCTCCGCCGCAATCACCGGCCATTCCGTCTTGGGCGTGAGAATGATCGCCTTCGCGCGTTCCATGAGCGATGGCGCCGTGCCACCCGTCGGTTCGATGTCCATAATCCCGTCCCCTGTTTCTGCGACTCATTGAACCATCTTGGGTCCGGGGCGCAAGTCCTTGCAAGATCGGGCGTTCAGGGGGATTGCGGGGATGACCCAGTGCTGGCGGTCTCAGTGGTGCAAAGCCTGTGGGTAACTTGCGCGCGGCCCTTTCCAGATGGGCGCCAAGGCCCCATAACAGCGGTCATGCCGCACCAGCCCTATGTTCCGCTTCGTAACCTGTCGGCCTACACCCTGCTGGAAGGCGCGATTGCGCCCAAGCAGCTTGCCGCGCGGGCCAAGGAGCTGGGCTTTCCTGCCGCCGCGCTAACCGATCGGAACGGCCTCTATGCGGCCATGGCCTTCTCGGATGCGGCGGCGAAGGCCGGCGTGCAGCCAATCATCGGCACGACGCTCGCGGTGGCGCGCCCCGGCCGGCCGGATAATGCACCGGTGCAGATCGACTGGCTTGTCCTGCTAGCGCAGGATGATGTCGGCTACGGCAATCTCTGCGCGCTGGCGAGCCGCGCCCATGTCGAACGCCCTGAAATGGAGGAGGCGCATGTCTCCTTCGAGGCGCTGGAGCGCCATGCCGATGGGCTCATCTGCCTGACGGCCAGCGGCGAAGGCGCACTCGCCCGGTTGCTGGCGGAAGGCCTGCCGGAGGAAGCCGGTCGCTATCTGGGCCGGCTCTCCGCCCTCTTCGGCGATCGCCTCTATATCGAGCTGTCCCGCACGGACGATGCGATCATGGCGGCGGCGGAAGACGCGCTGATCGACCTCGCTTATGCGCGCAATCTGCCGCTCGTCGCCACCAATCCTGCCTGTTATGCCGATGCCGGCTTCCATCCGGCGCATGACGTGCTGCTCTGCATCGCCAACAGCAGCTATGTGGAGAGCGACGACCGCCCGAAAAGCTCGCCGCAAAGCTGGATGAAGCCGGCCGATGCGATGCAGCAGTTGTTCGCTGATCTGCCGGAAGCCATCGCCAACACCCTCGTCGTGGCACAGCGCTGCGCGGTGATGGCGCCCAAGCGCAAGCCGATCCTGCCCAGCCTTGCTGGCGACCGCGACGGTGAGGAGGCGCAGTTGCGCGTCGATGCGACGGCGGGTCTGGTCGGGCGCCTGCGCAAGATCCAACAGCACACGCATGGCGAGGCGGCGGCCGAGCTTGATGAAGCCGCGCTGCGGGAGAGCTATCCGGACTATTTCACCCGGCTCGATTTCGAGCTGGATATCATCATCCAGATGGGCTTTCCCGGCTACTTCCTGATCGTGGCCGACTTCATCAAGTGGGCCAAGGCGCAGGATATTCCGGTGGGGCCGGGGCGTGGTTCGGGCGCTGGCTCGGTCGTCGCCTGGGCGCTGACGATCACCGATCTCGATCCGCTGGCCCTGGGCCTGCTGTTCGAGCGCTTCCTCAATCCAGAGCGCGTCTCGATGCCGGACTTCGACATCGACTTCTGCGAAACCCGGCGTGGCGAAGTCATTCGCTACGTGCAGGGCAAATATGGCCATGATCAGGTCGCGCAGATCATCACCTTCGGTACGTTGAAGGCGCGCGCGGCGCTCAAGGATACCGGCCGCGTGCTGCAGATGGGCTATAATCAGGTCGATCGGCTGGCCAAGCTGGTTCCCAATCACCCCACCGACCCATGGACGCTGGAGCGAACGATGAACGGCTCCGCCGAGTTCGTGGCCGAATATAAGGCGGACGGGCAGATCAAGCGGCTGGTCGATCAGGCGATGATGCTGGAAGGCCTGCCGCGCAACAGCTCCACCCACGCCGCCGGCGTCGTGATCGGTGACCGTCCGTTGTCGGAGCTGATCCCGCTCTACCGTGATCCGAAGTCCGACATGCCGGTGACCCAGTTCGACATGAAATATGTCGAGAGCGCGGGACTCGTGAAGTTCGACTTTCTGGGCCTCAAGACCCTCTCGGTGCTCCAGCGCGCGGTCAAGCTGCTCGCCAAGCGCGGCGTTAGCGTCGATCTGGAAGGGCTGAGCTGGGACGATGCGAAGGTCTACGATCTGCTCAAGCGCGGCGACACGGTCGGCGTATTCCAGCTGGAATCCGAGGGCATGCGCAAGACGCTCGCCGCGGTGAAACCGACCAATTTCGGCGACATCATCGCGCTCGTCTCGCTCTACCGGCCCGGCCCGATGGACAATATCCCGCTCTTCGGACGCCGTAAGAATGGCGAGGAGGCGATTGAATATCCGCACGATTTGCTCGAGCCGATCCTGAACGAGACCTACGGCATCTTCGTCTATCAGGAACAGGTGATGCAGGCCGCGCAGATCCTTGCCGGCTACTCGCTCGGCGGCGCCGATCTGCTGCGCCGCGCCATGGGCAAGAAGGTGAAGGCGGAGATGGACGCCCAGCGCGCGACCTTCGTCGAAGGCTGCAAGGCGCACAACCAGATCGACAAGAAGAAGGCCAACGAGCTGTTCGACTTGATCGACAAGTTCGCCGGCTATGGCTTCAACAAGAGCCACGCGGCCGCCTACGCGTTGCTCGCCTATCAGACCGCGTGGCTCAAGGCGCATTATCCGGCCGAATTCTACGCCGCCTCCATGGCCTTCGATATCCACCAGACGGACAAGCTGACCGTGTTCGTGGATGATATGCGCCGCATGGGGCTGACCTGCCTGCCGCCGGACATCAACGTCAGCGAGGCCGATTTCTCGGTGGAACCGGACCCGGAGGACGCCAGCCGCCATGCGGTGCGCTATGCGCTGGGCGGCCTCAAGGGCGTGGGCGAGAAGGCGATGGAGACGCTGGTCGAGGAGCGGGTCCGGGGCGGCGCGTTCCGCGATCTCGATGATCTCGCCGGACGGATCGAGCCGCGCCTGCTCAATCGTCGGCAGCTTGAGAGTCTGGCGGCGGCGGGCGCCTTCGACAGCCTGGGTCTGGACCGCGCGGTGGTCCATGCCGCGGCCGAGGCGCTGCTGGCGGTTGCCGCCAAAGCCGCCGAGCAGCGCGAGAGCGGGCAGGGCGGTTTGTTCGGCGGGGAGGATGTTTCCCATGCGGATGTGCCGCTGCCGGATGTGAAATGGGCCGCCGTCGAGCGCATGGCGCAGGAGAAGGAGGCGTTCGGCTTCTATTTCTCGGCACACCCCGTGGACCGCTATCGCATCCTCGCGCGCGGCAAGGGCGTGCGCAGCTATGCGGAGCTGTGCGGCCAGTCGGATGGCATTGGCGGCGGCGACCGAACCGGCGCGATGATGGCGGGGCTGATCGAGGATATACGCTGGCGCGAGACCAAGCGCGGCGCCCGCTATGCCTCGGCGACCTTCTCGGATTCAAGCGGGCAGTTCCAGGCCAGTTGCTTCGATGAGGAAAGCTGCAAGCTGCTGGCAACCCTGCACGAGAGCAACGAGTGCGCCCTGCTGACCGTGGAGCTGGATCGCCAGCCCGGTGAGGAGACCCCGCGCGTCACCGTGCGCAACGTCCAGTCCTTCGCGCGCCTCGCGGGCACGGCGCGAATGCGGATGGTCATTTCCGTCGAGGAGCCCGGCGCTATTCCTTCGCTCCGGCAGATGCTGGGCGAACGGCGCGGCGCGCGCTCGACGGTGGAGCTGGACGCGGCGCTACCCGATGGCGGGCGGGCGCGGGTCATCCTCGGCGAGGATTTCCAGCTCGATGCCGAGCTTGGCGAGCGGGTCGAAACGGTGCGCGGTGTGACCAAGGTGGTGCTCGCTCAGCACGGGCCACAGCTGGCGCTGGTCGCCTCCCGCTAGACCGTGCCTGAGGCGCGACGTGCTGCACTGCACCGCGCGGGAGCGCGAACCAACGCGGCTTTCCTCGCCTCGTGAGCACAATTGAACGCAGCGCTATTGTGCGTTTGCGAAATGTTAACCATCGCAGCGGCGGGGGTGCCATCCCGTTCATCGGGTGGCGCCGGGGGCGACTCTTAGGACTTGGGAGTTACCGATGAAAACTATGTACAAACTGCCGCTTGTCACAGCGGCGCTCATGGCCGGAGCCGCCTTGGCGGCACCATCACAGGCCGCAATCATCAGCTTCGATGGTCTCTCCGGATCGGGTGATCCGTTCACCAGCTACACGCAGGATGGGTTTACCTTCGCCAATGTGCTGGGGTCTTCCGTGGTCGATACCGGCTCGGGTAATAGCGCGCCCAGCGTCGGCTTTGGCGGCGGGACGGCGCTCAGCCTGTTCGATCTGACAGCGGGCGGCGCAAGCTTCACGCTCGATAGCTTCGATCTGGCAACCGTGGACAGCAACCTGCTCTACAGCGTGACCGGCTTTGCGGGTCAGGTGCCGGTGTTCAGCCTGCTCTCGACCTTCTCCGGAGATTTCTCCACCATCGCCGGCGCCAGTAATCTGGTCGATCGGGTCGTCTTCGGCTTCGTCGTCGGTGGCGCTTCGGCGAACATCGACAATATTGCCGTAAACGGAACCAACGCTCCGCCGGTGCCCGAGCCGGCTGTCTGGGCCATGCTGGTCATCGGCTTCGGCGCGGTTGGCTACACGTTGCGGGGCCGCAAGGCGACGATGCGCGTGTCCTTCAACTGATCTGACATAGCCGAAGGGCGGTCTGTTCATCGCAGCATGCTGAACAGATCGCCCTGATCGGACGGCGGCACGAACAGATCGCGCCGCAGCGCAAGGCGGCCCTTGCCAAGGCCATGGCGTGCCTGAGCGACACGGAAGCGCGTGCCGATCAGCTCCGCATAAGCCCCGGACCCACGCATGCGCGTGCCGAAATTGGGATCATTGTCGCGCCCGCCGCGCATCGACTGAATGAGGCTCATCACCTTGGCGGCCCGGTCCGGATAATGCGCATCGAGCCAGTCCCGGAACAGCGGCGCGACCTCGAAGGGCAGTCGCACCGGAATAAACGAGACCGATTTCGCGCCCGCCTCTGCGGCCGCCGCGACAAGTGCTTCGATCTCATGATCGTTGATGGCCGGGATCATTGGCGACAGGCTTGCGTGGGTCGGCACCCCCGCCTGGGAGAGCCCGCGGATCGCCGCGAGCCGGCTGGCCGGCGAGGGCGCGCGCGGTTCCAGCTTGCGGTGCAGCCCGGCATCCAGTGTCGTCACCGAAATCGCCACCGCGACAAGCCCCTGCGCCGCCATCGACCCCAGCAGATCGAGATCCCGCAACACCCGGTTGGATTTGGTGGTGATCATCAGCGGATGGCGGCAGTCGGCCAGCACCTCGATGCACGCCCGCGTGATGCGATACCGCGCCTCGATGGGCTGATAGGGGTCGGTGTTCGTCCCCATCGCAATGGTCTTCACCACATAAGCGCGCCTGGCGAGTTCCTGCCGCAGCAGCCTGGCCGCGTCCGGCTTGGCGAACAACCGGCTCTCGAAGTCCAGCCCCGGCGAGAGATCGAACCGTGCATGGCTCGGCCGCGCAAAGCAATAAATGCACCCATGTTCGCAGCCCCGATAGGCATTCACCGATTGTTCAAAGCCAATGTCAGGGGAATTGTTGCGGGTGATGATCGTGCGCGCCTGCTCCAGCGTCACGGTGGTGAGCAGGGGTGGCGCCTGGTCCTCCTCGTCCGCCAATCGCGCATCCAGCCAGTCTCCATCCACCTCGCGCGCGGGCAGGTGGAAACGGCTCGATACTTGATTGGCCGGGGCGCCGCGCCCCTTGATCGCAGTCATGCCTCAATAGAACATATGAAGAACATATCTTCAATAGGCTTTGCGGTGTGGCGATGTCGGCTTCATCGCGATAAGGCCGTGGCCGTAACGAGCAAATGGGGACGACGATGAAGACGACCGCTTGGATTTCGGCTGCAGCATGTGCGCTTCTGATGATGGCGGCGCCCGCTCATGCGGCCGATGAGGAACCGTGCGGCAAGGGGCTCATCTGCGCCAATGCGCCCGAGACGGTGGTGAAGGCGATCCAGGACGCCGGCTACAAGGCCAGCCTGAGCAAGAGCGAGTCGAGCGGCAACCCGATGATCACCAGCGCGGCGAGCGGCTACAACTTCAACATCTATTTCTACGAATGCGAGGATGGCAAGGACTGCGCCTCGCTCCACTTCTCGACCAGCTTCGTGGACGACGGCAAGAACACGCCAGAGCTCGCCAATTTGTGGAACCGCAAGAACCGGTTCAGCCAGATGGCGGTGGACGAGGATGGCTCGCTCGACCTGACTTATGACGTGACGACCTATGGGGGCCTGACCCAGCGCAATTTCGCCGATGTCGTAGACTGGTGGCAGACGATGCTCGGCGCCCTCAACAGCTTCTTCCGCGAGCAGGGCCATATCGAGTGACGGGCTTGCGCTTGTGAGGCGGGGGCGATAGGTTCTCATTTCGTTCCTGTTTTGCCGCGAGTTGCCGTGACCGTCGAAAGCCTCGTTCTTAGTCTGATTCTTCTGCTGGTCGGGCTTGCCGCTGGCTGGCTGATGCGCGCCCGCATGGCTGCGCCGGTTGAGGCTGAGCGCAAGGCTCTCGCCGACCGACTCGCCACCCTTGAGGATATGCGCAACGCCGCGCTGCGCGACCTCGCGGTGGCGGCGAGCCGGGCGGAAGAGACCGACGCCTTGCGCGCGAAACTGGAGGACACCGATCGCGCGCGGGACGAGGCCGAACGGATGCTCGCAGCGGTGCAGGCCGATCAGAAGGCGCGGATGGAGGGCTTCGAGGCCCAAATTCGCGCGCTGGGTGAGGCGCGCGAGCAATTGTCTGCGCAGTTCAGTGAGACCGCCGGCAAGTTGCTGAACGAGGCGCAGCGCATGCTCATCGAGCGAGCCGACCAGCGCTTCCATCAGGCTCATGAGAAGAGCGAGGCGAGCCTCAAGGCGCTGTTGCAGCCCGTCGAGACGACGCTCAAGCGCTATGAGGAAGGCCTCGGCAAGGTCGAGAAGGAGCGGGTGGATAGCTACGCCGCGCTCCGCGAGGCCGTTGAGCAGGTTCGGCTGGGCAGCGCCGAGGCGCGGGTCGAGACGGCGCGACTGGTGAATGCGCTGCGCTCCAGCCCCAAGGCGCGCGGGCGCTGGGGCGAGCAGCAATTGCGTAACGTGCTGGAAATGGCGGGGCTCAGCCAGTTCGCCGATTTCCGCTCGGAGGTCTCCGTCGACACCGCCGACGGCCGGCTGCGCCCGGACGTGATTGTGCGTCTGCCCGGGGGGCGGCAACTCATCATAGACGCCAAATGCTCGCTCAACGCCTATCTGGAAGCGGTCGACGCTGTGGACGAGGTGGTGCGGGTCGGGCATCTCAAGGCCCATGCCGGCGCGATCCGCAACCACGCGCAGCAGCTTGGCGCCAAGGATTACTGGACGCGCTTCGGCGATGCGGCGGACTATGTCGTCATGTTCATCCCCGGCGAGCACTTCCTCGCGGCGGCGCTGGAGCAGGATGACGGCCTGTGGGAATGGGCCTTCGAGAAGCGTGTGCTGCTCGCCACGCCGACCAATCTGGTCGCCATTGCGCGCACGGTCGCAAGCGTCTGGCGGCAGGAGAAAATGGCCGAACAGACCCAGCAGATCGCGGCCCTCGGCAAGGAGATGTATGAGCGGCTGGCAAAGGCAACAGAACATCTCGCTGCGCTCGGGAAAAGCCTCAATGGCTCAGTTACTCACTACAACAAGTTCGTCTCCAGCTTCGAGAACCGCGTGCTGGTCACCGGGCGCCGTTTCAAGGATCTGAGTGTCGAAACCGGATCGCGGGAGATCGACGCGATCGAGCCGGTCGAGGCGCTTGGGCGGTTACCTGCACCGGCACCGGGCGAGAGTGCCCCTCAGGAGGCCGATGCGATGGCCGACGAGCGAGTCACAGGGCGCGCGGACTAACGCCGTTCGACCAGGTGGCCTTCCGCAAGCGAAGCCAGCACGATGTCGCGCACAGCGTGCAGATCCTCGACGATGTGGGCGCACAGGCCCTGCATTTCCGCTGTAGGTGCCATCAGATCCGGCACCATCACCGTCATCATGCCTGCCGCGGCTGCCGAGCGCACGCCATTGTGGGAATCCTCAAGGGCAAGGCAATCGGCCGGCGAGACGCCCAGCCGATCGGCGGCGAGGAGATAGGGATCGGGCGCCGGTTTTCCCGCCTGATAATCGCCAAACGCCACGACATGCATGAACCGATCCGCCAAACCATGATGCGCCAGATGATGCCGGACCTGCTCATGGCCGGAGGATGTCGCGATCGCGCGGGGCAACCCCGCCGCATCGAGCACATCGAGCAGCGCTTCCACACCGGGCTTGAGCGGCAAATCCCGCGCCACGAACTGGTCGAAATGGGCCCGCACGCGATGCCGAAAATCATCGGCCGGAAAATCGCCGCCGAAATGGTCGAGCAACTGCTGGCGCGCCGTCGGCCATGGGCATCCCAATGTGGCATTGAACAGCGCTTCGGTGATCGCATGGCCGCCCTCATCGCGGGCGGCAAACATCGCCGCGCGATAGAGCGTCTCGGTGTCGAACAGCACGCCGTCCATATCGAACACCACGGCTTTTGGGGGTCGGTCCAGCTTCATGCCCGCCTCATAGGCAGAGAGCAGGCGGGTTGAAAGCGCTGCGGTCTCACCGCCCTTCCAAGGCGCGCAAAAGCGCCTATGATCGTGACCATCAAGGGCAAAAGGAACGTCCATGTCTTTCAACGAAGCGTCTAACGAAGCCATTGCGGCCTCCCAGATAGACGCGACCATCGATGCGGCGCTGCCCGAACTGCTGGAGATCTACCGCGACCTGCACGCCAATCCGGAACTGAGCTTCCAAGAAGTGCGCACTGCGGCGACGCTGGCGGCGCGGGTGCGAGCGCTTGGCTTTGCCGTCACCGAGCAGGTCGGGCAAACGGGCGTGGTGGCTGTGCTGGAGAACGGCCCCGGCCCGGTGGTGATGATCCGGGCCGACATGGATGCGCTTCCGCTCGAGGAAAAGACCGGTCTGCCCTACGCCTCAAGGGTCCGGGCGACGACGCGCGACGGCATCGAGAGCCCGGTGATGCACGCCTGCGGTCACGATACGCACATGACGGCCTGGACTGGCGCGGCGCAGGCGCTGATGGCGCTGCGGGCGCGATGGTCGGGGACGCTGGTGATGATCCTGCAGCCGGCCGAGGAGATCGGTCTGGGCGCCAAGGCCATGCTGGCCGACGGGTTGTTCACGCGCTTCCCCAAGCCAAGCCATGTCCTTGCCTTCCATGACAGCGCCGAGCTTGCATCCGGCACCATCGGCTACACGCCGGGCTGGATACTGGCGAATGTGGACAGCGTCGACCTCACCGTGCGCGGTCAGGGCGGTCACGGTGCCTATCCGCACAAGACCATCGACCCGATCGTGATTGCGGCGCGCATCGTCACCAGCCTGCAGACGCTGGTCAGCCGCGAGTGCGATCCGCAGGAGGCGGCCGTGGTCACGGTCGGCAGCTTCGTCGCCGGCGCCAAGCACAATGTCATACCGGACGAGGCAAAGCTGCTGATCACCGTGCGCAGCTATTCCGATGAGACGCGCGGGCGCCTGCTGGGCGGCATCGAGCGGATCGCGCGGGGCGAGGCGATGGCGGCCGGCTTGCCGGAGGACCGGATGCCGATCATGGCGGTGGAGCAGGATTATACGCCGGCCACCTACAACACCCCTCAGTTCAGCGATCATGTCGCGGGCGTGCTGCGCGCCCATTTCGGTGCCGATCGGGTCCGACAGGTGCCCTCGGTGATGGGCGGCGAAGATTTCGGCCAATATCACCGCGCTGACAACAGCATCGAGAGCATGATCTTCTGGGTCGGCGGGGTGGACCCTGACAAGGTGGCCGCGGCGCGGCGCGGAGAGATCAGCCTGCCGTCGCTACACAGCCCGCTCTGGGCGCCCGATCCCCATGCGGTGATCGGCACCGCGGCCAAGGCGCTGACGGTGGCGGCGCTGGATACTTTTGGGAAGTCGTAGCCTGACTTTGCGGGGGCGTGGCTTATGCTTTTCGGTTCGAAACAAGTTGGTCCGAAACAGCAAAATGTGGGCCTTTAGGTCAGACATCAAAATGCTGACCAACAAGCTACTCGTCCCCCTGCTGATTATGGTCGCCGCGGCTTGCTCTAACGCGCCGGCAGATGACCAGCCCACGACTGATGCGCCGTCTCACGCCGCCCAAACGCAGGCGGAAGTCGCACCTATCGGCCGCGTCAATGACTTCGCCAACATCATTCCAGACAAGCAAGAAGCGGCACTTTCCAAGCGTCTGGCGCGGTTTGAGGAGACCACCCGTCATCAGATGGTTGTGGTGACCGTCAAATCTCTGGGCGGGCGGGATGTTTCAGATTTCACCCGTGACCTTGCCAATGCATGGGGGATCGGCCGCAAGGATTATAATGACGGCGTGGTTCTTCTTGTCGCGCCTCACGAGCGGCAGGTGCGGATCGCGGTTGGCTATGGGTTGGAACAAGCGTTGCCCAACTCACTTTGCAAAAAGATCATCGTCGAACGGATATTGCCGCGCTTCCGAGCGGGGCAGATGAGCATCGGGATTGACGCCGGTGTGAGCGCCCTGATTGACATTTTGACAACGCCGCGCTGAGCGGCCGGCCTCCCGCCTCGTCCGTCAAGATCACGCGCGCCTCAATAATGCGGCTTGCCGTCGTCGCCGCCAAAACCGGACTGCGGCGAGAAGTTTTCCGCGTGGGGCGGGGGTGGCGGTGCGGGAACATTCTCGGCGACCGGCTCGGGCAGTGAGACGCGGGCGGACTCCGCGTCCAGCGTCGGGTTGGCATCGAAGAAGGGATCGGTCGATCCGGGCGCCTGTTCCACCATCGGCGGGGGCGGTGCCTGCGCGTCCGGTTCGGATTGAGCTTCGTCCACCAGCGGTTCTGGGGCCTGCCCGCCGTTCGCCACCATCTCTGCCGCCGGGTCTGAGGGCAGGACATTGCTGATGCCCATCACAAGCATCGGGCCACCGATGATGAAGGCGAGGGCGATCAGCAGATAGATGCGGTTGGGCATGAATGGCTCCGGCTCGTCCGGTCTTCGCGGACACGGGCATGATAAGCAAACAGGCTTAGCATCCGGTAAAAATCGGCATCGCGCATCGGCGGTCTGCCGCGTTCAGCATATTTTTGCTATTTCACCATAAGCCGGCTGGGTGTCGGATCATCTTACACTGACCTGTAAAGCGGGATGGCCTGGCTGCGGCGTGGGCGGCGTGGTCTTCACGGCCGCGCGGTCGCCTAGCCGGGGGAGATGCGCATGACTGTCTGGCTGATTGCCGGCCATCTGGGTCACGCGCTCGCGGCGATCCTGTTCGCCACGCTCGCGATCCTGATTTCGCGGCAGCCCCATCGGATCGCCGCGGCGCAGTTCGTCATCGTCGCGCTGGCGCTGACGGCGCTGTGGTCGCTGCGGCACGCCTTTGTCGGCTTCAGCCCGCTCGGCCAATTGAGCGATGGCGTCACCGAGACCATGCGCAACGCGGCGTGGCTGGCAGCACTGGCCAGCCTTTCGCGGGTCTGGCGACCGGGCGGGCGGGCCGGCCCCAAGGTCGTGGTGCTGGCTCTGGCGCTTGTGCTCGCTGTTCAGCTGATTTTCGATCTGCAGATGGGCGAAGGCATTCGGTTTGATCGCCGCATTCTCGTTTATTTCGAAATGACCTGGATGTTGCGCGCCGCCTTCGCTCTGGGCGCGCTGCTCCTCCTGTTCCGCTGGAATACCGGGCGCGGTGACCCGGAATCCGCCCGCCGCGAGGGTTGGCTGGCCGCGGCGCTGGCCTGCATGTGGGCCTATGATTTCAACCATTATCTGCTGGTCTGGTTCGCCGAAGGGAGCATGACCCCGCTCGCGCCGATGCGCGGGTTCGTGATGGCGGTACTGGCGATCATGCTCGCATTGGGCCTGCGCAGCGATGGCACACGCGCCTTCGCGCTCTCGCGCACACTGACGACCCGGCTCGTCTCGGCCGGTCTCGCGCTGTTCTATATTTGCGTCATCCTGCTGCTGGTCGGCTTGCTAAGCGGCATGAGCGCACCCATGGCGCGCATCGTCCAGTTCGCGCTGCTGTTCACTCTCGCCGTCGCGGTGCTGGCGTTTCTGCCGTCGGCATCGATGCGCTCCTGGCTGCGGGGCGAAATCTCCAAGCATGTGTTCGCGCATCGATATGACTATCGCAGCCTCTGGCTCCGCTTCTCCGCCACGATGGATGGCGGAGACACGGATGACACCAGCCTCGATTGCCGGATCGCGCGGGCGATTACCCAGGCGGTCGATGCGCCTGCCGGTGCGCTGTATCTGAGGCAGGATGAGCGTCTGGTCCGCGTCTGCGCCTATGCCTGGCCAGAGGCTAGCGCTGCGCCGCTGACCCTGCCCATCGCCGTCACCGGCCGGATGGTCCCGGCCGGAAAGATCCTCGACATCGCGCGTGAGGGGCATGATCTGGGCGACCTTCTCCCCGCCTCGATGCTGGAGAGCCGTATCGCTTGGGCACTTGCGCCGCTCATCTGCCGCGATGAGATCATCGGCGTGATGCTGCTCGCGGCACCGCCACGCTCTCGCGCGCTCGACTGGGAGGATTTCGACGTTCTGCGCGTCGTCTGCGGTGAAGCTGCCGCTCGCGTCGCGGAGGAGCGCCATCGCGAGGCTTTGGCTGAAGCGCAGCGGTTCGAAGAGTTCAACCGTCGCTTCGCCTTCATCCTGCACGATCTCAAGAATCTGGTCAGCCAGATGACGCTACTGGCCGGCAACGCCCGCCGCCACGCAGACAATCCGGCGTTTCGGGAGGATATGATCCTGACGCTGGAAGAAACTTCATCGCGGATGAACGACCTCATCCAGCGCCTTGGGCGTGGCGGGCGGGCGCGCCCATCCGAGCGCGAGGAACTGCTGCTGGGGCCATGGCTCGGCGATCTCGCCCGCGCCTGGGCCGGCGGCACGCGCAATGTCGTCGTGGAGGGTGCGCTTGACCAGCGGGTTATCGTCGATGCGGACAATCTGCAGCGCGCGCTCACCCATCTGGTGCGCAACGCCATCGAGGCCAGCCCGCACGGAGCCCTGGTGCGGATCGTCGTCGAGCAAGGCGATGCCGGGCTGGATCTTCACGTGATCGATCGGGGCAAGGGGATGAGCGCCGCCTTCATGCGCGACCGTCTGTTCCGCCCCTTCAGCTCCACCAAAGCCAATGGATTTGGCCTTGGCGCACATGAGACACGCGCGCTGGTCGAGGCAATGGGCGGCCGGCTTCTCGTCCAGAGTGTCGAGGGGGAAGGCAGCCAGTTCACGATCCGGCTGCCAGTCACCAGCCCAAGTGAAAACGCAACAGACATGCCGATGCGGAGTGCGATGTGATGGGGGATAGCCGCCCGAAATTGCTGATCGTCGAAGATGATCCGGGCCTGCAGCGCCAGCTGCGCTGGTCGTATGACGGTTATCA
The DNA here is from genome assembly GCF_025961955.1 of Sphingobium sp. B10D7B. Classification (NCBI taxonomy): domain Bacteria; kingdom Pseudomonadati; phylum Pseudomonadota; class Alphaproteobacteria; order Sphingomonadales; family Sphingobiaceae; genus Sphingobium; species Sphingobium sp. B10D7B. Next base: position 1,397,481 of record NZ_JAOQOQ010000001.1, read on the forward strand.
CATCCTGATCGCCGGCGACCGGGAGGAGGCGATGGACATCCTGCGCGCAGAAGCGCCGCCGGTAGTCACGCTCGATCTGGGGCTGCCGCCGGACCCGGATGGAATCACCGAAGGCATGGCCGCGCTGGCGCAGATCCTTGCCGAAGCCCCGGCGACCAAGGTGATCGTAGCATCCGGTCAGGGCGACCGCGCCAGTGCCCGGCGTGCAATTGCGCAGGGGGCGTGGGACTTCTACCAGAAGCCGCTCGACATCGATTCGTTGGGCCACATCGTTGCCCGCGCCTTCCACGTCCATACGCTGGAGCAGGAGAACCGGCGGCTTGCCGAGGCGGTCCCCGCCGATGCGCGGGTGCTCGGGCATATGATCACGGCATCGCCGGAAATGCTCAAGGTAGCGCGCATGATCGAACGGGTGGCGAGCGCCAGCGTGTCCGTGATGCTGCTTGGCGCCAGCGGCACCGGCAAGGAGCTGCTCGCCCGCGGCCTGCACGAAAAGAGCGACCGCGCAGCCGGGCCTTTCGTTGCGATCAATTGCGCCGCGATCCCCGAGACGCTGCTGGAGAGCGAACTGTTCGGGCACGAGAAGGGCGCCTTTACGGGTGCGGTGAAGACCACGCCCGGCAAGATCGAGCAGGCGCAGGGCGGCACGCTGTTTCTCGATGAAGTGGGCGATATTCCGCTGGCCCTGCAGGTGAAGCTGCTGCGCTTCTTGCAGGAGCGGACCATCGAGCGGATCGGCGGGCGCCAGCAGATCGCGGTCGATTGCCGGATCGTCTGCGCGACCCACCAGAATCTGGAGGAGATGATCGCCCAGAGCCGCTTCCGCGAGGATCTCTATTATCGTCTGGCAGAGATCGTCGTGCGCATCCCGGCTCTTGCTGAGCGAACCGGCGATGCCGTGCTGCTCGCGCGCCGCTTCGTCGCCCGCTTCGCCCCGGAACTGAATGCACAGGTGCGTGGCCTGGCCAGCGATGCCATTGCCGCCATCGATGCCTGGCATTGGCCGGGCAATGTGCGGGAGCTGGAAAACCGCGTCAAACGCGCGGTCATCCTGGCCGAGGGCAAGATGGTCACCGCAGGCGATCTTGATCTGGATGGAGCAGCTGGCGAGGATGGCCCGGTGGTCAATTTGCGCGCGGTCCGCGAAGCGGCCGATCAGGCGGCGATCCGGCGGGCGATCGCCCGGTCCGAGGGCAATATCTCAGGCGCGGCACGCATGCTGGGGGTGAGCCGGCCGACGCTCTACGATCTCATGAAAAGCTATAATCTCCAGAGTTGAGCGGTCAGTGCCGGAGCGACCTCATGGCCACTCTGGCACGTCCAAACTCAAGCGGCAATCAGCGGCAGCGCGCGCCGCTGCGTTCGATTTCCCGACCGAGCAAAGCGCCACCAGCCGCACCGAGCACGGTGCCGAGCGTGCGGTCGCCGCGCGTATCGATGGTTCGGCCGAGCAGTGCGCCACCGGCCGCGCCGATGATCAGGCCCGTCGTACCGTTCGCGCGCTTGCAATAATAGCGGCCATCGTCGCCGCGCCATGTGCGCGTGTCGCGAGTGATCGGGCGGGGCTCGCGATAATAGCCGCGGTCGTCATACATACGGCTGGCGCCGTGCCCGTGCCGATGCTTGCTCTTATGGGCTTCCGCAGGGGCTGCGCTCATCATCACGCCGACAGCGGCGAGGGTAGCAAGGGCGGTCTTGATCATGTCTTGTCTCCGTTCAACCTGATGCGACAAGTCTGGCGAGGCCAATCGCAACGGCAGATGAACGAGGGATCAGACGCGATAGGTCGATGGGCTGGAGCGATGGGCCGTGGTCAGCCGGTGGTCACGCGATCTCGTTCGGTCAGCTCTTCCAGCGTGATTCCAATGCGATGCATCTGCTCGGAGACACCTGGCCAGACCGCACTGAAGAAGCGTTCGCGCTCCATCGCCCGCAAGCGACGCGATGCGCCCGGCGCGACGAACATGCCGACGCCGCGGCGGACCTGCACCAGCCCTTCATCCTGAAAGCTCTGATAGGCTTTGGCGACGGTCAGCGGATTGGCGCCCTGCTGGGCCGCAAAGGCCCGCACGGATGGCAAGACATCGCCATCTGCAAAGCGTCCATCCAGAATGGCGGCGGCAATTTCGTCGCGCAGGCGCAGATAGACGGGCCGGCTCTCATCGATCATGCTGCATCAGTGACATAATACAGTGGATCGGTCAAGGCGCCGGCCAGGAAGCGTGCGGTCAGCCGCCCGACCAGATCGACAACACGTCGTCCAGCTCCGGCCGGGGGCGCTCGTCCAGATCCCGCGAGGGCGTGCCGATGAACACGAAGCCAGCGATCCGCTCCTCGCGCATGGCAAACGCATCGCGCACGGCCTCGTTGTAGGACGGCCAGCCGGTCAGCCATCCTCCCGCAAAACCCATCGCATGGGCGGCGTGCAGCAGGTTCATCGTGGCCGCACCGACGGAGAGCTCCTGCTCCCACACCGGAATCTTGGAAGGCTTGGGCGAGGACAGGACGACGATCAGCGCCGGCGCCTGATGCGCGAATTGATGCATTGCCTCGATTTCCAGCCGGCCGGCCTCGGGCTTCTCGACGAGATAGGCTCGCTCGAGCAGGGCGGCCAGCGCCGCGCGGTGGTTGTCGGGCACGATCACGAACCGCCACGGGGCGAGCTTGCCATGATCGGGGGTCCGCGTCGCGATCCGCACCATCTCGCGTTGCTCATCGAGCGAGGGGCCAGGCGCCGCGAGGTCGCGCGGTTTGCCGGACCGGCGGGATGCGAGATAGGCGGGGATGGAAGAGCGGTCGTTGAACATGCCGCATCGCTAGACAAATCCGGTCGATCCGCCAAGCGCCTTTGCGAATTGATCGCAATGTCGGCGCGGTAGCGGCGGTTTTCGCTACGGCAGGGCCGATGGAGCGGCTCCCATCGAGGCCGGCAGAAAAAAGCGCTTTTCTCAAATGTCAGACTCTCTAAGTCTCGTGGGCATATTGTCGCGGCCGGCGTCTCGCCGTTGCCCGCACCAGGAGACTTTATGGCGACCATTCCAGCCATCGCCCTCATCGCGCTCGTCGTGCTTCTTGCCGGCGGCGCGGTTGGGCTTGTGAGCAAGAAGCAGGAGTTTATCGGCCATCCCAAGGGCCTCTACATTCTGTTCTTTGCCGAGATGTGGGAGCGCTTTTCCTATTATGGCATGCGCGCCCTGCTGATTTTCTACCTCACCAAGCATTGGCTGTTCAGCGACGGGCAGGCGAACCTCGTCTACGGGGCCTATACCAGCCTCGTCTACGTCACCCCGGTTCTGGGCGGCTATCTCGCCGACCGTTATCTCGGCCAGCGCAAGGCCGTGCTGTTCGGCGCGCTGATCCTCACCGCTGGCCACTGCCTGATGGCATTCGAGGGATCGGGCGGACAGGATGATCCCACGATCAACATCTTCTGGCTGGCGCTAAGCTGCATCGTTGTCGGCTCGGGCTTCCTCAAGGCCAATATCTCGGTGATCGTCGGCCAGCTTTACGGGCTTACCGATCCCCGCCGCGACGGCGCCTACACGATCTTCTATGTCGGCGTGAATGTGGGCGCGGCCATCGGCACCATCATGGCCGGCTGGCTCGGCGAGACCTACGGCTGGAAATATGGCTTCGGCGCGGCGGGCGTTGGCATGTTGCTGGGCGCGGCGGTGTTCGTCATCGGCAAGCCGTTCCTGATGGGCAAGGGGGAGCCGCCCAAGCCGCTCACCCTGCGCACGGAATGGTTGCTGTATGCCATCGGCGTCGCCTCCATCGGCGTGATCTGGTTCCTCGTCCAGTATCAGGACATCATCGAGACGCTGCTTATCGTCGCGGGCGTCGCCCTGCTCGGCTATGTGCTCTACGCCGCGATGAAGCTGCAACCCGATGCCCGCGATCGCATCTTCGCGATCGTTTTCCTCGTCGCCCTCAACCCAGTCTTCTGGGGCCTTTTCGAGCAGGCGGGCGGCAGCCTCAATCTGTACACGGATCGCTATGTCGACCGTGGCGGTTTCCAGACCACCTTCTTCCAGTCGCTCAACCCCATCTATATCGTGCTGCTCGGGCCGGTCTTCGCCTGGCTTTGGCTGTGGCTGGGCAAGCGTGGCTGGGAACCGTCAGCCCCGGCCAAATTCGGTCTGGCGCTGGCGCAGGTCGGCTTCTCCTTCCTCATCTTCGTGTGGGGCGCCCAGTCCGCGGGCATGGCGGCGCTGACGCCGGTACTGTTCGTGTTCCTGGTGTATCTCTTCCAGACCACTGGTGAGCTATGCCTTTCGCCTGTCGGGCTCTCCGCGATGAACCGCCTGGCCCCCAAGCATCTCGCCAGCCTCATCATGGGCGCCTGGTTCTACATGTCGGCGGTCGGCAATTTCGTCGCCGGCAAGATCGGCGAGGCGACCGGCGGTCATGATGGCGAGATGACCAAGGAAGCGACGCTCTCGGTCTACAACACCATCGGCTGGTGGACGATCGGCATCGCCGTTGCGGTGCTGGCGGTCTCCCCGCTGGTCAAGCGCCTGATGCACCTCGACACGCTGAAGGAAGAGGATGAACCGGTCGATGACCGCCCGGAGGAAGGCCTGCGGGACCAGACGGCGCCGGTGCGGTGAGCCTTCAAGGGGCTGGCGTTGCCGGCCCCCGATCCGCTAAGCACTGGCGATGACCAGACGCTTCTTCGGCACGGATGGCATCCGGGGCCGCACCAACCAGTCCACGATGACGGCCGAAATGGCCATGCGAGTGGGCATGGCCGCCGGCCGCCACTTCATGCGCGGCAGCCATCGCCACCGCGTGGTGATCGGCAAAGATACGCGCCTTTCCGGCTATATGATCGAGAATGCGCTGGTCGCGGGCTTTACCAGTGTCGGCATGGACGTGGTGCAATTCGGCCCGATCCCGACCCCCGCTGTGGCGATGCTGGCCGCATCGATGCGCGCCGATCTCGGCGTGATGATCTCCGCCAGCCACAATCCTTATTATGACAATGGCATCAAGCTGTTCGGGCCGGATGGATACAAGCTCTCCGACGCCGATGAACTGAAGATCGAGGCGCTGATCGAGGGCGGCGAGATACCGCTGGCTCCGTCCGAAGGCATCGGGCGCGCGCGGCGGGTCGAGGATGGGCGGGGGCGCTACATCCACTTCGTCAAATCGACCTTCCCGCAGCATCTGCGGCTCGATGGGCTCAAGGTCGCGCTCGATTGTGCCAATGGCGCCGCCTACAACACCGCGCCCTACACCTTCTGGGAGCTGGGTGCTGAGCTAGTCCAGATCGGCGTGACGCCCAACGGCACCAACATCAACGATGGCTGCGGCTCGACCGCTCCGCTGCTGCTGCAGGAGACGGTCGTGGCATCCGGCGCCGACATCGGCATCGCGCTCGATGGCGATGCCGACCGGCTGATCGTGGTGGATGAGACCGGCACCATCGTGGATGGCGACCAGATCATGGCGCTGATCGGCACGAGCTGGGCGCGGCAGGGCATGTTGAAGGGCGAGGGGGTCGTCGCCACGGTGATGTCCAACCTGGGGCTGGAGCGAAAGCTCGCTAGCGAGGGCATTCCCCTCATCCGCACCAAGGTCGGCGACCGTTATGTGCTGGAAGAAATGAAGGCGCGCGGCTGCAACGTCGGAGGCGAGCAGTCCGGCCACATGATCCTCTCCGATTATGCGACGACGGGCGACGGCACCATTGCCGCGCTCCAGGTACTCGCCGCGCTGGTGCAGAGCGGCAAGCCGGCCAGCGCCCTGCTGCGCCAGTTCGAGCCGGTCCCGCAATTGCTCAAGAATGTCCGTTTCGCCGGCGGTAAGCCGCTTGAGGCGCAGAGCGTCCAGGCCGTGATCGCCCAGGCGGAAGCGGAGCTTGAAGGGGTGGGGCGCCTCGTCATTCGGCCGTCCGGCACCGAGCCGGTGATCCGCGTGATGGCCGAAGGGGACGATGGCGATCAGGTCGTCCGCGTGGTGGACCGCATCTGCGATGCCGTGGCAAGCGCGGCGGCCGCCCATGCTTGAGATGCGCCCGGATTGCGAGCGCTGCGGCGCCGATCTCCCCGCCGATGCGGGTGGTGCCTTCATCTGCTCGTTCGAATGCACCTTTTGCGCCGAATGCGCCGAGGATCTGGACGATCGCTGCCCCAATTGCGGGGGCGAGCTGCTGGACCGGCCGAGCCGGACTGGCGACGCGCTCAAGCGAAACCCCGCTTCGACGGAGCGCCGCTTCAAGGGCTGAGCGCCCGCGCGACCGGTTTGATCTGGCGCATGGATTGGCGCGCATCACTCCCTAGACTGGCATCGAGCAGTCGGACGGAGAGGTGTGACCATGGATATGATGGACGCAAAGGCACGGCTTCTGGCTATGCGCGATGATTTGAAAGCCCGGCAAAAGCGGCTTGCGGTCGATCTGGACGAACCGCTGAATGCCGATTCAGATGAACAGGCAAGCGAAGTGCAGGATGATCGCGCACTGGAGCAGCAATCTGCACTGGTGGCGCGCGAAATCGGCTCGGTCAATCGTGCGCTCGCGCGGATCGAGGCGGGCGTATACGGCGCCTGCGTGCTGTGCGGCGAGCCCATCGCGCCGGCGCGTCTGGCGGCCCGGCCCGAGGCATCGCTGTGCATCGCCTGCGCCCGTAAGGAACAGTGAGGCGCAGCGCCAGCGGCTCGACTTCCGCGCCGGCAAGGGGCAAAAGCGCCTCATGAGCTATCCTCGAATCCTGATCATCGCCGGCTCGGACTCCGGCGGCGGCGCCGGCATCCAGGCGGACGTCAAGACCGTCACTATGCTGGGTGGCCACGCCATGACCGCGATTACCGCGATCACCGCGCAAAATACGCTGGGCGTGCAGGCTGTGCATCCCGTGCCGACGGAGATGGTGCTGGCGCAGATCGACAGCGTGGTCAGCGACATCGGCGTGGACGCCGTGAAGATCGGCATGATCGGCTCCGCGGAGACGGCGCTGGCGGTCGCCGACCGGCTTGAGAGCATCGGCGCGCCGGTGGTGCTCGATCCGGTGATGGTCGCGACGAGCGGCGGCGTGCTGGCGGACGCAGCCACCATCGAAAGTCTGCACGAGCTGATGGGCTGGGCGTTCGTCACGACGCCAAATCTCCCCGAGCTGGCGGCGCTTGGCGGCGAAGCGGACCTGACCGCGCGCGGCGAGATGCTGCTCATCAAGGGCGGCCACGCCCCCGGCGAGATCATCACCGACCGGCTGGTCGGATCGGAAGGCGAAATCGCCCGTTGGGAAGGGGCACGCATCCATACCGAGGATACCCATGGCACCGGCTGCACCCTGGCCAGCGCCATCGCGACCGGGCTGGGGCAGGGGCTCGATCTCCCGGAGGCGATTGCCCGGGCGCGGCTGTTCGTGCGGCTGGCTCTGCGCACCGCGCCGGGCCTCGGCGGCGGGCATGGCCCGATGGCGCATGGCGCGGTGCGGCTCGATATGGGGGCGAGCGCCCGCCTCAACCAGATTTCCGTGCCGGTCAGCGACTATGCCGCCTCCCGCGATTTTTACGAGGATCTGGGTCTCACCCTGATCGTGGACAGCCCGGATCAGCCCTATGCCCGTTTCGAGGCGCCGGGCGGTGCGACCCTGTCGCTCCATGGCCAGCAGCATGGTGTCTATCTAGAATGCGACGATCTCGATGCCCGGGTGACCGCTTTGATCTCGGCCGGGCTCGTCTTCGATAATGAGCCGGTGGATCAGGCATGGGGCTGGCGCGAGGCCTGGCTGGTCGATCCGGCCCGCAACCGCGTCTGTCTCTATTCGGCGGGCGAAAACCGGCGCTATCCGCCCTGGCGGGTCGAGGGATGATCGCGGGGCTCGACGAGGCCGGGCGCGGGCCACTCGCCGGGCCGGTGGTCGCGGCGGCGGTGGTGCTCTGCAAGCCGCGCCCGTCCGGACTGGATGACAGCAAGAAGCTGAGCGCCGCTAAGCGCGCGGGTCTGGAAGCCACGATCAAGCGCCGCTGCCACTGGGCGGTCGGCGTGGTCGATGTCGCGGAGATCGACCGGCTCAACATCTTTGGCGCGACGATGCTGGCGATGACGCTCGCGGTCGAAGGATTGTGCGCCCGCCTGGGGTGCGACCCGCGCGAGGTGCTGGTCGACGGCAATCTCACGCCGCATGGCCGGCGCCCCGAGTGGCGCTGGTCGGCGCGGGCGATCGTCGGAGGGGATGCATTGGAGCCCTGCATTTCCGCCGCGTCGATCATCGCCAAGGAACATCGCGACGCGCTGATGCGGGAAGCCGCGCGCGACCATCCGCATTATGGCTGGGAGCGGAACAAGGGATATGGCACCGCCGATCACCTTGCCGCGCTGCGCCAGCATGGCCCGAGCCCGCTTCACCGCCGCAGCTTCGCACCGGTCGCGCAACTGGCCTTTCTGTAAGGCGCCCGTTGACGGGAGACGGCCGAGCGCCTAAGGCGCTGGAGTCATCTGGGGAGTAGCCAGCTGCCGGTTTCCGGCAGGCCTGCCCGTCAACATACTCGGTCGAGAGGCCGTGGCGGCAGGGAATCCAAGCATTCTGGCGAGACCAATGACATCGAGCTTCCGTCCAGGCCGGGCGGGAGGCGCGATGTCATTGTTTGTCTTGTTGCCCGGCTGAGGATTTTTCATGGAAGCCCTGTTCACCTCCACCGCCGTCGTCGCGCTCGCCGAAATCGGCGACAAGACGCAGTTGCTGGCCATTCTGCTCGCCACCCGGTTCAAGAAGCCGGTGCCGATCATCCTCGGCATTCTCGCAGCGACGCTGGCCAACCACTTTCTGGCAGCCCTGCTTGGCGCGAGCGTGGCGTCCATCTTTCAGCAAAATTGGTTCCACTATCTGGTCGCAGCCGGCTTTCTCGCCATGGCGATCTGGACGCTGATCCCCGACAAGATCGATGATCTGGAGGACAAGCCGGCCCGCTTCGGCGCGTTCGTCACCACTACGATCGCCTTCTTCCTCGTGGAGATGGGAGACAAGACACAGATCGCGACGGTCGCGCTTGGCGCGCAGTTCCATCAGGTCGGTCTGGTGACGATGGGGACGACCCTGGGCATGCTGATCGCCAATGTCCCGGCAGTGTTCCTCGGGCATGAACTGCTCCGCCGCGTGCCGCTCAAGGTGGTGCGCATCGTGGCGGCCAGCCTGTTCGCGGTCATCGGCCTGTGGTTGCTGATCCAGGGACCGGGCAGCCTCTGAAAATCGATAATGCCGGAGGCTCGGTTAAAATATTTTTCGGCCCATCGCGCCCCTGAGTCTTCGGCGCAACACCACAACATGTTGAGTCCTGCCTGAATCGCAGGACTCCATCCCTCGTGTGGGACTCGTTTCGTTCTCATTTCCGGCGCGGATTCTTCGCGTGACTCCAGTCCGTTACCGCTCTTGACGGTGGACTCGTCGTGACTCACACCGGGCGCACAAACGGGGGTGAGACGACATGAGCGTGATGGAAAAACTGACGAAGCGACCGGTGCGCGCAAAGGTCCTGCCGGCCAACACGCCGCCGATCCTGCCACTCGACACGCTGCTGCAGGGCGACTGCATCGCCATCATGCGCACGCTGCCGACGGCAAGCGTGGACATGATCTTCGCTGATCCGCCATATAATCTCCAGCTCGGCGGCGATCTGTTCCGGCCCGAGGGCGGCCGGGTCGATGCCGTGGACGATGCCTGGGACCAGTTCGACAGCTATGCCGCCTATGATGCCTTCTGCCGCGAGTGGCTGGCCGAAGCGCGCCGCATCCTCAAGCCCGATGGTACGATCTGGGTGATCGGCAGCTATCACAATATCTTCCGCGTCGGCGCGCTGATGCAGGATCACGGCTTCTGGATCCTCAACGATATCGTCTGGCGCAAGGCCAATCCCATGCCCAACTTCAAGGGCACGCGCTTTACCAATGCGCATGAGACGATGATCTGGGCCAGCCAGGGCGAGAAGGCGAAATACACCTTCAATTATCGCGCCATGAAGACCCTGAACGACGAGCTGCAGATGCGCTCGGACTGGGTGCTGCCGATCTGCGCCGGGCAGGAACGCCTCAAGCGCGGCGGCACCAAGGCGCATCCCACCCAAAAGCCGGAGGCGCTGTTGTACCGCGTGCTGCTCTCCTGCACCAACAAGGGCGATGTGGTGCTCGATCCCTTCTTCGGCACCGGCACAACCGGCGCCGTGGCCCGCCGCCTGGGGCGCCGCTGGATCGGCATCGAGCGGGAAGACAGTTATTGCGAGGTCGCGCGGGAGCGTATTGCTGCAGCGCTCCCGCTGGATGAGAGCGCGCTGACCATCATGCAATCTCCCAAGAGCCAGCCGCGCGTGGCGTTCGGCACGCTGGTCGAGACCGGCATGATCGCACCAGGCACGGTGCTCACCGCCAGCAAGGGGCGCTTCAAGGCGCATGTCCGCGCCGATGGCTCGCTGGAGTGCAAGGGCCAGACCGGCTCGATCCACAAGATGGGCGCCACGCTGCAGGGCGCGCCAAGCTGCAATGGCTGGACCTTCTGGCAAATCGAGCACGAAGGCGCCGTGAAGCCGCTCGATGCCATGCGCCAGCTTTACCTGCTCGCGACGGAGCCATAAGGCACGTCGTTGGGGCCCGGACGGCGCGCTCCCACCGCGGGTCGGGGCTCCTGCTTCCGCTTTTGTGCCGGGCAAGCTAAGGCGCGCGGGATGCACAAGGATATCGCCCGATGATGATGGAAACCCCGCCGCCGGACGCCCGCCTCTATCTGCGCCCGATCTGGTTCATCGACACGCCTGTCGGGCTGGACACGCATGAATTCCGCAGGCTCGCCGGTGGATTGATCTGGTTCCAGGGCCTCGAGGTCCGTTGGGCGGGCGCGGAAGGCACCGCCGGCAAGGCCATCGTCCCCGTTGCCATGTTTGAGGACTGGCAAAGCCGCCTGAGCGATGCGCAGGCTGAGCGGATCGCAACGCAAATGCAGGGGCTGACGGCGCCTCGCGCACCGTTGACGCTGGGCGAGCGCGTCATTCGCTTCGATACGCCGCAGGTCATGGGCATCCTCAACATGACGCCGGACAGTTTCTCGGATGGCGGCAAGCTCATCGGCGATGCCGAGCGCGCCGCCGATGCCGGCTTTGCGATGCAGCTGGCCGGCGCCTCGATCATCGACGTCGGCGGCGAGTCCACCCGGCCCGGCGCCGCCACCGTGTGGGAGGGCGACGAGATCGCCCGGACCGTGCCGGTGATCGAGCGACTGGCCAAGAACGGCATCGTGGTCTCCATCGATACGCGCAAGGCAGCGGTGATGGAGGCCGCGCTCGCGGCCGGCGCCGGCATCGTCAACGATGTGACCGGCCTCACCCACGATCCGCGCGGGCTTGAGGTGGTGGCAAAGGCGGGGTGCCCCGTCATCCTGATGCACAGCCCGTCCGCTGGCGACGATCCGCATGGTGGGGCGGTCAAGTACAAGGCCGGCGCCGTTGCCGGCCCGACAGTGGACATGGCCGTGTTCGACTGGCTGGAGGCGCGGGTCGCTGCCTGCCTCGATGCCGGCATCGCGCGGAGGAGCATCATCCTCGATCCCGGTGTCGGCTTCGGCAAGGCGTTGCAGGACGACACGCGAATTATCAACAATCTGGCCATGTATCAGGCGCTCGGCGTGCCGCAGCTGTTCGGCGCCAGCCGCAAGCGCATTGTCGGCGCGCTGACCGATGGTGCGCCGGTCGAGGAGCGGCTCGGCGGCTCGGTCGCCTTGGCGCAGGTCGCGATCGGGCTGGGCGCGCAGATCGTGCGGGTGCACGATGTGCAGGAAAGCGTGCAGGCCGCCCGGGTGTGGCGCGCCTTGCGCGACGCCGCCTTGGTTGCTGCCTGATCGCTGGGGAAGCGGAGGCGCCTCTCATGTTGAACATGGCCATGATCGGCGGAGGCGGGCTCCTGTCTATCGGCCAGACCCACCGCATCGCGGCGGAGGCAAGCGGGCAGATCAGGCTGGTTGCGGGCGTGTTTTCATCGGACCCGGCGCGATCCCGGCAGGCGGGCCTTGCTTATGGCATCGATCCCGCCCGCGCCTATGCCGATGTCCCCGCCTTGCTGGCGGGCGAGCGGGACCGGGTGGATGGCGCCGATTTCGCGACCATCGTCACGCCCAATTATCTCCATTACCCGGCTGCCGTGGCCGTTCTTGAGGCTGGCCTTGCCGTGATGAGCGACAAGCCCATGACCGCGCGGCTCGATGAAGCCCGCAGGCTTGCCGCGCTTGTGAACGAGACAGGCCGCCCCTTTGCGGTCAGCTATCCTTATGGTGGCTTTGCCGCCGTGCGCGCCGCCCGCGCGATGATCGCCGAGGGAGAGCTGGGCGCGATCCGCAAGGTCAGCGCAACCTATGCGCAGGGCTGGCTGGCGGGCGCAGCCGACCATGCGCAGGCGGCCTGGCGGGTAGACCCCGCGCGCTCCGGCGCGGGCGGCTGCATCGCGGATATCGGCGTCCACGCCTTCCATCTCGCCGAGTTCGTCTCCGGCCTGCATGTAAGCCGGATCATGGCTGACCTTGGCAGCGTCGTCCCGGGGCGCACGCTGGACGATGACTGCGCCGTGCTCCTGCGGTTCGAGAACGACGCACGCGGGACGATCCTGGCCTCGCAGATCGAGGCGGGGGAGGGCAACCGGCTTCGCCTGCGGTGCGATGGGGAGGTCGCCAGTCTTGTCTGGACGCTCGATGATCCGCATGCCCTTACGCTGCATCCGATCGACGGTGCCAGTTTTCGGCTCTCATTCGAAGAGGGCGAGCCGGCGATCGCCTGTCCGCCGGGCGTCCACCATGCCGAAGGTTATATGGCGGCCTTCGCCACCCTCTATCGCGATTTCGCGGCGGTTCTTCAGGGCAATGCGGCGCCTTTGCTCCCCGGCGTGCAGGAGGGGTCGCGCGGCATGGCGTTTATCGAGACGGCCGTCGCCGCCTCTCGGGCCCAAAGCGCGTGGGTGGATCTGGCGCTCTAGGCCCGCGCTATCGCCTCAGCTGCTGCAGGTCGAAGCGGTGACGCCTTCATTATTGTAGACGCCCGTGCCGCCATTGCCATTATAGTCGCGGTCGTCGCGCACAGTCATGGCGGCAGTGTCTACAATGACGGTCGTCGGCACGATGCTCGCCGAAATGAGCGGCGTATAATCATAGGCCACTTCAACAAAGATGACCGCGCCGCCATCGGGCGCCGTCACCTGCTTGCCGGTTTCGCCCATCGCCGGCAGATCGGTGTCGCCCTGCACGCCATGGGTCGAAGCCCAGCTTTTGGCGCCGAAGCAACGCTGCCAGTGGATGTGGAATTTTTTGGGTTCGGGATTGGGATTGGCGACCGGCTCCAGGCTGGAAATGATGATCCGCCCATTCGTCGCGAGATCGAGCGCGCCGGACTGCATATTGGCGCCGATCAGTAAATCGTTGATCTGCGCTTCGCTGATCTGCGGCGCGGTGAGCAGGCTGTTGGTGCCGATGCGGGAGGCATTATCGGCGACATGCAGGGCGATCTGGCTCACCTGCATCCGCGTGATCGCAAAATTGGTGAGTTCCGCGCCGGCGAGGAACATCCCAAGGATCACTGGAGCCGTGAGTGCGAATTCCACGGCGGCTACACCGCTCTGGGCGTGCCCTACACGCGCGACGTTGCCAAGCCGAACACCGCAGAGCGCGCTTTTGCGCTTGAGGAGCCTCACCGCACTCATGAGCAATACCGCACAGTTGGCGTGCCATCGGTGCCCTGGTCGCCATAGGGCTGGTTGGAGAGCACGGTTCTGGCCACGACATGCGTGGTCCCATGCCCGCCGATCAGTCTGTCGATCGGGAACAGGCGCGGATAGGAGACCGTCACCGTGAACACGACATTGTCACGCGCGCCCGCGGCGTTGATGGCATTGCCACCGTCGGCATCCCAAACGCCGTTGTTATTGTTGTCCACAAACGGCTCGCCGCCGTCACAAACGCCATTCTTGTTGGGGCCGCTGGCACTGTCCGTAAAGGGTTCGGCCTGGGCAGCGGCGGCTTGCGAAAAGCTGCGATAAAAGCGCCGCTGGACGGAAACCTCCGCGTCATTGTGCAACTGCTTGATCTGACTTTCCACGACGGCGTCGATCGCATCGCGCGAGGTGGCATTTGTGCCCGCGGATGTCTCCAGCGTGCCGTCCCGCGCGGCCTTCTGCACGGCGCCCTGCACGACGCTCTGCATGTAGAGCGTGTGCCCAACATCCAGCGCGCCCAGCAACATGATGAGGAAGCCCGGCAGAATGAGCGCGAACTCGATGATCGTCACGCCGTCCTGCGCCCGCGCGAAACGGCGCAGGACAGGCAGGGCGCGTGCGCCGAACAGATGAGGCGCGCGCCTCATCTCAGTTGGTCAGTCTCAGATCGGCGATTTCAGATGCGATCTGCTTGAAGTTGCTGATCAGCGTTGGCGTATCATCGGCTTTGAAATATTTGCCGGGCGTCGCGCAATTCTCCAGGCGCGCTTCAGTCTCGGTGTCGACACCGCCGCCATAGGAGACCACCCACAAGGTGATGTTGCGGTTGCGGATCGCGGTGCACAGTGCGACGAGCCTGCTGTTGAGGATGTTGGTGAGCTGCGTGTCGTTGGGCGCATAGGTGGTCTGGCGCCGGTCCCACCAGGGAATGCCATAGGCCGTATAATTTGTGTTGTCTGTCATCGTGGCGCCGTCGGTCATGAAGATAATGTGCCGCTGGATGGCGCCGCCAGTGGGGGTCTCTCTGTTTTCGTCAGCAAAGATACCGGTCGGCGAAATGAACCGGGCGCCCCAGATCATCCCGATGTCGTGGTACGTGTTACCGATGGCGCGCAAGGAGTTGACATAGGTTTCAAATCCCCCTGGTGTGTACCAGGTCTGGAGCTTCTTCGCTTCGGTCGAGCAATAATAACTGAATCGGTCCTTGCGGGGATGATAAGGATTCGGATCCGAAGTCACTACAGGAGGATCTACGGTCCAATTGTAGTTATAATTGGTACCCGTGTAGCGCGCCCAGACTACACCAGGCAGCATAGGTTTCCACTGCGTGTCCGGGTTGGAGGGATCGGGCACCGCATCGATGTTCATATCGCGCGCGCCAGTCGGAATGGAATTCCATTCATCGCTCGCATCGCCGTCGCTGTTTAGAACGGTCTTGCGCTCCTCAATACACCCATCCCAAGTGACCTCGGCATTCGCGGCAATATAGAGCGTCGTGTCCGCGTTGGAGCCGGATAGTTTGACCGCTGGAACGGTCGATGTCGCTACCGGCAGTGCGACGCTATTATTCCAGTTTGTACCACCAGCTTTCAAAGCGGAAACGTCGAACGACATTTGTTTATATGTCCAGCCGGTTACGCGTTGCCGGTGTGTAGTCCAAGTGATGGAGCGTGTGCCAGTCGCCGTCTTTGAGCGCGTGTATGTGCGCGCGTTGCTGCTCTGAAGACGGCAACTGCTGTTTGACCATGAGTATTTGTATGCGACGACGACATGGTTGTCGTCCTGCCGATGGGTCCGAACTTGTGGATCTTCCGGATACACCGGAGCTACGTCGGTGGGGTCCTGTAGGCTGCCAGTATCCGTGTAAGTAAGTACCGTCCCGTTCGAGTTGAGGTTGGAGCAGTTTGAAGAGTTCCTGTCGGTGCGCCGATTGCTGTATGATGTGCCGTTGATAGTAGTTGAACTGTTGTTGTTGCTGTTCGTAATATTAGACCAGCCGGAATAGGTGCTGGCATTATTCAGATTCGTCGGAGAACCTGACCAGTTTGTCCACGGGGTCATTGTTTCGGTGCCCGCTTGCCATGAGTAAACTGTTTCAGTTTTTGGCTCGCGCGACTGGTAGATCGCTGTGCTAGCCATCCAGTCATTGTTCAGAAGCTTGCCGACGTTCACGTTTACCGAATAGGGCATGAACCCTAAGCGGATTTGCGCCGTGCCGGCATAAGTGGTGGCTGCAGGGTCGTTGCCGCAGGTCTCCGCGGTGTTAACCCGCAGCAGAGCTTCGTAAAAGCATTTGACGGCGCTCTTCAACCCAACAAGGCGGGCATTACTTGCCGGGCTATTGTTATTGTTGCCGCCCGGGCAGTAGCTGCCATCGGCCGGGCAATTCATCGATCCCGTCACGTCCAGCACGAACATCACGTCGGTATTCGGGATTTCCATCTTGGCGGTGCAGGTTACGTGCATGGTCCGCTCGGTGATGCCGAAGATGCGCATGATGGTCATGGGCACGGAGACGTCCGCAAAGCCGGTGACCTCGCCGTCATCCTCCGAGAAATCGTGGTCGAGCAAGGTCGTGCCGTAGGCGCCATCCGTGAAATTGGCGTTGAACAGTTCGAGCGCGCGGCTGCGGGTGCTGGTGCTGCCCTCTTCGGTCCAGCTCCCCGATCCCATCGCGCGCCGGCCGGCCAGCACGCCGGCGTCACAAGCCTGTTGCAGTCGCGTCTTTGTGAGGTAGAGACGGCTCATGTCCACGCCGCCGCCAATCAGCCCCGCCAGCGGAATGAGTGCCGCTGCCGAAATGGCGATGACGTTGCCGCGCACGTCGCGGCCAAGCCTGGTCATGAAGCTTGCGCCTGCCCGGTTGCGCATTCCTGTCCTCACTGCCCTTGAAGCCACCCATCCGGCGAACGATTGCACCGCCACCGGCCCGATCCTCGCCTTATTCAGAAGTGGTGGACAAATGCCTAATTTGGTTGGTTGATCGTTGGTGAATGCGCCGCCTACCGCGCTCGGTGCCGATCACGAGCCCGCCCCGTTGCAGCGCCTGTTGCTCGCGCACACGCCTGCTGGGGAGCGCTCATGGCATGCGCTGTGCTGGCAATTGGACGCCCGGTTGGCCGAGCTGATCCGTCGGCGGGCCGATCCGACCATCGCCGCCATTCGCCTTGCCTGGTGGGATGCCGTGTTGGTGGAACGGGATGATGCCAAGGGGCGCGGCGAGCCTCTGGTCGATGCCTGGCGCCAGCAAGCGGACGCCGGCGCCAGCGCGGCGGCAGAACGGCTGATCGACGGATGGCGCGTGCTTGCATCGCCCGATCCTCTCAGCGACGAGGATTTGCGGGACTATGCACTTGCCCGGGGCGGCGGGCTGTTTGCCCTGCTGGCCGGAGGAGAGAGCGAGGCGTCCGATCGGCTCGGCGCGCTTTGGGCCTTGTGGGATCTGGCCGGTCACGCCAGCGAGGACGCGCTTGCGCGCCGGAGCCTCGCACTTGCCGCGGATTTTCTGCCTCGGGATGCGCGATCGCCTCGTAGCCTGCCGCGCCCCCTGCGTCTGCTCGCCGCTGTCGCAATGCCGGACGTCCGCGCCGCGCGGCTGCCATCGCGCGGCTTCACGCCCCGCCAGTACAGCCGCTTGCTGATCGCCGCCCTGCGCGGTTAATCTCCCTGCAGGGGGCCTGCGATGGGGCGATTCTTTGCCGGTGTACTTTCCGCGCTGCTGTTCGTGGCGGCGGGGCTGTTCTGGTGGCAGTCCGCCGTGGATGCGGACATGCAGCTGCGCGTCGCCAATGGCGGCCTGCGCGCCGAAGCGCCGCCTTTACCCGCGCCAGGCGATCCCAACGCACGTGGGGCGCCGCCGCCCGACGTCCCGGAAGCCACCGCGCGGACGCGCGAGCAGAAGCGCTTCGACCGCTATGATCGCAATCGCGATGGCGTCGTCACGCGCCTGGAGATGATGGCAAGCCGAACGAGCGCGTTCCGCAAGCTGGATAAGGACGGCAACAACCTCCTCTCGTTCGAGGAGTGGGCCGTGGCGACATCGACCCGGTTCGCGGGCGCCGATGCAAACCGCGATGGCCGTCTGGTCCCAGTCGAATTCGCGACGACCGCACCCCGGCCCAGCGCGACGCGCGCCGGGCCGGTCTGCAAGTGCGAAGAGGATTGAGCGAGCGGGAGCGGGAAGGGGGCCGTAGCCCCCTTGGCCTTACTTGGCGGCGTCAGTCTGCTCGACCAGATCGAGCAGGCCGTTGACGATGCCGCTTTCCGCGCAACCCGGCTTCAGGCGCGAGGACACCACCTCAAAGGTATATTGGCCAAAAGCCGCATCGTTCGGGATGTAGCCCGATGGGCCAAAGCCGTTCGTCAGCGTCGCCATCATCGTGCGGCGCGAGGGCGCCTGCGCCTTGAAGCTGGTCGCGATGGGATTGAACACCTCGCCATTCACGCCGCCGATGAAGACATCGCCGATCTTCAGCATGCTGAGGTGAATGGGGATGTCTGCCGCATCGACATAGGTGCCGGCATAGCCTGCGCGGCCCTTGTCGGTACGCTCGCGGCCGGGGCACACCAGCGTCTTGCTCGCGCCGGCGATGCCATCCACCTTCTCGGGTCGTTCGAGGCGCAGGCGCATGGTCTGCAGCACTTCCTCACCGAGCATCTGGCCCATGGACTGAGCCATCTGCTTTTGCTGCTCCATCAGCTTGGCGACCTGCGGGTTCTTGCGGTCCATGCCGACGCCGCCGGGCGGCATGGCATTGCTGATGTCTTCGCCGCGCTTGGCATAATCGGCGATGCGGATGGCGCGCAGATCGTAGGTCTGCTGGAAGAAGATGGGGTTTTGGTCGCCCGCAGCACCCTCGGACCATACGGCCACCACATCATCGCCCATCGCATTTTCGATATAGCGGGAGGCGGCGCCGGGCAGATCGCCGCTCACCAGATCGAGATTGCCGGTTAGCACGGCATGGACGGCGTAGTTATAATAGATGGCGACCGGCTTTCCGGCCGCATTCTCGAAGCGCAGCACGGCCACGGTCTTGTCGGACGGGCCATCGACATTGGGGCCTTCCCACCAACGACGGTTGTCCGGGTCGATGATGTTGCGGTTCACGTTGATGTAGGATTTGCCTTCGCCGAAGGCGACCTTGCCCGGCTGCATCTTGCCGACCGCTTCGCGCACGGCCTGGACGATCTGGTCCTCCAGCTTGGGGTGAGGACCCCAGGGCACGCTGTGGGTGTGGGTCGCGGTGAGCATGACGCGCTCCGGCGCAATTCCGAGATCGCTGCTCAGGCGAGCGGTGACGCCGCTCCACAGGTCCGTCGGGATTGCACCCACATCTACCGTCACGAGCGCGGCGCGCTCGCCATTGCTCTCCAGCGCGATGGCGCGGACGTAAATGGGGTCGAGGATGCCGGTATAGGGTTCCTTAAGGCTCTTGGCGGCCGGGGTCCAATCAACCTTGGCGGCGCCGACTTTCAGTTCTGCCTGAGCAGGGGCGGCGAGCGCCGTGCCCATCGCCAGCATGGCGGCGCCGGTGATCAAAAATCTCTTCATTTCAAAGCCTCCTCATCCTCGTACGGCTGCGGCGAGTCTCGCATCCAGCGGGTCGATGGGTGGGAGGGGTAGCGAAGCGAGGCGGGCAGGGCCAGTAAAAATGCAATCGATTGCCGCGGGAGTGTCCTCCCTCAGCAGGACTGCGGCGGCGCGATGCCCAGGATCAGGTCAGCAGCCTTATCCGCGATCATAATCACCGGCGCATTGGTATTGCCGCCGACGATGCGGGGCATGACAGAGGCGTCGGCCACGCGCAGGCCGTCAATGCCACGGACCCGCAAGGTCGGGTCGACCACCGCCTGCTCATCGGCGCCCATCGCGCAGGTCGAGGAGGCATGATGGGCGAGCACGCTGCTGCGGCGATTATAGGCGTCGATGTCCGCATCGCTCTGCACGCCACTGCCCGGCATGATCTCGCCTCCGGCAAGGTCGCGCAGCGGCGCGGTGGCGAAGAACTCCCGCAACATGCGCACCGCCCGGCGCATCGTCAGCAGATCCCGCTCGTCCTCATACATGTTGATCCGGATCTCGGGCGCGTCCGCCGGGTTCCGCGAGCGCAGGCGCACGCTGCCCCGGCTTTCGGGCCTCAGCAGCACGGCGAACGCGCTCATGGCATGACCCGCGCCCTTGCGGATGCCGGGGAACCAGACGCGGGCATCGAGCCGGGTGGGGTAGATGTTGGCCTTGATATCCGGCCGTGCCAGCCCGGGCCTCGTCGGCATGAAGCCAAAGGCGGTGACCGGCAATTGCGTCGCCCGGTTCCCCAGGCCGAGGAAAAAGCGTCCCACGTTCAACAGCAGCCGGTCAAAGCGCAGATTGCTCTCGAAGCCGATGGGCTCGGTCAGCGTGTAGCCTATGCCGGTGAGGGGATGCTCCTGAAGATTGCGGCCAACCCCGGGCAAATCGGCTACGACATCGATACCGAGCGCGCGCAAGTCGTCCGCCGGGCCGATCCCGGAAAGCATCAGCAATTGCGGCGAGTTGTAGGTGCCCGCGCACAATATGACCTCGCGCCGCGCGCGCAGCAAAGTCGGCCGGCCTTCCTCCATGATCTCGACGCCCACCGCGCGCCCGGCCTCGATGACGATCCGGGTAACCGTGCAGCCCGTCCGAATGGCCAGATTGGGCCGGTGCGTGACGGGATGCAGGAACTGCCGCGAACTGCTGGCGCGGCGGCCCTTGTCCACCGTTACTTCGGGCGGTGCGAAACCGTGACCGCTATTGGGTCCATGCTGATCGTCGAGGATGGGATGGCCAAGGGCGCGCGCGGTCTGCATCACCGCATCATGCAAAGGCCCAGCCGTTTCGACCGCGCTGATGGTCAGCGGCCCGTCGGCGCCATGATCCGTGCTATCGCCGCGCCAGCTCCGTTCGGAGCGGCGGAAATAGGGGAGCACCTCGTCCCAACTCCAACCGGTGGCGCCGAGTGCCGACCATTCATCATAGTCTGCTGGATGGCCGCGCGCGTAGACCATGCCGTTGATCGAGGAGGTGCCACCCAAAACCTTCCCCCGTGGTAGCCACAAGCGCCGGCCATCCAGCCCCGGCTCCGGCTCGCTCCAATAGGGCCAGGTCAGCGACGGCATGAATTGCAGCTTCATGAAGGCAAAGGGCATGCTGATCAGCGGGTGGCGATCGCGCCCGCCCGCCTCCAGCAGAAGAACGTGGTTTTCCGGCGCGGCCGACAGGCGGTTGGCGAGGACGCATCCCGCCGAGCCCGCGCCGATGACGATATAATCTGCGCTTTCCGATTGCGGCACCGGCGCCTCTCTGAAATAGTATATTCTCGTGCTATACAATCCTCACGCCAAGGTGTCACGACTTTGAATGCTCCGCTGTATCAGGATCGTCTCTTCATCGGCGGCGCATGGGTCGAGCCGCACGGCCGAGAGATCGCGGAGGTTCGGTCTCCCGCGGATGGAACGTTGCTCGGACGCGCGGCGCTCGGCGATGCGGTCGACGCAGATCGCGCCGTCGCCGCTGCCCGGCAGGTGTTCACCTCATGGTCCCAGAGCAGCATCGCAGAAAGGCTGGCCGTGCTCGCCCGGATGCGCGCCGCCTTCGAGGTGCTGGCACCCGCGCTCGAGGATCACCTCATGCGGGAGATCGGCCTGACGCGCATGGTCGCGCAGGGGCAGAGCATGATGTGCCGAGCGCATTTCGACAGCATGGCCGAGATCCTCGCGCACTATCCGTTCGCCCAGATGATGCCCGGCGGCTTCGAGATCGTGCGGGAGCCGATTGGCGTGGTGGTGGCAATCACCAGCTGGAATGCGCCGGTCAACCAGATGCTGTGCAAGGCCGTGCCGGCGATCGCTGCGGGGTGCACGGTGATCGTCAAGCCGAGCGAACATGCGCCATTGTGCGGCGGGCTGCTCGCGGAGGCGATGGCACAGGCGGACCTGCCGCCCGGCCTGTTCAATCTCGTCAATGGTCGCGGCGCGGATTGCGGGCAGCGCCTCGCCGCGCATCCCGATGTAGACATGATCTCGATCACCGGATCGGTGGCGGGCGGCGCGGCGGTCGCGGCGGCGGCGGCACCGACGATCAAGCGAGTGCATCAGGAACTGGGCGGGAAGGGCGCCAACATCCTGCTGCCGGATGCCGATTTTGCGGTGGTCGTCCCGCGCAGCGTGGCGGCATGCATGATGGTGGCAGGGCAAGTCTGCGCCGCGCCGACCCGGCTGATCGTCCCGGCCGACCGCTTCGAGGATGTTGCCGCGCTTGCCGTGGCCGCAGCGCAGGGCCTTGTGGTGGGGCCGCCTGATGATCCCGCGACGAGCTTCGGCCCGCTGATGAACGCGGCGCAGTTCGATCGGGTGCAGGGCCTGATCCGGCAGGCGATCGATGGCGGGCAGCCGCTATTGACCGGCGGCCTTGGACGACCAGACCATCTGCCGACCGGCTATTACGCCAGGCCGACGATTTTCGGCCCGGTCGCGCCGGATGCCGCCATCGCCACGCAGGAAATCTTCGGCCCGGTCCTGTGCATCCTCACCTATCGGAATGTTGACGAGGCCATCGAAATCGCCAATGCCACCGACTTCGGCCTCGCCGCCTATGTGCAGTCGGCTGATCCCGCGTCGGCGCGGGCCGTCGCAGCCCGTGTGCGGGCAGGCTATGTGTCGATCAACTTTCCGCCATGGACGGCGGCGGCGCCGTTCGGGGGATACAGAAGGTCCGGCAATGGCCGGCAATATGGTGTCTGGGGACTGGAAGAGTTTCTAGAGACCAAGACAATCATCGCAAGCTGAGAGGGCAGGAGCAATCATGGGTGTGGTCGTACAGAATATCGAACGTGCTGATCCTGAGGTGATTGACGGTTTGGCGGCGTGCGGTGTTGCGACGGTTCATGAGGCGCAGGGACGCACGGGTTTGCTGGCCAGCTATATGCGGCCGATCTATGCCGGCGCGCGGATCGCGGGCAGTGCAGTGACGATCAGCGCGCCTCCGGGTGACAATTGGATGGTGCATGTCGCCATCGAGCAGTTGAAGGCCGGCGACATCCTGCTGCTGGCCCCGATCAGCCCCTGCGAGGATGGCTATTTCGGCGATCTGCTGGCCACCTCGGCGCAGGCGCGCGGTTGCCGTGGCCTGATCATCGATGCCGGCGTGCGCGATGTGCGCGACCTCACCGAGATGAACTTCCCGGTCTGGTCCAAGGCCGTCTATGCGCAGGGCACGGTCAAGAACACCCTGGGCAGCGTGAACATCCCGGTGGTCTGCGCCAACGCGCTGGTCAATCCCGGGGATGTGATTGTCGCTGATGATGACGGCGTGTGCGTCGTCCCCCGCGCCAACGCCGCCAAGGTGCTGGAAGCATCGCGGGCCCGTGAGGCGAACGAGGCTGGCAAGCGTACGCGCCTTGCAGCCGGAGAGTTCAGTCTCGACGTATTCGATCTGCGCCAGCGGATCATGGACGCCGGGTTGCGCTACGTCTGAGCCAAAGATTCGCTCGGATCGCCCTGCATCCAATATTGGCCTTGCGCGTTAGGCTATCGGGTTCCCGATCAAGCGTGGAGGCAATTGTGGCCGATCTCAGCAACGTCAAAGAGCATATGTCCATCATCGGCGCCGATGGCGTGCATATCGGCACGGTCGACCATGTCGAGGGTGACCGCATCAAGATGACGCGCGCGGACAGCGGCTCGCATGGCAAGCACCACCATTATCTGTCGGGCGGGCTCGTCGCAGAGGTGGAAGGCGACAAGGTGCGCTTGTCCGCAACCGGAGCAGCGGCCCTGCTGTTCGAAGAGGAGCAGGACGGGAAGCCGATTGCGGACATGAATCCCTGAGATGGCGAGCCGCGCGCAGGTCGCCGAGGCATGTTCTGCAGACCTGGCTGACCGCTTCCAATCTGTCCGCTCGCTTTCTGTCGATCTGGCGGCGCCGCTGAGCGACGCCGACGCGACGGTGCAGTCGATGCCCGACGCCTCGCCGGCCAAGTGGCACCTCGCCCATACGACCTGGTTTTTCGAAACCTTCCTGCTGCGCGACCATGTGCCGGGCTATGTCGCGCATGACGAGCGCTGGGCCTATCTCTTCAACAGCTATTACGAAGCGGAGGGGCCGCGACATCCGCGCCCGCATCGAGGCCTGCTCACGCGTCCGACGCTCGCGGAGGTCCGCGATTATCGTGCGCGGGTCGATGAGGCGGTCCTGAACGCGATGCCTCTGCTCGCGGAGGCGTGCCCGGACTTGCTCACCCTCGGCCTCCATCATGAGCAACAGCATCAGGAACTGATGCTGACCGATCTCAAGCATCTGTTTTCGTGCAACCCGCTCGATGTCGCCCTGTGGCCTGCACAACCGCGAGGACATAGCGAGACCCCGGCCGTGCGCTGGATCGAGCGGCCCAACGGCCTTGCCGACATTGGCCACGCAGATGGCGATGCCGCCTTCGCCTTCGATAATGAGCAGCCGCGTCATCCCCATTATCTCGCGCCCCACGCGCTCTCCAATCGACCGATCAGCAATGGCGAGTGGCGCGCGTTCATCGAGGATGGCGGCTATCGCATGGCATCCCTGTGGCTGTCAGACGGATGGGATTGGTGCAATCGGGAAGGGATCGGCCACCCGCTTTACTGGCGGGAGTCGGATGGCGCCTGGGAGCAGTTCAGTCTTTCGGGCTGGCAGGCCGTGGATGATGCCGATCCTGTCACGCATATCAGCTTCTACGAGGCCGAGGCCTTTGCGAGCTGGTCCGGCGCGCGCCTGCCCACCGAGCAGGAACTGGAAGCGGCGGCGCAGGTTGCCGATCCTCACGCTGGTATCCAGCTTGACCGGCCGGGACCAGTCGCGCCGCGATGCCCGGAAGACGGGCCAGGCCTGCTCTCGCTGTTCGGCAATGTCTGGGAATGGACCGGTTCGGCCTATCGACCCTATCCCGGCTTTCGCACCGCAGAGGGCGCGGTCGGCGAGTATAATGGCAAGTTCATGAGCAGCCAGTTCGTTCTGAAGGGCGGGAGTTGCGCCACGCCGCGCGGCCATATTCGCGCCTCGTACCGGAATTTCTTTCACCCCCATCAGCGCTGGCAGTTCACCGGACTGCGGCTCGCAAAGGACTGCTGACCATGGCGACGATGCCCAAACTCGATCTGCTGGACAGCTGCGCACCGGATGAAGGCACCAGTGCATTTTGCGAGGACGTCCTGTCGGGGCTTTCGCAACGGCAAAAGGCCATCCCGGCGCGCTGGTTTTACGATCTTGTCGGCTCGGAACTGTTCGAGGATATCACGCGGCTGCCCGAATATTACCCGACCCGCACGGAAGTCGGCTTGCTCAAGGCCCATTGCGGCGATGTCGCAGACGTGATCGGTGAGGGGCGGGTCGTTGTGGAGTTCGGCTCCGGGAGTTCGCTCAAGACCCCGCATCTGCTGCGGCAGGTCAATCCTTCGGCTTATGTGCCCATCGATATTTCCGGGGAATTCCTCCTCCAGTCCAATGCCGGTCTCGCGCAATTGCTGCCGGATCTACCAATCTATCCGGTCGAAGCCGACTTCACCAAAGCCGTGGCGCTGCCCTCCGCGCTGCGGGGCAGTGCGATGCTCGGCTTCTTTCCCGGCTCCACCATCGGCAATCTCGCGCCCTTCGCCGCGACGGACCTCTTACGCTCGATGCGCGACACGCTCGGCCATGGCTCGTGGCTGCTCATCGGCATCGACCGGGTGAAGCCAATCGATCGCCTGATCGCCGCTTATGACGACGCGCAAGGCGTGACCGCTCAATTCAACCTCAATCTCCTGCACCGGATTAACCGGGAGCTGGGCGCGGACATTCCCGTGGACGATTTCCACCATGTCGCCCGTTGGAACCCCTCCGCGAGCCGGATCGAAATGCATCTTGAGGCGCATCGGGACGTCGCGTTCCAGGTCGAGGACCGCCTGTTCTTCATGCGCGATGGGGAAACCATCCATACTGAGAACAGCCACAAATATACCGAACAATCTGCGCGCGCTCTGCTGGCAGCGGGTGGCTGGACCCCTCGGCAGGTTTGGACCGACGCGAGGGAAGACTTCCTCCTGATCCTCGCCGAGGCGGAGACGATTCCCCTCGCTCCCTGACCTCGCTGGGGGTTCTGGTGCTCAGAAAACCCCATCCGAGTGGACTTTTTCAACGCAAAGCACCGGTTTTGTGACGGATATGTCACACCTCGCCAATGAGGCAGTTAACTCGCGCTAAAGGTGTTGAGGGATCAATTCTCCCTTGATAGTCCGTCATCGTTGTTTTTCCAGCATGTCGAATGGGGGCGGGCATTGTCTTTGCGCGCGCGTCGTTCGGCAATGCTTGTGCCTAGTGCCTGATCAGGAGAGGAGATTGTCCATGTCCCCATTCATTACACGTTCGCGCGTTTTGAGGGCCGGTGCCGGTGCCAGCCTGAGCGCTCTCGCGCTCGGCATGGCTTTTGTCGCCACGCCCGCTTTCGCCCAGGACACCGCGCAGCCGCAGGATGATGAGGCTGGTGAGGCGATCATCGTCACCGGCTCGCGCATCGCGCGCACCGGCTTCGATCAGCCCACGCCCGTCTCCGTCGTCGGCGGTGAGCAGATCGCGCGCCAAGCCGCCGTCAACGTCGCGCAGGTGCTGAACGAGCTGCCGTCCTTCCGTCCGCAGGCGACGCCGAGCACCAACGCGATCTTCGCCAACAACATCGGCGCCTCCACCGCCGACTTGCGCGGCCTGGGCGCCAACCGCACGCTCGTGCTCATCAATGGCCGCCGCGTGGTGGCTTCGACCGTGCAGGGCAGTTCCTTCGCCAATGCCGGCGCGGTTGACCTCAACATCATCCCGACCTCGCTGGTTGAGCGCGTCGACGTGGTGACCGGCGGTGCCTCGGCCGCTTACGGCTCGGATGCCGTCGCGGGCGTCGTCAACGTCATTCTCGACACCAACCTGACCGGCCTCAAGGGCTCGGCGCAGTACGGCATCAATGATGCGGGCGACGGCAAGGAGTATCAGTTCGCGCTCGCCGGCGGCATGAGCTTCGCCGGTGGTCGCGGCCACATCATCGCGGGCGTCGAGTATTCGGACAATAAGGGCACCGATGGCTGCTATTCGCGCGACTGGTGCTCGCTGGCTTACAACACGGTTGCCAACCCGCTTGTCAACCCCGCCAATCGGAGCCTCGGCCGCGTCGGCGCGGGGCTGCCCGCCACGCTGATCCTGCCGAACACGCGCACGGCGACGGCGTCCTACAATGGTCTCATCGTCTCCGGGCCGGCTGCGAACGCGGCAGCCTTCAATGCGTCGGGTCTGCGCGGCATGGAATTCCGGCCGGACGGCACCCTCGTGCCTCATGATTATGGCACCTATTACGGCGTGCCGATCTTCCAGAGCGGTGGTGGCGATGCGCGTCAGGCTTTCTACGAAAACTTCCCGATCGCCGCGCCCGTCGAGCGCCTCAATGGCTTCACCCATCTGAAGTTCGAAGTGGCTGACGGCGTCGAGTTGTTCGCCGAGGGCTCCTACAGCCGCGTCAATGGCTCCACCATCGGGGCGCAGCGTCGCGACCTGGGTTCGCTGGTGATCCGCGCCGACAACGCCTTCCTGCCGGATTCGGTCGCAGCCACCATGGCGAGCGTCGGCCTGCCGTCCTTCAACATGGGTCGCGTGTGGAACGACCTCGGGCCGCAGCGTTCGACCGTGAAGCGCGACACCTACCGCGCGGTCGTGGGTATCAATGCCGAAATGTGGGGCGACTGGAAATTCGATGCTTATTACCAGTTCGGCCGCACCGACTACTGGCAGCGCGGCTACAACACCTCGATCACGCCGCGCCTGCAGTTTGCCATCGACGCCGTCGATCAGGGCGAATTCAACGGCGGTCCTGCCAACGGCAACATCGTGTGCCGCGCAACCCTGCAGGGCAACCCGGCGGCTGCTGGCTGCGTTCCGCTGAACCCGTTCGGTGAGAACAACTTCTCGGCCGCCGCCAAGGCGTGGACGCATGGCACGGTGGAGCAGGACACGCGGATCACCCAGAACGTCGTTGCCGCATCGATGAACGGCACGCTGTTCCAGGGCTGGGCCGGTCCGATCAAGGCCGCAACGGGTGTCGAGCTGCGTCAGGATATCGCGCGGGGTAATGCCGATGCGATCTCGCGGGCGCTACAGTTCTACACGGGCCCGGGCGCGCCGATCGACGGCAAGGTCGATGTGTTCGAGGCCTTCGGCGAACTCGACGTTCCCGTCGCGCCCGGCGTCTATCTGAACGGCGCGCTGCGTTACACGGACTACTCGACTAGCGGCGACGTCATGACCTGGAAGGTCGGTGTCGAGGCTTCGCCGCTGGACTGGCTGCGTGTGCGCGCGACGCGCTCGCGTGACATTCGTGCGCCCAACCTCTTCGAGCTTTTCGGGCCGCTGCAGACCAGCTTCCAGAACGTTCGCCCGAGCGAAGGCGGTCAGGTGCTCACCTCCGTGCTGCTCGGCGGCGATTCCACGCTGGTGCCGGAAGAAGCCGATACCTTCACGGTCGGCGTCGTCCTGCAGCCCGATCTGGGCAGTGCCGGTCGCCTGCGCTTCTCGGTCGATTACTTCGACATCAAGCTTGATAAGGCTGTGTCGCAGCTAGGTGCGCAGGTCATCGTCGATGGTTGCGAGCGCGATGGCATCCAGGAATATTGCAGCCTCATCACCCGCGGTCCGGTCGCTCCGGGGCGCCGTTTCGGTGATATCCAGTCGATCGTGAACACGAACGTGAACCTGGGTAGCTTGATCACGCGCGGTTGGGACATCGAGGCCGCTTACACGCTGCCGGTCAACCTGTTCGGGGGCAGCATCTCGCTGCGCGGCATGGCGACGATCATCGACGACCTGATCACCAACTCCGCCAGCGGTACGGTCGATCGTGCCGGCATGAACGGCTCGCCGGTTTCGCAGCCCTCGGGCATGCCGCGCTACATCATCAACGGCTATGTGACGTTCAATGCGGAGCCTGCCACGCTGCAGGTGCAGGTCCGTCACATCTCCAGCGGCACCTACAACAACTCGCTGATCGGGCCCGGCCAATATGGCTATGACCCGAACCTCGATAACAGCGTCAACGACAACTACATCGCGCCCTGGACCTATGTGAACCTGAACGGCAGCGTCGCGGTCTGGAACCGTGGCGACCAGAAGATGGAAATCTTCGGCGCGATCAACAATCTGTTCGATAAGGATCCGCCGGTGGACGCACCGTCCAGCTTCGGTCCGACCAACAACGTGCTGTATGACGTGGTTGGCCGTTCCTACCGCATCGGTGCTCGGTTCAAGTTCTGATCCGTTAATGATGTGCCCGGCGGTCGAACCGATCGCCGGGCATTTTTAATTTCCAGACGAGAGGATAGTCGATGAGCGATACGGCCGGCTTCACGCTGATCATGCAGGACAGCATTGATCCCACGACAGCACCGGGCAAGCCGCCGCTGCCGCCGATTGCCCATGAGCAGTGGGAAGAGGACGGCCTCCTCATCGACCGCAATATCCAGGTGACGCTGCGCGACGGCGTTCACATCTATGTCGATCTTTATCGTCCCGCCGATGCCGCCCACGGCCCGCTGCCCGTGCTGCTGGGGTGGAGCCCTTATGGCAAGCATGGCCTGTCCGATAAGCTCTTCCCGCCCCATTCGGGCGTGGAGGCCGGTTGGATGTCGCGCTTCACCGCCTTCGAGGCGCCCGATCCTGCCTTCTGGTGCGCGCATGGCTATGCCGTGTGCAATGCGGACTCGCGCGGCATGTGGCAGTCCGAGGGCGAGGTGCGCCACAACGGCCTGGGCGAGGGAGAAGATTGCTACGATCTCATCGAATGGCTTGGCGTGCAGGATTGGAGCAATGGCAAGGTCGGAATGACCGGAGTCTCCTATCTCGCGGCGATCCAGTATCTCGTCGGTCAGCTCAAGCCGCCGCATCTCGCCGCCATCAATCCTTGGGAGGGCTTCTCGGACTGGTATCGCGAGTTTGCCTATCATGGCGGCATTCGCGAGACGGGCTTCCTGCCGCGCGGCAGCAGCAATCTGCGCTTTGGCCATCAGCGCTACGAGGATACCAACGCCAATGTGCAGGCGCATCCGTTGTACGATGCCTATTGGGCGAGCAAGGAAGTCGACCTGTCGGCTATCGACATTCCGGCGCTGGTCGTGGGCAGCTGGGCGGATCAGGCGCTACATACCCGCGGCACCTTCGAGGCCTTCCGCCAGTTCTCCTCGCCGGACAAATGGCTGATTGGCCATGGCCGCAAGAAATGGGCGCACTATTATATGCCCGAGAGCAAGGAGCTGGCCCGCGTCTTCTTCGATCGCTATCTCAAGGGCGTCGAGAGCGGCCTTGCCGACTGGCCCAAGGTGCTGCTCGAAGTCCGCGAAAGCGCGCAGACATGGACCATGCGCGGCGAGCAGGAATGGCCGCTGGCACGTACGGTCTACACGCCGCTCTATCTCGATGCCGCGACCGGCACGATGCAAGGCGAGCCAGTGGGCAATGCAGCCAGCGCCTCCTACGATCCGCTCGATGAAGCCGGCGAGGCCCGGTTCGACATCCGCTTCGACAAGGATACCGAGCTGACCGGCTACATGAAGCTGCGCCTGTGGGTGGAAGCGCAGGGCGCGGACGACATGGACCTGTTCGTCGCGCTGCAGAAGCTCGATGCCGATGGCAATCCGGTGGGCATGACGTTCTACGCCTTTTTCGAGAACGGCCCTGTGGCGCTCGGTTGGCTGCGCGCCAGCCATCGTGCCATGGATGAGGCACGCTCGACGCCGTTCCAACCGGTCCACAGCCATCTCGTTGAGGAGCCGCTGGAGCCGGGCGTTCCGGTGCCTGTCGATATCGAGATCTGGCCGTCCTCCACGCTGTTCCGGGCGGGCGAGCAATTGCGCGTCGTCGTGAAGGGCATGGATATCTATCGCGAGGGCCTGCCGATGCTGCCCTTCGCCCGCCACGAAGAACTGCGCAACGCCGGCACGCATATCATCCACGCCGGTGGTCAGTATGACAGCCACCTGCTGGTGCCGGTCATCCCCAAGGCATGAATGCGAACGCCTGCGACGTGGAGTTTTTCACGTTGCGGGCGCGCTCGCGCACCTAAATGCTAGCGGAACTGAGAGGGTAGGCGGCTGCGCGTTGTTCAGGCTGCCGCGCCCTGATTGGCGGCGCGTAGCGTTTGAATAGCGGGCTGCTTCAGAGGTAGCGTTCCGACCAATTAAATGCCTCCATGCCTTGAAAGACATGATATACCATATCATAATAGTGGCATGGAATTGAACCACGCAGCCACCGCATCTCCCCTCACGCAAACCCGGAGCAGAAACGACTGGCTGGACGGCTTTGCCGTCTGCGCCTCCGTCGCCTGCATGATCCACTGTCTGGGACTGCCGCTGCTGCTGGCAGCCCTCCCGGCCTTCGCCGATCAGATCGATCCGGGCGAGAGCTTCCACGCGATCGTCCTCGCGCTCGCGGTGCCGACCAGCGCCTTCGCGCTGGTGAGCGGTTGGCGCAGGCACCGGGCGCCCGTGCCCTTGGCGATCGGCGCGGTCGGCCTGGCGCTGATGGCGGTCGGCATCCTGTTCGCCAGCCGGGAGATTCTGGAAACGGCGATCACGGTCTCGGGCAGCCTGCTGCTCGCGGGGGCGCACATCGCCAACTGGAGGCTACGGCGTGCGCGGAACCGGTGATGTCCTTCACGACACCCGCAGTGGCTCCCGCCCGACATGCGCAAGGTCGAACGCGGTGGTTTGATAGGCCTCGTTGATCCAGTTGGCGAACAGCAGATGGGCGTGACTCCGCCAGCTGTTCAGCGGTGGACGCGTTGGGTCATTCTGCGGGAAATAGTCGACAGGCAAACAGGCCCCGCCATCGCGGGCATATTCGCGCGCGAGCGTCTCGGTATCATATTCCAGATGATTGAACATGTGGAGCATGTGCCGGGCCTCGTCATAAACCAGACCCGCGCCTGTTTCGGGCGCATCGGCCAAGACCTGCACATGCGGCGCCGTCTCCAGTTCGACCTGCGCCACCTCGGTCCATCGCGACACCGGCACGTCGAACTCGTCGGACATACCCCGCAGATATGGCGAGGTCGGCAGGCGATTGCGATGCGGGAAGATCCCGAACGCCTTCTGCTCCAAGGTGCGCTTGCGCAGGCCATGGAAGTGATAAAGCGCCGCCTGTGCCGCCCAGCAGATCGTCAGGCTGCGGTGAACATGTGTCTGCGTCCAGTCGAAGATGTCGGTCAGTTCCGGCCAGTAGCGTACATCCTCATAATTGAGCCGCTCCACTGGCGCCCCGGTGATGATGAAGCCATCGAACCGCTCATGGCGTACCGCGCACCACGGGCGATAAAAGGCGGCCATATGATCGGCGGACGTATTGCGGGTGGCGTGATCCGTAATCCGCACAAGCGTCAGTTCGATCTGGAGCGGCGTGGCGCCGAGCAGCCGGGCGATCTGCGTCTCGGTGCTGATCTTGTCCGGCATCAGGTTCAGCAGGCCGATCCGCAATGGCCGGATGTCCTGCCGCGTGGCGGTGCCTTCGTCCATGACGAGGACGCCTTCCGCTTCCAGGGTACGGCGGGCGGGGAGGTGGTCTGGTATCTTGATCGGCACGGTGCATCGGTCCTTGTCCGGGTCGACGCTGAGTGGCTTGATCCGCATAATTGCCGTTCGGCCACATCCTCCTTGCGGAGTGCCACCTTGCCCGGATTGGCAGGTTGGCGTTGGGCGTCGCCCCAACTCTTGATGTAACGATTCTGCTAGACGCTCGCGCAGGCTTTGGCAACCGCGCCTGCTATCAGTCTGTGAGATCGATGCCGAAAAAGGCCTCGCCTTCCACCTGCTTGCTATCGACGAACCGCATCGTCTCCAGCGCGCGCCGGGATCGGCCGTTCCGCTGCGCGAGATAATGCACGTCCAGCACCTGTGCCTCGACATCGCACACCGCCGCGATCAGGGTGAAATGCATGTCCGTCGTGGCCGCAAGCGCATCGGACCAATAAGCCCGCAACGCGGCCTTGCCCTCGATAATGGGCGAATTGGCAACCTCCCTGGCCAAGGGACTGATGAAGCGCGCGTCCTCGGCGAAGTGCGAAAGCACCGCCTCCAGATCGCGCGCGTTCCAGTTGGCGATCCACTGGGTCGCAAAGCGCATCATCTCGTCGCGGGTCATGCGCCTATCTCCCTAAATCAGAAACAGCAGGGCGGTGAGCGCCGTCATGATGGCCATGGTCCGCACGAAAAGTGTCATGGCCTTGCGACTTTCGAGCAATTCGCGCGCGCCGGCGCCCATGGCCGCCCAGCCCGCGATGGAGGGCAGGCCGACCAGCGAGAAAGCCGCGACGATCACCGCAAGCTGCAGACCCAGCGGACGGTCCGGCACGGTAAAGGTGGCGATGGCAGGCACGGTGATGGCCCATGCCTTGGGATTGATGAACTGGAAGGCCGCCGCCTGCCAGAAAGTCATCGGATGCGCGCCTTCACGCCGGGCCATGCCTTCGGATTGCCAGAGTTTCACTGCAAGCCAGGCCAGATAGGCTGCGCCCACGATGCGCAGCACCCAGCGCAGGATCGGCCAGGCTTCGAAGATCGCGCCAAGGCCCAGCCCGCTCAAGGCCAGCATCGCCGCACAACCGAAATTGATGCCGAAAATATGGGGCAGCGTCCGCCGGAATCCGAACACCAGCCCGGATGAGGCGAGCATGATGTTGTTAGGCCCGGGCGTGGCCGTGCAGACGAAACTGTAGAGCGCCAAAGGCGCGAGCAGGCTGGTATCCATGATAATCTCCCGCTTGCAGAAATGATCTCGATTGACCCATGTGTCAAATGTGATATTGAACCGGTTCAATCGTATTGAGGATGGTAAATGAAGGGCTGGCGGCCGGAAGTGTCGGGCGACGATGCACCGATGTACGAGCGCCTTGTCGCAGCGCTGGAGCGTGACGTGCGCGAGGGGCGGCTCGTCCCGGGGGATCGCCTCCCGCCGCAGCGGGACCTTGCTCATCGTCTGGCGTTGAGTGTGGGGACGGTCAGCCGCGCTTATGTCGAGGCGGAACGGCGGGGCTTTATCTCCAGCCATGTCGGGCGCGGTTCCTTCGTCGCGGACCGGGCGCGGCCGCAGTCGCCGTCCGAGGCTGGCGGGCCATTGGACATGGCGCGGAACATTCCGCCGCTCGCGCCTGCCGCGCGCTGGATCGGCGAGGGGTTGAGCCGTGTCCGCCAGCGCGCGGATCTGGCGACAGCCGTAAACTATGCGCCGCCCGAGGGGCTTGAATCCATTCGTGAGGCCGGCGCCTCCTGGCTCAGCCGCCGCCATGGCGTTCAGCGCGCCACGCGGGATCGCGTGATCCAGTGCAATGGCGGGCAACACGGCCTTGCGCTGGCCTTCGCAGCGCTGGCGCGGCCCGGCGATACGATCTTGTGCGAGGCGGCCACTTATCCCGGCATCCGGACGCTGGCCGATCATGCCGGCTATCGCTTGCGCGGTGTCGCCATGGACCAGCGCGGGCTCGAGCCTGAGGCACTGGCCCGGGCCGCCCGCGAGACCGGTGCGCGGGTGGTGGTGCTGATCCCGACCTTGCAGAACCCCACCACCATCACGCTCGATGCCGCGCGGCGCGCAGAGATCATCGAGGTGGCGCGCGCGCAGGATCTGATGATCGTCGAGGACGATGCCTATCGTGTCTTCGCGGATCGGGACGCCCCGGAGAGTTTCGCCGATCTGGCGCCGGAGCGCACGCTCATGGTCGCCGCCGTGTCCAAGGCCGTCGCGCCGGGCCTTCGCCTCGGCTTTCTGCTGCCGCCGGAGGATGGCGGGATTCGCGACCGATTGCTGCTCGGCGTCCGCGCCTTTGGTTATACGCCGCCGTCCTTGGGCGGTCTGGTGTTCAGCCAGTGGGAGCAGGATAGCACGGCCGATCGCATCGCCGACGAGCTGATCGCCGAGACGGATGTGCGGACGCAGCTCGCCCGCGACATTCTCGGCAAGGCCATGGCGGTGCCCGGCGCGTCGCGCAGCCTGCATGTGTGGATGCCAATGCCGATGCTCGATGCCGAGCGCCTGAGCGCCCGCGCTCTGCGCGCCGGCATCGCGCTCACCCCGCCCGATGCGCCGGCCGTCGATCCCTGTGCACCTTCGGGCGTGCGGCTGTGCCTCGGCGCGATCCCGTCACGGGATCGTCTGGAGCAGGCGCTTCACGAGGTGGTGGAGATGCTGACGCCGGCCGGCGACAGCGCCGCGCGGGGGCTTGTGTGAGGGGCGATCGTCGTCAGGCTGACGCGTTGGCGCTGATCCTGCGCAGCACGAAATCCGCGCGCTCGTCCGGAGTCGTAAACGGTAGCGGCACGAGATTATATCCAAGGTCGGAATAAACCCGGGCCATGACCTCATGGGTCGTCACGGCTTCTGACCAGTCCTGTTTGCGCTCGGCATCCTGCGCATAAATGTCCGCCCAGGGCGGGGCGATGAAGACGTCGTTATTGTAGCGGCGCGCGCTAGCGGTTCGGTGCAAATTGTCGGGAATGGGAAGGCCGCACAGAGCACGATAACCGATGACATCCGGGATGCCTCGGTCGAAGAGGATCGGGCCGGGCCGTGTCTTCGCTGCCTCATAGGACTTCACGTCGAACGCAAGCATCTTCTCCGCAAACGCCTCCCGGTCGGCCCAGGGCAGGGCGCTGCCGCCTGCGGCCATCTGTTGCTGGATGATCGCGCGCCCGGCCTCGGCCATGGTCGCGATGCCGTGCCGGGCCAGCGCATCGAGCAGTGTGGTCTTGCCCGATCCGGGGCCGCCGGTGACGATGAAGAAGCGATCCACGCCGGCCGCTCAGCGCCCCGCCGCATTCGCGAAGGTCAGGACCAGCGTATCTCGCCACGCCGGCAGATCCCCGACTTCCGACTGGATCGGCGTGGTTCCGTGGCGCACCTGCCCGTCATCGAGGAGCAGCGCCTCGCCGGCGTGCGCGAGCCGGTGTTCGAGCAGGCATGCGCCCGAAACAGTTTCGACGCGGGTCGTGCCGCCGGAATAATTGCTGCCGCCGACCAGCAGGATCAACACCCAATCGCGTCCATCCTGATGCATCCCCTCAGGCGTCGGAAGGCCGGGGAGGTCGGGCAGGGCCTCGATGCGAAACTGATGGGCTTCGACCATCCATGCGTGCTCTTCGCAACCGCTGGCCTGCGAAATGCGCGCCGCAGTATTCCGCATCAGATCGCGCAATAGCGCGCTCTCAGCCTGTTCGTCCGCCATTGGTGCAAACCAGCGTTCGACGCCGCCATTCAAGGGATTGTGATTGCGATCCTGATAATGGGCGCGATGCGGCAGGCGCCCGCAGGCGTCGCCATCGACCTCAAACGCTGCGTAGCGGCGGCGGCGATAGGTTCCGCCATCGGCCATCCACATGTCGTGGGGCAGGTCATCCCAACTCTGCGCGAACGAGCGCCATTCGGGCCGGGTAGGGAGCGCCAAGTCGCCGGGCTGCAGCAGCAGCGCTGTTGGACGAGTCAGGGTCTCGGTGCGTGGCCTCATAGCGTGAGACCGGCGTTGTCGCGAATGCGCATGATTGAACCAATACATTAGTTCGTTTGGTCGGCGGACCTGCTGATACAATGATGCCGGCCTGTGGGCAACCCTGCCGCGTTCGCTCAGCTGGAAAGATTGGCCGCGCGTTCAGTGGGGTCGGTCAAACGGCCTTGTCATCATCTTCCTGCTTGGCTGGCCCGTCATCCTTCTTCGCGATGAAGCTCATTTTGCCATTGGGTTCGAGAATGGCCCAAGCGACCTCGGATATGTTGGCGATACCAGCCAGCCGCATCTCGATTTCAACCTCGGCCCGGGTCACGCGATCGCGGCGCATGTTGGGGGTAATCAGTTCCCCATCCTTGATCAGCACGCGCGGCACGCCTTCCAGCAGCCGTTCGGCGCGCGGGGAAAGATAGGTGATCCAGCTCAGCGCCAGCGCCCAGAAGGCAATAGTGCCAATGGCGAGCGCGGCGCCGGTCATGCTGAGATCATTATGGGTGATGCCCTGCTGTACGAGATCGCCCATCACCACCAGCAGCACCAGTTCGAACGGAGTGACCTGGCTAAGCTCGCGTTTGCCCAGCAGCCGGAGCAGCATGTACATGATGAAGAACATCACGCTGGCGCGCAGGATGATATCCATCAGGGCAAGACCTTGATGTGGACGGGCAGGGCAGCAAGTTCGCGCTCCCCGTCTAGGGCGGCGATCTTGCCGCGCGTGCCGGCGAACAGCGGCGGGTTGATCTGCCCGTCGATCTTGAAGCGGAAGGTCTCGCCGGGCTTCGCCTCGCCGAACGAGAACTGGCGAGAACCGCCTTTATAGCGTTCCTCGCTTGCGGCCGGGATCATCGTGTTGATCGTCATCTCCCGCCAGAGGTCATCCGACACGGCAATCACCAGCTCACCGACCGGTTTGCGCGGCGTCACCTCGACGATGGTCTCAAAAACCATGCCGTTGCGCAGCGTTTCCGGCGTTTGCACGACGAGGGTGATGCGGTCGTTCGAGGTTTTGCGCACGACAGGGGCCTGCCCTGCAAACAGGCCGGTCAGGCCGGCGCCCAAGATCACCGTGAGCAGGACCAGCGGCCAGGGATTGGCCCGCCGGCTGTTGCTCTCATGCTCTTGCGTGATGCCATCGGGTGCCGGGGTCGCCATGGGCGGCCTCACGCGACCTGCTGCGGATCGGCGGCCACCTCGGCGAGCATCTCGCTCAACATGGCAAGCGCCGCGCGCAGGCATCCGATCCTGGTCGCGCCGCGCCCGATGTCGCCGAAGTGATGGACGCTGTGGCGCGTCTCCGCCCGATGCGCGGCGCAGGCGAAATGGACCAGCCCCGGCTCATCGTCGGAGGCACCGGGGCCGGCAAAGCCGGTGATCGCAATCGCCAGTCGCGCTTTGGAGCGGCGCAAGGCCCCTTCGGCCATCGCGCGCGCGACGGGTTCACTCACCGCGCCGCAATCCTCGACAAGCTTATGGCTGAGCCCGAGCAGATCGCATTTGGCATCCTTGTTGTAGACGACGAAGCCCCGGTCAAAGGCGTTGCTGGTGCCCTCGATATCGGTCAGCAGCGATGCGAGCAGGCCCCCGGTGCAACTTTCTGCGGTGGCGATCCCGATCGCCGCCTGCCTAGCGGTTTCGAGCACGGCCATGGCTGCCGCAATGATGTCATCGGGTAGTGCCGGGGATAGGATCTCGGCATAAGCTTCTGAGGGTTTCTCCTGCGGAAACATCATCTCTCGACCTGTTATCCTCATCGCTGGAGAGAAACTTCCATCCGTTCGACATCGTTCCCGGCGCCGGGGGGCTCCGCGAAGAGGCGACCGGCGGTCGCCCCGTCCCTTGACCGTTCCAGTCCAAGCTTGCGTTGCATCTGAGACCGCGCAGTTATTTGGTCTTCTGATGCCTTTGCGCTTCCTCGCCGGCTTCGATCAGGCTCTCGCCCGTGGCAACGGCTGCGTCCGCCGTCATGGTTACAGCGATCCCGCCCGGGCCCTCGAGGATGACATGATCCTCCTCAGCCGTGGCGACGCCGGGTTCGGCATAGGGCTCGATTGGGGAGTGGACAGTCATGCTGGTCCTCCTTGCTGGATATCTGCGCAGGGGGCGAGATACAGATAATCTGATGAAAAATTGCCCCGGCGGGCCAGACCGGCATAATCGCTGATCTGGACCAGTGAGGCGTGCCTCTCGCACAGTCCGGCTTCTCTTAATTGGCGGAGCACCCGATTGGTGTGAACGGTGGTCAGGCCGCAAATCTCGGCAATGTCGCCCTGCGTCAGGGTCAGCACGAAGCGATGTCCGTCCGATAATCCCACTGCATAGAGTCGGGCATTCATCTCGCACAGGAAATGGGCGACACGCCCGACCGCGTCGAGCCGGCCCACCCGGAACAACCAGGCACGATGAAGGGCAGCATCGATGAGCGTCGAGAACCACAGCTTGCGCGCCAGATCGGGTCGCGGGTCGAGCACTTCCTTCAGCGCTTTGTGCGGCACGATGGCGATGCTCGCGGTCGTGAGCGTGCCGATAGCATGGTCCAGCTCCCGCATGGGATAGGCATGGAGATCGACGAATTCGCCAGGCACATGGATGGCGACGAGTTGCCGCAAGCCTTTGCGATCATCGATGTAGCGCGACATGATCCCTTCGACCAGGAAGCTGCTGACATCCACAATCTGACCCGCTTCGACGATTGTCGTGCGGGGCTCAAAGGTGCGAACCTCGAGAATCGTGTCTTCGAGCGCGGCTCGTTCTTCCGGCGTCAGGGCCACGCCGCGGCGGTTTGCAAGGAGGCGATCCATCAACATCGAGTGGCTAACGGATAAGCCGCGCTGGCGATCCAGCCCCGATCGGCTTTCACTATGATCAATGTTAATTCCTAGCCTTAACAGGCAACTGTCATCCGGACGGCGTGTTGGTGAAGCACGAGACGAACTCGTTCACATCCCAGCAATGACAAGGAACCGCGATGGCGAAACAGGCAACGCGTGCGGCGAAAGGCCGTGCGCCGATGAAATCCGATCAGCAGCGGTCATCGGCAAACAGCCCTTCTGCAGATGCCGCCTTTGAGGACATGCCTGTTTTTGAAGGACCGATGGGCGAGGGTGGCGAGACGCGGCAGACCGCTGGCGGTGATGTCGCGACGCTGACGACCGCGCAGGGCGTTCCTGTGTCCGATGACCAGAACAGCCTCAAGCAGGGCGCGCGCGGCCCCGCGCTGCTGGAAGACTTCCATTTCCGCGAGAAGATGTTCCACTTTGATCATGAGCGTATCCCGGAGCGCGTGGTTCATGCGCGCGGCTATGGCGCCCATGGCTTTTTCGAGCTGACCGACAGCCTGTCCGACATCACCCGTGCCGATCTCTTCCAGCGGGTAGGCGA
Organism: Sphingobium sp. B10D7B; assembly: GCF_025961955.1. Classification (NCBI taxonomy): domain Bacteria; kingdom Pseudomonadati; phylum Pseudomonadota; class Alphaproteobacteria; order Sphingomonadales; family Sphingobiaceae; genus Sphingobium; species Sphingobium sp. B10D7B. Next base: position 1,437,087 of record NZ_JAOQOQ010000001.1, read on the forward strand.
GCGGACCGAGGCTTTCGTGCGCTTCTCGACCGTGGCGGGGTCCAAGGGCTCGTTCGATCTCGCGCGCGATGTGCGCGGCTTTGCGGTGAAGCTCTACACCAAGGAGGGGAATTGGGACCTCGTTGGCAACAATATCCCGGTCTTCTTCATCCAGGACGCGATGAAGTTTCCCGACCTGATCCATGCCGCCAAGCCCGAGCCAGATCGCGCCTTTCCGCAGGCCCAGACGGCGCATGACAATTTCTGGGACTTCATCAGCCTGACGCCGGAATCGATGCACATGGTCATGTGGATCATGTCTGACCGGACGATCCCGCGCTCATTCCGCTTCATGGAAGGCTTTGGCGTCCACACCTTCCGGCTGGTCGATACAGAAGGAAAGTCGACGTTCGTCAAGTTCCACTGGAAGCCCAAGCTGGGCCTTCAGTCGGTGGCCTGGAACGAAGCGGTCAAGATCAACGGCGCCGACCCCGACTTCCACCGGCGGGACCTCTGGGCCGCCATTGAAGCCGGCGATTTTCCCGAATGGGAACTGGGTCTCCAGCTCTTCGATCAGGAATTCGCCGACAGCTTCGATTTTGATGTGCTCGATGCCACCAAGATCATTCCCGAGGAACTGGTGCCGATCCGCGTCGTGGGTCGTCTGGTGCTCGATCGTCTGGTCGATAATTTCTTCGCCGAGACCGAGCAGGTCGCCTTCTGCACCCAGAATGTCGTGCCGGGCATCGACTTCAGCAACGACCCGCTGCTGCAGGGGCGCAATTTCTCGTATCTGGATACCCAGCTCAAGCGCCTCGGCTCGCCCAATTTCACGCATTTGCCGATCAACGCCCCGCGCTGCCCGTTCGCGCATTTCCAGCAGGATGGGCATATGGCGATGCGCAATCCTGTTGGTCGCGCCAATTACGAGCCCAATAGCTGGGGCGCGGAAATCGGCGGTCCCCGTGAGGATCCGCAGCGCGGCTTCAAGAGCTATGCGGAGGCGGCCGACGGCGACAAGCTGCGCATCCGCCCGGAAAGTTTTGCCGATCATTATAGCCAGGCCACGCAGTTCTATGCGAGCCAGACTTTGATCGAGCAAAAGCATATCGGCGATGCGCTGGTGTTTGAGCTCTCGCGCGTTGAGCGCCCGGACATCCGCTCACGGATGGTTTCGCATCTGCTGAACATCGATGCGGACCTCGCGGCAACCGTCGCAGACGGGCTGGGGCTTGCCATGCCGCAGGCGGCGACCGCAGCGGTCCAGCCGCGGACCGACCTGGCCCCATCCGACGCGTTGAGCATCATCAAGCGCGGGCCGCAGAGCTTTGCCGGCCGAAAGCTGGGCCTGCTGGTGACGGACGGCGCCGACGCGACGCTCGTCCAGGCGATCATCAATGCGGTCGATGAAGCCGGTGCGATGATCGAGTTCATTGCCCCCAAGATCGGCGGGGTCACATTGTCAGACGGTAAGATCCTTGGCGCCCACTACAAGGTGGATGGCGGGCCTTCGGTCCTGTTCGATGCCGTCGCGGTCGTCGCCTCGGCCGAGGGCGGGCAGTTGCTCGCGCTCGATGCCACGGCGAAGGACTTCGTGACGGACGCTTTTGCCCACTGCAAGTTCATGGGCCTGAGCAAGGAAGCAGAGCCGCTGCTGACCAAGGCCGGTCTGATGCCCGACCTCGATGAAGGCTGCTTCGCCCTCAAGAGCAAATCCGATGCGACGGCATTCGTCGCGGCGCTGGCGCCGCTGCGGTTCTGGGCACGCGAGCCGCTCGTCGATCTCGATGCCGTTGCCTGAGTTCCTTCGAAAAGGAGATTAATCATGTCCATCATCGATAAGGTCATCGCCGCTGTCACCCCGCCCGAAAGCGAGGAGGCGCGGGGCGAGGCCCGGGCCAAGGCCGAGGAGCTTGCGACGCGCGGCAGCTGGCTCGCTCATATTCTCGATCATCATCGGCAGATCGAGGCTCTGTTCGCAGCCGTGAAGGCCGCAACCACGGCCGAGACGCGTCGCGATGCGCAGGAGCGGTTGGCGCTGCTCCTCACGGGCCATTCCATCGCGGAGGAAGCGGCGATCTATCCCGCGCTGGCCGCGGACAAGCAGGTCGGCCATGCCGAGCTTGCCTATCAGGAACAATCCGCCGCCAAGATGGAGATGGGTCTGCTGGAACGGCTGGACCCGATGAGCCAGGATTATCTCGACAAGCTCGAGCATATCCGCGGCGCGGTCGCCCATCACATCTATTCCGAGGAGGGAACCTGGTTCCCCAAGCTGATGGAAGACGTCTCGTCCAGCGAGCAGGCGATGATCACCCGCCGCTATTCTGAGGAGTTCGTCCGATATGTGGGCAACGGTCCCAGCTGAGACGCGTTGACTGATCATACGCTCACTGAGCCAACCCGCGACAGGAGAAGTAGAATGCCCGATGCGCGCGACGACGCACCGCTGACGACCTCCAAAGATCGCCACGCGGTCGATGAGGCCGCGGCGACCCTGATCGAACCCCACGGCGACAGTCTGGTCGGCCGCTCCGTGACGATCAATCGCTCCCGTGCGGAGTTGTACGCTTATTGGCGCGACTTCACCCTGCTGCCCACCTTTATGGATAATGTCGTGCGGGTCGACATGATCGATGATGTGACCAGCCATTGGGTGGTGAAGGCGCCTGGCGGCCGGACCGTCGAGTGGGATGCAGTCATCACCGAAGAGCAGCCCGACGCGTTTATCGCATGGGCCTCGACCGAGGGTGCCGACGTGCCAAACAGCGGTCGCATCGATTTTCGCGATGCAGGCGCGCGCGGCACCGTGGTCACGGCGACGATCCTCTACGATCCGCCCGCAGGGTTCATCGGCAAGGTCATCGCCAAGATGTTCCAGCGCGAGCCGGCCATTCAGGCCCGGCGCGACCTGCGGCGCTTCAAGCAACTCATGGAAACCGGCGAGATCGCCACGTCGGCGTGGACGCACAAGCAACTGGAAGAGGAGACGGCCTGATGCGCGCGCTCACCTGGCACGGCAAGCATGACGTCCGCGTGGACACCGTGGACGATCCCGAAATCATCAATCCGCGCGATGCGATCATCAAGGTCACATCCACCGCAATCTGCGGCTCGGACCTGCACCTCTACGATGGCTACATTCCCACGATGAAGTCCGGCGACATTCTCGGCCATGAGTTCATGGGCGAGGTGGTCGAGACCGGACCCGGCTCGACGCTCCAAAAAGGGCAGCGGGTGGTGGTGCCGTTCACCATTGCCTGCGGGAGCTGCTACCATTGCGGCAAGCACCAATATTCCGCCTGCGACAATTCCAACCCGGCCGACAATCAGGATATCGCCCAGACGCTCTACGGCCAGCCGATGAGCGGTCTGTTCGGCTATAGCCACATGACAGGCGGCTATGCCGGCGGGCAGGCGGAATATGTCCGCGTGCCATTCAGCGACGTTGGCCCGATCGTCATTCCCGACGGGATCGACGACGACAAGGTGCTGTTCCTGTCCGACATTCTGCCGACGGGGTGGCAGGCCGCGGAGTTCGCGCAGATCGAGCCCGGCGATACGGTCGCTGTCTGGGGATGCGGCCCGGTCGGCCTATTCTGCGTGCAGGCGGCTTTCCTGATGGGCGCCGAGCGGGTGATCGCAATCGATCATTTCCCCCGCCGCCTTGAGCTGGCGGCAAAGTTTGGCGCAGAAACCATCAACTTCGAGGAGAGCAAGACCTACGAGGCGCTGATGGAGATGACCGGCGGCATTGGCCCAGACGCCTGTATCGACGCAGTCGGGCTGGAGGCGCACGGTCTTTTCGCCGACAATGTCTGGGACCAGATCAAGGTCTCCACCTTTACAGGCACCGACCGCACCCATTCGATCCGCCAGGCGATCATTGCCTGCCGCAAGGGTGGCCGCGTGTCCATGCCGGCGGTCTATGGCGGCTTCGTCGACAAGTTTCCGCTCGGCGCCTTCATGGAGAAGGGGCTGACGCTCAAAACCGGTCAGACCCATGTGCAGCATTATCTGCCGGGCCTGTTGAATGCGATCATGGAGGGGAAGATCGATACCACGTTCCTCATCAGCCACCGCATGCCGCTGAGCGAGGCCCCGCAGGGCTACAAGATGTTCCACGATCACCAGAACGAAGTGACCAAGGTGGTGCTGAAACCAGGGCTCGACCGGGTCGCCGCATGACTCATGCAAGGAGACGGATGATGAAACTCTATTTTGCGATACCGTTGGCGGCCTGTGTATTGGCTGGGTGCAGCCAGGGCAGCACACCGGCAAATGATACAGCCATGACCAACAACGACATGGCCATGACGGGCAATGCCACGAACATGTCCGTGGGCGCGCCGCCGCCGGGTGAGATGTCCGCCACGCCAAACGACGCTACGGGCTATGACGCTACGGGCTATCTGGCCAAAGCAGGCGCGGGCGACCTGTTCGAGATTGAATCGTCCCGCGCGATCCTGGCGAAAAATCCGGACAAGCCGGTTGCCGACTTCGCAAACATGATGGTCGATGCGCATGGGCAATCCACCGCCAAGCTCAAGGCAGCGGCTGAGAAGGCTGGCCTGACCGTCACGCCGCCGGCGCTCGACGCCAACCAGCAAGCCAAGCTGGACGCCATCAAGGCTGCAGAGGGCACTGCCGCCACTACGGCTTACCTGACGGCCCAACGCGAAGCCCATGCAGCGGCGCTTGCGCTCCATCAGGGTTACGCCGCCAACGGCGACACGCCCGCGCTCAAGGCTGCTGCGGGCGAGATCGCTCCGGTCGTCCAGAAGCATATCGACATGCTGGCAAAGATGCCGGGCGCATAAGGAGGCATGGGATGGGCGAGAAATTCGCAATCGTCACGGGCGCGTCTACCGGCATCGGTTTCGAACTCGCCCATCTCATCGCGCAGGATGGCTATGACCTGCTCGTCGTCGCTGACGAGCCGCTGATCGACGCGGCCGCGCAGGACTTCAGGCGCCATGGCGGCGACGTGCGATCGCTGGAGGCCGACCTCTCCACGCTCGACGGCGTGGATCGGCTTCTGGCCGCAGCGGAAGGCCGGAGGATCGACGTGCTTTGCGCCAATGCCGGGGTCGGCACGGGCGGACCCTTTCTGGAGCAGGATGTCGCCATGTGGCGACGGTCTGTCGACACCAATGTCACCGGCACCGTCTATCTTCTGCAGAAGGTGCTGGCCGACATGGTCGCGCGCAATGACGGCAAGATTCTCGTCACCGGCTCCATCGCGGGCTACATCCCGGGCACCTTCAATGCCGTGTACAACGCGACCAAGGCGTTCATCGACAATTTCACCGAAGCGCTGCGCAACGAGATCAAGGAGGCCGAGGGCGTTACCCTCACCACATTGATGCCCGGCCCCACGGACACCGAGTTCTTCGAGCGCGCCGGTCTGCTGGATACGCAGGTCGGCCAGCAGGACAAGGCCGATCCCGCCAAAGTCGCACGCGATGGCTGGAAGGCGCTGCTGGATGGCAAGGGGCATATCGTCTCGGGCCTCTCCAACAAGCTGCAGGTCGCCGCCGCGGGCGTCGTCCCGCAGGCCATTCTTGCTGAACAGCATCGCAAGCTGGCTGAGCCCGGCAGCGGAAAGGACTGAGCCATGGCCGACAAGAAATGGTCTCAGGATGTGACCGAACATTCAGACGCGCTCGATCTGGATGAGGGCGTCTTCAAGCAGGACGATCCGGCGAAGATCGCAGCCTCGCTCAAGCGCTCGGCGGAGCATAGCAAGCGGCGCAAGGGCACCGCGCTCCAGTCCGCGATGAGCATGCTCACCTTTTACATCAACCGCGCAGGCGACAATCTCGGCAAGGAGCAACGCCAGATCCTTGAGAAAGCCAAGGATGAGCTGCGCGAGGCTTTTGGCAAGGAGCCAAAGACTGCTGGAAAGGAGCAAGCCCATGGATAAGGATCGCGAGGCGAAGGCCAATCCTCCCAAGGACAAGGGCGAGAAGGGCAATCCAACCGAGATGCCCCGTGGTCCCATGGGCGATGCCCGGCCGGACGCTGCCGAGAATGACAATCGCACCGGCGGTGGTCAGTCTCAGGAGAAGGTGGAAGACCGCCCGATGGTCGGCTCGGTCAAGCCAGAGGATTATCCCGAGCAGCAATAGCCTGTTGCGGGAGGGCGAATACATCGCCTCACTTGGCATTCTGAAGCATTTGCGCCATCATCGCGGGATGAAGATAGCACCGTGTACCATCTGCATCGTGCTTCCGCGTCATTGACGTGAGAAGCTGACGGCGGGCGATCCAGCGATCGCCCGAGCACGTTGTCTTGCGCCAGCGGCCGTCTCAGGCCCTCGAAGCTGGCGATCAAATCTTCAGGCCAGACCAACCATGCAAAATATATTTGAAAGCCCCTTCAAGGGCATCACGCTCGATCGTCTTGTCACGCATCCCAACATCCGGGTCGGACGCCACAGCTATTATTCCGGCTATTATCATGGCCATGGTTTCGACGATTGCGCCCGCTACCTGCTGCACGATGACGGCGCGGACAAGCTCATCATCGGCTCGTTCTGCTCCATCGGATCGGGCGCGTCCTTCATCATGGCGGGCAATCAGGGCCATCGCAGCGACTGGATTAGCACCTTCCCCTTCTTCTGGATGCCGGACGTGCCGGCATTTGCCGGTGCGGACAATGGTTATCGGCCGGCAGGCGATACGGTCATCGGTCATGATGTGTGGATCGGGTCGGAAGCGGTGATCCTGCCCGGCATCACCATCGGGCATGGCGCGATCATCGGCACGCGCAGCGTCGTGACGAAGGACGTCGCCCCCTATGCCATCGTCGGCGGCAACCCCGCCAAGCTGATCCGGCAGCGCTTCGCAGAGGCGGACGTCGCCCGCCTGCTTGAGCTGTGCTGGTGGGATTGGAGCGATGACGACTTGCAACGCGCCATGCCCATCCTGACCAGCGGCGATATCCCGGCTCTCTACGAACATTGGCGCACGAACATCGCTGACGACAGATAAGGGAGAAGCCTCGAGCCGGCGCTGGCGTCAGGGAAGGCGGCAGGCTAGATCACAGCTTGCCGGCGCCGGGGCGCCGCGCTGTCCGCTCGGATGATGGGGGAAGGAACATGGCGGGGCTTTTTACGGCATCCGATGGCGTGGCCCGTTGCGGCTGGTGCGCAGCGTCGGAAGATTACATCGCCTATCATGACGATGAATGGGGCTATCCCCTGTCCGACGATCGGCGTCTGTTCGAGAAGCTGAGCCTGGAAGGCTTTCAGTCGGGGCTGAGCTGGCGAACGATCCTGACCAAGCGCGAGAATTTTCGGGCGGCGTTTCACGGCTTCGATTTTCATCGCGTCGCGGCCTTTGATGAGACGGATGTCGAGCGCCTGCTGCAGGATGCCGGCATCGTCCGCCACCGCGGCAAGATCGAGGCGGTGATTAACAACGCGCAGCGGGTGCAGGATCTTGTGCGCGAAAGCGGCTCCTTCGCAGCCTACGTCTGGAGCTTCGAACCCCGAGACGAGGTTCCGCATCTCGCCTCAACGTCGCCTGCGTCCATCGCCATGTCCAAGGACCTCAAGAAGCGCGGCTGGAAGTTCGTTGGCCCGACCACGGTCCATGCCTTCATGCAGGCCATGGGGCTGATCAACGACCATGCCGAAGGCTGCGCGATCCGGGCGCGGGTCGCCAACACTCGCGCCGGGTTCAAACCCCCGCAGGGCTGAGAGGCCGTGCGGGGCCGGGGCGATCAGTCCGGCGCGCGCCTGTTGGCCTCGATCGCCGAGACCTCAGGGCCATATTCGTTGATCGTCGCGCGGCGCATGTCGCGCTTGTAGCGATAGCGCTCGAATGACGTCGCGCTGTGCATCGTGCAGCGATTGTCCCATACAACCATGTCGCCCGGCCGCCATTTATGCGCGTAGACATAGCGCTCCTGCGTGGCGAAGCGGTAGAGCTCGTCCAGGAAGGTGCGGGCCTCGTCTTCCGGCCACCCTTCGATGCCCACGCCGTGCCAGCCCATGTACAACGCCTTGCGCCCGCTGGCCGAGGTGCGGACCAGCGGATGAGCCATGCGCGGATAATTTTTGCGCATCTCCTCGTCCTCGAACTTGACGCCGTTCAGCTGCAGCGCGCGGAAAAGGTCGTGGTCCACCTTGAGGTCGGCGACCTTTGCCTTCATGTCCTCCGGCAGATCGTCATAGACGGCGCGGGTGTCGATGAACTCCGTATCGGCACCCTGTGGCGGGGTGACATAGGCCAGCAACATCGACCATTTCGTGGGCCAGGAATTGAACGGGCTGTCGGTGTGGAACAGCTCGAAATCGGCCGGTTGGGCGCCATCCGGCTTGGGCTGGATGATCTCGCCCTCGGCCGTGAGATTGCTGATGTCGTAAAGCTCCGGCGCGATCCGCTTGCGCCCGGGCGGTGCCAGTTCCAGCGGGCCGAAGGACCGGGCGAAGGCGATATGATCCTCGTCCGACATGCTGGCATTGCGGATCACGCAGACGGCATATTGCGCCATCGCCGCCTCGAAGAATTCGACGGTCTCGGGCGAGAGGGGGCCGGAGGTATCCAGATCGGTGATCTCGCCCACGAACCGGGGGTGCAGTTGGTTGATCGTCATCGCTCCGCTCATTCCTCATCCCACTCTTTTCTCAGCCTGGCGCGAGCAGGTGCTGCCTGCGCGCCATGCCATTCTTCCTCGATCTGGCATGAGCGCCGGCCCTCAAAATAGTGTGTTCTTTTGCGGGACCGCTTCATGCCTGTCGGGAGGCTGCTTTCATGATGCTTTGGGACCGCAACCAATTCACAGCACTATTTTCGTCCCGCGTGCTTAGCCCAAAGGCAGGTGGACAAGAGAGGATGTCATCGACCGGACCTCGTCTGCGACACGCGAGCAATGCGGCGCAGTACCGGATCGTGCATCCCGAAACAGCCGCAAGGCCGGGAGGGTGAACATGACTGCAGGCCATCGTCTTTCATTCACGTCGCGCGCGCAATTCGCGCTTCTGCTGCTCAGCAGCGCCTCGATGCTGGGGCTGGCCCAGCCGGCCAGCGCGCAAGCTGGCTCGGCGAGCGCGGATGTCGGGGCGCAGGATAGCAATGGCGATAATGAGCGCGCAATCATCGTCACCGGCACCCGCATCGGCGGCGAAGCACCGGTCGGCACGGCGCTCGTCCAGCTGGGCAAAGAGGAGATCAGGGCAACAGGCCTCTCCAGCACTGCCGACATTCTGGGCACGGTGCCCTCCATCCTGCGTCTGGGCGGCGGCGACAATTATGCCGGTGGGCAGGCGCAGCAGGCGAACACGATCAACTCCTTCAACTTCAACAAGTCGCCCAATGTCCGCGGCCTTGGCGTTGGCGCGACGCTCAGCCTCGTGAACGGGCACCGCGTGCCGTATGAAGGCGGCAACATGAACTCGTTCGACGGGGATAATTACCCCGCGCAGATGATCCAGCGGATCGACGTGGTGCAGGACGGCGGCTCGGCCCTCTACGGCGCGGACGCGATCGCGGGGACGGTCAACTATATCCTGCGACGGCCGGAGGACACGCTTGAAGTCCACGGCGGCTATCGCAAGAATGACGGTCAGGATGGCTGGTATGTGACCGGCATCGGCGGGGTGCGCTGGGGCGAGGGCAGCGTGGGTGAGGGCGGCATTATCCTCTCCTACCAGCACTCCTATCAGACCGCCTTCGCGGCCTCGGCACGCCCGGATCTCTATAATGACGATCTCTCGCCTTATGGCGGGGCGCCCTCATCGCTTTACTCGGCGCCGGGCAATGTCGTCATCAACGGCATCTATTACGGCATCCCGGCGGGTCAGGACGGGTCGAAGCTGACTCTCGCAGATCTCAAATCCACGCCCAACTATTTCAATACCTGGAGTGGCATCGAGGTTATTCCGCAGGTTGAGGCAGACCGCTTTGCGATGAACTTCGAGCAGAATGTTACCGATTGGCTCCGTGTGTTCGCGGACGCGCTCTATGTACGGCGCGACTTCACCATTAACGGTCCCAACTCGTCGACCAGCAACCGCGTCACCAATCTTGGCCAGTTGCCGCGCATTCCCAACAGCAATCCGTTCAGCCCGTGCAACCCCAGCCATTATGCGGGCGGCGTCGTCACCGGTCCCGCCAACCTCCTCGCCGCCTGCGCGACGGGCGCGCTCTCCGTGGCCTACAGCACCGTCTACGACATCGGGTCGCCACGCCGCTTCGGCAAAACCGAAACCTGGACCTATGGCGGCGGTGTCGACATCAAGCTGCCCTATGACTGGTCGGTAACCCTGTCGGCTTTCGCCGGCACGCATGATGCGCCCTCGACCACCACGCAGACGGGCGGCGCGCCGGCGCCTGTCTTCGCGACGTTCAACTTTTTCTGCGATCCCACCGCCTTCCAGTGCACCGATCAGGCGACGGCCGATTCCATCAACGCGCGCGGCACCTCGCTCATCAACCGGACCAAATATGACATGCAGGTCTATTCGGCGACCGCGGACGGCCCGCTCTTCTCCCTGCCGGCCGGGCAGGTGAAGCTGGCCGTGGGCGTCGAGCGCTATGAAGGCTCGCTGCTCAACGAGAATAATTTCGGCGGCAACAACTTCAATCCCCGCAGCGTCTCTTCCGTGTTCGGCGAATTGTTCGTGCCGGTCGTGAGCCCGGATGCGGAAAGCCGCCTCATCTACAAGCTCGAGCTCAATGGCTCGATCCGCTATGATGATTATAGCGACGCCGGCACCACGACCAATCCGCGTCTGGGCTTCAACTTCTGGCCGACGCGCGGCCTCAAGATTTTCGGCAGCTGGGGCACGTCCTTCCGGGCGCCGGGCCTTGCCGATAATGATCCCTTCTCGCAGACCGGCGTTATCCCGCTGGTGACGGCGGGCAACCAGCTCTCGCCGGCGATCTGCGCGGCGTGTCAGGGCGTGCCTATGGGCGCGATCTATCAGTCGATCGGTGGCGCCAATCGCGATCTCGCGCCCGAGACCTCCGAGACCTATGCCATCGGCGTCGACTGGACACCGCCCTCGCTGCCGGGCCTCACCATGTCCGCCAAATATTGGTGGCTGAGCTATGAGGGCCAGATCACCACGCCGGCCTTCAACGTCGGCAGCGTGCCGGCGATCAACCAGCAGATCTACAACTCGCAGATCATCTACAACCCGGCCTATTTCCCGACACTGGCCGCGAACAACCCGACTGCCTTCTTTGGCGATTTCCCGACCATCAATCAGGCAAACCCTTTCTGCGCCGCAGCCTTCGGGAAGAATGTGACCACGCAGGCGCTCTACGATGCGATGATCAGCTGCTACAACACAGGCGGGGAGCGGGGCGGTCTGTTCGGTCCGCCGACGGCGCCGGGCAATGTGTTCGCGCTGGTGAGCGGCCGCCGGATCAACGCGGGCAAGACGGTCGGCCGGGGCATCGATTTCAACATCGATTACGCCTTCGATAGCAGCATGGGCCGGTTCAACCTCGGTGCGGTTGCCTCCTACACGATGAGCTGGAAAGTGTCCCCGCTGCCCGGCGCTGAGCTCGTGCAGGAAGTGAACCAGCTCGGCTTCCCGCTCACCTTCCAGGCGCGCGGCCAGCTTGGTTGGCGGCGCGATATCGGGATGGGCGATCTGTTCGCCAGCACCTTCGTCAACTTCCGCAATTCCTATGAGATCGATCAGGCACAACTACCAGTCGGCGTCGACCCGTCCTATGCCAAGATTGGCTCCTACACGACGTTCGACCTGACCATCGGCTTCGACACCGGCGACCGGGGCGGCTCATGGCTGACGGACAATTTCAGCATCGTCCTCAGCATGCAGAACGTCTTCGACAAGGATCCGCCACTGGTCGTCAATCAGGCAGGCCTTGCCGGCAGCGCGATCCGCTTCGACCCGACTTATGGCAGCGCGCTGGGCCGTGTGATGCAGATCCAGGTCGGCAAACGCTTTTGACGCGCGGTTCGCTGGGCGGGGTGGCGGCCTGCATGCTGCTTGCGGCATGCACGGCCTTCTCGGGCGACGGGTCGCCCTCGCTCGCACCGCCCGTGGCTACCGCGAGGGAGGGAAGCGTCGTGCCGGTCATGGGTCACCCTGCGCCACTGTCTCTGCTGGAGGACAAGGACCCGCGCCTGGCCCAGAACAAGCGCCTCGCGTTCGACATGTGGCGCAGCATCGTCAATGCCGGCCATGTCGAGCGGGCAGACGATCTTCTGACGGAAGACTATATCCAGCACAGCCCGGTGCTGCCGAGCGGGCGCGCGGCCTTCAAGCAGATTTTTTCGGCCGTCCCACGCCGCGATATCCCGCCGCTGGTCTCCCCGCCGCTCGTTACCATGGTCGCAGAAGGCGATCTGGTGGTGATGGCCTTGCGGGAAGAGCTGCGCGAGCCGGAGGGGGCCGGGCGCTATACCAGCACGCACTTCAACCTGTTCCGGGTGGAAGGGGATCGTCTGGCCGAGCATTGGCACTCGGTCGAAGCCCCGCCCGGACCAGATCTGCCTTCGCCGGAGGAGGGTGGTCCGCAGCCGGTGACGGGCGCGACTGGGCCGGCCCAACAAGCGCGGCTCCAATCGGACGATCCCGCACTGGCAGCCAACAAGCGGCTCGTGTTCGATGCCTGGCGCCATCTGGTTGATGCGGGTGGCGCGGCCGCCGCTAAGAAATATCTGGCCGGCGACTTCATCGAACATGATCCACGCGCCACGCACGGCGCGCCCGCGATCATCGCCGCAGCCAAGGGTCGCACTGCGGTACCGCTTGCGCAGGCCATGCAGGCCACACTGGTCGCCATGGTCGCGCAGGGCGATCTCGTGATCGTCGTCACCGGCCATGAGCATCCGCATCCGAGCCGGGTAGGGGCCAGCTACACGACAACCCAGTTCAACATGTTCCGCATCGAGAAGGGGCGCCTTGCGGAGCATTGGACCGGCGCGATGAAGCCGGGAACCGTGCCCGGCCCCTATACCGATTGATGACATGCTGCGTGGAGAGACAATTTGACTGACATCGCCGCCGCGCAGCCTGATCCGGATCGCGCCGCCAGCCCCGTTTATCGCCCCCATTATTCGGACGAAGCCTGGCCCGCCGCGCGTCAGGCCTATCATGTCGCTTGGGTGCTGGCCGCCGTGCAGATGTGCGCCCAGCTCAATAACGGCGTCATGACGCTGCTGGTGGAGCCCATCAAGCGCGACCTGCAATTGACCGATATGGAGATGAGCTATCTGCTCGGCTTCTCGGTCAGTCTCTTCTACGTGCTGATCGGCATTCCCGCCGCTCGACTGGTGGACCGGCATAATCGCAAGCATCTGCTCGCGGTATCCGTTTTCCTGTGGAGCCTCGCCAGCGCGGCGTGCGGCCTTGCCCAGAATTTCTGGCAGTTCTTCGCGGCACGCTTTGGCATTGGCGCGGGTGAATCGATCAGCGGGCCGCTCTCCTATTCTCTTATGGCCGACTATTTTCCGCCGGAAAAGCTGCCCCGCGCCATCGCGATCTACAATGTCGGCTTTCAAGGCGGCACGGCGCTCTCGCTGCTGCTGGGCGCGGTGATGATCCATCTGCTTTCCGGGATGCCCGCCATTCACCTGCCCCTGCTCGGTGCCGTGCGCGAGTGGCAGGTGGTGTGGGTGGTGACCGGCCTCATGGGCATTCCGATCCTGCTGCTGGTCGCCACGATCGTGGAGCCCAAAAGGCGCGGGTTCAGTGCGGCGGCGGTGGTGGGGATGCAGCCCCGCAAGGTCGGTCTGCGCGAGACATTGCGCTATCTGCTCGCCCATTGGCGGCTCTACGGCCCGATGTTCCTGGGCCTGTGCTTCACCGCCATGCACATGTTCGGCACGGCGGCGTGGAGCGCGGCCTTTTATGCACGGACCTATGGATGGGCACCGGCGAGCACGGGCCTCTACACCGGGCTTCTCAGCCTCGTCCTCGCCATTCCAGCGCTGTTCGGCGCGGTCTGGCTCAACGATCATTTCCGCAATCGCGGCCATGCCGATGCGAACATGCGGGTGCTGGCCATCGGCTTTACCGCATCGGCGCCCTTCATGATCGCCGCGCCACTCATGCCCAGCCCATGGCTGGCGCTCGGAATGGGCGGCATCGGCACGGCCTTGATGCTGATGGCGGCGCCATCGCTCAACTCGGCCTTGCAGGTGGTGACGCCCAACGAGATTCGGGGGCAGATCACCGCGCTCTATCTGTTCACCATGACGGCGGTGGGCGGCGGGCTCGGACCGACCTACTTCGCCTTCCTCACCCAATATGTGTGGGGGGACGAGGCGCTGTTGCGATATGCCATCGCCACCTCTGCGGCGATTTCTTTCCCGCTGGCGGCGATCACCTATTGGGCGGGGGTGAAGCCCTACCGCCGGCACATCCTGGAGATGCGGGCCCATGGTGCGCCGCTCTGAACCGGTCTGCCGCATCTGCCTATTGTCGCCACTATTTTCGCGCCCGGCGCAGCGGCACTCGCTGGGAAATCAACGGCATGCCTCTTCGGAGAGGCCGCGCCGGCCAAGCTGACACATATCGAGGGAGAGAATGATGGCGGACAAGCGTGGAACGATCGTGATCGTGCATGGCGCGTGGGTTGGCGGGTGGCGCTGGCGCAAGGTGGCCGATCTGCTGCGTGATCGCGGCCATTATGTGTTCACGCCCACGCTGACCGGGCTGGGTGAGCGCGCCCACCTCAGCAGCCGCGACGTCAATCTGGCGATGCATGCGCAGGATATCGCCAATGTCATCCGCTATGAGGAACTGGAGAATGTGCTGCTGGTCGGCCACTCCTATGGCGGCATGCCGATCTCGCAGGCGACCGAACTGATCCCCGAGGGGGTGATCCAGTCGATCCTCTATATGGACGCTTTCATGCCGGAGAACGGCCAGTCGCTGAACGATCTGGTGCCCGGCGAGCCGCACCTCCCGCCCGAGGAAGGGGATTATCTTGTGCCGCCGCCCCGGCTGCTGCTGCAGGGCTTCAATGCGCATATGGACCCTGCGTCCCGCGCGTCTTACGAGGATCGGCGCACGGCGCAGTCCGTTTACTGCTTCTCGCAGAAGGCCGAGCTGACCGGTGCCCGCGACCGCATCCCGCAAAAGACCTATGTGATCGCCACCGGCTACAAGAACGATACGTTCGCCCCCGTGGCCGAACGGTTGCGCACTCAGCCGGAATGGCGCGTGGAGGAAATGCCCTTCACCCATGATCTCCAGCACGTTGCCGTGACCGAATCTGCCGACATGATCGAATCCGCGCTGCCCTGAGGCCACTCGGCTCGGCTCAGCCTTGCAATGTAGGCACTATTTTCAAGCGGGCCGGTCCGCACACTGGCTCGAATTGAACGAAAGGCGGCCCCAGAGGCATTGCCAGACCGGACGGATAGCCCGCCGACTGCGATGCCCCGGCCGCCATGAGGAGAGAGAATCGTGAACAATCAGGCTGCCGCCGTCGCCTCGCGCCCGACCTCGGTCGAGAGCTTCATTCGCTATTCGGAGCGCGCTGCCGATGGGGGCTGGATCGAGAAGAACGGCTCTTATTCCTTCTCGATGGAAGACCATGACGTGACCGTGCACAACGCCCGGCTCGCGGACATCTCGTTCGATGCGCAGGGCTTCACCCTGGTGAAGCACGCCACAGATGTCGATTTCACCGACAAGGATGATTTCGAGCGCCGCTATTATCCCGAGGTGGCGCGTCTGGTGAAGGATCTGACCGGCGCCAGCGAAGTCTTCGCCTTCATGGGCATTTTGCGCGGTGGCGAGGATGCCAAGGGCGGCGGCCCGGCGCTGAGTGCCCATGTGGATTTCAACGGGCCTGCGCTGCAGCAGTGGATCGCGCGGCTCGTGCCCGATCGGGCCGAGGAACTGGCGGCCAAGCGCCTCGTCAACATCAATGTCTGGCGCGGCACCAAGCCGGTCGAGAATTATCCGCTGGCGGTCTGCGACAGCCGCAGCGTCGAGAAGCGCGACTTCTTGAGCGTATCGCTGGGCAAGCCCGAGGGCGGCTTTCGCCAGGGTATGCCGGCCGGCCTCAACATGGCCTACAATCCCCGGCATCAATGGTATTATTATCCGGATATGCAGCCCGATGAGGCGCTGATCTTTCGCCTGTACGATACCGGCAATCCCGATTGGCAGATGACCGGCCATACCGCCTTCGAGGATCCGACCAGCCTGCCGGGTTCCCCGCGCCGGGAGAGCTTCGAGGTCAGGACCATCGCGGTGTTCGACGCATGATGGCGCGGCGCTCTCCTGTCCGCTCCGCCATCCTGCGCGCCGGATCAGCCCGAGGCTGCGCCGGCCGGCGCGCCGATGCGGAAATGGCCTTCCTCCAGCCGGGTCAGCTTCGCCTGTCCGCTCTGCTGCCAGGGGTCCTTCGCCAGTCGATCGAGCACTTCTTCGCGGCTGTCGGCCAGAAACACGAACAGCACATCCTCGGACTCGGCCAGCAGGCCCGCCATGGCGATGAAGCCCTCCTTTTCGAGCGCGCCCATATAGCCGGCATGATCCGCAAAGCCGGGCTGCTCATGCGCTTCCTTGCTGGGGTCCCAAAGGTCTGTTCGCTCGACCAGAGCGACGAATGTCTTTTTCATAAGAACGCCTTTCAAGATTATCGGACTGTCACAGTATAAGTTCAGTATAATAATATATTCAAGAGTTACGTTGGAGAATTAATCATGAAGGTCTTTGTATTCGACTGGACCGCTTATCAAGAGAATGTTGATAAGTATCGCGAGGATGGTGTTCTTCCGCGCTTGGGTGCAAGTCATTTTGACCCGAATGCCGCTGCAAAGACTTACAAGAACCATCTCGAAGCATGGGCGGAGATGGACAAGCAGGGCTTTGATGGCATTGCAATCAATGAGCATCATGGCACGCCCTTCGGTCTGGGCAATTCGCCCAATCTGATGGCGGCAGCGCTGTCGCAGGTGACTGAGCGCCTGAAGATCCTCGTTTACGCCAATCTCCTGCCCATCCACGAGCCGCTGCGTCTGGCTGAAGAGATCGCCATGCTCGATTGCATGAGCAACGGACGGCTGATCTGCGGCGTGGGTCGCGGCGCGCCCCGCGAATATAAAATCTTCAACGTGCCCATGAGTGAATCACGCGGTCGCTTCAATGAGGGCTTCGAGGTGATGCGGCGCGCCTGGACGCAGGACAGATTCTCCTTCGACGGGGAGTTCTACAAGTTCGAGGACGTCTCGCTGTGGCCGCGCACCTTCCAGCAACCCCATCCGCCGATATGGGTGCCGCTCACCGGGTCGAAGGAGTCCATCGAATGGGCCGCCGAGCATGATGCGACCATCACGCCGGGTATCTTCCGCGGGTCCATGCGCGAGGATACCATCCGCTATTTCGCCGAATGCCAGGCCCGCCATGGACGCGAGGTCCAGTCGGACAAGATCAGCATCATGGTCGACTGCTACGTGGCCGATTCCAAGGAGCAGGCCATCGAGGAATATGGCAGCCATCTGATGTATCTGTTCAACACGCTGCTGCGCTACGATCAGGTCTGGCAGTCGGATGTGCGCAAGACGAAATACTATAGCTCCACCGCGTTCGAACATCTGCGCGAGGGCGCGAAAGGCACGCTGGCCGAGGATGACACGGTGTTCAACGAGTGGACGATGGACACGGTCCGTGGCGCAGCCCAGCACATGCCGATCGGCACCGCCGACGAGATCGTCGCGCGCATCATCGATGAGTGCAACGATGCCGGCGCCAACAATGTGCTGCTGGTCTGCAACCGCGGCGACATGCCCCACGACATGTACATGAATCAGGTGCGCCGTATCGGCAAGGAGGTCTTGCCACGCCTGCAGGCGCACAATGTCACCTTCGTTCCCCATGCCGAGCGGCAGCAGGCAGCGGAATAGTAGTCGGTTAACAATACAGTAGAACCGACCGACGAAATGGGGGGTGACGATGGCGACGACGACACAGCATGATCCGGCAGAGCCGCTCGCAGACGAAACGCATCCGCTGTTGCGGCCCGGCTACAAGAAATGGGCCGTGTTCGTGCTGCTGCTCGTCAGCATCTTCAACTTCGCCGATCGCGCGATCCTCGCGGTGCTCGCCCAGCCGATCAAGGAAGACCTCGGGCTCACCGATACCGACCTCGGCATTTTGCAGGGGCTAGGTTTTGCGATCATGTATTCTGTGCTGGGGGTGCCGCTCGGCATGTTGGCCGAGCGCGTCAACCGGACGCGGCTGATCGCCATCTGCGTCGCCGCCTGGTCTGCCATGACCGCGGTCTGCGGCCTTGCGACGGGTTTCACGACCTTGTTGCTGGGGCGCATCGGCGTGGGTATCGGCGAGGCGGGGGTGCAACCGCCGACATCATCGCTCCTGTCCGATCATTACCGGGCCAATCGTCGCGCCTCGGTGCTGGCCGTCATCTCGCTCGGTTCGCCGTTCGGCTTTCTGCTCGGCCAGTCGCTGGGCGGTTGGGTGGCAACGCAATGGGACTGGCGCACGGCCTTCTTCGTCATGGCCGCACCGGGCATCATGGTCTCGCTGCTTGTCTGGTTCACCCTGCGAGAGCCGCCGCGTGGATTGGCGGATGGCCGCATCACCCGCGCACCCGTGCCCTCGCTGTGGACAGTGCTGCGCTTCCTGTTGGCCAAGAAGACCTACATCCACTTGCTGGTGGGGGTGACCATTGCCGGTTTCACCCTCAACGCCATCGCCAACTTCGTGCTGCCCTTTTATCTGCGCAGCTTTGAGATCAACCTAGCGACGCTCGGGGTGATCTTCGGCATCGTCACCTTCACCTCCAACGGCATTGGCATGCTGCTGGGCGGGTTCGGCTTCGACTGGCTGTCGCGTCGAGACATGCGCTGGGTGCTCTGGGGGCCGGCGCTGTGCATGGCGCTGTGCGTGCCCATCTATTTCGGCGCCTTCATGAGCCGCGAACTGTACGTCTCGCTCGCCTGCATCTTCTTCGGCAATATGGCCCTCATCACCTTCATGGCCCCCACGATGGGCACGATGCAGAACCTTGCCGGGCCGCAGATGCGCGCCATGACCGCCGCGATCACCGCGCTGGTCGGCGGTCTGCTGGGTGCCGGCCTCGGACCGACTGTCACCGGGGTGCTCAGTGACTTCTACGCTAGGCGCGCTTATGGCGCGGCTGATTTCGCCACATCTTGTCCGGGGGGCAGGGGGCCAGATGGCATAGGCACGGCTCTCGATGCCGCCTGCCTCACGGCGTCATCGACCGGTTTGCGGTACGCACTGGTCACGGTGCTGGTGCTGTTTTTCTGGGCCGCCCTGCACTATGTTCTCGCCGCGCGCGATCTGCGCAAGGATGTCTACAGGCCCGAGGATGAGGCGGGGGCGGTGTAAGATCGCCGCCTCGCGCGCGATCAGATCGGGCGCGTCGAACTCATGGACAGCATGACGCGTGAGGCCTCTGCCTTGGCCCAGCCCAATTGCGCATCGCCCCCCATCGGCAACCGGTCGAGGAGCATGCGCAGCAGCGCGAAATACTCCGCCTGCTTGTGCGCCGGCAGGCGCTCCAGCAGGAAGGGATGGAACCGCGCCTCATAAGCCGCGAGGCAGCGCGAGAAGAGATCGATGATCGGGCTTCTCGCCAGCTTGGAGACATATTGCACCAGCGCCAGCAGATCATAGCGATCGATGGGGTCGCTGCTCTGTGCGCGGTCGAGGAGCTCCCGCAGTCTTGCTCGCTCCGTCGCACTGGCGCGGCTCACGGCCAGCGCGGGTACGAAGCGGTTCAACTGGAACAGCGTCGTGCCAGCGGTCTGCGGATCAACCTGCCGGCTGATCAGGAAGGCAAGGACAAGCCGGATGCTGCCGGTGCCGCGCAGATCTCGCACGATCAGGCCATTGCCCCGACCCCGGCGGCACTCGACGAGCCCGCTATCCTGCAACTGCCGGATCGCCTGACGCAGCGTGACGCGGCTGACGCTGAAGCGTTCGCACAAGTCCCATTCGGAGCCGAGCCGCTGGCCGGCATTGCCGCTCGGCAGGATTTCGGCCGCCAGCCTGCGGGCGACGAGGAGGGCGAGCGTCCGGTCGGCATCCTGACGGGACGCCTCGATGGTCGGCGGCGAAAGCGGCGCATCGCGCGCGGCCAGCCAGTCGCCAAGGCGCCGGTGAAGCCTGTCGGCCTCTTGCTGTGCGGCCGTCACGTCGCGGTTGGCGACGGCCTGGTTGATCGCTTCGGCTTGCTGCTTGGCCTGCCCAAGCCAATCGCCGTCATGCGATTCAACCCCGGTAAACAGCATCGTCAGTTCGTTCAGGCACTGCACGAACAGCGGCAGGACAGGGTCTCCGCTCATCGCCGCTAGATCGGACCGCACCCGGACATGCCATGCAAGGCCGCCCTCGCGTTCATCCGGCGCGTCCAGTCGCATGCCATGTTCTGACCGGTCGGTCGTGGAGGCCGCTAGCGTCGCCAGCAACGGGTCGACAGCTTCGCGCGCATCCAGCACCTGCTCGCACGTCACGCCAGCCAGTTGGAAGTAATTGGCGAGCTCAAGCCCGATCCGGCCCACGTCGGGCTGCGCCACCATGAAGCCACCGCTCGGTCCGGGACGTAGCCGGCCCAATCCGCGGCGCTCGAGCAGGGCGACCGCTTCGCGCATAGCTGCGCGCCCCACGGCATAATGCTCGCACAGACCCCGCAGTGACCCCATCACGCCACCGACGGGCAAAGGGCTGGAGGCGATATCGTCCTCGATCCTGCGGGCCAGCCGCTCGGCCAGGCGGGCGGTGCCGGCATCCTCGCTGGTGGACGCGCTATATATCTTTTCCGCTGTGTTCATGCGATCCTCTACGGACCGATTGAAACTGTCTGATCCTTGTTATGCAAGCGAAATTCAGCCAGCGACAACTATATTTTCGCTCGGAATTGTTGCCACTATTTTAGTCTGCCCAAGTCCGCCAAGCTCTGGCACACTCGTATCTGTCATACGCATGATGGAACTCAGGAAGATATCTTGAAAAGGCAGCTGCTCGGCGACCTAAGCGCCAAGGTCGTGATCTCTCCATTTCGTCGCAAGCTGCCCCCGCCGCCGGTGATGACCGTCCAAGGTCGCCTCGCGTGACCATTTCCATGCCTGCCCCGGACCCACACATTCTGGGTCGTCGCGCGGATATCGTGCGGGCGATGCAGGCGATCGTGCCGGGGGAGGGCGTCGTCTCCCATCCCGATGGCCTGCGCCCGTTCGAGACCGATGCGCTCACCGCCTATCGGCAGATGCCGCTGGCCGCTGTTCTGCCGGAGACGGTCGCGCAAGTCTCGCAGGTGCTGGCCTGGTGCCACACCCATGATGTGAAAGTCGTCCCGCGTGGGGCAGGGACGTCGCTTTCGGGCGGCGCGCTGCCGCTGGCCGATGGCATCCTGCTCGGCCTCTCCCGCATGAACCGCATCATCGAGATCGATTATGCCAACCGGGTCGCCGTCGTGCAGCCCGGCGTTACCAACCTTGCGATCACCAAGGCGGTAGAAGCGCAGGGCTTCTATTATGCGCCGGACCCCTCCAGCCAGATCGCCTGCTCCATCGGCGGCAATGTCGCCGAGAATAGCGGCGGCGTGCATTGCCTCAAATATGGGCTCACGACCAACAATGTGCTCGGCGTCGAGCTGGTGCTGATGACCGGCGAGATCATCCGCCTCGGCGGGCGCCATCTCGATGCGGCGGATCTGGATCTGCTGGGTGTGGTGACCGGATCGGAAGGGCTGCTAGGTGTCGTGACGGAAGTCACCGCGCGCATTCTCCCCAAGCCGCTGCAGGCACGAGCAATGCTGATCGGCTTCCCGAGCATCGAGACGGCGGGGCGCTGCGTGGCGGATGTGATCGGCGCCGGCATTATTCCGGCCGGCATGGAGATGATGGACCGCGCCGCCGTCGGCGCTGCCGAAGCCTTCGTGAAGGTCGGCTATCCGCTCGATGTCGAGGCCTTGCTGATCGTCGAGATCGATGGCGTCGATGCTGAATGCGATCATCTCGCGGCGGAGATCAGCGCCATTGCGACGGCGAATTGCGCCGTGAGCCTTCAGGTCTCGCAGGATGAGACGCAGCGCCTCGCCTTCTGGGCGGGGCGCAAGGCCGCTTTTCCCGCCGTGGGCCGCCTCGCGCCGGACTATTATTGCATGGACGGCACCATTCCCCGCCGCCACCTGCCGCATGTGCTGCGACGCATCTCCGAGCTGGCCGCAGCGCATGGCCTTGCCGTCGCCAATGTCTTTCACGCCGGTGATGGCAATCTCCATCCGTTGATCCTCTACGATGCCAACCAGCCCGGCGAGCTCGATCGCGCGGAAGAGCTCGGCAATGAGATCCTTCGCCTGTGCGTCGAGGTGGGCGGCGTGCTCACCGGCGAGCATGGCGTTGGAATCGAGAAACGCGATCTGATGCCGGAGATGTTCAGCGGGACCGATCTCGCGCATCAGCAGCGGGTGAAATGCGCGTTCGATCCGGCCTTGCGCCTCAATCCCGGAAAGGTCTTCCCCACTTTGCATCGTTGCGCGGAACTCGGCCGGATGCATGTGCACAAGGGGCAGGTGCCCTTCCCCGAACTGCCGAGATTTTGATGAAGAGCCACATGGTCAGGCCGACCGACATCGCCGAGCTTTGCGCGGTCATCAGCGATGCGGGTCGCGATAGCATGCCGGTGGAACTGCGCGGCGGCGGAACCAAGGCGGATATCGGCCAGCCACACCGGCAGGCGCTGATGGTGGATATGTCGGCTTTTACAGGGATCATCGATTATGATTCCGCCGAGCTTGTGCTCACGGTAGGGGCTGGCACTCGCTTGTCCGCGATCGAGCACATTCTGGCAGAGCAGGGCCAAATGCTGGCGTTCGACCCGTTCGATTATGGTCCTGTCTTTGCGCGCCCATCCGGCGCCTCGACCATCGGGGGTATCGTCGCAGCCGGCGTCTCCGGCTCGCGCCGCCTCTCGGCCGGGGCCGCGCGCGATCATATGCTGGGCTTCGAGGCCGTCTCGGGCCGTGGCGAGGCCTTTATCGGCGGCGGCAAGGTGATGAAGAATGTCACTGGCTACGACCTGCCCAAGCTGATGACTGGCAGCTGGGGCAGGCTGGCCGCGCTCACCAGCCTCACCGTGAAGGTCATGCCCCGCCCGCAGACATGCGCGACGCTGCTGTTGCGCGGACTGGACGACGAGGCTGCCGTCGCGGCAATGGCCCGCGCCATGGGTTCGCCCGCCGATATCGCCTGCGCCGCCCATCTGCCTGAGGCGGGTCTCACGCTGCTGCGCATCGAAGGCTTCGCGCCATCGGTCACTGCGCGCGCCGACATGCTGCGGGCGCTGCTGGGGCAGGCCGATCTGCTCGCTGACGGTGCCGACGAGCCTTTGTGGGCGGCGGTGAGGGGCGGCTGCACCCTGCATGACGAGGCCGTCCTCTGGCGGATCAGCACTGCGCCGTCCCGTGGGCCGGAGGTCTTCAGGGCGCTCCAGCATCTGGGCGCGCGACGCTGCTATGATTGGGCCGGCGGTCTCATCTGGCTGAGCTTGCCGGAAGATGCCGATCAGCACTGCGTGCGCCAGGTCGTCGCGCAGACGGGCGGGCACGCGACGCTGATCCGCGCGCCAGCCGCGCTGCGCGCCAGCATGTCCGCGCTCCATGTCGAAGAGCCTGGCGTCGCCGCACTTTCCGCACGGGTGCGGGCGGCGTTCGATCCGCTGGGCATCCTATCACCCGAACGGTTTGGAGCCGCCCATGCGCACTGATTTCACGGCCGAGCAACTGGCCGATCCTGCGATGGCGAGCAGTGAGCGCGCGATCCGCAAGTGCGTCCATTGCGGCTTCTGCACCGCGACTTGCCCGACCTATGTGCTGCTCGGCGATGAGCGGGATTCGCCGCGCGGGCGCATCTACATGATGCAGGATATGCTCCAGAATGAGCGCGTGCCCTCCAGTGAGACCGTGCGCCATATCGATCGCTGCCTGTCCTGCCTGTCCTGCATGACGACCTGCCCGTCGGGGGTGAACTACATGCACCTCGTCGACCATGCGCGCAGCTGGATCGCGACGCATTATAGGCGCCCCTGGCACGAGCGGCTGATGCGGCGCCTGCTCGGCGCGGTCCTGCCGCACCCGCGCCGCCTGGCCTTGGCGCTGCGCCTCGCACCGTTCGGTCGCCCCTTCGCACCGCTGCTGGCGCGATGGCCGGCCACGCGCCCTCTGGCAGCGATGCTGCGACTGGCGCCGTCCGAACGCCCAACGGCTGCTGGGGTGCCGCCAACCGCGACCGGCAATCTGGGCCGGGTCATTCTCCTGCAAGGCTGTGCAGAGCCGGTCCTGAAGCCCAACATCCGCGCTGCCACGCACCGACTGCTATCGCGCGCCGGCTATGAGGTCTTGTTCGCCAAAGGCGAGATTTGCTGCGGCGCGCTGGTCCGGCACATGGGGCAGGACGCCGAGAGCCTGAACGCCGCGCGTCGGAATGTCGATGCCTGGACTCCTCATATAGACGCCGGCCTGAAAGCCATCATCATCACCGCCTCGGGCTGCGGCACGACGATCAAGGATTATGGTTCCATGCTGCGCGACGACCCGCTTTATGCGGAGAGGGCCGCCCGCCTATCGGCGCTGGCCTGCGATATCAGCGAGTTTCTCGCGAAAATCACGCTTCCGCGGGGACGTCCGCAGGGCATCCGCGTCGCCTATCAATCGGCCTGTTCGCTCCTGCACGGGCAGTCGGTCGACCACGAGCCGCGCGCGCTGCTGGAGCGTGCTGGTTATGAGGTCGCGACCCCCGCCGAGCCCCATTTGTGCTGCGGCTCGGCCGGCACCTACAATATCCTTCAGCCGGAAATCTCCGCACAGCTGCGCGATCGCAAGGTCGCCAATCTGCAAGCTTTGCAGCCAGATGTCATCGCCACGGGCAATATCGGCTGCGCGATGCAGATCGGCAGCGCAACTGACATTCCCGTTCTGCACGTCGTTGAGCTGCTGGATCAGGCGTTGGGCGGGGCGGACGCCAGGTCTATCACCTGACGCCCAAGCCCTTCATTCGCCGCAGCTTCGATCAGTGCGGCGCAAGCCCCATTTCTACGCCGGTTTTGTCGTGCAACGCGAAGCGGTCGACAATGTCGGCGCTGGCGCGGTTATAGCCCACGACCTCGACCTCGCGTCCATCGCGCCGCAGCCGCGCCACGATCTTGTCCAGCGCGCCGACGGCCGAGATGTCCCAGAAATGTGCGCCGGTCACGTCGATGACGACGCGCGTCGCTGTGCCTTCCGATTGGAACGCGCGGGTGAAGCGGTCGACCGACGCGAAGAAAATCTCGCCAGTCACGCGGTAGATGGCCTGCGCGCCGTCCGCAGTTTCGTCACGCTCGACGGCGAACATGCGCTGGACCTTACCGGCGAAGAAGATGCCGGAGAGCAGCACCCCGGCCAGCACGCCAAGCGAGAGATCATGCGTGGCGACGACCACGATGACCGTGGTCAGCATCACCACTGATGATGTCGCAGGATGGCGGCGCAGATTGGGGATGGAGTTCCAGCTGAACGTGCCAATCGAGACCATGATCATCACCGCGACCAGCGCCGGCATTGGCACCCGCCCCACAAATGGCCCGAGGACGGCCAGAAGGAAGAGGAGGAAGGCACCGGCGACGAAGGTCGAGAGGCGCCCGCGGCCGCCCGACGTGACGTTGATCACCGACTGGCCGATCATCGCGCACCCGCCCATGCCGCCAAACAGCGCGGCGACGATGTTGGAGCCGCCCTGGCCGGCGCATTCGACCCGCTTGTTGCTGTCGGTGTCGGTCATGTCGTCGACGATCTGCGCGGTAAGCAGGGATTCCAGCAGGCCGACCGCCGCCATCGTCAGGGAATAAGGCAGGATGATCCGCAGGGTATCGAGGGTCAAGGGCACGTTGGGCAGCGCCAGGCTGGGCAGTCCCTCGGGCAGCTTGCCCATGTCGCCTACCGTGTTGACGGGCAGGCCCATGCTGATGCTGATTGCGCTGAGCACGAGGATGGCGACGAGCGGCGAGGGGATGGCCTTCGTGATCCGCGGAAAGCCATAGATGATGACCAGGCCGCCGGCGACCATGGCATATGTCTGCCACCCGACATTGGTCAGCTGGGGCAATTGAGCCATGAAGATGAGGATCGCCAGCGCGTTGACGAAGCCCGTGATGACCGAACGGGACACGAACTGCATCACCAGATCGAGGCGCAGCAGTCCGGCGATCATCTGGATAAGGCCCATCAGGATGGTCGCCGCGAAGAGATAGTCGACCCCATGCTCGCGGACGAGGGGCACGACGAGGACGGCGACAGCCGCCGTGGCCGCTGAGATCATGCCCGGGCGGCCGCCGATCAGCGCGATGGTCATGGCGATCGCGACGGATGCATAAAGGCCAACGCGCGGATCGACGCCGGCGATGATCGAAAAGCCGATCGCTTCCGGGATGAGGGCGAGAGCGACGACCACGCCCGCCAAGATGTCGCGACGGGCGGTCGGTCCGTCAGTGAACCACTGGCGGCGGTAAGATGTCAGATGAGAGCTCATGCGGATTCCACAACAAGGCACATGGCGCACATTGGGCGCAGAGAAGGTTGCATGTGTGATGTTGTCCGGCGGATCGGCGGCCGGAATAGCCACCCGGGGTTTCACCGGGTCCTTGCGATTGCCCGCCTGCTACACGGCAGAACGCGGTCGGGCAAGGGACTGTTGGGTATCAGCAAGAACCACCGCTTGGCATCGCCTTGGGATCGGCTGCATAGTCCTGACCGCCCTATCGGCGCTCATCGCCCATCGGTCAGCGCAGCCGCGGCGCGGTCAGCGGAAGGATCCACGCTGATTCCCCGCGCTTTGCGTTCGGAATAGCGATCGACCAGTTGCGCCGCATGCGGTCGCATGAGCACGGTGATCCGCACCAGTTCCTCCATCACATCGACGATGCGGTCATAATAGCTGGAGGGCTTCATGCGGCCGGCCTCATCGAACTCCTTATAGGCCATGGCCACCGACGACTGGTTGGGGATGGTGAACATCCGCATCCAGCGGCCCAGCAGGCGGAGCGTGTTGACCGCGTTGAAGGACTGCGATCCGCCCGACACCTGCATGACCGCGAGCGTTCGGCCCTGTGTCGGGCGCAGGCCTTTCATCTCCAGCGGCAGATGATCGATCTGCGCTTTCATGATGCCGGTGATCTGCCCATGCCGCTCCGGGCTGCACCAGACCTGTCCCTCCGACCACAGCGACAGCGCGCGCAACTCGTGCACGGCCGGGTGATCGTCGCCGGGCACCTGATCGGGCAGCGGCAGGTCCGAGGGATCGAAGATGCGGGTTTCCGCGCCGAAGAACCGCAGCAGGCGCGCGGCTTCTTCGACCGCGAGGCGCGAAAAGGACCGCTCCCGGAGCGACCCATAAAGCAGCAGGATGCGCGGCGGCGGCTGATCCTCGCCAATCCCGAGGGCGGGCCTGGGTATCGCATAGGCACGGTCGAGCGCGGGAAGATGGTCAGGCTCGGGCAGGATGCGCACACGGCTCACGAAACGAGGTTCCTTTCATACCAGGGCCGGCTGCGCTTCACGATGGCGACCACGGAGAGCATCACCGGCACTTCGACCAGCACGATCATCAGCCAGATCAGCGCGGCAACGATGAGGTTCACTTGTGCCACTTCGGCCGACGCGATCGCGGCGAAGACACCGGGCACGGCCGTGGCAAGCAGAATCCCGACGACGATGCACAGGGCCACCCAGAGCGAGAGATAGCACTCGAACGTGCCCATCAGCTCACCCGCTGCCCCGCGGCATCGACGACCGGCTCGCCATCCTCCTTCGTGAAGGCGCCGCGCTGCGCATCGGGCAGGATATCGAGAACAAGCTCGGACGGGCGACAAAGCCGCACGCCCAGCGGCGTCACCACCAGCGGGCGATTGATGAGGATCGGGTGCGCCATCATGGCATCGAGCAGCGCGTCATCGCTCAGGCGCTCATCGTCCAGCCCGAGTTCGGCAAACGGCGTGCCCTTTTCGCGCAGCAACGCGCGCGGCGTCAGCCCGGCCCGCGCGATCATCTGGGTGAGCAGCGCCCGTGTCGGCGGGCATTTCAGATATTCAATGACATGCGGCTCGACCCCGGAATTGTGGATGAGTGCCAGTGTGTTGCGCGAGGTTCCGCAATCGGGGTTATGATAGATGACGATGGTGGTCATGATCCCGTCCTTCAGCAGCAGGAGAGTTCGGCAAGCAGCGGCTCGCACAAATCCGCGCGGCCCTGGCAGCAATCCTTGGCAAGAAAGAGCATCAAATCGCGCAAAGCCGCGATATTGGCGCGCTGGATTTGCTGGCGCCCCCGCTTTTCGGAGGTCACCAGCCCTGCCTTCGCCATGACCGCCAGATGGGTCGAGAAGGTGCTCTGCGTCAGCCCGCTCGCCTCGACAAGTTGCCCCGTCGAAAGGCCCTCCGGCTCATGCCGCACGAGCAACTGGAAGGTCGTCAGCCGGGTCGGGTGGGAGAGGGCCGCCAGAATGCCGAGGGCGTTATCGGTGTTCATCCATCGGGAATATTCGATAGAACGGGCGCGCGTCAATATCGAACGGGAAAACCCGATGCTACTTCCAGATGACGAACGGCGGCCGGCGCCGGACGCCTGGAATCTAAAGCGGAAGCAATGTCTCGCTTCGCTCTAGAGACTGAAATTTAGGAGAAAAATGGTGGACGCACTTGGGCTCGAACCAAGGACCCGCTGATTAAGAGTCAGCTGCTCTACCAACTGAGCTATGCGTCCACTTCGGCGGCTCGTTGATCGTTTGATCAACATCCCGTCGGGAGGTGGGCCGTTAACATGGTGTTTTCAGGATGCCAACAAAAAATCCGAGGCGCGGCGAAAAAAGATGCTGCTTTGCGAGAAAACCGCGTGCGGTTCAGTCGGTGTCGCGGGTGCCGGGGCCGACGGGGGCATCGATGTCACCATCCTCGCTTGTATTGGCGCCGTCTTCGCTCCCGGTCTGCGCCGGGGTGGCGGGAGTCGGGGCGGCCGGGGAGGCCGCATTGCCGGGCTCGGGCATGAGGGGCGCAGACTCAAGGCCGCGCGCAATGCGGAAGGCGTTGAGCTGGCGCTCCATGCGGATCTGCGGCGTGCCGCCCCAGGTCGCTTCGAAGCGCTGCAGCTTCTCCATCGCCTTGGCGGGATCGTAGAGATAGGTGATGCAATCGCCCGAGATCATCGGCGCGTCCTGCACCCGGTCCATGTGGCCGCCATGTTCGATGATCGTGGCGATGGCGTAGCGCGGATTATCATGTGGCGCGAAGCCCTGGAACAGGGCGTGATCGCGCAGGCGGAAGGGCTGGCTTGCCGCGCGCTGGCCGCGGGTGCTGATCGCCCCGACCTGCGCCGTGCCGGTCTTGGCGGCGAGCATCACGCCGGGAACATCCAGCCGCGCTGCACGGCCGGTGCCGCCGCCGTTGACCACATCCTTCATGGCATTGCGGATGACCGTAAGATGCTCGAGCGACACGCCCAGCGGCTCGCCCTGATGGCGCTTGCCGTCGACGATGAAGTGCGGATCGAGATCGAGCCCGGTGGCGAGGCGCGCGGCCATCACGCACATCTGCGTCGGGTTCACCAGCATATAGCCCTGGCCGATGGTCGCGTTGACCGTGTCATAGGTCTGCCAGGGCTGGTTGTATTTCTTCATCTTCCAGGCTGGGTCCGGCACGGTGCCGTAGCTCTGGTTGGGGAAAGGCAGGTCGAAGCGCTGGCCGAGACCCAGCCGCCGCGCCATCATGGCGATGGCGTCCATGCCGATCTTCTGGGCGAAGTAATAGAAATAGATGTTGCAGCTCTGCTCGATGGCGCGGTGCATGTTCGTCGTGCCGTGGCCACGGCGCGCATGGCAGTGGAACAGGCGATTGCCCACCCGCAGCGCCCCGGTGCAGTTCACCGTCGCATCCGCTGGCAACCCGGCTTCGAGGAAGGAGAGGGCGATCATCGGCTTGACGGTCGATCCGGGCGGATACAGCCCGCCCAGCGTCTTGTTGCGCAGCGGCACATGGTCGTCTTGCGAGAGCATCTGCCATTCGTGATGCGAAATGCCCTCGGAGAAGCTGTTGGGGTCGAAGCTCGGCATTGAGGTCGAGCAGAGAATGTCCCCGGTTTGGCAATCCATGATCACCACGGCGCCGCTCTGCGTGCCCAGCCGGCGGCCGGCGAATTCCTGCAGGCCAGCATCGATGGTCAGCTTGATCGAGCGGCCCGGCGTATCGGGCCGGGTTTCGAGGTCGCGCACCATCGCCCCGCGCGCCGTCACTTCCACGCGGCGAGCACCGGGCTTGCCGGTGAGAACCGAATTGAGCGACTTCTCCAGACCCTGCTTGCCGAGCTTGAAGCCCGGCGTGATCAGCAAGGGGTCGCGCGATGCATTATATTCCTCGGCTGACGGCGTGCCGACATAACCGAGTAGATGGCCGACTGGCGGCCCAGCAGGATAATAACGCGAAAAGCCTTGCGAGGGCACGACGCCGGGAAAATCGGGCAGCCGCACGGAGAGCGCCGCATATTGCTCGTAGCTCAAGTCATCGGCCACCTGCACGGGCTGATAGCCCGCCGCGCGGTCGAGATGCTCGTTGATGCGGTCCACATCATTGGGCGTCAGGGCCAGCAGCGTGGCCAGCTCGCGCACCACCCGCTCCCGGTCGCGCAGGCGATCCGGAATGATGTCGACACGGAAATTGGTGCGGTTCGAGGCCAGCGCCTGCCCGCGCCGATCCAGAATCCAGCCCCGCCGGGGCGGGGTGATGGTTAGGTTGATGCGGTTGCTGTCGGAGAGGAGCTGGTACTTCTCATTCTCCGCAATGGCGATCCACCCCATGCGTCCCACCAGCAGGCCGCCCACTGCCAACTGCGCCCCACCGAGCACGAAGGTGCGGCGGTTGAAGCTGTAGGCCTGGCTGGCGGGGGTGACGACTTTGTTGGGGAACAGGATCTTGCGGAAGGAAATCACGGAAGCCGCCATTTGTCCAACGCGGCACAAATGCGCACGATGAAGGGGAACAAGGCGACACTATAGAGGAACTGGGGAAGGATTTGAATGATTTCCCCGCCATGGCCGGAGAGATGCACGGCAAACCAGCCACCGGCCAGCGCGAAGCCGATAGCGAGGGAGCCGAGCAGCCAGCCATGCCAGTAATCGCGCCACAGGTTCCGCTGCCCCTCAAAGTCGAAAGCGAGCAGCAGGATCGTCCACAGAAATACCGCGCTGCCGACGGGTTGCCCGTTCATCAGATCATCGACCAGCCCCAGTGGCACGCCGATCCACAGCGGCCAGATGTCCGGACGCAGCACGCGCCAGGCGATCAGCATCATCAGGCCGAACGGCGGGAGCAGGGGGGTCTGCGCGATGACCGGCATGAGCGGCGCCAGCATCGAGCCGAGAATGACGGACGCGACCGGCACGCCGCGCAGGTGCAGCCAGGTCCGCTTGCGGCCGATCCGGTTGCTGTAGCGGCTGTTCATGGCGCGGCGGGCGGCTGCGCGGCATTGCCGGCACGCTCGGCTTCTTCCGGGCGGAAGGGGGCCTGCACGACGACCAACTCCACGCGCGAGGGGTTGGCGAGTGGAATGGCGATGGCCTTCTCGCCTTCGCGCCGCGCGACGATGGCCACAGGGATATTGGAGCGATACAGACCGCCAATGCCGGATGTGACCAGCACGTCGCCGGGCTTGAAGGGATTGCGCTCGGCATTGAGCGCGCGGATTTCGACCGTGCCGTCACCCCGACCGGAGCTGATGCCCGGAATATTGTCGCTCGTGCGCCGCACCGGCACGATATTGCCTTCATCGATGAGCAGCAGCACGTCGGCGGTGTTCGGCCCGGCACGCAGCACGCGGCCAACCAGGCCCTCCGGCGCGCGCACCGGCATGCCCGCGCTCACGCCCTCGCTGCGGCCCATGTCGAGACGCGCCAGGCGGGCGGCGCTGGCCGGTGTAGAGGAAATCAGATGGCCGGCAGCAACGACGCCCTGATCGGTTTCGGTCAGCTTGAGCAGGTCGCGCAGGCGGATATTCTCCTGGCGGATCGCTTCGGCCTCGATGAGGCGGGTGCGGTTCGCTTCTACCTGCCGGCGCAGGGCGGCGTTTTGCGAGCCGGCGTTGATATAGGCCGCAAACTCTTCCTCGATGTTGCCGACGCCGACGACGACCGAGCGCAGGTTGCTGGAGATGGGGCGCGTGACTTCCGCCGCCGCCGACCGCAGGCCAGCAAAGCCAGCGGGATCGGCAATGGAGACGATCAGCATCAGCAGGCCAGTGACCGCGCCGAGCAGCGCGATCACATAGCTGGCGAACAGTCCATATTGCGCTTTCCGGTTGAAGCCGGGGCGCCTGTTGCCGGGTGGCGCCATGCGAACAACCTCGGGCTTAGGCGGTCTGGAGCACGCCGCGGAAGACCGGGTCCTCCATCGCGCGCCCCGTGCCGATGGCGACGCAGGTCAGCGGGTCTTCCGCAACGGTCACGGGAAGCCCCGTCTCGTCGCGCAGTTCCTCGTCCAGCCCCTTGAGCAGCGCGCCGCCGCCGGTGAGGACGATGCCCTGATCGACGATATCGGCGGCCAGCTCCGGCGCGGTGTTTTCAAGCGCGATGCGCACGCCTTCCACGATGGTGCCAATGGGCTCGGCCAGCGCATCGGCGATCTGGCCCTGATTGATCGCGATTTCCTTCGGCACGCCGTTCACGAGGTCGCGGCCCTTGATGTGGATCGTCGCGCCCACGCCGTCGGCCGGCTTCTGGGCGATGCCATATTCCTTCTTGATCCGCTCGGCCGTGGCCTCGCCGATCAGCAGATTGTGGTGGCGACGGACATAGGAGACGATGGCTTCATCCATCTTGTCACCGCCCACGCGCACGCTGGTGGTGTAGGCCAGGCCGCGCAGCGAGAGCACGGCGACCTCGGTCGTGCCGCCGCCAATGTCAACGACCATTGAGCCGATGGGCTCGGTCACGGGCATATCGGCGCCGATCGCAGCGGCCATTGGCTCCTCGATCAGGAAGACCTGGCTCGCGCCGGCATTGCTGGCGGCATCACGGATCGCGCGGCGCTCGACGCTGGTCGAGCCGGACGGCACGCAGATCACGATCTCGGGGAAGCGGGGGAAGCGGCGGTGGCCATGGACCTTGCTGATGAACCATTTGATCATCTGCTCGGCAATGTCGATGTCGGCGATCACGCCGTCGCGCAGCGGGCGGATGGCCTCGATGGATTCCGGCGTCTTGCCCATCATCAGCTTGGCGTCTTCGCCGACGGCCTTGACGCGCTTCACGCCGTTGATCGTCTCCACCGCAACCACGGATGGTTCATTGAGGACAATGCCGTGACCGCGCACATAGACCACTGTGTTGGCCGTGCCGAGGTCGATCGCCATGTCCCTGGAAGTGAACTTGAACCAATTGGAGAAGAACGCCATTGACTGTCCTGTTCATGCCGGTCGCGCCGGTGAGGACGCGGCTTTCAGATGCTCCGGGGAATGCCCGCCCTGCCGACTCCAGCCACCGGAAAAAGGGGTGGCTTTCGCTCGCGTAGGAGGCTCGCTTGGTCTAGTCGCAATCCAATGTCAATACGCCGCCTCCCCGAGTCCCTCGTTAATCGAATTGCCGCCGGAGAGGTGGTCGAGCGCCCTGCGAGCGCGCTCAAGGAGTTGCTGGAAAACGCGCTGGATGCGCAGGCCCGCTCCGTTGCGATCTCGCTGCAGCAGGGCGGCCGCGGTGGCCTGAGCGTCACCGATGATGGCCATGGCATGAGCCGCGACGATCTGCCCCTCGCGCTGGAGCGCCACGCCACATCCAAGCTGCCGGACGAGGCCATTGAGGCGGTCAGGACGCTCGGTTTTCGGGGTGAGGCGCTGCCCTCCATCGGCAGCGTCTCGCGCCTCAGCATCGCCAGCCGCCAGCGCGATGCGGATGGCTGGCGCGTGGTGTGCGACAATGGCGTGCTGGCCACCGCTGCCCCCTGCGCGATGGCGCCCGGCACGAGGGTGGAGATGAATGGGCTGTTCGAGCGCGTTCCGGCGCGCCGCAAGTTCCTGCGCTCGGCCCGGTCGGAATATGCCGCCTGCCTCGACATCGTCCGGCGCCTCGCCATGGCGCGCAACGATGTCGCCTTCGTGCTGGAGCATGACGGACGCCGGGTGTTCTCGTTGCCGGGCGGGCAGACCCGCGAGGATCGCGTCGCCCAGCTCATCGATCGCGAGCTGGCCGACAATCACGTCATCGTGTCGCT
The DNA here is from genome assembly GCF_025961955.1 of Sphingobium sp. B10D7B. NCBI lineage: Bacteria > Pseudomonadati > Pseudomonadota > Alphaproteobacteria > Sphingomonadales > Sphingobiaceae > Sphingobium > Sphingobium sp. B10D7B. The sequence goes on from NZ_JAOQOQ010000001.1 coordinate 1,471,283, forward strand.
GGAACGGGAGGCGGTGACGATCAGCGGCGTCGCCTCGTTGCCCACCTATCATCGCGGCTCGGCCGATCATCAGTATCTCTTCGTCAACGGCCGCCCGGTGCGCGACCGCCTGCTGGTGGGCGCTGTGCGCGGCGCCTATGCCGATTTCATCGCGCGGGACCGGCATCCGGTGCTGGCCTTGTTCCTGAATGTGCCGATGCCGGACGTGGACGTGAACGTGCACCCTGCCAAGACAGAAGTACGCTTCCGCGATCCCGCCTTCATGCGCGGGATGATCGTCAGCGGCCTGCGCCGGGCGCTCGATGATGCCGGGATGCGCGTCGCCAACCGGCCCGAGGCCAGCGCCGCCGATCTGTGGCAGCGCGAAGAGGCGCCGGCACCCGAGGCTCCCACAACTTGGCGGGCGCCGTCATCCGGCGGTGCTTATAGCGCCGCGCCGCTGTTCGCGGACCGCCAAGCCCGTTTCACCGGTTTCGCACCGTCTGGCCGGGCGGAAGCGCCGGTCGCGCAGCCGCCGGCCGAGCATCGCGAGTTTCCGTTGGGCGTGGCGCGCGGGCAGGTGGCGCGAACCTATATCGTCGCCGAAGCCGAGGATGGGCTGGTGCTGGTCGATCAGCATGCCGCGCACGAACGCCTCGTGCTGGAGCGGATGCGGCGGGCTTTGGCCGACGGCGCGGTCGCGCGGCAGGCGCTGCTGTTGCCGGAAGTGGTCGAGCTGGATGAGCCGGCCTGCGACCGGATCGAGGCGCGCGCCGCCGAGCTGGCCGAACTCGGTTTGGAGGTCGAGCGCTTCGGCCCGGCCGCAATTCTCGTCCGCGCTGCACCGGCCCTACTTGGCGCCAGCGACGTGCCCGGCCTCGTCCGCGATCTCGCCGACGATCTGGCCGCGCTTGGCGATGCCGCCTCGCTCAAGGCCCGGCTCGATCTTGTCGCGGCGACCATGGCCTGCCACGGCTCGGTTCGGGCAGGGCGGGTGCTCTCCGTGGCAGAAATGAACGCGCTGCTCCGCGAGATGGAGGTCACCCCCCATAGCGGGCAATGCAACCATGGCCGGCCGACCTGGATCAAGCTGGCGCATGGCGACATCGAGAAGCTGTTCGGCCGGCATTGAGCCGGCGCGGCTTGTTCGCTCTGCTTATTCGCTCTTGCCGGCCGGGATGAATTCCCGCCGGAACACCGCCGAGCGGATGTTGGTGAAGACGTCGCCCACATATTCATACAGCGCGAAACTGTTGATGTGGATGCGGTCGCCCTTCTTGAGTGGGCCGGAGGTGAAATCGGGTGCATCGACCGTGGCCAGAAACTCCGATTCCAGCTCGGCGACCAGCCGCTTGCCATCGGTAAAGACATTGCGGACCTGAATGATGCGCCGCGTCTGCTCGTTCACCTTCTTGTAGAAGGCGACGATGGCATCGTGCCCGATCAGCTCCGTGCCATTGCCGATGACCAGATGCACATCCGGCGCGTAATTCTTCACCAGTGCGGGCCAGTCCTGCGCATTGAACGAGGCGATATAGGCCCGGAAGCGATCTTCCTGTGTCATGCGCTGCGCCCCTTCTGCGGACTGAACCGGGCCGAGCGGACCCGCGTGAACCGGCCATCCTTGATGTCGTACATGACGAAGTTGACGCTCGAGCGCGTGTCGCCCGCCTTGAGCGCGCCGGTCGGCATGTCCGGCCAGTCGGTGTGCGCCACCAGCGTCGTGCGGAGCACCGCGAGGATATGCGCGCCGGACGGATCGCCCACATAGGTCAGCAGATCCACCTTCTCATGCAGATGCTTGCGCACGCCGCGATAGAAATCGATCACCGCCTGTCGGCCGGTTACCTGCGCGGCCTGGCCGAAGAACTGCACGTCATCGGCATAATAAGCGCTGAACACCGCTTCGTCGGCGCGGTTGAACGCGGCCAGATACGCCTCGAACCAGGGCTGCGACGGCACGGTGCCCTCCTGCGTTGCGGCTCTTGCAAGCGCGCTGGTGCTGCCGATGCCGAGTGCTGCCGCCCCGGCGATGAACGTGCGCCGCGATGGTGCGAGCGCTACCGGCACAGCCTTGTCATCCTTCATGATCCTCTCCTTGCCGCCCCCATGGCCGACGCGCGCAGGGTGCAGCAAGGATGTTGAGAGATCAATACATCTTGTGCAGCATTTGTCGCATCAGGCCTGCGGGCGGCGACGATGGAGCACGACGGAGACAAGGCTGAGCACTTCCTGATCGTCCTGATTGAGCAGGCGCGTGCGCCATTTGAGGATGCCCGTCTCCGGCCGGCTGCGCGATTTCAGCTTCTCGACCAGTTCGCTCGATCCGCGCAGCACGTCGCCCGGGAAGACCGGGCGGCGCCAGCGCAGTTCGTCCAGACCCATCGCACCCAGCGCATTGGCCTGCCAGCCGCCGCTATTCTGCCGCGCCCGCACCATCGCGCCCATCATCATCGCGCAGGTCTGCCAGCCGCTCGCCGCGAGGCGACCGAAATGGGTCTTTGCAGCCGCCTCCTCATCGAGGTGGAAGGGCTGCGGATCATAGCGCTCGGCAAAGGCGATCACTTCATCGCGATCCACTTCGAACGGGCCGAAATGCTCGGTGAGGCCAAGCTCCAGGTCTTCCCAATAATAGTCCATGTCTGTGCCTTCGGTTCAGGGATCGGATGGCCGTTTGCCTAAGCGGGGCGGGCGAGAAGGGCAAGCGGTGCTCACCCGGCTTGAACAGGGCGCGAATATGTAACATAATATGTTGCATGAGTCGCAACAGCAGCAAATTGTCCGGCGTCCTCCACGTCCTGCTCCACATGGCCGAGCAGCAGCGTCCGGTTACATCGGAGATGCTGGCCAGGATCATGCAGACCAACCCGGTGGTGATCCGCCGGGTCATGGCCGGCTTGCGGGACTCCGGTTATGTCCGCTCGGAAAAGGGCCATGGCGGGGGCTGGTCCATCGCCTGCGATCCGGCGGCCGTCACGCTGCTCGATATCTATCGGGCCATCGGGGCACCGCCGCTCTTCGCCATCGGCAATCGCAGCGACAACCCCGGCTGCGCGGTCGAGCGGGCCGTCAACGCCGCGCTCGATGCACCGCTGCGGCAGGCCGAGGCATTGTTGCTCGACTCCTACGCCACCGTCACGCTCGCCAGTCTCAGCGCCGGCTTCCACCGTCTCTTGCCGTCCGATTACGGCGCCCAACACAGGATCGAAAATCCATGACCACGCACGACACCGCACCGGACGAGACGGTGGACCCGGACATGTTCATCAAGGCCTTCGATGATCCGGCAGCCACGGCGCGCTATTGGGACGGCCCGCGCCGCTTCGTGCCGGGGCTGGATGCGCTGCACCGGATGACCGGACTGCTGCTTGACGAGCACGCCCCATCGGATGCGCGGGTGCTCGTGCTCGGCGCGGGCGGCGGCATGGAATTGAAGGCGCTCGCGGAGGTACAACCAGATTGGCGATTCGTGGGCGTGGACCCGGCCGGTGAAATGCTGAAACTGGCTGAACGGCAGCTCGGTCCGCTGATGGAGTGCGTCGAGCTGGTGCACGGGCTGATCGATGATGCGCCGGACGGGCCATTCGATGCGGCGGTCTGCCTCCTGACCCTGCATTTTCTCGATCCCACCGAGCGGACGCGCACCGTGCAGCAAATCCACCGCCGCCTGCGCCCAGGCGCACCCTTCGTCGCTGCCCATAGCAGCTTCCCGCAGGACGCGGAGACCCGCAATGTCTGGCTGGACCGCTATGCCGCTTACCCCAAGGCGATGGGCGCGGACCCGGCCGACACCGCCAAGGCCCGCGCCGCCGTCGCCGCCAGCCTCCACTGCCTCTCGCCTGAAGAAGACGAAGCCATTTTGAGAGCCGGCGGCTTTGCGGACATGGCGCTGTTCTACGCTGCCTTCACATGGCGGGGCTGGATCGGCCACGCGTGAAGGGCCACTTTTAGCAGAGGAGGGGTTGGGGTGGTGCAGCAACGCTACGGACGCGCAATCGCTTTCCGATGCTGACGCATCGCCACCACCCCCGACCCCTCCTAGCAGGAGGAGGGGAGGCTGATGTCAGCGCCCCAAGGAAAGCCGCGCGAACAGCGTACAGCCCCAGGGATTATCCCCATAGACCGCATCCAGCGCTGCCGGCTTGGCGTAGAGATTGACGCTACCGCCAAGCGCGAGGTGGACCGGGCCGTCACCAATCGGGGTGTTCCACGCATAGCCGGCCTGCATTTTGGTGATGCGGAACGGCACGTCGTGGAGCGGATCGTCATGATCGGGGATCAGCTCATCATTGGCGACATTCTCGACCCGGCCGAACAGGCTGTGGCGCGGCGTCAGATCGTAATTGATCTCGCCGAGCCAGGCGGTCAGCGTATCGCCGGGGTCGCGGTTCTTGGCGGAGAAGGCCGCGGTCGCCGAGAGGGCGCCGTCCGCATAATGGACGCTCGCCGTGGTACGATGCTCGTTCTGGTCGCCATGAAGCGTCTCGGGATTTTTGAGAAAGCCATGGCTGACCTGCGCGGCCCAGTTTGGCGTCGGCGTCCAGCTCAGCCGCACCGACCAGCTATCGAGCTTGGACGTCTCGATGCCCCAGCGCTCCTCATCCGGCTCACGCCCCCGGAAGGCCGAGCCTTCGAGCTGCCATTGCGGCAAGGCGACGCCCGCAGTCACCACGCCATAAGTGATATGGGTGGAATCGAACCAGTGGTGCGTGATCGGCGGCTCGGGATTATAATGCGCGCTCGCCCGGTGCATGAAGGCCGATGGCCCCAGCGCCGGCTCGCCGACCGGTCCGCCATAGAGGAAGACGCTCGCGCCGGGCGCGATGTCCACGTCCAGCCGCGCGGCCAGCTCCATGAAGAGATCGTGCGGATGCTGGCGGTCGACCAGCGCCGCGCCGCCCGCCGTCTCGCCCGTGGCAAAGAGATTGGGGTAGCCCCGCGCTGACATGGTCGGTTCAAGGCTGAGCATCGAGCGGAGCGCGAGCCGCGCGCCGCCGAGATCCCGCTCCGCCGCCAGCATCAGCATGGAGGTGGCGTAGACCAGATCGTCGCCGCGCGGCCCCTTGTGGTCGGTGTAATTGAGCTGGACATTGCCGTGCGCCATCAACATCCAGTCGCCGCTCATCGCATGAAGGCCGCTCATCGGGCCTTGCGCCGCCGGGAGCCGCGCCGTGCCGGAGCCATCGACATAAGGTTGGGCGGTGTCGGTGGGGTGGATGTGGTTCGGCGCCGAGGCGGGCGCTTCGGCATTGTGCTGGGCGTGATCCATCCCCGAATGATCCATGCCAGAGTGGTTCATGCCGGCATGATCCATCGCGCCATGATCCATGGTCGAATGGTCCATCGTCTCGCCAGCATTTTCGGCGGACGGCGTCACCGGGCTGGCGCTCTGGTGTCCGGCATGGTCACGCCCGGCCATCGGCGCCTGCGCGAAGAGGGCAACGGGCGAGGCTGCCGCGAGCAGGCTCGCAGCCACGTTCAATCGAAAACTCATGATATAAAAGTCCTGTCTGAGGCTGTGTGGGAAAAGCGTTCAGAGGACCTGTCGGGGAGGGGGCGTGTCGGGCGAACCCAGCCAGTCGGTCAGCCGGGCAGGGTTGGGGGACCAGTTCGCCTTGCCCGGCAGCAAGGACAGTCGATCGACCGGGCGGTAGCTCCGGCTGTCGATCGGCGCGACGCAGCCGATGCAATCATGATGCGCCACCGCCGGCTTGGAGCCATCCGGGATGGACGGAGCATGGCCGCTATGGGCAGCGTGATCGCCATGCGGCGCGGCAGTCTGGGCGCTCGCATGGTGCGCGACGCCCGTCCCCTCGCTCCCCGGCGCACACGCGCTGGCCTGCATGGCCGGCAGAGCCAGCAGCAGCGTCAGCAGCGCGCAGAGTAGTCGGCGGGGCAACGGCATGATGGCGAGGTTATCGCACCGATCTAGCTGTGAAGGAAGTGCATCACGTCGCCGTCCTGCACCACATAGGCTTTGCCTTCGGCGCGCAGCTTGCCGGCCTCGCGCGCCTTCGCCTCGCCGCCAAGCGAGATGAAATCGTCGAAGGCGACGGTTTCGGCGCGGATGAAGCCCTTCTGGAAATCGCTGTGGATTTCGCCCGCTGCTTCCGGCGCGCTGGCGCCGCGATGGACCGTCCAGGCACGCGCTTCCTTGGGGCCGACGGTGAAGAAGGTGATGAGGTGCAGCAGATCGTAGCCGGCGCGGATCACGCGGGCCAGCCCGGCTTCCTCCAGGCCCATGGCCTCCAGAAACTCGGCGCGATCCTCGATCGGCATCGTGACGAGATCGGCTTCGATCGCGGCGGAGACCACCACGGCCTGCGCGCCCTCGGCCTTGGCTTTCTCGAACACGCGGGCGCTGAAGGCATTGCCCTCGGCCGCGCTCTCTTCCTCGACATTGCACACATAGAGCACGGGCTTGGAGGTCAGCAGCTGCGCCTGCTGGAAGATGCGCGCTTCCTCCTCGTCATTGATCTCGACGAGCCGCGCGGGCTTGCCCTCGCGCAGCAGATCGAGCGCACGACCGAGCACGGCGGCGGCAATCTTGGCTTCCTTGTCGCCGCCGGTCGCCTTCTTGGCGAAGGCCGGCACGCGCTTTTCGAGGCTTTCAAGGTCGGAGAGCATCAGCTCGGTCTCGACGGTCTCGGCATCGGCAATGGGATCGACGCGATTGTCGACATGCTGGATGTCGTCATTCTCGAAGCAGCGCAGCACATGCACGATGGCGTCCACTTCGCGGATGTTGCCGAGGAACTGGTTGCCAAGGCCCTCGCCCTTGGAGGCGCCGCGCACCAGGCCCGCGATATCCACAAAGGCCAGCTGGGTCGGAATGATCTTCTGGCTGCCGGCAATGGCCGCGAGCTTGTCGAGCCGCGCATCCGGCACCGACACCTGGCCGACATTCGGCTCGATGGTGCAGAAGGGATAATTGGCAGCCTGCGCGGCCTGCGTCTCGGTCAGCGCATTGAAGAGAGTCGACTTGCCGACATTGGGCAGGCCGACGATCCCGCATTTGAAACCCATGGAAATCTGTCCGTTCGATCTGGAAGCACGTGATGTGGCCCCTTAGCGCCCTGTCGCTGCCATGGCCAGCCGTCTCAACCGTAGCGCCCAACAAGAAACCGCCGCGCCGGGGTGGGCGCGGCGGCGATGCATGGTCGGATCGTGAACCGGTCAGGCGCCGACGGGCTTGCCATCCGTCCGGGTGATGACCACGGTCGAGGAGCGGGGTTGCTCCCCGGCGATCGGCCAGTTGCCGGTCGGGTGCTGGATGTTCACGAAGAAGGTCTTGAGATCCGGCGTATAGGCAAGGCCGGTAATCTCGCAGCCCGTCGGGCCGATGAGGAAGCGTTTGCTCTTCTTGCTCGTCTGGTCGATGTAGAACATCGCATTGTGGCCCACGACCTGCTCGATGGTGACGCCGCTCGCGCCCGATGTGCCCGGCACGCTATGGTCTGTCTGCACCCACAGGCGCCCCTGCGGATCGATGCGGATGCCATCGGGGCTGGAGAAGGTGTCGCCATTGATATTGCCGACCAGATTGGTGCCGCCGGCGGCATAACCGGGGTCGCCGGCCAGCAGGAAAAGCTCCCAGGTGAAGCCGGTCGCCAGCGGAGAATCGCCGCTCTCGCGGAATTTGAGGATGTGGCCGTGGCGGTTGGTGACGCGCGGGTTCGCCGCATCCGTGACCTTGCGGCCACTGTTGTTGGTCAGCGTCACGAAGATCGCCTTGCCATCGGGCGAGACCGTGATCCACTCCGGCCTATCCATCACGGTGCCACCCGCAACCCGCGCGGCCGAGGCGCAATTGATCAGCACGTCGGCCTGGCTGTTGAAGCTCACCGGCGTCGGCGCAGGGGCCGTCGTGAATTGGCTGACATCGCCCGGATCGGACGCATTGGCGACAAGACCGTTCTGGCCCTGCACCAGCGCTTTCCACTCGCCCGAGCCGTCCGCATTGAACTTGGCGACATAGAGTGTGCCATAGTCGAGCAGGTTGCTGTTCGCCGCCCGGTTGGTTGTGCTGTAGGCCTGATCCGGCACGAACTTGTAGATGCAGCCCGGCGTCGAATCGTCGCCCATGTAGAAGGCCACGCGGCGATCGCTGTTGGTGAGGTGAGCGACATTCTCGTGGCTGAACCGGCCCATGGCGGTCCGCTTAGTCGCCGGAGCCAGCTCCTGCAGTGGGTCGATCTCGACCACCCAGCCATAATCCCGCTCGGGGCGCGTGGGGTCGAGATAATTGTCCGTCGTTTCCTCGCAGGTGAGGTAGGTGCCCCACGGCGTGCGGCCGCTCGAACAATTGTTGAGCATGCCCTTGATCGTGCCGGAGAGCAGCCCGGCGGCCGGGCCACCCGCGCGGTAATTGGAGTTGCCGGTATAGCGCTTGTTATATTGCGAGCCGGCCTTCACCGCCCAGTTGCCATCGCTGCCCTTGGCGACTTCCACCACGCCGATGCCCACAGCCGAGAGGGCGAGCGCCTTCTGGTCGGCGGTGGCGGTGGCGGCATCGTAATTGCCGTTCATCAGAATGTTGAAGTCGGGATATTCAAAGTTGATCGCCAGCAGGCCGCCCTTGTTGGGGTCAACGCCGGACAGCTCGAAATATTCCATGCCATCATGATTGCCGCCGGCCCATTTCTCGGCCGTGGCAGGCGTCGGGAAGCTGCCGGCATAGCCGGTCACGCCGGCCTCGATCGCGTCGCCCGCCTTCAGCAGGACCTTCACGTCATAGCCCGCCGGCACGGTCACCTTGTCATCCTGATTGGCGGCGACGGAGGTGAACTCGATGGCGTAGCTGACTGCCGGCGTGGGCGTGGGAGTCGGCGTCGGGCTGGGTGTCGGCGTGGGATTGGGAATGGTCACCATCCCGTCCTTGTCCTCCCCGCAGGCCGAGAGCATCGCGGCGATCGGGAAGATCGACAGGCCGAACAGGCCATTCTTGATGATCGTGCGGCGCGAGGGATTGGCCTCGACAATCGCTTCCAGACTGTTGGGATTGGCCTCGTCAGACATCGCGGTCCGGTAGGGCGCGCGGGCTTGGTCGGTAAGATGTGACATGATTTCCCCTGATTTGGTTCCGCCACGGCTCGCGGAAGGTGCATTCGCCGCTCAGGCGAGGCCTGATCGCAGAGGCGCATGACATGATGATTGCGAGGCGATGGCGAGGGGATGAAGATTGCAAGTCAGTTCTGTGACTTAGGTGAGGTGAGAGATGGGGCTGAAAGGGGTGTCGACAGCTTAGAGGCACAAAACGCCGTCATTCCCGCGCACGCGGGAATCCAGATCGACGCTTACATTCGGGACCAACGCTCCAGCTGGATTCCCGCGTGCGCGGGAATGACGAAGGGTGAGCGGCTTGGATAAAATTCAGGGGCATGCGACGTCCGATTTCAGACACAGCCTAGGAGGGTCTGTACGGCTGATTTGGCGTAGAAAGCGGCCGTTGCAACAAGGGCCAAATCCTCTAGGCTGTAGGCGTGGAAATGGACGAGCTACGCAGCCGCTTAGCGGTCATTCTGGCTGTCGAAGAACGAGAGCCAACAGATTGGCTTGAGGTGGAGCGGCTAGCAAGCGAGCTTCAGCAGGAACTGCCAATCGACGCGACGCCGGAGGCCGTTCACCACTATCTTGATGATGCTGACATTCGATCCCGCGACGGCGCATACGGGGCGCGTCAAAGGCAAGCGGTGCAACGGTATGTCGACTTGGGAGATTATGACGATGGCACCCCCATCCCGTGGTGGGGATGCGGTCTGGTCCTCTTGGCTGGCGCGTGCGTCGTGAAGTGGCTGCTGCTATAGTGAGCGATGTCGGCAATGTTGTCGTGTCCGGAATATCTGCATCGCGACGAAAATGCAGGATAGCCGACACTGCCGGAAGCGCCCAGCTTGTGCCCGCCGCCTAGCACGCGACTCATCTCTTCACCGTGGCGGCGCAGTGGGTTAGGGGTAAGGCGATGCTTGCGATCCGCTCTTCCATGCCGCGCGCCTTGCCGGGGCGCTCTGTCTGGCTCGCTCTCCTGGCGGTGCCGGCCCTCGCCGGGTGCGCCAACAGCACCAAATTTCGGCCGGTCAGCGATACGCCGATGCGCATCGGCCCGCCTTATGTGGTGCGGGGCGTCACTTACACGCCGAGCGATGATCGCACGCTGGATATGCTGGGCGATGCGAGCTGGTATGGCAGTGAATCCGGTAACCAGACCGCCAATGGCGAGCGCTTTGTGAAGCACGGCATTTCCGCCGCTCACAAGACCTTGCCCTTGCCGAGCTACGTGGAAGTGACGGCGCTGGATACAGGGCGGACAATCCTCGTGCGCGTCAATGATCGTGGGCCGTTCGCCCGCAACCGGATCATCGACCTGTCGGAGGGCGCGGCAGAACTGCTGGGGATCAGGCAGCAGGGGACGGTGCAGGTGCGGGTGCGCCGCGTCGATCCGCCCGAGGCCGATCGGGCGCGATTGCGGGCTGGCAAACCGGCGATGGCGCGGCCGGACGTGCCGCAACGAACGCTGGCGCCCTGGCGTGCCCGCCTTGCCGCCTATCGCGCCGCGCAGGTGCAGGATGGTGGGAGCCGGTAACCGCGCGCTCGCTCGCCATCAATCCTGCAAGCGGCGCGCGACCTCGTTCATGAAACGCACGTCGTCACCCGCAGCCAGCCATTCCGCCTCGCGCGACATGGCGCCGAGCAGGTCGGCCAGCGGATCGATCTCGATCTTGGCATAGTTGCCGAGCACATGGCCGGTCACGCGGTCCTTGTCGCCGGGATGGCCGATGCCGATGCGCACGCGGCGAAAGTCCTTGCCCAGATGCGCGTCGGTGGAGCGCAGGCCATTATGGCCGGCGGTGCCGCCGCCGCGCTTCACCTTCATCTTCATCGGCGCAAGATCGAGCTCGTCGTGGAAGACGGTGACGTCCTCGACACCGAGCTTGTAGAAATCACAGGCGGCGCGGATAGCGCGGCCGCTCTGGTTCATGAATGTCTGGGGTTTGAGTAGCAGCAGCTTGTGCGGGCCGATGCGGCCTTCGGAAACGAGCCCCTGAAACTGCTTCTTCCACGGCGAAAAGCCGTAGTCTGCGGCGATGACGTCCAGCGCCATGAAGCCGACATTGTGGCGGTGGAGCGCATATTGCGATCCGGGATTGCCGAGGCCAACCCAGAGTTGCACAGATGCGCTCCCCCCGCGCGGAGAGGCTTACGCCTCGCCGGCCTCTTCGCCGTCCTTCGTCGTGTCGCCTTCGCTCGACTTGAGCGCGGACGGAGCAACGATGGTGGCAATGGTGAAATCGCGATCGGTGATCGCCGGCTCGGCGCCCTTGGGCAGCTTCACCGCGCTGATGTGGATCGAATCGCCCACATCGAAGCCGGTGAGGTCAACCGTGATGCTGTCCGGAATCTCGGCGGCATCCACGATCATTTCCAGCTCGTGACGGACGACGTTGAGCACGCCACCGCGCTTGAGACCGGGAGCGGCCTCTTCGTTCTCGAACACCACGGGCACATTCACATGCACCTGGGCGTGTTCGGAAACACGCAGGAAGTCGGCATGGAGCGGACGATCCGTAACCGGATGGAACGCCACGTCCTTGGGGAGCGTGCGGACCTTCTTGCCGCCCACTTCGACCATGACGACCGAATTGAAGAAATGGCCCGTGCCGAGCAGCTTGTTGAGGATCTTTTCCTCAACGTGAATCGACTGCGGCTCTTCATTATTGCCATAAATGACGGCGGGAACGCGGCCCTCACGGCGGAGAGCGCGGGAGGCTCCCTTGCCTGCCCGATCGCGTGCCTCGGCCGACAGCGTAAGCGTATCGCTCATGTGCGTGTCTCCAGAAGCTTAGTGCTAGAATCTCCGCCACGCCTCCAGGGATGACCATGACGGAAGCCGGGGCGCTTAGCGGCAAATTGCGGGGAAAGCAAGCGAAGCGACCGAGCGCGCGTTCATTGCACCCGATCGATGCGCCATCCGCGCGCGGCAAGGCGGGCCTGCAGGCTGGCATCGCCAACCAGATGCCCGGCGCCGACCGCGACGAAGGCTGTGCCGGGTTGGGCCGTCATGGCCGCATCGAGATGCCGCGCCCAGCGCTCATTGCGCCCATCGATCAGTCTTGCGCGCAGAGCCGGCGCGCGGGCGAACGGGGCGATGAACTCGCGCTCCAGCCGGGCCACGTCGCCGCCCGCCCAGGCGGTAAACAGGCTGCGGTAGAGGGCAGGGGCCTGCGCCGCGTCGGTGAGGGACTGGCTGAGCAGCAGCCGTTGCTCGCTCTCCGGCATCCTGTCGAACAGGCCGAGTTGCTGGTCGATGGTCTCCAGCCCCAGAACCGGCCGGGAGGCCTTGTTGAAGCGCTGCTCCAGCACCGCTTCGCCCGCCTCCGCGGCGGTGAGCGAGAGGCCGGAGGCGGCCGCAGCGTTGAGGAGCAGCGCGGCGGCCCAGCTCTCATAGCTGTCCAGCTGATCGAGCGCCGCGCCGTGGTTCGCCTGCAGCGCCCGATAGCGCTCGGCATCCTCAGGCGAGAGGCGCGCGGCGATGGGCGGCAGGCCGGCGCGCCGCCCCAGCCGCTCGAATACCGCCCGGCTCTTGCGCTCACCTTCAAGCCCGGTGACCTCCAGATACAAGCGGTCGCTTTCGTCGGCCGCCTTGGCGATGGCCGGCGAGAGCCAGGCCTCGCCGCGCGGCACGGCATGGATGGTGCCGAACAGCCAGAGCCGCGCCTCGCCCTTGCTGGCCTGCCACAGCGCCGGGCGCGCCGTGACGGCGGCGGGATCGGGCTGCGTCGGCGCGCCGATCCGCCAGCCCAGCCACAAAAGGGCTGCCAGGGAGGCCAGCGCGAGCAGCAGCAGCGGCGCAAGGCGGCGCTTGTTCAAGGCTGGGTGCGGCGCACTCATCGATCAGCCCTTATGCTGCCCCGTCCATCACCGGGGCCATTTCACCCGCTTGGCGGACAGACCGTGCTTTTCCAGCATCGCCTGCACGCTCTTGTCTCCCGACAGATGACCCGCGCCCACCGCCATGAAGACCGTGCCGGGCTGCTTCATCCGCGCGGCGATCCATTCGGCCCAGCGGGCATTGCGGTCGGTCAGCAGGATGCGCTCGATTTCTTCGCTGCTCTCGGTCGTCTCGTTCATCAGCGCCGCGAGCCGTTCTTCGTCGCCAGCGCTCCACGCGGCGACCATGCCGTCGATGGTTTCGGCCAGGGTCGGCAGCTCCGCCAGCGTCTCCTTGAGCAGGGTCAGCTGCACGCCCTCGGGCATCTGGTCGAAAAAGCCGATCTGCTCGCTGGACGTTTCCAGCCCGACCAGCGACTTGCCCGCGCTGACCGCCGCGGCCTTCACCGCCTTGTCGACGCCGCTATCGGGCGAATAGCCGAGTGCATCCAGCGGCAGCACGGTCAGGGTCGTGGCCGCGAACCAGGGCTTCACATGGTCGAACAGCAGGGTCGAGACGCCATATTTTTCCAGCGCGGCGAAATAGGCGGTGCGGGTCGCCTCATCGAGCTTGTTGGAGAGCGGCAGGCCCGGGGCCACCGCCCGCTGCATGATTGCCTCCCGCGTGGCGCCCTGATCCTGATCGATGACCTCCAGCACGACGGTATCCGCCTTGTCGAACGCCTTGCGCACCGGCCCCTCGAACCAGCTGATGCCGGGCTTGAGCAGATGGATGGTGCCGAAGAGGTAGATCGTCGTGTCCCTGTCCCGCACCACCCAAAGGGCCGGGCGCGCCTGAACGGTGGGCGCCTCCGCAGCGGCGGCCGGTGTGGCCGGCGCCTTGGGTTGCTGGGCGAGCGCGGGGCCGGTGAGGGCCGGGGGCAGCAGCAGCGCCCAACCGAGGATCAATGTTTTCCAGTTCATGCACGCGCTCCTCAAATCACCGCCTGCATTGGGCAAGTTGGCGCGCGGACGCAACCCCGCCCGGCCCGGCGCCACCGCGCGGCTTGACCGCGTTAGCCCCATGGGCCAAAGCGCGCGCGTTCAGACGGGCGGCGCACAGCCGCTCAAGCTTAGACGTGAAACGGTTGAACCATGCAGGATAAGGCCTCCAAACCGCTGAGCTTTCAGCAACTCATCCTGACGCTGCATGACTATTGGGCAGCGCAGGGGTGCGTGATCCTCCAGCCTTTCGACATGCGGGTCGGGGCGGGCACCTTCCACCCTGCGACAACGCTGCGCAGCCTTGGGCCGAACCCGTGGAACTGCGCCTATGTGCAGCCCTCGCGCCGGCCGACGGACGGCCGTTATGGCGAGAACCCCAACCGGCTGCAGCATTATTACCAATATCAGGTGATTATGAAGCCGAGCCCGCCGGATCTGCAGGATCTGTATCTCGGCTCGCTCAAGGCGATCGGTATCGATCCGCTGCTGCACGACATCCGCTTCGTCGAGGATGACTGGGAGAGCCCGACGCTCGGCGCCTGGGGCCTGGGCTGGGAAGTCTGGTGCGATGGCATGGAGGTGACGCAGTTCACCTATTTCCAGCAGATGGGCGGCTTCGACTGCAAGCCGGTGGCGGGCGAGCTGACCTACGGGCTTGAGCGCCTCGCCATGTATATCCAGGGCGTCGACAGCGTGTACGACCTTGTGTTCAACGAGGCGGTGGGGGATCGGCCCGCCGTTACTTATGGCGACGTGTTCCTCGAAAATGAGCGCCAGCTCTCCAAGTGGAACTTCGAGGTGGCGGATACGGACAAGCTGTTCCGCTGGTTCAAGGATTGCGAGGAAGAGTGCAAGGCGAGTATCGCGGCCGGCGTTCCCCTCGCGGCCTATGAGCAGGCCATCGAGGCGAGCCATGTCTTCAATCTGCTGCAGGCGCGCGGCGTGATCAGCGTGCAGGAGCGCGCCAGCTACATGGGCCGCGTGCGCGATCTCGCGAAGGGGAGTTGCGAGGCCTGGATGACGCATAATGGGTGGGTGGAATGATGAGCGCTGACTTCCTTCTCGAGCTGCGGTGCGAGGAAATCCCGGCGCGCATGCAGGCCAAGGCCAGCGAGGATTTCGCCCGGCTGTTCAGCGACGCACTGGCACAGGCTGGTCTCAAGCCCGAGGGCCTGACCGTCCATGTGACGCCCCGCCGCCTCGCCCTCATCGCCCGCGCTCTGCCGCTTTCGACGCAGGCCGTTAGCGAGGAATTCAAAGGCCCGCGCACCTCGGCGCCGCCGCAGGCGCTGGAGGGCTTCCTGCGCAAGACCGGCCTGACGCAGGACCAGCTTGAGGATCGCGATGGTGTGTGGTTCGCCACGGTCGAGAAGCCTGGCCGCGCGACGGCCGATGTGCTGGCCGAGGCGATCCCGCAGTTGGTGCGCGCCTTCCCCTGGCCCAAGTCGATGCGCTGGGGCGATGCCAGCCTCTCCACCGAGAGCCTGCGCTGGGTGCGTCCGCTGCAGGGCATTATCGCGCTGCTCGGCAATGATGTGGTGTCCTTCGCGATCGAGGGGATTGCGACCGGGCGGACGACGCGCGGCCACCGCTTCCATTCGAGCGGCGAGATCACCATCGAGAGTGCCGCAACCTATGCGGATCAACTGCGCGCCGCCTATGTCATCGTCGATCAGGAGGAGCGCAAGGCGATCATCGACCGGCGCGCCAACGAACTGGCGACGCAGGCCGGTCTGGAGCTGATCCCCGATGCCGGCCTCGTCGCCGAGAATGCCGGACTGACCGAATGGCCGGTGCCGCTGCTCGGCCGCTTCGACGCCGCGTTTCTGGAGGTGCCGCCCGAGGTCATCCAGCTCACGCTGCGCATCAACCAGAAATATTTCGTGCTGCGGGATAGTGCTGGCAAGCTCGCCAATGCCTTCATCTGCACGGCGAATATCGAGGCGATTGATGGCGGCACGGCGATTGTCGAAGGCAATGGCAAGGTGCTCGCCGCGCGCCTCTCCGATGCCCGCTTCTTTTGGGAGCAGGACAAGAAGACGAAGCTTGAGGATCACGCGAAGAAGCTGTCGCGCATCACCTTCCACGAGAAGCTGGGCACCGTTGCCGACAAGGTGGAGCGGGTCGCGAAGCTCGCCCGCTGGCTGGTGGAAGAAGGCATTGTCCGCGCCGATAACCAACCCGGTGTTCCTGCGAAGGCAGGAACCCAGGGCGATGTCGCCCAGGCTGGCCCTGGGCTCCTGCCTTCGCAGGAGCACAGCAAAGCGCAACTGGCCGACCTTGCCGAACAGGCCGCCCGCCTGTGCAAGGCCGATCTCGTCACCGAAATGGTCGGCGAGTTCCCCGAACTGCAGGGTCTGATGGGCGGCTATTATGCCCGCGCCGAAGGTCTGCCGGATGCGGTCGCCGATGCCATCCGCGATCATTACAAGCCGGTCGGGCAGGGGGATGAGGTTCCGACTGCGCCGGTGACGGTGGCGGTATCGCTGGCGGATAAGCTGGATACGTTGGTTTGTTTTTTTGCAATCGACGAGAAGCCTACGGGTTCAAAAGATCCATTCGCCTTGCGCCGCGCTGCGCTGGGCAGCATCCGTTTGGTTCTAGGGAACCAAATTCGGGGCTCACTTACAATCGCACTTCTGAGCGCTTCCTATAATTGGTATCTCCAAGCCAGAAGTTCAGAACGACGTAGCGCTTTCGCAGAAGCGTATTTTGGATTGGAATCTGCTCTCGGAAAGCCCGCGACATTTCAGCAGGTTGTTGCTTTTGCAGAGGCACGGCTTGGCGTTGATGATCGGCAAGCGGCTCCGGGACATCGCGCTACCAGAGAGCTTCTTGAGTTTACCGCCGACCGCCTCAAGGTCCAGCAGCGCGAAGCGGGCGTGCGCCACGACCTTATCGACGCCGTGTTCGCGCTCGGTGGCGAGGACGATATCGTTCGCTTGCTCGCCCGCGTCCATGCGCTCCAATCCTTCGTCAGCACCGAGGACGGCAAGAACCTCCTCGCCGGCTACAAGCGCGCAGCCAATATCCTCAAGAAGGAACAGCCCGAGGGCGGCAAGCCGCAGAGCCAGCTTGGCGAGGAAGACCCCGGCGAAGCGCTGACCGATCCGGAAATGGCCGATGCCATGCGCGCCCACGAGGCGCAGTTTGCGGCTGAGCCGGGTTACGCGCTGGAGCCGGCCGAGGCTGTGCTGGTCAATGCGCTGGACGAGGCGGAGCCGCGCGCCCAGGCCGCGATCGAGGCGGAGGATTTTGAGAGCGCCATGGCCGCGCTGGCCACACTTCGCGCGCCGATCGATGCGTTCTTCGAGACGGTGACGGTGAACGATGCCGATCCGGTCAAGCGCCAATCACGGTTAAGTCTGTTGACCCGTATTCGCGCTGCGGTGCACAAAGTTGCCGACTTCTCGAAAATCGAAGGTTAGGTTCGCGAGCAATAATCGCGCGTCGGCGGCGAGACCATAACGGCTGCTTGCGCGCGCATTCCAATGCAGGTGGAGTGTCTGAATGACGAAATATGTGTACCGTTTCGGTGGTGGCGTCGATGATGGCGGCAAGGGCGACAAGAACCTGCTTGGCGGCAAGGGCGCCAATCTGGATGGCATGGCCGCCATCGGCCTGCCGGTGCCGCCGGGCTTCACCATCACCACCGCGATGTGCACGCGCTATTATGAGGATGGCGAGACCTATCCCGAGAGCCTGAATGCGGAAGTCGCGGGCGGCATCGCGCATATCGAGGGCGTGACCGGCAAGCGCTTTGGCGACAAGGCCGATCCGCTGCTCGTCTCCGTCCGCTCCGGTGCCCGCGTCTCGATGCCGGGCATGATGGACACCGTGCTCAACCTCGGCCTCAACGATGAAACTGTGGAAGGTCTCGCCACCGTATCCGGCGACGCGCGCTTCGCGTGGGATAGCTATCGCCGCTTCATCCAGATGTATTCGGATGTGGTGCTCGGCCTCGATCACGGAAAGTTCGAGGAAGCGCTGGAGATCGCCAAGGAGGACAAGGGCGCCTTCCTGGATACCGAGTTGAGCGCCGAGGACTGGCAGGCGCTGGTCGCTGAATATAAGGCGCTGGTGCAGCAGCTCTGGGGCAAGCCGTTCCCGCAGGATGTGCATGAGCAGCTCTGGGGTGCCGTCGGCGCCGTGTTCGGCAGCTGGCAGGCGGATCGCGCCAAGGTCTATCGCCGCCTCAACAATATTCCGGGCGACTGGGGCACGGCGGTCAACGTGCAGGCCATGGTGTTCGGCAATATGGGCGAAACGTCCGCCACCGGTGTCGCCTTCACGCGCGATCCCGCGACCGGCGAGAACGCTTATTATGGCGAATATCTCATCAATGCGCAGGGTGAGGATGTCGTCGCCGGCATCCGTACGCCGCAATATCTGACCAAAGCCGCGCGCGAGCGGGCCGGGGCCAAGCCGCTCAGCATGGAGGAGTCCATGCCGGAGACCTATGCCGAGCTGGCCAAGGTCTTCCAGATTCTCGAGACGCATTATCGCGACATGCAGGACATCGAGTTCACCGTGCAGCAGGGCAAGCTGTGGATGCTGCAGACCCGCTCGGGCAAGCGCACCGCCAAGGCCGCGCTCAAGATCGCGGTCGACATGGCCCATGAAGGCCTGATCAGCAATGAGGAAGCCGTGGCGCGCGTCGATGCCGCCGCGCTCGACCAGCTGCTGCACCCGACGCTCGATCCGCAGGCGCCGCGCGATGTGCTGACCAAGGGGCTGCCGGCCTCGCCGGGCGCGGCATCCGGCCAGGTGGTGTTCGATGCCGAGACCGCCGAGCGGCTCAACGAGCTGGGCGAGGCGGTCATCCTCGTGCGCATCGAGACCAGCCCCGAGGATATTCACGGGATGCATGCCGCCAAGGGCATCCTCACCGCGCGCGGTGGCATGACCAGCCACGCCGCCGTGGTGGCGCGCGGCATGGGGCGCCCCTGCGTCTCCGGCGCGGGCAGCATCTCCATCGATACCGCCGGCAAGCTGATGCGGATCGGTGACCGTCTGCTCAAGGAGCGGGAGATCATCACCATCGACGGCGCGACAGGCGAAGTGATGGCCGGCGAAGTGCCGACCGTGCAGCCCGAACTGGCCGGCGATTTCGGTACGCTGATGGAATGGGCCGATCAGGTCCGCCGCCTCAAGGTCCGCGCCAATGCCGAGACGCCGCTGGATTGCCGCACCGCGCGCGAGTTCGGCGCCGAGGGCGTGGGCCTGTGCCGCACCGAGCATATGTTCTTCGATGCCGCGCGGATCACCGCCGTGCGCCAGATGATCCTCGCCGAGACCGAGGCGGGCCGTCGGGAGGCGCTGGCCAAGCTGCTGCCCGAGCAACGCGCCGACTTCACCGAGATCTTCACCGAGATGGCCGGCCTGCCGGTCACGATTCGCCTGCTCGATCCGCCGCTGCACGAGTTCCTGCCGCATGAGGATGTCGATTTCGCCGACGTGGCCGAGGCTGCCGGGGTGAGTGTCGATCTGCTCAAGCGTCGCGCGGCCGAACTGCACGAGTTCAACCCGATGCTCGGCCATCGCGGCTGTCGTCTGGGCGTCACCTATCCCGAGATCTACGAGATGCAGGCCCGCGCCATCTTCGAGGCGGCGCTGGATGTCGCCAAGGCCAGCGGCGATGCGCCGATCCCCGAGGTCATGATTCCCCTCGTCGCCACCAAGCGCGAGCTGGAGCTGATGAAGGACATCGTCGACAAGACCGCCAAGGCCGTGTTCGCCGAGCGCGGTACCTCGGTCGAATATCTCGTCGGCACCATGATTGAGCTGCCGCGCGCCGCGCTCAAGGCCGGCGAGATTGCCGAGGCCGGCGAGTTCTTCTCCTTCGGCACCAACGATCTGACGCAGACGACCATCGGCATCAGCCGGGACGACGCCGGGCGGTTCCTCACCCAATATGTCGACAAGGGCATCTTCGCGCGCGATCCGTTCGTGAGCCTCGATGTCGAGGGCGTGGGTGAGCTGATCGAGATCGCCGTGGAGCGGGGCAGGGCGACGCGCCCGGCCATCAAGCTCGGCATTTGCGGCGAACATGGTGGCGATCCGGCCTCCATCGCCTTCTGCGAGAAGGCCGGTCTCGATTATGTCAGCGCCTCGCCCTACCGGGTGCCGATTGCCCGTCTGGCGGCCGCACAGGCGGCGCTCGCCGCGCGCGGTTGAAAGGACAAAAAGAATGCAAAAAAGGGGGTTGCCACGGACGGCGCCCCCGACTATCTGCGCCTCTCCCACGGCGGCCAACCGGCACCGTGAGATTGGCAAGCGCCCGTAGCTCAGCTGGATAGAGCATCAGACTACGAATCTGAGGGTCGGACGTTCGAATCGTTCCGGGCGCGCCATTTCTCCCCATCGCAAGCGTGATGACCCGCACGGCCCGGCGCCGACGGATGGGGTTAGAGGGCGGTCCAGACCACATAGCCGCCGACGCCGATCACCAACATCGCAAAGCCGCGTTCGAGCAGCTTCTTGTGCGCAGCAAGCGCCGTCCCCGCGCGCATCCCCAGCACCGAGCCCGCAGCACCGCCGGCGATCAGCAGCGCCGTCAGCGGCCAGTCGACATAGCCGGACAGCGCATAGGATGTCGCAGTGGTTAGTCCCAATGCCGTCACCACCACCAGCGAGGTGCCGACGGCCGTGGCGAAGGGCATGGCCGTCGCCGCGATGAGCGCCGGGACGATCAGAAACCCGCCACCAATCCCGAAGAACCCCGCCGCCAGACCCACGCCGGCGCCCATGGGGATCAGCCGCGGCAGCAGCCGCCCGGCGGATTGGCGGGTGAGACGCACGTCGGGATCGTCGGCGCCCTTGCGCCTGCGCAGCATCGCGATACCGACGCCGATCATCAACAGGCCGAACAGCGCGAGCAGCCGCCGGCCGTCCACCGCCTTCCCGATCTCTGCCCCTAGCGCTGCCGCCACGACGCCCGACGCCGCGAACACCAGCGCGCAGGGCCATTTGACCCGCCCCGCCCGCGCATGACCCGCAAGCCCCGTCGCCGCATTGGCCGCAACCGCTACGGCGGCCGTCGCAATCGCGGCATGCGTCGATCCTACCCCGACAACATAGACGAGCAGCGGCACGGCGAGGATCGACCCGCCGCCGCCCACCAGCCCGAGCACGATGCCGATGAGGCCGCCCGAGAGCAGCGCGAGGAGGATCTGCGCGGTCGTCATGGCGTCAGGCCGCCTTGCGACGGTTCCAGGGCATGCGCTGGAGCAGCGTCGCCATGCCGCACCAGCCGGTCGCCCCCGCGAACATCAGGCCCGCGCCGACAAAGGCGGAAAGGCCGAAGAATCCCGGCGCGACGAGGAAGCCGAGCAATACGCCGATGAGCACCAGCCCGCCGGCGGTCAGTTGCACCTGCCGCATGATCTCGAGCGGCTGCCCGCTGTCGATGTGCACATCCAGCCCGGCCTTGCGCCAGGCGTCGATGCCGCCCTCCAGAATGAAGCAGGGGGCATCGCTGGCTGCGGCCAGACGGTCGGCATTGGCCTGTGTCCGCATGCCCGAGCGGCAGTGAAACACGATGGCATTGTTGCCGGCGTCGACCGTGTCGATGCGCTCCAGCGGCACGTTGACGGCCCCCGGAATGCGCTCGCGGGCATGTTCGTCCGCCGCGCGGATATCGATGAGCTTGGCGCCACCCTCAATGAGGCGCTTGGCGTCGGCGGGGGAGAGTGTCTGGATCGTCATGGGGTCATTCCCCTGTGCAATAGAGTTGATAGAGCGTGGCAAGCAGGGTCTCGATCCGGGGATCGGCAATCCTGTACCAGATGGTCTGGCTCTCGCGGCGGGAGGTCACGAGGCCTTCCTCGCGGAGCCGGGCGAGATGTTGCGAGAGGGCCGATTGAGAGAGGCCGACATCGTCCGCCAGATCGCCCACCATGCGCTCGCCATGTTCGACGAGCTTGCACAGCAGCATCAGGCGGCGCCCGTTGCTCAATTCCTTCAGCACCTGCGCAACCTCTCCGGCGCGCGCCTCGAACGTGTCGAGATCCATGGCAGCTTCTAACATCAGTATCCTCTAAATTAGATATTGCTAATGTATAAGGCGTTTCTATATTGTCAAGCATCGAATGGAGGCACTTATGACCCAACCCATCATTGAGGCATTTTTTGACGAGCCCACCAACACGGTGAGCTATCTGGTGGTCGATCCGCAGACGCACATCGCGGCCGTGATCGATCCTGTGTTGGATTTCGATCCAGCCAGCGGCGAGGTCGATACCGGCTCAGCCGAACGCATTCTTGCCCGCGCCCAGGCGCAGAACTGGTCGATTGCCATGGTGCTGGAAACCCATGCCCATGCCGATCACCTCTCCGCCGCGCCCTTCTTCAAGGCGAAGACGGGCGCGAAGATCGGCATTGGCGAGCACATCCGGGACGTTCAAAAGATCTTCCGCCCCGTCTTCGCGCTGGACGATTTGCAGACCGACGGCTCGGATTTCGATTGCCTGTTCGCCGATGGCGAGCGGTTCTCGATGGGGTCGCTGGAGGTCGAGGTGCTGCATCTTCCCGGTCACACCCCGGCAGACATCGCCTACCGGATCGGCGACGCCGTGTTCGTCGGCGATACGCTGTTCATGCCGGATTACGGGACCGCGCGGGCCGATTTCCCCGGCGGGGACGCACGCACTCTCTACCGCTCGATCCGCCGCCTGCTCAGCCTGCCGGACGAGACCCGCCTCTTCATGTGTCATGATTACAAGGCGCCGGGGCGGGATGATTATCGTTGGGAGACCACCGTCGGCCAGCAGCGGACAAACAGCGTGCATGTGCGCGATGATGTCAGCGAGGAGGACTTTGTGGCGATGCGCACCAAGCGGGACGCCGGATTGTCCGCGCCGCGCCTGTTGCTGCCCTCGATCCAGGTCAACATCCGCGCTGGGCGCTTCCCGAAGGCGGAGGCCAATGGCGTGCGCTATCTGCGCATTCCGGTGACGGTGAAGGGCGACGCTGCGATAGGTTGACGCCCGGGAGGGGAAGGGCCGTGCCCCCGCTCAGCCCAACGCTTCCAGCGCGGCGAGCAGCGCCTTCTCTTCGATGGTCAGGCGTTTCTGGAACTTGCGATTGCTCGCCTTCACCCGCTTCATCGCCTCGCGCTGCAGGGCTTCTCCCTGCGGCGTCAGCGTCAGGCTAAGCGATCGCCCGTCAATGGGCGCATCGCTGATGAGGTCGCGAGCTTTGAGCCGGCCGATAAGCGGCGTCAGGTTGGCGCGCTTGATCGCCAGCGCCCGCCCGACATCGCTCTGCCGGCACCCGGGATTGTGGCCGACGAGAATCAGCAAGGAGGCCTCGCCGACGCTCAGGTCAATGGCACGCAGTGCGGCGATGACATCGCCCATCATCGCCATGGAGGCGCGGCGCAGTCGATAACCGAGCGTCCCGTCGAGCGGGCTGGCGAGCGTATTGGCGACCGGGGGTTCAGCCGGTGAATCCAGCGCCTTGTCGCGTCCCTGCCTCTGGTCCCTTGCCATCATGCCCCCGGATGAAAACCAGTCGCCAGCCCCTTGTGAGCCATGGTCGATAATGCTATGGCGCATAGCATAAATTGCCTTGAAGGGAAATCAAATGGCTGAGGAAAATACGTCCATCGAGCGGGAAGAGGATACCGTTCGCGTCGAGATCGAGAATAATATCGCATGGGTCTATTATAATCGCCCCGCTAAGCGGAACGCGCAGAGCCCCAAGCTGAACCGCCAGATGCTCAAGGTTCTGACGGATCTCGAATTCCGGGACGATGTCGGCGTTGTGGTTCTGGGTGGCGAAGGTCCCGCCTGGTGCGCCGGCATGGACCTCAAGGAATATTTCCGCGAGACCGAGGCGCAGGGCCTGGCCGGCACGCGCAAGGCACAGCGTGAGGCCTATACTTGGTGGGAGCGTCTGCGCTGGTTCCAGAAGCCGACCATCGCCATGGTGCATGGCTGGTGCTTCGGCGGCGCCTACGGCCCGCTGTTCGCCTGCGATCTCGCCTTTGCGGCTGACGAAGCGCAGTTTGGCCTGTCGGAAGTCAACTGGGGCATCCTCCCCGGCGGTGGCGCCACCAAGGTGGCCGTGGACCTGATGCCGATGCGCGTCGCCATGTATCACGCCATGATGGGCGAGAACCTCTCCGGTCAGGAAGCGGCCCGTTACAATCTCGTCAACGAGTCGATGCCGGTCGACCAGCTCAAGGCCCGCGTGAAGCAGGTCGCCGAGACGCTGATCGCCAAGAACTGGGCGACGGTGAAGTACACCAAGGACGCCGTCCGCCGGGTCAAGGAAATGACCTACGACAATGCAGAGGATTATCTGATCCGCCTGCAGGAAGGCCTCAACTGGTTCGACAAGTCGGATGGCCGCCATGTCGCGATGAAGCAGTTCCTCGACGACAAGACCTTCAAGCCGGGCCTGGGTCACTACGACAAGACCAAGACCGACGTCTGAGTTGCCGGAGGGGTGGCCTGAACAGGGCCGCCCTTTCTCATGTTTTATCCTTCGCCCCGGCAGCATCGGCCGCCGGGGCGAAAGGTCTGATTGCCACGAGCTGGTTTCGCGAAGGAGAGTTGAGTTATGACGGTTGAGGCCGGAGAGCGCCCGCAGGCGGGAACGCGTGACATCAATCGGTTGCTGCGTCCGCGGTCCATCGCGATCGTCGGAGCTTCCGAAACGCCGGGTTCGCTCGGTGCCAGCGTTCTGGCTAATCTCGTTCGGAACGACTTTGCCGGTGACATCCACCTCGTCAACCCCAAGCGCGAGACGATCAGCGGACGCCCCGCGGTGCCCAGCGTCGAGGCGCTGCCCGAGGGCGTGGATTGCGCGATCCTCGCCATTCCGCGCGTCGCGGTGCTGGATACGATGCGCCAGCTTGCCGCGCGCAAGGCCGGCGCCGCCATCATCTTTGCTGCAGGCTTTGCCGAGGGCGGCGAGCAGGGCATGGCCGACCAGCAGGAAATCGGGCGCATCGCGCATGAAGCCGGCATCGTGGTCGAGGGGCCGAACTGCCTCGGCTCCGTGAACTATCTGGATCGCATTCCGCTGACCTTCATCGACACCGAGATCAAGGCGCCGAGCCCGGGTGGGGTCGGCATTGTCTCGCAGAGTGGCGCCATGGCGGCCGTGCTCGCCGTGATGCTGGAGAGCCGCACGCTCGACCTGACCTACTCGGTCTCCACCGGCAATGAGGCCGGCAGCGGCGTCGAGGATTATGTCGAGTTCATGATCGCCGACGAGAAGACGCGCATCATCGCGATGATCGTCGAGCAGTTCCGTGATCCCGCCCGCTTCCTGGCACTGATGGACAAGGCCCGTGCCGCCGGCAAGCTCGTTGCCTTGCTGCACCCCGGCAAGAGCAGTGCGGCGCGCGAGTCCGCCGCCACGCACACCGGCGCTATGGCTGGCGACTATAAGCTGATGCGCGCCAAGGTGGAGCGAGCAGGGGTCGTCGTCGCCGAGACGCTGGAAGAGCTGGGCGACATCACCGAGATCGCGGCGCGTTGCCCGGCGCTGCCGAGTGGCGGTACCGCCGTGCTTGGCGAATCCGGTGCGCTCAAGGCGCTGACGCTGGATCTGGCTGAAGAACTGGACCTGGCGCTGCCGACCCTCGATGACAACAACGCCCCTGCCTTGCGCGCGGCGCTGCCCGAGTTCGTCCCGGTCAGCAATCCGCTCGATCTGACCGCACAAGGCCTTGTCGATCCCGACATGTATTACCGCACCCTCGCGGCGTTGTTCGAGGATGATCGCGTCGGCACCATCTTCGCCGGGATCATCCAGACCAATCCGGCGACGATCGGCATCAAGCTGCCGCCGTTCCTCAAGGCTGTCCGCGAGCTTAAGGCGACCAAGCCGGTGATCTTCGGCGGCGTGGATGAGGGCGCGCACGTGCCGGCCGACTGGATCGAGCAGCTTCGCGCCGAGGGCATTCCCTATTTCCCGACGACAGAGCGGGCTTTGCGGGCCATCAAGCGGCTCTCGGCCGCCGGTCAGCGCGATGCGACCAAGACGGACGCAGCGCCGGCAAGCGTGCCTGCGCTCGCCAGCGAAAAGGGCGTCGTGCCGGAATACAAGGCCAAGGCCTTGCTCGCGCCGCTCGGCATTCCCTTCCCCAAGGGTCAGTTTGCCGCGACCGTCGAAGAGGCGATTGCCGCGGCCGACGCTATTGGTGGCCCAGTGGTGATGAAGGCGCAGGCTGCCGCGCTTAGTCACAAGAGCGATGCCGGCGGCGTGGCGCTCAATCTGGTCGGCGCCGACGCGATCCGCGCGGCGTGGGACAAGATGTTCACGGACGTGAAGCGCTATGACGCATCCATCATTCTCGATGGCGTGCTGATCGAGGCAATGGGCGCGCGCGGTATGGAACTGATCGTCGGCGCCAAGAACGATCCGCAATGGGGTCCGGTGATCCTCGCCGGCTTTGGCGGCGTGACGGCGGAAATCCTGCAGGACGTGCGCCTGCTCTCGCCGGACATGACCAAGGCGGCCATCGTGGCTGAACTCGGCAAGCTCAAGCAGGCCGCGTTGCTCAACGGCTATCGCGGTGCGCCCGCGCTGGACGTCGAGGCGGTGGCCGATCTTATCGGCGGCATCGGTCGTCTGCTGCGCGGTGAGCCGCGCATTCAGGAGCTCGATCTCAACCCGGTGGTCGTCTATCCCAACGGCCAGGGCGTGGTCGCACTCGACGCGCTGATGCTCGTCGACTGATACCAGCAGGTCCATTCGTCCCGCAAGGACACCGCCTTATAGTAGACCCTCCCGCGCCCGGCGTGGGAGGGTTGCTTGCATTGGGTGCCTGTGCATTCCTGACGTGCAGCAAAATTGCCGTCTGAACTTCGAATTGGTCTGGCCTTGCGCGGCGTTTTCGGGTAGATGAAGTTTTCGTATATACGAACGATTGGAAGCGATGAACGACTCGCCCTCTCTGGCTGTGCCGGTCTTATTGTTGCCGGGCCTCATCTGCGATGCGCGCATCTGGGCGCCGCAGGTCGCCGCCTTGGGGCAGATCATGCCAGTCGCAGCAGTGGATGGATATGGCGAGGCGGACAGCCTCACCGCCATGGCCGATCAGGTGATCGACTCAGCGCCCGCGCGCTTTGCGGTCATCGGCCATTCGATGGGCGGCCGGGTCGCGCTCGAAATCTTCCGCAAAGTGCCCGAGCGGCTTGCCGGCATCGGCCTTATCAGCACCGGTGTTCATCTGCCCAAACCCAATGAGGCGGACGGGCGCTTCGCGCTGCTTAACCGCGGCGTGGAAGAGGGCATGGACGCCCTGATCGATTCCTGGCTGCCGCCGATGGTGTGGGAGCGCAACCGGCTCAAGCCGCAGCTGATGGACATGCTCTGGCAGATGTGCAGCGATGCCGGTATCGACATGTTCGAGCGGCAGATCCGCGCCCTGCTGGCACGCCCCGAAGTCGAGAGCCTGTTGCCGCAAATCCATTGCCCCGCGCTTGTCGCGACCGGCGCGCATGATGCCTGGGCGCCGCCGGTGCAGCATGAGCGAATTGCTGCAGCAATTGCGGGCGCGACTTATGCTGTGATCCCGGATTCAGGGCATATGCTCCCGGTCGAACAGCCCGATGCGATGTCCGCCCTGTTGCGCACCTGGCTCGACCGGGTCGCGCAGCAAGAAGCTGCGGCCACCGCGAACCCCTGACCAATTATAACTGCGTTTCTAACTTCAGTCCGAAGGAGAGTATCATGGCGAAGAATCTTCAAGACGTGCTGGATGGCGCCGGCAATGCCGTCGACTTCCTGCGCAACCAGCAGACCGGTCCGAACGTCTATCCGGGCGTGCCCGCGGAATATTCGAACTGGCGCAACGAGCAGCGCGCATGGGCCAAGACGGCCGTGCTGTTCAACCAGAGCTACCACATGGTCGAGCTGATGGTCGAAGGCCCCGACGCTTTCGAGTTCCTCAACTATCTCGGCATCAACAGCTTCAAGAACTTCAAGCCCGGCAAGGCCAAGCAGTGGGTCCCGGTGACGCCTGAGGGTTATGTCATTGGCGACGTGATCCTGTTCTATCTCGCCGAGAACCAGTTCAATCTCGTCGGCCGCGCGCCGGCCATCGAGTGGGCCGAGTTCCACGCCTCCACCGGCAAGTGGAACGTCACGCTGACCCGCGACGAGCGCACCGCGCTGCGCACGGACGGCAAGCGTCGCCACTATCGCTTCCAGCTGCAGGGCCCCAACGCCATGGCGATCCTGACGGACGCGATGGGCCAGGCCGCGCCGGACCTCAAGTTCTTCAACATGGCGGACGTCCAGATCGCCGGCAAGACTGTTGGCGCCCTGCGTCACGGCATGGCCGGTCAGCCGGGCTATGAGCTTTATGGTCCCTGGGCCGATTACGAAGCCGTGCACAGCGCGCTCGTCGCTGCCGGCAAGAAGCACGACCTCGCCCTCGTCGGCGGTCGCGCTTACTCGTCGAACACGCTTGAGTCGGGCTGGATCCCGTCCCCGTTCCCGGGCTATCTGTTCGGCGAAGGCTCTGCGGACTTCCGCAAGTGGGCCGGCGAGAACAGCTATGGCGCCAAGTGCTCGGCGGGCGGTTCGTTCGTGCCCGAGACGCTTGAGGGCTACGGCCTGACGCCGTGGGATGTGGGCTATGGCATCATCGTCAAGTTCGACCATGACTTCATCGGCAAGGAAGCCCTTGAGAAGATGGCGAACGAGCCGCACCTCGAGAAGGTGACGCTGGCGCTCGACGACGAGGACATGCTGCGCGTGATGAGCAGCTACTTCGCCGAGTCCGGCCGCGCCAAATATTTCGAGTTCCCGAGCGCGGTCTACTCGATGCACCCCTATGACTCGGTGATGGTCGACGGCAAGCACATCGGCGTCTCCACCTGGGTTGGTTACTCGTCGAACGAGGGCAAGATGCTCACGCTCGCGATGATCGATCCGAATTATGCCAAGCCCGGCACGGAAGTCTCGCTGCTATGGGGCGAGCCCAATGGCGGCACCTCCAAGCCGACCGTCGAGCCGCACGAGCAGACCGAGATCAAGGCGATCGTCGCACCGGTGCCTTACTCGGCCGTGGCCCGCACCGGCTATGCCGACAGCTGGCGCACCAAGAAGGCCTGATCGGTCTCAAGAGTTCAAGAGCGGGGCTGCCGAAAGGCGGCCCCGTTTTTTATGGGCTGGACGTCAGCTCAGTGAATAGCGATGAGTTTTGCGCGAATGCCGGCCGTGGAATGACGCGGCGGGCTGGGCAGGCAGCGCGCAAGGGGCGAAGATGGTCGAAGACGAGAAACTCCCGCCATTCGAGCAATCGCTGGCCGCGATCCTGTTGAGCGCCAAGGAAGCGGTGATCGCCCCGATGCGCACCAAGCTCCGCGACTTCGACATCACCGAACCGCAGTGGCGCGTGCTGCGGGTGATCAACGACCGGGGCACCACCGATGCAACCGACTTGGCCGAAGTCGCGCTGCTCCACGCGCCGAGCGTCACGCGCATCCTGCGGGAACTGGAAGGGCGCGCGCTGATCGTTCGCACTGCCGATCCCGATGATCGCAGACGCTCCACCATCGCGCTCTCGCCGGCAGGCGCGCAGATCGTGACAGCGATTTCCGCCCATGTCGCGGCGATGATGCGGGTCTATTCCACCCGGTTCGGCGCGACCCGCCTTGAGGGGCTAGCCGCTGAGTTGCGCGCATTGTGCGCAGCAATCGATGAGGATTGAGCACGCGCGTTGCCGCTTGCGCTTGCGACGATATGCTTATCATGTTAAGTGATTTCGTATGACGCGCGCGATGGTCCTCCAGGGATCTTGTCGCGCGACCAGCATGATCCTTGGGAGATGAGTGAACGATGACCGGCTTTGCGCTTCGCGACCTGATCGACGACCGCCCGGAAGACGGCGTGTTCCGCGTCAACCGTGCCCTGTTCCGCGACCCCGATCTGTTTGATCTGGAGATGAAGCACATCTTCGAAGGCGGGTGGGTGTTCATCGGGCTCGCCACGCAAGCCGAGGATCCCCACGATTATTTCACCGGCTTCATCGGGCGAGTACCGATCATTGTCAGTCGTGATGGCGAAGGCGTGCTGCACTGTTTCGTCAATGCCTGTCCGCACAAGGGCGTGCGCCTCATCCAAAAGCTGTGTGGCAATGCGCGCCGGCACGTTTGCCCCTATCACAGCTGGACGTTCGACAGCACCGGCGCGAACAAGAACATCAAGTGGCAGAAGAGCGGCTGCTACGGCGCCGGGTTCGACGATGAGAACCACGATCTGGCACCCGTTGCAAAGTTCGGGGAGTATCGCGGCTTCCTGTTTGCCAGCCTGAATGCCGACGTGCCGAGCCTCGATGAGCATCTTGGCGAGGCCCGGAAGTTGCTCGATCTGGTGGTCGACAAGAGTCCGGAAGGCGTGGAGCTGGTGCCAGGCCGCGTCACCTTCACTTATGCCGCGAACTGGAAGATGCAGCTCGAAAACTGCTCGGACCAGTATCACTTCACCTCCACCCATCCGAGCTACATCCGCATTCTCGATCAGCGCGCCAAGGAGCAGGCGGAGGATGTCGTGCAGTCCTCGCTGGGGGCCTCCGACTTCTGGCAGGAGGAGGCCAGCGGCACGAGCGGCGGCACGATGAGCTTCGATCATGGCCATGTGCTCAATTGGGGCATCATGCCCGTCTCCTCGGCCATTCCGGAGTTCGAACGGGCCGAACAGCTCGCCCGCGATCATGGCGAGGCCAAGCGCAACTGGATGTTCAACATGCGCAACCTCACGATCTTCCCCAATCTGCAGATCGCCGAGAATGCCTCCAGCCAGATGCGGGTCATCCGCCCGTTGGCCGCCGGCCTCACCGAGATGCAGACCTGGTGCATCGCGCCGCGCGGCGAGAGTGCGCAGGCGCGGACATTCCGCATCCGGCAGTATGAGGATTTCTTCAATCCGACCGGCATGGCGACACCGGACGACACCGTCTGCTATGAGGAAGCCCAGCTGGGCATGGCCGAGCAGGACCGTCCCTGGCTGCAAGGCCACGCCCGCGGCCTGACCGCCTCGAAAGAGGGCGGGAACATGTATGCCGACATGATCGAGCTCAAGCCCGCGCGCAACGTCGTCGCCGATGCGCAGCTGTGCGACGAAAGCCTGTTCGCGAGCTACTATCGCGCCTGGGCGCAGCGCATGGCGGAGGTGATCGCATGAGCCAGCTGAGCCACGCCGACGCCGCGCAACTGCTTTATCGCGAGGCGCTGCTGCTCGACCGTCTCGATCTCGAGACCTGGCTAGAGCTGTTCACCAAGGATTGCGTGTTCTGGATGCCCGCCTGGCGCGACGACGGCACGCAGACCGAAGACCCTGAGGCTGAACTCTCGCTGATCTATTATCGCGGTCGCCGAAACCTGGCGGACCGCATCCAGCGCATCCGCTCGGGCTTTTCGGTGGCGTCCGCGGTCATGCCGCGCGTGTCCCACATGATTGGCAATGTCATCGCCGAGCCGGCGGGCGAGGGGATGGCGCGCGTGAATTCTACCTTCATCGTGAATGTGCACGATGTGCGCAGCAATCGCTCGCACGCCTATTTCGGGCGTTACGAGCATGAGCTGAGACACGAGGACGGCGCGTGGAAAATCTCCCGCAAGGTCATCCGCCTGCTGAACGACCGGGTGCCGACGATGCTGGACGTCTACGGCATCTGATCGTCCTGCAGACGCCCGCTTACATCGCCCGGTAGAAGCGGATGCGGACGGCGCTCACCTTGCCGTCCGCCATCACCGGCTCCAGCGTGCCGAGAAACGCGCTCTGCCCCAGCCACTCATATTTGCCGAGCGGTGCCTCGAACACCGGGTGGGTGCGACCGGGCCGAGGCTTGCCGTCCTTGTCCGGCCCGCACAACGTGCCCTTGTTGACGACGTTGATGATCACGCCATCATCGGTGCGGATCATGTAATCGGCCTTGATGTCCGTGCAGCCATCGCTGCGCCGCAACTGCCAGTCCCATCCGCCGGGGATGATCGTGCCCTTGATGCCCGGTCCCTCAAACGTCCCGCCGGTGATCGGAATGATCAGGCGCTCGCCATAGGGCGTCTTCCCGGCCGGCATGGCCGGCGAGAGCGTGACCATCTCTTCAAAGGCGAACTCCAGGCTGGGCTTGCTGGGGTCAGCGTCGGCGGCTTGAGCCGGGAGCGCCAACACGGAAATCAGCGCGACTGCACAGAGGCCGCGGCTCATGGCTTTTCCTCCACGTCAGGTTGGGTGCAGGTGAAGCTGCTAGCCTTGGTGGCATCGCCGCCGGTATAGCGCGCATATCCCGGGAACGGACAGAGCGGGCGACTGGCCGATCCATCGCGGCGGCTCGCGGTCACGCCTTCCGGCACCTTGCCTTGCTCGACCCAATCCACCACGGCGCCGAGCAGATCGAACTGATCGAAAGCATTGCCGCCGCCGCAATGCGCCATGCCCGGGACCATGTAGAAGCGGCTCGCCTTGTCCCACGCCTCGCCATTGGTTTCGGACGCGCGCAGCCAGTAATCCCACGTATCCCAGGCCGAGAACCAGGGGTCACTCACGCCGTGGAAGAAGAGGATCTTGCTGCCCTTGTCGAGGAAGGTGTTGAGGTTGGTCCAATAGGATGTGTCGGTAAGCCGCTGCTGGGCGTTGTTGCGCACCTCGTTGATGCGGGCATCGAGATCGATCGTGAGGTCGCGCAGTGGTGGGCCGAACACGCCCGGCGCGCCGGTGGTGATGTAGCCGGATACCGGCCCGGAGGTATCGACGATGCCGGTATCAAAAGGCACCGGCGCATAGAGCGGGTAACCGGACTTGTCGCGCGGCCCGGCAAAGGCGCGCTCAAGGGCCTCGACCTGCGCCTTGCTCAGGCACGAATCCGCCTTCGTGCCGGTGCATTGCAGCCGGGCAGGCTGGAAGCGACACTGGCCGACATTCTCGATCATCCCGTCCTTGAGGCCATCGAGACCGTCGCACTGGTTGAGCAAGCCCTTGAGGATGAGTTGGCGGTCCGCCGGCGAGAAGGCCCTGTCGATCAAGGGCGAGCCCTTGTCATCCTTGGGCGCGGCCTGGTTGAACATCACCTGCGCATAGCTCATGCCAAGATTTGAGTTGCCGGTCCGCATGGCCGGCGCGCCGACCACGATTCCATCGAACAACTCGGGATAACGCTGTGCGGCGAGCATGCCCTCCCGGCCGCCGGTCGAGCATCCGGTCATGTAGCTGCGCGTGGCCGATTTGCCGTAGAAGCCCTGTGCGATCGCCTTGCCGGCGAGCGTGACCGTGCGCACCGAACTCTCCGCAAAGTCGAGCGTCGCGCGTTGATCGACCATGAAGGCGTTGTCGAACACCGCGCCTTTGTGGCCGCTGTCATGGCTGAGCACGGCAAAGCCGCGCGCGAGGGCAGGACGATTGCCGGCAGCGACAGGGCCGATCGGCTCGCGAATGCTGCCATTCAGACCACCACCACCCATCAGCAGGAAGCGGCCGCTCCAGTCCTGCGGCAGCGCGAGGGCAAAACCGATGCCATAGGTGTTGCCGCCAGCACCTGTGCGCTGATTGATGACGCCTTCAACGCGGCAATGCTGGGGCAGCACCAAGGTGGCAGGCGGCTCACCTGGTGGCGGCGGCGCCTTGGATGGCCCGGCCGGGACCAGCACGGCGCTGGTGATTTTCACCTCGGCGCCGAAATTCTGGCTGGTGAGCTCCGCACAGCGCTGGGCCGCGTCCTGTGCGGCTGCAGGCGTCGGCGCAAGGGCGGCGCCGGCCAGCAAGGCGGCCAGAGAGGCGATGGATTTGCCGTTCATATATTCTCCCCTGTCTTTGCGTCTTATTGGATCGTCGCCGTCGCGCACGCAAGGCGCTCCGCCTTAGTTAGGTGAGGTCGCTCAAGCCGATCTTTGCGCCTTCCAGCGCGGCCTTGTTAGCGGCCCGGCGCATCCGCTCGACCTCAAGGCGCTCCGGCGGCGCGACTTCATCCGGCAGGGCGGCGAGGCTGGTTTCGTAGATGTCCTTGAAGTCTTCCGCAAATTCGGGGTGGGTGAAGATCAGGCCCCGGTTCTCGACCATGCCGGCAAAAATCTTCTCACCGGCCTCCAGAGGGTCCATGCCATTCTCGAAAGCGGTCGCGAACTGGCGGATTTCCGCCTCGTCCACCGGTGCGAAACCGCTGCCCGAAAATTCGGCCGGGCGCTTGAGCGCGGAGAGCGCCGCATCCGTCGCGACCAGCGCCGGGCAGACCAGCGAGACGCCAATGCCATAGGGCACCAGATTATAGCGCAGGCACTCCGTCAGGCCGCGCACGGCGAATTTGCTGGCGGTATAGATCCCGGCCTGCGGTCCGGAGAGATAGGCCGCCATGCTCGCGACGTTGACAACATGGCCGGCTTCGCCGCTCGCCTTGATCTTGGGCAGGAAGGACACGATGCCGTTCACCACTCCGCCAAAGTTGACGCCCATGATCCAGTCATAGTCGGCAAAGCTGGCTTCATCGGTGGGGCCGAAGACGGAGACACCGGCATTGTTCACCAGCACATGGCAGGCGCCGAAATGGTCGACGACCTGCTCTGCCGCCTGTTGGAACGCCGCCCGGTCGGTCACGTCGAGCTTGATCCAGAGCGGCACTTCCCGCCCGCGCTCCTCGAACCATTTGGTACAGCGCGCGCGCTGCTCTTCATTGCGGTAGGAGAGGGCGAGGCGCATGCCGGCGTTGCTGAAAGCCCGCGCGATCCCGAAGCCGATTCCAGTGCCCGCGCCGGTGATGAACGCGACTTTTCCGGACCAATCCGTGCTGCTCATGATGACTCTTTCCTCTCGCCGGCTATTTGTGCTTTGTTAGCAAAACATACAGTCAAAGAGAGAGGAGTCGATAATGTCTGAGGTGGAATCGCGCCTGGCCAAGCTGGAAAAGAAGGTCCAGGAACTCGAAGATATCAACGCGATCCGTCGGCTCCAATGGGCCTATGGCTACTATATCGACTATAACCGCCCCGAGGAGGTTGCCGGTCTCTTTGCCAAGGAGGGTGTGGTTGTGTTCCTCTCCGGCGAATATGTCGGATATAAGGGCGTGATGCGGCTCTATGGAACATGGTTCCAGAACCTGTTCACCGGCGGACGGCGCGGACCGGTTCATGGCCTGTTGCTCGACCATTTCCAGCTGCAGGATGTGATCACGATTGGCGAGGACGGCCAGACCGCCAAGGGGCGCTTCCGCGGCATTCTTGCGGGTGGCTGGCATGACGACGCGCTGCACGAAAAGCCTGAAGGGGTGCCGCAGCAGTTCTGGGAGTCCGGCATCTACGAGAATGACTATGTCAAGGAAGACGGCGTCTGGAAGATCAAGCGCCTCGACTATATGATGCAGTGGCAGGGCGACTATGAGAAGGGCTGGGCGCACACCACCGCGCACCTGCAGCCGGCGCAGAAACCTTATCCGGAAGATCCCAACGGCCCCGACCGCATCCTGCCCGAGAAGGAAGTCCGCCAGACTTGGCCGCACCGCTACGAAGTGCCGATGAGTTTTGCGCACCCGGTGCTCGGACGCGACTTCATTGTCGAGAATTTCACGCCGATGATGACCAAGCAGCCGCGGGGTAACTAACGGCCCGACACGTCGCCCGGCGGTTCACTCTGCTGGGCGATCCTGCGGGAAATGCACAGCCAGCCAGACGGTCGGCGGTGCCGCCTGCGTCCAGACGACCCGATGACGGACATGAGCGGGAATGAGCAGCGCATCGCCGGGTGACAGCGGGCATTCGCCACGGTCCTCCAGCCAGAGCCGGGCCGCGCCGGCCAGCAGCAGCACCCACTCGTCATGGGGCTGATCGTATGGCGCGACCTCGGGCGTCGTCTGTCCCTGCGACACGATCCGCTCGATCCGGGTGCCGGCCTTTTCGAGGATCAGATCGAAGACTTCCTCCACGCTGGCATCGGGAAGCGGTGCGAGGAGGTTGAGAACCCCCGGCGCCTCGCCCTCATTCGCCGCCAAGAGCCTGCGCCGCCTGCGTGAGTAGAACGGCGGCGCGCTGCTCAAGGTCCGGGGTTGCTCGCGCGACGGGGATGGCGGCGCTGATCGCGCCGACCAGACTCCCGCCCACATGCACGGCATGGCCGATACCGATGATGCCGGGGGTGAACTCTTCAGCAGTGCGCGCAATACCGGTTTGCGCGATCTGTGCCAGTTCTCGGCGCAGCTCTGCTTCGGCAGTGCGCGTCTGTGGCGTGAATGCCGCGCGACTGGCCGCCGCGAAATAGGCGTCCAGCTCCTGCGGATCGAGCGCGGCCAGAATGGCCTTGCCGGCGGCAAAGGCATGGAGCGGGACGAGACGGCCAACCTCGATGGTATAGCGCAGCGCTTGGGGGGCCACTTCGCCCGCAATCGCCTCCATATTCTCGCCATGGCGGACGAAGAAGGAGACGGTCTCGTTGAGTTGCCGCGAGACCGATCGCAGCACCGGATAGACCCGGTCCTTGAGCGGGATAGCTTCCGGGGCTGGGTTGAGACGGGCGAGCGCTGGCCCGGGCGAATGGAGTCGGCCGCTGCGCAGCAGATAGCCGCGCTCGACCAGAGTCCCGAGCAGATAGGAGAGGCTGCTAACGGGAATCGCCAAGGAGAGCGCAATCTCGGCAGCACTGACCGGCCGGCCACTGCTGACGACATATTCCAGAATGTCGAGCGTCCGCGTGGCCGATTTGACCGACGAGGACTCCGCCTTCGCTTCCATGCCGCGATCCCCCAATAGCCGTCGGCGGGCCTGCCCTATTGTGCCCGCCTCACTGCTTAAGCCCGAGCATCTGCCGGGTCTCACCCGGCGTGGCAAGCTCACCGCCGATCTTCTCGAGAATCTCGACGCCCTGCCGCACCAGATCGGCATTGCTCTGCGCCAGCACGCCCTTGCGCAGGTAAATGGTATCCTCGAACCCGACGCGCATATGCCCGCCCAGCAACACCGACTGCGCCGCCATGGGGAAGCTGTGGCGGGAAATGCCGAAGCCGGTGAAAGGCGCACCGCGCGGAATTTGGTTCTTGGAATACATCATCGCCTCCGGCGTCGCGGGCAGACCATATTTGGTGCCGAGTACGAAGGTGAAGGGTGCATTCTTGGGAATTAGGCCCTTGGCCATCAGATCGTCCGCGAAGACGAAATCGCCGGCCTCGAAGCATTCGATCTCGGTCAACACGCCCGCGTCCTGCAACATGGTACCCATCTTGCCGACGATCATCTCCAGATTCATGGCGATGCCGCCCCACAGATTCATGGTGCAGATATCGAGCGTGCACATGTCGGGCTTGAGGTCGAGAATATGCTCGATCCGCCGCTCCGCGGTGAACATCAGGGTCTTTTCGAGGTCCGGCATCGCCGGCTCCTCGGCGCTCTTGGGGAACCACATGCAGCCTGGGCCGGTCGTGACGTTGAGGATCACGTCCGTGTTCTTTTCCCGGATGAGGCTCACGACCTTGCGATAGTCGTCCATCTCCTGGCTCGGCGTGCCATCTTCGCCATTGCGGACATGCACATGGATGATCGACGCGCCGGCCTCGGCCGCGTCCAGCGCTTCCTGCGCCACATGCTCGGGGCGGAAGGGAAAGTTGGGATGCTTGGGCATCGGCGATGCGCCGGTGATCGCGCAGGTAATGAATGTCTTGCTCATCTTTTTCTCCTATCGGACACCGGCGCTCGCCGCTTATGCTGAGCGCAGCATAAGCCTCAACGCGCCCGTTCCACCATGACTTCCAGCAAGCGGGGGCCGCTGCCGGCAAACAGATCCCGGATTGCATCGTCCAGCGCTGCGGGGTCGGAAACGCGCGCACCGGGCACGCCCATGCTCTCACCAAGCTTCACGAAATCGATACCCGGCAGCTTGCTGCCCACCACCTCGATGTCGAACAGCGCACCGAACTGGTCGAGCGCCGCATAGCCGCCATTGTTGACGATGAGGAAGCGCACGTCGAGCTTAAGGTCGCCCGCCGTCCAAAGGCCCTGAATCGAATACATCGAAGACCCGTCGCCCAGCAGGCACAGCACCGTGCGGTTCGGTTGCGCAAGGGCAGCGCCGACCGCAGCAGGCAGCGCAAAGCCCAGCCCGCCGCTGGCGGTGGCCATGAACTCATCCTCGAGCCGGATCGGGAAATGATCGTGCAGCGGTCCGCGCGTGCTCGGCGCTTCCTCGCTGATGATGATGCCCTTGGGACGCAGGGCATCAAGGCGCTGCATCAGATAGGGCTCGAAAATGGCGGCGCCATCGGGGCTTTCGGCGGCATGGCTCGCGGGAGGTGCTGGCGCCTTCCGGGGTGCAGCATGAGATGCAGCATACAGGCGCGCAATCGCGTCCGCGACATTGCCGACGATGGCCGTGCCGACAGGCGTGCGAGCGGCCGTGGCTGGATCATCGACAATCTGGATGATCTGCGCGCCCTCGGGCACATAGGGGCCGAAGCCCTCGACATGATAAGTAAAGACCGGCGCCCCCAGCACCAACACGAGATCATGGCCATCCAGTGCGTCCACAATGGCTTCACGCGAGGCCGGGAGGAAGCCGGCGAACAGGGCGTCATCTTCCGGGAACACGGCGCGGGCAGCCATTGGCGCGACCCACACCGGCGCCTGATGCGCTGTCGCCAGCGCATGGAGCGCGGCGCGCGCATTCTCGCGGCCGACGCCAGCGCCGGCGACGATCACCGGCGATTTCGCGGCGTTCAGTGCGTCCGCGGCGGCACCGATGAGGGCAGGGGACGCCATCGATTCCTGAGAGACAGTCGAGGTGCTGATCGGCTGGCAGGCGCGATCCCAATCGTCGATGGGCACCGAGACGAACACCGGACCGCGCGGCGCCTGCATCGCCATATGATAAGCGCGCAGGATGGCCAACGGCACATCCTCGGCGCGCGCAGGCTCGCAGGTCCATTTGACGAAGGGTTGCGGAAACTCCGTGGCGCTCTCGGCATAGAGGAACGGGTCGTAAGGGAAGATGCTGCGGGCCTGCTGCCCTGCGGTGATCACCAGCGGCGTCTGGTTGCGGAACGCGGTGAAGATGTTGCCAAGCGCATGGCCCGTGCCGGCAGAGGAATGCAGGTTCACAAACGCAGCATTGCCGCTCATTTGCGCGAAGCCGTCCGCCATACCGACGACGACGCTTTCCTGCAGCCCCAGGACATATTGGAAGTCCTGCGGCATGTCGCGGAACAACGGCAGCTCCGTGGAGCCGGGATTGCCGAACAATGTCGTCATGCCCAGATCGCGCAGCAGGCTCATCACGGCATCACGCACCGTCGGTCCTTCGACTGCCTTGGGCTTCTCGACTGCCAGACCCCGCGCCGTCATGCCGCCGCTCCTATCACGTTTGTTGCTGCCGTCATTGTCATTCTCTCTATATATGAAATTATCACATACGCGAACGCATAATCGCGCCTGCGGCCGGGCCGTCAGCCCACGCAAAGTAATTAACATGTTCAGCAAAAGATGGAAGCGGCAACGCTAGCTCGTCACCGCATGGCCGATCCAAGCCACACCCGAAGAAGAACGGGCGCGGCTTGTCGAGGATCAGGCCACCGGTCAGGCGTCCATCACAAGGACGGGCTTCACCACCGCGCCGCTCTCGCCGGCATGGAAGGCTTCATCGATCTGCGCGAACGGGAAGGTCTTGATGAGCCGGTCATGCGGGAAACGACCCGCAAGATGATGGTCGATCAGCTCGGGCAGGAAGCCGAACAGATCGGAATCGCCACCCAGGATGCCCATCAGCCGCTTGCCGCCACCCATGAATGCCGACTCATTGAGTGTCAGATTGGCGGCGGGGTCGGATGCACCGACGATGCCGACGATACCCAGCGGCGCAATCAGTCCGGCGGCGCTCTCGATGATCGCCTTCAGACCCGTCGTATCGAACGCATAGCCCAGCCCCTGCGGGCAGAGTTTGCGGATTTCCTCCTCGGCATTGCTGGTCTTGCCGTTGATCGTGTGCGTCGCGCCCAGTTCGCGAGCCAGCGCGAGGCGATTATCGTGGATGTCGACGGCAATGATCGGGTTCGCGCCCGCGATCTTGGCTGCCATGATCGCGCCGAGGCCGACAGCGCCCGTGCCGAAGACGGCGATGGGCATGCCGGCGCGCACCTTCATGCTGCGCAGCACGGCACCGGCGCCGGTCATGAAACCGCAGCCGAGCGGCGCGAGGGTCGAGAGTGGCACATGCGCGGCGCTTTCGGGCACCTTCACGACGTTGCGGGCATGGCCGATGGCGTGGGTGGCGAAGGAAGACTGGCCAAAGAAATTCGCATTCACGCCCTCGCCATCACGATGCAGCGTGTGGCTGCCGTCCGGCCTCGTGCCGATCCAGTTCTCGGGCACGAAATTGTAGCAATAAGTGGGCTTGTCGACTTCACAGCTCGGGCAGGTGCCGCAGCTGTTGAAGCTCATCAGCACCCGGTCGCCCGGCTTCACATAAGTCACCTCGGACCCGACCTTCTCGACCACGCCGGCGCCTTCATGGCCCAGCACCATGGGGAGCGGAGTCGGGAGTTGCCCATCGCGTGCGGCCATATCGGTGTGGCAGATGCCGCAGGCGTGGATGCGCACCAGCACCTCGTCAGCGCGGGGCTCGTCCAGCGTCACGGCTTCGATTGCGAACGGCGCTTCACCGCCCTTGCAGATGGCGGCCTGTGCGGATGTGGTCATGCGTGTCACTCCTGTTCTGGTCTTGGCTTGAGGCAGCGCGATATTGCTCAGCCGAGCCGGCCGAGCGACATGCCGCCATCGATCATCATTTGCGCCCCGGTTACATAGCTCGATGCATCGGAGGCAAGGAACAACGCCAGCGGCTTGATCTGATAGGTCTCGGCAATCCGCCCCATCAGGGTCGCGTCGTCCCACGCCTTGCGGACGACGGGATCTTTGAGCGATCCGTCCGCGATGTTCGTGACGAAAGGCCCGGGCAAGATGGCGTTGACGCGGATCTGATAGGCCCCCAGCTCCAGCGCGAGGTGGCGCACCATGTGGCTGACCCCGGCCTTGGACGGCATATAGGGCATGGGTACAATCGGCTCGCAGATCACGGCCGCATTGGACGAGGTGGCGATGATCGAGCCGCCTTTACCCCCCTTCTTCATCAGCCGCGCAGCATCGCGCATCGTATTGTAGGCGCCGGTGAGGTTGATCGCGATGATCCTGTCCCAGATCGCCGGATCGTAGGTGTCGATCTGGCCCTGCGGGTCGCGGCCGCCTTCTGGCTTCCAGAAGCCGGGGCCGATGCCGAGCCCGGCATTGGCAAAGGCAATGTCCAGTCCGCCATAAGCAGCCTCGTGCGCATCGAACACCTGCGTGGTGCGGGCGCGGTCGGAGACATCGAGCTGGTCGGCGCGCGCCTCATAGCCTTGCGCGCGCAGGCGTGCTGCTTCCCGCTCGGCGGCGGCACCATCGACGTCCGTCAGCGTGACCTGCGCTCCGGCTTCCGCCATCGCCTCGGCATAAGCGAGGCCGATGCCGTAGGCGGCGCCTGTCACGAGCGCGCTGCGCCCCGCGATGTCGAACTGCTCAAGTGCCTTGGGGGGCTGTCCCGTGCCAGCGTCGGTCATTCTGTGCGGTCCTCTCCGGTCAGGCGCGTTCAGGCCGGTTCTTCGTCGAACACATTCAGTTCGATCTGCACGCCCGTGGGATCGTGCAGGAAGACCTGTGTCATCTTGATCACCTCGACCCGATTCTCCCGCCAGGGCACGCCATGCGCCTCGAGCCGCTCGACTAGCGGTCCAAGGCCGACACACTGGAACGCAACATGATCGAGGCCGCCAGTCGTCCCAGTGATATTGTCGTAAACCCCATGTTCGGACAGCGCGCCGGGCGTGCTGATATGAACGATCGGATCGTCCTTGTGATCGTACATCCACCGGACCATTGTCCGGTCCAGATTGGACGGCGGATCGCGCTCCTCAAGCAGCAGAATGTCGCGGTAGAACGCCACCACCGGCAGCAGGTCACGGGTGCGGATATTGACGTGGTCGAGCCGTTTGATGAGCATGTACGAGTCCTGTTCGTGGGGAGGCAGGCGGTTGGCTTATTGATAGTGTCCAAAGTATCTGCGGCGCAACCGCTTCTGGCCTTTTTGTGCGGCGATTGTGCGCACAATAAGATCGGGAGAGGCGACGGCGCGCGCCTCCCGATCCATTGGCTTGACGAAGCGGTCAGAAACTCCGGCGCACGGAGACCGCCCAGGTCCGCAATGGCGCAGGCACACCCGTCACGACGCCGAGCGACGCGCTGACATCGCTCTTGGTCAGGAAGTAATATTTGTTGAACATGTTCTGCACTTCCAACGAGACGCGCCAGTCTTTGTCCGTCGTGGTGAAGGACAGGCGACCATTGGCGAGGAAGTTGCCCTCCACCCGGCTCCACTCAGAGTTGGATGTCTCGGTGAAGACATCGGACTGATAGGAGCCATCGAACCGCACGCTCACCGTGCCGGGCGTGATCTCATGATCATATTGCAGGCCGAAGCTGTAGGTCCATTCCGGCGTGTAAGGCGTCACCGCATCCAGTGAAATGCCGGACGTGCCGACTTCCTTATACTGGAAGTTGATGTAGCTGAGGCTTCCATCGACGGTGAATCCCGCGAACGGATGAATGGTCGTTTCCAGCTCGAAGCCCTTGACGTCCGCCTTGCCGACATTGGTCGGCTTGAGGCAGGGCACGGATGGGCAGGCCGAGAGCGTGAGGATCATGTCATTATATTTGTTCAGGAACACCGCGCCGTTCAGCCGGACGCGCCGATCGAACAGGTCGGACTTGAACCCCAGCTCATAGGTGGTGAGCGTTTCCGGGTTGAAGCTGCCGAGCTGGTTGCAGGGTGCCGGAGCGACATAGCCCGGTGCCGTGCACGAACCCGCCGAGGGCCCGAAGAACGGCCGGGGATTGACGCCGCCGCCCTTGAAGCCGGTGGCGACCGAACCATAAACCAGCAGTTCCGGCGAGAAACGGAAGTCGGTGGAAATCCGCCAATCCCAGCGATCGCCCTTGAAGCTGTCGCTGACATTGTAGAGGCCGGAGAGCAGGCAGTTGGGCGTGTTGCCGATGCCGGTCGGTCCTGCGGTCGGTGCGCCCTGGAAGAACTCGCAGATTGGGAGGGACGGCAATTGCGCCGGCGTCCAGTTGCCGAACGGAACCGTGCCGTCCGGGTTGCGGCGGAAGTAGGTGTAGGTCTTTTCATCACGCGTGTAGCGCAGACCGCCCGAGATGCTCCATCCTTCCAACGGCCGGATCACGCCATTGGCGAACAGCGCTTTTGAGGTGGACGGCGTGGTGTCAGGACCATGCAGGAAGTCAATGCCGGCATAGTTGAGGTCGACA
Source organism: Sphingobium sp. B10D7B (assembly GCF_025961955.1). Classification (NCBI taxonomy): domain Bacteria; kingdom Pseudomonadati; phylum Pseudomonadota; class Alphaproteobacteria; order Sphingomonadales; family Sphingobiaceae; genus Sphingobium; species Sphingobium sp. B10D7B. The sequence goes on from NZ_JAOQOQ010000001.1 coordinate 1,514,419, forward strand.
CGGGCGGAGTAGGTGCCCTTCTGATCGAAGTAGAAGCCGCCGAGGGTGAAGTCGGCGAACGTGCCGACCTTACCGTTCAGGCGCAGCTCCTGGCTCCAGGCATGATGGTTGAGCTGGTTATCCAGTTGCGCGACGGGCACTGGGGTCGCGTCCTGATCCTGCCCGAAGTTCGACTGATATTCGCGATAGGAGGAAATCCACACGACATTGAGGCTGTCGCTCAACGTCCACGTCACATTGCCGTGAATGCCCCAGCCCTTGAAGTTCTGGTTCTGTAAGGCCGTGTAGGGCTTGTAGGGGGACTGTGACGTGGGCAGCATTCCATCCACGAAATTGGCGTAGCTGATGAAGCGGCGATCGCCGCCATAGGCCGAGCTGGCCAGGGAGTCGCAGCCATAGGCCCCATAAGGCACGAAGGCGCAGCCTACCGGCACGGGACTGCCATTCTTGCCCGGCAGCCAGGCACCGCCATTGGCATTCGTACCGGGGTTGGGGATGGCCGGGTTGAACGGATTGGGGTTGGTCGAGGTCGGCCCCGGCAGACCGGCCGCGATCAGCACGGTTGGCGCCGGCTCCGACTTATCCGACGTATAGTCCCCGGACAGGTTCACTTCGAGCGCATCGGAGGGCAGCCAGCGGAGCGCGATCCGCCCGGCGACATAGGATTGGCCGCCCTGCGTCCCGACAACGGGATCGGCGCCCCGGTTGTTGCTGGCCGGCACGTTGGAGCCGGGGTGGGTCGCGCCATAATCCAGAAGTTTGAGGTAGCCATCGCGGCTCTTCGCGGCGCCAGACAGGCGGACGAACAGATTGTCCGTCACAGCGAAGTCGGCCATGCCGCGCAGATCGAGACGGTTGTAGGAGCCGTAGGTGGCCTCGAGCGTGCCGCCGCCAGAACCATCGGGCTTGGCACTGAACAGCTTGATGGCGCCGCCGATCGAGTTCTTGCCCGCCAGCGTCCCCTGCGGGCCGCGAAGGATCTCCACCCGGTCCAGATCCATGAGGTCCAGCAGCGAGCTGGAGAGGGTCGGAATGTAGACATCATCAATATAAACGCCCACGCCTGGGTCGAGGGCATAGTTGAAGTCGGTCTGCCCTACGCCGCGGATGAAGGCGATGAGGCCGGCGCCGCCATTTTGCGGTTGTGGCCGCAAGGTCACGTTGGGTGACTGGTTGGCGATGTCGGCAATGCTGGTCTGTCCGCGCTGCTCCAGCAGGGCGGCGTTGACCGCGGTGATGGCGATCGGCGTATCCTGAAGCCGTGTCTCGCGGAACTGGGCAGTGACGACGATATCGCCGGTAACGTCCGTGTTCTGGGTACTTTGGGGCTGTTCGCCACTTTGGGCGTAAACCGGCGCGGCTAGCGCACAGGCCAGGGCATAGGACGCAACGGATCGCGCGCAAAATCTGCGCATGGGCAATCTCCTCTCCATGTTGCCGTTGCTGATTTTCATGTCTCGTAGCGGACATGCAACGGCGTGGCGGCGGCATAACATGAGGGTTTGGGGCCAGCAATATGTGCAATAGTGTGAACAGCGGCGGGCCGGCGGCTGCCCGGGTGATGCTGAGACATCATTGGATATTGTCAACAATGACTGTCTCCGCAAATGGCGGTAAGCCTTGCGTTTTTGGCCCGGCCTCTCTCGGGCTTGCCTGATTGCATCGGTCGTGCGAGGGGCGGCGGCATAGCGTTGAATTGAAGAAAGGGTTGAGTACTGTGATCGCAACGACACATGTCGGAAGTCTGCCGCGCGGGCCGGAGCTTGTTCCCTTGCTGCTCGCGAAGGATCATGGCGAGCCCTATGATGCCGCGCAGTTCGAGACGGTTGTACAGCAGGCCATCGACGATGCCGTTGCCAAGCAGGTCGAGGCCGGAGTCAGCATCGTGTCCGATGGCGAACTCGGCAAGGTCGGTTACTCAACCTATATCATCGAGCGTCTGGAGGGCTTTGGCGGCCACACCGATCGAAAGCCGGCGCTCGACCTCGCGCCCTTGCCGGAGCTGCGCAAGAAGCTCGCCGCGATCATGGGCGATCAGGAGTTCACCCGCGCCTCGTGCATCGCACCGGTGAAGCTCAAGAACCTGCAGCCCTGCCATGACGACATTCGCCGTTTCGATCAGGCGCTCAAGGCGCAGGGCAAGGGCGCACGCGGCTTCATGAATGCCGCGTCGCCCGGCCTGATCACGGCCTTCCAGCCCAATGCCTATTATCCCAGCCACGAGGCCTATCTCGCGGATCTGGTGACGGCCATGCGCCCCGAATATCAGGCGATCATCGATGCGGGCTTCGACCTGCAGCTCGATTGCCCCGACCTCGCCATGTCCCGCCACACCGGCTATCAGGACGTGAGCGACGCAGAGTTCGTGAAGATTGCCGAGGCCAATGTTGAGGCGCTGAATGCCGCCACCGAAGGACTCCCCCGCGACCGGTTGCGGATGCACATCTGCTGGGGCAATTATGAAGGCCCGCATGATTGCGACATCGATCTCGCGAAGGTGCTGCCGACGATCCTGCGGGCCCGCCCCGGCGTGGTGCTGTTTGAATCGGCCAATCCCCGCCACGAGCATGAGTGGACCGTGTGGCGGGATGCGAAGCTGCCCGACGATCTTGTGCTGGCCCCGGGCCTCATCGATAGCTGCTCGAACTATGTCGAGCATCCGGAACTGGTCGCCCAGCGGATCGAGCGCTTTGCGGGCATCGTCGGCGCTGAGCGCGTGATCGGCAGCACGGATTGCGGCTTCGGCACCTTTGCCGGCTATGGCAAGATCGATCCCGCCGTCACGTGGAAGAAGCTGCAGGCCCTGCGGGAAGGCGCCGATATTGCAGCCAAGCGCCTCGCGAGCGTGCCGGCCTGATTTAAAAGCTCCATGCCGGGCCGCGCTGTTCAGATGCGTGGCCCGGCATCGAATCCTGTCAAGGCGCGGCCGCCATCCTGGCGCGTTGCGAGGGGGCGGTTTCGGTGAGGAATATCGCCACAATCCCGCCGAGGATCGCCAGCACCACCATGATCCACAGGGGCGCGGCGAGGCTGGTCGCGTCCGCCGCTACACCGGCCAGCGAAGGCGCGAAGACCCCGCCCAGGATTTCCGCTGATCCCATGGTGAGACCCAGCGCCGTCGCGGCTTGGCGCGGATCGGCGCTTTCCGACGGCACGGTGGCCATGAACAACGGGAAGATCCCGTTCAGCCCCCAACCAAAGAAGAAGATCGGGACCAGTCCCCAGATCGACCCGCTCCAATAGAGGGCGCCCAGCGGCAGGATGATGCCGAGCAGAGGCATGGCGATCATGACGGGCCGCCGCCCGATCCAGTCCGACAGGCCCGAGATCGCGAAGCTGCCGATAGTCGCGGAAATGCCCAGGGTTGCGATCAGCCAGCTCATTTCCGTAGGGGTGTAGCTTCTGACGCTGGTGAGGTAGATCGGCAGGAAGGTCAGGCAGATGACGAAATAGCTGACCATCAGCACGCCCAGCAGCACGCAGACCAGCACATTGCGGGTGCGCAACACACTGAGGACACCTTGGGCTTGGCCATCCTGTGCCTGCGGCCGGGCCGGAGCGGCCGGCTCTTCCAGCGTGAACCAGATCAGCAGGGCACAGATGATGCCGGGAATGGACGCGAGGAAGAAGGCGTTGCGCCACCCGAACTCCAGGCCGAACCACACCAGCAAGACAGGCGCGAGAAAAGACCCCAGCAGGTTGGACCCGAAATTCTGGGCGATCCCCTGCGCGAGGCCGCGACGGCGCGGGTCGACTTCGCTGGCGACCATGGCATGGCTGATCGGCATCACGCCGCCTTCCGCCGCGCCCATCAGCATCCGTGCGCACAGCATGAAGAGGAAGCTTGTCGCCATGCCGCTCAGAAAGCAGCAGAGCGAGAAGCCGAGCGTCGCGCCGACGAGCAGGAGCTTGCGATTCCCTATCGTGTCCGACAGGCGGCCGATGGCGAAGGCCGCAATCGCCCAGGTGAAGGAGAGGCCGCCCGCGAGCAGGCCGATCTGAGCGTTGGACAATCCGAGCTCGGGCTGGACGAATGGCATCAGCACGTTGAGCGCCTGCCGATCGAAAAAGACGATGCCGAAATTCAGGCTGAGCAGTCCGACCAACCATGCCTGATAGCCGCCACTACGCAGACGCGGCGTGCCCGCATCCCCCATCACCATAAGCCCCTCCATGAGTCCTCTTGTTGAGGGCATCATGGCGCAGGCTCTGGCAAATGGATAGCCCTCTATCGAATGGCTGTGCGCCCTCGATAGGTTGGGCAACCTTACGCTCCCGGCAGCGCGAACCGCGCGCGAATGTCATCGGGCACGCGCTCGGCGCGCATCCCGCCCGGGCGTTCGCTGTCCCGCACGGTCCACACCCGCTTCTCTGTGCCGCTCACGCAAACATGCCCGTCTTTGAGCAGGCGATGCCGAATGGTGAAGCTGGAATTGCCGAAATCGGGCGCTTCCACCTCCAGCACCACATCATCGCCATAGGCGGCGGGGCGCTGGAACTTGGCCGACACATCGACCATCGGAAAGCCGACCACGCCCTGGGTTTTCAGCATGTCCCGCTTGCGCACGCCAAGCGCCTTCTCGAACAGCATGATCGTGCTCTCGCCGAACATCTCGAGGAAGCGCGGCGCATAGACGATGCCCGCCGGGTCGCAATGTCCCCATTCGATGCGATAGGGCCGGGAGAGGAACGCCTGGAAGTCATCCGGCTGTGATGCAGGGGCGCCGGTCATGCCGCGAAATCCAGACCGCCGCGCCGTTCTGCAAAACGCCATCCCTCCGGCGTCTTGCGCAGGCGATCGGTATAGGTGCCGATCAGCGGCCCCTTGGGATCGCGCACCGGCAGGCCTCCAGTTTCGCTCGCGACGCCCTGATACAGGACGATGACCGACAGCGCCGTCGCTTCGGTCTCGCTCAAGACGTCCACGACCACGTTGGAAACCACATGGCGCGCCGCACGGGCCGGCCTGCTCTTGAAGGTCGCAAGAATGGCGTCACGTCCCTTGATGGGCTGATCCGGTGCGCTCGGCCGGGCCATCTGGCCATCCTCGGTATAGAGGGCCGCGACGGCATCCCAATCGGCGGCATCGTTCAGGAGCGTGTAGCGATTGATGAGCGTGGTGCAGTCCCACTCGATCGCCCGCCGCATCGCGTCGTCCAGTGTCACGCTCATGCCGCGTCCGCCTCTTCGGGCAGCAATTCGGTATCGATCTGCTTCTGCACCGGTGCGGGATAACGCGCGCCGGCAACGGCGCCAGGCGCGAAAATCGCATCGACGGCCGCGACGGATTCGGGCGTAAGGGTGATGGAGGCCGCTTTCACATTCTCCTCGAGATGCGCGATGGACCGCGTGCCGGGGATCGCGATGATCTGCGGCGCCCGCGCCAGACCCCACGCGAGGCTGAGCTGTGCAGGTGTGATGCCGAGATCGGCCGCTACCGCATTGAACCGCTCGGCCAGCTTGAGGTTATGGCTGAAATTCGGCTCTTGAAAGCGCGGCATGGGGATGCGGATGTCGCCGGGCTTGAAGTCGATGCTGCTGATCGCCCCGGCAAGCATTCCGCGCGCGACCGGCGAAAAGGCGACGAAGGCGATATCGAGATCGCGGCAGGCGTCCAGCACAGCGACTTCCGGATTGCGCACCCAGGGCGAATATTCGGACTGAATGGCCGCAATGGGATGCACGGCATGCGCGCGGCGGATGCTCGCTGCGGACATTTCGGAAAGGCCGATGGCACCGATCTTCCCGGCTTCCTTCGCGCGCACCAAAGCGCCCATCGAGTCTTCGATCGGCACGTTCCGGTCGAGCCGGTGCATGTAATAGAGATCGATAAAATCGGTATCGAGCCGCTTGAGCGAGCGTTCCAGCGATCCCGTGATCGTCTCCGGCCGCCCGTCCAGCACACGCTCGCCATCGATCAGATCGAGCACGCACTTGCTCGAAAGCACATAATCCTTGCGACGATGGCCGACAGCGCGGGCAATCAGGCCCTCATTCTTGCCGCCGCCATACAGCGCTGCGCTGTCGAGATGCGTCACGCCGATGTCGAGCGCATGATTGAGCAGGCGCGCGCCTTCCTCCTCGCTCGGCGGGGCATCATAAGCGTGAGAGAGGTTCATGCAGCCCAGACTGATGGCGGAGACGGCCATGTCGGCGATGCGGCGGGTGGGGAGGGGTGTCGATGGCGAAGTCATGGCCCGGCTTGTGTCGCCCCGGGCATCAAAAATCAATCCTCGCGGCGCTTTTGGCGAGGATTGCGTGCCTATCGCCCAAAGCCGAGGGTGGTTCCGATCCAGCCCCAGAAGTCCCGGGACGCATCCTTCACATGCTGGGATGCGTCGCGATAAGCGATGGGATCGTCCCGAACACGGATGACCGGCCAGTCCGCCTGATTGATGGCATTGCGTGAGCGGAAAGCCGCGAGCAGACGCATAGCCTGCGTCATCAGAGCTGGCGAGGCGAGCAAAAGGGGTTCGCGCTGGAGCGCGGCGCTTACCAGCCCGAATTGCTCGACGAACTGCCGACGGAGCTGGAGCAATTCATGCATCCGCGCCGCTTGCGCGATCGTGCCTAACTGCACGATTTCAGTTTCGGTGGCAGAAAACGCGCGCAGCAGGTCCGCGAGATCTGAACTTAGCCCGGTCGCCACTGACATGCATCTCTCCCGCCGCCTATGGTCTGACGGTAGAGCGGCGCCTTAAACGGCAAAGCTTGAGAAATGACTACGGGCATGACGCCGATGATTGAGCGTCGCCGGAAATGAAGCGGTGTGCAGCCGCGAAACAGGCCGCACACCGCCAGTCTTTATCAGCCGGCCTTGTTGAGCTGAACTTCCAGATCGCCGAGCACGCGATAGCAATCGAGCACCTGTGCGACCGAGCTGTTTGGCTCGCGGCCCTCGCGGATCGCGGCGATGAACTCGCGGTCCTGCAGTTCAATGCCGTTGCTGGAGACGGCGACGCCGCTCAGGTCCACAGGCTCTTCCTTGCCGGTCACCAGATCGTCATAGCGCGCGATCCAGGTGCCATTGTCGCAAATGTAGCGGAAGAAGGTGCCCAGCGGCCCATCATTGTTGAATGAGAGGGAGAGGGTGCAGATCGCGCCGCTCTCGCTCTTGAGCTGGATGGACATATCCATCGCGATGCCCAGCTCCGGGTGCATCGGGCCTTGCACGGCATTGGCCTGCACGATCTTGCCGGCCTGATAGGCGAACAGGTCGACCGTGTGCGCGGCGTGGTGCCACAGCAGATGGTCCGTCCAGGAGCGCGCTTCGCCCTTGGCATTCATGTTCTTGCGGCGGAAGAAATAGGTCTGCACGTCCATCTGCTGGATCGCGAGTTCACCGGCCGTAATCTTGTTATGGATATACTGGTGGCTCGGGTTGAAGCGGCGGGTGTGGCCGACCATGCAGACGAGGCCGGTTTCCTTCTGCGTGTCGATGACCGCCTGGGCGTCGGCCCAGCTGTCCGACAGCGGGATTTCCACCTGCACATGCTTGCCCGCCTTCATGCAGGCAATGGCCTGCTGGGCGTGCATCTGCGTGGGCGTGCAGAGGATCACCGCGTCCACGTCATCACGTGCAAGCGCTTCGTCCAGTTCGGTGCCGCTGTGCTTCGCGCCATATTTGGCGGCGACTTCGGCGGCCTGCTCGGCACGGCGGCTGATGATCGAGACGATCTCCACGCCATCGATGTTCTTGAGGCCGTCGAGATGCTTTTCGCCGAATGCGCCGGCGCCTGCGAGTGCGATTCTCATGAGGGGGAGTCCTTTCTCCAGCTAACCCCTCCCTTTCAAGGGAGGGGCAAGGGGTGGGTGAGAGGTATCTAAACGAACGGCGGGGGCTCAATGCCCCCGAAGTCACTTCAAAAGGGGTGATGACCAGCACCACCCGAACCCCTCCTCTGAAGAGGAGGGGCCTTTGCGCGTGTCAGGCCTTGGCCATGCTGTGGCCGCTCATCACCTTGCGCGGCTCCAGCGGCGCTCCAGCCGTTTCTTCCGGTTGCAGGATCATCGCGCCGAGCGCGGTGTTGGAGGCCGGGATGTGGTAGAAGGTGTAGAGGTCACGCACCTTCTCCGGCAGCGCGCCGCGCATGATCAGCCACATGACCAGCTCAATGCCTTCCGATCCGCTTTCGCGCAGATACTGGATGTGCGGCATCTTGCTCAGCTCTGCGGGATCGCTGATCAGCTTGTCGATGAAGTTCAGGTCGAACTCCTTGTTGATCAGGCCGGCGCGCGGACCCTGAAGCTGGTGGCTCATGCCGCCTGTGCCCCAGACGTGGACATTGAGGTCTTCCGGGAAGCTCTCGACCGCGGCGCGGATGCTGTCGCCCAGGCTGAAGCAGCGCTTGCCCGACGGCGGCGGATAGGTGACCACGTTGACCGGGAAGGGAATAACCTTGCACGGCCACTCTTCCGGCTCACCGAAGATCATCGAGAGCGGCACGGTGCAGCCATGGTCGACGTCCATCTGGTTCATGATGGTCATGTCGAACTCGTCCAGGATCAGGCTCTGGGCGATGTGCCAGGCGAGATCGGGATGGCCCTTCACGTCGGGCACGGGCCGGGGGCCCCAGCCTTCGTCCGCCGGCTTGAAGCTCTCCGCGCAGCCAATCGCGAAGGTCGGGATGATGTTCATGTCGAACGCCGAGGCGTGGTCGTTATAGACGAGGATCACAACGTCGGGGGTGTTGCCCGGCTGCTTGATCCACTCCCGGATCGGCTCATAGCCCTTGAAGACCGGACCCCAATAATCGTTGTCGCTGGTCTTGGTCTGCATCGCCGCGCCGAGCGCGGGAATGTGGCTGGACGTAATGCCCGTGGTAACGCGTGCCATGATCAAAATCCTCCCTTGATCGAGCGCACGCCCTCAGGCGAACGACCACCGTCGATCATCATCTGTGCATATTCTTCCTGCGTCATGCCGGTCATCGATCCGGCAGCGAACTGGAAGCTCTTGCCATCGGTCGAGAAGAGCTTGGAGAGGAAGTAAACATTCCCGCCCTCGTCGATCATGGCATTGTAGTCGCGGGCCAGCACGGCCGCCTTGGCGGCGGGCGTCAGGTTCCACTCGTCGAGATAGGCGCTCTCGTCCGCCTTGAACCGCTCGCGATTCTCGGCCTTCATCAGGCTCATCGCGAACTGGTTGAGATTGTAGCCCCGGCGCGCGCGCTGGGCCGTGAACACGCGGGTGCCGGGAATGTCGTCAAACTCGGCAAGATAGGCGTGAACGTCGATTCTTTCTTTCTTCTCGGTCATGATATCCTCTCTTAGAGCCCGCGGGCGTTCAGCTTGGCGTCGAGACGCGGGAAGACGCGGCGGGTATTGCCCTCAAAAATCGCGTGACGCTCCTCGTCAGAAATGTCGAGCGCATCGATATAGCGCTTCGTATCGTCGAAATAATGACCGGTCGTCGGGTCGATCCCACGCACGGCACCGACCATCTCGCTGCCGAACAGGATGTTCTTGTTATCGATCACGTCGGCCAGCAGGTTGATGCCGGGCTGGTGATACACGCAGGTGTCGAAGAATACGTTGTTCATGAGCAGCGTATCAAGGCTGGGTTGCTTGAGCATGTCCGCGAGGCCCCGGAACCGGCCCCAGTGATAGGGCACCGCGCCGCCGCCATGCGGGATGATGAAGCGCAGCGTCGGGAAATCGGCGAACAGATTGCCCTGCAGCAGCTGCATGAAGGCGATCGTATCGGCCGCCAGATAATAAGCACCCGTCGCGTGCATCGCGGGATTGCAGCTGCCCGAGACGTGGATCATCGCCGGGACGTCCAGTTCGACCATCTTCTCGTAGAAGGGATACCAGAATTTGTCGGTCAACGGCGGCTGCTTGAAGTGGCCACCGCTCGCATCCGGGTTCAGGTTGCAGCCGATGAAGCCCAGCTCGTTAACGCAGCGATCCAGCTCGGCGATCGAGCTGGTCATGTCCGCCTCTGGCGACTGCGGCAACATGCACACGCCAGCGAAGGTCTCGGGATAGAGGTCAACCACGCGGGCAATCAGGTTGTTGCAAGCCTGCGCCCACGGGACCGCCACCGACTGATCGCCGACATGCGGCGCCATGGCCGAGGCGCGGGGCGAGAAGATCGTCATGTCCGCGCCGCGCTCCTTGATGAGGCGCAACTGGTTCTGCTCGATGGTCTCGCGAATGTCGTCGTCAGAAATCTCGGGATAGGGCGGGCAGGGCGTGCCATTCTTGAACGCCGCCTTCTGCTGCTCGCGCCACTCGTCATGCGCCTTGGGCAGCACGGTATAGTGGCCATGGCAGTCGATGATCATCGTCATTCCGTCACCTTCCAGACTTTTCTGTTTCTGTAATTTTGGGCTGCGCAGCGGACACGGGCTTCGCGATCATTTCGGGATGCATGGCATCCAGAAAGGCCAGCTTTGCCTCAAGCCCCTGCGGCATCTCGACCGAACCGAGCAAGGCGCCCATCGCCCGCTGGCGTGTCACTGTCCCGCGTGTCATGGCCGGTTCGATGCCCAGCTCGGTAAGCGTCACGACCACCTCGTCCATCTCGGCGGCGCGCCGTGTGCCGTGCGCCAGCATCCGGTCGAGATTATAATCGATCTTTTCGGGCCAGTCTCCGCCGAGTGAGGCCAGCACATTCTCGGTCACGCCCGCGCGGCGGGCCGCGAGGATCATCTCTGCCGTCAGCGCCTCGATGCCCTTGATCATGACGGAACGGACCATCTTCGTCGCGCTGGCGGCGCCGACCTGATCGCCCGCAATCGCAACCTTGCTGAAGCCGATCGCGCGCAGCGCCGCTTCGCCCTGCGCAGCGTGCGGGCCGCTGATCAGCAGCGGCACAGTCATCGCGGCGGGCTGCACGGGCGACATGACCGCTACATCGACGTAACGACCGCCAGCCTGCTCGATCGCTGCGGCATTGCGCATCTTGGCGCCCGGCGACACGGAATTCATGTCGAAGAACAGCGCGCCGGGGGACAGGTGCCGCGCGGCTGCGGACGCTGCCGCCTCGGTCTGATCGGCGGTGACGAGGCTCAGGATCATTTCCGCGCCGGCTAGCGCGTCCGCCAGAGACTCGCAGCCCGTGACGCCCGTTTCGGTGTAAGCGGCGCGGATTGGGGCGGCCGTCTGCGGTTCGATTGCCTTGAGGTCGAATGCGCGCGCGTCGCTGCGCCATCCGGCGGCACCGGCGAAGGTTCGGCCCGCTTCCCCGAAGCCGATAAGGGCAATTCTCCCGCTCATGATCGACGCTGTGCCGCCTATCGAGCAGAATCGCAAATTTGTTCCCGCTCCGTGCCATAAGCAGAAGCGAATGGTTCCGTCGCGGCCCGGTCCAGCTCGGCGATGAAGGCGGCTTGTGCCGGGGCCGGTCGCCACTGCGCCCGGGTGGTGAGCGCGACCGCGCGGGAGAAGCCCCCGGGCGGGGCGCCAAGCGAGACGAGCCAGCCCGCCTCCTGCTCGACCGAGACCTGATCGGGCGAGAGCAGGGTCAGAAAGTCGGTTTGCATCAGGATCTCGCGGATCATCATCACCGAACCGCATTCGATCGGAACGGGCGGCGGGGCAAGTCCGGCCGTGCGGAACATCTCGTCGAAGCGCGTCCGCAGGGGCGCGCCGGGCGACGGCAAGATCCAGGCATAGCCCGCGAGATCGCTCAACGGGCGATCCCGTGCTGGCCCTGCCTCGGGATGGCCCGCCCGCGCGATGATAATCACCTCATCCTCGAACAGGGGGCGCTGCATGAGGTCCGGGCCGGGCGGCGGATCGCGCATGGCGCCGACCATCATGTCGATGCTGCCGTCGCGCAGGGATTCCGCCAGTTCGCCATGCGATCCTTCCACGATCACGATTTCGATGGCCGGAAATGCAGCGTTGAGACTTGCCAGCGCGCGCGGCAGCACCCGAGCGCGGGAGAGCGGCATCGCCCCGATGGTGATCCGCGCCGGCACGCCGCCGGATTGGCCCAGGGCTTCGTCGAGGCCTGCTTCAAGCTCTGTTCGGGCAAGACGAAAGTTACGGGCGGTGCGCCGGCCCGCGTCGGTCAGCGCGATCCCCCGTCCGCGCCGCTCGACGAGCGACCGCCGGAGGATCAGCGACAGATCGCCAATGGCGCGATGCAGGGTCGGCTGCGAGAGGCCGCTCTGTGCTGCTGCCGCTGCGTAACTGCCGCTGTCCGCCACGGCGAGGAAGGCACGCAGTTGCGCCATGGTCACCCGTCGCGAGCCGATCAGTTCAGAGGCCTGCTCAACGCGCTCAGCCAGCGCCATCGCAGGAGGGAGGGGCGTCATGCCGTCCGTGCGCCGCTCGAATAGCTGCACGTCCATGATGCTTTCCACGCGAGCAATGGCTTGGGTCACAGCAGGCTGGGTCAGATGGAGCGTGCTCGCGGCGGCGGACACGCTTCCCTTGTGCGTTACCGCCGCAACGGCGGCGAGGTGGCGCAGATTGAACGAAAAGGGTGAGAGGCCCGATGCCATGAGGGCCAGACTTAGCAGATGCTTATGATCTGCGCAAAGTTCGGGGTGGATTGACCGGACGCCGTTCCCCTATTCTATACGGGAGCAAGGCTGTTGCCAGTTAATGTTGATCGAGAGGAGCAATCATGGGTGTGGTCGTACAGAATATCGAGCGTGCTGATCCTGAGGTGATTGACGGTCTGGCGGCGTGCGGTGTTGCGACGGTTCATGAGGCGCAAGGGCGCACGGGCTTGCTGGCGAGCTACATGCGGCCAATCTATGCCGGTGCGCGGATCGCGGGCAGTGCAGTGACGATCAGCGCGCCTCCGGGCGACAACTGGATGGTGCATGTCGCCATCGAGCAGTTGAAGGCGGGCGACGTGCTGCTGCTGGCCCCGACCAGCCCCTGCGAGGATGGCTATTTCGGCGATCTGCTGGCGACCTCGGCGCAGGCGCGCGGCTGTCGCGGTCTTATCATCGATGCCGGCGTGCGTGACGTGCGCGACCTCACCGAGATGACCTTCCCGGTCTGGTCCAAGGCGATCTACGCGCAGGGCACGGTCAAGAACACTCTGGGCAGCGTCAACATCCCGGTGGTCTGCGCCAATGCCCTGGTCAATCCCGGCGATGTGATCGTGGCCGATGATGATGGCGTATGCGTCGTCCCCCGCGCCAATGCCGCCAAGGTGCTTGAGGCGGCCCGCGCGCGCGAAGCCAATGAGGGCGAGAAGCGCGAGAAGCTGGCCTCCGGCGTGCTGGGCCTCGACATGTACAAGATGCGCGAGCGCCTGGAGAAGGAAGGCCTGAAATATGTGTGAGGCACGTCGGCCTCGGAATGCATCTCCGTTCGCTTTGAGCAGGAGGCTGTGATGGACGGCATTACCTGCATGTGGATGCGTGGCGGCACCTCCAAGGGCGGCTATTTCCTGGCGGACGATCTGCCCACGGATACCGCCGCCCGCGATGCCTTCCTGCTGCGCGTCATGGGCTCGCCAGACCCGCGCCAGATCGACGGCATGGGTGGCGCCGATCCGCTGACCAGCAAGGTTGGCGTGGTCAGGAAATCGAGCCGCGAAGGGGTCGATGTCGATTATCTCTTCCTGCAAGTGTTCGTCGATCAGGCGATTGTCACCGACGCGCAGAATTGCGGCAATATCCTCGCGGGCATCGGTCCGTTCGCCATTGAGCGCGGTCTCGTGCAGCCAACCGGCGATGAAACCCGCGTCGCCATCTTCATGGAGAATACCGGCCAGGTCGCCGTCGCCACGGTGCAGACGCCCGGCGGCCAGGTTCGCTATGATGGTGACGCCTCGATCAGTGGCGTGCCTGGTACATCGGCGCCCATTCCGCTGTTGTTCCGCGATACCGCTGGCTCATCCTGCGGGGCTCTGCTGCCGACCGGCAATGGCGTCGACGAGATCAATGGCATCAAGGTCACGATGATCGACAATGGCATGCCCTGCGTGGTCATGCTTGCCAGTGACGTCGGCGTGACCGGCTATGAGGATCGCGACACGCTCGACGCCAATGCGGAAATGAAGGCGAAGGTCGAGGCCATCCGCCTCAAGGTCGGCGAGATGATGAACCTTGGCGACGTGACCGAAAAGTCCGTCCCCAAGATGATGCTGGTGGCGCCGCCGCGCGAGGGTGGGGCCGTTACCGTGCGTTCGCTCATCCCGCATCGTGTCCATGCCTCCATCGGGGTGTTGGGTGCGGTGAGCGTGGCGACGGCATGCCTTATCGAAGGCTCTCCCGCCGCCTCCGTCGCCAAGGTGCCCGAGGGTGCGACGAAGACGCTGGGGGTCGAGCATCCGACCGGCGTCACCGAATGCGTCGTGACCGTGGACGCTGACGGACAGCCGGTGGAAGCCGGCATGTTGCGCACCGCCCGCAAGCTGATGGACGGGGTGGTGTTCGGCTGAACATCCCATGCGTCCATGGCAGGCTCCCTGCACCTCGGAGCAAGTCCGTTCGCCCTATACTTGTCAAAGGGCTGTTTCATCTGGAACAACCGAGCGGAAAGTGAGAACCGGGCTTCGACAGGCCCAGCCCGAACGGAACCAATGAGATGATCGAACGCATCCTTTCCTGGCATAGCAACCCGAGCAAGCCCGCCTACACGCCGCCGCCGGGCGCCGTGGATGCGCATTGCCACGTGTTCGGGCCGATGGCGCAGTTCCCGTTCAGCGCGAAGGCCAAATATCTGCCGCAGGATGCAGGCCCGGACATGCTCTTTGCCCTGCGCGATCATCTGGGCTTTTCCCGCAACGTGATCGTCCAGGCGAGTTGCCATGGCACCGACAATGCCGCGACCCTGAACGGCATTGCCGTTTCTGACGGGAAGGCGCGCGGTGTCGCCGTGGTCGATCCCGCGATCAGCGAGGCCGAGCTTGAGGCGCTGCACGCCGGCGGCATGCGCGGCATCCGCTTCAACTTCCTCAAGCGCCTGGTAGACGATGCTCCCAAGGACAAGTTCCTTGAGGTCGCGAGCCGGCTCCCGGAGGGCTGGCATGTTGTCATCTATTTCGAGGCGGACATTCTCGAAGAACTGCGCCCGTTCATGGACGCGATACCGGTGCCGCTGGTGATCGACCATATGGGCCGGCCCGATGTGCGCCAGGGACCGGACGGTGCGGACATGAAGGCCTTCCGCAACCTGCTCGATAGTCGCGATGACATCTGGTTCAAGGCGACCTGCCCGGACCGGCTCGATCCCGCCGGTGCGCCTTGGGATGATTTTGCCAATGCCGTCGCCCCGCTTGTCGCCGATTATCAGGATCGGGTCATCTGGGGCACCGACTGGCCGCACCCCAACATGCAGGATGCCATCCCGGACGATGGCTTGCTTGTGGACATGATCCCACGCATCGCGCCGACGGAAGCGTTGCAGCGCAAGATGCTGGTGACCAACCCGATGCGTCTATACTGGCCTGAAGAACTTCGCGCTGGGTCATAGCCAGTTCGATAACGAGAGACCAAACAGGCCCGAAACCGCAAGCTGACTGGAGAGAAGAATGCCGTTTCCCGCAACGCCGGACTATATGGGCCTCAACACGCCAGTCCGTCAGGAAGTTTCGCTCAAGGGCCTCACGGCATCCGAGGGCACCATTCCGGCGGATGTGCGCGGCGCTTTCTTCCGGGCAGTGCCCGATCCGCAGTTCGAGCCGTTCTTCCAGCCCGATACCGCGCTCTCCGATGATGGCATGATCAGCCGCATCCTCTTCAATGAGGACGGCACGGTCGATTATGACATCAAATATGTCCAGACCCCGCGCTGGAAGGCCGAGAACGCCGCCGGCAAGCGTCTGTTCGGCCGCTATCGCAACCCCTTCACCAATGACGCGTCGGCCGAGGGCGTGGAGGGGACCGTCTCCAACACCACGCCGGTCTGGCATGCGGGCAAGCTCATCATGACCAAGGAGGATGGGCCGGGTCATCAGGTCGATCCGCACACGCTGGAGACCATCGGCGCCTATGATTTCGGTGGCGCGCTCAAGTCGCAGACGATGACGGCCCATGTCCGCATCGATCCCGAGACCAAGGAGATGTTCGTCTATGGCTATGAGGCGGATGGCCTCTGCTCTAAGACCATCGCTTATTGGTGGACCGACAAGGACGGCAAACTTGTCAAGGAACAGTCGTTCGAGGCGCCGTTCTGCAGCCTTGTCCATGACTTCGTGATCACCGAGAACTACGCGATCTTCCCGCTGCAGCCCACCACCGCCGATCTTGAACGCGTGAAGGCGAAGGGCGCGCACTGGGTTCACCAGCAAGATCTGGAATATCACATCGGGGTGATGCCGCGTTATGGCGATGTGTCCGAGATCCGTTGGTTCAAGGGACCGAAGGGCGCCTCCAGCTTCCATATGATGAATGCGTTCGAGACGCCGGACGGCAAGGTCCATATCGATCATCACATCACCGACACCATCGCCTTCCCGCACATCCGCGCGGACAGCGGTATCGATATACAGCCTTGGGAGCTGGGCGGCGGCTTTCAGCGCTGGACGGTCGATATGAAAGGCGACGGTGATGGCGTGGAGGTCACGCCGCTCGGGCCTCCGGGAGACATGCCGCGCATTGCCGATGCCGATCAGGGGCGCCCGTACAAGCGGGGCTGGTATTGCAGCATGAACCCGCAGCCCATGGGGCCACCGCTGATGGGCGGTGTCGTCGGCGCCATGTTCACCGCGCTCCTGCGGAAGGATTTCGAGACCGGCGCAATCATCGGCTATAATCTGCCGCCGGCGCATGGAATGAGCGAGACCGTGCATGTGCCATCGAGCGAGCTCGGTCATGAAGGCTGGCTGGTCGGCGTCGTCGATCATGAGACCGCGCCGGACCAGTTCGAGCACGCGGTGTGGATCTGGAACGCGGGGGATCTTCCGGCCGGGCCAGTCGCCAAGGTGCCCGTGCCCACCCGGATGCGGCCGCAGGTCCATGGCTGGTGGGTGCCGATGGCGGCCTATCAGGCGGCGAAAGCGGCCTGATCCTTTCGCACGCCCAAGGGCGCAGGTGTTAGAGCCTGCCCCCTTGGACGGCGGTGATGTTTCGTCCTACCACCTTGGCGATCAAAGCGTGCTGATCATCCGCACAGTCTCGGCAAACCGTCCCTCGCGCTCCGCCGAGCGAAGGAAGCGGACATTCTCGACGAGAATTTCCTCGGGCGTGGGCACTTGCTGAAAGAGCGCCATCACTTCCGCAGCATAATCATCGAGCGGCATATAGTTTTCCCGGGTGGACTGGCCCGGGGTTAGCTCGGTGCGCACAGCTGGCGGGGCCAGCTCGATCACCTCCACCTTGCCGCGCAGCTGTTCCCGCAGGGAGACCGTCCAGCTATGCAGGGCCGCCTTGCTCGCGCTGTAGCTCGGCGTGCCGATCAGTGGCACGAAGGCGAGGCCGGAGGTCGTGTTGACGATCGCGGCGTCTTCCTGCGCCGTCAGATGCTCGATCAAGGCATTGGTGAGACGGATCGGCCCCAGCACATTGGTGATGAAGGTCTGCTCCGCCACAGTCGTGTCGCCACGTCGCGTCAGATCCTCGCGCTGCATGATGCCGGCATTGTTGAATAGGATGTTGATCGCCGGAAAGCGGGCGATCGCTTCGGCCGCGAATGCTTCGATGCTTCCCGGATCGCTCGCATCGACAGTGAGCATGTGCATGCCCGCGCGACCCTCGATGGTTTCAGCCAATGTCGCTGCGGTCCGCCCCGCGACGATCACCGTGTTGCCGAGCTCGTGGAAATGGCGCGCCAATGCGCGGCCAATACCCGAGCCGCCGCCGGTGATGAGAATGGTGTTGCCAGTGGTCTTCATGCCGTCTGCTCCAAATTCTGCTGGTGGACGACTGCTCATTTAAGTCCTAGCTTTCAGAACGAAAGAAGGCACCGGAAAGATTGATACTCACCGGAAAGAGAGTGTGAATGACAACTCAAGCGAAGCGCCCAAGCGTGCCAGCCAGCCCCGATCGCTACGATCAGATCGATCCCCGCGTGGAAGCGCTGGTCAATGACCTTATCGGCCAGGTCGCGGACAAATGGACCATGCTGCTGATCGAGGTGTTGCATGACCATGGCGAGCAGCGCTTTACACGCATCTTCGAGAAGATGCCCGGCATCAGCCAAAAGATGCTGACGCAGACCCTGCGGCAGATGGAGCGCAACGGTCTGGTCCACCGCACGGTGCATCCGGTCGTGCCTCCTCATGTGGATTATCGGCTGACGGAGCTGGGGGCCAGTCTGGGCGAAGCATTTTGTGGCGTGTGGACCTGGGCGGAGGATCATCTGCAAGACATCGACGCCGCTCGCCTGAGATTTGATGAGGCCCGCACTCGTTAAGTGAGCCGGGCAGGGCGACCGCTAACTCGCCGCATTCTGTTTTCACGAACGAAGTGGCAACGAATCACGCATTCAAGTTGGGGTCTTAGCCGGCCTCCGCCTCCATCGCGGCGGCCGTTCGCCTTTGCCGTGCTTCAAAGATGCACAACCAGACATGTTCCTGCGCTCTTGAACAAGCGCGCTGATGCATAACTCCCACGCCGGGACCAAAAGTTCGGCCATCGCGCTGCCGCCGTCTCCTTTAAGTTGATCCTGTCCGGAATTCCTGCCTATATCAACGAGCCTAAAAAACGGCTCCTGTATGCTCTGCGAGAGGTCGCAAAGACCCGCGCAATGTGAGGCTGCATCGAGCCGCACAGGTGAGGAGAAGATGTGATGAACAGGAAGTCCAGAATCCGCCCATTGCTGTGCGCCGGTTCGGTTACGGTGATGGCCATCGCGGCGGCGACGCCCGCTATCGCGCAGCAAGATGCCGCCCCGCAGGCCGACAGCACCCCCGATATCATTGTTACTGCACAATTTCGGTCTCAGCGCCTGCAGGATACGCCACTGGCGATCACGGCGGTGGATGCGGCGCTACTTGAAGCGCGCAATCAGGATGACATCGCTGCGGTCGCCCGGCAGGCGCCCAGCGTGACCCTCACCCCCATGGGTGGCGCGTTCGGCGATTCCATGGGCGCCTCCATCCGCGGCATCGGGCAGTTCGATTTTAACCCGGCTTATGAGCCGGGCGTCGGCCTTTATGTTGATGATGTCTATTATCCGACCCTCACCGGTGCCAATTTCGACCTGCTCGACCTGGAGCGCGTGGAAGTGCTGCGGGGCCCGCAGGGAACGCTCACGGGTCGCAACTCGATTGGGGGCGCGATCAAACTGTTCTCGAAGAAGCCGGAGGCCGATCCGAGCGGTTTTGCCGAAGTGAGCTACGGCTCGCGCAACCGCGTGGAAGTTCGGGCGGGGGCGAATTTCCCGATTACGGATATGCTCTTCGCCCGCGTTTCCGGCGTCCATAAGAGCCAGCGGGGGTATGTCCAGCAGATCGATTATGGCTGCGCCAACCCCGGCAATCCCGAGGGCATCCTGCCAGCCGTGCCGACCAACACCGACTGCGTGGTCGAGGATCTGGGCGGCATCAATTATTCAGGCGTACGCGGCGCGCTGCGTTATGCCGGCGAGAAGCTCGATATCCAGATCATCGGCGACTATCAGTATTCCGACCGCCCGAGCGCTGCGGAAGTGCCGATCGTCGCGCAGGGCGATGCCTCGAACTTCCTGTGCGGACCGTGGTGCACCTATGCAAGCTGGGGGCTGCCGGCGGGCGGTCAGGCCGGCAACTGGAATACGGGCAATCGTAACAAGTTCCGTGGCTGGGGCGTGTCTGGCCATATCGATTGGGATGTGACCGACAATCTTCAGGTCCAGTCGATCACGGCCTATCGCTCCTACAACAACCGCTGGGGCACGGACGACGATTTCACGCCGACGCTGACGCGGGCCGCTGGCGGCTTCAACGATCTTGATTTCTGGTTCGTGAGCCAGGAGCTGCGGGTCAACGCCAAGCTTGGCGACATGGCCGATTTGACCGTGGGCGGCTATTATTCCGACCAGCGCAGCACCTACTTCACCATTCAGGATATCCGCTACATCATCCCCGGCGTGCCGCTCCAGTTCCTCGGCAACGATCCGATCAATGCGGACAGCAAGGCCGTGTTCGGCACCGCGATCGTCCGTCCGGTTGATGGCATGACGATCACGGGCGGTATCCGCTACACTGAGGAGCATAAGGACTACACGTTCATCCGGCGGAACCTCGACAATACCGCGCCGCTCTTCCCCGATCCGTTCGGCCTCTCGGCTCTCAATAACCTGAAGGCCGTGTACGACGGCAGCCGGGTCGACTGGCGCTTGTCCGTCGATTACCGCTTCTCGCCGGAAGTGTTGCTCTATGGAACCGTGGGCACGGGCTTCAAGGGCGGCGGCGTCACCGCGCGCCCGTTCCTGCCGACGCACGCGACCCAAGGCACGTTCGGGCCGGAGACCGTCACAGCCTATGAGATCGGCCTGAAGACGGATCTGCTGGACCGTCGCCTGCGGGTGAACCTCGCCGGTTTCTACAACGACTATAAGGCGATCCAGCTGCCGCTCTCCGACTGTTCGGCTTATGGCGGCGGGCCCTGCGCGGTCATCGCCAATGCCGGCGACGGCAAGATGTGGGGCTTTGAAGCCGAGGTTTCGGCAACCCCGGTCGACAATCTGATGATCGACGCGTCGCTGAGCCTGATCGGCTCGGAGTACAAGTCGATCTCGCCCGCCGTCGGCAGCACCATCACCGCCGGCAGCCCCATCGTTTCGCCCGAAACACAGTGGAGCGCAGGCATTCAATATGAGATCGACATGGGCGGGTCCGGCTCGATCACGCCGAGGCTGGACGTTGCCTATCGCGGCCGGCAGTTGGCCAGCAGAACGCTGAATGCGGTCAACCCGGACTTCGAATATTTTCCGTCTTACGTGCTCGGCAGCACCCGGCTGACCTGGCGCAATCAGGATCGCGACCTCGCCGTGTCGTTCGAAGTCACCAACCTCTTCGACGAATATTACTACACGTCGCGGTTTGACGCGGTCTACGGCTTCGCGGGCACGGCCTATGCCAATGTCGGCGCGCCGCGCGAATGGCGCGTGTCGATCAAGAAGGACTTCTGAGGCCCTAGGGCGAGATAAACTTGAGGAGGGCGGCCGCGTGGTCGCCCTCATTTCCTTTGACCGCCCCATGATCCCACAATAGCAATAGTCGCCAGAGCGAGAGGCCGCACAGGCCCGCAAGGAGAGGTGAGCGCATGAAGCTAGTTTTACCGCCTGGAATGTCACCCCAACGCTTCGATGCCGCCGTCAAGGCGTTGCAGGCTGCGGTCGGTGCGGGCTGGGTGATGACCAGCGATGAAGATCGCGATGCCTATGCGGATATCTATGCGCCGGGTCCTGAGACACTCTGGACCGCATCGGGCGCGGTAGCCCCGAGCACGGTCGAGGAAGTGCAGGCGGTCGTGCGCATCGCCAATGAGCACAAGCTGCCCCTCTGGACGGTCGCGCGCGGCAAGAACCTTGGTTATGGCACGGCAGCGCCGCGGATGCCGGGCTGTATGGTGCTGGATCTCGGGCGGATGAACCGCATTCTCGAGGTCGATCCGGAACTGGGCTATTGCGTCATCGAGCCGGGCGTCGGCTTCATCGATCTTTATGAGCATATCCAGCGCGAGAAGCTGCCGCTGATGATGTCCGTGCCCGGCAATGGCTGGGGCTCGGTGCTTGGCAACGCGCTCGATCATGGCATCGGCTACACGCCTTATGGGGTCCACGCCAGCAACCTGTGCGGCATGGAAGTCGTGCTCGCCAATGGCGATGTGGTGCGCACGGGCCTTGGTGCCATGGAGAACAACAAGGCCGCGCATCTTTTCCCGTTCAGCTATGGCCCGAGCTGGGACCAGATGTTCACCCAGTCCAACTTGGGCGTCGTGACCAAGGCCGGCATGTGGCTGATGCCGGAGCCGGAAACCTCCGTAGAGCTGAACCTTGAAATCCCGCAGGCCGAAGACATCGGCTGGGTGATCGACACGCTCACGCCCTTGCGGCTTAATCGGATCATCGATCAGTCGATCTTCATTCCGAGTTGGCTTGGCAAGATGACGATCCTGGGGCAACGCAAGGACTTTTGGGACAAGCCGGGCGCCATTCCTGACTGGCGCGTGCAGGAGCTGCTCAAGGAGCACAAGCTCAGCTACTGGAACATGCAGCTGCGCCTCTATGGCGAGGAATCGGTGACCAAGGCCAAGGCGGCTGTCGTGAAGGCGGCTTTCGCGCCGCACCTCAAGACGCCGATCGGCGAGCGCTGGTGGCGCAAGGGGGATGCGACCAATGTGATGGACCTGACGCTCGGCGTACCTTCGGCCGTTCCGCTGCAGATGGGCGATTGGGTCGGCGGGCGCAGCGCGCATATGGGCTTCTCACCGGTCGTCCCGGCCACCGGCAAGCATGTGCTCGACCAGATGCGCCGCAGCCGCAAGATCATCAACGATCATGATGTGGATTTCTATGCCAGCTTCACCATTGGCGGTCGGTTCTGCAACAATGTGAACATGCTCATGTACGACCGCGACAACGACAAGCAGGTCGAGACGATCAAGACGCTGTTCAACGCGCTGATCGCCGACGCTGCCGCCCATGGCTATGCCGAATATCGCACCCATCTCGGCTGGATGGACGCGATCTCCGATACCTTCGGGTTCAACAACCACGCCATGCGGCGGATGACCGAGCAGGTTAAGAACACGCTCGACCCGAACGGCATTCTCTCTCCCGGCAAGAACGGCATCTGGCCCAGCGCCTATGCCGACCAGCGTGGAAAGGCTCTGGCATGAGGATAGGGCAGGTAACGAGCCTCATGACGCTGATGGCAGTCGGCGTGCTGATGACGACCTATGATCTGGGGACAAGGGACGCGCGGGCTGCCCAGCCCGGCGGTGCTCCGGTAGGCGGCCCGCCGCCCCCCTCCGCTTACGGTATGCGGGCGCAAATGGCGCCAGGGGACAGGCAGCATAATGCCAATAGCGGTGAAGCGCTGTTCTCCAATCGGTGCGGCGCCTGCCATTTCGATTGGGGGATGGGCACCAATCTGATCACCAAGCAGCAGGTAATGATGGGGAACCCGCCCGCCATGGGCCTGATCGCCAACCGGGACGATCTGACCGCCGATTATGTGAAGGCGGTCGTGCGCATGGGCAAGGGCGCGATGCCCCGCCAGACGCGCGTGGACATCACCGACTCCGAACTGGAAGCTGTTGCGGCCTATCTGGGGAAGGGTAAATGAGCGGCGTCTCGCGGCGGCAATTGCTGGGCGGCGCGGCGGTGGCAGGGGCTGTCGGCTTATTCGGCGCCCGGGCCGTCGCTGGGCCGGAGAAGGCCGCACGCATCGTTGTCTATGACAGCCGCAGAGCTGCAAGCCGGTCTTTCGCCGGGCAGTTCTTCGGCGTGCAGCAGATCGATCTTGCCGGAGAGCACAGCCGCAACTGGGCCGGCGTCCGCGCGATCCGCCGCAGCGGAGCAATGTCTGGTCCGGTAGCGGGTCTGACCGGGTGGAATGACTATGTCGCCGCCCGGACCTGGCTTGAGGATCGCGGGCTGCGTCTGCGCTCTGAACGGCGCGACGCGACGCATGACCTCATCGTCTGGACGATGGCCTGAAACTGATCGAGAGGAGAGGGCAGCGGCCCGCGTTACGATGAGCAGCAGCAACGACGTCACTTTGTACCATTGGGAGCCCAACGCCAATTCGGGCAAGCCCATGCTTACCCTCATCGAGAAAGGCGTGGCCTTCAACAGCCATTATCTCGACCTGCTCTCGTTCGATCAGCACAAGCCGGACTATCTGGCGATCAACCCGATGGGGACGATCCCGGCGATGACCCATGGCGGCCGGCTGCTCAATGAATCGACCGCCATGATGGAATATGTGGAGGAGGCCTTTCCCGGCCCCTCGATGATGCCTGAAGACCCGGTCGATCGTTGGCGCGTGCGGTGGTGGATGAAATATCTCGACCAGTGGCTTTGCCCGTCGTTCAGCATGATCGGCTGGAGCATCTTCATCGGCCCGCAGGTCCGGGCGCGCGATCCTGAAGAACTCAAAGCGGCGATCGACCGCATTCCCTTGCCGGAGCGCCGCACTGCCTGGCGCAAGGCGATCTACGGCTTGTTCAGCGAGGCCGAGCTGGCAGAATCGACGCGGCGGGTGAAGCTGGGCATCACCAAGCTGGAGGAGGCGCTGGGGCAGCGCGAGTATCTCGGCTCGGATCAATACTCGCTGGCGGATATCAATTGCTTCAATTCGGCTTACGGGCTCCCCTCCATGCAGCCCGACGACGTGAACGACGCAGAAACCCCCAACATCATGCGCTGGCTGCGCGCCATTGCGCGGCGCCCGGCCGTGCGCGAAACCTGGGCCTATAGCCGCGTGCCCCGCTTTGCCGAGCGCATCATTCCCTTGATCGAGGAGGCAGCGTGATGGCGATGACCCTGTATCATGGCGAGCCGACCGGCCCGTCGCTCACAGTGCTCGCCGCGCTGCTCGAGAGCGGTCTGGACGCGGAGCTGCGCCCCATCGATCTTGGCATGGCAGAGCGCCATGGCGGGACCGTGCCGCGCGCATTCGAGGTGGATTACAGCGTCGAAGGGGAAGGCCCGGTGCTCGTCGTCGACGGGCAGGCGCTGTGCGACAGCGTGTTCATCGCCTGCTATCTGGATGATGCCTCGCCCGGTTGTGGCCTGCGCCCGACCGATCCCTATGCGCGGTGGGAAATGATGGCCTGGTGTCGCTGGATGATCGAGCGCGTCGCGCCCGGCGCGGCCGCCCTGGCCAACCTGGCGTGGACGATGCCGCGCTTGGCTGCGCTCGATGAGGCGCGCTTCGATGCGCTGATTGCCCCCATTGCCTCGCAGGATCTGGCCGAGCGCTGGCGCGAGACGCGTAGCGGCCAGCTCTCGGCCGAGCATCGTGCTGCCAGCGAGGCACGGGTCCGTGAGGCCACGCAGAAGATCGAGGGCCGCCTTGAGGCGCGTGACTGGCTGATGGGCAGCTTCTCCATCGCCGATCTGGAAAGCTACGCCTGGGTGGCGCCGATGCGCGACCTTCTTTCCGATGCCTTCGCCGGCAAGCCGCGCCTGGCGGCGTGGCTGGCGCGGGTAGAGGCGCGGCGCAGCGTGCAGCGGGCGCTCGCGCAGGCGCGCGGCGCGCTGCCGGCTCACGTCTTTGCGCCCGGCCCGGAAATCAATCGCTGGGGCTAGGACGGAACGTCCCCCGCGCTCTCTCGTTGGATGATCGGCGGCGCCTCTCGCGCCGCTGAGTCATCGGAGAGGAGCAGCATGAGCACCCAAGCCCGCGACCTGATCAGCTTGCTGACCGTCTGTCTGGAAGACCTGTATGCGGGACGGGTTCTCGCCGCCGAGGCTTTGCCCTCAATCGCCGCTGCCGTCGGCCTGCCGGTCTCCCAGCTTGTCGATGCCCTGGCGCGCAGCTGGGACGATCAGGCGCGTGCGATCAACGCGCTCGAGCCGATCGAGGATCCCGCTGAGAACCTCTGGATGGGTGGCATCGTCAAGGATGCCCACCGCGATACCGAGACGATCCCGCAGGGGTCGTTACGCGACATCGCCATCATTGGCGCCGTGCGAAAAGCCGTGGCGGCCGATGCCGTCTCCCTGGAGACCGCCATCGCCGTTGCGAACAGGCTATCCCATGAGCGTGCGCAGGAGGCTCTGACCGCGATGCGCACGCATGCCCACGCCACCGATGAGCAGTTCCGCACGCTGCTGCTCGATGTGACGCGAGCCGCCGGTTGAACGCTTCTCTCATCTGAACAGCTGGCAGAGGCTGAAAGGCGGCGATGGCATGGTCCTATGTGGGAGGCGTTTGGCCGGTCTTGCCGTCGATCAGCACGGCCTGCTGCCATCGCCCGGGGGCCTTGTCCGTCCGGTGAATGCACCCGGCCCAACAGCAGGGCCGCTTCTTGCCCTCGCGCAGTTCCTCGCAGGTTCGCTGGATCCGTCTTTCGCGGGTCTTCGCCTGTTTAGCGTCCTCCACCCAGCAGATGAATTCGTTCCGGCCGAGCGGAGTCAGCTTCTCCCAGAGAGCGAGCAAATCGGCATCTGCGGTCAGCGCGTGCCGAAGATCGTCTGCGGCCCGATGGACGGTGCCATGCGGAAATGCGTCTGCCGTGTCGCGTGCCAAATCACCCATGGCCGCATGGTGCCCGTGCTGACCGGACAATTCAATGGGATGGAAGGGAAGCGCTGGCTGCGTAGGCGGACGCGCATTTGCGCTGCCCCGGCGCGACCTCGCAATGCGTAGTTTGACGTATTCCCTCCGAGCCCCTCGCAGCGCTCAATCATGGCACTTTCCGGCCGGTTTCGGAGTGCCTTATGACCCAGACTTCCCCCTCACGCCGCCAGTTTCTCGCTGCCGTCGGCAATCTGGCCAGCGCGGCCTGGGTGACCTTGAACTGGCCACAGATCGCATCCGCCGCAGAGCATGTCGGGCATGGTCATGGCGGCGCAGGAGCGGGCGAGGGGCATACGAGCTTTACGACGCTGAACCCTGCGGAAGCGGCTAATGTCGATGCGGTCGCCAACCAGATCGTGCCGGGCGGCGCCATGCCGGGCGCGCGGGATGCGCATATCGTCTACTTCATCGACAATGCGATGGGCAGCTTCTTTGCTGAGCAATGGCCGTCCTTCAAGGCTGGCCTGACCGAGTTCAACGCTGGCTATGCCGCGAAATATGGAACGCAGGCGCCATTCTCCGCCGCGCCGGACGCCCAGCAGATCGCCTGGCTCAAGGAGGTCGACAAGACGCCCTTCTTCCTGGCGGTGCGGCGGCTGACGGTCCTCGGCCTCATCGCCATGCCCAAATATGGCGGCAATTTCGAGGGGGTTGGTACCAAGCTGATCGGCGTGGTCGACAGCCATTATTGGGAGCCGCCCTTCGGCTATTACGACAAGGATTATCCGGGGTTCGAGCCCTATCCCGGCACCAAGCCCTACATGGCCTGACGGAGGCGCCCCATGGATCGCAAGACATACAAGACCAGCGAAACAGTCGATTTCATTGTCGTCGGCTCGGGCGCTTCGGGCGGCATCATGGCGCGGGAACTGGCGCGCGCCGGCAACAGCGTCGTGGTGATGGAGCAGGGGCCTCGGCTGGAGGCCTACGAGTTCGAGCATGACGAACTGAAGTACCGGCACCTGTCCGGCATCACCAACAGCCCGACGGCCAATCCGCAAACCTTCCGCAGCGACCCGAGCAAGCCGGCGCAGCGCATGGATCGTAATGCGCTGACCTATGCGCGCGTCGTCGGTGGCAGCAGCGCGCACTTCAACGCCAATTTCTGGCGACTGCACGAGATCGATTTTATCGAAGGCAGCCGGTGGGGCTCCATTCCCGGCGCCGATCTGGTCGACTGGCCGATCACTTATGCCGAACTCGAACCTTATTATACGATGGTGGAATGGGAGGTCGGCGTGTCCGGCCTCGCGGGAGCCAGCCCGTTCGATCCACCGCGCAGCAAGCCTTATCCCATGCCGCCGCTGCCGGTGAAATCCTCCGGCGTGCTGTTCGAGCGCGGGGCGCGCAAGCTCGGCCTGCATCCGTTCCCGGCGCCGCTGGCGATCAATTCCGTGATCTACAAGGATCGGCCGCCTTGCGCGCAATGCGGTCTGTGCGGCGGCTTTGGCTGCGAGGTGATGGCCAAGTCCTCGTCGGTCTGGACGGTGATCCCCGAGGCCGAGGCGACAGGCAATTGCGAGATCCGCTCGGAGAGCTACGTGTTCCGCATCGGCATGAACGATGCCGGGCGCGCCACCGGCGTCCATTATTTCGACAAGGATCGCAAGGAGCAGTTCCAGAATGCCCGCGCCGTGGTCGTGTGCGCCAATGGTGCGGAGACGCCGCGGCTGCTGCTCAACTCCGCGACCAATGCCTTCCCGGATGGGCTGGCCAATTCCAGCGGCAAGGTCGGTCGCTATCTGATGTGCAACAAGGGCGGCGGGGCGATGGCCCGGTTCGCGCAGCCGCTCAACGAATATAAGGGTGCGAACGTCACCCGCATCTTGCACGATTTCTATGACGCCGACGAGAAGCGCGGTTTCTACGGTGGCGGCGGGTTCGACGCGCGCTCGGGCGGGCCGCTCACCTGGGGGCAGAGCGTTCCCAAGGGCACGCCGACATGGGGGCCGGAGTTCAAGGAATATCTCGAATCCTATACCTATTGGATGAACTGCTCGGGCCACGGCACGTCGCTGGCGCAGGAGACCAACCGCGTCGACATCGATCCCGAACTCAAGGACGAGTGGGGCATTCCGGCCATCCGGGTGACCTACAGGGATCACCCTGACGACACCAAGCATGCGAACTGGCAGGCCGATCGGGCGGTGGAGATCATGGATGCCGCCGGCGCGACGCAGGTCGTCCGCAGTGAAGTGGGCGAAGGGCGCGGCGGCGTCCACCTGCTCGGCACCTGCCGCATGGGGAATAACCCGGAGACGTCGGTCATCGACAAATATCACCGGACCCATGACGTGCGGAACCTGTTCCTGTGCGATGGGTCGAGCATGGTGACGTCCGGGCGCGGTCAGCCCACGCAGACGATCGAGGCCCTGGCCTTCCGCGCGGCTGAACATATCGCCCGGTTCGCGCGGACCAATCAGATTTGATCGCAGCCACAGGGGCCGTCTGACACCAATCAGACGGCCCTGAGCTGACCTAGTAGATGCGTTCGCCCGGCATGAATGGCGGCGATTACGGTTATCGCCAGCCTCCCGCAATCACCCCATCGACTCTCATCATGACTTTGTCCTAAACCTGTCGTCGAGATCGATGATTTGGGTCATGCGCGTTCCTTCGCCGCCAAGAAGCGTCGGAGCGCTCTGGGCAGATGATATGCCCGGCACGCTGAGCCGGGTTCAAAGAGGAGCTGGATGAATGAACCAGATGAGCAACGTGAAGCTCGAGCAATTCCCCTATTCGGAAGCGGCCAAGAAGGCGCTCGCCCGCAAGCCGCAGCTGTTCATTGACGGGCAGTGGGTGGATTCCACCGGCGGTGAGACGCTGGGCGTGATCGATCCCAGCTCCGGCAAGGAAATCAGCCGCTTTGTCGATGCGAGCGATGCCGACGTCGATCGGGCCGTGGCAGCCGCCCGCCGCGCGTTCGACGATGGCCGCTGGTCCGACCTGCCGCCCATCGTCCGCGAGACGATGATGCGCAAGCTCGCCGATATTCTCGGCGCCCATGCGGATGAACTGGCCGAGCTGGAAGCCATCGACAATGGCAAGCCCAAGGGCATGGCCGGTGCCATCGACGTGCCCGGTGCCATCGGCATGATGCATTATATGGCGGGCTGGGCAACCAAGCTGGGCGGCGAGATGATCGAGCCCATGTCCGCGCCGCGCGGTGCTTTCCACAGCTATGTCCGCCGCGAGCCGATTGGCGTCGCCGCGCAGATCGTGCCGTGGAACTTCCCTCTGCTGATGGCGGTGCTGAAGATCAGCCCGGCGCTGGCCGCCGGTTGCACGGTGGTGCTCAAGCCGGCCGAGCAAACCTCGCTCACCGCGCTGCGCCTGGCCGACTTCATCGCCGAGGCCGGCATTCCGGCCGGCGTCGTGAACATCATCACCGGCAACGGTCATACCGCCGGCGATCGGCTCGTGCGGCACCCCGATGTCGACAAGGTGGCCTTCACCGGCTCGACGGAAGTGGGCAAGATCATCAACCGTACTGCGACAGACAGCCTCAAGCGCGTCACGCTGGAGCTGGGCGGCAAGTCGCCGGTGATCGTGCTGCCAGACGTCGACCCCAAGGTCGTCGGCCCCGGCACCGCGCAGGCGATCTTCTTCAATTCCGGCCAGGTCTGCGTCGCTGGCTCGCGGCTCTATGCGCACAAGAGCGTGTTCGACAGCGTCCTGGAGAACTTCGTGGAAGCCTCCGCATTCTGGCAGCCGCGCGCCAGCCTCGATCCCGATGCGCATATGGGGCCGCTGGTCAGCGACGAGCAGATGCAGCGCGTGATGGGCTATATCGAGGACGGCAAGAAGGCGGGCGCCTCTGTCGCCGTCGGCGGCGATGCGCCGGCCAGCGAGGGCGGCTATTATGTCAACCCGACCGTGCTGGTGGACGTGAAGCCGGACATGCGCGTGGTGCGCGAGGAGATCTTCGGCCCCGTCGTCGTGGCCCAGCGCTTCGATGATCTGGATGAAGTCGCGCGGCAGGCGAACGACACGAGCTTCGGCCTTGCGGCGGGCATCTGGACCAAGGATCTCTCGGCCATGCACAAGCTGGCCGCGAAGCTGAAGGCCGGCACGATCTGGGGCAATTGCCACTCGATGATCGACCCCGCGCTGCCGTTCGGCGGTTATAAGGAAAGCGGCCTTGGCCGCGAGCAGGGCCGTCAGGGCGTCGAGGCCTATACCGAGCTGAAATCGGTCATCATCGCCCTTTGATCCACAAATGAGCGCCCCCTCCTCAGCCGGGGAGGGGGGCGAGATCGGTCGAAGGACATGGCGGACCCGGACGACATCCGGAACTTTCTGCGCGTCGATGCGCGGATCACGACGTCCGGGCGACTTCAGTCGGGCGATCCTGCGCGCCTTGCCGAGATTGGCGTGCGCCATGTCATCAATCTCGCGCTGGATAGTCACCCGGAGGCCCTGCCGGATGAAGCCGCGGAGATGGCCGGGGCAGGGCTGCGTTACACGCATATCCCCATCCCCTTCGATGCGCCGGCCGAGCAGCATTATCAGGCGTTCGTCGCGGCGCTGGAGGCCGATGACGCGCCGGTGCATATCCACTGCATCATGAACTGGCGCGTTTCGGCCTTCGTCTATCGCTACCGCCGGGATGTGCTGGGCGTCGCCGAGGAACAAGCGCGGGCGCTGATGACGCAGATATGGGATCCTGCCGACGCGGCGAAGGCCGGGAGCAGCCCGGGCCTGGGGCCGTGGATCGAGATCATCGCGCCGCGCTAGACGGTGCGCAGGGAGAGGAGAGAGGCCATGACAGACTTTGCGGGGCGGCATGTGATCGTCACGGGCGCATCCAGCGGCATAGGACTGGCGACGGCGCGGATGCTCGCCGCCCGTGGCGCGAGGGTTTCCATGCTCGCGCGGCGCAAGGACGCGCTGGCCGATCAGGCCCGGGCCATTGGCGATCATGCCGCTGCCTTCGCCGCCGATGTCGGTGACAAAGCCGCGCTTGAAGCCGCGCTGGCAGAGGCCGTGGGGCATTTCGGGCCGGCTTATGGGTTGTTCGCCAATGCCGGGCTCGCGGGCAACTTCGCGCCGGCGCTGGCCTATTCGCCCGGGCTGTTCGACGAGGTGATCCGTGTCAACCTCACCAGCGTCTTCTGGGCGATCCAGGCGCTCGCGCCGGGAATGGTGGAAGCGAGCGAGGGCAGCATCCTCGTCACCGGATCGATGGCCAGCAAGCGCGGCATGGCGATGAACCCGGCTTATGTCGCGTCCAAACATGGCGTACTTGGGCTCTCGCGCGCCATCGCCGTCGAACTGGCGCCGCAGGGTGTGCGGTGCAACTGCATCGTCCCCGGCTTCATCGAAACGCCGGCCTTTGACCTGATCCCGCCCGAGCAAGCCGCGCGCATCAATCAGCGCGTGCCCCAGCGCCGGATGGGCAGCGCCGATGAACTGGCGGAGGTCGCCTGCTTCCTCCTTTCACCGGCTGCCAGTCATGTGACGGCGCAGAACTGGGCAGTCGATGGCGGCGTGCTCGATACGCTCGAAGTTTAAGGAACCCTCAGGATGACGCTCAAATATTACCACGCCGAGCCACTGGCCAATTCCCTCAAGTCGATGATCCCATTGAAGGAGAAGGGGCTGGCTTATGAGTCGATCTACGTCGATCTCCACAAGTTCGAGCAGCATTCGGACTGGTTCAAGGCGATCAACCCGGAAGGGCAGGTGCCGGTGCTGCTCCATAATGGCGCCGTGATCACCCACACGACCGTCATCAACGAGTATCTGGAAGACGTCTTTCCCGAAGTCCCGCTGATGCCCTACGATCCGCTCGGCAAGACCAAGGTGCGCTACTGGAACAAGTTTGTGGACGAGCATGTCATGAACTATGTCTCCATGCATGGCTGGCACCGGCTCGTCGGCGTGATCGCGCGCAACATCGAGAATGGCGAGTTCGAGAAGTTGCTCGAGCATATTCCGCTCCCCGATCAGCGCAAGAAATGGGCGACCGCGCGCTCTGGCTTTTCCGAGACGGACCTCGCCAACGCGACCGATAAGATCATCTATGCACTGCGCAAGATCGAGGCCCAGCTTGGTGAGACGCCCTGGCTGGCCGGCGATATGTACACGACGGCGGATATCAATTTCTTCAGCCATTGCGGCGCGATGGTGGAGCGGATGTTCCCGGAGCTGGATGTTACGACCAACTATCCGCGGATCGTCGATTGGCGCGAGCGGGTGAAGGCGCGCCCGGCCGTCGCCGAGGCGCTGGCCAGCGAAGACCGTACCGCGCCGGGCCTGCGGACCTGGTCTGGCGACCGCTAGACGCTGTAGCCGGCGACACAGTGAATTGAGATGATTGAAGGAGTTTGACGATGCGTGCATGGCAACTGGCGTCGGGGGCCACCTCGATCGACGATCTTCATCTGGTCGAGCGCGATCAGCCCGCGCCCGGTCCCGGCCAGGTGGCGATCCGGGTTCATGCCTGTTCGCTCAACTATCGCGATCAGGCGGTGGTGCTCGGGCGCTATCTCGGCGGTCCGGTGCCCAACCCCACCATTCCCTTGTCTGACGGGGCGGGCGAAGTCATTGCCGTGGGTGCGGGCGTGACGCAGTTCAAGCCTGGCGACCGGGTAGCCGGCACCTTCTTCCAGAGCTGGGACGATGGCCCGCCCAATCCGGCTGCGGGCCTCGCGCTCGGCGCGGCCGGCGCTGACGGGATGCTCGCCGAAGTGGTCGTTCTGCCGGAGCAGGGCGTGGTCCCCATCGCCAAGTCGCTCAGCTATGCCGAGGCGGCTTGCCTACCCTGCGCCGGTGTGACGGCCTGGAATGCGCTGTTTGAAGGCCCACGGCCGGTCAAACCCGGCGAACGCGTGCTGCTGCTCGGCACCGGCGGGGTGTCGATCCTCGCCCTGCAGCTCGCCAAGGCGGCCGGCTGTGAGGTTATCATCACCTCTTCCAGCGACGCCAAGCTGGAGCGCGCCAAGGCGCTGGGGGCCGATCATCTCATCAACTATCGCGAGATCGAGGACTGGGGTCAGCATGTCTCCACCACGATGGGCGGCGTCGACAAGGTGGTGGAGGTCGGCGGTGCAGGCACGGCGCAGCAAAGCATGGCCGCACTGCGCCACAATGGTGAGGTTGCGCTGATCGGCGTGCTCAATCCCATTGGCGGGCCTAACCCGTCGGGCCTGATGTTCGTCGGCGGGACGCTGCGGGGCATTTTCGTCGGCTCGCGCGGCATGGCGCGGCGACTGGCTGCGGCAATTGACGTCAACGGCATCAAGCCGGTCATCGGCGCCCGTTATGCATTCGAGGATGCCAAGGCGGCCTTCGCACATGGCAGCGGTTCGGAACATTTCAGCAAGGTGGTGATCGACGTTCGCTGAGATCGCGTGGCCCGCTTCATGTTCATACCCGGGGCCTGGCATAGCGGGTCGTGCTTCGACCGCCTGCGCGCGCCCCTGGAGCGGGCCGGGCACAGCATGATCGCGCCGGACCTGCCGGGTGCCGGTGGCGACGCGCGCGCCATGGCGCAGGTCTCGCTGGAGGGCTGGGCGCAGTTTATCGTCGGGGAGGCCCGCCGCCAGGCTGAGCCGGTGATCCTGTGTGCCCATAGTCGCGGCGGCATTATCGCCAGTCAGGCCGCCGAACTGGCGCCGGAGGCGTTCGCGGCGCTGGTCTATATCAGCGGCGCGCTCATCCCCGACGGGCAAAGCCTTTATGACATGATCGGGCGCTCGATGGAGACGGGCCGCTTCGGCGCCGCGCTCAGCCCGGTCCATGCAGGCCTTGGCTTGCGGTTCGATCCAGCGGCAGCGGCGGAATTCTTCTACCAGCTGTGCAGTCCTGAGGACCAGCGGCAGTCGGCCGTGCAGCTCATTGACGAACCGGTGAGGCCATTCGGGACCGCGCTGCGCCTCACTGCGGCTCGCTTTGGCCGCGTACCGCGCCATTACATCGAATGCGCGCAGGACCGGACCTTTTCATTGGACGTGCAACGCGCGATGCAGGCCGTGCTGCCTTGCCGCAGCGTGACCGCGCTCGAGAGCGACCACAGCCCGTTCATGTCCATGCCGGAAACCCTCGCGGGTGCTCTGGCGACCATCGCAGAACAAGAATGAAGAGGAGAGACGGATGACCAGGAAATTTGGCTTCGGCGGCGACATCGGTACCATCTGCCAGATGGCCTATGTGGTCCGCGACATCCATCAGGCGATCGACTGGTGGATCGAGCGGACGGGCGTCGGTCCCTGGTTCGTCCTGCCGAGCTTCGGGGGACCGGATCATGTCTATCGCGGCGAGACCTGCAAGAGTAGCAGCGCCATCGCGATGAGCTTTGCCGGCTCGACCAATATCGAGCTGATCCAGCCTCTCGATGACCATCCGTCGGTCTACAAGGAGACGATCGATCGCGTGGGCTACGGCTTCCATCACTTTGGCGTCGCGCGCGAGGACATCGAGGACGAGGTAGCGCGCCGGATAGCCCGTAGGGAAACACTGGTCCAGCGGGCGCCGGTTCCGACCGGTGGCTCTGTGGCGTTCTTCGAGGGTGGGCCGGGCGCGCCGGGCTTCGTCGAGCTGATTCCGGCAACGGCGGGCATGGATGCCGGCTTCACCGCCTTTTGGGAGCAGACGCAGGATTGGGATGGCCGCGACCCCGTCCGGCCCTTCCTGTGAGCCGGTTTAGGCCCCGCGCGGCCTCAATCATATTGCGCAGCAACATCGCGGTGCCTGATACCGCCCGCCGTGGAAATGGCATGAACCGGCGATCCGTGGGAGCCGGCTCCGATGGGGCCGGAAACTGGTTCGCTGCTGCAGCATGAAGGCGTAGTTTTTTGACGCCGTTGCGAGGTGATAAATCCCTATCAATTCGCTAATTTCTGCGCCGGAGGGTCTGGGCGGCCTTCCAATTTTTCGTTTGTGTAACATACAAAATTTCGTATGTTCCGCCCGTCCATCGATTCGACGTTCTCGTCGAACGCAGACCCTTGTTTCTCGCGATCCAAATGGAGAGGCTCTCTGATGTCCAACCCTACCAATCTTGAGCAAGTGCTCAACGCCGCCGGCAATCCGGTGGAAATGCTGCGTAACAGCCAGATCGGCGCCTATGTGTATCCGGTCGTTGCTCCGGAATTCTCCAACTGGCGCTCCGAACAGTGGGCCTGGCGGAACGCTGCGGTGCTGTTCGATCAGTCGCACCACATGGTCAACCTGTTCATCAAGGGCAAGGACGCGCTCAAGCTCCTGACCGATACGATGATCAACTCGCCCAAGGGCTGGGAAGTCAACAAGGCCAAGCAGTATGTGCCCGTGACGCCTTATGGCCACGTCATCGGCGACGGCATCATCTTCTGGGAAGAGCCCGAAGTGTTCTGCTATGTCGGCCGTGCGCCGGCTGCCAACTGGCTGCAGTACCATGCCGAGACCGGCGGCTACGACGTCGAGATCGTCTATGACGACCGTTCGCCTTCGCGTCCGATGGGCAAGCCCGTCAACCGCAGCTACTGGCGCTTCCAGATCCAGGGCCCGAACGCCTGGGACGTGATCGAGAAGCTGCATGGCGGCAAGCTCGAGCAGCTCCGCTTCTTCAACATGTCCACCATGAACATCGCTGGCCGCTCCGTGCGCACGCTCCGTCACGGCATGGCCGGTGCGCCGGGTCTCGAAATCTGGGGTCCGTACGAAGAGATGGAAGACATCCGCGGCGCCATCGTCGAGGCTGGCAAGGATCTCGGCCTGGTGCAGGTCGGTTCGCGCGCTTATCCCTCGAACACGCTGGAATCCGGTTGGATCCCGAGCCCGCTGCCCGCCATCTACACCGGCGAGAAGCTGAAGGCCTATCGTGAGTGGCTGCCGGCCAAGAGCTACGAAGCCACCGGCGCGATCGGCGGTTCGTTCGTCTCGAACAACATCGAGGATTACTACACCAATCCTTATGAGATCGGTTACGGTCCGTTCGTTAAGTTCGACCACGACTTCATCGGCCGCGAAGCGCTTGAAGCCCTCGACGCTTCGACGCAGCGCAAGAAGGTCACGCTGGCCTGGAACGGCGACGACATGGCGAAGATCTACGGTTCGCTGTTCGATGCCGACGCCGACTCGCACTACAAGTTCTTCGACCTGCCGCTGGCCAACTATGCCAACACCAATGCCGACGCCGTCCTCGACGCCGCTGGCAACACGGTCGGCATCTCGATGTTCACCGGCTACTCGTACAACGAGAAGCGCGCGCTTTCGCTCGCGACCATCGATCACGAGATCCCCGTCGGCACCGAGCTGACGGTCCTGTGGGGCGAGGAAAATGGCGGCACGCGCAAGTCCACCGTCGAGCCGCACAAGCAGATCGCTGTTCGTGCCGTCGTGAGCCCGGTTCCCTATTCGGTGACCGCGCGCGAGACGTACGAAGGCGGCTGGCGCAGCGCTCGCGTCGACGCCTGATCCTGATCCGTTGCGGGCGGCCATCCTCCGGGGTGGCCGCCCCGACGACCTTCTAAAAACACAGTAAGCCCTAATCGAGGCGAGGACTTTTCATGGCTACGGCAACCCTGGACAAGACCGCACTGGCGCGGCTGTTTGAAGACTACTCGCTCGAAATCACGCCCAAGGACGTGGAAGCGCTGCAGAATGCCGCGCACATGATCCCGCAGGGTACGCTCATTTCCTGCACCTTTTTGCCGGGTGCCGAGTTCGAGGATCGCGTCCGCGCGGCTCGGGCCATTCAGGACCTCGGTTTCAAGCCGGTTCCGCACATTTCCGCACGGCGCCTGCTGGTAAAGGAAGACCTCAACCGCTTCCTCGACATGCTCGCCGCACAGATCGACCTCAAGCATGTGTTCGTGATCGCCGGCGATCCCTCCGAACCGCTTGGGCCCTATGATGACGCGCTGGCCGTGATCTCCTCGGGCACGCTCAAGGACTATGGCATCCAGCATGTCGGCATTTCCGGCTATCCCGAAGGTCACCCCGACATCACCAACGAAAAGCTCGTCAAGGCGATGCATGACAAGGTTGCCTCGCTCAAGGAGCAGGGGATCGACTATTCGATCATGACCCAGTTCGGTTTCGATGCCGATCCGGTGCTCGACTGGCTCAAGCAGATCCGCGCCGAGGGCATTGACGGCCCCGTGCGCATCGGCCTTGCCGGCCCGGCCTCGATCAAGACGCTGCTCCGCTTTGCCGCGCGCTGCGGCGTCGGCACCTCCGCCAAGGTCGTCAAGAAGTACGGCCTCTCGATCACCAGCCTCATCGGCAGCGCCGGTCCCGATCCGGTGATCGCCGATCTCGTCCCCGCGCTGGGCGAGGAACATGGCAAGGTCCACCTCCATTTCTATCCGTTCGGCGGTCTGGTGAAGACCAACGAGTGGATCGTGAACTTCAAGGGCAAGCAGGGCATCTGACGCTCCGGCGTCCGCTGCCGCTCAATTAATTCCGGACAAAGACGGTCGGCCCGTTCCGGGCCGTATCATGGAAAGGCTAGGAGAATCATGGCTCAAGGCTCCGACATCGAAATCGCACGCGAAGCGAAGATGCAGAACATCGCCGAGGTCGGCGCAAAGGTCGGCATCCCGCAGGACGCGCTGCTGAACTACGGTCCGTACAAGGCGAAGCTGTCCTGGGACTTCATCAACAGCGTCCAAGGCAATCAGGATGGCAAGCTCATCCTCGTCACCGCGATCAATCCGACGCCGGCAGGCGAGGGCAAGACCACGACGACGGTCGGCCTTGCTGACGGCCTGAACGCCATCGGCAAGAAGACGGTTGCGGCGCTGCGTGAGCCGTCGCTCGGCCCGTGCTTCGGCGTCAAGGGCGGTGCTGCCGGCGGCGGTTATGCGCAGGTCGTGCCGATGGAGGACATCAACCTCCACTTCACCGGCGACTTCCACGCCATCACCTCGGCGAACAACCTGCTTGCCGCGCTGATCGACAATCACATCTATTGGGGCAACAAGCTCGGCCTCGATCCGCGTCGTATCGCATGGCGTCGCGTGCTGGACATGAACGACCGCGCCCTGCGTTCGATCGTCAACTCGCTCGGTGGCGTGTCCAACGGCTACCCCCGCGAGGATGGCTTCGACATCACCGTGGCGTCGGAAGTCATGGCGATCCTCTGCCTCGCTTCGGACCTCAAGGATCTGGAGCGTCGCCTCGGTAACATCCACGCCGGCTACACCCGCGACCGCAAGGCCGTGCTGGCGCGCGAGCTGAACGCCTCGGGCGCGATGACCGTCCTGCTCAAGGACGCGCTGCAACCCAACATCGTGCAGACGCTCGAGAACAACCCCGTGCTGATCCACGGCGGACCGTTCGCGAACATCGCGCATGGCTGCAACTCGGTGCTCGCCACCAAGACGGCGCTCAAGATCGCCGACTATGTGGTGACCGAAGCCGGGTTCGGCGCTGACCTTGGCGCCGAGAAGTTCTTCGACATCAAGTGCCGCAAGGCTGGCCTGAAGCCCTCGGCGGCGGTCATCGTGGCCACCATCCGCGCGCTCAAGATGCACGGCGGCGTCGACAAGGCCGATCTTGGCACGGCAAACCCGGACGCGGTGCGCAAGGGCGGCGTCAACCTTGCCCGTCACATCGAGAACGTCCGTCAGTTCGGCGTGCCCGTGGTCGTGGCGATCAACCAGTTCGTCACCGACACGGCCGAGGAAATGGCCGTCGTTCAGGAGATCGCGGAAGCCGCTGGCGCCGAAGCGGTCGAGTGCAGCCACTGGGCCAATGGCTCCAAGGGCACAGAAGAGCTGGCCCGCAAGGTTGTCGCCCTGGCCGAGGGCGGTTCGTCCAACTTCGCGCCGATCTATGAGGACGGCCTCTCGCTGTTCGACAAGATCGACACGATCGCCAAGCGCATCTACCGCGCCAGCGAAGTGACGGCCGACAGCAGCGTGCGCAACAAGCTCAAGGGCTGGGAAGCCGATGGCTATGGGCATCTGCCGGTCTGCATGGCCAAGACGCAGTACAGCTTCTCGACCGACCCGAGCCTGCGCGGTGCGCCGACCAACCACGTCGTGCCGGTGCGCGACGTGATCCTGTCGGCAGGCGCCGAGTTCATCGTCGCGGTGTGCGGCGACATCATGCGCATGCCCGGCCTGCCCAAGACGCCGTCGGCGGACTTCATCCGTCTGGACGACAAGGGTCAGATCGAAGGTCTGTTCTGATCAATTAAGATGAAGGAGGCTAGCGGCCTCCTGCTTTGAGATTGGCCCGTCGGCGTTGCTGGCGGGCCATTTTCTTTTCCGGTTAACAAGTATTTACCGCGTATTAACCATCGGTTAGACAGTCCTTGTCTGTGGGGGGCAAGCGAACGATGGTGCGCTATAAAGTGATGCTGGTTTTCGGCACGAGGCCCGAAGCCATCAAGATGTTTCCTGTCTATGATGCGCTGAAATCTCTACCGCAGATCGAGACAAAAGTCTGCGTTTCCGCACAGCATCGGGCGTTGCTCGACCAGGTTCTCGATCTTGCCGGGATTGTGCCGGACTTCGATCTCGACATCATGGCGCCGGATCAGACGCTCGACACGTTGACGGCGCGGCTCATCCTCGCCTTGGGCGCCGTGTTCGACGCCGAACGGCCCGACAGGGTGCTGGTCCACGGCGATACCAAGACCGCAATGATGGCTGCCCTTGCGGCTTATTACCGCCGCATTCCGGTTGGGCATGTCGAGGCGGGCTTGCGCAGCGGCGATATTTACAACCCATGGCCCGAAGAGGTGAATCGCCGCATCATCGCCTGCGCGGCCAATCTGCACTTTGCCCCGACGGCGGGGGCGGCGGCAGCGCTGGAAGCCGAGCATACCCAAGGGCGGATCATCGTGACGGGCAACACGGTGGTGGATGCCTTGCTCGCGACTCAGGGCAGGCTGCGGGAGCAGCCTTTTTTGGCGGGCTCGATCGCACCCGTGCTGCGGCGTTTTTCAGGGTGCCGGATCGTTATCGTTACCAGCCACAGGCGGGAGAATCTGGGGCAGGGGCTCTCGAACATTGCCGCCGCCATCCGCGCCGTCGCCCAGCGCGACGATGTGGCTATCATCTGGCCGGTCCATCCCAATCCACAGGTCCGCGCCACATTGGAGCCCGCGCTTTCCCACCTGGAGAATGTCGCGCTGATTGAACCGGTGGATTATCCAGGATTTGTGGGCCTGCTCGATGCAGCCTCCCTGGTGTTGACGGATAGTGGCGGCATCCAGGAGGAAGCGCCCACATTTGGCAAGCCCGTGCTGGTCATGCGGGAGACGACCGAACGGCCAGAGGGCATCGAGGCAGGCACCGCGCGGCTCGTCGGCACCGTCCCCGATCGCATCGTCGCCGAAGTCGCGCGGTTGCTGGACGACCCGCAGGCCTATGCCGCCATGGCCCATGCCCATAGTCCTTTCGGGGATGGCCAAGCCGCCGCGCGCATCGCGGCAGTGCTGGCCGAAGAAGCCGCAGCGCGATGGGTGGTGGTGCCCAGCCTCGGAAACCTGCAATCGGTTTCCCACGTGCCCAGCGCGCCATAGAGCGCGGCTTGGCATCATGATCTCGCCTGCGACCGGGCAAAAACCCGGCGGAGTCTATGCCGTGCGAGTGATCGTCGAAGCCGGGCGAACGGCCTGAATCGCGTTTATCGGCGATTTCTACGGGCTTGCCAGAGCAAGACTGATTAGAATCGCCGACATCTCCTTTCGACGCAGTTCGATTTGTTCTCCTTCGCTCAGTCATCAGGAAAGAGCGGATTACCCAACGATCGACCAGCAGAATCCGACCTAATCTAAAGCAGTTGCATTTGTCTGAGCAATCGATTGCAAAAATGTTTAGACAAAGTGTATTCATTTTCGTAAGCCGATATTGACGATCGACAGTAGGGCCGATCGCGCTGTCATATTGGGGAGGATCATGGCCAAAAATGGCTTCCGGCGCGCATCTGCGCTTGGCTTCGTGTCGTTTGCTGCGCTTGTTGCGTCGCAGGGTGTCAGCGCTCAGACGGGCACCGCACAGACCAATCAGTCCGAGGATGATGCCGCGAACACCGCTGACATTGTGGTGACCGGCACCCAGTTGCGCGGGGTTGCGCCGGTGGGTTCCTCGGTGATTGCAGTCGGTCAGCAGGAAATCCGCGATACGGGGCTGGCCACGACATCGGATATCCTCAAGACCATTCCGCAGGTGTCCGCCTTGGGGCCGGGCGAAGCCACGCTGGGCACCAACGTCAACAGCGCGACGCTCAACAGCACCCGCGCCAACGGCGTTAACCTGCGCGGCCTCGGCACGCAGGCGACGCTCACCTTGCTCGATGGGCGCCGCGCCCCTCCGGGCGGTGTTGCCGGCCAGCTCTTCGATGCCTCGGTGATCCCGGCCATTGCGCTCGAACGGATCGACATCGTGGCGGACGGCGCTTCGGCCACTTACGGCTCGGATGCTGTCGCGGGCGTTGCCAACCTCATCCTGCGCCGCAACTTCGACGGTCTGGAGGCCAGCGCGCGTTACGGCTTTGCCGATGGCTATGACGAATGGCAGGGCAATGCCATTCTCGGTAAGAAGTGGGACACCGGCTCGGTGATGATTGCCGGTGACTATTATTACCACAGCCGCCTGCGCCAAGAAGATCGCGCCGAGCTGTTCCAGTGCGATCAGCGTGCTTTTGGCGGCTTGAACAATTGCGCGTTCACCAGCTCGCCGGGCAATGTGATCGATCCCGCGACCTTCACCCGTTATGGGCTTCCGGGGGGCAGCGGCGAGAATCTGACACCGGCGAATCTGTCTACGACGCCCAATTTCCAGCAAAGCTATGTGAACAATGATCTTCTGCCCCAGCTCACGCGCTGGAGCGTCATTGGCCGCCTCGATCAGGAACTGACGCCCGGCCTCAAAATGTGGGCCAGCGGCTTCTACTCCAAGCGGACCCTGAACCAGCGCGCGGGGTCTCTGACGCTGGGCGCCGCGACGCCCGTACCGAGCAGCAATCCCTATTTCATCGAGTTCGCGCCGGGGCAGACCTCGCAGATCGTCGAATATGCCTTCAACGAATATGGGCCGATCCAGGGCAACATCTACGAAAGCTCATACCAGCTGGCGACCGGGTTCGACTATTCGCTGGATGGCAATTGGCAGCTTTCCATCTACGGCTCCCATGGCGCCACGGAAGGCGGCGCCAAGACGGACGGTTTCCTGAACACCGCTTTGCTCTCCGCCGCGCTGGCTGATTCCAACCCCGCGACGGCCCTGAACGTCTACGGGACCGGGCAGAACAGCCGCGACCAGATCGAGAAGCTCGTCGCCTTCTTCGATGTGACCGGCCTCTACACGGTCGATCTCGTCAACGTGAAGACGGACGGTGCGCTGTTCAACATCGGCGGCGGCGCGGTGCGCATGGCGGTGGGCGGCGAGTTCCACCATGATTATTACCGCAACACCGCTGCCGAGAATATCAACGGGCCATCGCTCTCGCAGATCAACCTCTTTGGCGATACGGCCAGCTCTCGCGACGTCTGGTCGGCCTTTGCGGAGGTGAACGTGCCGCTGGTCGGTGCGGCCAATGCCATGCCGGGCATTGATCGGCTCGAACTCAACATTGCCGGCCGCTATGATCACTATAGCGACGTCGGCGGCACGACCAATCCGAAGTTCGGCATCCGCTACGATCCGGTGCCGGGCGTCTCGGCTCATGCCAGCTACGGCACCTCGTTCCGGGCGCCGACGCTGTCCGATACTAATCCCGCCAGCACGGCGACGGTGTTTTCGATCCCCAATTTCGGCCCGTTCGGCAATGTGATCGAATATGTCGGCGGCAATGCCGATCTCAAGCCGGAGAAGGCCACGACCTGGTCGGTTGGCGTGAAGTTCACCCCGCCGAACAGCGGCTTCACCGCGTCACTGGACTACTTCAACATCGATTATAAGGACGTCATCGAGACCGCGCCGGTCTTCAGCGTGCAGGTCTTCACCGACCCGGCCTACGCGCCGTTCGTGACCTTCAACCCGACCGTCGCGCAGGTGAACGCGATCTACAATCTGCCCTGGGCGCCGCCGGCGATCATTGCAGCCTCGGATGTCGATGCCATTGTCGATGCCCGCCGCAACAATGTTGGCCGCATCAAGATGGACGGGCTGGATTTCATGGCCAACTATGCATTCGATCTGGGCGGCGGATCGGCCAATATCGGCGTCTCCGGCACTTATCTGCTCGGCTATGGACGGGCGACCGGCCCGACCTCACCGACAGTGGACCGGCTGAACCTC
Organism: Sphingobium sp. B10D7B; assembly: GCF_025961955.1. NCBI lineage: Bacteria > Pseudomonadati > Pseudomonadota > Alphaproteobacteria > Sphingomonadales > Sphingobiaceae > Sphingobium > Sphingobium sp. B10D7B. The sequence goes on from NZ_JAOQOQ010000001.1 coordinate 1,557,700, forward strand.
GCCAACTTCCCGCTGCGGTTCCGGGGCCGCGCCAATCTCGGGTGGCGGGGCGACAATTTCGGCGCCACGATGTTCGTGAACTATACCAATGCCTACACCAACACGGTGGGCACCATCGCGCCATCGCAGTCCGTCGACTCCTACACGACGGTCGATCTGACGCTGACCTACGACGTGCCCAAGGCGGATGGCGTGCTGAGCGGCCTGTCCTTCTCGCTGAGTGCGCTCAATCTGTTCGACGCCGCGCCACCCTTCGCGGCGATCGCCAACAATCAGGTCTATGACTCGACTGTGGCGAACCCACTCGGCCGGTTTGTCTCGCTGACGGTCCGCAAGGCATTCTGACCCGATGTCACCCGCGCCCTCCAGTAGGGCGCGGGTGGCCGGATTGCTCTCGACGGGCAGGGGCGAGCGCGCTACCCCGCCGACATGATCGACTGTCCCTCATCGCCGCTGGCCCTGCATCTGGATCGTGACGCGCTGATCGCCAATTGGCGCTGGCTGGCAGGGCAGAGTGGGGCGGCAGCCTGCGGGGCAGCCCTTAAGGCCAATGGCTACGGCCTGGGCGCGACCGAGGTTCTTCAGCATCTGCTGGCCGCCGGGTGCCGGGATTTTTTCGTCGCGACATGGCAGGAAGCGGCGGCTCTGCTGCCATTGCTGGAAGGCGCATCGCTCAGTGTGTTGCACGGGGTGCGCGCGGAAGATTTGGCTTTTGCGCTGACAGCACCGGCAAGGCCGGTGCTGAACAGCGCCGCGCAAGTCGCCCGATGGAAAGCTGCAGGCGGCGGCCCGTGCGATGTCATGATCGATACCGGCATGAACAGGCTTGGCCTGCGCCCCGATGAGCTTGGCTCTGGCGTGCTGGATGGGCTGGAGATCGAGACACTCTGCAGCCACCTTGCCTGCGCCGATGAAATGTCCGATCTGAACGCGGTGCAGTGCGCGCGCTTCGAGGCCGTGCGGCAGCAGGTGCCTGCGCGGCGCTACAGCCTGGCCAATAGCGCCGGCATTTTGCTTGGGAGCGACTACGCTTTCGATCTGACCCGGCCCGGGCTCGCGCTCTATGGCGGCCTGCCGACACCAGCTGCGACCGGCCATATCCGCCCGGTCGTGCGTCCCCATGCGCAGATCCTCCAGCGGCGCCGGGTCGAAGCTGACGAAACAGTGGGCTATGGCGCGACCTTCACCGCGAAGGCGCCCGTCGAGACGGCGATCGTCAATCTTGGCTACGCAGACGGCTATCTGCGCGCTTTTGCCGGGGGAGGGGCGATGCTCCATGGCGGAGAGCGGCTGCCGCTGCTGGGGCGCGTCTCCATGGATCTGATCGCCGTCGATGTCAGCGCGGCACCGGATCTGGAGGAAGGGGACTGGCTGGAGGTAGCGTATGATCTGCCCACCGCCTCAGCGCACACCGGTCTGTCGCAATATGAGTTGTTGACCGGACTGGGCCAGCGGTTCGAGCGGCGCTGGGTCTGATCATGAACCGCCCGCCAGCGCGCTCAAGGCAACGCTGACGGGCCTGTTCCTCATTCTGCGGTGTCGGAGGCCTCGCCCTCGGCCGCCGGCATGTCCGCCTCGACCTCGTCCGTGCTTTCCTCAATCCGCGCGGCACTCACGACATGCTCGTTCTGCGCCACGTCGAACAGGCGCACGCCCGCAGAACCACGGCCGATCACCCGAAGGCTGCTCAGCCCCATGCGGATGAGCTTGGCCTGATCAGTCACCAGCATGAGCTGATGCTCGCGGGTCGCCGGGAAGCTCGCCACGACCGGGCCGTTACGCTCGATATTGTCGATGTTGGTGATGCCCTGGCCACCACGCCCGGTGCGGCGATACTCGAAGGCCGAGGAGAGCTTGCCATAGCCATTGGCGCAGACGGTCAGGATGAACTGCTCGCGGGCGCGCAGCGCCTCGAAACGGTCGGCGGCCATCTTCGGCTCGCCCTCCTTCTCGCCCTTCCATGGCGCGAAGCGCAGATACTCCTCGCGCTCTTCCATGTCCTGAATACCGGCACGCTGGAGCACGGAGAGGGAGATGACCTCGTCGCCTTCCTTCAGCGTCATGCCGCGCACACCGGTGGAGTTGCGGCTCTGGAACTCGCGCACATCATCGCCGCGGAAGCGGATCGCCTTGCCCTGGCGGGAGGCCAGCAGCACGTCATCTTCTTCGCTGAGGAGCGCGACGCCGATCAGGCGGTCGTCGGCGTCCTCACCCTCAAACTTCATCGCGATCTTGCCGTTCGAGGGGATATTCGCGAACGCATCCATGCTGTTGCGGCGCACGCTGCCCTTGGCGGTGGCGAACATGACATGGAGCTGCGCCCATTCATTCTCATCTTCCGGCAGTGGCAGCACCGTCTGGATGGTCTCGCCCTCGGCCAGCGGCAGCAGGTTGACCATCGGACGTCCGCGTGTGGCCGGCCCGCCTTCCGGCAAGCGCCAGACCTTGAGGCGATAGACCTTGCCCAGCGTCGAGAAGAACAGCACCGGCGTGTGCGTGGAGGTCACGAACAGCTCGGTAACGACATCCTCTTCCTTGGTCGCCATGCCGGCGCGGCCCTTGCCGCCGCGGTTCTGGGCGCGGAAGGTATCGAGCGGCGTGCGCTTGATGTAACCGGACATGGTCACGGTCACGACCATGTCTTCGCGCTCGATCAGGTCCTCATCCTCGATGCCGTCGGCAGCAGGGGCGAGGGTGGAGCGGCGCGGCGTCGCGAATTCGGCTTCGATCGCGTCGAACTCTGCGCGCATCACTTCGAACAGGCGAACGCGGCTGGCGAGAATCTCGAGATAGCCCGCAATCGCGTCAGCCAGCCCCTTGAGCTCATTGCCAATCTCATCGCGGCCAAGCGCCGTCAGCCGGTGCAGGCGCAGATCGAGAATGGCGCGAACTTGGGCGTCCGACAGATGATAGACGCTGCCCGAGGGCTCATCATCTGCCGCTTCGACCAGCTTGAGATAGGGCGCGATGTCCCCGATCGGCCAGGCGCGCGCCAGCAGCGCCTCGCGGGCCGCCGCCGGGCTGCTGGCCCCCCGGATCATGCGCACGACTTCATCAAGATTGCTGACCGCAATGACGAGGCCGAGCAAGATGTGGGCGCGGTCCCGTGCCTTCGCCAGCTCGAACTTTGTCCGGCGCGTGATCACTTCCTCACGGAAGCGCACAAACGCCTCGATGATGTCGCGCAGCGTCAGCAGCTCGGGCCGTCCGCCACGGATGGCGAGCATATTGGCCGGGAAGCTCGACTGGGCGGGCGTGTGCCGCCACAGCTGATTGAGCACCACATCCGCCGTGGCATCGCGCTTCAGCTCGATGACGACGCGAACGCCCTCGCGGTTGGATTCGTCGCGAATGTCCGAGATGCCCTCGATCCGCTTGTCCTTTGCCGCCTCGGCGATCTTTTCGACGAGGCCGGCCTTGCCGACCTGGAACGGAATTTCGGTGAGGACGATCTGCTGACGGTCCCCGCGCAACGTCTCGATCACATGGCGCGAGCGCATGATGATCGATCCGCGCCCAGTCGTGTAAGCCGAGCGGGCACCGGACTGGCCGAGGATGAGCGCGCCGGTCGGGAAGTCCGGACCCGGCACGATTTCCATCAGCTCTTCAGCCGAGATCGCGCCATTATCCATGTACGCCTTGCAGGCGCGCAGCACTTCGCCGAGATTGTGCGGCGGGATATTGGTGGCCATGCCGACCGCGATGCCGCCCGCGCCGTTGACCAGCAAGTTCGGGAAGCGGGCAGGAAGCACCTGCGGCTCGCTCTCGCTGCCATCATAGTTCGGCAGGAAATCGACCGTGTTCTTGTCGAGATCGTCGAGCAGCGCATTGGCGACCTTGGCAAGGCGCGCCTCGGTGTAGCGCATGGCCGCGGGTGAATCCGGGTCCATCGAGCCGAAATTGCCCTGGCCGTCGATGAGCGGCACGCGCATCGACCAATCCTGCGTCATGCGTGCCAATGCGTCGTAGATCGAGCTGTCACCGTGCGGGTGATATTTACCCATCACGTCGCCGACGATGCGGGCCGATTTGCGATAGGGCTTGTTATAGGTGAAGCCCATTTCGTGGGCGCCGAACAGGATGCGGCGATGCACGGGCTTCAGCCCGTCGCGCACATCCGGCAGCGCGCGGGACACGATCACCGACATGGCGTAGTCGAGATAGCTCGACTTCATCTCATCGACGATGTTGATCGGGCTGATATCCGAGGGTTCGGCGAGGATTGTCTCGTCGCTCAAGCGTTTTCTCTTATGATTACGTGGTGGGAACTCGAAGCGGTGTGACTAGCCCGCGACTGCAGAAAAGGCCAGAGAAAAGGGCAAAATTGCACGCTGCCTCGAACCGGTCGAAGCCGAATGGGGGCGGGAGCGCGACGGCTTGCGGATTTCCCATGCCAACCGGCATCGCGCCCTCATGACAAGCTCCGGAACCGTGGTTATAGCGACATTCAATTCCCGTTCACGCGTGATCCTGCAGTGCAGGGCCATGAAGTCAGCGGGATCCGCGACTTGGGGGCCGAGATCTTAGTTCTGGAGGAATATTTGATGCGTCTGTTCAATACCACTGCTCTTACGATCACCCTGGCCGCGTTTGCGGCGGGCGCCTTCGCAACGGCTCCCGCATCGGCGCAGAGCCGGGATGGCAAGCAGGCCGAACAGAGTTCGGCACCCAAGATTTCGCTGAGCCGCGGCTTCCAGAAGGGAGCGGTCGAAGCCCAGGAGCTGGTCAAGAAGCAGGATTTTGCGGGCGCAAAGGCGAAGCTGGATGAGATCCAGTCCACGGCGACGAAGCCCGACGATCGCTACTTCTTCGGCAGCCTGCTGCTGCAGGTCGGCATCAACCAGAAGGATGAGGCCATCCAGCGCCAGGCTCTGGAAGCGATGATCGACTCCGGCATGACGCCAGCGACCGAAGTGGCGAAGTTCCACTATTTCGTCGGCCAGTTCGCCTTTAACGCCAAGCAATATGATCAGGCCCGCACGCACTTCCAGTCGGCGATCGACGGCGGCTATGGCGGCCCCACGCCGGACGTGCTGATCGCCAACACCTATTTCAACGAGGCGCAGGACCAGATCGTCAACAACCAGTTCACCGATGCCGGCAAGGCGAAGGTGGAGCAGGGCCTGCCGCACCTCAAGCGCGCGATCGAACTGCAGAAGGCATCCGGCCAGCCTGTCGATGCAAGCTGGTACAACAAGGGCCTGAGCATGGCGGTGTTCGCCAAGTCGCCCACGCTCTCCGACTGGACCAAGCTGGCACTGCCGGTCAGCGGCACGCCGGACAACTGGGCGCTGGTGCTGCGGATGTTGCAGGACGAATATCCCAATGCGACCCGCGACGAGAGCATCGACATCATGCGTCTGATGGCGGCAACCAAGTCGCTCAAGAGCGCCTATAACTACAATGAATATGCAGAGGCCGCCAATCGCCTCGGCCTGCCCGGCGAGGTCAAGGCCGTGATCGATCAGGGCCGCTCCAGCGGCGTTCTGAGCGGCACCACGCTGTCCGACCTCTATCAGGTCGCGACCAGCGGGATCACGCAGGATCGCGCATCGCTGGCAACTTCGGAGAAGAGCGCAGCGTCTGCCGCCACCGGCAAGCCCGCCGCAAACACCGCCAGCGCCTTCATGAGCTATGGCGACAATGCCAAGGCCGTGACCCTGTATCGCCTCGCGCTGCAGAAGGGTGGCGTGGACGCGGACGAGGTGAACACGCGCCTCGGCATCGCGCTGGCACGTTCGGGCGACAAGGCCGGCGCTCTGGAGGCATTCGGCAAGGTCAGCGGCACCGGCGTGCGCAAGCGGACGGCCGACCTCTGGACGGTGTGGCTGAACAGCCCCAACGCCTGAACACCTGCGGTTTGATCAAAAAAGTTAGAATGCCGGCGGCTCTGTCGCCGGCATTTTTATTGGGCGTTGGACGGATTGCCTCAGCTCTCGGCCATGCGCGCGCTCAGCGGCCGACCGGCACGCCTGGCAGGTTCTTGGACGTGCGGATCGTCAGCGACGTCTTCACGCTGGCCACATTGGGCGCTTGCGTCAGCTGCGAGGTGAGGAACTGCTGGAAGCTGCGCAGATCCTGCGCCACCACCTTGAGGATGAAATCGATCTCGCCGTTCAGCATGTGGCATTCGCGGACTTCCGGCAGCGCCGCGACATGGGCCTCGAACGCCTGCAAATCCTCTTCCGCCTGACTTTTCAGGCTGACCATGGCGAACACTGTCGTCGTGTAGCCCAAGGCGACCGGATCGAGATGGGCGTGATAGGAGGCGATGAAGCCGCGATCCTCCAGGCTTTTCACCCGGCGCAGGCAGGGCGGGGCGGTCAGGCCGACGCGCCGTGCCAGCTCGACATTGGTCAGGCGGCCATCCTCCTGAAGCAGGTCGAGCAATTTGACGTCGGTCTCATCCAGCGAACTACCGGGCATAGGGGACATTTCCTTTCACGGTAGATGTTCTTGCAGACATATAATGTCGCTGCAACGTAATTGTCCCACAATGCAACGTCCCATTTTTTAACGCTAGGCGGGTCGGTTTACCATCAGTACACGCGGTTCCGTTACAGGGGCCAACTGAATGCGTTTCAACGATCTTCTGCGGACGGTGCTGGCCAATGGCGGCGAGGGCACAGGTGCCGCCGTGACGCGCTGGCGCCAGTGCATGGATCTGCTTGCCCAATATGATGTCTCTGGCGTGGAAACCCAGAAGCTTTCGCCGGACGAGGCGCATACCATCCTGACGATCCTGCAGGAGGCCCGCCCGAAGGTGAGCCTGGAAGGCCGCATCGCGTCCGTCGTGGAGCTTGGGTCCAGACTTCGCTCGCCCACGCTGGTGCAATGGCTGGCGGGCGACCATCCTTCGGTTGTCGTGGCGATGATGAAGTCTGTCCGTCTGACGGGCGAAGACTGGGCCGCGATCATACCCCATCTGGGTCCGCTGGCGCGCAGCGTTCTGCGTCGCCGTCCGGATCTGCCGGATGCCGCAATGGCCGCGTTACGACGCTTCGGCGAAGTCGATCTGTCGCTGCCCGCAGCTGAGGTTCGGCAGGCGGAAGCCGGGACGTCGAGTGCGGACCGGGTTGTTGGGACTGAGGAGCTTGATCGCCCGGGCAGCACGGACGAGGCAAGCCAGATCGGCCGTCTCGTTGCGCAAATCGAGCGGTTCAAGAAGGCAAACCCGTTCAAGGCGGCCGGCGCCGCTGAACCGGTGCCGGATGCGGTCCAGCCAGAGTCTCGGGTCCAGAATACGCCGGACGCCGATGTCGACAGCTTTCAGTTCGAGACCGATGCCTCGGGCCTCGTCCGCCTGACCGACGGCGCATTTCCCGAGGCGATCATTGGCCTGAGCATTGCGACGCCGGGCGTGGATGTCAGCCATGGAGTGGATGGCGCCACGCTGGGGGCATTTCGGCACCGCGCAGCTTTCGAGAATAGCCGCCTGACCTTGCAGGACGGTGCGCTGGCGGGCGAATGGCGCATCTCCGGCGAACCGCATTTTGACCGGCAGAGTGGCCGCTTCCGAGGCTATACCGGCATCGCCCGGCGTGAGCGGCGGTTCGAGGCGCCGGTGCGCCCCATTGAAACGCAGGCGAGCGAGGAGGGCGCCACGCTCTCTGCCACCAGTACGCGGCAACTGATCCATGAGTTGCGCACGCCGCTCAATGCCGTGCAAGGCTATGGCGAAATGATCGAGGCGCAGATCCTCGGTCCGGTCCCCGAGGTCTATCGCGACATCGCCCGCGCCATTCTGGCCGATGCGCGCGCATTGTTGACGACCTTCGACGATCTCGACGCGGCGAGCCGACTGGAGCGGGGAGACCTCTCTGCCCAGCAGGATGATGTCGATCTGACCGCTGCCCTTCACAGGGTGGTGGACGCGGCCGGCTTTGGCCAGACCGTCAATCTCTCGGTCGAGAGCGGTTCCAGCCTTGTGCATGGCGACCGCAACCAGATCGAACGCATGTTGAATCACCTGATCCGCATCGGCCATGCCGGCTTGGCTGCGGGGGAACAGCTTGTCCTGTGCGTCTGCCCGGCGCCGGAGCGCGCCTCCGTGAGCTTGACGATGAGTCGCCCGACGGCCTTGCGCGGCATTGAGGCGCGCGCCTTTCTCGAACAGGGTTATGTGGTCGAGCAGCGCCTCTATGGCGACACGCCGCCGCTCGGCCTTGCGTTCACCCTCAAACTGGTGCGGGGAATCGTCCGCCATCTCGGCGGGGAGTTCGCCATCACGGCACAGGCCTTCGGCATCGTGCTGCCGACCGCGCCCGAGTCCTATCGCGAGCAGGGCCATAACGGCTGATCCGACGCCTGTTCGCTCCGCTCGCCACCATGCATCAAGACTTGCCAAGCAGGATCGCCGCAAGCTAACGCGCCCAGAGCCGGCGCCATGTGCGCTGCGGTGGAGAATGGGGCCTGTAGCTCAATGGTTAGAGCTGGCCGCTCATAACGGCTAGGTTGCGGGTTCGAGTCCTGCCGGGCCCACCATCCATCGAAGAGCCGACGTTGCTGCGCCTTGCGCTCCTCGCCAGAGACGGAGCGACCGCCCGGCTCGGCCGTGGCAATGCCGATCACACTATTCAGAAAATAAGGGAAAAGTGGTCGGGGAGACAGGATTCGAACCTGCGACCCTCTGCTCCCAAAGCAGATGCGCTACCAGGCTGCGCTACTCCCCGATCCAGGGCGGGCCTTAGCTTTCGCTTTGCCCTTGATGCAAGCACAAAGGCCGCGCCGATCCGGATGTGCCCGGTGGAGGCGCAGGGATGATCGCAAGAAGATCACCGGTGCCTGTAACTGGCAGGCACGATCCAAACGGCATTGCCGGTGACCGTACCACCAAATGTAAAGGCGGCGCCGATGATCGACGCCGCCCTTGAACAATGCGCAGAAGCGCAGTCGCAGATTACTCTGCTGCGTTCGCCGCGTTGTTCGAGACGTTGGCGAGGTTGTCCATCGCGTTCGCAGCATTGTCAGCAGCGTTGGCAGCGGCGTCCAGCTCGTTCACAACCAGCTCGTTGGAGACGTTGTTGGTCTCAGCAGCCGGCTTCTCGCCGCACGCTGCAAGGCTCATGAGCGCGATCGCGGCGCCGGCCACAGCAAACTTCTTCATATTATTAGGCTCCCATAGCAAAGGTCGTGCACAGCAAAGGGCACGAGCGGCCCAATTAACGCATGCCGCAGGGAAATCAATAGCCTTATCAACCAAAGTGCTTGGCAATAAGGGACGGTTTTTCGTGTGGGACAGCGCTTTGATAATGATGGCGCGAAGAGCGGCGGAGCGGGACAACCCGGGATTTGCCAATGGACCCGCCGTAAGCTAACCGGGCGCCAATTCAAAGACACTCCATTCCGCTCAAGAGGACCGTTTCCCAATGGCCGTCCAGTACAGCTTCGTCATGAAGGGTCTGACCAAGACCTTCCCCGGCGCAAACAAGCCGCTTTTCAATAACATCCACCTTCAGTTCCTGCCGGGAACAAAGATCGCGATCATCGGCGTCAACGGCGCCGGTAAATCGACGCTGATGAAGGTGATGGCCGGCTTCGACAATGATTATACCGGCGAGGCTTGGGCCGCCGAGGGGATTCGCGTCGGCTATCTGCCGCAGGAACCACAACTCGACCCCGACAAGACGGTGATCGAGAATGTGAAGGACGGCGTGCGGCCAGTCGCCGATCTGGTCGACCGGTTCAACGAGATCAGCGCGATCATGGGCGATCCGCCGGAAGATTGCGATTTCGATGCGCTGATGACGGAGATGGGCGAGCTTCAGGAGAAGATCGACGCGGTCGACGGCTGGACGCTCGACAACCAGCTTGAGATCGCCATGGAGGCGCTGCGCTGCCCGCCGGGCGACTGGAGCGTCGACAATCTCTCGGGCGGTGAGAAGCGCCGTATCGCCCTGTGCCGCCTGCTTCTGGAAAAGCCGGACATCCTGCTGCTCGACGAGCCGACCAACCACCTCGATGCCGAGAGCGTCCAGTGGCTGGAGCAACACCTGATCAACTACACCGGCAACGTGATTCTCGTCACCCACGACCGCTACTTCCTGGACAATGTCGTCGGCTGGGTGCTGGAGCTGGATCGCGGCCGGGGCATCCCGTTCGAGGGCAATTATTCGAGCTGGCTGGACGCCAAGGCTAAGCGCATGGCGCAGGAAGAGCGCGAGGATGCCGGTCGGCAGAAGGCGATCAAAGAAGAGCTGGAGTGGATCCGGCAGTCGCCCAAGGCGCGCCAGACCAAGAGCAAGGCGCGTATCCGGGCGTTCGATGAGTTGGTCGAGAAGCAGGAGAATCGCGCGCCGGGCAAGGCCCAGATCGTCATCCAGACACCCGAGCGCCTTGGCGGCAAGGTGATCGAGGCCAAGAACCTCACCAAATCCTATGGCGACAAGCTGCTGTTCGATGATCTCTCCTTCACGCTGCCGCCGGGCGGCATTGTCGGCGTGATCGGCCCGAACGGCGCGGGTAAATCTACGCTGTTCCGGCTCATCACCGGGCAGGAACAGCCCGATTCGGGCAGCATCGAAGTCGGGCCGACCGTGCGCCTGGGCTATGTCGACCAGAGCCGCGATGCGCTCGATCCGAATCATAACGTCTGGGAAGAAATCTCCGGCGGGCATGATCTGATGACCATCGGCAAGCATGAGTTGCAGACGCGCGCCTATGTCGGCGCCTTCAACTTCAAGGGGCCGGACCAGCAGAAGAAAGTTGGTCAGCTCTCGGGCGGTGAGCGCAACCGCGTCCACATGGCCAAGATGCTCAAGGAGGGTGGCAACGTCCTCCTGCTCGACGAACCGACCAACGACCTCGACGTCGAGACGCTGCGCGCGCTGGAAGACGCGCTCGAGAACTTCGCCGGCTGCGCCGTGGTCATCAGCCATGACCGCTTCTTCCTCGACCGCCTGGCGACTCACATCCTCGCCTTCGAGGGCAACAGCCATGTCGAATGGTTCGAAGGCAATTTCGAGGCCTATGAGGAAGACAAGCGCCGCCGCATGGGCGATGCGGCGGATCGCCCAACCCGACTCGCGTACAAGAAGCTGACCCGCTAACGGAGTCTTGTAGGGAGGGGCAGGGGGCTCGGTGGGTCAGAGACTCATCGCCGCTCCCGCCAGGCCGCTCGGCTGCCCCTACTGCAGCGTTGGAGCCGTTCTGGTGCTGCGGGGGATGGCGTTGACGGACAAAGGGTCACCACCGTTCTGGCGCTTCAGGCCAGCTGGGTCACCAGCGTCCGCCGACTCGGCGCGGATCAACCCAATGTGGCGAGGGCGCGGGATGTCAGCGCGACGCCGGGCTACGCGTTGCGCCACTGGCCGGTGGCGATAACCGGCAGACCCTCGACGCTGCGATTATACTCATAGGTCCAGACCCGGCGCCCACTATCCAGCAGGTCGACCTCGATGCGGCGATACTCTGACGCACTGGGCTTATCGGGATCGTACAACTCATAGACATCCATCTTCTCGAGCAGCAGCGGATCGCGGATGCCGATCAGTTCGCCATGCACCACGCCGGACTCGCCCGTTACCAACCCGGGATACTCCCCCAGATGATAGAGCCGCCCGACCACCCGGTCCGGCCCGATGCGGCGAACGCCGCCCTCCATGCCGAGCGCGGCGAAGCCCGGTCCGCCTGTCATCAATAGTCCGTAGACGAAGAAGGCGACTTCTGTGTCCATCGCCTATTCGAACGGAGCGAAGTCGCCGCTCTGCTCATCGAGCACGTGCAGGACGCCATCCGATATGGCGAAGAATGCGCCTCGGAGCGCCAGCGCGCCGCTGGCTTCCTTTTCCGCGATCCACGGGAAGGTGCGCAGATTGGCGAGGCTGACCTTGACGGCGGCCAGTTCCATCGCCCGGCCTGCCGCGCCGCCATGGTCGCTGCCATGCGTCGCGACGACCTCCGCCCGCGCGTCGTCCAGCAGGGATATCCAGTTCGCGATGAATCCGCCTTCGCCGGGCGCCGCATCGTGCATGGCACGGGTGAGCGCCGCGTTGCAGCCGCCGCACATGCCATGGCCCATCACAAGAATTTCGCCCACGCCAAGGAACTGCACCGCGAACTCGACGGCAGCGGAGACGCCGTGCCGCCCCGGATTGGTCTCGAACGGCGGCACCAGCGCCGCCACGTTGCGGACGACGAAGATCTCCCCGGGACTGGTGTCGAAAATCTGGGTCGGATCGACGCGGCTATCCGAGCAGGCGATCACCATCACGCGCGGGCTCTGGCCCTCACTCAGTTCCGCCCAGCGCGTGCGCTGTTCAGACCAGTCCTGACCGCGAAACCGGCGATATCCTTCGAGCATGTCTGAAAACTGTACCATGGCAATTTCTTTGCCGATGATCGTGGGGGCTGGCAAGCGGGCTTTGCGGTCGCTATCTGGGCGGCATGAACGATCTCTCGTCCGATCCCGCAGGCTTCCGCCCGCGCAAGCCCGACTGGATCCGCGTCAAGGCGCCGGTGAGCGCCGGTTACGAAGCCACACGCAAGTTGATGCGGGACAAGGGGCTGGCGACGGTCTGCGAAGAGGCGGCCTGCCCGAACATCGGCGAGTGCTGGACCAAGAAGCACGCCACGGTGATGATCCTGGGCGACACCTGCACCCGGGCCTGCGCCTTCTGCAATGTGAAGACCGGGATGCCCCGGCCTGTCGATCCGCGCGAGCCGCAGAACCTGGCGGATGCCTGCGCCGAAATGGGTCTTGAGCACATCGTCGTGACGTCGGTGGACCGCGATGATCTGGCCGATGGCGGGGCGAGCCAGTTCGTGAAGGTGATAGAGGCGTTGCGCCGCACGACGCCGGAAACGACGATCGAAATTCTGACGCCGGATTTCCGCAACAAGCATGAGGCCGCCGTCGAGGCCATCGTCGCGGCGCGGCCGGATGTCTATAATCACAATCTGGAGACCGTGCCCCGGCTGTATCCCACGATCCGCCCGGGCGCGCGCTACTATGCTTCGCTGCGGCTGCTGGAGACGGTGAAGCGGCTCGATCCCTCCATCTTCACCAAGTCCGGCATCATGCTGGGTCTGGGTGAGCAGCGCCTCGAGGTCCATCAGGTGATGGACGACATGCGCTCGGCGGATATCGATTTCCTGACCATGGGCCAGTATCTGCGCCCGACGCCCAAGCACGCCGCCGTCGCGGAGTTTGTGACCCCGCAGGCGTTCAAGGCTTATGCGGCTATCGCGCGGGCCAAGGGCTTCTTGCAGGTCGCTTCCAGCCCGCTCACCCGCTCAAGCTATCATGCCGGCGACGACTTTGCCCAGATGCGCGCCGCGCGCGAAACCGCGCTCGCCAAAGCCGCGATGAAAAGCAGCCTCTGAACCCCCATGCCCAAGCATAACGAAACCCGCCATCTGCCTTACTCACCGGAACAGATGTTCGATCTGGTGGCGGACGTCGCGTCTTATCCGGAGTTCCTGCCCTGGGTCAGCGCCATGCGCGTCCGTTCGAACAGCGACACGGAGATGCTGGCGGACATGGTCGTGGGCTTCAAAGGGCTGCGGGAGACCTTCACCTCGCGCGTCGTGAAGGAGCGGCCGCACCATGTGCATGTCGATTATGTCGACGGGCCGTTGCGCCATCTTTCCAACGACTGGCGTTTCCGGCCGGACGGGGAGGGCGGGGTGCTGATCGACTTCGAAGTCGATTTCGCGTTCAAGAGCCGGATGTTCGAGATGTTGGCCGGCCAGGTGTTCGACCGGGCATTGCGCAAGATGATCGGCGCTTTCGAAGAGCGCGCGGCAGCGCTTTACGGCGCCGATGCCTCGGGCAGCAGCAGTTCGAGCGCACATAGCGCCGCCTGAAGCCGCACTTTGGCGCGGCCTTCATCCTCGAATTTCCGCAGGTCAGCGACCGCATCGGCATCCTGCATGCCCTTTTCGGCGCGGGCGAACACGACCGTGCCCACCGGCTTCAGCTCCGTTCCCCCATCGGGACCGGCCACGCCGGTGATCGAGACGGCGACATCGGCGCCCGTCCGGTTGAGGGCACCATGCGCCATCGCCCAGGCGGTGGCGATGGAGACCGCCCCGAAGGCATCGATCACATCTTCGCTCACACCGAGCAGCTTCACCTTCTGCGCGTTGGAGTAGGTGACGAAGCCTGCCTCGAAGACCGCCGACGAGCCCGGTATTTCGGTCAAAGCAGCCGCGACGAGTCCCCCTGTGCAGCTTTCCGCCACCGCCACAGTGCGGCCAATGGCGCGGTTTTCTGCGATAACGCGGCGCGCCAGGGCAACGAGTTCGGGCGGTAGAACGCCATCGGCTTTGTTCAGGGTCGACTCACTCATAATCATCCACGCATGATCGCATCGGGTGGAAAAGCCAACGCCAATATTGATGGCCTCGATGAGCGGGAACGGTGGCGGGCGGGATTTGGTTGCCTTGGCACCGCGTCACGATGCCGCTTCAACATCGTCATTCGGCAGACGCAGGGTGACCACCGCCTGCGCCGCGATGCCCTCGCCCCGGCCGGTCAGGCCCAGTCGCTCGGTCGTGGTGGCCTTCACGCTGATCCGGGCTTCCTGCAACATCATGATCTCCGCCAAGCGGGCGCGCATCGTCCCGCGATGCGGCCCGATCTTGGGCGCCTCGCAGATGATCGTCACGTCGACATGCTCGATCTGCCCGCCACGCGCCAAGACGCGATCGCAGGCGAAGGCCAGGAACCGATCCGAAGCCGCGCCCTTCCATTGCGGATCGCTGGGCGGGAAATGGCTACCGATATCCCCCTCGGCCAGCGCGCCAAGCATCGCATCGACCAGCGCGTGGATCGCCACGTCGGCATCGCTATGGCCGGAGAGGCCATGACTGTGGGGGATCTGTACGCCGCACAGCCAGAGATCTTCGCCTTCCACGAGGCGATGGACGTCGAAACCCATGCCCACGCGCGTGCTCATGCCGGCCGTCAATATTCGCTCCATCCGTTCGTGATCGCCCGGTCCCGTGATCTTCTCAAGCGCGCTGTCGCCTGGCACCAATGCCACGTCGATGCCCGCGCGCCGCAACATCTGCGCGTCGTCGGTCGGTTCTTCGGGGCCCGTCCACTGCTGATGGGCGGCCATGAGCGCAGCAAAATCGAAGCCCTGCGGAGTCTGCACGCGCGCGAGGGTCGACCGATCGACCACCTGGCCGGCCTCGTCGCCACCGGAGCGCACCAGTGTATCGACCACCGGCAGCACGGGAACCACGCATCGCGCGCCATCGACGAGTGCGCCGAGCACTCGGTCGATAACGGCAACCGGAAGCAGCGGTCGGGCGCTGTCATGAACGAGAACATGGGCTGCACCGGGCTCGCTGCGGGCCAACGCCTCGAGACCGGCGAGAACGGAGAGGCGCCGGCTGCTGCCACCTGCAACGATCGACAGACTTTCCGCGCGGTGGCCCAGCAGGCTACGCATCGCGTCCTCGCTGCCCGGCATCACGACGAGCGCCACAGGGCCAACCCCGGGATGGCCGCGCAAGGCATCCAGCGCATGGGCCACAACCGGCTTGCCGGCGAGCGTTCGCAACTGCTTGGGTGTCTCGTGGCCGGTGCGCGAGCCGGCACCGGCAGCGAGCACAATCGCGGCTGACAGGCCTGCGCGAGGGGCTTGATCGGGCATGGAGGGGCGCTTAGCGCACGGCTTGCTTGCCCGCCAGCGTCATTCGCGGTAAGGGCTGCCTGTTTTTTAGGCAATATTCCGGTCATGACGCTGCTCAAACCCATCCAGATCGGTCCCGTGCGGATCGAGACACCGGTCGTTCTTGCCCCCATGACGGGCGTGACCGACATGCCATTCCGCACGCTCGTGCGGCGCTATGGATCGGGCCTTAACGTCACCGAAATGATCGCCTCACCCGCGATGATCCGCGAGACGCGGCAATCGCTGCAGAAGGCCGCCTGGCACCCGGTCGAGGAACCGGTGTCGCTTCAGCTCGCCGGCTGCCAGCCCGCTGAAATGGCTGAGGCGGCAAAGCTCAATGCCGACCGCGGCGCGGCCATCATCGACATCAACATGGGCTGCCCGGTGAAGAAGGTGGTGAATGGCGATGCCGGCTCGGCGCTGATGCGTGATCTGCCGCTCGCTGCCCGGCTGATCGAGGCGACCGTGAAGGCGGTCGATGTGCCGGTGACCGTCAAGATGCGAATGGGCTGGTGCCATGACAGCCTGAACGCACCCGAGCTGGCACGCATCGCCGAGGATTTGGGCGCCAAGCTGATTACGGTTCACGGGCGGACCCGCAACCAGATGTACAAGGGCAGCGCGGACTGGGCGTTCGTGCGGCGCGTGAAGGATGCGGTGAAGTTGCCCGTCATCGTGAATGGCGACATCTGCTCGCTCGACGACGCGCGCACCGCGCTGGCGCAGAGCGGCGCCGATGGCGTGATGATCGGGCGCGGCGCCTATGGCAGGCCGTGGCTGCTCGGGCAGGTCATGCAGGGTCTGGTGAGCGGCCGGACCGTCGAGAACCCCGACATTGCCGAGCAATATGCCGTGATCGTCGAGCATTATCGCGCGATGCTGGATCACTATGGCGAGACGACCGGCGTCAACATGGCCCGCAAGCATCTGGGCTGGTACACCAAGGGCCTGCCCGGCTCGGCCGAGTTCCGCAACATGGTCAATCAGGTGCCGGATGCGGCGACCGTGCTCGATATGCTGGAGCGCTTCTACGCCCCGTTCGTGACGCACCCTGAACGGCTCGATCAGGAACCGGAACAGGCCAGGAATGCAGCCTGAGGCCGATTTCAGGGCTGGGGCGGATGCGAATGCACCGACCCGATCCCTGCCTGCCGCTGCCGAAATCGTCTCCGCGCATCCCGTCGCGACATTGATGATCGATCCGGACGGCCGGATCGTCCTGGCCAATGCCCGCGCAGAGAATCTGCTCAATATGGCGCGCTCGGCACTGGTCGGCAGCGCCATCGGGCGTGTGCTGCGCATTGCCGATCCACGCGTCGATGCGGCGATCTGGATGACGGACAAGCCGCTGTCTGCCTATGATATTCAGGTCCATGCCGGGCGGAATGAAGCGTTGGAGATGGATATTCTCATTCATCCGCTGCTGGAGGACGATCGCTGGCGGATCGTCGCCCTGCATGTCCATGGCCAGTCGCAGGCACTCGGCACGCGGCGCACATCCATGGGCGTGCGCTCGGCGACCGGCGCGGCAGCGATGCTCGCTCATGAGATCAAGAACCCGCTTTCGGGCATTCGCGGCGCGGCGCAATTGCTGGAGGGCGATGCCGGGGAGGCAACCCGTCCGCTCACCAAGCTGATCTGCGACGAGGTGGACCGGATCGCTGCACTGATCGACCGGATGCAGCACTTCACCAGCAACCAGCCGCTCGAATGCCGGCCGGAGAATATCTATCCGCTGCTCGACCGAGCCGTGGAACTGGCGTGCGCCGGGTTCGCCCGCAATTGCACGATCACCCGCACCTATGACCCGTCTCTCCCGTTCGCACAGGTGAATGGCGATGCGCTGGTGCAGATCATGCTCAATCTGGTCAAGAATGCGGTGGAAGCCGTGGATGGCATGGCGGATGGCGCGGTTCAGGTCGCGACGGCCTATCGCCATGGCCTGTCGGTAATGGGCGCTCGCGGGAAGGGGGCCGCACCGCTACAGATCGAGATCCAAGTGGTCGACAATGGCCCCGGCGTGCCGGACAATATCCGCGATGTGCTGTTCAATCCGTTCATATCCAACAAGCGCAGCGGACAGGGCCTTGGCCTCGCGCTTGTCGACAAGCTGGTGCGCGATATGAACGGCCTTGTGCAATATGAGCGCGACAAGGTGGCCGGGCGGTCGATCTTCCGGGTTCTCCTGCCCATGGGAGGGAGCCTATGACGCGCCTGACCGGCAAGGTTCTGGTGGTCGATGACGATCCGGCGATCTGCATGGTCGTCAGCGAGGCGCTCAAGCGGCAAGGCCACATCATCCGCACCGCCGGCTCGATAGCCGAGCGCCATGAGGCGCTGGCGAGCTTCACGCCCGATGTGCTGATCACTGACGTGATCCTGCCGGATGGCGACGGCCTGGACGATGTCGGCAATATTCTCGCTTCCGAGCCTGACCTCAAGGTCATCATCCTCTCCGCGCAGAACACGCTCAACACTGCCGTTCGCGCCACAGGTCAGGGTGCATTTGAATATCTGCCAAAGCCGTTCGATCTGAATGAGCTTAGCCGCGCAGTGGCGGAAGCGCTCAGCGTCCGGGCCAAGGGCAAGCTGGCGGAACCGGCGGCTGGTGAGGGCACGGACGACGGCCTGCCCCTCATCGGGCGCTCGCCGCAGATGCAGGAGGTCTATCGCACGATCGCGCGGGTGGTGGGCAATGATCTCAACATTCTGGTTCTGGGCGAATCCGGCACCGGCAAGGAACTGGTGGCCGAGGCGATCCACAGCCTGGGGCCGCGCCGCAATGAACCCTTTGTGGCGATCAACATGGCCGCCATTCCCCGCGAACTAATCGAGGCCGAACTGTTCGGGTACGAAAAGGGCGCTTTTACGGGTGCCTTCGCCCGAACGGCGGGCCGGTTCGAGCAGGCCGAGCGCGGCACGCTGTTTCTCGACGAGATCGGCGACATGCCGATGGATGCGCAGACGCGGCTGCTGCGGGTGCTCCAGTCCGGCGAAATCACGACGGTGGGCGGGACAAGGCCGGTGCGGGTCAACGTGCGCATCATCGCCGCCACCAATCAGGATCTGCCGACGCTGATTAGCGAAGGCCGGTTCCGCGAAGACCTGTTCTACCGGCTCAATGTCGTGCCGATTCGCCTGCCGGCGCTGCGCGAGCGAACGGGTGACGTCGCGATCCTCGCGCGGCATTTCCTCGATCAGGCGGTCTTTGAGGGCTTGCCGAGCAAGCTGCTCTCCGAGCAGGCCGCAGCGCTGCTCGAGCGCTATGACTGGCCGGGCAATGTGCGCGAACTCCAGAACCTGATGAAGCGCCTGACCGTGCTCACGCGCGATCAGGAAATTCAGGTCCAGCATGTCCGGCAGGTGCTGCGCGTGGAGGATAGCGTGGGCGACCCAGCCGACAGCAGCGCCGCCGATCTGGCGGACGCGGCGCGGCGCTGGGCGCGGGATCACCTCGCGGTCGGCGGCAATGGCAGCCCCTGCGAGCTTTACGACCGGCTGCTCGACGTCATCGAACCTGTGCTCCTGAGCGAAGTTCTCGCCGCAATGGATGGCAATCAAATCCGGGCAGCGGCCACACTGGGGCTCAATCGCAACACCTTGCGCAAGAAGCTCAACCACTATGATATCGACCCCACCATGCCGCTTCGCCATCGCTGATTGCGGTGCGATAGACCGGGGCCGGCCAGCGCCGTAACTTCCGCCATCGCGCGTTAAGCGTGTTTGCTCCGCCACGCTGATGTTGTATCGGTGCCACGATGGATCAAAGATCGACCGTGCTGGACAATGTGAGCGATCCGTCGCGGCCGTTGCGCATCTGGCAGCGGCTCAGTCGTCTGGCTGTTCCGCTCACAGCGGGGGTCTTTGTCGCCACGGCGGGGTTCACCTGGTGGTTGCTCACCCGTCCGCAGGATGATGATACATTGCTCAGCGCCGCCGTGGTGGCGCTGCTGCTGGTCCTCAATCTTCTCCCCGCTATTCTGCTGCTCGTTCTGCTTGGGCAAAGGATCGCCCGTCGGCGCGCCAATCGCAGTCTCGTGGGCGGCAACGGGCGTCTGCACGTCCGCCTCGTCGCCCTGTTCTCGGTGATCGCGAGCCTTCCGCTCCTGCTCGTCGTGATCTTTGCCTCGCTGCTCTTCCAATATGGCGTGCAGTTCTGGTTCTCGGCCGACGCGCGCGGCATGCTCCAGAACGCCTCTGATCTGGCGCGCGGTTATTATCAGTCCAACCTCAAGGAGTTGAGCGACGAGACGGTGACGATGGCGGGAGACCTGCGCAATTATCTCTCCCAATCAAGCATTTCCAGCCCGTCCTTCGCGGAGGGTTATATCTATCAGGTGGTCACGCGGAAACTGAACCGCTCAGCGATCATCGAGATCGGCAAGGATGGCGTCGCGCGGACGGCAGCGACGGTCGATCCGGAACGGCAGACGGCCACGGATATGCTGACGCCGGAGATCATCCGCGATCTGCGCAATGGCCAGCCCGTCGTGGTGCAGGCCAAGCCCAACCAGATCGAAGCCTTTGTGCTGCTCTATCCCGAGTCCAACACATTCCTCTACGCCACCCGCGATTCGGCCGTTTCCGCTTTCAGCGAGATGGAGCGCGCCCAGGCCGTGCTCGCCGACTATGACGAGTTTGCCGCCCGGTCCCGACAGTTGCAGCTGCGCTTCAACATCGCGTTGTTCATCGGCACTTTGATGTTGGTCGGCACGGCGGTTTGGATTGCGCTGGCCGTAGCGGATCGACTCGTTCGACCGGTGGGAGAACTGGTGGATGCCGCCCGGCGTGTGACGGCAGGCGATCTTTCGGCGCGGGTCACCGATTCCCATTCCCGCGACGAGTTGGGCACGCTGGCAAGCGCGTTCAACCGGATGACCCAGCGACTGGAGGCGCAGACCGGCGCGCTCGTTTCGGCCAATAATCAGCTCGCAGATCGGCGGGCGCTCATCGAGGCCGTGCTGTCGGGCGTCAGCGCGGGCGTGGTGTCTGTCGATCGCGATGGGACCATCCAGATCCTGAACAGCTCGGCAGCGGGTCTGCTCGTGCGCCCCGGCGAACAGGCGGTGGGCCAACGGCTTGCCGACGTCTCCGAGGAGTTGGCAGCGCTGATGGAGGCCGGCACCGGTGCCGACATCATCCAGATCCGCGCCCGGGGTGAAGTGCGAACGCTGGCCGTCCGCGTCGTGGTCGAGGATGGCAATCAGGTGCTGACCTTCGATGATATTACCGAGCAATTGCTCGATCAGCGCCGCGCCGCCTGGTCGGATGTCGCCCGCCGCATCGCCCATGAAATCAAGAATCCGCTGACCCCGATCCAGCTCGCCGCAGAGCGGCTGCAGCGGCGCTATGGCAAGGAGATCGAGTCCGATCCCAGCACCTTCCGCCGCCTGACCGAGACGATCGTGCGACAGGTCGGCGATCTGCGCCGTATTGTCGATGAGTTCACCTCATTCGCGCGCATGCCCAAGCCGGTCTTCCGGGAGGAAGCGGTGATCGACATCGCCCGCCATGCGATGTTCCTGCATGAGGTCGCGCACCCCGAGATTACCTTCACCTTCGCCAGCGAGGAAGCCGACCCGGCCTTGGTCTGCGATCGCCGGCAGATCGGCCAGGCGCTGACCAATATCGTCAAGAACGCGGTCGAGGCCATCGAGCAGCGGCATCTTGCGGACGCGCCTAAGGGGGAGGGCGATCAACAGCCCGCCAATGCCCAGCATGGCCATGTGACGATGCTCGTGCTGCGTGAGGAAGGGCAGCTCGCCATTTCCGTGACCGACGACGGCATCGGCCTACCGGAGCAGCGCGAGCGGATCATCGAACCCTATATGACGACGCGCGCCAAGGGCACTGGCCTTGGGCTCGCGATCGTGAAGAAGATCGTCGAGGAGCATTTCGGCTCCATCACCTTCGGCGATGCCGAAAGCGGAGGCACGGTCGTGACTCTCCGCTTCGACGTGGAACGGCTGTCGCGCCTCGCAGAGGGCGACGAGAGGGCCGAGACAATATGAAAGAGACGTTGAATGGCGCTTGATGTTCTGATCGTCGATGACGAAGCCGATATCCGGGAACTGGTCGCGGGTGTCCTCGAGGATGAGGGGTTCGAGACGCGCCTAGCCGCCAATAGTGACGAGACGTTGGAAGCGCTTGCCGCGCGGCGCCCATCGCTGGTGTTGCTGGACGTGTGGCTGCAGGGGTCAAAGCTGGATGGCCTCGAACTGCTCGACATCATCAAGGAGCGAGACCCCAGCATTCCGGTGCTGATGATCTCGGGCCATGGCAATATCGATACGGCCGTCGCGGCGATCCGGCGCGGGGCGGTCGATTTCATCGAGAAGCCGTTTGAATCCGACCAGCTTCTTCACATCGTCAACCGGGCGACGGAAACCGAGCGCCTGCGCCGGGAAAATCAGGTGCTGCGCGCGCGCTTCGGACAGGAAGAGGAACTGACGGGCACCAGCAATGCCATCAACACGGTGCGTGCGACGATCAAGAAGGTCGCCGGCACCGGCAGCCGGGTGCTGATTACCGGACCGGCCGGCGTCGGCAAGGAAGTGGCGGCGCGGATGCTCCACAACTGGTCGACGCGGGCGAGCGGTCCGTTCGTGATCGTCACGGCGGCGCGGATCGAGCCGGAGCGCGCCGAAGAAGCGCTGTTCGGCGTGGAGGGTTCAGACGGGGTGATCCGGCCCGGCCTGCTGGAGCAGGCCCATGGCGGCACATTGTTCCTCGACGAAATCGCGGACATGCCCCTCACCACGCAGGGCAAGATCCTGCGGGTGCTGACCGACCAAAGCTTTACCCGTATCGGCGGGCAGCGGCAGGTGAAGGTCGACATTCGGGTCATCTCATCCACGGCGCGTGATCTCAAGGAAGAGATCGCCGAGCGGCGGTTCCGTGAAGATCTTTATTACCGGCTCAATGTCGTGCCGCTCACCTTGCCGCCGCTGGCAGAACGGCGGGATGACATTCCCGGTCTGGTCGAGCATTATCTGGCGCGCTTTGCCGCCGAGCGCGGCATGGCCTCCCCGAACATGGCGCCCAATGCGATGGCCGCCCTGCAATCGGCTGATTGGCCGGGCAATGTCCGCCAGCTCCGCAATGTCGTGGAGCGCACCGTCATTCTGGCGCCGATGAATTCGGGCGGCGTGATTGAGCTGGAGATGCTGCCGGCGGAGGCCACTGGCGGCGGCGACGACACCGGTATGTCCACCGCGATCATGGGGGCGCCGCTGCGGGAAGCGCGCGAGAATTTCGAGCGGGAGTATCTCCGCATTCAGATCAAGCGCTTTTCCGGCAACATTTCGCGGACCGCTGCGTTCATTGGCATGGAGCGCTCGGCCCTGCACCGCAAGCTGAAGTCGCTCGGGCTGGGAGATGAACGCGATAGTTGAGCATTGAAAACCTTTGTGCAGCGCAACAAGCCGGGGCTGGATTTCTCCCCGGGAATCACATAGCGTGCACCAGTCACCCCACTCATGGGGCATATCGACGCTTTGACAGAGCGCGACGCGGACAGCGAGCCGCCAATAATGGAGTAGAAAATGGCCGAAAAACTCAATAACTTACAGGACATATTTCTCAACAGCCTTCGCAAGAGCAAGACCCCGGTGACCATGTTTCTGGTCAAGGGCGTCAAGCTTCAGGGCATCGTCACCTGGTTTGATAATTTCTCGGTCCTGCTTCGGCGCGACGGTCAAACCCAACTGGTCTACAAGCACGCCATTTCCACGGTCATGCCAGCGCATCCGATGGATCTCGCCAAGATTGAATCCGCTTTCTCATCAAATGAGCGCAAGCCGAAGCTTCTGCAGGAAATTTTCCTGTCGGCGGTCCATAAGTCCGGTGACCCGGTGACCATGTTCCTGGTCAACGGCGTGATGCTTCAGGGTGAGATCGCGGCTTATGACCTGTTCTGCATGTTGCTCCAGCGCGATGGCCTCGTGCAGCTCGTCTACAAGCATGCCATCTCGACCGTTCAGCCCACCCGTCCGCTCGATCTCTCGGGCGAAAATGATGAAGATGAGGACTGAACAGATGGGGATGACCCATTAGTTTTCATCTCGATCAGGAAGAAGTGACGCGTGGAACGCGGGCCATCGTGGTCCACGCCGATCTCGGGCGACGCCAGCGGCGGGATGTGTCGGCCCGGCTGGAAGAAGCCAAAGGCCTCGCGCTCGCCATCGGACTGGACGTGTGCGGGACCGCGGCGTTCCGCGTGCGACAGTCCCGCCCTGCCACGCTGTTCGGCTCCGGGCAGGTGGAAGAAATCGCCGCACTGGCCGCGCGCGAGCAGGCCGAGCTCATCGTCGTCGATAATAATCTGACGCCGGTCCAGCAGAGCAATCTAGAGAAGAATTGCGCCGCCAAGGTCATCGACCGCACCGGCCTTATCCTCGAGATTTTCGGCGAGCGCGCCGCCACGGCCGAGGGACGGTTGCAGGTCGAGCTGGCGCATCTCGATTATCAGGCCGGCCGGCTGGTGCGCAGCTGGACGCACCTTGAACGGCAGCGGGGCGGCTTTGGCTTTCTTGGCGGCCCCGGCGAAACGCAGATCGAGGCCGACCGGCGGATGATCCGCGATCGCATGGCCCGCATCCGGCGCGAGCTTGAGCAGGTCACGCGAACCCGTGGGCTCCATCGTGCCCGGCGCCAGCGCGCGCCTTGGCCGGTGATCGCGCTCGCCGGCTATACCAATGCGGGCAAATCGACCTTGTTCAATCGCCTGACCGGATCGGCCGTGGTTGCACAGGACATGCTGTTCGCTACGCTCGACCCCACAATGCGGCAAATCAGCTTGCCCGGCATCGACAAGGCTATTCTCTCGGATACGGTGGGCTTCGTGTCGGACCTGCCGCACCAGCTCGTCGCAGCGTTCCGCGCAACGCTGGAAGAGGTGCTCTCCGCCGATCTCATCCTCCATGTGCGTGATATCGCGCATCCCGATAGCGACGCGCAGAAAGCCGATGTGCTGGACGTGCTGGCCGATCTGGGGGCCGTCGCCGGTGAGGATGACGAGGCGCCTGCGGACAGCGCCGTGCCGGTGCTGGAAGTCTGGAACAAGGTCGATCTTATCGACGATCCCGACCATCAGGCCGCGATCCGCAACCGGGCCGAGCATGAGCCCGATGTCGCCCTTGTTTCTGCGCTGACGGGCGAGGGGATCGAGGCGCTACGTCGGCGCCTTTCCGATATCCTCGGCAAGAGCCACCGGCGCTACGAGTTCGATCTGAGCGGGCGCGAAGGCGCGGCGCTTGCCTGGCTTCATGCCCATGGCGAAGTGCTGTCCGAAACGGCAGAGGCCGACGGGGGCGAAGTCACCATCCACGTCTCTGTGCGGATGGAGCCGGCCGATTATGATCGCTTCGTGCGCCTGCACGGCGACCAGGCCGGGCTGATCGCCTGAGGCTCGCCCTCAACGCTCGGCGCGCTTGACCTTCTGCCAGAGCTCTTCCTTCTCATCCAGAGACAAGCCGGGAAATGCCTCACCCGCATCGGCTTCCATGGCGCGGAACCGCCGCTCGAACTTCCCGCTCGCCCGGCGGAGCGCCGTCTCGGGATCGACATGATGATGCCGCGCGAGATTGACGGCGGCGAACAACAGGTCGCCGATCTCGTCCTCTAACTCTGCCTGATCGGTGGCCTGTTCGACCTCCTCCAGCTCTTCCAGCACCTTGGCGCGCACATCTGCGATGTCATCCCAATCGAACCCGACGCGCGCGGCACGGTTCTGGATTTTCTCCGCCCGCGAGAGCGCGGGCAGGGAGAGGGCAACCCCTGACAAGGCCGAGCGGTCCTCCGAGGGCTTGCCGGCGCGCTCTGCAGCCTTGATCTCGTCCCAACCGGGCGAGACCGACCCCGGCGCCGCAAAAACATGCGGATGGCGCCGCAACATCTTCTCGCAAACCGCGGAGATGACATCGGAAAGATCGAAGGCCTTTTGCTCCGAAGCCATCTGGCTGTGAAACACGACCTGAAACAGCAGATCGCCCAGCTCGTCCTTGAGCGCCGCCATATCGCCGGACTCGATGGCGTCGGCGACCTCATAGGCCTCCTCGATCGTGTAAGGCGCGATGGTGGCGAAGGTCTGGGCGACATCCCACGGACAGCCATCATCCGGATTGCGAAGCCGCGCCATGATGTCCTGAAGCGGTGCGATGTCTGCGGGTGTCTTGCTCAATGAAGGTTCCGTCACGATAGGATAGCTCGCCAGACGGTAGACAGGTCGATGTCCAAACTCCAGCGTCGACCGGAAAGAGCCCCCATCGGGCAGGGAGCCACCTTAAAAGTGGACCCGATTTTTCTTTTTTTATGAATGCGCTGAGGAATTCCGGGTAACGACGCTCATAGAAAACAGAACAAATGGACCTCTCACGGAGATGGCATAGGTGCAGGATAAATCCGTGCCCGTTTTGGATGACGAACGCGTGTCGCTGCACCGGCGCGCTTTGCATCGCTATTTCAGCAAACGGGTGCCCATCGGCGAGGTTGAGGATCTCGTGCAGGAAGTGCTGGCCAATCTGCACAGTCGCCAGAAAAGCGCGGAAATCGAGAATGTGCAGGGCTATCTCTTCACCATCGCCTCCCATGTGCTGGCGCGGCGGCACCACAAAAATGCCCAGTTGCGCTATGCCGACGAAGAGGTGCCGGATCAGATCGATCCCTTCTCGCCAGAACGCATCCTGATCGGGCAGCAAAGCCTCACCGCCGCTCTGGAGGTGATCCGCACACTGCCTCCGCGCACCCAGCAGGTGTTCGTCCTTCATCGCTTCGAGGAGATGACCTACGCCCGGATCGCAGCGCATCTGGGCATCTCGGCAAGCGCGGTCGAAAAGCACATCATGCAGGCTTTGAAAGCATTGCACGACAATGCCAGGGGGACGGAATGAAGTTTCTGCCTCGCCTCGTTCGGGTCGCCGACCGGCCGACCCCCGTGGATGCCCCCGGATGGGTGGCCCGTGTGCGCTCAGGGACATTGCCTCCGCAAGAGGTTCGCCAGTTCGAGCGCTGGCTGGCCGAACGCGACGAGAACCGACGCGACTATGACGCGCTGGTCGCCCAGTTTCTGGAACTCGACCGCCTCCGCTCCCATCCGGAAATTATGGCCTTGCGCGAAGAGGCGCGCCAGGCGCCTCGGGGCAAACGCCGGCTCGCCATCGCGGCGGCTCTCGGCTTGCTGCTCACCGGCGCCGTGGCGGCCGTCGTTGCGCTCGATCTGCTGCCCACCAGCAGCGAACAGCGAGCGTCCGTCGTCACAGCCTATTACGAAACGCCGGAGGGCAAGACGTCGGCGATCGTCCTGCCCGATGGCAGCAAGGTCTTCCTCGATGCGAGCAGCGCGCTCAAGGCGAGCATGGGCGAGACGACCCGGCGCATCGAGTTGCTGAGCGGCCGCGCCAACTTTGCGGTGGCGAAAGATCGCGAGCGGCCCTTCGTCGTGATGGCCGGTGGTCAGCGGATCAAGGCGCTCGGCACCCAGTTCGACGTCAATCTCGTCGAGCGCAGTGTCGAGCTGACGCTCATGGAGGGCCATGTCGTCGTGCAGGGCCTCAAGACAAAGTCGGACACGGCGTCGACCGTCTTTATGCGCCCGGGCTACCGCCTCGTCGCGGGGGACGGCAATTGGACACTCGCCCCGGTCGATCTGCGCAACGTCTCGCGCTGGCGGGAGGGTGTCCTGATTTTCGACGAGGCCCGGCTCGGCGACATCGTGGCCGAGATGAATCGCTATCTCCCGGCCAAGATCCTCATTGGCACGCCCGCCATTGCCGAGCGGCGGATGAGTGCCGTGCTCCGCGCCGGCGACGTCTCCACATTTCTTTCGGCCATCGATGCCATGGGCGTGGCCCGATGGACGCGGGTTTCCGACGGGGAATATCGGTTGCTGGACATCGCCCGTGAAAGAAATCTGAACGCACGACTGAGGTAAATCGCGCGAGCCGCCTCATCAGGTAGAGAAGTCTAAAAACAGGTGAGGGGATTTTCATGTTCATATCTGGTTTCAACACGCGCGGCGCCTTGATGCTCGGCGCGGCGGTGACCGCGCTGGTCGCTTCGGCTGCGCAGGCCAAGCCGGTCGATTTCGATATTCCATCGCAGCCTCTGCCATCAGCCCTGCGGACGTTCGGGCTGCAGAGCGGCACGTCGATCGTCTTTTCCGCCTCGTCCACCGGCTATGGGCCGTCGGTGCCGATCAAAGGGCAGTATGAGCCCAAGGAAGCGCTGGCCCGGCTGTTGGGAAGCGCCCCTCTGCAGCCGCTGGAGCGCGGCAGCGGCTTCACCGTCGTGCGCATGGAGCCGCGGCCTGCCGCCGCCATGGCCGCACCAGCGCCCGCCGCGCCTGCGCCGCAAGCCATGGCTCAGGCTGAGCCGGCGCCGGAGGCCGAAGAGGGCGATGCGATTGTGGTCACCGGCTCACGGATCGCCCGTTCCGGCTTCACCGCGCCGACGCCTGTCACGCAGCTCGGCAGCGAGCGTCTGGCGAATACCTCGGCGGCCAGCGTTGGCGAGGCGCTTGCCCAGCTTCCCGCCTTTCGCGCCACCACTTCGCCAACCACGTCCGGCGTGACCATCGGCGCCGGTGGCGCCCGCACGGTCGATCTTCGCGGTCTGGGCGCGCAGCGCTCGCTGGTTCTGGTCGACGGGCGCCGGTTCGTGCCCAGCACGATTGCCGGCGCTGTCGACACCAATCTCATTCCCGGCATCCTCATTAATCGGGTCGAGCTGGTGACGGGCGGCGCCTCGGCGGCCTATGGCTCGGATGCCGTGGCCGGCGTCGTGAACTTCATTCTCGACAAGAAGCTGCAGGGCTTCCGGGTCAATGTGCAGGCTGGCATCTCCGAGCGAGGCGAGGATAGCGATCAGCTGATCGCCGCCGCAGCAGGCACCAGCTTTGCCGGTGGACGCGGCCACGTCATCATCGGCGGCGAGTATAACAATAACCGCGGCATGGGCGGCTGCTACAGCTATGATCTTTGTGCGCAGGAATGGCAGGTTCTGACCAACACCGCCTACCGCACCAACGGCCAGGCGGCGCGGATCATCAGCCCGAACGTGCGCACGGCGACACAGACCTACGCCGGCAAGATCAACGCCCCGACCGCGCTCGCGACGATCCAGTTCGACGACGCGGGCAACCCGGTTCCGTTCGTGCGCGGGCAATATGCGACGCTGTTCATGCAGGGTGGGAGCGGGCAGGGGCAAAACGCCTTCCGGTCCGCCGGCGTTCTGAAAGTGCCTGTGGAGCGCTATGCCCTCTACGGACGCACCGAATATGAGCTGGGCGCGGTGACGCCGTTCATCGATGTGTCCTATGGCCGGGTGCGCGTCATCACGCTGGGCGCGCAGACCCGCGACACCAATCTGACCATCAATCGCGACAACCCCTATCTGCCGCGGTCGATCGTCAACCAGATGACCACGCTTGGCGCGCAGACGCTCACCTTCGGGCGCGTCGGGCAGGATCTTGGCGTGGCCGTTGGCGACAATGTCACCAAGACCTTTCGCATCGTCGGCGGTTTCGATGCCGATCTTGGCAATGGGTGGAAGGCGGACGCCTATTATCAATTCGGCCAGACTGACGCGAGCCAGATCGTCGAGAACAACCGCATCACAGCCAACTTCACGCGGGCGCTCGATGCCGTGGACGAAGGTCGGTTCCGCACCGGCGTAGACAATGGCAATATCGTGTGCCGTGCGACCCTCAGCCCCAATGCTGCGGTCCGCGCCGCCGCGACGGGCTGTCAGCCGCTCAACCTGTTCGGCCAGTATCGCTTCTCGGAGGCAGCGCGCGCCTACAGCTTCGGCACCTCCGAACAGCGCACGCGCTTTCAGCAGCATGTGGTCGCCGCCAACCTGCGGGGCGACCTGTTCGACTTCGGCTCCGGCCCCGTCTCCATCGCGGTGGGCGGCGAGTATCGCAGCGAGCGTGTGAGCGGCACGGCAGACCCGATCTCGCTGACCAACGGCTTCTACATCGCCAATGCCTCGTCCTTCGGGCCGGAAACGATCAACATCGTGGAAGGCTATGCGGAAACCGTCGTGCCGCTGCTGCGCGACATGCCCGGCATAGAATTGCTCGAGTTCAACGGCGCGATCCGCCGCACGAATTACAGCACCAGCGGTTCTGTGACGACCTGGAAGCTCGGCGGCATATATGAGCCGGTCGAGGGCGTGCGCTTTCGCGGCACACGGTCGCGCGACATCCGCGCGCCCAATGCCGCCGAACTCTATACGCCGCTGGTCGCCTCTCAGGGCTCCATCTTCGACATCTCGAACAGCAGTCAGGTGCTTGCACGCGTGTTCCGCGGCGGCAACCAGTCGCTGCGGCCGGAAATTGCGGATACCACCACCGCCGGCGTCGTGCTTCAGCCGCGGATGATCCCGGGGCTGCGCTTCTCCGCGGATTATTACGATATCAAGATCCGCGACGCGATCGACCTCGTCGGCGCGCAGGTCATCACGGATCGCTGTAACGCGGGCGGGGCCAGCTATTGCGCGCTGATCACGCGCGACACCGGCCCCAGCGGCCTGATCACGGACGTGGTGGACCAGTATCTCAACGTCAACCAGATCAAGACGCGCGGCATCGACTTCGAGCTGGATTTCTCGAAGCGCTTCGGGGCCGACAATCGCATCGCCATCAACCTGCTGGCGACCCGCGTGTTCGATCTGATCCAGGTGGATGCCACCGGCTCTTTGGACCGCGCCGGGCAGACCGGCCGCCAAGTCGGCGGCCCGATCGGCGTGCCGAAATACACGCTGGATGGGACCTTCACCTTCGAGAAGGGACCGTTCGGTGCCACGGTGCAGGGGCACTACATTCCCAAGGGCAGCTACGACGCGAGCCTAATCGGTCCGGACGATCCCAATTACAGCAACACCCTGGCCAACAGCATCGACAATAATGTCGTGGACGACATGCTGACCTTCAATCTCTCGCTGCGCTACACCATCGGTGGGGCAGGGGATTCCACGATGCAGATCTATGCCGCGATCAATAATCTGTTCGATACGGACCCGCCCATCGCGCCGGGCAACTCGGTGACCAACCCTGTTTTCTTTGACCAGACCGGCCGCAGCTACCGCGCCGGCGTGCGTCTGAAATTTTAAGAGGAGAGAAAGAGATGACCCTGGAACGCAGAGATATTCTGACCGGCGCGGCGGGCCTCGGCCTTGCTGCTATGGCGGGCAGTGCCAGCGCGCAGCGACGCGGCGGCGCGAAAGTGCCTGTCATCGACGTTCACACCCACAATTTCACCCCGCGCTGGGTGGAAATGCTGCGCAAGCACCCTGATGCGGACACGAGCCTCCTCCCGACCAAGCCGGACGAAACGATCTCCTATCGTGGCGCGCCGATCGTGCGGCTGGCGCCGGATATGACCGACCTCGACATGCGCATCGCCGCCATGGACAAGGCCGGGGTCGACATCGCGATCATCAGCCTCACGGCGCCGAACGTGTTCTGGAGCACGCGCGAGGTTGCGATCCAGACCGCGCGCGAGGTGAATGACGACTTCGCGGCGGCGGAGAAGAAATATCCCGGCCGCATCAAATGGATGGCCTCGCTACCGTGGCAATATCCCGATGCCGCCATCGAGGAACTCGCCCGCGTGCGCGGCATGGGCGCCGCTGGCCTCTGCCTGATCACCAACATGGTCGGCATGCTGCCGGACAATGAGCATTTCCATCCGGTCTGGAAGGCGGTGGAGGAATCCGGCCTGCCGGCGTTCATTCACCCGACGGTGCCAATGGTTGACATCAAGAAGTGGGGCGTGGAATCTTTCGGCCTCGCCAACACCATCGGCTTCACCAGCGACACTGCGCTGGTGTATGCGCGCTTCATCCTCACAGGCTTCATGGACAAGTTCGAAGGGTTGAAGCTGATCGCCTGCCACGGCGGCGGCACGCTACCCTACCTCATCGCACGGATGGACAAGATGTGGGAGAACACCACCAGCCGCCGGCTCGTCAACAAGCCGCCGAGCGCCTATTTCCGCAAGTTCTGGTACGACGCGATCGTCTACGACCAGCCCACGCTCGAATTTCTTGTGAAGCAAGTGGGCGAGGACCGGGTGCTCTATGGCTCGGACTATCCCTTCTCCATTCAGGACATGGTCGGCGTGAAGGCAAGGGTGAGCGCGCTGCCGCCCGTGCAGCGGGACAAGATCCTGGGCACCAACGCGCAGCAGCTTTTCAAGATCTGAGCCACCGCGGCGAAAGCAAAAACAGGGCAGGCCGCACCACTGGTTGGTGCGGCCTGTTTCTTTTGGTTTGGGGTCGGCCGGCCTGGCGGCCTCATATCGGCAACCTTGCTGAGCTTGTTCGTTCTGCCGACATTATATGCGCGCTACGGCACACGGATGGCGTAGGCAGAGAAAGCCCACAAGCTGGCGATGGAAGGAGTCCGACATGGCGCATGATCATCACGGTGGTGGGCACGCCCATGATCATACCGCCGGAGCCAGCGCCCGGATGCTGATCCTGGCTCTCATCCTCACCTCGATCTATCTCGTCGCGGAGGTGGTGGGCGCGTTCGTCTTCAACAGCCTCGCCCTGCTTTCCGACGCAGCGCACATGTTGACGGACGTGGCAGCTCTGGGGATCGCGCTGCTAGCCATCCGCATCGGCCGCAGGCCCGCCGATGACAAGCGGACGTTCGGCTATCGAAGGTTCGAAATTCTGGCAGCCGCTTTCAACGCGGTTCTGCTCTTCATGATCGCGATCTACGTCTTCATCGAAGCGATCTCGCGCTTCAACGCGCCCCAGGAGACGCAATCCCTAGGCATGATGATCGTGGCGGCGATCGGGCTGGTGGTGAACCTTGTCTCGATGCGGCTCCTCTCGGCCGGCAAGGACAAGAGCCTCAACGTGAAAGGGGCTTATCTGGAGGTATGGGCCGACATGATCGGCTCAATCGGGGTGATCGCGGGTGCCATTGCCATTCGCCTCACCGGGGCGACATGGATTGACCCGGCCGTGGCGATCGCGATCGGCCTGTGGGTGTTGCCGCGGACCTGGGTCCTCCTGCGCGATACGACCAACATCCTACTGGAAGGCACGCCCCAAGGGCTCGATCTGGGCGAGGTCCGCCGCGTTATCGCTGATGTGCCCGGGGTTGCCGGTGTCCATGATCTCCATGTCTGGTCGATGTCGAACGATGACATCAGCTGTACCTGTCATGTCACCCTGAGCGGGGAGGGGCGGGCCGATGCCGTCCGCATGGCGGTGACAAACGCCATCGCATCGCGCTTCGCCATTCACCATGTGACGGTGCAGACCGAAGCGCCCGATCTTACCTGCGCGGAAGAGCATCGGCACGGATGAGAAGGGGAAGCCCCCGACCCGTCAAAACATCTCCTGATCAAAGACTTTCCTGATCGAGCTCAAAACTCTCTTTTGAATATCATCTGAGCTTTTCTTGCTGCAGACGAACGTAATCCAGAAGGTCGTTTCGTCGTGAGATAATTTCACGATGTCACCACTCTCAACAGCAGAGCGGGCGTGATGATCGAGCAGGAACGTCTTGGCGCCCCTTTCGATAGCTTCCGCAATAATCTGGTCTGAAAAAACCTGAGACTGGATTATGTTGTGATTAAATTCACGGGATTGAATTTCCTTGATGCAAATCTCGTTGACCCCATGATTGGAGCTCGGAGTCACATAAGGCAAATCGTCGATGTTTATTTTTCCATCCACGCACATTTTATAAACGTTCGTAGGAACATAGACCGAGGCCAGAGACTTTTTGAGATAATGAAAATTCACCTGATCATTCTGCTGCACATATAATCTCGCGATGCAGAATGCACTGTGATTTGTGGAGAGACGATTCACGATCTCCGTTGTCGATTCAAGAATCGTCAACCGCAATTTGCTCGGATAAACGGCTTCATTTATAATTTTTATTTTAGGCTTCACGAATGTTTCGAAGAAATATGGCCTCGTTATAAACTCCAAATCCTCTTCGATACCTGCGTTCAATTTTGGCGATTGTATTTGCTTTTTAAGCTGAAGGGTTTCGTTCGCGAGTTTCAGCGTGCGCTGACCGCCGCTGGTTAGTTCCGGCGATTTTCCAGCCGCGCGGTCGAAGAGGGCGGTGCCGCACGCGCGTTCCAGAGCTTTTATCTGCTTGCTGACAGAGGCTTCACTGATGTCGAGCTTATCCGCAGCCCGGCGGAATCCGCCTGCTTCCACCACCGCCAGAAAAATCTCGAGTTGCCTCGTCGTCGCCATACCCACACCATACCGATAACCAATTGGTTATCACGGTGATAGCCCGCCGGTACATTGCTTCTCAAGCGCTTTCCTCCGAACTGACGATCAACCGGCCCGCGAGAGGGGACGGATCAATGTTTATAAGGGGGAGGAATCGTGTCCAAGATTCGCACTTTACTCGTACGGGCCAGCGTCGTGGCCGTCGCATTATCTGCCGTCACGCCTGTTATGGCACAGGGACAAGCCACAACCGACAATAGCGCGCAGGAGGCCGATGGGGGCGTCGGCGATATTGTGGTGACCGCCCAGTTCCGCTCGCAGCGTCTTCAGGACACGCCGATCGCCATTACCGCGATGGATAGCGCGATGATGGAGTCGCGCAGCTATAACACCGTCACTGATCTTACGAACAGCGCGCCCAACGTCGTCTTGAAGCCGACGACCTCGGCCTTCGGCCCTGGCGCGGCGATCTATGTGCGCGGTGTCGGACAGGCGGATACCAACTTCGCTTATGAGCCGGGCGTGGGCCTGTATGTCGACGATGTCTATCATGGCACGGTATTCGGTTCTCAACTGGACCTGCTCGATCTCGAGCGGGTGGAGATCCTGCGCGGGCCACAGGGAACGCTGGCGGGCAAGAACTCCATCGGCGGCGCCGTCAAGCTCTTCACCAAGAAGCCCTCGGGCGAAGGCGGCTTCATCGAGGCCACGACGGGCAGCTTCGACCGCCTCGACTTACGCGGTGCAGGCGATTTCGCGCTCGTGCCGGATCGGCTTTTCGTGCGTGTATCGGGGGCCACGCGCAGCAAGAAGGGTTATCTCGACCGGCTGGATTTCGGCTGCGTCTACCCGAATAACGGGGTGTTCACGGCCTCTGCCGCGGTTGGCAAAGATTGCGTGATCGGACAGGAAGGCGGCACGAAGTACACCGCCGGGCGTGTCGCTTTGCGCTGGATCGCCAGTGACGACATCGAGGTCAATGTGGCGGCCAGCCGTTTGGTGGACGATTCAGAGCCGAGCGCAACCAAGCTGCTCGCGATTACGGTTGCGCCGACGCTGACGCCCGGCATCGCCAACCGCAACGTGTTCATCACTGGGCCGGAATCTTACACAAACTACGCCAATTACACGACGCCCGCATTCACCGATGCTGGCGGTAGCCACAGTACGGTGGTGTGGCAGCCCAATACGCGTCTTCGCACCTGGGAGGTCTCCGGCTCGATCGACTGGAAGCTCGGCCCTGATCTGGCTCTGAAGTCGATCACCTCGTATCAAAGCATATCCGGCCGCTATGGCACGGATTTTGACACGACGCCCTATGGCATCAACACCAACAACATCACCAACACTCACCACCAGTTCACCCAGGAACTGCGTCTCAATGGCACGAGCATTTCGGGGCTGCTGGATTGGACGCTGGGCGGTTATTATTACAAGGCCACCAGCTATATCGAAGGCGGCAGCATCATTGCGCCGGGGGCGGCGACCTCTTCCGTTTTTTATTCGGATGACACCATTCCGGCACGCAGCGTTTCCGGATTTGCCCATGTCACGGCGCATCTCACGGATCGCCTCAACCTGACCGGCGGTATTCGCTACACCGACGACAAGAAGGACTATAACTTCCGCCGCTTCAACCCGTTCAACACGAGCCAGGTGAGCTATACCGCACAGCGCCTCATCGACGGTGCGGTGGGCAGTTACAGCGGCAAGCGCTGGGATTATCGCGCCAATATCGATTATCGCCTGACCGACGATCTGATGGTCTTCGCGCAATATTCCACGGGCTTCCGCGGCGGTGGCGTCAATCCGCGGCCGTTCGTCATTCAGCAGGTGGTGCCGTTCAATCCCGAATCGCTGGAAGCCTATGAAGTCGGCTTCAAGAGCGATCTGCTGAATCGCGCTGTCCGGCTGAACGCGTCTGCCTTCATCAACAATTACAAGGACATCATCTTCTCGAATACGGCGCCAACCGTCGAAAACGGGGTTGTCCTGACACCGCAGAACGCGACCCCCACCAATGCCGGCGACGCCCGATTCAAGGGGTTCGAGGCGGAACTGACCGTTAATCCGCTCCGTGGCCTGTCGTTCGACGGCAGTGTCAGCTACCTCGATTTCCAGCTCACGAAGTTGGGCGCGGCGGGCGCCACAATTGCCGGCATCACGCTCAATTCGATCGCGCCTTTCGTGACCGAGTGGAAAGTCAGCGCTGGTGCGCAATATGAGATCCTCGTCGGGAACGCGGGCACGCTGACCCCGCGCCTCGATCTCGCCTATCAGTCGTCCTTCTACACCAACTCGGACAATAACCCGGCGTCCTTGGTGCCGGCCTATACGATGCTGAATGGTAGACTGACCTGGCAGTCCGCCGATGAGGATTGGAAGGTCTCGCTCGCCGTGACCAACCTCACCGACAAGTTCTACTACCAGAACAAGACACGCCTGCCGATCGGCCTCGTCATCGGGACGCCCGGCGCGCCGCGTGAATGGTCGCTCACCGTCAGGCGGGCGTTCTGATCCGTTCCTGCCGCCCGGACACGCGCCGGGCGGCAGGGCATGTGAAGGTTTCCCTGATGCAACTGATCGCCGGCACAACATTCACAATGGGGTCTGACGATCACGATCCGGAAGAAGCGCCGGCCCGGAGAGTGAGAGTTCGCTGCGCGCGGGATGCGTGAGCCAGAATAAGAGGACTGCCCCAATGTCACCCCGTTCTGCCAAGCTCCGCCTCTCTCTCCTTGTCGCCTCATTGCCGGTCCTGGCCATGCAACCGTCGCCGGCCGTCGCGGCCGATGAGCCGGCGCAAACATGGCAGGCCTATCCCAAGGAGCCGGTCGCTCCCAAGGACGCACCCAATGTGCTGCTAATCATGACCGACGATGTCGGCTTCGGCGCGGCCTCGACCTTTGGCGGACCTGTCCCCACGCCGGCCTTCGATGCCCTGGCGCAGAGCGGACTGCGCTACAATGCCTTCCACACGACCGCGATGTGCTCCCCGACCCGCGCCGCACTGCTAACCGGGCGCAATCATCATGCGGTGGGGAGCGGATCGATTGCCGATGTGTCGCTCGATGCGCCCGGCTACACGTCCGTCATTCCCAAGAGCGCGGCGACTATCGCCCAAGTGCTCAAGATGAATGGGTATGCCACCAGCTTTGTCGGCAAAAATCACAATACGCCCGTGTGGGAAAACACGCCGGTCGGACCGTTCGACAACTGGCCGAACGGCATGGGCTTCGATTATTTCTACGGGTTCAACGCCCCCTATGCCGATCAGTTTAATCCCGCCCTGATCGAGAACCGCAACACGGTGCGGGCGCCAGAGGACCCCGATTATATTCTGGACCGGGATCTTGCCGACAAGCTGATCCACTGGATTGACGTGCAGCATAACCTGCGGCCGGAGCATCCCTTCTTCGCCTATTTCGCCTCTGGCTCGACGCATGCGCCGCACCAGGCACCGCCCGAGTGGATCGCGCGCTTCCGGGGCCAGTTCCATCAGGGATGGGATGTGCTGCGCCAGCAGACCTTCGAGCGGCAGAAGCGGCAGGGCATCATTCCGGCCAATGCCCAGCTCTCTCCGCGTCCGGAGCAGATTCCGGCCTGGGACCAGGTCAGCCCCGAGGTTCAGCGCGCCTACGCAAAGCAGATGGAAGTGGCCGCAGCGCAGCTTGCTTTCTTCGATTTCCAGATCGGGCGCGTGCTCGATACGCTGCGACGGAACGGCCAGCTCGACAATACCATGGTCGTCTACATCCAGGGCGACAATGGCGCGAGCGAGGAAGACCTGCGCGGCAGTGCAGACCTGCTCCGGGTCATTGCCGGCAATCCGACAACGGACCAAGACCTGATTGCCGCGATGGGTGACTATGGTGGCCCAAAATCCTTCGGCACTTACCCGGCCGGCTGGGCCTGGGCGACCAACGCGCCGTTCCAGTGGGGCAAGCGCGTCGCATCGCATCTGGGCGGCCTGCGCGATGGGATGGTGGTGAGCTGGCCGGCGGGCATCAAGAAGGGCGGGGCGATCCGCCAGCAATTCACCCACGTCATCGACGTCGCGCCGACCATTTTCGAGGCCGCAGGCGTCTCCGCGCCCGACGTCGTGAACGGCGTGCAGCAGCAGCCGATCGATGGGACGAGCTTTCTCTACACGTTCAAGGATGCGGCGGCGCCAGAGCGGCATCGCGAGCAATATTTCGAGATGCTGGGCAACCGGGCCTATTACAAGGATGGCTGGATGGCATCGACCCTGCCGGGACGGGCCCCGTGGGATGGGGCAGCCAAGACGCAGCCGGCCGATTTCAAATGGGCGCTCTACAACCTTCGGAGCGACTGGTCGCAGACGGAGGATGTCTCCTCCCAACATCCCGCGAAACTGGAAGAGCTCAAGGCGGATTTCGACGCCGCCGCGCGTCGATACGCCGTCTACCCCCTGAACGCCGATCTTCATACGCGCATGGCGCCCCAGTTCCGGCCGTCCTTGCTCGGGCAGAGGACCAGCTTCACTTACTACCCCGGCGATACGCGGTATACGAACTACGCTTTCCCGACGATCGCGGCCGGCTGGACCGTGACCGCCGACGTATCGACTGCGGGCCCAAGCTCCAGTGGGCCGATCTACGTGCATGGGGACCATTTTGGCGGCATGGCGCTGGTGCTGAACGCAGGGCGCCCCACCTTTATCGTGAATCCCGGCAGTGCCGGGACGCCGGTGGAGATTTCTCCGCGAGATGCGCTGCCAGCGGGCCGTTACAAGATTGCGGTAGATTTCGAACCCGCCCCCGCAGGCGGCACCACCGTACGCCTCAGGGTCGACGGCGCCGAGGTCGCGTCCACGGCGCTAAGCCAGGCCCTCCGCGGCCGTGGCGATGCCTATATCGGGCGCGCCGGTACGGCGCCGCTCTCCTACACCCCGTCCGTGGCGCCAGTCGCAAGCCGCTGCACCTGCGACATCGCATCCGTCACGATCAGCAAGAACGCCCGGTAAACCAGGAAAGACCGATCATGCCCATGAAATCCCGTATCGCCCGCATCGCAGGATCGACGGCGCTCTCGCTCCTGGTTCTGGCCCATGCCGGCGCAGCGATGGCGAAAGAGCCCGCAGATCGCACGCAAGCGCCGGAATGGCGCTATTATCCGAAGGCACCCAGCGCCCCCAAGGGCGCGCCAAATGTGCTGCTGATCATGACCGACGATGTAGGCTTCGGGTCGGCAAGCACCTTCGGCGGCCTGATCCCGACGCCCACATTCGACGCCCTTGCCAAGCGAGGCCTGCGGTACAATGAGTTCCACACGACCGCGATGTGCTCGCCCACCCGCGCGGCTCTCCTCACCGGCCGCAATGCCCATGCCGTCGCTTCGGGCTCGATCACCAACGTCGCCATCGATGAGCCGGGCTATACCTCTGTCATGCCCAAAAGCGCGGCGACCATCGCACGGGTGCTGCGTGACAACGGCTATGACACGGCGTTCTTCGGCAAGAACCACAATACGCCGGTCTGGGAAACCGGGCCCATGGGCCCCTTCGATCGCTGGCCCAATGGGATGGGCTTCGACTATTTCTACGGCTTCAATGCCGCCGCCAGCGACCAGTTTCGCCCCGAGCTGATCGAGAACCGCAACGCCATCGAGCCTCCCAAGGATGGCGATTACATTTTCGACAAGGACATGACCAACCATCTGGTGGACTGGTTGCGGGTGAAGTGGAGCCAGAAGCCCGACAATCCTTTCTTCGTCTATCTTTCCCCCGGCACCATGCACTCCCCGCATCAGGCGCCGGCAGAATGGATCGCGCGTTTCAAGGGGCGGTTCGACATGGGCTGGGATGTGATGCGCCAGCAGATCTTCGACCGGCAAAAGCAGTCAGGCACGATTCCGGCCAATGCGGTTCTGACGCCTCGGCCCGATGCGGTGCCGGCCTGGGACAGCCTCAGTCCGGAAGCCAAGCGGACCTATGCCCATCAGATGGAGGTGGCGGCCGCGCAGCTTGCCTATTTCGATGACCAGCTGGGCCGGGTGATCCGCGAGATTGAGGCCAATGGCCAGCTCGACAACACCATGATCATCTATCTGCAGGGCGACAATGGCGCCAGCATGGATAGCCGGCGCGGCGCGGTGCAGGAGTTGCAGAGCCTGATCGGGATCGAGCCGACCGAGGCGGAACTGATCGAAACGTCGGACCAGAACGGAACCCCGCATAGCTACTCGAACTACAATGCCGGCTGGGCATGGGCGCAGAACGCCCCCTTTCCATGGGGCAAGCAGATCGCCTCGCATCTCGGCGGGCTACGCGATGGGCTGGTCATCAGCTGGCCTCAGCGCATCAAGGCGACCGGGCAGGTCCGTAGCCAGTTCCACCATGTGATCGATATCGCGCCGACGATCTATGAGGCAGCCGGCGTCGTGCCCCCGACGGAGGTTGATGGCGTGACGCAGCAGCCGATCGACGGCGTCAGCATGGTCTATAGCTTTGGGAACGCGACCGCGCCCTCCACGCGCCGGGCGCAATATTTCGAGATGCTGGGCAATCGTTCCTATTACAAGGATGGCTGGCTGGCCTCGACCACGCCGCCCCGCGCGCCCTTCGACCGCTCGACCACCCCGCTGGACCCGTCGACGTTCAAGTGGGAGCTCTACAACCTCACGCAGGATTATTCGCAGTCGCGCGATCTGGCCGCTCAGCATTCCCAGAAGCTGTCCGAATTGCAGAAGGATTTTGAGGAGGCAGCACGGCGCTATCAGGTCAATCCGATCCAGGCTGACCTGATCGGGCGTGTGGGGGCGGGGAAGCGGCCCTCGCTCGTCGATGGTCGCAACCAGTTCACTTATTATCCTGGGCCAACCCGTTATCCGCAGGGGACGTTCCCGGCCCTCGGCATGGACTGGACCATGCGCGCAGCGATCACCACCGCGAGCACGACTGCGAAAGGGCCGATCGTGATCATCGGCGATGAGGCCGGGGGCGGGGGCCTGATCATGCAGGATGGTCGCCCCACCTATCTCTACAACCCGAGCGGGCGGGAAGCCGAACGTGTGCGGCTGGAGGGCGAGCCGGTCTCCGTCGGGCGGCATGATGTCAGCATCTCCGTCACGGCCGCGCCCAAGGTCGGCCCGCGCGCCGCGACGATCGCCATGATCGTGGATGGCAAGGTGGTGCAATCGCAGGATGTCGCAGTCTATTATCCGCTACGGGGCAGCGGTGTGATCGGCCGGTACAATGTCCGCACCCTGCTGGAGAACATGGCCGAGCCGGCCATGTCCGAACTCGCGATCGACCGAGTCACCTTCGAGAAATCAGCCAACTGAACTGAGAGGGAGGGGCGCCGCAGCCAACTGCTGCGTCCTTCGTCCGGGCCGAACTTAGGGTAACAAGCGCATGAAAAAATTCGTCAAAGTCTCGGCAGCCGCTTTCAGGGCCACCACAAGCGCGCTGGGCCTCTCGCTGATGCTGTGGGCACAACCCGGCGTCGCGCGAACCGAAGATGCGCCTAAGGCTCGGCCGAATATCGTCCTCGTCATCCTGGACGATGTGGGCGTTGACGCGGTGTCCGACATGTATCCTGGCATGATCGATCGTCTCGTGGAGCAGTACGGACCCTTGGGGCTCAATCATCAGAATTACCGCGCGATCAAGGGGCGTCCGGCCTCCACCCCCGTACTGGATCGTCTGGCGGGGGAGGGGCGCACCTTCACCAACGCCTGGGCACAGCCCTTCTGCTCACCGACCCGCGCATCCATGCTCACCGGCCTGTACGCCCATAATACGGGACTGCGCGATTATGAGGATTGGCTGTCGCAAAAGCAGCATTCCTTCGTGGAGGATCTGCAGGCCGCCGGCTACACGTCCGCGGTGTTCGGCAAATGGCACATGGCTGGCCTTAACCAATATCCCGGCATGAAGCCCAAGGAAGCCGGTTTCGCGCGGTTCGAAGGCAATTTGAACGGGGCGATCACCGATTACTGGCATCATGATTATCAAGTGCAGGATTCTGCCAGCCCTGACTCGGAATGGCGAACCGAGCCGGCGCCGGTCCGCTCACTCCCAGGCATCGCGCCGACCAGTTTCGAGCCGGTCGTGCGGGCCGCCGATACGCTCAACTGGATCAAGCGCAACCAGGCTGAAGCGCCCGACAAGCCGTGGTTCGCCTGGCTCGCCTTCAACATGGTCCATATCACGGCAGGACCGCAGCCGTCCTTCGTGCCGAACGCAGATACGCTCGATGCGAAGTCCCGCGCCGAGATCGAGGCTTGTGGCGGAAAGTTCGGCACCACCGAGCTCGGCAACTGCTCCCCGCCGGCCCTGAACCGATCCTGGGTCAATTCGACCGATACGGTCCTCGGGATATTCCTCAAGGAGCTCAAGAAGCTCAGCCCGGACACCTATGTGATCATTCTGGGCGACAATGGCACGCCCATGTATGGCCGCCCGGCGGTCGATTTCATCGACAATATGTACCTGACGTCCAAGGGTAGGGCCAAGGGCACCGGCTATGAAAGCGGCATGCGGGTTCCGCTGGTGATGCTGGGGCCGGACATCAAGCCGGGCTATAGCGATGCGCTGACGCACGTTGTCGATATCTACTCGACCGTCCTCGATCTGGCGCATGTGGCCACGCCGCAGCAGGTTCCCAATCGCGCCGGGGACATGATTCCGCTGGATTCAGTGTCCCTCGCGCCTGTCCTCTTCGACCGAAGAGATAACGTCCGGGATGAAGAGAAAGACTTCATCATATCCGAAACCGTGATCCCTCTCAAAAACAGGGAAAGGCAGGTCGCCATCCGCAACAAGCGCTATAAGCTGCTGTATATCAAGTCAGAAACGGGCAATCCCTCCTGCGCGTATTACGACCTCGCGAAAGACCCGCTGGAAGAGTTTCCGATATCCAAGGCCGAGGTCGGCAGCCTGTTCGACGGGAGCATGAAGGGGCTGAACATATCCTGTGAGGGCGGATCGTGATATTTTTTGGCGAACGTGCAGGATGTCAGAGTTTCGTCCTGCACGTTGCCGCGCTTGTCCGAAACCGCTTTGAGCGAGCGGACGCCCGACCTGCGGGTATGACGGAATGGAGCGGATCAGTTCAAATCATCCGGGCGCGCGTGGGGTAGAGCGTACCAGCTCGTGAAGCGAACCCCGCCTCCCTGGCTCAAGTTCGATAATATATATTATGTTAAATTCAAGGAAGGTGCAATCAGGAGTTCGCGGGCAACCAGGTTCCGATCAAGCCCCAACACCGACGCTGTCGAACTCCTTGATCAGCCCAACAGTCTGCTCAATGTTGGCGCGACTGGACGCTCCAAACAAAATCGATTCCACATGCGGCTCGGAACAAATCCACTCTATGGCCTCTCGCGGACGAATGGCGCCTGATCCCAACACGGACATCGCAATTATTCGGGCCGGATGCTTCTCCAGCACCTCACGATAGCCATCAATTCCACCGGACATGCGGAATCCGATCTTGTTATAGTTCGCGCAGACAATCGGATTCTCAATGCCCACGCTTTTCAGCATCGGCAAAAGCTTCGGCACGTTCATGGTGATGAAGCCGGCCTCTGCATTGTAGCGGCTTTTGATGTGATCCGAGAAAACACGGAACGCATCGGCGAAGCCCAAGCCCTGGACGAGATCCGTGACAACGTTCTGGAGGAAAACGACCGGCGTGTGCAGACCACGGAACATCTTCATCTCGGCATCGACGAGCAATGTCATCATGCTCTCGATGTCCTTATTCAACACGGCCTTGGAGCCGCGCATGATCGTGTCGACCAGGCCTTCCTTGGGCAGAAATTTGCGCACGGCATCGAAATAGCCAAGCTCGGTGACCGCATTGGCATATTTGTGAGCATAAGGCATGCCTGGGTAAAATGTGAACCCGCTCCATTTCTCCGGATTGGCCCGGACGTCATCGGCGATCTTCTCGATCTTGTCATGGGTGGTGCACATGAAGCCCCCCGCCCCGGCATGCAGCGCAATCTGCAAAACATCTACGATGGCGTCGATACTCTGAAACCGCATGGCCTGCTGACGCGCTTTCTCCTCCGACATATGATTGATGCCGAAGAACTGATTATCGCCGAAAAGGATACGTTCCATAGTTTTGTAAAACCTCGATAATCTTTGTCAGGCCCGCTCAGGGGCAGAATCTGTTTGGGCACCGGAGCGCGGGGTCGCCGTCATTGGCGAGGGGAATCCAGGAGGGCGATACAGGCCCAGCCAATCGGCCAGAACCAGCCAGAAGAATTCCATCGTTCGTGCATAACGTCGCCAGTAGCGCCTGGGCTCGGTGACCATGCGATAGACCCATTCCAGCCCATTGCGGTTCATCCAAGCTGGCGCCCGCTTTACTGCGTCCGCTTCATAATCGATGACCGCGCCGACCCCCATATAGACCTTCACGCCGGGCATGAGGTGACGGTGCCGATGCATCCATACCTCTTGCTTGGGAGCGCCGAGCCCCACAATCAGACAGGTCGCGCCGGAAGCGTTGATCATATCGATCACCGCAGCGCTCTCCGCCTCGTCATTGACGAAATTGAACGAGGGGCCGTGGGCGCCGACAACAATATC
Organism: Sphingobium sp. B10D7B; assembly: GCF_025961955.1. NCBI lineage: Bacteria > Pseudomonadati > Pseudomonadota > Alphaproteobacteria > Sphingomonadales > Sphingobiaceae > Sphingobium > Sphingobium sp. B10D7B. The sequence continues at coordinate 1,602,109 of NZ_JAOQOQ010000001.1, forward strand.
ACGTCCCACGAGTCCATTGACCCGTGTAAGTGCTTGCTGTGCAACCCCCGGCCGCGCGCCGAGAAAGAAGATGCGAACATCAGGATTATTGGCGTGGTGCTTGTAGTAAGCCGGAACGATATCGGAGCCTGAGGTCTTACATTTGATTTTCCGACCAATAAGACCGAGCGCCCAGTAGACATATTTGCTGTCAGACGAGACCATCACAGCATCAGAATATGCCGCGGCGAATGCCGGATTGCGCTGAAGGTGATAGAGATGATCGGGATTGAGGGTGAAAAGCATGCCCTCATCCAGTCGATCGATGATCTCAGGGATCGTCAGGGAATCTACCCAGGCGTTGAGAAGGCGTGATTGTTGCCACGTCCCAAAGCCAGGGCGCGAGGCAAGCCGAATCTTATCGCTCATCGGCCGAGTAACCTGCCGAACACCCCGCTGGAGCGTTGCGGACGTGCCGCCATCGATACGCCACTGCTGATACCGCCGAGCGCGGCGGCGCGGATCATCTCGATCGTGGCATCCGTTTCAGCGGCGGCAGCGAGATCGTTCTGGACGTCGACGCCGCCAGCCTTGATCGCCTTGCCGAACGCTTCAAGCTGCGCGCTATACTCCTCGCCGCGCAGGTAGAAGCTGACAGGGGCCTGCAACTCGGTGATGTATTTGACGGTCCATCCTTCCTGATAGCCGTCCGGAATGGGCGCGCCGCCCGTGAGGAACACCTGGAGTTCCTGTCGGTCGGCATAGATCTTCCCCCCCTCGCCCCAGATCGAGAGGCGCGTCGTCATCTTGCGCACCGAGGGATCGGACCAATTCACGGAGAGCTGGGCGGTAGGGCCGTCGCCAAAGGTCAGGCCTGCATAGACTTCATCATCGACCTCCGCAGAAAAGCCACTCTTCAGCATGGCCCCCGTGCATGCGGTTGGACGCCCAAAGTACCAGTTGACCAAATTGAGCGGATGCGCGGCATAATCATAGAGGCAGCCGCCGCCCTGCCCGGCCTTGCCACGCCAAGTCGGCTTTGAGGGCTTGAGCACTACCGGGCCATAGGCCTCCGCTTGAACATGGCTCACGCGGCCCAAGGCCCCGGCTTCAAGCAGCGATTTGATCTGATTGAAAGTGCCGATGAAGCGATTGTGATAGCCGACCTGCGCGACGAGCCCGCGAGATTGAGCAAGCTGGGCGAGAGCTTCGCTCTCTACCGCAGAAAGCGTCAAAGGCTTCTCGCAAAAGACATGCAGCCCCTTCTCCAAGGCGGCCCGGACCATGGGGGCATGCGTGGTCGTGGGAGTGGCAATGATCACCGCGTCCAAGCCGGGTTGCGAAATCACGTCGTCATAACTGGCCACATAGGAGAGCTTGCCGTACTTCTCGATAACCTGCCCAACCAGAGCGGTGGAATCGCAGATTGCGGCGACCTCGAAATCCTCCAACGCATTGACGATGCCAAGATGCGATATGCCCATCTTGCCCAAACCAACGACCGCAACACGAATTGCCAAGACCTACCTCCGAACTGTGCGCCGGGCCTATGGCATCCGGGCATAACGCTAGTCAATTCAACAGCCCGGCAGGAGAAAACTGCAGCCGAAGGCTATAAACGCCCCGTTTTGCGCCGCTTTGGCGACACAAATGGAGCGCTGCTTGTCCTCTCCGATTAGTCGATGCGTGCTTACATCCAGTTAAAGCCGCTGCATTTCGCTCGTGAACGCGCGATAAAGATAACGGTGCCCACCACGACAAGAAGTTTTGTGCTGGGCGTGCGCGTCTGCCTGCCGTGATTGACCCATATGCTTCCGCGCAATAAAGCCATGCCTGCGCGCCCGTAGCTCAGCAGGATAGAGCATCAGATTCCTAATCTGGGGGCCACAGGTTCGAATCCTGTCGGGCGCACCACCCCTCAGCGGCGATCAGTTGACCTGATCGGGCGGCGCGATCGGGATCAGCAAGGGGGCAACGGGCAGCCCCTCTTCCAACATCTCGCGGGTTTCCCTGGCGTTGGCCGTCCCATGGATCAAGCGGCTCTCCGTTTCGCCATAATGCATGGCACGGGCCTTGTCGGCAAAACGTTCGCCAACCCATTCAGATTGACCGATCATTTCTGATTGAGCTTGGGCCAGCGCTGTCATCAACGCACTGATCCGCTCGGCATCCGCCTTAGACATGACTGGAATGGCACCCGCGCCCTCCGGCATGGCGAGATCGGTGCGAGTCGATGTTCTCTGGTTGCCCTTGGCCGCCACGGCGGGAGCCATCACCGCTTTCTCGATCCTGTCATCCCCGCAGGTGGGACACAGCAACAGCCCCCCTCCCCGCTGGGTTTCATAGTCTGCGGATGACCGGAACCACACTTCGAAGACATGATGGTGGCCGCATTTGAGATCGAAGGAAATCACGACAAAACAACGTCCTGAATAGACTTTCTATGAGCCAGTACCGGGATTTTCGAGCGGACCTCAGCAATGCGATCAAGGTCAAGATCCGCGAAATACAGTCCCGGCGCCTCCCCCGCATCGAGCAGCACGGTGCCCCAAGGGTCGACCACCAGACTGTGGCCGTAAGTCCGCCGACCATCCTCATGCAGACCGCATTGGGCGCTCGCAATGACGAAGGCGGCGGATTCAATGGCGCGGGCACGCATCAGCACATGCCAGTGCGCCTCACCCGTTGGTACGGTGAAGGCGGCCGGCACGGAGATAATGTCCGCCCCGGCATTGCTCAGCGCACGAAAAAGGTCAGGAAAGCGCAGGTCGTAGCAGATTGTCAGGCCGATCTTGCCCAACGGCGTTTGCGCCAGAACCGCCTCTTGGCCGCTCTCGTACACACTGGACTCACGCCAGCGCTCGCCGCTCGTCAGATCAACGTCGAACAGGTGAATCTTGTCATAGCGCGCGCGGATCTCGCCGGCGGCGTCGATGACAAAACCGCGGTTAAAGCGCTTGCCGGTTTCCAGATCGCGCAGAGCCAGCGATCCGAGATGCACCCACAAGCCCGAAGCCTGCGCGGCCTCCCGGACGGCGCGGAGCGTTTCGTCCTCATCCTCGGTTGCGAGCGCGGCTTCTGATCGGGTGCGATCCTGATCGAGCAGGCCGCTCATTTCCGGCGTGAACAGCATGGCTGCGCCGCCGGCCGCTGCGTTGTGCACCGCCGTGACCAGTGTCTCGCGATTGCGGGCCGGATCGATGCCGGCATTCATCTGCAAAATGGCGACGCGCACGACGATGGCCCGGGTCAGGCGTTCAGCAACGGGTCGAGCTTGCCGCTCCGTTCGAGCGCCATCAGATCGTCGCTGCCGCCAATATGCTGGCCGTCGATAAAAATCTGCGGGAAGGTGGCGCGGCCATTGGCGCGCTCGATCATCTCGGCACGCTTCTCGCCGCCCATGGTCAGATCATATTCCTCGAAGTCGACGCCCTTCTCTCGCAGCAGCGCCGTTGCCCGCGCGCAATATCCGCAAAAGGCTCGCGTGTAGATTTCGACATGCGCCATGCGTGGCTGTTTCCCTTGTGATAAGTCTCAAGAACGGATGTCGTGCGCATGGAAACGAATGTCAATGTTCGCCCATGCCCACCCGCGTCCAGCACAGCACCTCAATCCGCCGTGCGCCCGCGGACCGCAACACGCGCGCGCAAGCGCTCGCAGTGGCCCCGGTCGTCCAGATATCGTCGATCAGGATCACATGGCGGCCAGCCAAACGCGCAGCCGCTCCGGGGGCGAGCGCGAAGGCGCCCTTCACGATCTTCTGTCGCTCCCGCCGGCTCAGCATATGGAGCGGCGGCGTCGCCTTCACGCGGCGCAAAAGCTCCGGCTCCATCACGCCGCCACTCCGGCGGGCGATATGGCGGGCAATCAGCGCGGACTGGTTGAACCCCCGGGACCAGAGTCGCCAGCGATGCAGCGGGACCGGCAGGAAGAGGGGTGGGTCGGCTGATCCTGCGGCTTCATCTTGCGCAACCAGTCGCGTCATATGCTCTGCCATGACCCGCGCGAGGCTGAGCCGCCGCCCGTATTTCAGGCGATGGGCCACGGTTCGTGCAATCTCGCCATAGGTCATGACGGCGCGCGCGCGATCATAGGGCGGCGGCTCGGATAGGCAGGCCCCGCACGTCATGTCCCCGCCGAGCGGACCCGGCAGGTCGACCCCGCATGTCGCGCAGATCGGCTCGCCGATAAAATCGATGGACAGCCAACAGTCCGCGCAGAACGTCCCCACCGCGCCGACCACGACACCGCAGCCGGGGCATCGCGGCGGCAGCGCATAATCGAGCAGGGGCGCGAGTACGGCCTGCAAAATCGTCCGAACGGCCATAAGCAGCTTGTTCCATGCAGCGGGAGTCGGCACAAGCCCGGCCATGACTGTCCCGGTGATCTTCAACGAGGCTTTGCGGGCCCAGCGCCGCGACCGCGCCGCTGGCAATTTCGCAGCGCATGACTTTTTGTACGCCGCGATGGCCGACGCCATGCTGGAACGACTGGATGACGTGACGCGTGCCTTCGAGTACGCACTCGTCATCGGCTGCCCGGACCGCCGCCTGATCGATGCCCTCGCCGCCCGGGGTTGCTCGGTAACGGCCGCCGATCCGGGCGCGCGGTTCGCGCAGGCCTGCGGTGGCGACATTATTCGGGAGGATGCCCTCCCCTACCCGCCGGAACGCTTCGACCTCATCCTGTGCTGCGGCACGCTCGATACGATCAACGACCTGCCGGGCGCGCTGATTGCGCTGCACCGCGCGTTGCGGCCCGATGGTTTGCTCCTCCTGACGATGATCGGCGCGGGATCTCTGGCGCGGCTCAAGGCGGCGCTGCTGGCGGCTGACGGGGAGCGGCCTGCCCAGCGCATCCATCCGCAGATCGACGTCCGCGCGCTCGGTGATCTGCTCGCCCGTGCCGGCTTCACCATGCCGGTGGCGGATAGCGACAATCTGGACGTGCGCTACGGCTCGATCTTCAGCCTTATGGCAGATCTGCGCGGCATGGGCGCAGCGCAGTGCCTCGCCTCGCCGCCGCCGCCGTTGACGCGCGCAGGGCTTTCGCAAGCGGCTGCGCACTTCGCGCAGGCCGCTGACCCGGATGGGCGGACGCGGGAACGCTTCGTGGTCCTGCATGGCAGCGGTTGGGCGCCCGATCCGGATCAGCCCCGCCCTGCAAGGCGCGGCAGCGCGACGGTGTCGCTGGCGGAGGCTCTGCGCCCCTCCCGCGCCACCGAGAACTAGGCGCTAGAGCAGCGCGTCCAGCATTGCCACGAGCGGTGCGTCGGCGGGGGGCATGTTGAGCGCGAACAACTGGCTCGTATGGAGCCAGCGGCTGTCCGGCGCTTCTGTCGGCTGAACGACGCCCCGCCATTTGCGGCAGACGTACAGCAAGAGGAGCAGTGGTCGCTCGCCGATCATGCCGGTCGCAAAGCTCGCTGGCGCGAGGCAGGCGGTTTCGGTCTCGATCGTGAGTTCTTCGCGAAGCTCGCGGATCAGCGCTGCTTCGGGGGTTTCATCGGGCTCGACCTTGCCGCCGGGGAACTCCCACAAGCCGCCCATCGCCTTTTCATGCGGGCGCTGCTGCACGAACACCCGGCCTTGCGCATCCACCAGCGCCGCGGCGACGACGACCAGTGGCGGTTTGCTTTGGTTCATTCCGGTCATGCTCGGGCGATCATCCTACAAATTGTTAACGGCTTGCGCTTTACACCGCGTTGGACCGACATCTGCTTTCAGGAAAACCCTCGTGCGGGCCTTCATCCACAGCCTTCTCGTATCCCAAAAAGGCGCCACCGCCGTCGAATATGGGTTGATCCTCTCCCTGATCGTGCTGGCGCTCGTCACAGGCGTATCGCACCTTGGTTCAGCGACGACCCGTACCTGGAATGAAGTATCGAACGAAGTGACCAGCCATTAACCACCATTTTTTTACAACAGGGCCCTAGATTAGGAATTTGGAAATCAATCCGCCGTATCGATAGCCTGCTTGCTGACCCCATTCAGTGGCCGGGTGTGATTGATACCAAGGAATTGAGGAGACATCCTATGAAGACCCTTCGCAAGTTGTTCAAGAACGACAAGGGCGCGACCGCCATCGAATATGGCCTGATCGCAGCCCTGATCGCCGTCGCCGCCATCGCCGGCATGAGCGCCATTGGCGGTAGCCTCGGTAACACGTTCAACAACGTGTCGGACGAGCTTGAGACGCCAGCCGCATCCTGACGAGTTATCAGTTTACTGAGGCAGTTTCGACGACTCCCTCATAAGAACGGGTGGCGACCTCGCGGTTGCCACCCGTTTTTGTTTATTCAAACGAGCGCTCAGTAGGTCACGATCTTGACCCGGCTGCCTGCGGCCAAAGCGGTGTTGGACGACAGTCCGTTCAGCACCAGGAACCGCTCGACCTTGTAATCGTCGAACGCCATTAGGCTGGCGAGCGTTTGTACCGTATCGCCCTGCCGCACCTTCACCAGTTGCAAGCGACGCGGTTTGATCGCCGCCGCCTCCTTGTCCGTCATGCGCGTCACGGAGTTGATCAGCGTCGAGAGCGAACCCAGCCCCCGCCCCGCTGGCGTGACCGTGATGAAGTGGTAAGCCGTCGACGGGCCGAACTGATAGGCAACCACCGTCACGTCGAGCCGCGTCCCCTGGCTATTGGCCATGCTGGCCGAGCCCGACGCGACCGGCAGGCCGTTGATGGTGGTGCGCTGGACGCGAATGTCCGGCGCCTGCCCCTGCCCTGCCAGCTGATTGAAGACCGACTGGACGTAGCCGTCGAGATTGCCATTGAACTGCGCCATCGAGAATTGCGCCTGGCCGGATTGGCCGACTACGGCCACGGCGCTGGCGCCGTTCTGGATCGAAAACCCTTGGGGCGCCGTGAACTTCAGCTTCATCACCGGATGCAGGAACTGATTGCCCTGCACGATCCCGTCCTTGGGATCGTCGCCGTAGATCATGCCGCCCAGCTGATTGAGGAATACGTCGCGGTTGCGCAGCGTGTTGGTCGAACGTGTCGCCTGCGCATTGGTAAGCGCGCGGCGCACGCGGGAGGCGGGATCGGGGTGTGTGCTGGCCCATTCTGGCACCGCCGTGCCCTGACCGCGCACCTGCCCGTCCAGCGTGTTCTGTGCCGCCAGCGAGGCGAGCATGGATGAAAGCGCCTTGGGGTCGTAGCCCGCGCTCGCGAGATAGCGGATGCCGAGATCGTCCGCCTCATATTCCTGCGACCGGGAGAATTTGAGGGTCAGCAATTGCGTGCCCGTGCCGATGCCGCGTTGCAGGAGCTGGCCTAGCCCGGAATCGCCCGCGACAGCGCCAACCAGCACCTGCCCCAGCACGCCGAGGATCGAGTTGCGGGTGGCTGCGCTCTGGCGGCGCTGGCCGTGCTGGGCTGCCACGTGGCCGACTTCGTGGCCAAGGACGCCCGCCAGCTCGGCTTCGTCATTCATAAGTGCCAGCAACTGGCGAGTCACATAGACATAGCCGCCGGGGATCGCGAACGCGTTGTTCACCGATGAATTGAGCAGGCTGATCGTGAAATCATTCTGCTGGTTCGACAGGCTCGACTGGACCGCGATGCGCTTGCCGACGCTGGTCACATAGGTGGCCTGCGGACCGTTATAGACCCCGCCGAATTCCGCCAGAAGCTCCGGATGCGCCTTGGCGCCCTGCTGGCGCTCGGACTGGCTCATCGAGGTCGCCGTGCGGATACCGCCCTGCTGTGCCTCACTCGATTGCGTGGTTGCGCAGCCTGCCACGAGGGCGCCGCTCAACCACAGCATCAGATATTTGCGGCCCATGGCCTCCCCTTCTCATTCAGGTCTATTTTGCGACGAACCGAAAATAGACAGACGTTGAGGGAATGCAAATCGCCTTGGGCTGTTCCCGTTGTCAGGCGCCCATGGCCAGAAACTTCTGCGCTCGCTGCGTGCGCAGCGCATTCGAATCTTCGCTGGCGAGGGCACCAAGCTCTTCCAGAATTGCGCCCTTGAGGCTCCCGATGGCCGAGTCGGGCGCACGATGAGCACCGCCCACTGGCTCCGGAACGATCCGGTCGATCACCCCCAGGCTGGCGAGCTGTTGCGCGGTGACCTGCATGGCCTGCGCGGCATCAGCTGCCTTGTCCGCGGTCCGCCAGAGAATGGAAGCGCAGCCTTCGGGCGAGATCACAGAATAGATCGCATGTTCGAACATCAGCACGCGGTTGGCAGAGGCCAGCGCCACGGCGCCCCCCGATCCGCCCTCGCCGACCACGGCCGCGACCAGCGGCACGCCGAGCGTGAGGCAGGCCTCGGTCGCACGCGCGATTGCCTCGGCCTGACCGCGTTCTTCGGCCTGCACACCCGGAAAGGCGCCTGAGGTGTCGACCAGCGTTACCACGGGCAGGCCAAAACGATCGGCCAGCTGCATCAGCCGGATCGCCTTGCGATAGCCATCCGGCATGCCCATGCCGAAATTATGCTTTACCCGGCTGGCGGTATCATTGCCCTTCTCATGGCCGATCAGCATCACCTTGCGGCCCTCGATGGTCGCAAAGCCGCCCTGAATGGCCTGATCGTCGGCAAAGGCGCGGTCGCCGGCGAGCGGCATGAAGTCGCTGCACATGCCCTCGACGAAATCGCGGAAGTGCGGCCGTTGGGCATGGCGCGCGACCTGCGTCTTCTGCCAGGGCGTCAACCGCGCGTAGAGATCCCCGAGCATCGCCGTCGAGCGCTGCTGCAGCTTTTCGACCTCCGCATCGATATCGATGGAATCATTGTCCGCCGTCTCGCGCAATTCGTCGATCCGGGCCTGGAGTGCCGCTACCGGCTTCTCAAAGTCGAGATAACTGATCATGCTCGCGCGCTATACGCCGCGTCGCTTGAGGTCAACGAGCGGATGGCGTGCGTTAACGAGGGCGACCAGTCGCGCGGCGTCGACATGGGTGTAAATCTGCGTCGTGGCGATGTCGGCATGGCCCAGCATCGCCTGCAATGCGCGCAGGTCTGCACCCCCTTCCAGCAGATGGGTCGCGAAGGCATGACGCAAGACATGCGGGCTGACCCGCGCTGGATCGATCCCGGCCTCGGCGGCCAAAGCGCGCACCAGCTGGAAGAGGCGCACGCGGCTCAAATAGGATTTGCCTGATGGGAAGAGCCAGGCACTGTCCTCCGGCACATGCGCCCGCCAAGCGGCCACGGCCGCGCGCGCCCGGTCGGAGATCGGCACGAGCCGCTCGCGCCCGCCCTTACCCCTCAGGATGAGAAAGGGGCGATCGGTCGCCATGGCCTTGGCGGGCAACGAAACCAGTTCGGTCGCACGCAGCCCGGAACCGTAGAGCAACTCGATCAGCGCCGCGAGCCGCAGGTCAAGCGGATTGACCGGCACGCGCGCAATCCGTTCGGCGATCACCGCAAAAATCGCATCGACATCCTGATGAGACAGTATTTTGGGGAGCGGACGCTGCAGGCTGGGCCTTGCCAGAGTCGCGGCCGGATTGTCAGCCCGGACCGCCTCCGCCTCCAGAAAAGCGAAGAAACCTCGTAGCGCCGAAAGTTTGCGCGCGACCGTCGATGTCGCGAGATCCCGCCATGATGCAGCCAGCGAGGTGAGCCGGGTAGCGTCCGCATCTGCCAACCCCTGGCAGCGCGCCGCGGCGTCTTCGAGATCGGTTCGATAGGCGAGCAATGTGTTGCGCGAGGCGCCGCGCTCGGCCGCCATCATGGTAAGATAGCGGCTGATCAGCGTGGCATCGCGCAAACCGATGATCGACTCGCGCTCGTCCGCACCGGCCATCAGAGCCGGGCCATCGCCTCGGCGCCGATCATTCGCGCATAAGCCTCAAGACCGACAGCGTTCAGGCTCGATACGATGTAATAAAGCTGCTCGGGCGTCATGTTGCGCCAGTTGAGGCTCTGCATCCCGACGCCCGCCAGCAGCGCTACCGTGCCCTGTTCCCGACGTGCTGCCGCCGCAACGATTGCCCGGACCCATGGACGCCGCGAAGACAGGTTGACCCCGGCATCCTGCAAAAGCTGCGCCCGCTCGCCAGCAGGCAGACGATTGAGCCCGCCCAGCACGGCGACGAGACTATGACCACGCAACTTGTCTTCTGCCTCATCGGCGTCGACAAAAGCGGCGATACGATTTGCGGACAGGTCTACCGCCGCATTGGGCAGGCCGGTCGCCAACAGGGCCCAGCTGCGCTGCTGCGCATCGCCATCCAGCCCCTCGATCACGCTGCGCCAGCGCGCGGCACTCCGATCATAGCCGCCTGCGAGCATGGCAGCGATCAGCCAGGGCGTATCCTCGCCTGCTTCGGCGTAGACCGGCAGCGCCGCCGCCGCGCGCGCGACAGCGGGCAACGCGCCATAGTAAACGCCACCCGGCCCGGCACTCCAGCCACCTGACGGCTGGGCCTGCCAGAAATCGCGCATCGCGGAAATTCGCGTGCCAGTATCGCCCGAGCCATAGGCCGTCCGCAACCAGTCGACGCGATCATTCGCGGTAGCCTCGGCGGACTCGTCCTCGGCCAAGGCAGCGAAGAAGCCCAATGTTGCGGCGCCTGAGAAAACGCCCAGCTGTGAGGCGACTCCTACGCCGGCCAAACGATCCATCGGCGACAGATTGGCCGCGCGAGCCTGCCAGGCGAGCACCTGCGGCCCGGCTGTCTGGAACAGCGCTGGCGGAATGGCGACATTGGTTGCCGTGGCCAGACCATAGCGCCATGTCGTAAGCTGGCTCACGCCATCCCACTCGATCTTCACCGAGCGGCGGCTGTTCGGCCCGGCGCCGACCACCTTTTCGGCAAGCCGGTAATCGATGCCCCGGGCGATGCCGCGCCGCTGCGCCTGGCTGAGCAACGCGCTCGCCGTGCCCTGATCTGCCGAGAACGACGCGCAGATGGCCTGCGCCATGAACCAGCCCGGCTCGTCGCTCATATCCCGCGCGCGTGGCAGCAGCGGGCAGAAGCCGGCGGGATCAGCGGTAGCAAGTTGCACCTGCATCGCCACGGAATAGAGCCGGCGGCTATACTGATCGGCATCGACCTGCTGAATCAGCAGGCGCGCATTATCCGCCTCGCCCATGCGCAGCAGCAGCCATGCGCGCTCGGCGGCCCAGTCCGCGCCACCGATGTCCGTGGGCGTGGTGACCTGAGAGAGCAACGCCCGGCGCATCAAGATGCTCGCCCAGCGGGACATGACCGGCGCGCGCATCGTGCGCATCACGCCGGCCAGGGCCTGCCCATTGCGTTGCCCGAAGGCACTCTCGCCAAGGCCACCCTGTGCCACCTTGAGGGGACCGATCCGGTCGAGAGACCGGCGTGCGGACGGCGGCAGATCGTATTTCTCGGCGATTTCGTCGGCTGCCGTCTCGTTCACCGCCTCGTCGGCCGCCATGGCATTGGCGGCGCGGTCGACGACGGCGCCGGGCGGCAGCAGCGGCGTGGGCGCGGGTGCGGCCGGCCGCGCGGGCTGGGGTGTCGCCGGCTGCGGCCCGCTGGGCGACGGTGTCGGCGCGGCATCGCCAAATCCGGGCGGCAGCAGCGATGCAGGGCCGCTCTGCGCCAGCACGGGAATGCTGAGCGCCAGCGCGCTCATCCCCGCCAGCAAGCCAATCTGTCTGCCTCGCACTGCCCTGCCCTAACCGGCAAGTTGCTCGGCGGAAACCGGCAGCTCGATCTCGGTGACGGGTCGTTCAGCGCCATTCCACCAGGACAGCACGAGGAGCAGCACGATGACGACCAACAGAATGACGCCGATCAGCGACAGCGGATTGCGCGGACGGCGTGAGCGATAGGACTGTTGATAAGGGTCGCGGCGGCTGAGTTTCATGATGGGGGATCGGGCCTTACCGTTGCAGTGACATATGCCTGATGGCGTTCGAACGCCGTTGCCTCAGACGTTGGCGGCTGTATAGCCGCGCAGATCATGGGGCGAAACGATAAATATCGCGAAGAGGCCATCGCAGGGTCATCCGCAGGACCATCCATCGTCCTGGTGGGCCTGATGGGCGTGGGAAAGTCCACCATCGGCCGTCGCCTCGCAGCCCGGCTCAACCTGCCCTTTGTCGATGCCGACGACGAGATCGAGCGGGCGGCCGGGATGACCATTCAGGAAATCTTCGACACCTATGGCGAGCCGGCCTTTCGCGATGGCGAACGGCGCGTGATTGCGCGGCTGATCGACGGCGTGCCCAAGGTTGTCGCCACCGGTGGCGGCGCTTTCGTCAATGACGAGACGCGGGCGCTGATCTTGGCGCACGCCACGGCCGTCTGGCTGGATGCCGATATCGACATTCTCGTTGACCGTGTTTCCCGGCGCGATGGCCGCCCCCTGCTCAAGGGCCGTGAGCCGCGCGAAGTGCTCAAGAGCCTCGCTGCGGCGCGCACGCCCTTTTATCAGCAAGCCCCCATCCACATCAAAAGCTCGGACTCGCCGCATGAGGCGACCATCGACAAGATCGTGAAAGCGCTCAACCCATGACCACCGTCCCCGTTTCCCTTGGCGAGCGCAGCTATGATGTCCGCATCGAAGCCGGGCTGATGGAGCGCGCGGGCGAGGCGCTGGCGCCTTTTGCCAGCAGCCGATCCTTTCTGGTCGTGACGGACACGCATGTTGCGACGGCCCAATGGCCGCGCCTTGCGGCCGCACTGGAGCGGGCTGGACTGTCGGCCGAGCTGGTGACGCTTCCGGCGGGCGAATCCACCAAGAGTTGGCAGCATCTCGAAGCCCTGACCGACCGGATGATCGCCCATGGCATCGAACGGCGGGACCATGTGATTGCATTGGGCGGCGGGGTGATCGGCGATCTGGTCGGCTTCGCGGCATCCATCGTCAAGCGGGGCTGCAACTTCGTGCAGATCCCGACCACTTTGCTCTCCCAGGTGGATAGTTCGGTCGGCGGCAAGACCGCGATCAATAGCCGGGCAGGCAAGAACCTGCTGGGCGCCTTCCATCAGCCCACACTGGTGCTGATCGACCCGGACACGCTCGACACGCTCGGCCCGCGCGAAGTGCGCGCCGGCTACGCCGAGGTGGTGAAATATGGCCTGATCGACGATGCCGAGTTCTTCGCATGGTGCGAGGCGAACGGCACGGCGCTGATGGCTGGCGATCCGGATGCCCGCGCCCATGCCATTGCCCGCAGCGTCGCCGCCAAGGCCGCCATCGTCGCCGAGGATGAGCGCGAGACCAGCGGCCGCCGGGCATTGCTCAACCTTGGCCACACGTTCGGCCATGCGCTGGAGGCGGAAACCGGCTTTTCGGATCGACTGCTGCATGGCGAGGGCGTCGCGGCGGGCATGGCCCTAGCCTTTGGATACTCCGTGCGGCGCGGCGAATGCCCGCCCGAGGATGCAGAGCGGGTCGTTGCACATCTGCGCGCCGTCGGCCTGCCGGCGTCGCTGGCGGATGCGGGCGTGTCCGCGTCCGGCGCGCGGCTCGTCGAGCATATGCTGCATGACAAGAAGATGAGCAGCGGTACCCTGCCTTTCCTGCTGGCCCGTGGCATCGGCAAGACCTATCTCGCCAAGGATGTCGATCTGGCGGACGTCGCCGCCTATCTCGACGGCGCCTGAAACAGGCAGATCGCCTCAGTCAGCGCGCGCGAGTTGCCAGGCCAACCAGAGCCATCCCAGGATCATCACCAGGCCGCCAATCGGCGTGATTGCGCCGAGCCAGCGCGGGGCACCCAGTGCCATGGCGTAGAGCGTCGCCGCGAACAGCGCGCTGCCGCTCAGCAATGCCCATGAAGGACCATTGCTAACCGGCAGGCGCAAAATGGCGAGCACGGCTACGGCATGGACAAGCTGATAGACGCCCCCGGTCCGTAACCACTCCGCCGCCTGCGGGCTGCTGGCAGCATGAGCGCCGAACGCAGACGCACCAATGGACAAGGCGGCGCTCAGCGCGGCCAGTATGCCGATCATGACGACGTCTTCCCGTGCGCATCCCCTTGCGCGCGAGCGAGGGCGGCGGCCGTCGCCTCGAATGCCAGTCGCATCGAGGGGTGCCGGGCGGGATAATCGCGACCGGCTGCGAGCAAGGCGAGATCCGGCCAGTCCGGCAGGGCATCCTGCTCCCCGGCCAGATAGCCCCGCCATGCCTCGCTCACCGACTCGATGGTTGCGCGATCAGCGCCGATAGCTTGCGCGGCGAGAATCGCAGAGGCCGCCTGTCCCAGCGCGCAAGCCTTGGCATCGACCCCGAAGGCGGTGATGCGGCCGGCCTCATCCACCCGCAAGCTGACCGAGACACGACTGCCGCAGGTCGGCGAGCGCCGCTCTTCAACGAAATCAGCCTGATCGAGCGGCGGATAGGCCGAAATGCCGGCAGCGCGACGCAGCACATCCATGCTGTAGAGCGCGCTGCTCATGCGCCGGTGCCTTCACTGCGCGGCATTGCTGTCCTCACCACTCGCGTTGCTACTCTCAGCGCCATCATCCTCAAGAATGCCGAGCAGGCCGCCGCGCCGGCTGTTCTCCGCCATCCAACCACTCATCGCCGCGCCGCTCGCGCTCAGGAGCGGATAGGAACGGGACAGTCGCATCCAGTCCGGCCGATTGGTCTGCACGCCGTAGATGGCATCATAACCGATCGTGAACAGCACGAAGGCGATGGTCGCCACCAGCAGGCCCTTGATGGCGCCGAAGCCAAGGCCCAGCGTCCGGTCGAACAGGCCGAGCAGCGAAGTCTTGGTCTTGTCGCCGATCCAGCGCGCCAGCAGCGTGCCCAGCATGAAGACGACGCCGAACACCGCGACGAATGCCAGCAGCGCCGCGACATACTCCGCCCCCACAATGGTATCGAGCAGAGCCGTGAATGGCGCGTGGAACAGACGCACCGCGACGATGGCGCCGATCAGCGCCGCAAGCGATAGCGATTCGGTCACGAAACCGCGCAGGAAGCCCCGCACGGCCAAGCCACCGATGAGCAGAAGAACGGCAAAATCCAGCACGGTCATGCCGGCTGGCTAGTCCCGCCCAAGCAGATGGTCAACAAGATCGCCGAGCCGGCGGAATCCGGTCGTCGAAATGCCGCTGGCTTGCGCCGCGCTGGATGCCGGCAACAAGGCACGCCCGAAGCCGAGCTTGGCGGCTTCCCGCAGGCGCAGCGCACTATGGGCGACCGGGCGCAACTCGCCGGACAGCGCGATTTCCCCGAGCATCACCGCGTCATGCGGCACGGGTTTTTCGGAAAGCGCCGAGATCAGGGCAGCAGCGACGGCAAGGTCGGCGGCAGGGTCCTGCAAGCGGTAACCGCCAGCGACATTGAGATAGACCTCGCAAGTCGCAAAGCTCAAGCCGCAGCGGGCTTCGAGCACGGCCAGCACCATGGCCAGCCGGCCGCTGTCCCACCCGACCACGGCCCGGCGCGGGGTCGCGCCGCTGGCCAGCCGCACCGTCAGCGCCTGCACTTCGACCAACACCGGCCGCGTACCTTCAAGCGCGGGGAAGACGGCCGTGCCCGCCACGCGCTCCTCACGGTCGGTCAGAAATAGCGCCGAGGGGTTGCCGACTTCCTGCAGTCCCTCCTCGACCATTGCGAACACGCCGATCTCGTCCGTGCCGCCGAAGCGATTCTTGATCGCGCGAAGGATACGATACTGGTGGCTGCGCTCGCCCTCAAAGCTGAGCACGGTATCCACCATATGCTCCAGCACGCGCGGCCCGGCGATGGTGCCATCCTTGGTGACGTGGCCAACCAGAATGAGCGCCGTTCCACCCCGCTTAGCAAAGCGAATCAACTCCTGAGCGCTCGCCCGCACCTGACTGACCGTGCCCGGCGCGCCTTCGATCAGGTCGCTGTGCATGGTCTGGATCGAATCGATGATGAGCAGATCGGGCTCTTCCCGCTGCCCCAAGGTCGTCAGAATATCCCGCACCGACGTAGCGCTGGCGAGATGCACCGGCGCATCGCCCAGCCCCAGCCGCCGCGCGCGCAGCCTGACCTGATCGGCAGCTTCCTCGCCACTCACATAAACGACGCGACGCCCCGCTTTGGCCATCCGCGCCGCAGCTTGAAGCAGCAGGGTGGACTTGCCGATTCCCGGATCGCCGCCGATCAGATTGGCGGACCCCGCCACCAGTCCCCCGCCAACTGCACGATCGAACTCTGGCAGGCCGGTGGTCATCCGCTCGGGCAGTGCGATATCCGCATCGAGCCCAATCAAATTGATCGCCTGTCCGCCGGCCTGCAGATCGTGCTTGGCCGAGAACGCCGTGGGCGGCGCTTCCTCGATCAAACTGTTCCATTCTCCGCAGTCATCGCACTGCCCTTGCCAGCGGGACGCCACCGCCCCGCAGGCCTGGCACACATATCGACGTTTCACTTTCGCCATGCGCCCTCTTATCAGAACGAAGAGGGAACGCCAGAGGCGAGATCAGCTCTTCATGAGGATCTGTTCGATCTCGTCGACAGGATGGCTGGTGAGCGTCTTGCCGATTTCGCCGGCGAGCCGATCCTTGAGCGTCTTGTGATAATGGCGGCGCATCTCGCCCAGAGTGATCGGTGCCGCGACGATGACGACCTGGTCGAACGAGCCCTCCATGGCGCGCTTGTTGAGCAGCGCAACCGCATCCGCCGCAAACCGATCTTCCGCCTGCTGCTTGAAGTCGGTTTCTTCCATCGCGCTGCGATCCTGGCTGTTGGGTGCCGAAGCGAAGCTGCGCCCGGGCCGATCGGTCGAAAGATCCTGATCCTGCTCGGATTTCTGCTCCACCGCCTCTTCGACCTGAAGGTTGAGAAACTCCTCGTCGCCAGCATTACGGAACAGCAGCATCTTGCTGCCATCGACCACCATCACGAGCGCGTCATGAGCAACTTTCATCATCATCCTCCAAGATTGCGATATAAGTTGAATGGCTGAGCTGGCGCGGAGTTGCCTTTTTCTTGGCCATGGGGTTGCCTTGCGCCCGATAAGGCCAAATCTACGGCGCAATGATCAAGGTCGCTTCCTACAACATCCGCAAAGCCGTCGGCACCGATCGGCGCCGCATGCCAGAGCGCATCATCGATGTGCTGAACGAGCTGGATGCCGATGTGATTGCCCTGCAGGAAGCCGACCGCCGCTTCGGCATCCGTCATGCAGTGCTGCCGGATCGCCTGCTGGAGATGCATTCGGATTATCGCGCCATTGAACTGCCGACGCGAGTCGAAAGCATGGGCTGGCACGGCAACGCGCTCCTTGTCCGGCGCGACCAGAGCCATGCCGATGCCAGCGTGATCCATCTCCCCTGCCTGGAGCCGCGCGGCGCTGTGATGGCCTGTATCGAGATCAAGGGCATCCGCTTGCGGACGGTCGGGATGCACCTCGACCTCTCCGGCCTCTGGCGGCGCCGGCAGGCTGCGGCGGTCCAGCATCATGTCGATATGGTGGATGTCCAGCATCCCGCCGATGCGACCATCCTGATGGGCGATACGAACGAGTGGACCGCCAATCGCGGGTGCCTGCAGGATTTCTCGCGCCACTATGACATCGCACCATGCGGCCGCAGTTTCCACGCCCGCCGCCAGATTGCGGAACTCGACCGGATCATGTGGCGGGGCGGCCTGACGCTGACCGACAGCGGCGTCCATTCCTCCGTGCTGGCCCGGCGCGCGTCCGATCATCTGCCGGTCTGGGCCACGTTCGACCTCCGCTGATTTGCGGATAATCCGTGCAACGGCTCGACAAGCCGGCCGTAGCGCGCCAATCTGCGCTCATGCGGGAGAAGGAACTGAGGCTGGCGCTGGTCTGCTATGGTGGAGTCAGCCTCGCCGTCTACATGCACGGGGTCACCAAGGAGATCTGGCATCTGGCGCAGGCCAGCCGGGATTTCCGCAGCGGTCGGCCGGGCAATCTCGTTTACCAGCGCATTCTGGAGACCTGCCTTGCGGAGACCGGCCTGCGAGTGCGGATTCTACCAGACATCATCGCCGGGGCCAGCGCGGGCGGCATTAACGGCGTGTATCTGGCGCAGGCCATAGAGAGCGGTCAGTCGCTCGACCCGCTGACCGAACTGTGGCTGCGCTGCGCCGATGTCGACATCCTGCTCGACCCTGATGCGCGCCCGCTCTCGCGCTTCACCAAATTCTGGGCCGCACCGCTGCTCTGGCTGCTGCTGCGCCGCCGCAATGACACGGTGTCCCGCACCGTGGCGCCGGAAACGCGCTCGGAGGTGCGGCGCAAACTCTCCAACTTCATCCGGGCGCGCTGGTTCGCGCCTCCCTTCGGCGGCAAGGGGTTTACCGAGCTGCTGCTCAACGCCTTCGATGCGATGGAAAAAGCGCGCGAGACAGAGCCGGAGAAGAGCGGAGGATCGCTGCTGCCCCGTGGGCATCCGCTGGACCTGTTCGTCACCGCCACGGATTTTACCGGCCATGAGGAACGGCTGCGCCTCAATAGCCCGCCGGAAATCAGCGAGACCGAGCACCGGCTTACGATTGGCTTCCATGCCCGGGGCGGGCAACCGCGCACACTCGCCGACCCTGCCGAACTCGCGTTTGCCGCCCGCGCGACGGCCAGCTTTCCGGGGGCCTTTCCGCCGTTCACGGCTCGGGAAATGGACAAGGTGCTGGCCGACCGCGACCGCGCCTGGCCCGGTCGCGATGCGTTTTTGCGCCGCGTACTGCCCGGTCACAGCGCCACCGGCGATGCGGAGGATGCCGTGCTGATCGACGGATCGGTGCTGGCCAATGCGCCCTTTGCGCAGGCAATCGATGCGCTCAAAAATCGCCCGGCGCGGCGGACGGTCGACCGGCGCTTTGTGTTCATCGAGCCGACGCCCAGCGCGCCCGGCTTTCGCCTCACCTCCCCTTCCCACCACGCCCAGAATGGTGAGCGCCCTGTCCCCGGCTTCTTCCGCACGATCTTCGGCGCGGTCAGCGATATTCCACGCGAACAGCCGATCCGAGACAATCTGGAGGCGATTGGCGCCCGCTCCAGCCGCATTCACCGGATGCTGGAAATCACTGAGCGCTTGCGGCCGGACATCGAGCGGACCGTGGACCAGACCGTCGGCCTCAGCCTACTGCTCAGCCGGCCCTCGCCGCGCCGTCTGGCGCATCTGCGCGCGAGGCTGCAGCAAAAGGCCTCGCGGGCGGCGGGCTTTGCCTATCCCGCTTATGGCTATCTCAAATATGCCGGCATCATCGATGAACTGGCCGATCTGCTCAGCCAACTGCGCGATGGCTCTCGCGCGGCCACACGCGAAAGCCTGCGGGAGCGCCTGCCTGCGCAGCTTCATGCGGCGGGCGTGGACCAGATGGACCCGGGATCAGGCGACGGCGCAAGCGCGGCGCTCATTCTGTTCTATCGCAATCACGACATCGCGTTCCGCATCCGCCGGCTGCGCTTCCTTGCCCGGCGCCTCGTCCAGCTCCGTGAGCAGACGGTGGAAGGCGAGAGCGAGGAGGATGAGGGGAACGGCGCCGCCCTCTCCGCCATGCAGGATATGCTCTACGAGGCCATCGGCCTTTATGCCGAACGTCAAACGCCCGCATGGTTTGGCGCGGGCACACGCGAAGCCCTGCGGCCGCATGGCGATGACCTGATGGCGTCCCTTGCGATCATCGCGGAAGCGCGGGGCTTGCGGGATCTGGACCAGCAGATCGACGCGCGTTTTGCGGCCGCTTGTGTGGCGCTCCCGGCCGAGGACCGGCGCACCTTGCTCAAGGCCTATCTCGGCTTCCCATATTACGACATCGCGACCTTTCCGCTGCTGCAGGGAGAAGGTCTGGACGAGTACGACCCCATCAAGGTGGATCGGATATCTCCCGAAGATGCCGTGGCGATCCGCAAGGGCGGCGCGCCGGCGACGCTGCGTGGCATCGAATTCAACTGCTTCGGGGCGTTCTTCAGCCGTGCCTATCGCGAGAATGACTATCTATGGGGCCGCCTGCACGGTGCCGACCGGCTGATCGACATTCTGCTTTCTACCATGCCGCCGGATATCGCCGCCGATGACACGCGGAAGGCGGCCTGGAAGCGCGCGGCGTTCGAAGCGATTCTAGATGAAGAAGAGCCCCGACTGACTCTGATCCCGGGCCAGATCGCAACGATCCGCGCCGAGATCGCGCAGATCGTCGCCTAGCGCTTAATCAGCGTTACTTGCGATACGTCGATGCTCCGCCCTGCGAAACCGCCTTCGCAATACATGAGATAGTAGCGCCACATGTCCACGAACCGCGCATCGAACCGGGCCGGCAGACGCCCTGCGTCTACCACCGCGTCAAAGCGCGCGCGCCACTGTCGCAGTGTCCACGCATAATCGAGGCCGAAGCGAGTCTGGTCTGCCCATTCCAGCCCTTCGCGCTGCGCAAGATCGCGAAAGCGCCGCTCGGCGATCAGGCAACCGCCGGGGAAGATGTAGCGCTGGATGAAGTCGGCCCGCGCGGCATAGGCCGGGAAAATCTCGTCGTCGATGCTGATATACTGGATGGCCGCGCGCCCGCCGGGCTTGAGCAGCCGGGCAATGCACGCGAGGTAAGTCGACCAATAGCGCTCCCCGACAGCCTCGACCATTTCCACGCTGGCAATCGCATCGAACGGGCCGGCACAGTCGCGATAATCCTGCAGCAGGACCTGAGCCCGGTCCTGCGCGCCCAATCCATCGATCCGGCCCCGGACGATCTGCTGCTGCTCAGTGGAGAGCGTAAGACCGGTATAGCCGATATCGGCCCGCGCCAACGCACGCTCGGCCAGTCCGCCCCAGCCACACCCAATTTCAAGCAGTTGCTGACCATTTTTAAGATCGAGCCTCGTCAGAAGCTCGTCGATCTTGCGAATCTGCGCGGCTTCCAGCGTCTCACGCGGATGCGCCGGGCGCGCGCTGGAGTAGGTCAGCGTCTCGTCCAGCCACAGCCGGTAGAAATCATTGCCGAGATCATAATGCTCGGCAATGTTGCGCCGCGCGCCGCGCCGGCTGTTATGCCGCCGCGCCAGCTTCCAGCGGCCCATCAGGCTCGGCAGGCCAGTCGAGCGCGCGGACTTCCCCAGCGAACGGGCATTGGCGCCGAACAGGGCGAACAGCGCAACCGGATCGGGGCTCGACCAGTCGCCATCCGCCCAGGCGCGATACCAGCCGGTTGAGCCGGAGGCCGCCAGCCGGATCAAGGCCCGCCAGTTGGCAAGGTGCACGATCGCCGAAAAGCCCTGCTTGCGCCCGCCGAGCAAGCGCACCGATCCATCCGGCAGATGCAGTTCGAGCGACCCGCGCATCAGGCCCCGGTCGACCCGGACGAGCATCGGCTCGAACAGCCGGGTCGGCAAAGCCCGCCAGAAACGCCCACCCACCTGCGCGCCGGCCCGGCGCATCATGGCGCGCTGGCGGCTGGCTTTGGGATTGTGAATGGTCATGCGCCCATATGAGCGCATTCCTCCCGCAAAGACAACCGGGCCGCGCTCAGCCTTTCACCCGGGCATAAGCGGCGAGCGCCCGCTCTCGTGCGGCGCGATGTTCGATCAGTTTAGCCGGATATTGTGCTGGCCTAACACCCGCGGACTCGGGATCGTGGATCGCGGCATCCTTCATATGCGCCAGCTCTGGCACCCAGCGCCGAATATAGCCTGCCGCGTCGAACTTCTCGGACTGGGAGAGCGGCGCCATGATCCGCACGAACATGTTGGAATCGATCCCGGTGCCCGCGACCCACTGCCAGTTGACGGCATTGTTGCCATAATCGGCATCGACCAGCGTATCCCAGAACCAGCGCTCCCCTTCGCGCCAGTCGATGAGCAGATGCTTGATGAGGAAGCTCGCCGCGATCATCCGCACCCGGTTGTGCATCCATCCGGTCTGCCAGAGCTGGCGCATCCCCGCATCGACGATCGGGTAGCCGGTGCGACCCTCCTGCCAGGCCTTGAGGTCGTCCCGCGCCTCATGGCCCGAGCGCCAGGGAAAGCCATCGAACTGCGCCCGACCGTTGCGGCTGCCATAATCGCTCATCTGCGCGATCACATTCTGGGCATAATCGCGCCAGCCCAGTTCGCGCAGATAAACCTCGCTGGCGCCATCCTCACGGTCGAGCGCGTGCCACAGCGTCGCCGGTGAAATCTCGCCGAAATGCAGATGCGGCGACAGGCGCGAGGAGCCCTCTACGGAGGGCAGATTGCGGCCTTCGTCATAGTCACCGACATGGTCAATAAAGGCATCCAGCCGATCGTGGGCGCCTGCCTCGCCAGGTGACCAGTCATGTGCGAACCCGCCCGCCCAATTAGGCGAAGTCGGCAGCAACGCCCAGTCTTCGAGTTGATCGCTCACCGGCCATTTGGGGGGAGCAGGAACGGTATCAGGCGCCGGCACGGGCCGACCCGGCGGCATCACCTCCCGCAGCGCGCGCCAGAAGGGCGTGAAGATCTTGTAGGGACCGCCGCTGCCCGTGGTCAGGGCGCCCGGCGGCATGAGGTAATTGCCATCATGCAATATCAGTTCGTGAGAGCGCGCAACCGCCTTCTCTGCCTGGCGCCACCAGGGCTCATAATGATGCAAGGCATGGATGCGGGTGGCGCCGGTCTCCGTGGCCAACGCGGCGAGAACCGCCTCGGCCTTGCCCCGGCGCAGGATCAGCCGCGAACCGCGAGCGCGAAGGGCGGCGTCAAGGCTCTCGAGACTATGATGCAGCCACCAGCGCGATGCGCCGCCCATGGCCCGGTGCCGCGCCGTCTCATCATCGAGAATATAGACCGGGATCACCGGCCCGTCCGCACACGCCTGCGTGAGCGCGGCCTGATCGGTCAGGCGCAGATCCCGCCGGAACCATAAAATGCTCGCTACCGACATCCCTCTACCGCAATGCTTGGGCAGGCACCTGCACGGAAAAGCTCGCGCTGGCGCCGCGCCCCGCAAAGCGCTGGTCGGAAATCAGGAGATCGCCATTCTCCGCCCGCTGCGCGACCGGCATCCGCGACCAGAACAGGAAAGCCCGCGCATCCCCATCGCGCTGCCGCGCCCGCTCGACGCCGGGATCGTCCATCCCGGTCGGCATCCCTTCCGCTGCGCCTGCATCGGCTTCAAGCCCGGTGGCGAGGTTGTAGGGAAAGCCGCCGAAGCGCCCGTCCCCGCGCCAAAGCATTTCGCGCGACCAGGGTGCGAACGGACGCGGATTGGCGACCACCAGGTCCGGCTCGCGGCCTTGGGCGCGCAGCCATGCGGCGGCTTTCGCCTCCGCCGAGCCGGTGATCAGTTCGTTGACGAAGATATAGGCGCAGGCGGCCGTCGCGATGATCCGCGCGCGCTGCATCATCGGGGCAGGCCCGGTGCGCTCGCCGCGCCGTGCCCAGAGATAGCCGCCGATCAGCAGCGCCCAAAACCAGATATCGATGATGAACAGCGTATCGCCATGGAACCACTGATCGCTGAACGGCGAGAGCAATCTGATGCCATAGCTGTTGAGCCAGTCGAAGGCGGGGTGGCTGAGCGTCCCGATCTGCGCGACGACCCACAGCCAGACTATGTTCACCGGCGGCCGCGTCTCTGGCCGTGTCCCACGCTTCGCCTGCCAGCGGTCGAACGCGACCATGATTGCGGTGAGGATCAATGGCAGCACGATCATCGCGATCGGCCCGTGCGTCAGCCCACGCCGCAGTGCCAGGGCCTCGGTTCCCAGCAGCGTGCAGGTCGCATCGATATCCGGGATGTTCGCCGCGATGATAATCGTCGGCATGGCAAGGCCGGAGGTGCGCTTGAGCCCGATCTGGCCCAGCACGGCGCCCACCATGCTGTGTGTGAGATTATCCATGCCCCCTGTCTTCACGACCCCACCGCTGCAGGTCAAGTTGCCCGAGAGGGCGGGAACGGATCAGGGGCGCGGCCGGGATCACGAAAAAAGGCGCGGACTTAGCCCGCGCCTTCTCACGTCTTCTCAGCCTTATGCGGCTTAGTAGCGGTAGTGATCCGGCTTGAACGGACCCTCGGGCGTCACGCCGATGTAAGCGGCCTGCTTGTCGGTCAGCTTGGAGAGCTTCACGCCCAGCTTCTCGAGGTGGAGCGCTGCGACCTTTTCGTCGAGATGCTTGGGCAGAACATAGACCTCGTTCTTATAGGCATCGCTCTTGGTCCACAGCTCGATCTGCGCCAGCACCTGGTTGGTGAAGCTGGAGGACATGACGAAGCTCGGGTGGCCGGTCGCGCAGCCCAGATTCACCAGACGGCCCTTGGCGAGCATGATGATCTTCTTGCCATCGGGGAACTCGACCTCGTCGACCTGCGGCTTGATCTCGGTCCACTTCATGTTGCTGAGCGCCGCGATCTGGATCTCGCTGTCGAAGTGGCCGATGTTGCAGACGATGGCCATGTTCTTCATCGCGCGCATGTGGTCGAGCGTGATGATGTCCTCATTGCCCGTCGCCGTCACGAAGATGTCGGCGCGGGTCGCCGCCTCTTCCATGGTCACGACTTCGTAGCCTTCCATCGCCGCCTGCAGGGCGCAGATCGGGTCGATCTCGGTCACCAGCACGCGGGCGCCGCCATTGCGGAGCGAGGCCGCCGAGCCCTTGCCGACATCGCCGAAGCCGGCGACGCAGGCGACCTTGCCGGCCAGCATCACGTCCGTGGCGCGGCGGATGGCATCGACCAGCGACTCCTTGCAGCCATAGAGATTGTCGAACTTGGACTTGGTGACGCTATCGTTCACGTTGATCGCCGGGAAGGGCAGCTTGCCCTTCTTGGCCAGCTCATAGAGCCGGTGAACGCCGGTGGTCGTCTCTTCGGATACGCCCTTGATCGCCGCGACAGTCTTGGTGAGATAGCCGGGACGCTCCGCGAGGAAGCGCTTGAGGGTTGCGACGAAGATCGTCTCTTCCTCGTTGGACGGTGCGAACAGCTCTTCACCGGCCTCGACACGCGCGCCCCAGAGCGCGAACATCGTCGCGTCGCCGCCATCGTCCAGGATCATGTTGCAGGTCGTGTCCTGACCCCAATCGAAGATCTTGATGACATAGTCCCAATATTCCTCGAGCGTCTCGCCCTTGATGGCGAACACGGGGATGCCCCGCTCGGCGATCGCGGCGGCGGCATGGTCCTGGGTCGAGAAGATGTTGCAGGTGGCCCAGCGCAACTCTGCGCCCAGCTCAGCCAGCGTCTCGATGAGCACGGCGGTCTGGATCGTCATGTGCAGCGAGCCGGTGATCCGCGCGCCCTTGAGCGGCTTGGATGCGCCGAATTCCTCGCGCAGCGCCATCAGGCCCGGCATTTCGGTCTCGGCGATCTCGATCTCCTTGCGGCCGAAGCCAGCGAGGGAGATGTCCTTTACGATATAGTCCTGGGCCACGGTCGCCACTGATGATTCTCCTGATTGCCTGAGCCGGGGCCGCTACGCACGCCACCGGCAACACCGCGGCGCCTTACCAAGGCTGTCGCCCCGTCGCAAATATAAAGATATCTTTATGTGATTGGGGTCGGGCGAGAGGGATGAAGGAAGCCAGCCTGCCGCGTCAGGCGTGCCCCATATTGCCGGTCAGCATCGCGGGATCGATGCCTTCGAGCGAAAACGCACCGGCCCAGCGGTTCTCTGGCGCCATCGAGAATAGCCGATAGGGTTGCGCCTTGCTGAGATACCAGCCCGGCGCGGCCAGCTCCGTTTCCAGCTGTCCCGCGCTCCACCCGGCATAGCCCAAGGCGACCAGCCACCGCGCCGGCCCGCCGCCCGAAGCAACGGCATGCAACACCTCCATCGATCCGGTGAGCGCAATCTCGTCATCAATGGGGTGGCTGTCCGCTGTCATCCAGTCCCGACTGTGCAGCACAAAGCCGCGGCGCGGCTCGACAGGGCCGCCTTGCAACACAGGCTCGTCGCCCACCGACTGCGCGTCGATGCTTAACGAGCCAAGCAGAGCGTGCAGTCCCATGCCCTCCATCGGCTCGTGCAGCGCGATGCCCAGGGCGCCGCCCTCGTCATGCACGCACAGGAGAATGACTGCGCGCTCGAACCGCGCGTCCGGCATATCCGGCATGGCCAGCAACAATTTGCCGGCGAGGGAGAGTCTCGGTTGCGCGGGCGCGCTCATGCGATGGGCCTCCTGATCGCGACCATGCCTTGTTGAGGAGCATGCGTCCACCCCGCAGGCGGTTGACCCGTCCGGCTGAGCGGCCATCGTACCGCAGAGCCGCCCGGCCCCGCACAGCATCGACCTTGACAGGCGCAAGCCGAACACCGACTTGCTCGCTGCGCGCTGGTTCACCAGCCGAGCCCTTTCCCCCAGAACAGGAGACACCGATGACGATCAAAGTTGGCGACACGCTGCCCGAAACAACCTTCGTCAAGATGACCGAAAACGGCCCAGAACCGGTTGACAGCAAGAATTATTTTGCTGGCCGCAAGGTCGCGCTCTTCTCCGTTCCGGGCGCCTTCACGCCCACCTGCTCGGCCAAGCACCTGCCGGGCTATATCGAGAAGGAAAGCGACCTCAAGGCCAAGGGCGTCGACGAGATCGCCTGCACCGCCGTCAACGATCCGTTCGTCATGGGCGCGTGGGGCAAGGCCTCGTCGGCTGACGGCAAGGTGACGATGCTGGCAGACGGCAATGGCAGCTTCGCCGAAGCCGTCGGCCTCACCATGGACGGCAGCAAGTTCGGCCTCGGCACGCGCGGCCAGCGTTTCTCGATGCTGGTCAATGATGGCGTGGTCGAGCAGCTCCATGTCGAAGCGCCGGGCGAATTCCGCGTCTCCAGCGCAGATTTCATGCTCGAGCAGCTCTAAGACCATTGCGAGCGGGGCGGCGGCACAGGTCGCTGCTGCCCCGCCCCCCGCCCCTCTTCCGCCTGTCATACAGGCCAGCTATGAAGGGGCATGAACCAAGCTTCCAGCACCCACATCGTCGAAGCGCTGATCGCCGGCTATGAAACCGCGACCGCCAATCTGCGCGAGGCCATTTTCGCTTATGCCAAGGATGGCACCGTGCCTTCCGCCCGCTCGGTGGCGGACCGGGATTTCTGCTATCCATCGCTGATCATCGACTATCATCAGACCAATGACGGCGTGCCGAGCCGCCGCTCGTTCGCGCGCCTCTCTCGCCCCGGCCATTATGTGACGACGATCACCCGGCCGCAGATGTTCGCGCGCTATCTGACCGAACAGCTCGATCTGCTGATGGCCGATTATGAGGTGGAAGTCAGCGTGGGTCGGAGCGATCAGGCGATCCCGTTCCCCTATGTGCTGGATTCGCTGCCCGCCGGCACACTTGCCGCAATTCCGCCCAGCGAGCTGGCGCGTCATTTCCCCTCGACGGAGCTGGCGCAGATCGGTGATGAGGTGGCAGACGGGCTGCTGTTGCCCGGCCCATCAGGCGAGCGACCGCTGGCGCTGTTCGATGCGCTGCGCACGGATTTCAGTCTGGCGCGTCTGCGGCATTATACCGGCACGCCGCCCGAGCACGTCCAGCGCTACATTCTGTTCACCAACTATCACCGCTATGTCGATGAATTCGTTCGCTGGGGCTGCACCGAACTCAAGCGACCGGGCACGCGCTTCACAGCGCTTTCGGGCGCGGGGGGAGTCGAGGTCACCGCCGACACCGCCAATCCGGAAAGCGCGATCGCTGACAGCGCCTGGCGGCGTCACCAGATGCCGGCCTATCATCTGATCGCTCCTGACGGCACGGGGATCACGCTGGTCAACATCGGCGTCGGCCCCGCCAACGCGAAGACCATCTGCGATCATCTCGCCGTGTTGCGGCCCGAGGCATGGCTGATGATCGGCCACTGTGGCGGCCTGCGTCCGAGTCAGCGGATCGGCGATTATGTGCTGGCCCATGCCTATCTGCGCGACGACCATGTGCTCGATGAAATGCTGCCGCCGGAAATTCCGGTGCCCGCCATTGCCGAGGTGCAGGTGGCGATGGCCGAGGCGTGCGAGCATATTCTGGGCGCCAGCGGCGACATGAAGCGCCGCCTGCGCACCGGCACCATCGTGACGACGGACGACCGCAACTGGGAGCTGCGCTACTCGCGTTCGGCCCTGCGCTTCTCCCTATCCCGCGCGGTCGGGGTGGATATGGAGAGCGCGACCATCGCTGCCCAAGGATATCGCTTCCGGGTGCCCTATGGCACGTTGCTGTGCGTCTCCGACAAGCCGATCCATGGCGAACTCAAGCTGCCGGGCCAGGCCAATCGCTTCTACGAGGAAGCCATAGCGGGCCACCTCGCCATCGGCATCGAGACCTGCGAACGCCTGCGCCAGCAGGGCGACCGCCTGCACAGCCGCAAGCTGCGCGCGTTCAACGAGCCGCCGTTTCGCTGACGGCGCGAAGGGACGTCAGGCCGGGCTCTCCTCCGCCAGCCGGCCGGCGACGCAAAGCCGATCGCGGCCCCCGCGCTTGGCCTCATACAGCGCATCGTCCGCCCGGCGCAGGAATGTCGTGCGCCCCTCCGCCTCCGCCAGCGTGGCCGCGCCGATGCTGGCGGTGACCGCCAGCGTGTCGCCATTGGGCAGATCGATGCTGTGGTCGCGCAACTGCCGCAGCAGCCGGTGCCCCAGCCGCGCCGCATCTTCCAGGCTGCTGTCCGGGGTGATGACGACGAACTCTTCGCCACCATAGCGCACCACGATGTCATTCAGGCGCACCTGGCTCTGGATCAACGAACTGACATGCCGCAGCACCTGATCCCCCACCAGATGCCCATAGAAATCATTGACGCCTTTGAAATGGTCGAGATCGATCATCAGCGTGGAAAGGGGGAGGCCCGAGCGGCGGGAGCGGCTGATCTCTTCGTCCAGCCTTGTGTCGAGATAGCGCCGGTTGAACGTGCCGGTGAGCGGATCGCGCACCACGTCGCGCTCCAGTATGGCGATGCGCACGAGATCCTGCGTGGTCAGCGCGGAGAGCCGGGCCACGGCGAGCACGAAGAACCCGCCCGCCAGCAGAATCAGACTGCCAAGCAAATCCGTTGGCTCCGACACCGTGGCAAAGCGGGTGCTGCCGTACACGGCATAGGCCATGATGAAGCCGACGACCAACCAGCGAAGGCGATTCCAGCGGCGGTACAAATCGCCACCTTTGAGGGCCTTGAGGATCGAATGGATCGAGGGAAGGGACGATGCGAGCAAGCCAATGCCGGCCGAGACGATTAACAGGAGAAGCCAGACCATATGCCCACCAGACCATCTAACATGCTGTCAAATAGCATGTTTATCTAAGCATTGCGCGCATTCCCTGCTGCGTTAACCATCATTCGCACGTCCACTCGCCTCGCCCGCGCCTAGCGCATCAGCGGACTATCAAAGCTTCGGTGTAAGGACGGGGCAGAGCGGCTCGCCCTGCCCCGCTGGCGGCTCACCAGCCGCAGCTCTTTCCCTTGTTCTGCCGGTCAAGCCAGGTCTTCAGCGGCGAGAAATAGGCGGCCAGCGCCTTGCCGCTCATCTCGCGCGAGCCGGTGAAGGTCTCCAGCGCATCCGGCCACGGGCGGGAGGCGCCCATTTCCAGCATAGCGTTCAGCTTTTCACCAACGGCCTTGTTGCCGTAGAAGGAACAGCGGTGGAGCGGCCCCTTCCAGCCCGATTGCTTGCAGGCAGCCTCATAGAATTGGAACTGCAGCAGCCGCGCCAGGAAGTAGCGGGTGTAGGGCACGCTCGCCGGAATGTGATATTTCGCGCCGGCGTCGAACGCGTCATCCGGACGGTCCGTTGGCGGAACGATGCCCTGATATTGCAGCCGCATGGCATTCCACGCCTTGTTGTAGTCCGCCGGCTGGATGGAGCCGTCGAACACGCCCCAGCGCCAGCGATCGATCAGCAGGCCGAAGGGCAAGAAGGCGATCTTGTCCATCGCCTGCCGCAGCAGCAGGCCGATGTCCTTGTCCGTGCCCGGCACCTTGGACGGATCGAGCAGGCCGATGTCGACCAGATATTGCGGCGTGATCGACAGCGCGATGGTGTCGCCAATGGCCTCGTGGAAGCCGTCATTGGCGCCGTTCAGATAGAGGAAGCTCTTGTCCTTGTAGGCGCGCTGATAATAATTGTGCCCCAGCTCATGGTGGATGGTGACGAAGTCACCGCTGTCCACCTTGGTGCACATCTTGATGCGGATATCGTCCGTGTTGTCGATATCCCAGGCCGAAGCGTGGCAGACCACTTCCCGGTCGAGCGGCTTGATGAACTGGGTGCGCGTCCAGAAGGTTTCCGGCAGCGGGTCGAAGCCGAGCGAGGAGAAGAAGCCCTCGCCGAACTTGAACATCTGCGTTTCCCACTTGCCCCGCTTGGCGGGGTCGGCCTCGGTCGGGCTGGTTTCCACATAGCCCTTGGCTTTGAGCAGCGCGCCGATGTCATAGCCCAGATCGCCGGCCCCGGCCGGCGCGACCAGCGGGTAGATATTACCCCATTCCTGCGCCCACATGTTGCCGAGCAGATCGGCGCGGATCGGCCCGGTCTTGGGCTGGACCGCGTCGCCATATTTGGCGTTCAGCTTGTCCCGCACATAGCAGTGCAGCGAATCGTAGAGCGGTTTCACATCCTGCCAGAGCTTCTCGGTCAGCTTGGCGAAGTCGTCCGGCGGCATATCGTAATTGGAGCGCCACATCGCGCCTGCATCCGCAAAGCCCAGCTCCTTGGCGCCTTCATTGGCGATGGTTACCAGCCGCTCGAACTCGCCGCGCATCGGTTTGCCGACATTGTCGTGCCAGCTCGTCCACATCTCCCGATATTCGTTCGGCGTGTGGTCGAGATTGCCCATCTCCGCTTCGATATCGCTGCCGTTGATCGGCTTGCCGTCCAGCGTGCCGCGGCCCTTGCCATAATCGGACTGCAGCTTGGTCGCGATGGCGTTCAGCTCGGCGGCAGCGCCGGACGTGGTCGGCGCCGGCAGCACGATGCCTGCCCGCAAGATGTCGAGCTTGCGCTTTGTATCGTAGGAGAGGCCCGGCACCTTCTCGAACTTGGCGGCCTCCAGCGCATAGCGGACCGACATCTCGGTGCCCTTGGCGCCGACGCGGGCGGCAAGCGCATCGGTATCCTCGGTCAGATAGGTCGCGTTGACCCAATAGACCTGATTGGCCTCCAGCGAATAATCGAAGAATTCCTTCTCCGCCTGCGCCACGAGCGCATCGGCCTGAGCCGCCGTGGGCGCGGCCTGCGCCGGAGCCGAATCGGCCTGGGCCAAAGCCGGCACGCCGCAAACGGCCAATGAGAGCGCTGCCGCTACGGCAAGGCGCGAAACGGGATTGAGCATGATTGGTGTCCCTGAACCTGTGGATTGCGGCCAAGCTGGCCTGTCAGGGCTAGGTTCGTCAACCCGCGAGATAATCGGCGATGGCCTGTCCGAATTCCGGTTTGGTGATCGCTGTCATATGGGTGCCGGGGCATGTCCCGCGCTGTGCATTGGGCAGAGCCGCGACCAGCGCATCAGCCGACCCATTATCGTCATCATCCTCGCCGCACAGCACCAGGGTCGGCATCGTCACCTTGGCCAGCACCGCGCGATCCATATCGCTCATGCTCATCAGCAGCAGTCGCAAGGCGACCGGATCGATCTTCATAGTCTTCATGAACTGGATGGCCATATAGTCGCGGTCGCCCGGCCGCACTGTCTCGAAATGATCGAGTGCGTTGAGAAAGAACTGCCGGCGGCGCGTCCACTCCAGCAGGCCTTCCAGGCCCATGCCGCCGAGCACCAGCCTGCGAGGCGTCATGCCCCGGTCGATCAGTCCCAGGCACAGCCGCGCACCCATGGAATAGCCGACGAGATCGAACTGCGTGACGCCCAGCGCGCCGATCACCGCTCCCATGTCGAGCAGCATCACGTCCTGCGGATAGGCATCGGCATCCGTCGGCGCATCGCTGCTGCCATGCACGCGCTGATCGATCATGATCGCCTCGAAACCGGCATCGGCGATTTTCTGGGCCGTGCCATATCGCTGCCAGTTGATTTGCGCGCTGGAACTAAGGCCATGCAGCATGATGACCGCCGGCCCATCGCCGAGCCGATGGACGGCGATGCGCGTGCCGCCATGGCCCTGAAGATGGTCGAGGCGGATCGTCGATGTGTCTGTCATCGCCCGATTGTGGCGGAGATGGGGTCCGAAAGGCAAGGCGAATACGCGGGAAATGAGCGCGCCGTCCCGTCGGCGGGGTACAGAGTCTGGACTTGCTTTTAATAAGCCCGCTTACTAAATGCGCCGGCATTATGGACGGCAATCATCTCGCCTTTGCGATCGGCGACCTCGGACGCCTGTATCGCCGCCGGTTCGACGAGCGCACCCGCAGCCTTGGCATTACCGGGCCGCAGATGCGCGCGCTCGCGCAGATCATGCGCTTTCCGGGCATCAACCAAGGCGCGCTTGCCGAGCGGCTGGATGTCGAGCCGATCACGACCTGCCGCATGGTGGACCGTCTCGAGCAGGCCGACATGGTCGAGCGCCGCCGTGATCCGCAGGATCGCCGCGCCTGGCAGCTGTTCCTGACCGAGGCGGCCAAGCCGCTCGCCGCCGAATTGCAGCAGATCGGCCAGCGGGTTCTGAATGAATCGCTCGCCGGCATTTCAGCGGCGGATCAGGAAACCGTGCTTTCCGTGCTCTGCCGCATCCGCGACAATCTTTCCGGTGATAGCCAGCCTGCCACTGACGAGGCCGCAAAGGAGGCGGCAGTCCATGTCTGAAGCCGATCCTGCCCTGCGTCCGACCGCTCAGGCGCCTGCGCCTGCCGAGACCGTGGCCGCACCCGATGAATCAGCCGCAGCGGAGCCGCGCGGCAAGCGCTTGCGCAACCGCCTGCTCATGATTTCGGTGCCGCTGATCATTCTGGCGGTGGGCGCGTGGTTCTGGGCGACAAGCGGGCGCACCGTGTCGACCGACAATGCCTATGTAAAGCAGGACATCGTGGCAGTCGGCAGTGATGTCGCAGGGCGGATCATCGAGGTGAAGGTTCGCGAGAACCAGATGGTGAAGGCCGGAGACGTGCTGTTCGTCGTCGACCAGCAGCCCTACAAGGTCGCGCTCCAGCAGGCCAACGCCCAGATCGCCAATGCGCAGGTCGCAGTCGGCCGTCTCCGCACGGATTTTCAGGCAACGAATGTCGACATCACCGGTGCGCGTGAGGACGTCTATTACGCCCAGCAGGATCTCGACCGGCAGCAGGCGCTGATGAAGGACGGGTTCACCACACGCGCCCGTCTCCAGCAATCCCAGCAGGCGCTCGACAATGCCCGCACGCGGCTGCGCACGGCGGAAGCCGATGCCGCCAAGGCCAAGGCGGCGCTCGCCAACGGCGCGCAGGTGCCGGGCGTGAATCCTGAAATCGCCGCGGCGCAGGCCCAGCGCGATCAGGCCGCTCTCAACCTCGATCGCACCGTGGTCCATGCCCCGGTCTCCGGCCGGATCAGCCAGGCCAGTCGCCTGCAAGTCGGTCAGATGGCGGTGCAAGGTCTGCCACTGGTCAGCATCGTCGCAAGCGACCGGATCTGGGTGACCGCGAATTTCAAGGAAACCGATCTCGACAGGATGCGCCCGGGCCAGAGCGCGGACATCAAGATCGATGCCTATCCCGGCTCGCATATCCGTGGCCATGTCGATAGCATTGGCGCGGGCACCGGCTCTGAATTCTCGGTGCTCCCGGCCCAGAATGCCAATGGCAACTGGGTGAAAGTGACGCAGCGCGTGCCGGTGCGCATCGCTATCGACGGCCATCCGGAGCGGCCGATGATCGCGGGCTTGAGCGCGAAGGTGACGGTGGACATTCACGCGACCAAGGCCGGCGCCGCAGTCGCCTCCGCCCGCTGACGCAAACCGGCATCATGGCTCCTACGTCGGATCTTCCGCAACTGCAGGTGCGCCACAAGGCGCTGCTGACCATGGCGATCATGTCGGCCATGATCATGCAGGTGCTCGATACGACGATCACCAACGTGGCGCTGCCGCACATGCGCGCTTCGCTTGGTGCCAGTGACGAGACGATCAGCTGGGTGCTCACCAGCTACATCCTCGCCGCCGCCATCGCCATTCCCATCACCGGCTGGCTTGCGGACCGGATCGGGACGCGACGCCTGCTGCTGATTTCCGTCTTCGTCTTCGTGGTGGCCTCCGTGCTCTGCGGCATTGCGCAGAGCCTGACGGAAATGGTGCTGTTCCGCGCCCTGCAGGGTGTCGGCGGCGCCTTTGTCGGCCCGCTGGCACAGAGCCTGATGCTCGACATCAATCGCCCCTCCCAGCACGCCAAGGCAATGTCCGTCTATGGCATGGGCGTCATGATCGGCCCGATCATGGGGCCGGTGGTCGGCGGCTGGCTGACCGAGTGGATCGACTGGCGCTGGTGCTTCTTCGTCAACGTCCCTTTCGGCATCGTCTGCCTGGTCGGACTTTACGCTCTTCTCCCCGAGAAGCCGCTCCAGCGGCGGAACTTCGACCTGTTCGGCTTCGCGCTGATCGCCTTGGGTCTGGCGAGCCTCCAGCTCATGCTTGACCGCGGGCAACATGCCGACTGGTTCTCCTCGACGGAAATCTGGGTCGAGGCCGCTCTGGCCGTCAGCGGCCTGTGGATGTTCGCAGTCCACACGCTCACCGCCCGCAAGCCGCTCTTCGCCCCTGCCCTCTTCGCAGATCGC
Source organism: Sphingobium sp. B10D7B (assembly GCF_025961955.1). Lineage (NCBI taxonomy): Bacteria > Pseudomonadati > Pseudomonadota > Alphaproteobacteria > Sphingomonadales > Sphingobiaceae > Sphingobium > Sphingobium sp. B10D7B. The sequence continues at coordinate 1,636,566 of NZ_JAOQOQ010000001.1, forward strand.
AATTTCCTGAGCGCCGCTGCGTTCATGTTCATCATCGGGCTGGTGATGTTCGCCGCCATGGCGCTGCTCCCGCCGCTGCTCCAGGGCCTCTATGGCTATTCGGTGGTCGACACCGGCTGGATTCTGGCCACGCGCGGTGCCGGTCTGCTGGCGGCCATGGCCCTTTCCAGCCGCCTGACCAGCCTCATCGATCCGCGCGTGCTGATTGCCGGCGGCTTCTCGGTCACGGCCAGTTCTTTGTGGATGATGACCGGCTGGTCACTGGAGCAGAATTGGGTGCCGTTCGTGGTCACCGGCGTGGTTCAGGGGGCCGGTATCGGCATCGTATTCGTGCCCCTGCAGATGCTCGCCTTCGGCACCCTGCCACCCGGCGCCCGCACCGAGGGCGCCGCCGTGCTCAACCTCACCCGGAACATCGGCTCGTCCATTGGTATCGCGGTGGTGATGGCGCTGCTGGCGCGCAACAGCCAGGTCAGCCATGCCGATCTCACGCAGCATATCTCGTCTGCCCATCTGCCGGTGGACCCGAGCGAGTTGCAGCGCTTCGGCAGCTTCGGCACGACCGTGCTCGCGACAATCGACGGGATCGTGAACCAGCAGGCGACGATGATCGCCTTCCTCGACGATTTCTACGCCATGGCCATCGTCAGCACGCTGATCATCCCGGCCGCCTTCTTCCTGCGCAAGCCCAAGCGGGGGCCAGGATCGCCCCCGCCGCCGCCGATCAGCGAGTGAGGGGACTCCAACGACCAATCGCAGCGCGTGAGATCAGACACGCGAAGCCGCTGCCGATCTGCGCAAGTGCCATGTCCTTCTGCGGGTCACACATGTCGCCTTGCTGGCCGTTATAATAATCGGCGGTATCGCCGGCGAGCATCAGCGTCAGTAGCCACTCGAACACTTCGTAGAGCGCACTAGCCAGACCTACCAACGCGAAGGCGAGCAGCCACGCCGTCCCGCGCCGCAACGCGCCATGCCGCTGGCCGATCTCGGCGAACACTGGCGTGAGGAGTAACCCGAACATAAGGTGGATGAACCGGTCATAGCCATTGCGCGCCGATCCCAGGAGAGCCGCTGCGGCATCGCCAGTGACCCCGGCGATCCAACCTTCGTAAGGCACGTAGGAATAGATATAACGTCCGCCAACCGTGTGCAGCAGCAGGAACAGCCAGATCAGTCCCACGCTGCGCACGGTGAGCGGCCAGCGGCGCAGCAGCCAGGGCGCCACAATCACCAGCAACACCGTCGGCGCATGTTGAAGCGGCGCCAGCGCCGGAAAGGGCTGATCGATATTGGCGAGCCCGACGGCAGAGAGCAGCGATCCGAGTAGCCCCCATTGCAATGCGGGCAAGGCTTCGCGCGCTCGAGCCCGGCCCATTACGGTCAGCCCTTCTGCAGGTGCTTGCGGCCGAGCAGTTCGGCGATCTGCACCGCATTCAGCGCTGCGCCCTTGCGCAGATTATCCGAGACGCACCAGAGCGACAGGCCGTTCTCGACGGTCGAATCCTCGCGCACGCGGCTGACGAAGGTCGCATAATCGCCTACGCACTCGACCGGGGTGACGTATCCGCCGTCCTCATGTTTGTCGACGAGCATCACGCCCGGCGCCTCACGCAGGATCTTCTGCGCTTCCTTCGCGCTGATCTCGTCCTCGAACTCGACGTTCACGGCCTCGCTGTGGCCGACGAATACCGGCACGCGCACGCACGTCGCCGTGACCTTGATCTTGGGATCGAGGATCTTCTTGGTCTCGACCACCATCTTCCACTCTTCCTTGGTGGAGCCATCGTCGAGAAACACGTCAATGTGGGGAATGACGTTGAAGGCGATCTGCTTGGTGAACTTCTTGGGCTCGGCGGAATCGCCGACGAAGATGTTGCGGCTCTGCTCGAACAGCTCGTCCATCCCCTCCTTGCCGGCGCCCGACACGGACTGATAGGTCGCCACCACCACGCGCTTGATCTTGGCGGCATCGTGCAGCGGCTTGAGCGCCACGACGAGCTGGGCTGTCGAGCAATTGGGGTTGGCGATGATGTTCTTGCGCTTGTAGCCCTCGATGGCCTCGGGATTCACTTCCGGCACGATAAGCGGCACATCCGGGTCCATGCGGTAGAGCGAGCTGTTGTCGATCACCACGCAGCCAGCAGCAGCGGCCTTGGGGGCATATTCCTTGGTCGGTCCGGAGCCGGCGGCGAACAGGGCCATATCCCAGCCCGTGAAATCGAAATGCTCGATATTCTTGACCTTGAGCATCTTGCCGGTCTCGCCGAATTCGATCTCGTCGCCGGTCGACCGCGCGCTGGCGACGGCCGCGATCTCGTCGATGGGGAACTCCCGCTCGGCAAGGATGTTGAGCATTTCGCGACCGACGTTGCCGGTGGCGCCTACGACGACGACACGATATCCCACAGGGGCTTCTCCAGCGGTTGAATGAGGGGAACTGCGGGCCGGATACCGCAAAAGGGCCGCAGAGGCAAAAGCGCAATCTTGTGGCGGGTACTTGTGACCCGCCGGTGAAGCGTCAGGGCTTTTCTGGTGGCGGCGCGCCGGTCAGCGCGCGCATATCCTCGTCTTTCCACGGTGCCGGCAGGCTGCTCTGCGGGCAGTAGCGCGCCTTGTTGGCCCAGCCGCTGTCCGATTGGGCCGCATAATTTTCCGCATCGGTCACGTCGTAGGTCCGGGTGCTGGTGCGCACCTCCTGCCGGTTCGCGATGGCATCGCCTTCGCCGCATGTCTCGGTCACCCGATAGGTGGTGGGTCCGGTTTTCTCGATGGTGCCGAAGGTGCAACTGTAGCGCGCGCCGCTATAGCCATTCCGGCCGATCAGCGTGACCGTGGCTTTGGAGGCTGACTCACACGCCGTTTCATTGGAAACATAATAGCCCAGCCGCAAGGGCAGGCCGCCGACGAGCACTTTGCCGGGTTCTGCGCTATTCGCCGCGCTATTGCCGGCGCTGTTCATCGCATTGGCTGCCTTGGCTTGCGATCCGACATCGCCTTCCAGCACGTTGAGGCTGTTCGAGACGTCCTCCGAGAGATTTGACCCGGATTGGCCGCAGGCAGAAAGAAGCGCCAGTGCCGCCACCAGGGTCAATCGTCTCATCATGCCTCCTCCATCTCATCAGCTTCGATAGAGAATGGGCGTTGGGGGCCGCAGTGACAACCCCGCGCGGCTGCATTTTTCCGCGAAACATGGACTTCGCCGCCTCGCGCGCCTAAATGCGCCGCATGTCTGCCAACCCCGCCCTTCTCTCCTTCGCCAAGATGCACGGCCTCGGAAATGACTTCGTGGTCATCGATGCCCGCGAGCGACCTGTCGTCATGACCGAGCAGCTGGCACGGGCCATTGCCGACCGTCGGACCGGGGTGGGATGCGATCAGCTGATCGTCGTCGGTGCCTCCGAGCGCGCCGATGTCTCCATGCGCATCTTCAACCAGGATGGCAGCGAGGTCGATGCGTGCGGCAATGCGACCCGCTGCGTGCCGCTGTTCGTGGGGCGGGACGTGACCATCGAGACCAATGCCGGACTGCTGGAGGCGCATCGCCAGGGTAATTTGGTCAGCGTCGACATGGGCGAGGCGCGGACGGATTGGGAGCAGGTGCCGCTGGCTTATGCCATGGACACGCTCACCATGCCGGTGAGCTGGGACGATCTGCCGGCGCCGTCCGCGGTGAGCATTGGCAACCCGCATGTGGTGTTCTTCGTCGATGCGCTGGATGATGTGGACATGGCGCGCCTCGGGCCGCTGATCGAGCATGATCCGCTGTTCCCAGCCCGCGTGAACGTGAATTTCGCGCAGATGCTCGCGCCCGACCATATTCGGTTGGTGGTCTGGGAACGCGGAGCTGGCTTCACCCAGGCCTGCGGGACCGGCGCCTGCGCGACGGCAGTCAGCGCGCTTCGCCGGCGGATCGCGCAAGGGCCGGTGCGGGTCAGCCTGCCGGGCGGCGATCTTCTCATCAATTGGGCGCCCGGCGGCCATATCAGCATGACCGGCCCGGCTGCCCATGTGTTCGATGGCACGCTCGATCCGACTGAGTTCGCACCCGCCGCATGACCGGCCCCGAGGTCATCACGCTCGGCTGCCGGCTCAACATTGCCGAGAGTGAGGCCATTCGCCAGCAACTGGGCGGGCGGGACGATCTTGTCGTGGTGAACAGCTGCGCGGTCACCGGCGAGGCCGTCCGCCAGACCCGCCAGGCCATTCGCCGCGCCCACCGCGCCCGGCCGGAAGCGCGCATCGTCGTCACCGGCTGCGCGGCGCAGACCGATCCGGCCATGTTCGCTGCTATGCCGGAGGTTGCCGCCGTGATCGGGAATGGCGAGAAGGCGGACTTTGCAGAGCATCTCCGGACCTCTCCGTTCGTATCGAGCGAAGTCGAGATACGGCCAGGCTCGTCCTCTGGTGTCTCGACTTCGCTCGACACGAACGGAGGGGAGATTTCATCGCCCGAGCGGGTCCGCGTCGCCGATATCATGACCCTCGAACATCAGGCGCCGCACCTGCTGGCCGCCTTTGCCGAGCGGGTCCGCGCCTTCGTGGTGGTGCAGAATGGCTGCGATCATCGCTGCACCTTCTGCATCATCCCCTTCGGCCGTGGACCGAGCCGGTCGGTGCCCGCCGGCGCCGTCGTGGATCAGGTCCGCGCGCTGGTGGATGAGGGCGTACAGGAAATCGTGCTCACCGGCGTCGACGTGACGAGCTATGGCCCGGACCTGCCCGGCACGCCCAGTCTCGGGCTGCTGGTCGAGCGCATCCTGCGCCATGTGCCCGATCTGCCCCGCCTGCGCCTCTCCTCGCTCGACGGCATCGAGATCGACGACCGGCTGTTCGACCTCATCTCCGGCGAACCGCGGCTCATGCCGCATGTCCATCTCTCGCTGCAGGCAGGCGACGACATGATCCTCAAGCGGATGAAGCGTCGGCATAGCCGTGCCCAAGCCGTCGATCTGGTCGAGCGCTTGCACGCGCGGCGCCCGGAGATCGCCATCGGCGCGGACATCATCGCCGGCTTCCCGACCGAGGATGACGCGATGTTCGAGAACAGCTTGGCGCTGGTTCGTAATTGCCGCATCGTTCACGGCCATATTTTCCCTTACTCGCCGCGTGACACCACCCCGGCTGCGCGGATGCCCCAGCTCGACCGGGGCGTAATCCGCGAGCGCGCCGCGCGGCTTCGGGCCGCCTGTGAAGCGGGACGGATGGCATGGCTTCGCGCCCTCGTCGGCTCCACCCAGAGCGTGCTGATCGAGACCAGCGGCCTCATCGGCCATGGCGAGAGCTTCGCGCCGGTCCGCTTTGCTACCCCACAAAAGCCCGGCGAGATCGTCCGCGCCCGCATCACGGGGCTTGAGGGAAACACGCTCATCGCGCATGGAGCCGTGCATGGCTGAACTTTCCTGGCGCGATCGCCTTTTCGGCGGCTTCAAACGCACTTCCGACCGGCTCGGCGAGAGCATTTCCGGCGTCTTTGCCAAGGCGGCGCTGGATGAGCAGACGCTCGATGAGCTGGAGGAAGCGCTCTACACCACCGATCTCGGGCCGGCGATGGCCGCGCGCATCCGTGACCGGCTGGCCGAGGGGCGCTTCAACAAGGAACTGACCGAGGAATATCTGCGCGAGATCCTCGCCGAGGAAATCGAGAAGGTGCTGACCCCGGTAGCCAGGCCCATCGAGATCGAGGCTTTCCCGCGCCCGCAGGTCATCCTGGTCATCGGCGTCAACGGCTCGGGCAAGACGACGACCATCGCCAAGCTCGCCCATCTGTTCCAGGAGCAGGACTACAGTGTGATGCTGGCGGCCGGCGACACCTTCCGCGCCGCAGCCATCGGCCAGTTGCGCATCTGGGCCGAGCGGTTGGGCGTGCCCATCGTCACCGGGCCGGAAGGCGGCGATGCGGCAGGCGTGGTGTTCGACGCGGTCAAGCAGGCGACCGCGCAGGGCACGGACATCCTTATCGTCGATACCGCCGGGCGGTTGCAGAACCGCACCGAGCTGATGGACGAGCTGGCCAAGATCCGCCGCGTGCTGGGGCGCCTCAACCCCGCCGCGCCGCATGATGTCGTGCTCGTGCTCGACGCGACGACCGGCCAGAATGCGCTGTCGCAGATCGAGATTTTCCAGAATGTCGCCAATGTCACCGGGCTGGTGATGACCAAGCTGGATGGCACGGCGCGGGGCGGCGTTCTGGTCGCGGCGGCCGAGAAATTCGGCCTGCCCATTCACGCCATCGGCGTAGGCGAGAAGATCGACGATCTGCGCCCCTTTGACCCCGGCGAACTCGCCCACGCCATTGCAGGAGCGGCTTATGCACGCTGACGACAAAGCCCCGCCCCGCGTGGACGCGACCATCGATTCCGCGCCGATCGCACCCGGCCCCAAGGGCGAAAGCTGGCTGCCGATGGCGCTTGATTTCGGGCCGCTGCTCGTCTTCTTCCTCGCCACCAAGTTCATCGGCATGTTTGCCGGCACCGCCGCCTTCATGGCCGCGATTGCGGTGGCCGTCGTGGTCAGCAAGTGGCGGCTGGGCAAAGTGTCGCCGATGCTCTGGCTCTCGGCGATCCTCGTCCTCTTCTTCGGCGCCCTGACGCTGTATTTCCACGATCCGGCCTTCATCCAGCTCAAGCCGACGATCATTTACGGCTTCTTTGCGCTGATGCTGATCGGTGGCTGGATGGGTGGCCGGCCATTGCTGCGCTACCTGCTGCAGTCGGCCTATAGCGGGCTGGATGAAACGGGCTGGCTCAAGCTCTCGCGCAACTGGGGCTTCTTCTTCGCGGCGCTCGGCGTGGCGAATGAACTGATGCGGATGTCGCTCGATTTCGATACCTGGCTGCTGGTCAAGGTCTGGGGCGTTACCGCTGCCTCGATGCTGTTCGCCATGGCCAATGTCCCCATGCTCATGAAGCACGGTCTGGAGCTGGGCGACAAGCAGAGCGGCCCAACAGCCTAAGACAAGCGCGCGATAAGAATTGGTGTCGGCCGAAGAATTTTAGCAATATTCTTCAAGGCTTAAGAAACGACCTTGCGCGTCGCGCGTTAATTTGTCACGTCAAAGAGAGGGAAGTCCGGAAAGTGACCGCAACGACGTTGGCAATGTCTCCCAAATTTTTGTTCCTTCAACAGTTCATCCGCCATCCGCGGATGGTAGGATCGGTGATCCCCACGTCCGACATCGCCATTCACGCCCTGCTCGATCCGGTCGATTGGCAGGATGTGCGTTGCGTCGTCGAATATGGGCCGGGCACGGGCGTGTTCACCCGGCGCATTCTTGAGCGGCTTGGGCCGGACGCGCGGCTGATCGCCATCGATACCAATCCCATGTTCGTAACCCACCTGCGCCAGCACATGGCGGACCCAAGGCTGATCTGCGTGGAAGGATCGGCCGCCGATGTGGAAGCCATTCTCGCACGTGAGGGTTTCGAGGCCGCGGATTACATCATCTCCGGCCTGCCCTTTTCCACCCTGCCCCCCGCTGTCGCCGACGACATCGCTGCCGCAACGGCGCGCGCCATCCGTCCGGGCGGGCAGTTTCTCGTCTATCAATATTCGCGCTTCGTGCTCTCACGCCTTGAAGCCAATTTCGCGAATGTCGCGCAAGGCATGGTGTGGCGATGCATTCCCCCTGCCCGCCTATTCTGGGCCCGCAAGGGAAACGAAGCGGGCGCGGCGCTTAGCGACGCCGAAAGTTTAGCCGTCGCGTAACGGTATAGTCGGCCACGCCGACCAGAAGATAATCAATCCACCAGCGAAACCGACTGAATGGACTGGCGAGCGCCGCATAAGTGCGGCCGTCGATGACCGTGCTGTCCTTCGCCATCGTGTCGACCAGCGCGCGCGCGGCGCGGGCAAATTCGGCATCCTCGATGCGCAGCATCAGCTCCAGATTGAGGAACAGGCTGCGCATATCGAAATTGGCTGATCCCACATAGACGACGTCATCGATGACGATCAGCTTCATGTGCAGCTTCTGCGGCTGATATTCCATGATTTGCACCCCGGCCCGCAGCAGCCGCCGATAAAGGTGGCGGGCAGCACCGACCGTGGTGGTGTTGTCGGATCGCTCAGGGGTGATGAGCCGGGCGCTCCCGCGCTGGGCGATGCCCGCTATGCGGCGCATGATGCCGGGGCTCGGGGAGAAATAGGCCGCCACCAGATCGAGCGTGCAGCCATGGTGCAAATCCGTCTTCACACACTTGGCCCAGCTGTTTAGAAAGCGCGTCGGTCCCCCGATCAGCCAGCGCGCCTTTCCTTCGCCGGGCTGCCAGGTGCGGACCAGCCGGCGCAGATGGCTGAACCGCTGCCGGCTCTCCAGGCTCCACTTCGCCAATCCCTCATACCATCGGCCGAGATCTTCGACGAGCGGTCCTTCCAGCGTGAGGCCGAGGTCGCACCAGCCGTCTGCGTCCTCGGGGCCGGCGAAGTAGCTGTTCTCGCAATTGAACCCGCCGATCATCGCCCGGCGGCCGTCGCAGATCACGATCTTCTGATGATTGCGGATCAGGTAGCGCATGGATCGGCGCGCGCCGAACCGGGCGAAACGCCCGCCAGCACAGATGAAGGCATCGAAGAAACCATCGGGCGTCCGCGCCGATCCGAACGCGTCGATCATCAGTGTGACAGCGACGCCGCGCTTGCAGGCCTCGACCAGAGCGTCACGGATCAGCCTGCTGCAGTCGTCGGACGCGAAAATATAAAAATAGAGGTCGAGCGTCTCGCGCGCGTTGCCAATCAGGTTGAGCAGCGTATCGAGCCGGTCCTGCCCGCCGGGCAGCAACCTAAGCTTGTTACCGGCCACCTCGTGCAGGCGATCATCCTGCACACGCGGTGCCAGCGTAGAGACGTTGCCTGTCATGCCCCCCTCATGCGTCAACCACCCTGCCTTGCCAACCATCACGCGCATCCCACCCTTTCAATGCCGGATGGACGCTATTGTTTCCATGATCGCAACGCCGCGAGCCTCCCATCGCCCCTGCGATTTTCTTGACTTTCGCTCCCTCGACTGTTAGCCGACAGCCTTTCCCGCATTCTCCTTAATCTGTTCAGGAGCCAAGCATGGCGCGCGTTACTGTCGAAGATTGCATCGACAAGGTTCCCAACCGGTTCGACCTCGTTCTCCTGGCGGCGCAGCGCGCCCGGACCATCTCCGGTGGCGCCGAACTGACCGTTGATCGGGATCGCGACAAGAACCCGGTCGTGGCTCTGCGCGAGATCGCCGAAGAGACGATCATGCCGGACGACCTCAAGCACGACCTCGTCGGCTCGATGCAGAAGATGCAGATCGACGACGACGACACGCCGGACGAAATCGGCTCGATCGCACGCTCTGCCGAGGCGCTGCGCCTCACGGCTGCGACGCCGCCGCGCTCGCACAGCCTGGGTGCCGATTACGACGGCTAAGCCCCCAGAACATCAGATTGAAAGGCGGTTTCGGCACAGTCGAAGCCGCCTTTTTTGATGCGGCTAGGGACTGAATTCGATGTCAATCGTGCCTTGCCGCGACCGGATGCGGCGCGCGGGGTGCCGGCCTGTGGCGCAAATCGCTGGTTTGCAGCACGCCGCCTGCAAGAAAGGGTTCGACGATCGTCTCGATCCGCGCGGAGCGGCCAGACCGGATCGCGATGTTGTAGAAGCTGTTGGCGACGACATCGGCGATCTGCACCCCGGCCGAGCGCCGGCTGTCGATCATCTGCGCGCTGCCGCATCGCGCGAGCCTTTTGGCAATGTCGTGCCGCACGGATTCCAGCACCAGCGTGTCATAGCGACCCGCATCGATGAAGACCTGCAGACAATCCTCCTCCGCGTCCGGTCGCCATTCGTCCACCAGTTGGGTGAGCAGGGCGACATAGACGTCGAGGTCTTCGGGACGGCGTCCGGCGTCTTGCGGGTCGGCGCGGATGATGCAAATCTTGGCCCGGGCATCAAACCGGTCGAGCAGTTCGAAGAAGAAGGCGCGTTCGACAAGGCCGATCCGGCTGCCCTTGAGCTCACCGCGCAAACCCACAACCGCACGAAACCGAGCCAGCAGCCGGTCGGCGGCATCCGCCTCGATCTCGACGCCAGCCATGATCATGGCGCCCGCGGGAAGACTGCCGCTTTCGTCAATATAGATGGGCATCCGTCCTCCTGCGCCGCTTCTTGAAATGGCCGCCTGTTGAAATGAATGTCGCCGCAAAGCCCGTGGGCTCGCGGCGACAATCAGTCTTTCGTGTTCACCCTCATGAGGGTCAGACGTTTTGCGGCGTCGGATCGCTGATCGGGCCTTTGCGCTTGCCCGTCTTGGGGATCGACGTGCCCGTCACCGGGACCGGAGAGGGCCGGATCTTCTCACCACTCGGACGCACGAGTTCGCCCTTGTCGATCAGAGTCTTGATCTCGTCGCCCGAGAGCGTTTCGAACTCCAGCAGCGCATTGGCCAGCAGGTGAAGCTGGTCGAGATGATCGCTCAGCACCGTCTTGGCCCGATCATAACCGGATTCGACAACCTTGCGGATCTCCGCGTCGATCTTCTGCGCGGTTTCATTGGACATGTGCACGCGCTGGCTTTGCGAGTAACCGAGGAAGGTCTCGCCCTGCGGCTCCTCATATTGCAGCGGCCCCAGCTCGTCGGACATGCCCCACTGGGTGACCATGTCGCGCGCGAGCCGCGTGGCGTACTGAATATCGCCGGACGCGCCGGACGACACCTTCTCGTGACCGAAGATCACTTCCTCAGCCACGCGCCCGCCCATGGCGACCGCCAGATTGGCGTGCATCTTATCGCGGTGATAGCTGTAGCTGTCCCGCTCGGGCAGACGCATCACCATGCCCAGTGCGCGACCGCGCGGGATGATGGTCGCCTTGTGGATCGGATCGGACGCCGGCTCGTGGATCGCGACGATGGCGTGACCAGCCTCATGATAGGCCGTCATTTTCTTCTCGTCCTCGGTCATGACCATCGAGCGCCGCTCGGAGCCCATCATCACCTTGTCCTTGGCCGCCTCGAACTCGGCGCTGGCCACAAGACGCTTGCCGCGCCGCGCGGCCATCAGCGCCGCCTCGTTGACGAGATTGGCGAGGTCGGCACCGGAGAAGCCGGGCGTACCACGCGCGATCGTCCGCGCGTCGACGTCCGGCGCCAGCGGCACCTTGGCCATATGCACTTCGAGGATCTTGATACGACCCTCGATGTCCGGACGCGGCACGACGACCTGACGGTCGAAACGACCCGGGCGCAGCAGCGCCGGATCAAGCACGTCAGGCCGGTTGGTCGCGGCGATGATGATGATGCCTTCGTTCGATTCAAACCCATCCATCTCGACCAGCAGCTGGTTCAGCGTCTGCTCGCGCTCGTCATTGCCATTGCCCAGGCCCGCGCCACGATGGCGGCCAACCGCGTCGATCTCGTCGATGAAGACGATGCAGGGTGCGTTCTTCTTGGCCTGCTCGAACATGTCGCGCACGCGGCTTGCGCCGACGCCCACAAACATTTCGACGAAGTCAGAACCGGAAATGGTGAAGAACGGCACGCCCGCCTCGCCCGCGATCGCGCGCGCCAGCAGCGTTTTGCCGGTGCCCGGCGAGCCGACCAGCAGCGCGCCTTTTGGGATCTTGCCGCCCAGTCGCGCAAACTTGCTCGGGTCCTTGAGGAACTCGACGATCTCCTGAAGCTCCTCACGGGCTTCATCGATGCCAGCCACGTCGTCGAACGTCACCCGGCCCTGCTTCTCGGTGAGCAGCTTGGCCTTGGACTTGCCAAAGCCCATCGCGCCGCCGGCGCCGCCACCCTTCTGCATCTGGCGCAGAACGAAAAAGGCGATGCCGAGGATCAGGATGAACGGCAGCGACTGGTAGAGCAGGATCATCCAGAAGTTCGGCTGTTCTTCGGGCTGGCCGCTATATTTGACCTTATGCTCGTCCAGCAGCGCCGTGAGCTGCGGGTCCGGCACGGCGTAGGTGACGAAACGCTGATCGTTCTTGAGCACGCCACTGATCCGGTCCGGACCGATCGCCACTTCCTTCACCGCATCGGCGGAAACCCGGTCGCGGAAATCGGAATAGGCAATCGCGGTGCCGTTGTTGCTCATGCCCTTGCTGTCGAACACCGTCACGAACATCAGCAGCGCAAGAAACACGCCCGCCAATATGAGGGCGCTCTTGATCCATGGATTGCCTTGCGGCTCTTTGTTATCGTTCATCAACCACTCGCTTTCGCGGTCCAAAATAGGACTTCCTGCCCGGAACACAATGCCCGGAACGGCTTTGGGCTCAGCACGACCTGCGCGGTGGTGCCCGCCGCATCGTCCATCGCGCCCCTCCGGTGACAAGGCAGTCCGCCAAGGTGACGGTCTTACCATCGAAAAGTTGAACAAGCGCTTGATCCAGCGATGGCCCACGCGGTTTTTCTGCCTGCGGATTGAGATGGGCAATCATGCGCAAGATCAGGCGGCGAAGGAGCTCGGGCGGCAGGTCTGTTCGGTTGAGCTCGGCGCGATCCTCGGCCAGCATGAGGTGCTCGGTGGTGAGCCGGTCCAGCATCCAGGCGACGGCGTCCTCCGCCTCGCCCAGCGCTTCCAGCGCGCGGTTCATGCCACTGGGGTCAATCAGATTGCAGGCAGCCAGCGCCTGCCGAACTCTTACGCGGTCAAACCGCTGGTTCTCATTGCTCGGATCGTCGATGAACGGGACGTTTTCGCTCTTGCACCACGCGCGCAGATCAGCGCGGCGCTCATTGAGCAGCGGCCGCAGCAATGTCCCGCGCCGGGCCCGGATGGCTGACAGTCCCGCCACCCCTGCCCCGCGATTGAGCCGCAGGACCAGCGTTTCGAGCTGATCGTCCGCCTGATGCGCCGTCATCAGCCAGTCGAGGCCCCGCGCCCGCTGCCAGTCCTCCAGCAACGCATAGCGCGCCGCACGTGCCGCCGCCTGAAGATTGCCTTCGAGGGACTGTGCGACCGTCAAAATCGCGTGGGGGACGCCCTCGTTTTGGCACCAGCGGGCCACCATGGCTGCTTCCGCTGCGGAATCGGCTCGCAATCGGTGATCGACTGTCGCCGCCTCAACCTGCCCGGGCCAGCAACGCGCAGCCAGCGAGAGCAGCGCCATGCTGTCCGCTCCGCCCGAGACTGCGATGCCAACGCGCTCGTAGACTAGCAAAGCGCGCCCAAGCAGGTGCCGAACCGCCTGGGGCAATCGCTGCGCGAGCGTGTCAGCCACTACATTTGGCGCGGGTCCGGCCCTTGGTCATCATGTCGCGGACACTGGCCGGCATGTTGGCGCCGAACACTTCGTTCAGCTCGTCATAGGCGAGGCACGCGTCCTTCAGCCGGTTGAGCTGAATGAGCGACTCACCGACCCAGGCAAGGCTCTCCGCCGCGCGGTCGCCAGCCGGGCGCTGCCGGTAATTTTCGTAGAAGATCTTGGCCGCAGCCGCCGGCTTCTTGTCATCGAGAAACGCACGGCCGAGCAGATTATGGGCGCGGCTAGCGACCGGGTCCTTGCCATATTTGTCGACGGCCTGCTGCAGCTGCACCTGCGCCTCGGGGTAGAATTTCGCGGTCCAAAGGCGGAAGCCATAGGTGTAGCTATCCAGCGCGGCATTGCCGGTGCTGGGCCGCTCGACCGCCGCCACCGCCTCGGTGCGGGCCACGAGGGACGGCTGTGCGGCCGGACGCGGGGTCGCCGCCGGCGCAGCCTGGGCCGCGCGGTCGGGCAGCGGCGCGCTGGGCGGACCAAAGGGACTGGCCGGATCGACCGCCGGAGCAGCCTGCGCGGCGCTCATCGTCTTGAAATTCTCTTCCAGCTGACGAAGCCGGTGCTCATTCTCCTCGACCTGACCCGTGAGGCGAGCGAGTTGCGCTTCGACGGCGTTGATCCGCGCCGTCAGATCGGCAATCGGCGTCGTCGCGGGCGCGCCGGCTGCGACACCGGGCGTCGGCGCAGGCGGCGTGACTTCCGGCGCCATGATCTGGCCCGCCCCGCCGGGGAACACCTTGCGCTGCACGGCCCGCATTTCCTGCTCGAGCCGATCGACGCGGCCTTCCACCGTGCGCTGGGCGCTTGCCGGGGCACTGAAGAGCAGCGGCAAGCCGGCGCCGGCAAGGAGCAGGGCGCGGACAATCCCGCCGCCGGTCCGTTTACTGGTCATCTCGTGGGGGGAAAGCTCTGCTGCCATGGTGAAATTCCTGATATGTTCAAATCATGTTGGCCGGTGGCGGAGGCGCAATGAGCGCTCCCCCATCCGTTGGCGAGGCCGTGCCTGCTAGCATCAACCCGCCGGCGGTGCATCACCATTGCTGGTCTGCGATGCCGCCGGATCGGTGTCTGTGGGCTGAACGCGCCGTTCAAGCAAAGCCGCAGCCGTCAGCGGAACGTCCGATATCGTCCGCTCGGCAGTCCCGAGTGGCGGGATGGCCTGCCCGCCAACGGTCACCGCCAGCGCATCCGGGCGTCCGGTGAGGATCATCGGGTCCTGCGCCTCGGCCGGGACGGTGAAGCTCTTGTCCTTCTCCAGCGTCCCTTCGAAGAGACGCTTTCCGTCCGGCTGATAGATGCGCAGCCAAACCTCGTTTACCGCGGTCAGGACCACCGGGCCGTTTGGGCGTGCCTGTGCCGGGCTCTGCGCGGGCGCCGCCGATTTGTTGCGTGGATCGGCGATACGCGGCTCGGTCCGCTGCTCGATCGCAAGCTGGTCGTCAGTCGGCGGCGTGATGTACTGCGTCCGCCAGATCGCATAACCGCCCGCAAACAGCAGCGCGATCACGGCCGCGGCGATCACCAGATAGCGCGGTGGAACGCTGCTGGGATCGACCGGCTCCTCAATCTCATAAGGGTCCTGCTCGACGCCCATTTCCGCGATTTCTTCACGCACCTTGCTGACAAGGGCATGTTCGTCGATGCCGACCGCGCGGGCATAAGCGCGCGAGAAGCCCGCGCAATAGGTCGTTCCGGGAAGGGCCTGATAGTGACCGGCTTCCAGCGCGGTGAGATGGCGCAAGGTGATCCGCGTGCGGTTCGCAACATCATCAAGTGACATGCCCGCAGCCTCACGCGCCTGCCGCATCTGCCCCGATGCACTCAGTCCGCTGCGCGCGACCGTCTCTTTTTCGTTCGCATCTTCGCGCATTGAGGCCTTTTTCCGTCTATTTTCGGTCTTTTTGCCAGTTCCTTTGTTTCATCAGTCGCTATGCGGTGTCAACGCGCGAATTCGCTGGCGCAGCACCGCACAGGCTCTCAGCCGAGATCGACGCCGTTATCGTCGGCCCATTGCGACAGCGGCTCGCGAAGGTTGGCAACCCCGCCTTTTAGCAAATCGACCGTGACCTGCGACAAGGCCGTGAGGTCCACCGAGCGCACCATTGCCTTGACCGGGCCTATCGAGGCTGGCGTGATCGAAAGGCGGCGGATGCCAAGGCCGAGCAGGGCCATGGCTTCCAGCGTGCGTCCGCCCATTTCGCCACAGACCCCCACCGGCACCCCATGTTCGGAGCAGGTCCGCGTGACGCGTGCGAGAAAGCGAAGGATCGCAACGCTCAGCCAATCGTAACGCTCAGCCAGTTTGGGGTTGGCGCGGTCGGCAGCGAAGAGGAACTGGGTGAGATCGTTGGTGCCGATGGAGAGAAAGTCCAGGTCCGGCAGCACGAAGTCGAGCGCCTCGGCGAGCGCCGGCACTTCCAGCATCGCGCCATATTTGACGCTCTTGGGAAGCTTGCGGCCTCGCTTGGCGAGCCAGTCCTTCTGCTCGCGAAACAGCGTCATCGCTTGCGTCAGTTCCCATGGCTCGGAGATCATCGGGAACATGACATGCAGTGTCCGCCCGGCCGCGGCCTCCAGCAATGCCCGCGCCTGCGCCTTCATCAGGCCATCGCGCTCCAGCGCGAGGCGCACCGCGCGCCAGCCCATGGCGGGGTTTTCCTCATCGTCGGAATCGCTCTTGCGCAGATAAGGCAGCGCCTTGTCCCCACCGATATCGACCGTGCGGAATATGACCGGGCGGCTGCCCGCCGCATCGAGCACTTCCTTGTAGAGGCGCTGCTGGCGCTCGCGCTGCGGCAGGGTCGCTGAGACGAGGAACTGGAACTCGGTGCGGAACAGGCCGATCCCGTCGGCGCCCGTCACGTCCAGCGCGGCGACATCGTCGCGCAGGCCGGCATTCACCATCAGCTCGATGCGCTGGCCGTCCTTCGTCTCCGCCGGCAGATCGCGCTGGCCGGCATAGGCCGCGCGCCGCTTCTGCGTGAGCGCCAGGCCGCTCTCGAACGCCTCGTCCATCGGCTCGGAGGGGCGGATGTAGAGGCGGTTCTGATTCACGTCGAGCAGCAGCAGATCGCCCTCGTTGATCAGCGCCCGGGTGTTCTTGACCCGGCCCAGCACCGGCACCCCCATGGCCCGCGCCACAATGGTGACGTGCGCGGTCAGCGAGCCTTCCTCCAGCACGACGCCCTTCAAACGCCGCCGGTCATATTCCAACAACTCTGCCGGCCCCAGGTTGCGCGCGATCAGAATTGTGTCCTGCCGCAGCCCCAGTTGCGCAGCCGTGCCAAGCTGTCCCGCCACGATGCGCAGCAGGCGGTTGGAGAGATCCTCCAGATCATGCATCCGGTCCTGCAGCAGCGGGTCGTCGATCTGCCGCATCCGCATCCGGGTGCGTTGCTGCACCCGCTCGATTGCCGCCTCGGCCGTGAGGCCGGAGTCGATCGCTTCGTTGATCCGCCGCGACCAGCCTTCATCATAGGCGAACATCTTGTAGGTCTCGAGCACCTCCTTGTGCTCGCCGTCCATGCCGAACTCGGCCTGCCCGGCCATCCGCTCGATCTGCTCGCGCATCTTGGCGAATGCCGAATACACGCGCTGCCGCTCGACCTCGACATCCTCGGCAACGGTATGCTCGATGGTCACGCGCGGCTGATGGAACACCGCGTGACCGCGGGCCATGCCCATCACGAGCTGCAGGCCCGAGAGGATGCTCGCGCCCGTTTCGAGCGGGCGATCTTCGCCGGGATTTTCATCGACCAGATTGGCGTTATTGATCAGCTCGGCGAGCACCATCGCCACCGTCTGCAGCGCCTCGATCTCGACTTCTTCATAGCCGCGCGGGTCGAGATGCTGGACGCACAGCGCGCCAATTGCATTCTCACGACGCACGATCGGCACGCCGGCGAAGCTGTGGAAGCGCTCCTCGCCCGTTTCCGGCCGATAGGCGAAGTCGGGATGGCCCGACGCTTCCTCGAGATTGAGCGTTTCGACATTCTGGGCAATCGTGCCGACAAGCCCCTCGCCCGGCGCCAGGCGCGTGACGTGAACGGCCTCCTGCTTGAGGCCGCGCGTCGCGAACAACTCCAGCATGCCATCGCGCAGCAAGTAAATCGAGCAGACCTCGCTCGAAAGCTCCTGTCCGACGATCTCGACAACCTTGTTGAGCTTCACCTGGGTTTGCGTGCGCGCCGCCATCACCTCGTGGAGGCGAGAGAGAATTCTGCGCGCGGCTGTGGCCGCACTGCTCGATGGGGATTCCGGGCGCCGCGTTTGATCCATGCGTTCCTGCTATCAGAAACTGCCGCCGGGAACCAACCTCGTCTCGATCTTTCCGGGCGAGAAACCCGGCAAAGACGATGATGGAATGGTGAGCAGCAGAGGAAGAAAGCCAGTCGGAAAAGAAGGAGACCCGGCAGACACGCAAGCAGGCGTTGAAACGCGCAAAAATGCGCCCCTCATGCACCTGTCATTTGACGGGCCCTTCAGCACGGCACCTCTCCCGACGTCTTGTTCTTTTCGACGGTCGCACCAGTCGGCGCGTTCGCACCGCTGTAAACAGAACGCCGTGATATCGCTACCCGTTAACCAATGACCGACAGGCTGTCTGCGAGAGCAGCGCCGCGATCAGCCGACCCGGCGGGTCAAGGCTGCCCGCGCCTCTGCCATCAGGGTCGTGATGATCTCGGCGACGGGTTCTTCCTTCGTCACCATGCCCACGGACTGGCCGGCCATCAGCGAGCCATTTTCGATGTCGCCATCGATCACCGCCCGCCGCAGGGCACCGGCCCAATAATGCTCGATCTGGAGCTGCGCCTCGCCCATATCGACCTGGCCGTCGTCGAGCAGTTGCGCGACTTCGCGCTGCTTGGCGGTGAAGGCGTCGGTTCCGGCGTTGCGCAGGGCGCGCACGGGGATCACCGGTAGCCGCGAATCGATCTGCACGCTGGCAATGGCATCGCGCGCCGAAGCCCGGAAGAACGCCTTCTTGAAGTTAGCATGGGCGATGCTCTCGCTGGCGCAGGCAAAGCGGGTTCCGAGCTGCACGCCGGCCGCGCCCATGTCGAGATAAGCCGCGATCGCCTCGCCATGGCCGATGCCGCCGGCAACGAAGACCGGCAGCTCACTTGCCATCACCGGCAGGATTTCCTGTGCGAGCACGCTGGTCGCCACGGGGCCGATATGGCCGCCCGCTTCCATGCCTTCGATGACCAGCGCATCGACGCCCGACCGGTGCAGCTTCTTGGCCAAGGACAAGGCTGGGGCGAAGCAGATCACCTTGGCGCCGCTCGCCTTGATCGCCTCGATGCTGCCCTTGGGCGGCAGGCCGCCGGCCAGCACGATATGCGTCACCGAATGGCGGGCGCAGACTGCGATCAAATCGAACAGCTGCGGGTGCATGGTGATGAGGTTCACGCCAAAGGGCTTGTCCGTCATCGCCTGGGTCGCCGCGATCTCGGTATCGAGCAGATCCGGGGTCATCGCGCCGCACGCGATCAGGCCGAAGCCGCCGGCATTGCTGACAGCGGACACCAGATGCCGCTCGGACACCCAGCTCATCGCGCCACAGATGATCGCGGTCTCGCTGCCGAGAAATGCGGTGCCGCGGGCCATGAGGGAAGAAAGACGGTCGGTCATCACGATACCCAATCTGACCTTCCCACCGGGAAGTGACGGCAAAGAGGAGATCAGCAGCCGACCGAATGCCGGCACGCTGCCTCGGAGCCTCTCCCCAATGGAAGCGGCTCCAAATTGATCAAGCGGGCGCCTGCTCCGCGTCGAGACCGTAGGCGGTGTGGAGCACGCGAACGGCCAGTTCGGTTTCGTCCTCGTCGATCAGCACCGAGACCTTGATCTCGCTGGTGGAGATCGCCTCGATATTGATGCCACGCTCGGCCAGCGTCTTGAACATGGTCGCCGCGACGCCGGCATGGCTGCGCATGCCAACACCCACGACGCTGATCTTGGCGACCTGATCGTCGGTGATGATGCGACGAAAGCCGATCTCGTTCTGCAGCTTCTCCAGAATGTCGACGCTGCGCGCGAGGTCGGTACGGGGGACGGTGAAGGTCACATCCGTCTCCGCATTATCCTTGCTGTCATTCTGGATGATCATGTCGACATTGATGCTTGCGTCGGCCAGCGGGCCGAAGATGCTGGCAACCGCACCGGGTTTGTCTGGCACGCGCGTGACGATGATCTTGGCTTCGTTCTTGTCATGAGCGATGCCGGTGATGAGCTGCCGTTCCATGTCGCTTTCCTCAATTTCTGCTTCGCTGACGATCATCGTGCCGGGTTCGGGATCGTCCCCTGGCGCGTCGAAGGAGGAGAGCACCTGCACGCGCACCTTCTCCTTCATCGCCAGCGCGACGGACCGCGTCTGCAGCACTTTCGAGCCGACACTGGCCAGCTCCAGCATTTCCTCATAGGTGACCTTGTCGAGCTTGCGGGCCCGGCTGACGATGCGCGGATCGGTCGTGTAGACGCCATCGACATCTGTATAGATATCGCACCGATCGGCCTGCACGGCGGCCGCGACCGCCACGGCGGAGGTATCAGACCCGCCACGACCCAGGGTCGAGACCCGGCCGCTCTCCATCTGCCCCTGAAAGCCCGGAATGACCGCGACCTGCCCGGCGGTCATCGCCGCCAGCAGGCCTTCGGTCTCGACCGTGTCGATCCGCGCCTTGCTATGTGCCTCGCTCGTGCGGATCGGCAACTGCCAGCCCAGCCAGCTGCGCGCATCGACGCCCAGCGCCTTGAGCGTCATCGCCAGCAACCCGGACGTCACCTGCTCGCCGGCCGCGACAACCACGTCATATTCGGCGGGGTCGTAAAGCGGGCTGGCTTCCTTGCAGAAGTTGACCAGGCGATCGGTCTCGCCGGCCATCGCGGAAACGACGACGGCGACCTCGTTGCCGAGGCCAACCTCATGCTTCACCCGAAGCGCAACGTTGCGGATTCGCTCCATGCCGGCCATCGACGTGCCGCCAAATTTCATCACAATACGCGCCATGGACTTGCCGCGGACCTTTCTTGGACTATCAAGGGGGCATGAAATGCCGACGGATCGGTATTCACCGGCCTTCGAGCCGGCGCCCTATTAGTCAGCAGGATCGGCAATGGCAAGCGAACCGCACAGCAGCACCATCGACCCCAAAGAAGCCGCGCATTTCGGCGCGCACGCGGCCGATTGGTGGGACCCCAGTGGCTCCAGCGCCATGCTCCACAAGCTGGGGCCGGTGCGCCTTGGCTTCATCCGCGCCGCTATCGACGCGCACTGGGGTGGATCGGCCCAGGATCTGCGCCCGCTGGCCGGCAAGCGCGTTCTCGATGTCGGCTGCGGGGCCGGGCTGGTCGCCGAGCCGCTCGCCCGCATGGCCGGCGCCGTGACGGCCGTGGATGCGGCGCCAGAGAATATCGCCGTCGCCCGCGACCATGCCGCCGCAATGGGCCTGCCCATCGATTATCGCAATTGCGGGGTGGAGACGCTGAGCGATCCGCAATTCGACCTGATCACGGCGCTGGAAGTCATCGAGCATGTCATCGATCCGGCGATGTTCCTCTCCGCCATCGCGCGGCTGCTGAAGCCCGATGGGCTGCTGATTATCTCGACCCCAAACCGGACGCCGCTCTCCAGACTGATGGTGGTGACGCTGGCAGAGGGCTTCGGCCGCATCGCCAGGGGCACGCATGACGCAGCCCGCTTCATAACCCCGGAGGAGATGGAAGCGCTGCTGTCCGACCGTGGCCTGCACGTCACGGCGACCAAGGGACTGATGGCCGATCCGCGATATGGCTTCGTGCTCAGTGACAATCTGTCCGTGAACTACATTCTCTCTGCGGCGTTCTCATCGCACGACATCCCCCAATCTGCGAGCACGCCAGCCTGATGACTGCTGCCCCGACGACAACTTCATCCCACGCCAATCCCCTCCGCGGTCTCGAACATGCCATGACATGGCTGGGCGAGAACTGGATCGAGGTGGCGATCGCCGTGGCCATCGGCATCGCCATCTATTTTGCGCTGGGGCTGCTCAAGCGGATCGTGCAGCGCCTGCTGCTCAGGGCGGCACACAGCGCACCGATCATGGGCGTCGCGGCCAGTACCGTCGGGAAAACCGGGCATCTGTTCATGATGCTCATCGCGGCGCGCCTCGTCGTCAATTATTTCCCGGTGCCGCCGGCATTGTTCAATGCGATCAACTTCCTGTTCATCGTGGTGACGGCCTGGCAGATCGCGGTCTGGGTGCGCCACATGGCGCTCGGCTTCATCCAGATGCGCTCGGATCCGGAACTGGGCGGCAGCGAGGCTTTGGCCAATGCCAGCGGCCTCATCAAGGTTCTGCTCTCCATTGCGATTTTCGCCGTTGCGGCCATCGTCGTGCTGGACAATCTCGGCGTCAACGTCACGGGTCTGGTCGCCGGTCTCGGGATCGGCGGCATTGCCATTGGTCTTGCCGCTCAGGGCATTTTCTCGGACCTGTTCGCGTCGCTGTCGATCATTTTCGACAAGCCCTTCAAGGTCGGCGATGCAATCAATTTCGGTACGCAGACCGGCGTTGTGGAGCGCATTGGCCTCAAATCCACCCGCCTGCGCGTGGTGACGGGCGAACGCATGATCGTCTCCAATGCGCAATTGCTCAACAAGGAGATCACGAGCTACACCGGCCTCGATCGCCGGCGGGTCAAATTCGCCATCGGCGTCATCTACCAGACCGCACCCGCTGAAGCAGCGAAGATTCCCGATCTGCTGCGAGAGATCGTCAACGCGCATGGCGGCGACTTCGTGCGCTCGGGCTTCATCGGCTTTGGGGCCAGCTCACTGGATTTCGAGCTGGAGTTCGATGTGCACTCGCATGATTGGGATGAGGTTTACATGATCCGCCACGCGATCGGCCTCGATATTCTCGGCCGCTTCAATGATCTGGGGCTGGAATTTGCCTATCCCACGCAGACCACATTTACCGCCGATCCGTCCGGCAGGATGATCATGCCCTACCCTGTTCTTCACGAACTGCCGGGCGCTCTGGCCCCGCGCAGCGTCGGCAGCGCCGATCAGGCCACGTCGGAATAATAGCCGGCCCAGACATGGTTCTGCTTGCGCTCGATCCGCATGAGCGCAAGCACGGCGACCATCATCGCGAGCAGCGCCAGCGCGGTGAACACCGGCCAGACCGATTCCGGCGACACCATCAGGCTGAGCACGGCGCTCGCCATCAGCAGCGGCACGAACAGAACCGTCGCGAGCGCGGCGCGCTTGCGAGCTTTCTTGCGCTTGGGTGCCGTGCGCCAGAACCAGAGGCACAGGCCGACGCCAATCGCCGCAGGGACGATCTGCAGCCAGGCGAAGGGCATGCGATAGAGGAAATAGGCCGACACGCCGACAGTCGCGAGTACCACCAATAATGCGAGAATTCGTGCTAGGCGCACGTACAGCCTCCTCCAATCGCGACCCGGCAACTGCCGGTCCTCGGCCTTTACGACCGCTTCAAAACCCTATTGTCGTTCAACTTCGTTGAGCATCCGTTATAATCGCCTCGCCCCATAAAGTTCCGGGCGAAAGATATCCGTTGGCGACTTTCATGGCGCCCTCGCGATCATGAGCTAGCAGCAAGGCGCCGTCGAGGTCCACCCAATCGGCGAACTGTGCAAGCAGAAAGGCAGGCGCAATGCCGAGCGAGCTTGCGAGCATGCAGCCGACCATGATGCGCTTCCCCGCTGCCCTCGCCGCATGCGCCATGGCGAGCGCCTCGGTGAGTCCTCCGGCCTTGTCGAGCTTGATGTTGATTGCCTGATAGGCCCCAAGCCGCGCCAGATCAGCCAGCGACTGGCAACTCTCGTCCGCGCAGATCGGCACCGGCAGAGCCAGCCCGGCCAGCGCCGCATCAGCCTGTGCCGGCAAGGGCTGCTCGATCAATGCGACGCCCAGATCGGCCAATGCACGGGCTTGCGCCTGCACGTCCAGATCGGCCCAGCTCTCATTGGCATCCACGATCAGGTCGACATCCGGCGCACCTTGCCGCACCGCTTCGATACGAGCCCGATCGCCCTCGCCGGTTAGCTTGCACTTGAGCAGCGTGAACCCCCGCGCCCGCGCGTCTGCGGCTCCCCGCGCCATCTTCCCCGGCGTATCGAGGCTGATCGTATAGGCTGTCCGCACAGGCTGGGGCGCCTCCAATCCAGCCAGCGCCCAAACCGGCTTGCCGGTCCGCGCTGCCTCCAGATCCCACAGCGCGCAATCGAGCGCATTGCGTGCGGCGCCCGGTGGCATCAGGGTGCGCAACGCCTCGCGGTCGGGCACGCCGCCCTGCGCCTGCACGAGCGCCTCAATCGCCGCCGCACATCCTTCGGCCGTCTCACCATGATAATAGATCGGCGTGCCCTCGCCTCGGCCGATGAACATGCCGTCCGTGACCACGCACACGACCACATCCACGAACGTCTTGGCGCCACGGCTGATGGTGAAAGCGTCGCGCACGGCGAAGCGCTCGACCGCGACTTGCTGCAGGCCAATGTCGATCACTGCGAATCCGACCTCATGAGAACGGGCGATCAGCCGCGCGGCAGATCATCGTGGCGGGCAATCCACGCCTCGACCACTGGCGCAATGCGATTGCGCCATTTCGAGCCATTGAAGATGCCGTAATGGCCGACCGTTTCGGCGAGATAATATTGCTTCATCTCGTCCGGCAGGTTCGGGGAAATCTTGAGTGCCGCCCTGGTCTGGCCGATGCCAGAAATATCGTCATTCTCGCCTTCGACGGCGAGCAGCGCGACATCCGTGATCGCCGCGGTGTCGATGCGCACGCCACGATGCATGAACTCGCCCTTGGGCAGGCTGTGCTTCTTGAAGACTTCATTGACGGTCTGCAGGTAGAATTCGGCGGTCATGTCGCAGACCGAGCGATATTCCTCGTAGAACTTCTTGGTCGCGTCCGCGCTCTCGTCATCGCCCTGAACGAGGTGACGGAACATCTGCCAGTGACTCATCAGGTGGTTGCCGAGGTTCATGGTCATGAAACCGGCCAATTGCATGAAGCCGGGATAGACCTTCCGCCCGGCGCCGGGATAATTGAATGGAACCGAGGTCACGACATTCTGGCTGAACCAGCTCAGCGGCCGCTCCTGCGCCAGCTGATTGACGGCCGTCGGCCCCTCGCGAGTATCGATCGGGCCGCCCATCATCGTCAAGGTGCGCGGACGGCACGGATGTTTGGACGCGGACATGAGGCTCGCGGCCGCCAGACAGGGCACCGACGGCTGGCAGACCGCCAGCATATGTGCGCCCGGTCCGATATGCTCGAGCCACCCGACGAGATAATCGACATAATCATCCAGATCGAACGTCCCGTCCGAAAGCGGCACATCACGGGCATCGCGCCAGTCGGTGATATAGACGTCATGCCCCGGCAGCATTCGGGCCACCGTGCCGCGCAGGAGCGTCGCGAAATGGCCGGACATGGGCGCGACGATCAGCAGCTTGGGGTGCCGTCCCTCCTGCCCTTCCCGCACGAAATGACGCAGCTGGCCGAAGACCTGGCGCGCCTCGATGACTTCGTGCACCGCTACGGCCTGCCCATCCACCTCGGTGGTCGGCAGATCGAAGGCGGGCTTGCCGCGCGGCGCCGCGGCATGCGCGAACACATCCAGCGCGGAGGCGAGCATCGGACCGCCACCGAAATAAGCAAAGGGATTTGCGGGATTTTGGAGCAGTTCTACGCTCGCGGTCGCCATGGCACTGGCGCTTGCCAGAAAGCTGCGCTGAATTTCATAGGCACTGTAGAGCATGTGTTTCCTTACTCGGGGCCATCTGTCTAAACCAGCACATCCAACGCCCTGACGCCAGCGCCGATGCCGGGCTTAGACGCATTAAATAGTGCCGGCGCGTCTCCTTTGCCACACCAGGAGGCACAGCGCAGGTGCAAAAGCCCTCCCCTTGGTTGCAAAGTTGGTCTAGGGCGCGGCCATGGCTACCTCAGCGTCCACCACAGACAATGACGATCGGCGCAAAGCGGGCGATCTTGGCAATCTTCGACTGATCTGGCGCGCCGCGCTCCGCTACCCCGGCCGCATAGCCGGCGCCGGCTTCGCCCTAGTTCTCGCCTCTGCAGCAACGCTTGCCATCCCCAGTGGTTTCAAGCTGGTCATCGATCGCGGTTTCGCCTCTGGTCTGGATGGGGACATCAGCCGCTGGTTCCAGTATCTGCTGCTGATCGTGGTCATCCTGGCCTTTGCGACCGCCATGCGCTTCTACTTCGTCGCCTGGCTGGGCGAGCGCGTGGTGGCCGATCTGCGGATTGCGGCGCAGGCCAATCTGCTGCGCCAGGAGCCGGCCTTTTTCGAGCATAATCGCCCCTCCGAGATCGCTTCTCGCATGACGGCGGATACCGCGATCATCGAGCAGGTTGTCGGCTCGACGGTCTCGGTGGCGATGCGCAATCTGCTCACCGGTTTTGGCGGCATCGTCTATCTGTTCATGCTCGCGCCGCGCCTTACGGCGATGCTGCTGTTCGGAATTCCCATCGTGCTCGGGCCGATCATTCTGGTCGGTCGGCGCCTGCGCGCGCTCTCGCGCAACAGTCAGGATCGGCTGGCTGCGGTCGGCAGCATCACCAACGAAGTGCTGAGCGCCATGAAGATCGTCCAGGCCTTCGGTCAGGAAGAACGCGAGGCCGGACGATTCCGGCGCGCGGTCGAGGACAGCTTCCGCACGGCCCGCCAGCGCATCACCCTGCGAGCGGCCATGACCGCGACGATCATTCTGGTGATCTTCGGCTCCATCACGCTCATCATGTGGCAGGGCGCGCTTGACGTCGCAGCGGGCCGGATGTCCGGCGGCAGCATCGCAGCCTTCGTGATGACGGGCGGCCTTGTCGCAGGTGCCTTCGGCGCGCTCACCGAGGTCTATGGCGATCTGCTGCGCGGGGCCGGCGCCGCCACCCGGCTGAGCGAATTGACCAGCGCCATCTCCGAAATCCGCCAACCGGCCCGGCCGGTCGCCATCCCGCAGCCCGGTCAGGCGCGACTGACCTTCGAAAATGTGGCCTTCCGCTATCCGACGCGGCCGGATTTGCCGGCGCTCACGGATTTCTCGCTGGATGTCGCACCGGGCGAGACCGTGGCCATTGTCGGGCCATCCGGCGCGGGCAAATCCACGCTCCTTCAGCTTGCGGAGCGGTTTTACGATCCGTCCCACGGGCGGGTGCTCCTCAACGGCGTCGACCTGCGCGAGGCAGACCTGCTGGGCCTGCGCGGCATGATCGCGCTGGTGCCGCAGGAAACCGTGATCTTTGCGGCCAGTGCGCGCGACAATCTGCGTTACGGACGCTGGGATGCCACCGACGAGCAGTTGATGGAGGCCGCGCGCGCAGCCAATGCCGACGGCTTTCTCAAGGCGCTGCCGCAGGGCTTGGACACCGAACTCGGCGAGAGCGGCGCCCGCCTCTCCGGCGGCCAGCGCCAACGCGTCGCGATCGCCCGCGCGCTGCTCAAGGATGCGCCGCTGCTGCTTCTCGATGAAGCGACCTCCGCGCTGGACGCAGAATCCGAGAGCCTGGTGCAGGATGCCCTCGCCCGGCTGATGAAGGATCGCACGACTATCGTCATCGCCCATCGCCTGGCGACCGTCCGCGCCGCCGACCGCATCGTCGTCCTCGATCAGGGCCGGATCGCGGACATCGGCACCCACGCGGACCTGATCGCCCGCGGTGGCCTCTACGCCCGGCTGGCATCATTGCAATTCGACGAACCGGCCTGATCGCCGGAGAGTTGACGGACGTTTGCGCGGTGATCAGTTGTTGCTGATGCGGCGCTGGCTCTTAGCTGTGCTCGCGCATGTTTGGCCCGGCAGCCGCGTGGCCAAGTGAAGGACGCTCAAACATAAGTCGGCTGGGTAGTGTTCAGGGTCTCAACTGGAAGCACCGAGACCGGCAACGCGCCCATGCGCAGCACGAGCACTTCCAGGCCCCGATGAACGCGCCCGGGATGGCATCGAAGCATCAACACCTCCTTAGCAGATCCGCGAGCGACGCCCGTCGATCTCGAACCGAGAGCCCTTTCGGAGCCGGCTGTTGTCTACAGCAAACCGGCAATGGATATGGAGCGACACAGAACTGACCGAGCGTCTGGGGAGCAAGTTAGCGCGCCCACTTGCCGTTTTCCCGGGGAAGCGGACCATTTGCCGAGCCCGCGCCCTTGATTGGCCCGATGTCGTCAGTCCGCCTCAGCGCCGCGAACGATGTGATCGAAAATCGCCGGATGCATCGGTGTCTCGAACTCGCACCCCGCTTCATGGTCGCACACCCAGGTGACGAACGCCTTGCGCCCTTCAAAACCGGCGAACATCACCCACACTTCCATACCGACCTGAAGCTTCACATAGCTCATCAGGCGGAAGCCGGTGAGCGACATGTCCGAAATCCGGCTCTTGAACCAGCTCTCGCCCTTGCGGCGCACACGGACGCCAATCAACACCGACTGCCGCGCTGACGAACGAGCGGACGACTCATTCATTCTGTCTGGAACTGCGCCCATATCGACCTGCCTGCCTCGAACATCGCACGATATGACAGGGAAGCTTACCATCGTCCTAATCATAGGAAGTCCGTCCGACCCAGCAGATGAGGACTCTAAGACCTAGGACTACCTCGACCGGCGACCACTTCTCCATCCTGACCGCTTGCAATCTGCAGCGCTGCCTCAGCGCCCGAGCCGAGGGCTAATGGCATCACCGGGGCCGTTGAAAGGTCCAGAACCGCCAACTGGCTTGCGTGTTTGTCCGCTAGTCGCGTGCTGGCGTCCCAGCACAATACAACTATGCTCGCACGCGCAGCGCAGGATCGTGGTCTTGAGAGCCGCTAATCCGGCCCACGCTTGGGGCGAACCCTGCCCCCCAAGACGCCTTCCACCTTAACTCGAGACGCCTCGCTCTGAAGCTCAATAAAAAAGGGGGCCGAAGCCCCCTTTTCCAAACATATCCAGTTCCGCGACGAAGCGCGTTTCCGCTATGATCAGAATACGCCGCCGTAACGGTCGTTGCCGACGAAGCCCAGCTTGGTCACGCCAGCGCGCTTGATGATGGCGAGCACCTCATCAACCACCACATAACGAGCCGACTGGTCAGGCTCGAACTGCAGTTCAGGCTCCGGGGCCATACGGCTGGTCTGATCGAGATACTGGCGCAGCGTCACCCGGTCGACCGGGGCGCCATTCCAGTAGATCGTGCCTGCCGGATCGATGGTCAGACGATTCTTGACCGGATCGATCGTGTTCTGCGGCGCGTCCGCATTCTGCGGAAGGTCGATCTTCACCGCGTGGGTCTGGATCGGGATCGTGATAATGAACATGATGAGGAGCACGAGCATGACGTCGATCAACGGCGTCGTGTTCATTTCCATCATCGGCTCGCCGTCGTCGCGGCCACCACTCATTGCCATGGGACTGGTCTCCTAAACTTGGGCGTCAGAGGCGACGGACGGAAATCGAAGCCGGGTCGGGCTCGGAAATGAAGCCAACCTTCGGATAACCAGCGCGCTGCATCGTGAAGATCGTGCCGCCGATGCACCGGTACGGCGTATCGATGTCTGCACGGATGTGCGCTTCGGGCAGATCGTCGGGGTTCATGTTCTCCACGCCACCGGCCTTCTCGATATCCGCTTCCAGCTTCTTGACAGCGCGGTTGAGAAGATCGCCGGCCGTGACCTTGGTCACGTTCCAGTACACTTCGCACTGCCCATCCACTGCGCGAACCGTAAGGCTCACATTTTCCGGCTTCGTGGTCGTTGGCTCGAAGGCGATCTTCGGCAGCTTCACGTCCACTGTCTGGATCACCACCGGAATTGCGATGAGGAAGATGATGAGAAGCACCAGCATGACGTCCACGAGAGGCGTCGTGTTGATGTCCGACATCGGGGTGTCATCACCACCACCCCCAGAGCTAATTGCCATCGATCAAAATCCTAACTCTTGGCTTTGGAAGCACGCACGTCCTTGCGGAGGCTTGATGTGGCGACCGCTCGAGGATCGCCACACCTGCTTCATTTGATAGCTCAGGCCTTGGCGGCAGCCGGCTTGGCAGCGGGCGCGGCCGGTGCAGCAACCACGGTCGGACGGACCGCACCGTTGGACACCATGTAGCCAAGCAGGTCGTTGTTGAAGCCGCTCAGGTCTTCAGCAATCGACTTGTTACGACGCTGCAGCCAGTTGTAGGCAAGCACCGCCGGAACGGCCACGGCCAGACCCAGCGC
This sequence comes from Sphingobium sp. B10D7B, assembly GCF_025961955.1. NCBI lineage: Bacteria > Pseudomonadati > Pseudomonadota > Alphaproteobacteria > Sphingomonadales > Sphingobiaceae > Sphingobium > Sphingobium sp. B10D7B. Next base: position 1,666,046 of record NZ_JAOQOQ010000001.1, read on the forward strand.
GGTCATGATCAGAGCTTCACCGACCGGGCCGGCAACGGCGTCGATCGAGGCCTGACCGGACGCACCGATCTTGATGAGCGCGCGGTAAATACCGATAACCGTACCGAACAGACCGATGAACGGCGCGGTCGCACCGACGGTCGCGAGGAACGCGAGGCCACCGCCGAGCTTGGAGTTGATGGCAGCTTCCGAACGCGCGAGCGAAGCGTGCATCCAGTCATGCGCCTCGACCGGATCGGTCAGCTTGGCATGCTGTTCCTGCGCCATGATGCCGTCGTCGACCAGCTGCTTGTAGGCGCTGTTCTTCTCGAGCTTGGCCGAACCCTCCTTGAGGGTCGCCGAACGCCAGAACGTGGTACGGACCTTCTTGGCCTGGCCGATCACCTTCTGCTGCTCGATGAGCTTCGAGAACAGAATGAAGAACGAGAACACGGACATGCCGCAAAGAATGATGAAAACGGTCCAGGCGATCACGCCGCCCTGCTCGAGGGCTTCCATGAGACCGTAAGGGTTATCGGCCGGCGCAGCGGCTGCGGACAAATAAATCAACATTCGTGTATTCCTCTCAAACCAGTCGGTGAATGGGCCGTCCCTCGCCCCGGTTCGGGACGGCCGAAATCAGGATTAACGTTCAAGCTTCCAGACCACGCGGCGCGAGCTGCTCGACTTGATCGGATTGCCGGCTTGATCGAGCGCGGGAGAATAACGTCCCCGGCGCGTGATCAGGCTGCAAGCGGTTTCGTCGAGGTCCTTGCGGCCGCTCGATGCGGTCACCCGGCAATTTTCGACGCGCCCCTGGGCATTGATATCCCAAGCGATCGTCACCGAACCCTCGGCCTCGTCACGACGAGCACCGGCAGGATAGTCGTCAGACGTAATCCAACTCGCAGGGTTACCCCTGGCACCAGCGGCCTTGCTGACAACCGGCGCAGGCGGCGGCGGTGGTGCAGGCGGAGCCGGCGGCGGCGGCGTGGGAGGCGGCGGCGGCGCCAGAACCGGAGCCGTGCTCGGCAGCGAAATCATCGGCGGCGGCGCTGTGGGCGGCGGCGGCGGTGGCGGCGGCATGTCTGGCGGAGGCGGAGGCGGTGGCGGCGGCTCCTCCTCTGGCGGCGGCGGCTCCTCTGCCACGTCGATGACGTTCAGCTGTTCTGCAGCCTGCTTGACATACTTGATGCCAAGCCCCGTCACAAACGCATAACCGAGGATCGCGTGAATGATTGCCACGATGATAAGAGAAACCGTCCTACCGGACGATTGTGACTGGTCAGCATAGGCCATTCAGCAATGACACTCCCTAGCTCGATACAGCGCTGACAATCAGACCACGAATCGACGAAATGCCGTAAAGCACGACGTCTTCCGTGCGATACTGATCGCTCGGGCTCCTAAATTCCGAGGCATGTCCTATCGTGGCAAAACGTGTGAAGCAAACGCTTTGTTGACGGTGGTCACCTCTGCTTAACCCCCTATGTTAGAGGCTGAGGAAGGCCTATCAGGAGAATTGCGTATGACCGACACAATCCGACGCCAAAAGGCCCGGTTCAAACTGGCGGCAATCGGTTGCAGCGTCCTGTTGACGGCCGCTTTCCCCTTTATTTCCACTTCCGCTACGGCACAGGTGGCAGAATCGCCAGAGCCGGCAAGCTTGAGTTACGCGCGGATGGCCGAACTGGCATCGTCATCCCCCACGGTGGCGCGCATTACCGTGCGTTCTATCGTCGCCCTCAAGCGCGAGCGCGCGCCCGATCTGCCGGAAACGCGGAGCCGTTTTTACGTCCAGGCTGAAACGCTCGGCTTGATTCGCAGCGATGGCGTGATGTCCAAGCGAATCTCTTTCCTTGTGGACGGGTCCGCGGAAAATGCCCGACGCCCCAACCTCAAGAGCAAGATTTTTCTCGCTTTCGGCAAAGTCGGCCAGCAGGTGAGCGAGTTCCAGTTGAGCGCGAGCACGGCGCTCGTGCCCTGGACCCCCGCCAACGAGGCGCTGGCCCGAAAGGTCATCGAAGATCTTTACGCGCCGGGCGCACCAGGTCCGATCACCGCAATCACCTCTGCCTTTCATGTGCCGGGCGCGATTGTGGGTGAAGGAGAGACCCAGATCTTCCTTGGCACGGCGGACGGCTCGCCGATTTCGCTGTCAGTGATCCGCCGGCCGCAGGAGCAGCCGCATTTCAGCGTGTCGCTGGGCGAGGTTGTGGACGATTCGGCGAAGCTCCCCGAGCGGGACACCTTGCTGTGGTATCGCCTCGCGTGCAGCTTGCCCGATCAGCTTCCGGCCCTGGCCCTCACCGAACTGGCGCGCAACGATGCGGAAGCCGCCAGTCGCGATTACAACGCATTCCGGGCCGCACTCGGGCCATGTGACCGCACCCAAACGCCGGTCATTTAGGCAGAGGGCTCTTTCCTGTACGGGATTACCCGCTATGAGCGGCGGCGGACCTCCGTGCGACCGCCGCTCACACATTTTTGCAGGACATGACCATGACCGACGCCTCTTCCCGCCCCCTTCGCCTCGCCATCGTCGGCTTGGGAACCGTGGGCGCCGGTGTCATTCGCCTGCTGGAGACCAACCGGGATCTGATCGCCCGGCGTGCGGGCCGCCCGATCGAGGTGGTCGCCATTTCCGCGCGGGACCGCAGCAAGGATCGCGGGCTCGATCTCTCCGCCTATGAATGGGTCGACGACATGGCGACCCTCGCGCAGCGCGAGGACATCGATACGGTCGTCGAGCTGATCGGCGGCGCGGATGGCCCGGCCCTGACGCTGGCCCGCCAATGCCTGAGCCAGGGCAAGCCCTTCGTCACGGCCAACAAGGCGATGATCGCCCATCACGGTCTCGATTTGGCACATGAAGCCGAGCGGAGCGGCGTTGCGCTGAAATATGAAGCGGCCGTCGCGGGCGGCGTGCCGGTCATCAAGGGCCTGCGCGAGGGCGCCGCTGCCAATCGCATCATGCGGGTCTATGGCATCCTCAACGGCACCTGCAATTACATCCTCTCCACCATGGAACAGCATGGCAGCCCGTTCGACCAGGTGCTGGAGGAAGCGCAGGCCAAGGGCTATGCCGAGGCTGACCCTACCTTCGACATTGACGGTATCGACGCCGCCCACAAGCTGTCGATCCTCGCCAGCCTCGCCTTCGGCACGGAGATCGATTTCGGCTCGGTGGATATCACCGGCATTCGCAATGTCATGGCAGCCGATATCCGCGAGGCCGCCTCGCTCGGGTTCAAGATCAGGCTGGTCGGCATGGCGGAATGCGAGGCGGACGGCAGCGAGAATGTCGGCCTCTTCCAGCGCGTCCACCCCATGCTCGTGCCGCTCGATCATCCCCTTTCCCATGTCGATGGCGCGCTCAACGCGGTCGTGGCGGAGGGCAATTTCGTCGGCCGCCTGTTCTTCCAGGGCGCCGGCGCCGGTGAAGGCCCCACCGCTTCCGCCGTGGTCGCAGACGTTATCGACGTGGCGCGCGATGAATATGGCCCTGCCTTCGCCATGCCGGCGGAGTGGCTGCAGCGCCAGGTCAAGGCCGATGCCGGCCAGCGCACGGGCCGCGCCTATCTGCGCTTCCAGGTTCAGGATCGCCCCGGCGTTCTGGCGGAAATCACGGCGGCGATGCGGGATTCGGGCGTGTCGATCGAAAGCGTGATCCAGCGTGCCGCCACCGCGGACGAGGGCGTTCTGGTCGCCATCGTCACTCACCCGGGCGCCCTCTCCGCCATCGACGATCTGCTGCGCAGGCTCGGCGGATCGGACAGTCTGTTGGGCGCGCCGATGCTGATGCACATCCTCGACTGAGAGGCGGCGACCCCGCGCTTACAGGCCGGGATGCGATATGCGCCCGGCCGCACCGGTAAGACGCTGGCTCATTATCGACATTGCAACAATCCTCGCCTATCGCGTCCCATCAATTCAGCAAAGGATGTCGCAGGATGGGGAAGTCGAATACCGTCGAAGCCAGTTCCGTACTCGATCGGGTACTTGTTCTTGAGATGGTGCGCGTCACCGAGGCCGCCGCGATCGCCGCGTCCAAGCTCGTGGGGCGCGGCGACGAGAAGGCCGCGGACGCTGCTGCCGTTGAGGCGATGCGCAAGGCCTTCGATGGCCTGTACATGGATGGCACGGTGGTGATCGGCGAAGGTGAGCGCGACGAAGCCCCCATGCTGTACATCGGCGAGAAGGTCGGCGGCGCGCCGGGCCGTGGCCCCAAGATCGACATCGCGCTCGATCCGCTGGAAGGCACGACCATCACCGCCAAGGCCGGCCCCAATGCGCTCGCGGTTCTCGCTGCGGCCGAGGAAGGCAATCTGCTCAACGCGCCGGATGTGTACATGGAGAAGCTGGCGGTTGGCCCCGGCTATCCGCCGGATATCATCGACATGCGCAAGAGCGCGACGGAGAATGTCGAGGCCGTCGCCAAGGCCAAGGGCGTAAAGCCCTCCGAGATCATCGTGTGCGTGCTGGATCGCCCCCGCCATGAGAAGCTGATTGCCGAACTGCGCGGCATCGGCTGTGGCGTGGTGCTGATCGGCGACGGCGACGTAGCCGGCGTGATCGCCACGACGGACCCGGACACCACCATCGACATGTACATGGGCTCTGGCGGTGCGCCCGAGGGCGTGCTGGCCTGTGCGGCCCTGCGCTGCGTCGGCGGCCAGTTCAACGGCAAGCTCCTGTTCCGCAACGAGGACGAGAAGGCCCGCGCCCGCAAATGGGGCATCACCGACCTCGACCGCATCTACAAGCTGGAAGACCTCGCCAAGGGCGACTGCATCTTCGCTGCAACCGGCGTCACCGATGGTTCGCTGCTCGAGGGCGTCAAACTCCTGCGCGGCGGCAAAATGACCACGAACAGCGTCGTGATGCGGGCCTCGTCCGGCACTGTCCGCTGGGTCAAGGGTGAGCATCGCGCCCGCGACTGACCCACCGAGTATTCAGAGACTGAACGCCCGCCTGCGTTCGCGCATCGCGGGCGTTTTGGTATCTGACGCCCGTTCGCTCTACTTCTTGAGGCGATATCCGGTCTTGAACATCCAGGCGATCACCGCGAGGCAGATGACCAGCATCGCGCTGACGAATGCCACGGAGACGCCCATCGCGACATCGCCCTTCCCGAAGAAGGTCCAGCGGAAGCCGCTGATCAGATAGACCACCGGATTGAACATGGTGATCGTCCGCCAGGGTTCGGGCAGCATATGGATTGAATAGAACGCGCCGCCCAGAAAGGTCATCGGCATGACGACGATGAGCGGGATGACCTGCAACTGCTCGAAACTCTGCGCCCAGATGCCCAGGATGAACCCGAACAGGCAGAAGCTGATCGCGATCACCATCATGAACAGGATCATGGCGAGTGGGTGCGCGATCGGCAGATCGACGAACAAATGCGCGGTCGCGAGAATCACCAGGCCGATGATCATCGACTTCGTCGCTGCAGCACCCACATAGGCGATGATCGTCTCCAGCGCGGAAATGGGCGCAGAGAGCAACTCGTAGATCGTGCCGCTATATTTGGGCATGTAGATGCCGAAGCTGGCGTTGAAGATGCTCTCTGTGAACATCGACAGCATGATGAGGCCCGGCACGATGAAGGCGCCATAGGGAATTCCGTCGACCTCCGTCATCCGCGAGCCGATGGCGCTGCCGAACACCACGAAATAGAGCGTGGTGGTCAACGCCGGGACGACCAGCCCCGTCATCAGCGTGCGCTGGAAGCGGTGCAGCTCGAACAGATAAATCGCGCGGATCGCGTGGATGTTGATGCCGCTCATGCCGCCTGCTCCGACCGGGCCGCGGGCTTGTGGACAAGATCCACGAAAATGTCCTCCAGCGAGCTTTCCTTGGTGTTGAGGTCCTTGTAGCCGATGCCAAGGGCGCTCAGCTGGCCGAGCAGCGCCGAGATCCCGGTGCGCTCGGCCTGGCTGTCGAACACATATTCAAGCTCGGCGCCGTCGCTCTCCAGAGTCACGCGCCAGTCAGACAGGGCAGCAGGCACAGCCGACAACGGCTCATTGAGCGTGATCCGCAGCGTCTTCTTGCCCAGCTTCTTCATCAGCCGGGCCTTGTCTTCCACCAGAATCAGCTCGCCGCCGGTGATGACGCCCACGCGATCGGCCATGTCCTCGGCTTCCTCGATATAATGGGTCGTGAGGATGATCGTCGCGCCATTGTCCCGCAGCTGGCGAACCAGTGCCCACATGTCGCGGCGCAGTTCCACGTCGACGCCGGCAGTGGGCTCATCCAGAAACAGCAAGCGCGGCTCATGGGCGAGCGCCTTGGCGATCATCACTCGCCGCTTCATGCCGCCGGAAAGCTCCTGCAGCTTGGCGTGGCGCTTGTCCCACAGCGTCAGATCGCGCAGCACCTTCTCGATATAGGCATCATCGCGTGGCTTGCCGAACAGGCCACGGCTGAAGCGCACCGTATCGATCACGCGCTCGAACTGATCGGTCGAGAGTTCCTGCGGCACCAAACCGATGGTGGCGCGCGTCTGGCGATAATCCCGCACGATATCGTGCCCGCCGACATGCACCGTCCCGCCACTGGCGCGCACAATGCCGCAGATGATGGATATGAGCGTCGTCTTGCCAGCGCCATTCGGCCCGAGAAGCGCGAAGATCTCACCCTCCTCCACATCGAGATCGACGCTGCCGAGCGCCTTGTGACCGCTGGCATATTGCTTGGTGACGCCGCGGAGCGAGAGGATTGCCGTCATGATAGCGCAGCTACTCCATCGGCCGGGTCTTGCAAAGAGCGGCGAGCGGATAAACGCAGTTTCGCCCGAAAGACGCCATGCGCAAAATGATGACATCTCGGACGATATCTCCGTTCGTCCTGAGTAGCTGCTGAGCCTGTCGAAGCAGCGTATCGAAGGATTGACGATACTTCGATACGGCTCCTCGTTACGTGCCTGCGGCGCACCTCAGACCCTACCCAGCACGCGGCGAAGACTAACCCGCCCCTATCACGACGCTCCTATCCTTTCCCCCATAAGCTCGGCTAAGGTGGCGCCATGCGCTTTGCTCTGGATATCGATCGCTCGCTCACCGGCCGTGCCTGGCGTTGGCGCGGGCCTGAGCCATGCGGCAGCGGCGGCAATCTCGTGGACGATCTGCTGCGCGCGCGGGGTTGCCCGCATGACAGCCTGGAGCGCGAGCGGGCGCCGACCATCCGCAGCTTCCTGCCCGATCCGTCCATCTTCCAGGATATGGACCGCGCCGCCGAGCGGCTCGCCGCAGCCGTTATCGATCGGGAATCGGTGACTATCTTTGGCGACTACGACGTGGACGGCGCGACGAGCGCAGCGCTGCTCGTCCGGCTGCTGCGCGAGCTCGGGCTCGATGCCGGCGTTTACATCCCCGACCGACTGATGGAGGGCTATGGCCCATCCGGTGAGGCGCTGGTAGCGCTGGCACGCAGCGGTGCCAGCCTCGTCGTCACGGTCGATTGCGGCGCCCAGGCCTTTGCCGCGCTGGAGGCCGCACGCGCCGTGGGGCTGGATGTCATCGTCGTCGATCACCACAAATGCGCCGCCTCGCTCCCCCCTGCCCTTGCGCTGGTCAACCCCAATCGGCTCGATGAGGCCGACGAGGCCGCCGGCCACGGCCATCTCGCCGCGGTCGGCGTTGCCTTCCTGCTCGGCGCCGCGCTGGTGCGCACCTTGCGCGCACGAGGGTGGTTCGCCGCCCGCCCGGAACCGCGTTTGCTGGATCTGCTCGATCTGGTCGCGCTGGGCACCGTCGCAGATGTGGCGCCCATTCGGGGCCTCAACCGCGCCTTTGTCGCCCAGGGGCTCAAGACGATGGCGCGGCGCGGCAATATCGGCCTCAACGCCCTGCTTTCTGCGAGCCGGCTGGAGCGTGCACCGCAATGCTCGGACCTCGGCTTTGCCTTGGGACCCCGCATCAATGCCGGCGGACGCGTGGGCCGCTCGGATCTGGGCGTGCGCCTGCTCACCACCGCCGACCCCGACGAAGCCGCCATGCTCGCCGCGGAGCTCGATCAGCTCAATCAGGAGCGGCGCGCGATCGAAGCAACCGTGCAGGAGGAAGCCGAAGCCCTTCTCGCAGAGCTGGGGGAGCGCTCCGTCGCCGTGATCGCCGGCGATCTGTGGCATCCGGGCGTAATCGGCATTGTGGCCGGGCGCCTGAAGGAAAAGATCACCCGCCCGGCCATCGTCATCGCCATTGACGAGGACGGCATCGGCAAGGGCTCGGGACGCTCCATTACCGGTGTCGATCTGGGCGCGGCCATTCTGGCCGCCAAGGACCATGGCCTGCTCGTCGCCGGTGGTGGGCATGCCATGGCGGCCGGGCTCACCGTTCGCCGCGAGCATGTGACCGCATTGGCGGAGTTTCTGGAGGAGCGGCTGCGCGAGGATGTCGCCCGCGCCGCCACCGCCCGCGCCCTCCTCATCGACCTGCTGGTGGCGCCGGCAGGACTGACACCGGAGCTGATCCAGTCGATGGAGCAGGCCGGCCCCTTCGGCAATGGCTGGCCCGCGCCCCGTGTCGCGCTGGGGCCGGTGCGCGTCGTGCGCGCCGATATCGTCGGGACGAGCCATGTCCGCGCCATCGTGGCGGGCGAGGATGGCCGCTCGCTCAAGGCCATGGCGTTCCGTCAGGCAGAGACCGAACTCGGGCAGATGCTGCTCTCCTCCCGCGCCGGCACGCGATTCTGGCTCGCCGGCCGCGCAAAGATCGACGACTGGGGCTCCCGCCCCGCCGCGGAGCTGCATATCGAGGATCTTGCCATCGCCTGAGCAAATGGCCTTGACCGCGCCAGACCATCCCCGTAAAGGCGCCCTCTCACGGCAGCGATACACATCGCTCGCTCAGTGGCCCCTTCGTCTAGCGGTCAGGACGCGGCCCTCTCACGGCTGAAACACGGGTTCGATTCCCGTAGGGGTCACCAGCCTTCCCGGCTGGCAGGCTTGGAAAAGCCCTTCATCTCAACATAGATTTTCGGTGTGCGATCATCCCTTCGATGATCGGATGTGCGCATGTATGGCTCGCGATCGCGAAATTTCGCGCGACGCCAGAGGGCAGGCTACAAGGGAAAAAACACGGCCGCCAAACCCCTTCCCTAGTGTGGGAAGAGCGAAATCATCGCTATTTGGGGGTGTCAGAAAAATGGTGCCCAGAAGAGGACTCGAACCTCCACGACCTTGCGATCGCCAGCACCTGAAGCTGGTGCGTCTACCAATTCCGCCATCTGGGCACGGGGTAGGACCGGCGCTTTAGGGGGGCTGTTCGGGGGTGTCAACAGCCTCAAACAGATAAGATGGGATTGATGCAAAATATTGTGTTGGGGTCAGCCAGTGAGGCCGCGGAAGGCCAGAACGACGATCCAGACAGCGGCGAAAATCGCGATCCAGACGAGGATCATCTTCACCAGATGGTGGAGCGGAAGGCGGCGCAGGGCCAGGCTGCTGCCGACGAGGACGAAGGCCAGGACGAACCAGAGGCTGTGCGCAATCATATCGGCCATGGCCAACTCTCCTGCTGGAACGTGCACCCGCGAAGGGCGATCAGATCAGGGCGGTCAGACCATCGTAGCCGGGCTCGACGCCTTCGGGAAGCATGGTGCGCAGAGGTACATAGTCCATGCTGTTATCCATGTGGGTGAGGATGGCACGGCCGGGACGTATCCGCGCGATCGCCTCCAGCGTCAGCGCCAGATGGGCGTGGGTCGGGTGCGGCCGCTCGCGCAGCGCATCGATGACGAGACAATCCACGCCCGCATAGAGCGAGACCATCGCATCGGTCATCTCGTGAAAATCCGTGGCGTAGGCCAGCGACCGGCCGCCGCACGAGAATCGGAAGCCGCTTGAGGAGATGAAGCCATGGGGCTGATCGACATGGGTGACCGCGATGTCACCCACCGTCACCCCCTGGTCGGGCAAATCATGGCCCGCGATGGTCGCGCGATAGCCCTCTCGCCCGTCGAACGCATAATCGAAACGGCTGCGCAACGCCGCCATGGTCGCCTTGTGACCATAGCCGGGCACAGGGGTGCCGCGATGATGCATGATCTGGCGCAGATCATCGATGCCGTGGCAGTGATCGGCATGGTCGTGGGTCCAGAAGACGGCATCCAGATGCACGACATCGGCCGACAGCATCTGCGCGCGGAAATCCGGGGAGGTATCGACCAGCAACCGCGTGGTCGCGCTCTCGACAAGGATCGAGACGCGGGTGCGACGATTGCGCGGCTCGGCGGGATCGCACTGCCCCCAATCATTGCCGATGCGCGGAACGCCCGAGGAGGTGCCGCTCCCCAACATGACCAGCTTGAGCGTCATGGCGTCACGCGACCGGCGCGGCGCGGGAGAAAAGGGTGAAGAAGTTGCGCGTCGTTGCCTGCGTCAGCGCCTCCAGAGGCTCGCCACGGAGATCGGCCAGGAAGCGCGCGGTATCGGCGACGAACGCTGGCTCGCAGGGCCGTCCGCGGTGCGGCACCGGCGCGAGGAAGGGCGAATCCGTCTCCACGAGCAAGCGGTCGGCCGGGATGCGCGCCGCCGTCTGCTGCAACGCCTTGGCGTTCTTGAAGGTCACAATACCGGAAATGCTGATGAAAAGGCCGAGGTCCAGCGCGATATCGGCAAAGGCATCGCTGGCGGTGAAGCAGTGGATCACCCCGGTGAACGCGCCCTGCCCCATTTCGTCCCGCAGAATAGCGGCGGTGTCCGCCTCGGCATCGCGGGTGTGGATGATGATCGGCAGACCGGTCTCGCGCGCGGCGGCGATATGGGCGCGAAAGCTCGTCTGCTGCTGGGCGCGATCGCTATGGTCGTAATAATAATCCAGCCCGGTTTCGCCAATGCCGATGACGCGGGGATTGGCCGCAGCGGCCACCAGCTTGGCGGTATCGACATGGGCATGGCTATCCGCCTCATGCGGATGAATGCCGACGCTCGCCCAGACGTCCGCCTCGCGCTCGGCCAGTCCGATAATCGCGGCCCACTCGCGCTCACGGGTGGAGATGTTGAGCATCGTGCCCACCCCCGCCGCACGGGCACGGGCGAGGACGGCGGGCTGATCCTCCACCAGCCCCTCATAATTGAGGTGACAATGGCTATCGACGAGCATCAGGCCTCCGCGGCGGGGAGTTCAAGGCGGGGGAAGAGCGGCTGCTGCGCGCCGACGACATGGCCGCTCGCGCGCAGCGGCGTGTACCAGTCCGTGCCGATGGCGCTGAAGGTGCGCGCATCCTGGGGCAGCCCCAAGCGGTCGAGCAGTTCTTCTGCGCTGCAGGGGATGACCGGCAGTGCGGAGACGGCCAGCATCGCAATGCTGACATAGAGCGTCGCCAGCACGGCCTCCATGCGGGCGGGATCGGTCTTGCGGAGCGCCCAGGGCGCCTGCGCATCGACATAGGCATTGCAGGCATAGGCCGCGCGAAGCCAGGCCTGGATCGCCTCGTGCGGGGCGAAGTGCTCGAAAGCACCCGGAACATCCTGCGTGGCGATCTGCCGCACCTGCGCCAGCAAGGCCTCATCATCGGCATTGGGCGCAGGGGCGGGCACACAGCCTTCCAGGTTCTTGGCAATGAAACTCAGCACACGCTGGGCAAGATTACCGAAGGCGTTGCCAAGCTCAGTATTCGATTTATGAACAATAGCTTCCGCACTATAGCTGCCATCATTGCCGAAGCCGACCTCGGCCAGCAGGAAGTAGCGCAGCGGATCGACGCCGAAGGCCTCGGCCAGCTCGACCGGATCGGCAACATTACCCAGCGACTTGGACATTTTCTCGCCGCGATTGAGCAGGAAGCCGTGGCCGAACACCGTTTTCGGCAAAGGCAATTTCGCGCTCATCAGGAAGGCCGGCCAGTAGACCGTGTGGAAGCGTACGATATCCTTGCCGATGATGTGGACGATATCGCCCCCTTCCGCCCAGTAGCGCGCCATGCGTTCTGGATCAGAGGGATAGCCGCAACCCGTGAGATAGTTGGTGAGCGCATCGACCCACACATACATGACGTGATCCGGCGAGCCGGGGACCTTCACGCCCCAATCGAAGCTGGTGCGAGAGACGGACAAATCGCGCAGCCCGCCCTCCACGAAACGGAGAATTTCGTTGCGGCGGCTCTCGGGCTGAATGAAGTCCGGCTGATCGAGATACAGCGCGAGCAGGCGGTCCTGATAGGCCGAGAGGCGGAAGAACCAGCTTTCCTCCACGGTCCACTCCACCGGCGTGCCCTGCGGAGAGAGCTTTTCCCCGCCATCGCTGACACTTAGCTCGCTTTCATCATAATAGGCCTCATCGCGGACCGAGTACCAACCTTCATAGCGATCGAGATACAGGTCGCCATTGTCGACCATCGCCTGCCAAATGGCCTGGCTTGCGACATGATGGGCAGGCTCACTAGTGCGAATGAAGCGATCATAGCTGATGTTCAGAAGATCATCCATCTCCCTGAAATAGCCTGACATCTCATCGGCCAGGACGACGGGCTCAACGCCGCGCGCACGGGCGGCCTGCGCCATTTTGAGGCCATGCTCGTCGGTGCCTGTCTGGAAGAACACGTCCCGCCCCATCATCCGGGCCGCGCGGGCGAAGGCGTCCGTCGCGATTGCTTCATAGGCATGGCCGATATGCGGGCGGCCATTGGGGTAACTGATCGCCGTGGTAATGGTGAAGGGTTTGGGCATGATGTCCTGCTGGATAAGGGCCGTCTGAGGCGCGGCCTTCGCTTGCGGCTTCTCTAGCGGGGTACAGTTAGGATGCCTAGACTCCTCTCCACCCCGCAGCACAGCGCCGCACGGAAAGCCGCAACCTATAGCAGCGAGCGGATCTGATCCACGCACAGCACCGCAAATAGCAGCGAAGCCAGCCCCAGCATCAGGTTCGACCACCAGCCCGAGCGCCATTGCGCTGGCACGGCTTTCGAATTCAGCAGCCACATGAGCGTGACAGCGAGGAAGGGCATGAAGAAGGCACCGAACGCGCCGTAAGCGATGATGAGCGCAAAAGGCTGGCCCAGAAACAGCAGGAGCATGGGTGGGAAGGTGAGCCAGAGGACGTAGAAGCGGAAAGCCGGCGTCCGGTCCAGCGTCGCCGCGATGGCCGGATCATGCACGGCAGTCTCCCCCGCCCGCTCCGCCCGGATACTGCGGACGAAATCCGCAAACAGCAGCGACACGCCTTGCCAGACGCCGAGCACGGACGAAAAGGTCGTCGCCGCGAACCCGATGAGGAACAAGGTCGCCACGGTGCGCCCGAAGCGCGCTTCCAGCACCGCGCCCAGGTCGAGCAGGCCCCGGTCGCCACCGGAAAGCGCGATCTGCGCGGTGTAGAGCAGTTCGGCACCGACGATGAGCATCGCGATGACGAACACCCCCGTCGCGATATAGGCCACGCGATTGTCGAACCGCATCATCGGGATCCAGGCTGGGGAGCGCCATCCCTTGGCATTGACCCAATAGCCATAGGCCGCGAGCGTAATCGTGCCGCCGACGCCGCCGATGAGGCCCAGCGTGTAGATGGCCGAGCCCTCCGGCAGCGTGGGCGCGAGGCCGATCAGTGCTGCGTCGAGATCGGGCATGACGAGGATCGCAAGCCCGACAACGACGACGAACATGACGCCGATCAGCAGCTTCATCACGGCCTCGAACACCGCATAGCGATTGAACAGGACGAACAGCGCGCCGGCGAGGCCCGACGCCATGCCCCACGCCCAGAATGGCAATAGGCCCGGGAACATCGCGGCGAGCGGCAGCGCGGTCGCGCTCATCGCCGTGCCGCCATACACGAAGCCCCAGATCAGGATGTAGATGCCGAAATACCAGCTCGTCCAATGGCCGAGCGAGCGCCAGCCCTGCAGCATCGTCGAACCGGTGGCGAGATGATAGCGCCCGGTCGCCTCGGCCAGCGCGATCTTGATGATGCAGCCGATGACGGCGGCCCACAGCAAGGCATAGCCAAAGCGCGCGCCGGCAACGAGCGTGGCGACAAGATCGCCCGCGCCGACGCCGGTCGCGGCCACGACGATGCCGGGGCCAAGGCGTTTCCAGCGGTCCAGTCCGACGGGCGGGGTCTCGTCTATCGGTGTGGAAGGCAGGTCGGGCGCATCTCGGGTTTGCCTGTGCTCGCTCGCCATCCTGTCAGTCCCCCACGCTCACTGTCCCGCGAGGGGTATAGCGCGATTTTGGCGGGGTGGTGATTTTCCTGTACGGGGGCCGATGATGTAGGGCTGGATGTGCTCCTGCGAAGGCAGGAGTCTGAGGCGGTTAGGTCCGTCGGTTGGGCCCTGGGCTCCTGCCTTCGCAGGAGCACCCTATTCAGAAAGGCCAGCGAGCACCTATCGCCCGACTCGCGCCACGGTCTCGCACAGGGTGTAGACCAGCGCGCCGGGCTCGAGCTGCAGCGGGGTGACAGCGCCGGCGCCGAGGCGCTGCGCTTCCTCATAGGCGGCGATGCCCGGCCCGAGACTGGGTGCGGGCGCACCCCGCAGACGGCGGGCAATGTAGCGCGGCACAAGATCGACAAAGGCTTCGAGGCGGGGGCGTGCCGCGACACCCGAGAGCGCGCTCATCAGGCCGGCGCGGGCGCCCTCCCCGCCGCGTCCACCCTGCGCGATCGCATCCAGCGCGCGTTCCAGCCCGGGCAGATCCAGATCGCGATTGGCGATCGCCTGCCCCGGCGATCCCTCGGCACTGGCCGCCAGCGCAGCGCGCTCAGGCTCTGGCACCTCCGGCAGCGCGGTCGCCAGCGCCTGCGCCATGCTCGCATCATCCAGCGGTGCGAAGCGCAGCACCCGGCAGCGCGAGCGAATAGTAGGCAGCAGGCGACCGGGCCGATGCGCCACGAGCAGGAAGATCGCGCCCGTCGGCGGCTCTTCCAGGCTCTTGAGCAAGGCATTGGCCGCGCCAGCCTCCAGATCGTCCGCGCTGTCGATCAGCACGACCCGGCGGCTGCCCATGGAAGGCGCGCTGTGCAGCAGGCGTGAGAGGCTGCGCACCTGATCGACGGTGATGTTGCGGGCGAGTGCCGCGCTGTCAGTCTTGCTGTCACGCTCAAGTCGTTCGAGCCGCATGAAATCGGGATGGGCGCCGCCGTCGAACAGGCGCATGGCCGGGTCTGTGGGGTCCGGTGCAAGCCGATCCGACGGAACGGGACGTCCCGCCCCGCTGACCAGCAGCCGCCGGGCGAAATCATAGGCGATCCCGGCCTTGCCCAGCCCTCGCGGCCCGGCGAAGATCCAGCCATGATGAAGGCGCGTCGTCGCGCTGGCCTCAATCAGCGTCGCGATCTGCTCGTCATGGCCGAGCCAGCGCGTCATGGCAGCCAGTCGGCGAGCGCAGCCAGCAGCCGATCGCGCACCGTCTCCATCGATCCGCTGGCATCAATGTCCCGGAAACGCGCCGGTTCAGCGGCTGCGAACCGGCGGAAGGACTCGGCCACATCGCGATGAAAACCAGCATCGCGCCCGCCGATCCGATCCACCGCCCCGGCATCCCGCGCGCCGGCCCGCTCGCTGCTCTCATCGAGCGGCAGGGCGAGGAGCAGGGTGCGATCCGGCAACAGCCCGCCCGAGCCGATGCGGTGGAGGGTCAGAATGTCGTCGTCGCTCAGCACGCCGCCCACGCCCTGATAGGCACGGCTGCTGTCCAGAAACCGGTCGCAGATCACCCATTTGCCGGCCTCCACGGCCGGCAGAATGGTGCGCTCGGCATGATCGGCCCGTGCCGCGGCGAAGAGCAGCGCTTCAGCGCGCACACTCCAGCGATCCGCCGCACCGGAGAGCAGGAGGCCGCGAATGGCCTCGGCGCCTTCGCTGCCACCGGGCTCGCGGGTCAGCACTGTCTCGATGCCGCGCGCCTCGAGCGCGTCCGCAAGCAGACGGGCCTGCGTGGACTTGCCGACGCCCTCCCCGCCTTCCAGCGTGATGAAGCGGCCGCGCGTCATGTCGGTACTCAGCTAAAGAAGGAGAGGAAGCCGTTCCACAGGCGCGCGAAGAAGCCGCCTTCTGCGACAGCTTCCTTGGCTACAAGCGGCAAGGTCTGCGTAGTCCCGTCACCGGCATCCACCACGAGCTGCGCGATCTCCTGCCCCTGCGCGATCGGCGCCTTGATCGGGCCGCGATAGACGACACGCGCCTTGATCTCGCCATTCGCCGCCGCAATTGGCACGGTCGCGACGAGATCGCGCGGAGTCACCAGATCGACCGAGCGTGCCCAGCCGCCCTGGACCTGCGCCTGCCCCAGGGTAACGCCCTTCTTGGCCAGCGGTTTGGACCGCCAGGCCTTGAAGCCCCAATCCATGAAGCGCACCGATTCCTCGACACGGCCATTGAAGCTGGTGAGGCCCGCGACGACCATCACGAGACGGCGGCCATTCTGCTGGGCCGAGCCGGTGAAGCCGTAGCCTGCCTCCTCGGTATGGCCGGTCTTTAGGCCATCCGCGCCATCCACACGCCCGAGAATCGGGTTGCGATTCGCCTGGCTGATCTCCGATCCGCCCATGGTCTGGCCCCAGGTGAAGGACTTGACCGTGTAGAATTGCTTGTAGAGGTCCGGCGTCTCTTCCAGCGTGTTGCGGGCCAGCGTCGCGAGATCGCGGGCGGTGGTGTAGGTGCGGCCTTCGTCGGGCCAACCGGTGGTGTTCGCAAAATGGCTGTTGGTCATGCCCAGCCGCTTGGCTTCGGCATTCATGAGATCGGTGAAGGCCTCTTCCGAGCCGGCAATGCCCTCGGCCAGCACCACGCAGGCATCATTGCCCGAGAGCGTGACGATGCCGTGCAGCAGGTTCTCGACCGAGACTTCCTCATTGACGGAGAGGAACATGGTCGAGCCCTGGCTGTGCCACTTGCGCCAGGTTTCCGGACGGACGGTGAACTTCTGGTCGAGCCGCAGCTTGCCCTGCTTGATGAGATTGAACGCCACATGCGCGGTCATCATCTTGGCCATGGAGGCCGGCGGCATCCGCCGGTCCGCATCCTTGTCGAACAGCACCCGGCCGGACGACAGATCGACCATATAGGCGACGGAGGCCTCGGAGGTGTAGCTTGGCGTGTTCGCCTGCGCGGCGGACAGGAAGAGCGGCAGAACGAGGGCAATCGGCAGAAGTGCGCGCATGAGAAAATCCGGTCGTTGACAGGTCATCGCGCGCCCTGCGGGCATCGCGGCTTCGCTCCGTCCTTAGCCATCCGCCATGGCTCTGCCTAGCCCCGGATCAGGGCCGGACCGCATCAGCCAGTAGGCCGACGGACAGCGCGTAGAAGTTCGAGCAGTTATAGTCGAGGATCACGCGGTAATTGCCGGTGAGCAGATAGGCCGTCTTGCCCGGGCCATCCGGCTCGATCAGCGTCGCCTGAATGCTGCCATCCGGCCAGGAGCCGCCCTCCGGCATGATTCCGAGCGCCTGCCACTCGCGCATTGAAAGCCAGCGACTGTGGCGACCGAACACGCGCGGGCAGCGAGTGGGATTGAGCGTGCTGGTGATCCGGCCTCGATCGAACCCGGTCGGCAAGCGCACCGCGACGCCCCAGGGCTCGCCTTTGCGCCAGCCGGCGCGCTGGAAATAATTGGCGATGGAGGCCAGCGCATCGGGCTCGCTCGACCAGATATTGGGCGTCCCGTCACCATCGGCATCCACCGCATCGCGCAGATAGACGCTGGGCAGGAACTGCGGATAGCCGAACGCGCCAGCATAGCTGCCGACCAGCCGCTCACGCGGCACGCCGCGCTGCATCATCGCCATCACGGCCAGCAGCTCCGGCTCGAACAGCGCACGCCGGCGCCCTTCATAAGCCAGCGTCGCCAGCGAGCGGAGCAGGTCGAAATCGCCGCTGATCGTGCCGTAATTGGTCTCATGGCCGTAAATCGCGACCATGATCTCCTCCGGTACGCCCGTATCGCGCTCGATCGCCACCAGCAGCGCGCGATTGGCATTATAGACCGCGCGGCCGCGGGCAATCTTCCGCGCATCGATATGGCGCTGGCGATACGGCTCGAAATCGGGAATCGGGGCATTGTCGGCTGTCGGCAAATTGCCGCGATCCAGCGCCGCGACGCGCGGATTGAAGCTCAGCCCGGCAATTGCACGGTCGAATGTCGCATCGCTCACGCCCTGCGCCCGCGCCTTACCCCGCAGGCTCTCCAGATAGCCGGTGAACCCGGCCGCCGTCTGCGCATCCACCGGATCATTCGACGATGGCAGCGCCTGCGCATTTGCAGGAACCTGCTCCGCGAGGGAAAGACCAAGAGCGAGACCGCATAGCGGCAGGAGCCGACGGCGAAGCGAGTGCGTTGTCATCGGTGCATATTGGCAGAGTTAACGCAGGACGCGCAAGGCAAGCCTCCGCAATTGGACGCATCGCCCCTGCGACGAACCGCCCGCGCAACAATCCCTCGCTCGCGCGGGCTTCCTTTGCCGAACAGTTTCGATTAGGGCGCGGAGCAACGGACAGGTGGCCGAGTGGTTTAAGGCAGCGGTCTTGAAAACCGCCGTGGGTGGAAGCTCACCGTGGGTTCGAATCCCACCCTGTCCGCCAAATCTTCTCACGCGGGCTTTCTCTTCCGGTCGCTAGTCTTTCGCGGCAATGGATCGTGCGCCACCCCGATTCCCCACATGTCCAAAAGTTCATGCAGGCGCCATGCTCCGGTTCGGTGCGCGGGGCCATAAGGGGCTTGCGATCCACGAAGGGTCGCTTGTTGAAGGAGATACTCTCATGAACCGTCGCCTGATCATTGCCGGCCTGGCATCCCTCGCAGCCATCGCCCCGCCGGTTGTCGCGTCGGCCAAGACGGCACCGGCGAAGGAGAGCCATCACAAGGTGGCCAAGCCCGCCAAGCCCGCCAAGAGCACGACGACTGCATCGCTCGCTGCCCCGGCCAAGAGCACGACCGACAAGAAGTGACCCCCGTCACCGGAGCCATGCCGTCCCTCCCCTTGCCCGCATGGCTCCGGTCGACCGCTTCATCGAACAGGCATGATCCTGTCGGCAGCGGAAGCAGACCGAAGGCCGCTCAGCCTCCCACGCCGATGAGAATTTCAACCGCGAACAGACCATGGCGGCGGGTGAAACGGACCTGACCGCCATGCATGCGCGCCACGGCCGCGACGAGCGATAATCCAAGCCCTGCGCCCGCCTGCCCGCGCGCGGCATCCAGCCGACCAAAGCGCCGCAGGGCCTCTGCTTCCCGATCCGGCCCGATGCCCGACCCTTCATCGGCAAGGCCGATGATCACGTCTGCGCCCTCGCGATCCAGATACAGCGTCATCGCACCCGCGCCATATTTGAGCGCATTGTCGAGGAGGTTGGCGAGCGCCTGACCCAGCAATTCGCGATGAACGCTGACCTCGACCGGCCGCTCGATTGCGATGGAAAGGCTGCGGCCTTGCTCCTCAACCAGCGGCGCGTACAAGTCTTCCAGATCGGCGAGCATCTCGCCCAGCAGTGTGGGCCGGAAGCGCTCGCGCCCGATGCCCGCTTCCGCGCGGCTGATCTCCAGCGCGGTGGTGAGCATGGCAAGCAACTGGTCTGCCTCGCGGCTGATGCCCTCGATGGCCGTGCGCATCGCGGCCGGATCGTCCGTATCCAGCGCCCGGTCGATTCGTGCGCGCAGGCGGGTCAATGGCGAACGCAGATCGTGCGCCATGCTATCGGTGACCGTGCGCAGTTCGCCGATCAGGCTGCCGATCCTGTCCAGCATCCCATTGATCGCCTCCCCCAACCGGTCGAAGCTGTCCCCGGAACCGTGCAGCGGCACGCGCTGCTCGATATCACCCGCGCCGACGCCCTCTGCCGTCGCGGCGATGTGCCCGATCCGCCGATCGATGATCTGCACCACGAACCAGGCGCCGGCGAGGGCGAGCGGCAAGGCGAGTGCCAGCGCGGTCAGCAGGGCCTCGTGGACGGTCTGGCGGATTTGATCGCTGGCCTCGGCGCGGCGGCCGACGAGCAAGCGGCGCCCATCGCCCAGCCGCGCGGCGGTGATGCCGAAGGGGGCCGGCTCTGCATCTCCCAGCCGATAAAGCTCGGCGCGCGTCCAGCCCGCCTCGGCCGTGACATTGGGCGGCCAGTCCGAGAGGTTTCCCGCCACTTTGCGCCCGTTGCGATCCACGAGCAGAATGAGGGCATCGTCATCTTCCGCCGTTCGCTCGGCGATCGCCCGGTTCAGCGCCTGCGCACCTTCGTCCCGGCCGATCATCAGCAGGCTGTCGCGATCCTCAACGGCGATGCTGCGGTCGGCCGCCGCGAGGTCGGCGCGCACGAACTGCGTGACCGAGGCCAGCAATGCCGCGCCGAAGACCAGCTCCAGCAGCAATATCCAGCCCATGAAGCGGACATGCGACGAGCGCAGCCAGCGCAGGCCCGCTCCGGATGCGACACCCGGTCGACTCATTCGCCCAGCCGGTAGCCCGCGCCGCGCACGGTGTGGATCAGCGGGACGTCGCCCTCGGTATCGATCTTCCGTCGCAAGCGGCTGACATGCACGTCGATGACGTTGGTGCCGGGGTCGAAATGATAATCCCACACGCCTTCGAGCAGCATCGTGCGGGTGACGACCTGCCCTGCGTAGCGCATCAGATATTCGAGCAGCCGGAATTCGCGCGGCTGAAGCTCGATGCGTCGGCCGCCGCGCTGAACGGTGCGCTTGAGCAGGTCCATGTGGAGATCGCTGCAGGCAAGCGTGGTCTCCACCGATGTACCATGGCCGCGCTTGCGCATCAGCAGTTCCAGCCGGGCGAGCAGTTCGGCAAAGGCGAAGGGTTTGACGAGATAATCGTCGGCTCCGGCCGTCAGCCCCGTCACGCGGTCATCGACGGAGCCGAGCGCGGTAAGCAGGATCACCGGTGTTTCAATGCCGGCAGCACGCAGCGCACCCAGCACGGCCATGCCATCCATGCCCGGCAGCATCCGGTCGAGAATGATCGCGTCATAGCCGCCATCGGTCGCCATGAAGAGGCCGTCGCGCCCATCCGCGCTATGATCGCCGACATGGCCATGTTCGCCCAGCCCCTTCAAGATGAACTCGGCCGTCGCACGATCATCTTCGACCAAGAGTATTTTTCTGCCCATTCCACCGTCCCTGCCGCCATTATTTGCCGCATCGTCGAGCGCGGGCCTCATATCGCACGGCGCCGTGCGCCAGCGATAGCGGAATGTCGCAATGGTCGGGATCGTCGATCATATGCCGCGCCACGCCGAGCCTTCGCACCGCATGCCCATCCACAGCGCGCAATTGATCGCCCACCGCGATCGGCCCGCCCCCTGCCTGCCCGTCCCGCAGGCTGGTCACAACGATCCGGCCAGCCTTGTCCTCGCCCAGCGTGAACCCGGCATGCGCAGCATGGCGAGGCGCGGCCGCGGACGGGGGCACGAGATGAGAGGACAGCAAGGGTGGCGCTCCCGCCAGCGGAACGAGAAAGAAGTAGAGGAGGCGGTTCGAGAGGCCCATGACATCCCGCCTAGACCATCGGGAATGGCGGGCGGCTGACCGCCACATGACATGAAGTTCATGAAGCGGCCACCGCGTTGACCGGCTGTCGCTGCCAGAGGATAACACTCAGACGATCATGGACATGAGAGCAGCATGACGAGGCGCGGAGGACGGATGCGGAAGACGGCAATCACGCTCGCGGCCCTCACGGCTCTAGTGCTCATGGCGTTCGGCTGGCTGGGCTATCTGGGCAGCGACCCGTTTACGGTCTTGCGGCCCGCCGGCTACCAGCCCCGCGCCGGTGCGCCCGTGGCGGTCATCTTTTCCGGCGACATGGGCTTTCGCGTCGGCATGGGCCCCAAGATCGCGCAGCGCCTTGAGGCGGTTGGCATCCCGGTGGTGGGCGTCAACAGCCTCACTTATTATCGCCAGACCCGCACCCCATCCGAGGCTGCTGCGCTCATCATCCAGGCGCTGGCGCAGGCGCGCGCCGTGAACCCGCAGGGGCGCGTGGTGCTGATCGGCCAGTCCTTTGGCGCGGATATGCTCCATGTCGGCCTCGCCAACCTGCCGGAGGCGCAGCGCCGCGATATCGCGCTGGCCGCGCTCTTCGTGCCCGGCGCGACGGTCGAGTATCGTGCATCGCCGAGCGAGGTGCTGAGCTTCTGGGAGACCGAGCATGATGCCCTGCCTACCGCGCGCACGCTCAGCTGGCTGCCCCTGCTCTGCGTCTACGGCAAGGAAGAACCGCAAAGCCTCTGCCCCCAACTCCACCTGCCTAATTTGCGCAGTCATGGCCTGCCTGGTGGGCATCAACTGAACTGGGATGTCACGGCGGTCACGGGACTATTGTTCGACGCGATGACCTCGGCCGGGATCAATCCTCATGGGTAAGCTGCTCGCGATAGCCGTTGCCGCCATGATCGTCGCCTTCACGCCGGCTCATGCCGAGAACGCCATTGCCGGGCATTGGATCAATCCGCGCGGCACGGTGGTCGTCACCACGGGCGATTGCGACGGCGGCCTGTGCGGCTGGGTGAGCTGGGCGAACGCGACCGCCCTTGCCGATGCCGCAGACGCTGGGGTCTCCAGGCTGATCGGGACCAAACTCCTGCAGGATTATCATGCCAAGTCACCGGGGCATTGGGCGGGCCGCGTTTATGTGCCGGACCTTGGCCGCACCTTCTCGTCCACCATCGAGCAGCTCGACCGGGATCGGGTGAAGATTTCCGGTTGCCTGATCGGCGGCTGGCTGTGCAAAAGCCAGATCTGGGTCCGCCAGGTTCAGGCCGATTAGCGCCCGATGGCCTCCGGGGGGCAGATGAAGACCATGACTCAGCGCCATCGCACGATCCTGACCATCGGCGTTGCCTTGCTGTTGGCCGTGCTCGGCTTCGTGGCGCTCAGCCACTTGCTGCGCGAGGTCCATCTGCGCGACGTGCGGGCGGCATTCCACGCCTTGCCTCCCCTCGCCTTTCTGGCTGCCGCGCTCCTCACCGCGTGCAGCTATGCCGCGCTGACGCTGTATGATGTGATGGCTCTGCGCACCATTGGGCGCCCGCTGCCTTACCGCACCGCCGCGATCGCCTCGTTCACCAGCTACACGCTGAGCCACAATCTTGGCCTCTCGCTGCTGACCGGCGGGTCGGCGCGATATCGGGTGTACAGCGCCGCTGGGCTCGGCGCCGGGGATATTGCCCGCGTGATCCTGATCGCCAGCCTCACCTTCTGGAGCGGCGTGTTCGTGCTCTCTGGTGCCATGCTCGCCTGGCGGCCCGAAGCGCTGGCTTATGACGGGATGGTCGCCCCGCCCGCTTTGCTGCGTGCGATCGGGTTCGTTCTGCTGCTCGCCACCGCTGCAGTCCTTATCTGGTCCGGGGGACGCGGACGGACGCTTCATGTCCGTCGCTGGTCTCTCCCCTTGCCGCCGGCCAAGCAGATCATCGCGCTCATCGGGATCAGCGCGCTCGATCTTGCAGCGGCCAGCGCGGCCTTGTTCGTGCTCATTCCTGGCATCGAGATCAGCGCCTGGCCGGCCTTCTTCATCGGCTATACCCTGGCAATCGTCGCC
This sequence comes from Sphingobium sp. B10D7B, assembly GCF_025961955.1. NCBI lineage: Bacteria > Pseudomonadati > Pseudomonadota > Alphaproteobacteria > Sphingomonadales > Sphingobiaceae > Sphingobium > Sphingobium sp. B10D7B. The sequence continues at coordinate 1,689,508 of NZ_JAOQOQ010000001.1, forward strand.
GTACTCATCACCCATGTTCCGGGCGGCATCGGCGTGTTCGAGGCGATCATGCTGATTGCCCTGCCGAATGTGGACCGACCGGAGCTGGTCGCCGCCCTGCTGGCCTATCGCCTCATCTACTATGTCGCCCCGCTGATTGTGGCGGCCATTCTGATCGTAGCGCAGGAGAGCGCGCGCTGGCATAAGCCGATCGGGCGAACGCTGCGCGGCGCTCAGGTCGTCGCCTCCGGCATGGCGCCACTGATGATCTCCGCTCTGGTCTTTTTCGGTGGCACGGTGCTGCTGATCTCCGGATCGCTGCCGACCATCCCCTGGCGCGCCAACACCGTGTCCGACATTGTGCCGCTGCCGTTCGTGGAGCTGTCCCACATGGCCGGGAGCCTGATCGGTGCGGCTCTATTGGTGCTTTCCGCCGGCCTTTACCGTCGCCTCGACGGGGCCTTCTGGCTCACGCGGCTCCTGCTGCTCGCCGGCGCGGTCTTCTCGATCGTTAAGGGACTGGATTATGAGGAAGCGGGCGTCATGCTGCTGATCGCGGCCGCGCTGCAATGGTCCAAGCCCGCTTTCTACCGGCGCACACGCCTGCTGGCGGAGGCCTTCTCGCCCGGCTGGCTGGCGACGATTGCGGTGGTGGTCGGCCTGTCGATCTGGATCGGGCTGTTCGCCTACCGCCATGTGGATTATCAGAACGATCTGTGGTGGCGCTTTGCCGAGCGGGCCGATGCCGCGCGGTTCCTGCGCGCCAGCCTTGCTGTCGCGGTGCTGCTCGTGGGCGTCGGCCTGGCCCGCCTGTTCGAGCCGGCCCGGGCCGAACGCGCCGTAGAAGCTGGGGTAGATGAGCCGTCCCCCGCCGCTCTCGCGCTGGCGGATCGGACCGACGCAAATCTTGCCTTCACCGGAGACAAGCGCTTCCTCCACTCGCAAAGCGGCCGCGCTTTTTTGATGTATCAGATCAAGGGAGCGAGCTGGATCGTGATGGGCGATCCTGTTGGCGCCGAGGACGAATGGTCCGATTTGCTCTGGGACCTGCGCGAAAAGGCGGACGCGGCGCAGGGACGCCTGCTGCTCTACCAGATCAGCCCGGTCGCCCTGCCGATGGCCATTGAGCTGGGCCTGCGCATCACCAAATACGGCGAGGAAGCCCATGTGGACCTCGCGACATTCTCGCTCGATGGCCCCAGCGCCAAGTCGCTGCGCCATGCAGAGCGCCGGGCGACGCGCGAGGGCGCGACGTTCGAAGTCATCCCTGCCACCGACGTGCCCGCCCATATGGGCGAACTCGAGCGCGTCTCCGATTTCTGGCTCAAGGCCAAGGGCCAGCGCGAGAAGGGCTTTAGTGTCGGTCGTTTCGATCGTGCCTATCTCGGAAGGTTTGATTGCGCCGTGGTGCGAAGTCAGGGGCAGATCGTCGCCTTCGCCAATATCTGGCCGACACAGACCCGCTCGGAACTTTCCATCGACCTCATGCGCCATGACGACGCCGCACCTTATGGCACCATGGACTTTCTGTTCATCCGCCTGATGCAATGGGGGCAGCAGCAGGGCTATCGCTGGTTCAACATCGGCATGGCGCCGCTCTCCGGGCTGGAAGCGCGCCGCCTCGCGCCTTTGTGGTCAAAGCTTGGGGCGTTTCTCTATCAGCATGGCAATGCCTTTTACGGCTTTGAGGGGCTGCGCGCCTATAAGGAGAAATTCTCGCCCGAATGGGAGCCGCGCTACATCGCAGGGCCTCAGGGCATCTCGCTCGCCCGCGCACTGATCGACCTGCAGAGCCTCATCGGCGGCAGCCCCCAGACCTGATCCATCGTCAGCGCTTCAGGGGCGCTTGCGAGCGAGGATGATCTGCGCCAGCAACGCCGCATTGCTATCGAAATGATGACCGCCCGGAACGACATATTGCTGGGCGAGCCCCTGCGGGATCTTGCCGCAGGCGCTCTCGTCTTCATCCTGCCCGCGCACGCACTGGACCGCCAGGCCGCGCAGCCGCGTAATCGCCGGAATTGTCGGCAGCCCGCCGCTATCGCCCACATCCAGCCAGCTGCTGAGGTGAAACTGGAAATCCGCCGTGCTGCTCAAGCCCAGCAGGGACACGCGCTCGATCTTGCTGCGGATGGCCGGCGGCAGAGCATCGACCATGAATGGGAGGGCATCCGCGCCGAAGCTGTAACCGATGAGCAGAACCCGCGCACGCCCCCAACGTTCGCTAAACGTCTCGATGAGCGCCGCGAGATCGCGCCCGGCCCCGGCGGGTGTGCGCGCGGTCCAGAAATATTCGAGGCTGTCCACGCCGACCACCGGTATCCCTGCCGCGGCGAGTTGGCTCGCCACGTCGCGGTCGATGCTCGCCCAGCCGCCGTCGCCCGAATAGATGATCGCCATCAGATCGCGTTGCGTCGGCGTCGTTGCCGCCTGCACCAATGTGAGCGGCATGGTGAGGTGCGGGAGCGCGCCGGCGGGAGGGCGCGGCTGGTCGCGCGGCAGCAGTGCCATCGTCGCATCAGCGATGGCTTGCGGCCATGCCTGCGCGGCTGAGGGCAGCGTTCTCTGGTTCGCGCCCGGCACCGCGCGCACGAAGGATTGCGTCCGGCTAACTTGCGCCGCCGTGCCCATGACGAGCCAGGGCACGCCAATCTGCCTGTTCGGTTTCAACGACCAGCGGCCGGTCTGCCCGACTCGGACAAAGGACGCGCCGCCGGTCGCGCACCATGGGCTGGCGCTGGTCACCTGCGGCGTGAAGCCGATCGAGATCACCCCACGGTAGGGCGCGTTGGGCCATTGAGAGAGCGCGGCATAAGCAAGGGCGGCCCCCGCACCCTGGCCGATCAGCACGGGCTTGAGATAGGCCTCAATTCCCGCACGATGCTGGAGATCCTTGGAGAGATCGTTGATCGGCGCATTCAGGTTGAGGCAGCGTTGATGCCAAGCCTGAACGGTCTTGAGCAATGTAGCGGCCGAAACCGTCGCAACGAGGAGCCCGCGCTGGCTCAAACCGCGCGCGATGGGCGCGGCAGTCGGCGAATCCGAAAGGAAGATCACGACACCCTGCGGCGGACCGGCCGGCCGGTCGACATGCACGGCGCCAAAGGGCGCCAGCCGATAGGATGCGCTCGGCGCGGCGACGGATGTCCGCCCCTGCGCAGTCGCGCTGACCGCACCCAGCAATCCCAACGCCAGAAAGCTGAGCAGTTTCTTGCGCATGTTTCTACCTCGCCTTCGATCCGACCGTCGGCGACCGCGTCGCCCGATGCCTGCAGCGGGCCGGGATACTACAGCGTCCACTGCTCTGCGAGACGCAAGATGGGCTCGTCGCAAAAGCGATCACTCACCCCTCTTGACGTGCCCTCTGCCCCGGCCGACTAGAGCGCGGCGAGGATGGAGCAGAGCATGACCGGCAGAGCAGTTCAGATGGCGGGATGGCAGACCGAGCATGTCATCGGATTTCGCCCGACCATGTCCGCCTTCCTGCTCAAATCCTTCAAGGGCTGGCTGACCTTGGCCGGATCGGTCCTGCTGCTCGGGATTCCGTTTATTGCCGTGGGCGTGGTCGCGCTGCGCTATCGCATGACATGGTACGAGCTGAGCGGCGAGCGCCTGTTCATTCGGCAGGGCATCCTCGCCCGGACGGAAGAGGAGATCGAACTCTACCGCATCAAGGATGTGCGCGCGGATTTCTCGATCATCCAGCAATTGTTTGACGTCGGCAATCTGCAGATCATTTCCTCGGACCTGACCGGCGAAGGCGTCGATCGGCGCACCGTGCTGCGCATCAGCAACCTGGAAAATGCGCGCCATATCCGCACGGAGCTGCGCAACCGCGTAGAGCGCGCGCGCAGGATTAAGGGCGTGCGCGAAATCGACATGTAAGCGCACCGGGCGCGCTGCCGGACCGGCGAGAACGGCGCGCACAAAAAAGCCCGGCCGTTTCCAGCCGGGCTTCCTTGAAATCGAGCGTTCGACTCAGGCGAAGCTGACAGTCGTGCGACGACGACGCATCATCGTACCAGCAATCGCAAACCCGCCGATCAGCATCATCCACGTTGCCGGCTCAGGCACGGGCGCCGCAACCGGCGAAACGCTGCCGGACAGGGCGAAGCGCGTGCCGCCATTCCACTTCACGACGGTCTCGTTCGAGAGCGCCAGCGACGTGCCATCAGCCGTCAGCGGGCTTTCGAAGACCAGCGCGATCGCCGAGATCGGCGAAACGAAGGTAGCGCCCAGACCGAGGGTGGACGACCAGGCGACGCTCGTCGCATCCGCAAGCGTGTAGGTGTCACCCGGGAAATTGCCGAAGAAGCCGTAATTATTTGCCGTGGTGCTGATCGAGAAATCGAGCAGTGTCGACAGATCGTCGCTGGTGGTGAACGATCCCGTCAGCGCACCACCGCCGATGAAGTTCACGTCATCCAGCGTGAAGGTGATTGCTGCAGAGGCAGGCGCTGCCGCCAGCAGCATCGCACCGAGCGAAGCCGCCGCCAAAAGTGATTTACGCATGATAATCTCCCACATGTGTCGCTGCGACTCTGCAGCTGACAGCGAGCGACATAGCAGACCTTTAAAATTGATTAACAACGATATTAACCATTGCTGTTCTAAAATGGGCCACTCTTTATCGCTTCGATGGCCCAGCGCGGTAAGGCTCACGCCGGGCCGATCAGGCATTCCTGAGAAAGCCCTGGCCTCGTTTGACTTGAATTATCCCGCCACTTATGGACGGCGCCAAAGATCAACTGCTTGGCTGCATCTGCTGCGTCGCGGTCCTTAAAGAGCAGACGGCTCTATGAGGGCATTCCACCTGGGAGAGATCAAGCGCGACGCGCGCGACCGCCGGGCATGGGATCGGGACGAACAGCAAATGGGCCGACATCACAGGCCGCATCAGAAAGGCAGGACCGCGTGAACGCTCTCGCAACGGACAATCGGCCAGTTGGCGGCGCCAAGCTGATCGACGGCAAGACCGTCGCTCTCAAGATGCGCGACGAGCAGCGCGCGCGGGTCGAGGCACTTCAGGCGCGCGGCGTGACGCCCGGTCTGGCGGTTGTGCTGGTTGGTGAGGACCCCGCATCCGCCATCTATGTCAGCCGCAAGGTGAAGGCCTGCGAGGCGGTCGGCATCAAGTCGATCAGCCATCGTCACCCGGCCACCATCACCAATGAGGAATTGCTGGTGCTGATCGGCAAGTTGAATGCCGATCCCAATGTCCACGGCATTCTCGTCCAGCTGCCCCTGCCCAAGCATATCGACATGGAGAAGGTGCTGGAGACCATCGCGCCCGAGAAGGACGTCGATGGCTTCCACCTTTACAATGTCGGCGCGCTGGTGGTGGGGCGCCAGGTCTTCCCGCCCTGCACGCCTTATGGCGTGATGAACCTGCTCAAGCATGAGGGCATCCCCATCGAAGGGCGCAATGTCGTCGTGGTCGGCGCATCCAACATCGTCGGCAAGCCGATGGCGCTGATGCTCATGGCCAATGATGCGACGGTCGCAATCTGCCATGCCAAGACGCGGGATCTCGGACAGTGGACCATCCTCGCCGATATTCTCGTCGTCGCTGCGGGCGTGCCGAACCTGATCGTGCCGCAGATGGTGAAGACCGGTGTGGTGGTGATCGACGTCGGCATCAATCGCCTGCCCGATGGCCGCGTGGTCGGCGATGTGGATTTCGAGGGCGTTTCCAAAAAGGCCAGCCACATCACGCCCGTGCCGGGTGGCGTCGGCCCGATGACCATCGCCATGCTGCTGGAGAACACCATCCAGTCAGCCGAGCGCATCGCGGCCAATAAGGAAGGCTGATCAGCCTTTCAGCGCACTGGCGGATTGCCCGCTGGTGCGCTCCGCATTCATCAATTAGCCGACGCGCCGCGCTTCAATGGCCGCATAACGGTCGTCGATCGGGGTGATGCCGGTCATGTCGAGCCCGGTCGCGCTCAACAAGGCGCGATATTCAGCCTCCGTTCGCTCCTTGCCGCCAACGCTCAGCATGATCAGATCGCCCCGGATCACGTCTTCGTCGCCCGGCCCGACACGCTCGGGCACGATCCGCTCGATGATCAGGATGCGCCCGTCCCCAATCGCATCCCGGCATTTGGACAGGATTGTCCGACACCGCGCGTCGTTCCAATCGTGCAGAATGAATTTGAGAAGAATAAGGTCCGCGCCGGGCGGAATGGCATCGAAAAAGCTGCCGCCGAGATAGGCCATGCGATCTCGAACGGGCTGCCCGTCCTGCCAATTGAGCGCAGCGTCGCCGAGCGTGGCCAGATCAAAAATTTCGCCGCGCAGATGGGGATGGGTTTCGAGCAAGCCGACAAGCAGTGCGCCATAGCCGCCGCCGACGTCCCGCACCGTCTTCACGTCGGAAAAGTCATAAGCCCGCGCGAGAGCCCGCCCGACACGCAGGCTCCCTTCTGCCATGGCGCGGTTGAAGACATCCGCCCGCGCCGGATCAGCCTGCTGCTGGACGAAATGATCAGGGCCGGACGGCACGGAGGGCTCCCCGCTCATCACGCTGACACCCAGATTGGCGAAGCTGTTCCACATCCGCTCATTCCAATGTCCGCTCATGCCATAAAGCGAATCCGGCGCGTCCTTGCGCAGGCAGTCCCCGAGCGGCGTAAGCGAGAAGCGATCCGAGCCCTCATGCGTGACAAGGCCAAGCACTGCCAGTGCGCGCAGCAGGCGCATGACCCCGTCCTCATCGGCACCCAATGACTGAGCGATAGTCGCGCTATCGTGGCGTCCGGCCGCGAGCGCCTCAATGAGGCCCAGCCCAACCGCCTCGCCAATCACCTTGGTCTTCCAGGCCGCCGTAATCATATCGATTAGCCGATGCCGCTCTTCACGGTCGATTGTGCCGTCCATCCTCTTCCTCCCTTATCGGATGCCATGATGGCAGAGCCGCCATTAGCGCTCAACCGCCCCCATCATCGACGATTGACTTGTGCGGACACGCAGCGCCAAGAGAAGCGCCATGGCTGAACCGACCCGCCCGCCTGAAGCGGCTCCCGTCCTGTTCTTCGATTCCGGCGTGGGGGGGCTGTCCATCCTGCGCCCCGCAACGGCCCTGCTGCCGACGATGCCCATCGTCTATGCCGCCGACAATGCCGGGTTTCCCTACGGCATCAAGAGCGAGGCGGAGATCGCGGCACGCGTCCCGGCGCTGCTGGGCCGGCTGGTGGAGCGCTATCGCCCCCGCATGGCCGTGATCGCCTGCAACACCGCTTCGACCATCGCCCTCGCCTCGGTGCGCGCGGCGCTCGATATTCCCGTCGTGGGCACAGTGCCGGCGATCAAGCCGGCCGCTCTGGCCTCGAAAACTCGAGTCATCGGCGTGCTCGGTACCGATGCCACGGTGCGACAGCCCTATGTGGATCGGCTCGCCCGCGAGCATGGCGCGGACTGTACGGTCTTGCGGCATGGCAGCGCCGCTTTGGTCGCTTATGCCGAGGCGCGGCTGCGCGGTGCACCGGCCGACCCGGAAATTCCGGCTACTGCTCTCGCCGGCCTGCTCGAGCAGCCGGGCGGAGACCGGATGGACATGGTGGTCCTCGCCTGCACGCACTTTCCGTTGGTGGAAGCTGAACTGGCCGAGGCCGCGCCGCACCCCATCACCTTTCTCCACGGTGGCGACGGAATCGCGCGGCGGATCGCCTGGCTGAATGGTGAAGCGCCCTGGCCGGCCGAGCCGGCGCCGGGCAAAGCCGTCTTCACCGGCCCCTCACCGGACATCGACGCACTCAGCCCCGCGCTGCAGACTTACGGCATCACCAAAACCGAACTGCTTTGAGGCAAATCAAAGCGTAGCGGCGCCACATCATTAGACGCCAATATCGACTTGCAAGCCATTATCAGTGGAATTGCGAGCCATAGACCGCTAGAGGCGCGGTATCGAGACGGGACAAGCTGCCGACCATGAATTATCAGCATGTTTTCACGCAGGCGATCGAGCGTCTGCATGGCGAGGGCCGCTACCGGGTCTTCATCGACATTCTGCGGAACAAGGGCGCCTTCCCCAATGCGCGCTGCTTTGCCGGGCATAACGGCCCCAAGCCGATCACCGTCTGGTGCTCCAACGATTATCTCGCCATGGGCCAGCATCCCAAGGTGATCGCGGCTATGGAAGAGGCGCTGCACGATGTCGGCGCCGGCTCCGGCGGCACGCGCAATATCGGCGGCAATACCCATTACCATGTCGATCTAGAAGCCGAGCTTGCGGACCTGCATGGCAAGGAGAGCGCGCTGCTCTTCACGTCCGGCTATGTCTCCAACGAGGCGACGCTCGCCACGCTGGGCAAGCTGCTGCCCGGCTGCATCATCTTTTCCGACGCGCTCAACCACGCCTCGATGATTGCGGGTATCCGCAATTCGGGCTGCGAGAAGCGCGTGTTCCGTCACAATGACGTGGCGCATCTGCGCGAACTGCTGGCCGAGGCCGATCCGGATGCGCCCAAGCTGATCGCCTTCGAGAGCGTTTATTCGATGGACGGCGACGTGGCGCCCATCCACGACATCTGCGACCTTGCCGATGAGTTCAACGCCCTCACCTACTGCGATGAAGTGCATGCTGTTGGCATGTACGGTCGGCGCGGCGGCGGCATCACTGAGCGGGACGAGGCAGCGCACCGCATCACGATCCTCGAAGGCACGCTGGGCAAGGCCTTTGGCGTGATGGGCGGCTACATCGCGGCTGACAAGGTGATCATCGATGTGATCCGCAGCTATGCGCCGGGCTTCATCTTCACCACCTCCCTCTCGCCGGTGCTCGTTGCCGGCGTTCTGGCGGCCGTCCGGCATCTCAAGCAGAGCCAGGTCGAGCGGGACGCGCAACAGGCCGCAGCGGCGTTCCTCAAGGCCGAAATGGCCAATGCCAATCTGCCGGTCATGCCGTCGGTCACCCATATCGTGCCGCTGATGGTTGGCGATCCGGTGAAGGCCAAGCGGATCAGTGACATTTTGCTCGCCGAATATGGCGTGTATGTGCAGCCCATCAACTTTCCCACCGTGCCGCGCGGTACGGAGCGGCTGCGGTTCACGCCCGGCCCGTCCCACAGCGAAGAGATGATGCGTGAGCTTGTGTCCGCGCTGGTCGAGATTTGGGATCGGCTGGACCTGGAGTTCCGCAAGGCGGCCTGATCGGCGGCACGGGAAATCGGGCGAGCGGTTCCGATTTCCCACCCATTTTTTGCCAGCTGTGTTACACTTCTCGCGTTGAGGCGGGGAGTTTCGCTGTTTATCATCGAGTCGGCTGTGCATTGCAGCAGACGGTGCGCGGAATTCCGCTTTGCCCCTCGATAGGAGGGACATCCGATGAGAAAATTAACCGACGAATGCACGGACATGGCGAGAGCCATGCTGGATGCCGAGCTGTACGCAATCGCGCGGCGCGCGGCTGCGCGCGAGTCGAATACGCCGCTGCAACAAGCGGTGAACACCGAAATTGCCCGTCGTAATCTGCCCTTCCGGGGTGAACTGCGTTACGGTTGAGCTGGCCGCGCTAGGTGGCGGGGCGCTGGCTCGTGCGCACGAGATCGGCGAGCTTGTCGCTGGCGATGGCCGGTGAACGCAGAAAACCCTGATAACAGGTGCAGCCCGCCCGCGCGAGAAGCGCAAGTTGCTGCTCGGTTTCCACACCCTCGGCAATCACGCCCAGCCCCAGCGAACGCCCCATATCGATGATCGCCCGGACGATCACGCGATCACGCGCAGTGCCCTCGATATCGCGCGCGATGCTCCGGTCGATCTTGAGATAATCGAGCGGCAGCGCCTTGAGATAGGCAAGGCTTGAATAGCCGGTTCCAAAGTCGTCAACGGCAACCTTGAGCCCCGCCTCACGCAATTGCGTGAGCAGCAGCGAGGCGCCGGCGAGATGCTCGACCAGGCCGCTTTCGGTCAGTTCGACGGTCAGACGCTCGCGCGCGAAGCCCGATGCATCGACGGTCTGGAGGAAGTTCTGCAGGAAATCCGGCTCGGAAATGTCGGCCGCCGTCACGTTGATCGCTAACCGCAGATCGCGCAGTTCCTCCGGCCATGCCGCCGCCTCCGCCAATGCCCGCGCATGAATATGGTCGGAGAGCGGCAGCATGAAATCGGATCGCTCGGCAATGGCGAACAGTGCGCCGGCGCCGATCTCGCCATAATGTGGGTGCTGCCAGCGCGCGAGCGCCTCGACCCCGACAATGCTATCGTCCTCCATCGCATATTGCGGCTGGAACAAGAGCTGGATCTGTCCGGAATCGAGGGCGTGACGCAGATCGTTCTGCAAGCGATCGTCATCCACGATGCGGCTGGCTTCGTCCGCCACCCGGATGCGGATGCCGCCCTGCGCACTGCCGCGTCGGGCGTCCGCGAGCGCATTGCTTGCGCGGCGCAGGATCGTCTCGGCCGCATCGCCCGATTGACCGGGCGCAAGGCCGCAGCGCGCCGTCAGGCGAATGAGATAGTCGCCTGCGTTGAAGGGCCGACTGATTTCCGCGACGATTTGCTGCGCCAGCAGCGTTGCCCGCTCGACGGAGGGCAGCGCGGTTTCAGGCCCACCCAGCACGGCGATGACAAACTCTGTGCCGGTGATCCGCGCCACCAGCGAGTCGCGCGGCGCCATGGCATCGACGAGCCGCTGGAGGCGGATCGCGACGCGAGAGAGCATCGCATCGCCGACCAAGCGCCCATAAGCGCTGTTGACCCGGTCGAAATCGCCAAGCCCGATCAGCAGAACCGCCGGCAGCCGCCCTTGCGCCAAATGATGGCCGAGCCAGCGGATCGCGCCTTGGCGGCTGGCAAGGCCCGTCATCGGGTCCCGATCCCGCCGGTTGGCGCGATGATGCACATCGAGTTCCTCGACCTCACCGCTAAAGCCCTGCGCGTCCGGATAGAGATGCTGGACCAGCCGTCGATCCGGCTGGGACGGGACGGCATGGGCAAAGGCGGAGGGCATCAGGTCGTCAACGGCGCGGCGGATCGCGGCCACGGCCCCTGCCCGGTCCGCCCGATCGAGCGCGCGGACCAGATCGGCAATGCCAAGCCGGGCATGATCGGCATCCGGCACCATGATCCGCAGCAGATCGCCCAGCGCCGGGCTGATCGCGAGCGTCCGCTCCGCCCCATTCCAGCGCCAGAACAGGCCATCGCTGCGTGCGACGGCATGGCGGTTGCCCGCCGCGGCAAGACTGCCGATCAATCGCTCGGCCAGCTTGTCGGCGGTGCGCAGCGCGATGGTGAAGCGGGCCTCGTCGATCTCGCCATCCAGCAGATGGGTGGCGCCGGCGGCGATCAGCCCGGAGACGTGCGGCGCCCCGACATCTTCAACGAGCAGCAGCAAGGCGCCGCCGGAGGCCTCGACGGCGGCAGCAAGGGCTTTCACCATTTCGAGGGCATCATCCGGCGCCACGCCGCGCAGATCGATGACCGCGATGCGCGCCAGGCTCCCGAGATAGCGGCTCTCGGCCCTGTCCAGCCGCCGCGCCGCGATCGGCTTCCACCCGGCCCGCGCAGCGCAGGCGGAAAGCGCATCACGGTGTGCGGCCGAGAGAATGAACAGCGGCAACCCGCCCATATCCCCGGACAGGCCGGAGGACTGGTCGCCCTCTTCATGGGACCGGGCTGCGGCAGGCTCTCTCACAATGGTCGCGATCCGTTCAGGCTTGTGGATTAGCGGACGGGATCAAGCGCAACCGACGCGCGATGGTTGCGCCTTCCCCCCGCATCGCCTAGCTAATGCGTATGGCGAACGCAATCGACAGCCTCCCCGACGCTGCTCCGGCCATGCGCGACAGTCACGGTCGCCGCATCGACTATCTGCGGATTTCGGTGACGGATCGCTGCGATCTGCGCTGCCGCTACTGCATGAGCGAGACAATGCAATTCCTCCCCCGGCGGGAAATCCTCACGCTGGAGGAAATTGCGGTCATCGCCGAGCGCTTCATTGCCCGGGGCGTCCGCCGGATTCGCCTGTCCGGCGGCGAGCCGCTGGTGCGCCGTGATTTCGGCGATCTCGCCCGTGCCCTTGGCCCCCATGTGAAGGCCGGTCGGCTGGACGAACTGACGCTGACGACCAACGGCACGCAACTCGCGACCTATGCCGACATGCTGTTCGATGCCGGCATCCGGCGCATCAACGTCAGCCTCGATGCGCTCGACCCGGAGATTTTCGCGCATGTGACGCGCGGTGGCGATATCGCCAAGGTACTCGGCGGTCTTGAGGCCGCGCGGCAGGCGGGCCTCAAGGTCAAGCTCAACACCGTGGCGCTGCGGGATACCAACGAAGGCCAGATACTGCCGCTGCTCGATTATTGCGCGGAGCAGGGCTTCGATCTCACCCTGATCGAGACGATGCCGCTTGGCGAAGTGGCGGAGGATCGCTCGGATCGCTTCCTGCCGCTGATCGAGGCAATCGCTCCGATTCGCGAGCGGCACGCTCTCATCCCGCTGGATGACCGCACCGGCGGGCCGGCGCGCTATTTTGCCCTCTCCGGCCTCAAGACCCGGCTCGGCCTCATCACCCCGCTCTCCCAGAATTTCTGCGCCGATTGCAACCGGATGCGCCTCACCTGCCAGGGACGCATCTACATGTGCCTGGGGCATGAGGATCATATCGATCTCAAGGCCGCATTCCGTGAACAGGGTGTCGCGGGAATCGATGCCCTGCTCGACCGGGCGCTGGCTGCCAAGCCTCTGGCACATGACTTCAGCGTCGCGGCTGGCGCGCAGCCTGCGACGCGCCGCCACATGAGCGTGACGGGCGGATAACGCCACCTCATGGCCGATCGCAAACTTGCCCTGCTCGCCTCGCCCACGGACGCTGCGCAGGAAGCCGCGCGGCGGCTGCAGGCGGTCATTCCGTTCGTCAGCCTCAACGAGGCCGATATCATCATCGCGCTGGGCGGCGACGGCTTCATGCTGCAGACGCTCCATACGCTGCTGGAGAGCCATCGCCGGGTGCCCGTGTTCGGCATGAACCTCGGCACCGTCGGCTTCCTGATGAACGAATGGCGGCAGGACGGGCTGGACCAGCGCCTCGACAAGGCCAAGGCCTTCAAGGTTAACCCCTTGCGGATGCACGCCGTGACAGTGAGCGGCGAAACCTTCGCGATGCCCGCGATCAACGAAATCTCCCTGCTGCGCGAGACACGCCAGACCGCCTGGCTCGAAGTTTCTGTCAACGGGCGAGTCGTGATTCAGGAACTGGTCTGTGACGGCGCGCTGGTGGCCACGCCAGCCGGCTCCACGGCCTATAATCTATCGGCACACGGGCCCATTCTCCCGCTCGACTGCGGCCTCGTCGCGCTCACGCCGATCAGCCCCTTCCGCCCGCGCCGCTGGCGCGGCGCGATTCTTCCGGAGCGCAGCAAGATTCGCCTGCGCGTGGTCGACCCCGTCAAGCGTCCGGTCTCCGCCGTGGCCGACCAGCGCGAGGTGCGCGATGTCTCGCAGGTCGAGATCGCCGTGGATTTCGCCATGCCGCTCACGCTTTTGTTCGATCCCGAGCACACGCTGGACGATCGAATCGCGGCTGAACAATTTATCTCATGAGTGCTCTTGCGTTTCTTTCAAACCCGCTGCTATAGGCGCGGCCTCGCCGGACGAAAGCCCGGCTGCTCCCCGATAGCTCAGCGGTAGAGCATTCGACTGTTAATCGAATGGCCGTAGGTTCGAATCCTACTCGGGGAGCCACTACACCGCAAAGTTTCGGTGAAATTCAACATATTACCCCCATCATCGCAATTTGAGGCCCCCTGCGAGGCCCCCGTTTCAGTTTGAAGCGCCGTCTTTCGATTCACGCGACACGATCCAGGCCTCGACCTCCGAACGGCGCCAACCGACGCGATTCCCCCCGAGATCCCTGCGTTGCGGAAAAGTGCCCGCGTCCATGCGGCGATAAATCGTCGCTCGAGCGAGGCCGGTGGCCTCACTGACGCGCGGGAGGCGCCAGAGCGCCTCGCCGCTGTGGCTGTAAGTCGTCATGATGCTCCTCCCTCTTTTGCCGGCGGTGGAAGCAAGGCCGGCATGTCTCCCGTTTCGTAAGCCTGCGCGATTCGCGGCCGCACCAACTCGCCAACGAGCTGGCCGTCGGGCATCACGATGTTCGCCAGGAACTCGCTCTCAAATGTGCTGATGCCGACCTCGACCGCTTCGAGCTTGGCCTTGATGACGAGCAGCAACGCCCGCCATCGGGAGCGGCACGCCTGCTCCCATTGCTTGTGCGCCGCATCGGCCGTGCGAAGGCGCTCGTAGCCATGGCCATCCCGATAGGTCGTGAAGGCCTTCTCGGCCGCGTCAGGCAGCTGCAGGTGAAAACGCACCTGCCGATCCGCCATCGTGAACCCGATGAACGCCCGCGTGGCGTCGTAGCCGCTCATATACTGAGCGGCCCCGTAACGCCCGACCAACTCCTCGATCTCCACGCGCGTCTTCGCGATCGGCACCTCGGTGCGCGCTGCATATCTAGCGGACATGGCGCGGCACCTCCTCGGCGAATGGCGCCTGATGTGCGCAGCCGACATCGCCGCGCACCGCGCAGCGCGGGCAAGGTTCGCGGCTCCATGCCGCGCGCCGGGGCGGCGCGGGTCGGCATGCAGCCCGACGCGCGCCCGCCATATGGAGGGCAACCATCATCTTCTCCTCAAATCGTCGAGCAGCACCGCATCAGCGGCAGCAGCAGGCGGGCAGCGACGGCCGCAGTCGCGGTCGCCGCTGCGCGATCTCCGATCACGGGCGTGTCCTCACGGGTAAGTCCGGAAGCTGACGCAGGACTCGCAATCGTCGTTCTCGCCGATCTCCTCGCCGCATTCATCGCAGACGGGCGGCGGAATGCGGCTGAGCCAGGCGATGCCGGCGGCGGTGACCGCCACGGCAATGACGAACCAGATCATGCCCGGCTGTCCTCTCTCGAAAGACCTGGCCTGGACGCATGACGCCCTCGCCTCGGCCTGGTGGTCGCAGGCAGCAGCAGTTGCTGCCCCTGCCCTGGAAAAGCACGATCGAGCGCAAGGCACTCTGCGCAGCGGCAGAAGGCGGCGCGCGGCATTATGGCTGGATCTCGAGCTGGCTTATGTGAACGAGCTTACCCAGCCCGCCGATCTTTCCGTATAGAACTTCGTCGTCGAGGGGCGTGCGCTCACGAAGCGCATAGTCAATGCACGCTGGATTGCCGTCGCAGAACTTCCACGATTTGCCCGCAACGCGGTCCCACCAGTCCTCAACATGGAAGGTGAATCCGCTCAAGGCGCCAGAGCTGATGCGGAGATGATGGCCAGCGTAGGGCGAAGGCTCGGCGTGCATCATTCCATCCCCAGCGCCGCGAGATAGGTCTGGAGGATCGCCTCCATCTCCTGACGATCATGCTTGGGTAGCTTCCGCAGGCTGACGATCTGCCGCATGATCTTGACGTCATAACCGGTCGCCTTGGCCTCGCCGTAGACGTCCTTGATGTCGTCTCCGATGCCCTTCTTTTCTTCCTCGAGGCGCTCGATGCGCTCGATGAGCAGGCGCAGCTGGTCGGCGGCAATGTTGTCGCTCATGTTCAAACTCCGAAGATCGATAGGATGCCCGGCCCGCCAATCGCGAGATCGAGGAGCCAGGCTGCGCCGAGGCCCAGGCCCAGGCCGATGAGGGTGAGGCGCGCCCAGTGGTTGAGGGCGCGGATGGCCTCGGCCGTGCGGTGCGGATCGCGATGCTCGCAGTGGCAGGCGATGGGGTGGACGCGCGCGGGGCGCGGGCGCGGCGCTTGCGCGCTCAGCGGCACTGCGCGCTTCATGCTGCGGCCGACCCGGCGGTGGTCGCCAGCGCGCCATGATGCGCGGTGGCGAAGCGCAGCTCTTCCGCACAGCGGGTGCAGAGATCGTCCTCCGCCCACCCGCATGTCATGTCGCCGTCGCGGCAGGCATCGTGCTGGGTGCAGGCGCAGACCCGGCAAATGGCCGGCGGCGCCTTCTGCGGGTTGTCGATGCATACGCAGAGCTGGATCAGCACTTCGCCGTCGAAGGGATAGAGCTGCTGCAGCGCGACGGCCGTGCCGATGGTCAGCGGAGAAACATCCTGCTCGATGTTGCGCAGCCAGGCCACGCGATCGCGCAGGTTCATCGGATAGGGCGTCGTCTCGATACGGAGCGCGACGTCCTCGACTTCGAGGCCGGCAGCAGCGCGGCGGCGGGCAAGATAGGTGCCGGGGCTCATGGTCATTTGCAGGCTCCAGACAGCAGAAAGCCGCTCCCGGAAGCGATGCTACGGGACGGACGGTGGACAGGATGCAGTGGACGGTGAGCGGCGCTTAGGGCGGTGCGCGCGACTGAACGGCGCCGATGGCATCAGGCGCCTGCTTGGCCCTCTCGACGTGCTCGAGCAGCGGGAGAATGTTCTTCAGTTCATCAAGAGCCTCGATCACTTCCCGCTGCGCGGCACGCCGATCGGCTTCAGTCGCACCGGGGAGAGACAGGCGCACCAACGCGGCCTTCGCCTCCCCTGTCTCCTTCACCACGTTGATGACGCGGCGGAGGATCTCGAATTGGTCGGTGTAGGCCTCCGCGACAGCGGCGCCGAGCATCAGACCATAAACGTCGTAGATCGGGCGGCCCTCGCCGCCGTGCTTCTGGTACAGCAGATCGAGCTTGATGGCAGCAGGCACATTGACCTCGCCATCCTGATCCTCATCGCCCCATTTGCGGACGGTGCGCTCCTCATAACCCACGGCCTCGCCCATGGCCTTCCAGCCACCGGGAACCTGACCAGCGATGCGGGCCAGGGCAGCATCGATGCTGAGCGGGCGACGGATCTTCGTCATGCCGGTGCCTGCAGTGCGCAAGCCGGCGCCAGTCCCTTTGTTGTGGGAGCCGGAGCGCAAGGGCGCCCCTTGCCGGACTGGCGCCGGTCGCGCGACGGACAGCCGGGAGAGCGACCGCGCGCATGGAATGTCATTTGAATGCCGCCAGTCGCGCCGAAACGCGACATGGCAAAAGCCGCGACAGTCTGCCCGATACGGGCACGCGCGAATGGCGTAGCTTTGCCTCCGGAGGTCGGGACGGAAACGCCCCGACCTCGTTCGGCCATCGCGGCTTCGCTGGGGGGGATGCCGCGAAAGATCATCCCCGGACGCCTTCAATCCGCTCAGGCGCAGCACGCAGTGGCTCGCCGGGCGGAGGAACGTCCTCTTTTACTCCGAGGGCCACCGCGATGCGATGGGATTCACCACGAATACAGCGGCGCTTACCGGCAAGAACATTGTGGACCATGTTTGGGCTGAAGCCGTGCTGATTGGCCCATTCGGTGATGGATACGCCCGACGCGTCGAACTGCTGGCGCACCGCGCTGATGCGCTGCGCAAAATTTTCGGGACGCGAGACTCCGGGCACCGTCATGTGGCATGTCACCTTTGCGAGAATCTGTGAGGATAATTCACAATTGGCTGTGAAATGTCAAGCCGAATTCGGAAATGGCTATGAAATTGGCGAGCGACTGCGCGCCACGAGGAAAGAGCTCGCGCTTAATCAGACCGAAATGGCGAAAGTCGGGGGCGTTACGCTCAATACCCAAAGCCGTTATGAATCAGGCGGTTTGCCCACCCTAGATTATTTGCAGCGTATCGCAGGCGTTGGCGCCGACTGGTTTTGGATCATCACAGGCCAGCGAATAGAAGCCGATCCACTCGATTCGCAGACCGCCCAGCTCGTCCAGCTCTTCAAGCCGCTACCGGACTTCGTCAAGTCGATCGCCCTCGCCCAGGTGCGCGTGTTGGCCGATCAAATACCTCCGGAAAATCTAGACACGCCGCCTCCGCCTGATAGCGAGCAGCAGCAGGCGACCATGCACGATCAGCGGCAGGATTATCGACACCAGTAATCATATTGGATCACGAATTGGGGGGCGTGCCGGGGGGCATGAAGAACAGATTAGTCGTTCCAATCGCTGCGGCGGCAGTGATCTCAATCGTGTGCTTGGCGTTAGGTGTTGGCGCCTATCTGGGGGCAGTGAGCGCGGCAAGACTGACCGAATTCACGCTGCTCAGGGATGCAGGCGTAGCATTGCCTGCCAGCGATGCCATGCGCGCTGCGAGAGACCTCGCAGCGCAAGAGGACATGGCACGTTGGGCATTATTGATGCTTGCAACATCGATGATCGGCGTAGCGGTGACCGTAGCGGGAACGGGCGCGGTGGTTATCCAGATCGGTTTAACTCGAAAAGCCCTCGACGCTGCCGAAAGCGCAAATGTAACTAGCAAGGAAATCGGCGAAGCGCAGGTGCGCGCTTATCTAGCCCTTTCAGATTGCACGGTGGTCCTCGAACACGGCAAAGTCAAAGTGCGCTTCAAAATGACGAATGCTGGGCAATCCCCTGCGAATGGCATCGTAAATGAGGTGACTATTTCCATCCACCACCGCAACGGCGATTGGAGCTGGCAAACTTCAAAACGCACTTCGCCAGTCGATATCAGCGCAAACCGAACTGAAGGAATGATCTGTCGTTCTACCGCACAAATTCCTGCTGATCACGCCGCACACTTTCTACAGCCGAGCGCTGCAATAATTAGGGTACAATGTAGAACATACTACAGCGATGTCTTCGGTCATCCGCAGGAGAGCGATTGGTTTTTCGCTACAAAGAAGGAATTAGTGGGGGAAAAAAATACCGTCAAATTGGGACGAATTGTTCCGCCTTCGAAGCCGTGGTTCCCTGTCAACGCGCTGGAAATAAGCGCCGTCCAAGCATCCGAAGGGGATGCGACAGTCTAAGGGTTGTCGCGACCGAAGGGCGGATAACTGCTTTCCCAGCAGCTCAAAACGTAAAACAGGCGAAGATCATTGAATAGCAAGGGATTACCTTTTGGAGTTTTGCGGAAGCGCTTTCGCCGGAAGGTGAGACAAAGAGAAAAAGCGCATCACAGCAGGCGAGGGCAACGCACTTGGTTCGCGGCAAGACCGCGTACGAGCAGCGATTTTTTTCGCTTAACAGCGCCGGTCAAGCTATCTCTCGCAGATGGCCCTCATCGACGGGCGACCCTCGCCTTCTGCAAGCGAATGCGCCAAAAGTATCTGTCGGATCAACGCAATGTGGTCTTGGACTTTTCGCGCACTCGGTACCTCGATGCGACGGGTACGCTAGCCGTCATTGCAGAGATTGATCGTACCCAACGAATGGGCCGATCCGATCTGAGATTCCGAACCAAGTTGCCCGAAGAGAGCGATAAGGAAACGCGGATTGTAAGACAGACCCTCGATCAGATCGAGCTTCTCGCTCGAACGGGCCACCCGCCCATTTACACAGATGAAGAACGGCAGGAATTCGACTCAACCGTCATTAATTGGCGCTACGCAACCGGCACCCGTGTCGACGATCGTCCCAGCGACGTCCTTTACGAGCATGAGGGTCGCCTTGCCCCGGCCCTCCTCAAAGATATGCAAATCGGCCTGACTGAGGCATTGCTGAATTCATTGCATCATGCCTATCAGGGTAGCCGGGATGATGGCTGCCGGGAGTTTCGAGAACGCCGCTGGTGGATGTTCACGCAAGAAGAAGCTGGGATGCTACATGTGATTGCATGCGACCTCGGAATCGGTATCCGGCGAAGCTTGCCAAGAACCTGGGATCGCGGCCTGCTGAAACGAATTACACAGTTCTTCGATCATGAATGCCCTGACGTACGAGCAATTCAAGCAGCTCTTATTTTAGGAGAATCTTCTACGGGAGAGCAACATCGCGGGAACGGGTTGCCCCAAATTTGGAACGCCGTCCGATCCTCGAATGTTGGTGTGGTTGGAATCCATACGGGGAATGGCCATTTAAGTTATAATGCGGACGTTGGCACGCCGGTGACTGGCTACTTTGATAGCGAGTTTTTGGGAACCATCGTGGCCTGGACGGTCCCAATCGAATCGAATCTGCACGAGTGACCATGGAAAAAGCGATGATCAGCATAGCTCAGGATTTTTCGCGCTCTCCGGCGGGGCGCTTCATCAGCGATGGCCCGAACTCAGGCGAGCGGTTTCGTGAGAAATTCCTGGTGCCACATCTAGAAAAGTCACGACAGATAACTGTGGAACTCGATGGCACCCGTGGCATGGGGTCCTCATTCCTCGAGGAGGCGTTCGGCGGCTTAATTCGGCGCGGATATTCACCCGAATTTTTGAAGGATCATATCATCTTGGAATCGCGCGATCGCTCGCTCCAGACCGAGATCCAAGGATATTGGTTCAAGCGGTAGCATGGCAACGCCGCCATCAGGCGTGGTTGACTTGCCGGCATTAGGCTTTGTGGTCACGTCAATCGTTACAGTCGTCGGCTGGTTCACCGTCGCGAAGATGACCGACGCCCGCGATTTCCGTAAGGAAGTTCGAGAGCTAGTCAGCGACTGCCGCGGAAATATCCTTGATGTGATTCAATCCGCGAGGGATTACTGGTTGGGCAATGTCGCTGACGACCGCGCATCTCATGCCGTGTCCTTGAAGGCCAATCTCTTAGCTTTGAGCCGCCAGTTGGAATTGCTCGAGCATGTGGGGCTGGCTGTCGACACCGGTTTACTCGTAGCGGTCCGCCAAGCCGCCACTAGCGGAGACTTTGAGAAAAAGGGTCGGCGCAAGTCCGCTGCAGATACGGTTAGGATTGGAGAGCTTGCATATTGCGCTCAAGATTTAATGAGCGCGATCAACCTAGCATTTTACTATAAATACCCCCCACCTAGCAAAAGTTCGAGATGGCTGCGTTGGATACCCTTCGGAGGGATATTTTTGATGCCCTCAGACAGCCGTTAGCGCCTCCAGACCGGCTTTGCTCCAAGACGCCCGCCAATGTTGCGTGAGGTTCCGCGCCGCAATACCCCGATAGAGGCGCCGATGATCGCGCGGTCATTTTCACCCTTGCCACCTCAGCGGACTCGGTGAACATTGCGTAAACCTTGTGGGGGGGGTTATCGTGAAAAATAAGAATCGTCTTCGCGAGCAGGTCGTCATTGCGGCGCTGCTCATTTTGACAGCATGTGCAGAGCAAAAGGCGCCGGACAATAACGCCGCAGGTAGCGCCGCGGGCAGCAGCCAGGACGTTGCGGCCGCGGCGCCGGCGACGACGCCTGATGGCCGGTCCTATGCCTCTGCACAGACCATGTTCGAAAAATTCAAGAACGGCGTCCTGTATTGCTATGCCCCTGGGGTCGGCGACAGTTGCGAGAGCGTGCAATATGCGGAGACCGTGGTCGGCCCTACGCAAGTGAACACGATGGCGATCTATAAGTGGAACGACGTCGAGAAGCAGGTCATGCGGCACCAGCAAAAGCTGAAGGGCGATGCGATCTGTGTGACAACCGACGAGTGGTCAGTCGAGCGGGCAAACTATTACACCTCATTCGACAATGTGGCAAAAATTCAGTCGACCGACATCAGCGCCGAGCCTGACGGTCTCGAGCGGTGGCGCAAGGATTTGCGGGAGCGTTGGAGCGGCATCATGGGCCATGAATTCTGTTATCGCTATGCGCTGCGACGCGATGAAAAAGGCGAAACGCACGGTGGCGAGTTTGAGGAGTTCAAATTCTCCGGCGGCGTTCTGCAGCCCACTGAAGAACCGGTTTATCTCAACACCTATGAACACAAAGACTTGGGAAATCTGACGCTGCGGCCACAGAATTAAGCGCGCGGGCCGGCGGCCCAGAGACGTCGGAGGGAGAATCATGACGACAGCTGTGTCTTGCAAGCTTTGTTACGGGAATGGATACCGGTCGTCTGGATCGATTTGCGAGGGCTGCGGTGGAGCGGGGTCTGTACACGTCCTCGAGCCCGCCACACCCTGCAAGCTGTGCTATGGCAATGGGTACAGATCGTCGGGATCCGTTTGCGAAGCCTGTGGCGGCTGCGGCTATGCGGGCCGCATTGGCGGATCAATCGCTGCGCCAGCAGCAACTGCGGTACCGGGGCAAATTCTCGCTACCGTGGATAATTCCGAGATTCTGACGGAGCTGCGGGCGATCAGAAGCGCCACCGCCAACTCTGCGCAGCAGATCGCGGAGATGAGCTCAATCGCCTATTTTGTCGGCGTGTTCATATCGATGGGCATGAACTTCGCCATCGGAAACGGCTTGGGCGCGCTGCTGATCTGCTGGCTATCGTGGTTGAATGTCGGATTTGTCGCCGTCGGCCTAGCCACTGGAACTTACGTGAATCCGACCGCTGGCAGTTAGGCTGCCGGTCCGCATCGAGCAGAAAGCGACGAGTTGCACGTTTGGGATGTTCCCAATCTGTTCTCTTTGGCGTTATGTGAGCTGACGAGCCAGGGAATCTGATCATGCTGCTGCCAATCGCGCAGCCGGTCCCGCTCGCCGACATGGCGCCGGGCATCCGGT
Source organism: Sphingobium sp. B10D7B (assembly GCF_025961955.1). Classification (NCBI taxonomy): domain Bacteria; kingdom Pseudomonadati; phylum Pseudomonadota; class Alphaproteobacteria; order Sphingomonadales; family Sphingobiaceae; genus Sphingobium; species Sphingobium sp. B10D7B. The sequence goes on from NZ_JAOQOQ010000001.1 coordinate 1,711,814, forward strand.
TCAAGCCGATCGGCGTGGCGGGAGCCGGCTTTCCAAGCCCCGCCCAGGACTGGGAGGAGGATGCCATCAATCTGGCGGAGTTGCTTCGGCTCAACCGGGCCGGGAGCTTCGTCTTCCGCATTGATGGCTCCAGCATGATCGACGCCGGCATTTCCGACCGCGATGTCGTCGTGGTGGATCGCGACGTGACGCCGCGCAACGGCCATATCGTCATCGCGATCGTCGCCGGTGGCTTTGTGTGCCGCCAGCTCGTCTATCGCGGCGGCGTGCCCTATCTGGAAGCGCGCAACAGCCGGCAGAGCTATGCCAATCACGTCGCCGACGAATCGACGGAGATATGGGGCGTGGTGCGCGCCGGCGTGCGCGATTATCAGCGGTGAGCTGGGCGATCGTCGACGTGGAGAACATGTATGTCTCCAGCGAGCGGGTGTTCGACCCGCGCCTGCGGCGGGTGCCGGTGATCGTCCTCTCCAACAATGACGGCTGCGCGATCGCGCGCAGCGCCGAGGCCAAGGCGCTGCACATCAAGATGGGCGATCCGGTGTTCAAGATCCGCGACGTGATCAAGCGGCACGGTATCGAGCTGCGATCCTCCAATTACGAGCTCTATGCGGACATGAACCGCCGGTTCAACGCGGTGATCGGCGAGCATAGCGACCTGGTGGAGATCTACTCGATCGATGAGAGCTTCTATCAGCTGCCGACGCTGGCCGACGGCCGCGGCGATGTGGCGGCGGCGCACGCGCTGCGCGCCGCGATCCTGCGCACGGTGGGCCTGCCAACGCGGATCGGCCTGGGGCCGACACGCACGCTCTCCAAGGTGGCCAACGCACTCGCCAAGGCCACGGAGAAGATATGGGGCGGCGTCTTGGATCTGCACGATACCGAGCTGCGCGCGCGGCTGTTTGCGCAATGGCCGGTGACGGAGGTGTGGGGCATCGCGCGGGCGCTGGCGGCGCGGCTGCAGCCGCTGGGCGTGCGCACCGTGGCCGATCTGGTCGCCCTGCCCCCGGCGGTGTCGCGCTCGGTTGGCACGGTCGTGCTCGAGCGCCTGGTGCTGGAGCTGAACGGCATCGCCTGCGACGACTTCAAGCCCGAGCCGGAGGCGCGCAAGGCGACCGCCGTGACGCGCCAGTTCGGCGCGCCGGTCACTGATCTGAGCGAGCTGCGCGAAGCCATGGTGCGGCGCGCGGTACGCGCGGCAGAGAAGCTGCGGGAGCAAAGCCTGATGGCGACGCGGCTGATCGCCTTTGCGCATGGATCGCGGTTCCGCGCCAATGCGCCCTCGGCGAGCCGGCAGACGCGCCTGTCGCCCCCGAGCAACGATCCGCGCATCATCGCCGCCCTCGCCGGCAAGATGATGGAGGCGATGCATCAGCCGGGTGCGGTCTATACCAAGTGCGGGGTGTTGCTCGAGGAGCTGGTGCCGGAAGGGACAGGCCAAGGCGATCTGTTCGTCCAGGCCGATCCGCGCGCGCGGGGCCTGCTGGCGGCGATGGACGGGCTCAACGACCGGTTCGGCCGGGGCACGATCCAGCTGGCCGCGCAGGGTTTTGGCGGGCGGAGCTTCGACACCAAGCGGGGGCAGAAGAGCCCATCATGGACGACGGATATTCGGCAGATCCCGGTGGCGCGGTAGAGCGCATGTCGGTCATTCGGTCTGGTTGGCAGCGTCTGCCGCTTGTTGAAGTTTCCTGCGTCGGCGGAACGCGAGGAGCGTGAGCGGGCCGCCGACTGCAAATCCTAACATGAAGCTCTCGATAAATGTCTTGCCGGGGGTCCTTGATTTACTGAACTCCGACATGCGCTTCAGATAGCCGAGTTGCTCTTGCTCGCTCAGGATCACGCCATTTTTGTCGGCGGCGCTGATGATCAACCAGTGCTTTTTATAGTCTACCAAGGTCAGTTTGACCCGTAGCGGAAAACGCTCTCGTGGAAGGCAATCGGTGTCTCTCGTGCGCGGTCGCGCGGCCTCGCAGCTTACTCGCCGAGTACCATTGGGCATAGTGAGCTGCATCCAGCGGCTCGGAATTCCGATGTCGTCTACCACCCCTTCCCGCACGAAGCGCGGCGCCGACCGGGCAACATCGTACATGTCCGCCCGGTCATTGCCAGGGTCGAGATAACCAATCGAGGCGAAGAGCAAAGGACCCCATAGCCACCATGTTGCGAGCCAGCGCTTGTTCCAAGCAGAGAACTTACCCACTCCGCTGCGGAAGCCGGACCAATCCAGAGATTTCAGTTTCATCTGCCCCGATCTGCGCGACGCGCCGAACACCCCGGCTCGGGAATACAATCTCGGCCGCCCAGCGCAAGCCGACGTCACGCCGAACATCGCGCGCAACCTCTTAACTTCCTCGCATTTTTTGCCTGTTCCCTTTATGTCTACAGGCGGAGGGTGAGGTTCCACTATGCACGATGTTCCCCGGCTCTCGCCCATGATGGCGAGCCGCAAGCTGCAGGCGCTCGCATTCATCGAGCAGTTCTTTGCCGCGCGCGGCATCGGCCCCAGCCTGTCCGAGCTGGCCGCTGCGCTGAACTCGAACCGATCGCGGGCTCAGGGGCATGTGCGCCAGCTCGCGCGTGAAGGGCGCATCCGGTACTTCCCGGGCGTGCCGCGCGGCATCCGCCCGATCTCGGCCGAAGAGGAAGCGCTGCGCCGCCTGCAGGCGGCCGGTTATGTCGTGACAAATGCGGGCCTGCTCCCGCCTGCTGTGCTGGACCATGATCCGAGCCGGCATGGCAAAACGCAAAAACAGGAATCGAGCGGCACTGCGCCTCACGCCCGGCACTGAGCAAAAGACGCGCAGCAAGCTGGAAAAAACGCTCGACGCGCGCGCGGCGGCAATCAAGGTAGCATGGGCCGCGCGGCATCCCGAACGCGCCGCCGAGGAGCGCCGGCTGCGCAAAGCCAATCTCGCGGCGCGGGCGCGCTGGGCGCACAAGCGCAACGGCACGCCAGAAACCCACGAACATGCGAGCCGCGTGCGCCAGGGCGCGCTTGCGCGGCTGTACATGAGCGGCGCCATCGATGCCGAGCTGCTCGCGGCCGGCACCGAGATCGCAGCCGCCTCAACGCTCATCATGCGCGATGTGGCGGTGCGAACAGCCAGCCTCGAAACCCGGATCGACAACAGCCCGCATGGGGAGGTGTTCCACGAGGCGCTCGGCCGCGTCTGGATGGAGGCTGCCTATAGCCAGTGGCGCGCCGATCCGCGCGTGCATGGCCCGCTGATGCTGAGCGTGGTGCATGAGGACCTCGGCATCGCGGCTGCAGCTGCGCGGCACCACATGGCGGCTCGGCGTGCCCGGGCGCTGGTCGTAGCGGGCCTGCAGATCTGGATCGACATGTTCCGACAGACCCGGCGCGAGATCGACGAGGAAGCGCTTGCGCGTGCGCAGGCGGCGATCCTGTGACCGAGCGACGCGGGCACCTCGGCCCGGATCTCGACCTGGGCGAGCCGCAATGGGCGGTGTGCTTCGGCGATGGGGAGGCGCACTGGTATGTTGTTCACAGGGACAACGCCCACCGCGTCGTCACGACGTGCGGCCGGGCAATCATCAAGCCCCTGCTCTATCACCCGGGCAGCTTCCCGCTGTGTCGGCATTGCGCCTCGCGCCATCGGGCGCCCAGTCGGCGGTTTCTGAGCAATGGCGTGATCGACTGGTTGAGTAGGCCGGCGGCGCCATCGTGGGCAGATCGTGCGATCAGCGCACCGCGGCGCCCAAGGTAATTACACGGCCGGGAGCCTATGCGGCGTCTCGTTCGCAGTGGTTGAGCACGTAGATTTTCTCCAACTGGCCCGCGCGGTAACCTAGCTTCACTTGCACGCGTAGAACGCCTTTCACATTTGCTGCCTCGGTGTACGCGTTGGGTACAATGTCAAAAGCTGGATCTCGCACGTCGGCCGACAGATAGGTGCCTGGGGCGTCTGGATTCTCGACATTCAGCTTTTTCGTGTGGTGGACGAACCCGTCTATTCTTAGCTCCGTTTCCTGTAGTTCCGTGACTTCGAGTTCTCCTTTCGCGCGAATCGCATCGGCAGTAGGTAAATCGATCACGAACGGTGGCAAGGACGCGCCCAGCAACTCAGCGCGGTCGACCGAGGGGCCGATCGGAGCCACGGCTTTAATTGCCGAAGGCACGAGCCGCGCCGTGAGCGCGAAGAGCTGATCCCGCCATGCAGCTTCGTGTTCGAGCCAGCGTGCTTCGCTTTGAGCCTTTGCAGCCAGCTCCTGTTCTCTAGCTCGTGATAATGCATCGAGCGCCATCGCTGCCTCGTTTGTTCTGCCCGACAACTTTGCAAACACGTAGGTGAGCCAGCCGCCGACAACCTCAGTCGCCCCTGTTTGCAAGAGCCACCACCCGAAAGGCAAAAGCCCGAGTGATTGCGCGATCTGAAATGGGATCTCAGTCGAACCAATCGCAGGCCCTTGAGCCTTAACAACCAACTGATGGCGTTCACGGCGCCTCGGCAGGCGGTCGTTGCCCATGAATATAAGACCATCCGAGATGATCTTTTCAAAGCCGATCAGTGAAAGGCCAAGCGCTCGCATCTCGATGGTGTGACTTATTGCATCCCCACCGTCGTATTTTATGACTAACTGCCCCTCGACCATAGCAATCCCCCTCAACTTCGAATGCTACGTTGGTGTGGGGAGGCATGTCAAAAACGTAAAGCTGCGATGGCGGCAATCATCTCGAGGTATAGGAATCACCTAGCCTCGATGCGGATCCGCAATCCTAGCGCCGGCAGCACCTTCAGCATCGTCTCCAGCGTCGGGTTTCCCTCGGCGCTGAAGGTGCGATAGAGCTGCTGGCGCTTGATGCCGGTTTCGTTCGCCAGCTCGCTCATGCCGCGCGCGCGGGCGATGATGCCGATGGCGCCGGCGATGACCTTCGCGTCTCCGGTGGCGAGCGCATCGGCCATGAGCTCGGCCTGGTCCTCGGCCTCGGTAAGATGCTCGGCCGCATCGAAGCGGCAGCATCTTCGTCCTCCAGCCATGACTATTGCCCGTTTAAGCCGTTAGCACGTCTCATAGCCGTGCGTCGGGTCAGGCGACATCGCACCAAAGCCCGTATATTCTGCGATTCTTTTTGCAATCGAGTTAGCGCGGGCTTCATTGGCAGCAAATTCCGGACTCTGCGGATATGACGCCACAAGCTGCTCCTGAGTTTGGCCTGGGTTCTGCGCCACATATTGCTGCCAGAGCTGGTTATTATATTGCTGCATACTGTTCAAAGAATGAGCAACTTCGTGTGCGACAAGATAAAGCGCGCCGTTTGGCAAATCGGTGTACAGCTTCGCCATTTGCGCGTTGATTAGTACGGGCACATTATTGCCGTCGGATCCGACATGGTTCTCGCCAGCTCGGCCCGGCCCGAAATTCGATGAGACCAGTCGAAAGTTAAGATTTTTGACATTTGCCATGATCTCGTTGAATGAGTAATTTCCTGAGCATGGTACGTCTAGACTAGTATTGGAATAAGCATTTACGCCAGATGCGCCGCCAATGCCGATAAGCGCATTCTTTATTTTCTGCGCAGTCACGACAATTTCAGGTGTGTTCACGTCATCATCTATTCGGACGTTGTCTTTCATCATGATGTCATTCATGACCAATTCAGCCCACACTAGCCCCGGACCAGCAGGAGACCCACCACCCTGAAAATCATAGAAGTCGGTCTGCAGGAAAACAGCAAACGGTCGGGCCGTTACGACGATTTCGCTTGGCATAACACTCTCCTTGTTTAACTCGGTGCGAGACAAGCCTAAGGTCGATATCCAAATACTTCAATATCTTAGTTGGATCAGAGTGGGTTGGGTTAACGGCGTTCCTGTGGTACGATCACGTAAAATGGAGAAATTGTGTGAGGCTTCAAATGTCGCTTGGACGAGCCGTTGCCGTTGCCACCCTACTGCTCTCGGCAACACCAGTCCTCTCGCAGCTGCCGCCGCCACCGGCACTCCCCCAACAAGCGGCGCTAGCAGGTCAGCTTGTCTCAGCGATCGAGAGCAAAGATTTAGCTAAGTACGGCGCCTTGCTTGACGACAATTTGCAAGTGTTTGAGGATGGCAAACAGATTGCCAGAAGCAAAAAAGACTGGATCGACCGTTTCGGTCGCAAGCTGACCGCCGGGGGCGTCATCTTTAGGATGACGCCAGGGTTTGCGTCCAACGGTAGACTGCTTTTCATCGAGTACTTTAATTCGATGGCAAGTTGGGGAAAAGCCACCCCATCTCATTGTTGCTGGTCCTATGACGCCGTTAGCTATGACATCGCCAGCAACGGTAAGATCGTCACCATCAGGCGCTTGCGTGGAGGCGACCAGAAGATCCCCGACGTTGATCGCCAGGCCAAGTGACTTGCAGCCAAACTCTCCAGAACTGAAAGCGCTCTCCGGATCTGATTAGGCGCCTCACTCACGAAGTGTTCGAGCCGTTACAAAAGCGGGCCTGCCAAACGGTCATGAAAGCAAGCAAACCGACCCCGCCACAATTGTGTCCGGAGCCCATGGCCGTATGTCCCCCCGGCCATGGGCTCCAACGGGGAACACCCATGTGATCAACCGTGAAGACGTTCAGATCGCCGCCGATATCCGATTGATGGCGCTCTCGCTGCGCAAGCTGTGCGGCGCCAGTCGCGACAAGGCCTCAGTGATCAGCTGCATGACCCGCGTGATCCGGGAATGCGACAACATCATCGCCGCCGGACCGAGCGAGTTTCACCACATCACCGCTGAAGCGGCTAGCGCCGAAGTCATCGCCCATGAGCTGCGCACCATGGCCTTTGGACGGGGTCGGGCTGAATTAGGCGGGCAGGCGGGAGGCAGGCCGTGATCGACATTGATAAGCTGCGGAAGGAGGCGCGCGACAGCCATGAACAGGTTGGTGTGACGCGACGCTGGCTCAAGGCTGTGCTGGTCGAGCTGGAGCAAGCACGCAGCCGCGTGGCTGCTGGTCTGCTCGACCACGATCCGTCTGGCGGTATTACGCGATGAGCGAGCTGGCCGATCCGATCCGCGTCATCGATGGCGCCCGCTATATGGTCAACGCCGATGGCGGGTTGATCCCCGAGAGCGTGGTCAAGCCGGTGGACAAGCTGCAGGACGAGCTGGTCCGCAAGATCATTGGCTTCGCCCTCCCCCTGTCGGCGCAGGTGGCCCGCTTCCGCCAGCACAGCTTCGATGATGTCGATGGCTTCGTCTGCCTGCTCGAGCAGGAGTATGGCGCACGTCGTGGCGGGTCGAAGGGCAACCTGACATTCACCAGCTATGACGGGCCTCTGAAGATCGTCGTGCAGGTATCTGAGCACATCGTGTTCGGACCAGAGTTGCAGGTGGCCAAGGGCATCATCGATGAGTGCCTCGTGGAATGGTCCGCCACTAGTGGACCGGAGATCCGCGCAATCATCAATCGCGCCTTCGACGTGGACAATCAGGGGCGCGTCAATCGCAATGACCTGCTCTCCCTGCTCCGCCTCGAGTTCGCCGATGAGCGCTGGAAGAAGGCGATGCAGGCGATCCGCGACAGCTTCCGCGTGGTCGGCTCGAAGCGGTACATCCGCTTGTATCGGCGCGAGACGGGCGATGGCCAGTGGCAGTCGATATCGATCGACGTGGCGGCGGGCTGAGCCGTCGAGGCTGCGCGACCCTCCCCCCACCCCCCCTCGCGGGTCCTTCCGGCGCAGCTGGCTATACGGGGGGCGAAGGCGCGGGAGTTGTCTAGATACAGGGATTTTCCCTACTTCATCATCCTAGGGCGCTAAACTCATGAATTTGGCTGAATATCGGCCAACTTTGAATGAAGTTGCCAAATTGGTGGGGAAATCCTCCCGCTGGATCGCCAACCTCCGCGCTGAAGGCGAATTGCCCGGCGATGGCGCCACGCTGACCGAATGGGTCCAGGCCTGGACAAGTTATCAGGTCGGCGCCGGCAAGCCGAAGGAGAAGGAGGTCAACGAAGCGCGCATCCTCCGCGCCCAGGCCGACATTGCCGAGGCCAAGGCGCAGGAAATGAGGAAGCAGCTGCTGCCGCGCCATGAAGTCTCGAGCGCTGTTCAATCCGCCTTTGCCCGCGTGCGGGCGAAGCTGCTCAGCCTGCCCGCCAAGTGCGCCCCTCTCGTCCATGCCAAGCCGACGATCGCAGCCGTGCAGGACAAGCTGACGGAGCTGGTGCATGAAGCGCTCCTCGAGCTCGCGTCGACGAAAATCGCCACCGCTGATCCCGACCATCACGTCGATGGTGGTGGCGAGCGCGGCGATGGCGGCCACGGTGGCGACCTGGTGGCCGGTCCTGACGCCGCCGCCGAAACTGACGGTCAGCCAGTGGGCGGACACAAACCGGCAACTCAGCGCCGAAGCAAGCGCCGAGCCGGGTAAATGGGACACGTCCCGCGCGGAGTTCCAGCGCGGGATCATGGATGCGGTCAGCGATCCGCTGATCCAGGACATCGTCGTGATGAAGTCCGCCCAGGTCGGGTGGACCGAAATCATCGGAAACGTGGTCGGCTATTTCGTCGACCAGGATCCGGCGCCGATGCTGGTCATGCAGCCGACGCTGGAAATGGGCGAGGCCTGGTCGAAAGACCGGCTCGCACCGATGATCCGGGACACGCCGTGCCTGACGGCGAAGATCTCGGACAGCAAAGCGCGGGATAGTGGCAACACCATCCTGCACAAGAAGTTCGCCGGCGGTCATTGCACCATCGCCGGCGCCAACAGCCCGGCTTCGCTCGCTTCGCGTCCGATCCGGGTGGTGCTGGCGGATGAGGTTGACCGTTACCCGGCATCGGCCGGCGCCGAAGGCGATCCACTCAGCCTCGCCTTCAAGCGCACCACGACGTTCTGGAATCGCAAGCGCCTCGCTGGATCGACCCCGACCGTCGCCGGCGCCAGTCGGATCGAGGCAGCCTTCGAGCTGTCCGACAAGCGCTATTACTTCATCCCGTGCCCCAAATGCGGCACGAAACAGCGGCTCAGCTGGTCGCAGGTCAAATGGGAGAAGGACGAGGCAGGCAAACACCTGCACGAGACCGCCTATTACGAATGCGCGGCTGCAGATCCTGAGACGGGCGAGCTCTGCCAGCACCACTGGACCGACGCCGAACGTTGGGAATCGGTCCGCAAGGGCGAATGGCGGGCAACGGCACCGTTCAACGGCATTGCCGGCTTCCATATTTGGGAGGCTTACTCCTCCTGGGTGAAGCTGGCCGACACGGTGAAGGCCTTTCTGGATGCCAAGGGCAACCCGGAAACGCTGAAGACGTGGACCAATACCGCGCTCGGCGAGACATGGCAGGAAAAGGGCGAGGCCCCGGACTGGCAAAGGCTCTACGACCGTCGATCGAGGGAGCTGGTGTTGGAACAGGTCCCGGAATGGGCCGGCGCCATTACCGCCGGCATCGACATCCAGCGCAATCGCATCGAATGCGATATCTGGGCCTGGGGGCCTGGCCTCGAAAGTGCCCTGGTCGACCACATCGTCATCGATGGCGATCCGGCCAAGGCCGAGATCTGGGAGGAAATGGACGCGCTGCTCGGCGGCGAGTGGGAAACCGCCTCCGGACGCCGCTTGCGGCCGCTGCGCTGGGCGATCGACACCGGCGACGGTTATTCGACCACCACCGTCTATGCCTGGGCACGAAAATATCCGCGCCACGTCATGGTGATCAAGGGCACCGGCAAGTTCGACAGTTCATCGCCAGTCACCGGCCCGACCTGGGTGGATGCCACGGTCAACGGCCGGAAGCTACGCCGCGGCGTGCAGCTCTGGACGATCGCCGTCTCGGTGTTCAAGTCCGAGACCTATGCCTGGCTGAACCTTGATGCTCCGGTGGACGGACAACCGCACCCGTCTGGTTACATCCACCTACCGCAGGGCACGAACGAGACCTGGATCAAGCAGCTGGTCGCCGAGCAGCTGGTGAGGGTGAAGAGCAGATCCGGTTTCGGCCGGCTCGAGTGGCAAATCACCAGCGGCACCCGCAACGAGGCGATCGACATGCGGGTCTATGCCCGCGCAGCGGCCTATGCGGTCGGTATCGATCGATGGACAGCCCGACACTGGGCAAGGGTTCGCGGCCAGATCAGCGAGCCGGGCGCAGTCCCGCAAGCAAAGCCGGCCGAACAGCCGGCCCAACCGACTGAAACCCCTCCAGCGCAGTCCCAACAAGGCAGCGACTGGATCAACGGCGGCCGCTCTGACGGCGGCAGCTGGCTTTAGGATTTGAGCATGGCCTTGCAGCAGAGCGATATCGACGCCCTCAAATCAGCGATCGCGACCGGCGCCACGCGCGTGCGCTATCCGGACGGCCGCGAGATCCAGTACCGGACGCTCGACGAGATGCAGCGGATCCTCCGCATGGCCCAGGAGGACATCACCGCTTCATCCTCCGCTGGCCGCCCGGCGAGCCGCACCAGCGTGGCAGGGTTCTGACGTGAACTGGCTCGATCGCTCAATTGGGTGGGTTTCACCCACCTCGGCGTTGCGGCGTGTCCGCGCGCGTGCAGCGCTGCAGCTCGCCACCCGGGCTTATGACGCTGCGCGGCGCGATCATCGCACCATGAGCTGGAAGGCGGGTGGCTCCGACGCCAACACCGAAATCGGCGCGGCCGAGGAGACTGTGCGCAACCGTTGCCGGGAGCTCGCGCGCAATAGCGGCTATGCGGTTCAGATCCTCGACACGTTCGCGGACAATGTTGTCGGGACCGGCATCGTTGGCGCACCGACCGGGCTGTCCAAGCGCAACCAGAAGATCGTTGCGGGCCTGTGGACCGGCTTCAAGGACGAGTGCGACTGGGACAACGACCACGATCTCGACGGACTGCTCTGGTTGGCGTGCAAAGCCATGGCGGAATCGGGCGCAGCGATCATTCGGTTCCGCCGGCAGCGTTTCGACGCCAGCACGACCCGCACGCCGCTCAAGCTCCAGCTGCTCGAGCCCGATCTGATCGACGTCACGAAAACGACCATGCTGGCGGACGGCTATATCGACCGCGGTATCGAATACGACAGCGAGGGGCGCGTTCGTGCGTGGTGGCTCTACCCGGGCCACCCGGGGAACATGGCGAGCTGGCGCAGCCGCGCCATGACCAGCGAGCGGATTCCGGCGAACGAAATCGTGTATCTCTATGACAAGCTGCGGCCGGGGCAGGATCGCGGAATGCCGTTGCTGGCGCCGGCGGTCATGCCGCTGCACGATCTGCGCGGCTATTTCGATGCGGAACTGGTCCGGAAGCGGATCGAGAGTTGCCTTGCCGCCTTCATCAAGCCCGGCCTCGATGGCGCCGACGCGCCCATCGGCACGCAGACCGAGGCGGCCCGGCCCGGCAAACTCGCCGAGAAATTCGAGCCCGGGATGATCATGCGCCTTCGCGATGGCGAGGAGGTGACAGTCAGCACGCCGGGCAGCTCGCAAGGGGTGGAGGAATTCGCCACGCTCTACCTGCGCGAGATCGCGGCCGGCGCCGGCGTCATGTACGAGCATGTGACCGGCGACTTCAGCCGCGTGAACTATTCCAGCTGGCGCGCCGGCGGCCATGGCTTCCGCCGTCGCATGGAGCGCAAGCAGTGGCACATCATGATCCATCGCGCCTGCAAGCCGATCGGCGCGCGCTTTCGCGAGGCGAGCCTGGCCGCCGGGCTATTGCCCACGCAGGATTTCAGCATGCGCTGGACGCCGCCCGGATTCATCTCGGTCGATAAGTACAAGGACGCCCAGGGCGACCTCCTCGACCTTCGCCTGGGCAAGGTGACCCCGAGCCAGCTCGTCGAGGCCAATGGCTACGACTATCTCGAATTCCTGGGGCAGCTCTCCCAGGATCTGGCCGCAGCCGACAACGCACTCGGTCCCGGCGTCCATTTCGACGGCGACCCCCGGAAGGCCGCCCCCAACCAGGCCAGCGCCAACAGCGACGGCAATCAGGACAGCGGCAAGAAGGCCGCCTGACCCCGGAAAGGATCGACATGCCCCAACGCAATACAGGCGCGGATCCCGTGCCGGCGCAGGAGACGCGCACCCACGATATCCCGATGGTCACCCGGGAGCTTCAGCTCCGGACCGATACCTGGAACGAGGCCGAGCGGACGATCGAGGTGGTCTTCACCACCGGGGCGCGGGGCGCGCGGTTCGACTGGAATCGCTGGGAGTACATTGACGAGGAGCTCGCGACCGAGCCGGCCAATGTTCGCCTCGAGCGGCTCAACAACGGCGCGCCTGTCCTCAACACGCATGCCCGTTACCAGCTCAGCGATCAGATCGGCGTGGTCGTGCCGGGCAGCGCCCGCATGGAGAACGGTCAGGGCATCGCCACGCTGCGGCTTTCCGATCGGGCTGAGGTTGCCGGCATCGTCGCCGATATCGCCGCCGGCATCATCCGCAACGTCTCGGTCGGCTACATCGTCCACACCTACGAGATCACCGAGCGCGACGGCCAGCGCGCGCTCTACCGGGCGATCGACTGGGAACCCTCCGAAATCAGCTTCGTGCCGGTGCCGTTCGATCACGGCGCCCAGTCGCGAAGCCAGACAACCGCGCAGGGCGGCTCCCCCTGCACCTTCCGCCGCATTTCGCCGGCACCCACCGTGGAGAATGAATCCATGCCTGCACGCAACTCGCAGGCCGGTAACGAGCCGGCCAACCAGAACGACCAGACCCGAAACGCGCCGGAGGGCGGCGACCAGGTCAATCAGAGCAATTCCAACCAGGAGCGCAGCAACGAGGATGACGCCGGCGCGCCGGCTCCGGAAGGGCAGCGCGCGGCTGTTCTGACCTCAGCGACCGTCCTGACACTGTGTCGCAACGCCGGCCTCGATGCCGACGCACAGACCGCCCTGGTCGACGCGCATGTCGCGACGCCGTTCACTCGCGCAGCTCTCATGGCCGAGCTTGGCGAGCGCTTCGTGGCGCGCGACGCCGGCGCCCCGACCAACGGCCGCGTGCCTGCCCGCGCGGGCAGCGGCGTGACGATGGTGCGTGCGATGACCGACAGCCTCGTCCATCAGATGGCGCCCAACGCGCAACTGAGTGAGGCCGGCCGCGAATTCCGTGGTCTGTCCATGTATCGCATGGCAGAGGAGATCCTCGCGCAGTCCGGCGTGAACACGCGCGGGCTCTCCCGCCTCGAGATTGTCGAGCGCTCGCTTCACAGCACCAGCGATTTCTCGGCACTGATGGGCGAGACGCTCCGTCGCCGGCTGCGCATGGCCTATGAGGAGAATCATCCGACCTATCGCATCTGGGCGCGCCGGGCGCCGAATGCGCCTGATTTCCGCAAGGTCGACGTCGTGCAAATGTCGGCCATGCCCGAACTGCTGCGGACCAACGAAGCGGGCGAGTTCAAGTACGGCACCGCCTCGGATGGCAAGACCAGCTATGGTCTGCTGACCTACGGTCGCATCATCGGCGTATCGCGGCAGCTGCTCGTGAACGACGATCTGCGCGCGCTCGAGCGGATCACCGTCGGTTACGCTGCAGCGGCCGCGCGGCTCGAGAACCGCACTGTCTACGCGCAGCTGACGTCCAATCCTGCCATGAACGATGGAACTCCGCTGTTCCATGCCGACCATGGCAATCTCGCTGGCTCTGGCGGCGCGATCTCGGAGACGACGCTCGGTGCCGGCCGCACCCGCATGCGTCTGCAGAAGGGCATGCAGAAGGAGGAGCTCAACCTTGCGCCTGCCTATCTGATCGCGCCGGCGACGCAGGAGCAGAAGGCCTATCAGTACACCAGCGCGCAATATGTCCCGGCGAAGGCAGCGGACACGAATGAATTCCGTGCCGGTGGCCGCACGTCCGTGGAACCCGTCATCGACGCGGTTCTCGATGGGGTCAGCACCACGGCCTGGTACTTGGCCGCGAGCAATACCGCGGTCGACACGATCGAGTACACCTATCTCGACGGCGCCGAGGGCGTGCAGCTCAGCTCGCGGCCGGGCTTCACCGTCGATGGCATGGAGTTCAAGGCCAGCCTCGACTTCGCGGCCTCCACCATCGACTGGCGCGGCCTCGACAAGAACCCGGGCGCCTGATCGGACGGCTCGATTGATCAGCGACCGGCTTCTCTGGCCGCTGATTTCTTTCCCCTCATATTGATGGAGACACCGTCATGAAGAATTTCGTGCAGGATGCCGAGACGATCGAAGTCCCGGCCCCTTATGACGTCGCATCTGGCGGGGCCTTCCTCGTCGGCGCGCTCTTTGCCGTGGCCCTCGGCGCGGCCAAGTCCGGCGAGCTCGTGCGAGGCAAGCGCCGCGGCGCGATCACCCTCCCCAAAGCCACGGGCGCGGCCTGGGCGATCGGCGACAAGCTGTATTGGGACAACACCAACAAGGTGCTGACCAAGACAGCCACGAACAACACCCTGGTCGGCGTTGCGCTGGCCGTGGCCGCGTCCGGCGACGAGAGCGGCCTTGTGCTGCTCACCGGCCAGATCGCCTGATCCCACAACGACTAGGCGGCGCCGCATCGCTCCGATCGGCGCCGTTGTTCTTCAGCCAGCGTGGAGATCGCCATGGGCCTGCCAACCGCCGGTCTGGCGACCATCCATCGCACCCTGGCCGATCCCATTACTTACACCGGCGCCGGCGTCGTGGAGAAACCGATCACCGGCATCCATAGCGACGTGCCGGCCGACACGTTCACGGGCGCCGGCGCCACGGCCCGACATGTCTCTTTCGAGATCCAGTATGTCGAACTGCCCGGCATTCCGGCCAAGGGCGACGTGATTGTCCACTCCACGGGACGCTGGGCCGTGATCGATCGCGGCAAGGACAACAGCGTCAGCGCGTGGATCCTATCGGTGGCGGCCGCATGATCGCCATTCGCGACCAGATCATGACCGATGCGGAGGCGTGCCTGCAAGGCAAAGCCGCCGAGATCGAAGTCATGCCGAGCGGCGATCCGATGCAGTTCGCTGCGCTCCACATTTACGATGACGGGCAGCGGCCGGACCAGCGCACCGAAACCGGGACGCAACGCCAAGGCATGACGCTCAGCATCGAAGGCTTTGTCGAGGACGCCGGCGGCCGCGCCGCGCTCACCCGCCTCAATGCGCTCTATGCCGCAACCGTGACAGCGATCTTTGCGATGGCCGACGCCTCGTTGCTGATCGAGGACATCGAGGAAGGCGACATGCGGATCAATCGCGTGCCGCTCGGCAGCACCCACCGCCTCGCCTTCTCGATCGACTTCCTCATCACATTCCCGACCCGCCGCGGCGACCCGACCGCAACCTGACCCTCCGACCAGAAGCGAGACACCGACATGGACCAGACGATTCGTCCGGCCAACAGCGTGATGCTGTTCAAGCTGGAAACCAATGAGGGCGTTGACGCAGGCCCGACCGCCGCGAACGCCTTTCCCTTCGAGGCCGATGGCTTCAGCTACAACACGCCGTTTACCGAGGAGCAGAGCAACGAAGCCACCGGCAGTCTGGTCAGCGGCGCGCCGTTGATCGTCGGGCAGCCGGCCGAGGTGACGATCCGCTTCCGGATGAAGGGCGCAGCTGCTGCATACACGGCGAGCGTCAAGCCGCCGCATCATGATCTCCTGGCCTCGTGTGGCCTGCGGGGGGTGTTCCAGGCCGCGATCGCGGCGGCAGCTTTGACCGCCGGCAGCGCGACCAGTGCGACCCTGGGGACGGGCTTTGCGACCACCGCGCAGCTCTATCGCGGCATGCCGCTGGTCCTCTCCGGCGGACCCGGCGACGGCCGCACGACCCTGATCGCCGATTACACGAGCAGCAAGGTCGCTACGCTGGTCGACACGTTCGACACGCCGCTGACCACAACCACGCAGGCCGCGATCCCGCCGAACTGGACCTACGCCGGCACCTCTCCGGCTGACGCGGCCGCACGGCTTACGGACCATCCATCGGGCACCCTCTATCTTTACGAGGACGGCGTGCTGCTGAAGTTCGTCGGGTGCCGCGGCATTGTCCAGGAATGGGGTGGCGACACCGCCAAGCCTGGCTTCATGACCGTCAAGCTCATGGGCGTATTCGCCGGGCGCATGGATGCCGCGGTGCCGGTCGTTTCGGTGGCCGCACATGCCGCGCCCATGCTCGTGCAGGGGGTCAACCAGCCCAATCCGGCCTTCCTCATGAACCGCAAGGGCCTTCCGATCGACCGCTGGTCGATCAACCTGCAGGCCGAACAGGAATCGCCCGGCGACCCGAACACCAATTATGGCTTTGGCCCTTCGATCCTCGGCAAGCGCACCGGTCGCCTCGAGTGCGATCCGAAAGCGACGCTGGTCGCAACCCGGGACATCCTGGCCGAGATCCAGAACTCAGCGGTCTACAATGGCGTGATCCGCGCCATGGGTAGCGCCAACAATCGGTGGGCCGTAACGCTTCCGCAGCTCACGCCCGTGGGCGCCCAGCCCGGCACCAGCGGATCCCTGCGCACCTTCCAGGAGCGTCGTGCCATGACGACGCCTGGCAAGGACAGCAACGGCCGCGACGGCGACTTCATCCTCTGTTTCTGGTGATCTCATGACGATTGTGACATCGACTGCGGCCTCTGCCGCCCTGCGCTACACCCCCGAATGGCTCAAGCAGGAGGAAAGGCCGCCCATCTTCCTGCTGCGCGCCGGTAACGTCCTCGAGCGCGAGCTCATGGAAGCCGAGCTGGCGAGCGAACATCTCGCCGGCACCGTCTGGCCGTGGGAGCTGGAGGACGCATGCGTCACGGGTTTGCGCGAGCTTGGCGGCGAAGGCAGCGAGGAGCTCATCCTGCTCGCCCAGACCGCCCATAGCGGCGAAACGATCAGTGACCGCGACCAAGCCGTCCTGTCTGAGGCCCTGGCGCTGCTCGCGCTCCACTGGCCGCCCTACAAGCTGCTGCTCGCCCAGCAGCAGCGCCGCAGCCAGATGATTCCGATCGTCGCCTTCCGGCGCTTCTGCATCGGTTGGGAGAATATCGCGACGCCCTTCAAGCGCGGCATCGACAAGCTGGTGGAGCTCGACTCGCTCGCAGGCATCCCGTCCACCACCCTGCGGGCCGCCGGCGCGCAGGCCTGGCGGCTACAGCATGGAGCGGTCGAACGAAAAAACTCCGATGCGCCCTCGAAATCCGCCGACGACCCGGGGACTTCGAATTCGGGCGCAGATACCCCGGCGGATGGGTCATCGACGGACAGCATTACGCCGAAAACCCTCGACTGACAGTCCCGCGCTGGGCGCTGTTCGTGGTGGACCTGTGGCTTCGCGCCCGCATGCAGACCGCCTTCGGACCGTTCGGCATGCGCGGCGCCGCGCCGCTCCCCTGCACCGGCGGATGGCAAGAACAGCCAGCGGCCCTGATGGACTGCTTCGCGGCCCTCGATGACATGACCGCGACAAAGGATTGAGCCCATGCCCTCGATCGAACTCAGGCTAGATCAGCGTGAGATCGACCGTTCGGCCGACCTGGTCGTGCGTGCAATCCTTACCCAGGCAACGGCCGCCGTCCGCGCCGAGACGCGCGGCCTCGAACGCGACCTGGAGGACCTTACGCGCGAAGCCGCCGGCGGCAATCTCTGGCGCGCATGGAAGAGCGCCACCTTCCCGCGCGGATCCCGCCTCGCTGCCTCGCCGGCGGGCGAGGTGTTCGTCAACGGTGGATCCCGCACCCGGGGGGCGATGACCTTCTGGTCGCAGGCGGGCGTCAACAGGTCCAAGGGCGGATTCTATCTCGCGATCCCAACCGAGCATGCCGGCGTCAACACCCGCTCCCGGGATCTCTCGCCAGGCGAATGGGAGCGGCGCAATGGCCAACGGCTCGTCTTCGTCTACCGCGGCGGGGGCAAGCCCTCGCTTCTTGTGGCCGAACACCGCTATCGCGCCCGCAACGGGCGGGGATCCCGCGCTGCTACATCACGCCGACAGGGCGGCGCCTACAGTGGGGCCGCAACCGAAACCCTGCCGATCTTCATCCTCATCCCAGCCCAGCGCTTTGCCAACAAATTCTCGATCGAGCCGGCCGTCGAGCGACGCGGCCGCATGCTCCGCGACAATTTCACGCGGCGCATGAACCGCCTGCGCACCGCCATCGATGGCACGCGCGAGAGCTGATCCGGAGGCCCCATGCAGTTCGACATCAATGGGCGCCTGCAGCTGAATGGCGAGGCGCTGTCCTCAAGCGTCAAGAAGCTGACTGCCGGGCTCGGCCCCGCAATGGAGGCCGCCGGCGCCGAAGCCGGCGCCAAGCTTGATCGCGCGCTCGATCCCGGTCTGCGCGCCGTCGAGCGCAAGATCGAGAACACCTTCAAGCGCGCGCTGAAGGTCACGCCCGACGCCGGCATCCTCGACCTCGATCTGCCGGGCCTTCGCGCCGGCGCAGTGGCGATGGAGCAGCAGGCGACAAAGGCCCGCGCCCTCGCTGCAGCGAAAGAGGCGCTTAACCGCGCCAGCGGGGTCGTGACGCGCGCTCAGCAGCTCGAGATTGCCGCAGCTCAGAACGTGGCCACAAAGTATGAGCGGCAGGCCCGTGCCGCGCGCGAGGAAGTCCAGGCGCTGGAGCTGCTGCAGGCAGAGCTGGGCCAGACTGCGGACGCCCAGCGCGATATGGCGCAAGCCTCCGGTGCGCAGCGCAACGGCCTCCAGCAGGTCGGCTTCCAATTCCAGGATTTTTGGGTGCAGGTTGCCGGCGGGACGAGTGCGATCCGCGCGGCCTCCCAGCAGCTGCCCCAGCTGATCGGCGCGCTGCAAATGATGGGGAATGGCGCGGAGAGCGCTAATACGAAGTTTGGCAAGTTCACCCGATTCTTGGGTGGCGGCTTTGGCGTCGCTCTTGGCGTTGCCATTCCCATGGTGGGGATGTTGGTCGAAGGGCTGTTGAGCTCGGGCGACGCAGCGGAGGAAGCGCGCAAAGGCGCTCTCGATCTGACCCAGGCTATCGACTTCCAGAGCATGAGCGTGCGCGACCTCATCGCCGCGATCGATGAGCTCGAGGCAGCCCAGCGTAAGCAGCTGGTGAGTGCGAGAGCGATGGAAGAACAGGCCGTTCGCAATGCCGCTCGGGCAGTCGAAGCGGCGAAGGCGCAGCGCGAGCAGGCAATCGCAACCCTCGAAGCGCTGAAGGCAACAGAACAGTCCAACTTCGCTGCCTTGACCGGCGGCATCGGTGCCGACTCTGCTCAGTTCGCCCTTCGCCAGTCGATGGGCAATGTTGATCAGCAGATCAAGGACCTAGCGAGCGCACAGACGAAGGCAGAAAAGCTGCTCCGTCAAACCGAGATCCCTGTGCTTCGGCGACAGATCGACGCGCAAACAGATCCTCGAAAGGCGGCGGATGAACGCCGGCAGGCTGCGCAGGACATGCTGGATCAGCAGTACCAGCTGGGCATCATCCGGCAGGAGCACTATGCTGCGGCAAGTACGGCCGTGGCCAAAGCGCACGACCGCGAGATCGAGGCACTCAACAAGAAGACGCCGGCGATGCGAAACGCGGCAGCTGCGACGCAGCGCCTGGCCGAACGCGGCGAGGACGCAGCGAAGCGGATCGCCAACATCACCGACCGTTTCACCGACATGCCGAGCGAGCTGCAGCAAACGCAGCGTGCGCTGCGCGAGCTCGACGACCTGGCCAATGATTTCGCACTCAAGAAGCCTCCGAATTACGAGCAGCTACTGGATCAGATCGAGAAGGCCCGCGATCTCATCAGCAATGCGCCAGGCCGCCGGCCACAGAGGGAGTTGGACGAAGAGCTCAAGCACATGGAGGAGGCCGCGCGCCTGGAGGAGATCCGCGCGCGGCATGGCGAACATGCGGCCGATGCAGCAGCCGAGTATCTGCGCATCGTCCGCCAGTTTCCGACAGCCACGCCCCAGCAGCTCGCGCCATTGCAGCAGGCGATCGACAAGCGCCGCCTCCAGGCAGAACTCAAGGATCTGGCCAACGAAATCTCGGTCGATGTCGGCATCCGCGTCGACAAGGCCAATGAGGAGCTTGGTCGGCTCGCCACCGAGTTCGAGGATCTGTTCAGTAACGGCGTGGACTCGATCTGGGAACGGTTTGAGCGGATCGGCATGGGGTCGATCGCCAAGACCGCTGCAGAGCTGGCGATGGGCAAATGGGATAGCCTTTCCGACAATAGCAAGGCGACGCTCCGCGAGATCAGCGGCAATGCCAGCGTGGGTGCGGCGACCGCGCGCATGGCCGGCGGCAACAGCCTTGGCGGTGCATTCGGTGGCGCGATCGGCGGGGAGATCGGCAAGCGGCTCGAGAAGCCGCTGACGGACGTGCTCGGCAAGACCCTCAGCTCGATAGCAGGGCCGCTGGGGTCGATCGCCGGCGGGCTGCTGGGCGGCGTGATCGGCGGGCTATTCAAAAAGACGCCGATGGGCTCGACCACCGTGACAGCCAACACCACGAACCCGGTGATTTCCGGCACCAAGGACGCCGGCGTCATCGATTCCCTCACGGGCATGTCGAAGGGGCTGCAGCAGAATATTCAGCGCATCGCCGACCAGCTCGGCGCCGAAGTGGGCCAATACGCCGTCAGCTTTGGACAGCGCGGCAGCTATTACCGCGTTGCCGGCACCGCGACCAATGCGGTCGGGAACAAGCACCCGTCACGCACACCGGGAATCGAGCTGCTCTACGATGGCGAGGATCCGGAGACGGCCATGCGGCTCGCGGTGCTCAACGCCCTGCAGGACGGCGCGATCAAGGGCGTCCGCGAAGGCACCCAGAAGCTGCTGCGAGAGGCTGGAGATATCGAGACCGGCCTGAGTAAGGCGCTGAGCTTCGAACAGGCGTTCAAGGATCTGAAGCGCTACACCGACCCGGTCGGCGCCGCGCTGGACGAGGTAAACCTCAAGTTCAAGCAGCTGGTGAAGATCGCCAAGGAAGCCGGCGCAACCGACGAGGAAATGCGGCAGCTCGAGCAGCTTTACAAACTGCAGCGCGACGAGGCGGTCAAGGCGGCCGGCGTCGCCACCGATGCACTGAAGGACTTCCTGCAGTCGCTGAAGGCAGGCAGCAATTCGCCCCTGTCGCTGCGCGAGCAGCAGGCCAATGCCCGGGCCGCGCTGGATCCGTTCATCACTGACATCAACGCCGGCAAGAACGTCGACACCGCCAAGTTCCAGGAGGCCGCCCAGACCTTCCTGCAGATCGAGCGGGACATCAACGGCTCGACCAAAGAGTATTTCGCCCAGTATGACATGATCACCAAGCTCACCGAGCAGGCGATCAGCGCGATCGACAAGCAGAACGCCAACACCGGTACCGGCACCGAAAACCCGTTCGAGAAGGCGATCGCGAAAAACAGCGAAGCGACCGCCAACATCCTCGAGCAGCAGAGCTCCATGCTGGCCGAACAGACCCAGTTGCTGAAGCAGATCGCCGGCGGCGGCGGCAACCTCGATGCCTGGTGGCAAGCCCAACGCGGATATTGACGAGGATCCATGGCCGCACTTCCTGAAGACGTCGCCGCTTCATCGCGGGCGGCGGCGATCGTCATCGTGTCCGACACCGCGCTGCTGGACCGCTTTCCCACGGCTCGGGACGGCCAGAAGGCGCCGGCCGAGGGCTATTGCGACAGCGCAGCCGACACCGAGACAATCCTCAATGCGCGGGCCGCGCTGATCGGACAGCAGGGGCGCCGGCGGTTCGCCGTCAAGATCGCCGCGGTCCTGGACGTCAGCCTCGATGGCGGCGTGCCCTGCTTCCGCCTGACCGATGACGAGCAGCTGGTCGACACCACGATGATAGTCGGCCGCCTCGAGATCGATCTCGAGGAAGAGATGAGCACCCTGGAGCTGTTCGGATGAAGGCGACCGTCTGCAGGATCGATGCCTGGTCGGGTGCGACGCCGACTACTCTGCGGCTTTCCAATGTCGACGACGAACGCGTCTGCCATCTGGACGGTGCCAGCTGGCGGCCGGCGATCGCGCGTCTCCCCAAGCTGCGCTACGATATCTTCGACGGTTCATTTGGCAGCCAGCTGACGGCACCGACTGGCGAGCTCGCCGTCCAGCTCGCAGCTTGGCCCGAATTGCCCGCGCTGGACCTCTACGATGGCCGCGTGCGCCTGTGGCAGGGCGAGATCGGCGCCTCCTGGAGCAGTTACACGCTGATCTTTGACGGCCGCGTGCGCGAGCAGCCTCCCAGCGGCGAAGGTGCCGTACCCTTGTCGATCGGCTGCGATGACGCTTGGCTGGATGAGCCCCTGCTCGATACCTATGCCGGCACCGGCGGCGTCCAGGGCAGCATCGAGCTCAAGGGCAATGTCATCCCCTGGCTGATCGGATCGCCGCGCTTCGTCGAGGGCGTCCTGATCGACCCGGTCGACAATATCTACCAGCTCAGCGGCGGCAGCATGGCGGGCGGCCAGATGGCGTTCGACCGCCTCAGCCGTCTCGGACCGCCGGCGGCCAACTATGCCAGCTTTGCCGCGCTTAAGGCGGCGACGATCGCCAATGGCGACTGGGCCACGTGCGCGACGCTCGGCCTGGTCCGGCTCGGCGCACCGCCGGCCGGCCTGCTCACCTTCCATGCGCTGGGCGATAATGGCGGCGCGCGCGCCTGGGTGCGCCGGCCCGGGTCGATCATCTATCGCATCGCCGAGCGCCTCGGGAAGCTGGACCGCGTCGTGGTTGCGGATCTCGACGCCCTCGATGCCGCCTGCCCCTACAATTTGTCCCTGGCGCTCACCTCGCAGACCACCGCCCGCGATGTCATTCTGAGCATTGCGCAGAGCGTCAATGCCACGGCTCTGATCGACTGGCTCGGCCGCCTGCGCGTGAAGGCGGTGCAGATCGGGACGCCGATCGGCACGCTCGCCTCGGATGGCAGCAGCTGGCCGCCGGTCGCAACGGTGGAGCAGATGTCGGTCAGCACGCCCTATTGGCGCCTGGCGCAGAAGGCCGCGGTGACCAATCGCGTTCACACCCTTGGCGAAATGGCACTGAACGACCCGGCACTGGCCGCCGCGATCGCGGCCCAGGAAGCAGCGGACGCAGCGAGCGTGCGTATCGGCCGCATCACGTCGGACGGATGGCTGACCGCCGGCGCCGACAAGCAAGGCCTCACGCGCGAGCATGACTCGCTCACCACCCGATTCACCGCCGCCTATGACAAGGCTGCGGATCTCGGCGTGGCAGCATCCGAACGCGCTACCGCACAGGCCGACATGGAGGCATTGCTCGACTTCCTCGAGGCAATCACGCCCGACTGGGATAATTCCGGCGTCGACAGCCCCGTAAACGGGCCGGAACTCGATGCGCTGTTCTACGCTGCGAGCGTGACTGTCGCGATTCTGGAGAGTGCGGTACGTGGCCTTCCGGGCGATCCCGGGCCAGAGGGGCCGCCGGGCGTCGACGGTTACAATACAGCGGTCGTGTTCCTCTTCAGGCGAGCGTCCAGCACTCCTCCTCCCCCGTCCACGGTCGCTACCTACACGTTCGCGACCGGTGTTCTCACAGGTCATAATAACGGCTGGTCACAAGAGCCGCCGCCAGGCGACGAGCCGCTGTACATGATATCGGCGACCGCACGCTCGAAGCTCGCAACCGATACGGTCGAGGCCTCTGACTGGAGCACGCCGCGCATTCTCGCCCAAAATGGGGCGCCCGGCGCCGCTGGACCTGCCGGCGCTTCGGCGATCGGCTTCGTGCAGGATGACCATCCAGGCTCTGGCCAGTTCGTCTCACAGACCTGGTACCGCCCAACGTCAAAACAATGGTTCCGGTGGACGGGCGGCGACTGGGAGCGGATCCTCGGCGCCATTTCAGCGCTCGACGTCGTCGCTGACAGCGCATTCCTCGGCAACGCCGTCGTCGTGAACGCGAAAATCGGCAACCTCGAAGTCAACACCATCAAAATTGCCGGGAATTCGGTGACCGACAAAGGCTCAGTCCAGATGGTGTCGGGCGTGACGGTGGCTCGCTTTGCTACGCAAACCTTGATGACGCTCACCAAGACGAAGATCGAATCCGCATCTGACCTCGACTTTGATGTCACGTTGTTCGTTCAGACCAATGACGATCTGAACGGCACTGTTGTTCTGCGCACCGCAGCAGAAACCTTCGACCCGTATTTCGGTTATAATGTGCCACTCTTTCAATATGTCGTGCCGATGCGAGCTGGCGGAACGGGCCCCGGATTTGGGATGCCGTTCAGCTGGGGCATCAGCCTGGGCGGGTTCGCTGCCGGCACCCACACGTGGCAGCTCCTCTACACGAACAATGGCGGCGACTTCGTCAACGCGCTCACCGTTCTGGGCGGATCCAATCTTCGTTATGGAGAGGTGAAAAGATGACACCGGAGCGAGAGTTCTGGCTCGTGTGGTCCGATGCTTCTGGCAGTGTCGTGAGCAAGGGACACGGCATATCAGGCGACTTTGGAAGCCAGCAGTTCACGGATGGATTAAAAGGGGTTCCGGTCGATCAGTCTGCCTGGATCAAAAACGCAAACTGGACGGCTGAGGACGTTCGCGATGCCTTGCTTGCACAGCTGTCGAGGCAATTTGCGCTGGAGGTTGAGGCCGGCTGTCCATCGCCGCTCGGCCGGATTTGCTGCGATGATCAGGCGCAGTCTCGCGTCGACAGCACCCTGCGATATCTGAACGGCGCGATCAGGCGGGGCGAACCGGTACCTTCCGTCAACTGGACGATGTGGGACCGATCGCAAGTGCCGCACAGTCTCACAGAATTGGAAGACATGGGCTACGCAATGGACAGGGGCTTCCAAGCCAAAATGGCCGTCCGACAAGCTAAGGAAGCTGCCCTGCGTGACCCTGGCGCGAGTTTCACAGCCTTGATGGCAATCGACATTTTCGTCGGTTGGCCGCCGAGCGAATAAGCCTCCGAAAACGCACCTCTGGCGGGAGCGATCCGCAATGCCGGGATCGCAGCGACCTGCCCTACCACCTCCCCTAAGCAAACATCGCGAGAACCGACCGATGAGCAACGCAATGATCATGCGGCCGCTGCCGGTCGCCGTCCTGAGCGGGACGAACAGCCTACCCGGGTATCAGCCATCCAATATCGCCAACGACTGGCTCGGCATGGTGTGGAAGGGGCAGGCGGCCGGGGCCGCCAGTCAGTCCTTCATCGTCGACCTGCGGGAAGATCTACCGGCTGACACTATTGCCCTGCTGGGCCTCTCCGGCGCGGCAAGCAACTGGCTGCTGCAGGTGAGTGCCGCGACCAACGCACAAGGTGCGTTTACCGGCGCCAGCCACGCTTGGCCGGCGGTTCCCCTCCTCGCCGGCAGCGTCATGTTCCCGAGCGGACGTGGCCGCGCCTATTGGGAAAAGCCCGCGACCGGACCTAGCGCAGCTCGCTACTGGCGCGTCACGATCACGACGCCGGCGAACAACACGCCGGTTACGGTTGCACGCGTGGTGATCGGGCAGCGCCTGCAGCCGGAGCGCAATTTTTCCTTCGGCGCCGCGTTCGGCATCCGCGATCACGGCAAGGCCGAATGGTCGACCAGGGCGGTTCTTCTTCGTCGCCGTGGCCTGAAGCTGCGCAGCACAGGCCTGTCCTTCGCCTCGTTGTATCGCGACGAAATCGAGAATCTCATCGACCCGATCCTTGCGGCGGTCGGCGCGACCGATCCAATCCTGCTTGTGACCGATCCGGATCCGCATGCGCAACGGCAGAACAGGATCTACTTCGGGCCGCTGATCGGCGACATCGGGACCATATGGGCGCGCGCCAATGCCGGCTTCCAGTGGCAGGCGAATGTCGTCGACCTGGAGCCGATCGGCGACGTCGGCGCCAGCTTCACCCCGCCCACCCCGACACCGGCGCCGAGCTGGACAAGTCCGCCCACCGTAAGCGGCGCTGGATCCCCGCCGCGCGTCGGCGATGTGCTGACCGCCACCGGCGGAACAATCCTCAATGGTGATCATGCCGGATGGCGCTGGCTCAGAGACGGCGCGCTGATTTCCGGCGCAACAGGAGTGACGTATGTGCTGACGATCGACGATCTCGGAGCGCTGGTCGGACCGCGCCAGCTAGCGTCTGGACCGGGCGGTAGCGGCTCCAACGACGGCAACCCTGTCGGGCCGGTCAACCCCACGGTGCCGGCGGTCATTTCCGGGCTTGCTGCGGCGGCAGGCAATGGCCAGGCCGTGCTTTCCTTCGACGCGCCTTCAGATGGCGGGTCGCCGATCACAGACTATGTCTATCAGTACAAGCTCGCCGCTTCGTCGACCTGGACGACATTCGCAGATGGCACTTCCGGCGTCACGGGAGCCACAATCACCGGCCTAGCGAACGGACAGGCGTATAATTTCCGCGGCGCAGCAGTGAACAGTGTCGGCCAGCAGACCACGTGGTCGAACGTCGCCAACGCTACGCCCGTTGCGCCCGTTGCGAGCTATACGGCCGGGTTCATTCTCTCTCAGTTCCCGGCCTATGACGACAAGCGCATCTATCAGCGCACCACGACAGCGGGCGGCGGCCAGGGCAAGGGCGCGGGCACGATCCGCGTGCCGTTGTCCGGCACGGTGACGGCGGGTACGATCGGTGCGCGCATCCGCTCTGCGGCTGACGGCACGACGATCCTTCAAGCCGAGTGGACGGCCGGCACCATCGCCAACGGTGCCAGCTACATCGACGTGAGCGGTATCGACGCGCGCCTTGGGTGGTTTTTCGTCGATCTCAAAGGCGCCGACGGCAGCTGGCAGCTCGGCAGTGTGCAGGTGGGCATGGGACGCCTTGTCGGCGGCGCGGGGCAGTCCCTCATGGCGCGCATGCTCGGACGGCAGGACGGCCAGTCAGCAACCTATGCATCGCTCGGCGTCACGATCGATCCGAACACCGCTGTGCTGGCATCCTATTCGGAGGGCAACAGCTATATGCCTGCGCCCGCAACCGCGCCCTGGCAGGTTCCGGGCGACTTCGCCAACGGCGCCGGCCCGAACTCAGTGGGCTGTGGCGAGTTCCTCCGCCGACAAGTCGCACTCTTCGGTGTGAATTGCGGTATGATCGGCCACAGCCAGGGCGGCACGAGTCTCAACTCATTCCTATCCGGCGGCGGCAACTACACGCAGTTCTCCGGTATGTTGGCCCGAGCTGGCGGCGCCTTCGAAGCCTTCATTTGGGGACAGGGGCATTCGGATGCGAACTCGGGCGTGCCGGCTACGGGGTATGCCACTGGTCTCGACATGCTGTTTTCAGGGATCTCCGCTCTCAATAGCCGTGCCGGCTATGCGAAGTACATCTGGACCATCCCGACCATCAAAAACTCGACGTGGGGGACGCCATATGAGCGCAACCGCGTGCGAAAGGGAGCGGTCGACTGGTGTTCTGCGAACAGCGCCACCTATGTCCACATGGAAGATTTCCAGCAGGTGGATGGCGTTCACCAATCGCAGGCTGGGGCAGTCACCATGGCGCGCGCGATGCACCGAGCGACCCGACCAGAAGTGGGCGCATCGGGCGCTAACGGCCCCGCCATTCTCTTGGCCTCGCGGAGCGGGACGACGATCACGGTCACGCTGAGCGATGTCGGCCAAAGCACGCTCGTGCTCACCGGGACGCCGGGCAACAGGATCAGGGCGTTTGTGGCGGGATACTGCGACAATGACGCCAACCCTGGCGCCAACGCCTACCCTATTTCGGCTGTCAGCGTCGTCAACAAGACCACCTTGTCGATCACATTGGCGAACGATCCCGGCGTGGGCCAGCTGCTCGATCTGTATATGTATTGGCCCAACGATCCGAACGATGCGACGGCCGACAACATTCGCGATGATCGCACCGATGGGGACGGCATCACCGTGGGCCGAACGGTGGTGCCCAATCAGGTGCCGGTCCTCATTGCCGCGCCGACACCGGGAGGCGCCACCAACGCGCCTCCCGGCGGCTATGTCGCTATTGCCAGCCCATTCGACCTCGTTCCGACCGGTGCGACATATGGCGCCGGCGCTGCAAGCTTCGGCAACGAAATGACCGGCGGCACCGCCTTGTCCGGGAACGGCAAGACGCCATACTTCTCGCCGATCACGGTTGAAGGCTTCTTCACCTGCCCGAGCCTGCCAGGTTCCACCGAGGTCTTGGTCGGCGGTTTGGGGTCCAACTTCATCGCCCTCAGCAGCAGCGGAAAAATCGTGACCGGCGCTGGCGGTCCCGGCGCCACGACGCTGGTGCCAGGGCGCCGTTACCATATCGCTTGGCAAGCTGGCCCGAACGGGCTCGCGATCTATCTTACCGACATTACGTCAGGCACAGCCGGCGTGCGTGATTACATCAGTGCCCCTGCAGTTCAGATCCAGCCCCAAGGCGGTCGCTTCGGGCTGCGAACCCATATGGGGAGCTTCAATCTGACCGGCGGCGCCGTGGACGAGTGGGCGGTATGGGAGATCGAGCGCTACAGCGGATCGTCCTACACCTGCCCGACTGCGCCGCTCTCACCCACCTCGCCTGGCCTTGTCGCGCTCTATCGCTGCGATGGAAACGCCAACGATGCGGTGGGGCGATGAACATGATCGACCGACACGACGTCATCAAGCGCGGCTTCGACGCCGGCGCGATCGCCACCGCCTTTGGAGGCCTTATCGAGATGCTGCCAGCCATCGCCACCAGTCTCTCGATCATCTGGATGGCGCTGCGGATCTACGAGATGGACACCACCCAGCGCCAGCTCGGCCGCGCCCGCGCCACGATCGCGCGGCTCAATGCCTGGCTGAGGAAAGGACGATAGATGGCAGACGCAAAGATGCTCGCGACTGGCGTGGCCAGCGCCATGCTGGCGATCGCCGTGCCCTTCGGGATCAGCTGGGAGGGCATGAAGCTCAACCCCTATAAGGATCTCGTCGGGGTCTGGACCGTCTGCGGCGGCGCCACGCACGTTCCCATGCGCCCCTACACCGAGGCCGAGTGCCGTGAGATTACCCTCGCCCAGTACCGGGACTTTGGTGAGGGGGTGCGCGCCAGCGCGGCCGGGATCGATCGCGAGCCTTGGCAGTGGGCTTCGCACACCACATTCGCGTCCAACATCGGGATCTCGGCCTATGCGCGCTCGAGCGTGCGGCGGCTGTTTGTCGCAGGGCGCTATGTGGAAGCATGCCGGGCGATGCGGCTCTACAAGTACGCCGGCGGCAAGATCGTCGCCGGTTTGGTCTATCGCCGCGAGGGCAAGGACCGCCGCATCGGCGAGTATGAGCTTTGCATGGTCGGCGCGGTACCAGCCGAGCTGGGAGGCGCTTGACCATGTCTTTCCTCATCCGCGCGCTGCCGCATGTCCTGGGCGTCAGTGCGATCCTGGGCGCGCTCTGGTGGCTCGATAACCGCGGATATGTCCGCGGCCAAGCCGACGCCGAACGCGAGCGCATGATCACCGCCGTCATGTTGACGCGCAGCGCGCGCGAGACCGAGCAGGCGATCGGCGAGCAGATCAACGCTGCAAGCGCGCGATACGAGCAGGGACGCTCCGCCCTGCAGGCGACCAGAACCATCATCCAGCCCACCGTCACGAAGGAGATCATCCGTGAGCCGCGTCTTTCCGATCCTGCTGCTGGCCTCACTGACGGCCTGTACCGCGAAGTCAATCGGGCCCGGGGAGCGGTTGGCGCCTGTGCCTCCACCCCTGCCGGCGGCATTGTCTGCCCCCTGCCCGGCGCCGGCGCAGCTGACGGACAAGAGCATTGGTGAACTGGCGCAGGGCGATATCAACGCGATCCTGGAATCACATGACTGCCGCCTGCGCCATGCCGCGACAGTCAACGCCTATGTGGCGGCCCGGCAGGCCTCGATCGACTGGAACCAGGCGAAGCAGCTGAACGGAAAGCCGCTCAAGGCGCCGGCGGCGCGTAACGGCCAATCGACATCAACTGGCTCGGATAAGGGGCCGCGAGACTGAGCGCATCGTCCAGATCGGTGCGGAGCCACCGGTCATAGTCCTCGGGGTGAAGGATTACTGGGCAGGCCTTCGGATGGATGGCGCCCACAACATGCGTCGCTGGGTCGCCCTCATAGCCGCAGGTGAGAAAGGAATAGACCGGATCGGCTTCGGTCGGCCGCCAGATGCCCGCAAAGGCAAATGTGGGCTGTGAGGGCACCGTGAACCAATAGGGGCGCTTCTTGCCCGTCTCCGGGTCCGCCTGGACGCTCCACTCCTGGAATTCATTGACCGGGACGAGGCAGCGCCGCGCGGGATTGGCCAGCGCCGATTTCCAGAATGGTGAGGTGTAGTTGCGCACGTTGGTGACCGGCTTGCCCTGGAAAGGGAAGCCCCAGTTCATCACCGAGAGAAGGCGCTCGCCATCTTGCTCACGCACAACGTAACCCGGCTTGCCCGCGGCCACATAATCCTTCTCGACAACGAGGCGATCCGCAGGATCCGGCAGGGCGTCAAACCGCGCGAGATAGTCCTTCAGCCCGACTTTGACGCTGTACAGATTGCACATTGGTGCCCTCCTACCCCCTGAACCGATTTGCGGCGCGTCGCCATTCGCTTTTCGGAGGAAGCGGTGGCTGTTCGCCAGTCGGGTCCTCACGCGTCAATCTGACCTGTATCTGCTTAGAGCGGCATTGGGTGCAGCGAAAATGTCGCCCGAGCTGCTTTAGATGATCGTTCCAACCCTTGCGCTGAAACAGCCACCAGAGAGCGTGGGGATCGTAGATCTTCAAATGACCGCAATGCCGACAACGGATCGTGACGGTGTACTGGAACGCAGCTGCCTCGAAAATGCAATCAGGGCCGGTGTGCAAGGGCATGAACGAATAGAGAACATCTAGACTCCGAGTCGGTCAATAGTTGGGGTACCGATTGGGGTATCGGCTCGTCGCAAAGCGCCGAAATGAGCGACCGGGGCGGAGGGGATATCCGTCATTGCGGCGTCGTGTTAGGTCAGGTCGCGGGGGACAGCACGAATGGAAATTTTGGTCGATATCGCATTCTTCCTTGGTTCTCGGCCCGCCGAATGGTTCAGAGCCGCTCTTTATGACTGGCAAACGCTGATCACTGGCGTGCTTGCGGTAGTCGCAGCAATTTTTAGTATACGCCAAGTAAGACAGCAAATCGATCAAACCGCTCAATTAGAAGTCGAGCGACGAGCAAGGTCGTTTTCTGCTGCACGGGCCAGAATGCCGGCTGCACTAGATAAATTGTCGGGTTACTGTGAGGAAATTGGCAACCTCATGATAACAATCTGGCCCAATGCCGGCATTCGCCGGCCTTTATATTTTTCATCTGAAATAACGATACCGAAAGCCCCGGAATCAGTTATCAACGATCTAGCGTCTCTCATTGAGACTACAGATAATGAAGCGTTTGCCGCTTTCCTCGCAACATTAATCAGCAAAATTCAGCTGATTGACGCGCGAATGCGAGATAGCCGGCTTCTCGAGAAAATTTCGTCGAGCAAGACGACTGTCTACGATAGAGTACTAGATGTTGCAGAGCTCAATAGCTTTGTTGACACCGCGTTCGCATTTGCGCGGCATGAAGTCGACGTTCCACCGGGCGACAATGAACCCTATCGGATCTCACTGGCACTTAGCCGGTACGGCTTTGATATGGGTGGCCACAGAGACTTACACGCCCGATGCGCGAAAAAGTTCATGCCTGATCACGCCTTGAACACAGCGCTCAACCCGCCGTCCTAAGGCCCCTTTACGGGAAAATCATGCTCACCAACGCAGCGGTCAAGGCCGCGCGGATCCAGCCGCGCGCCTACAAAATGTTCGATGAGCGCGGGCTCTTCCTGTTCGTCGCGCCCAGTGGCCTCAAGTCCTGGCGGCTCAAGTACCGCGCCGGCGGAAAGGAGCAGCTGCTCTCCCTGGGCCGTTGGCCCGACATGTCTCTGGTCGAGGCCCGCGATGGCGCCGATCGTGCGCGATCGCTGATCGCGGCCGGGCTTAATCCTCGCGATTGCGACGCCGCGGCGCATTCCGACCAGTTCGAGACAGTCGCCCGAGCATGGTTCGAGGACCGCCGCGGCCGCTGGTCGGCCGAGCATGCCCGCGATGTGATCCTGAGCCTTGAGCGCGATGTTTTTCCCTTCCTGGCGAAAAACCCCATCGGCGGAATCGAGGCCGTCCAGCTCCTCGAGCTCGTGCAGTCGATCGAGGCGCGCGGCGCCATCGAAACCGCGCGTCGGATCCGGCAACGGTTGGACGCGATTTTCTCATACGCGATTGTCCGCGAGCTCTGCACGACGAACCCGGCTGCAGCGCTGCGCGCAGAGCTGGCGCCGCCGCCGAGCGTGCAGCGGCACCCGGCGCTGGTCGACATCGAGCAGCTGAAGGCGCTGCAGGTCGCCGTCGACGCGCTGGACGCGGCGGTGCGCGTCAAGCTGGCCTCACGGTTCCTTGCCCTGACAGCCGTGCGCATCGGCGCGCTGCGCCTCGCGCGCTGGGGTGAGATCGAGGAGCTGGACGGCCCTGCCCCGCTCTGGCGGATCCCGGCCGCGCACATGAAGCTGACCCGCGTGCGCAAGGCGGACGCGGCCAATGATCATCTGATCCCGCTGAGCCCGCCGGCGGCCGAGCTGCTCCAATCGATGCGCAACCATATCGGTGATGCCAACGATATGATCTTCCCGATCGGCGCCGGCGCGATCGGCGATCTCTACAATCGGGCCGGCTATGGCGGCCGGCATGTCCCCCATGGTTGGCGCGCGAGCTTCTCGACCATCCTCAATGAGGAGTGCCCGACCGAAAAGGACGTCATCGACCAGGCGCTTGCGCATGTGCCGACCAACAAGGTCGAGGCTGCCTACAACCGCGCCGAGCATCTGGCGCGCCGGCGCGATCTGTTCTGCCGGTGGGCAAATCTGCTGCTTTGTTGACGGGGTTTGAGTGGTTCAGGCCCGGCCAGCGTAGGTCGGATGAGACAGCGCCTCCGCTGCGCGATCATTCACCGGTTCAACCCATGCGTGACCATAGGCTTCGATGAACGGCTCGATCTCATCTTCTGAGATCTCGTCGCCCCAAGCGAGAACTTTTCTCTTGCCGTCGACAACCGCAACGACCCGCTGGGTGCTGATGCCATCATAACCGAATGTGGACACGTCGCCGCTCCGAACCAATGTGGCCGTGACCTAACTCGCCGTTCGACCAATTGCCAGTCGATCGACAATCTTCGTCGCCTGTGTCTAGGCCAGGCGGGGGATCCGGGTAGCCGCCCGGAGAGCCGACGAGTAGCAGCTCGCCACGACCTTAGCTGGCCAAACCGGCCGTCCCGCCACCCGTGCATCGGGCGGGGCCATGTGGATCAACAATCGTTATGGAAAGCCTAAATTTTTGCCCCTCGGCCAAACCAATTGCGCCTTATATCGGCGGCAAGCGCAATCTGGCGCGCCGCCTTGTGTCCGTCATCGATGCTGTAGACTGCACCACATATGCCGAGCCGTTCATCGGCATGGGCGGCGTTTTCCTGCGCCGGCGCCGGAAGG
This sequence comes from Sphingobium sp. B10D7B, assembly GCF_025961955.1. Taxonomy (NCBI): domain Bacteria; kingdom Pseudomonadati; phylum Pseudomonadota; class Alphaproteobacteria; order Sphingomonadales; family Sphingobiaceae; genus Sphingobium; species Sphingobium sp. B10D7B. The sequence continues at coordinate 1,745,159 of NZ_JAOQOQ010000001.1, forward strand.
CGCGCGCGGAAGTGATCAACGATATCAGCGAGGACGTCGCGACGCTCTTCCGGATTCTGCAGCGCCATTATGTCGCATTCATGGATATGCTGCGCTTCCAGCTCACAACCCGGGCAGGATTCGAGCGGCTGAAGAAGACGGATCCGTCGACGCTCACAGACCTCGAGCGCGCGGCCCGGTTTCTCTATCTCCAGCGGACCGCCTTCGCCGGCAAGGTCACCGGCCGGAACTTCGGCGTGTCTACCGATCGGCCGGCGCGGTTCGATGTCACGACATTGGCGGCCGACCTGGAGGCGTTGCACGAACGCCTGGCTTCCGTGACGATCGAGCGCCTGCCCTATGCGGAGTTCATCCGCCGCTACGATCGGCCGGCCACGTTGTTCTATCTCGACCCGCCCTATTACGGATCCGAGGATGACTATGGCGCGGCCGTCTTCTCGCGTGATGATTTTGACCGCCTTGCCGAGCAGCTCGCCTGCATCGCCGGCAAGTTCATCCTTTCCATCAATGCCACGCCCGAGACGCGCGAGATCTTCAGCCGCTTCACGGTCCTCGATGTCGAGACGACATATACGATATCGACGAAAGCACAGGCCGCACGCGAGCTGATCGTCGCCAATTTCGACATCAGCGCCAGCTAGCTCGCGTCGCGCGCGCCAGCCCGCCCTGGCACAGTTCTTGCCCCGCTATCCCCCTGGATAGCCCCCGGGCAGGCCAAAGCCTGCCCGGCCCCTCCGGTGCGCCGGAGAGCTGATTGTGCCTATGGGCGGGATCTGGCGTCGGGTTTCCCTCATCGGGGCCCCGCGAAGCGGGGTTGGAGCATCGAGCGTAGCTCGATTCCTTATCCCTTGTTCTTACACGGCCTGATTCTGACCGTCTGGAGGACTCGCACCCTCCAAAAGACGACGCATGCGACGGAACGTCGAACGAAGCCCTTCGTCGGCGATCGTCGCCAGCTGCTCGTCAGGCGTCATGGCGTTGAACTGGTCGAGGAATTGGCGCTGCTGCTCGGCACGGCGGCCTTCCTCGGTCGGCCGGCGCATGATGCGACGCACGAGCTCGGCCGCCTTGCGGGGCAGCGTCAGGAAATAGGCGTTGGAGATCTGCTGGACATATTGCCCGCCCGGCTCGGGATCCTCAACCGGGGCGGTGCGCCGGCGCCAGTCCAGGAAGCCTAGCTCCTTCAGGCGAGCCAGGGCGTTGATAACGGCCGAGCGCGCACGCCGGACTTCGGCCGCGATTGTGTTGATCGCATAGTCCAGGCGGCCATTCATTCGGCCTCGCCGCCGTAGCAGGAAGCGATAGACGTCCATCTCGATATCGCCAACAATGCCCCGGCGCCGGCCGGGCAGCTTGGTCGACCGCATCAGCTGCTCGAGTTGCTTCAGGCGGGCATTGTTCTCCGATCGGGGGAACATGTTCTCGCGCTTCCAACGCGCCTGCTCATATTCGCCGGCATAGGGGCTATTGCGGCGCACCGGCTGCAGCGTGCGGCGGCCGAGGCGACGAACGCCGGCGATGCTGGCGGCGAGATCGCCGATTGAGCGGGCCGTCATGCCCGCGCTCCGGCGAGCTTGTTCAGTCGATCGGCAGCAGCGATGCTGCGGGCGGCGCGTCCTTCAGGAGCATGTCCGCCCAAATCTGCGCCAGTTCGCGCCGGCGGGGCATATAGGCGGCCCGATTGTATGCGGCTTCGACGTCGCCACGCATGTGGGCCAGCATCAGGTCGATGATCGCGCGGTCGAGGACGTTGTCGTTCTGCGCGGCCATTTCGTTCATGATCGTTGAGAAGGTCGCGCGCCAGCCATGCGGGACGTGTCGCCCCTGATAACCCGCATCCCGATAGATTTTGCTCAGCGTGCTGTCTGATATCGGCTTGGCTGCCTTGACCGTGTTCGGGAAGAGATAAGGCCGGCCGTCCGAGACAACAGCAGCGGCCTTCACCACATCGACCGCCTGTTTCGCGAGCGGCACGACGAACTGATATGCCGCGTCGGCCTTGCTCTCGCGTGACAGCTTCATTTTCGCGGCGGGAATGCGCCAAAGTGGCGCAGGCCCGTCGAGATCCTCGAACTCGCCCGGCTCGGCCAGCCGCAACACACCGGGGCGCACCGCTGTCAGCGCCAGCAGCCGCGACGCGAGCTTGGTCCCCACATAAGCGTCGGTCGTCGCCTCCACCGCGGTGATCAGGGCGCGCGCTTCCTCGATCCTGAGCACGGCAGGACGCAACGTGCGCATGCGCGGTTTCAGCGCCGGCTGGATGACATTCGCTGGATCCGTCTCGGCCAATCCGGCACCAATCGCGAAGACGAAGATCGACGAGATATGTTGCCGGACGCGCTGGGCCATTACCAGCGCATCGCGCGCTTCGATCGACCGGATGACTTTGAGAACCGTCGCTGCGGTGATGTCGGCCAGTGGCATGGCGCCGATGGATGGGAATACGTCCGTCTCTAGCCGGTCGAGGATCTGGCCGGCATAACGAGGCGCCCGGACAAGAGACTGATGCTTGTGCCAGTCCCGGGCAACCTGCTCGAAGGTCGGCAGCGCTTCCGGTTGCGCCGACTTGGTGCCCGGGTCGCCCCCTGCCCGCAATGTCCTGCGCGCTTCGTCGCGCAGCTCGCGCGCCTTCGCCAACGACACCTCGGGGAATTGGCCGAACGAAAGTTTCTTCTCGACGCCGCCAATACGGTACTTCCAACGCCAACTGCGCGTCCCTGAAGGCAGGACGTGCAAATAAAGGCCGTTCGCGTCCGCAAGCTTGTATGGCTTCTCCCGCGCCACGGCATTTCGGCACGCCAAAACTGTCAGCAAACAGGCCCCCACTGGCCCCCAACGGAGCCCCCAATTCGACAGTGCTGCACCGGGACAGCCCGAGACAGCAAGGGAGGGCGAATTGCCTAATTTCATGCATTTGGCAAGAGTTGTGAGAAACTGTGGGAAGAGAGGAGCAGGCCCCGATGCTGCTACTCGGGGAGCCACTTTCCACACATTGCCGGCCTGCTGGGCCGGACCTGCTGGCCGGCGTTACCGCAAAAAGGGTTAGCCGCGTTGACAGGCTCGCCTCTCCGCTCCCATGAGCGGTCGGCCATGAAACTTGCTTATCTTCTCAACATGTATCCGCTGATCAGCACGACGTTCATCCGTCGCGAGATCGGCGCGATCGAGGCGCTCGGCCAGCCGGTCGAGCGCTATGCCCTACGGCACTGGGATGGTGAGCTGGTCGACCCGGAAGATATCGCCGAGCAGGCGCGCACCCACTATATCATCACCGGCAGCAAGGCGGCGCTGCTGTGCGACGTGCTGCTCACCTGCCTGCTACATCCGGTCAGGACGCTGCGGGTGCTGCCGCTCTGGTGGCGGGTGTGGCGCAATGCGGGGCGAAACCTTGTCGCCCATGTCGCCTATCTGCTGGAGGCCATGGCTTTCACCCGTCGCGCCAATGCGCAAGGGATCGATCACGTCCACACCCACTTCTCCACTAACGCAACCACCGTGGCGATGCTGGCGCGGCGGCTAGGCGGGCCATCCTACAGCTTCACGGTCCATGGTCCCGATGAGTTGGTGCCCGGCGAGCCGGCCCGCCTCTCCATCCGCGAGAAGGCACGCGATGCGGCTTTCATCGTCGCCATCACCCGTTACTGCCACGATCGCATCGTAGCGGAGGCCCCAGAGGCGGCCCAGAAGGTCCGCATCGTCCATTGCGGCATCAACCTCGCCGACTTCCCCTATCAGCCTGCCCCGCCCGAGAGCAGCCGAGTGATCTGCATCGGCCGCCTGTGCACCAACAAGGGCCAGATTCATATTCCGCCCGCCGTCGCCGCCGTGATCGGGGAGTTTCCTGATCTTGTGGTCGAGCTGATCGGGGGTGGCGACGACGAGGCAGCGCTGCGCGCAGCCATTCGCGCACATGGCGTCGAGGATCATGTCATTCTGCACGGCTGGGGCACCGGTGCCTATGTGCGGGAGCAATTGCTGGCCGGTCGCGCCATGCTGCTGCCGAGCTATGCCGAAGGCCTGCCCATCGGGATCATGGAAGCCTTCGCCATAGGCCGTCCGGTGCTAAGCACGACCATTGCGGGCATCCCCGAGTTGCTGGACGAACGCTGTGGCTGGATTTTCGCGCCTGGCGATGAGGACGCCATTGCCGAGGCGTTACGCGGGATCATGCGCGCCACGCCCGAGCAGCGGGCTGCGTTGGGCGCCGAGGCGCGGCGCCGCGTGGAAGAGCGGCACGACCTGTTCAAATCGGCCCAGACCTTGCTCGATTATTTCACGGCGGAAGCGGCCTCGGGCCGGCAGCACTAAACCAAATAAAAGGGCGCCGGACCCGATGGTCTGGCGCCCCTTTTTTAGAAGGCCGACGGTTAGACGGCCATCCGATTAGCCGACGATTTCTTCCGGCTTGAAGAAGTAGGCGATCTCGATCGCGGCATTCTCTTCGCTGTCCGACCCGTGAACGCTGTTGGCTTCGATCGACTCGGCCAGTTCCTTGCGGATGGTGCCCGGCTCGGCATTGGCGGGGTTCGTGGCGCCCATGATATCGCGATTGCGCTTCACGGCGTCTTCGCCTTCCAGGACCTGCACGACGACCGGGCCAGAAATCATGAACTCGACCAGCTCGCCGAAGAAGGGACGCTCCTTGTGCACTGCGTAGAAGCCCTCGGCCTGCTCGCGGCTCATGTGGATGCGCTTGGATGCCACGACGCGCAGGCCGGCTTCCTCCAGCATCTTGGTAACAGCACCGGTCAGGTTGCGACGGGTCGCGTCGGGCTTGATGATCGAGAAGGTGCGGGTCGCCGCCATGAGAAATGCTCCGGTAAAGAAAACGAAAGAGTTGAGGTCGCGCGCGCTCTACCCGCGAAGCGACGGCCGATCAAGAGCAGCAGGCGTCCACGGGTTACGATCAATTAAGCGCTTTGAGTTCACATTGTTACAGTTTGCCATGGTTGGGTGCGCAAAGGGGGAATGGGAACATGCAGGGCGCGGAGGCGAAGGAATCCATTTATCGGATCGACAGGCATGATGACGGGTCGCTGCGCTTTCACAGCATTGCACCGGGACAGCAGCGCTGCTTTCCGGATCCGGCGACGGTAACGACGCCCTGCCTGACCTTACCAGCAGAGGCGACGGAGCCGGCACTGGCTCGAGGCGCCGCGCGCAAAAGCTCAACCTGCAACCGGGCCTCTCAATATCCTGCCATTTGCTGGCCGGAACTCGGACCGGGCGAGAGCCTGAATGCCTTTGGCATGTTCTGGAAACGCGAACTGGTGTCCTGGTCCGGACAACCCCTCCTTCTCGGCCGGCGCACCAAGGGGGCGCCATTGTTCAACTTTGCCCGTCAGGTGGGCCTCTACCTCCTACAGGATGGCGCGCGGACCGTCTATGTCGGGCGTGCGAGCAACGATCTCTATGCGCGACTCAAGACGCATACGACCGACCGACTTGCCGGCCGGTGGAATCGCTTTTCCTGGTTCGGCCTGCGAGACGCCAGTCAGCATTTGCCTTTCGCGCAAAGCGCGTGCTGGAGCGAAGCCAATATGCTCAGGACCATGGAAGCGCTGTTGATCGAAACGCTCGAACCGCCGCTCAACCGACGCGGCGGAGACGGGCTGAGCGGCCGTGAATTTCTTCAGGCCAGCGCACCGACGTCCCTCAAGAGTCGTCATGCAGAAGCGCGCGCCGATACCAGCAAGCAACCGCGTCACATGCGGTGAGCGAATCCGGCGCGCCGGCGGTGCCTCAAGGCCCTTGGCGCCACCGCCCGCCATCCTGCTTCCAGAAGCGCGGCGTGATGCCCTCGGATCGACTCAGCGCCTTCCAGGCCAGCCGCGCACCGCCCACCGTCGCATCGTCGAAAAAGTAAAAGACCCGATCGAAGCCCAGCGCTTCATCCCGCCACAGGCCATCGGCCAGCGCGACATGGCGCGCGCCATTGGCTGCATCGCAACTCGGAGCGAGGAGGATCGGCTGGACCTGCGGCATGGGTGCATCCGCATGATCGTTGGCCAGATAGCTCTCCGGTCCAGCACTCCACAGACCCTCGGAGATACGGTCGAGCTGGTCGCGCTCGGCGGAAACGACCAGCAGTCGCCCGCCGCCATCGAGCACCCTGCGCGCGATGGCGGGCACCGTCGCCTCGACGGGGTCCCGGCTGAGCTGATAGAAATCCACCTGCATGTTGCGGCTCTAGCGCTATCCAGCCCGGCTGCGAAGGCCGGGCCGAAATTTGCGCAAGATCTCAACCGGCCTGATAGTGGTCGCGGATCAACTGGTCGAGCAGGCGCACGCCATAGCCGGTAGCGCCCTTCTCCCATGTCGCGCCGGGCTTGTCGGCCCACACCATGCCGGCAATGTCCAGATGCGCCCATTTGACGCCATCCTGCACATAGCGCTTGATGAACTGCGCCGCCGTGATCGAGCCGGCATAACGCGGCCCGATGTTCTTCATGTCGGCAATGGGGCTGTCGATCAGCTTGTCATAAGCGGGCGACAGCGGGAAGCGCCACAATTTGTCACCGCTCTCGCGACCGGCCGCGAGGAGCTGTTCGGCAAGGTCATCGTCATTGCTGAACAGGCCGCCATGCTCGCTGCCGAGCGAGATCAGCATCGCCCCGGTAAGGGTTGCAAGATCGATCACCGTCTCGGGCTTGTAGGTCTGCTGGGTCCACCAGATCGCATCGCACAGCACCAGACGCCCCTCGGCGTCCGTGTTCAGCACTTCCACGGTCTGGCCGGACATGGTTTTGACGATATCGCCGGGACGCTGCGCGCCGCCGTCCGGCATATTCTCGACCAGCCCGCAGATGCCGACGACATGCGTGGGCGCCTTGCGCAAGGCCAGCGCCTTCATCGCACCGGCAACTGCCCCAGCGCCGCCCATATCCCACTTCATGTCTTCCATGCCCGCACCGGGCTTGAGCGAAATGCCGCCAGTATCGAAGGTGACGCCCTTGCCGACCAGCGCCAGCGGCTTGGCCTGCGCGCCATTGGTGCCGTCCCAACGCATCGCAAGAATGCGCGGCTTGCGCACCGAGCCCTGTGCAACGCCGAGCAAGGCACCCATGCCGAGATTGGCCATATCCGTCTCATCCAGCACGCTGATTTCAATGCCGAGATCGACCAGATGGCGACAGCGCTCCACGAAGCTCTCGGGATAGATGATATTGCCTGGCTCGGCGACCAGTTCGCGCGTGAATGCAACACCTTGTGCGACGGCTTTAGCATCATCCACGAGCGCCGCCAGCTCGCCGGACTCATGAACCAGCGTTACGGTTTCGAGCGTCGGCTTGGCCTTCTCCGCCAGCTTCGTGCGATAGGTGTCAATGCGCCATGCGCGCAATTCCGCGCCCAGCGCGATCCGGGCGAGCGCGTCGGCAGTAAGCTCCGCGCCGTCGATCGCGACATGCTTGACGCCGGAGGTCTGCAGCCGTGCCGTCACCGCGCCGCCTGCCTTCTCCAGATCGGCCGGCGTGCCCTCGCCCGTTCCGACGAGCAGGACGCGGAGAGTCTTGCCCGCCTCGGCTACGAACAGTTCCACCACGGCGCCTGCCTCGCCGCCAAAGCGCGATGCCGCCGCCGCCTGCGCCGCCAGAGCCTGCGCCTCGATGCCCGGCGACACGGCGGCGCCCTTTGCGACCGGGAAAACGAGGCAGTCCATGTCGGCAGGGCGACTGGCGGAAATGGCGATGTGCATGGATACAAGCTCCTGGAAAGGAATTATGTGGCCAGATGACCTGGTGTGAATATGGAAGCGGAATAGCGCCTTGCCAGGGGGTATGCCACGGCAAAGGGACCGTTAAGCGCGATTTCACGCTTGGGAAGGCAATTGCGGAGCGGGCGCTGCAGTGCAATAGGGCAGCGTTGCACACGGCGCGCGCAGACCGCGAGCCGCGCTGGGAGAATGACGATTGGTTGCCACGATGAGCCGTGACGCGCGCGAGCGGACCATGATGCGCGTGCGCCTGTGCATCAGCGCGCCAGCTCTGATTCTGGCGATGGTCATGGCGGCGCCGGCCTACGCCCAGACGCAGGGCGAGCCGCCGACGCAGGGCGAACCGCCACTCACCATCGACAATGTGGCGCCGCAGGATATCCCCGCCGGCGCCGAACCGGATTTTCAGGACCGCCCGGCCAAGGAAGAGGCCGAGGCCGTCCCCATGCCGGCAGCGCCTGTCTCCAAGAACGAGATCAATTTCCAGGCCGACCGGATCGATTACGACAGCAATGCCGATATCGTGCGCGCCTCCGGCAATGTCCGCGTTGCCCGGCAGGATGCCAATCTGTCCGCCGATCAGGTGGAGTGGGATCGCAAGGCCGGCACCGTCATCGCGCGCGGCGATGTGCTGCTCGTCAATGAGCGTGGCGACCGCGCTTATGCCGACGAGATGGACGTCACCGAAAGCCTGCGGGACGGCGTCATCGAAAATCTGCTGATCGTCACCAACAGCGAGAATCGGCTGGCGGCGGTGAAGGCCCAGCGCACCGACAACATCTACGTGCTGGACAAGGCGGCATTCACGCCCTGCAAGGTCGAGACGGTCAAGGGCTGCCCCAAGGAGCCAACCTGGCAAATCCAGGCCGATCGCGTCATTCTGGACGAGGCTCGCCAGCGGGTGCGTTATGAGAATGCGCGCGTCAGCATGTTCGGCCTGCCCCTGCTTCCCCTGCCGGGCCTGCGCCACAGCATTGGCGATGAAGGAAGCAGCGGCTTGCTGGTGCCGGATATCGGCTATGATCGGCGCAACGGCGTGCAATATGTACAGCCCTATTACTGGCGGCTTGCGCCCAATCGCGATCTGACGCTCACGCCCTATGTCTACAGCGCGGTGCTGCCGATGCTCGGCGCAAGCTATCGCGCCCTGCTGTCTAAGGGCGCCTACCAGATCACCGGTTATGGCACGGTCAGCGCCGTCACGCCGGTTACGGGCGAAACCGATGTCACCAGCGATGAGCGTCTGCGCGGCTACATCGCTGCCAGCGGCAAATTCCAGTTCGACCCGCTCTGGTCATTGACCGGATCGCTGCGTTACGCGTCCGACCGCACCTTTCTCAATCGCTATGACCTGAGCCACGAGGACCGTCTGCGCTCCACGCTCAATCTGGAGCGGATCGGCACGCGCAGTTATCTCTCGATTGCCGGCTGGGCCTTTCAGTCATTGCGCTCGGGGGACCGGGCCGGCCAGGTTCCTATCGCCATTCCCGCCATCGATTACCGCCTGCGCACCACCGATCCGCTGTTCGGCGGACGGGTGGAACTGCAGGCCAACAGCCTGTCGATCCTCCGCACGGATGGGCAGGATACCCAGCGCGCGTTCGTCGGCTTCACCTGGAAGCAGAGCCGGCTGACCGGCATGGGACAGGAAGTCTCGTTGACCGCCTATGCCCGCGGCGACGTCTACAACAGCGCGCAGAACGATCTTTCGCCAACGGTGGTCTATCGCGGTGAGGAAGGCTGGCAGACGCGAGGAATCGCCGCCTTGGCGCTGGATGTGCGCTGGCCGTTCATCGGGCAGGCTTTTGGCGGCACCCAGCGCCTGACACCACGCATCCAGCTGGTTGCCGCGCCGCGCCTCGCCAACCTGAATGTACCCAACGAGGATGCCCGCGCGATTGACCTGGAGGATTCCAACCTCTTCGCGCTCAATCGCTTCCCCGGCTATGACCGCTTCGAGGATTCGACCCGCATCACCTATGGGTTCGACTACCGCTTCGACGTGCCGAATTTCTCGTTCGATACCACCGTCGGCCAGAGCTACCGCATCGATGACCGCCCGTCCCTGCTGCCCAATGGCACCGGCCTGTCCGATCGGCTGTCGGACATCGTTGGTCGTTCGGAGATCCGCTACAAGGATTTCCTCTCATTCACCCACCGCTTCCGCCTCGACAAGGATGGATTTGCCGTCCGCCGCAACGAGATCGAGGCGACGGTTGGTACGCGCCGCACTTATGCCGAGGTCGGCTATCTGCGACTGGACCGGAACATCACGTCCGGCGTCGAGGATCTGCGCGATGTCGAGGAAATCCGCCTCGCAGCGCGCGTCGCCTTTGCGCGCTTCTGGTCGGTCTTCGGCTCGACGAATATCGATCTGACCGGTCAGCGGGACGATCCGACGAGCACCCTGTCCGGCTTCGAGCCGGTGCGCCACCGCCTCGGCATCGCCTATGAGGATGACTGCCTGGAACTCGGCTTCACCTGGCGGCGCGATTACCAGACGGTCGGCGACGCCCGTCGCGGCAATTCGTTTCAACTGCGGCTGGTATTTAAGAATCTCGGCCTGTAAAGACTCCAGCTTCGCAAAGGGTGTGAAGGCCGGGCGTCATCCGTCGCTCAGGCCCGGTTCAGCCGCCGCGCATTAATCCGCCGGGCAGGTCCGCGGCCTCTTGAGGCCGCCTGCTTCTGAATGGAGAGCAAGTTTGACTGACGTGAACAGCGTGAAAAGGATTTCCTCCCGTTTCACCGCCCGGATTCTTGCAGGCGCCGCGACGGGCCTTTTGGCGTGCTCAGCAATTGCTCAAGCGCCGGAAGGCCAGGCTGAGGATGCCGCCGGTGCGACCGCGTCCGCGCTCGATATTCCCGCCTCGGTGGTGCTGTTCGGCAAGCGCGACCCCAATGTCCGCACCGCGACGGCGCTGGTGAACGGCGAGGTCATTACCCAGACGGATGTGGAGCAGCGGCTCGCGCTGGTGGTTCTCGCCAATGGCGGCAATGTCAGTGCCGAGGAAAAGGACCGTCTGCGTCTGCAAGTGCTGCGCAACCTCATCGACGAGACGCTGCAGATTCAGGAGGCAGCGGCCAAGGACATTCGCGTCCCCGCCGCCGAGCTTGACGAGAACTTCGCCCGCGTCGCCGCGAACTTCCGCTACACGCCGGACAATTTCGCAAAATATCTTGCCGCGCAGGGCTCATCCGCGCGCAGCATCCGGCGCCAGATCGAAGGCGAGGTCGCGTGGAGCCGCCTGCTGCGGCGTCAGGTCCAGCCTTTCGTGAACGTCTCCGAGGACGAGGTCCGCTCGACCTATGAGCGTCTCCAGGCCGCCAAGGGCAAGGAAGAGTTCCACATCGGCGAGATCTATCTCTCCGCCAACCCGTCGAACAGCCAGCAGGTGGCCGAGAACGCCCAGAAGATCATGGCGCAGATTCGCCAGGGTGGCTCGTTCCAGGCCTATGCGCGGCAATATTCGGAAGCATCGACCGCCGCGGTCGGCGGCGACCTTGGCTGGGTGCGCGCCGCGCAGTTGCCCGAGCCACTGGCCGAAGCTGCGCAGCGGCTTCAGGTCGGCCAGATCGCCGGCCCGATTGCTATTCCGGGCGGATTTTCGCTCGTCTATCTGATCGACAAGCGCCAGGTGCTGATGGCCGACGCACGCGACGCCGTTCTGAGCCTCAAGCAGGTCGCCATCGACTTTCCCGCCGGCACATCGGCGGCCGAAGCCCAGCGCCGGGCCAACGCATTCGGGGAAGCCCTCAAGAAGCTTCAGGGCTGTGGATCGGTAGAGGCGATGGCCAAGGGCGTCGGTGCGACAGTCATCGAAAACGATATTCAGGCGCGCAACCTGCCGCCGCAGCTCCAGTCCATTCTGCTCTCGATGCAGGTCGGCGAATCCACGCCGCCCTTTGGCTCGGCAACGGAAGGCGTCCGCGCGCTCGTTTTATGCGGCCGGGACGATCCGCCAGACGCGAGCGCACCCTCGGTGGAGTCGATCATGGCGCAGATGGAGGAAGACCGCGTGAACAAGCGTGCACGCACATATCTCCGCGACCTCCGTCGCGATGCGGTGATCGACTATAACTGACGTCTTCCGCACGATGTATTCCGCGTCCGCGCTGCCGCGGCCGATCGCGATATCGCTGGGCGATCCCGCAGGGATCGGCCCGGAGGTCACCGCGAAAGCCTGGGAAGCGCGGGACGCGCACACTCTCCCGCCTTTCTTTGCGGTCGGTGACAGCGCCGCCATCGCTGCGGTCTGGCAAGGCCCGGTAGCGATGATCGGCGACCCGATCGAAGCCGATGCGGTGTTCGGCAAGGCGCTGCCCTGCCTGCAGGTCGCCGACGCCGGTGAGATCATCCCCGGCCAGCCCTCGATCGATGGCGCGCGCTGCGCGTTCCAAGCGCTGGAAGCGGCCACGGGGCTGGTGAGGGCGGAAAGCGCCAGCGCCCTTGTGACCGCGCCCGTCTCCAAATCCCAGCTGTCCCAAGTCGGCTTCACGCACCCGGGTCAAACCGAGTTCGTGGCCGAGCGCTGCGGCGTCTCGCGCGGCAATGTGGTGATGATGCTGGCGGGCCCTTCGCTACGGGTTGTGCCGCTCACCATCCATATTCCCTATACAGAGGTGCCGGAGGCACTCACTGCCGCGCTCATCCGCTCCCGCGCGTTGGCCACCGCGCGCGGTCTCAAGCGCCTGTTCGGCATCGAGAACCCGCGCCTCGCCATGGCCGGCCTCAATCCCCATGCGGGTGAGAACGGGATGCTCGGCGCGGAAGAAACAACGCTGATTGCGCCGATGCTCGAACAATTGCGCGAAGACGGCCTCGACATTTCCGGGCCGCATTCGCCGGATGCCTTGTTCACGCCCCGCGCCCGTGCGCTCTACGATGCAGCCTTGTGCTGCTACCACGATCAGGCGCTGATCCCGATCAAGGCGCTGGACTTCGATGAGGGCGTGAACATCACGCTGGGCCTGCCGATCGTGCGGACATCGCCCGACCATGGCACGGCGTTCGATCTGGCCGGCAAGGATCAGGCGCATCCCGGCGCGATGATCGCCGCCATTCGCATGGCGCAACAGGCCGAGCTCAATCGCCGCGCCTGGGTCGATCCCTGCCAGCCCTCATGACCCCACTTCCACCGCTGCGCGAGGTCATTGCCACGCATGGCCTGCGGGCCACCAAGGCGCTGGGCCAGAACTTCCTGCTGGACGAGCAGTTGCTGGATCGCATCGCCGCGATTCCGGGGGATCTGACAGGCGCGCGCGTATTCGAGGTTGGCCCCGGTCCCGGCGGGCTGACCCGCGCTCTCCTTCGCGCCGGCGCCCAGGTCACGGCCGTCGAACGTGACGCCCGCTGCATTCCGGCGTTGGCCGAAGTTGCAGCGGCCTTTCCTGGCCAGTTGCGCGTCATCGAGGATGATGCTTTGCGGGTCGACCCCGTGGAGGCCTGCGGCGGACCGGCGCATATCGTCGCGAACCTGCCTTATAATATCGGAACGGCTCTGCTCGTCGGCTGGCTGGAGAGCGGCGTGTGGCCGCCCTGGTGGCTCTCCGCCTCGCTCATGTTCCAGGCTGAGGTGGCCGAGCGGATCGTCGCGCAGCCCGGCAGCGATGCCTATGGGCGGCTGGCGGTGCTGGCCCAGTGGCGCAGCCGTGCGCGCATCGCGATGAAAGTCCATCGGTCGGCCTTCACGCCGCCGCCCAAGGTCATGTCCGCTGTGGTCCATCTCGTCCCGGCCGACGCGCCCGGCGGGGTCGAGGTCGCAACGCTCAGTCGGTTGACGGCCGCCGCCTTCGGTCAGCGGCGCAAGATGCTCCGGCAGAGCCTCAAGGGGCTGCCCGGCGCGCTGGATGCTTTGACGGAAGCCGGAATCGACCCCAGCCGCCGCGCCGAGACACTCAGCGTGGACGATTTCGTGATGCTCGCACGCCTGATGGGACGCTGAGCAGCTTCACGGCGCGAAATTTACTGCTGTTCGACCTTCGGCGCGTTGGTGACGGCCTCGGCCGTCGTCACCGGCGGCTTGGTCGTGGCGATCGCGGACGCCAGCTGATCCGCACTGGCACATTGCGTCTTGCAGAGCAGGCGCAGCTTGGCGAGCGTCTCGCGGGCGCTTTCCACCGCGCCCTTGTCCAGCATCGCGAGCCCTTCGCCTTGCAGGGCCGCCTGATTGCCGGGCTCCAGATCCAGCGCGCGACCATAATAGCGGATCGCCTTGCCGGGGAGCTTCTGGGCGCGGGCGATCTTGGCCAGCGACATGAAGATACCGGGCTGATCGGGCGCCAGAAGCAGCGCAGTTTCGTAGGCATCGCGGGCCTTGGTAAGATCGCCGGCATCTGCCGCCGCCTTGCCCTTCGCCATCCACTCGACTGCGCGCGGGCTGGGCGCGGGCGTCGCGCTCTGCTGGGAAAATCCACTGCTCGCCGACAGGGCAAGCGCACTCGCAAGTAAAATGGAGGCGGGGGTGAACCGCATGATTGTCTCCCAGATCGAGCCCTGCGCAACAGACGCCATGGTCGACGACGCTAGCATGGTTTTTCAAGCACCGCGAAGAAAAAGCCGTCGGTTCCGTCATGTGCAGGCGTGAGTAAAATACCCTCGCCCCATGAACGACCCGGCGCCTGTTCCGACCCGGCAGAGTGTACCGGCTGCCATAGGGGATCGGTCCTGACGATTTGCTGAATTTGATCGCGCCCTTCCCGGTCGATCAGCGAGCAGACCGCATAGACCAAGCGCCCGCCCGGCTTCACCAGCGGTAGCGCGAGCCGCAGCAGCCGCGCCTGAAGCGCAACCACGCGGTCCAGCCGCGCCGGCGTTAGCCGCCAGCGCGCCTCGGGGTTGCGTCGCCAGGTGCCCGATCCACTGCAGGGCGCATCGATCAAGATGAGGTCGCACTGCCCGACGAGCGGCTTGAGCGCCGCTTCCTCCCGACCAGAATCGAGCAACAGCGGTTCGATCTGTCCGCCATAGCCGGCGCGCTCGGCACGCGGCGTCAACCGCGCGAGGCGGTCACGCACCGCATCGGCCGCGACCAGCCGCCCGGCAAGGGCGCCGTCTTTGACCATGTCCGCCGCCAGGGCGAGCGTCTTGCCCCCTGCCCCGGCGCACAGATCGAGCACGGTCAGGCCGGGCGTGGCGTGACAGGCCTGCGCGATCAGCTGACTCCCGGCATCCTGCACCTCGGCCATGCCATCATCGGGCACGTCCGTCCCGGCCGGCAGCGCATAGCCATATGTCGTTGCCTCGATCGGCCGGGCGTCAGACCAACGCGCCAAAATATCCGCATCGCTTGCCCTCAGCGGGTTACGCCGAACGTGGAGAGGCGCACGATCGAGCAGTGCTTCCTGCTCGGCCTCATCGACCAGTTCCGCGAAAGCCTCGGCGGTCCAGCCCGGCAGACGCGAGCCATCCGGCCCCCGTTCCGCTTCGCCCAAGGGCGTCGGCGCATGGGCCGAGCCATCAAACAGCGCCGCCAGCGCCGCATCCGCGCGCGCCAGGCCGACCATGGCCGCACGGCCGGACAGCGGCGGATCGCCATAGGCCCGCACAGCGCGATAGACGAGATCGCGCACCGCGCGGCGATCCTTCGACCCGGCATAGCGACGCTCACGAAAATAGCGGGCGATCTGCGTATCGGCGGCGGCACCATCATCGCGCGCACTGGCGATGATGAGATCGAGCAGATCGATGGCGGCCTGCACCCGCGCGGCGGGCGTCATACCGCTGCCCCCAATGCAGGGCTGATATCTTTATCGTGTGGGATAATTCGGCGCTTCACGCGTGATCGTCACGTCATGCACATGGCTCTCGGAGAGACCGGCATTGGTGATCTGCACGAAGCGGGCGCGCTCCTGCAGTTCGCGGATCGTCTTGCTGCCGGTATAGCCCATGGCGGCCTTCACACCGCCGACCAGCTGATGGATGACATCGCGCGCCGGCCCCTTATAGGGCACCTGCCCTTCGATGCCTTCGGGCACCAGCTTCATCTGGTCCTTGATATCTTGCTGGAAATAGCGGTCCGCGCTGCCGCGCGCCATCGCGCCGACGGAGCCCATGCCGCGATAGCTCTTATAGGCCCGGCCCTGATAAAGGAACGTCTCGCCCGGTGCTTCCTGCGTGCCGGCCAGCATCGATCCGATCATCACCGCAGCGCCGCCAGCCGCCAGCGCCTTGGCGACGTCGCCCGAGGTGCGCAGGCCGCCATCGGCGATCACCGGAATACCGCTCTTGAGCGCTTCCTGCGCCGCATCCATGATCGCGGTGAGCTGCGGAACGCCGACACCGGCGACCACGCGCGTGGTGCAGATCGAACCGGGGCCGATGCCAACCTTCACGCCGTCCGCGCCGGCGTCGATCAGCGCGCGCGTGGCCTCGGCGGTCGCGACATTGCCCGCCACGAGCTGGATCTCATTGGAGAGCTTGCGAATGCGCGCGACGCTTTCGGCCACCATCTTCGAGTGGCCATGGGCGGTATCGACCACGATCAGGTCGCATTCGGCGTCGATCAGCGCTTCGGTGCGTTCGATACCCTTGTCGCCGACCGTCGTTGCCGCGGCGACGCGCAGGCGGCCGGAAGCGTCCTTGGTGGCCTGCGGATAGGTGACGGCCTTCTCAATATCCTTGACGGTGATGAGGCCCACGCAGCGGAAGGCATCATCGACCACCAGCAGCTTCTCGATCCGGCGCTGATGCAGCAAGCGCCGGGCCTCGTCCTGCGAAACGCCGGTGCGCACGGTCGCGAGATTCTCATGCGTCATCAGCTCGCGCACCGGCTGAGCCGGGTTTTCGGCAAAGCGCACGTCGCGGTTCGTCAGGATGCCGACCAGCTTGCCGGTCGACTCCACAACGGGAATGCCGCTGATCTTGTGCCGCGCCATCAGCGCCTGCGCCTCGGACAAAGGCTGATCCGGGCCTATAGTGATCGGATTGACGACCATGCCGCTCTCGAACCGCTTGACCGCCCGCACCGCCGCGCACTGCTCCTCGATGGAGAGATTGCGGTGCAAGACGCCGATGCCGCCGAGCTGCGCCATCACGATGGCCATGTCTTCCTCAGTCACGGTGTCCATGGCCGAGGAAAGAATGGGGATATTCAGCGAAATGTTGCGGCTGACCCGCGTGGACACATCGGCCTGACTCGGCAGCACATCGGACTCGCCCGGCTGAAGAAGCACGTCGTCGAAAGTGAGGCCGAGCCGAATGTCCATATATGTCGCCACCTGATCTGGAGAGACCCCTTGGGGGAATCAGTGGCGGCCCATGTAACCATTTCCCCCGTGCAGGGCTAGGGGGTCGTCAAAGAGAAGCGCGGGAAGGCTGGTTTGCGCCTATCCGAGGGCGGGACGGACCACTCCGCGCTCCGCACGACCGCTGGCGATCATCTGCGTTAGCGCGAGCAGAAGGGCTGGCACGGCAAGCGTCCAGACCAGATCGGACAGTGTATCGTCGAGGCGCAGCGACCGGTAATAGGCCGCTTGCAGGCTCTCGTTGATGAGCTCGGCCAGCGCCACCGCAGCAAATGGCAACGCCGGATGGCGGCGCGTGAGCGGCCAGGCAGCGACCATAGCATAGAGCAGCAAGCCGCCGATCAGATGTGCACGCTCATGCGAAAGGGCGAGAAAACGCAGGCTCCCCTCCGTCAGGGCGACATAAGTGGCGGGTATATCCATGTAGCGATTCGTAAAGAAAGCAGGTTAGCGATCCGTTACGACGCGATCCAAAGCCTAGCTGCGCAGACGCTCGGCCCGGTCGATGATCGCCTTGGCTTCCTCGACGTGCATCGCCTCGATCATGCGCCCGTCATAGCGCTGGGCGCCACCGGTGAAGGCCTCGACCAATGCGCGGGCCTGTTCCACCGCCGGGCCGCTGGGGGAGAAGGCATCATTGGCGATATCGATATGGCTGGGGTGAATGATGGTCTTGCCATCGAACCCCATCTGCCGCCCCTCGTCGCACTCGGCGGCCAGACCGGCCGGATCTTCCAGATTGTTGTAGACGCCATCGAACGCGGCCACTCCTGCGGCGCGCGCTGCCAGCACGATGGACTGGAGCGAGTAGGAAATCGCGCTGCGGGGCGCATCAGGCGGCACGGCCAGGCCCCGGCGCAGATCGTTGGTGCCGGCGACCAATGCCGAGACGCCTGGCTCGCGCGCGATGGACAAGGCATTGATGATCCCCGCCGGGCTCTCGATCATCGCAATGACCGGCCGTTGCGTGACGCGATTGACGTCGTGGACCTGCCGCGCCTCGATTACCTTTGGCACGATGACATAGGGCACGCCGGCACTGCGGGCCGCAACCATGTCCAGCCCATGCTCGGGACGCCCCTCGGCATTGATGCGGATGGCGCAGGGACGCCCATCGAACCCGGCCTGCACAGCCTCCACGGCGCGCTGCCGGGCGGCGTCGCGGTCTTCGGCGATCACCGAATCCTCAAGGTCAAGAATGATGAAGTCGCAGTCGAGTTGGCGCGCTTTCTCGATCGCGCGCGGGCGCGAGGCTGGTACGAACAGCAGCGTCCGCACGAGGCGCAACGGCAAATCAATTCTCTCGACCGGACGACGCTTCTGCATGCCTTTTCAATCCTCTTATCCTGCCGATTCCGCTTTCCGGCACTGTTCTGAAGGGCCATAGTAGCGACCGCAAGCGCAGGAGGCTATCGACCATGGATCTGGTCACGTTCGCAATGTTCATCGCCATTCTGGTGATCTTCTATCTGTTTGCCAGCGTGAAGATCGTCCGGCAGGGCCATCGCTACACCATTGAACGGTTCGGACGGTTCACGGAAGTCGCGTCTCCCGGTTTCAACATCTATCCCGCCTTCTTCTACCGGGTCGGCCGCAAGATCAACATGATGGAGCAGGTGATTGATGTTCCGTCTCAGGAAATCATTACCCGCGATAATGCCATGGTGGCCGTGGATGCGGTGGTGTTCTTCCAGGTGCTGGATGCCGCCAAGGCCGCTTATGAGGTGAGCCACCTCAATACGGCACTGCTCCAGCTCTCGACCACCAATCTGCGCACGGTGATGGGGTCGATGGACTTGGACGAGACCCTCTCCAAGCGCGATGAAATCAACGCCCGGCTGCTGAGCGTGGTCGATCACGCCACCAATGCCTGGGGCGTCAAGATCACCCGCGTCGAGATCAAGGACATCCGCCCGCCGCAGGACATCGTGAACGCGATGGCCCGGCAGATGAAGGCCGAGCGTGAGAAGCGCGCCAATATCCTGGATGCCGAAGGGTTCAAGAGCGCCGAGATCCTGCGGGCCGAAGGCGCCAAGCAGGCGCAGATCCTCGAAGCCGAGGGCCGGCGTGAGGCAGCGTTCCGTGACGCCGAGGCCCGCGAGCGCGAGGCGGAGGCCGAGGCGCGAGCGACGCAAGTGGTGAGCGAGGCCATCGCGGGCGGCAATGCCCAGGCGATCAACTATTTCGTGGCGCAGAAATATGTCGAGGCGGTGGAGAAGTTCGCGACCTCCAGCAACGCCAAGACCATCCTCTTCCCGGTGGAAGCTACCCAGCTCATCGGCACGCTCGGCGGGATCGGCCAGCTCGCCAAGGAAGCGCTGGGAGATCATGGAGCAACGCCGCCTGCACGGCCCGTGTCCGGCACCGGCGTGCCTCACACGCGGACGCCGTGACGCCGATGCTCGACGGCATGCATCCTTCCATCCTCTGGGGTGTGTTTGCGGTGATCCTCGCCGGGGCGGAGATCATCGTGCCCGGCGTGTTTCTCATCTGGCTGGGCGTAGCTGCGGCGCTGACGGCCGGGCTCAGTCTGATCCTGCCGATCGATCCGGCCTTCCAGCTGCTCGCCTTTGCCATCTTCACCGCGATTTCGGTGAGCGGCGGACGGCTCTGGTATCTCGCCCGCCCGGTCGCCTCGCAAGACCCGATGCTCAATGACCGGGCCGCCCGCCTTGTTGGCCGCGAATTGCTGGTGGTCGAACCGATCAATCATGGCGTCGGCCGGGTGAAGGTCGATGACGGAAGCTGGACGGCGACTGGGCCGGATGCAGATGCCGGCAGCTATGTGCGGGTGACGGGCACAAAGGGCGCGGCGCTGATTGTCGAACCCCTGCCCGTTCCCCTCGCCCCGCCCGACTTGGCCCGTGACGGCAAGGACATGCCGGAGCCGGAATGACCGCTTTCGCCTTTATCGGCGCGGCGCTGGCAGAGATCGCCGGTTGCTTCGCATTCTGGGCATGGCTGCGGCTCGACAAATCACCGCTCTGGCTGCTCCCCGGCCTCGCCTCGCTGGCGGTTTTTGCCTGGCTTCTCACGCTGGTGGAAGCCGATTATGCGGGGCGGACTTACGCCGCTTATGGGGGTGTTTATATTGCCAGCGCCCTCCTCTGGCTCTGGCTTGCGGAGGGCACCAGGCCGGATCGCTGGGATCTGCTGGGCGGCGTTGTCTGTTTATGCGGCGCCGCGATCATTCTCTTTGGGCCACGCACCGCCTAGCGATCACCCCGCGTTCACGCGTTCGGTTACATCCCGCGCCAGCAGGCCGCGATGGCGGGGCAGCGCCTGAGGCATCTCATCGCGGATGAAGGCGAGCACCTTCTCACGGATTTCGCAGCGCAGGTCGAACGCCTCGCCCGCATTGCGGGCACTGGCGAGACCGCGCACCTCGATAGCGTCCGGGCGCACCTCCGTCACCTGAAGCACCTTCACCCGCCCATCCCAGAGCGGCGAGGCAGCCACGATCGCTTCATAGCGGGCACGCAACTGATCGATATCGGCCGTTGGGTCGAGATGGAAGAAAACTGAGCCAAGCAACTGACTTGTCGAGCGAGTCCAGTTCTGGAAGCTGTCTTCGAGAAAGCGGGAGATGGGCACGACCAACCGCCGCTCGTCCCACACCGCCACGACCACATAGGTCATGTAAATCGCCTCGATCTTGCCCCACTCGCCCTCGATGATGACAACGTCATCGATGCGGATCGGCTCGGTGAAGGCAAGCTGGATGCCCGCGATCACGTTTTTGAGCAAGGGCTGCGCAGCCGCGCCGACCGCCAAGGCCGCAAGGCCAGCCGAGGCCATCAGTGTCACACCCACCGCCCGCACCGAGGGGATGCTGAACAGCATGAGGCAGAGGGTGATGAAGATCACCAGCACCACGGCGATCCTGCCGAGAATACCCGTCCGCGTGCGCTTTCGCCGGGCCCGGAGATTGTCGGCCACGCTGATATCCGTTCGCTGCTCCACCACATCCTGCGTGCCGCGAATAAGGGCAACCGCCAGCCAGCCGATCAATCCCGGCACGATCATCGCCGCCGCCTGGCTCCAGATCAGGTGACCGCGCTCTCCCAACGTTAGCGACGGACGGAGGAACGCCAGCGCGAAGGCGACCAGCAGCCAGCGCGACGGCCATTGCGCCCGGCGGAGCAAGGCGAGGCCGCCCTCCGAATGCGCATGGGTCAGCAAACGGCGCAGCACCCTCACGCTGATCCAGTGCAGAGCCAGAGCCGCCAGAACGGCGAGAACGCCCAGCATCAGCGATTCCAATAATGGCGGTAGTGTCCAATGGTCGGGAAACATGTCCCTTTTACTGCTCAGGCGCGATCCGGTTCCCGCGGCAGGTAGGGAAGCAACGCCGCCAATGCTGGCGTATTCAGGTCTGGCGGCGTGTAGGACAGCCGCGCTTCGACCGAGAAGAGACGCTCGCGCGACCAGAAATTGAGCGGCCAGTCCCGTGCGCTCTGTGCTGAGGTCAGCAGGCCATTGACCTGATCCAGCAGGGCACCGCCTACATGCTCGGCCCGATAAAGCCGCACTCCCCCGAGGAACGCGCGCGTGATCGTTTCATGATAGCCGTGGCGATCATCGTTCGGCACGCCCACGCTGGCATTGTAACGGCGGATGATCGGCGCGATCTCCCGATCCAGATCGATATCCGGTCGCTCGACCATCAGCCAGAAGCAGGCAGCAAGGTGGGCCTCATGCGTCCAGCGCTCGCGCGGCAAGGTGCAATCCAGCAGCCCCTCCCCGATTGCGTGGACGGCGGCGGCATCGCCGAACAAGCGATGATTTTTATCTGTCGTCACGACGGCACCCTAAGCTTGCGCGGCATCATCTGCGATCGGACAGGCCATTCCATATGCTCATGCGCACCCCCCGCAGATATGAGAACGGCGGCCACCCTAGCATGGGCAGCCGCCGCTCTTAAGCCTCCAAAGGCGTCAGCCGGCGCGGGTTCAGGCCGCGACGGGAGCCTTCAGCACGTCGCGGACGGACGCGTCCACGTCGGCCTCGAACTGCGCGAAGTTGGCGACAAACTTGCCGACCAGCTCGGCGGCCGTCTCGTCATAGCGCGCCTTGTCGCTCCACGCGGCGCGCGGGTCGAGCATATTGGGGTCAATATCACCCACAGCCACCGGCACCTCGAACCCGAAATTGGGATCGATGCGGAATTCAGCGTTGTTCAGGCTGCCATCGAGCGCCGCGTTGAGCAACGCGCGCGTCACCTTGATCGGCATACGGCTGATGCCCGGATCGGTCGCCTTGCCGCCGGTCCAGCCGGTGTTGACCAGCCAGCACTTCACGCCGCCCTTGGCGATCCGCTCCTTGAGCAGATTGCCGTAGACGCTGGGGCGACGCGGCATGAACGGCGCGCCGAAGCAGGTCGAGAAGGTCGCCTGCGGTTCGGTCACGCCGATTTCCGTACCCGCGACGCGCGCGGTATAGCCCGAGAGGAAGTGATACATCGCCTGATCGGGCGTGAGACGCGCGATCGGCGGCAGCACACCATAGGCATCGGCGGTGAGGAAGATGATGTTCTTCGGCACCGGGCCGAGATTGTCGGCCGAGGCATTGGGGATGAAGTCGATCGGGTAGGAGCCGCGACTGTTCTCCGCCAGCGTCGCATCGTCCAGATCGATCTCGCGCGTGTCGGGATCGATCACGACATTTTCCAGCACCGTGCCGAAGCGCTTGGTGGTGGCAAAGATTTCCGGCTCGGCCTCGGCCGACAGGCGGATCATCTTGGCATAGCAGCCACCCTCGAAGTTGAAGACGGCAGTATCCGACCAGCCATGCTCGTCATCACCGATCAGCGTGCGGCTGGCGTCGGCGCTGAGCGTCGTCTTGCCGGTGCCGGACAGGCCGAAGAAGACCGCCGTGTCACCATTCGGGCCGATATTGGCCGAGCAGTGCATCGGCATGATGCCCTTGGCCGGCAGCAGATAATTGAGGATGGAGAATACCGACTTCTTCATCTCGCCGGCATAGGCCGTGCCGCCGATCAAGATCAGCTTCTCGGTGAAGTTGACCGCGATGATCGTCTCGCTGCGGCAGCCATATTTGGCGGGGTCCGCGCGGAAGGTCGGCAGATCGATGATCGTATATTCGGGCTTGAAGCCGGCCAGCTCATCGCGCTCGGGGCGCACAAGCAGCGTGCGGATGAACAGGTTGTGCCAGGCAAACTCGTTGATCACGCGCACGTTGACGCGGTGCTCGGGCTGCGAACCACCGAAAAGGTCGGCGACGTAAAGCTGCTTCTTCTCGCCCAGTGCCGCGAAGAAATCTGCCTTGAGCGTAGCGAACTGCGCCGGCGTCATCGGCACGTTCACGTCGCCCCAGGCGACCGTGTCCTCGGTCGTACCATCGCGCACAATGAACTTGTCTTTCGCGCTGCGGCCGGTGTGCTTGCCGGTCTCGACAACCAGCGGCCCATCCTTGGCCAGCACGCCCTCGCCGTTGCGAACCGCTTCTTCCACCAACGGCGCGGTCAGAAGATTCCATTTGACGTCAGCCGACGTCGATATGCCTTGGTCGCCAAGACCAAAGGAAGAGATAACCTGCACACCTGTCTCCTAAGCAAAAACGCAGGGCGGGCTCCTACGGCCGTCCTCCGCGAGAAAACTTCAAATTCAGCCCCGTCCCCGGCGCATAAGGGTTTGATGGCCCAGCGTCAAACGCCACCCGTTGTGCAGTGCCGCGCATCTGTCGCTTTCGTCCGGTGGCGGGACAAAACAGCGGATTCCCTATCGTCCGCCCGGCCCAGGTTGCGCCCGGTCCCGCGTTCGTCTAGGCCGAATGACCAGCAATAGTCAGAGGATCGGCGCAAAGCTCGATGAGCGCTACCATCGCCCTGGTCGACGACGATCGGAACATCCTGTCTTCGCTCAGCATCGCCCTGATCGCGGAAGGGTTCATGACGCGACTCTATCCCGATGGGCAGGCTGCGCTCAAGGCGCTGATCGAGAACCCGCCGGATATCGTGGTGTGCGACATCAAGATGCCCAATCTGGACGGCATCGAGCTGCTCCGCCGGCTGCGGGAGAAGAGCGATCTGCCCTTCATCTTCCTGACTTCCAAGACCGACGAGCTGGACGAAGCGCTCGGCTTTGCGATGGGCGCGGACGATTATATCGCCAAGCCCTTCTCGCAGCGGCTGCTGATTGCGCGAGTCCGGGCGCTGCTGCGCCGCACCGCGCTCAGCCAGCCGCGCGATGATAATAGCGGCGAAGGCGAGACCGAAACCATCGCACGCGGCCGGCTGAGCATGGACCCCGCCCGCCACCGGGTGCAATGGGATGGCCGGGACGTCGCGCTGACCGTCACCGAGTTCCTGATTCTCGAGGCGCTGGCCCAGCGGCCCGGCATCGTGAAGACCCGCAATCAACTGATGGATGCCGCCTATCAGGACGACATCTATGTCGACGACCGCACCATCGACAGCCACATCAAGCGCTTGCGCCGGAAATTCCGCGAAGTTGCTCCCGAGTTCAACGCAATCGATACGCTCTATGGCGCCGGATATCGCTTCAACGAGGAATGAGGAACGCCTGGCGAGCGGCGAATGGACCACGCGCATCTCGCTCACCCGGCGGATCCTCGCGGTCAACATTTTCGCGCTCGCCATTCTGGCTGGCGGCTTCTTCTATCTCGACAGCTATCGGGCGCGGCTGATCGATGGCCGGCTGGTGTCGATCAGCAGGGAAACCGCCCTGATCGCCGCTGCGATGGAGACAGCCCCGGCCAGCGATCGCGCCCGGTTGCTGCTGCGCACAGCGCAGACCACGGGTTTGCGGCTGCGCATCTATGATGCGGACGGGACCAAATTGGCCGATAGCTTTCGCCTCGTCCCACCCAGCTACACGCTGCGTGATCCAATGCGCGATCCGCTCCACATCAAGCTGGCGCGCGTGCTGGACCGCGTTGTCGAGACCATCGCCCTCGCCGACCGTCCTGCCTATGTGAAGGAGCCGGCGCAGGATCGCCGCGATGCCTGGCCGGAAGCCCGCGAGGCCGCCCGCACCCGCGCGCCAGCTTCGGCCTATCGGTTCGCGCCGGACCGCACGCCTTTCCTCAGCGTCGCCCGCCCGCTCGACGAAGCCGGGCGCGGCGACGTACTGCTCGCCACCGCAAACACGCGGGACATCACGGATATCGTCCGCGCCGAGCGCCTGCGCATTGCCCTCGTCTTTGCAGCGGCGATTCTCGTCTCCGTGCTGCTCTCGCTCTTTCTCGCGCGAACCATCGTGCTGCCGCTCCGTCGCCTCGCCCGCGCTGCGGTGCGCGTGCGCCTGGGGCGCGCGCGGGAAGTCATCGTGCCGCGTCTGCCGGATCGGCGCGACGAAATCGGGATGCTGGCCCGCGCCGTCTCCGACATGAGCCAGGCATTGCGCCAGCGCATCGATGCGACCGATGCCTTCGCGGCAGATGTGAGCCATGAGCTCAAGAACCCCATCGCGTCGCTGCGTTCGGCGCTCGAGGGGCTGGCCCAGATCAAGGACCCGGCCCTGCAGGCCAAGTTGCTCGCCATCGCACAGGACGATGTGCGCCGGCTCGACCGGCTGGTCAGCGACATTGCCGAGGCAACCCGCATCGACGCACAGCTCTCGCGCACGCCGTTCGAGACCATCGATCTCGGGCGGATGATCGGACGGATGGTGCGCAACCATGCACCGCGGGAGGATGGTCCCGCCGTTCGGCTGAGCTATGCAGGGCCGGGCCGTGGCGCCGTGTTCGTCTCCGGTGACCCGCAGAAGCTGGTCCGCGTGGTGGATAATCTCATCGACAATGCCCGCTCCTTCTCGCCCGATGGCGGGCGGATTCGCCTGACGCTGTCAGCCGAAGACGGCAAGGCTATCGTGGCGGTGGAAGACGAGGGCCCCGGCGTGCCGGAGAGCGAGCGGGAAGCGATCTTCCGCCGGTTCCACAGCGTGCGCCCGGAGCGGGATGGCTTTGGCAATCACAGCGGCCTGGGTCTTGCCATCGCCCGCACAATTCTGGAGGGCCACCACGGCTCCATCCATGTCGAGGCGCGCCTCGATGGCAAGGCCGGCGCTCGATTTGTCGTGACCCTGCCCCTGGCCGAGCAGGATGTGCCCCCGCCAAACAGCGCGAAGGCGCGCAGCGGCACATGAGCAACGATCCCGCCCAATGCCAAACCATCCACGCTACCAGCGTCGCCATCGGAGGCAGGGGCGTGCTGCTGATCGGCGGAAGCGGGTCCGGCAAGTCAGACCTTGCCCTGCGCCTCATCGATCGCGGCGCGATGCTGATCAGCGACGATTACACCCGCGCCTCAAAGCGGGACGGCAAGCTGATCCTTGACGCGCCGGAAACCATTGCGGGCAAGCTGGAAATTCGCCACCTTGGCATTGTCGAAACGCCCCATGTCGGTGGCGTGATTGCGTGTCTTGCGATCAGACTGGATGAAGCGCCCGTGCGCATGCCTGACATCGGGTCCACATTTTCCCTTCTGGGTGTCGAACTGCCGCTGGTCGTGCTGGCCGGTCTGGAGCCTTCCGCCCCGATCAAGGCCGAATGGGCATTGCTTCGTCTCGACGGGCAGGCGAAGGGGTAGGCATGGACCAGCCCCCTGCCCTGTCACCTGCCCCCCATGCTCCCGGCGCCAAGCGCATCCTGGTGGTCACCGGCCTTTCGGGCGCCGGCAAATCGACCAGCCTGCGCACGCTGGAAGATGCCGGCTGGGAGACGGTCGACAATCTGCCGCTGGTGCTGCTCGACCGGCTGCTCGCTGCGCCGCTGCCGGCCGGCCATGAGCAACAGGCGGGCCGCCCGGTCGCGATCGGCATCGACAGCCGCACGCGCGGTTTTGCGGCGGATACGATCCTCTCGGCCATCGCCGCCCTGCGCCAAGGGGATGGGCGCGAGCGCACCGGCTATGAGGTCGAGATGCTGTTCCTCGATTGCTCGGGCACGGTGCTGGAGCAGCGTTATGCCGAGACGCGGCGGCGCCACCCTCTCGCCCTCGATCGCCCGGCGGCGGACGGCATTGCCCGGGAGCGCGAGCTGCTGGAACCGCTGCGCCGCGCGGCGGAGCATGTCGTCGATAGCTCCGACCTCACCAGCAACGGCCTGCAGCAGGCGATCCGCCAGCGCTTCGCTGGCAGTTTCGAATCGACCCTGACGCTGCTCTCCTTCGGCTTTGCGCGCGGCGTTCCGCGCAATGCTGACCTGATGTTCGACATGCGGTTCCTGCGCAATCCCTATTGGGACGAGACGCTGCGCCCGCTCACCGGCCTCGATCCCGATGTCCGCGATTATGTGATGGCCGACACGCTGTTCGAGGCGGCCGTCGGCCAAATCGAGAAGCTGCTGGTCACCATTCTCCCGCGCTATAGCGAGGAGGGGAAAGCCTATGTCACCATCGCCTTTGGCTGCACCGGCGGTCGCCACCGCTCGGTGTGCGTGACGGAAGAGATCGCAGAACGCTTGCGCCGGGCGGGCTTTTCGCCCACCATTGCGCACCGCAATCTGGATTCAGTCCAGTTGGACGCCTATGAGAACCGGCGCCAGGGCAAAAAAGAAATCGTACCAACGGAAATCGAAGGGCGGGGCGCACACTCACCATGATTGGACTCGTGCTCGTAACCCATGGCGGGCTCGCGACGGAATTTCGCGTCGCCATGGAACATGTCGTAGGGCCGCAACAGGCCATAGAAACCGTCTGCATCGGCCCCGATGACGATATGGAGGTGCGGCGCGCCGACATCGCCGCCGCCGTGCAGCGCGTCGATGATGGCTCAGGCGTGATCCTGCTGACCGACCTGTTCGGCGGCACCCCCTCCAACCTCGCCATTTCCCTGCTCGACGCCGGGCGCGTGGAAGTGATTGCCGGCGTCAATCTCCCCATGCTGATCCGTCTCGAAAGCGCCCGCCGCAATATGAGCGTCACGCAGGCGGTCGCCGCCGCGCGGGAGGCGGGCCGCAAATATATCAGCGTCGCCTCGGAACTGCTCGGAGACGCCACTTGAGCGGCGAGACAGCCAGCGCGACCGTGCGCATCGCCAACCGGCGTGGCCTGCACGCGCGGGCCAGCGCCAAGTTCGTCACGCTGGCGAGCAGCCTGCCGGCGACCATCATGGTACGCAAGGATGGCCAGGAAGTGGTCGGCACCTCGATCATGGGCCTGATGATGCTGGGCGCCGCCATGGGCGATGATATCACCGTCTCTGTGAGCGGTGACGATGCCCCAGCGGCGCTGGCTGCCGTCATCGAGCTGGTCGAAAATCGCTTCGGCGAAGACTGATCCTGTGCGGCCCTGCTGACCATGCCCCGCGAGATCACCGGCTTTTCCAACCCGCTCGTCAAGCGCGTGCGCGGCTTGCGGGAAAAGAAGCTGCGCAAGCGCGAAGGCCTGTTTCTGGCCGAGGGCCTGCGCATCCTCACTGAGGCCCGCGAGCGCGGCATCCTGCCCGAGATGCTGTTCATGGCGAGCGATGCCCGCTCGCATCCGCTGGCCGACAAGCTGATCGCGGCGGTCGAGGCGCAAGGCGGCGATGTCATCCTCACCAGCGCGGATATTCTCGGCAAGATCTCCGGCAAGGACAATGCGCAAACGCTCGTCGGCGTCTATCCCGACCGGCTGACACCCCTCCCCGCGCTCGATCGCAGCGCGGCGCCAATCTGGTTCGTCGCGCAGGCCATGCGCGATCCCGGAAATCTGGGCACGCTACTGCGCATCGGCGACGCGGTCGGTGCCGGCGGCGTGATTCTTGTGGATGACTGTGTCGATCCGTTCTCCGTCGAGACGGTGCGGGCCTCGATGGGCGCGCTCTTCACCCAATCCATCGCGCAGGCAAGTTGGGCTGATTTCCTCACTTGGCTCCGCGCGGGGCCAGGCCAGCTTGTCGGCACCAGCCTCAACACCGAGCATGATTATCAGGCGCCGCGCTACGAGGCCCCGACCTTTCTGGTGATCGGCAATGAGGCGCGAGGCCTGCCCGCCGATTATGAGGCCGCCTGCGACCTGCTGGTCAAAATCCCGATGATGGGCCGTGCGGACAGCCTCAATGCGTCCGTCGCCGGGGCCGTGATGGCTTATGAAGTGCTGAACCAGCAACGCCGGGGCTGATCCCTCTCCTGTCACCCCCCATTCGCGCCATCTAGCGCTGCGGCCCGGAATTGAGCTAGGGCATCGCCGTCATGTGTGAGGGGGGCCGACTTTGAACGACGCAGCAACCGCCGGAACGCCGGCGCCCAGCGGCCTGTCCGCCATGGTGAAGCACCGCCGCGTGCTTGTCGCGAGTCTGGCCGGCACCACGGTCGAGTTCTATGATTTCTATATCTATGCGACGGCGGCGAGCCTCGTCTTCGGGCCGCTCTTCTTCCCCGCCACGTCGCCGACAGCACAGCTCATGGCAGCTTATGCCAGCTTCGCTCTCGCCTTTCTGGCGCGCCCGCTCGGTGCCGCCGTGTTCGGCCATTATGGCGACCGGATCGGCCGCAAATCGACGCTCGTCGCCTCGCTCATGCTCATGGGCGGCTCGACCTTCCTCATCGCCTTCCTGCCAACTTATGCGATGATCGGCTGGGTCGCGCCGCTGTTGCTCTGCATCCTGCGCTTTGGCCAGGGCTTCGGCCTGGGCGGCGAATGGGGTGGTGCTGCGCTGCTGGCGGTGGAGAATGCCCCGCCGGGCTGGCGCGCGCGCTTCGGCATGATGCCTCAGCTTGGGGCACCGCTGGGCTTTGTCGCCGCCAACGGCCTGTTCCTGCTGCTCGGCCTGTGGCTGAGCGATGCGCAATTCATGGCGTGGGGCTGGCGCCTTCCCTTCCTTGCCAGCGCGCTGCTGGTCATCATCGGCCTGTGGGTGCGCTTGAAGATGGGCGAGACGCCGGAATTCAAGGCGGCGCTTGAGGCCGAGCCACCGGCAGCCATTCCGTTAGCGGAACTGCTCACGCGCCATGTGCGCGCGACCATGGCCGGAACGCTCGCCGTCGTCTGCTGCTTCGCGCTGTTCTACATCTCCACGGCCTTCGCGCTGGGCTACGCCACGGTGAACATCGGCATGGCGCGCAGCGAGGTGCTGACCATACAGCTTGCGGCGATCCTGATGCTCGCGCTGGGGATCATCGTGGCCGGCTGGTGGTCGGACATGCGCTCGGCGAGCCGTGTGCTGATCGCCGGCTGCGCCGCGACGGTGCCGCTCGGCATCGTCTTCGGCGCCGGGTTCGACGCCGCCAATCCGCTCGCGCTGTTCCTCATCCTCGCCATGTCGCTGCTGCTGATGGGATTCACCTATGGCCCGCTCGGCGAATGGCTGACCGCCCTCTTCCCGCCGCGCGTGCGCTATTCCGGCTCTTCCTTCGCCTTCAACGTGGGCGGGATCATCGGCGGGGCTATGGCACCCATTGCCGCGCAATATCTGGTGAGCACGCATGGCGTGGGCGCCGTTGGCCTCTACCTCTCTGGCGCGGCGGTGATCAGCCTCATCGGGCTGGTGTGGCTGGCGCCCAAGGACTCGCAGCCCGACTGACGGCCGCCGGGCGGACGTGACCGGGCTTTCGCCCGGCCATCAGATCCTTGTCAGGATCGTTGTCAGGCGAGCGCGCCGTGACAATGCTTGTACTTCTCGCCGGAACCACAGGGGCACGGCGCGTTGCGGCTGATTTCCTCACCCGCATAGGGATTGCCCTCACCCACCGCCGCAGCCGTCGCGGCGCGCGGAATGGTCGTGGTGATGAACCCGCGCGTGCCTGCATCGATGTCCGCGCTGTTATCCTCGCCCGTGAACGGGTCGATATGGCTGGTGAGGAAGTCCGGCAGCTCAGGCAGCGGCGGCGGTGCCGGGTCCTGCATCTGGAACTGCACATGACTCACCGTGCGGCTGACATCCTCGCGGATGTTCTCGAGCATCCGCTCGAAGAGCGCGAACGCCTCCTGCTTATACTCGTTGATCGGCGTCTTCTGCGCATAAGCGCGCAGGTGGACGACCTGACGGAGGGCATCCAGCGTCGCCAGATGCTCTTTCCAGTGATGGTCGAGATTTTGCAGCAGGATGCTCTTCTCGATCTGCGCCCAGGTCTCGGGCTTGAGATCATTGACCTTCTCCGCCAGCGCGGCATCGGACAGCGCGGTGAGGCGCTCGACGAACAGCTCCGGATCGACCACGTCCTCGGTCAGCCAGCCATCGATGTCCGGCGTCAGGCTCATCACCGCCTCGAGGCGCTCCTTGAGCTGCGGAATGTTCCACTGCTCGGGGTAGGTGCCCGGAGGACAGGCGGCGCCGACGATGTCGTTGATCGTCTCGTGCCGCATCTCGGTGACGACGTCGCCGACCGTCTCGGCATCCATGATCTCGCTGCGCTGTTCATAAATGACCTTGCGCTGGTCGTTCATCACGTCGTCATACTCGACGACCTGCTTGCGGATTTCGTAGTTGCGCTGCTCGACCTTCTTCTGCGCGGTCTCGATCGCCTTGCTCATCCACTTGGACGGCGGAAGCGCCTCACCATCCTCCAGGCTGGAGCGCATCATGCGCGCGAACAGCGTGTCCGGGCCGAAGATGCGCAGTAG
Source organism: Sphingobium sp. B10D7B (assembly GCF_025961955.1). Lineage (NCBI taxonomy): Bacteria > Pseudomonadati > Pseudomonadota > Alphaproteobacteria > Sphingomonadales > Sphingobiaceae > Sphingobium > Sphingobium sp. B10D7B. The sequence goes on from NZ_JAOQOQ010000001.1 coordinate 1,776,643, forward strand.
ATCATCATCGAGGCTGAGGTAGAAACGGGACAGACCCGGATCGCCCTGACGGCCCGAGCGGCCGCGCAGCTGGTTGTCGATACGGCGGCTCTCATGCCGCTCCGTGCCGAGCACGAACAGGCCGCCGGCGGCGAGCACCTGCTGGCGTTCGGCCTCGATTTCCGCTTCGATCCGCGCAATTGCGGCATCGCGCTCCGGGCCTTCCGGCATGTCCTTGAGCTCGTCCTCAACCCGGAATTCCAGGTTGCCGCCCAGCTTGATGTCGGTGCCGCGCCCGGCCATGTTCGTTGCGATGGTCACCGCGCCGAGCCGCCCGGCCTGAGCCACGATGCCGGCTTCCTGCTCGTGGAAGCGCGCGTTCAATACCGAATGCTTGACGCCCTCCTCCTTGAGGAAGCTGGAGAGCAGTTCGGACTTCTCGATGGAGACGGTGCCGACCAGCACCGGCTGCCCCTTGGCGGCATGTTCGCCAATCGTCCGGGCGATGCCTTTGAACTTGTCCTCAAGGCTCTTGTAGAACAAGTCCTGATCGTCCTGACGCTGCACTGGCAGGTTGGTCGGGATGGTCACCACGTTCATCTTGTAGATGTCGTAGAATTCCGCCGCCTCGGTCGCCGCCGTGCCGGTCATGCCCGAGAGCTTGGGATACATGCGGAAATAATTCTGGAAGGTGATCGAAGCGAGCGTCTGGTTCTCCGGCTCGATGTTCACGCCTTCCTTGGCTTCCACGGCCTGATGCAGACCGTCAGACCAGCGGCGCCCGTCCATCATGCGGCCGGTGAACTCATCGATGATGACGACCTTGCCGTCCTTCACGATATAATCGATGTCGCGCCGGAACATGAAGTTGGCGCGCAGGGCCTGGTTCACATGGTGGACGACCTGCGTGTTCTCGAAATCATAGAGATTGGCGCCCTGAAGCAGGCCGGCATCCTCCAGCATCCGCTCCACCTTCTCGGTGCCGTCCTCGGTCAGCACGATCGAGCGCTGCTTCTCGTCCTTTTCGTAATCCTCGTCCGCAAGGTTCTTCACCAGCGCGTTGACGGACATGTACATCTCGGACTTGTCGTCCGTCGGACCGGAAATGATCAGCGGCGTGCGCGCTTCGTCAATCAGGATCGAGTCCACCTCGTCGACGATCGCGTAATTGAACGGGCGTTGGACCATCTGGTCACGCTCATACTTCATGTTGTCGCGCAGATAATCGAAGCCGAGCTCGTTGTTCGTGGCGTAGGTGATGTCCGCGTCATAAGCCGCGCGACGCTCCGGCTCGGAGAGGTTGGGCACGATCACGCCCGTGGTCAGCCCAAGGAAGTTATAGAGCTGGCTCATCCACTCGCAGTCGCGCCGGGCGAGATAGTCGTTGACGGTGACGACGTGGACGCCCTTGCCGGGCAGCGCGTTGAGATAGGTCGCGAGCGTAGCGACCAGCGTCTTGCCTTCACCGGTGCGCATCTCGGCGATCTCGCCGCGGTGGAGCACGATGCCGCCGACCATCTGAACGTCATAATGGCGCTGGCCCAGCGCGCGCTTCGCGCCCTCACGCACCGTCGCGAACGCCTCGGGTAGGATCTGGTCGAGCGTCGCGCCGTCAGCGAGCTGGCTGCGGAACTTGGCCGTCTGCGCCTTCAGCTCATCATCGCTCATGGCGACCATCGTCGGCTCGAATGCGGCAATCTGATTGACCGTCTTGCTGAGAGACTTGACGTAACGCTCATTTGAAGAGCCGAAGAAGAATTTGGCAACGCCGCCGAGCATATCGGAAATTCCTGTCTGAAAACGGAAAGGTCGGGCGCCGGTTCACACACCGGCAAGCGAACGCGCCGGGAGCCAGCGCGCGAACAGCAGAATGGCAGACCGGCAACATGGCGGCCTGCGGCGGGCTTAGATCAGCCAGCTCTGCTTCAGAGAAAGATGGGTGCGGCCATTACGGGCCGGCAGCGCGAGTGCCGTAGCCTGATCTGCCCGTACAAGGACGGCCTCGGCCCGCGTGTCAGCACGAGACAAGACTCGCGCGACCGCAATCGCCTGCTCACTGGAGGGGGCCAGCTGCGATTCTGCACTCAGTTCCACCTGCGCAGGCGCCACGCGGCTCTCGCCGACCATCAGGCCGGAGAGCGACGCAAGAAGCGCAGACAGGAGGATCATCAATTGCAAGTCGCAGGCATCCCGGCCGGTAAGACGCACCCCACATAGGATGCGGCAAGCGGTTCGTCTACGCCCTTCACCATGAACGATCCGGAAACGGGCCGTCCATGGCTCGTGCAGGATCAGACGAGCCGGCTCTGCTTGAGCGCCGCCGCAATGAAGCTGGCAAACAGCGGGTGCGGATCGAACGGCTTGGACTTGAGCTCCGGATGGAACTGCACGCCGATGAACCATGGGTGATCCGGCCGCTCGACGATCTCCGGCAGCGTGCCGTCCGGCGACATGCCCGAGAAGATGAGGCCGCCCTGCTCAAGCGGTTTGCGATAGGCTGCGTTCACCTCGTAGCGATGCCGATGGCGCTCGCTGATATCGTCGGCACCGTAGATGCTGGAAACGACGCTGTTGCCGCTGAGCTTGGCCGGATAGGCACCCAGGCGCATGGTGCCGCCAAGGTCGGTATCGACATTGCGGGTCTGCAGCCCCTCGGCGCTCATCCACTCGGTGATGAGGCCCACAACCGGCTCGCTGGTCTCGCCGAACTCGGTGGTCGAGGCGCGCTCGATCCCGGCGGTGTTCCGCGCACCCTCGATGCAGGCCATCTGCATGCCGAGGCAGATGCCGAAGAAGGGCACGCCCCGCTCGCGCGCGAACCGCACGGAGGCAATCTTTCCTTCCGAACCGCGCACGCCAAAGCCGCCCGGCACAAGAATGCCGTGCATCGGCTCAAGCTGGGCCGCGATGTCGCTGTCTTCGGCCTCGAACAGCTCGGCATCGAGCCACTGGACCTTAACCTTCACGCGATTGGCCAGCCCGCCATGCACGAGCGCCTCGTGCAGCGACTTGTAGGCATCCGGCAAGCCGACATATTTGCCGACGACACCGATGGTCACTTCCCCTTCGGGGTGAACCTGCCGGTCCATGATGTCGAACCAGCGGGTCAGGTCCGGCTCGCGCGAGCCTTCGATGCCGAAGGCGCTCAGCACGGCGCGGTCCAGCCCTTCGCGGTGATACTGCACCGGCACGGCATAGATGCTGCTGGCGTCGAGCGCGGGAATCACGGCTTCCGTGCGCACATTGCAGAACAAGGCGATTTTCGCCCGCTCGCTGTCCGGCAGCGGATGCTCAGTGCGGCAGAGCAGAATGTCGGGCTGAATGCCGAGCGAAGTCAACTCGCGCACGCTATGCTGGGTCGGCTTGGTCTTCAACTCGCCGGCCGCCGCAATATAGGGCACCAGCGTCACATGCACGAGCACGGTCTGGCCGTGGCCCAGCTCATTGCGGAGCTGGCGGATGGCCTCCATGAACGGCAGGCTCTCGATGTCGCCCACCGTGCCTCCGATCTCGCACAGCACGAAATCGACATCGTCCGTCTCGGCCAGAGCGAAGCGCTTGATCTCGTCCGTCACGTGCGGGATCACCTGCACGGTGGCGCCCAGATAATCGCCGCGCCGCTCGCGCTGGATGATCGTCTGGTAGATGCGCCCTTGCGTCACATTGTCGGCCTGCCGGCTCGCAACGCCCGTGAAGCGCTCATAATGGCCAAGATCGAGATCGGTCTCCGCCCCGTCGTCCGTCACATAGACTTCGCCATGTTGATAAGGCGACATCGTGCCGGGATCGACATTGAGGTAAGGATCGAACTTACGGGTGCGGACCTTGTAGCCACGCGCCTGGAGGAGCGCCGCAAGCGACGCAGCCATAAGGCCTTTTCCAAGCGAGGAGACCACGCCGCCGGTGATGAATATGAACCGCGCCATGGGAGAGGAGGCTTACGCTGAACTCGAACGGAAGGGCAAGCGAACGAATCCGCTACCGGTGAAAAAAACTGGTGGATCGTTACTGCGCGAGCGGGGCGCCAGCAGCGCCATTGGCAGGCGCCGAGGCCGGACCGGCCGGTGCTGCCGCGCTGTTGGCCGCGCCGGAAATGCCATCACCATCGGCAATCGGCGCCGACATGTCGCTGGTGCCGGACTGGCCGACCAGCGAGGTATCGATCGTCGCTGCCCGGTGCTGCGTGGCGGCAATCACAGCCAGCACAATGCTCATGCCCACGAACAAAGTCGCGAGAATCTTGGTCGCCCGGCTGAGGAAATCCGCCGCGCCGCGCGCCGACATCAGACCGGACGGGCTGCCACCGCCACCCATGCCGAGCCCGCCACCCTCGGACCGCTGCATCAGAATGACAGTGACGAGCGCGAAGGCGATGATCGCCTGGACGACAAGGAGAAAGGTGAACAGCATGAGCGGTTAGGACATCCCGACGGGTGTTGAAGCAGCGCCCTTAGCGCGCATTGCGCCGGGCATCAACCTTTGCGGCAGGTCGCAATGAATCCGCTCAGCCATGGAAATAATCATAGACCGTCTGTGCGACCGCCGATGAAACGCCGGGTGCACGCTGGAGGTCGTCGAGGCTGGCGTTGCGCACGGCGCGGGCGGTACCGAAATGCATGAGCAGCGCTTTTTTACGCGCGGGCCCGATGCCGGGCACTTCGTCCAGCGAGCTGACAGTGATCGCCTTGGCCCGTTTCTGCCGGTGCGCGCCGATCGCAAAACGGTGCGCCTCGTCGCGCAACCGCTGCAGGTAGAATAGCACCGGGTGATTGACTGGCAGTTGGAAGTCCCGCCCGTCCAGCAGGTGAAACACTTCCCTGCCCTCGCGACCATGATGCGGCCCCTTGGCGACGCCGACCATCGGCACATCCTCGATGCCCATTTCTTCCAGCGCCTTGCGCGCTGCGTTGAGCTGGCCCCGGCCGCCATCGATCAGCACCAGGTCCGGCCATTCCCCGGATTCGCGATCGGGATCTTCCTCGGCCGCGCGGCCGAAGCGGCGGCCGAGCACTTCGCGCATCATGCCATAATCATCGCCCGCGACCGTCTCCGGGCGCTTGATGTTGAACTTGCGATAGCCGCTCTTGCGGAAACCCTCCGGCCCCGCCACCACCATGGCCCCCAGCGCGCTCGTGCCCTGGATATGGCTGTTATCGTAAATCTCGATGCGATTGGGCGGCCCTTCCAGACCCAGCAGTTCGGCCATGTCGGCTAGAATTTTGCCTTGCGCGCTGCTCTCGGCCTGCCGACGCTCCAGCGCTTCCTCGGCGTTGCGCTGGGCCTGCTTGATGAGTTTCACGCGGCTGCCCCGTTGCGGCACCTCGATGCGCACCTTGCGCTCCAGCTTCTGGCTCAGCGCCTCGGCGAGCAGCAGGGTTTCGGAAGGCTCGCGGTCGCACAGCACCAGCGGCGCCGGCGGCACATCCTCATAGAATTGCGCCATGAACTGCATCAGCACCTCATCCTCCCCCACCTCGGCGGTGTGAACCGGGAAGAAGCTGCGATGCCCCCAATTTTGCCCGCCGCGAATGAAGAAGGCCTGGATGCACATGCCGCCATTGCGGCTGGCGAGCGCGAAAATATCAGCGTCGCCCAACCCCTCAGCGTGGATCGCCTGACTGCCCTGGATGAAGGTCAGCGCCTTGAGCCGGTCCCGATAGACGGCAGCCATCTCGTAATCGAGCGACTCCGCTGCCGCATTCATCGCCTCGCCGAGCCGCGCCTGTACCGCCGTGGACTTGCCGCCGAGAAAGTCCTGCGCGTCCTGGGTCAGGGCCGCATAATCGGCCTCGTTGATCCGCCCGACGCAGGGCGCGGAGCAGCGGCGAATTTGATACAGCAGGCAGGGCCGCGAGCGATTGGCGAAGAAGCTGTCCGTGCAACTGCGCAGCAGGAACAGCTTCTGCAGCGCGTTGAGCGTCTTGCGCACCTGCCCCGCCCCCGCGAAAGGCCCGTAATATTGCCCCTTGTAGCGCCGCGCACCGCGGTGGAGCTGCACGCGCGGAAAGGCGTGATCCTCGCGCAGCAGGATGAACGGGAAGCTTTTGTCATCGCGCAGCAGCACGTTGTAGGGTGGCCGAAAGCGCTTGATGAGCTGCGCTTCCAGCAGCAGCGCCTCGGCCTCGCTCTGGGTTGTGACGATCGTCATCGAGCGGGTCTGCGAGACCATGCGCTGCAGCCGGCGCGGCAGGCGATCGACCTGCGTATAGTTGGACACCCGATTCTTGAGCGCCCGCGCCTTGCCGACATACAGCACGTCGCCGCGCGCATCCTGCATCCGATACACGCCGGGTCGCGTGCCCAAGGTCTTGAGCGTTTCGCGAATCGCCGCGACGCCAGCATCCACGTCCGGCAATTCACTGCCACGGATTGTCGAGGTCGCCTTTTCTTCGTTGAAGCGATTGGGGGACGATGGCCGCTCGGTCATCCGCGCCATTTAGGGGCGAGAAGCGGACAGGACAACGGCCTCCTGCCTCAACCGGCCGAACCACGACCCTTCAAAAGCAGAAAGGCCGGACCGATCGCTCGGCCCGGCCTTTCTAAAGCCATCAATCTGCAGGTCGTTCAGTGCGCGAGCTTGCCGATCACGTCGTCTACGAGGCCCTTGTCGGCCGCGGCACTGTGGGTCTCGCGGATCAGCACGCCGGCTGCTGCCGTCGCCGCTGCAGCCGCCTTGGCGCGCACATCGGCAATGGCCGCGCGCTCAGCTGCGGCGATCTTGTCTTCCGCCATCTTCTGGCGACGGACGACCAGCGCTCCGGCTTCCGCCTGCGCTGCGGTGATGAGATCGGCTGCTTCCTGCTCGGCGGCCGCGCGCATCGCATCGGCTTCCTTCGCGACGGAGGCGATCCGGCCTTCATACTCGGCCTTGAGCGCTTCGGCTTCCTTGCGGAGCCGCGCGGCTTCGTCGAGCTGATTGCGGATCGTCGCGATCTTGGCGTCCAGCGACCGGGCGATGAGCGCTGGCACCTTCTTCCAGATCAGCACCGCAACGAACACGAGCATCGAGAGGCTGACCCAACCCGTCGCGTCCATCCCCAAAGCGGTGGCGTCCGGTACATGGTGCTCGGGGCCGCCCACGGCTTCCGTGGCCGCGTGGATGTCGCCGTCCAGATTCTGGACCTTGTCGGCGTTTTCGAGATTGAACTGCACTGCGCCGGAGCCGTTGTCGCTTGCCGGGGCTGTCTCGGCAACCTGTGTCATGGTCTGGTTTGCCATATCAGAGTACCGCCTTCACTGCCTTGAGCGCCGCATCCGGCGACACCTGCGTGCCGGCGACCTTCTGCACGATGTCCGCTGCGGCGTCCGCTGCAACGGTTTCGATCTGCGCCAGCGCCTTCACGCGGCCAGCCTCGATCTCGCCCTCCGCTGCGGCCAGCTTTTCGCTGAGCGCCGCGTCGGTCTTGGCCAGCGCAGCCTCGCGATTGCGAGCAGCTTCGGCCTTTGCCTGGGCCAGACGGCCCTGCGCAGCGGCACGCGCTTCATTTTCCTTCGCCCGCCAGTCGGCTTCGAGCGCATCGGCCTTGGCCGAATTCGCACGGGCCGCTTCGAGATCGTCGGCGATCTTCTTGTCGCGCGCATCCACCGTGGACTGGATCTTCGGCACCATGCCGCGACCGATCACGAAAAACACGAACCCGAATGTCAGCAGAACCCAGAAGATCTGCGACGAGTAGGTTGCGGCGAGCTGGGCTATCTGAGGCATATCACCTGTCCGTTTGCGCGGTCCGGCGGCAGCCCGTCATTGGGCAGCCGCCGGCTCCACATCATCGTCTGTCGTCTTGCGGGCGATCAGGCGACGAAGATCAGGATCATCGCGACGACGAACGCCAGCAGGCCGAGAAGCTCTGCGGCGGCGAAGCCGATGAACAGACGGCCCTGCTGGCCGTCGGCAGCGCCCGGATTGCGCAGCGCGCTCTCAAGGAACGAGCCGAAGACGTTACCCACGCCGAGCGCGGCCACGCCGGCACCGATAGCAGCCAGACCGGCACCGATCAGCTTTGCGGCTTCTGCGTCCATGTTACTTAACTCCTTTTCTGAAACTCGATTTGGTCGTTGGTTGAAACTCAGTGCAGATGCTCGGCGTCGTGGATGTACAGCGACGTGAGCAGTGCGAAAACATAGGCCTGGATGCCAGCGACCAGGATCTCCAGCGCGGAGATGCCGACCATCAGGGCAAAGCTTGGGATGCCGACGCCAAGGCCGGGCGCCACGCCGGCAGCCGAAGCATTGATCACGAAGCCAGCAAGCACCTTGAGCAGAATGTGACCGGCGATCATCGCGACGAACAGTCGCAGGCCCAGCGAGAAGGGACGCACCATGAACGAGACGAACTCGATGATGGGGATCAGCCAGATCAGCCACAACGGCGTGCCATGCGGCACGAACAGCGAGAAGAACTTCAGGCCATGCTTCCAGAAGCCGACGATCAGCACGATCGAGAAGCTCAGGATCGCCAGCACGCCGGTCACCGTGAAGTGGCTGGTGAAGGTGAAGGGATGCAGGCCGAAGATGCCGATGGGCAGCAGGCCGAGCAGGTTGGCGAAGAGGATGAACATGAACAGCGAGAAGATGTAGGGCACATATTTGCGCCCGCCCTTGCCAATATTGTCATCGGTCAGCTTCGCGATGAAGCCGGTCATCGACTCTACAGCCGCCTGCCAGCGCCCCGGCACCAGATCGCGCTTCATGCCGAGCAGCATGAAGCCCCACAGAACGACGACCGTGATCACCATCCACAGCGCGCTGTTGGTGAACGCAATGTTGTAACCACCGAGGCTCCACTGTTCGGTACCGAACAGCGGCTCGATGGCGAACTGGTGCATAGGATCGATCTTGCCGGGTTCTGCCACGTCTGATTCCCAAAAAGCCGTCTGCGATTATGACGAAAGCGCCCTTACTTCTCAGGACGCTTCATCGAAATCTTCCAAATATTCCTGAAGGCTACGATGATCCCCAGAAAGAGGAAAACCAGCAGGAGCCAGGGCGATGTGCCGATGAACCGGTCCAGGACCCATCCAATCAGCGCGCCGCCGACAAGACCGCCGATCAGCTCCGCAAGAACCCGGTTGCCGAGACGATAATTCTTATCGCCGCCAACTTCCCGGTCCGCTCCGGTCCTGACCTTTTCGACTGCCTCGGCACGTTCCAACCGCTCGCTGAGCGACTTGATGCGTTCATCTTCGGCAATCGGGTCTCGCCCAGGTTCGGTCTCTGTCATCGTGCCAACTCCCGTTCACGCCAAGAGACGTAAAAACCAGCGCTGCATGACGTGCCTGAGCCGCCCCCGTCAAGGCGCGGCCCGTGTAGAAAGCGTTGGCGTGCAAGTCAACACTGGTGACCGCGCCGGAGGGATCAGGCGGATTTTCGAGGAAAATTAGGCCCTCAGTGGCGCGAATCGCTCAACGTGTGGCGGTGGCGCAATAATCCGGCAGCGCGATGGGTCCGGCCCCTTTGGTCTGCCACGGACCATTGCCGATCCGGTAGATCTGCCCTTCCGAGACGCGCCCGGCCAGCGTCTGACAACCGGTCACGGCCGCCATGTCCTGGACGGTCACGCCACGCTTGGCCGCCAGATCGGTATAGGCCGCGCGGCGCTTGATGTTGAGCGCATCCACGGCGGCGCGCACATCGCTGCTGACCGAGCCGTTGACGCCCAGATAGCCATCCGACTGCTCGCCGACCGTACCGGCCGACTTGGCGGCGCTCACCACCGCGTCCTGCGCGATAGCCGGAGCCGCTCCGACGACGCCGAGACCGAAAACTGCCGCAAGCGCTGCGGCGCGAATGCTGTGCATATATGTCATTTCGGGAATAGCTCCGGATTGTTCTCGATGAGGTCCTTGGCGTCCTGCTGAAGGCGCACGACCACTTCCTGCTGAATCTTCACGTTGAGATTGATCTCGATCGGCTTTTCGGGCGCGCGCACCTGAATGCAGCCGCCTGCCGCTCCGGCAAGCGCCAGCCCCAAGCCCAGTCGCGTTGCGCGCGATATCCATCGTCGGTGCCTCATTTCCTGTCCCCTTCTATCCTCTTGTCGCTGTCCGCCGGCTGAACGGCCGCCCCGGAACCCCGCGTGGACGCCCCGCTGCCGACGGGCACAAACTGGTCGCCCAGACTGCCATTGATGAGCTTGGTCGGATCGGCAAGCCCGGTCGCAGTGTTAAGCAGCCCCCGGAAGGGCGCCTCGATCCGCACATTGAACAGGAAGGGCAGGCCAAGGAACGGCCGCGCCAGGAAGCTGCGGCGTGTTTCTTCCGTGCCCTGGTTAACCCCGTTGATGCTCACCTGCGTGACGAACTCGCCATCGATGGCGCCATCCAGCCGGATTGCGAGGCAGCGATAGCCCAAATTCTTGAGCGCGTCGAAGGCCAGCCGCGCCATTGCATTGAGCTGCGCGTTGGACACCTCACCCACGTAAGAAAGGCGTCCGGCCCGGCGCTCTGGATCGCATGGGATCGTCAGGCCTTGCGTGCTGGTGAGGTAGCGTGGCTCGTCGCCCTCTTGCCGCGCAACCAGCAGGCCACCGACGATCCGCCCGCCATCCTTGTCGAACACCATCGGCAGCAGACCATCGAAGGTGCCCGTCGCGGAGATGTTCTCCAGCTCCAGCGTGTTGATAAAGGCGCCCGCATCCAGCCCGACGACGCGGAAAGTGAGATTCCGCGGCTGGCGCGAATCCAGTGCGAGGGGCGCGGGCATCAGCTCCAGCATACCGCCAGAGAACGGCCAGCGCCCGCCCTCGATCTCCGCCACCTCGCTGGAGAGCAATTGATAGCGAATGGTGCCGTCGCGCACCTCGATGCCGGGGTTGACGCTCTCCACCGTCACCACCTGGCCGGGTTCGGTGCGCAGGCCAAGCAGGTCCGTGAAGCGGATCGTCGTCGACAGGCCGGCGACCGGGCCGAAGGCGGCGGCGAAAGCCATGTTCTCGGTCGAGAATGTCCCGTCGCTGGTCACCTTGTCGCCGGTCCAGCGGATCTGGCCGGCGCCGTTCACCGCCCCGACAACATTGGCGACCACGCCCAGCGAGAGCGGCGTGAGATCGTCCGGCTGAAGCGCATTGCCGAAGCGCAAGTCTTTCACCGTCAGATCGGCGCGGCCTGCGCCACGGCTGAGGTCGTGCCGGATCACCACATCGGCGACCTTGGCCTTTCGTTCCGGGTGCACCAGCACACCGGTCGCCTCGATGCGATTATCGGCCAGGGTCAGACGTACCTGCTCGCCGGCCAGCGGATTGAAGCGCCGATCGGCCTGCGTATCCGCGACGCGCAGATTGCCATCGACGGCCAGACGTCCGTCGGCGAACTGCCATTGCCCTTCCATGGCGGTGAGATCGAGCGGCACGGAGCCGATCCGCCCACGCCCCGCCGAAATCGTCCCGGCGAGGCCACCCGCCGACCCACGTCCGCCCGTCAGACGATCGGCAGCGAGCCGGACCGGGGCTTCGGCCGCGCCAATGCGCACATTCGGCTGCTGGATTTCGAAGCGGCCGGTGGTGAGGCCGTAACGCGCTGCGCTGGCATCAAATGCGAAGGGATTGTCGCCCAGCCGGCCGCGCAATGCCACATCGCGGATCGCGGCCGCGCCCTCCCCCAGCCCGCAAACCTGTAATGCCGCAGGATCGAGCACGAGGCCGGACATGCTGAGCGAAGCCCAGCGCAAGGGCACGCAAGTCCCTGATAGACTAACCGCCCCGCCTGCCCCGACGCGAGCATCCAGCGGCATCTGCAGGCCCTTGACTGCACCGCCCGGCAAGGGACCGTCCAGCGTCACCTGGGTCTGCACGCTGCCGCGCCCCGCGCCATCCATGGCAAAGCGCAGCGGGGTGAGCGCCAGCCGCCCCCCGCCGGCATCATAAGGCCGCAACGTCGCGGTGCCGCGCACACCGCCTTGTTCCTGCGTGGCGAACTCGATGCGGCCCTCCGGCAGATCGCCACCGGCGATGTCTAGCCGTCCCGACGCGCGCAGGCCGCCCGGCCAGTCGATGCGCACCGCGCTGCCTTCCCAATTCTCGATCCGCGCGCCGCTCGCCGAGCGCAGCGCGAAGCGGTCAAGCCGAGCGTTACCTTGCGCGCCGAGCATATTGACCTGGCCCGCCAGTTCGATGTGATTGCGCCGGCCGATCGCCTCGACTGCGCGCGCCAGCTTGTGCGCGATCGGTTCCAGGGGGCTGCCATCGGCCGCCGAGGCGAGGCGCGCGAGATTGATCCCCCGCGCCGGCCGGGCATTGTCGATGGTCCCGGTGCCTTGCCATGCAAAAGCGCGATTGCGGGAATCGAGCTGCACGGCGAAATTGCCACCCAGCTTCGCGGCGTCACTTTCAAGGCCGTCGACAAGCGCGCTGACGGCGGCAAGCGAAGCGCTCCCCCGCAGGGTATCGCCTTCGCCTTTAAAGGTAATGAGCCCGGACAGTTCCTTGAACTCGCGCTTCCCCTGCCCGTCCCCCTGCTGGGCCAATGGCGCGGCAAGGCTCACCGCACCGCCCAAGGGTTCAAGCGCCAGGTTTGTGCGGATGTTGAGATCGAGCGTGGGGGCCGTCAGCCGGAGCTTCGCCGCCTCGCATCCAACGCCGCTGACATGGGCAGGGCCTTTGAGGTGAATCTCGCCATTCTCGGTCGCCACGTCCACTGGCGCCCGCAGCGCCCGCAGCCTGCAATCGCCAAAGGCTAGCGCCGGGCTCGCGAGATTAAGCTGACCATTGAACCCCGACGATAACGGCCCGCTGCCATCCAGCCCCAGTTCGACCGTGCCGTTGTCGGTATCGATCCGCGCCTGTGCATCCTCGATCACCGCCGTCCAGTCGGGCAGCTTGGGATCGCCCGTGCCGCCTTCCAGCAAGCGACTGACCTGACCCAAGTCCAGCGTGCCATCGGCAATCCGCCCACGCAGCCGAACGCCGCTGGCTTCAAGGCGATCGATATAAGGCCCGGTCAGGCCCCAGGCGAGTTCGAGCTCGATGAAGCGGACCGTGAGATCGGGCGATTTCGGATCGCCAATGACGAGATTGTCCAGCCGCTGGTGCTGCGGGCCAATCCGGGTGATCTCATATCGGCCCTGTACGCCCCGCTTGGCCAGTTCGCGGGCGATGAAGCTGTCGGCAATCGGCTCGCGCGCAAACCAGAGGCCGCCCGCGACCAGCAGCAGCGCCATCGCGCTCCCGCCGGCGATCCAGCGCACACGTTGACGGCGCCGGTGCAGCCGCTCTGCTGCACCCGCCTCTAGTCCGTCATCCTCTTCGACCCACTCGGTCAGACGTTTATCCCCGTCATTCCCGCTTGCCGCTCTGCCGGCTCGCGCTTAGCTACAATGTTCATGGGCGAAGGGCGATCCCGGGGCAAGAGCGAGACGAGTCATGATGGCGTTGGCCACCGCGCCCGCCTGCGGCAGCGACTCGCGTCCGGACCGGATGGGCTGCTCGACCATGAACTGATCGAATATCTGCTCGCGCTCGCCCTGCCGCGCCGGGATACCAAGCCGCTGGCAAAGGCCCTGATCGCCCGCTTCGGCTCGTTGGGCGCCGTGCTCAGCGCCGATTGGGCCACGCTGATGCAGGTCGACGGCATGGGCGAGACCACGACCGCCGCGCTCAAGGCGACACAGGCCGCCGCCCTGCGGATGCTCCGCAACGAGGTGGCGGAGCGGCCGGTGCTGGCATCATGGCAGGCCCTGCTCGATTATTTGCGCGCCGACATGGCCCATCTCTCGATCGAGCGCGTGCGCGTGCTTCATCTCAACGCCCGCAACATCCTGCTGCGTGACGATCATATGGGGGACGGCTCGGTGGATGAAGCGGCCATCTATGCCCGACAGGTTGCTCGTCGCGCACTGGAGTTCGGCTCGGCGGGCGTCATCCTCGTGCACAATCATCCCAGCGGCCTGCCCGAGCCGAGCCGGCAGGACATCCTCATGACTCGCGACGTCATCGCCGCGCTCAAGCCCCTCGGGGTCACGGTGCACGACCATGTTATCGTCGCGACCGAAGGTCACCGTTCGATGCGGGCCATGGGGCTGATCTAAGGTCAGGGCGGGCTAATCGGGCTCTGGTCGATCCATGCACGCGCGCCCCGTCGCGAGCGATTCGCCTCGTGTCGCCGCGAAGACCCGTCCCAGACAGAATTGATTTTTACCGCTATATCTCAGCCTCTTAAGTCAAATATACCGCCCTCACCCGCGCGATTTGCCCGTTTCGCCGCAGCCTGCTAGGGGCAGCCCGTCTCCAATCTGTCTCATCAGGAACCCGCCTCATGGTGCCTCGTTACGCCCGCCCGCAAATGACCGCGATCTGGGAGCCGGAAGCGCGCTTCCGCATCTGGTTCGAGATCGAGGCTCATGCGACCGAAGCGCTAGCCGAGCTGGGCGTGGTACCCAAAAGCGCCGCCATGGCCCTTTGGGACTGGTGGGCAACCAATCCCTCCATCGACGTGCCCGCCATCGATGCCATTGAGGCGGTTACCAAGCATGACGTGATCGCCTTCCTGACCTGGGTGGCCGAGCAGGTCGGCGATGAAGCCCGCTTCATGCACCAGGGCATGACCAGCTCGGACGTGCTGGACACTTGCCTCAATGTGCAGCTTGCCCGCGCGGCCGATCTGCTGATCGCCGATCTCGATGCGCTGCTGGAGGCGATCAAGCGCCGCGCGTTCGAGCACAAGCTCACGCCGACCATTGGTCGCAGCCACGGCATCCACGCCGAGCCGGTCACCTTCGGTCTCAAGATGGCGGAAGCCTATGCCGAGTTCTCCCGCTGCAAGGCGCGGCTGATCGCGGCCCGTGAAGACGTCGCCACCTGCGCGATTTCGGGCGCCGTGGGCACCTTCGCCAATATCGATCCCAAGGTAGAAGAGCATGTCGCGGCCAAGCTCGGCCTCACGGTTGAGCCGGTCAGCACGCAGGTGATCCCGCGCGATCGCCACGCCATGTTCTTCTCGACGCTGGCGGTGATCGCCGGCTCCATCGAGCGGCTCTCGGTCGAGGTGCGCCACCTGCAGCGCACCGAGGTGCTGGAGGCCGAGGAATATTTCTCGCCGGGCCAGAAGGGCTCGTCGGCGATGCCGCACAAGCGCAACCCGGTGCTCACCGAGAATCTGACCGGCCTGGCCCGCATGGTGCGCGCTTATGCCCTGCCCGCGCTCGAGAATGTCGCGCTGTGGCATGAGCGGGACATCTCGCACTCCTCGGTCGAACGCTTCATCGGCCCCGACGCCACGATCACGCTCGACTTCGCCCTAGGCCGGCTCACGGGCGTGATCGACAAGCTGCTCGTCTACCCCGAGCGGATGATGAAGAACATGAACCGGATGGGCGGCCTCATCCACTCGCAGCGCGTGCTGCTCGCCCTCACCCAGGCGGGCGTGAGCCGCGAGGACAGCTATGCGATGGTCCAGCGCAACGCCATGCAGGTGTGGCAGTCGGATGGTGCGCATTCGCTGCTCGATCTGCTCAAGGCCGACCCGGCCGTTTCCGCGCACCTCTCCGGTCCACAGCTCGAGGCACTGTTCGACCTCGACTATCATCTGAAGCATGTCGACACGATCTTCACGCGGGTGTTCGGAACCGCTGGCTGACACGCCCGTTCCGGAAGCTCCCATGTCCGCAGAGAGGCGTTGAAACGCGCCCCTAGGCAAGCCGTCACGGCGCGCTTATGGTCAGGCTCTACGGACCAAGCAGAGGAAGACAAGCCATGCAGTTCCTCCGGACAGCCTTCTGGGTCGTACTGGCGATCATCATCGTCATTTTCAGCTTCGCCAACTGGACGCCCGTGATGATCAATCTGTGGGGCGGTCTCCAGCTTGAAACCAAGCTGCCGGTTCTCGTGATCGTCGCGTTTCTCGCCGGTTCGCTGCCGTTCTGGGCGCTGCACAAGGCCACCAAATATCGGATGCGCCGGCGGCTCGACAGCGCAGAGCGTGCCCTCGCGGCTTCTGCGCCGGCGGCGACGGCGCCAGTGGTTCACACCCAGGACCACCCCGCGCCAACCGCCACGCCCGATCACATCACCCCCGCGGGATTCGACCCCGCACCGCCCGTTCGCACGATCGATGTGCGGGTGGACGACGATCTCAAACCGGCAGGCAGAACCGACACTCCATGACCAGCATTATCTATATCGCCATCGACACGCCCTCCCTGCCCCATGCGCAGGAGCTGGTTCAGAAGGTCCGCAACCATGTCGGCGGCATCAAGCTGGGGCTGGAATTCTTCTGCGCCAATGGCCACCATGGCGTGCATGAGATGCGCAAGTTCGGCCTGCCGATCTTTCTCGACCTGAAGCTTCACGACATTCCGAACACGGTCGCCAAGGCGGTTCAGGCCCTGCACGCGCTGGAACCGTCGATCCTCACCGTCCATGCCTCTGGCGGACGGGCGATGCTGGAAGACGCCAAGGCTGCGGCCGGGGTCCACACCAAGGTCGTCGCCGTGACGACGCTCACGAGCCTTGACCAGACCGATCTGGAGGAAACCGGCGTCCACGGCGGTACGCAGGAACAGGTCGAGCGGCTGACCCTGCTTGCCAAGGAGGCCGGTCTCGACGGCATCGTCTGCTCTGGCAATGAGGTCGCCCGCGCGCGCAAGCTGTGGCCCGCCGGCTTCTTTGTCGTGCCTGGCGTGCGCCCCAGCGGCGCCAGCAAGGGCGACCAAAAGCGCGCGGTCACGCCGCGTGAAGCAGTGGATGCCGGCGCCTCACTGCTGGTCATTGGCCGCCCGATCACTCAGGCGCCCGAGCCTGATATGGCGGCGCGCGAAATCGAGGCGACGCTTTAGGCGACAGACGACATACTCCCCTCCTCTTCAGAGGAGGGGCTAAATCCGGCCCTGAATACTTTGCGTAATTCAACAGCCGGATCTGCTTGGGCAACACGGCACGCATCGCCCCCGACTCCGACGTAGATCCGGCCCATTGCCCGAGCTGCGTCCCACCGCAAATACGCAAAACCTCGTATCAACAGCAGCGAGCCGCAGGCCGATCACTGGCTTCGCGACGAGGTGCTGCACAGGTTGGTGCGAGTCGGGTCAAGGCCCGGTTCGCCCACCATGGCTCTCCTCACGCAAAGGGGTGACATGGGATATAACCACATATGACAGACACTAACGCGCTGCGCATGAGCAAGCGTGATCTGCTGGCGCTCATTGGAACCACGGCGGGCGCATCGGCGATGTACATGGCGATGTCGAGCCTCGGCCAGGCTCAGGCCTCGACGTTCAAGGGACCGATCAAGCTGGAGGGCGGCGCCAAGGGCGCGAGCGTGCTCATCCTCGGCGCCGGCGTCGCAGGGATGACCGCCGCGCTGGAACTCAGCCGCGCCGGCTACAAGGTTCAGGTGCTGGAGTATAACGACCGCGTGGGCGGCCGCTCCTGGACGCTCAAGGGCGGCGACACCTACACTGAACTCGGCGGCGCGACGCAGAAGTGCGACTTCGCGCCCGGCAACTACATCAATCCCGGCCCGTGGCGCATTCCATGGCACCACCATGGCATCATGCATTATTGCCGCGAACTGGGCGTGGCCCTCGAGCCGTTCATGCAGGTCAACTATAACGCCTATGTTCACTCGACCAAGGCGTTCGGCGGGGCCCCGCAGCGCTACCGGCATGTGCAGGCGGATTTCTACGGCCATGTCAGCGAATTGCTCGCCAAGGCAGTCAACAAGAATGCCCTGGCGGATACGCTCAGCAAGGAGGATGGCGACATCCTGCTGGAATCCCTGCGGAGCTGGGGCGCGCTCGACAAGGACATGCGCTATGTGAAGGGCCGTGAGTCCAGCAACCGCCGTGGCTGGGAAAAGCAGCCGGGCGGTGGCCTGACTGCCGAGCCGATCCCCTCCGAGCCGATGACCGCCGAAACGGTGCTCCGTTCACGCCTGTGGCGCTCGATTGGCGGCAACCTCACCTGGGATCATGAGTTCGCCATCTTCCAGCCGGTTGGCGGCATGGAAATGGTCGCCAAGGGCTTTGAGCGGGCCGTGGGTCATCTGGTTCGCCTCAACAGCAAGGTCACCGCGATCAAGCAGGGCGCGAAAGGCGTCACGGTCGATTATGTCGACACCAAGTCCGGTGCCGCCGCGCAGGCCAAGGCTGACTGGTGCATCTGCACGATCCCGCTGCTCATCCTCGCGCAGATCGACATGAATGTCGGCCCCAAGCTGGCCGGCGCGATCCGTGCCGTGCCCTACTCGACCAGCGTCAAGGTCGGGCTGGAGTTCAAGCGGCGCTTCTGGGAGCAGGACGACCAGATCTATGGCGGCATCACCACCACCGATCTGCCGATCTCGCAGATCAGCTACCCCAGCAGCAATTATGGCGCCAGCGGCCCGGGCGTGCTTCTGGGCGCCTATACCGGCGGCTCGACAGGGTTCGAACTGACCGCCCTGCCGCCGGAAGAGCGGGTCAAGCGCGCGCTCGAATGGGGCGCGCAGATCCACCCGCAATATAAGGCCGAGTTCATGAACGGCGTAGCCGTCGGCTGGCACCGGGTTCCCTGGGTGCTCGGCTGCTTCGGGCAGTGGACGGAGGAAGCGCGCGCCGAGCACTACCGGAATATGTGCGAATTCGACGGGCGGATCGTCCTGGCGGGCGAGCATACCTCCTATATCGGCGGATGGCAGGAAGGCGGTATCACCTCCGCCATCGATGCGATCACGCGGCTCCATCAACGTGTCACCGCGAGCTAATATCATGAAGATCAGCACATTGGCCTTTGGCCTCGCCGCCGGCATTCTCACCGGCTCGGTCTCCGTCGCACTCGCGCAGGATGCTGCCCAGCCACGCCAGGGCGATCCCGCCGCTCTGGTCGCCCAGCAAGGCGATGCCGACGGGGCGTTCGTGATGCCGGGGCGGTTCAGCGAACCCGATGGCGAAAAAATGTACCGCCGGGTCTGTGCCGCCTGCCACATGCCGGACGCAGCCGGCGCAACGGGCGCGGGCAAATATCCCGCGCTCGCCAACAACCCCAATCTCGCCGCCAGTGGCTATCCCATGCTGGTGACGCTCAAGGGCCTGAACGGCATGCCGCCGGTCGGCGAGATGATGACGGACCAGCAGGTCGCCAATGTGGTGAACTATGTCCGCACGCATTTCGGCAATCATTATGAGGACGCGATCACCGCCGAGGACGTCAAGGCGATGCGCTGAGCCGGTGCAGGCCCCGCCCTTAACGGCGGGGCTTGCGCGTCGGCGCATGGAAGTCCGCCGGCTTGCCGGCAACCCAGCGCAGAAAGGCAGCGAGCGCGGGATCACCGCGCAACGCCGCCTGATCGCGCCCCATGCGCGCCAGCTGGCCATTGCTGAAGTGCGCGTGGATCGCGCGATGGCAGATCGGATGCAGGGGCACCGTCTCCCGGCCACCTTTGGCCTTGGGCACGGGATGATGCCATTCGATGCGTGCGCCCAATGGCCGCTCGCACAGCCAGCATGAATCAGGCGTGCGCTCCAACGCGTAGCTCAGCGCGCCAGCTTTTCCGCCCGCACCCGCCACGCGTCGGCGAGGACGCGGGTCTCGGCCAATTGTGCGACGCCCGCCGGATCGGCCTTATGTCCGCCTGCGATCAGCAGGTTGAACACCCGCGCAATCGGCCAGTCTTCCAAGGGGCGCTCCAGCAGGATCATCGCATCGCCCGCCTTGGCCTCACCCTGCTCGATCACGCGCAGATAGAGACCGCAATGGCCACTCGCGATGGCCTGACCCAACACATCGTCGCGGCCGAAGCGTGCATTGAGCTTGGCGCAGGGCTGCCGGCCGTGGCTGACCTCCAGCACGGCGCTGCCAAGCGCGAACCGGTCGCCAAGGCACAGATTGGCCTCGGTCGCCCCGCGCGTCGAAATATTCTCACCAAACGCGCCCGGCCCGTCGAGCAGCGGATGATCGTCGAGCACGCCGCGCCACCAGGCATAATGCTCATGCGGCAAGAGGTGGACAGCCTTGTCATGCCCGCCATGACGAAGGGGGTCGGCGACGCTATCGCCCTCCAGCCCCAGCCAGCCGATCCGGACCGGCCCGCGAACGGGTTGTTTGCCCATGGCACTCATCACGCCCGGCGCCAGCAAGGCGGGCGACCCGACCAGCAGCGCGTCGACGGAAAGGGAAAGGGATGGCTCGTCCATGTCCTGTCATGGCACGACCCTTGTGAGTCGCGCCAGTGCAACAACGGTCGGACAAGTTCCCGCCGATGGCGCAGCAGCACTTTGACCGCACGGCCGGCCTCGCTATAGGGCCTCGATGCTCCCCAGCGACCTCCGCATTGCCCTGTTCAGCGGCAACTATAATTACGTCCGCGATGGCGCCAATCAGGCCCTCAACAATCTGATGGCCTCTGCGCTCGCGAGCGGCGCCAGCGTGCGTGTCTATTCCCCCACCATCGATCCGCCGGCGTTCGAACCGGCTGGCGAACTGGTGTCGGTGCCGAGCTGGTCCATGCCGGGCGGCCGGGGCGAATATCGGCTCGCCAAGGGGCTTTCAGCGCAGACTCGGGCGGACCTGGCAGCTTATGCCCCCAATATCGTCCACGTCTCTGCGCCGGACATTTTAGGGCATCGCGCATCGAGCTGGGCGCGGCGAGAGGGCATCCCCTGTGTCGCCTCCCTTCACACGCGCTTTGAAACCTATCCGCGCTATTATGGCCTTGGCGTCATCGAGCCGTTGCTGGTGCGCCTGCAGACGCGCTTCTACAATCGCGTCGATCAGGTGATGGTGCCGAGCGGCAGCATGGCGACACTGCTGCGCGAGTGGGGCGTGACGACGCCGATCGGTATCTGGTCCCGCGGCATCGATCATGCCCGATTCAACCCGCAGCGGCGGGACAATGGCTGGCGGCGCTCGCTCGGCATCGCCGATGACGAGATCGCCATCGGGTTCCTGGGGCGGCTTGTTCTGGAAAAGGGCCTGGGTGTCTTTGCCGATGTGATCGCGGGGCTCAAGGCGCGCGGCGTGCGCCACCGGGTGCTGGTGATCGGCGAAGGTCCGGCGCGCCAGTGGTTTGCCGAGCGGGTGCCGGAGGCGGTGTTTGCGGGTTTTCAGGGCGGCGACGATCTCGGTCGGGCGGCCGCCTGCATGGATATCTTCTTCATGCCCTCGGTCACCGAGACTTTTGGCAATGTGACGACCGAAGCCATGGCGGCGGGGGTGCCGGTGGTCGCCGCCCGCGCAACCGGCGCGATTGATCTGGTCGCGGACGGTGTGACCGGCTTCCTCGTTCCGCCGCGCGACGTGCAGGCTTATGCCGACGCCATTCAGCGCCTCATCGAAGATTCCGCCTTGCGCGCAGCGGCGGGGCAAGCTGGGCATCTGCGGGTACAGGATTACAAATGGGATCAGGTGAACGCCGCAATGATCGAAACATATTGCGGCTTGGCGAAACGCCGGGCCGGCTGACCACACCGCGACGAAGACTGAGTGTGACGGCCTGCAACCGTTCATCTCTCGGCGCGTTATGTGTCCGATGAGACAAAGGCCGCCCCTGCCCCGAATTGCGCCATTCCTTTCGCCGCGGCTCGCAAGATCACGCGTTGTATATTGCCGGCACGCGCTGTAAATTCACGGCAATGTCTTTCGATACTGATCCCGGCGTGGCGGAAATCCCGACAACAGCCGCGGCTCAGCCAGTGGCCTTCCATCAAGTCCTGAAGAAAGAGACGCGTGCTTACCACGACGAAGTCGACAGCCTGTTCAGCCAGTTCGATCTGACGAGCCGTGCGAGTTACGGCCGTTTTCTGTCAGCCCATGCAGCGGCGCTGGTGCCGCTCGAGCGCTGGCTGCGCTCAGCCTCGCCGAGTATCGACACGGCCGCGCGCGTACAGGCCCTTACAACCGACTTGAACGCCTTGGGCCAGGCCGTTCCCGAGGCCGAGCCGCTGACATGGGCCCCGAGCACGGCGGCTCATTGGGGTGCCGCCTATGTGACGGAAGGCTCCCGCCTTGGCGGCGCGATGCTCGCACGCCGCGTGCCTGACGATCTTCCGCGTGAATATCTGAGCGCCGTGCATCCCCAAGGCGCGTGGCGCGCCTTCATCGCCGCTCTGGAAGATCAGGCCCTGACTCACGGCCCCGTCTGGCAGCGGGAAACCCGCGCAGCAGCGACCCGGACCTTCGCCCTTTACCGAAATTGCGCCATCGCGATGGGAGCCAGACTTGGCCAATGATCCTGCCGGCTTTCGGGTCGATCTCACCAACTGCGACCGCGAACCGATCCATATTCTCGGGACGATCCAGCCATTCGGTTTCCTGCTCGCGGTGAGCGCCGATTGGATGATCGGTCGCGTCTCGGACAATATCGCCGCGTTCACGGGTAAATCGGCGGATGCGCTGCTCGGTTCCAAGCTCACCGATCTCATCACGCCCGCTGCCCAGCACGACATCCGCAACCGGATCTCGATGCTGCGCGGCAATGATTCCGTAGAACGCCTGTTCTCGCAGCCGCTGTTCGATGATGGCAAGCTCTACGATGTCGCCGTGCATTTCTCGGGCAACAGCATCGTCATCGAATGCGAGCCCGCGCTCGAAGATCCAGGCGAAGCGGCGACGCTGGTCCGCACGCTCATGTCGCGCCTCGCCCAGGCCGACACGCTCACCTCCTTCATTCGCGAGAGCGCCCGGCAGGTGAAGGCGATCACCGGTTTCGATCGCGTGATGGTCTATCGCTTCGATGCCGAGGGCTCGGGCGAGGTCGTTGCCGAGGCGCTGAGCGCTGGCGTCGACAGCTTCCTTGGCCTGCATTACCCCGCGTCGGATATTCCGGCACAAGCGCGCCAGCTCTATGTGCGCAATCCGTTCCGCATCATCGCTGATGTGAATGCAGAGCCGGTGCCGATCGTGCCGCAGACCGATCCCAGCGGCGCGGTCCTCGACCAGTCGCTCTGCCTGCTCCGCGCGGTTTCGCCCATCCATGTCGAGTATCTGCGCAACATGGGCGTCAGCGCGTCGCTATCGATCTCGATCATCGTCGAAGGCAAGCTCTGGGGGCTCTTCGCCTGCCACCATTATCAGCCGCGCCTGCCTGGCCTCGCCATGCGTACGGCCGCCGAACTGTTCGGCCAGATCTTCTCGCTGATGCTCGAGAGCCGGGAACGCAGCGAGAATGCCGGCTATGAGTCGCGCGCACGCGGCGCCACCGATCGCTTGATGGCCTCCATCGCGCAGGATGGCGACCTGCTGCGGGACGCGGACTGGCTCGGCGAGGTTGTGTTCGATACCATTCCCGCCGATGGCGTCGCGGCTTATGTTGACGGCTCTGTCTCGCTGAGTGGCCTGACGCCCTCGCGCGAGCAGTTCATAAGCCTCGTCTCCATCCTCAATCAGCTTTCGCACGGCGAGGTCTTCGCGACGGACTGCATTTCATCCGTCCTGCCCGAGGCGACTGCCTATGCGGATGTCGCCGCCGGCCTCATCGCCATCCCGCTGTCACGCAAGCCGCGTGACTATGTGGTCTTCTTCCGCAGCGAGCAGATGCGCTCGGTGCGCTGGGGCGGCAACCCGGAAAAGCCGGTCGAGCTCGGCCCCAATGGCGACCGACTCACCCCGCGCAAAAGCTTCGAAAGCTGGTCGCAACTGGTGAAGGGCCGCAGCCTGCCGTTCACCACGGTCGAGCGCCGCGTTGCCGAAGCGCTGCGTGTCGGGATGCTGGAAGTGCTCATCCGCCTGTCCGAGAGCGCAGGCGAGGAGCGGCAGCGGGCGCAGGAGCGGCAGGAGCTGCTGATCGCCGAGCTCAATCACCGCGTGCGCAATATCCTCTCGCTCATTCGCGGCCTCGTGTCGCAGACCCGCGACGGGGCGGCCAGCGTCGAGGATTTCACGCGCAATCTGGACGATCGCCTGCAGGCGCTCGCTCGTGCGCACGACCAGGTAACGCGCGATCGCTGGGGTCCGGCGCGGTTGCGGGATCTTATCGACATCGAGGCCAATGCCTTCCTGCGCGACAAGCGCACCAATGTGGAGACCAAAGGCTCCAACATCCTGCTACAGCCGGTCGCCTTCACCGTGCTCTCGCTGGTCTTCCACGAGCTCATGACCAATGCCGCCAAATATGGCGCGCTCTCCGATAGCGGCACAGTGCTGATCAGCTGGCAGCAGGACGAGGATGGCAGCCTGTTGATCGACTGGTCCGAACTCGGCGGGCCGGCGGTCACGCCGCCCTCGCGCCGCGGCTTTGGGTCGACGGTGATCGAAAAGACCGTTCCGCACGATCTGGGGGGCGATGCCAAGATTCACTACCGACTGAGCGGTGTGAAGGCGCACTTCTGCATCCCCTCCCGCTTCGTGGCCGGCATCGCGCCCGAACACCGGACCGACGCGGCGGACGGCGCGTCTGCCGATCTGCGCGAGCCGGCGAAGCAGCCGCTAGCCGGGCAGCGCGTGCTGCTGGTGGAAGACAGCCTCATCATCGCGCTCGACGGGCAGGATGCGTTGATGGAGCTCGGCGCCGAGAAGGTCGAGGTCGCTTCCAGCGTCACCGCCGCGCTGCGCGTCTGTGCGTCCGTCCCGCTCGATGTGGCCATGCTTGATTATAATTTGGGCGCGGAGACCAGCGAGCCGGTCGCCAGGGCGCTGGCCGAGCGCGGCATCCCGTTCGTCTTTGCGACCGGCTATGGCAGCGGCTTGGATTCCTCGCGCTTCCACGCCGTGCCGATCGTCACCAAACCTTATAGCACGGCGCAGATCGCAGCCGCTCTCGCGGAACTGAAAACCGAACCGGCGGACTGATCGCGCCGGTTCAAACCCTCAAGCCCAGGGGAAGCTGAGCGGCGCCTCGCGGAACGCGAAGCGATCGAGATGACGGGCGACCGTGTTTTTGAGGCCTTCGAGATGCTCTGGGCTGCTGGCGTCGATGGTCACGTCGAGCGTGTCGGGTTGCGCGACCATCGTCACCAAAGCGTCAGCCGGCCAATCGGCGCCGCGCGCATCGCGCGGAAACACGATCGTGCCGCGCTCGGGTGTGAACTCCACCTTGAGGTTGTGCGACCAGTGCTTGCACAGTTGCTGGAGGTAGCGGCTGCCGCTCTGCGTGGGCACCTTGGCTGTTGCGCTGTTCATGAGATTGTCTTTCTGTTGGTGGCTCCACCGTCCGGCGGTGGGGCGATTGGAATTATGCTGTGCAGTCTTACAACCGCTCGATCTTCCGCGCTGCCTCATCGAGGATCGCGGCGATTTCGTGCGGCAGATCGTCTGTGGTCTCGCCTTCGCGCAGCCGGCCCATCAGAGCCGTTTTGAGATTGCCCATGGCGCGGCGGACCGGGCCGCTGTTGGATCGATGTTGCTCGGCGCCAAGACCGGCGAGCCGGTCCATCAGGCCGCCGATCTCGTCGGCCTTCTCGGCAAGATGGGCCTCGCCTGCGGGGGTAATCGCGTACAGCTTACGCGCCCCTTCGCTCTCGCTGTCGGCGATGAGGTCCATTTCCGCAAGCAGGGTGAGCGTGGGATAAACGACGCCGGGGCTGGGCGCATAAGCGCCGCCGGTCAGTTCCTCGATCGCACGGATGAGGTCATAGCCGTGGCGCGGCCCCTCGCCGATCAACTTGAGCAACACGAGTCGTAACTCGCCGCCATCAAACATGCGTCCGCGTCCGCGACGGCCGCCGCGCGGACCGCCATGGCCGCCCTGCCCGTCCCACTCTGCGCCGCCCCAGCCGCCGCCGAAACGACCGCCCCGGCCCATCATGGCCTTGAGCGCGTGACGGTGCCCATTCGGGCCGCACCGTCCATGTGTACTTGTGTCAAACATCAAAGATTCAATCCTTCTAAATTTCAGATTGATCTAAGATATATCTTAGACTGATTTCCACAAGGCGCCGTTTTCATTCTTTTTGAGCGTGCCTGCGAATGGCCTGCAGTCCGATGCAAGCTGGCCCGTGCAACCGGTGAGGGGCCGACCTATATGAGTCCGCATGTCTGATCTCTTCGGCGGCCTTGCCGCCGCCTCCAGCCCTACCGAGCCTCGCGCCGATGCGCCGCTGGCCGACCGTCTGCGCCCGCGCACGCTCGATGATGTGGTCGGGCAAGACCACCTCACCGGTGCTGACGGCGCCATCGGGCGGATGGTCGCGGCGGGACGGCTCTCCTCAATGATCCTGTGGGGACCGCCAGGCACCGGCAAGACCACGCTGGCGCGCCTGCTGGCCGAAGCGGTGGACATGCGCTTTGCGCCGATCTCCGCGGTCTTTTCCGGCGTGGCGGACCTCAAAGCTGCCTTTGCGGCCGCGCGCGATGCCGCCCGCGCCGGGCAACGCACGCTTCTGTTCGTGGATGAAATCCATCGCTTCAATCGCGCACAGCAGGATGGCTTTCTGCCTTATGTCGAGGATGGCACCGTCACGCTGGTCGGCGCCACCACAGAAAATCCGAGCTTCGCTCTCAACGCGGCGCTGCTCAGCCGCGCGCAGGTGCTCATCCTGCGCCGGCTGGACGAAGCCGCGCTCGATACGTTGATCTCGCGCGCGGAAGCGTTGACTGGTGCACCGCTGCCGCTCACCGACGATGCCCGCGCCGCGCTCGTGGCTTCGGCTGACGGTGATGGCCGCTTCCTGCTCAATCAGGTGGAGACGCTGCAGGGTATCGGCCTCACCGAGCCGCTGGACCCGGCGGGTCTCGCCGCCCTGCTCCACCGCCGGATGCCGGTCTATGACAAGGATCGCGACGGGCATTACAATCTGATTTCCGCGCTCCACAAGGCGCTGCGCGGCTCCGATCCGCAGGCCGCGCTCTATTATCTCGCGCGGATGCTGGTTGCCGGAGAGGAACCGCTTTACGTCCTGCGCCGGCTGGTGCGCTTCGCCAGCGAAGATGTCGGCCTGGCCGACCCACAGGCGCTCACCCAATGCCTCGCCGCCAAGGATGCATACGCGTTCCTCGGCTCGCCCGAGGGCGAACTGGCGATCGTGCAAGCCTGCCTGTATCTCGCGACCGCGCCCAAATCCAACGCCGCCTACAAGGCGCAAAAAGCGGCCTTTGCCAGCGCCAAACAAACCGGATCGCTGATGCCGCCCGCGAACATCCTCAATGCGCCGACCAAGCTCATGAAGGAGATCGGCTATGGCAAGGACTATAGCTACGATCATGATGTGGAAGGCGGCTTCTCAGGCGACAATTACTGGCCCGAGGAGATGGCGCCGCAGACCTTTTACGCGCCCACCGAGCGCGGGTTCGAGAAGCGGATCGCCGAGCGCATCGCCTGGTGGGATGAGCGTCGGCGCGACTTGCGCGGTGACTGATCCCGCCCGCCACCCGTGAGCCGCTTCCGCCATTTCGCCGCAATCGACTGGTCGGGCGCACAGGGGCCGCGACAGCCGGGCATTGCCGTCGCCATCTGCGACGCGGATAGCGGCGCTGGCCCGGCGCTGGTCCGCCCCGGCCACATCTGGTCACGCCCCGACGTGCTCGACTGGATGCGCCGCGACATGCCGCGCGAGACGTTGGTCGGCCTTGATCTCGGCCCGTCCCTGCCCTTCGCCGACAAGGGCGCCTTCTTCCCGGGCTGGGATCGCACTCCACCCAACGCCCGCCAACTCTGGGCGCTTGTCGAGGACATCTGCGCCGACGAGCCGCATCTGGGGGCTGGCGCCTTTGTCGATCACCCGGAGGCCGCGCGGCATTTCCGGCGCCATGGGGGCCGGGAAGGCGATCTGTTCGGCGGGGGACGCGGGCGGCTGCGCCAGACGGAGCTGGCCCAGCAGGCGCAGGGCCTCAACCCCTGCAGCAACCTCAATCTCGTCGGCGCCGCCCAGGTCGGCAAATCCAGTCTAACCGGGATGCGGGTGCTGCACCGTATCCGGGCGGACATGCCAGTCTGGCCGTTCGACGCCGACCCCGGCTCGGGCAGTCTGATCGTGGAAATTTACACCAGCCTTGCCGCGCTCGCCGCCGGCAAGCGCAAGGGCCAGACCAAGGTTCGCGAGGCCGAACTGGATGCCTGCCTTGCGCGTCTCGCCAGCGGGCCGCATCTACCGTTCGCTGGCCGGTACAGCGACCATGCCACCGATGCGCTGCTCAGCGCGGCCTGGCTGCGGCTGGTCCATGGCGAGCCGGCCCTGTGGGCACCGCAGGCGCTGACGCCAGAGTTGGCGCGGACGGAAGGCTGGACGTTCGGCGTGTTTTGACGCGCAGGCGACAGCGCGGCCGGCCGAGCTAAACTATCACCCCTGCAAAGATCGCTTGATTGCCGGAATCATGCCTTCCGGCTTAAACCCCTCTTGTCCGGAATGACGGGAGGCGCTGCCGCCCCAGCCCGGAACGCGGCTTTTGATGTTTGTCAGCTTGCTCCGCGTCACCAACCGCTAAAGCGCACGAATCCCACGCGACAACGCCGGCTTCGTGCTCCGTATTGGAGAAACGATATGGCTATCCGTTCCATTTCCCGCCGTAGCCGTAATCATGCCCAGCGAGCCGGCCGCGCGCTGGCGCCGCTTCCGCACCCGAGCTGGCGACTGGCGCCTGCGGCCCCGCACGACTCGCCGCCCCTCGCCAGTGCCAGTGACTTCTGGTCGCGCCTCGGCCTCTGACGCTCATCTCGAGAGGCCAATGACGATGAAGCGCGCGCTTGTGATTCGGCACGTCCCCCATGAGGGCATGGCGGGATATCGGGAGCCGGTGGAAGCGGCCGGCTATGCGATCGACCGGATCGATGTGACCGACCCCGCCTTCGCCACGCTCGACCTGCGAGAACCCGATCTGCTCATCATGATGGGCGGGCCGATGGGGGTGTATGAGCAGGATCGCTATCCGTGGATCGCATGCCAGCTGCGCCGCCTGGCGCTGCGGCTGGCGGCCGACCGCCCCACGCTGGGCGTGTGCTTCGGCGCGCAGATGATCGCGGCGGCGCTCGGCGCGAAGGTCTATCCCGGCCCCGTCAAGGAGGTCGGCTTCCATTCGGTCAAGGTCAACGATGCCGGTCACACCAGCCCGCTCTGCCATCTTGTCGACGTGCCGGTGCTGCACTGGCACGGCGACACGTTCACCCTGCCGGAAGGCACCCAACTGCTTGCGTCCAGCGACCGCTATACGCATCAGGCCTTCCGGCGGGGACAACATGTACTAGCCCTACAATTCCATGCCGAAATGGGCGAGGATGCGCGCTTCTACCAGTGAATGGAGGAATGGCCGGAGGCTGCGGCGGAATCCGGCGGCTGCAACGACAGCCTGCGCGCCACGCATGATCGGCTCGGGCCTCGGGCTGTCTCCGCCGGGCGCGCCATGCTCGGCGACTGGCTGGCGGGACTGAAAGCGCCCGCGTGATCCCCGCATCACCAGTCTGACCAGCGCCCAAGCCGTGAGTGCACACCGCCTTTTGCAAGCCTCTCGCAACAACGCGATCCAGCGGTTTGCGCTTGCCAGCCGCGCAAAAAATAGGCAGTAACACAAACGAATTTCAGCAACGAAAGAAGACTTGGGAGACCCGCGCGCATGAGAGACGCCAAAGCCGATCGGCTGGACGAGATCATCGCGAGCCATAGCCGCCGCGAAGGGCCTCTTCTCCCCATCCTCCATGACGTGCAGGCCGAGTTCGGCTGCGTGGACGAGGCGTCCAAGCGCCAGATCGCCCTCGCACTCAACCTGAGCCGCGCCGAAGTGCATGGCGTAGTGAGCTTTTATCATGATTTCACCGCCGAGCCCAAGGCCGCGCCGGTGCTCAAGCTGTGCCGTGCGGAATCCTGCAAGGCACGCGGCGTCGAAGCTCTGGTCGATGGCGCGGTTGCCGCGGCCGGCGAGCGCGTGAAGATTGAAACCATTTATTGCCTCGGCCTGTGCAGCGTCGGCCCCAATGCGATGATCGGCAATGCCGTTCACGCCCGGCTGGACGCGCCCAAGCTCGACAAGCTGATCCGGGAGATTGCCTGACATGGTCATGGTGCGCATTTCCGACGACGCGCTGGCCGTCGCCTGCGGTGCCGACGCGGTTGCCGAGGCCTTCGCAAGGGCGGGCGCAACCGTCGAGCGGGTTTCGAGCTGGGGCATGCAGTGGCTGGAACCGCTGGTGGAAATCGACGGCAAGGGCTTCGGCCCGGCAACGGCCGATGATGCTGCGGCGATTCTGGACGGCTCGTCGCCGCTCGGCATCGGCGTGATTGCCGAGCATCCGTTCATTGCCAAGCAGCAGCGGCTGACTTTCGCCCGCGCCGGCAAGACGCGCCCGACCGAGCTTGCGGACTATGAAGCGACCGGCGGCTGGAAAGGCCTCGCCCGCGCTCGCGAGATCGGCGCCGAGGCGACGGTCGAGGAAGTCGTGGCCTCGGGCCTGCGCGGTCGCGGCGGCGCTGGTTTCCCCACCGGCATCAAGTGGCGCACCGTCGCGGCTGCGGTAGCGGACCAGAAGTACATCGTCTGCAATGCCGACGAAGGCGACAGCGCGACTTTTGCTGACCGCATGCTGATGGAGGGCGACCCCTATTGCCTGATCGAGGGCATGGCGATTGCCGGCCTCGCGACCGGCGCGACCAAGGGTTATATCTACGTTCGCTCGGAATATCCCCACGCCATCGCCAAGCTGGAAGAAGCGATCCGCCGCAGCGCGCATCTCGTTGCGCCGTTCGTGCTGGAAGTGCGCGTCGGCGCCGGCGCCTATGTGTGCGGCGAGGAAACCTCGCTGCTCAACAGCCTGGAAGGCAAGCGCGGCGAAGTGCGCGCCAAGCCGCCAATCCCGGCGCTGGTCGGTCTGTTCGGCAAGCCCACCATCGTCAACAATGTGCTGAGCCTTGCGGCTGTACCTTACATTCTGGCCGAGGGCGCCAAGGCCTATGCCGATTATGGCATGGGTCGTTCGCGCGGCACGATGCCGATCCAGCTTGCCGGTAACATCAAGCATGGCGGCCTGTTTGAAACGGCGTTCGGCATCACGCTTGGCCAGCTCGTCAACGAGATTGGCGGCGGCACGGACGACGGCTCGCCGGTCAAGGCCGCGCAGGTCGGCGGCCCGCTCGGTGCCTATCTGCACACGGACCAGTTCGACATTCCGTTCGACTATGAGGCTTATGCCGCCGTCGACGCGCTGATCGGCCATGGCGGCATCACTGTGTTCGGCCAGGGCGCGGACATGGCCGGCATGGCGCGCTTCGCCATGGAATTCTGCGCGGCGGAAAGCTGCGGCAAGTGCACGCCCTGCCGCATCGGCTCGGTGCGCGGCAAGGAATTGATCGACCGGATCATGGCGCGCGTGCCGCGCCAGCGCGATACGCTCGAGGGCCTGCCGCAGATGCACAACGCCCCCACCGCGCCGCGCAGCCTGGAGGATGAGATCGTTCTGCTGGAAGATCTGTGCGAGACGATGAAGTTCGGTTCGCTCTGCGCTCTGGGCGGCTTTACGCCCTATCCGGTGAAGAGCGCGCTCAAGCACTGGCCCGAGGATTTCGGCGCCCGCCAGAGCCTCCCCGAGGCGGCTGAATGAGCTGCTGCGTCGGCCTGCTTCCCATCGATCGCGCGGCCGTCCTCGGCGCGGTAATCGCTGGCGGCAAGTCGACGCGCTTCGGCAGTGACAAGGCCGTGGCGACCTTTCACGGTCGCGCCCTGATTGATCACGCCATCGACGCCGTGGCCGTGCACAGCGCGCAGACCATCGTGGTGGGGCGTGAGCATGACGGCGTGGCCAGCATCGCCGACCAGCCCGCGCCGCACATGGGACCGCTGGCGGGACTCGCTGCGG
This sequence comes from Sphingobium sp. B10D7B, assembly GCF_025961955.1. Lineage (NCBI taxonomy): Bacteria > Pseudomonadati > Pseudomonadota > Alphaproteobacteria > Sphingomonadales > Sphingobiaceae > Sphingobium > Sphingobium sp. B10D7B. Next base: position 1,808,238 of record NZ_JAOQOQ010000001.1, read on the forward strand.
CCTTGCTCGAAGCGCAGGCGCGCGGGCTCCCCGCCGTGCTGAGCGTGCCGTGCGATGCCATCGATCTGCCGCAAGACCTCTTGCAGCGCCTGTCGCCATATCCAGCTTATGTCGAGAGCCTGCCGGTGATCGGCCTGTGGCCCGCCTCGGCGGCCGGCGACGCGCTCGACATCCTCAAGAGCGAGGGCGTGCATTCGATGAAGGCCTTCGCCAACCGTATTTCCGCGCGCGCCGTGCAATTGCCGCGCGAACCTGTTAATATCAACACTGCTGCTGACCTGGAGAGAGTTGAACGTCATGGGCTATGAACCTCAGGCCGATTTCGGCACGCCCGCTTCCACATCGGAGAAGATGGTCACGCTGACCATCGACGGTCGCTCCGTCACCGTCCCGGAAGGCACGAGCGTGATGCGCGCGGCTGCCGAATGCGGCGGCGACATTCCCAAACTCTGCGCCACAGACAGCGTGAAGAGCTTCGGCTCCTGCCGCCTCTGCCTGGTCGAGGTCGACGGGATGCGCGGCACCCCCGCCTCCTGCACCACGCCGGCGATGGACGGCATGACCGTTCACACCCAGACCCCGCGCCTGCAGAAGCTGCGCAAGGGCGTGATGGAGCTCTACATCTCCGATCACCCGCTGGACTGCCTGACCTGTTCGGACAATGGCGACTGCGAACTGCAGGACAATGCGGCCGCCGTCGGTCTGCGCGATGTGCGTTATGGGTACACGGGCGACAATCATCTGGGTCTCCAGAAGGACACGTCCAACCCCTATTTCGATTTCGACCCCAGCAAGTGCATCGTCTGCTCGCGCTGCGTCCGCGCCTGTGACGAGGTGCAGGGCACCTTCGCGCTCACGATCGATGGCCGCGGCTTCGGCTCCATGGTGTCTGCGGGTGTCGCGTCCGACGATTTCCTCTCTTCCGAATGCGTGTCGTGCGGCGCCTGTGTGCAGGCCTGCCCCACCGCCACGCTTCAGGAAAAGGCGATGGTCGAGATCGGCAAGCCCGAGCGGGCCGTCGTCACCACCTGCGCCTATTGCGGCGTCGGCTGCACCTTCCGCGCGGAAATGCGCGGTGAGCAGCTAGTGCGCATGGTGCCGTGGAAGGACGGCAAGGCCAATCGCGGCCATAGCTGCGTCAAGGGCCGCTTCGCCTGGGGCTATGCCAACCATCAGGACCGCATCACCCAGCCGATGATCCGCAAGAGCGTGGACGATCCCTGGCAGGTGGTGAGCTGGGACGAGGCGATTTCCTACGCCGCATCCGAACTCAAGCGCATCAAGGCCGCCCACGGTGCGCGCGCATTGGGCGGCATCACGTCGTCACGCTGCACCAATGAGGAAACCTTCCTGGTGCAGAAGCTGATCCGCGCAGGTTTTGGCTCCAACAATACCGACACCTGCGCCCGCGTCTGTCACTCGCCGACCGGCTATGGCCTGAAGACGACCTTCGGCACCTCCGCCGGCACGCAGGATTTCGACAGCGTGATGGACAGCGACGTCATCCTGATCATCGGCGCCAACCCGACGGACGGCCACCCGGTGTTCGCGAGCCGGATGAAGCGCCGGCTGCGTCAGGGCGCCAAGCTGATCGTCATCGATCCGCGCCGGACGGACATGGTCAAGTCGCCACACATCGCCGCGCAGCACCATCTTGCGCTGCAGCCCGGCACCAACGTCGCCGTGCTCACTGCCATGGCGCAAGTGATCGTCACCGAAGGTCTCGCTGACGAGGCGTTCATCCGCGAGCGTTGCGACTGGGACGAGTATCAGGACTGGGCCGCCTTCGTTTCGCAGGAGCGCAACAGCCCTGAGACGTTGGAGCCCGTCACCCGCGTGCCCGCCGAGGAATTGCGCGGCGCGGCCCGCCTGTTCGCGACTGGCGGTAATGGCGCCATCTATTATGGCCTTGGCGTCACCGAGCATAGCCAGGGCAGCTCGACGGTGATGGCCATCGCCAACCTTGCGATGGTAACCGGCAATATCGGGCGCCGCGGCGTAGGCGTGAACCCGCTGCGTGGTCAGAACAACGTGCAGGGCGCTTGCGACATGGGCAGCTTCCCGCACGAATTGCCCGGCTATCGCCACATCAGCGACGATGAAACGCGCGAGCTGTTCGAGGCGGACTGGGGCGTGACCCTGGATGCCGAGCCGGGCCTGCGCATCCCCAATATGCTGGACGCCGCGATCGACGGCACGTTCCGCGCGATCTATATCCAAGGCGAGGACATCCTTCAGTCCGACCCCAATACCGCGCATGTCGCGGCGGGCCTCAAGGCGATGGAGTGCGTCATCGTGCAGGACCTGTTCCTGAACGAAACGGCGAACTACGCGCATATCTTCCTGCCCGGTTCGACCTTCCTTGAAAAGAACGGCACCTTCACCAATGCAGAGCGGCGCATCCAGCCGGTCCGCAAGGTCATGGAGCCCGCCAATGGCTATGCCGACTGGGAGATCACGCAGCTTCTCGCCAATGCCATGGATCTTGGCTGGAACTACGAGCACCCCAGCGAAATCCTCGCCGAAATCGCCCGTCTCACCCCGTCCTTCGCGGGCGTTTCCTGGGCGCGTCTGGAGCGCGAGGGATCGCTGCAGTGGCCGGTTAAGGACGAGACGCATGAAGGTTCGCCGATCATGCACGTCGAAGGCTTTGTGCGCGGCAAGGGCAAGTTCGTCGTCACGGATTATGTGCCGACCGACGAGAAGACCGGCCCGCGCTTCCCGCTGTTGCTCACCACCGGCCGCATCCTCAGCCAGTATAATGTCGGCGCGCAAACACGGCGCACCGGCAACACGGCCTGGCACCCTGAGGATCTCCTGGAAATCCATCCGACCGATGCCGAGAATCGCGGTCTCAAGGATGGCGACTGGGTAAAGCTCTCCAGCCGCACCGGCGAGACGACGCTGCGGGCGACGATCACCGAACGGGTTGCCCCGGGCGTGGTCTATACCACCTTCCATCACCCCGCCACGCAGGCCAATGTCGTGACCACCGAATATTCGGACTGGGCCACCAACTGCCCTGAGTACAAGGTGACAGCTGTCCAGATCACGCCCTCCAACGGCCCGACCGATTGGCAGGAGGATTATAACAGCTGGTCCGAGCGCTCGCGGCGGATCGTGGCCAGCCTGACGGCTGAAGCGGCGGAGTAAGCATCATGGAAGCCAGCCGCCTCATCTACATGGCGAACCAGATCGCGCGGAATTTCGAAGCGTTGGGCCACGATCAGGCGGCCCTCGCCACCGCCGACCATATCAAGATGTATTGGGATCCGCGGATGCTCGCGGGCATCAAGGCCGTCGACCCCGCCGACATGTCGCCGCTCGCCGCGCGCGCCATCGCCATGGTGGATGGGCCGGTGCCGCACATGACGCGGGCCACCGAATTCGCGAGCGCGGATGAGAACGATCCTGGCTACAACGACGCCGGCTGACCTCGTCGCCCTTCGACCGGATGGCTCCAGCCGTCCGGTCGCGCGCCCTTTTGCGCCGGAAGTGCCGGTCGCGCTGGAATATAACGGCCTTTCCTATGCCGTAATGATGGCCAGTCCGTTTGATCTGGACGACTTCATCACCGGCTTCGCACTGACTGAAGGTCTGGCTGCGCAACCGGGCGATGTCACTGGCATCGATATCGTCGAGACCGATCTCGGTTGGATCGCGCGTGCGACCATCACCTCGTTGGCGCTCGAAAAGCTTGAAGAGCGCGTGCGCACGCGCGTGGCCGAGTCGAGTTGCGGCCTGTGCGGCATCGATAATCTGGAGGCTGTTTCGCGTGCCCTCCCCCCGGTCGCCGCGCATGAGGCGCTTTCACCGGCGGCGATCTTCGCCGCGCTGGAGGGTCTGCGTGCGCATCAGCCCGGCAATCGCGCCACAGGCGGGATGCACGCCGCTGCCTTCGTGGCACCGGATGGGGCGATCCTGATGGCCCGCGAGGATGTCGGCCGGCACAATGCGCTGGACAAGCTCGTCGGCGCCATGGCCCGCGCAGGGCAGACGATGGACACCGGCTTTGTGCTTTCCACGGCGCGCTGCAGCTATGAGATCGTGGAGAAAACGGTCCGCGCCGGCGCCCACACCCTTGTGACCATCTCGGTCCCAACCAGCATGGCGGCAGCGCGGGCCGAGGCTGCGGGCCTCTCGCTCTATGCGCTGGCCCGGCCGGACGAAGTGCTCCGCGTCACGGCGGGCTGACCGTCTCGCCCCCCTGCCCTCGTCACATCAGTCAGTATCTGACGATCCGCCGCCCCGCACAGACGGGGGCGGCGGACCCATATCTCAGGCCTTGGCCTCAGCTTGCGCAATCGCATCGCCATCGCGCATCGGCAGCAACAGCAGCATGAAGATGGCGCATACCGAGCCAAGGCTCATGATGAGCGATACGGTGAGCAACTCGCCCTTGCCAAGCACGTCGAAGAGCAGCCCGGCGACGATGGGCGAGCCAGCCGCGCCAGCGCGCCCCACGCCGAGGACAAAGCCCGTACCCGTGGCCCGGGCATAAGCCGGGAAGCCCCGCGCGAAGGCGGCATAGAAGCCCACAATGGCCGCGTTGAGGAAGAACATCGACAGGAATGCCGCCACGCGCCATTCACCCAGCTCGCCATGCCCCATGCCGAACCATGCCACCGCAACCACGCCGGCAATCATCATGGCAATCGTCGGCCCCTTGATGTCCCATTTCTTGAGCAGGAAGCCGAACAGACCGCCGCCAATCGCACCGCCGATATTTGCCCATGTGAGCGTGCTGGCGGCATCCGCCTGCGAGAAGCCGGAATCCGCGACGATCTGCACTGCGAACTTGAGGATGTAGTAGAAGGTGAGCGTGTGGAACATGTAGCCGAAGGCCAACAGCCAGGTGACCTTGCGCAGGCCCGGCTTGGACAGGATGTCGGTGACCTTGGGCTGCGGTCCTTCCGTACGCAGCGGCGGCAGTGCCTCGATGGTCCGCTTGCGCAGCGCGCGGAGCGAGCGGTTGACCTTCTCGATCACGTTCGCGGGCCGGCGCGCGGCGTAGAATGCAGGCGTCTCCGGCACGAGGAAGAAGACAAGCGGGATCATGATCGCGGTCACCACGGCGCCGAACATGAACACCGCGCGCCAATCATATTCCACCAGTAGCCAGCTCTGCGCGGCAAAGCCGCCTACCACGCCGCCGATCGGGTAGCCGATGACGTAAAGCGCCATGGCGAGGCTGCGGGAGGATTTGCTGGTCGATTCCGCCGTCACGGCGTTGGTCGCCGCCAGCATCCCGCCGATGCCGAGGCCGGTGACGAAGCGCCATACCGTCAGGAGCGTCACGCCGGTCGCGGCATGGGCCAGATACATGCCGATCGCCATGACGACGAGGCAGATCAGCATCGTGTCCTTGCGGCCGATGCGGTCTGCGACACCACCGAGGATGACCGAGCCGAAGCCCATACCGACCAGCTCGGCCGAGAGGACGATGCCCAGCGCCGAGCGCGGGATGCCCCATTCCGCCGAAATGCCCGGCGCCGCAAAGGCGCTCGACAGCACGTCGAAACCGTCCAGCGCGTTCAGCAGGATCATCAAGACCACGACAATCCACTGCCGAACGGACATCGGCGACTCATTAATGATCTCAACAGGATCAGACGATGACATGGTTGGGCTTTCCTCTCCAGGCAGTGGACCGCATCGGCGACCTCACAGGCCGAATCTACTCGTGAATACGGCGCAATAACTCGATGAGCAACGTGGCTTCTTTCTTGGTGAAACGGGACTTGAGCCATTGCTCATGCTCGTCGATGCAGCGCCGCGCCTCGCTAAGGGCCGCCTGCCCGTCCGCGGTCAGCGTCAGCGTCTGCCGGCGCCGGTCCAGCGTGGACGCGCCCCGAACCAGCAGGCCGCGCGCTTCCAACCGATTGATGATCGCCATCGTCGTCGCCCGGTCCATTTGCAGGCGGCGGCCGATATCGGCCTGCGCGATGTGCGGATGGTCGCTGATCAGCCAGAGGACGGAAACCATCTTCTGGGTCAGGCCAAGCTCGGAAAAGGTCTCGGTGAAATGGCGGTAGGCCGCGCCATGGGCAAGGCGGATATGGAAGCCGATAATGTCGTCAATCGCACCGATATCGTCGTCGATCTGCGCGGGCGCAGGCGATGGCGTCGCACTTCCACCACCCTTGGCGGCCACAAGAGGACGTTGACGTGCGCGTGCTTCCAAAATCTTTACCCCCGAGAACCGGAACGGTTCGGCCATTGATTAAGCAATGGGAATTGCCCAATTGGTATGCATAGCATACAAACCTGCGCAAGAGGAGCAAGCTATGGCGCAATTCCCCAATACCCCCGCTTTCACAGGTTTCAACAGCCCGTCGCGCATCGAATGCGACATTCCGAATCTCGTGCATGAGGGCACGATTCCGCCCGAGCTGAATGGCGCCTTCTTCCGCGTGCAGCCGGACCCGCAATTCCCGCCCCGCCTGGGCGATGACATCAGCTTCAACGGCGATGGCATGATCACGCGCTTCCACATCCATGATGGCCAGTGCGACATCAAGCAGCGCTGGGCCAAGACCGCCAAGTGGAAGCTGGAGAACGAGGCCGGCAAGGCGCTCTTCGGCGCCTATCGCAATCCGCTGACGGACGATGAGTCCGTCAAGGGCGAGTATCGCTCGACCGCGAACACCAACGCCTTCGTGTTCGCCGGCAAGCTCTGGGCCATGAAGGAGGACAGCCCGTCCCTCGTCATGGAGCCGGACACGATGGAGACCATCGGGTTCGAGAAGTTCGGCGGCAAGATGACCGGACAGACCTTTACTGCGCACCCCAAGATCGACCCGCTCACCGGCAACATGGTCGCCATCGGTTATGCGGCGAGCGGCCTGTGCTCCGACGATGTGTGTCTGTATGAGGTCAGCCCTGAAGGCGAACTGGTCCGCGAACTGTGGTTCAAGGCGCCCTATTACTGCATGATGCACGACTTCGGCGTGACCAAGGATTATCTGGTCCTTCACATCGTGCCCTCGATCGGCAGCTGGGAGCGCCTGGAAAAGGGCCTGCCGCACTTCGGCTTCGACACCACCCTGCCCGTCTATCTCGGCATCATCCCGCGCCGTGATGATGTGAAGCAGGAAGACATCCGCTGGTTCAAGCGCGACAATTGCTTCGCGTCGCATGTGATGAACGCCTATCAGGAAGGCACCAAGGTCCATATCGACGTGCCGGAAGCGGCGAACAACATGTTCCCCTTCTTCCCGGACGTTCACGGCGCGCCATTCAACCCGCAGCAGGCGGCGAGCTACCTCACCCGGTGGACGGTCGACATGGCATCCAACAGCGACGAGTTCGACAGCGTCACTCGCCTCACGGAGACGTCGGGCGAATTCCCCCGCATTGATGACCGCGTCACCGGCCTGCCCTATCGCTATGGGTGGATGCTTGAGATGGACATGAAGCGTCCGGTCGAGCTCAAGGGCGGCAGCGCCGGCGGATTCCTGATGAATTGCCTGTTCCTGATCGACCACCAGACCGGCAAGGAGCAGCATTGGTGGTGCGGCCCCACCTCTTCGCTGCAGGAGCCTGCCTTCGTGCCGCGCTCCAAAGACGCGCCGGAAGGCGACGGCTGGATCGTGCAGGTCTGCAATCGCCTGGCCGACCATAAGAGCGACCTGCTAATCTTCGACGCGCTGGACATCGAGAAGGGACCGGTCGCCACGATTCATATCCCCTTCGCGCTGCGCTTTGGCCTGCACGGCAACTGGGCCAGCGCGGACCAGATCGGCCTCGAACGCGAAGCCGCCTGACCCTAGCAATCCTCCAGCCACAGCCCCGGCCCGCGCTCATGCGTGCGCGCCGGGGCTGCCGCCTCACACTTCAAGTCTCAAGGAAGCACGTTCATGATTCAGCCCGGCCTGGAATTCGTCTATGAAGCCGGCGGCGATCTCGGCGCGCCGGTGCCGCTCGGCAACACCGTCGATGGCACCCGCCGCATCATCCCCATCTTCGAGGGCGGCCGTGTCGAAGGGCCGCTGATCAAGGGCAAGCTGCTCGGCAATGCCGCCGACTTCCAGCTCACCCGGCCGGACGGCGTCACCGTCGCCGACGCCCTTTACGCGCTGCAGACCGATGACGGCGTCGTCATCCAGATCCGCAATCGTGGCCTGCGCCATGGCCCGCCCGATGTGATGGCGCGACTGGCGGCAGGCGATGAGGTCGATCCGGCGGATTATTATTTCCGCACCGTGCCGGAATTCATCGCGCCGGAAGGCAAATATGACTGGATGAACCGCAGCATCTTCGTCTGCTCGGGCGCGCGCTACAAGGCGGGCATCAAATTGTGGGTCTGGCGCGTCACCTGATCCCCAAGCGCCCCGCCCGCCACCGGTTGCGTAGCGGGGGTGCCGATCCCATCTTGGATCGATGACCAAACTCAGCTTCCTCGACCTCGTCAACGTTGTCGAAGGCGAGAGCGCCGGCGATGCGATCAAGCGCGTCGGCCCGCTCGCCGCCCATGCCGAAGCGCTCGGCTATCATCGCTACTGGATCGCCGAACATCACGGCATGGCCGGCGTGGCAGCAGCGGCCACCGCGCTCATCATCGCCGAGGCCGGGCGAGCGACCAAGACCATCCGCGTCGGCTCGGGCGGCATCATGCTGCCCAATCACTCGCCCTATATCATCGCCGAGCAGTTCGGCACGCTGGACGCGCTCTTCCCCGGCCGTGTCGATCTCGGCCTCGGGCGTGCGCCAGGCGCCGACGGGCGACTGGCCCGCGCCATCCGCCATGACACCCGGCAGGAGGCCGAGGAGTTTCCCCGCAGCGTGGTGGAACTGCGCGCCCACTTTACCGGTGAGCCGGACCTCGGCCTGCTGGCCGTGCCCGGGCGCGGTGCGCAGATCGACATGTGGATTCTGGGCTCCAGCCTGTTCGGCGCGCAGCTCGCGGCGGCACTCGGGATGCCCTACGCCTTCGCCTCACATTTCGCGCCCGATCTGCTGGATGAAGCGCTGACCATCTATCGCCGCGATTTCCGCCCGTCCGCCTCTCTGCGCGAACCCTATGCGGCGGCGGCGATGAGCGTCGTCGCTGCGGACACGGTGGCGGAGGCGGAATATGTCGCCAGCTCCATGATGCAGAACTTCGTGGCGCTGCGCACCGGCCGCCCCGGCAAGCTACCTCCGCCGTTGGAGAATTATGTCGCGAGCCTCGATCCGTCGCTCAGCGCAATGCTGGGGCATGTCATGCAATGCAGCGCCTTTGGCACCGCCGATGATGTCGCGCGCGGCCTGCGCCAGTTCGTTCAGCGGACACAGGTGGATGAGGTGATCGTCCACAGCCCCGCCTTCGATCCGCAGGCCCGCACCAAGTCGCTCGCGCTGATCGCGCAAGCCTTCCATGAAATGACCGAAGCCGCCTGACGCGCAGGCGGCTTCGTTTTCCGTTCAGCATTGATGCCGCACGCCGACCCGTTCAGGCCGGTGCCAGTTCCTTCGCGTCTTCCAGGATCATTTCCGATCCCTTCTCGCCGATCATGATCGTCGCGGCATTGGTGTTGCCGGAGACGATCTTGGGCATGATCGAGGCATCGACCACGCGCAGGCCCTGAACGCCGTGAACGCGCAGGCGCGCATCGACCACCGCCTTGGGATCGCTGCCCATGCGCGCCGTGCCGACCGCATGATACAGCGTGCCGCCGGCGACCTGCGCATAGAAGAACATCTGATCGTCCGTCTCACCGAACGGATCGGGGCCAGCCAGATATTTGGCGATTGCCGGCTGCTGCCAGATTTCGCGGATGATCTTGAGCTGCGTGACGGCCATCTGCTGGTCGATCGGGTCCTGCAGATAATTGGGCGTGATCTTGGGGGCCTGCGTGCCATCGGGCGAGCGAGCGTGGATGTGCCCGCGCGATTCCGGACGAAGCTGGCAGGGGTTGGAGGCCATGCCCGGCTCCTTCTCCAGCGCGAGCTGCTGCTTGGCGTTCAGCACTTCCAGATCCATGGACGCCGCCATGGTGTGAATCTGGATGTCCGGCGTCTCCAGCCCTTCGCGCGACCGCAGGAAGGTGCAACCATGCGCCACCGCGTAGGAAAGCAGGCCCTTACGGGTCATGCCATATTTGAGCACCTGGCCGATCAGCGGCAGGCCGCTGGCCATGGAATTGACGGACGGCGTGCCCGGCTTCAGCCGCGCCTGGCAGCCGATCATATAGTGGTCCTGCAGGTTCTCGCCGACGCCGGGCAGCTCGTGCACCAGCTTCACGCCCAGCTCCCGGACGACCCCGCCCTGCCCGATGCCGGAGATTTCCAGCAGCTTGGGGCTCTCGACCGCGCCGGCGGCGAGGATCACTTCCTTGCGCACCTTCACGCGGCGCAGGCGACCATGCTGGACGAACTCAACCCCCACCGCGCGCTTGCCCTCGAAGAGGATGCGGGTCGTCATGGCGCGCAGTTCGACCGTGAGATTGACCCGATCCATGACCGGATGGAGGAAGCCCACCGCCGTCGAGCAACGCTTGCCGTTGCGCGCGGTCATCTGGAACCAGCTCGTCCCTTCCTGATCGCCGTCGTTCAGATCATCCTTATAGGCATAGCCAGCCTCGACACAGGCATCGATGACTGCCTTGCTGATCGGGTGATGCTCGGGGAAGTCGGAGACAGCCAGCTCACCGCCCTGCGCATGGCCTTCCATGGCGCCACGGGTCTGGTCCTCGCTCTTCTTGAAATAGGGCAGCACGTCGTCCCATGCCCAGCCCTCATTGCCCATCTGGCGCCAGCCATCATAGTCGGCCGACTGGCCGCGCACATAGAGCATGCCGTTGAGGGACGACGAGCCGCCGAGCACCTTGCCCTTGGGCCATTTGTGGGGGCGCCCGCCCGAGCCCTCATCGACCTCGGTCTCGTACAGCCAGTTGACCTTGGGATCGTTCAGCGTCTTGCCGAAACCGATCGGTATATGGATCATCATGTTGGAGCGGAACTGGCTCAATTCCCGCGTCGGGCGATCATCGCCGCCAGCCTCGAGCAGGACGACTTCCGTGCCCCGATCCGCCGAGAGCCGGTTGGCGAGAACGCATCCCGCGCTGCCCGCTCCGACGATCACGTAATCGACAGTTCTCTCGTCCGTCATGCTCTTGTCATCCTCTCATTGCACCGCGCACGTCCCCCGCGCGGCTCGACTCAGTTCTTATGACACAAAGCGCCATTTCGAACAAAGTCAACAATGAGAGGATGGTGAGCAGGTCAAAGCATCAGACAGGCTCCCCTGCATCCCGGGCGCGGACCAGAATGAGGCTCTCGTCCTTGCGGATGCGGGTGAGGAGAATGACGAGCAGGATGATGATGGGAATCGCCATCCAGTTGACGCTGAGGATCGCGGTGCGCAGATCACCCGTGGCATCCGAGATCATCCCGACCAGATAAGGCCCCATGCCGAGCCCGAAAATGGTGGAGATGATGAGATAGGTACTGGCGGTGATGCCGCGCATGCGGGGCAGCACAAGTCCGTAGATCAGCGAGTAGAGCGGCGGCATCCAGCAGGTGAGGATGACGCTGTAGAGCACGAAGCGGCTGTAGAAGCCGAACGCATCCGGCGCATGATAGGTCCAGACCCCGATCAGCGGCGAGACGCCGAGCGCGAACAGGGTGAGATACACGCGCCCGGTCGCCGGCATGGACTTGTCGAACCAGTCAGCCAGAGGCCCCGAAATCATGGGGCCGATCACACCGATCACCAGCGAGAGCAGGCCGAAGGTGACGCCTGTTTCTGCGGGTGATGTGCCATAGGTCTGCATGATGAAGGCGGGCGTGAAGCCCATGATGCCGTAATTGATCACCGTCTGCAGCGCGCCGACCGCAATCGCGATCATCAGCGCGGGCGAGCGCACCGTCACCTGATAGGTCGGCGGATCGGCAAGCGCCAACCGTTGCAACAGGTTGAAGATCACGATGATGCCAAAGCCCATCACGCCCCATTGCAGGATGTGGGGATTGAGCGGCACACCACCGAAACGGAGCGCAGGGCGCGGCGAGAAGGCCGAAGCCAGATGCACGAACAGCGTCATCAGGCCGACCACGAGCACCATGACGCCGATATTGGCGGTCCAGTGGCGGGCACTGGCCTTGCTGGCGGCGAGGCTCAGCAAATTGGTGCCGGGCGTCACTGCACCGAGCAGCGCGAGGCTCGAGCGGAACGGTGCCGGATCGGGCCGGGACGCGATGCCGTCCATCGCGCCGCGCTGAGGTTCCTTGAGGTGCCATAGCAGCAGGGCCAGGACGAGGCCCGGAATGGAGGCAACCAGAAAGGCGAACTGCCAGCCTGCCAGCCGCAGCGGCGCTTGCCCCGCCGGATACAGCGTCTCCCACCATTGGGCCGCGACACCGCCGACGACATTTGACATGCCGAGGCCCACCGCGATGGACGCCGCGATAGTGCCCATCACCAGGCCACGCCGATGCTTGGGGAAATAATCGAACAGCAAGGATGTGCCGGCGGGAGACGTTGCCCCCTCGCCGATACCCACGCCCAGCCGGGAAATCGCCAGCATCGCAAAGCCGCTCGCAAAGGCAGCGAGGCCGCTCGAAAAGGACCAGAAGGCGATGGCGATGGCCAGGATGCGCGTGCGAATCCAGCCGTCCGACAGGCGACCGAGCGGCAGGGAGAACAGCGCATAGAACAGCGCGAACACCGTTCCGTACAGCAGCCCCAGCTCGGCATCGCCAATCTGCAGGTCCGCCTTGATGCGGGGCGCGAGAATGGCAAGGATGTTGCGATCCAGCAGCGACATGGCGTTGGTGAGAGCCACCAACGCCAGCGCATACCAGGCGGTGCCGGTCACCCGGCCCGACACCGGCGGGGTCGTCACAGGTCGAAGACCCGCTCGGCATTGGTCTGCATCAGCTTCTTCTTGGCTTCTGCAGAAATGTCGAGATTGTCGTGCGTGCGCACCTCGTCAGCGACATATTCATAGGGATAATCCATCGCGTACATCACCCGGTCCTCACCGAGCTGATCGATGCACAGCTTGATCGCCAGCGGACAGGCCATGCCGCTCGTCGTCACGCAGACATTGTTGCGCATGTAGTGGAACAGGTCGTGGTTGAGCGGCTTGAGGCGCTCATAGCGCTTCGAGCGGACGCCAGCCTGATGCATGTAGTTCATGCGGAACAGCCAGTAGGGGATCGCCTCGCCGCCATGGCCGACGCACACGGTCAGGTTGGGATAGCGGTCAAACACACCCGTCGTCAGGATACGCAGCAGATGGTAGCCGGTCTCGACACCGAAGCCGAAGATCGCGCCATCGAGGCCAGCCTCGACCATGCCGGCGATCATCGCATCCGGCGGTGACTGCGGGTGGATGTACAGCGGCAGATTATTGTCGGCGCAGGCCTTCAAGATCGGGTCGAACTGCTCTTCATCGAGATAGTGACCCTTGGTGTGGCTGTTGACCATCACGCCCTTGAAGCCCAGCTCGTTCTTGCCGCGTGCGATTTCCTCGACGGACCACTGCACGTCCTGCGGGACGATGGAGACCATGCCGACATAGCGCGACGGGTGGCGTTCGCAAGCGGCCTTCAGAACGTCGTTGGCATTGCGGACCAGCGTCTTGGCTTCATCGGTCTCGAATGCCTGTCCACCGGGCGATGTCAGAGAGAGAATGGCGACGTCGATTCCGGTCTCGTCCATCGCCTGGATGCGCAGATCGTCAAGATCGAGCAGCCGATCGCGAATGAACTGGGTCCGCTCGGAAGGCGAGGTGCCGTAGAAACCCCAGAGCGACGTGGTCGCCTTGTCGGCCCGGCCCTCTTTGACCAGCTTCAGAAAGGCGTCGAGCTGTTCGGCCGTCGCGAAAGCCTCTTCGGTCGCGATGCGAAGATAGCCGCGATCGCCGCCGGTGTTGAGCGCGTGAGTCATGTTACTCTCCTGAGAAATGGGGAAAGAAAGCCCCGGCGCCTGCACGGGCACCGGGGCTTGTATTCTGGATCAGCCTTCGTGGACGACCTTGGTCACGAGGCAGGCGTGGAGGCCCTCGGGGCCATCCTCATGGCCGTGGCCCGACCACTTGACGCCGCCGAACGGCGAGTCCGCACCGCCGATGGCAACGCTGTTGACGCCGAGCATGCCGGTCTCGACCTCCCGCGCCACGCGGCGCTGCAGCTTGACGTCGTCCGTCCAGCTATAGGCGGCCAGGCCATAAGGCAGGCGATTGGCTTCCGCGATCATATCGTCCACCTTGCCGAACGGATTGATGAGCGCGACCGGGCCGAACGGCTCCTCGTTCATGATCTCGGCATCGAGCGGAATCTCGCTGAGCACGGACGGGGCATAGAAGAAGCCCTGATTGCCGATGCGCTCGCCACCCGCGTTGAGCTTGGCGCCGCTGCTGACAGCACCGCCGATGAGGCGCTCCATGGCGTCCGGGCGACGCTCATTGGCCATCGGGCCCATTTGGATGCCATCCTCAAGGCCGTTGCCGACCTTGAGCGCCTTGGCACGGCTCGCGAACCCGTCACGGAACCGCTCGTAGACATTTTCCTGCACGATGAAGCGGGTCGGCGAGACGCAGACCTGGCCGGCGTTGCGATATTTGTGACCGACCATGACATCCAGCACGCGATCCACGTCGACATCATCGAACACCAGCACCGGGCCGTGACCACCGAGTTCCATGGTGGTGCGCTTCAGGTCTTCGGCCGCCAGCTTGGCGAGATGCTTGCCGATCACGGTCGAGCCGGTGAAGCTGAGCTTGCGGATGATCGGCGAGGCGAGCAGGTGGCGCGACACCTCATCGGGCACGCCGAACACGGCCTGCGCGACGTCCTTGGGCAGGCCGGCATCGAGCAGGCACTGCAGCACGCCGAGCGCGGACGCCGGGGTCTCTTCGGCAGACTTCATGATCACCGAGCAGCCCGCCGCAATCGGCGCGCCCAGCTTGCGGCCAGGATTGCCGAGCGGGAAGTTCCAGGGCGAGAAGGCCGCAACCGGGCCGACCGGCTCATAAGTCACCGTCGAGCGCATGCCGGCCGGGCGAACCAGCGCGCGGCCATAGAGGCGCGAAACCTCACCCGCGTAGAAATTGAACAGGCCGGCGACCATCATCACTTCGATGCGGGATTCAGGCAGGGTCTTGCCCTGCTCCATCGTGGCGATGCGAGCCAGCGTCTCCTGCCGCTCCATGAGCAGACGCGCTGCGCCGGAGAGCACGGCAGCGCGCTCCTGCGCCGTCGAGTTGCGCCAGCGATTGAACCCACGCTGCGCGGTTTCCAACGCGCGGTCGAGATCCGCGGTGGTGGCCAGCGGCAGCTCGCCAAGGGTCTCGCCCGTCGCAGGATTGACGATGGTCTGCGTTCGGCGATCACCGCCGGTCACGGCCTCGCCATCGATGATCATGTGCAGGGCAGGATAATTGGTCATAGCCATCCTCTCGGGACTCTCAGCGAAACAGAGTGACGCCGGACCAAAGCCCGGCGTCGCGCAATATCCCCTGTGAGAACTCAATGATGAGTCGTCAACTCCCCGCAGGCATTGCTTTGCTCACAGCCGCAGCTTCTGCTGCCTCCAGGCGCTCGATTTCCTCGCGATAGGGCTTGCACGCGCGCCACATGCTGATCGTGGCGAGCGGAAGCAGTACGAGCGCGGTGATGAAGATCGCCTGCCACAGCCGCGCTTCGTCCCGCACGACATATTGCGCCACGACGCCGATCACGAGGCTGCCCATCGCGCCGAAGAAGGTGAACATGAACAGGTACAGCGCCGTCACCTGTCCGCGCATGGCCTGCGGCGCGACGCGCTGCACGGCGGCATTCTGCGCCGGCGCGCCAGCGAGACCGAAGAGCGTCGCCACGGCCATCGCGCCCATGGCGAGGTGCCCGGTCGGCATCAGCGGCGCGGCCAGCGTGCAGATGGTGACCGCGGTGAAGCAGATCGCCGCCGTGCGAACGTTCGCATCCTTATACTTGCGGCCGAACCACGAAACCATCAGGCCGCCGAGCACGAGGCCGGCGAGCTGCGCGACCAGAAGCATGGGCGCGAGCACCGCGCCGATCTGCGCCTCGTCCATGCCATAGGTCCGCACGAGGAAAGGCACGCGCCAGAAGCCGATGCCCTGGCTTTCCGTCGCGCTGAGCGCCAGCGCGATGAACAGCGGGTAATAGACCATGCCTTTCGCCTGAATGCCGCGAATGGCGTCGAAGCCCATGAACGTGGCGATCTTGCGGCCGAAGCTGGCCTTCTGCGGCACTGCGATCGGGTCGGCGACCGCGGCACGGCGCGCAGGCTCCTTCACCAGCAGGAACAGCAGCGCCGCCGGGAAGGACAGCAGGCCGAGGCCGATCAAGATCCACTGCCAGTTGAAGATGCGCAGGCCCCACACATAGCTGGTATCCCAATGCGATACCGCGCCGATCATCATCCCGCCGAACAGCACGCCAAGCGTGGTGCCGCCGATGAAGCCGAACTGCAGCAGCGCGAAGGCAATCGGGATTTTCTTCGGCCGGAACATGTCGACGATGAGAGAATAGGAGCCGGGGCCATGGGCCGATCCGCCCGCGCCCAACAGCATCCGCGCCGCGATGAACTGGCCGAAGCCCTGCGCCAGACCGCTCAGCATGGTGACACCGCCCGTCACCGCCGCGCTGATCGCGAGGATCATCTTGCGCGGATAGATATCCACGAGCCGGGCCAGCGGAATGCCGACGAACACGTAGAAGATGATGCTCGCGGGACCGCCCAATATGCCAAGCTGCGTATCGGACAGGCCGAAATCGACCTTGATCCGCTCCGCCAGCATACCGAACACGGTGGCATCAAAAAAGCTCAGGAAGGTGGCGATGATGATGACAGTCAGCGCGAAATAAGCCCGCGGGCTGGAGGGCCATTGCTGCGACGCGGCCCCAGCATCGTCGCCCGGCACGGAGTGTGCCGCCTGAGGTGCCATTGCCATGTCGTGAATTCCTCTCTGCTCGCCCTGGCGCCGCACCGGTTCCATTTCCTGCGGCTCGTTATCCTGCCAGTTTCAACCGCTGAGATTGATTCTGTCCAGCTTTAATTGCACAGGCGAGGCCCCTCGTCTAACCTCTGCCGAGCCTGCGCCATGGCACAGGCAGAGGAGAGGACATCATTATGCCGAACGAAACCGGACGCCCGACAGCGGCGCAGGAGGATTATGCCGCCGATCGCGCCGCGATCATGCAGCTCGAAGCCGAGTATCTCATGGCGCTCGATTGGGGCGATGCCGAAAGCTACGCCGCCCTGTTCGCGCCCGAAGGCGTGCTGGAATGGGCAGGCGGCACCGCCGTCGGGCCGGAGGAAATCTACAAGGAAATCGGCGTCTACAAGGAAGCCATCAAGCAATATTATGGCGACGATGGCTCAGGCCAGCCTGTCACACTGCGCCACTTCATCACCAATCAGGCCATCTATGTGCATGGCGATACGGCCAAGGGCGTGATCTACTGGTTCGAGGTAGCCAATAACGGCACGGGACACACCCCGCATATCGGCAGCTACGGCCATTATGAAGACAGGATGCGCAAGGTGGATGGCGCCTGGAAGTTCGTTAGCCGCAAGATCTTCAACGAGCAATTGCCGGGCCGTCGCGCCGGTGCCGAAAATCCGGGACGCGCCGCGCGCCTTCCCTGAGTTAAGACAGAGAATGGAGGGACAAAGGCTTGTGCTCCTGCGAAGGCAGGAGCCCAGGGCAGCCAAGACCTCTCGCGCCATCAAAGGTCGCGGGGCGCCCATATATGAGCGCCCCACCCTATCTCAATCGCGATAGCAAACCTTGCGGGCAGCCTTCACGACCCGCGCCGCATCGATCAGCGCCGCCTTTTCGAGATTGGCCGCATAAGGCAGCGGCACATCCTCATTGGTCACGCGCAGCACCGGCGCATCGAGATCGTCGAAGCCCTGCTCCATGCAGACTGCCGCAATTTCGCTCGCGATGGAGCAGACCGGCCAACCTTCCTCGACCACCACGAGGCGGTTGGTCTTCTTGAGGCTTTCCAGCACCGTCGCGGTATCGAGCGGGCGTAGCGTGCGCAGATCGATCACCTCGGCATCGATGCCATCGGCGGCGAGCGTTTCGGCTGCCTCGAACGCCACGCCGACGCCGATGGAATAGCTCACCAGCGTCACATCCTTACCGGGGCGGACGATGCGTGCCTTGCCGATCGGCAGGACATGATCCTCAAGCTGCGGCACCTCGAAGCTGCGCCCGTAGACCAGCTCATTCTCAAGGAACACCACCGGATCTTCGCTGCGGATCGCGGCCTTGAGCAGACCCTTGGCATCCGAGCTGTCATAAGGCGCGATGACGATCAGGCCCGGCACGGCTGCATACCAAGGGCCGTAATTCTGGCTGTGCTGCGCGCCAACCCGGCTCGCCGCCCCATTGGGGCCGCGGAACACGATCGGGCACCGCATCTGACCGCCGGACATATAATTAGTCTTGGCGGCCGAGTTGATGATCTGGTCCATCGCCTGCATGGCGAAGTTGAAGGTCATGAACTCGACAATTGGCTTGAGACCGCCCATCGCAGCGCCGGCACCGATGCCGGCAAAGCCATGCTCGGTGATCGGCGTGTCGATCACGCGCTTGGGGCCGAACTCGTCGAGCAGGCCTTGGGTCACCTTGTAGGCGCCCTGATATTCGGCGACTTCCTCGCCCATCAGGAATACGCGCGGATCGCGCCGCATTTCCTCGGCCATGGCATCGCGCAGCGCTTCGCGGACAGTCGTCTTGACCATCTGCGTGCCTTCGGGGATCGCCGGATCCGTCACCGCGCTCGCCTTGCTGCCGGAGAGATTGGCGGTGCCGCTCTCGGCCTTCTTGGGGGCCTCGGCCTCGTCCGCAGCCTTGGGCGCGGCCTGCGCTTCGGCCTTGGGGGCTTGCGCAGCCGGTGCGGGCGCTTCTTCGCCTTCGCCGGAGAGCATCGCGATCACGGTGCCGACCTTCACATTGTCGGTGCCCTCGGCGATCAGGATCTTCTCGATGGTGCCTTCATCGACAGCCTCGAATTCCATCGTCGCCTTGTCGGTCTCGATCTCGGCCATGATGTCGCCGGCCTTGACCTCATCGCCTTCCTTGACGAGCCACTTGGCCAGCGTCCCCTCTTCCATCGTCGGCGAGAGGGCCGGCATCTTGATCTCGAGACCCATCAATACTGCTCCACCAGCACATCGGTATAAAGTTCGGCCATGTCAGGCTCGGGCGAGGTTTCCGCGAAGTCGGCCGCCTCGCTCACATCCTTGCGGATCTTCGTATCGATGGCCTTCAAATCCTCTTCCTTCACGCCGGCATCGGCGAGAATCTTCTTGAGGCCCTCGATCGGATCGGACGTGTCGCGCATGTGCTGCACTTCGTCGCGCGAGCGATATTTCGCCGGATCGGACATCGAGTGACCGCGATAGCGATAGGTCTTCATTTCCAGCAGGATCGGCCCCTTGCCGGACCGGACATATTCCAGCGCCGCCTCGGTGGCGCCGCGCACGGCCAGCACGTCCATGCCATCGACCTGGATGCCCGGAATGCGGAAGCTCTCGCCGCGACGATAGAGCTGGTCCTCGGCCGAGGAGCGCGCCACGGAAGTGCCCATGGCGTACTGGTTGTTCTCGATCACGTAGATGATCGGGAGCTTCCATAGCTCCGCCATGTTGAAGCTCTCATAGACTTGGCCCTGATTGGCCGCGCCGTCGCCGAAGTACGCGACGCACACGCCGCCATCCTCGTTATATTTGTGGCCGAACGCCAGACCGGTGCCGAGGCTGACCTGCGCGCCGACGATGCCATGGCCGCCGAAGAACTTATGC
Organism: Sphingobium sp. B10D7B; assembly: GCF_025961955.1. Lineage (NCBI taxonomy): Bacteria > Pseudomonadati > Pseudomonadota > Alphaproteobacteria > Sphingomonadales > Sphingobiaceae > Sphingobium > Sphingobium sp. B10D7B. Next base: position 1,828,009 of record NZ_JAOQOQ010000001.1, read on the forward strand.
TCCACGCTGAACATATGCATCGAGCCGCCCTTGCCGCGCGAAATGCCGGCTTCGCGGCCCGTCAGCTCGGCCATGATGATCTTGGGGTCGATGCCGTAAGCGAGCATGTGGCCATGATCGCGATAACCGGTGATCACGCTGTCCTTGCCGGGCGTCAGCGCCGACTGGATGCCGACCGCAACCGCTTCCTGACCGATATAGAGGTGGCAGAAGCCGCCAATCAGGCCGAGACCGTAAAGCTGCCCCGCCCGCTCCTCGAAGCGGCGGATGAGCAGCATCTGACGGTAGAATTCGAGCAGCTCTTCCTGGCTCGCGTCATAGGGATTGGGCTCACCGGGGCGCTCCCGGTTATGGTCCGCAGACGGCGCCGTGGCAGTGGATGCAGGGGCATTTTGCGCGCGTCTGGAAGCTGGCTTCGCCAATGTTTCAGGTCCTTCTCGCGTGGCTGTTACAGCCAGCTATAGGCACGGCACCGGCAGGAGCGCAATGTCCAGATAGGTTAAATGGGTGGCGAAATCTGGTTAGTCGACCGCACCCTTAGTCATTTCATCGGAACGACGACTTCATCGGGGTGCGTGACGCCGAGCTGCTTGCGGACCAGCTCGTCGACCATATCCGGATCGGCATGGCGCGGATCGAGCAGCTTCACCCGATTCTCCAGCGCGGCCTTCTGCTTGTGCAGCGCCGACAACTCGGCCTGCCGCTGCTTGAGCTGCCGGCTGTAATCGGACCAGGCGAGAATGCCGTTCGGGCCAATGATGGCATAGCCGATGAAGAGCAGGAGCAGGAAAATGGCAATGGCCGGCGTGAACGCCGAACCAAGAAGAAACCTCAATTTTGCCAGATGCGCCATGGGCCCTTGGAATCACGCCGACCGTTGCAATGCAAGCCCAAAATGAACGAATGCGACAAATTGCATTAACTTTGTAGACAAGCCGTCGGCCCGGGGGGATGCACAACGGATCGTTCGCCTCCACCCGGACCGTTAAAAACGCCTCAGCGGAAAATCGACGTTCCCGCATAATAAGCGCGGTCGCCCAGCTCTTCCTCGATACGGATGAGCTGGTTGTACTTGGCGAGCCGGTCGGAGCGCGCCAGCGAGCCCGTCTTGATCTGACCGCAGTTGGTCGCCACCGCCAGATCGGCAATGGTCGCGTCCTCGGTCTCGCCCGAGCGGTGCGACATCACATTGGTGTAGCGCGCCCGGTGCGCCATATCGACGGCAGCCAGCGTCTCGGTCAGCGAGCCGATCTGGTTGACCTTGACCAGCATGGAGTTGGCCAGCCCCTTCTCGATGCCCATGGCGAGGCGCTTGGGGTTGGTGACGAAAAGATCGTCGCCCACCAGCTGGCACTTGTCGCCGATCTTGTCGGTCAGGATCTTCCAGCCCTCGAAATCGTCCTCGCTCATGCCGTCCTCGATCGACTTGATCGGATAGCGCGCGACGAGGTCCGCGAGATAGTCGGCCATTTCGGCCGGGGAGAGCGTCTTGCCCTCGCCGGAGATCACATAGCTGCCATTCTTGAAAAACTCGGTCGCTGCGCAATCGAGCGCCAGCACGACATTCTCGCCCGGCTTGTACCCGGCCTTCTCGATGCTCTGCATGATGAAGTCGAGCGCTTCGACCGTTGAAGCGATGTTGGGCGCAAACCCACCCTCGTCGCCCACGCCGGTCGCGAGACCCTTGTCGTGCAGACCCTTCTTGAGCGTGTGGAAGATTTCCGAGCCGATCTGCACGGCGTGGGCGATGCTCTCCGCGCCCACCGGCATGATCATGAACTCTTGGAAGTCGATCGGGTTGTCGGCATGTTCGCCGCCATTGATGATGTTCATCATCGGCACCGGCAGCACATGGGCAGAGACGCCGCCGACATAGCGATACAGCGGCAGGCCGCGCGCGTCGGCAGCCGCCTTGGCTGTCGCGAGGCTCACGCCGAGAATGGCGTTGGCGCCGAGCCGCGCCTTGTTCTCCGTGCCGTCCAGCTCGCTCATTGCGGCGTCGACATCGCCCTGATCCTCGGCATCCATGCCGGTGATCGCTTCGGCAATCTCGCCATTGACCGCATCGACGGCCTGGAGAACGCCCTTGCCGAGATAGACGGACTTGTCGCCATCGCGCTTCTCGACCGCTTCATAAGCGCCGGTGGATGCGCCCGAGGGAACGGCGGCGCGGCCGAAGCTGCCGTCTTCCAGCAACACGTCGACTTCCACCGTCGGGTTGCCGCGGCTGTCCAGGATCTGGCGGGCGTGAATGTCGAGAATTGCGGTCATGGCTGTGCCTTCCCCTTCCGTCTGGCAAATTATCGGCGCGGATTAGCGAGCGCACTCCCTCATGGCAATGGCGGGCGGCTCGGCTTATCTTGCTGTTTCTGTGCAATGGCGGGAACATTTGCCGCCGCAGGTCTGTTAAAGAGGGCGAGCCTTGCTATAACAGGCAAGCCTGTTCTGTATCAAAAGAGGAACCCGCCATGGCCGAGACCAATAGCACTGGAACGACCCGCAAGAGCACGTCGAAGGCGACGTCGGCGCGCAAGGCTGCATCTGATGCGACGAGCGCGAAGTCGGCTGCGCTGTCCACGGCAGCAGAGGCGCGGGGCGCGGAGACCGGATCGAGCACCGACTGGCGCGAGCAGGCCGGCGAATTTGCCGAGCAGGCTAAGGCCACCGCACGCGGTGCCGCCACGACGGCTAAGAACACGACAGGCGATGCCCTTCATGGCCTCTCGAAGCTGATCGCCGAGACCGCCGAGACCGTCGATTCCAAGCTCGGCCCGCAGTATGGCGATTATGCCCGCAAGGCTGCGGAAACCGTCGCCGGCGCGGCGGACTCGCTGGACGCCAAGGATATCGACCAGCTCACCGAGGAAGCGCGCAACTTCGTGCGCAAGAGCCCTGCGGTGGCGATCGGTGCGGCGGCTGTGGTTGGCTTTGTGCTCATGCGCATGATGCGGGGCTCATCGAGTGACAGCTGAAGCTGGAAAGGCCGGCCGGCATTGATCGATGAGTGACCCTGACACCATGCACACTGCGGCGAGCACCCCGCCGGACCCTGAAGACGCGCTTGAAAAGGAGACCATTGGCGAGAGCTTTTCGCGGCTGATTGCATCGGGCCGCGAACTCGCCGAGGCGGAACTGACGTGGGCGAAGCTCAAAGCGGCATTGATCGCCGCTGCGGCCCGCCGCGCGGCGCTTTTCGGCGTCCTCGCCTTTCTGTTCGTCAGCCTGGCGCTGGTTGCGCTGGTCGCGGCGGCGGTGATCGCGCTCGCGCCATCTGTCGGTTGGCTTGGCGCGGCTCTGATCGTAGCCGGAGTCCTCCTGCTGCTCGCTCTACTCTGCGGCCTGATGGTCAAGCGTGCCCTCTCCCCCCTCAGCAAGGCAGACCGGCCATGAGCAGCGCGCCCTCCCCCCTCGAACTGGCCGAGGCCCGCCAGCGCGCGGATGGCGCAAGAGAGCGCTTCCGCTCCGCATTGGACGGGGTTCGCGAACGGTTAGGCCCGGCGCACCTGAAGGACGACGCCGTCGAGGCGGTTCAGCAGAAAGTTTCGCAGGCCAAACAGGCCGCGCGGGGGACGCTGCGTCGCCATCCCGTCCTGACGACGCTGGGCGCGACCGGTGCGGTCGGTCTTCTCTTCTGGCGCCCTGTGCGATTCATCTTGCTCTACGTGATGCGTGGTGCTTGGCTCGTCTGGTTGAATCGCGCTCTGTGGAGCCAGAAAGAGGACAGTTGATCAGACGATGACCGCCCCGAAGACGAAGAAAGGCCGCCCAACGGCTTCTACGCTTGATCAGGTCAAGGACAAGGTCGGGAGCACGCTTGCCACGGTGCGCGAGCGGGGCGAGGACGTGGTCGCTGACACGCGGGAAAAGGCCTATCGCGCGGCCAATGAAACCAACCGGATGTTTCAGGAACATCCCATCGCGGCAGTGGCCGCCGCGGCCGCAGCCGGGGCCGTCATCGCCATTTTCCTGCCCAAGCTCGCCATCGGATCAGCTGCGGGCAAGGCCGGACGGGCGGCGCAGCAGGCCGTGCGAAACTCCGGCGCGCGCCAAGCGGCGCAGACCATGTTCGCCAATCTTGCAAAGACGGAAAAGGCCGCGCTTCAAACGGCGGCGGTCGAAGCCGCCCGCCTGATCGGCAAGCGCATCAAGAAGCCGCGTTCGGACAAGAAATCGGACGCCTAGGATCGCAAGGCCAGTGTTGCCATTCTTGGCAGAACCGGCCGAGGCTGCTAGCAAATCGACAACGCCCAGGCGCCTCTTGCCGGGCATAAATCCGGAGCACTTTCTTGAGCCTCATGCACCTCGTAATGGGCGGTCGCGTCAAAGACCCGCAGAAACTCGAATTCGAAGATCTGAACGCCATCGACATCGTCGGCATCTTCCCGAACTACGCCAGTGCCGAAGCGGCGTGGCGGGGCGCGGCGCAGCGGACCGTGGACGACGCCGAAATGCGCTATGTGATCGTCCATCTGCATCGCTTGCTCGATCCGAGCGCGGATGATGCCGAGGATCACGCTCACTGACAGACTGGTTCGGGTGGCGGTGCTAGACCAGCGCTGCCACGCCCGTCAGGACGCCCGGAACCGTCGGGCCAGCAAGGGGCGCGCGAGCAGCAGGCCGGCGATGAAGCCGCCGATGTGGGCGCCCACAGCGATCCCGCCGAAGAAACTGTCGAACCCGCCGGCCAGCGCGATTAGCAATTGCAGGATGGTCCACGCCGCGCCAAGCCAGACCATGCGCACGATATAGGCCGGGACAGGCCCGATCGCCTTTACGCCGCGCTGGCTGTAGATGAACGCATAGGTTCCGAGCACGGCGGAAATCGCGCCGCTTGCGCCGATCATCGGCACCCAGCCCTCCCCTTGCGCATAAAAGAAACTCGAAAGCCATTGCCCGAGCGCTGCGGCATAGGCGCCAACGACGTAGATCACCACGAGCCGGCTTGGACCGAGCAGATTTTCAACGAAGCGGCCGCAGAAGATCAGCATCAGCACATTGAAGGCCAGATGCATCCACCCGCCATGCAGCAGCGTAGCGGTGAGCGGCGTGATCCATAGCGGCAGCCACGGCACGTTGAAGGTCAGCGCTTCGGACGACGAGAGCAACGTGACGCGCTCGGAAATGAACCCGGCAATCAGCGCCGCTCGCCCCATCTCCCCGGCAAGATACAACGGCAGGAAGACGATAACGATGATCGCCGCCAGAATGTTGGTCGCCGGACCTTTGGGAAGCTGCATCGCGATGTCAGCCGGCTGCGGCGCGAACCGACAGCGTGAACGCTGCCGGTGCGGCAACCAGAAAAGACATAATCATGGCGCGACTGCGGATCAGATGAATTCGATCTTGTTGACCAGATAGAACTTGTCGCCGGACGGCACCGTCACCTCGACATCCTCGCCGACCTGACGGCCGATGAGGGCGCGGCCAAGCGGGCTGTTATAGCTGATCATGCCCAGCTTCGCGTCAGCCTCGGCCTGGCCGACGATCTGATAGCGCACCGGCTTGTCATCCTCGTCCAGCAAGGTGACCGTGGCGCCGAAGATGATCTTGTCACCAGACAGCGTCGTGGGATCGATAACCTGCGCGCGGGAGAGCTTGTCTTCCAGATCGGCGATGGTCGCCTCGACCTGGCCCTGACGCTCTTTTGCGGCATGATATTCGGCGTTTTCCGAAAGATCGCCATGGGCGCGTGCCTCCTCGATCGCATCCACGATCTTGGGACGCTCGGCCTTGAGCGCGCGGAGCTGGTCGGTCAGCTTGTCATAACCGACTTGCAGCATCGGCATCTTCTCAACGGTCGCCATCTCGACTCCCTATTTCCAGCGCAACAATGCGCGAACTCCCTAGTCCGCCGGGGATCCGGTCGGCCCGCAACTGATTTCTTGTGTTCTGGAAGATCAGTCGTGCGACGCCTGATAATAGGATTGCAGCGACTTCACTTCAAGAGGACGCGCACGCAAAGCCTCAATTGCGTCCACGGCGGCCAGACTTGCCGCCGCGGTCGTGAAGCTCGGCACCTTGCCGCGCAACGCGCTCGTGCGGATCGCCTTGCTGTCCTTGAGCGACTGCCAGCCTTCCGTGGTGTTGAAGATCAGGTCCACTTCGCCATCTGCAATGCGGTCCACAATATGCGGACGGCCCTGCGCGACCTTGTTCACCTTCTCCACCGGCAGGCCGTTCTCTGCGAGGAAATCGGCCGTTCCACCCGTTGCGACGATCTTGAAACCGAGATCGGCAATCTTGCGGGCCCCGGGCAGGATCACGCTCTTGTCGCTATCCTTAACGGAGATGAAGACCGTCCCCTGCTTGGGCAGCACCGTGCCCGCGCCGATCTGCGCCTTGGCGAAAGCAGTCGCGAAATCGCTGTCGATGCCCATGACCTCGCCGGTCGACTTCATCTCCGGGGAAAGGACCGGATCGACGCCGGGGAAGCGATTGAACGGGAACACGGCTTCCTTGACCGCAATATGGCGAATCGCATTGCGGTCGATCTTCGGCAGGCTCGCGAGCTTCTCGCCGGCCATCACCCGCGCGGCGATCTTGGCGATCGGCGTGCCGATGGCCTTCGCCACGAACGGCACCGTGCGCGACGCGCGCGGATTGACCTCGATGAGGTAGACCAGCCCATCCTTGACCGCGAACTGGATGTTCATGAGGCCCCGCACGGAGAGCGCGCGGGCCAGCACATCGGCCTGCCGCTCGATCTCGGCGATGAGATAATCGGGCAGGCTGTAAGGCGGCAGCGAGCAAGCGCTATCACCGGAGTGGACGCCGGCTTCCTCGATATGCTGGAGCACGCCGGCGACGACGACATCCTCACCATCGCACAGCGCATCGACGTCAACCTCAACGGCATCGCGCAGATACTGGTCGATCAGCACCGGCGAGTCGCCCGAGACCTGCACCGCCGTGGCGATATATTCCTCGAGCTGAGCCTGGCCGTCGACGATCTCCATCGCCCGGCCACCCAGCACGTAGCTCGGGCGCATCAGCACCGGATAGCCGATGCGATTGGCCACCGCGATGGCTTCTTCCCGGCTGCGGGCGATGCCATTGGCCGGCTGTAGCAGGCCCAGTTTCTCGATCAGCGCCGCGAACCGCTCGCGATCTTCGGCAAGGTCGATGGCATCCGGCGAGGTGCCGAGGATGGGAATGCCGGCCTCTTCCAGTGCCTGCGCCAGCTTGAGCGGGGTCTGCCCGCCGAACTGCACGATCACGCCAACAAGCTCGCCCTTCGACTTCTCGACATGCAGGATCTCCAGCACATCTTCCGCCGTCAGCGGCTCGAAATATAGCCGGTCGGACGTATCATAATCGGTGCTCACCGTCTCCGGATTGCAGTTGATCATGATCGTCTCATAGCCCGCATCTTCCAGCGCGAAGCAGGCGTGGCAGCAGCAGTAATCGAACTCGATGCCCTGGCCGATGCGGTTGGGTCCGCCGCCCAGGATCACGACCTTGCGCCGGTCGCTCGGCTGGCTCTCGTCCTCCGGCTCGCCGAAGCTCGGCGCCTCATAGGTCGAGTACATATAAGGCGTCTTAGCTTCGAACTCGGCCGCGCAGGTGTCGATCCGCTTGAAAACCGGACGCACGCCGAGCTTGTGGCGCAGCGCGCGCACTTCCTTCTCGGTCACGCCGCCAGTCATCGCCACAACGGCATCGCGGACGAGGCCCGAGCCGCGCTTGATCGCGTTGTCCATGCCGCCGGGAATGTTGGCCGACTGCAGCGCCAGCCAGGCAAGGCGCTTGTCCGAGAAGCCCATGGACTTGAGCTTGCGCATGGCCTCCGCATCGCGCGGCAGGCCATTGGCGAGCACGCCCTTCTCGGCCTCGACGATCTCGGCAAGGCGCTGCAGGAACCAGGGGTCGAACTTGGCGACGGCGTGGATTTCATCCACGCTCAGCCCTTCACGCAGCGCCTGCGCCGCAATCAGCAGCCGGTCCGGAGTCGGCTGACCCAGCGCCGCAACGATCTGCTCCTTGGGCGCCCCGACCAGATGATCGACCTGATTGAAACCGGCGAGACCCGTCTCGAGCCCGCGCAGGGCCTTCTGCATGGATTCATGAATATTGCGGCCAATTGCCATCACTTCGCCCACGGACTTCATGGCGGTTCCGAGCAGCGGCTCAGCGCCCTTGAACTTCTCGAAGGCAAAGCGCGGGATCTTCGTCACGACATAATCGATGGTCGGCTCGAAGCTCGCCGGCGTGACGCCGGTGATGTCATTGGTGATCTCGTCCAGCGTGTAGCCGACCGCCAGCTTGGCCGCGACCTTGGCGATCGGGAAGCCAGTGGCCTTGGATGCCAGCGCCGAGGACCGCGACACGCGCGGGTTCATCTCGATGACGATCAGCCGCCCATCCTTGGGATTGACTGCAAACTGTACGTTGGAACCACCTGTTTCCACACCAATTTCGCGCAGCACCGCAATGCTGGCGTTGCGCATGATCTGATATTCCTTGTCGGTCAGCGTCAGCGCCGGCGCGACAGTGATGGAGTCGCCCGTGTGGACGCCCATCGGATCAACATTCTCGATCGAGCAGATGATGATGCAGTTGTCCGCGCGGTCGCGAACCACTTCCATTTCATATTCCTTCCAGCCGAGCAGCGATTCCTCGATCAGCACTTCGGTGGTCGGCGACGCATCGAGACCGGTGGTCACGATGCGCACGAACTCTTCCTTGTTATACGCGACGCCGCCGCCGGTGCCGCCCATTGTGAAGCTGGGGCGGATGATCGCCGGCAGGCCGGTGAACTCCAGCGCGGCCATGGCTTCGTCCATGGTGTGCGCAATGCGCGAGCGGGCGCTTTCAAGGCCGATCTTGTCCATCGCGTCACGGAATTTCAGCCGGTCCTCGGCCTTGTCGATCGCCTCGGCATCGGCGCCGATCATCTGCACGCCGTATTTCTCCAGCGTGCCATCGTTGAACAGCGCCAGAGCCGTGTTGAGCGCGGTCTGCCCGCCCATCGTCGGCAGGATCGCGTCAGGACGCTCCTTCTCGATGATCTTGGCGACGATCTCCGGCGTGATCGGCTCGATATAGGTTGCATCGGCCATTTCCGGATCGGTCATGATCGTCGCGGGATTGGAGTTGACCAGAATGATCCGGTAGCCCTCTTCCTTCAGCGCCTTGCAGGCCTGCGTGCCCGAATAATCGAACTCGCACGCCTGGCCGATGATGATCGGGCCAGCGCCGACAATGAGGATCGAGGAGATGTCTGTTCTTTTTGGCATTATTTGTTCCGAGCCTCGTTCCCGGTGGAACCGATTTGAAGATCCTTGCGCGATCGCACCTTGTCGAGCGCGCATTGAAGGGCATTGGTCTCGCTGACCGATGGCAGGGCCTCGCGTCGCAGCATGTCAAAGCTCACCCGATCCGTGCCATGAGCCACCAGCCGGACGACCTGGTCGGCGCGGCAGGTGGCGACCATATGATCGAGCTGACGCTGCAACTGGCCCTGATCGCCTGCCGCGCCCGCCGCAAGGAGCGCGAGCGCAATCACGCCAGCCCCTCCACGAACCGCTGGAACAGGTAGAAGCTGTCCTGCGGACCCGGCGAGGCTTCGGGATGATATTGCACGGCGAAGGCCGGCTTGTCCGTGAAGGCGATGCCGCAGTTGGAGCCGTCGAACAGGCTCACATGGGTCTCGACGACATTGGCCGGCAGCGTGGCCGTATCGACCGCAAAGCCGTGGTTCATCGAGGTGATTTCCACCACGCCGTCTTCCAACCGCTTGACCGGGTGATTGGCGCCGCGATGGCCCTGATGCATCTTGGTGGTCTTCGCACCGGCGGCCAGCGCCAGCAGCTGATGACCAAGGCAGATGCCGAAGATCGGGACATTCTCGTCGAGCAGCTTGCGGATCACCGGCACGGCATAGTCCGCTGTCGCCGCAGGATCGCCCGGGCCGTTTGAGAGGAACACGCCAGCGGGGTTGAGCGCCTTGATCTGATCGTAGGAGGCCGTGGCCGGCAGCACCGTGACCTTCGCGCCGGCCTTAACGAGGTTGCGGAAGATATTGTCTTTCGCGCCAAAATCCATGGCGACGACATGGGGCCGCTCGCCCGCTTCCATCGCCTCATAGCCAAAGCCAAGGCGCCAGGCGCCGCCGGTCCACTCCCGCTGTGCGCCGGTCACCTCGATAGCGAGGTCCATGCCCTCCAGGCCCGGCCAGGTCTTCGCCTTCTCGTGCAGCGCCGCGAGATCGAACTGGCCCTGCGGATTATGGGCGATCACCGCATTGGGCGCGCCCTTCTCGCGGATCAGGCGGGTCAGGGCACGCGTATCAACACCGGCGAGACCGATCCGGCCATTCACCTTCAGCCAGGCATCAAAGGGCTGGACGTTGCGGAAGTTGGACGGCGCGGTCACATCCTCACGCACGATGCACCCAAGCGCCCAGGGCTGCTGGCACTCGACGTCATCGGCATTGGTGCCGACATTGCCGATATGCGGGAAGGTGAAGGTGATGATCTGCCCGGCAAAGCTCGGGTCGGTCATGATCTCCTGATAGCCGGTCATCGCGGTGTGGAAGCACAGCTCGCCAACCGCGTCTCTCTCGGCACCGAATCCGCGCGCGAAGACGACGGTGCCATCGGCTAGAACCAATACCCCCGTCGCTCCTTTGGGCACGGTCGGGTATTTGGCGTTCGCCATGGCTGTCTGATCCTTCGCTTTTTGCTTTCTGGCAGGCGCCCCAAGCGCCCGGCTAAACGGCCGGCTCACTATGGGTTCACACATGCACGGTCAATCTATTAAAAATTCCGCATCGCCGCTATATCTGATCCTTTCCCGCACGGTGACTCGGAGATTACGTGATGATTCGCGACGGCATCAAGGCTGCCCAGATTGAAGCGATGAAGGCCGGCGACAAGCCCCGGCTGGCCGCTGTGCGCCTGATCCTGGCCAAGCTGAAGGACCGCGACATCGAACTGCGCACCGCCACCATCACGCCCGATGACGACGTGATTGTCGTCGATGTGCTGCAGAAGATGGTCAAGCAGCGCCGCGAATCGATCACCATGTACGAACAGGGCGGCCGCGCCGAGCTCGCCGCGCAGGAGCAGGCCGAGCTTGAGGTGATCGAAGGCTTCCTGCCCAAGCAGATGAGCGAGGACGAAACCCGCGCCGCGATCGAGGCCATCAAGGCCGAAGTGGGTGCGTCGTCCGTGAAGGACATGGGCAAGGTGATGGCCGTGCTCAAGGACCGCCACGGGACTGTGCTGGACATGAGCAAGGCCAGCGGTCTGGTGAAGGCGGCGCTGGGGTGATTGGGGGGATCGGCCCCTCTATTGCACTCTTCTCCCCTCCCGCGTGCGGGAGGGGTCGGGGGAGGGCATGATTTGGCCCAACCGCGCCAACACCGATCGTGCACGCGAACTTCGCAATAATGCGACAGATGCCGAGCGCAGGCTTTGGACCGCCATCAGCAATCGCAAAGTCGCCGGCACTCGGTTCAACCGGCAGGTGTGCATCGGTCCTTATGTCTGCGATTTCGTTGCCCGCACGCCACGCCTGATCGTCGAGGTGGACGGGGGCCAGCATGACGAAGACGGCGAGATGGATCAAGCGCGGACCGCATGGCTTGAGGCGCAAGGTTATCAGGTGCTGCGCTTTTGGAATCATGATGTGCTGGGCAATGTCGAAGGGATCGCGCTAGAGATCGAGAGAGCGCTTGCCGCCCTCCCCCAACCCCTCCCGCTAGCGGGAGGGGAGCGATCCGTTACAAAGGGGCGCATGAAATGAGCCTCACCCCGCAATGGCTGGACGAACTCCGCGCCCGCACCACCCTCTCCACGCTCATCGGCAAGACGATCAAGGTCCAGAAGGCCGGGCGCGAATATAAGGCGTGCTGCCCTTTCCACAACGAGAAGACGCCCAGCTTCACGATCAACGACGAGAAGGGCTTCTACCATTGCTTCGGCTGCGGGGCGCATGGTGACGCGATCCGTTGGATGACGGATCAGCGCGGCCTGCCCTTCCTGGATGCGGTCAAGGAGCTTGCCGCCGCCGCCGGGATGGAGGTGCCCGCGCCCGATCCGCGCGCCGCCAAGCGGGCCGAGCAGGCGAAATCGCTGCATGACGTGACCGCCGCGGCGCAGAACTGGTTTGAGGATCAGCTTGGCGGGCTCGATGGCGCCGAGGCGCGCGCCTATCTGCATAAGCGCGCGCTTACGGACGCGACCCGCCGCGCGTTTGGGCTGGGTTTCGCGCCGGATAGTCGCGGCAAGCTCAAGACCGCGCTACGCGACTTCCCCGAGGACATGCTGGTCGAGGCCGGCATGCTCATCCGGCCGGAAGACAGCGAGCGAGACAGTTACGATCGTTTTCGCGGGCGTTTGATGATCCCCATCCGCGACCAGCGCGGGCGCGTGATCGCCTTTGGCGGACGGATTCTGGGCCAGGGTGAGCCCAAATATCTCAACTCGCCCGAGACGCCGCTGTTCGACAAGGGTCGCACGCTCTTCAACCTCGACAAGGCGGCGCCTGCCGCGCGCAAAGCGGGCCGCATCATCGTCGTCGAGGGCTACATGGACGTGATCGCCATTGCCCAGGCTGGCATTGCCGAGGCTGTGGCCCCCCTGGGCACAGCGCTAACGGAAGCGCAGATCGAGAAATTGTGGAGCATGGTGGAGACGCCGATCCTGTGCTTCGATGGCGATAGTGCCGGGCAGCGTGCGGCGATCCGTGCCGCCCACCGCGCTTTGCCGCTGCTGCGCCCCGGTCACAGCCTTGCTTTTGCGACGCTGCCGGCCGGGCAGGATCCTGATGATCTGTTGCGGGCCGAGGGGCTTCAAGCCTTCGAGGCTGTGCTCGCAAGCTCGATCCCGCTGGCGGACCTCATGTGGAGCAGCGAGCATGATGCCGCGCCGCTGGCCACGCCGGAAGAACGCGCTGGCCTCAAGCAGCGTCTCAATGCGCTCGCCGCCACAATCGCCGATAGCGACATCCGGGCGCTCTATTCTCGCCTGTTCAAGGAGCGTTACGACGCGCTGTTCTTCGCGCCGCGCGCCGCGTCCAACGCCCGCTTCGAGGGGCGATCGGCCAGTCGCGGGGGCGGCACGATGAAGGGTGGCCGCTGGATCGCCCCGCCCCCGCCGGCTACACAGGATGCCAAGGCGATCCGCGAAACCGGCGGAGACATGCTGCTTTTACGCGCCGTTCTGGCCGGCCTCTTGCGCTTTCCGGGCGAGATCCTCGTCCACCGCGAGGCACTGGACAGCCTCTCACCCCCCGACTCCGGGCTGGCAAATTTGTTGGACGCTCTGCTCAAAGCAGCCGATCGCCAAGAAACTGTTGAAACCGAGGCGCTCCTTACCATATTGGGCAGCACTGAGCTGTATAATATGGCGAAGGGGTTGCTCCGCGCCGACGCGCTGCATTTCACCCTCACCCAGGCCGAAGCCGACGGATGGCGTGCACAGCGCGATCTGGCGGAAGCCATCGGGGTGCTGGTGGCGATGCCGCGAATCGAAGCGGAGCTGGCGGCGGCGACGAGAGCGATGGCGGAGAATCTGGACGAGGCGAGTTTCGCCCGCCAGCAAGCCCTGCGCAAGCTCAAGGAAGACCTGGCGGCACGAGCCGCCGAGCTGGCCCAACCCCTCGAAGAGTGAATAACAGGCCCGCGCGGCACCGCGCTTGGCCCGGAGCAAGGCAACGCATGGCGACGAAGATCAATGGAAACGCTGGAAACCCGGAGAGTGGCGAAGAGGGCGGCGATGCCCCCCTTCTCGATCTCAACGAAGCGTCCATCAAAAAGCTGATCGCCCGTGCCAAGAAGCGTGGCTACATCACCTATGACGAGCTGAACAGCGCCCTCCCGCAAGGCGAGATGTCCTCCGACCAGATCGAGGACATCACCTCGGCGCTTAGCGACATGGGCATCAACATCGTCGAGAACGAAGAACAGGGTGATGACGGCGAAGAGCAGCCCGAATCCGAAGTCGAGTCCATCGACAATGGTTCGGACGAGGAAGACGGCTCCGGCAATGTCGCCGAGAAGAAGCAGACGACGACCGACCGCACCGACGATCCGGTGCGCATGTACCTGCGCGAAATGGGCGCAGTGGAACTGCTCAGCCGCGAGGGCGAGATTGCCATCGCCAAGCGGATCGAGGCCGGTCGTGACACCATGATCCTCGGCCTGTGCGAAAGCCCAACGACGTTCAACGCGATCATCGGCTGGTCAACCGCGCTCAACAATGGCGAGATGCAGTTGCGCGAGATTCTCGATCTCGACGCGATGCTTTCCAAGGACCCGGCGCCGGAAAGCCTGTCGGAAGACGGCGAAGACGACGATGGCGAGATTTCCGAAAAGACCGCCGGTCCCTCGTTCAAGGACGAGGACGAGGTAAAGGATGAGCCGGAAGCCGACGGTGACGACGATGATTCCATGGTCGAACGCCGCACGGCGCGCCAGGAAGAGGACGACGAGGAGGATAACACCCTCTCGCTCGCCGCCATGGAAGAGCTGCTCAAGCCCGCCGCGCTCGAGAAGTTCGCGAACATCACCGAGCTGTATGGCAAGTTCGGCAAAATCCAGCAGGCCCGACTGGTCGCGCTCGGCAATGGCATGGAATTCCCGGCCAAGGACGAAGCGAGCTACCACAAGCTGCGCGAGGACCTGACGGCAGAAGTCGAAAGCGTCCAGTTCCACCAGCAGAAGATCGAATATCTCGTCGATCAGCTTTACGCCTTCAACCGGCGCCTGACGACGCTGGGCGGCCAGATGCTGCGCCTCGCCGAGCGCCACAAGGTCCCGCGCAAGGACTTCCTCGACCAGTATGTCGGCCAGGAGCTGGACGATGGCTGGCTGGAGAAGGTCAGCAAGCTCGACAAGAAATGGGCGGCCTTTGCGGCCAATGAGGTAGACGCTGTCGAGCGCATCCGCGCGGAAGTCTCCGAAATCGCGCAGTCGACCGGCACATCCCTGCCCGAGTTCCGTCGCATCGTGAACATGGTGCAGAAGGGCGAGCGCGAGGCGCGCATTGCGAAGAAGGAAATGGTCGAGGCCAATCTCCGGCTCGTGATCTCGATCGCCAAGAAGTACACCAATCGCGGCCTGCAATTCCTGGATCTGATCCAGGAGGGCAATATCGGCCTGATGAAAGCGGTGGATAAGTTCGAATATCGCCGCGGCTACAAGTTCAGCACCTATGCGACCTGGTGGATCCGCCAGGCGATCACCCGCTCGATCGCCGATCAGGCCCGCACCATCCGTATTCCGGTCCACATGATCGAGACGATCAACAAGCTGGTCCGCACCAGCCGCCAGTTCCTCCACGAGCAGGGCCGCGAGCCCACGCCCGAGGAAATGGCCGAGCGCCTCTCCATGCCGCTCGAGAAGGTCCGCAAGGTGATGAAGATCGCCAAGGAGCCGATCTCCCTCGAGACGCCGATCGGCGACGAGGAAGATTCGCACCTCGGCGATTTCATCGAGGACAAGAACGCGATCATTCCTGTGGATGCCGCCATCCAGGCCAACCTCAAGGAAACGGTCACCCGCGTCCTGGCGAGCCTCACCCCGCGCGAGGAGCGCGTGCTGCGCATGCGCTTCGGCATCGGCATGAACACCGATCATACGCTGGAAGAAGTCGGCCAGCAATTCTCAGTGACGCGCGAGCGCATCCGCCAGATTGAGGCAAAGGCGCTGCGCAAGCTCAAGCACCCGAGTCGCAGCCGCAAGATGCGCAGCTTCCTGGACCAGTAAGATCCGAAATCAGATCAGGCGGCGGAGGCGTTGCGCGCTTCCGCCGCCTTTTTCGTGCGCGCAATACCTGCCAGACCCAAGAACCTTAGCATGTCTACGCGACCTGCGCGGCCGAGCTAATACTCTGAAATAAAACAGGCTCGCGTTGCTTGGTTGGAGCGTTTTCAACATCTTGTTAACTTCCTGCGCGTTACATCGCCGCGGGGAAAATTGCCGGCCCGTCGGTTCGGCATTCTAAGGCTTGATATGGACCCGCGCCCGCTTGATTTCGTTGAGACCGGTCTTTCCGCCCGAGTGCTTGCGCTTGTGGAGAGCGAAGGGTCCGCGACACATTCCTACTGCGCGCCCGTGCTGGCCGGCGAGCGGATATCCTTTGCGCGGCACTCGGCCGACTTTGCGGACTTCATCCACCTTCTCGTTCTGCTCCACGGCCAGATCCCGGGCGTTGTCGATCATGCCGCTGTTCACACCGCAGAGCCGGTCGCCCGCGATTGGCTGATCCGCTCGACCAGCGCCTTTGCCGAAGAACGCGACTATATGCATCGCCTCTGCGCTGCGGCCGGGCCGGTGCCGAGCACGCCGCGTCATAGTGAGGCGACTGCGGCCATCGCCCAGCAAAGCCATGCCATTGAGATGCTTGCTCAGTCCGAACGGCGCGGTTGCGCGCTCGGCACGGCGATCACGCTGGTGCTGGAATGGCAGGCCATCCGCAAGATCCTCGACGTCGGTGCGCTCAGCCTCGGCATTGAGCCGGCCGAAACCACCCTCCCCAGCCAGTCTGACACGGTGGCTCTGCTGGACGACCTTCCCCAGGTCGAGCGCTTCTCGCGTGCCGTGCAATTCGGCGCCGATCAGTTGCTCGTGCAGCATCGCGGCATGTGGAACTTGCTCAAGGCCAGGGCTGGCGCGCGACAGAGCAGCCAGTAAGATCGAGTGAACGCCGGGCTTATGCTGGCGTGGTCTTTCTCCTGCTCATCACCGAGCCCATGCTGGCGGCCACCACCATTGCGATGCCGGCGAGTTGGATGGCGCTGAGACGTTCGCCCAGCATGAACAGCCCGGCCAGAACGGCGAAGGCCGGTTCGAGGCTGGTCAGCACCGCAAAGTTGCGGGCTGGCAACCTGGGCAACGCATAAAGCTCCAGCGACAAGGGAATGGCTGCGGACAGGATCGCCACCAGCAGCGCGAGCGGAAGCAAGGCAGGCGCGAAGAGCCCCACCCCGTTCTGCATCATGCCCACCGGTACGACGAGAAGCGCGGCCACGCAGAGCGACAAGGCCGCACCTCCAGCGCCGAAGGATGTGGCCACCCTGCGGCCGCACAGGATGTAGCCTGCCCAGCAGGCTGCAGCGATGAGCGCGAACAACAGCCCCACCGGTTCCAGCACCCCTTTGGCGCCATCGGCACCCACCAGACACCAGATGCCGAGGCCCGCCAGCGCGACCCAGAACAAGTGGACGGCACGCTTCGCCATGCAGGCGGCGAGCGTCAATGGCCCTAGAGATTGGATGGAGATTGCGATGCCCAGCGGCAGATGCGCGATGGCGAGGTAGAAAAAGAGAATAGCCCCCGCAACGCAGGTACCAAGGCCCAGCAGCGCCAGCCAGTCCGGCCGCGCAGGCCACGCCCGCCACGGCCGGACCAACACCAGCAGAATGAGCGCCGCGAACAGGATGCGCAGGGCTGACGCGCCGATCGGCCCGACCGAGGGATACAGCCCCTTGGCGAAAGCCGCCCCGAACTGGAAGCAGGCCGTCGATCCGACCACAGCCAGCACCGGCAACAGCGCCAGCCCCGCCGCCGGTTCTGAGTCACCCTTCATCCTCCCACCGCTCAGTAAAGCAGATGTGCCGCGCGGGTCTCCGCCCAGGCACGTTCGTCAGCCCCGGCAATATCATCCAAGTCTGCCGCCGTCGCGGCGCCGTCATCCACCCACTCGCGCAGCAAGGGCGATCCATTGATGACGTCGATGGGCAACTTGCCGATCTCATATTCATAAGGGAAATCGCGCCAGAGCGAATAGTCCGGGTACAGCGCGCGGATCGCCTTGAAGGCCAGTGCCTGCACCCGCCATGGGCGGAAGGCCTGATGCGCGTAAGCCGGCCCTTCGGCGTGGATATGGACGCCGGCGCACAAGGCGCCGACATGCTTGTGAAAGGTCGGCTCGAACCAGCAGTCGCGCAGGATGCATCCTGCCAGCCAGTGCGACGCCAGCGCCTGCATCTTGCCGATCACCTTGCGCGCGTCGATATCGGGCGCGCCGAACAGCTCCAGCGGGCGCGTCGTCCCCCGCCCTTCCGATAGCGTCGCGCCTTCCAGCATCACCGTCCCGGCATAACAGCGGGCCATGTTGAGATTGGGCGCGTTGGGGCTGGGATTGACCCAGATGCGCTCAGTGGGCCAGCCGAAGCCCGGCGGCGCGTCAGGCGCATAACCCTGCATGGCGATCACGCGATAACCCACGTTCAGGCCGAAATGCGCAATGAACCACTGCCCCAGTTCGCCCATGGTGAGGCCATGGCGCATGGGCATCGGCCCGGCACCGACGAAGCTCTCCCAGCCCGGCCGGAGGGTTAGCCCCTCGATAGGCCGCCCGGCGGGATTGGGCCGGTCCAGCACCCACACGCTCTTGCCGGCCTTTTCCGCCGCCTCGAGCAGATAGAGCAAAGTCGTCACGAAGGTGTAGATGCGGCAGCCTAGATCCTGCAGGTCGACGAGGAATATGTCGGCCGAGTCCATCATCTGCGCCGTCGGCCGGCGGACCTCGCCATAAAGGCTGAACACCGGGATGCCGTGAGCAGGATCGATGAAATCCGGCGATTCCATCATATTGTCCTGCTTGTCGCCCCGCAGGCCATGCTGCGGCCCCATGGCGGCGGTCAGCCGGATGTCGCCACAGGCCGCCAGTGCATCGAGCGCGTGGGTGAGGTCCGCGGTGACGGAAGCGGGATGCGCCAGCAGACAGACGCGCTGGCCGGCAAGCGGCGCACGCAGCGCAGGGTCGGCCAGCAGGCGATCGAGACCAGTCAGAAAGCTCATGCCCGGTCCACTGGCGGAAGCCGCAGCGCGAAGCAATCCCGGTGGTGAAAGTCTGGCCGTCCGGGTGGATGCGCCAGCGCCCAATAGCTCAGAGAGCCGTTCGCCTCCTCAATGACCGCGCTGGCGCCGATCGGCCCTGATCGATCCCACACCAGCGCGTCTTCGGGAAGGCGGATGGACAGCGACAGCCGCTCGGCATCTGCCGCCTGCAGGATACGCGGCGCGGGGATCTCGAAGGGCCTCATACCGGTGCGATAATGGTCGAAATGATAGGCCGCGAAGGCGCCGGAAGGCGAGAAATTATACTCGGCATAGGCATCATCGTCCTGCGCCACGAACAGCTCGAAGCAGGTGGTGCGCCATAGCTCATCGGTATGAATGCCTGGCGCGGCCTTGGGCAGACGCAGATCGACAATCCGACTCATCGCCACGAAGCCAATCTCCCAACCATGATCGTCGGTCAGCTCAATCTGCATGCCCAGCGCCGCCAGTGCATCGCAGGGCGTATCCGGATGGCAGACCAGAGCGGCGCGGGCCAAAATACTACTCATCCTTCCCATCCCATGCTAAGCGCCCCCGCGTTTCAATAACCCCGCGCTTCCCAAAGGGCGATCATGACAAGCTACAAGTCCGACCTGCTGAACCTGCTCGAAGAGCGGGGCTATATCCACCAGATTACTGACGCAAGCGCGCTGGATGCGCTCGCCGCCAGGCAGGTCGTTCCGGGCTATATCGGCTTTGATCCCACCGCGCCCTCGCTGCACGTGGGCTCGATGGTGCAGATCATGCTGCTGCGTCGCATGCAGCAGACCGGCCACAAGCCCATCGTGCTGATGGGTGGTGGGACCGGCAAGGTCGGCGACCCCAGCTTCAAGGATGAAGCGCGCAAGCTGATGACCGTCGAGACGATCAACAGCAACATCGCTTCCATCAAGACGGTGTTCGAGAACTTCCTGACCTTCGGCGATGGTCCGACCGACGCGATCATGGCCGACAACGCCGAGTGGCTGGACGCGCTCGAATATCTGCCGTTCCTGCGGGATTACGGCCAGCACTTCTCGGTCAACCGGATGCTCAGCTTCGATTCGGTCAAGCTGCGGCTGGATCGCGAGCAGTCGCTGAGCTTCCTGGAGTTCAATTACATGATCCTCCAGGCCTATGACTTCCTCGAGCTTTCCCGTCGGGCAGGTTGCCGGCTGCAAATGGGCGGATCGGACCAGTGGGGCAATATCGTCAACGGTATCGAGCTCTCGCGCCGGGTGGATGGCACGGAAGTCTACGGCGTCACCACGCCGCTCATCACCACGGCCGATGGCGGCAAGATGGGCAAGACGATGGCGGGCGCCGTCTGGCTGAACGAGGCGATGCTGCCGCATTTCGACTATTGGCAGTTCTGGCGGAACACGGATGATCGCGATGTCGGGCGGTTCCTGCGCCTGTTCACCGATGTGCCGATGGACGAAATCCGGCGGCTCGAAGCGCTGCAAGGCGCGGAGATCAACGAGGCCAAGAAGATCCTCGCCAATGAGGCAACGGCGCTTTGCCGTGGCCGGGCCGCTGCGGATGGCGCTGCCGAAACCGCCCGCCTCACCTTCGAGCAAGGCGCGGCGGCGGCTGCGGATTTGCCGACCGTCCACGTCTCGGAAGGCAGCATCGCCCTGGTCACGGCCCTCACCCAGGCCGGGCTGGCCGCCTCCAATGGCGAGGCGCGCCGCAAGATTGCCGAAGGCGCCGTCCGCGTCGACGACGAGCCGGTGCGCGATGAAAAGCATCTGATCGCGATTGGCGGGACGCCGGTGAAGCTCAGCCTCGGCAAGAAGCGGCACGCGCTGCTCAGCCGCTAAGCTGCCGGAGCGGGGCGTTCGCGCCTCGATTACGCCGAGTTTATCAGATGTTTACCGGTCCCTGACAGGATCAGACTCCGACTGGGAGTCTGATCCATGACGTTTGCCTTCTCGATGGACGAGCCGCGCCGCTACGAACGGGACGCCGTGGAAAGCCCCGTGCAGATCTGGGGGGGCACCCTCCCGCCATCGCCGGCCGTGCTCATCAACATTTCGCCGAGCGGCTGCATGATCCGCTGCGATCAACTGGTGTCGATCGGCGAAAGCCTCACCATCGATGTGCCGCAGATCGGCATGTTGCGGGGGCGCGCGATCTGGGCGAACAGTGCGCGCCTCGGTGTCGAATTCGAGTCAGCGATCGCGGACAAGGAGTATGACATCATGCTCCTGCGGCTGAAGGGCCCCGATCATCCCGGCCGCTGACCCTCGCGCCAGCCGCGCTGGAGCCTGAACGATGGGCGACGAAGCATGGAGCCGGGCTGTCCGATCCGAGCTGAGTCACAGCCGGCGCCGCGTCGTTTCACGCGACGCCATCTCCTTCCAGACCCATGTATCCCGGCCGCGCGGCACGGACCCCATCGAGGTCGAGCTGATCGACTTTTCGGTCTGGGGATTTCAAGCCCGCTGCGGTTTCGCACGCTTCGAGCGCGGCGAACCGGTCGCCCTTCGCTTGCCGCTCATCACCACGCAGGATGCGCAAATCCGCTGGAGCCTGCGGGGATGCTTTGGCGCGCAATTCCTCCAGCCTATCGATGCGCGGGCCTATCTCGATATTCTGGCACGCATCACCCGGCCACAGACCGACGGCTGACGCTCAGCCGCTGGCGAGCAGACTGATCGCCGCATCGCGCTCGAACAGATAAAGGCACAGCCGCGCGGCCTGTCCGCGCGGGGAGGCCAGCCCGCCATCGCGGTCCATGAGCAGACGGGCATCGTCATGCGCGGCATCCAGCAGCGATTGGATCTGTTCCGGGCTGGCCAGCCGAAAGCGCTGCTCGCCCGATTGGCGCGTACCGAGGATTTCGCCAGCCCCGCGCAATTTCAGATCTTCCTCTGCGATGCGGAAGCCATCATTGGTCTCCCGCATCAGGGCGAGACGCGAGCGCGCTGTCTCGGAGAGGTTGCTCCCGTGCAGCAACATGCAGAAACTGCGCTGATCGCCGCGCCCCACGCGCCCGCGCAACTGGTGCAGCTGCGCAAGGCCGAAGCGCTCCGCCGCTTCCACGATCATCAGCGTGGCATTGGGCACGTCCACGCCGACCTCAATCACCGTCGTCGCCACCAGCAGCTTGAGCTGCCCGCGCGAGAAGGCCTCCATGACCGCATCCTTCTCCGGGCCGGGCATTTGCCCGTGGACCATGCCGACGACATCCGCGCCGAACCGCGCCTTGAGCATCGCAGTGCGCGCTTCCGCTGCCGGCTCGTCGCCATCCTCGCTCTGCTCCACCAGCGGGCACACCCAATAGGCCTGACGCCCCGCCGCAATATGGCGGCCGAGTGCGGAGACGATATCCTCCAGCCGATCGTCCCCGATGACCCGCGTGTCGATGCTCTGGCGGCCGGGCGGCATCTCATCGAGCCTTGAGACGTCCATATCGCCATATTGCGCGAGGCAGAGCGTGCGGGGAATGGGCGTGGCGGTCATCACCAGCAGATGCGGCGTCCGTTCCGCCTTGGCCGTCAGCATCAGCCGCTGCGACACGCCGAAGCGATGCTGCTCGTCAATGACCGCAAGGCCGAGGTTGCGATAGGTGACGGCCTCCTGAAAGATCGCATGGGTGCCCACGAGGATGTGGATGCTGCCATCGGCCAGCCCCATCAGCGTCGATTCGCGCGCCTTACCCTTGTCCCGCCCGGTCAGGATCGCGACGTTCACCGGCAGGCCGGCCAGCATCGTCTGAAGGCTGGCGAAATGCTGGCGGGCGAGAATTTCCGTCGGCGCCAGAAAGGTCGCCTGCGCACCGGCTTCCACCGCATTGAGCAGTGCCATCAGCGCCACCAGCGTCTTACCCGAGCCCACATCGCCCTGCAGCAGCCGGAGCATCGGCACAGCCTGCGCCATGTCCCCCTCGATCTCGGCAAACGCACGGCGCTGGGCGCCGGTGGGGGCGAATGGCAGGCGCAAGGCGTCGCGCAAATGTCCGTCTCCGGCCAGCGGAAGCCCGCGCCGGCGGCGTGTCGAGGCCCGCAGCAGCATCAGCGCAAGCTGGCTTGCGAACACCTCGTCATAGGCCAGGCGCTCGCGCGCGGGCTTTGCGCCGGGCGTCTCGTGCGTGGCCTTGAGCGCTTCCTGCCAGCTCGGCCAGCCCTTGTGGGCGCGCAGCCCCGGTTCGATCCACTCATCCAGAGCCGGCCCGCGCTCGACCGATTGCGCGACAAGATCGCGCAGCCGGCCATTGGTGATGCCGTCCGAAAGACCGTAGACGGGCTCGCAATCGGCAATCTGACCCGCCTCTTCCACCGGCACGACATGATCGGGGTGGACGATCTGCAAGTCGTCCCCGAACTGATCGAGCCGACCGGAAACAAAGCGCGGCTCGCCGAGCGGGAAGAGCTTGCGCGGCCATCCGCTGTTCTTACCGAAATAGACGATGCTCACCGGGTCGCCGGCCATATCCACGGCGCGGATGCGAAACGGCGCCCGTGCCGTGCCCGAGGCGCGATAGTCCTGCGCCGTCAGCACAAGCGCAACCATCCGCCCCGTCTCGGCTTCCGCAAGCCGCCGCACGCGCTGCCGCTCGATCCAGCTCACCGGCAGATGGAAGGCGAGATCGACCACGCGCGTGAGGCCCAGGCGCTCCAGCGGCTTGGCCGAAGCGCTTCCCACGCCCTTGAGCGCCGTGCTTTCCGTGAACAGCGGATTGAGAATGTCGGGCCGCATCGCTATCTGCCCTAGTCGAAGCTGGAGGGCCGGAAAAGTGCCCGCCGGCCAATCATGACAAAACGCGCACCCGAGCGCCGCGCGAAAAGGACCGGACATGATCGACGAGACCCGCCTGCGCCGCCTCAAATTCCGCGCCTGGCACCGGGGCACGAAGGAAGCTGATCTGATGATCGGCGGCTTCTTCGATGCCCACGCCGCGAGCTTCACGCAGAAACAAGCCGATCTGTTCGAGGCGCTGCTCGAGGAAGAGGATGTCGACATCATGGCCTGGGCCATCGGCACTCTTCCCTGCCCCGCGCATTACGAAGGCGCGATGATGGAAGCGATGCGCAGGCTTGATTATGTTCCGATTGCGAAGTGAGCCCTCCCCTTTCTTGACCCTCCCAACCTCCGTTCGGTTCGAGCGTAGTCGAGAACCAGCGGGCCAACGCCAATCCCAAAGCGCTACCCGTGTCTCGACTTCAGCCTCTGGCTGAAGTTTATCCTGAGCGCCCGCCCTGCGGGCAGTCGAAGGGCTCGACACGAACGGAAGGCAGAGGCGAACACACTAATGACCGACATATCCCGCATCCTCTCGGCCAAGGCGCCGCTCACGCTCTCCGGCGTGCCCGCGGGTTTCCTGCCCGTGCTGCTCGCCGACCTCGCCCGCGCGGCGAAGGAGCGCGCCTGCTTCATCGCCGCCGATGGCCAGATGGCCGATGCGATTGCGCAGACCGTTCGCTATTTCGCGCCCGAGCTGGAGGTGGTGAGCATTCCCGCCTGGGACTGCCTGCCTTACGACCGCGCCTCCCCTTCATTGCGCGCCGCGTCCGAGCGGCTGGCGGGCCTGCACGCCCTGCAGGGCACGCCCAAAGGGCCGCAGTTGGTCATCACCACCGTCAACGCGGTCACGCAGAAGACGCTGACGCCTTTCCGCATCCGCCAGATGGTTGCGCGCCTGGCTCCGAACGAGCGGATCGCCATCGACCGGCTGGTCAGCCTGCTTCAATCCAACGGCTATGTCCGCACGGATACGGTGCATGATGCCGGCGAATATGCCGTGCGCGGTGGCATCGTCGATCTCTATCCCTCCGGCGAACCCGGCCCGTTGCGGCTCGATTTCTTCGGCGACGAGATCGAGACGCTGCGCCGGTTCGATCCCGCGACCCAGCGCACCACCGGGGCGGTCGATGGCTTCATGCTCTTGCCCGCCTCCGAGGCGCTGCTCGATGAGGAGAGCATTAAGCGCTTCCGCAGCCGCTACCGCGAGATGTTCGGCGCGACCGCCACGGGCGATCCGCTGTATCAGGCGGTGAGCGACGGGCGGCGTCTGGCCGGCATGGAGCATTGGCTGCCGCTGTTCGAGGACCGGCTCGTCCCGCTCGCCGAGCATCTGCCGGAGGGAACGCTGTGGATTCGCGAGGCCGGCACTGCTGGCGCGGCCGAGGCCCGCTTCGAGGCGATCCGGGATTATCACGCCAATCGCACGACCGCCGCGGCGGCCTCGCCGGGCAGCTATCGCCCGCTGCAGCCGGATCAGCTCTATCTGACTGCCGATCAGTGGGCGCAAGATATCGAGGCGCTGCCGATCCACCTCACCTCCAGCTTCCACGAGCCCGAGAGCGCCCATGTGCTCGATTTCGGCGTGGACAGCGCCCGCGACTTCGCGCCGGAGCGGGCGCAGGGCGGCAATGTCTATGAGGCGGTGGCCAAGCATCTGGAGCAAAGCCAGCGCAAGGGCCGCAAGCGCATCATCGCCAGCTACTCCATCGGCGCGCGCGAGCGACTGAAGGGCTTGCTTGAAGACCACGGCGTGCGGGGGGTCACACTGGTCGATAGCTGGCAGGAAGCGCTCGGCGCGCCCGCGGGCCGCGTGGCGCTGGCCGTGCTGCCGCTCGATCACGGCTTTGCCAATACCGAACTGGAAGTGCTGACCGAGCAGGACATGCTCGGCGATCGTCTGGTGAGGCGTCAGAAGCGGCGCAAGAGCGCGGACGCTTTCCTTGCCGAACTTGCTACCCTCACGCCGGGCGATCTCGTCGTCCATGTCGATCATGGCATCGGGCGCTATGAGGGCCTGACCTCGATCCCGGTCGGCAAATCGCCGCATGATTGCGTGGCGCTCGCTTATGCCGGCGGCGACAAGCTCTACGTGCCGGTCGAGAATCTCGACGTGCTCTCGCGCTACGGTTCGGGTGAGGATGCGGTCGCGCTGGACAAGCTCGGCGGCGAGGCCTGGCAACGCCGCAAGGCGCGGATGAAGGAGCGCATCCGGGAGATCGCCGGAGAGCTGCTTGCCACTGCTGCGCAACGGGCCCTGCGGGCTGCGCCTGCCTATGAGGCGGAGAGCGCCGGCTATCCCGCCTTCGTCGACCGCTTCCCCTATGAGGAAACGGAAGATCAGGATCGCGCGATCAGCGATGTGCTTGACGATCTGGCCGCCGGCAAGCCGATGGACCGGCTGGTTTGCGGCGATGTCGGCTTCGGCAAGACGGAGGTCGCGCTGCGCGCCGCCTTCGTTGCGGCGATGGCCGGCGCGCAGGTTGCGTTGATCTGCCCCACGACCCTGCTCGCGCGCCAGCATCACCTCAATTTCGAGGAGCGGTTCCGCGGCTTCCCGCTCAAGGTCGGGCGCCTCTCCCGCCTTGTCGGCACCACCGAGACCAAGGCGACCAAGGACGGCCTGGCCGACGGCACCATCGACATCGTCATCGGCACCCATGCCCTGCTGACCAAGGGGCTGGAGTTCAAGCGGCTCGGGCTGGTGATCGTGGATGAAGAGCAGCGCTTTGGCGTGGTCCACAAAGAGCGCCTCAAGCAGCTCAAGGCGGACGTCCACGTCCTCACCCTCACCGCAACGCCGATTCCGCGCACCCTGCAAATGGCGATGAGCGGCCTGCGCGAGCTGTCCGTCATCCAGACGCCGCCCGTGGATCGCCTCGCCGTGCGCACCTATGTCATGCCCTGGGACGATGTGGTGCTGCGCGAGGCGCTGCTGCGCGAGCATTATCGCGGCGGCCAGACCTATTTCGTCGTGCCGCGTATCTCTGACATGCCGGACATGGAGGATTTCCTCCGCGAGAAGGTGCCCGAAGTGCGCGCCATTTCCGCGCATGGTCAGATGTCGGCCAGCGAGGTGGAGGAGCGCATGTCCGCCTTCTACGAGCGCAAATATGATGTGCTGCTCTCGACGACCATCGTCGAATCCGGCCTCGATATCCCGAGCGCCAACACCATCATCATCCACCGCGCAGACCGCTTCGGCCTCGCGCAGCTCTACCAGCTGCGCGGCCGCGTGGGTCGATCCAAGACGCGCGCCTATGCCTATATGACGACTCCCGCCGATCGGCTGACGACGGAGACGGCCGAAAAGCGGCTCAAAGTCCTGTCCGATCTCGATACGCTGGGCGCCGGCTTCCAGCTTGCGAGCCATGATCTCGACATTCGCGGTGCGGGCAATCTCGTCGGTGACGAGCAGAGCGGCCACATCAAGGAGGTTGGCTTCGAGCTTTACCAGTCGATGCTGGAAGAGGCGATCATGGAAGCCAAGGCCGGCGGTGCCGCGCTCGCCCCGGCACCGGACAAGTCCTCGCCGCAGATCAATGTCGAGGCGCCGATCATGATCCCGGAGGATTATGTGCCGGATCTCGACCTGCGCATGGGCCTCTATCGCCGCATCAACGAGCTGGAGGACAAGGGCGCCATCGAGGCCTTCGCCGCCGAGCTGATCGACCGCTTCGGCCCGCTACCGGACCCTACCCAGAATCTGTTGACCCTAATCGACGTGAAGCTCAATTGCCGCAAGGCCGGCATCGCCAAGATCGACATCGGCCCGCGCGGCGCGCTGGTGAGCTTCCAGAACGACCAGTGCCGCAATCTCCCGGGCCTGATCGGCTACGTCCAGAAACTCGGCGCTATCGCCAAGCTGCGGCCCGACAGCAAACTCGTCATCCAGCGCGCTTGGGGTGATCCCAAGGCACGGCTGAACGGGGCGCTTAAGTTGAGCCAAGGGTTGGCGAAGAGTATTGGGTGAAGGGTGGATTACAGCGGAAGTGCGCGATGTGGGTATGTATTGGCATGGCGCTAGAGGGTTGGAAGCACAGAGCCGGCTGGGCAGCTTTGCTCGATCCTGAAGAGCCATTACGGCTCCTATCGATAGAAAAAAGCTATGGATACCGGCTTTCTTCAACCTTCCTCGTTCGTGCTGAGTAGGGTCTGAGGAGCGCCGCAGACGCGTATCGAAGACCCGTATCGAAGCATCGCAGCGCACGGGTAAGTCCTTCGATACGCCGCTTCGACAGGCTCAACAGCTACTCAGTGCGAACGCAGCGGCGCCACAACGGAGTCGAGTCCGTTCAGTCGGCTTTTAAAGCCATAACCGCTTTGGAGCGGTGAAGAAGGACCCGTGAACGGCAAGTTTGGCCTGGAAGCAGACCTTCTGATTCCGGACGATTGGCCGTACCTTGCGGACGTTTATCCCCAAAGGTAATATTGTGTGATGCGTGAGCCAGATTTTCAGATCGATGGGTGGTCTCTTGAGGACGGGGAAACCTATCATGCCGCAGCGCCAAAGACCTTTTGGATACCTGACCGCCAAAAACGAGAAAACCTTGAGCCCGGAGACCTAGCCAAGCTGATCTTTCGGATTAGCGTCGAAGATGCTGATGAGAATGTCGCGGTGGAGCGGATGTGGGTTCTCGTCAGAGAGCGCACAGCGGACGGGTATCTTGGCGTACTTGACAACGAACCAAGCTCCATTGCCGAAAATGATGAGTTTTGGCTGGGCACCGAGCTGCCCTTTTCGGCGAAGCACATAATCAACATTGAAGAGAAAGACGAGAACACCGTTGCGCTCTCCAGCCAGGAGCCGCGCAGGCGTTGGCCAGCACGTTAACTTGGGCCGTCCGCCTTTAGAGCGCGGCCGTATAAGGGGACGTCGTCCTATTCAATCCATAGCCCATGCGCCCGGTGCCAGTCTTCCAGCCCCTCGTCTGGATAGCCGTCGAAGCACTGGTCGTTCCGCCCGATCTGCGGTTCGACCCAATTCGCCTTTGATCCGAGCATCATGTGCACGAGCGACGGCGCCTTGGGCAAATCGCTGTCGATCGCGGAAGCGAAAGGGTGGAGCAGGTCAGGATACTCCGGGCTGAACACCCAGAGCGCGCTCGCGCAGGACGGGCAGAAGTGCCGCTCGCCGGTGCTGACCTGGCAGCTGCCTTCACCATCGTCCAGCGTAGCGTGATAGATGGCGGTCTCGCCTTGCACCTTGAGCGTGCGCTTGTCGGCGTGGAGATTGATGGCATAGCCGCCACCGCCGGCGGTCTTGCGGCAGATCGAGCAATAACAGCGCAGGAATGGCACCGGCGCGTGGCTGTCGACGGACAAGCGCACGGCGCCGCATCGACAGGAACCTTCGAGCTTGAGGGGCATGGCACGGTCCTCTTGTGGTGATCGTCTCTCGAGCTGAACCGCTCTTATCTCCGCCGGTTCCCTCAGCGCCCATTGCGCGCTTCCCCTTGCGGCCACTTAATCCTTGATCTGCGCGCGCATCCTCCGCATGGCGAGCGCGCCCGGTGCCCGGCCCATGTCCGGTGGCCGCGTGCCCTGGCAGGAGATGTCCGCCCGTGATCGTTCGCAACCGCCTTGGCTTGCTCGAAGTGCTGTTCGCCTATCGCGGCACGATCATGCCGCATATCCAGCATCGGCTGGCGGGCATCGCCGTGGCCAGCGTGGCGGCCATTCTCGCGGCGCGCGCCTGGCCCGGGCTGTTCGCGCAGATCAGCGGCATTCCATTCGCGCTGATCGGCCTGTCGCTCTCCATCTTCATGAGCTTCCGCAACAGCGCCTGTTATGATCGCTGGTGGGAGGGTCGCAAGCAATGGGGCGCGCTGATCATCGCGAGCCGCTCCTTCGCGCGACTCACCTCCTCGCTGCCTGAGGAGGAACGCACCCCGCTGCTCCGCGGCATCTGCGGCTTCACCAACGGTCTTGCTGCCCGCCTGCGCCAGCATGACGAGGCGGCCGCGATCGGCAGGTGGGTAAAGGATGGGCCTTGGCGCACCTCCCCGAACCCTACCGACACCGTGCTCTACGAGATGGGCGCGCACTGCTTGCGCCTCTCCGCAGATGAAAAGATCAATCCCATCCACCACTCGCTCATCGAGGGGCAGCTCAAGGCGCTCAGCGATGTGCAGGCGGCCTGCGAGCGGATCGCCAGCACGCCGGTACCGTTCACCTATTCGCTCATTCTCCACCGCACGACCTACGTCTTCTGCCTGTTGCTGCCTTTCGCCCTGGCTGGTTCGCTGGGCTGGTGGGCCCTCATTCCGGTGCTGGTGGCGAGCTACACCTTCTTCGGGCTGGACGCCTTGGGCGATCAGCTGGAAGACCCGTTCGGCTATGATCCCAACGATTTGCCGCTCGATGCTATGACGCGGACGGTGGAACGCGAAATGCTCGCCCGCCTCGGCGCGACTGATCTCCCCGCGCCCATCGCGCCCGATCAGCACATCCTGACCTGATCGCTCGCTAGCGCAAGGCTGGAGCGCCCGCCCACCGAAACGCGAGATATTCGGCCGATCCGTGTTGACGTGGCTCGATTCGTTTCCTAAACGTTCTCCGTCCGTTCCATATTGGGGAACCACTCATGTTGACCGCCAAGCAACAGCAACTGCTCAGCTACATCAAGCAGCATCTCGATCAGGGTGGCGTCTCGCCCAGTTTCGAGGAGATGAAGGAGGCGCTGGACCTCAAGTCGAAGTCCGGCATCCACCGGCTGATCAGCGCGCTGGAAGAGCGCGGCTTCATCCGCAGGCTGCCCAATCGCGCGCGGGCGCTCGAAATCCTCAAACTGCCGGATGGTATGCCCGTGGCAGAGCGGACGGAAGAGC
This sequence comes from Sphingobium sp. B10D7B, assembly GCF_025961955.1. NCBI lineage: Bacteria > Pseudomonadati > Pseudomonadota > Alphaproteobacteria > Sphingomonadales > Sphingobiaceae > Sphingobium > Sphingobium sp. B10D7B. Next base: position 1,858,357 of record NZ_JAOQOQ010000001.1, read on the forward strand.
CGGCGGCGGCCACCAACGTGACCCCGCTGCGCAAGGCGCCCACCGCGCCGGCGCGGACGATCCCTATCGCCGCCAATGACGTGATCGAAATTCCGCTGCATGGGCGCATCGCTGCCGGTCTTCCCATCGAGGCGATGGAGAGCGACACCATGCTGCCGGTCCCGGCCGCGTTGCTGGGCGCCGGCGATCATTACGCGCTGGAAGTCTCCGGTGACTCGATGATCGAAGCAGGGATTTTCGACGGTGACTTCGCGCTGATCCAACGGACCGAGACGGCGCGCGATGGCCAGATCGTCGTTGCCCTCATCGACGAGAATGAAGCGACGCTCAAATATTTCCATCATGACGGCCGCAAGGTGAGGCTCGACCCCGCCAATCGCGATCATGAGCCGCAAACCTATGAGGCGCGGCAGGTGCGCATTCAGGGTCGGCTCGCAGGGCTATTGCGGCGCTATAACTGAGACGGGCGGTTTGGGACGCTGGCTCTAGCGCGAGCCGGTGCCCGCTATCCAGGGATGGCGACTGCGCGGGTCGTGGCCCGGCACGATCTCCCGGCTGTCCAGCAGGACCAGTGCGCCCCCCATGGCACTCAGTGCGGGCCGATCCAGCTTTGCCCAGCGCGGCACACATCCGGGCGGCAGGCGTCGGTCAGCAATCACAAGATCAGCCTGTGCGCAGGCGGCCACCAACTCGGGATAGGGAACCAGCAGGCGCGAGCGACTGATCAGCAGGTGAACCGGCGGCTGGCCGGTACGGCCCGGCAATGTCATCGCGCACATGTCCCGCGTGCATCGCGTGTCCGGCGCCTGCGTCAGGGACGCAAACTCACCGTCATAGGCGCTGGCCTCGGCCAAAGTGGTACGAACATAATCCCCGCTCCGGTCCCGCAACAGCGCCATCCGCCCGTCGCCCAGACGCACCGCCACATGATGACCATCGGCGGTGACCAGCACATCGGCGGACGGTGCCAGAAATGTCAGGAAAAAGCCGAGCGCCGCCAGAGGCAGGCCCCACCATCGCAGCGCCGTGTGCCAAAGCATCAGCCACAAGAGGCCGATCATGGCGAGCGCAAAGGCCAGTCCGCTGGAGACGGGCAGCGACAGCGTGGCAAAGGGCTGACTGGCGACACTATGCGCGATCCACAGAAGGAACTTGAGCGCCACGCCGACCACCCACCACACGGGCGCCCCCAGCCCCACAGCGTCGAGCACCAGCGCGAGCACCTCAGCCGGCATCACCACGAAGCTTGTGAGTGGAATGGCGATCATATTGGCCGCCGCGCCAAGCAGGCCCGAGCGATGAAAATGAGCGAAGGCAATCGGCGTCAGCACCAGCTCCACCAGCAAACCTGTCGCCAGCAAGGCGCCGAGGCTGCGGGTCCAGCGCTTTATCCGCCCTTCATCGCGTCGCTCGAACAGCCGCCGTGCGGGGGGATATTCGTAAAGCGCCACAATCGCGGTCACGGCAACGAAGCTCATCTGGAAGCTGGGGCCGATGACAGCCTCGGGCCAAAAGATCATCACGATCAGCGCGCCGGTCGCGATCAAGCGCAGCCCGATGGCCTCACGGCCCAGAGCCATGCCCGCGATTACCAGCAGAGCGGCAATGCACGAGCGGATCGTCGGCACCTGCGCCCCGGTGAACACAGTGTAGCCGATGCCCGCCGCGCCGCCCACGCAGGCGGCGATCATCAGCACCGGCCAGCGCAGCGCAAGGGTCGGCGAAAGCGCAAGCAGACTGACCATGATGAGAATCACGCCGCCGATCAGCGCGGAGACGTGCAAGCCACTGATCGAGAGCAGATGGGCAAGCCCGCTGCGCCGCATCGCGTCCGCATCCGCCTCACTGATCCAGTTCTGATTGCCCGTGGCGAGCGTGATCGCGATCGTCCCTTCCGGTCCCGGCAACCGCGCGGCGATGTGGTGGGCGAGAGTCGCGCGCGCATCCCCGCCAGCGGTTGCCGCATCGAGGCGCTGCACTTTGCCGAGTGCCCGCCCGGTAGCGCCGAGGCCGGAAAAATAGGCCGTCCGCGCAAAATCATAAGCGCCCGGCAGGGCAGCCGGTGCAGGCGGCATTAGCCGCGCTCGGACGGCAATGCGGTCCCCTGCGGCAATCTCCTCTGCCATCTGATCGGGCGCCGCGTTGATGCGGACCCGCGCCGGCAGATCGGGCCGGGATAGCGGCGCGACCTCCAGCCGCACCAGTCCCCGTGCAGCCAGGGGCGTCGCCGAGAGGACGCGCGCCTCCATCTCCACCACCGCGGCGCGTGCGAGCGGTGGCTGCGCCACGAGCAGCGCTTTAGCCCAGATCAGCAGACAGCCCGCCGCCAGCAGCACCGCGCCGACGGCCAGCGCAGCAGGCAAGCGTCCTCCGCGCCCCACGGCGCCAAACGCGGCGGCGGCGCCCAGCCAGAAGGCGATCCACGCCATCCACTGCGGCGGCGCAGGCAGAGTGAACCAAGCGATAATCCCGGCGCCCAGCAGGATCGGCACCCACAGTGGCAGTTGCGCCCGCTCGGCCTCCAGCACCGATTCCGCTCGCGCATGAAGCCGTCCCAACCAGACACTGCTGCGGCGCAACAACGGTATTTGTCGAGCCGGAAAAGGCGTGCTAGGGGCATTCTCGTTCACTAGGAAACCCACCCGCGACATAAGGGAAAAGCAGGCATAGCGTGGCAGAAGGACGGAAACAAACAGGCACGGTCGTCACCCGCTTTGCCCCCTCGCCTACGGGATATCTCCACATTGGCGGCGCACGCACGGCGCTGTTCAACTATCTTTTCGCCCGTCACCACGGCGGCAAGTTCCTACTGCGCGTCGAGGATACCGACCGCGCCCGCTCGACCGAATCCGCGATCGAGGCGATCTTCGACGGCTTGAGCTGGCTGGGCCTTGCAGGCGATGACGAACCGGTCTTCCAGTTCGCGCGTGCGGCACGCCATGCCGAGGTCGCCAACGCCCTGCTCGACGCCGGCCATGCCTATAAATGCTTCGCGACTCCCGAAGAGCTGGCAGCCCTGCGCGAGCAGCAACGCGCCGCGCGTCAGCCGATGCGCTACGACGGGCGCTGGCGCGACCGCGATCCCTCCGAAGGCGGCGATGCCCCCTATGTCATTCGCCTGAAGGCGGCCCGCGAGGGCGAAACCGTCATCGAAGATGCCGTGCAGGGCCGCGTGGTCGTGCAGAATGCCGAGCTGGACGACATGATCCTGCTCCGCTCGGACGGCACGCCCACCTATATGCTGGCCGTCGTCGTGGACGATCATGACATGGGCGTCACTCATGTGATCCGTGGCGATGACCATCTCAACAACGCCTTCCGCCAGCTCGGCATCATCCGCGCGATGGACTGGCCCGAGCCGGTCTATGCGCACATCCCGCTGATTCACGGGCAGGATGGTGCCAAGTTATCCAAGCGGCATGGCGCCATGGGCGTCGATGCCTATCGTGACGAGCTGGGCATGCTGCCCGAGGCGGTGAACAACTATCTGCTGCGACTCGGCTGGGGCCATGGCGATGATGAGATCATCAGCCGCGAGCAGGCCGTCGAGTGGTTCGATCTGCCGGGCGTGGGTCGCTCGCCGTCGCGATTCGACCTCAAGAAGCTCGAGAATCTGAATGGCCATTACATTCGCGAGGCCGATGACGGTCGCCTCGCTCTGCTCGTCGCCGAGCGGATGGAGGCTCTGGATGACGATGCCGCGGCCCAGGCCCGGCTGCACCAGCTTGCGGCGATCATGCCCGCGCTCAAGCCCCGCGCCAAGACGTTGCTGGAGCTGACCGACGGCGCCGCGTTCCTGTTTGCCAAACGGCCGCTCGCGGTCGAAGAGGCTGCCGCCAAGCTGCTCGACGAGAATGCCCGAGCTCTGCTCGGCACGGTGGTCGAGCAGCTGCGGGCGCTGCCCGACTGGTCGCTTGAGGCGCTTGAGGCGGCCATCCGCGCGATCGCGGAAGAGGCTGGCCTTGGCCTTGGAAAGATTGCACAGCCACTGCGCGTTGCTTTAACGGGACGGACGACGTCGCCCGGTATCTTCGACGTGCTACTCCATCTTGGTCGGGACGAAACCTTGGGCCGCCTGCAGGATCAGGCCGGACTCCTCCAGGCTTCCGGGTCCGGGCCGCAAATTTGAGCAATAAGGGGTGAAGGAATGAGCGACAGCACAGTCAAAATGACCGTCGAGGGCAAGGATCTCGACTGTAAGGTCGTCGAAGGTTCCGTCGGCCCCAAGGTCATCGACATTCGCAAGCTCTATGCCCAGACGGGCATGTTCACATATGATCCCGGCTTCACCTCGACGGCGAGCTGCGACTCGGCACTGACCTATATCGATGGTGATGAGGGCGTGCTCCTTCACCGCGGCTATCCCATCGATCAGCTCGCCGAGCAGTCGAGCTTCATGGAAGTAGCCTATCTGCTGCTGCGCGGCTCGCTCCCCTCCAAGGACGAGTTTGAGCTGTTCGAGCGGACGATCACGCGCCACACGATGGTGCACGAGCAGCTCTCCACCTTCTTCCGCGGGTTCCGTCGCGATGCGCACCCCATGGCGATCATGTGCGGCGTGGTCGGCGCGCTGTCCGCCTTCTACCACGACTCCACGGACATCACCGATCCGCACCAGCGGATGATCGCGAGCCACCGTCTCATCGCCAAGATGCCGACGCTCGCGGCCATGGCCTACAAATATTCGGTCGGTCAGCCCTTCGTCTATCCGAGCAACGACCTGAGCTACACCGGCAACTTCCTGCGCATGACCTTTTCGGTCCCGGCCGAGGAGTATGTGGTCGACCCCGTCGTCGAAGCGGCGATGGACAAGATCTTCATCCTGCATGCCGATCACGAGCAGAACGCCTCCACCTCGACCGTGCGTCTGGCCGGTTCCTCGGGCGCCAATCCGTTTGCATGCATTGCGGCGGGCATCGCCTGCCTGTGGGGCCCGGCGCATGGCGGCGCCAACGAAGCGGCGCTCAACATGCTCCGCGAGATCGGAACCGTGGATCGCATCCCGTCCTACATCGCCCGCGCCAAGAACAAGGACGATCCGTTCCGCCTGATGGGCTTCGGCCACCGCGTGTACAAGAACTACGATCCGCGCGCGAAGGTGATGCAGGCGACCGCCAAGGAAGTGCTGGACAAGCTGGGCGTCAGCGACCCCATCTTCGACGTCGCCCGCGAGCTGGAGCAGATCGCGCTGCACGACGAATATTTCATCGAGAAGAAGCTCTACCCGAATGTGGACTTCTACTCGGGCGTGATCCTGTCGGCGATCGGCTTCCCGACGGACATGTTCACGGTGCTCTTCGCCCTCGCCCGCACCGTCGGCTGGGTCGCGCAGTGGAACGAGATGATCTCGGACCCGGAGCAGAAGATCGGCCGTCCCCGTCAGCTCTACACCGGCCCGACGCAGCGCGATTATGTCCCGATGGACAAGCGCTGAGCCTCGGCTGGCTTATTCACGGATTAGAAAAAGGGGCGCCCGAAGCGCCCCTTTTTTCTTGCCGGTCAAATTCGAAGACCAAGCCGCGCCGCAATGGGCGCGGAAGCTCAGGCGGCTTTGCGGGTCTTGGCCAGCTTCTTGAGCAGCATGTCGCGCTTCAGGCGAGACAGATGGTCGATGAACAGAATGCCTTCAAGATGGTCCATCTCGTGCTGCAGGCAGGTCGCGAGCAGACCTTCCAGCTCTTCCTCATGAATCCGCCCCTGCCGATCCATCCAGCTGGCGCGGATACGCGCGGGCCGCTCGACCTCGGCATATTGGTCCGGCACAGAGAGGCAGCCCTCATTGTAGACCGAGCTTTCCGGGGAACCGTCGAGGATCTGCGGATTGATGAACACCAGCGGATTCTTGACCGGCGGCGCGTCTTCCGCGTCGGACTCGGGCTCCTGCAGATCGATCACCAGCACCCGCTTGGGCACGCCGACCTGGATGGCCGCCAGCCCGATGCCCGGCGCATCATACATCGTGTCGAACATGTCATCGATCAGCGTCTGCAAATCATCGTCGATCGCCTCGACGGGCGTCGAAATCGTCCGCAGAATCGGGTCCGGGGTCTCAAGGATCGGTCTAATGGCCATGCTGTCCAGATATGAAAGCCAAGGCGCGAGATCAAGCCGTTGTTAACGCTTTGTTCCGATCAGGCTGATCGAACGCGGCAGGATCTGCCCGCGTATCCGCCCCTCAACCAATCGGCCGCCGCGCCCGCAGCGCCTGCGCCAGCGTGCCCTCATCAAGATAATCGAGTTCGCCCCCGACGGGCACGCCATGAGCCAGTTGTGTCAGCCGCACCGGATAGGCCTCCAGCCGCTCCGCGATGTAATGGGCCGTCGTCTGCCCCTCCAGCGTGGCGTTCATCGCCAGCACGACTTCATCGATGCCGCCATCGGCGACGCGTTGGACAAGGCTGGCGATCGAAAGGTCTTCGGGCCGCACGCCATCCAGCGCGGAGAGCCGCCCGCCCAGCACATGGAACCGTCCCGGGAACAGGCGCGACTTTTCCAGCGCCCAGAGATCCGCCACATCCTCCACCACGCACAAAGTGCGGGCATCGCGGCGGGGATCGGCGCAAATGGCGCAGGGATCGATGGTATCGACATTGCCGCAGACCGAACAATGAACCATCCGCTCGCTCACGTTTTCCAGCGCGCGCAGCAGCGGCACCATCGCCGCATCGCGCCGCTGCAGCAGGTGTAGCACCGCCCGCCGCGCCGAACGGGGGCCAAGGCCGGGCAGCCGGGCAAGCGCCTGCGTGAGCGCGTCGATCTCTGGCGAGGACATGACTGCCAAATAAGGGCTTGCGCTGCGATGATACAAGCGTTTCAGAGGGCCGCATGAAAGAGCCTTTGCGGATCGTCTTCATGGGAACGCCGGATTTCGCGGTGCCGACGCTCGATGCGCTGACCGCGGCCGGCCATTCCGTGGTGGCGGTGTATACGCAGCCACCACGTCCGGCAGGTCGCGGCAAGGCGCCTCGCCCGAGCCCGGTGCAAGCCAGAGCGGAGGCGCTGGTCCTGCCGGTGCGAACGCCGCTCTCCCTGAATGACGCGGCGGAACAAGACATCTTCGACGCTTTCCAGGCGGACGTCGCCGTGGTCGCCGCCTACGGGCTGATCCTGCCGATCCCGGTCCTCCACGCCCCGCGGCTCGGCAGCCTCAACGTCCACGCCTCCCTGCTCCCCCGCTGGCGCGGCGCGGCACCGATCCAGCGCGCGATCCTCGCAGGCGATGAGCGCACCGGCGTCACAATCATGGCGATGGCCAAGGGTCTCGACACCGGGCCGATGCTGGCAAAGGTCAGCACGCCCGTGGACGACAAAACCGCCGGCGCGCTGACCGACGAGCTGGCGCATGCCGGGGCCGCGTTGATGGTCAAGGTGCTCGGTCAGATCGGGGCCTATCCGCCGATGATCCAGCCCGAGGATGGGGTGACCTATGCGGCCAAGATCGACAAGGCGGAGAGCCACCTCGATTTCACCGCCGGGCCGGTCGCAGCCGAACGGCAGGTTCGCGCCTTCAACCCCGCCCCGGGCGCATGGTTCGCGCACAAGCGCGAGCGCTACAAGGTTCTGGCTGCCTCTGTCGATTCTCGGCCCGGCCCCGCAGGAACCGTGCTCGACGAGGGTCTGCTGATCGGGTGCGGCGAGCAGGGCTCGCTGCGCCCCACCCTCATCCAGCGCGCCGGCAAGGGCGCCATGGCCACCGCCGATCTGCTGCGCGGCACTGCCATTCCGGCCGGCACCCTCTTGGAATGACCCGCTTCGCTTTCACGGTCGAATATGACGGGCGACCCTATATGGGCTGGCAGCGCCAGGCCCATGGCCCGAGCGTGCAGCAATGCATCGAGGAAGCGCTGGGCCGCATCGCCGGCGGCGCGCCGATCGTCCATTGCGCCGGGCGGACTGATGCAGGCGTTCACGCCCTCGCCATGCGGGCGCATGTCGACCTGGACAAGGCGATCACGCCTTTTCGCCTGATGGAAGCGCTCAATGCCCATCTGCGGCCCGAGCCGATCGCCATTCTGACGTGCGAAATCGTGCCGGAGGATTGGCACGCCCGCTTCTCCTGCGTCGCGCGCGCCTATGAGTATCGCATCCTTAACCGCCGCGCGCCGCTCACCTTCGAGCGCGGGCTTGTCTGGCGTGTGCCGCAGGTGCTGGACGCCGAGCGGATGCACGAGGCCGCACAGGCCCTGGTCGGCCGACATGATTTCACCACCTTCCGCTCCGCGCAATGTCAGGCGGACAGCCCCCACCGCACCCTCGCTCGGCTTGATGTCGTGCGCGTCGGCGAGCGCATCACCGTTCACGCCAAGGCCCGCAGCTTCCTTCATCATCAGGTCCGCTCGATGGTGGGCTGCCTTGCCTTGGTCGGCACGGGCACATGGTCACCCGACGACCTCAAGGCGGCGCTGGACGCGCGCAATCGCGCCGCGCTGGGGCACAACGCCCCGCCGGACGGCCTTTATTTCATTGCGGCGGACTATCCCCTAACCGCCTGACAACACATTGTTAAAGCTCCCGGGCGCAGATTGGACGCTCAGATGGACATGCGAGCGGTGTCGCGAGGCAGGCTAAGACATGGAATTGGGGTATCTTCAGGCTGAACATATGGCGCTGCTCGAGCTGTGCCAGCAAGTCACGAGCCCGGCGACGCAGCGATCCGGCGCAGAGGTTGGCGAACTGATCGCGCTGCGCAGCAAGTTGAACCGCATCTTGATCCGCCATCTGGCCAAGGAGGATAAGCACGTCTATCCGGCCCTGCGCGCAAGCGGCAACGGCAGGATCGCCACGCTCGCCTCGCAATATCACGCGGAGACCGGCCATCTGGGGGATCTATGGGCCGATCTGATGAAGGCCTGGCCGGACTGTCGGATTTTCCAGGAACCCGAAGCCTTTCGCGCCGCCCTCAGGCCCGCGCTGGAGGCTCTGGTCGACCGCATCCAGCGGGAAGAGCAGATGCTCTATCCGGCCTATCTGGAGTCGCAGGGCCTGAGTGGGATCGGGATTGCGCCCGATCAGGCATCAGCCGCCTGACGCGCATCAATCCTCTTCGACCAGCAACTCGGGGGCCGGGGCATGGCCCAAGAAGGCCGCCGGACTCGCACTCGCGCCATAAGCGCCGGCCATGAACAGCGCGACGAGATCGCCGACCGCGACAGGCGGGAGCATCACGGCATCGCCGAGCCGATCCAGTGGCGTGCAGAGGCACCCGACCACATGGACCGGCTCGCTCGCCGGCGGCTCATCGAAGCGGTTTGCCAGCGCTATCGGGTAATTGCGGCGGACCACCGTACCGAAATTGCCGCTGGCCGCGAGCTGATGATGCAGGCCGCCATCCACCACGGCGAAAGTCTCTCCGCGGCTTTGCTTCACGTCGATCACGCGGCTGAGGTAAATGCCGGCTTCCGCCACCAAGAAGCGTCCCAGTTCAAGCGCGAACCGGCTCTCGCGCAGGATCGCGGGGCGGTCGGCCAGCAGACGGTTCAGCCCGTCGCCGATGATGGAGAGGTCGAGCGACAGGTCACCGGGGAAATAGGGCACCCCGAAGCCGCCGCCGAGATTGACCAGCGGCGGGCTTAGCCCCACCTCCTCCGACAAGCGCGCGACAAGCTCCATGGTGGCCGACTGGGCCGCGACGATGGCCTGCGCATCCAGCGACTGCGAGCCGGCAAAGACATGCCAGCCACGCCATTCCGCTCCTGCGGCGATCAGGTGGCGGGTCAGTGCGGCCGCACGATTCGCATCCACGCCGAAGGGCCGCGCCCCGCCGCCCATCCGCATGCCCGAGCCCTTCAGATCGAAATCAGGATTGACGCGCACCGCGAGCCGGGGCCGGATATTGGCGCGTGCAGCCAGCGCGAGTGCGCGCTCGGCTTCGCGTTCCGACTCCAGGTTGATCGTCACGCCCGCGGCAAGGGCGTCGGCAAGCTCCCGGTCGGTCTTGCCCGGTCCGGCAAAGCTGATCCGGCTGCCGTCCACCCCGGCTGACCGCGCCATCTCCAGCTCACCGGCGGAGGCAATGTCGAACCCGTCCACCAGCCCCGCCATGAGTGAGAGAAGCGGCGCGAAGGGATTCGCCTTCATCGCATAATGGAGATCGACCCCGGCAGGCATGGCCGCCCGCAGGGCCCCGACACGCTGGCGGAGCTTGCCGGCGTCATAGAGAAAGGCCGGCGTCTCTCCGATCTGATCGATCAGCGCGGCCACGCCCTGTCCGCCGACCAGCAGCATGCCGGCCTCGCTCTCATAACCGGGCGGGATCGGCCCCATCGGCTTGGGCTTGAGGGACGTCATGCCAAGCCCTCCCCGGCCAGCGCGGCAAGCGCCACGCGGTCGATCTTGCCATTGGGGTTACGAGGCATCTGCGCCACAATCCTGATCTCCGCCGGTTGCATGAAATTGGGCAGCGTCTGCCGCAGCTGCGCGGACAGACGCCCACCGAGCGAGCCGCGATCGGTCTCGCATAATGCCGCTTCCGCCCGCACGAACAGCACGATGGCTTGGCCGAGGCGCTCATCCGCGCGACCAAGCGCACAGGCTTCGGCCACGCCCGCGACGGCCACCGCCGCCTCCTCCACCTCGCTCGGGCTGATGCGATTGCCGGCGCTCTTGATCATCGCGTCGTCCCGGCCGACGAAGCGCAGCAGGCCCTCGCCATCGCGCACCACGGTGTCGCCGGACCATACCGCCATGCCGCGATAAGCGGAAGCAGCCGGCGCCGGCTTGAACCGCTCCGCCGTCCGTGCTGCATCCTGCCAATAGCCTTGCGCCACCAGCGGGCCGCTATGAACCAGTTCGCCGGGCTCATCATCGGCGGTCAATGTGCCATCGGGGCGCACGACGAGCACTTCTGCATCCGGTATCGCCTGGCCGATGCTGTCGGGGTGGCGATCCAGCAGCGCGGGGGGCAGATAGGTGGAGCGAAACGCCTCGGTCAGCCCATACATGGCGAACACGTCCACACCGGGGAACGTCTCGCGCAAGCGGGCGATCAACGGACGGGTGAGCGCGCCGCCGCTGTTGGTGAGCCGACGCAAGGCAGCGCGCGCCTCTGGCGGCCAGTCGATCTCGGTCAATTGCACCCAGAGCGGCGGGACGCCGGCCAGCGTCGTGATCGCATGCCGGGCAGCGACTTTCGCGACCTCGCGCGGCAGCAGATAATCGAGCGGCACCACACATCCGCCGGCCCACCATGTCGAGAGCAGTTGGTTCTGCCCATAATCAAAGCTGAGCGGCAGGAGCGCGAGGGTACGGTCCGTCGCGTCGAGACCGAGGTAGCCGGCCACTGACCGCGCGCCAATCATCAGATTGGCGTGGCTGAGCATCACGCCCTTGGGCCTCCCGGTCGATCCCGATGTGTAGAGAATCTCGGCCAGATCGTCGGGGCGTCCCGTGCCGGGCGGCAACGTCGCGGCGTCCGCATCTTCAATCACTCCGAGCAGCGCGGCCTCTTCCACGCGCGCCACAGCCTCGGCCATATCGCCCGGCTCCAGCGTCCCCAGCCGCGCGGGTTGCGAGATCAGCATCACCGCGCCGCTATCCCGCACGATATGGGCAACCTGCGCCCGTTTGAGCAGCGGATTGATCGGCACATAGACATGCCCGGCCCGCACCACGGCCAGGGGCAGCAGCGCTGCCAGAAGGCCCTTGGGCAGCCACGCCGCCACCCGACTGCCGGCGGGCGCGCCTGCCCCGTCGAGACGCGCGGCGAGCAGGTGCGCGAGCCGCCCCACCAAGTGCTCCATCGTCGCATAATCGATCGCGCCGAACTTGCCCGCCAGAGCAATGGCAGTCGGCTCGCCCTGCTGTGTCAGATGGTCGAGGGGCGGTAGCATCCTCCGCCCATATCACGTTCTTTCAAGGCATGAATAGGCGCGCACGTGGCGAACGTGGATCGGCCGCAACAGTCGGGCAAGATCGGCCCGGCCCCGCATCGCCATGCTTTCCAAAATGATATCGACCCGCTAGGGGCCCGATGATGCAGACGAGCCAGGATCGAGAGGGCAATGGCGCCTCCAACAGCGCGGCCAGCGATGCGTTGCGCGCATCGCTCGTGGATGTGCTCGGGCTCGCCCCTCAGCGTGTCGATCTGTTCGACGAGGAGACGGGTCTGTTCGGGTCGCTGCCGGAACTGGATTCCATGGCTGTCGCCACCTTGCTGACCGATCTTGAGGATCGGCTCGATATCGTCATCGATGATGATGATGTGGATATGGACAGCTTCGAGACGTTCGGCAGTCTGGCAGCCATGCTGAGCCGCAAGCTGGACAGCCGCGCCGCCTGACAGGCGAACTCTTTCGCATTCGCTTGCCGCACGCCGCGCGCTGCACCGCGCCATCGGTTTGCATCAAATGCAATCGCTCCGCCGCTTTTTGCGTTTGTGAGCCATGGTGCAGCGCAGCACTATGGCCACGGAAGAACATGGGATGCCGAGCAAGGCTCTTTTGCAACTGACAAAGGAGACTGTTCGTGAAAAATGCTTTTTTTGCCGCCGCACTGCTTGCGTTTGCCGTCGTCACACCCGGCCACGCGAAAGAGGCTGAGAAGACCTTCACGCATGAAGGCGTCAGCTACACCTACACCGTCACCGAACTCGGCGACAGCCGCCGGGTGATCGAGGGCCGCGCAACGCCCGGCTCGACCTTCCGTCTCACCGTCGCCAAGGGCCGCGTGATCGGCAGCGCCAACGGCATGCCGGTATCCTTCCGCGTGAAGGATGCGGTCCTGCTGAACGAGACGCCGCTGACCAAGGTTGCCTCGCGCTAATCGCGACACGTGACCCGTCTGGGCTCGCGCTCAGGCTCAGGACAAAGGAAAGCCGGGCAGACCTTCGCGGTCGCCCGGCTTTTCACATTCTAGTTCACCGTGATGCCGCGCTCAGGCCGGCACATGCTCGCGCTGAGATTCAAAGTCGGCTTCCGCGAGGAACCGCTCGGCATCTAGCGCCGCCATGCAGCCCATGCCGGCCGCCGTCACCGCCTGACGGTAGATCTTGTCCGTCACGTCGCCGGCCGCGAACACGCCCGGAATGCTGGTACGGCTCGTGCCTTTCTCGACGACCAGATAGCCTTCATCGAGCGGCAGCTTGCCCTCGAACAGCTCGGTTGCCGGCTTGTGCCCGATGGCGACGAACGCGCCGTCCGTCTCGATATGGCTCTTCTCGCCCGTCTCGGTATCGATCAGATCGACACCGACGAGACCTTCCGGATCGCCACCGCCGACAAACCGCTCGACGGCCTTGTTCCACACCACCTTGATGTTGGGATGGGCGAACAGGCGATCCTGCAGGATTTTTTCCGCGCGCAGACTGTCGCGGCGGTGGATCAGCGTCACATCATGGCTGTGATTGGTGAGGTACAGCGCTTCTTCGACTGCGGTGTTGCCGCCGCCGATCACCACCACCTTCTTGCCGCGATAGAAAAAGCCATCGCACGTGGCGCAGGCCGAGACCCCCTTGCCCTGCAGCAGATGCTCGCTCTCCAGCCCCAGCCACTTGGCCTGCGCGCCGGTCGCGATGACCAATGTGTCGCCATAATATTCGGTGCCGCCGTCACCGGTCAGCTTGAAGGGGCGCTTGCTGAGGTCGACGTCGACGATCTGGTCGTACATCATCTGCGTACCGACATGCTCGGCCTGCGCCTGCATCTCTTCCATCAGCCACGGGCCCTGAATGACCTCGCGGAAGCCGGGATAATTCTCGACATCGGTGGTGATGGTCAGCTGACCGCCCGGCTGCATTCCCTGCACCACGATCGGCGCCATGCCGGCGCGCGCGGCATAGATGGCGGCCGAAAGACCGGCCGGCCCGGAACCGAGAATGATCATGCGCGAGCTGTGCGTGGCGGTCATGGGTCGATGTCTTCCTTCGCGGAGAGATAGGTCAGATCGTCGCTGGCACTGCCTAGCGAACGTCATTCGCATTTAGGGTTTGTGGCGCGGAACTCAATGCTCGGCGGACGAGGTTGGCCTTCAAATCGCCCCTCCTCTGAAGAGGAGGGGCTCAGATTAGGCACTACGATCCCGCGCCGATCATCGAGGGCAGCGAATCGAAGCCGGACTTCAGTACCTCGCCCCATTGCCGGGAAATGGTTGAGAATTCCGGGTCGTCCGCTTCGATCCGGCGACGGACGCTGAACTCATATTGATCGCGCGGGATGATGCTCAGATCGAGCGGCATCCCCACCGACAGGTTGGAGCGCAGCGTCGAATCCATGGAGACGCACACCGCCTTGGCGGCGTCGGAGAGCGACGTGGTCGGCTTGATCATCCGGTCAAGGATCGGCTTGCCATATTTGTGCTCGCCGATCTGGAAGAAGGGCGTGTCCGCCGTCGCTTCGATGAAATTGCCTTGCGAGTAGACCAGGTACAGGCGGGGCTTGCCGCCCTTGCGCTGCCCGCACAGCAGGATGCTGGCACTCAGTGAGGGGCTGGTGCCGCTCATCCCCTCGCGCATTTCCTTCTGAACCGCCTTCATCGCCTCGCCGACCAGATGGGCGGCGCGGTGCATGGTGGCGCAGTTCAGCAGGGTCTCAACCTCGGGATTGTCGACCGCGTCCTTCATGGCGCGGGAGAGCTTGGTGCGCACTTCCTGCGTGACCGAAAGGCTCCCGGAACACAGCAGCGCAATCGCCCGCTCGCCGGGGCGCTCATAAGTGAAGGTCTTGCGAAACATGCCGATATTGTCGAGCCCGGCATTGGTCCGCGTGTCAGAGAGCATCACCAGGCCGGCCTCGACCCGCAATGCCACGCAATACGTCATTTTATGCCCCTTTTTCATGCCCGCACCGAGCCGCCCGCCCGACTCACTGTTGCGTCTGGGATTGTGCGGTATCCTCAGATGGCAGACTGGCAATCTGCACGTCGTGCGACAATGCGGTTTCGCCCCCTGCGATCATCACGCCCCGAATCGGCGCGGCATCTGCGGCATCAAGGCCACAGCACAGGCGCACATGCCCCTCCACCGGGCAGATGCCCAGGGTAATATCGAACCCGATCCAGCCCAGCCCCTCTACCCAGGCTTCCGCCCAGGCATGGGGCTCATGGTCGCTATCCGGCCGCTCGTCGTCCCGCAGATAGCCCACCACATAGCGGGCCGGGATCAACAGGCTGCGCGCCGCTGCAATGAAGACATGCGCCTGATCCTGGCAAACCCCCGATTTCTGGGCAAAGGCCTGCGCGGCCGTGGTTTCCATGCTGGTGCTGCCGGATCGATATTCGATCTCCTCGTGCACCAGATCGGAGAGGGCGTGGAGGCTGGCGAGCACGCCCTCCTCCCGCCGCGCGCGCTGGGCCAGATCGGCAATCGCCGGGTCGATCTCGGTCAGCGGTGTTGCGCGCAGGAACAACTGGGGCCGTACCGCGCCATCGGCAGGCTTGAGCACGCCGGCGCAATCGACTGTCCGCACCGTCCCTTCTGAGAGGATCGTGACGCTGTCGACACGGCCGGGCGCACGCCACACTGCCTCGGCATCGCCATAACCGTTGATGATCCAGCGTTCGATGGGCTGGCCGTTCGCTGTCACCGTCCATTGCTCGACGGTTTGCGCGTTGCTGGTCGCGGGCAGCAGGCGCAGGCGCATGACCACGCCGCCAGCCTCCTCCTCATACCGATAGACAGTCTCGTGACGGATCGTGATCCGCATGGCCCGGTCGCCTCCCGCTCAGCCGAAATGATAGGCTTGTGCGATTTCGTGCCCAAGCATGTTGCACTGGACAATCTTGCTCTGGACGGTTTCGTGCAAGCCCCGGCGGAAAATATCTCCGCTATTGGCCTGCGCGAGCGTCTCCACCATCTCCTCGCTGCGCAGATTGGCCGGCGTGCGCTGGCCATGCCAACTGGCGAGCCGCTGCAGCCGATAGGCGATCTGGTCGAAGCAATAGAGCGTGCTGCGCGGAAACTGCCGATTGAGCATCAAGAAGTCCGTGATCTGCGCCGGCGTGTAGGAGCCGCCATAGACATGGTGATAGGCGCGGCTGCCCGACAGAGCGTGCAGCACCGAAGTCCATTGATAATGGTCGCGGTGACCGCCGACCACTTCGGTCTCCGGCAGCAGGACGTAATATTTGACGTCCAGCAGCCGCAACGTCATCTGCGCCCGCTCCAGCGCGCCACCGACCCGCAGGAAATCATGCCCCTCGTTGCGCAACTGGCCGCTCTCGGTGGCGCCGCGGAAGATCATCGCGCGGGTCTTCACCCAATCGATGATCTCGGCGAATTCACGGCGCGCATCGTTGACGCCATAGGTTTCCAGTTTGCGCCAGCCCTCGTTGAGCGCTTCCCACATCTCCTGGGTAAGCGCGGTGCGCACCGACTTGCCGTTCTGCCGTGCCCGCGCGAGGCAGGCGCGGATGGAAGCAGGGTTATCGGCATTGAGAATGAGATGTTCGACGATGTCGCTCTCGCGGATAATGGCATCCTTGCCGAACACATCCTCGCACTCGGTAACCTGCACGACCGAGCGCCACTCGTCACGCATCGTCGCGCCGGGGAGGATGGTCATCCGCTGCCCCATGGTGAGCAATCGCGCGGTGGCTTCGGCGCGCTCCATGTAGCGGGCCATCCAGAACAGATTTTCGGCGGTCCGGCTCAGCATGGGCGGCCTCCCTTTGGTTGGACCTGCATGTCGCAAACGGCCTCGCGCATCATGGCCGCCTCTCTCATCGCAGCCCCCCTCACCGGAGCACCCACGTGTCTTTGACGCCGCCGCCCTGGCTTGAATTCACCACCAGCGACCCTTCCGCCAGCGCAACCCGCGTCAAGCCTCCAGGCACCAGCCTGATCTCCTTGCCGACAAGGCAGAAGGGCCGGAAATCGACATGGCGCTGTACCAGCCCGACCGGCCCGAGTGTGGGCGCGGCCGAAAGGTCGAGCGTCGGCTGCGCAATGAACTCGGAGGGATTGGCGCGGATGCGCCCAGCATAAGCCTCGATCTCGCTCGCGCTGGCCTTGGGGCCGATCAGCATCCCATAACCGCCCGAGCCGTGAACTTCCTTCACAACCAACTCGGGGAGATGGTCCATCACATAAGCGAAATCGTCCGGCTTGGAACATTGCCAAGTCGGCACATTCTGCAGGATCGCCGTCTCGCCCAGATAGAAGCGGATCATCTCCGGCACATAGACGTAGATCGCCTTGTCGTCCGCGATGCCCGCACCGGGCGCGGAGCAGAGCGTTACGCCGCCCCCGCGATAGGCATTGAACAGCCCCGGCACGCCCAGCAGGCTATCGGGCCGGAAAGCGAGTGGATCGATGAAATCATCGTCGATGCGCCGGTAGATCACATCCACCCGGCGGGGGCCGCGTGTGGTCTGCATGAAGACCAGCCCGTCTTCCACGAAGAGATCGGCCGGCTCGACCAGCTCGACGCCCATCAGGTCGGCCAGATAGCTGTGCTCATAATAAGCGCTGTTAAACGAACCGGGGGTAAGCACCACGACCTGCGGCACGCCCTTGCAGGCGGGCGGCGCCACCTCCTGCAGCGAGCGCAGAAGCTGGCTCGGATAATCGTCCACCGGCGCAACCCGCTGCCGGGCAAACAGCTCCGGGAACATCCGCGTCATAATCTCGCGATTTTCCAGCATGTAGGAGACGCCCGAGGGCGTGCGACAATTATCCTCCAGCACCATGAAATCATCGAGACCGGTGCGAACGATGTCGATGCCGACGATATGGCTGTAGACCCTGCCCGGCGGGGTGAAGCCGGCCATCTCCGGCTTGTAGGCCTTGTTCTGATAGACGATGTCGCCCGGCACGATCCCGGCCCGGATGATTTCGCCGCGATTATAGACGTCGAGCAGGAAGGCATTGAGCGCCGCCGCGCGCTGGCGAATGCCGGCTTCCAGGCGCGCCCATTCCGCAGCGGTAAAGATGCGCGGCAGCAGATCGAAGGGAATAAGCCGCTCCGGGTCACCGCCCTCCCCGTACACAGCAAAGGTGATGCCGATGCGCCGGAAGATCGCTTCCGCCTCGCTCAATCGTCGGTGCAGCCCCTCGATGCCGGTCTCATCCACCCATTGCTGAACCACCGCGTAACAATCGCGAACGTCTCCAGCCTCACCCAGCATCTCGGAACATGTCATCAGCGTATGCGTTTCTCTATCTTATTGTGCATTGCAGCATAGTGAGCCGGGGAAATTCAAAATCAAGAGTAAAAATCGCGGGAGGGACGATCACGTTCCGCGCGGTTAAAAATATCTCGGCAAGGCGTCATAGCGGATTGACGCACCGCGAAAAATATGGCCGATTACCGCCGTTTTTCTACTTCATGCTGGACGGACGCTGATTTTCCGTGCATGGGAGCGCGCATGGACTTTTGGCTGGCCCTTCGCCTCACGCGACTTACGCGCCCTTAGGCGCGATACCCAAGCGGTTGCCGCAGGCGGCCCGCTGCGCCTAAGGGCCTTTTAGCCACAGAATCAGATCCTCATCAGTGCAAATGCATAGCGCCTGCGTGCATTTGGCTGTGAACAATGAAATGTCCGAACCATGATGCTGAGCGACCCGTCACAGAAATACCGTCCCTTCCCGCAAGTGGACCTGCCCGACCGGCAGTGGCCCTCGCGCACGATCACGCAGCCGCCCCGCTGGCTCTCAACCGATCTGCGCGATGGCAATCAGGCGCTGATCGATCCGATGGATACCGAGAAGAAGACCCGCTTCTTCGAGCTGCTGACCCGCGTCGGCCTCAAGGAGATCGAGGTCGGCTTCCCCTCGGCCGGCGCGACCGAGTTCGATTTCATTTCCGGTCTCGTCAAATCGGGCCGCATCCCGGACGACGTGATCATCCAGGTGCTCACGCAGGCCCGCCGTGACCTCATCGAGCGCACGTTCGAGAGCCTGCAGGGCGCGCGCCAAGCCATCGTCCACGTCTACAACGCCGTCTCTCCGGCGTGGCGGCGGATCGTGTTCAACATGGAGCGGCCGCAGATCAAGCAGATCGCCGTCGATGCCGCCAAGATCATTCGCGACGAGGCCGCCAAGCAGCCGAACACCGATTGGCGGTTCGAGTACAGCCCGGAGACCTTTTCCACCGCTGAACTGGATTTCAGCCTGGAGTGCTGCGAGGCGGTGATGGACATTCTCCAGCCCACGCCGGAGAAGCCGCTGATCCTCAACCTGCCCGCCACGGTCGAGGCCGCGACGCCCAATATCTATGCAGACCAGATCGAATGGTTCTGCCGCCACATCCGGAACCGCGACAGCGTGGTCATCTCGCTGCACCCGCATAACGACCGGGGCACCGGCGTGGCGGCGGCGGAGCTGGGCCTGATGGCCGGCGCCGATCGCGTCGAGGGCTGCCTGTTCGGCAACGGCGAGCGCACCGGCAATTGCGATCTGGTGACCGTGGCACTCAATCTTTACACGCAGGGCGTCTCGCCGGGCCTCGACTTCTCCAACATGGAAGAGGTCGTGCAGACGGTGACCTACTGCAACCAGCTCCCCGTCCATCCCCGCCACCCTTATGCCGGCGATCTGGTTTTCACCGCCTTCTCCGGCAGCCATCAGGACGCGATCAAGAAGGGTTTCGCCGCGCAGGAACAGCGCAATGACGAGATCTGGGACGTGCCTTATCTGCCCATCGATCCGGCGGATATCGGCTGCTCCTATGAAGCGGTGATCCGCGTCAACTCGCAGTCCGGCAAGGGCGGCGTCGCCTGGGTGCTGCAGCAGGACAAGGGCCTCAAGCTGCCCAAGCGGATGCAGGGCGATTTTTCCAAGGTGGTGCAGGACCTGGCGGACAAGTCCAGCCGTGAACTGCATGCCGCCGACATCTGGGAAGCGTTCGAGCAGCATTACTGCCTCACCGGCCCGCAGCCTTATGCGCTGGTCGACTATGTCGAGAGCGGTCCCGCCGGGAACCGTGTGTTCACCGGCAAGATCGTCCATGACGGCAAGGAGCGCAGCATTTCGGGCCGCGGCAATGGCCTGATTTCGTCGGTCCTCTCGGCCCTGCGCGATGAACTCGGCATCGGGCTCGACGTGGTCGATTATAATGAGCACGCCATCGGCACCGGCGGCAACGTCCGCGCGGCGGCCTATGTCGAATGTCGCACCGATGATGGCACCACATTCTTCGGCGTCGGCACGGATGAAGACGTGGCGACGGCATCGGTGAAGGCCGTGCTGTCGGTCGTGAACGCCTATCACCGCCGCCAGAATGCAGCAGCAAAAGCTGCCTGACAGAGAGATCCTTCAGAGCATCGATAAACCCGGCCGGAGCATCCTCCGGCCGGGTTTTTCATATCTCGCACAGGTTAGGGCCGCAGCGTCACACCATCCGGATAATCAGCCCATCCCGCCGGATGAACTGGTGCCACAGCGCCGCGCCGATATGGCCGATCACCAGCGCCCCGAAGATGAGCCCAAGCACCTCATGCGAACCGGCCACGGTCACGATGGCATCGCCCCGCGCCACCGCGAATTTGGGCACGTCGAAGACATTGAACCAGTTGAGCGGACGCGGCCCTGCCGAGGACATGATCCAGCCGGTGAGCGGCATGAGGATCATCAGGGCATAGAGCAAACGGTGCATCAACGCCGCCGCGCGCTTGGTGCGTCGGGATATGGTCGTCGGCAGCGGCGGCGGGCTGTTCATCAAGCGCCAGAGCAGCGCCAGTACGGACAGGACGAGGACGGTCAGCCCGATGGATTTGTGAATATTCATGACGCCGGGGATCACCGCACCCAGCGGATCGTGCCCGAGGCCGATCGCGATATTGGCGATAATCAGTAGCGCAATGATCCAGTGCAGCCAGATCGCCACCATGGAATAGCGCACCCCCGCGTAAGTCCCCATCACGTCCTCCAACATGCCAATGAGGGGCAGAATGCGGACAAGGACCCCGCTGCGCAAGAGGCCGCTCAAATATCCGAGCGCGACGGAGGTGCTATCCCGCGATCTGGATGCCGATCCAGAAGGTCTGAGGCGTGCCGAGGTCTGTGCTCACGGCGCCATTGGCCGAGGTCACCTGCCGGGTGACCACGCGTTCATCGAACAAGTTCTCGACCCGGCCGACCAGCGCCATCCGGCCGGTCAGTGGCACGCGGGCATAGCCGTCGAGTGTCGTCGCGGGGGGCATCCGGTCGGCCTGCAGATCGTCCTCATATTGCGGGCCGACATGGCGGACGGTGAGCGCAAGCCGGGCATTGCCAGGCGCATGCCAGCCCAGCGTGGCGCTGGCGCCATGGCGCGGGCTTTGTGCCGGTTGCAGGCCATCGAGTTGAGCCGCCGCGCCGCTCGCCTCCACGCGGCTGTCATTATAGGCATAGGATGCCGAGAGATCGAAATCCCCGAGCGTCATCGTCCCGCTCACTTCCACGCCCTTCGCCACAATCGCATCGACATTGCGGCGCTGGCGCAGATTGGTGCCGATCGTCACGTTCGCGACGGCATCGGCCAGATGATTGTAGAAGGCGGTGGCAGAGAGCGTCAGGCCGGGCGCCGGGGTCAGATCGAACCCGGCCTCGACACCGCGCAGCCGCTCGGGGGCGAGATCGGCATTGGCCTGCGTCGTCACCGGAAACACCGTGAAGCCGCGATACAGCTCGTTGATCGTCGGCAGGCGGAAGCTGGTATAGCCTGCTGCACGCAAAGCGACGCCCGGCGTTGCCTGCCAGATCAGCCCCGCGCGGAAGCTGCCCTCCCAATCCTCGCGGTCGGCATAGGTTACCGTCCTGACTGCGCCGGAGGCCGGCGTTCGCTCGGTGAAGCGCCCACCGCTGATCCGCCAATAGTCGAGGCGCGCGCCGCCGGTCAGGATGAGGCGCCCGAGCGACCAGTCATCCTCCATATAAATGCCGCTCGTGACCTGCCGGCCACTGGCTTCACGCCGCGCGGTGGCGGCGCCGGTCGTGGCGTTGAGCGCCTCCTCATACATGTCCGCGCTCGCGAACCGGCTATCGGCGCCGATCCGCAGCAGATGATCCTCACCCACCGGCGGGCGCACCTCCAGCTTGCCGCCGAGCCCTGTCGACGGAGTGTTGCGCTGGTTCAGCGTCGGGCGAAAGCTCGTCGCGCTGACCACGATGTTGCTGAAGTTGCGCAGTTGCAAATAGCCCAGCGCCTCGACCTGCCAGTCGCCGCGCCCGACATAACGGAGGCTGGCGTCCTGCCCTTCCTGCGCGCTGTCGGCCCCGGCGAAGCGCAAGGTCCGGTCATCGCGAAAAAGGCCGATCCGCGCCTGAATCTCACTTGTCTCGCCCACGGCGGCAACGCCCCGCGCGCTCACCGCCCATGTCTCGTAGCCCGCCGGAACGCTGGCCGCGACGCGCTGGTCCGCAGGCGTCGTCCAGAAACCGTCGCCGCGCGCATAGCTGCCGGAGATGGAGACGAAGCCATTGCCCAGATCGGGACTAAGGCTCGCCTCGATCTGCTGGGCATTGCGCGAGCCATAGAGCGCCCGCGCGCTGTAGCCCGGCAATTGCGTGCGGTCGGCGCTGAACAGTTCGATGCTGCCGGCGACCGTGCCGGCCCCGAAACTGCCCGCGCCGCCGCCCCGCGTAATCCGCGCCGCGCCAATACCGTCGAGCGGCAAAGCATTGAACGGGATGGAACCGAAGAAGGGATCGGCCAGCGGCACCCCATCGAGGAGCACGACCGCCCGGCTGGTCGCATTGCCGCCCAGCGCGCGCAGCGTGACGCCCTGCGCCGACGGGTTGGCCGAGCGGCTATCCGACCGGCGGAACTGCTGGAAGCCGGCGACATCGCCCAATGCATGTTCGATGGTGCCGGATGCGTCTTCCGCCAGCCGCGTCTTTTCGAGCGTGACCGATCCATAAGCCGGCGTGCCCGGCGGCAGCGCAAGCCCCTGCCCCAGCACCACCACATCCGGGCCGGTTTCCTGCGCGTGAAGGGGCATGGAGAGGAGCAGACTGGTGCCGCTGAGCAGCGCGACGAAACGGAAATGGGTCATCATGGGGCTGGGCCATGCCGGATCGGCCCGGCCTTGGCAACGCCGCGATAAATAAGCGGGGATGTCTGACCATTTGCTTTGACAAGGCCCGGCACCTGTCTCAATACAGGATTGGAGTTGAGGAGATGGAAGCAGTCAATCTCGAGGGTCTATCCTCGGTTGTCGACCTGAGCGGCTTTGATCGGGCCAAGCGCGCGGACATATGGGCTGGCGCGGCGCCGAATGTTTTTCCCGGCCTGTGCGTACAGGCAATCGAGGCCAATCCCACAATCGGAGCGATCCTGCATCGCCGTGTTGGCCCGGGCGCGCTGTTCGCCGTGTCCTCCGCCCCGGCCGAGGTGACATACGCGCCCACCGGCAGCCCGGAATCCCACCAGTTTCTCACCATGATGCTGCAGGCTGAAGGCAGCTCTCTTGCCACCCAGCGGCAACGCCAGTGCGAGATGGCGCCGGGCGACATCTGCTTTATCGACGAGCGCTACCCGTTCCGCCTGTGCGGTCTGGATTACAGCCAGCTGCTGCTGCTGCGGATGCCGCGCGCGCTGGTCATGAGCCGCTTCCCCGACATGGAGCATCTCGTCGCGACGCTCATTCCCGGGCGCGATGCCGGCACCTCCCTGCTCGCTCACACCGTGCTGCACCTGCTGCGCGTGGCGGGCGACCTGCGAGAGGCGCAGCAGCACGCGGCAATGAATGCCGTCATCCAGCTCCTTGGCGCGACCTCCGGCCTCGCGGTGGAGCTGGAGAATGTCCACTGGCGCGTGCAGAAGGCGCTCGACTACATCGAGCTCAATCTCTCGATCCCCGGCCTGACCGCCGAACAGATCGCGCAGGCGCAGCATATCAGCCGCCGCCGGCTCGATCAGCTAATGCGCGATGCGCTCGGCGTCTCGATCACCGGGCAAATCTGGAATCGCCGCCTGCAGCGCGCTGCCGACGATCTGCGCGATGCACGCTGGGCGGGCGCCTCGATCTCCCAGATCGCTTTTGCCAACGGCTTCGAAGACCCGGCCCATTTCGCCCGCGCCTTCAAGCGCCGGTTCGAGACGACGCCCGGGCAATGGCGCGCCCTCGCCCGGCCTTTGACTCACTGACCAGTCAGGACTCGTTCGGTGCCGCCGCAATCGCGCGGCGCTCATAGGCGCGCGCCAGGAACGCGCCGGTCACCAGCTGGACGATGTGGAACATCATTACCGGCAGGACGACGGCGCCGGCCATGGCTGCCGGGAAAAGCACATTCGCCATCGGCACGC
Source organism: Sphingobium sp. B10D7B (assembly GCF_025961955.1). Taxonomy (NCBI): domain Bacteria; kingdom Pseudomonadati; phylum Pseudomonadota; class Alphaproteobacteria; order Sphingomonadales; family Sphingobiaceae; genus Sphingobium; species Sphingobium sp. B10D7B. The sequence goes on from NZ_JAOQOQ010000001.1 coordinate 1,882,515, forward strand.
CCGTCGCCAGCGACTTGACCGATCCGCAGAACACCAGAGATGCCTCGTCAGGACGCGCCAGGCCGGTCAGCCGCGCCGCCAGTCGCAGCACGATGACGATCACGGCCAGAATGAGCAGGCAGAAGCCGAGCAGAATGGCGATGTCGATGCCCGAGATCGCCTGCCAAAGGCCGCCGGTCACCGCCTTGCCGAATGCCCCATAGACCATCACCAATATGGCGCCGCGATCCACGAAGGAGGTCAGCATCTTGTGGCGCAGCAGCCAGGCGCCGATCCAGCCGTGCAGCGCCTGACCGATGGCGAAGGGGATCAGGATCAGGCCCACGATTGCCCAGACCGCATCCATGTTGATCGCCGCGCTGCTCGCCAGCAGCAGTCCCGTCAGCAGCGGCGTAAAGACCACGCCGGCCAGATTGGAAGCAGCCGCCGCGCACACCGCCGCCGGCACATTGCCCCGCGCGATCGACGTCAGCGCGATGGACGACTGCACCGTCGACGGCAGGCAGCACAGGAAGAGAATGCCGGTAAACAGCATCGGCTCGATGACCGGTCCGGAGAGCGGCTTGAGGGCGATGCCGATCAGCGGAAACAGCGCGAAGGTCGCCGCGAGAATGAGCAGTTGCAGCTTCCATTGGCCGATGGCGCCGACCACCGCCTCGCGCGGCAGACGCGCGCCGTGAATGAAGAACAGCGCAATCACCAGCACCTTGCCGAGCAGATCCACCGCCGGCACCAGACTGCCGCGCGCCGGCAAAAAGCTCGCCAGCAACAGCGTGCCCAACAGCATCAGCGTGAAGCGGTCGATCTTCAGCCAGGCAAGGCGACCGGTCTTTTTCAATTGCTATCCCCCAATCGGATGAATGTCTGGCAGGCACCCTTAGGGCCATCCCGGCAAAGCCCATAGGCTCATGGCGCACAAATTCTAGTCGGCAAAACCCTCGGACGTCTGCCGCACGCCTTGGCCCGCCATCCATAAAGCCTCAGCCGGCTAGCCCGTCGCGGAACCATTCGATATGCTCGCGCTATTCCGAAACAGCCGGCTCCCCCTTCCCAACGGACGACCGGCCCATCGAGAGACATGCTTTATGAAGAGGCCGACCTGCGTGACGACATTTGCCCTTGGTTTCATGCTGGCTGCCGGCGGCGTGCCCGCGACGGCGAGCTTCGCGCAGGATGCGCCGATCATCGAGCGGCAGCGCCTGTTCGGCAACCCAGACCGCGCCCAGCTGCGGGTGAGCCCGGATGGCAAATATCTCTCCTGGCTCGCCCCGCGCGATGGCGTGATGAACATCTGGGTCGCCCCGGCCGACCATCCCGATCAGGCCAAGCCGATGACGGCCGAGAAGGACCGGCCCATCGGCGTGCATTACTGGACCGCCGATTCCGCCATGCTGCTCTATGTGCAGGATAAGGGCGGCGATGAGAATTACCTGCTTTACGGGGTCGATGTCGCCACCGGCGCCGAGAAACTGCTCACGCCCTTCGAGAAAACGCGCGTGATGATCGTCGGCACCTCTACCACGATCAGCGACCGCATCCTCGTCGGCATCAACAACCGCGACGAGCGCTGGCACGATGTCTATAGCCTCAACCTGAAGACTGGGGCGCTGACCGAGGTCATCCGGGGCGATGGCTATGCCGGCTTCCTCGCCGACAATAATCTCGTGCTGCGCATGGCACTGCGGCCCAATGCCGAGGGTGGCTATGATTTCTTCCGGGTCACGAACAACGTCGTGGAAGACAAGCCCCTCTCCCGCACCACGCTGGAAGATGCCCTGACCACCCAGCCCGCCGGCTTCACCACGGATGGCAAGACGCTCTACTGGCTGGACAGCCGGGGCCGCGACACCGCAGCATTGATCGCGCAGGACGTCACCACGGGGAAGAGCCAGGTGCTGGCCGCCAATGACAAGGCCGATGTCGGCGGCGCGATGGCCGATCCCGTGACCGGCGAGATCGAGGCATATTCGGTGGAGTATCTGACCACAGAGTGGACGGCGATCGACCCGGATGTCGGCCAGTCGCTGGCATGGCTGCGCGAGCGACTGAAGGGCGATTTCCAGGTCACCTCCCGCACCCGCGACGATAGCGTCTGGACGATCTACAACGATCCCGTGACGGCCCCGGCCGCGGCCTGGCTGTACGACCGCAAGAAGGGCGAGCTCACCAAGCTCTATGTCAGCCGTCCCGATCTGGAAGGCGCGCCGCTGGTGCCCATGCATGCACGGGAGATCCCTGCGCGCGACGGCCTCACTCTGGTCTCCTATCTCACCCTGCCGCCGGGCAGCGATGCAGATGGCGGCGGCGTGCCGGACAAGCCGGCGCCGATGGTCCTGCTCGTCCATGGTGGGCCGTGGGCGCGGGACAGCTTTGGCTATAACAGCTATCATCAATGGCTGGCCAATCGCGGCTATGCTGTGCTGTCGGTCAATTTCCGCGGTTCGACAGGCTTTGGCAAAAGCTTCATCACGGCGGGCAATCTGCAATGGGGCCTCAAGATGCATGACGACCTGATCGACGCGGTCGATTGGGCGGTCAGCAAGGGCATCACAGCCAAGGACAAGGTCGCGATCATGGGCGGCAGCTATGGCGGCTATGCGACGCTCGCCGGCCTCGCCTTCACGCCCGACACCTTCGCGTGCGGCGTCGATATCGTCGGCCCCTCCAATCTGGAGACGCTGCTGAACACCATCCCGCCCTATTGGACCGCCGGCATCGAGCAATTTCACCAGCGCATGGGCAATCCCAATACGCCCGAGGGGCTGGCGCTGCTCAAGGCGGCCTCGCCGCTGCACAAGGCGGGCCAGATCAGCAAGCCGCTGCTCATCGGCCAGGGCGCCAACGACCCGCGCGTGAAGCAGGCGGAGAGCGACCAGATCGTCGAGGCGATGAAAGCCAATAACATTCCCGTCACCTATGTGCTCTACCCGGACGAGGGCCACGGCTTCGCCAAGCCGCAGAACAATATCGCCTTCAACGCGATCACCGAGAGCTTCCTCTCGGCCTGCCTCGGCGGGCGGGCAGAGCCGATCGGTGCCACGGTGAAGGACTCGAGCGCCAAGGTGCTGGCCGGCGCAGGCATGCTGCCGGGCCTGAGCGATGCGCTGAAGTAACTCGAAACAAAGGCAGGCCGGTGCCGCCCGGCCTGCCGCGATCTAGGCGAATGTTCGAAAATGAGACAGTCTGGCGCATCCTTTAGGGAGGCGTTCCATGTTGAAGCCTGTGCTCGCGGCCGCTCTGGCCACCCTGTCTCTCCCCGCTCATGCCATTACCCCATTCGAGATCAGCGGCACTGCCGATGTGTACCGGATCGATCAGGTCGCGCAGACCACGACCTATCTGGGCAAGACGACATTCTTCGCCAGCGGCGATCTCGCAGTGGGCGGTAATGGCGGTGGCACCATGCCCGGCGATTTCACCTATTCCGCCCTGTTCGGCCATGTGACGCGCTGGGACATCGGCTTTTCGTTCGGGCCGGAGACGGTTGATCCCTTCGATGGGCTGTTTCACGCCACGCAGGGCGGCGGCGTCTTCATGTCCGGCTACGAGGTGTTTGATCGCGCTGATCTGACGATCACCAGCGCGCACATGTGGCAGGATGAGAGCTGGCCGGCCGAACCCTTCCCCGATATCCGCTTCGGCTCCTTCGTCCCCGAACCCGCAAGCTGGGCCATGATGATGGGAGGCCTGGCGCTGGTGGGTGCGATGATCCGGCGGCGGGAGATGTCGTTGAGCTTGGCGCGGGCCTGAGGACCAAACCTCCCGAACAGCACCACTAGTGCTCCTGCGAAGGCAGGAGCACAGGGCCCAACCACAGCGCGCTATCGCCCTGGGCTCCTGCCTCCGCAGGAGCACAACCGTATTTTTACCCAGTTAGAACGCAAAGTGGCGCCCGCCCGCGTAGATCGCAGGCAGGCGCCGGACTGCATCAGGCGAAGTAAACCGCCTTCGTCTCGGTGTAGTTTTCGAGACCTTCGATGCCGCCATCGCGACCAAGGCCGGACTGCTTGAAGCCGCCGAACGGCATGTGGATGTCCACCATCATGCCGTTGATCGTCACCGACCCGGCGCGATATTCGCGCGAGACGGCGAAGCCGCGCTCGGCATCCTGCGTGTAGATTGCGCCGTGCAGACCGTAGACGGTGTCATTGGCCTTGGCCATCATGTCCGCCTCATTGTCATAATCGACGAACGAGACGACCGGGCCGAAAATCTCCTCCTGGAAGATCGTCATGCTCGGATCGACATCGGTGAACACCGTCGGCTCGATGAAGAAGCCACGGTTGAGGTCGGCCGGGCGACCGCCGCCGAGCGCAAGCTTGGCGCCCTCGGCCTTGCCCTTGGCGATATAGCCCTGCACGCGCTCAAGCTGGCGCTGCATGGTGAGCGGGCCCATGCCGGTATCGGCCTCGAACGGATCGCCGACCTTCACCTTGGAAACGGCGCTCGTATAGGCGTCGATGATCTCGCTCTTGCGGCTCTTGGGCACAAGTACGCGGGTCAGCGAGAAGCAGACCTGCCCGGTGATCGGCATGGAATAGGGCACGAGGCTCTTGAGCACATGGTCCATATCGGCATCGTCGAGAATCATCGCCGCCGACTTTCCGCCCAGCTCCAGGCTGACGCGGGCGAGACGCTCGGATGCGACGCCGGCAATGTGCTTGCCCGCCGCGGTCGAGCCGGTGAAGCTGATCTTGTCGATGCCCGGGTGACGGATGAGGTGATCGCCCACCTCGCGCCCGGCCGGCAGCATGTTGAACACGCCGGCGGGGATGCCCGCTTCCTTGATCGCTTCAGCGAGGATGTGCGCGTCGATGGGCGTTTCCGGTGAAGGCTTGCAGACCATGGTGCAGCCGGCGGCCAGCGCGGCTGCGACCTTGTAGACCAGCAGCACCAGCGGCGCGTTCCACGGCGTGACCGCCGCGACGACGCCGACCGGCTCCTTCACCACCCGCACCTTGTTGCCGCCCATCGAGCCGATGCGCTCATCGACGAACTTGTAGCTGTCGCACAGCTCGCCATAGAATTTGAACAGGCCGGGCACCTGATAGCTGGCCTTGCTGGAGAAGCCGATCACGGCGCCGACCTGGCCCGTCCAGGCCTCGGCCAGCTCGGGCATGCGCGCCATCAGAATGTCGGAGACCTTCTTGAGGTACACGCCGCGCTCCGCCGGCGCCATGCGCGGCCACGGGCCAGTGTCGAAAGCCTTGCGCGCGGCGGCGACAGCGACGTCCACGTCCGCCGTGGTCGGCTCGAAATAGGTGAGGACGGTTTCCTCGTCATGCGGGGTCACCACCGACAACTCATTGGTGCCGCTGCTCTTGCGCCATTCACCGTCGATGAACAGCTGTGCCGCGCCGCGATCCTTTATGCCTTTGATCGTCTTGTTGAAATTTTCCATGCCGAATCTCCTAAGATCGAACGTCCTCTTCGTGGCGCCTTAATTGGCGATTGGCGCGCGAAGGCGCAAGCATGCGATGGCCACTTTCCGGATCGATCCCTGCCTCATGCTGCATTGACAGGGCGCCCGGCCGTGCCGAAGAAGGAGCGGAAAGGCATCGCGAACCGATGGGAAGGCGAACGCCTGCCGGCAAAGAGAGATCAGCCATCATGACCAGCGAAATGATCACCGTCGAAGCGCTTGTGGAAGCGCCCATCGATCATGTCTGGCGGTGCTACACGACGCCGCAGGACATCATGCAGTGGAATGCGGCATCCGATGACTGGCATACGACCGCGGCAAGCGTCGACTTGCGTGAAGGCGGCGCATTCTCCTCGCGCATGGAAGCCAAGGATGGCAGCGTCGGCTTCGATTTCGCGGGCACCTACACCCGCATCGAACCGGAGCGCCTGATTGAATATGCGTTCGGGGAGCGCACGGCCCGCGTGACGTTCGCGTCCGAAGAAAATGGCACCCATGTTCAGGTGCAGTTCGAGCCGGAGGACGAACATAGCCGCGATTTGCAGCGGGACGGCTGGCAAGCGATCCTCGACAATTTCGCGCGCCACGCCAAACAGGCGCATCAGGCAGGCTGATCTGCCCAAGGGGTGGCGGTCAGTCGATCACGTTCATCGCCATGAGCCGCGCGACCGTCTCGTGCCGGAAGCGCTCGAAACTGCTGCGTGCGTCGGGCACCGGCAGACCGGTCACGAAAGCGGTTTCCAGATCCTGATGCATCGCGCGCATTTCCGGCAGGAATTCGCTGTGCGTGAGGATGTGCGGGCGGTTTTCGCGGATCGCCTCGACAACCAGCCGGCCCATTTCCAGAGGGTCCATGGCCGCGCGCATCGCGGCCCAGAAGCGCTTGACGAACACACCCTCCTCGCCCGGCGGCGCGCTGCTGTCATCTTCCGGCACCGGCATCAGCGCGCTCTGCACGGCGCCCGGATAGAGGCAGGACACGCCAATGCCATGCGGCGCCAGATCGAGCCGGAGCGTCTGGGTGTAGCCGCGCACGGCATATTTGCTCGCGGCATAAGCGCCGGCGCCGGGCAGCGGCACCATGCCGGCCATGGAGGCTGTGTTGATGACATGGCCGCCCTCACCCTGCGCCTTGATGATCGGCACGATGATCTTGCAGCCGTTGACCACCCCGCCCAGATTAATCCCGATGGTCCGGTCCCAGTCCTCAAAGTCAGGATCATCCGCCGCACCGCCACCGCCGACGCCGGCATTGTTGGCCAGCAGGTGGATCCTGCCGAACACGTCCAGCGCCTCCTGCGCCGCTGCGCGCAGGGCGGCCCGGTCGGTCACGTCCACCTTGATGAAGTGCGTGGCATTGTTACCGGTCATGAGCTCGCGGGCGGCGTCGAGATGATCCTGATTGTAATCGGCGATGACGAGCTTCATGCCCTCGGCCAGAAACGTGCGCGCCATGCCAAGGCCAATGCCGCTTGCCCCGCCCGTCACGAAGGCAACCTTGCCCGCAAAATTCTTCATGCCCGCCTCTCCTCATGGTCCGTGCGCCTTTGAACGTCACGCATTGCAAACAGGGTAACCCGCCGGAGGATCGGCGCCAAGCGGCTTGACCCATGCCGGACCGGACGCCATCAGGGCGGCGCGTGAAGGCTGCCGGGCAGCGATGGAATAAGGAGACGCAGGTGCAGTCCATTTTGGTGATCGGCGCGGGTTCGATGGGCTGCCTGTTCGCGGCACGTATTGCCGAGAGCGGCGCGGACGTCCTGCTCATCGATGTCGACAAGACCCGCATCGAAGCGATCGACCGCGACGGCATCCACCTCACCGACGACAATGGCACGCGCACCATCTCGCTGCGTGCCGGGCTTGCGGCCGATGCCCAGCCGCCCATCGACCTCGCTCTGCTCTTCACCAAGGGGATGCACAGCCGCTCGGCGATCCAGTCGATCGCGCATCTCGCGGCCAGCGGCACCTATGTGCTCACGCTCCAGAATGGTCTTGGCAATCCGGAGATTGTGGCGGAAAGTTTTCCTCAGGACCAGATCCTCAAGGGGATCGCCGCACTTCCTGCCGACCTCCATGGCCTCAATGGTGTGGAATCCCACGGCACCGGCCATGCCGAGTTGGGCGCGATGACGCCGGCCGGCGCGCAAGCGGCGCAGGATGCGACCGCCCTGCTCGCCCGCGCCGGTTTCGACGCGCGCTACAGCACGGACATTGATGTCGCGATCTGGGAAAAGGTCGCCTTCAACGCCGCGCTCAACCCGCTCGGCGCCGTCACCGGCCAGCCCAATGCCGGCGTGGACAACGCCCCCGGCCGCCGCATCATCGCAGCGATCGTCGACGAGGTGGTGGCCACGGCCAAGGCCCATGGGGTGACGGTCGACCATGCTCGCATCACCGCCAGCATCGACCATGCCCTGGCCGAACATCGCGGTCACAAGGCTTCCATGCTGCAGGACATGATTGCCGGCCGTGCCAGCGAGATCGACTTCATCAACGGCGCCATCTGCGATCGCGCCCAAGCGGTCGGCGTCCCCGCGCCCAGCAATCAGACGATGGCCGATCTCGTTCGGTTGATGGAGATGGCCCGGCGATAATCCGAGCTATAACATCTTTTATTGCAGCGCCTTGCAGGCCGCATTGAAGACCATCTCTCGCAGTGCCGGAAAATCGTCGATGCCGTAGTCGGCAGCGTCATCGCTGCAGGCGATCTCGACGCGGCCTTTCCACAGCCGCAGGTCAATATCCTCCGGCTTGATCACCCGGCGCGCGGCGATGTCGTAGAAGCTCCAGACGCGCGGCGTGGTATATTCGCCGACATTCTGCTCCACCACCAGCGCCAGGCGCCCGTTGCTCAGGCGCACCACCGAGCCGATGGGGTAGACGCCCACGCTCTCGATAAAGTGATCGAGAATCTCGTCATCCAGCTCGCCTTCCATGCCCCGCATCAGGCCGAGCGCGGCATTGGGGTCGATCCGTGGCCGATGCGGCCGGTCGGACGTCATTGAGTCATAGACGTCGCATACCGCCGCCATGCGGCCAAACAGGCTGATATTCTCGCCAGTCAGTTGGTTGGGATAACCGGAGCCATCGCAGCGCTCGTGATGCTCAAGGCAGACCAGTGCGACATCCTCGGCAATTTCGCCGCCCATCTGGAGGAACTCATAGCCGAGCGTGGTATGCGTCTCGACGATCTTGCGCTCGCCCTCACTCAGATCATCGCTGATCGTCGCCACGTCAATGGGCAGATGGCCCATGCCCACGTCCATCAGCAGCCCGGCCAGCCCGGCTTCCTTCACCCGAGCATCATCGAGGCCCATCTGGCGGCCCAACGCGATCATCAGCGCGCTCACCGCCAGGCCGTGCGCATAGAGCGAACTATTCTCGCGGCGGATGCGCATCAGGCCGTTGAAGGCGTGCGGATTGCGCTGCACGGAGGCGAACAGATCCTCGATCACCGGCTCCACCTGCCCGCGCGAGATCGCTTTGCCCAGCCGCGCCTGCTCGAAGACGGCGCTCATCACGCGATTGGACCGCGCCACGACGGCCTTGGCATGGCCCACCTCCGCACCGACGCTCAAGGCCGTCGTGGAGCGTGGGTTGAACGGAACGACGTTCGATCCGCTCGCGCGCTCCGGCACCAGCTTGCGCAGCCGCTCCATGCGCACCCGCTCGGCGAGGCCAACACCGCCGGAGGGCGCAGACGAGCCCGCCGCCACGAGCGGTCGACGCAGCGTCGTCGCCGACGGACGCGGACCGCCCGCACCCGCGACATCATCGCCCTTGTCGATGTCGATCATCACGCCCTCGACCTCGCTGGCGCGCAGGTCGGCGAGTATCTGGGGGTCGGTCAGCAGGAATTTCGTCCGCCAGAACGGGTGCTTGAGCCACGGCCCTTCAAGTTTGTGAATGAACATGCCGAGTTTCACGTCAGCAACATCGATTCTCTTGAGCATCTGGACTCCGCCGGTCAGGTACGAGCGACGACGATGGCGCCCGCACGATACTGAACGGCTAAGAGCCATGGTTATTTAATGGTTCGCCTTGTCCATGCACCATGATTGTCGGCCTTTTTACGGCCAGGGACGAAACGGCGCTGCATTGACATCGTGAACAGGACGCAGCACGCAGCGCGCATGGCAAAGGAAACCCGCGCCACTCGGGCGCTGAGCAAGGCCGGCATCGCCTTCACCGTCCATCTCTACGATTATGATCCGGCTGCCGCCCATATCGGCTTGCAGGCCGCCGAGGCGTTGGGTGAGCCACCAGAGCGCGTCTTCAAGACACTCATGACGCTGGTGGATGGCAAGCCGGCCTGCGCCATCGTCCCGGCGAGCAGCGAAGTGGGGATGAAGAAGTTCGCCGCGGCCCTGTCCGCCAAGAGCGCTGCGATGATGAAGCCGGCCGATGCCGAGCGCCTGAGCGGCTATAAGGTCGGCGGCATCAGCCCCTTCGGCCAGATGAAGCCCATCCGCGCGGTGATCGACGAGAGCGCTTTGGCCCAGCCGCACATCTATCTGAATGGCGGCCAGCGCGGCCTGCAGCTATGCTTGGCGCCAGATCAGGCGGTCGCCGCGCTCGGCGCGACGGTGGCGGCCATCACCACCTGACGCACAGGATCACGCGAGATCGCCTTGCGTGGGCGCCGACGGGCCGCGCGGCTTCCATCGCGACAGGGTGAGGGTGAAGCAGGAGCCCCCATTGACCGTGCGGTAGGTCGCCGCACCGCCATGCGCCTCAGCAATGCCCCGCACCACGGAGAGGCCAAGACCGCTGCCTTTCGCCGCTCCGCCCTGCTCCATATAGCGACGGAACGGATCGAAGGCATGGCGGGCGAACTCCTCCGTCATCCCGGGGCCCTCGTCGGTCACGCTCAGGAGCACGCTGGACGAGGAGATGCGCAGCGTCACGGCCAATTGACCGGGATCGGCATGGCGATGGGCATTCTCGAGCAGCGCCATCAGGGCCTGTCGAATACGTGCGGTATCGACATAGCATAGGCCGCGATCGAAGACGGTGACGATGCGGAAGCCCGCGGTCTCCAGCTCGGGCTGCATCAGCCGGACGACCGTCTCCATTTCTTCGGCGAGATCGACCTGCTGGAAGCGCATGTCCAGCCGGCCGCCTTCCATGAGGCTCACCGTGCGTAGATCCTCGATCAAGCGGGTCAGGGCATTCACTTGCGTGACGAGCGAGCGCAGCAGCGGCGGATCGGGCGCAAACACCCCGTCGGCGAGGCCCTGGAGACGCCCGGAAAGGATCGTCACCGGGGTGCGCAGTTCATGCGCGATGGTCGCGTTCCAACGGCGGACGGCCTCCCCCGCCTGCTCCAGCCGGTCGGCCAGCAGATTGAAGTCCTCCACCAGCATCGTGGCCTCGGTCGGCGCCCGATCATCGCTGCGCGCACGGACCTTGATATTGCCATCCGCAATGATCCGAGCGGTCTGCGCAACCGAAACCAGCGGCTGAACGATCCGCCGGGCCAGTCGCGTGGCCACCAGCACGGCGATTCCGGTCGAGACGACGCAGAACAGCCCGATGAGCAGCCATTCGATGCCGTGCGGGCGCCAGTCATCCGTCAGCGGAAACAGCATATGCGGCGCTACACGGATGATGACGCCATAAAAGATATAGAGCCCGATGATCGTGATCAGCACCGAGGCGACGGTGGAGATCACCGTGGACAACACGATCTGCCGCCCCAGACCGCCTGCCGGCTTCTTCATGAAATATCTGCCAGGCGAAAGCCGACGCCGCGCACATTATTGATGAAGCCGTGGGCGCCGGCGTCCTCCAGCTTGCGCCGCAGCTTGCTCAAATGCGTATCCACCGTCCGGTCGAGCGCGTCGCCGCCCGGCAGGCAGGCATCGACCAGTTCACCACGCGAGAACGCCCGCCGGGGCGCGCGCGCCATGTGCGCAAGAATGCGGAACTCGGTGAGGGTGAGAGACAGGCTCACGCGTTGCGGATCGTCCCCGACAATCACGCTGGCCAGATGGCTATCCATATCGATTTCGATGGGCCCTACCCGCAGGGTGGAGCCCCGGCTGCCACCCGACCGGCGCAGCACGGCGCGCGCCCTTGCGGCCACCTCCAGCGCGTTGAACGGCTTGACGACATAATCGTCCGCGCCGATGCGCAGCGCCTGCAGTTTGTCGATATCCTGATCGAGCGCAGTCAGCATGATCACCGGGGTCGAGCCGCGACGCCGCAACTCGGCCAGAACGTCCCAGCCATTGAGCCGCGGCATCTGCACATCGAGCATCACGAGGTCCGGCTTGAGGGCAAGGTGCAGCTCCAGCGCGGTCCGCCCATCTGCGGCACGGACCGTCCGGAAGCCCTCCCGTTCCAGATAGGCGGCGATGACATCGGCGATTTCCGGTTCGTCTTCCGCGACCAGCACGAGCGCGTTTTCGGCATCCATAGCATATCCTTCTGCCTGCAAGCCGTTACCGCAGTTCCAAACGGGGGGCCACCTGCCTCCACAATTTCTCTACACTTGACCAACACTGCCTCGACAAGCCAGTCCCAAAGGGCCAGCGCGGACAAGCAAAAATCAAGAGTCGGACATGATGACAAAATGCCCCCCCAGGCGCTCCAGCGCCTATATCGTTATCGCGTCGATGGCGCTTGTATTGTCCGCCTGCTCAGGAGGTGAGACCCCATCCTCGCCTCCGCCGCCAGAGGTATCGGTCGTGAAGGTCTCCCCCTCGCGTGTCGACGTGGCGGACGAACTGCCGGGCCGGGTGATGGCCTTCCGTGTGGCGGAAATCCGCCCGCAGGTGAATGGCGTCATCCAGCGCCGGCTGTTCGAGCAGGGCTCCGAAGTGCGGGCCGGCCAGCCCCTGTTCCAGATCGATGCGACCCCGTTCCGGGCGGATACGCAGAGCGCCGCGGCCGCCGTGCAGCGCGCGCAGGCTGCTTTGAACCGCGCCCGCATCCAGGCCGAGCGCCTGGCGCCGCTGGTGAAGGTCGATGCGATCAGCGGACAGGCCTATGACGATGCCGTCGCCGCGCGCGATCAGGCCGCTGCCGACCTCGCCCAGAGCCGCGCCACGCTGGCGCGCCAGCAGGTCGATCTCGGTTTCGCCACGATCCGCTCGCCGATCAGCGGCCGGATCGACCAGTCCATGGTGACCGAGGGCGCCCTCGCCGCAGTCGGCGGAGCAGAACCGCTCGCCACCGTCCAACAGATTGACCGCGTCTATGTGGACGTGCGTCAGCCGGCCGCCCGCCTCGAAACGCTGCGCGAGGCGGCGCGTGCCGGCAATTCCGCCCAGGGCGCGCCCGTGGAGATCCTCTCGTCTGAGGGCAAGCCCTATGCGGAGACCGGACGCCTGCTCTTCTCCGGCATCAGCGTCGATCCCGGCACGGGCGAAGTAATCGCCCGGGTCGAGGTGCCCAATCCCACGCGGGCACTGCTGCCCGGCATGTTCGTGCGCGCGCGTCTGCCCCGCATGGTCCTCCCCAATGCGCTGACTCTGCCGCAGCAAGCCGTGCTGCGTGATCCCGCCGGTCAGGCCAGCGTCCGGATTGTTGGGAAAGACGGCAAGGTCGAGCTGCGGCCGGTGCAGACCGGGGATGTACGCGACGGAAACGTCCTGATCACGCAGGGCATCAAGGCTGGTGAAACCGTGATTGTCGAAGGGCAGGACCGGGTCCAGCCCGGCGCCACCGTTTCGGCCAAGCCATGGCGCCCTGCCGCCGCCGCCAAGCCCGCCGCGCCCGCGGCCGCGCGCTGAAGACGAAAGCGAACCCATGCCCCGTTTCTTCATCGATCGGCCCGTTTTCGCCTGGGTGGTCGCCATCGCGATCATCCTTGCAGGCGTCATCGCCATCCCGCGCCTGTCGCTGGAGCGCTACCCGAGCATCGCGCCGCCAAGCGTCGAGATCACCGCGACCTATCCCGGTGCCACGCCGCAGACGCTGAATGACAGCGTCGTTAGCCTGATCGAGCGCGAACTCTCAAGCGTGCGCAACCTGCTGTACTTCGAGAGCTCGACGGACACCTCAGGTCAGGCGACGATCACCGCGACCTTCCAGCCGGGGACCAATCCGGAACTGGCGCAGGTCGACGTGCAGAACCGGCTCAAGGCCGCCGAGCCGCGCCTGCCGCAGATCGTCCGCCAACTCGGCATCCAGGTCGATTCCGCCAATCGCAACTTCCTCAATCTGGTGAGCCTGGAATCGTCTAACGGCCAGCAGAACCTCGAGGAACTGTCGGATTATGCAGCGCGCTATGTAGTCGAGGAGCTCAAGCGTCTCCCCGGCGTCGGTCGTGTCCAGCTGTTCGGCGCCGAGCGCGCGATGCGCATCTGGGTCGATCCGGCAAAACTGGCGTCCTACGACATTGCGATGAGCGATATCACGGCGGCGATTGCGGCGCAGAACACACCGGTTTCGCCCGGCGTGCTGGGCGGCGAGCCGATTGCCGAAGGCCAGCGCGTCAAGGTTCCGATCACCGTCGAGGGCCAACTGAAAACCCCCGAGCAGTTCCGCGAGATCGTGCTGCGCGCCGGGACCGACGGCTCCGCCCTCAAGCTGGGCGATGTCGCCCGCGTCGACCTTGGTTCCGCGTCCTACTGGTTCCAGACTCGCCTCAATGGCAAGCCCGTCGCCTTGATGGCCGTCCAGCTCGCGCCCGGCGCCAATGCGGTCTCCACCTCCGCCCGCGTGCATGAGCGCATGGTCGAGCTCGCCAGGGCCATGCCCAATGGCATGTCATACCGCATTCCGTTTGACACCGCGCCTTATGTGAAGATCTCGATCGAGAAGGTCATCGAGACACTGGTCGAGGCCATGGTGCTCGTCTTCCTGGTGATGTTCGTCTTCCTCCAGAAATTCCGCTACACCATCATTCCCGCCGTCGTCGCGCCGATCGCCCTGCTCGGTACCTGCGCGGTGATGATGCTGGCCGGCTATTCCGTGAACGTGCTGACCATGTTCGGCATGGTCCTCGCCATCGGCATCATCGTCGACGATGCCATCGTCGTGGTCGAGAATGTCGAGCGCATCATGGCCGAGGAAGGGCTGCCGCCCAAGGAAGCGACGCGCAAGGCCATGGGCGAGATTACGGGTGCGATCATCGGCATCAGCCTCGTCCTCACCGCCGTGTTCGTGCCAATGGCATTCTACAGCGGCTCGGTCGGCGCGATCTACCGGCAGTTCACCATCTCCATGGCGGTCTCCATCCTGTTCTCGGCCTTCCTTGCCCTAAGCCTGACGCCGGCGCTCTGTGCGACATTGCTCAAGCCGGTCACTGGCCATGAGACCAAGAAGGGCTTCTTCGGCTGGTTCGACCGCAAGTTCGACACGATGACGCACGGCTACCACAATTGGGTGACGCGCGCCCTGAAGCGCAGCGCGCGGATGATGGCGAGCTTCGCGGCCATCGTAGTGCTGATGATCGTCGGCTATACGAACCTTCCTTCCTCGTTCCTGCCCGATGAAGATCAGGGCTATTTCATGACCGTCTTCCAGCTCCCGTCGGACGCGACGTCCGGCCGGACGCTGGAAGCGCTGGAAGTCTTCGAAAGGCACACCGCGCAGCGCGCCGGCATTGCCGACACCATCTCGGTGCTGGGCTGGGGCTTCTCCGGCGCGGGCGCCAATGTCGGCCTCGGCTTCACGATGCTCAAGGACTGGAGCGAGCGTGACGGCGCGACCGCATTTGGCGAGGCCGGTGCAGCCAATCAGGCCACCGGTGCCGGCGTGCGCGAAGGGCTCGTGATGAGCCTCATCCCGCCGTCCATCGACGGCCTTGGCACCACCGGCGGCTTTTCCGCGCGCCTTGAGGACCGCTCGGGCCGTGGGTTCGATGCCCTGATGGCCGCGCAGTTCCAGCTGCTCGGCATGGCCGCGAAAAACCCGGCCCTTGCCGGTGTCTACCCGGAAGGCTTGATGCCGGGTACCAGCGTCGAGATGGTGATCGATCGCCAGAAGGCGCAGGCCATGGGCGTGCCCTTCGAGTCCATCACCTCCACGCTGAGCGGCGCCATGGGCTCGGCCTATGTCAACGACTTCCCCAATAATGGCCGGATGCAGCAGGTCATCGTGCAGGCGGATGCCCCCTTCCGCATGAACCTGGAGGACGTGCTCAAGCTCTATGTCCGCAACGCGGCCGGAAACACGGTCCCGCTCTCGGAGCTGGTCACGCCGCGCTGGGAGACCATGCCGCTGCAGCTGGTGCGTTATAATGGCTATCCCGCCATGCGCATTGCCGGCCAGCCCGCGCCCGGCCACTCCAGCGGCGAGGCCATGGCGGAGATGGAGCGGCTTGCGAGCCAGCTGCCGCCCGGCTTCGCCATCGAATGGACCGGTCAGTCGCTTCAGGAAAGGCTCGCTGGCAATCAGGCGATCCTTCTGCTGGGCCTCTCGATGCTGGTCGTCTTCCTGGTGCTGGCCGCGCTGTACGAAAGCTGGGCAATCCCGGCGGCGGTGATGCTGGTCGTGCCGCTCGGCGTGCTCGGCGCCGTGCTGGCGGTCACCCTGCGCAGCATGCCCAACGACGTGTTCTTCAACGTGGGCCTCATCACGATCATCGGCCTCAGCGCCAAGAACGCGATCCTGATCGTGGAGTTTGCCAAGCACGCTTATGATAACGGCATGTCTGCGGTCGACGCCGCGTTGCACGCCGCGCGCCTGCGCTTGCGGCCGATCCTGATGACCAGCTTCGCCTTCACGCTCGGCGTGGTTCCGCTGATGCTGGCGGGCGGTGCGAGCAAGGAAACCCAGCGGGCCATCGGCACGGGCGTCTTCGGCGGCATGATCAGTGCCACCATTCTCGCGATCTTCTTCGTCCCGGTCTTCTTCGTGGTGGTGATGAAGCTGGTCGAGCGGCAAAAGCGCAAGAAGCATGTCGATGGTTCATCGCAGACGCCCGCCGCCTACCCCGCATCGGAGAATTGAGATGCGTAAATTTGCCCTCGCAGCGCTGCTGCTGACCAGCGCCTGCTCGATGAACCCGCGGCTGGAGACACCGCCTGCCCCGGTTGCGCCGGTCTACCCGCTCGCCTCTCCCGAAGAGGCAGCCAGTGCCGCGGCACTGGACTGGCGCGAGATGTTTGGCGATCCGCGCTTGCAGCGGCTCATCGAGCTGGCGCTGGAGAACAACCGCGATCTGCGCGTCGCCACGCTCAACGTCGAGGCTGCCCGCGCGCAGTTCCGCGTCGCCAGGGGCGCGCAATTGCCGACGCTGGATGCCAGCGCCGCTTATTCCCGGCAGCGCGTCTCGGCGGCCGCCTCACAAACCGGCGCTGGGGCGGAGTTCAGCCAGTTCTCCGCCAATGCCGCACTGACCAGCTTTGAGATCGATCTGTTCGGCCGCCTCCGCTCGCAGAGCGAGGCCGCCTTCGAGCGCTATCTCGCCACCGACGAAGGCCGCCGCGCCGCGCGCATCGCGCTGATCGGGTCGATCGTCGATGCCTATCTGGCCGAACGGCTCGCCGAGGAGCAGCTTGCCCTCACCGACCGCACGCTGGGCGACTGGCAGGATTCGCTCGCGATCACTCGCCGTCTCCAGCAGGCGCGGCAGGTCAGCGGGCTCGATGTTGCGCAGGCGGAGGGCCAGGTCAGTCAGGCCCAGGCCGATCAAGCGATGCGCACGCGGATGCTGGCCGAGGCGCGCAACGCGCTGCAATTGCTGGTCGGGGCGCCCCTGCCCGCCGACCTGCCCGCCCCCATCGCGCTCATGGACCAGCCGATCCGCACCCAGCTGCCGGTCGGCCTGCCCTCCGCCCTGCTCGCCAGCCGGCCGGACATCCGTCAGGCCGAGCATGAGCTGGTCGCCTCCAATGCCGATGTCGGCGCCGCCCGCGCCGCCTTCTTCCCGCGCATTTCGCTCACAGGTCTGTTCGGCTTCACCAGCATGGCGCTGGACAGCCTGTTCGATAGCGCAAACCGCAGCTGGTCGTTCACGCCGCAGATCACCCAGTCGATCTTCAACGGCGGCAGTTTGCAGGGCCAGCTCGATCTGGCGAAGGTTCGCAAGTCGATCGCGATCGCCAATTACGAAAAGGCTATTCAATCTGCGTTCCGCGAGGTCGCAGACGGGTTGGCCGGGCGGGAGACCTATACCCGTCAGATCGAAGCCCAGCGTGGCGTGGCCCAGTCGGCCGCGCGGCGCGCCGAGCTTTCCCGCCTGCGCTATCAGGCCGGGGTCGATGCGCGGCTGGAACTGCTCGATGCGCAGCGCAGCGAATATGCTGCGCGGCTCGCGCTGCTGGAATTGCGGCGTCAGGAGCTTTCCAGTGCCGCCGGCCTCTACCGTGCACTGGGCGGGGGCGATGAGCCGACCGCGGCGACTGCTGGTCAGCCGACGCCGCCGAACTCCCAGTGACCATAGGCTTTCCCGCGCAGCAGTGACGGCACCTGCGACGCCGGAACCGGCTTGCTGAACAAAAAGCCCTGCCCCAGCGTGCAGCCCCGCGCGCGGAGATAGCGGGCTTGCGCGACGGTTTCGACGCCTTCCGCGACCGTCTGCATCCCCAAGCGCCGGGCCATCTGCAACACGGCGTCGATAACCGCCGTCGCGCCGGGGGTGCTGTCCTCGATCCGGTCGATGAACGACTTGTCGATCTTGATTACGTCGACGGGAAATTGCTGGAGATGGCTGAGCGAAGCGTAGCCCGTGCCAAAATCATCCAGCGCAACCATCACGCCAAGGCCGCGCAGCTCCTCGAGCATCCGCGCGACTTCTGGCCCCAATTGCCCGATGAGCACAGTCTCCGTCACTTCGATGTCGATCTGGGCAAGACCCTGGCGATGGGTCCGGGCGGCATCCTCCAGACGGGCCGGCAAACTCGGCGCGCGAAAATCGCCCGCAGACACGTTGACCGCGATCCGCCCCGGTTCCAGCCCATCGGCCCGCCAGCGCGCGATGTCCGCAAAGATGCCGCAGATCATCCGGTCGGTCAGCCGCACCGACATTTCGGCATCCGAGAACGCCGCTTCGATGGCCGCAGGCGGCAGAACCTGGCCGTTCTCGGCCACCCGCAACAGCGCTTCCCAGCCGTCGATCTGCCCAGTCTGGAGGTTCACCTTGGGTTGGTAGAACGGCACGATGCGGTCCTCGTCCAACCCTGCGCGCGCCATGACGAGCATGCGGGTTCGCCTCTCGGATGCTACCTTGAGGGACGGGGAGAACTCCCGGACGGAGCCGGGCATGTCGGCCTTGGCTGCATAGAGAGCAAGGTCAGCCGCGATCAGGAGGTCCCCGGGCTCAAAGCCATCGCGCGGCCAGACAGCGACACCGACGGAAAAGCTAACCGGAATGCGCAGTTCTTCGATCTGCACCGGCACTTCAAAGCAGCGCTTCAAGGCGTCCGCTACCGGGCGATATGCGTCCGCCGCAGACAGGCCAGGCAAGATGATCGCAAATTCATCGCCGCCCAGCCGAGCCGCTGTCGCCCCTTCGGGGATACAGGAGGACAGGCGCCGAGCGACCTCTACCAACACCCGGTCGCCTGCGGCATGCCCAAGCGAATCGTTCATTTCCTTGAACCCATTGAGATCCAGGATCATGAGCGCC
This sequence comes from Sphingobium sp. B10D7B, assembly GCF_025961955.1. Taxonomy (NCBI): domain Bacteria; kingdom Pseudomonadati; phylum Pseudomonadota; class Alphaproteobacteria; order Sphingomonadales; family Sphingobiaceae; genus Sphingobium; species Sphingobium sp. B10D7B. Next base: position 1,901,465 of record NZ_JAOQOQ010000001.1, read on the forward strand.
ACCGGATCTCCGGAGTCACATGCCGCGTCGATCGCGGCCTGGATGCGAACGCCGAAGAGCGCCCGGTTCGGAAGCCTTGTGAGATGGTCGTGATACGCAGCCCAATTCAGCTCGGCCTGCGCCTGCTTCTGCTTGGTGATATCCAGTATCGACCCGACAAGCCGGACTGCTACGCCCTTGTCGCCGCGCACGATGACACTTCGCGCCTTGGTATCGATGAACGTCCCTTTGGCCGTGCGAAACCGAAACTCCTCGAGCCAGAACTTCTGGCCACTCTCCAGGGCCCGCCTCTGGTTCGCGAGGACCCGCTCCCGGTCATCGGGGTGAATACGCTCGATCCACCAATCGAAATGCGTGGCCTGATCCAGTTCCGGATAGCCCAGAACTTTTTTGTACGCCCCGCTCCAAGTCGTGATGCCCGTGGGCAGGGAGCAGTCCCATATCACGTCGTTCCCAGCTTCCGCAGCCAGGCGGTAGCGCTCCTCGCTCTGCCTGAGCGCGGTTTCGGCGATCACATGGTCGTGAATGTCTTCCAGCGTGCCATACCAGGCGAGGACTTTGCCATCTTCACCCCGGTGAGGCCGCGCCCGCGCCCGGTACCAGCGGTACATCCCGTTCGCCATGCGGATGCGATAGCGGACATCGGCGGCATCCGACTGATTTTTGACAACGTCTGCCCATAAGGCCTGAACGGTCGGAAGGTCATCAGGATGAACGGCCTGCGTCCATCCATATCCCAGCCCAGCCTCTAGATCGAGGCCCACCTGTTCAGCCCAAAGCGGGCCAATTTCGGTGATGCGTCCCTCCGCATCGGCCATCCAGGCGATCTGGGGATTGAGCTCGACATAGGCGCGATGATGCGCTTGCACATGGGCAAGCTCATCGAGTGCCTCGGCAAGCAGGCCGTCATCCGCCGATGCCGCACTTCCACCCATCAATCCACGCCAGGCCAGAACAAGGGCGGTCATGAAGAGCAGACTGGCCACGCCTTCGACGATGATACGATCCATGTCAGGCCCGGTAGTCGTTCCGGCACGCGCACCCAAGGCCGCAACCCCTGTCAGCAGGATCGCTGAAAAGGAAACGCCTGTCACCAGCCCCGCCATCACAAGCCAGGCCCAACGTATGCTCTGCGATTTCATGTTGAACGTATGACCGAGAATGGCCGTGGCTGTTAAAATGCCAGACCCGCAAATCGCCACAATGATCAGCATGCCCCGAATCTGCTGATCAACCACGACCAGATGGTAAAAGCTCTCCACGCCGTCCAATCGTCTCTGAGTTTAGGAGAGTGCTAAGCGTTCAAAGGTTAGTAAAACGTTGCCATAGGACGAAACGAACGGGCTATCGTCAGATCGATCAAATGGTGCTCACAAAGCAGGAAAGATGACGCAAAGAAAAATCGCAGTTTTCGGCTCGACCGACGAGCCGAATTCCGTAGCGTTTCTCGCTCAATCCCCCTGGAAGCGCGGCACCCGCTTCTCCAGAAAGGCCGCGACGCCCTCCTGAAAATCCGCGCTGTGGCCGGCCGCTGCCTGATTGGCGGCTTCGATGCCCATCGTCTCCGACAGGCTGTGATTGAGTGCGGCAGCGACCTGCTTACGGATCATGCCGATGGCGCGGGTCGGCCCCTGCGCGAGTTTGAGGCCAAGACCGCGTGCGGTTTCGCCGAGCCTCTCGTCGTCGGTCACGCGGGCGACCAGTCCGGCGTCCTGCGCCTCCCGAGCGCTCATCGGCTCACCAAGAAGCGCCAATTCCAGCGCCTTGGCGCGCCCGGCGCTCTTCGCGACCAGCCATGTCGCGCCAGCATCGGGCACGAGCCCGATATTGACGAAGCCAAGCTGCAGATAGGCAGAGCGCGCCATCACCACGATGTCCGCTGCTAGCGCCAAGGCAACGCCAGCGCCGACAGCCGGCCCGTTGATCGCGCTCACCACCGGGATATCGAGGCCGGCCAACCGCAGGAACAGAGGATGATAATAGGTCGCCAGGGTCTCCCCGAGATCGGCGCCGATGCCTTCGCTATCGGCCAGATCCGCGCCGGAGCAGAACGCCCTGCCCGTCCCGGTGATCAACACGGCCCGCGCACCTGCACGCACGCCCTCATCAAGCTTGCGGGTCAGGTCTGCCAGCAGGCCTGTGGACAGGGCATTGAGCCGCTCGGGACGGTTGAGGGCAAGGGTCAGCACCCCATCGTCCAGCGTGGACAGCACGATCTCGCTCAACCCATCCTCCCTTGCAGAGCGGTTGCCAGCCGCTGTTCTCACGGGGCGCAGGCTAGCATCGTACCGGCGCGCCGCAAGCGTCGCGCCAGAGCGAGTTTGGATCGGCAAGCGCCGGCAACAATTTGCGGAATTGCGAAATGAACTGGTTCCGCTACGGTGCGGGCGCCTTGAAGGACGTCCTGGTTTATCGGCACAGGCGCTAACCCGCGGATGAAAAATTTGCGGATCGTGCCCGCTGTCCCGGCCAGTGCGGCGATCCCTCACCCCGACTCGCAACCCCGGAGACAGTCCTTGCCACGCGGAAACAGATTGTTCGTTGGCCAGAAAGTGCGCGACCTGCGTCTGCAGAGCCGGCTCGATCAAGCGGACATGGCCCGACTGCTGGGCATCTCCGTCTCTTATCTCTCGCAACTGGAGAATAACGACCGCCCCCTCACCGCGCGGGTGAAAGCGGCGCTGGCGGCGACCTTTCCGCTCGACTGGTCCGATTTCGACGCCCGGCCCGAGGAGCAGTTGCTCGGCGCCTTCAACTGGGCGCTCGCCAATCCCGGCCATCGCTCACCGCCTCCCGATCCCGAGCGGACCGAGCGGCTGCATGTTCAATATCCTGAATTCGCAGCGCGCTATGTGGAATTGCATCACGCGCTCCGACAGACCGAGGGTCGACTGGCCATGGCCGAACAGGCGCTCGGTAACGGCCTGCTGCCGGGCGCACGCGCGACTTTCGATCAGGTGAGCGATCGCCTGCGGCTGTTCGACAATTATTTCCACGATCTCGACACCGCCGCCGAGGATCTCGCCACCCAGCTCAGCATCGGCGCGCGCTCCGATGCTGAAGCCACCATTGCGACGCTCAGCGCGGCACTGCGCGACGAACATGATTGCACTGTCAGTCGCGAACCACTCAAGACCACGCTGTTGCGCGCGCCCTCCCCCGATGGCCGGACCTTGCACGTCAATGACCGCCTGCCCGCCGCGAGCATCGCCTTCCAACTCGCCAGCCATATCGTGCATTTGCGCGGGCTGGCCGATTCCACGATGCGCGCCGTCATCGCCCAGCATCCGGTCGGCGCGCCTGCCGATGCCCTGCTGCATCACGCGCTCGTCAATTATGGCGCTGCCGCCTTGCTCATGCCTTATGGCCTGTTCCGCGAGACGGCCCGGACGCTCCGCCATGATGTCGATGCGCTGGCGGCGCGGTTTGGCGTAAGCATCGAGCAGGTCGCGCATCGCCTCGCCACGCTGCAGCGACCGGGGCAGCGCGGCATTCCCTTCTTCTTCTGTCGCATCGATCCCGCCGGCAACATCACCAAACGACACAGCGCGACGCGGCTCGACTTTGGCAGCTATGGCCCGCTCTGCCCCCGCCTCAGGCTGCACGAGGCGCCGACGCGGCCCGATTACAGCGGAGCGGAGCGCGCGGAAATGCCCGATGGCGTGCACTACATCCTGCTCGCCCGCGCCATCGCGCGACCGGACCGCCGCCATGCCATCGTGCTCGCCTGCGAACACGATTATGCCGCCCATCTCGCCTGGGCGGACGGGCTGGACCTCGCCGATGATACCGCAGTCACCCCCATCGGGCCGGGCTGTCGCCTGTGCCCGCGCGAAGGCTGCCCACAGCGCGCCTTCCCGCCCATCGACCGCCCGATCCATGTCGAGCGGGATGGCCGGCACATCATTCCCTACAGCATCGGCTGAAGGGCGTGCCGGCCTGAACCTTCAGCGCATCAGCACCAGCTCTTCCGCCATGCTCGGATGCAGCGCGACGGTGGCGTCGAAATCGTCCTTGGTCAGCCCCGCCTTCACTGCGATGGCCGCCGCCTGCAGGATCTCGGGCGCATCCGGGCCGATCATATGGATGCCGACCACCCGCCCGGTCGTTTCCTCGCAAATCAGCTTGTAGAGGCTGCGCTCGTTGCGATTGGCGAGCGTGTTCTTCATCGGCCGGAAGTCGGAGGTATAGACCTTGACCGCGCCCAGCGTGTTGCGCGCCTCGCCCTCAGTCATGCCGACCGCGCCGATCGGCGGATGGCTGAACACGGCGGATGGAATGCAGCCATAATCCACCGTCCGCGGATTGCCGCCAAACACGGTGTCGGCGAAGGCATGGCCCTCCCGGATCGCCACCGGGGTGAGCTGCACCCGGTCGGTCACGTCGCCGACTGCGTAGATGCTCTCGACGTTGGTGCGGCTATATTCGTCGACCTTGATCGCGCCCTTCTCCGTCTCCACGCCAACCTTGTCCAGGCCCAGCCCGTCGATCTTGGGATTGCGGCCGGTGGCGAACAGCACCAGATCGGTCTCGATCGGATCGCCACCCTCGATAAACACCTTGAGGGAGCCATCCTCCTGCTTCTCGATCTTTTCGAGCGGGGCGTTGAAGCGGAAGTTGATGCCCTTGGCCATGCTGATCTGCAGCAGCCGGTCGCGAATCTGCTCGTCATAACCGCGCAGGATCTGGTCGCCGCGCAGCAACACCGTCACCTGACAGGCGAACTCGTGGAAAATGCCGGCGAACTCGTTGGCGATATAGCCGCCGCCAAAGATCGCGACGCGCTTGGGCATCTTTTCAAGATGGAAAACCTCATTGGAGGTGATCCCCAGTTCCGCGCCGGGCGCATCGGGCACATTCGGCCAGGCGCCGACCGCGATGAGGATGACCTTGGCGGTCACCAGCTTGCCGCTGGCCAAGCGAACTTCATGAGGCCCCTCCACCGTCGCGCGCTCATGGAAGGTCGTCACCTTGTTATTGTCGAGCGTCTGTTGATACAGCCCTTCGAGCCGGGAGACCTCGCCGATCACATTGTCGCGCAGGGTGGGCCAGTCGAAGCTGCAATCGGAAATATCCCAGCCGAAACGGCGGGCATCCTTGATGTCCTCGGCGAAATGCGCGCCATAGACGAGCAGCTTCTTGGGCACGCAGCCCCGGATCACGCATGTTCCGCCGACCTTGTGCTCCTCCGCCACGGCGACCCTGGCGCCATGCGCGGCCGCAATGCGCGAAGCCCGCACGCCGCCCGACCCAGCACCGATTACGAACAGGTCAAAGTCATAGTCGCTCATCAGGAGAGATCCTCGGATTATCTTGATCGTGTCCGCGCATATGGGCGTGAGCGCACCGCGCGCAAAGCAATTTTGCGAGGGGCGCCACCAGATTCGCTACGTCTTCCGGCGCCGCGCAACGCTGTGACTGGACGGAAAGGCGCCGCGCACGGGGCAATTGCGCCCGCTATCGCTAGCCTCTTGTCACGCCCCGCCCTAGGCTCTAGGGCATCTGCAGATTGAAGACCAAAGTAAAGCAAAGGACCTCTCATGAGTGAGACCGCGGATCGCGTGAAGAAGATCGTCGTCGAGCACCTCGGCGTCGAGGCGGACAAGGTGACCGAAGACGCGAGCTTCATCGACGATCTGGGCGCTGACAGCCTCGACATCGTCGAGCTCGTCATGGCTTTTGAGGAAGAGTTCGGCGTCGAAATCCCCGACGATGCTGCCGAGAAGATCGCCACCGTCAAGGACGCGATCGATTTCATCGACGGCAAGCAGTAAGATAGCGGGAGCCCGGTTCGCGGCCTCGTCGCGGACATGCACCGGCCAGTGAATACACATGGATACGGCTCTCCGGTTGCGGGTTTGACTCGCCATGGGAGGGCCGTTCGTGTTTGATCAGCGCCTGGCGTTCCGGGCAACTGGCCGGGTGACTGGATCAGGAGAGTGAAATGCGTCGTGTCGTCGTAACAGGTCTCGGCATGGTTTCGCCCCTTGGCGGCGACGTGGAGACAAGCTGGAAGAACATCATTGCCGGCCGGTCGGGCGCGGAAACGATCACCCGTTTCGACGCGACCGATTTCCACACCAATTACGCCTGCGAAGTGAAGGCCCCGGATCATGAATTCGGCTTCGACCCGAACAAGCGCGTGGATCACAAGGTCCAGCGTCAGGTCGATCCGTTCATCGTCTATGGCATCGACGCGGCCGGCCAGGCTATCGAAGATGCCGGCCTGACCGAAATGAGCGAGGCCGAGCGGCTGCGCACCGGCTGTTCGATCGGTTCGGGCATTGGCGGTCTGCCGGGCATCGAGAGCGAATCGCTGGTGCTGGAGCATAAGGGCCCCAAGCGGGTCTCGCCGCACTTCGTCCACGGTCGCCTGATCAACCTGATCTCCGGTCAGGTCTCCATCAAATACGGCCTGATGGGCCCTAATCACGCCGTCGTTACGGCCTGCGCGACGGGCGTTCACTCGATCGGCGACGCTGCGCGGATGATCGCGCTCGATGATGCCGATGTGATGCTCGCTGGCGGCGCGGAAAGCGCCATCTGCCCGATCGGTATTGCCGGCTTCGGTCAGGCGCGCGCGCTTTCGACCGAATTTCGCGACGAACCCTGGCGCGCCAGCCGTCCGTGGGATCAGGCTCGGGATGGCTTCGTCATGGGCGAAGGGGCCGGCGTGGTCGTGCTCGAGGAATATGAGCGCGCCAAGGCGCGCGGCGCGAAGATCTATGCCGAAATCCTCGGCTACGGTCTCTCGGGCGATGCCTATCATGTGACGGCACCGCACCCCGAGGGCTCGGGCGCCTATCGCGCGATGGAAATGGCCATGCGCAGGTCCGGGCTTTCGCTCGCCGATATCGATTATGTAAACGCCCATGGCACCTCCACCCCGCTCGGCGACGAGCTGGAGCTGGGTGCAGTGCGGCGGCTGTTCGGCCCGGCGCTGGAGACGATGTCTATGTCGTCGACCAAATCGGCCATCGGCCATCTGCTCGGCGGTGCCGGCGCCGTCGAGACGATCTTCTGCATCCTCGCCATGCGTGACCAGATCGTGCCGCCCACGCTCAATCTGGATGATCCCAGCGACAGCTGCCAAGGTGTCGACCTCGTTCCGCACACGGCAAAGCAGCGGAAGGTCAAGGCCGTGCTCAACAACAGCTTCGGCTTTGGCGGCACCAACGCCAGCCTTGTGCTCAAGGCTCTCTGACGGCCGCAATGCGCCGCATCGTCATCACGGTCGCTGCTCTGCTGCTGGCCGGATTGGCCGTTGCGGCGCTTCTCTTTGTCCATGGCTGGTCGAGGCCCGGCCCGCTTGAAGCCGACGCGACGATCATCGTTCCCGAGGGCGCGACGCTGCGCAAGGCGGCCGATGAGCTGGAGGCGCAAGGCGCTATCGGCTCCGCCACCGCCTTCCTTGCCCGTGCGCGGGTGCTGGGCGGCGATGGATCGATCAAGGCGGGCGAATATCGCATTCCCCGGCGGGCGAGCAGCGCCGACATTCTGGGCATTCTCCAGAGCGGCAAGACTCTCGTCCACCTCGTCACCATCCCTGAAGGGATGCCCTCCATCCTCGTACATGAGCGGCTGATGGCCAATGCCGAGCTGACCGGAGACATTCCCGTGCCCGAGGAAGGCTCGGTGATGCCGGACAGCTATGGCTACCAGAAAGGCGAGACCCGCGCGGCAGTGCTGGGCCGGATGCAGGCCGCGATGACGAGCTTCATTGCCGCGCAGTGGCCCAAGCGCTCGGCTGCAACGCCAGTCAAGACACCTTCGCAGGCCCTCACCCTCGCCAGCATCGTGGAGAAGGAAACCTCCATCCCCGCCGAGCGACCGACGGTGGCCGGTGTCTACGCCAATCGGCTGCGCGAGGGCATGATGCTGCAGGCCGACCCCACGATCATCTACCCGATCACCAAGGGCAAGCCGCTTGGGCGCCGCATCCTCCAGTCGGAGATTCGCGCGGTGAACGACTATAATACCTATGCGATGACCGGCCTGCCCAAGGGGCCGATCGCCAACCCCGGACGCAGTTCTATCGAGGCCGTCCTGCGGCCGGCGGCAACGAAAGCGCGCTACTTCGTCGCGGATGGCAAGGGCGGGCATATCTTCGCGGAGACGCTGGCCGAGCATAATGCGAATGTGCGCAAATGGTATGACATCCGCCGTCAACGCGGCGAAATGTGAGCTTTGCTCAGCGGAGCAAACCCCTGCTCCGCAACCGCAGCGCATAGCCCAGTTGCAGCAGCGCAATCAGCACGATGAAGGCCGGGAACAGCGCCGCACTGGTGCCCTTGACCGCCAGCAGATCGTTGCCGATGAAGGAGTAGCTGAACTGGACCAATATGGCGATCAGCGCGATGACCGAGAACCAGACGGCGGCGGCACGCCGTGCCAGAAGGGCAACGGCGCCGGCAAACGCGGCGGCAACGGCCACGCCGTAGCTCAGCCAGGCCCAGCGCGGCATGTTGGCCCAGATTTCCGCCTGATAGGGATCGGCCATGGCCAGCTCTTCGAGATTGGCGGTCGATTGGACAAGGAAGGCGGCGATGCCGATCAGGGTCCATATCAGAAACAGAATAGCCGGAATCCGCGACATGCTCCGGCTGCGATGGTCCCCCACACCCGTCATCACACACCCCCTCCCCATGGCTTGTTGCACGGCCATTTTAGCCCGGTTCTGACATGACGCAAACTGTCCTCGAACTGCCCCGCGGCCCCCTCATCGTCACCGCTCAGTTGAGGAGCGCGGACCAAGCATGGGCCGACGGGCTGCGTCAGACCCATTATCCCGCCGCTCGCAATCAGGTGCCCGCCCACATCACCTTGTTCCACCATCTCCCGCCTTCCCTGCATGCCGAACTGCGGACGATGCTGAAGGGACTGGTCGATCGTCCCCCACCTCCGGCCAGTCTGGGCGAGCCGTTCGGGTCAGGCGGCCTTGTCGCGCTGGCGGTGGAGAGTGGCGAACTTCTCGACATACGCGCCATGATCGCCGAGCGGTTTGAGCGGCACCTCATCCCGCAGGACCACGCACTCAAGCGCCTGCACATCACGGTCCAGAACAAGGTCGCTCCCTCCGTCGCGAAGGAGACGCTGGCGCTGTTGCGGACACAGATCCGCCCTGCCCCTCTTGGCATCGCCGGCCTTGCGGTATGGGTTTATGAAGGCGGCCCCTGGTCTGCCCTGAGCCAGCACCGCTTTCGTCGCTGATCGTCGTCACAAACGAAACGGCCCGCTTCATCACGAAGCGGGCCGCTGCATCAGCCGGGCCTTGCCGGCCGTTTCGTCACAATCAGAACGAGATCGACGCCTGCACATACCAGCTGCGCGGACGTGCGTAGATCTTCTCGGCATAGCCGAGCGTGCCGAGCGACGCATTGCCCTGCACCAGATACAGCTCGTCGAACAGGTTCTGCACGCCGCCGGTCAGCTTCCACCCGGTCGCCTTGTTGGCGAGCGTGACGGATGCATTGCCGACGAAATAGCCGTCCTGCTCGATCTCCGGCACGCTGCCGGTGATGAACTTGAGGCTGGCGCTGTAATTGCCGTCGAAGCGAGGCGTCAGCGTCACGTCGTCGTTGAGCGGGATCTCATAGCCGATGCCGAAATTGCCCTGGAAGGAGGGCGTGAACGGCAGGTCATCGCCCGGCTGAACCGTCGCCGTCGCGCCCGGAACAGGCGTGATGCTCAGGATCTCATCGTTGAGCGTGCTCGCCGCGATGTCGATCCGCAGGCCGTAAGCGCGCGGATGATAGCTCAGCTCGCCTTCAAGCCCGCGAATACGCGCCTTGCCGCCGTTGAACAGCAGCGGCACGACACCCTGACGGAAGATCAGCTGGATATTGCTGTAATCCGCCTGGAAAGCCGCCGCGTTGAAGCGGAAATCGCCGAAATCGAACTTGGCGCCGATCTCGTAGCTATCCACCTTCTCCTCGTCGAACGGCGTCGGCACATTGCCCGGAGGCGCCGCATTGTAGCGGGTGTTGAAGCCGCCCGACTTGAAGCTGCGCGAGTAGGAAATGTAGGTGCTGACATTGCGCGTCCACGAATAGCGCACGCTCGCCGAGCCGGTCAGCGCAGAGAAGCTCTGCGAATAGGGGCCCGGATAGATGAACAGCGGGCCACCCTGCGGGATCGCCAGCGTCGGCAGCGGATCCGGGTCCGGCAGCGTGGCTGGGAACAGGTTGAACACGATGCCGTGATATTTCTTCTTGTCCCGCGTGTAGCGCAAACCGCCAGAAATCTCGAGATTCTGGATCGGCTTGACCGAAAGCTCGCCGAATACCGCGATGGAATCCGTTTCCAGATCAGAAACCTGCAGGTCGCGCGAGCCGGGGCCGCCTGCCAGCAGGGACCCGATGACCGGCGGCGACGGCGGGAAGGCCAGCGGCACGGTCGCCCGCTCGTTGGTCTTCTCATTGAAGTAATAGCCACCGATGATGCCGTTGAGCACCGGCGATTCATACTGCAGCTGGAGTTCCTGGCTATACTGGTCGGACTGCGAGCCCACATCCGTGGTGATCAGCAGCAGCGGGGTATTGTCCGCATCGCGCACGCCGCGCGACTGGGTGGAGCGATAGGCGCTGATCGACTTCAGCAGGACATTAGAGGTCACATTCGCGGTGACCGTGCCCGAGACGCCCCAGACTTCCGAAGTACTCAGCACCGGGGCCGTGCCGCCATTGACGAACGGGCCCTTGTCCTGGAAATTGTTGGCGCAGCGAGCATCGTTGATCTGCGGCACGTTCGGCGCACCGAAGCGCGGATCGCCCGGCGTGAGCGGCGCGAACGGGATGGTCGCGCCGGGGCAGCCGGCCGCCACGCTCGCGATCGCCGCGACCGGTGCGTTCCGGTTCACGCCGGCGAAGACGAACGGCGCACCGTTCTCGTCCCGCTTGGTGTAGTCACCGCGGATGTTCACCTTGATGTCCGGGCTGGCTTCCCAATAGAGCGCGCCATTCAGCGTCGCGCTATCGTCATTGCCGAGATCAATGCCGTCATATTCGCGGATCACATAGCCATCGCGCTTGCGGAAACCGCCCGAGACGCGCGCCGCCAACGTGTCGCCCAGCGGAATGTTGAGGGCGGCAAAGCCTTCCATCAGACTGTCCGAACCAAGGCGCAGGCGCACATCCGCACCAAACCGGCCCAGCTCAGGTTGCTTGGTGCGCACGAGAATGGCACCGCCAATGGTGTTGCGGCCGAACAGCGTGCCCTGCGGGCCGCGCAGCACTTCAACGCCGGCGATATCGCCGAAGTCGATGGCGCCACCGACGGCGCGGCCGACATAGACTTCATCCAGATAGATGCCCACGCCCGGATCGACCGCCGCCGTGGGATCGAGCTGGCCGATACCGCGGATGAACACCACCGTCGCGGCGGAGTTGCCGGAGAGCTGGCCCGCCGTCTTGAACTGGAGGTTGGGTGTGATCGTCTCGAGATCGGACGTCTGGTTAATCTGACGGTCTTCGAGCACCTGCGCATCGAAGGCGGAGATCGCGACCGGCGTATCCTGCAGGGATTCGGCCCGGCGACGCGCGGTCACGATGATCGTGCCGGCATCCGATTCCGTATCCATCGCCTGGGGCGTCTGGGTCGCGGCCGTATCCTGCGCCAAGAGCGGCGTGGAGATCAGCGCGCCGAGCGCTGCGCCAATGAGAAATGGGGCTTTCATGATATCCTCCCTGTGGTTTCTTGGTCGGCGCAGCGAGGCCGCGCGTGCCCCGGAGGGCATTGACCTGGCCGCGAAAATAAGCCCATCATGCGCAACTAGCAATGCGGCATAACAATCAGTGCGCGGCTGTGATATACGCGCAACACACCGTTAGCTGGGAAATGATTTTCGGGCGGGAAGCCATAGCCATGAGGCAACCGCAAGCATGAGGAGGGGAGCGATCGACCAACCTGCCGAACCGTCCGATGCTCTTTCGCTCGGTCTTCTGGGCGATCTAGCCGGCTATCATCTTCGCCGCGCCTTCGCGGTAATGTCTGCGGACTTCTCCCGCACCTTTGCCGATAGCGACATGCGGCAAGTGCTCTTTGCTGTGTTGTCGGTCGTCTCTGCCAATCCCGGCATCAGCCAGGGCCGGGTGGGCACCGCGCTCGGCATCAAGCGCACCAATATGGTGACCCTGGTCAATCAGCTCGTCGCGCTCGATTTCGTGACGCGCCGGCCTTCGACAGCGGACCGCAGGGCGTTTTCCCTTACGCTGACGGACAAGGGCGCCGCCGCCTTCACCGAGGCCGCCGCACGCATCCGCCGCCACGAAACCCAGCTTCTGGCGCATCTCGATTCACGAGAGCAACAGTTGCTGATCGATCTGCTGCGCAAGATCAGGCCGGTGGGCGCCGAGGGCTTGTCCCCCTCGGACGCGCTCGACGTCAGCCGCTAGGCGACGCCGACCTCTTTCAACGGGATTTCGCCATCCGCCAGTTGCGCCCGGTCCAGGCGGCTCCCGGCGACGACATGGGCGCGGCCCTGCACATAATCCTTGGTGCGGTTGACGCAGTCGAGCGCGATGACATGCCCCTGCCGCAGATAGACGACCGAGAAGCTGCGCGAAGCCGGGTCGCCGCGCACGATGCACTCGTCGAAATCCAGCGACAGGCCGATCGTCTGCAAGCGCAGATCATATTGGTTGGACCAGAACCACGGCACCGCCTCGTAGGGAGCGGGGTTGCCCATGATATGCTGCACGGCCGTGCGAGCCTGATCATTGGCATTCTGCACCGATTCGAGCCGCATCCGGCGCCCCGCCGCAAAGCGGTTCTCATGCGCGGCGCAATCGCCGATCGCGTAGACGTCAGGCAGCGAGGTCTCGCAATATTGATCGACATCTACGCCGTTGCCGCCGCTCGCCCCCGCGAGAATCAGCGGCCCGGTCTCCGGCACAATGCCGATACCGACGATCACCGCATCAGCCGGGATCACCTCGCCATCGGCCAACCGAACGCCGGTGGCCTGCCCCTGATCACCGGTCTCGATGGCATCCACCGAGGCCGAAAGGCGCACGTCCACACCATGGGCGCGATGTTCCTGCGCGAAGAAGTCGGACAGTTCCGGCCCGGCAACGCGCGCCAGCAGCCGCTCCTGCGCCTCCAGAAGCGTGACCTGCTTGCCGAGCTTGCTCAGCACTGCCGCCGCTTCAAGGCCGATATAGCCGCCGCCGACGATGGCGAACCGCTCCGCCGTGGGCAGAATGGCCATCAACCCATCGACATCGGCGCGCGACCGCACGGTGAACAGGCCGCTCGCCGTCGAGCCCGGACAGGACAGCCGCCGGGCCGAGCCACCGCCCGCCCAGATCAGCTTGCCATAGGAAAATTCCGTACCCTTGGCTGTGACCACCTGATGCGCGACCGGATCGATCGTCTTGACCCGTTCCCCGAGGAACAGCGAAATCGCCTGATCCGTCCAGAAGTTGGCCGGGCGCAGCAGGATGCGCTCGAAGGTCTTTTCGCCGGCCAGATAGTCCTTGGACAGCGGCGGACGCTCATAAGGAAATTCCGGCTCATCGCCGATCAGGCCAACGGAGCCCTCATATTTGAGCTGGCGAAGCAGGATCGCCGCCTGCGCACCGGCATGGCCTCCCCCCACGATCAAGCAGTCGAAATGCTGCACGTCATCTCCCCAATGCAAATTACCCCGCGGCCTTGCCAGAGAAACGAAGGTGCCGCAATCGAACGGTCAACCATTGACCATCCGATTTCGCCTGCGTATAGCGCGCCGGCCTGACGCCGCAAGGCGGCAGCAAGCCCTTGGGGCGGAGTAGCTCAGCCGGTTAGAGCAGCGGAATCATAATCCGCGTGTCGGGGGTTCGAGTCCCTCCTCCGCTACCATCCTTTCAGCATCGTAGATCGCAAGCCGCGCCTTGTCCGAGGCTGGAAGAGCGCGCCGTAGACGTGGCGCGCCCTCCCCTGCTCAGACGAGTTCCTGAAGGTCTGCCGGGCTGAAGCCCTTGAGATCGCTCCACGCCTGCTGCTGCACCTTGCGGGGCCATTGCGGATCGCTGATCAGCGCGCGGCCCACGGCGATGAGGTCGAATTCGTCGCGCTCCATCCGCTCGATGAGGCGATTGAGCTCCACGCTTGTCGAGCTTTCACCGCCGAAAGCCGCCAGAAACTCGCCCGAGAGGCCGACGGACCCGACGCTGATCGTCGGCGCGCCGGTTAGCTTCTTGGCCCAGCCAGCAAAATTGAGGCCGGCCTCGCCGTCGATCTCCGGGAATTCAGGCTCCCAGAAGCGGCGCTGCGAGCAGTGGAGGATATCGACGCCGGCATCCACCAGCGGCTGCAGCCAGTCCTCCATCTCGGCAGGCGTCGCGGCCAGCCGGGCGGAATAATCCTGCTGCTTCCACTGGCTAACGCGCAGGATCACCGGGAAATCTGGCCCGACGGCCGCGCGAATGGCGGCGACGACCTCACCGGCAAAGCGCGCCCGCTCGCGGATGGTAGATCCGCCATAGCGATCCTCGCGGACATTGGTGCCGGACCAGAAGAACTGGTCGATCAGATAGCCATGGGCGCCGTGGATTTCGATGGTATCGAAGCCGAGGCGCTTGGCGTCGGCGGCTGCCTTGGCGAAGGCCGCCACGGTATCGGCGATATCCTCCTCGGTCATCGCGACGCCGCGCGGTTCGCCGGGCGCGAGCAGACCGGAGGGGCTTTCCACCGGCGCGTCCGGCTCCCAGCCGCTACCGGTGCGAGTCGAGCCGGTATGCCAGAGCTGCGGGCCCATTCGCCCGCCGGCGGCATGGACCGCCTCGATCACCCCCGCCCAGCCGGCCAGGGCCGCCTCGCCATGGAAGAACGGAATGCCCGGATCGTTGCGCGAGGCTGGCCGGTCGATCACCGTGCCTTCCGAGAGAATGAGCCCTGCCCCGCCTTCGGCCCGCCGCCGGTAATAGTCCGCATTGGGCTGGCCAGGGATGCCGCCAGGCGCCTTCGCCCGCGTCATCGGCGCCATCACGATGCGATTGGGGAGGGAGAGCGATTTGAGTTGAAAGGGCCGAAAAAGTGCGTCGCCAATGCCAGGCATAGCCGGTAACTCCAGGGTTCAGAGTGGGTCGTCGGCTTGGTAGATAGGGGCGCGACGCCAAATGCCAAATGCCTGGGAGGATTTGCCGGCAGCGCCCCATCAGGCAGACCCAGCCACAAGCGCGGTCATCTGGCGTTCAGGCTGGGATGCGATACCTGCGGCGTGCCGACCGACCGCCTGTACGCGCAACCAACCCGCGCGCTCATCTTCCGCCAAGGCCGGCATTTCCGCCCGACCATCATTGCCCTGAGTTTCAGGGTGACCCCGCACGCAATGGGCAATAGACTGGCATCATGACCTTTTCCGATATCTTCCGGCCCATCGTTTCCGCGACCGTTGTCCTCGGCCTGATCGCTTCGGCGCCACTGGCCGCACAGGGCGAGGTGCCCGGCCTTCTTCAGCCGCAATCCAAGGCGGGCGAGCCGACGCTCAAGCCCACCGTTCCGGCCGAGCGCCCGTGGCTCTACGAGAAGAGCGACGTGCCCATCGACCCGGCATGGCAGTTCGGCGTGCTGGACAACGGCCTGCGCTATGCGGTGCGCCGCAACGATGTGCCGGCCGGACAGGTATCGATCCGCGTGCGGGTGGATGTCGGCTCGCTGATGGAAGAGCCTGCCGAAGCCGGCTTTGCGCATTTCATCGAGCATCTCTCCTTCCGTGGATCGCGGGATGTACCCGATGGCGAATCGAAGCGGATCTGGCAGCGGCTGGGCGCCGAGTTCGGCAGCGACAGCAACGCGCAGACCACGCCCACCGGCACCACCTATGCGCTCGATCTGCCGCGCGCGACCAACGAAGGCATTGACGAGAGCCTGCGCATTCTCGCCGGGATGATGCAGCAGCCCAACATCAGCAAGGCGCCGGTGGAGGCCGAGCGCGCCGTGATCCTCGCCGAGCGGCGCGAGAGCCTTGGCCCCGGCGCCCGGCTGGGAGACGAAATCCGCGCCTTCTATTTCGCCGGCCAGCGCCTCGCCAGCCACAGCCCCATCGGCACCGAGCAGACCCTGCTCAAGGCGACGCCGCAGGCCCTGCGTGCCTTCCACGACCGCTGGTATCGCCCCGACCGCACCGTCATCGCCATTTCCGGGTCCATGGAGCCGGCCGCGCTCGAAGCGATGGTCCGCGCGCATTTCTCCGGCTGGAAGGCCAAGGGCCGCGCGACGCCGCTGCCCGACTTCGGCAAGCCCGATCCCTCCGCCCCGGCCACGAAGGTGATCGTCGAGCCGAGCGTGCCCTATAGCGTGGGCCTCGCTTATCTGCGGCCATGGGTGTTCAACGAGGACACGATCGTCTTCAACCAGATGCGACTGGCCGACATGGTCGCGCTGGAGCTGATCAATCGGCGCCTCGAAGCCGTGGCCAGCGACGGTGCGTCGTTCGTGCAGGCCAATGTGTCGCTGGATAACAGCATGCGCTCGGCCAATGCGACCTATGTGACCATCGTGCCCAATGGGAGTGATTGGGAGAAGGCGCTGCAGGAAGTGCGCGCGATCATCGAGGATGCTCGCCGGGTCGCCCCCAGTCAGGTCGATATCGACCGCGAGTTTCAGGGCATGGAAGCAGGCTTCGCTGCGCTGGTAGCCAGTGCAGCCATTGAGGGTAGTCCCCAGCAGGTCGAGAGCATTGTGCAGGCGGTGGATATTCGCGAGACGGTCGTGTCCCCGCAGGACCAGCTCGCCATCTACCAGTCCTCCAAGAAATATATGACGCCCGAGCAACTGCTCGCGGCGACCAACCGGCTTTTCTCCGCCACGGTGGAACGCGCGCTGCTGAGCCTGCGCGCGCCGCAGGACAATGCCGAACAGCGCCTGCAGACTGCCTTCAGTGCGCAGGTCGAGCCCAATTCCCGCGCCCGCCTGAGCGATTCGCGGGTGACCATGGCCGCGCTGCCCAAGCTGCCCGCGCCGGGCAAGGTCGCCTCGCGCACTGACCTCGGCGTGCTGGGCATCCAGAACGTCACGTTTGAGAATGGCGTTCGCTTGCTTGTCGCCGGCAATCAGGCCGAACCGGGGAAAGTGCATATCAATGTGCGCTGGGGCCATGGCCGCCAGAGCTTCGCGCCGGACGAGCGCGCCGCCTTGTGGGCGGTGCCCTATGCGCTGACTGCCAGCGGCATCGGCGACCTCGGCCAGCGGGAACTGAACGATCTGATGAGCGGCCGCCGCCTGTCGCTGAACTTCGGCATCGATGACGATGCGTTCACGCTCAGCGGCACGAGCAGCCCGCAGGATTATCCCGATCAGCTGCGCCTGTTCGCCTCCAAGCTGGCCTTCCCCCGCTGGGATGAGGCCCCGCTGCGCCGCTCCATGGCGATGCTTGAGGCTAGCTATGATCCGGTGCCGGCCTCCGCTGCGGAAGCCATTGGCCGCGATCTTGAATGGATGCTGCGTGACAAGGATGCCCGCTTCAGCCCGGCCTCTCCGGATGATCGCACGGCGTTGACGCTGGATACCTTCCGCAAGGTCTGGGCGCCCCGCCTCGCCAACGGCCCCATTGAAATCCAGGTGTTCGGCGATCTCGATGTCGAGCAGGCAATTGCCGCCGTGGCCGCCAGCTTCGGCGCTTTGCCCAAACGCGCGGACGCACCGCCACCGGCGCGCAACCTCGCGCTCAACTTCCCCGCTCATGTCGCGACCCCGGTTCGCATCGTCCATGACGGGCCGGACGAACAGGCCGCCGCGATCATCGCCTGGCCGACCGGCAGCGGCGTCGCCGACATTCGCGAGAGCCGCCAGCTTGAGATGCTGGCCCGCATCATCACCGACCGGCTGTTCGAGCGGCTGCGCTCCATCGACGGTGCGGCCTACACGCCTACCGCATCGAGCAACTGGCCGGAACGGATGAACGGCGGCGGCTTCCTGGTCGTGCAGACCCAGCTGAAGCCCGAGCGCATCCCTTATTTCTATCAGCTCGTGGATGAACTGGTGCGCGATCTGACCACCAATCCGGTGACGGAGGATGAACTCAACCGCCAGATCGCGCCGGTGCGTCAATTGTTGACGCGCGCGGCCTACAGCAATGCCTTCTGGATGGACCAGTTGCAGGGCTTCTCCCGCGACGAGAACCAGCTTGGCTATGCGCGCGCCCTTGGACGTGACCTCACCAGCATCACGCCGGCCGACCTGCAGGCGCTCGCTGCCCGCTATCTCGTGCCGGAGAAAAGCTGGTCCGCGGTGATTCTGCCCGAGAGCGCGCCGGCCCCGGCGCTCGGCACATCGGCCGGATCGGCATCCGCTCCGACGCGCTAGGGGCCAACTCGCCCCTTGCACGAGCGCCGGGGACGGCCCAAATGGGAGGCAGTCGCATCCCTGGCCGGCGCGCGTTCAAGCCGGCCTCCGTCCTTCGCGCGAGAGCCAGCATGTTCATCGAAACCGAGCAGACCCCCAATCCCGCAACCCTGAAGTTTCTGCCGGGGCGCCCGGTCATGACCTCGGGCACGCGCGATTTCGCCAGCGCAGACGAGGCGACGGCCTCGCCGCTCGCCGAGGCGTTGTTTAACCTCGGGGATGTGACCGGCGTGTTCTTCGGCCGGGATTTCATTTCGGTCACGGCAGCGCCGGGCGTTGCGTGGAGTTCGCTGCGCACCGACGTGATCGCGATCCTGCTCGACCATTTCTCGGCGGACATGCCGCTGTTCGCGCCGGGCACGGCGCACGATATCCGCGTTCCGGCGGAGAATGAGGACGATGGCGCCATGCCCGGCGACGACCCGGCCGATGCCGACATCGTCGCGCAGATCCGCGAACTGATCGACACCCGCGTGCGCCCCGCCGTCGCCAATGATGGCGGCGATATCGTCTATCGCGGCTTTGAGCGCGGCACGGTCTTCCTGCGGATGCAGGGCGCATGCGCCGGCTGCCCCTCCTCAACCGCGACACTCAAGAACGGCATCGAGCAGCTGCTCAAGCATTATGTGCCGGAAGTGACCGAAGTCCGGGCCGTGTGAGCCGATCGATGCGCCGGATCGTTCCCCCACGCGCACGATGAGCCAGCCCTTGGCGCAGCGCACGCTCATCATCGATTGCGCCACGCCGGCGCTCTCCATTGCCCTGTTCGATGGCGACGGGCTGATTGACGCGACGCATCGCGAGTTGGGGCGCGGTCATGCCGAAGCGCTGCTGCCCGCCATCGCTGCGCTGCCCGAGGGCGGGCGCGCTGACGCCATTCTCGTGGACATTGGCCCCGGCAGCTTCACCGGCGTGCGCGTGGGGCTGGCTGCCGCGCGCGCGCTGGGCTTCGCATGGCAGGTGCCTGTGTCCGGATATGGCTGTCTCGATCTGGTCGCCGCCATCGCCCGCGCCGAGCTTGCACCGACAGAGCCGTTCGCAGTGACAATGGTCGGCGGACATGGCGAAATCTTCTGGGCGGAAGCGGCATCGCCCGTCACACCCGACAGCCCGCCCCTCATCGTCCGATCCACGCCAATCGACGAACTGGCGGCGTCTCTCAACGTCGACCTGCTCGTCGGCTCGGGTGCCCAGACGCTGGTCGATGCCGGCGCGCGGGGCCAGCCCGTTCCGTTGCTTCCCGATGCCCGCGCGGTATTCCGCCTGCCGGTCACGCAGCGCACCCGCCCGCCCGTGCCGGATTACGGACGCGGGGCAGACGCCAAGCCTATGGCTGCCGCAAGCAAGCCCAGACCAGCGCCGGTTCGCTGATGCAGGACAAGGAGGCGCTCCGCATCGTGGCCAGTCTCGATCCTTGCATGGACGAGATCGGCGCCGCCATGCAGGTGATGTCTGCCGCCTTCCCACCGGAATTTGGCGAAGCATGGTCCTCTGCGCAATTGATGGGCATGATGCAGTTGCCCGGCTCCATTCTGGTGACTGGCTACACCCATGCCGGACCGGTCGGCTTCGGCCTGATCCGCAGTATTGCCGGCGAAGCGGAGCTTCTTTTGCTTGCCGTCCATCCGGATCATCGTGGGCGGACACATGGCCGCCGATTACTTGATCGCTGCATGACAGAGGCCGAGGGAACCGGCGCAGAAACAATTTTTCTGGAAGTGCGATCAGGGAATCCAGCTCTTCATCTTTATATCAAAGCCGGCTTTCATCAGTATAATGTTCGACTTAACTACTATTGTGGATCGAACGGTTCCCGGTTTGATGCTTTGAGTTTGAAACTCGTTTTGGGACAGTCAGCGTCCTGAGTCCGAAACTTCTCTTGCGCTCATCGTTCAATCCCCATAATGTTTAATGGTAGAATATAGCCTAAGAATAGCGATTCTACGGGTCGCAAGTTGATAATGGGAACTTCATATGTCCGATACTAACGCTCAAGACGAAGTGCTGATCACGCTCACCTCGGATATCGTGGCTGCCCACGTATCCAATAACAGCGTGGCTGTGTCGGACGTGCCGACGCTGATCCAAAATGTTTACAGTGCGCTGGCCGGTCTTCAGCAGGACGTCCCGCCGCCGCAGCCCAAGCAGGAGCCGGCCGTATCTGTTCGTTCTTCGATCAAGCCCGATTACATCGTGTGCCTGGAAGACGGGAAGAAGCTGAAGATGCTCAAGCGGCATCTCATGACCCATTATCAGATGACGCCGGAAGACTATCGCGCCAAGTGGGGCCTCCCCGCTGACTATCCGATGGTCGCGCCCAACTATGCCGAGCAGCGCCGCACGCTGGCCAAGAAGATCGGCCTCGGCACCACGCGCAAGCGCGGCCGCAAATAATCCCGCGCCCCGCGCGCGAATACAAAAATCGAACGATGCCGCCTTTGCACAAGGGCGGCATTTTTCTTGTCCGCCAATCGTCAAAAAGCCGAAATTGCGGGTTCCAGAACGGGCAAATTCAGCTACACAGTCCCCATGTCCCGGACGATTGACATAGAAGCGCTGTGCGCAGAGCGCGGCCTGCGCATCACCGAGCAGCGGCGTGTGATCGCCCGCGTGCTTTCCGAAAGCGAAGACCATCCCGATGTGGAAAAGCTGCACGAGCGCGCCTCCGCGATCGACAGCAATATCTCCATCGCCACGGTGTATCGCACTGTGCGCCTGTTCGAAGAGGCAGGCATATTGGAGCGTCATGATTTCGGCGATGGCCGCGCGCGCTATGAGCCGGCGCCAGAAGCCCATCACGATCACTTGATCGACGTGGAGTCGGGCAAGGTCGTGGAGTTCGTGGACCCGGAGCTGGAGCAGCTCCAGCGCCAGATTGCCGAGAAGCTGGGCTATCGGCTCGTGGATCACCGCATGGAGCTCTACGGCGTCTCGCTCGATCGCGATCGCAGCAAGGACTAAGTGAGCCGCCTGCGCGCGCTCGCGAGGCTTGCGCGCCTGATCGGCGTCGTCATTGCCTGCGTCATCCCGCATCTTCTCGCCCGGCGCCGCGGCGTTTCGCCCTGGCCCCAGCGCTTTCTCGCGCGCGCCGCGCACGCGACGGGCTTTGACGTCCGCATAGAGGGCACGCCCTTGCTGCACGATGTGTTCTTCATCGCCAATCATGTGAGCTGGATCGACATATTGGCGCTGGGCGGCGCCACGGGGACCGCGTTCATCTCCAAGGACGATGTCGCGCGCGCGCCCATCCTTGGCTGGCTCGCCGCGCAGAACAATACCGTGTTCATCACCCGCGAGCGGCGCGGTACCGTCGCCGGGCAGATCGACGCCGTGCGCACCGCACTGGCCGCGCATCAGCCCATCGCGCTGTTCCCTGAAGGGACGACGGGGGATGGCCAGTCTCTGCTGCCCTTCAAGCCGGCGCTCTTTTCGGTTCTTCTCCCGCCGCCCCGCTCGATCCTCATCCAGCCGGTCGTCATCGATTATGGCGCGGGAACCGATCTCGTCGCCTGGAAGGAGGGCGAGAGCGGCATCGCCAATGCGCTCCGCATCCTCGGCGCGCGTGGCCGGCGCACCCTGACGCTGCGATTCCTCGATCCATTCGATCCCGGCGATCATCCCGATCGCAAGGCGCTGGCCGCCAGCGCACGCGCGAGGCTTGCCGCGGCCATGGGCCTGCCCGGCTGAACGGCAGGCCCCGCAGCGGCCTGCCCTTCCCCCCTCGTCCTAACGGCTGTATAGGCGCGGGCATGACCCAGACCCCACCCAAGACCTACCATGTCAAATCCTTCGGCTGCCAGATGAACGTCTATGATGGCGAGCGCATGGGCGAGTTGCTGGCGGCGCGCGGCATGACAGCGGCGGGCGATGGTGCCGAGGCGGATCTGGTGGTCCTGAACACCTGCCACATCCGCGAGCGGGCCGCCGAGAAGGTCTATTCGGACATTGGCAGGCTGCGGCGGGAGGACGGCACGCGCCCGATGATCGCGGTCGCCGGCTGCGTGGCGCAGGCGGAAGGGTCGGAAATCACCCGGCGCACCAAGGCCGTCGATATCGTCGTCGGCCCACAGGCCTATCACCGCCTCCCCGGCCTCATTGACGATGTGGTGGCGGGCCGCGAAGCCGTCGATACGGACATGCCGGCCGATTCCAAGTTCGACGTGCTGCCGGGTCGCGCGCGCCGGTCGGCGCCATCCGCCTTCCTGACGGTCCAAGAGGGGTGCGACAAGTTCTGCACCTATTGCGTGGTGCCCTATACGCGCGGCGCGGAAGTAAGCCGCCCTTGGAACGCCATCATGGATGAGGCGCGCGCGCTGGTCGATGCTGGCGCCTGCGAGATCACCCTGCTCGGCCAGAATGTGAATGCCTGGTCCGGCGAAGACGAAGCCGGTCGCCCGCAGGGGCTGGACGGGCTCATCCGCGCGCTGGACAGGCTGCCCGGCCTTGCACGCATCCGCTACACCACCAGCCACCCCAACGACATGACGCAGGCACTGATCGATGCCCATGCCGAGGTACCGGCGCTCATGCCGTTCCTCCACCTGCCCGTGCAGGCCGGATCGGACCGCATCCTCAAGGCGATGAATCGCAGCCACAGCCGCGACTCCTATCTGCGCATCATCGAACGCGTCCGCGCGGTCCGGCCGGATATAGCCCTGTCCGGCGATTTCATCGTCGGCTTCCCCGGCGAGACCGATGCCGAGTTCGAGGAGACGCTGAGCATCGTCAACGAGGCGCGCTACGCGCAATGCTTCAGCTTCAAATACAGTCCGCGCCCGGGCACGCCTGCAGCCGATATGGAAGGCCAAATCGCGCCAGAGGTGATGGACGAACGCCTCAAGCGCCTGCAGGCCGCGCTGAACGTTCATCAATTGGCGTTCAATCAGGCCAGCGTCGGCCAGCGCACGACCATTTTGCTGGAGCGCAAGGGGCGGCACGCCGGGCAACTCATCGGCAAGACGCCTTGGCTCCAGTCGGTCCATATCGATGGCACGAGCGCGGCCATCGGCGATCTGATCGCGGTGGATATTCTCTCGGCCGGGCCCAACAGCCTCGCCGGCGCGCTCGCCAGTCCGCTTGCCGCCTGAGGTGGGCGGGCGCGGGCAACGGTCCCCTGAAAACACCGCTTCACCTCTTTGCAGAATACGCCACCGTGCCCGCGCGGCATGTGAACGGCTTCACTCAGTGACGATCTCGAGGGTATGAAGTTTTCCCGCTTTTTCAGCTTTTCCGGCCATGATCTCGCCATCGATCTGGGCACCGTCAACACCTTGGTTCACGTCGCCGGCAAGGGCGTCGTCTTGAACGAGCCGTCCGTCATCGCGATCGAGACGATCGCGGGCGTCGGCCATATCAAGGCCGTCGGCAATGAGGCCAAACTGATGCTGGGCAAGACGCCGGAAGGCGTGCGCGCCCTGCGTCCGCTGCGTGATGGCGTGATCGCCGACATCGAAATCGCCGAGCAGATGATCAAGCATTTCATCGACAAGGCGCTGGGCAGTGCCCGCATGGGCCGCAACCGCGTGGTAGTCGCGGTGCCCTCGGGCGCGACGATGGTGGAGCGCCGCGCAATCCGCGACGCCACCTCGCGCGCAGGCGCTGCCGACGTGCAGCTCATCGAGGAGCCCATGGCAGCGGCGATCGGCGCGGGCTTGCCAGTCGTGGACCCGATTGGCGCCATGGTCGTCGACATTGGCGGCGGCACCACCGAGGTGGCCGTACTGTCGCTGAGCGGCATCGCCTATAGCGGCTCGGTGCGTGTCGGCGGCGACAAGATGGACGAAGCCATCTCCTCCTACGTCCGGCGCCATCATAATCTGATGATCGGCGAGATAACGGCCGAGCGCGTCAAGCAGCAGATCGGCAACGCGATGACGCCCGACGGCGCCGGCATAACCCTGGGTGTGCGCGGGCGCGATCTGGTCAATGGCCGTCCGGTCGAGATCGAGATCAGCGAAGCCCAGATCGCCGAGGCCCTGCGCGAATCGATCAACCAGATCGTCGGCTCGGTGATGACCGCGCTGGAGGAAACCCCGCCAGAGCTGTCCGCCGACATTATCGACGAGGGCATCACTCTCACAGGCGGCGGTGCGCTGCTGCGGGGCATGGACGAGGCCATTGCGGTCGCGACGGGCTTGCCCGTCAAGATCGCCGAAAACCCGCTGATGTGCGTGGCGATGGGCGCCGGCCGGGCACTGGAAGATTCGATCTACGACGGCGTGCTGGCCCCGGCCTGAGGTTCTCCGTCCGAGCAGGTGGCCGGGCGCGCCTTCCAATCGCCATTTTACCTGTCGGTGGAACCCGCTAGTCATGCGCGACACTGCTGGGGAGAGGATATGGCGCAGTCGCCGGAAGCCGCCGCGCTCGCGGCCAACAAGCAACTTGTGCTGGCGATGTGGCACGACGTCATCGACGGCCGCAACATCGAGGCTGCGGGCAAATATATCGCGCCCGATTACATCCAGCATTCGCCCGGCATCGGCCAGGGCCTGGCAGCGCTCATCGCCTTCCTGCGCACCGAATTTCCAGACATGCAACCGCTGGAGCCGGGCACCTATCCGCTGACCCGGTTCGAATTCGTCCTCGCCGAGGGCGACCTCGTCCAGCTCATGTTCCAGCGGCATTTGCCGGACCCGCACGATCCCAAGCGGCTCACGCCGGTCTGGTGGTACGACACCTATCGCATTCGCGATGGCCTGATCGTGGAGCATTGGGATTCGGCGCAAAGTTAGCGGATCGGACGACGAATTGCGCTCCGCCATGCGCCCTTCTCCCCTTGCGGGAGAAGGATACGCAGCCTTGCCGCCGTCAGGCGGGTAGGCGCAGTTGGATGAGGGGTGGCGGATTTCCGATCAGCGCGATCCGGCGGATCGCATACCCCTCTCCCAGCTTCGGCTAGGTAGCCCGCTGCCAAGCCTGCGCGTCCCTCTCCCTCAAGGGGAGAGGGACGCGCCAACGACATCGCCACCATTTGTGCGGCGCAAATCCGCCGCCCCTCTTTTCACCTCAAGGGCGAGACTTCCCGCTTGTCGCTCCCCCCGCCCTTCTGGCATGAAGCTTGGCAATGACAGACACTCTCATCGCGCCCCGCGCCCTGAGTCGACCGCTTGGTCGCCCGCTTGCCTAAGCGCCCCGTGCCCGCCCAGGCCGGAGAACGGGCCCGCCTCGAACTGGTCTTCGACAAGCCGTTTCTGCTCGGCGCCTTGTTCGGGGAATATGACCAGAACCTCGTGGCCATCGAGAACCGCCTCGGCGTGTACATCTCCGCACGGGGGAACAAGCTGCAAATCGAAGGGAATGCGGAAGGCGCCGCTCGCGCCCGCGATGTCCTTCAGGGGCTCTACAATCGCCTCGCCGCTGGCCAGACGGTCGACAGCGGCGCGGTGGAGGCGGTGATCGCCATGTCCGCCGAGCCGACGCTCGATGGCATCATCCGGCATGATGTGTCGGAGCCGCCCAAGGTGATGATCCGCACCCGCAAGAAGACCATCGTGCCGCGTTCGGCCAATCAGGGCGTCTATATGGACGCGCTGGCCCGCCACGAGCTGATCTTCGCCCTCGGCCCGGCCGGCACCGGCAAGACCTATCTCGCCGTCGCGCAGGCAGTGAGCCAGCTCATCACCGGCTCTGTGGACCGCCTGATTCTCTCGCGCCCTGCCGTCGAGGCCGGCGAGCGCCTGGGTTTCCTCCCCGGCGACATGAAGGAGAAGGTCGATCCCTATCTCCGCCCGCTTTACGATGCCCTCTACGACACGCTCCCCGCCGAGCAGGTAGAGCGGCGCATCGCCTCAGGCGAGATCGAGGTCGCGCCGCTCGCCTTCATGCGTGGCCGCACGCTCGCCAATGCCTTCATCATCCTCGATGAAGCGCAGAACACGACCATCGCGCAGATGAAGATGTTCCTCACCCGCTTTGGCGAAGGCAGTCGCATGGTCATCTGCGGCGACCCCAAGCAGGTCGATCTACCGCAGCCCGGCGCATCTGGCCTCGCCGATGCGGTCGAGCGGCTGGAGGGCATTGAAGGCATCGCCGTCACCCGCTTCACCACCGCCGATGTGGTGCGCCACCCCATCGTCGGACGGATCGTCGCGGCTTATGAGGGCCCGAATGCTTGAAGTGCTGACCGAGGCCAGCCCCGAATGGGCCGAGAAAACCGACTGGAACGCGCTCGCTGATCGAGCCGTGCGCGCCGCACTCGCGCAAACTTCGCAATCGGTGATCATCGACAGCGATGCCTGCGTCGAACTCTCCATCCGGCTCGCTGACGATGCAGAAGTCCAGCAGCTCAACGCCTCCTTCCGGGGCAAGGACAAGCCGACCAACGTCCTCTCCTTTCCGATGATCCAGAGCGACCTCATCGAATCCATCGAAAATAGCGACGATGGTGAAGTGCTGCTCGGCGACATCATCCTCGCCTACCAAACCTGCGCCCGCGAGGCGCTGGAACGCGCGGTTTCGCTGGAAAATCACGCGACACATCTCATCGTTCACGGCACGCTCCACCTGCTCGGCCACGATCATGAAAATGATGCCGAGGCCGAGGCGATGGAGCGCCTTGAAATACGAGCCCTTGAAACGCTGGGCATTGATGATCCATATGGGGATCGCGAGCCCGGCATGAACGGGCCGATTGACGAAACAGGGAATT
Organism: Sphingobium sp. B10D7B; assembly: GCF_025961955.1. Lineage (NCBI taxonomy): Bacteria > Pseudomonadati > Pseudomonadota > Alphaproteobacteria > Sphingomonadales > Sphingobiaceae > Sphingobium > Sphingobium sp. B10D7B. The sequence continues at coordinate 1,928,436 of NZ_JAOQOQ010000001.1, forward strand.
GATCCAGAAGATGTCGGAGACATCCGCACCGTCCCCCTCCAAAGAGGGCGACAGTAGTAGTAGCAGCGAAGGCGGACGAATATGGCAGGGCCTCAAAGCCCTGCTTTTCGGCGATAATGGATCGACCAGCCTCAGGCACGAGCTTGAGAGCGTCATCGAGCAATATGACGATCAGGAAGATGAGACGTCCCGTAAGGGCGACCTCACCCCGATCGAGCGTCAGATGCTCCGCAACATGCTGCATTTCAGCGAGCATACTGTGGACGATGTCGCCGTGCCGCGCGCGGACATCATCGCCATTTCGCAGGATGCCAGCTTTACGGAGCTGATGGCGCTTTTCGCTCAGGCCGGCCACAGCCGCATCCCCGTCTACAAGGACACGCTCGATCATGTCACCGGCATGATCCACATTCGCGATGCCTTCGCCATTCTGGCACGCGGAGAAGCGCACCCGGAGTCGCTGGAGACGTTGATCCGTCAGCCACTCTATGTGCCGCAGAGCATGGGCGTGCTGGATCTGCTCGCCGAGATGCGCGCCAAGCGCACCCATCTCGCGATCGTGCTCGATGAATATTCAGGCACGGACGGGCTGCTGACCATCGAGGATCTCGTCGAGGAAATCGTCGGCGATATCGAGGACGAGCATGACGAGGAACCCGAGGCGCTGCTGGTGCCGCTGGAAGACGGCATGTGGGATGCGGACGCGCGCGCCGAATTGGAAGACATCGCGCGGACCATCGATCCGCGCCTTGCCGAGGTCGATTCGGACGTCGACACCATCGGCGGCCTCGCGTTCGTGATTGCGGGCCGCGTGCCGGAGACCGGCGAGTTCATCGAGCATGAACCAAGCGGATGGCGCATCGAAATCGTCGAAGCCAATCCGCGCCATGTCGCGCGGGTGCGCCTGCATCCGCCCGAGGCACTGGCCGACGATCTGGAGCAGTAGGCCAAGGCCGCCGCGAGGTTCGCCGGCGGCCGGTCTAACGCGATCCTAAGCGGCGCGCGCCGCTGGCCTGGCCATGTCACTCTCTGCGATCAGCCCTGCCATGACCTGTGCCAGCCAGCGCGCATCATCCTCGGCGCGGTGGCGCCGCGCCCGCTGACGATCCGCCGCGTCGAGCAGCCGCGTCAGAACGGTGCGATCCGTATCATGAAACAGGCGAAGCTCGGCGAGGCAGCGGATCGGCAGATGCGTCGCTTCGCCCGCTGCAGCAAAGAGCGTGCGCGACCACGCATCATCGAAATAGCTGTCGGCAATCACCTCATGCCCAGCCACGGCCGCGCGCAATTGCCGTGCGACGCAGCGGGCGTCCAGCCCATCGCGCTCAAGCTGCGCGCGCGAAATGCCGTGCAGGCTCTCGGCTTCCTCGCTCCACTGCCAGTCGGCCCAGTCCGCATGAGGACGGATCAGCCAGGAGCGGCTCCAGCCTTCGGTGCTGGCAATGCCGACTTCAATGGGGAAAGACCGGCCATATTGCGGCAGGCAGGACGCTTCAAAATCAACGGCGATGACGGCCATGCGACATACTCACATAAGGAGCTGCCCCATCACGCTCCATCCTCACCCGTACAGGACGCCCGTTGCCGGATTTTGTTCCTGCCTTTTCTGACCCTGGAAACAGGTCTAGCGGACTGAGGTTAAGATTTCGCGTCATGCCCGGCGCTTCGGGCGCGGGCTGTCAGTTGCTCATCGATGCGGGAGCAGCGCGCCGACGATCTGCCGGTCTTCCTGCCGCAGCACACCCCAGGCGCGCGCCGCCGCGCGGCTGTCCATGGCCTCCACGCCGATCCCCATGGCTTCGACGGCGCGGACGAACGCTGCTGAGGGCCTGACCAGCCTGGATCCAGTGCCGAGCAGGAGAAATTCCGCCGGCGGGTCGAGATCGAGGATCGGGCGCAGCATCTCAATTGTCAGTTGGTCGATCGTCGTCGGCGCGTCCCACGGGACAACGCCAGCCGGATCGATCAGGATGCCGCTGTCGAACACATGATCGCGCACGCGAAAGCCGCGCCCGGCAAAGCCGGTGATAACCGGGCCTGCTGGCTTCTCGTCGCGGAGCAGTTCCACGCTCTTTCCTCCCCGCTCGACGGATGCCGCGAGATCAGCGCGGCATCGTCTCGTTCTTGAGGGTCCGCTCGGCGCCGGCCACCTGACCGCCCGCCTTAGCAACGAAGCTGTCCGAGCCGACCTTGGTCCACACCAGCAGCGGTGCCGACATGTACATCGACGAATAGGTGCCGACGAAAATGCCGAACAACATCGCTGCGGTGAAGCCGAAGATCACTTCCGGCCCGAGGAGCAGCAGCACGACCAGCGTGATGATGATCGTCAGCGAGGTCATCACCGTGCGCGCCAGCGTCTCGTTGATCGAGAGATCAAGCAGCGGAACCAGCTCCATCTTGCGATATTTGCGCAAATTTTCGCGGATACGGTCATAGATGACGATGGTGTCGTTCAGCGAATAACCGATGATCGTCAGCAAGGCCGCGACGATGTTCAGGTTGAACTCCATCTGGGTGAGCGCGAACAACCCGAAGGTGAGCGCCACGTCATGGAACAGCGCGAACAGCGCGCCGAGGCCAAACTGCCATTCGAAGCGGAACCAGATGTAGATGGAGATCGCCAGCATCGCGAAGAACATCGACCAGGCACCGGTCTGGAACAACTCGCCCGAGACCTTGCCCGACACGGTGTCGACGCTGCCGAACTTGGCGTCCGGGTGACTCTTGAGGATTGCCGCCTTGAGCCGCTCGGCGGCTTGGTTCGCGGCATCCTCGCCGCCCTCGGGCAGCGACGTGCGGATGGAGACATCCTGGGCCGAACCGAACTGCTGGATATTCACCTCGCCGGCCACCGCTGCGTCGACCGTGCCGCGCAGCGCATCGAGATTGACGGGTTGCGAGAAGGTAACCCGCATCATCTGACCGCCGACGAAATCGACGCCCAGATTGAGGCCGCGCGTGGCGACCAGAGCAATCGACGCGATGATCGAGATCATGCTGATCGCCATGGCGACATGGCGCCACTTGAGGAAGCCGATGTTGGTGTTGTCCGGGACAAGCTTGAGCAAGCGCATTGGTCTTGTGCCTCAGATCGTCAGTGTCGTCGGCCGCTTGCGCAGCCAGAAGGAAGCGAACAGGCGCGTCACCGTCACGGCCGTGAAGACCGAGGTGAAGATGCCGATGGTGAGCACGACCGCGAAGCCCTTGATCGGCCCGGAGCCGAAGTAGAACATCAAAGCGGCAGCGATCACGTTGGTCGTGTTGGCGTCAAAGATCGCGCGCTGCGCTTCCTTATAGCCTGTCTCGACGGTCTGCATGATGCTACGCCCCCGTCGCTGCTCCTCGCGGATGCGCTCGTTGATCAGCACGTTGGCGTCCACCGCCGCGCCGACCGTGAGCACGAACCCGGCTATGCCCGGCAGGGTTAGCGTCGCATTGAACAGCGCCATGATGCCGACGATCATCAGCACGTTGAAGATCAGTGCCAGGTTCGCGTAGATGCCGAAGCGGCCATAAGCCATGACCATGATCAGCAGCACCGCAGCCGTTGCCACGCCGCCGGCGATGATACCCTTGCGGATGGAATCAGCGCCAAGATCCGGCCCGACCGTACGTTCTTCCACCACCGTCAGTTTCACCGGAAGCTGGCCGGAGCGCAGCGCGATCGCCAGCTGGTTGGCGCTTTCCACGGTGAAGTTGCCGCTGATCTGCGCCGATCCGCCGAGGATGGGCTCGTTGATGTTGGGCGCCGAAAGCACCGTGCCATCGAGGATCATTGCGAACGGCTTGTTCACGTTCTGCTGCGTGGTGCGCGCGAACTTGTTGGCACCCGAGCTATTGAAGCGGATGCTCACCACCGGCGCATTGGTCTTGGGATCATAGGATTGCTGGGCGTCGATCAGCTCATCGCCCGCCACCATGGTCTGCCGCTTCACCGCGATGACCGGCTGGCCGAGTGGATTGTCTGGATACGGCACAAGCACGCTGCCCACCGGCGCGATGCCACGCGCCAAGTCGGCCGGATTGGCCGTCGTGTCGACCAGCTTGAACTCAAGCTGCGCGGTCTGGCCGAGCAGATCCTTGAGCTGAGCGGGGTCCTGAAGGCCCGGCACCTGCACGACGATGCGATTGCTGCCCTGGCGGATGATGGTCGGCTCGCGCGTGCCCATCTCGTCGATGCGCTTGCGGATGACTTCCGTCGCCACTTCCATGGCGCTCTCGACGGCTGCGTTGATGCCGGCCTCGGTCGGCGTCACGACGATGGTGCTGCCATCGCGCACCTGCACGTCGAAATCGCGCTGGCCGGTAAGCCCCGCACCGCGCGTCAGCGGACGGATGCGCTCGACAGCGGCGTCAACCTGCGTGACATCGCGCACCATGAAGCGCAGCGCATCGCCCTGCGTGGACATCTCGCCAATGGCGATGCGGCTGTCAGCCCGCCGCAGATCGACGCGGATCGCTTCCTCGATATTCTGGATGCGCTGGCGCGCCACGTCCTTCGTGTCCGCCTCGAGCAGAATGTGACTGCCGCCGGAGAGGTCGAGGCCCAGATTGACGCGCGCCTGCATGAAGCTCGGCAATTGCGAATAGGTCCGGTCGGGCAGGAAGCTGGGCACGGCATACAGGCTGCCGACGACCAGCGCCACAAGGACGAGCCAGATCTTCCAGCGGGGAAAGTCGAGCATGGCCCGTCAGTCGTTCGCGGGCTTGGCGGTCATCGGATCGACGACATCGCTCAGGGTCGCCTTGACCGCCTTCACCTTAATGCCCTGGCCGAGCTCGACATCCACATAGGTGTCGTCCACCCGGGTCACCTTGCCGACAAGGCCGCCGCCGGTGACGACCTGATCGCCCTTCTTGACCGCCCCGATCTTGGCGCGATGCTTCTTCATCTGCTGCTGCTGCGGGCGAATGAGCAGGAAGTAGAACACCGCAAAGATCAGGATCAGCGGAACGAAGCTCATGAAGCTGGCCATTCCGGAAGAGCCCGGTGCAGCGGCGGCGAGTGCAAAAGTTGTGAACATTGCGATCCTTGAGCAGGGCAATCAGCAGATGGATGAACAGCGCGCCCCGCAGATGCGGCCTCACACACACTGTTTCAAGGGCGCGCGGCTAGCATATCGCCCCGGTGCAGGCAACCGAGATCGCCGGGCGCCCTTCCCCCGCGCTGCCGCCGCGCCGCGCGCCGGCCGAGCAAAGCGCCCCGAGCAATCGCCCCGTCACCCCGCCCCGCCTGCCGGTCCCCAGCAAAATGAAAAATCATGCGCAAGGAGGCGCCAACGGACCTTGCAACTTCCGTGCGATACGCCTAGGAGCGCACCTCCGGTCGGGACGTAGCGCAGCCTGGTAGCGCATCACACTGGGGGTGTGGGGGTCGGAGGTTCGAATCCTCTCGTCCCGACCAAATAATCAAGAAATTGCTCAGAGCCCTCCATCGCTCGGCCCGTTGCGCCGTTGAAGGTGGGGCCAGCGCTGATGCGCAGCGCCCCTTCAGCGCAACACATCCAGAATTGCCACATCAAGCTAGTACGGGTCAGAAGCCCTGCGCGTCGAAGCTGCGCCGAATATGTTCGGCCACCGTGGTGGCAGGATGATGCGGCACCTCCCCTTCAGCTAAGCAGGAAGGCAAACAGGCGATTTCCTGCTGTGGCGCGCCTGTCAGGAAGAATGGCGCGGAATAACGGTCCACACCGGTGATGTTCACGACCCTGTGAACCGACGATTTGTACCGACCATTGGTCCAGCGCTGGAACAAATCACCCACATTGACCACCAGGCTTCCGGGCATCGGGGGCGCTTCGATCCAGCTGCCGTCATCCTGATCGAGCACCTGCAGGCCGCCCACCTCATCCTGCAAAAGCAGGGTCAAACTCCCAAAGTCGCAATGCGCTCCGGCCCCCTTGGCGCCAGCGGAATAATGGACCAGCCGCAGCGCGGCGACCGGATCGGTGCAGAAGGCGGAAAAATAGTCTTCCGGCAAATCGAGCGAAAGAGCGAAACCGGCCATCAGCCGCCGCGATATATCATGCATGTCTGCCACGTAATCGAGCATGAATGCCTTAAAGCCAGGCACCCCGTCCGGCCAGAGATTGGCCTCTTCGTCCACGGCCTCGCTCCCGAGATAATATTCTTCCTTCAGGGCATACTGCGGTAAACCTTCACTGGTACGTCCGCCCATGCGCGCATAGCCGCGTCCTCCACGGGCAGATCCATTTGTGATGGCGCGTTTTTCGCCCTCATCCAGGGCGAACAGGGCCTTTGCATAGTTCAACACCAGCGCAAGCCGCTCGCTGCTAAGGCCGTGGCCGACAAGATAGAAGAACCCATGCCGCACACTTGCGGCCTTCAACCCGAGAACAGTCTCCTGCCTCGTGTCAGGGTGATCGCTCTCCATTGCAGAAAGATCGATCACCGGAAGCGCAAAGCCACTCATTCGGGAACTCCGTCGGACGGATTTCAAAGACAACGAACTTAAGGCCTGTTTTAAGGCCCGGTTGTGCCAATTGAGCATGCTCGCCGAACGTCCTTCGAAACACCCAGTCACGCCGCGATGTGCCATGAGGAAGAGAAGGAGTTCTCGATGCCACTCATCCCTTCCTTCGATGACACCTGGCTCAACGTCCGGGTGGAGGGTCCGCGCGATGCCCCGGCTATACTCTTCGCGCATTCCATTGGCTGCGACCTGACCCTCTGGGACCGGCAAGCAGCGGCCCTCAACGACCGATACCGCATCATTCGCTATGACGTTCGCGGCCATGGTGCCAGCGATGCTCCCGAAGGGCCTTACACCGTCGAGCAACTTGCGGGGGACGCGCTTGCGATCCTCGATGCCCTCGAGGTCGAGCGCGCGCACCTTTGTGGACTGTCACTCGGCGGTACGATGGGGCAGTGGCTGGCACTCAACAGGCCGGACAGGCTTGCCAGCTTGACCCTGTGCGACACAGCGGCCCGACTGGGCACCATTGAAGGCTGGCAACAAAGGATCGAGACCGCTCTCTCGCGCGGCATGGCGGCCCTGGTGGATATGTCACTCCTGCGCTTTTTCTCGGAAGCGTTTCGCGATCAAGACCCGGCAACAATCGCCCAGTTCCGCGAGATATTCCTTGTCACGCCAGCGCAGGGCTTCGCGGGCTGCTGCGCGGTTTTGCGCGAATGCGATTTCACGGACCATCTTTCCGCCATAACGGTACCGACCCTGGTCATGACGGGTCGCAACGATGTGCCCACGCCACCCACCGACAGCGAGTTGCTGGCATCCCGCATTCCCGGCGCGAAACTCATATTGCTCGATGCAGGCCATATCTCTGCACGGGAGGATCCGCAGTCCTTTACCAGAGCCCTTCTCAACCACATCCAGCGCAATGAGCCGCGCGATCCGGCTCAGCGATAACGCGCCGCCCATCGCCTGCGCCCGCAAGGCGTTGCAATTCGCGCAAGAAAACCGGACGAGAATAGCATTACCGGTTCGCCGGGCGAGCTGCCACCTTGAGCATCGGTCAGCCAAGTTGCAACGATGAGTGAGCAGAGCATGGACGATATGATTCAGGATGAAGACCGCCTGATAGCGCAGGCTGTCGAGCTTTCCGAAATTCCACTGATCGACTTTGCCCCCTTCCTCTTCGGGGATGCCGAGGCGCGGCGCGAAGTCTCTCGACAGATCGCTGAAGCCTGCGCCACCATAGGCTTCTTCTATCTCACCGGACACGGCGTGCCGACCGAGACGCGTCAGGCCGTTTTCGACAGGGCCGCCGATTTCTTCCACTTACCGATGGAAGACAAGGAGGAAGTCCGCGTCAACGACCAACTCAATCGTGGGTGGATTTATTCAGGCGATAAAGAGAATCTGAACGCGAACAGCCGTGTCTTCGAGCAGTATCGCATTCAGCGGGATTTCGCCCCTGATGACCCGCTGCTTAAAACCGGCAATCCCTTTTACCAACCGAACCGATGGTCATCCAAGGTCGACAATTTCGACAAGGATTGCATGACCTATTACGATACGATGTCGCATCTCGCAGAGGAATTGGTCCGTGCCTTCGCCTTAGGGCTGGATCTGCCGGAAGACCGCTTCAACCGCTACTTCCAGAAGTCCACTTCGCAAATCAGCTTGATGTACTACCCTTCCCTTCCCGAAGGGGCCGGCAACGAAATAAAGAATTTGAGCGCCCATGTCGACGAAGGTCCGCTCGTGATCCTCGCCCAGGGTGAGATTGGCGGGCTTGAACTCAAGACGCTGGACGGGCGCTGGATTTCCGCCCCGCCGGTCCCCGGAGCCTTTACGGTCAATATCGGCAACATGATGATGTGGTGGTCGAACGGGCGCTATCGCTCGACGCTCCACCGCGTGCGCAACACCTCCCATGTCGAACGCTTTTCAATCCCCTTCTTCTGGAATGCAGATCACGACGTGGTCGTCGAACCGCTGGAGGAATTGGTGGCGCGTGACGGCGAAGCGAAGTTTGCGCCGGTGCATGTCGGCGCCTTGCTTGGGCGGTTCTACAAATCTTCGGTCTACATACCGTTCGATGACAAGAAATAGGCTCCGCGAGCCACGCGACGCACGGACGGTCGCGGTGTGGCTGATGCCAGAACGCAATCGCGCCCGGCAAGCCTGAGCCTGCCGGGCGCGATGTTGATCGGTTCAACCGGTCACGCGGCGGGGTTAGCCGCCGCGTGAATCCTCAGAACTTGTAACCGACCGTCACGCCGTAGGTGCGCGGCGGGAGCCAGGTCACGCCGAGAAGGCGGCCTGTCGCCAGAGCGAAGGTGCTGCTCGGGCGGAATACGTCGAACAGGTTCTTGGCCCAGAGCTGCGCGCGGATGCGGCCGTCGTTAGTCTCGTAGGCCAGCGAGGCATCGACCATGGTGTAGGCCGCGCTGCTCTCGATCTCGCGCATATACTCGCTGAAGTAGGTGCGGCTCTTATAGGAGACGTCCACGCTCGGCGTGAAGGTGCCGATGGGCGCGATCACATCATATTCGCCGTGCAGGTTCCACGACCAGCGCGGGCTGTTGCGCGTGTCGTTGCCGGCGAGCTGGATGTTGCCGCCGCTCGGGGCGCCGAAGGCCGTCGGATCGGGGTTGGTCACGGCATTGTAGGGCGTGCCGCCAGCGATATTGGCCGGGTTGAGCGGATCGAGCGTGAGATAGTCGACGAAATGCGCATCCGTGTAGGAGAGCGCACCGCTCAGGCGCAGGCCGGGCATCGGGCGCAGCATCGCGTCGAGCTCGATGCCCTTTGCGCGTGTCTTGGCCGCGTTCTGGAAGATCGTGGTGTAGCCCGTCGGTCCACCGGCGATCGTCTTGTTCAGCTGCAGGCCGTTCAACGTATAGGCATAGCCAGCGAGGTTCACGGTCAGCATGCGGCCGAAGCTCGCCTTGATGCCGGCCTCATGGTTGAACATCTTCTCGGGGTTGACGATCGTGGTGCTGCCTGCGGCATTCTCACCCGATCCGGCCTTGAAGCCTTCCGAATAGGTGTAATAGAGCAGGATGTCCTGATTGGCCTTCCAGACCAGCCCGGCTTCCGGCGTGAAGTCGCGGAAGGTCTTCTCCACATGCGTGCCCGCGGCGGTGTAGCGCAGCACCGGCCCCACCCCGTTGCGGGTGATGATGATGGAGGGGTTTTCCGACTCCACATGCTCGCTGCTCCAGCGACCGCCAAGCTTCACGCTGAGGCCCGAGAGCGCCTCGCTGAACATGCCAAGGCCGATCTCATACTGGCCGAAGATCGAGAAAGCCTCGGTCAGCAGGTTCGAGCGCGTGCAGACGCGCTTGGGAGCAATGATGTTGCTGCCGCCGGTCACGCCGTTGGGCGAGTAACCGCACAGGCCATAGGCCTCGTTCAGATCGATGCCCGCAGCCTGCAGTACGCCGATATTCTGCGCCATGCCGGTGCGATTGGCGAGACCGACATTGTCGATCGGCCGCTGGCGCTCATGGAAGAAGAACACGCCGATGGTGCCGTTCACCCATTCGGACTGCAGGCCAAGGCGCAGCTCGTTGCTCCACTGCTTGCTGTCGATCCGGCGCTCCTGCACCGTGGTCGCCTGACCGTTGGTGGGCAGGCTGTCGATCACCGCCGAAAGATCGAGATCCTGGAACAGCGAGCTCTTGAAGGAGCGATAGTTGGCGATGTTGGTGACCGTCAGCGCATCGTTGAGCGGCACATTGAGCGTGCCGGTGAAGGCATAGGTCTCGGTCTCGGTGCCCGGGCTGGATTCCGTCGCGAGATCACGCGGGTTGGTCGCATAGCCGCCCACGCCGAGCGGCGCCAGACGCGCCACGCCGGGGAAGGATGCGCGCAGATAGTGGATCGCGCCGGAGGCATCGCTCTGGCGGAAATATTCGCCAGAGACTAGCAGCGTCGCCTCACGGCCAAGGTCGAACTCGAGCGAGGCGCGGCCCATGCGGCGGTTGAGATCGTCAACATCCTTGCCGGACACCGGGTTGACGCCATAGCCGTCGCGGTTTTCGGTCTTGATCGCCAGACGGGCGCGAATGCCCTCGGTGATCCGGCCGCTGATCGCGGCTTCGGTCGTCAACGCATTGTAGCTGCCATAGCCGATGCGGCCATAGCCCGAGAAGATGTCCGTCGGGCGGGCGGTGATGACGTTGATCGACCCACCCACCGCGTTGCGGCCATAAAGCGTGCCTTGCGGGCCGCGCAGCACCTCGATGCGCTCCAGATCGAAGAGCGAGGTGAGCTGGGCCTCGGCGCGGGCCACGTAAGCACCGTCGACGTGGAAGGCCACGCCGGTGGAGCTGCCCGTGGTCGAGGTGTTGGCACCCACACCGCGAATGAAGATCTTCGCCTGATTGAAATCGCTGCCGAAGTTCACCGACGGCACGATCGTCTGCAGGTCAGAGATGCTGTTGACGCCAGCGCTGGCGATCCGGTCGGCGCCCAAGGCACTGACGGCGGCGCCCACATCTTGCAGCGATTGCTCGCGCTTCTGGGCGGTGACGATGATCTCCATGCCGTCATCGGCGGCGGTCGCTGTCTGGGCGGCCTGCGGGGTTTGGGCGAGGGCGCTCGTCGAGGCGAGGAGCAGCGCGGGGATGGACGCTTGGATGGACAGGGAAATCCGTTTCATTCTCTCTCTTCCGTTTCTGTTATGCTGGCCCTGCGGGATGGGCATGCATGTTCAATGCGCCCGCACTCACTGAATGCAAGACCCGACTGCCCCAAAGGGCAGCCATATCATTCATTCGAGACACAGGTGTAACCTTTGCGCCACGGCTCGCTTTGACCCACGTCAAACCGCCCCGCGCCTTGTCGACACGCGTTGCAAATGCGCATCTGTGCTCGCGAAGGAGGGGCGCCATGCTGGCATGAAGAGCAGCCATGCGCAGTCCGGACGCTACGGAAACGGGAAGCGCCCGAGCCGGCGGTGGCCGGCTCGGGCGCTTGATGATCGGGCGGATCGTCCGCGACGATCCTCAAGAGAGGGAAACGGTGTCGGCGCTATTCCGGGATGGAGCCGTCCTCGTCGTCCATATTCTCCTCGCCTTCATAGGCGCCCATGTCGATGAGGCCGCTGCGATCCATCTGGTTCATCGTGTCCACCAGGTCCGGCGCATCGATGGGCATCACCTGAGCGGGATTCGGCTTGCCGCCATGCTCGGTTTCGGGCTCGCCGCGATAGGGATTGGCCTGCGCATCGGCGGCGACATCCTGCGCCTGCGTGCCGCTCTCATCCTGCTCGGCATTGTCCTTGTCGGGATCGTTGAAGTCCAGCGGCGGGGTTTTCTGACTCTGCGTCATGGATAGGCCTCCTATAATGCCGGGGACCAAGCCCTCAGCCTTCGGAGGAAGAACGCGCCCCTGCCCCATCGGTTGCCGCGCCCTGCCCCGGCCGCAAGGCGTCCAGTCCAGCCTCGCCCTCCTGGCCGAATAGGCCGCGCACCCGGATTTCCTGCTGCGGCAGCGGGATTTCGATGGCATTCTGGCGCAGGGCATCGTCGATCGCCCAGCAATAGGTCGCCAGCGTGCGCCCCGGTCGTTTGACGGCGGACAGGGTGGGCCAGACGACCAGCTCGAACTTGAGCGCGTTCTCGCCATAGCCGACGAGCCAGACCTGCGTGCGCTTGCGCCCGGCATCCGGCAAGGTCAGCGGCACGGCCTTGGCCGCCTCGATCACGGCGTCGCGCACCTTCTCCTTGTCCGCGTTAAGGGCCGTGCGAAACGGGATATGGACGCGGCGGGTCATGCGGTTGCGCGTCCAGTTGGTCACCTTGCCGTCGATGAGATTGGCATTGGGCACGAGCATGTCGACATCGTCATTGGTCAGTACCGCCGTCGCGCGCGGCCCGATGGAGCGCACCTCGCCCATGGTGCCGTCTTCCAGTTCGACGAAATCGCCCACTTCGATGCTCCGGTCGAACAGTAGCACCAGCCCGCCCACGAAGTTGCGCACGATATCGCGCAGCCCCAAGCCGATGCCGACACCCAGCGCACCGGCGAACAGGGAGAGCGCGGACAGATCCACTCCCAGCGCCGACACCGCCGCTGCAAGCCCGAACGCGACGATGACATAGCGCGCAATCTGCCCGCCGATATGAATGGCGTGGGAGCGCTCCTCCCCCATGGTCTGCTGCGCGCGGCGCACGAACTTCTTGAGCAGCCACACCGCCAGCAGCGCCGTCGAGAAGACGACGATGGCCGAGATGATCGCGCCGATGGTGAGCCCGGACGCCCCGATATAAGCGATGGGTTGGGTCAGCAGTGCATCGGCGCCGTTCAAAGCCACATGGCCTCCTGTGGAGTGACCGCACCGTGAGGGCCGGCTATCGGGATGTCAAATCGGTGGCTTAGTCGAAAAGTTCCGGGCCTCCTCAACTGCCCTCCTTGTCCCGTTGCAAGACAAGCTGTCGCAAAACGGCTTCGCGCGGGGCCATGTCGTGCTATTCCGCAGGACATGGAAACCCGGCGTGATGCCATTTACTATCAGCAACTCGCCCGGGTGGCGCGCTTGAAGGCCGACAACTGTGGCGATGCAGACGTCGCCCGCCGCTTGCGCGAGGCCGCCATATTGCATGAGCGCACGGCCCGCCGCCTGCAGCGGGAAGGATCGCCGAGCCAGCCCGAAGAATAATGCGCAGCATCGACAGGGTCGATTGAGCCATTCGTCGCGATCAGCTAACGCCTCATGGCCTGCGCGATGAGGAGAGACGATTGAAACGGCGTATTTTTGCTTCGGCCCTGCTCTGTGGCCTCGCCCTCTCTGCGGTGGCGCGTGCGGGGGAGACGCCGTTATATCAGCCCTCGCCCGACTGGGTCATTCCCGCGCAGCTTCCCGCGCCGTCCGCACTCGCGGCGAGCGGCCCCGCCATCCTGATCTTCGACCGCCAGCAGCGCATCGCAGACGGCAGCCTGTGGACCTATTCGGACACCGCGCAGCGCATCACCTCGGCCGAACAGCTCAACCAGCTCGCCAACCTCACCCTGCCCTGGCTGCCGGACAAGGGCGATCTCATCATCCACGAGCTGGCAATCGTGCGCGATGGTCAGAGCATCGATCTGCTGGCCGGTGGCCGCACGTTCACGGTCATCCGGCGCGAGCAGGCGCTGGAGCGGCGCGAACTCACCGGGCTGCTGACCGCGACCATGGCCGTCGAAGGCCTGCGCGTGGGCGACATCCTGCGCCTGCGCGCCTCCACCACCGGCAAGGACGCCGCGCTTGCGGGCCACGTCCAGGCGCTGACGCCGTTGATTACCGCGCCCGTGACGCTCGGTCAGGGTCGCCTCCGCACCCTGTGGGACAATGACAGCCCGGTCAAATGGAAGGTCGGCATCACCGGCATCGAGGCCAAGCCGGTGCGCGGGGCGCGCTTCACCGAGCTGAGCTTTGCTCTGCCCGGCCCGCGCCAGACGGAGATTCCCTCCGATGCGCCCATCCGTTTTCAGCCGCTGCCTTTGCTCGAGATCTCCACGTTCAAGGACTGGGCCGACGTCTCCAAGACAATGTCCCCGCTGTTCGCGACGCAGGGCCTACTCAAGCCAGGCAGCGCCCTGCTGCAGGAGGTTCAGGCGATCATGGCTGCCGAGCGTACGCCGCTCGGCCGCGCCCAGCGCGCCCTGCGGCTCGTTCAGGACCAGATCCGCTATCTGGCGGTCTCCATGGATGGCGGCAATTATGTCCCGCAAACGCCGGAGCAGAGCTGGGCTTTGCGTTATGGCGACTGCAAGGCCAAGACACTGATGCTGCTCGCCATGCTGCGCGAAATGGGCATCACGGCAGAGCCCGTGCTCGCCCATGCCCAGCTCGGCGACGCCGTCGTAAAGCGCCTCGCCAGCCCGGCCGCCTTCAACCACATTCTCGTGCGCGCGCAGATCGATGGCGAATCCCTGTGGCTGGACGGCACCGGCATTGGCTCGCGGATCGAGGATATCCACGATACGCCTCCCTTCCGCTATGTGCTGCCGCTACGCCCGGACGGCGCCGATCTCCTGCTGATCGAGCCGCGCAATGCCGGCCGCCCCGCCTTCGACCTGACGATGACCATGGATGAGACCGCCAGCATCGATCTGCCAAGCGTGTTCGATCTCACGCTGGTGTTGCGCGGCCTCGCCGCCATGCAGCTCAACGTCGTGCGCACCCAGCTGGACAGCGAGAAGCAGCAGGAGGTGCTTGGCGAGTTCCTCTCCAGCGTGGTCGGCGAATCCCAGTTTGCGGACATCAGCCTCACCGGAGACGATCAGGCCGGGATCGTGACGATCAAGGCACGCGGCGTCACCGATTCAGAGTGGACGTGGACGGACAAGACCATGCGCCGCGCGGTCGACAAGAGCATCTCGTCGATCAGCTTCGCGCCGGATCGCGCACGTGCGGCCTGGTCCACAATCCCGGTCGCGACGCCGGCGCCCGAGGGCCGCCATGTTCGCACGACCATCCGCCTGCCCCAGCAGGGCGCGGGCTTCAGCGTTGAGGGCGAGCCTGCGCTGGCCGCCCGCATCGCCGGCTATGATTTCAAGCGCGCGCTCAGCCTTGAGAAAGACGTGCTGACCATCGATGAAAATGTCGATTCCACCGGCATCGAGATCCCGGCCAGCGAGATCGGCGCCGAGAAGGACCGTCTCGCCACCGCGCAATCGCAGGCACCGCGCCTGATCGCCCCGGCCAATGCCCTGCGCTCGTGGGACATCACCGGCAAGGACCCCGCCGGCGCGACGCAGATTGCCGCTGCGCAAGCCGTCTACGCCAAGGCCATTGCCGCCAACGCCGACAAGGCCGCGCCCTATCGCGACCGGGCGACATTCCTCCGCGCCATCAATGATCGCAAGGGCGCCCTAGCCGATCTCGGCAAGGCCATCACGATCGAGCCGGACATCGACCTCTATCTGATGCGCAGCCAGATCCACAAGGAAATGGGCGACCTGAAGGCAGCGCTGGCGGATGCCGAAGCGGGCCGCGCACTCGACCCCGCATCCGTGGGTGCGGTGTTCAGGGTCGCCAACCTGCGCGCCGAAAGCGGCGATCTGGACGGGGCCGTCGCCCTGCTGGATCAACGCATTGCGCTGGGCGGCGAATCCCGCCGGACCTTCCAGGAGGGCAAGGCCGACATCATCGGCACTTATGGCGACCCGGCCACGGCGCTCGCGCTTGTCGACACGCTGCTGGAAGACCGGCCGGGCACGCCGTCACTCCTCAACATGCGCTGCTGGATCAAGGGGACGCGGCAGGTTGAGATCGAAACCGCCGCGAAAGATTGCACATCGGCGCTGGAGCTGAGCAACAGCCCCTATGGCATTCTGGATAGCCGCGCGGTCGTCTCCTACCGTCTCGGCCGGTATGAGGATGCGCTCCGCGATCTCAATGCCGTGCTGAATTCCGTCCCCAATCTCGCCGAAAGCCGCTTCATGCGCGGCGTCGTCCTCGCCCGCTTGGATCGCGGCGCGGAGGGCCAGACCGATCTCGCCATCGCCCGCCGCATCAAGCCGCGCATCGACGCGGACTATGCACGCTTCGGTATTGCCCCGTAAGGCAGAGCGGCGAGCATCGAGCACCAGCCTATCCCACCTTCGTCACCCCGGACCTGATCCGGGGTCCAGCTTTCTCGGTGGGATGCCTGAACCTTGGGCTGCATTGAAGCAGCGGGACCCCGGATCAAGGCCAGAGTGACGAGGAAGGGAGGTAAGCCCGCCTGTCCTTCAAACCGGCGCCCGCAAACCCTCAGGCGCGCGCGAGCAGGCCTTCGGTCAATCCCTCAAACATCCGGCGCCCGTCCGTACTGCCATGGGTCTTCTCGATCGCGCGTTCGGGGTGCGGCATCATGCCCAGCACATTGCCGCCCTCGTTGAGGATCCCCGCGATGTTCCGCGCCGATCCATTGACGGCCTCAGCATAGCGGAACGCGACGCGGCCCTCGCCTTCCAGCCGATCCAGCGTCTGCGCATCGGCAAAATAATTGCCGTCATGATGCGCAACCGGGATATTGATCGTCTGGCCGGCCTCATAGCCGCTGGTGAACGCGCTCTGGCTGTTCTCCACGGTCAGCGCCACGCTGCGGCAAACGAAGTGGATGCCGGCATTGCGCATCAGCGCGCCCGGCAGCAGCCCCGCTTCGGTCAGCACCTGAAAACCGTTGCAGATGCCGAGCACATAGGTGCCACGCGATGCCGCCTGAGCGACGGCCTGCATGATCGGCGAGCGCGCCGCCATGGCGCCGGAGCGCAGATAGTCGCCATAGGAAAAGCCGCCCGGCACGCCGATGAGGTCCAGCCCCTCCGGCAATTCCGTCTCGCGATGCCAGACCATCTCGGGCTTGGCGCCGCTCACGGCCTCGAAGGCCACGGCCAGATCGCGGTCGCAATTGGAGCCCGGGAAGACGATGACAGCGCTTTTCATCGGAAACGTCCTTCCTGTCGCCGGCTCAGCCGATCGCCTCGATGCGGTAATTCTCGATCACCGTATTGGCGAGCAACTTGCGGCACATAGCGTCGATCTCGTCTTCGCTGGAGCCGTCGGCCAGATCGAGCTCGATGAGCTTGCCGGCGCGGACATCATTGACGCCGCCAAAGCCCAGCCCTTCCAGCGCGTGCTGGATCGCCTTGCCCTGCGGATCGAGCACGCCGGATTTCAAGGTGACGAACACGCGGGCTTTCATCGGGACTGTCCTTGTCATGTTGATCGGTGATGGTGATCGGATGCGCCGGCCCTAGACCCGGTCTTTCGTCGCCGCAAGAGGTGAGCGCGTGTCGATGCGTTGCGCGGGCAGCGCGTCGCGCCGAAACCCGTCGAAGCAGCGCCCGCCGACGCGCGCCAGTTCCGCCTCGCCCAGATGCAGCACGGCGTCGACGCGCCCAGCGCCGAACAGATCGGCAAAGGCGGTCTCGTAGCGGCTTGAGAGGCCGGGTTGCGCAGCCTCCAACTGGCGGGGCAGCCATTTGCCGGCGCCGTTCCAGCAGTCGCGGGTGCGCAGGCTCAATTCCGCCAGCAACGGGTGGAGTCGCGCGCCGATGGCCAGCTTCTCGGAGCGGCTGCGCTCGCCGCGCAGATCGTCCAGGGCGTCCGTGATCTGGTAACGGAGGTCTTCGAGCGCCTCGGCACTCAGCGGCCTCGGCCCCGCCGCGAGCCGCGCCGCGACCTTTGCCTGCAGCACCTTGCCTAGCGCGATCCGCCGCCCGATCACTTCGCCCTCGGCCACCATAGAGAGCAAGGAGGGGCGCCCCTTGGCAATATCCTGCTCCATGAACCAGGCGAGCGTGGAGGGATCGTGCACGAACATTTCGACCGGCACGCCGTCGACCGTCTCCGATTCCCGATGCGCCAGCGGCAGCGCGCGATAGACCACCACCAGATCGATATCCGACCAAGCGCGCCCTTCACCGCGCGTGATGGAACCGGCCACAAAGGCGTAATCGGCTCCGGGAAAGCGTTCGAGGAAAATGGACTTGGCAATGGCCAGCGCGCGCGCGGGATCGGTCATCATGATGGCGGCGCCTTATCAGCCCCACGCGCGGAAGAAAATGCGCCTGAGCCAGAGCGGATCGAGTTTGAGGTGGTGGCGGGCTGGGGCGGATCGGAAGGACCCGGGCGCGGACAAGGTGGGCACCCCACCGAAGTAACGCGTCCCTCTCCCTTCCTCCGTCATTCCCGCGAACGCGGGAATCCAGGTCAGCGGCCGCGCATCGAGGCGACCTCGAAGCTGGATTCCCGCGTTCGCGGGAATGACGAGGATGAGGGCCGCTATGCAAAAACCGTGAAGCGGCGGCTGGACTACCGAATCCGGTAAAAATCCCCCACCCGATCCAGCGCGAAGCCCAGCACCAGCTTGCCCGCCCGCGCCGGCCAGCCGAGCGCGCGTTCGGCGGCGACGAGGCTTTCGCACGCGCAGACGACCCGCCACAGGATATCCACCAGACCGGGGCCAGCCGCCGCCAGCGCGCCATTCAGCCGATCGCGCGCGCTCATTCCGGCGAGCGTCGGCGCTTGGCCGGGCGCCCCGCCCCGCCCGGCGCGAACGGGTACAGCCGCCAGATCCCAGTTCATCGTCACGCGCGCACCCATGCCGGCCTGTTCCCAATCGCGGCGCAGCGCCTCGGCGGCATCGAACTGCCGCTGGCTCAGCATCCCACGGGCATGGAGCCAGCTCGTCGGCGATTCTGCCATGTTGACCATCACGCGCTCGCGCCGCCCATCGGGTCCTTCGATCACTCGTTCCACTGTCTTACCGCGCCGTTCAGCCATGCCCTGCGTCTCCCGTTTCGAGTCGCAAAGACCATTGCCATGTGGCGACAAATGTAGGACATAGCGAACCGATGAGGTTAACAAATCAGGTGAGCCGATGATTACGAGGATCAGGGAAGTCCGCAAGGCGCGGGGCCTCACGCTGGAGGGAGTGGCGGCCCGCTGCGAACCCCCAACCACGGCCCAGACCATCGGTCGCCTCGAAACAGGCACGCGAACCGTATCGGTGAAATGGCTCAACCGTATCGCCGCCGCGCTGGATGTGCAGGCCAGCGATCTGGTCGATCTGCCCGCCAGCGAGAAAGTTCCCGTCGCCGCGCTGGTCGGCCCAGACGGCGCCGGCGCGCCCAGCCGCCCGCTCACGCTGGTGCCGCCCGCCGTGCCCAAAGGCGCGCTTGGCATCCGCATGACCGCCGCGCTTGGCGATTACCGCGCCGGAGACGAATTGTGGTGCGAACCCCTGCCGCCGGAGCGGTTCGCCGACGCGCTCAACCGCGACGTGCTGGTGCCCCGCCCCGCCGGCCGCTTCCTCTTTGGCCGCCTCATCGGCCGCGACGGCGCCATGCTCCACCTCCTCCCGCTCGGCATCGGCATGCGCCAGCAAGTGGTGAACGACCCCGCCTGGATCGGCTTGCCGGTGCGGCTGATCAGGGATTTGTGATCCTAATCGCGGCACCCCACAATGCGCTCGTCTGGGACTAAAGTTGATGCCGCATCTGCCTCGGCTGCCTGATGCTTTAGCGATGATCTGAACTTATGACGCAACCTGCGGAGCCCTTTTCCCTCACACTCGCAAGAGACGGCGCCGAGCATTTTCATGGCGCCGCTTCAAATTGCCTTGGAGAAATTTGCGAAATATTGAGCACGCTTCCCGGAGGGCAAGCCGGCTTGCGTCTTCGTAACGTAGCGGGCCTCCGGCCTCTTTTGGCATCCACAGGACCAGTAGGATCTTTGGCCGCTTCGGTTCTCGGAGAGCGCTGCCAACCGGTTCGAGCGATCCTGTTCGACAAAACCAACGAGACGAATTGGTCGCTCGCGTGGCATCAAGATCGGACAATATGCGTGCAACGCCGATTGGAGGTCGAAGGCTATGGCCCTTGGAGCAAGAAAAGCGGGATGCAACATGTTGAGCCGCCCTTCGCCCTCCTTGAACGGATGCTGACCCTACGCTGCCACATCGATGATGTTCCAGAAGACAATGCGCCACTTCTGGTTGCGCCAGGCTCACATCGCGCCGGCCGGCTTCCCATAACCCAGTATGATAACGTCGTTCAGAAATGTGGGGTGCGGGCCTGCCTAGCTCAAGCTGGCGATGTCTGGGCTTACGCCACGCCCATTCTACACGCTTCCGCCGCCAAAAAGTCCGCGGGACATCGGCGCGTGTTACAGATCGATTACTCGGCAGACGAACTCAAAGGCGGACTGGAATGGCTAGGCATATAATGCCGGCCGACCTGCAACCAGTCAGCTTTGGACTTCAGGCAACGCTTACTCCGCGGCGTTCGCTACGCCCGCCGCACCCGGCTCCGCCACCGGGATCGTCCAGATCGTCACATTCATGAACATTACCATCGCCGCGACGATCATCAGCCAGCCGCGCTTGGCATCGTGCCGCCAGCCGATCATGTAAATGCCGCCCACGCCCAGCGCGATGCCGGCGAGCATGAGGATGGAGAGAATGGTCCCGCTCATGGCTGCGCGATAGCCCGAGCGGGCAAGTCACGCAATCCACGGTGGCATTCTGGGCCGGTGGATACTAGATAGCGGCGCGAAGCCGACTCGTTCAAATTCAGAGTTGGGCCGGGGACCTTCTGCCATGCGTATCGCTATAGCTTCCGACCATGCCGCAACCGACCTCAAGGCCGCGTTGGCCAATTGGTTGCGCGAGCAGGGTCATGATGTGAATGACCTTGGCCCGGCCGCGGGCGAGAGCGTCGACTATCCCGATTATGGCTACAAGCTGGCCGCCGAGATCGCGGCCGGTCGCGCCGAGCGCGGCGTGGCGCTGTGTGGCTCGGGCATCGGCATTTCCATTGCCGTCAATCGCGATCCGGCCTGCCGCTGCGCGCTGGTGAGCGAGCCGCTCTCCGCCCAGCTCTCGCGCGAGCATAATGATGCGAATGTGATCGCGATGGGCGCCCGCCTGATTGGCCCGGAAATGGCCAAGGCCTGCCTCACCGCTTTCCTCACCACCGAATTCGGCGGCGATCGCCACGCTCGTCGCGTCGGCAAGCTCGGCAATCCGCCGGCGCTCGCCACGACGGCGTGATGCCGCGCCCGATCCGTTGAACACAGACGTCTGATAACAAGGAACATCCGCTCATGAATGCCTCGCCAGCCGCTGCCGATCTCGACAACCAGCCCGCCATCCGCGCTCAGGGCTTTTTCTCGACCGGCCTTGCGGACGCCGATCCGGAGGTGTTCGCCGCCATTCAGGGCGAGCTCAAGCGCCAGCAGGACAAGATCGAGCTGATCGCGTCCGAGAACATCGTCAGCAAGGCGGTGCTGGAAGCGACCGGCAGCGTGTTCACCAACAAATATGCCGAGGGCTATCCCGGCAAGCGCTATTATGGTGGCTGCGAGTGGGCCGACGTGGTGGAGAACCTCGCCATCGAGCGCGCCAAGAAGCTCTTCGGTTGCGACTTCGCCAATGTGCAGCCCAATAGCGGCAGCCAGATGAACCAGGCAGTGTTCCTCGCACTGCTGCAGCCGGGCGATACCTTCATGGGCCTCGACCTTTCGGCGGGTGGCCACCTCACCCACGGCTCGCCGGTCAACATGTCCGGCAAGTGGTTCAACTGCGTGTCCTACGGCGTGCGCAAGGAAGATCAGCTGCTCGACATGGACGAGGTGATCGCCAAGGCCCGCGAGCACAAGCCCAAGCTGATCATCGCGGGTGCCACCGCCTATCCGCGGGTGTGGGACTTTGCAGCCTTCCGCGCGATTGCCGATGAAGTGGGCGCCTATCTGTTGGTCGACATGTCGCACTTTTCCGGCCTCGTCGCCGGTGGCGCGCATCCCTCGCCCTTCCCGCACGCCCATGTGGTGACGACGACCACGCACAAGTCGCTGCGTGGCCCCCGCTCGGGCATCATCCTCACCAATGACGAGGCGCTGGCCAAGAAGTTCAACTCGGCCGTCTTCCCCGGCCTGCAGGGCGGTCCGCTGGTGCATGTGATCGCCGCCAAGGCCGTCGCCTTCGCCGAGGCCCTGCAGCCTGAGTTCAAGGCCTATGCCCATCAGATCGTCGCCAATGCCAAGGCGCTGGCCGCCAGTCTCGCCGACGCTGGCGTAGCGGTGGTATCGGGCGGCACAGACAATCACCTGATGCTGATCGACCTGCGCTCGCGCAACACGACCGGCAAGGCGGCCGAGAAGGCGCTGGATCGCGCCTACATCACCTGCAACAAGAACAGCGTACCGTTCGATACGGCGAGCCCGTTCGTCACCTCCGGCCTGCGCCTCGGCACCCCGGCGGGCACGACGCGCGGCTTCCGCGAGGCCGAGTTCCGCCAGATCGGCGGCTGGATCGCCGAAGTGGTCGAGGGGCTGCGTCGCAATGGCGATGAAGGCGATGGCCAGATCGAGGCGCATGTGCGTGAGAAGGTGAAGGCCCTCACCGCCGCCTTCCCGATCTACTGAGCAAGGACCGCGACCGATGAGCAAGCCCGACGATCTCGCCCAGCGCGCCAAGGCGGAAGCCACCGGCATGGCCAAGCAGGGGCTTGCCCATCCCTCCACCAAGCCAGTGCTGACCGGTGCGGCCATTGGCGCCGTGGCCGGGCTGGTCCTGCCGGTGGTCTCACTGCCGCTCGGTCTTGTGACCGGCGCCGGTATCGCCTTCTGGCAGAGGATTCGCCGCTAAATGCGCTGCCCTTATTGCGCCCATGAAGACAGCCAGGTGAAGGACAGCCGCCCCACAGAGGACGGCGCCGCGATCCGCCGCCGCCGCCAGTGCGAAGGCTGCGGCGCGCGCTTCACTACGTTCGAGCGCATCCAACTGCGCGACATCGCCGTCGCGAAATCGAACGGCACCAGCGAGCCCTTCGACCGGGACAAGCTCGCGCGCTCCATCGAAATCGCCTGCCGCAAGCGGGCGATCGACACGGTGCGCATCGAGCGGCTGGTCTCCGGCATCCAGCGCCAGCTCGAAACCAGCGGCGAGACGGAAGTCCCGGCCGCCCGCATCGGCGAACTGGCGATGGAAGGCCTCAAGGGCCTGGACAGCGTCGCGTATATCCGCTTCGCCAGCGTCTATCGCGATTTTACCGAGGCGAAGGATTTTGAGTCCTTTGCAGGGTCGATCCGTGAGGTTGGCCGGGAGTGAGGCACCACGTCTGCCTCACCCCGTTCGCCCTGAGTAGTCACTGAGCCTGTCGAAGTGGCGTATCGAAGGGCCTTGCCATGAGCTTCTACACCTATCTGCTGAAGTGCGCCGATGGCAGCTATTATGCCGGCCATACCGACAATCTGGACCTGCGCATTGCCCAGCATGAGTCTGGATCAATTCCCGGCTACACAGCAACGCGCTTGCCGGTCGCTCTTTCGTGGTCGGAATCGTTCGGAACGCGCGAGGAAGCATTGAGTGCGGCGCAACAGATCAAGGGCTGGTCACGCAATAAGAAGGAAGCGCTGATCGCGGGAGATTTTGCGGCCCTCAAGGAAGCGGCGCGGAAGTCCTTCGATACGCCGCTTCGACAGGCTCAGCAGCAACTCAGGACGAACGGGGAAGAAACAGCCGCATTTCCTTCCGTCAGCGCTCCTGCCTCGCCTGCGCTCAGCTCGGCCCTTCGACTTCGCTCAGGGCGAACGGAGGAAAGTGAGCAAGTGCAAGGGCATGACACCCCACGCCCCGTCATCGTCCTCGTCCGCCCTCAACTCGGTGAGAACATCGGCAAGGCGGCGCGGGCGATGCTCAATTTTGGGCTGACCGAGATGCGGCTGGTCACGCCGCGCGATGGTTGGCCCAATCCGGCGGCCGGCCCCGCAGCCGCGGGCGCGGACGGGGTTCTGGCCAACGCGCAGGTGTTCGAGACGCTGGCCGATGCCGTGGCGGACTGTCCGCATGTCTATGCCACCACCGTGCGCAAGCGCGGCGTGACCAAGCCTGTCGTGACGCCGGAAGAAGCCGCGCGGGATATCCACCTTGCGCAGGGGCGCAGTGCCATCGTCTTTGGCCCGGAGCGTTCCGGGCTGGAAACCGACGATGTGGCGCTTGCCCGGGCTATCCTCACGGTTCCGATCAACCCGGAGTTCGGCTCGCTCAACCTCGCGCAGGCCGTCATCCTGTGCGCTTATGAATGGTCCAAGCAGGCGGCGCTCAGCCAGCCGACCCACACCGACCTGCTGCCCCCCGCCCCGCAGGAAGAGCTGGAGGGCATGATCGCCCAGCTCGATGGCATGCTCGAGCAAGCCGGCTATTTCTACCCGCCCGATCGCGCCCCGGCGACACGGCGCACCCTGCGCGGCGTGCTCACCAAGCCCGGCTGGAACAGCCTCGAAGTGCGCACCCTGCGCGGCGTTCTCTCCGCGCTGGCCAATCCGCGTCCCCGCTGACAATCAGGGAAGCCGACACCGAGCGACCGGCCCATTGCCGCCATCTTGCGGGTCAAAACCGACGAACCTCCCTGCCATCGCGGCCAGCCGTGCCACCGCTCTGGTGCCCGAGCGCTTTCTTGTTCAAGGCTGGTGCGCGTCAGGAAGAAGAATGAGAACAGACGTTTCGGGTCGTGAACATCATTGGGACGCCATGCGCGCCCTGCTCATGCTGCTCGGCATTCCCTATCATGTCGCCATGGCCTATCGCGCCAATGACGTGTGGATCGTCAATGCGGGCGAAGGTGATCTCATCTTCACATGGATCGCCGGCATCATCCACCTGTTCAGAATGCCCGCTTTCTTCGTGATCGCTGGCTATTTCGCCGCGCTGCTGCTGATGCGCCGCGCGCCCGGCGCGTGGATGAAGAACCGCCTGATCCGCCTCGGCCTGCCCTTCGTTGCCGCTTTGCTCACCCTCAATCCGCTGCTCAATCTATTCTGCGAACTCTCCAATTTCAGCCTCTGGGGCGCCTTGGGCTCGCTGGAGAAGAACAGCCTGCAATCCGGCGGATATTGGGTGCGGCATTTGTGGTTCATCATCGTGCTGCTTTATCTGTGCGGCGCGGCCGCTCTGCTCTGCCATCTCGCGCCGCGCGCGGCGCAGGCTATGCTTCCCGCCCGTATCGATGACTGGCTTGGCCGGCATATGGCAGCGGCCGTGATCGGCCTTGGCGTGGTGATCGGTCTCTGGCAGGCCGGGGCCATCGAGCTCTTCTATGCTTGGGGTTTCGCCACCAACCTGCCCCAGCAAATCCTGCGGATCGACCAGTTGATCCAGTTCGCGCCCTGGTTCGCGCTCGGCTGGCTGGTCTGTCGCGCCCCTCAGTTTCGCGCAGCACTGCACAAGCCCTCCGCCATGCTTGCGTTCATCACCCTCGCCGCTACCTTGCTCTACCTCCAGAGCGGGCGAGACGTGCATCCGATGACCGAGCGGTTCATCGGCAACATTGCGGCGATCACCATGACGCAGGCCCTCATTGCTGCCATGAAGCGGCTGGCGGACAGGCCAAGCCCGGCGGTGCAGGCGCTGGTGAGTGGCGCCTTCGTGATCTATCTCGTCCATTTGCCGATTACGGCCGGCCTCGTCGTCCTCGGCCAGCACATCGCCATGCCGGTGGTGGTGAAGGCGGGCGTGATCACGGCGCTCACTATGGCACTCAGTTGGGGCTGCTGGCGCATCGTCCAGACCTCCCCTACCCTGCGCCTGTTGTATGACGGCGTGGGGCCGGAGCTTCCGCGCCTGTCCACAGCCCCCGCGCGAAAGACCGCCGCCGCGACGGCACCTTGACTTTCCGCCCCTCGCCCGCCATAGGCGCGCCTTCGCAATCGGCCCCGCACCCCGGTGCAGCGGCGGCCCTGCCTCTGAAAATGAGTGTCAGGCGAAAGACCGGGATCGACGCCAAACCCTTTCAGGGCGCGGCAGACGTTGTTCGCAATTGAAGGAAAGTCATCATGACGAAGCGCACAAGCGCCAAGTACAAGCTCGACCGTCGCATGGGCGAGAACATCTGGGGTCGCCCCAAGAGCCCGGTCAACAAGCGTGAATATGGCCCCGGTCAGCACGGCCAGCGCCGCAAGGGCAAGATGTCCGACTATGGCATCCAGCTCCGCGCCAAGCAGAAGCTCAAGGGCTATTATGGCGACGTGACCGAGAAGCAGTTCAAGAAGAGCTACATCGAAGCCAGCCGCATGAAGGGCGACACCAGCCAGAACCTCATCGGTCTGCTCGAGCGTCGTCTGGACGCGGTTGTCTACCGCGCCAAGTTCGCGCCGACGATCTTCTCGGCTCGCCAGATCGTCTCGCACGGCCACATCTATGTGAACGGCGTGAAGTGCAACATCGCCTCGCGTCTGGTGAAGCCGGGCGACGAGATCACGCTCGGCAAGAAGGCGCAGGAAATGGCGCTCGTTCTCGAGGCGCAGAGCCTGCCCGAGCGCGACATCCCCGACTATCTCGCCCCCGATGGCGCCACCAAGATCACCTACACCCGCGTCCCCACGCTGGACGAGGTGCCCTATCCGGTGAAGATGGAGCCGAACCTGGTCGTCGAGTTCTACTCGCGCTGATCGATCGGCCTCTCAGGCAGATTTCAAAAAAGGCGGTCCGGCAACGGGCCGCCTTTTTTTGTTTGCGGCAGCCCCATTGGCATGACCAATCAAAGGTTGCCGACGAAATCAAAGTTGTTAAGTCGCTTCCATGACTAAGCAAGGCGAGCTCGATTATCTCCGCAACATTGGCGAGGCTGGGCGCGATCATTCTCTAAACAAACCCTTCTCAAACGGCGATTGCGGCCTGACCTTAATGTCGATCGGCGCGGTGATGAGCCTCATGCCCGCGCCGCCAGCGCAGGTTTTAGATCTCGGATGCGGCGGGGGTTGGACCAGCATATTTTTTGCAAAGCGTGGTTACGATGTCGTTGGACAGGATTTGGCTCCCGACATGATTGAACTGGCAGAGGAAGCGAAAGCAAACCAACGGGTGGGTGAGCACCTGCAGTTCGTTGTTAGCGATTACGAAAGTCTCACCTTTCAGGACAAGTTTGATTGCGCGGTCTTCTTCGATTGCTTGCATCATGCTGAAGATGAAGCCGCAGCTATTGCCAAGGTCTTCCAGGCTTTGAAGCCGGGCGGAGTCATGATCACTCATGAACCTGGACTAGGGCACTCCACAACGCCACACTCGATTCAGGCGATGCAAACTTATGGCGTCAACGAACGCGATATGCCGCCAAGCCTAATCATCGCACAAGCGGAAAAGATAGGTTTCAGAAACGCTCGCATTTATCCGATGCTACACGATCTGCAATCTATATATTATGAGGGCAAACAGCCCCGCCTCTTCTCCCGGTCCGGTTGGCGAAAACTTCGTCGGCTTATCGGCATGACGTTCTCGCCGTCACTGGATCATTCGGCGATCGTGGTGTTGCATAAGCCCGAACAGTAAATCGGAATATTGATAGTGAGGTAACGTGCAGATGGTCATTCTGCGCATCTCATATTAGGCCGTGAGCCGATAGAATGTGCTGGCCGCGCCCGTCATCAAATAAAGCTCAATAATTGGCAATGGCATAGTATTGCAAAGTTGCTTAATGATCCAAGTATGTGTGAGCTCACAAGAAGACCGTTCACGTGATCGAGCTTTCGAGTACAAATTCAACCGCGCTTCTTTCCAACGCGTCGGCCACGACACCCCTGATCGCTCAAGGCGGACAGCCATATAACCACTTAAATTACGAGGCCCCGCATGAGCCTCACCTTTCCCATCTAGTCGATGACCACAGCTTGAACCCGTCAGGCAGCAATGGCATTGATGTATACGACATTCTGAAAGCTTCGTCATGCGCCAAGTCTTTGCCTTCATTCCACTGCCACTCATTTTCTTAGCGGGATGTAGCTCCAAGAGCGCTGTGGAGAGTAGCTCGGCGCCAGTGCCGATCGCGCACGCGTTCGCCTTCACCTTGCCCGCCCAGCAACCCAGCCGGCCCATCGACATCAATCTGCTCAAAAGCGTGACCCGCACGCTATCCTCGGACGCATTCGAGGGCCGTGCGCCGGGCACAGATGGCGAGGCAAAGACCGTCCCCTATATCATCTCGCAGATGCGCAAGGCCGGTCTCAAGCCCGGCAACAAAGGGAGCTGGACGCAGGATGTGCCGCTGGTCCAACTGACGCCCTCGCCAGACATAATCCTGCGAATCGCGGGAGCCAAAACCGCCATCAACCTCGCCTACAAGACGGATATGGTTGCGGGCACCTATCGGGTGGTGCCGACCAGCACGGTGGCGGCCAGCGACATGGTGTTCGTCGGCTACGGCATCAACGCGCCCGAACGGGGCTGGAACGACTATGCCGGCGTAGATGTGAGCGGCAAGACGGTGGTTATCCTCGTCAACGATCCCGATTACGAGATGGAAGGTCTCGACGGCCCCTTCGAGGGTCGCGCCATGACCTATTATGGCCGCTGGACCTACAAATATGAGGAAGCCGCGCGGCAAGGCGCCGCTGCCGCGCTGATCGTTCACGAGACATTCCCGGCCGCTTATCCATGGGACGTGGTCGTCTCCTCCTGGACCGGACCGCAGCTCAACATCGATGTGCCGGGCGATCATATGGACCAGTCCGCCGCGGCAGGCTGGCTGACGCTCGATGCTGCCAAGCGGGTCTTCGCGGCGGCCGGCAAGGATTTCGCGGCGCTCAGCGCCGAGGCCAAGCGCTCGGGCTTCCGGGCGGTGCCCCTGGGTGACCTCAAGGCCAGCATCACCATCAACAACACGGTCCGCCGCCAACGCTCCCGCAACGTGATCGGCATTCTCCCCGGCACCAGCCGGCCTGACGATTATGTGCTCTACACCGCGCACTGGGATCATCTGGGCCGGTGCGAACCGATCGATGGCGACGACATCTGCAATGGCGCGGTCGATAACGCGACGGGCACGGCCGCGCTGATTGCGCTGGCCAAGGCTCACCGTGACGCCGGACCCACTGCGCGCACCCTGGTCTTCCTCGCCGTGACGGCGGAGGAAGCCGGCCTGCTCGGCTCGGCTTATTATGCCGAGAACCCCGTCTTCCCGCTCGCGCGGACGGTAGGTGGCATCAACATGGATGCGCTGAACATGGCGGGGCCGACCCGCGATGTGGTGGTCATCGGCGGCGGCAAATCCGAGCTGGAGCTGTTCCTCGAACGCGCCGTCAAGGATGCCGGCCGCGTCATCAAGCCCGAGCCGGCGCCGGAAAAAGGCAGCTTCTACCGCTCGGACCATTTCAGCTTCGCCAAGCAGGGCGTGCCCATGCTGTATGCCGAGAGCGGCGAAGACCTGGTGGATGGTGGTGTGACGGCCGGCCAGGCGGCGGCCGAAGATTACACGGTCCACCGCTATCACAAGCCACAGGACGAATATGATCCCCGCTGGAACTGGGCCGGCGCGGCAAGCGATCTCCAGCTTCACTACCGCATCGGCCGCGAACTGGCGCAGAGCGACGTGTGGCCCAACTGGTTCTCAACCGCAGAATTCCGGACGATTCGCGACGGGAGCCGCAGGGGAGCGAATGCGCCAAAGTAGACGGAGCGGGTTATTAAGAACCTTGGTGTTAAAACTTTAAATCATCGTTTTGTTAAGGCCAGTTGTTCTGAGATAGCGATGAGTTGTTGCGGTGCAAAAATGAGTTGCGCGAAAGCGCAGCCAGAGCTAGCCCAAAGCGCAAATGAGGGAAATTCCGTCGACATGGCTACTGTTCACCCGCGTTCCTTTCACCCTTCCCGGGTAGACCATGAAAGAACGCTCGAGGCGGGCCTGTCCGTTATCACGCAAGAGGCCGCTGGCCTCGCAGCCTTGGCCGCGTCGCTCGATCAGTCTTTTTCGGATGCCGTCAACGTCATCTTGAACACGCCCGGCCGTGTCGTCGTCGCCGGCGTCGGAAAGTCCGGCCATATTGCCCGCAAGATCGCAGCAACCTTTGCTGCGACCGGCACGTCCTCCTTCTTTCTTCACGCTGGAGAAGCAGCCCATGGCGACTTGGGGATGCTGAGCCAGGGCGATGTGCTGATCATTCTCTCCAACAGCGGCTTTTCGCCCGAATTGCGCCCGCTGCTCACTTATGCCGGGCGGCGGGGCGTGCAAGTTATCGGCATCGTCTCGCGGCGTCATTCGCCGCTGGGCGTCGCAGCCGATATCGTTCTGCAACTGCCCAACGCGCCAGAGGCCTGTCCAGTGCGGATTGCGCCAACGACCTCGACCACGATGATGCTGGCGCTTGGCGACGCGCTGGCCATGGCTGCCATGGAACGTCGCGGCCTCACGCGGACCGATATTGCCCAATGGCATCCCGGCGGAGACATCGGCTCGCGCCTCGCGCCGATCGAAGAAGTGATCAACGTCAACGACCCGCTTCCCCTGGTCCGCTGGGACGCGCCGATGCGCGACGTGGTTTTCGAGATGACAAGCGGCGGCAAGGGCGTGGCGGGCGTCGTGTCCGATGATGGCTCCCTGGTCGGCATCATCACCGATGGCGATTTGCGCCGCGCCTTCGACCATGTGCTTACCGCCCGTGCGGCCGATATCATGACCAGCGCCCCCATCACTGTGCCCGTGGGCACGCTGGTGGAAGAAGTTCTCACCCTCATGAACGATGCCAAGATCACGGTGCTGTTCGTCACGGCGCAGGATGACCGCGCAAAGCCCGTGGGCATCGCGCATATTCACGATCTCGCGCCCTGAGCGGGTGCGCCATGATCGCCGGTCAACGTCACGCCCAGATTGACCGCGAAGCCGATGGAACCCGGCTTGCATTCCGCCCAACATTAGACGACGGGAAGCCGCATGAGTGAGCGCCCTGCCCTGGCTGACGCCGGGACCGTCATCATTATCCCGACACGCTATGGATCCAGCCGTTATCCCGGCAAACCGCTGGCGCCCATCATGGGCCCTGATGGCATCACGAAGACGCTCATCGGGTGGAGCCATGACGGCGCGCTTGCCGTCTCGCGAGACGCAGCTGTCGTCGTCGCTACGGACGACAGGCGGATCACCGACGAAGTCGATGGCTTTGGCGGCCAGTGGCTGATGACGCCGGAAAGCTGCGGAAATGGCACCGAGCGGGTGGCGGCCTGCCTCGACGCGCTGCCCAATGCGCAGCTGCTCGTCAATTTCCAGGGCGATGCGCTGCTCACCCCGCCCACTTTCGTCGCTGCCCTGATCGATCATATGCGCGCTAATCCGGAGGTGCAGGTCGCGACCGTGGCGGTGCGGTGTTCAGACGAAACCTATCGCCACCTTGCCGAGGATGCCGCGCAGGGCCGCGTGGGTGGCACCACCGTCGTGGTCAACGGTCGTTCAGAAGCGCTGTATTTCTCTAAGCGCATCCTCCCCTATCTCCCAGAAGGCCGCATGCCGAACGAGGACATGCCTGTGCTGCTCCATCTTGGCCTCTATGCCTATCGCCGCGCCGCGCTAGAGCGCTATGTCGCGCTGGGGCCGACGATGCTGGAGGCAGTCGAGGGCCTCGAACAGTTGCGCTTCCTCGTCGCGGGCATACCGGTCTCGGTCGTCACGCTTGAGGAACAAGGCTATCCCATCGTAGAGGTGAACAACCCCAGCGACGTTCCGCTGGTCGAAGGGATTCTCAGCGCGCGCGCCTTGCCCTAGGTGAGTATCGTGCGCCAGACAGAGGATCGTCCCGGTAAGCTGCGCCATAGCATGGGCCGGCACGCACGGCAGACCATGGTGCTGTTGGCGTTGCTGGGGATGACGCCGGGCTGTGCGTCTCTATCACGTGACGTCCTCTATTCTCCCCATAACAAAGCCGCCGTGACCCAATGGGTCGGCGCGCCACCCCAGACCATCAGCGTCACCACGAAGGATCATCTCGCACTCACCGGCTATTACTGGCCGGGCGCGCCGGGGGATCCGGACATCTTCGTCATGTTCCACGGGCGCAACTGGAATGCGGAGATGAACGCCAATGCAGCCCAGCATCTGGCCGGGGCAGGCAATGCGATTCTGGCTGCGTCTTACCGCGGCTTCGGCGCCAATTCGGGCCGACCGAGCGAAGACGGCCTGCTGAGGGATGCGAGCGCGTTCATCGCAAAGGCGAGGGATCTGGCCGGGCCCGGCGCGCGTGTCTGGTTGATCGGCCATTCGCTCGGCTCTTCGGTGGCGCTCCATGCCGCCGCCCGTGACCCGGATGTCGCTGGCGTGATCGCCATGAGCGTTTTCGTTCGCATTGCCGCCGCCGCGCCGAAGATCAGCCGCGCCTTCATCCCGGATCGATGGGATAATCGGGAGACCTTGAGGGCGATCAAGGTCCCGATCTTGTTCGTGCAGGGCGATCTCGACCGGCTCGTTCCGAAGACCAGCGCCGATACGCTGTTTGCGACCTATTCTGGCCCCTCCAGTCTGGTCACCGGTGTAGCCTCCCGTCATAATCCCGACATGACCCTCCTGTCGCCCTGGCTGAACCGCGTGATCGAAGCGATGCGTGCCGATCCCCACGCCGCCGTGCCCAAGCCGCCGACGGGCTGGCTGGAGAAAGTGCATCGCCCATGACGCTCGCCGCACAGACGATCTTCGCCGTTCCTCCTTTCCCGGGCGGCAAACCCTATCCGGTCGTCCTCAGCGCCGGGGGGGGTGGGAGCCATGTCCGCTCGGCAACCGCGGAGCAAATCCTCGCGGCCCTGCGACAACATCGCGTCGGTGGTCCGTTCTGGGCGCCGGACGATCCTTGGACAATCGCACAAGAAATCGTGACAGGGTCCGCCGACGATCCGCTGATGCTGCTCAGCGCTATCGCAGGCAAGCGCGTTTGCCTTAACGGTGAAGGCGCATTCGCTGCGCTGTCCGACCGCGCGCCCGGCGCCCCCGAGACTGAGGCTATCATCGCCGCTTTGGTCGAGGAGCATTTGGTGCAGAACGCCACCTACGCAGACCCGTTCACCGGTGAGCCAACCAGCGCGCTCGATTTGATCGAAACGCTGGCGAACTGGCGGCGCTTGATCGACGCCAACCGCCCGATCGCCGCGGCATTCGGTTTCGCGCATTGGAAGCGCGATACGGTGGACCCCTTGCTCTGGGCCGGCGGCGCCGTCCCGTTCCGTCCTGCCCATCCCGCTGCCTTGCGCGATCTCAAGCCCGGCGATGCCATTGCGGTGTGGAAGGCGCGCATTCCCCCTGCCCTGCTGGCGGAGATCGAGGCGGGTCCCTGGCCGGTGATGGAAGTGGAGGATGGCTTCATCCGCTCGGCCGGACTCGGCGCCGACTGCGTGCCACCGCTTTCCATCATCGTCGATGATCTGGGCGTCCACTACGACCCCACCCGCCCCAACCGGCTGGAGGAGATGCTGGCGCAAGGCACACCCTCCCCCGACATGCTTGCCCGCGCGCGCCGTCTGCGCGAATGGCTGGTGCGCGAAGGCGTCAGCAAATATGGCATTGGCCGCGCAGCCACTCTGCCGCGCCGGAGCGGGCAGAAGCGTCATCTTCTCGTGGTCGGCCAGGTCGAGGACGACCGGTCCGTCCAGTTCGGCGGCGGGGCTGTCCAGTCCAACCTTGAACTGCTCCGCCGCGTTCGCGCAGGCGCGCCGGATGCGTGGATCGTCTATCGACCGCATCCCGATGTTGAAGCGGGCCATCGGCGCGGCGCCATCCCGACGAATATCGCTCTGGATCTGGCAAACGAGATCGACCCCGGCAGCCCGATCAGCGCATTGATCGCCATGGCGGACGAGGTGCATGTCATCACCTCCCTCGCCGGGTTCGAAGCGCTGTTGCACGGGACACCGGTGACGACGCACGGCATGCCCTTCTTTGCGGGCTGGGGGCTCACCAATGATCTCGGCCCATCCCTGCCGCGTCGAAACAAGGCCTTAACGCTAGATGCGTTAACAGCCCATGTGCTTATTCAATATCCGCGTTATCTGGACCCCGTAACCAATTTGCCATGCACGGCAGAAATACTTGTCATGCGTCTCATTTCTGGTGTTCAGCGTCAAAATGTTGCGCTAGTGCCGATCAGAAAGTTGGTTGGTTTGGCGAGACGGGCCATCGCGCACATGTTGGGAAACAGATGAAATTCCAGCCCATAGCGCATCGGAACTTCCTGTTCCTGCAGGGGCCGCCGGGGCCCTTCTTCTGGCAATTGGCCGAACGACTTCGCACTCTCGAATGCGGTATTTTCCGCATCAATCTGAATGGCGGCGATCTCGCCGATTGGCCCGGCGAGGCCACCAATTATCGCGGAAGCCGCAAGCGGTGGACCTTGTTCATTGATCGCTTCCTGAGCGACAATGCCATCACCGACATCATTCTGTTCGGCGATTGCCGCCCTCTGCACATGGCGGCCCATCGCATGGCACAGCTTCGCAAGATCGACGTGCATGTCTTTGAAGAAGGTTACATTCGTCCGGACTGGCTGACCCTGGAGCCGAGCGGAGTGAACGGCAACAGCTCGCTGCCGCGAGACCCGGAATGGTATCTGCAAGCGGCTCGCAACCTGCCCCCATTGCCGCAGCGCCCGGTCATCACCGCCAGCTTCAACCGCCGCGCGCGCGATGCCTGGCGCTATTACTCACGCACCTGGTTCGGGCGGCCGCTCTATCCTTTCTACCAGTCGCACCGGACCGGGTCCCTGATGATGGAGGGCTTTGGCTGGCTCTATAAATTCGGGCGGGAAAAGGCAGATGCTCGCCGCGCCGAGGAGACCCTCGCGCGGCTGCCTGAGGCCCCCTACTTCCTTTTCCCGCTGCAACTCTCGACTGACTTCCAGATTCGCGAGCATTCGCCGTTCGCGGACATGAAGGAAGCGCTGGATTACGTGCTTTACAGCTTCGCTCGCCGCGCGCCTAAGCATGTCCGCTTGCTCATCAAGGAACATCCGCTCGATTGCAGCTTCATGAGCTGGCGCAATCACATCATGGGCCAGGCGCGCAAGGCCGGCATCGAAGATCGAATCCTCCACATCGCAGGCGGCGTGCTTGATGAGCTGACGGCGGACACCCTCGGCATGGTGACGATCAACAGCACCTCAGCCACGCTGGCCCTCGCCGCTGGCGTCCCCACCATGGCGCTGGGCAAGGCAATCTACAACATACCGCAAATCACCCACCAGGGTCGGCTCGACGACTTCTGGATGCGCCCGCAAGCGCCTGATGCGAACGTCTACGAGTCCTTCCGCCGCGTGTTGCACGATCGCTGCCTTGTCTATGGCGGCCTGGCGAGCGAGACGGCGACGAGTATATTGGTGGAGTCGTCCGTGGAGCGCCTCGCCCGCGAGCGCATCGCGCAATGGGAGCCGACGCTCGTCTCCGCCTATGGCTGACTGTTGAACTGCTCCAGCCAACGATCGACCTTCGCAAAATGCTCTTCCCAACTCGGCGGCTGCCAGCCGGCGAGACGCTTCAGTTGCGCGTCACGCCGTACGCTGTCTGGCTGCGCGAATTCCTCGATCAGCCGCGACCAGCCAAGGCCGTCGATCGGACTAAGATAGTCCGGAATTTCTCCCGCCAGTTCACGAAACACACCGAGATCACTGGCGATAACCGGCGTCCCGCTTGCCAGCGCCTCGATAAGTGGCAGCCCATATCCTTCGACAAACGACGGAAAGAGCAGTGCTCGCGCGCCACGCATGTAGACGCCCAATGTGATGTCGTCGCAACGCGACAGCTCGATGAAATGCCCCCGGATCGCCACACAGCGCTCCAGCATATCGACCGCCTGCTCACTTTCCCAGCCGCGCTGGCCGATGACCACGAGCTGCGGACAAGCCTTCCCCAGCCGCCGAGCCAGCTCGGCCCAGAGTGTGAGAATAAGAAGATGGTTCTTCCGCCCCTCAATCGTGCCGACCATCACGAAATAGGGGCGTGGCGGAACGACCGAGTGTACCCCCTCGAGCGACGGCGGCGGTAGAACACAATCAGCGCCCAGAGGCGCGACAACAGCTGGGGGCATTTGTAGCGATTGCTGACGACCGGCGAAGAGTGCCGCCTCGTCCAGTGTGTCGCGACTATTCCCAATAATTCCGACCCCATTGCGCAGCAATGCAGTGATGCGAAGAAAATGCTTCTCAGGCTCTTTAGGCCGGCAATATTCCGGATGTGTGATCGGGATCAGGTCATGCACGAAATAAACTGGCTTCACGCCGGATTGTCTGATCCACGCTTCATGGCCGAGTTTGTCAAGACCGGTATGACCGACGTTGAGATAAATACGGCCCGCTATATCCTGCTGCCGGATGCGCCCAACCAATGCTCGACCAACCCCGTGCCAAGCAAGCGATGTCAGTTGCTGGCGCGCATGCCCGAGTTCGCTGGAAAGCAGAATGTCAAACAGCTTCTGCGAAAAATCGTGCGGTAAGACCTGTGTCAGCCGCCCTCGCTGAACGACCGCACAGGATCGATCGCGATAATGGCCGACATAAGCCAAGCAGGTACGGTCGATGCCGGTCGGCAGCCCGCCCTCTCGCGCCCGCCATATCAGACGACTGACGTCGAGAAGAAGGGCATTGTGGGGTACTTCACCCATCTGTCGCCCCGATCGTTCAGAAAATATTCGCGTTCTGGATCACGGCGATCGGGAACACAATCTGCGAAACCGCCTGCAGGAACTTCGAGAAATCAGCCAGCGGCGCATTGGAGACGTAAATGACGTCCTTATCCCTGATCGGAAAGGACTGTGCGACGAATAATGTCTTCGGATCACGCATATCGACCCGGTAGATGACGGGCACTTTGCCATCCGATGTTACGCCCGGAAGCGGCTTGCCCGCTGCGAGAGGAAAGGCTCTCGCCTTTTCAAAGCGGAAGATAAACACGCCACGCGGATTTGCACGCTGGTCATCAAGGCCCCCCATGCGTCCTAGGGCCTGTGAAAGGCTCAATCCGGTGCCTTCGAACGGCACTTCCGAATTAGCACGCGCCGCGCCTAATACCGTGAAACTGTAAGGCTGGAACAGCAGGGTGACGATGTCATCAGACTTGAGCCGCACGTTCTGCAGAGGATCCTTGATAACTGTCTCCAGCGGCATTCCCTCGACAAGGCCACCACGCGTAATCTGAATAGTCATCTTGCCAACGGGCTGACGAACACCTCCAGCGCTAGCCAGCGCATCTAGAAGTCGCTCACCCTTGGGTGTCAGGGGCATCCTTGTGCTAGCCACAACATCGCCGACGACGGTGACATTGGCAGCAGCATTGTTTGCGATTCGAACAACGACCTGCGGATCATGAGCCTTTTTCGCCAAGCGCGAGCGAATATCGTGCGCGACGTCCTGGGGTGCGCGGTCCGCCGCCATGACGCGACCCGCAAATGGCACGTCGATCAGACCAGCGGCATCAACGACCTGCAAAGGTAACCCGTTCTGTCGCGATGTGATTGAGGCCACAGCGGCAGACGGAATTCCAGGCGTACCGAGCGTCGACGTTCCGAACAGCACGGCCGGCGGCGCTTCCCAGATCGTGATTTCAAGCGCATCACCCCGACCGATCAAGGTACCGGGGATAGGCGTATCGCCGAAAACCTGGGCGAAAGCGGGCGCGCGATACGCATTGACGAGATGCCCCGTGACCGCATCATTTACGTCCACGATCTGGACCTTGCCTTCGACCACCTGTTCTGACTCAGCACCATGAACGGCCCTGATCGAGGGCCCAGCGCTCGGCAAAACCGCGCAGCTCGACACGCCTATTGCCAAAGCACATAGCAGGCCATGTCGAAACCAACACCGCTGAACGGAACTCAGCCTCAGTCGTGCCGGTCCTTCAACCGCCGTCAGCCCAGACTTTGCGATAGACATTGACTGTATTTTCAACACATTTTTCCCAAGTATAGCCGGCCGCCACCTGTCGTCCGCGATCTATAGAAATATCGCGCCAATTGTCATCCTCCAATCCTCGCCGGATCGCCTCCGTAAAGGCATCGAGATCATCCGGATCGCACATCATGGCGGCGCCCTTTGTGACTTCGGGCAGGCATGATCGGTCGGAGACGATCGTCGGCACACCGCTGGCCATGGCTTCGATCGGGGGCAGACCAAACCCTTCATAGATCGAAGGATAGATAAAAAGGCGCGCGCCCGCATAGATGAAAGGCAAATCTTCTTCAGCGACCTGTCCTAACATGATGACGGCGCCCCGCTGCATCTGGCGCTCAACCAGTCGGTGCAATGCATCATTAGCCCATCCTCGCGCGCCGACGAGTACTAGAGGCGGCACCGGGTAGCCTTCACTAAGCTGAGCATGAGCGAGAATTGCCTGCTCGATGCGTTTGCGCGGCTCAAAAGTGGCAACACACAATATGTAGGGACTGGTCTGCCCCAACATTCGGTCGATCACGGGTTCGTAATGTGCTCGCGTCCACGGCGTGTATCTTGGCGAGACGCCAAGATGAATCGCTGTTACCTGATCCGCTGATAGTGAATGCTGATGCTGCAACAACTCTTGCCGCACCGTTTCTGAATCGGTGATTATATGTGCTGCACGTGCAAGCGAACTAGCAAAACCTTTCTCGAACGCCGCAATCCGCTCTGGAGGGTGCGTCGCTTCGTGGAGATAGATCGACATATCATGCACGGTGATCACGCCCTTTTCGACCGAATCCGGCAGAAAATAGTTGGTGCCGTGGACTAGACGATCTTCAAATCCGCGCTGCATCAGCCAACGCTTCAACCATTTCGGCCGGTACGGGCGCCTGCTCCGATGGGTATCGAGAAAGCTGGCCGGATCGGATATCCATTCGTTGAAGCGAAAGAATCCAAGGTCTTCAACTTCAGGATACGTCGACAGCCCTTGGCAAAGCTCCCACGTATATCGACCAATTCCGGTGAGCGTGGACGCGAGCGAATCAACCGTCAATCCGACGCGCATGCAAATCTCTCAAACATTTTACGCAGCCACTCGCATGCAATATTCGATCAGAACCCTAACCGCTGAGCGATACGCAAGCGCCGCTCCTCAGACCCCCAAAGCATTTTTAGAAAGCCTCTCCGATCCGCCGTATGGTCGAGCATTGCGATATTGGCTGACAAGAAAGGCTCTTCGGGCGTGCGATCGAGCGCGTCAGCGTATGCCCTGAAAACAAACTCTTCGTTTGAAAGATCAGCTTGGTCTAATAGCGCCGTCCAATCGAGAACCTTGCGCGCCTTCAAACAGTACAGCCACGTATCGCGTTGCGAAAACTCCTCGATTTCAAAACCGGCGGCCGTCACGTGAACACGAAGCGTGATGTCTGTAAAGCCGGTATGATGAAAATCTCCAGGGTGAGCCTGGTTACCGTACATGAAAGTCGTATAGGTTGAATGACGCTCATAGACGCGAACTGATTTGATCATCTCCGCAATCGCAACGACGTTAGACGTTTCAAGGTCGAGCACGCCGCCAGCCGATAATAAATCGGCCCATTCCAGAAGTGCGTTAGTCGTTTCCGCCCTCTGGATATGCTCAAGAACGTCGTAAGAAACCAAAGTGTCGAAATGCTTCCGTGGAAGCCCAGAAAAGCCATTATCGACCACAAGAAAATCAGGATCGCAAGCAGGATCCATGTCCACATTTAAATGGCCTAAGCGCTTATCGTAACCGCATCCAACGTTGATTTTCGTAAGCGATAGATCGAGCATCCATCAATCCTCCTGAAACTCAGAAATTACTTGCCTTAGCCTCTGAGCTTCGGATTGATCCAATATTGCCCCCCATCTCTGGTGGCCCAACTGACAATGCTCCGTCGGTCCGGGCAGTAGTTAAACCTGGTCGGGCGCTCACGGCGGAGAACCCATCCTCTACCATCGAACAACTCAAGTAACTGCCCCTCGATCTTGCGCGAGTGCGTACCAACAAAAATGGCGCGCACATGCGTATCGAGGATGTCTATCCCGGCCGACAGCACATCATATTCGGCGCCTTGAATATCGATATGCACCAAATCCCATATATCCGCACCAAGTACTTCAGCTAATGGATAGGCCTCGACGCAATCATGCTCGACCTGACGCCCGAGATAATCGACTTCACCATCATCACCCTTCGCCTGCCCGCCATTCTCCATCGGATTACTGACCCGCGGAAAATAGAGCGTGCCGCGTTCGGCAGCGATTGCTCCTTTGACGAAAGTAAAGTCGCCAGCCGTGGGTTCGATGCCGTTCTCTGCAAGATGGTGCGGAATGAGATTGTAAAGATAATCACTCGCCTCCACGGCCACGAAACGTCCCCTCCCCCTTCCCGTTCGCTCCGCCATCACCGCGCAGAAACAGATCCAGGGTCCATAAGACGCTCCCAATTCGGCCACTTTGAAACTATCGACGGGTGCAGCCTCGAGACTGTCCAGCGTCGCGAAATATTCGATCGCTTCTGCCCTCAAGGAGTCGTCGGGCAAAGGCACGGATCGAATGACCACACCATCAAAATGCGTCGCCCAAGGATGAAATGACGAATTGGTGCGAATGCCAAAAAAATCCGTGATCTTCCCAGGGGCAGGCGACTCGCTTCTCCCGTGCCGCAAAAACAGTTCTATGTCGGACTGCTCCCAACCACCGAAAAAATCTTCTCCAAGAATCGCGCGCGCGCTGCAGGCGGCGTGGGCACGGGACAAGTCGGAATCGGCAAGATCGGGCCCCAGATTCATGGTTTAATGTCTCTCACATCAGTTCGCTGAGACACCAACTATAGAGGCCCGCCGTCGTGGTCCACCCCCCTCTTGGCAGCACCGCGCAAGCGGCCAATTGTCGCATTGCCCTTCCAGCATTGGCGGGATAGGGACAAACTGCAGGGTATCGGAACGCCCAGAAAAAGGGAGATATTGTCTTGCTCCAGTCAGGTGCTCCGGCGGACGAGAATATCGTACACGCGTCTTATTTCTTTGCGTTTTATGACGCGGAGTTCGTGGATCAGGTCTACCACAAACTGCTCAAGCGCCCTCCTGATCCTACTGGCGGATCCCACTATGTTGCCGCGATCCGCGCCGGCGACAGCCGTTATCAGATTCTGGACAGCATCTTCCGGTCGGCGGAGGCCCGGGAACAGGGTGTGCAGCTCATCGGCATGAGTAGATTTCGTCGGCGAAGGAAGCTTTATGCCATTCCCGTCATCGGCAAACTGGCGCAGATGATCGCTTTCCTCCGGCAGGTCGATGCAGTGCGGCGAGATTTGCGTGCACTCGAAAATCATCTCTATCGCCTGTCGAACAAGATTGGCGATTTGTAAGCGAACCATGCGGGGAGTGTGATGTGAAAATCGTGTGCCTCAGCACATATCCTGTCGATGCACCGCGTCACGGCGGCCAGCACCGACTAGCGAACATTGTAGCGGCGCTGCGTGCCGCCGGCCACGACATCCGGTCAGCCGGTGTCGCGGGCAGCGCATCCTATCCGCCATCGCAATATTTCATTGATTTTCCCGGCGAAAAGACGATGGCCCCCGTCACGGATGACAATCCCTTCATGGATGATTGGGGCCTTGGCGAGTTGTTTGGTGTGGAGGGCCCCCAGTTCCAGGCGCTCGCTGACAAGATCGGTATCGTACCCGACGCGATTTTCGTCGAACAGCCCTGGATGTTTCGGTTCGCAGAACGTTTTAATAGGTCCCGTTGCAATGGCCGGGCCATCCTCCTCTACGGGTCTGAGAATGTCGAACATCGGCTCAAATTCGACATTCTCCGCCGCTATAAGAGCGAAAAGATCGCGGCCGACGGGCGTGATAAGGTTCTCGCTTGCGAACTTCATGCGCTCAAGCATGCAGCACAGACATTTTGCGTATCCCAAGGCGATATCGATTGGTCGAAGGACTACGCGCCTAGCCCTCCGATCCTCGCAGCCAATGGTGTAATCGACCGACAGACGACGTTGGACGATATCGCCGCTGCAAGTACGATCACGGAAGGCCGAAAATTCGCCCTCTATTGTGCCAGTGCGCATCCGCCTAACATCGAAGGTTTTTTCGACCTGTTTGGCGCTGGCGCAGGTTGTTTTCCTCCGCCTACGCGTCTCGTCACGGCCGGCGGTGCCGGCGTCTTCATTGGACGCGACCAGCGCCTGCACCGAGCCGGCAGTCTCGCGCGCCAATATATCGATGCTGGCGAAGTCAGTGAGGAGGTGCTTCGCGGCTTACTTGCGACGGCGCATATGATCATCCTGCCCTTGACGTCCGGGGGGGGCACGAACCTCAAGGCAGCAGAGGCGATCTGGGCAGGCCAGCACGTCGTGGGAACAACGATTGCCATGCGCGGGTTCGAACGCTTCATCGGCGCGCGTGGCATCACTGTCGCCGACGGCGGCCCCGCGTTCTGCAATGCGATCCGCGAGGTATTTATGAAACCGAATCTCGCACTGCATCCTGACGAACGGGCAGACAGGAGCAGCGTGCTCTGGCCGAATACCTTGTCAGATCTGGCCAATGCGATAACAGCAATGGGACCCGCGGCGTGAACCGTTCAACGGGCTCTCAAAAGCGCGATATCTGGATGAACGTGACCACCAGCGCGACTTGGAAAAGGCCGGCAGTCGG
Organism: Sphingobium sp. B10D7B; assembly: GCF_025961955.1. Taxonomy (NCBI): domain Bacteria; kingdom Pseudomonadati; phylum Pseudomonadota; class Alphaproteobacteria; order Sphingomonadales; family Sphingobiaceae; genus Sphingobium; species Sphingobium sp. B10D7B. The sequence goes on from NZ_JAOQOQ010000001.1 coordinate 1,970,706, forward strand.
CATCGTCCGCGTCGAGCGCGAACTATGCCGCGAGCTGTCACGCCTTTATCCGGATTTGGAATTTCAACTGTGCATTTTGCATGAGGGATGCTTTGTCCCTTACGATGAAGCACTCATTTCTCATCCGCCCATAACGCCATCCAGTCCCGCGGCGGCACCGGCCAAGCTCTTCCCCAGCACGACTACGCTTGACCCGATCCTCGAGGACGCTCCGCGCGCCCATTCGGCACCTTCGGAGCCGCCCACCGACATCCCTCCGCCGCCGACCAAGTCACGTACGGCGCGACAGGGCATTCAGTACGGCGATATCCTGCTGACCGTCGGTCTCGACTGGAATCACAGTTATCTGGACCATCTCCAGGATCTCAAAACCTCGATGGGGGTCGAGGTCGTAACATGCTGCTACGATCTGATCCCTGTCATATTTCCCCACTATTGCGCCGGCGATGTTTCACCGCAGTTCAAGGACTATTTCACCAAGCTGTCCTGGCTCTCTTCGACTGTCCTTTGCATTTCGCGTCGTTCTAGGGACGATTATGTTGATCTTGTTCGGCGGATTGGTGCTCCAGAGGTTGAGACCGTGGTCATTCCGCTCGGCGACAATGTCCCTATGCTGGCCGACGCAGCGGGGGATGCGTCAGAGCCCCTATCACCCGAGGTGGCGCGCGTTATCGAGGAGCCCTTCATCCTCTTCGTCTCGACCATCGAGCGCCGCAAGAACCACGAGATACTCTATCGTGCTTATCATCTACTGGCCCGCGCCGGTCACGCCCACAAGCTTCCCAAGCTCGTCTTCGTCGGCATGCCCGGCTGGGGGGTCGGTGATCTGCTCAAGGATATCGAGCTCGATCCCCTGACCAATGGCCTGATCGTACAGCTTCATCACGTCACCGACCGGGAGTTGGGTCAGCTCTACGAGAAGGCTTATGTCTGCGCCTTCCCATCCCTCTATGAAGGCTGGGGCCTGCCCATCGGTGAGGCCCTCTCCTGCGGCAAGGCCGTCATCGCCTCCGATCAGGGCTCCATCCCAGAGGTCGGCGGCGATCTCGTTACCTATCTCGACCCTTGGAATCCCCATGCCTGGGCAGACGAGATCCTTGCCCTCATCGGCAATCCTGAGGGGGTCAAAGCCCGGGAAGCCGCTGTCAGGTCTCGTTATATCCCTCGCACATGGAACGACACCGCACAGGTCGTCAAAACTGCGCTCGATCGCCTGCGCGAGCGCCCTGCCCCCTTAATCACCCTTTATCCCGGCTATGACTTGCGCACGCAGGCGGGTCAGCCCTACGCCGAGCAGATGCACGCGACCGGCCAACCCGGCATCCTGACATATGGCCCTCATCATGCCCTGCCTGCCGGCGGCTATGATATCCACATCGACGTCGACAAACCCGCCGGTAGCAAGGGGACCGTCCGCTTCGCTATATGCTCCGACCTCGGCAAGATCGAACACGCAACACTCGACGCCGTCTTCGACGAGTCTGCACAGGTCAGTAGCCGCATCACCATCGCCCTCACGCTCGACAAACCCGTCTCCGACTATGAAATCCTCTCCAATATCCCCGCAAATCTCCTCATCGCTATCAAAAAAATACAGATAATTCCCGGCATATCGTGACGCAGCCGTTAGCATATCGACGCCCCAAGGTATGGATGAACGTCACAAGCAGTGCCAATTGGCACCGAGCAGCCGTGGGCATCATCCGCGTCGAGCGCGAACTTTGCGAAGGATTGGAACGTCTCTATGGCGAAGATTTCGGCCGTTGCATATTTAAGGGTGGCGCATTCATTCCATATGATCCGAATGCGCCTAGTGAGCCGGTCATACGGCCCGCTGTTGAAACCGCGATGCCGCCCGTTCAATTGAGAAGGCCTGTCTTCGATCCGGTCCTCGAACCAGTAAAATGGCTTCCGTGGCGTCGCGAAAAAAATGCCGGCGACATCATTGCCTCATCCCCCCCCTCGGTGGAACCATCGCCGCCCGTCGTACGACGAGCGAATGAGATTATGCCTGGCGACATACTTGTTTCGGTCGGTCTCGATTGGGATCATCCTTATGTCGATACGTTCGGAATTCTCAAGGAAACCATGGGGGTCCAGATCATATGCTGCTGCTATGATTTGATCCCTATTCTTTTCCCGCACTATTGCGTCGGCCATGTTGGCGAAATCTTCCTCGATTATTTCACTAAAGTTTCTTGGTCTGCTTCCCTCCTCCTTTGCATTTCGCGTCGTTCTAGGGACGATTATGTTGATCTTGTTCGGCGGATTGGTGCTCCAGAGGTTGAGACCGTGGTCATTCCGCTCGGCGACAATGTCCCTATGCTGGCCGACGCAGCGGGGGATGCGTCAGAGCCCCTATCACCCGAGGTGGCGCGCGTTATCGAGGAGCCCTTCATCCTCTTCGTCTCGACCATCGAGCGCCGCAAGAACCACGAGATACTCTATCGTGCTTATCATCTACTGGCCCGCGCCGGTCACGCCCACAAGCTTCCCAAGCTCGTCTTCGTCGGCATGCCCGGCTGGGGGGTCGGTGATCTGCTCAAGGATATCGAGCTCGATCCCCTGACCAATGGCCTGATCGTACAGCTTCATCACGTCACCGACCGGGAGTTGGGTCAGCTCTACGAGAAGGCTTATGTCTGCGCCTTCCCATCCCTCTATGAAGGCTGGGGCCTGCCCATCGGTGAGGCCCTCTCCTGCGGCAAGGCCGTCATCGCCTCCGATCAGGGCTCCATCCCAGAGGTCGGCGGCGATCTCGTTACCTATCTCGACCCTTGGAATCCCCATGCCTGGGCAGACGAGATCCTTGCCCTCATCGGCAATCCTGAGGGGGTCAAAGCCCGGGAAGCCGCTGTCAGGTCTCGTTATATCCCTCGCACATGGAACGACACCGCACAGGTCGTCAAAACTGCGCTCGATCGCCTGCGCGAGCGCCCTGCCCCCTTAATCACCCTTTATCCCGGCTATGACTTGCGCACGCAGGCGGGTCAGCCCTACGCCGAGCAGATGCACGCGACCGGCCAACCCGGCATCCTGACATATGGCCCTCATCATGCCCTGCCTGCCGGCGGCTATGATATCCACATCGACGTCGACAAACCCGCCGGTAGCAAGGGGACCGTCCGCTTCGCTATATGCTCCGATCTCGGCAAGGTCGAACATACCGCCCTCGACGTGAGTTTCGACGAGACAGAGTCGCTCAATAGTCGGCTCACCATCCCGCTCAGCCTCGACAAACCCGTCTCCGACTATGAAATCCTCTCCAATATCCCCGCAAATCTCCTCATCGCCATCAAAAAAATACAGATAATTGCTGCCGCTTCGAATATTGTCGCTCAGCCATAATTAACAGGATCAGAAAATAGTGAAAACCGCCATTGTCACCGGCATCACAGGCCAAGACGGAGCTTATCTCGCGCAGCTTCTGCTCGAGGAAAATTATATCGTCTTCGGCACTTACCGTCGCTCCAGCTCGGTCAACTTCTGGCGCATGGATGAACTAGGCATCACCACGCACCACAATCTGCGACTAGTCGAGTATGATCTCACGGATCTCTCGTCCACCGTTCGCCTGCTTGAACAGTCCCAGGCAACCGAAATCTATAATCTTGCTGCGCAAAGCTTCGTCGGCGTGTCTTTTGATCAGCCCATCACCACCTGCGAGATTACCGGCCTTGGTTGCGTAAATCTTCTGGAAGCGATTCGTATCGTCAATCCGACTATCCGGTTCTATCAGGCCAGCACTTCAGAAATGTTCGGCAAGGTGCAGGCCGTACCGCAAAAGGAGGACACGCCTTTCTATCCGCGCAGTCCCTACGGCATCGCGAAGCTTTACGCGCACTGGATGACAATCAACTATCGGGAAAGCTACGGCCTTTTCGGGTGTAGCGGTATCCTTTTCAATCATGAGAGCCCCCTGCGCGGCCGCGAGTTCGTCACGCGCAAAATCACAGACAGCGTCGCCAAGATTGCGCTCGGCCAGCTCGATTGTCTGGAGCTCGGCAACATCGACGCGCAACGCGACTGGGGATTCGCCAAGGAGTACGTGAAAGGCATGTGGCAGATGCTGCAGGCCGACATGCCGGACACTTATGTTCTGGCCACCAATCGAACGGTAACGGTGCGTGACTTCGTGAAAATGTCATTCGCGGCTGCAGACATCGACATCACCTTCAAAGGTACGGCAGAAAACGAGATCGCGATCGATGCCAGTGGCCGCACGGTCATGCGCGTCAATCCACGTTTTTATCGCCCGGCGGAAGTCGACTTACTAATCGGCGACCCCGCCAAGGCCCGCGAAGAACTGGGCTGGACCTCCGAAACAACATTGGAGCGATTGTGCGCTATGATGGTCGAAGCCGACCTGCAGCGAAACAAGCGGGGTTTCTCCTTCTGAAGTGTGGACGAGCGTAAACGAAACGACGGGTCGAGATCATGACAGCGACAAAGCAGGCCACAAAGGTCGCAATTACCGGAGCCGACGGCTTCACAGGGGCCCATCTCACCCGCCTCCTTCAAAAGCGGGGCTATGTTGTTCACGGGTTGCGCCGATCGATCGACGGCGATGAAAGCGACGACATTCATTGGCACAAATGCGACCTCGCCAACCCGTCCGCGATAGCGGAGGTCCTTGATGCTGTCCGTCCTGATCGAATCGTTCATCTGGCTGCGGTGTCATTCGTGGCGTATGGCGATGTCGAGGCTATGTACCGCACGAATGTGATCGGCACGCGCAATCTTCTCGAAGCAGTCGCGCGCACCAATTGTCCAGTAAGATCGCTCATCCTGGCGAGCAGCGCTAACATTTATGGCAACCGTGTCGGCGGTATCTTGACTGAGGAGAGCCCGCCCGAACCAGCGAATGATTATGCAGTCAGCAAACTTGCCATGGAATATGTCGGGCGACTTTATGCCGAACGCCTCCCGATCATTACCGTGCGCCCCTTCAACTATACGGGCGTCGGACAGGCCGAGCATTTCCTCATTCCCAAGATCGTCGATCACATCCGGCGGCGCGCGCCAGTGATCGAGCTGGGCAATCTCGACGTCGAGCGAGATTTCTCGGATGTCCGGTCAGTCGTGGCAGCCTATGCAGGCCTTCTGGAGGAACCCGCCGCGATAGGTAGGACGTTGAACATATGTTCCGGAAGATCCTACTCGCTGCGACAAGTGCTAGACATCACACAGGCTTTGGCGGATCACCAAATAGAAGTGCGCGTCAATCCCGCCTTTGTGCGGCAGAAAGAAGTCCGGACATTGAGCGGCAGTCGCGCTCAACTCGATGTGCTACTACCAAGCTTGCCTAACCCCCAACTCGAAGAGACTCTGCAATGGATGCTCTCAGCTTAACCAGCCGTCAGAGTTGTTATGTATTTCGCGTCCAGCCTCCATCTAATGCCAATTGAATTTTTCAACCCACTTCTCGCTAGAGAAAATGATGGAAAAATCATCAATGTCAATTGAACAAACAAACGTCAAACCACTTCAACCGATACATACGGATGGCGCAATGCTATTCGCAGATCGATATGAACTACTGAAACATATCAAGAAACTTCAAGATATTGATGAAATTTTTAATCCAAATATATTAGAAATTGGTGTTGCATTGGGAGATTTTTCTAAATTTCTAATAGACACCTTCACCCCCTCTCGATTCGCCGCAGTTGATTTGTTTGATCTGCATACCTCAGAAACAATATGGGGAATGCCAACAAAAGAGCTATTTGATAATAAAACTCAAATAGAGTATTTTAAATCGAAGATTCAATCTTATTTTTATGGCGAACTAATTATAGAATAAGGCTACAGCTCGGAAGCCACCAATAAATTGATTGATAGAGACTACGATATTGTTTATATTGACGCCGGACATGACTACGAAAATGTAAAAAATGACGCACTGGCGGGCCTCGATAAGATTAAATCTGGTGGGTATATGATTTTTAATGACTACACTATGATGGATCAACTATACGGTACGCCATATGGAGTAGTGCAGGCCGCAAACGAATTGATCGTGGACACGGGTCGAATGAAAGTAATCGGCCTCGGTCTGAACCCTCAAATGTTCTGCGATCTTGCGGTTAAGGTCATATAGCTGAGAATATAGCCCCCCCCCCCGAGTACGAGTATAAACCGAGATACGATCCTTCCAAAAATCTTGTTCAGACAATCCGCGACGGCTACCGTCGTGGTCAGTGTGTCGATCTAGAAATCGAAAAGGAACAACAAATGCCCGTAGATGTCGCCCGCGATGAGTTTGGGACACGTCAGGCAGAAATGACTGCCAGATGGTATGAGAACGTTAAGGCCACGCATGGCGATGTTGAGGCCTATATCGCAACACGGCATCATGCATATTTGGACAGATGGAAAGAGGCAGCCAGATTCATTGAAAATGGCAGTCGCGTACTTGATATCGGGGGAGGCAATTTATACCCGCTCCTCATCGAATTTTTTAAAGAACGCGCATTCCGCTATTCATATTTAGATGTAGATCCTAGCTGCGTTGACGGCTCACGAGCGGCGGCAGAAGCCCAAGGTCTGCCGAACGCCTCCTTCGGGCATGGATATAATGATCAGCTTGCATTTGCAGATTCGAGCTTCGAGGCTATATTTTCATCACATTGCTTGGAACACAGTATCAATCTAAATCGGACTTTTTCCGAGGTTAATCGCGTACTTCTCGACGGCGGCAATTTGCTCATGGCTGTCCCCTTTGGGTGGGAGTCAAATCCCGAACACCCCTATTTCTTCGGGCCGCAAGAGTGGTTGAGCATCATCGCGGATGCGGGTTTTCGGATTCGAGTCGCTCAAATAGGCTGCGAATATCCTGAATATGGGCATGACTATTTCATTGCAGCCCAAAAAGTTTCGGCCCCGAGCAAGCCCCGCTTAAATCCCGACGATTACACCAAGGATTCGTTTGAATTTTTCCCTTATACGGATGGCCGTATTCGGTATTCGGGCTCAATCATTGAGAAGTTAGATCATGTAATTTTGGATGGTGTTGATTGGACTATCGAAATTAACGTGCCGTCTAATTCGAAAGAGATTCTTCCAATCTTCAATAGGCATGACTGGTCAGCAATTATAGAAGCCACTTGGTCGAACAAGCGAATTGTGGAAGATCTCTATTCCTGGTTTTCTTACGCGCAACCAATTCGCATTGCAAATGATGATCGTGCCAACGAAATTCAAATCCGGAGTGTAGGGAAGAACCCACTCAGTCATGCGCAGCAAGCAGTTTTGTATGGCGTTCTAGTGCGCTAAATTCGCATAAGGGCGTGAAGGAAAATCCCTTTACGCCCTGAACAATGCAAATATAGCTTTATGCTTGGAGACGATCCCGCTGGGTAGGCATTTTCTGTCAAATTTAAATTGCCGGTAGGAACTCCGCCAGAAAGTTATTGACCATCGCTTCATCGGTGAAACGCTCCTCATAACGAGACCTGGCGATCTGACCCATTTTCCTTCTTAAAGCCGGATCAGCGACAAGGGTTTCCATCGCTTTTTTTAAGCCGGCGATGTCGCCCGGCTTTACCAAGTAGCCCGTGTGCTCGTGCGTAACGACTTCAGGCCCGCCCCCCGCATCACAGGCGATGACCGGCTTTCCAAACATCATCGCTTCAAGAAACACGAGACCGAAAGATTCATAGCGAGACGGGGCAACGAACACATCACAACTACGATAGAAATTCTGCAACTCCGCTTCAGCAACGCGGCCATGAAATACGATTCTTTCACGGACCGCAGATGGAATGTCAGTTTCAAGGAATTCTTCCTTATAACTACGGTTGTCTGCACGAAGAATAGTGTCGTCGCCGACAATATCCAGAATTGCATTAGGAAAGCGCTCGAGCAAGTCGGGCACTGCTGCCAGCAGAACGTCAATTCCCTTTCGAGATTCGAGGCGTCCCACAAAAAGAAGATGTACTTCCGACTTGGCCGCTCCTGTTTTCGAGTCCAGAGTATTGGATCCCGCCCAATCCTCCATCCCAAGTGGGACAAAATGAACTCGAGACGCATCCAATTGGATTTCATACTCTGTCTGAATGTCCTGGGCGATGGCATTACTAATAGCGTGTAGCGACGGAGCAGCTTTCAGGATTAAATTTTCCATCGCAATGATCGGTTTGCCAAATACATGCATCCAATCCCTGTCTCTGGCGCGAGCCTTTTGGCTTTCAAGCCAGAATTTCATCGTAGTTTGTAGGGCCACTACGAGAGGAAAGCGAGTGTCAAGTATGAAACTGAGCGGTTCGCAGTCCCAAAGGGGACAGTAGACCATATCCACCTTTCGCTTAGCGTCGATCGCTACAACTTCTTCGAACATTGTCTGGGTGTAGCTCCAAATGTGGCTGGGAACTTTCAGAGGAGCAATCGGCGATTGTTCAGGTTCAGCGAAATGTCGGATCTTGACCCGATGCACCCACACCCCGTCTTCATAATCAACACTTTCATGTTGGTGGGCCTTAGTAAGTACGTGGACATGGTGTCCTCTAGCCGCCAAGGAACGCGCCAGCTGCGATATGTAGCGAGCAATCCCCCCATTCTGCCCCGGCGGATAATCCTGCGTCACGAAACAGAAGACGCGCCTTTCCTCAGGCCGCGAGATCAGCGGATACGAACGATATGACGAGTGGAACTTGCTGATCGTTTCTTCAGTAAGATACTTTGGCGGCTCCCTTCCGCGCGTCAATCCATCCTGAACCGCAGACGTGGCTTCGGCATAGAACCGCTCAATATGCTCCGGCTGGTAGATGCCCTCGCGTTGCGCCCACAGCACGCTGCGCTCCCATGCGTCGGCGTCGGCTATGCCGGCTTCAACGACTTCCGAAACGGAATGGTGGTTCAAGCCGTTGCGCATACCGAAATAGACGCGATTCTTAATCAGCGGATACCAATTCCAGGTTACACGCCGCTCGTCACGCAAGTGGCTCGGCGCATATTTGTGATGGACAAATCCATTGGGCAACTGGACGATGCGATAGCCAGCATCATTGATCCGGCAGCAAACATCAGTCTCATCGAGGAAATATTCATATTCCTCATCGAAGCCGCCAATTTCCAGAAGTGCCGAGCGTCGGAAGGAGCAGTTCGTGCCGAGCAGATGTGGCACGTCCACCGAATACGGGAAGTTCAGATGTGGAGCCGGCGTTGCCCAGTCCGTAGCATAGCCGCGACGGTTGGTTGTGACATAGCGCGCCTGAAATTGGACGCCCGTATTGTCATAGACGAAGCCACCGACAGCGCCGACACCTTCATCTTTATATCCTACCGCCAGATCGCTGAGCCATTCCGGCTCCGGCACAGAGTCATCATCGATGAACGCGACGACGTCACCCCCTGCCATAGCAATCCCAATGTTTCGGGAAACGGACAGGTTCCGAACGGGACAATGCGCCAGCTTGATCGCGTCGCCAAGCGTGGAGAGGTACTCCTTCGTGCCGTCGGGTGTGGGACCAGATACGATGCACACTTCGAAATTTTGATATTTAAGATATTTGAGACCGGACAATGTACGCTTGAGGTAGTCAAGCCGATTGTCCGTATTGATGACGACTGAGAAAGTCAGGGGTATCTTGAGATTAGGGCTTCCGAGCAACCATTTTGAACTCGAAACATTTGCCATTCTTCTTCCCCGTGTAAATTGCTTCAATATCGACGAAGCCTGCACGCTGCAGCGTCGCGCTAAAGCTATCGGGTGTAATCAAATTATAGTGGAAGTCGCCGTCATAATCCTGGGCGCCGAACAACACCTCCCGAAAATCCTCGAACGGCATGGTACCGTCATTGACGGCCGATAGCATAGCGGCACCATCAGGTACGACCGCGGTCAACTGGCCGCCGCATTTGAGACGACTACGCCAATGCGGCAGAAGAACGCGATTGAGCACCTGCGCGGTGAAATGCTCTATGAGATGCGCCGAGGCAATCTCATCGACCTCCCCGTCGGCGAAAGGGATATTCGTTGCCTCGGCAATGACGTCGACACCGGGCAGTGCCCGCGCGTCTACCTGCAGATAGCCTTCGGGCTGAATATGCCCACAGCCCACATTGAGTCGCAAACCGGTCTTGCGCATAGCTTCGACCTTGTCGGCATTCAGGATCTTTGCGACTGTCGCGGCCTTTCCACCTTCGTGCATCTTGCCCGCCAAACGAACAATCGATGCCTGAAGTTCATACATCGTTTCCTGACGCACAAACTCGATCCGAGCCTCCACGTTACGAAGTTGCTGATCGTAAACCAGCCCCGCGTTTGCAGCGGCTTGCCTCAACAATGCCTCATCCCGCTCGCTTTGGCGCCCCTCAAGCTCGCTAAGCTGGAAATTATAATCCGAGACGATTGATGCACTGCTGCTTGCCAATTCCTGTTCCAGCTGGATGCGCAGCTCTGCTAATTCGGATTTGGATGCGCCGGCATCTCGTTCCTTCTTCAATGCTGCCGTTGCCTGGGCGACGCCCTGAAGCGCGCCGGCGAAGCCGGCAAGGCTGTTCTCGACATGGCTCATCGCCTGCAACGAGGCGATCTCGGCACGCTCCTCGAAGCCCTCCCGCGAATCTAGCAAATGGGCGCGAAGTTCGTCGCCCATCTGATCCCGCGCGAACATGGCGTAAGCGACCGCCTGCTCCATCGCGAGTTGGATGCGCTCCTCAGTCGCGTTGCGATCAGCTTCAAACCGTCTATCGACCCAATGGCGCGTCGCCTTTGGCGCGAAAAAACGCTTCAACCACATGGCGCTGTTTCTCCCATGTCTTCAGGCCGCCCAGCGCTGGAATTCGGTGGAGAAGATCACGAGCCGATGAACATCGATAAAAACATTTTCGCCGACATGAATACGCGCTTCCAGCCGGTCAACAGGCTGGTTCAAGGTGAACCGCATCGACACTTGCCCGGGAATATTAGGCAAAATATCCCTGTCAGCCACGCGCATGGCCGCAAGTTGTCCTACAATATGGTCGGTGATGTCAAAATCGGCCGAACCGCCCGTAATCTCGCCCCAGCGACGTACATAGAAGGCGGCAACATACTCTGCTGGCGGAAGAGCGGCGTAGGGGCCAAATACCAAATGGCCAGATTCTCCTAACGAGCGCCGGACCTTACGCTCGATATCCTGCCCAACGTTCTTCGATAGTTCAGCACCGGAAAACTGTTTGTAGACTGCCAATTCTAGTCCCCTATGTCAGCAGGCAAGGCAACTAGGCCCGCCGATCTCGTCCGTCATCCGCTCTACAAGGTGTTCGTATCTAGCAGGGGCAGGTGACTCCGCGCAACCCTCAGCCCACGAAGCGGTGCTGCAAATAGCGGGAATACATACTCCCTAAAATCTACTTGCCTCGTAAATCAAGATGTCCCGAAAGATTTTGTTCGGTTCATACAAGTTGCCAGCCATCGCCGGACACCGGTCGATCATGCTTGGCATTTCGATGCACCGTCGGTAGCGTCTTTGGTTCCATAAAGACTTTTCGCGTAGACACGGTGAACGATATGCCCTGCGTCAATATCAAGCTAGACAACATGCCCCGTTTCGAAATGGAAGTTCACGAGCATGGCGATCAATATATCAGCCACGAACTCACTACGCTTGGGCGTTGGGAGCCGTTTGAGACAAGTGTAATCCGACGCTTTCTAGACAGCGACACGGAGTTTTACGACATAGGAGCTAACATTGGATGGTATTCCGTGGTGGCCGGCCTGACTATTGGGGTGGCAGCCGGCCCCATCCACGCGTTTGAGCCTGTTCGCGACAATGCCGCGTTGCTCACGCGCAATATTTCGCGGAACAGTCTGACCAATGTTCGGGTCAATCCATATGCGCTGGGCGACAGAACTGATGTCGTCGATATGCACCTGTCGCCAACCAATAAGGGTGATCACCAAGTCGATGGATCCGCCCCGGATCGGCAGACACAGCGCTGCGGAATGGCGCGCTTCGACACTTATCATGCCCCTTCATTGCGCAAAATCCTCATAAAGATAGACACACAAGGGTCGGAGCTCTCGATCATCGAAGGCATGGGACGGTATCTTGGCTCGATCCGCAATCTGACAATGGTGATTGAGTTTTGGCCCGTCGGGCTGGAGCGCCGCCCGGGCAGCACGAAGCGCCTAATCGAGAAGCTCGCGAGCCATGGCTTCGGGGCATTTAGCATTACGGAAGATGACGGGCGGATCCGACCAGCAGACTGGGATATTCTCGAACGTGCCTCGATGGGACCGATCGCGCCCGAAACTGGTGGATTTGTTAATCTCCTCTTGGTTCGAAACAGGGATGTGCTCGTGCGCGAATTCGAGGACCTCTACGACTCTGTTCCGTCACATCATCTGATCTGAATGAAACAGTCGCGCGAGCGGGTTTAGAGTCTATCCCGCGCTGCACCGCTTACGCTATCCAATAGAGATTGGGTTACCTCGCCCCACCCGACTGAAGTAGATGTTGACCGCCGCGCAGATCTTGGCATCATGATCGATCGCCGCAGATGTGCTACCGCCTCGACTGCCTGACCAACGTTGTAAAACAGGATGCCTTCAGGGGAAAACTCCCTGAACACCGGAAGATCTGGCGCAACAACTGGCAGCCCATAGGACATTGCTTCAGCGAGGGGGAGGCCAAAACCTTCCGCGCGGGAAGTCGAGAGGAAAGCGGTGCTAAACCTGTAGAGCCAGGCCAAATGCTCATCACTAGCATCCTCGATCCAAAAGAGGGAGCGGCCGGATTGCGGATGTAGCCGAATCTGCTGCTGCAAAGCCTCGGTGCGCCACCCCTTCTTTCCGGCGATCACAAATATTGGCGCAACACCTCCCGTCCAGTCGGCATCGATTATGTCGAGTGCCAGATCATAACCTTTGCGCGGCTCTACAGTCCCGACCATCAGTATGATTGGGTGCCTCGCAGGCACCCCCTGCAGTACCGACGGCATGACAGCCTGCACGCCTGATGCTTCGAATACCGTCGCCAGCCGCACGACGTCGATTTTTATTGGTCGATCGTTCTGAAAGAAGCGCTTGAGACCACGCTCTGGCAACAGATCGCGTAATTCTTGAGCAACGGTGGCCGAAATGCAGATGGCGTGATCCGCATGCAGCCGCACGAAGGAGAGCCAGCGACGAAAATTGCGCGCGCCTCGCTTGGTGAACCATTCGGGATTGGTCACCGGCAGAAGATCATAAACCAGAACATGAACTGTGACGCCGACCCGCTTCCAGTTGGCGATCGCGCGGTGATGGCGGGGGAGTATCGCGGGTGAAAAATCGAGAGCTAGGAACAAGTCGCCTGGTTGAGGTCGATAAGGCGCCAATTCGCCCCCGCTCCCGGCCGTTTTTGGACGCTCGACGAAGTCGTCATCAATATGGTGGAATGGGCTTCCATTGCTGGCCGCCACGGCAATGGCGGCAAGGCCCGGCCGATCCATCCGGCGCAATTCATCCCAAATGTTCCGGACAACGCGCTGGATGCCTGTCCCCGCATCGATTTGATACAATACGGACATATCAACGATCAATCGACGGCGCTCGCCGCGATATTTCTCAGTACCATCCAATATGTCCGTCGCCCTGACTAACGGCATAAGCTGCGCTACTGAAAGCGTTCCAGGTAATAGGAATAGGCGTCATCGACATTTTCGAAATTCACCATCTGCCCTTCATCCAGCACCGATGCGCGATGGCAGCGTTCGCGAATGAAGCCCGGGTCATGCGACACCAAGATCATCGCCCGATCGCCACGTTTTTCAAACAGTTCCTCATGACACTTGCGGTGAAAGCGCGCGTCGCCAACTGCGATGATCTCATCGACCAGAAAACAGTCAAATTCCACGATCATCGAAATTCCGAAAGCCAGGCGCGCCATCATGCCTGCCGAATAGGATCGAACGGGCTCATAAAGAAATGAGCCCAGTTCTGAAAACTCCTTCAGAAATTCGAGTTTGTCCGCCGGCTCTGCACCGTAGATCCGACAAATGAATCGGTAATTGTCCATTCCGGTCAGCGTCCCCTGAAACGCCCCGCCAAATGCGAGCGGCCAGGAGACCGACATATCTCTTGTTAAATGGCCGCTAGTAGGCTGCTCCGCGCCACTGATCAGCCGAATGAGCGTCGATTTACCAGCGCCGTTACGCCCCAAAATTCCGACATGCTCCGACCGGCCGACCTTCAGGTCAACATTGCGCAAAACATGAATAGATCCATGCTGCTTCCGGTAGATCTTGTTCACACCCTGCAACTGGATCATCCCGGCACGACCTCACGGCTCACTTTGCGCGTCATCACGAGCGCAGAGATCGTCAGGAGGGCGTTGAACGTTGCCATGTAGGCCATGTCATAATGCGCAACGATAGCGGAACCGAAATAGCCTTCCCGAATGAACTCGACCCCATTCACCATAGGCAAGTAAAGCGCGTACGGCTGAACATCCTGCGGCAGCGCATCAACCAGGAACGCCGCACCTGACAAAGGGAAAAGGAGATACGAAGCGGGATGCCAGAGCTTATCGACAATCTCGTTCTGCTCTGAGAGAACACCCAGCAAGATCGCAGTCGACATGCCGAACCAGGCAATCATCGACCAGCCTCCCAACACTTGCAGAATATCCTCAGGCGGCCTGATCCAGCCGATCGAAACGAAGAACAGCGACAGGATCGCAAAGGAGATAGACGCACCGCCGCCTTCCAACAACAGCCGCGCCAGCAATACATCAAGAACCTTCACGTTGCGATGATAAAGCAACGACAGGTTCGGCAGAATCGCACCGATACACCGCGCAGGCATGTTCCGCCAAAGCAAAACGCTGGAATATCCTGTCAGGGCGAAGGCGACGATCGGCAAATTCGAGCCATGCGTCAAACCGGCGGCCGTCCAGAGCGCCGTCACGCCCAGCGTGAACATCATTGGCTCGACGAACAACCACAGAAAGCCAATATTATGTCGACCATAGCGCGTCAGCATCTCGCGGATAAGCAGCGCAGCGACCACACGTTTCTGGATTTTCCAGGAATCCAGGAACGAAGATAGGCTGGACTCCGGTCCAAACATGATCAGGCCCGATGCTCCCGAACACCGGATAGCAGCATTGACAGCACGCCCCAGGCAATGAGCCCGAAGGCAATCGTAGCGAGAACGCCGCGTATGCGGCGCGGCTCGAGCGGTTCGTCCGGCAAGTTCGCTTGTACGATGCGCTCGACGTAGACTTGCTTGCGACGCGCTTCGTTCCGCGCTTCCTCGAGTGAAGCCATGGCGCTAGCCAACTGTCGCTCCGAGAACTGATTATCTAGCATCAGTCGCTGATATTGCGCCGCCGAGGACGATAAGGAGCCCCGGTCGCCGGCGACTTTGCCGAGCTCCTCATCGATCTGCCTTGTAAGCGCCTTTGCCCGGATATTCAGCACCGCGACCTGCGGATTATCGGGCGCAAAAGCACGGACTTGGATCAGCTGGTTTTTCGTGGCGATCAGCTCGTCCTGCAACTTGGAGACCATCTGAATTTGAACCGCTGCCTGCCGCTCGGGATCAATGACGCCCTCACGGTTCCGATATTCGGATAAGGCTAATGCCGCGCTCCGCGCTCTTTGGCGGGCGCCGTCAACCTCCACCTGGGCGAAGCGAATCAAATCCTGGCGGCCGCGCGTATTCAGACGATTTACGGTGGCTTCCGCCATTTCGAGCAGTTGCTGATTAAATTGCTGCGCTTCTCGAGCCGAATAAGCGCGTACGGACAGGGTCATAATAGAAGATGCCGTGTCGTGGCGAACCTCGATTTTCTTATTGTAATATTTAAATAAATCTTCGAAGCTGCTTCCAGAGATAAAAGTGCCGAACCGATCGAACTCTGAAATTACATGACTCGAATAAGCACGCTCAAAAGCGCCCGAGCGATTTAGTGTTCGAAGCGCGTCGCGCGACTCCACAAATTCCTTTGCAGCGTAGATTTCATCACCCGCATTCGAGAAGCCGGCGGATTTGAGCAAGATGCCGAGGCCCGACGTAGACGTCTTTTCGGGACTGCGAACCACGAACTTCGCTTCGGAAATATAGACGTCCGATGCGAGAAATCCAAAATAGAATATTGCGCAGATCGTCGGCAAAAGCACGGTGAGGGCGAACAAGCCGCCCAGTTTGGACACACGCTGCTGCAGGCGTCCGACCAGGCTGATCTGACTCCTGGCGCCCCCTTCCTGCTCGCCGGACGACACTTCCGCCGAGAATGCGTGGGCTCGATCTAACATGGAAACGGTCTTATCCGATCTTGGACAAATACAAGGTTACAGAACGCGATTTGCCCCCACGGCGGAAAATTTGCAACCGCCAATGCGTCGCCATAGATCATGCTCCTGCCTTGTGACTTGCCCTAATCATTGCATTGAGCGAGAGACAAAGCCTCACGCCATTCGGACAACGTTTCATGCCACATCATACTCCTGCCGAATGGGCGCCTCAAGAGCGCCTTTGGATCGGTTTTCCGGGCAACCCCGAAGAATGGTCAGTCGTCCTGCAGCAAGCGCAATTTCAAGCCGCCACCTTTGCGAGCACAGTCGCGGAAGCGGGTCAATCGGTAACTCTTATCGTCCGCGCCCCGCCGGATGCCGAAGCCGCGCGCGCCGCCGTCTCCCCCTCCGTCGAAGTGCGCTATGAGCACTTCGGGGACATCTGGCTGCGCGACACCGGGCCTATCGCTATCATCGGCACGGACAAATCCCGCACCCTGATCGATTTCGATTTCAACGGCTGGGGCGGCAAATATGTTATGTCGGGTGACGAAGATATCGGCGCCCGCCTCGCCGCGACCACCGGCCTGCCCTGCCGCCATGTGCCCATCATTTTTGAGGGCGGCGCTGTCGACACCGACGGCACGGGCCTTTTCGTGACGACCGAGCAATGCCTGCTCAATCCTAATCGAAACCCAACGCTGAATCGCCGCCAGATTGAGACATTGCTCGCCGGCGCGCTGAGCCTGTCATCGATGCTCTGGCTAGGCGATGGCCTACTCAATGATCATACTGACGGGCATGTGGACAATCTCGCCCGCTTCGTCGCGCCCGGTGTCCTGGCAGTGCCGGAAGCGACGACACCGGACGACCCCAACACCGCCATCTATGAGGACGCCGCCGCCCGTGCCCGCGCCTTCGGGTTGGAGGTGGTACGTTTCCCATCGGTCGGCCGCTACGATATAGACGGCGCCATCTTTCCCGCTAGCTACATGAACTTCTGCATCACCAATGGCGCAGTCGTCGTGCCGCAATATGGCGCACCCAATGATGCCGAAGCACTGGAAGCACTGAAGCCCTTCTTCCCCGATCGCGCTCTTGTTGGCCTGCCCTCCGATGCCATATTGCGCGGCGGGGGTAGCTTCCATTGCATGAGCCAGCACCTGCCAGTCGCCGCCGTCTAAGTCACACCGGTCAGGAATCCCATGTCGAAGGTCACCGTCGCCGCGCTCCAGCTTGCTTTCTCGGATGATGAGGCAGATAATATAGCGCTGGTCGAGGATCATGTGAACAAAGCGGCCGCCCGCGGCGCGAAAATCATCCTGCCGCCGGAGCTGTTCGAGGGGCCCTACTTCTGCACCATTGAGGATGAGGCGCTGTTTGCCCGCGCCCGTTCGGTGGGCGAGCATCCGGCCGTGCTGGCGATGCAGAAGGTGGCCAAGGCACAAGGCGTCTTCATCCCGACTAGCTTCTTCGAGTGTGACGGCCAGCATCATTACAACAGCCTCGCCATGATCGATGATGAGGGCGAGATTATGGGCATCTATCGTAAGAGCCATATCCCGGACGGTCCTGGCTATGAGGAGAAATATTATTTCCGTCCCGGCAATTCCGGCTTCAAGGTCTGGCAAACCAAATATGGCATCATCGGCGTCGGCATCTGCTGGGATCAATGGTATCCGGAAACCGCGCGGGTAATGGCGCTGATGGGCGCCGAGATGCTCTTTTACCCGACGGCCATCGGCTCCGAGCCTTATGATACTGAACTGGACACGAGCCGCATGTGGCGCCGCGCGATGCAGGGGCATGCCGTGTCGAACTGCATGCCCGTGATCGCGGCGAACCGCATCGGCAAAGAAAGCTCGGACAACGGCTCGCAGAAATTCTACGGCCACAGCTTCATCACGGATGAATGGGGCGACCTCGTATCGGAGGTAGAGGAGTGGCAGACTGGCGCCCTAGTTGCTACGCTGGACCTTGCTCAGGCACGCAAGCATCGCGCTGGGATGGGCTTTTTCCGCGACCGGCGCCCGGAGCTATATGGTCGCATCGCGCAGGATATCTGAGAGTTATCATAAGGAGAGAGAGACGAATGACCGTCGCACGCATTTACATCATCCCCGCAGCGGATGGGAAAAGCGCGGAAATGGAATCCGCCCTTACTGCGCTCTCAAAAATCGTCTCTGCCGTCGAGGGCAGTACAGGCGTCGAACTGTTGCGCGATCTCGGCAACGAGCATCGCTTCATCTTCATCGAAAAGTGGGTCAGCGAAGAGCATCATGCGGCAGGCTTTGCATCGCTGCCTCCGGGCGCGCTGGATAGCGTGCAAGCCGCTGCGGGTGGTCCGCCGGATGGGTCCCATTACGATTATATTGTGGGCTGAATCTGAAAGCTGCTCTGCCTTCGTCATCTGAAAAAGGCAGAACCTCCGGTTGCGACCCCTTACTCAACCTGTCAAACTCGAAGGCTGTTCATGTCGTCTCTGCCACGTCCGGATATCACCTGGTTTCATTCCTTTGACTTCGAGGACGGAGAAACAATCTCGGGAATCAAGGCACTCGATATCCTGCGGAAGGAAGCAGACCTGATTTTCGATGAGGATCTTACCGGAAAATCAGTTCTCGACATTGGCGCCTGGGATGGCTTTTTCTCGTTTGAGGCAGAGCGGCGGGGAGCCACGCGCGTCGTCGCGACTGACCATTTCATCTGGTCGGGACCAGGATGGGCCAACCGTTCGGGGTTCGACTATATCCATCATCGACTCAACTCCCGAGTGGAAGCGATAGACGCAGACATCGTAGATCTTCCCGGTTTGAATCTTGGGCAGTTCGACATCGTTCTTTTCCTAGGTGTCTTTTATCATCTGAAGGATCCATATACTGGCTTGGAGACCGCTGCTCAAATGTGCGGCGACCATCTGATCGTCGAAACGGCGACCGCGCTTCCACGAGAAAAACTCCCTGCAATGCGGCTCTATGCTCCTGGCGAATTGGGGAACGACACAACCAACTTCTGGGCGCCGAACATTCCGGCGCTCAAACTCATGCTCACCAGTTTTGGCTTTGGTAGAACGTCCTTCTCGGCTTTGTCATCTTCACGCCGACACCCGCTTAACGCTCGCATTCTCCCGCCGAATGCCGACGCGACGCACAGAACGATCGCTCATGCTTGGCGCTGAGCCCCCTCATGTATCATTGATGATCGGATGGACCTGCCCGCCCAGCGCATAACGCTGAGCGATGGTGAGTTACACAAGGATGGTTCGCTCGCGTTCGCGGTCTGTATACGGTTGATCACAAAAGGGCGAGCCCCACTGCTTCATCGATCGTCAAATCCTTAGCCCGCCAGCGCCACTGCCGCCTAAACCGCCTCATATTTGCCCGACAAAAGCTTGGGCGACGTGTCAGATAGTGTCAGGCATTTGCGTTTGACCTGACGCCGCGAAAGACCGTCCGCCTACGCCAATGTCCGCACCTTGGGCGATGCACCACAGAACCAGGCATCGACCTGCCGGACGAATGTCAGCACCTTGTAGCGGCATGAGTTCATCATTCGTGAGATGATCGCTTCACCGCCGGCGGCCCTCGCTGCAACATCTGTCGCAGCGGCGAGTTCGCAGAGCCTTCCCTTTTTTGGCGGGGAGGTGACAAGATCGGCGAGATCCACCGCGGAACTGATCATGGTCGATGCAACAATCCCTACTAGCGGAGCCCACCCTGCCAGCGTGAGGCAGACGCTAAACACTTTGATCGGCCTGATGCTCCGAAGGTAAACGCACTGGTAGTCGGACCGACAATATGGACATCCGAGTCCGACTTGCTCGAGCCATCCGACAAAGTGATATTACTCGCCTCCTCGCGTCAGTAGGAAAACGGATTTGAGCTTAGTCCGCGCGCTTCACATACTCCATCACCGAGGTGTCCGCTCGAACCCGGTATAACAGGGTCACATCATACGAGACAGCATCTCGCCGCACTGCGACGTTGAGTTGGATGGGCATTAGCAAGCTCTGTTTGCAACGTTTACAACCGGGCGCTTAGACGCGCCGTGACCACGCGATAGTCGGCGACACCAGCCGGAATATCGGAATTCCCGGTCATGTGCCGGATTTCCGCAAGGGTTTCGTTTTCGAGCGCCGCATCGATAGGGTCGGGGGGCGCTGTAATCGACCTGACGGAACTAGAAGCCATCTTGCTTACAGGACCGCGCCCATCGCTTCATATGTGCACGCGACAAATCGTCGGATACCAACACTTCATGGTCCTCCCCAGCAACGCAGGGGCGAGATTGACGCCAATAATCCCGCACCGCCAGCATTCGGATGAAGACACATGAAGTAACCCTATGGATGAGAGCCATGATCGCCAGAAGCCGTAAAAAACGCGATTGCTAGCGGCCATGTCTAAATTTAGAGCGAATGTCCTGATGCTGCGATCGCTGCCTCTCGGCGTCCGACGGGATGTTGGGGCGCACCGGTGAAACGGACTGGTCAGCGTCGATCCGCGAAGCTAGGTCCAACCGATGAGCAATGCGACAGCGAACCCCGACGACCAGCCATATGTCTATGCTATCGGTATCGGATCGAACCGCCCCCTCACGCGCGTCCTTGACCCCAAGGCAATCGCCACGGCCGCACTCACAGCACTGGACACTTTCCCTCTTCGCCTCCTCGCTGGCTCGCCGATCATAGCGACCCGGCCGCTCGGCCCATCGATGCGCACGTATGCCAATGCGGCCGCGCTAGTATCCTCGCCGCTCCAACCGATAGTGATGCTGAACCTGCTCCAGCAGATCGAAAGACGCTTCGGCCGACGCCGCCATCGGCGATGGGCAGCCCGTACGCTTGATCTGGATATTTTGCTCTGGTCGGCTGGTTCCTACGCAAGCAAGCGGCTAACCGTTCCTCACAGCGCCCTGAAAAATAGATCCTTCGCTCTGGCACCTCTCCGGATGATCGCCCCCCGCTGGCGACACCCTGCATCGAAACTGAGCGTCATTCACCTCGCTGCGCGCCTTGCCAAGCCGAAGCCGGTTGACCACTGCCGCGCACGCCTCTAGGTGACCCGCAGCCACCCGTTCTTTTCGGGCCCTTAGCTCAGTCGGTAGAGCAACTGACTTTTAATCAGTAGGTCGCTGGTTCGAACCCAGCAGGGCTCACCATATTCCGCCGGTATTCCGTTTTGTCACAACCCTAGGCTTGGGCGATCCCCCCGCGAGATCGGCCACCACGGTTCGTGGGTTCATAACTGAACAGCGCGTCAGCGCCAACGGAGAGCACTCACACAGCCGCTCCCACCCATCCTCACCACAAAAAAACGGCGACCTCTGAAAGGTCGCCGTTAAGGGGGTCCGCTGACCGGCGGGAGCCAGTCAGTGAGGGAATGATCGGCGCGGCATCGGGTTCCGCCTGCCGACAAAAAATCTCGCTCTGCCGTGATGATGAGCCCGGGATCAGCCGACCTCGCCAGAGACCGGCCAAAGCTCAGATCATCGCCATGCCGCCATTCACATGCAGGGTCTGGCCCGTGACATAGCCCGCCTCGCGGCTGGCGAGGTAGACCACCGCCGCGCCAATATCCTTTCCGGTGCCGAGCGCGCCGGCTGGAATGCGCGAGAGGATGGCGTCCTTCTGGGCGTCGTTGAGCGCGTCGGTCATGGCCGAGCGGATGAAACCGGGCGCGACGCAGTTCACGGTGATGCCCCGGCTGGCCAGTTCCTGCGCCAGGCTCTTGCTCATGCCGATCAGCCCGGCCTTGGAGGCGGCGTAGTTTGCCTGGCCCGGATTACCGGTGACGCCCACGACGCTGGTGATCGAGATGATCCGCCCCGTGCGCGCCTTCATCATCGGCTTGGCCGCCGCGCGGATGAGGCGGAACGCCGCTTCCAGATTGATCTTCTGGACGGTGTCCCACTCCTCGTCTTTCATGCGCAGGATGAGGTTGTCGCGCGTGACGCCGGCATTGTTGATGAGGATATCCAGCTTGCCGCCCAGCGCCTCAAGCGCGGCGGGCACCAGGGCGTCCACCGATGCCGCGTCGCTCAGATCGCACGGCACGCAGACGTGATCGCCGCCCAGCTCGGCGGCAAAGGCCTCCAGCTTGGCGACATTGCTGCCGGAGAGCGCCAGCCGCGCGCCCTGCGCGGCCAGTGCCCGGGCCACGGCAGAGCCGATGCCACCGCTCGCGCCGGTGACCAGCGCCGTCATTCCATTGAGATCGAACATGATGCAGTCCCTCCTGTCTCTCACACGCGGCCGAGCAGCGCCTCGATGTCATCCATCGAGATGACGCTGGTCACGGTCGCATCCGGCGCGATGCGCTTGACCATCGGGCCGAGCACCTTGCCGCCCAGCTCGACGAAATCGGTAATGCCCGCCGCCCACATCGCCGCGATGCTCTCGCGCCAGCGCACCCGGCCGGTCACCTGCTGAACCAGCAGATCGCGGATCGTTGCCGCGTCACTCACCGGCGCGGCCGTGACATTGGCATAGACGGGAATGAAGGCGCCGGGCGACTGCGTGTCCGCCAGGGCAGCCGCCATCGCATCGGCAGCGGGCTGCATCAGCGGGCAGTGGAACGGCGCGGAGACCGGCAGCAGCACGCCACGCTTGATGCCATGATTCTTCACCAGCCCGATCGCGCGCTCGATGGCGCCGACATGGCCGGAAATGACGACCTGGCTCGGATCATTGTCGTTGGCGACGGCGCAGACTTCGCCCTCGGCCGCAGCAGCCGCGAGCGCCTCGGCCTTCTCGATGTCGGCGCCGAGCAGCGCGGCCATGGCACCCTCGCCTACCGGCACGGCGGCCTGCATCGCCCGACCGCGCGTCTTGAGCAGACGGGCGGTGGTCGCGAGATCGAAGGCACCGGCCGCGCAAAGGGCGCTATATTCGCCGAGGCTGTGGCCGGCCAGCGCATCCGCCTTGTCGCGCAGCACCACGCCGCCTTCCTTCTCGAGCACGCGCAAAGTGGCGAGCGCGTTGGCCATGATCGCCGGCTGGGCATTTTCGGTCAGGGTCAGGTCCGCTTCCGGCCCTTCGGTCATGATGCGGAAGAGATGCTGGCCCAGCGCCTCGTCGACTTCCTGGAAAATCTCGCGCGCCACGGGCGATGCTGCGGCCAGCGCCGACCCCATGCCCACGGCCTGACTGCCCTGCCCCGGAAAGATGAATGCACGCACGGCCCTGATCCCTGCTTGGTCTGTGAAGGCCTGCGCCCTAGTCCGGGGGGGCGCCCCGGGCAAGTCCTGTTGGCTTGACCGGCACGACGGCGCGCCAGGATGGACATTGGCCATTGTGCGCCCTGCTCATGGGGCATAGTGGAAGCCAGGATGTTAAAGCCACGGTTCTCCAACGCGATCAGCCGCGTGGATGCCCGCGTGATGCGGGGCCGCATCGGCGCGATCGGCGGCGCCTTGCTGCTCAGCCTGGTCGCGGTGCTGTTCGCCAAGCTGGGCGAGGCCGCGCAAGGCGTGTTTACCGGCGTGGCCGATGCCTTTCCTTATGCGCCGCTGGTCATCACGCCCGGCCTGTTCGTCGCGGTGACCTATGTCACGCGGCATTGGTGCCCGGAGGCGCGCGGATCGGGCATTCCGCAGACAATGGCGGCGGCGCGTATGCCGGATCATCCACAATCCCGCCGCCTGCTCTCCCTGCGGACCGCGCTGTTCAAGCTGTTCGGCACGCTGGGGATGCTGCTCGCGGGTGGCTCAGTCGGTCGCGAAGGACCGACCGTGCAGATCAGCGCCGCCATCATGGCCGCGGTGCAGCGCTGGCTGCGCGTGCCGGTTTCGGCCGGGATCATTATCGCAGGTGGTGCGGCAGGCGTTGCCGCTGCGTTCAATACCCCGCTCGCGGGGGTCGCCTTCGCCATCGAGGAACTGGCCGCTGCCTTCGAGCAAAAGATTGCGATCGTGGTGATGGCCGCCGTGATGATGGCGGGCATCACGAGCCTGTGGCTCTCGGGCGATTACATCTACTTTGGCGCCATGCATCAATCGATGCCGATCTCGTCCATGCTCCTGCTGACGCCCGTCGCCGGGCTGGTCGGTGGCGTGGCCGGCGGCCTGTTCTCGCGCGCGCTGATCGCTCTTGCCTGGTCCCGCAGCCCGCTCACCCGCGCGATGCGGGCCAAGCCACTGCTCGTCGCGGGCATCTGCGGCCTCGTCGTCGCCATCACAGGCATCCTCACCGCTGGAATCAGCTGGGGCACCGGCTATGAGACGACGCGTGCGTTGCTCGCCGGTGAAGAGGTTTCCTGGAGCTTCGGCCCCGCCAAGCTCGTCGCCACACTGGCCACGGCGCTGAGCGGAGCCCCCGGCGGCATCTTTGCGCCATCGCTCTCCGTCGGCGCCGGCCTTGGTCAGCTGCTGGGGCTGCTGATGCCGGACCAGCCGCACGGCGCCATCGTCTTGCTCGGCATGATCGGCTATTTCGCGGGTGTGGTCCGGGCGCCGCTCACCGCCGCGATCATCATGATGGAAATGACCGCAGACCGCACCATGATCCTGCCGCTGTTCGCCACGGCGATCTTCGCCAACTGGGTCAGCGGGCAGATCTGCAAGCCCAAGCTCTATCACGCGCTGGCCCGGCAGTTCCGGCCCTGATCGCTTATCGGCGAGAGCGGGCAATGCGCACTTGCCTTGCGGGCACTTTTCAGCCATAGGCCGCCCCTTCGCCGGGCAGGCTCTCGCTGCGCCCGCCGCGAAGCTTTGTTTGAGACGACAGCCGGAGGGGCATGCGCATGGGGCGTATGTCAGCAATCGGCCAAAAGACAGGACGCATGAACCATGCCCTATTATGAGCATGTCTTCCTTGCGCGTCAGGATCTGGCACAGGCCCAGGTCGATGCGCTCGCGGAAAATGCCACCAAGATCATCGAGGCCAATGAAGGCAAGGTGACGAAGGTGGAAAGCTGGGGTCTCCGCAACCTCGCCTACAAGATCGCCAAGAACCGCAAGGCTCACTACGTGATGCTCAACATCGACGCGCCGGCTGGCGTGGTCGCCGAGCTGGAGCGTCAGACGCAGATCAACGAAGACGTGATCCGCTTCATGACCGTTCGCGTTGAAGAGCTGGAGGGTGGCCCTTCGGTGATGATGCGCAAGAACGAGCGTGACCGTGAGCGTCGTGGTGAGCGCGGCGACCGTGGTGACCGCCCGGATCGCGGCGATCGCGCACCCCGCCGGGACCGCGAAGAAGCCTCGGACGGCGAATAAGGAGACCTGACACATGGCACGCCCATTTTTCCGCCGTCGCAAGACCTGCCCGTTCTCCGCAAAGGACGCACCGCGCATCGATTACAAAGATGTGCGCCTGCTGCAGGGCTTCGTCTCTGAGCGCGGCAAGATCGTTCCCTCGCGCATCACGGCCGTCTCGGCCAAGAAGCAGCGCGAGCTTTCCCAGGCAATCAAGCGCGCCCGCCATCTGGGCCTGCTGCCCTACATCGTGAAGTAAGGAGGGCGGACCCATGGAAATCATTCTGCTCGAGCGTATCGAGAAGCTGGGTGCAATCGGCGACGTCGTAACCGTCAAGGACGGCTATGCGCGCAACTATCTGCTGCCCAACAAGAAGGCGCTTCGCTCCAACAACGCCAACAAGAAGGTGTTCGAGGCCAACCGCGCCAAGATCGAGGCCGACAACGCAGCCCGTCGTGACGACGCTGCCAAGGCGGCCGAGAAGGTCGATGGCGTTCAGGTCGTCCTGATCCGTCAGTCGTCGAACAGCGGCCAGCTCTACGGATCGGTCTCGGTCCGTGACATCGTGGAAGCGCTCCACGAAGCCGGCCACACCAATGTGAGCAAGTCGATGGTCGTGCTGGAACGCCCGATCAAGACGCTCGGCCTGTTCGACGTGCGCGTCTCTCTGCACCCGGAAGTCTCCGTCACCGTTCAGGCCAACGTCGCACGTTCGCCTGAGGAAGCCGACCTGCAGAAGGACGGCGTGGACGTCATGGCCTCCATGTTCGAGAAGGACGAAGCCGGCTTCACTGAGGATTACGATCCCAATGCCGAGCCGGGCGAAATCGCGACCGAGGCTGCCGAGCCGGCTGCCAACGAGGATACGGAAGAGGCCTGAGCCCCTTCCCTCCGCAAGCTTTAGAAACCCCGCCGGACAGATCGTCCGGCGGGGTTTTGCTTTGTGGGAGATCGGATCGGCCGTCACCGGGCGCTGCCGGGCGGTTCAGGTCTCCAGATGCAGAAAATCGCGCGCGTAGGTACGCATATGGGCACCGCCATCGACAATGATCGTCTGGCCGGTCACCGACTCCGCCCGCGCCAGATACAGCACCGCCTCGCCCACCGCTTCCGGCGTCGGCAACACGCCGAGGGGCGCGTGACTGGCAAGCCGCTCCAGTTGCTCGGGCGTATAATCATAGGTTGCGAGCGTCAGCCCCGGCGAGACCGCGTTGACTCGAATGGCAGGCGCCAGCGTGCGCGCCGCGATCCGCGTGAACGCCTCCAGCCCCGCCTTGCCCAGCGTATAGGCGAGCTGGTCGCCATGCGGCTGGGCCAGGCGCTGGTCGAGAATATTGACGATCGAGGCGCCAGCCCCATCGGGCCGGGCCGCCGCAGCAAAGGCCTGGGTCAGCAACACCGGCGCAACCGTATTGACCTGATGATAGTCAGCCAGCTGACCGGCGCTGACATTGGCCAGCTCGCTCTCGCCGAACAGCGAGGCGCTGTTGACCAGCAGATCCGGCGCGCGGCCGAAATGATCGGTTACTGCCGGCATCAGCCCTTCGGCGGCCCCCGGCGTCAGGAAATCCGCGACGAAACCATGCCAGCGCACGCCTGTTGCGGCGAGGCATTCGGACAGGAAGCGATGCGGCTCCGCATCATGCCGGCCATGGATCGCCAACGCATAGCCGGCGCGCGCCAGATGCATGGCGATGCGCGCGCCGAGGCGGCGGTGCCCCCCGGTGACGAGCGCGAGCGGGGCCTGCGCCGTCATTTTACGCCCATGAGGCGCAGCACTTCCTCTCGGCTCTTTTCGTCGCGCTTGAATACGCCCATCATCCGGCTGGTGCGCATGATCGTGCCATGGGTGCGGACGCCCCGCCCGGTCATGCAGCCATGGGTCGCCTCGATCACCACGGCCACGCCGAGCGGCTTGAGATTCTCCCAGATGCAGTCGGCGACCTGCGCCGTCAGCCGCTCCTGCACCTGCAGGCGGCGGGCAAACGCCTCCAGCACGCGAGCGAGCTTGGAGATGCCGACGACATAATCCTGCGGCAGATAGGCGATGTGCGCCTTGCCGACGATCGGCGCCATGTGATGCTCGCAATGAGACTGGAACGGGATGTCAGTCAGCAGCACGATCTCGTCATAGCCGCCGACCTCGTGGAAGATGCGCGAGAGGTGATAGGCCGGGTCTTCGGCATAGCCCTCGCAATATTCCCGCCAGGCGCGCGCGACGCGCTTGGGCGTTTCAATGAGGCCTTCCCGCTCTGGATCGTCGCCGGCCCAGCGGATGAGGGTGCGGATCGCCTCCTCTACATCCTTGGGAACGTCCGGCTTTGCCGGCTTGAGACTGTGTTCGTTCTGGCTGGCCATGCCTACCCCCGGGAAAAGGACAAGAGGACACGCGGGTGTGCATGTCGATATGCTGATGCGGCGCAGATAGGCCGTTGGAACTTTCTATTCAACCGCAGACGCCCGAGTCGGGCCGCTTGCGCCCAAAAGGGCAGCGCGGACTTGGCATGTACGGCTCGCCGTGGCGCCAAAGATTGGGAAATTATGCCCCGCCTGCACGCCTTCCGTTGACGTTAGGGTAAGGCCGAGGATTGGCGGATTTCTCGGGCTTGCATGGACCGCACAACTGGTGAAGCCCGCAGCGAGCCCTTGCGCGAAGGCGATGGCATGGCCCATATTGGCCGCACCAAAGGCCCCGCCAGACCTACAGGAGAGCGACCATGGAAGCCTTCATCTATGATGCCGTGCGCACACCGCGGGGACGCGGCAAGCCGGACGGGTCGCTCCATGAGGTGACGCCGGTACAGCTGGCAGTGCGGGTTCTTCAGGCCATTCGCGATCGCAACACCATCGACACCGCCGATGTGGACGACGTGATCCTCGGCTGCGTCGCCCCGGTCGGCGAGCAAGGGACGGACATCGCCCGCATGGCGGTGCTGACCGCCGGCTATGCCGAGACCGTGCCGGGCGTGCAGATCAATCGCTTCTGCGCCTCGGGCCTGGAAGCGGTGAACATGGCCCTCGCGAAGGTGATCAGTGGCGAGGCGGAGCTGGCCATTGGCGGTGGCGTGGAGAGCATGAGCCGCGTGCCGATGGGCGCAGACGGCGGCGCCTGGGCCTCCGATCCCAATGTCGCCTATGCCAGCTATTTCGCGCCGCAAGGCATTGGCGCGGACGTGATCGCGACCAAGTTCGGCTTCTCGCGCGACGATGTGGATGCCTATGCGGTCGAGAGCCAGAAGCGCGCCAAGGCCGCCTGGGACGACAAGCGCTTCGGCAAGTCGATCATTCCGGTGAAGGATGTGATCGGCCAGGTGCTGCTCGACCATGACGAGCATATGCGCCCGGAAACGACGATGCAGAGCCTCGCCAGCCTCAAGCCCAGCTTTCTCGCCATGGGCGAGGAGATGCCGGGTTTCGACACCATCGCCCTACTCCGCTACCCGGAGCTGGAGCGCGTCAACCATGTCCACCATGCCGGCAACAGCTCCGGCATTGTCGATGGCGCGGCGGCTGTGCTGATCGGCAGTAGGGCGATGGGGGAGAAATATGGGCTCAAGCCGCGCGCCCGGATGAAGGCCATGGCGTCGGTCGGCTCCGAGCCGATGATCATGCTCACGGGGCCGGAAAACATTGCCGACAAGCTTCTGAAAAAGGCTGGAATGTCGGTCGGCGATATCGACCTGTGGGAGCTGAACGAAGCCTTCGCCAGCGTCGTGCTGCGCTACATGCAGGCGATGGGGCTCGATCACAGCCAGATCAACGTGAACGGCGGCGCCATCGCCATGGGCCATCCGCTCGGCGCGACCGGGGCCATGGTGCTGGGCACTGCGCTCGACGAGCTGGAGCGCTCCGGCAAGGGCACGGCGCTGATCAATCTGTGCGTCGGCGCGGGCATGGGCACGGGCATCATTATCGAGCGGGTTTGAATCCAGAAGTCCGTTCGCCCTGAGTAGGGGCTGAGCCTGTCGAAGACCCGTATCGAAGGGTCTTTCCGTGGCTCGATCCTTCGATACGCCACTTCGACAAGCTCAGTGGCTACTCAGGATGAACGGAGGGAACAAAATTGAACGAGTCAGGAGGCACACATGGCTACGAGCATCACGACCGAGATCGACGGCGACGGCATCGCCCTTCTCACCATCGACGTGCCGGGGCAGTCGATGAATGTCATCACGCCTGACTTCCTGACCGACTTCGCCGCCGCCATCGCACGGATCGGTAGCGAGGAGGCCATCAAGGGCGCCGTCGTCTGCTCCGGCAAGGACAGTGGCTTCATGGCGGGCATGGACCTCAAATATCTCTCGGCCATGCTGCGCGAGGCGACAACCGGCGATGTCGACATGGCCGCCCTGTTCGACAATGTCTTCACCCTCAACGACTTGCTGCGCAAACTTGAGACTTGCGGAAAGCCGGTCGCCATTGCCATCGAAGGTACGGCCATGGGCGGTGGTCTGGAGCTGGCGCTCGCCTGCCATCACCGCGTGCTCAGCAACAATCCCAAGGTGCAGATCGGCCTTCCGGAAATCCTCGTCGGCCTGTTCCCCGGCGGTGGCGGCTCACAGCGCCTGCCCCGCCTGATCGGCATCCAAGGCGCCCTCATGTACATGCTGCAGGGGAAAAGCTGGCGTCCCGCCGAAGCGGCGGCGATGAAGGTCGTCGATGAACTGGCCGACCCCGGCCAGACTGTCGATGTCGCCAAGGCCTGGGTGAAGGCCAATCCCGATGCCCACACCCAGCCGTGGGACGTCAAGGGCTTCAAGGTCCCTGGCGGATCGGGGCAGTTCAACCCCGGCTTCATCCAGACGATGATGGCCGCGACGGTGATGACCACCAAGCAGACCCAGCGGAACATCCATGCGCCCCATGCGCTGCTCAGCGCAGTCTATGAGGGCCTCCAGTTGCCGATGGACCGGGCGATCCGGGTCGAGAGCAAATATTTCGCCAAGGTGGTGGCCGATCCGCAGGCGGGCAACATGGTCCGCACGCTGTTCGTCTCCAAGCAGGCCGCCGAACGCGGCGCGCGGCGTCCCACCGGCGTCGAGAAGGCCCCCACAAGAAAGCTGGCCGTGCTCGGCGCCGGGATGATGGGCGCGGGCATCGCCAATGTCGCGGCGCAGGCCGGTATCGACGTGGTGCTGCTCGACCGCGATCTGGCCTCGGCGGACAAGGGCAAGGCCCATGCGCAGGCGCAGATGCAAAAGCGCATCGGCCGGGGCATGACGCCGGATAAGATGGAACAAGCCCTCGCCCGCATCATGCCGGCGGACAGCGTGGACGCGCTGCAGGGCTGCGATTTCGTGATCGAGGCCGTGTTCGAAGACCCTGCGATCAAGGCGGAGATCACCCAGCGGGTCGAATCCGTGCTGGGGCCGGACGTGATCTTCGGCTCCAACACCTCCACCCTGCCGATCTCGGGCCTCGCCAAGGCCTGGTCGAAGCCGGAAAATTTCATTGGCGTGCATTTCTTCTCGCCGGTGGAAAAGATGCCGCTGGTCGAGATCATCCTCGGCAAACAGACCGGCGATGCCGCCGTCGCCAAGGCGCTCGATTTCGTCGCGCAGATCCGCAAGACACCCATCGTCGTCAATGACTCGCGCGGTTTCTACACTTCGCGCTGCTTCGGCACTTATGTGCAGGAAGGCGCGCAGATGCTGGCCGAGGGCATCAATCCAGCGCTCATCGAGAATGTCGGGCGCCAGCTCGGCATGCCGGTCGGCCCGCTCGCCGTCTCGGACGAGGTCTCCATTGAGCTGGCCCATAAGGTGACGCTCGCCGCGAAGGCCGCGCTGGGCGATGCCTATGTGCCCGCCAAGGCCGACGATGTTGTCGCGCATATGGTCGAGATCGGCCGCCTCGGCCGCAAGAACGGCAAGGGCTATTATGATTACCCGGCTGACGGCGGGAAAAAGGCGCTCTGGCCCGGCCTTGCGGCGGAGTTCCCCCGCGCGCTCAACCAGCCGACCCCGGCCGAGGTGCGTGAGCGGCTGCTCTACCGCCAATTGGTCGAATGTGCCCGCTGCTTCGCCGAGGGTGTGCTGGTGACACCACAGGATGGCGATATCGGCGCGATCTTCGGCTGGGGCTTCGCGCCCTATACGGGCGGCCCGTTCAGCGCGATCGACACGATCGGCCCCGCGAAGGTCGTCGAGGTTCTGGATCGGCTGACGGCGGCGCATGGCGAACGCTTTACGCCGACAGAGCAGTTGCGGGAGATGGCAGCGAGCGGCCATGGCTATTATGACGGCGCGCAGGTGAAGGCGGCCTGAGATGATAATAGGCTGCCGTTAAGCAGCAAGGATCGCCCTATACCCTCTCCCCTTGAGGGAGAGGGATGCGCAGGCTTGGCAGCGTGCTGCCTAGCCGAAGCTGGGAGAGGGGTAAGCGATCCACGGGATCGCGCGGATCATGGATCCGCCACCCCTCATCCAACTTCGCCTAGCCGCCGATAGCGGCAAGGCTCCGTATCCTTCTCCCTCAAGGGGAGAAGGATTAAGCTTGTCACAGCCTTTGCCGGCATCAGGGAGGACAACCCATGCTCACCCTCTATATCGCCCCGGGCGCCAGCTCGATGGCCCCGCACATCGCGCTCGTGCACATAGGGGCGCCGTTCGAGCTACGTTCGCTCTCCTTCGCCAAGCGCGAGCAGGCAGAGCCGGCCTATCTGGCGATCAATCCCGAAGGCAAGGTGCCGACCTTGGTGACCGATGAGGGCACGCTGACCGAAGTAGCGGCCATCCTCTTCTATCTCGCGCGGCGTTTTCCCGAGGCCGGACTGCTACCGGATGACCCCATGGGCACCGCGGAGGCTCTTTCATGGATGTCGTTCGCCGCGTCGACGCTGCATCCCTCCTTCATTGCCGGGCAAGAGCGCGCGGAGGCTGCGCTCGAACAGGCGGAGCATCGGCTTGCGGGTCAGGAATGGGCGGTAGGCGGCAGGCTTTCGGTGGCCGACATCCACCTTTTCCGACTATTCTGGCGGATGCGACACACGCTCGCCCTGCCGGTGGAGAACTGGCCGGGCCTCACCGCTCATTATGACCGGATGATGGCGCTGCCAGCCGTTCGCAAGACCTGTGAGATCGAACAGTCGATCGGCTATGAGTTGCGAGGTCTGCGGGTGCCCTGAACGCTACGCCTCAGGTCAGGCGTCCGCCCACACCGGCAGATCGAGCGTGAAGCGGGCGCCCTGCCCCAGCGCGCTCTCGACGGTCAGATCGCCGCTCATCGCGCGGGCAAGGCGGCGGGAGATATAGAGCCCCAGCCCGCTACCATCCCCGCCGGAGAGACCCAGCCGCTCGAACCGCTCGAAAATGCGCTGGTGATCGGCGGGGTCGATGCCGCCTCCCTGATCCGCGACGACGACGCGGGCGCGCCCGCCCTCGCTATCGACGCGCACCCAGATGGTGCTGTCGCGCGGCGTGTGCCTCACCGCATTGCCGATGAGATTGACGAGAATCTGCAGCACGCGGCGATACTCACCGCAAGCCATGGCGCTCTCACCCAGCGGCGGTGTCTGGATACGGATGCCGCGCTCGCCGGCACGAACATGCAGCAGGCCGGCGGCTCGGCGCGCCAGATCGGCCAGATCGACGCGCTCCTTCGCCACCCGGAAATCGGGGCGCTCAATGGCGTGAAGATCTGACAAGTCATCGACCAGATCTAGCAGATGGCGGCTGGCCTGGGCGATGTCCGCGCCATAGCCTGCATATTCCTCTCGCAGTTCACCATGCGCCTGCGCAGCGATGCTGCCGGCATTGGCGATGATCCGCCCGATCGGTTGGCGAAGGGCGCGGTCCAGCCGGGGGGCGAAGCCGGCATCGAACATGCCATCGCCAAAGAGATCGTGGATCTCCGCCGACGGCGCCTCTGCCTCGACGCGGGGTCCCTGTGCGGGCTGGCTCTCCTGCGGCACCGCGCGGCCGCGATAGCCCATCAGCGCGCCATGCTCATCGAACAGCGGCTCGCCGGAAATGCGATAGAAGACGGCATCGTCGGCCCGCAGGCGCGCATGCTGGTCCGTAAACGGCATGCGCAGCGCCAACGCCTCAACCAGCGGCATCGGCGACACATCGTCCGCAATGATCGCATCGAGGCGGAAATAGGCCGTCAGCGGCTCGCCATCGCGGGGCGGCTCATGCCCGATGGCGGCGGCGTCTGCCGCAACCTGCCGGAAGCGCAGTTGCGTATCCACCTGCCATGGCCAGCCCGGCTCAACGGGCGCCAGACGGCGCGCCATCAGCACGCCCAGTTCGCCGGGCCATTGACGCGGAGCGCGCACCTGCCAGTCGACGATAGACATGGCATAGCCGTCCGCCTCCGGGCGGATCTGCACCCACATGCTCAGATCAGCCTCGCCCTGAGCCGCCTGCACCGCGCGGGAAATCGGGATGCGCAGGCGCGCGGCGAGGCGGACGAGCGCGGCCAGCGCGGGAATGGCGAGCGGCCCGTGCGGATCGCCGCCGGCATCGGCCTGCAACCGCGCAAGCGGCGCGTCGGCCGCGATGATGCGGCCGTCGCCGTCCAGCCGCGCCAGGATTGGCTCCGTGCCGGGGCGCGCGACTGTCATCGGCCGTCCAGCAGAGCGAGCTTGTCCGCCAGCGCGCGCGGGTTCATCCGGTCGAGCAGCCATTGCATGGCCTGCTCCGCATCGAACGCGCGATAGCCCTCGACGAAAGCGACCAGCGCGGCATCACCCCCTTCGGCGAGACCGGTGACCGGGCCGAGCATCTCTGCGACCTGAAAGGCGCCGGGATCGTCCACGCCCATGACCCGCAACAGGGCGAAGCGATCGCGATCCTGCGGGCCGATCAGCGCCTCCAGCACCTCGTCCAGCGCAATGCCGCCCTCGCACTCCACGATGGCGGCGAAGAGCAGCAGCCGCGCTTCCGCCAGCGCGTGCGGGGCGATGGCGAAGCGTTGATCCGAATTAAGCGCACGCGCGCAGCGGCGGGCCTGTGCGATGGCGCCCTGCCCTTCATCATGCCGGGCAATCAGCCCCTCGGCGGCGCGCGCGATGGCTGCCGTAAGCATGGGATCAGCGCCGGCGGCTTGTGCGCTGCTGCCGTTTACCAGCAGGGCCGCGACGGTCCACACGAGATCGTGATAGAGATCGGCCGGCAGGTCCGGCAGCATCGTTGCGTCGAGCAACATCGGCCCGCACCAGTTGCGCTCC
Organism: Sphingobium sp. B10D7B; assembly: GCF_025961955.1. Taxonomy (NCBI): domain Bacteria; kingdom Pseudomonadati; phylum Pseudomonadota; class Alphaproteobacteria; order Sphingomonadales; family Sphingobiaceae; genus Sphingobium; species Sphingobium sp. B10D7B. The sequence continues at coordinate 2,005,283 of NZ_JAOQOQ010000001.1, forward strand.
GCCAGCGCGAGGCCAGCCAGTGCATCGAGATACCGACCATTGTCGCTGGCCTCGCTCTCCAGCCGCGAGCGATCGCCATGGCGACCCTCGAGCCGATATTGCCGCATCAGCAGCGACACGCAGGCGCGATGACGCAGATGGCGCAGCAGGTCCGGCGAAAGCACGGCGATGTCCCGCTCGATCGCCTGCCGCGCATAACCGGCATCGGGCATGGCGGAGGCCGAGGCCACGGGCTCGCGGGCCAGTCCGGCGACCAGCGCCTGCTCGACGGCGTTCATCAGCCCGGCAAGATGGATGCGCGTTTCGGCCAGCAAGGCATCGGTCCAGCGGCCCGGCGCATCGTCGGCCAGTCGCGCGAGATCGGCCCCATGGCGAACCTCCAGCGCCAGCCCGCGAGCAAAGCGCGCGGCAAACACCGCGCCTTCCCGCTCGCCGCCATGGCGTTGCTGAACCGGTTCACCCACGCCCGTCATGCCCCATCCCTAGCCAAACAGGCTTAACAGGCCCTAAAATTCGGACCTTCCCAAATGGAACAGTCGCGCGGCCAGAAGACCGGCCAGAACCCAGCCGAGCAGCGCAAAGGCTATTCCCACATAGCCGACGATAACGCCGCCAAGCACCATCAGCAATGCCGCCGGGACGCCGGGACGAAGCTGCACTTCCCAAAGCGCAGTGGGCGGCGTTCGTTCCGACCCGAAGGTGAAAAGAGTGAGGAACAGCAGCACGAACAGCACCGTCGTGAGCGCCAGCGGGTCCGCTCCCGCCGCGCGCAAACCGGTCATGCCCAACAGCAGCAGCGCGCCGCCCTGCACCAGCGCCAACGGCCACCGCCGACCGGTCGCGCGCAGGGTCAGTTGCGCATAACGGTCCGCCAGCGCCGCGATGCCGAGCGCCGGCAGCATGAGGAGCAGCGCCGGGAAAGCCCATCCGCTGAGTCCCACTGCCACGCTGCCCGCGCACAGCAGCACGGCGAGCAGCGCGATATGTCCCGGTTCCGCCTGCCGGTGCATCAACTCGCGCAGCAACGTACGCGAGAGCGGCGCCAGCAAGGCCGCAACGCCGCCGCCATCGCGCCAGCTTGCGTCGGGGGCGTAATCGCTGAGGGCATTCAGCGCCAGATCGGCGCTGGACTGATCGGTGAGGAAGGCCAACCGGCCCTGCAGCACCGGCTCGGGCGGCAGCATGATCCGCTCCACGCCATCCTGAACGGCGCGACGGAGCAAGGTGAGCACCAGATCCCACTCGCCCAGCATATCCAGCGTTGCGAGCAGCCGTTCCCCGGAAACACAGAACGCCCCGCCCCACATGCTGCTGGCATCCAGCCGCTCGAAGCTGGCCGTGCTCGCGCCAGAGGGCAGCACCAGCACCGCCTCGCCACCGCTGATCGTCAGGGCGTCGAGCGCTTCTGAGGGGATCACCGCCCCTTCCGCCATCAGCAGAACGAGGTCTTCCGGTGCAATCGTGCGGGCCAGTTCCGGCATGTCGCGCACCACGCTCACCGGGCAATCGGTCTCTCGCGCGATGTGATCGGCCATGCGGGTGAGGCCGGGCAAGTCCGCCTCGGCCGCCGCCGCATCGGCATGGATGATGAGCTTTTCCGCGCCCGCGCCAAGCGCCAGCCGCGCCTGATACTCGATGAGGCTCTGGCCGCCAAAGTCCAGCAGCGCCGATGACACGGGCGACTGCAGACCGTCCCGTGCGGCATTGCGCGCACTGAGCAGAGCGACCAGCACCATGGATGCTACCTAGAGACCGACATTCGACACAGACAATCTGTCTGGCAATGCGGTGGCCTGATTGCAAGGCCCCCGTTTCGACACATGGGGCTGCCTGGAGAGTAATCAGCCGACACATACGGTCGGGCTGTCAGTCTTCGTTTTCCGCCCCGACCGTCGCGAGCGCCTGGGTGATGCGCCGCAGGATGACCGGATCGCCCGGCGCGCCCATCAGCGCTTCATCGGCGAGGTTCATCAGGCGATTGACGCCAAAGCTGGCGCAGAGCCCCTTGAGTCGTAGCGCCGCCATCGTCCAGTTCGCATCGCAGCGGGAACGGGCGAGAAGATCAACCTGCCGGCCTGCGCTCTCGAGGAATGCGCGACGCAAATCCGCGATGAGCGCACGGTCGGAACCGACTGCCGCAGCAAGGGCTGCTTCGAGCGTGCCAGGATCATATGCCATGGCCATCTGATAACCTTCGAAAGGTGAACAGAGTGTAAAACCGGGTTCCCCCTCAGAGGGAACATGTTAAGGAAATGCCATGTCCGACGCCCGAAAAGTCGAAAATCCGTCCCAAAACGGTACGGATGGGCGGGACATCGACCAGATTAGCGGCATCAATAAGGGGCCAGAACACGTGAAACAGGACGGCGTCTCGCGCCGCAACGAGTCGGATGCAGGCTGGGATGCGCCCGCCTTTCCCGATCGTTCCTCTGGGGGAGATCAAGGCATGGCCACATCCTTCGCAAGCGGCGCCGCAGAGCGCGAACCGCTCAGCCCGGCGCGGAAAGCCGCTCTGGGGGGCTTGGGGGTCATTGCCGTCGGCTGGGTCGCGCTTGTGGTCGCCAGTGGGACCGATCCGGACATCGGCGCGCGCTCCGCATGGCTGATCAACCTGATCGCAGTCGCGACGGCACCCTTGTTGATCCTTGGCGGCCTCGCCGTGATCCTGATGCGACGCCCGGCCGCGGCTGTAGCCTCGCTCAGCGCCGACGACGCCGCGCAAATCACCAGCGAAGCGCGCCAGGCCCTGACCATGCTCACCGACGTGAACGGCCAGCTCGCCGGCCAGACCCGCGAAACCGCCCGGGCAGCCGAGGCGGCGAGCGAGTCCCTGCGCCGATCCATGACGGACATCGCCGCGCAGACCGACCTGCTCGGCCAGAACAGCACGACCTCGCTCTCACGCGTGAGTGCCGTCGGCGACCGTCTCGCCGCGATGGTCGATACGCTGCCCAAGCTGGAGGACCGGCTGGCGACACTGGGCGAAACGCTCGCACGGGTCGGTGGCGATCTTGGCCAGCGCCACGACGCGCTCGATCATCAGTTGCAGGCGACAGCTTTGGTGGCGGAGGAAGTCCGCCTGCAGCTCACCGATGCCGGCAAGGCGCTCTCGGCGCAGATCTCCGGGCTGCGCGACGGCGCGCATGACGCGGGAGAAGAGCTGACCAATCTCTCCGAACTCTCCTCCGCCCGTCTCGACCTCACCATCGACCGCGTGAAATCCGTGCTCGATGCGACCGAGCAGCGCCTCGATGCGCAGAACGCCGCGCTGGCCGCGCTCGTCGAACAGAGCGCCGCGGCGATCGACCGCGCATCCAGCGGCGGCCTGGATCGCTTCGCTTCCACCTGCCGCGAGATGGAAGCCCTGCTCGACGGTCTCGATGCCCGATTGGAAGGGCAGACCGGCAGGAGCACGCAGTGGCTGACCCAGACGAGCGAGCAAGCAGTCGCGCTTGCCCATTCGTTCGATGCGCTGGAGCAGGCCTCGCTCGCCCGCACCCAGCAGCTTTCCGGCACGCTCAGCCGGCTGTCAGGGGAAACCCAGGCCCTGATCGAGACTCTGGGGCGCGGCGATGGCCATGCCGGTCAGCTTATCCAGCGCACCGAAGCGCTGCTGCTCGCCCTGGACAGCAGCGTGCGCGAGCTCGACGAGAGCCTGCCGGCCGCGATTGGCCGGGTTGAAAGCCAGCTTGGCACGATGCACGAGCGCATCCGCACGGCAGGGCCGGCGCTTGAAGCCGTGGAAGCGGTGGCGACCGGCGTCGTCAGCCAGTTGCGCGAGTCGGACAAGGCGACCAACACCCAGCTCAGCGTGCTCACCGAGGCTTTGTGCAAGTCTCAGGATGCCCTTTCCGCGCAGCGCCAGCAAATCGCGGCGCTGGCCGATGCGGTCGAGCAGGCAGGTCGTGGCATGGAGGTGCTTGGCGAGACGGTCGGCCCGCGTCTGGCGGAAGCGCTGGGCGAAGTCCGCAATGCCGCCGACGCTGCTGCCTCACGCGCGCGAGAAGCGATGGACAACGTGATCCCGGCAGCCGCGCAGGGGCTCGCAGTGGCCAGCGACAAGGCCATCCGGCAGGTGGTTGAGGCGACCGTCTCGAGCGAACTGGCCCGGCTGGCTCAGGCGGCCGACGAGGCTGCGCAGACCGCCCAGAAGGCAACGCACAAGCTGAGCGGCGACATGCTGACCCTCGCCGAAGCCGGCATGACGCTCGACCTCGCCATCAGCGCACATCGCGAGAAGCTGGAGACGCAGGACCGCGATCTGATCTCCGAACGATCGGCCATGCTCATCGGCGCATTGGGCGAGCACGCCATCGATGTCGGCAAGTGGTTCGACAAGGATGTCTCGGACAGCGACTGGAACGCCTATCTCAAGGGCGACCAGGGCCTATTCGCACGGCGCGCGACCAAGCTGGTCAACAATGCAGAGGCGAAGCAGATCCACGCCCTCTATCAGGACGATGCCACCTTCCGCGAGCATGTGAACCGCTACATCCGCGACTTCGAGATGCTGCTGCGCACGGTGATGGCCGCCAAGGACGGCAGCACCCTGGCGCTGACAATGATCTCGTCGGATATCGGCAAGCTCTACGTGGCGCTTGCCCAGGGCATCGACCGGCTTCGGCCAAATTGAGGCCGAACTGAGCGGGGCGCGCGGCTGAAACCGCGCGCCCGCCTCCCCGCTTATTGCCGGAGGCTCTGCGCTTACTGCCGGAGGCTCTCAGGGGCGTTCAAAAACCCGTCGAAGCTGCGGATGGTCACCCAGCCATATTCCCAGTTCGCGTAGAACAGCGCGAAGAACAGAGCGGAAAGCGCCGTCGTGCGCAGGATCATGCGGAAGAAGCGAAACTCATGGGGCGCGCTGTCCGCCTGCCCCGGCACCTTCTCCTTCCCAAGCTCGTCGCTGGTGCGCACGCCGAACGGCAGCACCAGAAACAGGCTGAGAAACCAGATCAGAAAATAGATCGCCAGCGCGGAGCCGATTTGCATCCTCGCCTCCCTCAGCCGGCCTGCACGATCATCACGTCGACGATCGGCTTCTTGCCGGTCCACTCGAACGCCACGCGCCGCGCGCCGATGCGCACCGCTTCCCGCAGGGATTCGACGTCCCCACTCGCCTTGCCCTTGGCGACAACCGCGCCCACAGCTTTGGCCGCATCAGCCAGGAACTGCTCGCGATCATCCTCCACCGGCACGCCCTTGGTGCGGATGTCCGGCGCGCCGAGCATCTTGCCCTTGGCGGAAATGGCGAGGCCCACGCTCATATGGCCGTGGATCATGATCTTGCGGCGCTCGTTCATGGTGTTGCCATCGGCCGGCAGGATCACATCGCCATCCAGCACGAGGCGCCCGGCGCGCGTCTCGCCGATCTTGTGCGGCCCATCGGGCGCGAGGCGGATGATGTCGCCATTGGTCTGCACGATGCCGCGCTCGATGCCCTGCTCCGCGGCAAAGCGCGCCTGCTCCGCCATATGGCGCAATTCGCCGTGCACCGGCACAATCATCTCGGGCCGGATCCAGCCATACATCGCCGCCAGCTCCGGCCGCCCGGGGTGGCCGGAGACGTGGATATGCGCGTCATTCTCGGTGATCATCACCACATTCTTGGCCGCCAGCGCATTCTGGATGCGGCCGATGGCCAGCTCGTTGCCGGGAATCTTGCGCGACGAGAAGATCACCGTGTCGCCGGTATCCAGCTTGATCGGGTGTTGATCGGTCGCGATGCGGGCGAGCGCGGCGCGGGATTCGCCCTGGCCGCCAGTCGCGATGATCATCGCTTCGCGCGGCGGCACCGCCATGATCGCGTCGAAGTCCAGCATCGGCGGCAGATTCTGCAGATAGCCGCAGCTCTTGGCGATGGTGATGATGCGATCGAGCGAGCGCCCGGCGACACAGAGTTTGCGCCCGGTGAGCCGCGCCACATTGGCCAGCGTCTGCAGGCGCGCGGCATTGCTGGCGAAGGTGGTCACCACCACCCTGCCCTTGGCGCCGGCAATCGTACTCAGCAGATCGGCCTGCACAGAGCCTTCCGAGCCGCTGGCCTCGGGATTGAACACATTGGTACTGTCGCAAACGAGCGCCAATACGCCCTCGTCGCCCACGGCTTTGAGTTCTTCCGCCGTGGAGGGCACGCCGATCTGCGGCTCATCGTCGAGCTTCCAGTCGCCGGTATGGAAGATGCGGCCAAAGGGCGTCTCGATCAGCAGCGCATTGCCTTCCGGGATCGAGTGCGCGAGCGGTAGGTAGCGCATCCGGAATTCGCCCAGTTCGAAGCTCTCGTCCTCCTGGATGACATGCAGCGTCACGCTGTCCGTCAGACCTTCCTCGGCGAGCTTGCCCCGCACCAGACCGGCAGTGAACGGCGTCGCATAGATCGGCACGTCGAGATCGGCCGCAAGATAGGGCACCGCGCCGATATGATCCTCATGCCCATGGGTGAGCACGATGCCGAGCAGATCCTTCTGCCGCTCCTCGATGAACGCGGTGTCCGGCATGATGAGATCTATGCCGGGGAAGGACGGATCGGAGAAGGTCACCCCCAGATCCACCATCAGCCATTTGCCACGACAGCCATAGAGATTGAGATTCATGCCGATTTCGCCTGACCCACCAAGGGCCAGGAAGAGAAGTTCATCGCCTGGCGTCATGCACTTTTTCCGCTGCGTTCATAGAGGAGTGCCAGGCCGGTCAATGTGAGATCCGGCACGATGGCATCGAAGAGATCGGTCTTCTGGTCGAACAAGATGGCGAGGCCGCCGGTGGCAAGAACAGTCGCCGGGCGGCCGATCTCCTTGCGCATCCGCATGACCAGCCCCTCCATCATTGCCACATATCCCCAGAAAACACCAATCAGCATCTGGTCCTCCGTGGTGCGGCCGATCACGGAATCATTGTTACGGGGGGATTCGATGGCGATGCGGGGCAATTTCGCGGCATTGTTCACCAGCGCATCGAGCGACAGGTTGATGCCCGGCGCAATGATCCCGCCCTTATAGGCGCCGGTATAATCGATATAGTCGAAGGTGGTTGCCGTGCCGAAATCGATGACGATGAGATCGCCTTCATAGGCGTCATGGGCGGCGATGGCATTGAGCGCGCGATCCGCACCGAGCGTCTGCGGCATCGGCACGTCCACATTGATATGCCATTCCACCGGTGGTTTGCCCGCAATCAGCGGCTCGACGCCGAAATATTTGCGGGCGAGCGTATCGAGATTGTGCATCGCGCGCGGCACGACGGTAGAGACGATCACCGCCGTCACATCCTTCATGCCCAGCCCTTCGAGCTGGAGCAGCTGGTTGATCCACACGGCATATTCATCGCCGGTGCGGCGCGGATCGGTGGCGATCCGCCAGCGCGCGCGGATCGTGCGATCGGGCGCGATCAGCGCGAAGACGACATTGGTATTTCCGGCATCGATGGCTAGCAACATGGGCTGATCCTCTCAGGCGGCGTTGCGCGTTTCCAGCGCCGAATTCAAGGCAATATGCCGACATCGCCGCTGTGCACGACCGCCTGTGTGCCATCCTCACGGGCCAACATCAGCGCACCATCGCCGCGCAAGCCGGCAAAGCGCCCGTGCAGGGGCGCGTCTGCCGTGCCCGTCACCACCAGCGCCGTGCCGATGGGATGCGCCCGCGCAAGCCAGGCCGGGACGAGCGCGGCCATCCCCTCCGCGCGCCAGCGTGGCAGCCAGCGGTCGACCGCGAGAACCAGCGCGTCGAGAACCGCCTCGGCGGCAACGTCAGCCCCGCCCGGCAAGGCATTCAGCGCTACGGTCGGGCGGTCGGCGAGCGACGGCGCGGTGGCGATGTTGACCCCGATCCCGGCGATGATCGCCTGCCCTTCCCGTTCCAGCAACATGCCCGCCAGCTTGGCGCCATCCGCAAGAACATCATTGGGCCATTTCAGCAGGATCGGCGCCTTCACTGCGAGGCTTGAAAGCGCGTCATGGACCGCGATCCCCATCATCAGGCTGATGCCGGTGACTGGCGGATCACCCGGCTGCAGCGCGATCAGGGTGGAGGCGTAGAGGTTACCGGTCGGGCTCTGCCAGGCACGGCCGAGCCGCCCCCGCCCCGCCGTCTGGCGCTCGGCGCGCAGCCAGTGCCCATCCGGCCAGCGATCGGCCTGCGCGCGCAGATCGGCATTGGTGGAGCCGGTTTCCGGTACGACATCGATGCGCGCGTGCGCCATCTAGCCGCGCCCCTGTGACGCCATGCGGTGATAGAGGGTCATCGATGCGCCCACTGCGCACTGCAGCGTCGCCCCGCTCGTAAGGCGACGCGCGGCGGTCTCAGAAAAGCGAAGCTGCAGCAGCCGCGCTCGCCCGGTCGAGCCAGGGGTTGAGCAGATAGCCCACCACGATGATCGCTGCGCAGGCGGTCATAAGCCCATATTCCAGGGGGCTGCGGGCAGTGCCATAAGGCTCGGCCGGCTGGTCGAAGTACATCGTCTTGACCACCTTGAGATAATAGAAGGCGCCGATGACCGAGGCGGCAATACCGATGGCGGCCAGCGGCGTAAGGCCCGCACCGACGGCGGCATCGAACACCAGGAACTTGGCCCAGAAGCCGAACAGCGGCGGAATACCCGCAAGGCTGAACATGAAGATGGCCAGCGCAGCCGCCAGACCCGGTCGCGAGCGCGACAGGCCCGCGAGGCTCGCGATCGTCTCGACCGGATTGCCGTCCTCATCCCGCATCTGCAGCACGCAGATGAAGCTGCCGACCGTCATGATAATGTAGATGAACAGATAGCTCATCACCGCCGCAACACCTTCGGCCGTGCCGGCCGCCAGGCCGATCAGCGCGAAACCGATGTTGTTGATCGAGGAATAAGCCAACAGCCGCTTGATGTTGGGCTGGTTGATCGCCGCAACGGCGCCCAGCACGATGGACGCCAAGGCCATGAAGATGATGATCTGCTGCCAGGCGACTCCGCTCGGCCCCATCGCGCTGATCGCCACGCGCACCGTCAGCGCGAGCGCTGCCACCTTGGGCGCGCTGGCGAAGAAGGCCGTGACCGGTGTCGGCGCACCTTCATACACGTCGGGCGTCCACATGTGGAACGGCACCGCACTGATCTTGAAGGCAAGACCCGCCAGCACGAACACCATGCCGAACATTTCGCCGGTGCTCAGGCCATCGGCCATCGCTGCAGCGACACCAGTGAAGCTCGTCGTACCGGAGAAGCCATAGAGCAGCGACATGCCATAAAGCAGGATGCCGCTCGCGAGACCGCCGAGCACGAAATATTTGAGGCCGGCTTCTGCCGAGCGCGAATCCTTGCGGGCAAAGCTCGCCAGCACATAGGCGGCTAGGCTCTGCAACTCGAGGCCGATATAGAGCGTCAGCAGATCGGCCGCCGACACCATCATCGACATGCCTATGGACGAGAAGAGGATCAGCACCGGATATTCGGCGCGCAGGCCACCGTCGCCATCGAAGAAGCGCGGTGCCACGACGATGCAGGCCGCAGCCGCGAAGAAGATCAGTGCCTTGGCGAAGCTCGCAAAGGCATCGGCGCGGTAGAGACCCTCGAAGATCAGGCCGCCGGCATTCACCGCCGGCGTGGCGAGCAGCAGCCCGGCCACGGCCAGCGCCAGCACCGAGAGCCAGCTCACCGTGCGACCGGCGCTATCGCCTGCAAAGGCACTGACCATCAGCAGGACCAGGCCCGAGATCGTCAGCGTGATTTCCGGCAGGACCGAAGCGAATACGCCCAGGCTATCCATCAGTGCGCCCCCTCGGCGTGTTCTTCATGATGTGTTGTAACGGCCTTGCCCGTGCCCTTGGTGAGGTGGGCGTCACCGGCGGGCTTCACCGCCTCGGTGCGGGCAACGATGCTGGCGACATTGCCGCGCATCGGCGCCAGGAAGCTTTCGGGATAGACGCCCATCCACAGCACCGCAGCGGCAATCGGCACCAGCAGCGCCATTTCACGCGCCGAGAGGTCCGGCATGGCGCGAACGTCGTCCTTGACCAGGTCGCCGAACACCACGCGGCGGTAGAGCCACAGCATATAGGCGGCGCCCAGGATGATGCCGGTGGTGCAGACCAAAGCGACCCAGCTCGATGCCTGATAGATGCCCATCAGCGACAAGAGTTCGCCGACGAAGTTGCTCGTGCCCGGCAGGCCGACGGAGGCCATGGTGAAGAGCATGAACAGCAGCGCATATTTCGGCATGTTGACGGCAAGGCCGCCATAGCGATTGATCTCGCGGGTGTGCAGGCGATCATAAATGATGCCCACGCACAGGAAGAGTGCACCGGAAACCAGGCCGTGGCCCAGCATCACCATCATGGCGCCCTCGACGCCCTGCTGGTTGAAGGCGAACAGGCCGACCGTCACGATCGCCATGTGCGCGACCGAGGAATAAGCGATCAGCTTCTTCATGTCGCTCTGCACCAGCGCGACGAGACTGGTGTAGACCACCGCGACCATCGAGAGGCCCCAGACCAGCCAGGCCAGTTCGGCCGAGGCCACCGGGAACATCGGCAGCGAGAAGCGGATGAAGCCATAGCCGCCCATCTTCAGCAGCACGCCGGCGAGGATCACCGACCCTGCGGTCGGCGCCTGCACGTGCGCATCCGGCAGCCAGGTGTGGACCGGCCACATCGGCATCTTCACCGCGAAGCTGGCAAAGAAGGCGAGGAACAGCCAGGTCTGCGCGTGCGGCGGGAAGTCATAGGCCATCAGCTCCGGAATGGCGGTGGAGCCGGCCGTGCGGACCATCCACAGCATCGCAATGAGCATCAGCACCGAGCCGAGCAGCGTATAGAGGAAGAATTTGTAGCTGGCGTAGATCCGGTCCGCGCCGCCCCAGATGCCGATGATGAGATACATCGGGATGAGGCCGGCCTCGAAGAAGATGTAGAAGAGGAAGATGTCCTGCGCCGCGAAGACGCCGATCATCAGCGTCTCCATGAACAGGAACGCCGCCATATATTCGCCGACGCGGTCCTTCACGGATTCCCAGCTCGCGCCGATGCAGATCGGCATCAGGAACACCGTGAGCGCGATCAGCATCAGCGCGATGCCGTCTATGCCCAGCGCCCAGGCGAACCGCCCGAAGATCGGCGCATATTCGGTGAACTGCCATTCCGCCGCGCCGGGCGTCATGTCGAAGCTCAGCCAGAGGATAGCGCCCAGCACCAGGTCGATCAGGGTCGCGGCGAGCGCGATCCAGCGCGCGGACTGCGCCGAGACGAACAGGCAGGCGATGGCGCCGATCATCGGAACGGCGAGCATCAGCGAAAGGATGGGGAAGCTCTGGCTCATTTCGGCATGATCGCCCAGGTGACTGCCGCGGCGAGGCCAATCAGCATCACCAGCGCATAGGAATAGAGATAGCCCGACTGCATGGCCCGCGTGACCCGGCTGCCGGCAACGACGACCGCCGCCGCACCATTGGGACCGAACCGATCGATGACCCCCTGGTCGCCGCCCTTCCAGAAGACGCGGCCAAGCCACATGGCCGGGCGAACGAAGATGAGATCGTACAGCTCATCGAAGTACCACTTATGCAGCAGGAAATCGTAGAGCATGTAGAACTGCGCCGTGAACTTGGCCGGCCAGTCGGTGTGGCGGATATAGGCCAGCCAGGCGATGACGAGGCCGGTGAGCATGACGACGGCCGGCGTCGCCTTCACCCAGAACGGCACTTCATGCGCGGCATGGACCAGATGCTCGTTGAAATAGAGCGTGCTGGCCGCCCAGAAGCGGGCGCCCTCTTCGACCCCGAAGAAGCTGTAGTAGAACACATAGCCACCCAGCACCGCACCAAGGCTCAGCACGATCAGCGGGATGAGCATGACCAGCGGGCTCTCATGGGGGTGATAGCCTGCCGTGCCGGTCGCCTGCGCATCGACGCCATGGCCGTGCGGATCATGACCCGCATCTTCCTGCGCCGGCGGATTGTCCGCACCATGCTCGGCATGGCCGTATGCTTCGGCATGGGCATGGTCGTCATGACCGTGGCCGTGGGCATCATGGACAGCGTGCTGAATGTGCTCGCTGCCCGCCCAGCGGGGCTTGCCCCAGAAGGTCAGGAACATCAGGCGCCAGCTGTAGAAGCTGGTGAGCAGCGCCGCGAAGGCGCCGACGAAGAACGCGCCCGTGCCATGGCCGCCCGCCGCGAAGGCGCTCTCCAGGATCGCATCCTTGGAGAAGAAGCCGGCAAAGCCGAAATAGGTGCCGGGAACGCCGACGCCGGTAATGGCCAGCGTGCCGAGCAGCATCGTCCAGAAGGTGATCGGGATCGATTTCCGCAGGCCGCCATAATAGCGCATGTCCTGCTCATGATGCATGGCATGGATCACCGAGCCGGCGCCGAGGAACAGCAGCGCCTTGAAGAAGGCGTGCGTCAGCAGGTGGAACATCGCAGCGCCATATGCGCCAACGCCAGCAGCGAAGAACATGTAGCCGAGCTGCGAGCAGGTCGAATAGGCGATCACGCGCTTGATGTCGGTCTGCACCGTGCCGATGGTGGCGGCGAAGATGCAGGTTGCCGCGCCAACGATGGTAACCACCGCCATGGCCGTCGCGCTCGTCTCGAACAGCGGCGAGAGGCGGCACACCATGAACACGCCTGCCGTGACCATGGTCGCGGCGTGGATCAGTGCGGAGACCGGCGTCGGGCCTTCCATCGCGTCCGGCAACCAAGTGTGGAGGCCGAGCTGCGCGGACTTGCCCATCGCGCCGATGAACAGCAGCAGACACAGGACCGTCATGGTATCAAAGCGATGGCCGAGGAAACCGATGGTCGAGCCGGCCATGGTCGGCGCGGCCGCGAGGATCGCCGGAATGTCGATCGTGCCGAACACCAGATAGATGCCGAAGATGCCGAGCATGAAGCCCAAGTCGCCGACGCGGTTGACGACGAACGCCTTGATGGCCGCAGCGCCCGCCGAGGGCTTCTTGTACCAGAAACCGATCAGCAGATAGGAGGCCAGGCCCACGCCTTCCCAGCCGAAGAACATCTGCAGCAGGTTGTTGGCGGTCACCAGCATCAGCATCGCGAAGGTGAACAGCGAGAGATAGGCGAAGAAGCGCGGCTGATCCGGGTCCTCGTCCATATAGCCCCAGCTATACAGGTGGACGAGCGCGGAGACGCTGGTGATGACCACCAGCATCGTGGCCGTCAGCGCATCCACCCGCAGCGCCCAGCTGACGTCCAGCGTGCCCGAGCGCATCCAGGTGAACAGCTCGACAATCTGCGGCTGTGCATTGCCGGTGAGGTAGGAGATGAAGATCGGCCAGGAGAGCGCGCAGGAGAGGAACAGCGCGCCCGTCGTGATGATCTTGGACGGCACATTGCCGATGGCGCGCTGGCCCAGCCCCGCGATGATCGCGGCCAGCAGCGGACCGAAGACGATGATTGAGATCACGCGATCAGCCCTTCATCTGGTTGACATCGTCGACGGCGATGGTGCCGCGCTGACGGAAATAGATGACGAGGATCGCCAGACCGATCGCCGCTTCACCGGCGGCCACTGTCAGAACGAACATGGCGAAGACCTGCCCGACCAGATCGCCCAGATAGGCGCTGAACGCGACGAGATTGATGTTCACCGCCAGCAGGATTAGCTCGATCGCCATCAGGATGACGATGATGTTCTTGCGGTTGATGAAGATGCCGAGCACGCCGAGCACGAACAGGATCGCGCTGACGACGACATAATGACCCAGGCCGATCATGCGGAAAGACCTCCCTTTCCGTTCGCTTCGAGCGAAGTCGAGAAGCGGGGTGCGCGACGTGTCTCGACGACGCTCGACACGAACGGAGCGTTGATGCGGAAGAGGCTCACAGCTCTACCCCCTTGCCCACCGGCTGATCGATGTTGCGCACGGCATCCTCGGGCCGGCGGCGGACCTGCTTGCCAATGTCCTGCGAGCGCACGCCGCCCCGGGCGCGATGCGTCAGCACGATGGCGCCGATCATCGCAACGAGCAGGATGAGCCCGGCCGCCTCGAACAGGAAGATGTAGCGCGAGTAAAGCAGCGCGCCGATCGCCTGGATGTTCGGCATGTCCGTCGGTGTTGGCGCAGCCCGCTGCGCGAGCGTGACCTCACCGGCCTGCCAGATGGCGATGCCGAGCACCAGCTCGACCAGCAGGATCAGCGCGATGGCGCCGCCCAGCGGGAAATAACTGACGAATCCCGCTCGCAACTCCGCGAAATCGATGTCGAGCATCATCACCACGAAGAGGAAGAGCACGGCGACCGCACCCACATAGACGATGACGAGCAGCATCGCGACGAACTCGGCGCCGAGCAGCACCATGAGTCCCGCCGCGTTGAAGAACGCCAGGATGAGCCAGAGCACGCTGTGCACCGGATTGCGCGCGAGAATGACCATCGTGGCCGATGCCACGACGATGCTCGCGAACAGGTAGAAGGCGAAAACTTGAACGGTCAAAACGTCCCCCTCTGGTCCCTTCGCGGCGCCTTAACGGTAGGGGGCATCGGCGGCAAGGTTCGCCGCGATTGCCCGCTCCCATTTGTCACCATTGGCGAGCAGTTTCGCCTTGTCGTAATAGAGTTCTTCACGGGTTTCCGTGGCAAACTCGAAGTTCGGGCCTTCCACGATCGCGTCGACCGGGCAGGCTTCCTGGCAGAAGCCGCAATAGATGCACTTCACCATGTCGATGTCGTAGCGCGTCGTGCGCCGCGAGCCATCGTCGCGCGGCTGCGCCTCGATGGTGATCGCCTGCGCCGGGCAGATTGCCTCGCACAGCTTGCACGCGATGCAGCGCTCTTCGCCATTGGGATAACGGCGCAGCGCATGCTCGCCGCGGAAGCGGGGCGAGATCGGGTTCTTCTCATAGGGGTAGTTGATGGTCGCCTTGGGCTTGAAGAAATACTTCAAGGTCAGCCAGTGCGCCTTCAGAAACTCCCAGAGGGTGAAGGATTTGACGAGATGCGCAATCATGCGCCGCCTCCATAGCGGGTCAACATCAGGAACCCGGACACGAGGAATACGAAGAAGAGCGAGAGCGGCAAGAAGACCTTCCAGCCCAGCCGCATGAGCTGGTCATAGCGGAAGCGGGGCACCGTCGCCTTCACCCAGGAGAAGATGAAGAAGAAGATGAAGGTCTTGGCCAGCAGCCAGATGATGCCCGGCACGACATAGAGCGGTGCCCAGTCCACCGGCGGCAGATAGCCACCCCAGAAGAGCAGCGCGTTGAGCAGGCACATCAGGATGACGTTGGCATATTCGCCGAGCCAGAAGAGCGCGAAGCTCATCGACGAATATTCGGTCTGATAGCCGGCGACGAGCTCGGATTCAGCCTCGGTCAGGTCGAAGGGCGCCCGCGCCGTCTCCGCCATGGACGAGATGAGGAACACCACCGCCATCGGGAAGAGCAGCGGGTTGAAGCCGTGGCCATTCAAAAAGCCATAATAGCTGCGCTGCGTCTCGACGATGGTCGAGAGATTGAAGCTGCCCGACCAGAGCACGACGCTGATCAGCACGAAGCCGATCGAGACCTCATAGGAGATCATCTGCGCACTGGCGCGCATCGCAGAGAAGAAGGGATATTTGGAATTGGACGCCCAGCCCGAGATCACCACGCCGTAAACGCCGAGCGAGCTGATCGCGAGAATATAGAGCAGGCCGACATTGATGTCCGCCAGCACCATTCCGGCATCGAATGGGATCACCGCCCAGGCTAGCAGCGCCACCGTGAAGGTGATGATTGGCGCGAGGATGAACAGGCCCTTGTTGGCCGCACTCGGGATGATCGTTTCCTGCAGGAAGACCTTGAGGCCGTCCGCGAACGACTGGAGCAGGCCAAAGGGACCGACGACGTTGGGGCCGCGACGCAGCGCCATCGCCGCCCAGATTTTGCGATCGGCATAGATGATCATCGCGACCGCCAGCATGAGCGGCAGCGCGATGAGCAGGATGAGGATCAGGTTGGCGACGAACCAACCGAAGCCCGTGCCCAGATAGGTCTGGAAAAACTCGGTCATTCCGCGGCCTCCGCGAACTCTTCACCCATGACCAGTTCTGCCGAGCAGCGCTTCATCGTCGGGCTGGCCCGGCAGATCGCGTTGGTCAGGTAGAAATCCTTGATCGGCAGGTTGATCGGGCCGCTCGCATTGCTCGCCAGCGACGGAGCCGACCAGCCGAAATCGACAAGCCCTTCCTGCGCCAGCGCCGGGACGGCGGCATACATGGCCGCACGCAGCGCCTCAAAGCTGTCGAACGGCAGCGTCTTGCCCAGCACGTCGGAAAGCGCGCGCAGGATCGTCCAGTCCTCGCGGGCATCGCCCGGCGCGAACACGGCCTTGTCGCCGCGCTGCACGCGGCCTTCCGTGTTCACATAGGTGCCGGCCTTTTCGGTGTAGGCCGCGCCGGGCAGGATCACCTCCGCCGCATGCGCGCCCTTGTCGCCATGATGGCCGACATAGACCTTGAAGCTCTTGCCGAAGAGGTCGAACGGCACATCGTCCGCGCCCATCAGGAACAGCAGCTTGGGCTCGCTCTGCGCGATCGCCTTCACCCCGCCCTGCGCGGCATAGCCGAGCATCAGCCCGCCCATGCGTGCGGCGGCCATGTGGACGACGTTGAAGCCGTTCCAGTCAGCCTTGATCAGACCCAGCGTGTTCACCGCCGCCAGTGCGGCGCCATGCACGCCCGCGGCCGCCAGCGCACCGCCGCCCATGATCAGCGCCGGGCGGTTGGCCGCAGCGAAGGCATCAAGCACATCCTTGGGCAGGTTCGCGAGAAGCGCGGCATCGTTGCCGAGCGAGGTCACCTTATAGGTCAGGTCCACATCGGGCCCGATGGTCCAGACCTTGGCGCCCTTCTTGATGGCCTTGCGGATGCGCGTGTTGATCAGCGGGGCTTCCCAACGCAGGTTGGTGCCGACCAGCAGGATCGCGTCCGCCGTCTCGATGCCGGCGAGCGTCGAATTGAAGTTCACCGCCGAAAGGCTGGAAACGTCATAATCGAGGCCGCCCTGGCGGCCTTCGAGCAGCGAACCGCCAAGACCATGGACAAGCTCACGCGCGGCGAACATCGTCTCGCAATCGAGCTGATCGCCGGCAATCGCAGCGACCGAGCCGTTGGCGGCCTTCGCCACAGCGGCGATGGCCGCAAAGGCCTCGTCCCACGTGGCAGCAACCAACTGGCCGTCCTTGCGGACATAAGGCTTGTCGAGGCGTTTGCGGATCAGGCCATCGACCGCGTGGCGGGTCTTGTCGCTCGCCCACTCCTCATTCACGTCGTCATTGACGCGCGGCAGCACGCGCAGCACCTGACGGCCACGGCTGTCGATGCGGATATTCGTACCCACGGCATCCATCACGTCGATGGCGAGCGTCTTCTTGAGCTCCCAGGGCCGCGCCTCGAAGGCGTATGGCTTGGAAGTCAGCGCGCCGACCGGGCAAAGATCGACCACATTGCCGGAGAGCTCGCTCTTGGCGGCATGTTCCAGATAGGTGGTGATCTGCATGTTCTCGCCGCGATAGATCGCGCCGATCTCCGGCACGCCGGCCACTTCCTCGGCAAAGCGCACGCAGCGGGTGCACTGGATGCAGCGGGTCATCACCGTCTTGACGATGGGGCCCATATATTTCTCGGTGACAGCCCGCTTGTTCTCGTCATAGCGGCTCTGGCCACGGCCATAAGCGACGGACTGGTCCTGCAGATCGCACTCGCCGCCCTGATCGCAGATCGGGCAATCGAGCGGATGGTTGATGAGAAGGAACTCCATCACGCCCTCGCGGGCCTTCTTCACCATCTCGCTGTCGGTGCGGATTTCCTGACCGTCCGCGGCCGGCAACGCGCAGCTCGCCTGCGGCTTGGGCGGCCCAGGCTTCACCTCGACGAGGCACATGCGGCAATTGCCGGCGATGGAGAGGCGCTCATGGTAGCAGAAGCGCGGAATTTCCTTGCCGGCCAGCTCGCACGCCTGAAGCACGGTCGCTCCGGCGGGAACTTCGATGTCGATGCCGTCTACTTTGACTGTGGGCATGATTACTCCGCTGCCTCCAGCACAGGGGCGCCGCCGCGCTTGGCCGCGATGCGGCGCTCGATCTCGGGGCGGAAATGGCGAATGAGGCCCTGGATCGGCCACGCGGCTGCGTCGCCGAGCGCGCAGATGGTGTGGCCTTCGACCTGCTTGGTGACCTGGAAGAGCATGTCGATCTCCTCCACATCGGCGTCGCCGCGCACCAGCCGCTCCATCACGCGCCACATCCAGCCCGTGCCCTCACGACAGGGCGTGCACTGGCCGCAGCTCTCATGCTTGTAGAAGTAGCTGAGCCGCGCGATTGCCCGCACGATGTCGGTCGACTTGTCCATGACGATCACCGCTGCGGTGCCGAGGCCGGAGCCGAGCGCGCGCAGGCCGTCAAAATCCATCGGCGCGTCCATAATCTCAGCGGCTGGCACCAGGGGCACCGAAGAGCCGCCGGGGATGACCGCGAGCAGATTGTCCCAACCGCCGCGAATGCCGCCGCAATGGCGATCGATCAGCTCGCGGAACGGGATGCTCATGCTCTCCTCAATCACGCACGGCTTGTTCACATGGCCGCTGATCTGGAAGAGCTTGGTGCCGCGATTGTTCTCGCGCCCGAAGCTGGAGAACCAGCCGGCGCCGCGCCGCAGAATGGTCGGCGCAACCGCGATGCTCTCGACATTATTGACCGTGGTCGGGCAGCCATAGAGGCCTGCGCCCGCCGGGAACGGCGGCTTGAGACGCGGCTGGCCCTTCTTGCCCTCGAGGCTCTCGATCTGCGCGGTTTCCTCGCCGCAGATATAGGCCCCTGCCCCGCGATGGACGAATACATCGAAATCATAGCCCGAGCCGCAGGCATTCTTGCCGAGGAAGCCCTTGGCATAGGCCTCTTCCACAGCGGCGAAGAGCACCTTCGCCTCGTAGATGAACTCGCCACGGATGTAGATATAGGCCGCCCGCGCACGCATCGCGAAGCCGGCGACCAGCGCGCCCTCGATCAGCTTGTGCGGATCGTGGCGGATGATCTCGCGGTCCTTGCACGAGCCCGGCTCGGACTCGTCGGCATTGATAACCAGGAAGCTCGGGCGTCCGTCCTTGCTCTCCTTGGGCATGAAGCTCCACTTCATACCGGTCGGGAAGCCGGCGCCACCGCGACCACGCAGGCCCGAGGCCTTCATGATGTCGATGATGCCGTCCTGCCCGATTTCGAGCAGTTTTTTGGTGTTATCCCAATCGCCCCGCTTCATGGCGGCGTCGATGCGCCAGTCCTGATAGCCATGGACGTTGGTGAAGATGCGGTCCTTGTCTTCCAGCGGGCCGACAAAGGGCGGCGGCGCGGCGGGCGTTTCGTCAGCCATTACCATTCCCCCCGATAATCATGATTCTCGGTGACCATCGCCTTCGTCGCAGTCGGCCCGCCCTCAGGGGCGCTGGTCTGGCGGTCGATCTGCGGACCGATCTTGGGCTGCTTGCCGGCTGCGAGATCGTCGAGGATCGCCGTCATGCTCGCGAAGGTCAGATCTTCGTAATTGTCGTCGTTGATCTGCACCATCGGCGCATTGGCGCAGGCGCCGAGGCACTCGACCTCGGTCAGCGTGAACAGGCCGTCCGCGGTGGTCGTGCCCTTCTTGAGGCCGCGCTTGGTGCAAGCGGCCAGCACATCGTCGCTGCCGCGCAGCATGCACGGCGTCGTGCCGCAGACCTGCACATGGAACCGGCCGACCGGCGCCAGATTGTACATGGTGTAGAAGGTCGCGACCTCATAGGCGCGCATGAACGGCATATCGAGCTGGGCGGCGACATATTCGATCACCGAGATCGGCAGCCAGCCCTGCGTGTTCGTCTCCGCACCGACCTGCCGCTGGGCAAGATCGAGCAGCGGCATCACAGCCGACTGCTGGCGGCCATCGGGATAGCGTGCGATGACCTTCTTAGCCTGCTCGGCATTTTCCGGCGTCCAGGCGAAACCGCCCCAGCGGGCGCGGACTTCGGCTTCATCGGGGATCTGGGGCGCGTCAGCCATTCTCGCGGATCCGCTTGCTGTAGGCCGGTGCACCGAAGGTCAGCCAGAAATAGACCGTGGCGCATGCCAGCCCTGCGACCACGCCATCGGGAACATCGGCCATGCGGTCCAGCACGATCAGCACCATGCCGGCAAGGCTCAGCACCAGGATATGCAACCAGACGGGTGTTGCGTCGCCCCTCATCGAATGAACTCCACGCGCGACACCTTGTCGCCCTCGAATGAATAGACAGCGATCACGTCGAACGGCTCGACCAGCTCCGAGCCATCGCTTGCCGGGCCGCGCGTGACATGCTCGCGCATCAGCACATAGCTGCCGATGGCCTGCGCCTCGACGATCTCCGCATGGTTCTGCGGCCATTTGGCGAAAGCGGCGGCGAGGCCCGAGCGGGTCCCTTCCTTGCCTTCGCGCACGACCGCGCCGCGATAATTCGCCTCGCAGGCCTCGTCCGTCATCAGCTCGACATAGGCGTCGGCATCCTGACGATTGTAGCGCGCGATCATCTCGCGGGCGATGGCGATGCGCTCGTCAGCGGACAGCATGGTTGCAACGCTCACCGGTCGCACTCCCCGAACACGATATCCATCGCGCCGAGCACGGCGGTGGTGTCGGCCAGCATGTGACCCTTCATCAGGAAGTCCATCGCCTGCAGATGGCTGAATGCGGTCGGACGGATCTTGCAGCGATAGGGTTTGTTGGTCCCGTCGCTCACCAGATAGACGCCGAACTCGCCCTTGGGGCTTTCGGTCGCCACGTAGACTTCGCCCTCGGGCACGTGGAAGCCCTCGGTATAGAGCTTGAAGTGGTGGATGAGTGCTTCCATCGACTGCTTCATCTCGCCGCGCTTGGGCGGCACGACCTTGCGATCGAGTGAAGCGACCGGGCCGTCCGGCATCTCGTTCAAGCACTGCTTCATGATCCGCGCCGACTGGCGAACCTCTTCCACGCGCACCATGAACCGGTCGTAGCAGTCGAAGTTGGTGCCGACGGGCACGTCGAACTCCATGCGATCATAGACATCGTAAGGCTGGGCCTTGCGGATGTCCCACGGAATGCCGGAGCCACGGAGCATTGGGCCTGAGAAGCCCCAGCGCAGCGCGTCTTCCTTGGAGCAGACTGCGATATCGACATTGCGCTGCTTGAAGATGCGGTTGTCCGCCACCAGGCTGATCGCATCCTCGAAGAGACGTGGCAGGCGCGTATCGAGCCATTCGCCAATGTCCGCGAGCAGCTTGAGCGGCACGTCCTGATGGACGCCGCCCGGCCGGAAATAGGCCGAGTGCATGCGCGCGCCGGATGCGCGCTCGAAGAAGTTGAGGCAGTCCTCGCGGATCTCGAACATCCACAGGTTCGGCGTCATCGCGCCAACGTCCATGACGTGCGAACCGAGGTTCAGCATGTGGTTGCTGATCCGCGTCAGCTCAGCAAAGAACACGCGCAAATATTGCGCGCGCAGCGGCACTTCGAGGTTCAGCAGCTTCTCGATGGCCAGCACATAGCTGTGCTCCATGCCGAGCGGCGAGCAATAGTCCAGCCGGTCGAAATAGGGCAGCGCCTGCAGATAGGTCTTATACTCGATCAGCTTCTCGGTGCCGCGATGCAGCAGGCCGACATGCGGATCGCAGCGCTCCACGATCTCGCCCTCGAGCTCCATAACCAGACGCAGCACGCCGTGGGCAGCGGGGTGCTGCGGGCCGAAGTTGATCGTATAGTTCTGGATCGCGGTGTCGCCGAGCGCCGGATCGGCGTCGTCAACGAGATGCTCCAGCTTGTCGAGATATTCGGACATCAGGCGTCACCCTCGGGCGTCTTGGGCTTGCGCGTACGCTTCGGCTTGTTTTCCACCGGGGGCGTGTCTTCCACCGGCGCAGACGCAACCTCCGCCTTCTTGGCACGCGGTGCACGGGCCTGCTTGGTCGCAGCCTTGTCGGCCGGCGCGCCGGCACCGGTATCCGCAGGCTTGTCCGTCGTCTTGGTCGTCTTTGCGTCCGGGGAAGCGGATGCTGGCGGGGGCGGCGGAGGAGGTGGCGGCGGCGTGGGCGCACCCGGCGCCTCGCCCTTGGCCTTCTCGTCGCCCGGCAGCACATATTGCGCGCCTTCCCACGGGCTCATGAAGTCGAAGCTGCGGAAGTCCTGCGCGAGCTTCACCGGCTCATAGACCACCCGCTTCTGCTCTTCCGAATAGCGCAGCTCGACATAGCCGGTGAGCGGGAAGTCTTTGCGGAACGGATAGCCCTTGAAACCATAATCGGTGAGGATGCGACGCAGGTCCGTGTTGCCCTCGAACAGCACGCCATACATGTCGAACACTTCGCGCTCGAGCCAGCCGGCAACCGGCCAAAGATGCGTGACGGTCGGCACCGCATGATCCTCATCGGTGCGCACCTTGACGCGCAGGCGATGGTTCTTGGTCACCGAAAGCAGGTGATAGCAGACCTCGAAGCGCTCGGCGCGATCGGGATAGTCGACCCCGGCGATCTCCATGAGCTGCTGATAGTCGAAGCGATCGCGAAGAAGCTGCAACGCATCGGCCAGCGCCTCGCGCTGCACGCCCACGCTCAGCTCGAAATGCGCATCCTTGATCGCCAGCACGACATCGCCGAGTGCGGCGCGAATGGCATCGGCCAGACCCTCGATCGGCTCGACCCGCGGTGCGGAATGAACGGCTGTCACCATATCCGCCCCCTCAACGCTCTATCGTGCCGACCCGGCGGATTTTCCGCTGGAGCTGCATGATGCCATAAAGCAGTGCTTCGGCCGTCGGCGGGCAACCGGGGACATAGATGTCCACGGGCACGATCCGGTCGCAGCCGCGCACGACGCTGTAGCTGTAATGATAATAGCCGCCGCCATTGGCGCACGAGCCCATCGAGATGACGTATTTCGGCTCGCTCATCTGGTCGTAGACCTTGCGCAGCGCCGGAGCCATCTTGTTGCACAGCGTGCCGGCGACGATCATCACGTCGCTCTGGCGCGGGGACGCGCGCGGGGCAGCGCCGAAGCGCTCCATGTCGTAGCGCGGCATGTTCACGTGGATCATCTCGACCGCGCAGCAGGCGAGGCCGAAGGTCATCCACCAGAGCGAGCCGGTGCGCGCCCAGTTGAACAGGTCTTCCGTCGAGGTGACGAGGAAGCCCTTGTCGCTCACCTCGGTGGAGAGCGCCTTGAAGAATTCGGGATCTGGCTGCGTGGCCGGCGGAACCCCGATCAGCGGAGCGCCCAGCGTGCCCGGCCGTTCAAGTTCTACTCCCAATCGAGTGCTCCCTTCTTCCAGGCATAGACGAGGCCGAGCACCAGCTCGAAAATGAAGATCATCATCGCGCCCCAGCCGGCCCAGCCGATCTCAGCCAGACTCACCGACCAGGGGAAGAGAAACGCCGCTTCCAGATCGAAGATGATGAACAGGATCGCGACGAGATAGAAGCGCACGTCGAACTGACTGCGCGGATCCTCGAATGCGGGAAAGCCGCACTCATATTCGCTCAGCTTTTCCGGGTCCGGCTTGTGCGATCCCGTCAGCCGGCCGACGGCCATGGGCAGGAACACGAACGCGCACGACAAGCCCAATGCGACAACCAGAAACAGCAGGATCGGCAGATATTGCGACAGATCGACCACTTGAATCCCCTAGGCTTAATAGCCTTTGATGGGGGCGCTTTAGGACTGCTGCACCTGCGAGGCAACCCTTGGACGGGCTGAGAATGATTCGCAACAAATCAGCCGAGCGTCAGCCCCTCCCCTATGGGCTCAGACCGGCCGGATGCCCAACCATTCGTCGCATTCGATCACGCCGGAGATTGCAAATGCCTCGCAACAACACTATCAACGAATCATGCTTGTCTGTATCTGTAATGCGATCACGGAACAGGAACTGCGCAGCGTTGCTCGCCAGGGTGTGACGTGTCCCGAAAGCGCCTACCGGGCGCTCGGCAAAACGCCGCAATGTCGCATCTGCCTCGATCATGCGGAAGATGTGATGGTGGAAGAGCAATCCTCCTGCCGGGCGCGCTGCAACCGCAGCCTCAATGCGCCGAGCCAGACCGGCACCTGGGCAACGGCCTGAGCCGACCAGCCAAGCCCCATTCCTGACTATCATTGGCATTAGCGAAGAAGTGCACCGCTATTAAGAACCTATCGCACCCATGGTTGCGAGACGTTCTCGCGTGAATTATTGCCGCTTTGCTGCTAGTTCCGCTCCATCGACTGACGACATGGAGACAGAACATGAAGGGTGACGAAAAGGTCATCGAATTTCTCAATGGCGCGCTCAAGAACGAGCTGACTGCCATCAACCAATATTTCCTCCACTACCGTCTTCTCGATCACTGGGGTATCTCGAAACTCGCCAAGTTCGAATATGAGGAATCGATCGACGAGATGAAGCACGCCGACAAGCTGGCGGAGCGCATCCTGTTTCTCGATGGCCTGCCCAACTTCCAGCTGCTCGGGCGCCTGCGCATCGGCAGCACGGTCGAGGAAGTGCTCAAGGCCGATCTCGACACAGAATTGGAAGCGATCCCGCTGCTTCGCGATGCCATCCAGCATTGCGAGAGCGTGCGCGACTATGTCAGCCGCGACCTGTTCCAGCATATCCTCGACAGCGAGGAAGACCATGTCGACAAGCTGGAGACGCAGTTCGAGATGATCGAGCGCATGGGCCTGGCCAATTATATCCAGCTCAACAGCGAGGCCGTCGAAGGCTGACGCGCCGTCCAGAAGCAAAAAGGGCGCCCCTGCCGGCCGAATGGCGAGCAACGGGCGCCCTTTTTTGTTGGCCGGTAAACGGCGGCAGCGATAGTCGCCGGCGCCGGACCGTTCCGCATCACATGTTGCGTAGCGCTCCGGCGAGCAGCTTGTGGAGCTTGCTGTGGAGCACGTCATTGGCGGCCAGCACCTGGCGACGCTCCACTGGCTCGGCGCCACCCCGGAAATCGGTGACGAAACCGCCGGCCTCGCGGACCAAAAGAATGCCGGCCTGCACGTCCCATGCCGAGAGGCCGCTCTCCCAGAAGCCGTCATAGCGCCCGGAAGCCACCCAGGCGAGGTCGAGCGCAGCGGAGCCATAGCGGCGGATACCCGCAACCGAGGGGGCGATGGCGCCGAAAATGCGGCTCCATTCAGTGAAATCGCCGTGGCCGATAAACGGAATGCCGGTGGCGATCAGCGCCTCGGTCAGATCGCGACGAGCCGAGACGCGCAGGCGCTGGTCATGCCGCCAGGCGCCGCGGGATTTCTCCGCCCAATAGCTCTCGTCGGTGATCGGCTGATAGATCATGCCGGTCGTCACTTCGCCCCAGCCCTGCCCGGAGCGATGCGGCTCCTGCACGGCGATGGAAATGGCGAAATGCGGGATGCCGTGGAGGAAGTTGGTGGTGCCATCGAGCGGATCGATCACCCAGCGCGGCTTCATGGGATCGCCGGCGATCTCGCCGCCTTCCTCGAGCAGGAAGCCCCAGTCCGGCCGCGCCTTGCTCAGTTCGGCGACCAGCGTGTCCTCCGCCTTCTTGTCGGCGACAGTCACGAAGTCGGCCGGCCCCTTGCGGCTGACCTGAAGATGCTGAACCTCGCCGAAGTCGCGCCGCAGTTGCGGAGCCACCTTGCGGGCCGCGCGCTCGATGACCGTCAGCAGGCCGGAATGGGATACCATGTCAATCTGTCTCCTCCGGCGCGGAAGAGCGGCCGGTCAGGGAATGAAATCACTTCTTGGGCGGTGCGACCATCTCGGGCCGCAAACCGCAAACGGCCGCCATGGCGCTGAGCACCTGGGTCGGATTTTTGCGGTCCAGCTTCTTCTCGGTCATCAGCTTGTCGGTATTCTCGCTGATCTTGCTGAACGGATTCCCGTAGGCGCAGGTGAAGAGAATGCTCTTCACCGGCTGCGGAATCTTGTCGGACTGCAGACCGCTGACCATGATGCGGAAATTCTCCGCCGCGTGCTGAAGCTGGGCTTCGCTGGGCTGCCCCGCAGGCCTGGCCGGCTTGGCCTGCGCCAGCAGCGGCGCGGACCAGGCAAGGGACAGGGCCAGCGCGGACCCGGCGACGAGGCGGAGGGCGCGCATCAGTCGGCCCGCTTCACATATTCGCGCTCGTAGACATCGACGATGATCCGGGTGCCGGTGGTGATGTGCGGCGGCACCATCACGCGCACGCCATTGTCGAGAATCGCTGGCTTGTAGCTCGCCGATGCGGTCTGCCCCTTCACCACGGCGTCCGCCTCGACGACGGTCGCCTCGACCGTCTCGGGCAGCTGCACGCTGATCGGGCGCTCTTCATACATTTCGAGCATGACCATCATGCCGTCCTGCAGGAACGCTGCGGCATCACCCACGAGATCGTTGGGCAGGTTGATCTGCTCATAGGTCTCCGTGTCCATGAAGACGAGCATGTCGCCCTCGGCATAGAGATACTGGAAATCCTTGGTATCGAGGCGGATGCGCTCGACCGTCTCGGCAGAGCGGAAGCGCACATTGTTCTTGCGCCCGTCGATCAGGTTCTTCAGCTCCACCTGCATATAGGCGCCGCCCTTGCCGGGCTGGGTGTGCTGGATCTTCACGGCGCGCCACAGGCCGCCTTCATATTCGATATTGTTGCCGGGACGAATATCCACGCCGCTGATCTTCATGGGTCGCGCCTGTCTATTTCAAGGATGGAAAGAGCCGGTGCGCCCTCTAGCCGTGTTGACGCGCAACGGCAAGGGGCGCGGGCAATCCCGCCGCCCATGCGCTGGCGGTGGGCGACGAATTGATCTTGCGCAAGGCGCGCTATCGTTCCGTCCGGCACGATCGGATCATTGCAAGCCGGACAAGACCCAGGAGAGCAACATGACCCTTGATACCCGCGAGACGCTCGACGACCTGTTCCCGCATGACCATGAGGTGCTTCACGCCCTGAAGCTGCACAACGCGCATTTCCGCACCCTTGCCGAGCGCCACCACCTGCTCACGCGCCAGATCTACCGGATCGAAACCGACATCGAGCCGGCCTGCGACGAGCATCTGGAGGACCTTAAAAAGGAGAGGCTGGCGATCCTGGACGACATGTCGAACCTGATCGCCCAACAGCGGAGCTGAGGCACGCCGCGCCCGGCCTTAGGGCTGGGCGGGCTCGGCCGCTGGCTTTAAGACAGGATCGCTCTTGCTGCCCTTCAGGCGCGGGAACAGCAGCCCGAAGAGATGATCGATCGCGAATATGGTGATCAGCGCGGTCATGAACATGGTCAGTCCCGCAAAATCATGCAGGAAGCCCTGCGCCGCTGCCTCGCCGCCATGATAGGTCAGCAGCACAAGCAGTACGATCCGCACGAAATTGGCGAACACGGCGACCGGCACGATCGCCACGATCATCAGCAGCGCGTAGCGCACATTGGCGTGGTGGCGCAGATACACATAAAATAGCGAGATGGCCGAGAGCGAGATGAGCGAGTTGAGGCCCGCGCAGGCCTCCGCGACAAGCAGCTGATACTGGCCCACCTGAATGGTGACACCCGACGAGGCGACCGGATAACCGACCAGATACAGGAAGCCGACGGCGGATTCGGACAGCATGATCTTGAGCGGATTGGTGACCATGGCCACCAGCGTCTCAGGCGGCGGCAGCACGAACAGCAGGTAGATGAGCGGGAACCAGAGCCGCTTGAGCGCCTCCCAGCCGATGGCGCTGAACAGCGCCGCAACGACCAGGCCATACATGAGAAAGCCCTCTGTCTCGACGATGTTGCTGACCCGCGAGACGAAATAAAGCGGGAGGAGAATCGCGAAGGCGATGGCAATCGGAAGCCCCGGCGCCGGACGCGCGACGGCCGCAGCATTCTGCCATTCCCGCCACAGCAGCCACAGGCCGGTGGCCAGCACGATGGGACCATGCGCGCCCTGCTCAGTCGACCAGCTTTCCCTTGCCACGAGCAGTAGCGTCGGAACGAGCACCGCGAGAATACCCGCCCCCAGAACAGGGTTGGCGATCAACCAGTTCAGCAGCTCGAAACGAGTTTTCTTTTCGGTAATCACAGGTGCATTCGTCGCCATTGGAACTCTCAGCTCTTTGACCTGCGCCTAACCCGAACAAGGTTAAGAGCTGATGATGATACGGTCAGCCATCGGGATAATTTTGGTTTACGGTAATTTACCTTTACCGCGATCCCCGCCCTCTCGCCAATAGGCAATGGCGCGCGCCTCGACGCTGATGCGCGGCGGTGCCTCGTCATCGCACAGCGGATCATCGAACGCGACGTGCGGCACGCAGCGGGCGACGCCTGCGCGGCTGTCATGCGTCTTGAAGATGATCGCCTCGTCCGTCGTCATATCGGGAAACCACAGCCAGCGATGCGCCGGATCGTGCGCGACGACATAGCCCTCGAAGCTCCAGTCGCCCGAGGGACTGTCGAAAATCGCATCGGCCAGCAGCAGTTCCTGGCCGGTGACCGACCGCGCATCGCAGATCGCCAGCGGCACATCCTGCGGGGCGGGCGAAAGAACGCGCCAGACATTGTAATGCGCGGCCCGAACAATGTCCCCCTCTGCGGGCTGACGCTGCGCCGAAAAACCGCGCGCCGTCGCGTCGCTGACATCGACATGGGCAAAGCGCGCGGGATGGCTGTTATCGCTGCTGCCGGCCTTGCCGGAGCGTTCCGAAAAGCGCAGGATCGGCGGACCGGTGACGATCACCACATCCGCCCCCGTCTCGCGCAGCAGCAGCGCTTCGATCTCCTTGGCATAAGCTGGGAAATTGGCCTTGTCGGCAAAGTCGGTGACCGCCGTGGGCGCCTCAACCAGCGCCACGCCGGCCGTGTCGAGACCGAGCACCTCATGCCGTCCATCGCTGGCGGCCATGCCGTGCTCCTCGATCACCACCGTGTCCCGGCTGTGATCGTTCGCATAATAGCGCGGCCGTTCGTCGGTGAGTGCGACATAGTTGATCGTCACAGAGGGCCGATCAGCCCGAATTCTGGTCATCCACTCCTCCGTTCCGCCCGGGGTGTGCCTTTGTCAGGTCCGGATCAATAGTGCTTTCGGCGATGAACTTTGCCGTCAGCGCGGCTCAAACGCAACGGATGTCCTGATGACATGGAATATTGGGAGCCGACGGTCCAAAGGGACGCGCGTCACTCGGCTTCGCGGAAGCGGATCAGCCCTTCCTGCGCCACGCTGGCCACCAGGCGACCGTCCCGCGCGTAAAAATGCCCGCGCGCGAAGCCCCGTCCATGCCCCGCCCAGGGACTGTCCGTGATGTAAAGCAGCCAGTCGCCGCACTCCACATCGTCGTGGAACCAGACGCTGTGATCGATGCTGGCACTGGCCACTCCGGGACTGCCGATGTGCAGGCCGTGCGGCCGGTAGGCCGTTGCCAGCAGCAGCATGTCGCTGATGAACCCCAGCATCGCCCGCTGCATGGGCTGCTCAAGGCCGAGCGGCCCCTCCCCTACGCGCATCCAGCACAGCTGCGGCGCGGCATCGTGTGTCTTGATGATGCCGGACTGGATATCGCCCACCGGACGGAAGCGCACCGGGCTGTTACGCCCGGCAATCCAGCGCAGCACCGGACCGGCCGGGAGTTCATGCTGCTCGATGAGATCGCCGAGATCCTTGAGATCATCAGGGTCCGGCACCGGCGGCATGTCGCTCTGGTGCGCCGGACCGCGTTCGGCCTTATGGAAGGACGCGATCATGTTGAAGATCGGCTTCTCCTGCTGCCAGGCCACGATCCGCCGGTTTGAGAAGGCGCGGCCATCCATGTCCGCGTCCACCTGATAGTCGATAGGATAGTCCTCACTGCCCGGGCGCATGAAATAGCAATGCAGCGAATGCACGGGCCGGTCCGCCGCCACCGTCTTGGCCGCGGCCGCCAGCGCCTGGCCGACCACCTGCCCGCCATAGACGCGCCCTGCCCCGCCGGGCTTGCGATGGCCGAGGAAATGCCCGGGCTCTCCCGCCGGCTCGACATCGAGCAGGCGGATAAGCCCTGCGGTGAGCACGGACATGGGCTTGGCGTCGCTCGGCATGAAGAACATATCCCGTTCTGTTTCAATCGATTCACCGGTTGGAATGCCCGGATTTCGCGCCTCAAGGCAAGCGCTGGACGGCGCCCCGCCCATGCCGTAGCGTCGTTTCATGACAGAACTCTTCGCCTTCAAGCTGTTGCGCCCCGAGGAATGGTCGGCATGGCGCGACTCAGGTGTTTTTACAGGCGCGCCGGTGGATCTGGCCGATGGCTACATCCACCTTTCCGCCCGCGAACAGGTACGGGAAACCGCAGCCAAATGGTTTGCCGATGTCGATCCGGCCATCCTCGTCATGGTCGATCTGCCGCCGCTGGGGGACACCGTGCGCTGGGAAGTCTCGCGCGGCGGCGCTCTGTTCCCGCACGTCTATGGCACCATCCCGATGAGCGCGGTTGCCGGTCACAGCAAGCTGCGGCTAGGGGCAGACGGGAAACACGCATTCCCGGCAGGATTTGAAGAACCATGACCCATCAGGTGCACATCATCGGCGGCGGCCTTGCCGGCAGCGAGGCGGCGTGGCAGCTCGCCCAGGCCGGCGTGCGCGTGCGCCTCTCCGAGATGCGCGGCGGCGGCGAACAGACGCCCGCTCACGAAACCGATGCGCTGGCCGAGATGGTCTGCTCCAACAGCTTCCGTTCCGACGATGCCAACAGCAATGCCGTCGGCCTGCTCCATCAGGAAATGCGCGCGCTCGGCTCGCTCATCATGGCGCAGGCGGACAAGTGCAAGCTGCCAGCGGGCTCCGCGCTGGCGGTGGACCGAGACATTTTCGCGCAGGGCGTGACCGCTGCCATCGAAGCGCATCCGCTGATCGAGCTGGTGCGCGAGCGCGTTGACGGCATTCCGGCGGAGGGCCCGACGATCATCGCCACCGGCCCGCTCACCGCCGCGCCGCTGGCCGAGGCAATCGCGCGGACGACCGGCAAGGACCAGCTCGCCTTCTTCGACGCGATCGCGCCCATCGTCCATGGCGACAGCATCGACATGTCCATTGCCTGGAAAGCGAGCCGTTGGGACAAGGGTTCGCCCGACGGCGACGGCAAGGATTATATCAACTGCCCGATGGACAAGGATCAGTACGACGCCTTCGTCCAGGGTTTGCTCGATGGTCCCAAGACCGAGTTCAAGCAGTGGGAGAAGGACACGCCCTATTTCGATGGCTGCATGCCTATCGAGGTGATGGCCGAGCGCGGCCGAGAGACGCTGCGCCACGGGCCGATGAAGCCAGTGGGTCTCGACAATCCCCGCACCGGCCGCTGGCCCTATGCCGTCGTGCAGTTGCGGCAGGACAATGCGCTAGGCACGCTGTGGAACATGGTCGGCTTCCAGACGAAACTTAAATATGAGGCGCAAGTCGCTCTGTTCCGGACGATTCCTGCGCTTGAGAATGCACAGTTCGCGCGGCTGGGCGGCCTGCATCGCAACACCTTCATCAAGAGCCCGGAGTTGTTGGACGATCGCCTGCGCCTGCGTGCCATGCCGCATGTGCGCTTTGCCGGGCAGATCACTGGCTGCGAAGGCTATGTGGAAAGCGCCGCCATCGGCCTGCTCGCCGGTCTGTTCTGCGCGGCGGACCTCGGCGGACGCGACATACCCCTCCCCCCACCGCAGACCGCGCTGGGCGCCCTGCTCGGCCACATCACCGGCGGCGCCGATGCGGAGAGCTACCAGCCGATGAACGTCAACTTCGGCCTCTTCCCGCCCATCGAGGACGAGAGCGTGCGCAAGAAGCAGCGCAAACAGGCCTATACCGACCGGGCGCGAGAAGCGCTGGCGGGTTGGAAGGCCGGCCTCCATGCCGATGCAATGCCGGTAATGTGACAAAAGACGGCGCGACTGCAGCCTTAGGCCTCGCGCACCTGCGTGCGGAGAGTGAGGCGCATCGGCTGGATGCGGCAGTGGATGCGCTTGTCGGGGAGTGGCAGGCTGTCATTCCGGCGCTGGATGCCGATGTGCGGGCGATTGCGGCGCGGGTCGCGCGGATCGATGATCGGCTCCGTGCGGAGACGGCAGCGGTGCTCAAGGCGTCGGGGCTATCCGATAATGAGTTTCGTCTGCTGGCGGGCCTGATGCGCATCGGCGCGCCCTATCGCGCGGCGCCGACCGACCTCGCCGGGCGCTATGTGCCGGTGACCTCGGGCGGGTTGACCGGGCTGGCGCGGCGGCTGGAACAGCGCGGCCTGATCCGCCGCGTCTCGCATGCCAGCGACCAGCGCTCGTTGCTCATCGAACTCACGCCCGACGGCATCGCGCTGGCCGGGCGGACCATGGCCGCCTTTACTGCGACGGAACAGCGCCTGATGGGCAGCCTTTCGCAGGCGGACCGGCAGCGTTGCAACGCGATCCTGCGCAAGCTGCTCCATTCGATCGAGGCCGCGCTGCCCTGAACGCGGGCGGCGCGGCGCCGGTCAGGCGTCGGCGAGTTCGACCACCGGGATGGTATCGACAGCCACCGCGCCATCGCCTGCGTTCGCGAGGCGGACGTGGCGCACCCAGGCGGGATCTTCCTGCGGGAAATCGGTGCGCCCATGGCCGCTGCGCGTCTCCTCGCGGGCGAGCTTGGCAGTCGCCACCAGTTCGGCGGTGAGCGCGAGATTGCGCAGTTCCTCGGCGGCGACCAGATCGGACTGATCGATATCGGTCGCGGCGATGCGCTGGATCTCCTGAAATTTGGCGATGGCATCGGTCAACTGGGTGCGGTTGGACACCACGCCGACCTGCGCCCACATGATCTCGCGCACCCTCTCGAACAGGGCGACAGGATCCTGCGCGCCCGTGCTGCGCGCCAGCCGCGCGACCTCGGCCTCCACCGCAGCGGGATCGAGCGCGGGCAAGTCAGTCGTCTTCGCGCGCTGCGCTGCGCTCTGCCCGGCAATGCGGCCAAAGGTCTGCGTCTCCAGGAACCCGCAGCCCTGCATCCGGTCGCCGCCATGAATGCCCCCGGACGCCTCGCCTGCGGCATACAGGCCCGGCACCGCCGTCGCAGCGGTCACATCGATGCGCGCGCCGCCCATCAGGCGCTGGAACATGAGGGTGATCTCCACGATCTGCCCGCCCTCATAATTGCCGACCGGTGCGCGCGAGCGGGCGACCTGCCCGTCCTCGACATGCCAGACCACCGGCCCGCGCCCCTCAAAATTCTCGGTATAGACGGCGCGCGCCATCATGTAGCGCGGGGCGCATTCCATATTCTCGGGATCATATTTCTCCATGATCCGTTCGCCGAGCGCATTCACATAGGCGGCGCCGTAGATCGGCCCGGCGGGTGGTGAATCGCGGAACTGCACGAACTCCATGTCAATCAGCGGCGCGCCGGCATGGAACGCCAGGCTGTAGGAATCGCCCGTGGTGCGGCTGCCATGCTCGACCACTTCGTCGCAAAGCTTGGTGTAGAGACGGTTCACTCCGCCCGAGGCGAGCACGACAGCCTTGGCGCGGATGATGAAATGCTCGCCATCTGGCCCGACCGCATATGCCCCCACGACCGCCCCATCACTGAGCAGAAGGCGGGTGATCATCGTCCCTTCCTGCAGCGTCACGCCGGCATCGATCAGGCCGGTGCGCATGGGCGCGATGACATTGGCGTGCTTGCCCTTGCCCAGGCCCTGCGCCTGCAAGGTCCGGCGCACGGAATGGCCGGCGCGGCGGGAGATGAACCAGCTTCCATCGGCATTGCGGATGAAGGGCACGCCGCGCTTTTCCATATCCTCGGCCAGAAAGCGCCCATGCTCTGCGCATTGGGCGACCAGATCGCGATCGCAAATGCCGCCGCTGGCCTTCGCCCAATCCTCGACGAACAGCGCGGAGCTATCCGCCTCATCCAGCAGCGGCACGCTGAAGCCGACCAGTGCGTGCGGGCTGGAGCCGCTATCGCCGACCGTGCCCTTGTCCACCAGCATCACGGCCACGCCCGCCGCCGCGGCCTCCAGCGCCGCGCGCGTCGCCGCGGAGCCGCCGCCGATCACCAGAACATCCGTCACCATTTCGCGGGCCACTGCGCATCTCCTAAACCGTTATCAGGGGCACCGAGCGCAGCAAATGGCGCGTCCGGCGAATGGCCTTGAGGGTATTTTCGCCCTCGTCGCCTGTCAATATATCTTAGCACTAAGATATTTCTGGCGTATGAAGGATGAATGGAAAGCATGATAGAGATTGCCGGTCGTGACTGAAAAACAGCCCCTCCCCGATGGCACCATCATCGTCGAATTGGCCCGCTCCGGTCTGGTGCTCACCGTGGCGCCGGACCAGTCGATCCTCGATGCGGTGCGCGAGGCTGGCGTGCCGACCAGCTCCAGCTGCGAACAGGGCACTTGCGGCGCCTGCGCAACGGAAGTGCTCGCCGGGACGCCCGAGCACTTCGACGCGGTGCTGACACCGCAGGAGAAGCGCGAGGGGAAGATGATGATGATCTGCTGCTCAGGCGCGCTCACCGAGCGGCTGGTGCTGGACCTTTGATGAGTGACCAGCCACGCGACTTGCCGGATGACAGCGAATAACTCGTATGGTATACATAATCGTCTACCAATGATTCAGGAGAGGTTTGCTGCGCCCGCCTCCTGGTCCTGTTGCGGAAGCCCCGGTTGCCGCGATCAAAATATTGATGGAGTGGTGAGTGCTCTCGATCCTGAAAAACACCTGGTACGCCGCAGCCTATTCCCATGAACTCGGCGAAGGCACGCTGGCCCGCACGCTGATCGACCAGAAGGCCGTGCTGTTCCGCGACAGCCATGGCGAGGCGGCGATGATCCTCAATCGCTGTCCGCACCGCTTTGCGCCGCTCTCCGCCGGCCGGATCATCGATGACACGCTGGAATGCCCCTATCACGGGCTGCGCTTCAACCGGGATGGCGAATGCGTGCTCAATCCGCACAGCAAGACCAAGGCCGGCCTGCCCGCCGCAAACATTCGCGCCTGGCCGCTGCTGGAGCGCTACGGCATCATCTGGTTCTGGCCCGGCGACCCTGCAAAGGCCGACCCGGCATTGCTGCCGGTCATCGATTTCCTTGAGCAGCCCGATGACTATGCCGTGGTGCGCGGCCTGTTGCACGTGAAGGGTCATTATGAGCTGGTGGTGGATAACCTGCTGGACCTCAGTCACGCCGCCTTCATCCACCCGCAGTTCAGCGGGGGCAATTACACGCCAGAGCAATTGCTCGCCGCCACCACGCAGCGGCTGGAGCGCGGCGATCGCTGGATCACCAATCATCGCATCCGCAGCGGCCTCGGCCCCTCCTCGGCGCATGTCGGCCTGTTCGGCATGGACCCCAAGGTTGTGGTGGAAACCGACACCACCATGACCTGGCATCCGCCGGCGATGCTGGACTTCAAGCTGGGCAGCTGGGAGGTCGGTCAGCCGCGCGAGAGCGGCGCGCATATCCCGCAGCTCCACATCATTACGCCGGAGACCGAGTTCACCTCGCATTATTTCTTCGTCAACGGCCGCAATCGCCGCCGCGATGAGCCGGAGGTCGATCAGGCCCTGCTCGACTTTTTCGATATGGCCTTCCGCCAGCAGGATGAGCCGATGATTGAAATGGTGCAGGATAATATGGGTGCCGTCAGCGACATCAACGAGTTGAACCCGATCCTGCTTGCGACGGATACGGCGCCGGTTTCCGCGCGCCGCATGTTGGCCGATCTCATCGCCCGCGAACGCGCCGAGGAGGCCTCCGCCTCCCTGAATGCTCCGCGCGCACCCGCGGAGATGGCGCACTGAAGCTCTCGCGCGCCCACAGGTCAAATATTAGAAAGGCGCGCGACCACATGGCATTGACGACGCCAGATTAGTATACTATTTTTTATATTGTTTGCTGCCTAACCGAAGCTTCCCACAGAAGAAAGCGGGGTTGGACCAGCCGCTGCCTGTCCTGCGAGTCTCGCGACACACTGGATCGGGCGCCTGAGGGGAGACGGTCTTCAATGCGCATGCTGCTATCTGCAATCGCCCTGGCCCTGGCCGGCCTCACGCTGGGCATGCCGGCGCGCGCGGCAGAGCCGGAAAAGATCGTCGACTCAAGCTGGACCGATGTCGGCAAGACCGGTTACGCCACCAAGCGTCTCGTCCTCGCCTCCGCCTGCCCGGAAGCCTGCCCCTGGGGCGAACTGGGCGAATTCGTGCGCGATGCGATGGCGCCGGAAGGCTATGAGATCATCCTCTGCCGCAATTGCAACCGCACCGAAGGGCCGCGTCTGGTGGGCAAGGCCGCCCTGCCCCCGCCCCTGAAGGAAGGCGATGTACGCCACGGCACGACCCAGCGGATCAACGCCCCCATCGACTTCGGCATCACCGAGGCATCGATGATGACCTGGGCCTATCGTGGCCAATATATCTATGCCAAGGACGGTCCCTATCCCGCGCTGCGCCTCATCGCACGGATCGAGGACCCGACCTATCTGCTGGTCGCGGTCAAGCCGGAACTCGGGATCAAGAGCCTCGCTGAAATCCGCGCCCGCAAGCTGCCGGTGCGCATTCTCACCGATGGCCAGCCGAGCGAGGCGCCCGTGCTCGCTTATTACGGCCTCGATAAGGCCAGCGTGGAGAGCTGGGGTGGCTCGATCCAGAGCCCGCACGACGTGACCGCGGAGACCCCATTCGACGTCGTCATCTCCAGCCTCGCCAGCCCGGCGAACAACCCTGAGTCTTCGTTCTGGACGACGCTGACCGTCGCGCACAAACTCCACTTCCTCGATCTGCCGGACGATCTGCTCGACAAGATGGTCAAGGAGGCTGACATGGTCCGCACCACCGCCCGCTGGGGCGTGCTGCGCGGGGTGGATCGCGCGATCAAGACGGTCGGCCGGTCCGGCGAAGTCGTGTTCGGTCGCGCCGATATGCCGGATGACATTGCCTATGCCGCCGCGCGCGGCATCGACCGGGCACGCGGCGAGCTCAAATGGTTCGTGCGGCCCTATTCCATCGATCCACGCACGGTCGGCGACGGCAAGGGCGTTCCGCTGCATCCCGGCGCCGCGCGCTATTATCGGGAGATGGGCTACATCGACTGATCGGGCGGCTCGCAAGCGCCGGACATGACATAACACGCGTATGACACCACCAGCGACACAGGGCGAACGACCCCAAGGCGCTCGCCAGCAGAAAGAAGCACCATGCCCTCGTCACCTAAGCCGCTGACCACTGGCTTCATCGTTCCGGCCGCGCTGAGCGGCGCCATCGGCCTCTATCTGGCGTTCGGCAAGTTCGACACGTTCATGTTCTTCGGCTTCCCGATCCTTGCCGGTATCGTGGGCGCGCTGATCCTGCGCCGGCTGGACCCGAAGCGTACGACGGCGGACCATGTAACGGATGCGATGCGCATCTATTTCGGCCTGCATCTCATCTGGTCCTCCTCGCGCTACTGGCTGACGGACATGCAGCCGGTCGTGCCCCACCCCATCGGCGGACCGTTCATCCAGTCGCTGCTCGATATGGGCCTCTTCCCGGGCATCAAGGCCATGGAGGGCCTCGTCGGCATCGTGCTGCTGACCAACCGGTTCGTGCCGCTGATGCTGGTGCTGCAGGTGCCGACCAGCTTCACGATCTTCTACCTCAACGCCATCGTCGTGGGACTGCCGCGCCAGCTCATCACAGGACCGCTGGAGATCGGCGTGAACTGCGCCCTGCTGCTGGCTTATTTCCGCTATTACCAGCCGTTCCTCACCGCGCGCGCCTATGCCGCGCCGCCGCGCTTCATGGGCGAGAGCGCCCTCGACACGCAGGAGCCGCCCCGCCCCCTTTGAACCATCCGCCGTGAGCGCGCGACAGCAGAATCGCCCCCGGCCACAGACCAACGCCTGACACGGAGAGAGAGCAGCATGGCATCCTTCACCCCAGCAGCCGGCACGGCACTGCCAGCCGAGCCCAGCGGCGCGGCGTCAGCTGTGGTTTCGCACGATCTGGGCACGGCCATCGACAATGCAGCCTGGAGCCCGTTCCAGAAGCTGCTGCTCGGCTGTTTCGCGCTGGTCTTCGCGGTCGACGGGCTGGCCAACCAGTCTCTCGGCATCGTGCTACCGGCGCTGATTGCGGATTGGGGCATTCCCCGTGGGGCGTTCGCGCCGGTGACGGCTGCCAATCTGGCCGGCGTCGCATTGGGCTCGATCATCGGCGGGATCATGGGCGACCGGATCGGCCGCCGCTGGGCCTTGATCGTTGCCATCCTCCTGTTCGGCCTGATGACGGTGGCCGGTGGCTTCACGCATGACGCCACGCAATTGCTGCTCGTGCGCTTCCTCGATGGCCTCGGCATCGGCGCGGCGATCCCCAATGGCGCCGCGCTCATCTCTGAATTCACGCCGGAAAAGCGCCGGGGCCGTGCCATCGCCATTGGCATGGTGTTCATTCCCATTGGCGGCATCATCGCCGGCGGGCTCGGCGCCTCGGTGCTGGAGATGTTCGGATGGCGGACCCTGTTCTTCGTCGCAGGCGCCATGCCAATCCTGCTGGCCCTCGCCTTCATCGTCTTCCTGCCGGAATCGCCAAGCTTCCTGCTGCGCGCCGGCAGGCATGAGGATCTGGCACGATTGCTCAAGCGTTGCCGCATCTCGCATGACCCGGCCCATCGCTTCGATGCACCGCCGCCAGCCAGCACGGTCATCGCGCCGCTGCGCCTGCTGCTCTCGCCGGCGCTGCGCCACCAGACCCTGCTGCTCTGGGGCGGTTTTTTCACCTGTCTGATGGCCTCCTACACCATCTTCAGCTGGGTCCCGACGATGCTGAGCACATTGGGCTTCGATCTCACCATGACCAGCCTCGGCATCACCACCTTCCATATGGGCGGCGTGGTCGGCGCACTGTTCAGCGGCATCCTGCTCGATCGCACCGGGTTCAGCCGCGCACATATGGGCCTGGCCGGCGCCGCTGCCCTGCTCGCGGGCGTTCTCGCCGTGTTGCTCGGCAGTGATGTCGTCTCGGCGCTCATCATCCTGCCGGTGATGGTCGCGCTCGGCTTCTGCATGGCAGGGCTGCACAACACACTCTACACGCTGGCTGCCACGGCCTACCCAACAGCCGCGCGGGCGACCGGCGTAGGCGTCGCCTCCGCCACCGGGCGGCTGGGCGCGGTGCTCAGCTCGTTCACCGGCGTCATTTCGCTCGATCTGGGCGGCTCCTTTGCCTTCTTCGCCGTCGTCGCCGTGCTGCTCGCCCTGTGCGGCCTGGCCGGATTTGCCGCCCGCGCCCGCCCCTCGGCCAGTGCGGCCTGAATGGAGATTCGCATGAAGACAATCCCTCTGCTGCGCCGTTGCGCGCTTGCCGCACTCCTCCTCGCCGGAACTGCCGCCCCGCTGGCCGCCGACACCGGCGCCGCGCCGCAGGTGACGATTCGTCAGGGCGCGCTGAAAGGCGCGGAGGCGGACGGCGTGCGCAAATTCCTCAACATCCCGTTCGGCGCGTCGACCGCGGGCGAGCGACGCTGGAAAGCACCGGTCGCGGCCTCCGGTTGGAGCGGCCTGCGCGATGCAACGCAGTTCGGCCCGATCTGCCCGCAATGGCGCCCGCCGGTCGACCAGCGGCCGATGAGCGAGGACTGTCTTTCCGTAAATGTCTGGACGCCAGCCGAACACAAAGGCCCGCTCCCGGTGATGGTGTGGATCTATGGCGGCGGCTTTCTGGGCGGCTCCAACCGCGAGCCGGCTTATGACGGCACTGCGCTCGCGAAAATGGGTGTGGTGCTGGTTACTCTCAATTACCGCGTCGGCCCGCTCGGCTTCATGGCACATCCTGGCCTTACCGCCGAAGCACCTTACAAGGCCTCGGGCAATTACGGCATTCTCGACCAGATCGAGGGGCTGAAATGGGTGCGCGATAACATCGCGGCCTTCGGCGGCGATCCGGGCAACGTCACCGTGTTTGGCGAATCCGCCGGCAGCACCGCGATCAGCATCCTGCAGGCTTCGCCGCTGGCCAAGGGATTGTTCCACCGCGCGATCGGCGAGAGCACGTCCCAGTTCGATCCCGATGGTGGCCTCGTCGGCCGCAAGGACATGCGCGAGGCGGAGGCTTATGGTGCCGACTTCGGCCGCAAGCTCGGCGGCGAAACAGTCGCGCAGCTCCGCGCGCTGCCGATGGACGCCTTCACCAAGGAACTGGCTTTCTTCTGGCCCACCGAGCGCGACGGCTATGTGCTGCCGGACATCGTCTACAACATCTTTGCTGCGGGCAAGCAGAACGACGTGCCCACGCTGGTCGGCTCCAACTCCATGGAGGGATCAAACATCCGCAAGGATTGGGTGCAGCGGTCGGACGCGAATGGCGCGGCTTACGACCGGATTTACGGGGCATCCAAAGACCAATTGGGCCAATCTTCGACCGATGCCGTCCAATGGCAGATGCGCAGCTGGGCCAAGCTTCAAGCCAAGACCGGTAAGTCCGGCGCGTGGCTCTACTGGTTCGATCAGCCTTGGCCCGGCAAGCCGGAAATGGGCGCCTTCCATTCAGCGGAGATCGTCTATGTCTTCCGCAACCTGCAGGTCGAGGATCAACCGTGGACGCCTGAGGATCACAAGCTCTCCGACCTCGTCTCGCATTATTGGGTGAACTTCGCCCGCACCGGCAATCCCAACGGCCCCGGCCTGCCGGAATGGCCGCGCTATGACGACACGGCACCCAAATTGATGCGTCTCTCCCCGCAGCCGGCCGTCATCGGCACCCCGCGCGCAGAAGCGCAGGCCTTCCTCGACAGCTATTTCGATGCGCGACGCTAGCGATCCGCGTCCGGCGGCGGCGCCGGATCGGGTCAGAGGACCGCAAAAGATGTGGCTGTGATCGACTGCGGCTTGCTGAGCAGGATCGCGAAATCGATCAGCTCGTTTGCTTCGTCACGGTAACTGAGCGTTCCGCTGCCGGTATCGTAAATGACGAACAGGTCGGGATCCGCAGACTGGGTTGAATAACCGAAGTGACCGCTCAGATCGCTGAGGTTGCTGAGCCGGTCGAAAATACTCTTGTCGAGCGCGATGACGTCACCTGCGCTGACAGAAAAGTCGCTTATGCTGTCGACATTGCTCGCTCCCAGCGCGGTATTGAATATGAACTGATCGGCTGCGCCGCCCCCGGTCAACAGGTTGGAGACATGGTTGCCGATGATCGTGTCGCGGCCTCCCCCGCCGACCGCATTTTCGATCACGGCCCCCGCAGCGATCGTATATCCTCCGGTTATCGCAAGATTCCGCAATACATAGAGCGTGGGGTCGATGCCGGCCGTGAGCGGATAGGCATTGAGGTTGATGACGCAGTTGAGCGAACTGCCCGCATTGCTGATCGTGTCCACGCCCCCCGCATCCCAGATGCATGCCCAGCCCGTACCCGACTTGCTCGCGGTGGGCAGCGTGTAGACGTCGTTACCGGTTCGGTATGAGAGATTGGCGCCATAGATCGCCTGTATCGCAGCAACATCGAAGACCATCGGCGTCTTCGACAAGCCCCATGCGTAACTGTTTGGCGGCGCCTTCACATCCCAGCCGAAATTGTAGGACATGATAGTCCAGATGCCCTGATTCAGGTCCAGCGTCCCGAGCGCATAGGCATCATTGGCCGCTACGCCCGGAAATTGGGTCTGCGTCACGCCGTTGATGGTATCCGTGAAGGGGTGGCCTAGGCCGAGGGCATGGCCAAGTTCATGCACCAGCGTGTCGAACGCGAGGCCCCCTTCGCTCAGATTCTGCCAATAGGAAATCTCATAGTTGAAGCGGCCGACCTGCGTGGCATTGTATCCGCCGAAGGGAATGGTGAAGTCGGCCAGAATTCCAGGCTCGGTCCAGGTCGAAGCGGGCGATTTTTCGAGAGCGATATTCGCGCCGCCCGCCGCTTCGCCATAGTCATCCGTCTCCTGAAAGTCCAAATTCGCGATATTCTCGTAGAGAGCCAATGCCGATCGCACGGCGCTTTTCTCACTTTCCGACCAGACCGATGCGCCCGAGCCGGCGGAGAAAGAATAAGTGATGATGCCACCGGACCAGCCGGCCTCGCCGATAATCAGAGCGTCGACATACTCACTGCCATAGCCGGAGGCCGCCACATCGTTGGTCGTGTAGGCTTGTGCATTGATCTGCAGCGGGACGGTGGTGCTTGCAGAATTACCCGCGTCATCGCTGACGGTGGCCGTAAATGCCTCCGCCCCGATGCCGAATGACACGATGTCCGCGTGCGTGAGATTCAGGGACCAGGCCCCCGCGACGTCCACCGTCACCACCCGCTGTTCAGAGGCCCCGAAGGTGACGACGACCTTGCTGCCGGCTGTGCCTGTTCCGTGCAGACTGGTCGCGCCCTGCTGAAGGACAGAAGCGCCAGCCACCGGGCTCGTCACGAGGTTGATGATCGCCCCCGTTGACGGGTTGATCGAACTCGCTATCGGATCGAGAAAGCCGGATATCACGGGCGCCACCGGCGGCGTGGAATCGATGGTCAGGACAGTCTCATTGTGCCCGGCTTCGGACAGGTTCCCTGCCGCATCGCGCTGCCGGACCTGAATCTGATCGGCCGCATAGGTTCCCGTAGCAAGGCTGAAGGTCTCCCCCTCGCCCTTGAGCCAGGTCTGTCCGCCGTCGATGCTGTATGTCCAGGATGCTCCCGCCTCCAGAAGCGTGACCAGAATATGGCCGTCATTGGTCAGGCCGTCGGTCTGGGATGTCCCGTTATCGTTGGCCAGCGATAGCCGGGGCGCCACGGGTGCGACCAGATCGACGAACACGCTCGGATCAAAGCCGGCGAGATCCGCTAGAGCGACGTTGGCATCCGCCTTCACCCCCTGGCCGGCCACCTGCGAGCGCACAGCCCCATCGGCGAACACCAACAGATCGTTGAGCGTGCCGCCGCTGGATGCCACGACGATCGTCTCGACGTGCCCGCTCACAGTGCGGGTGAGCGTCAGGCGCGCGCCGGTGAGGGTCTTGGTGTAGTCGGCCCATTGTCCCCGGAAGTAAACCACATCCACGCCGCCGCCGAGCGAGGCAGCGTCGATCGTGGTTCCCTCGGCGACGTACACCCTATCGACACCGGCACTGCCGAGGATCTGGAACGCGACGCCCGGCTTCGAAGCGGCGACCGTCTCGCCAGCAGGGTTGAAGCATCCGATCTTCACTATGGCGTCCAGAACGGCGCCGCGCGCGGCCGCGCCTTGAGGGGCCAGTGAGGTTTCGCCCGTCGGCACTGGAGCCGCCGTTCCGTCTGCAACATGCGTGTAAAGGGCGTTCACGCTCACGCTGCCATCTGAAAACACCAGCACATCGGGTGCGGTCGTCGCGTTGGCGCCTGCCACATGGACGGTCTCCACTTTACCGTCCACCGTGCGCGTCAGGATCAGCGTCGCGTTATTGCGACTCAGCGTGTAATCGGAGAGCTGACCTTCGACATAAATGCGGTCCGCTCCGCCTCCTGTATTCAGAACATAGCTCGCCCCGGGGCGGACAAAAACAGCATCGATCAATGAGGAGCCGAGAAACTGGATGTCCTGACCATCCAACGCCAATCCACCATATGTCACAATGAAATCGATAAACGCGAGGCCATCACCTCCGATCTTCATCATGATGTATTTAGAGGTCGTCATTGAATCCCAGGTTGGTTAAGATCGTTATATTTAATTAACAATCGTTAAATAAAATATTTAATTTATACTTCGACTTTAGCTCTCTCGGACGCACCGGATTCCGCAAAATTGTAGAGACAGTCATTTACATACATTGACTTTACATGTCAGGAAATAGACCATTATTTCCGTCGCACTTATAAATAAGCGCAATCCACCACCACGCTAAGGGTGAGTTGCGGCGCTTTCGGAAAGCGGCAGGAAGCTGATTAGCCGGGTGTCATCGTCAGATCGGCGAACCAAGCTGCCGCGATGGGCTCCAGCACCCGCGACCCAGCTTGTTCTACAGGTCGCGCTCCGCCAGCCAGCGGGCGATGAAATCGGCGATCAGATGATTGTTGGTCTCAGTCGGGAAGCCATGGGTGTTGCCCACGAAGCCATGCGCGTCGAGCGGGACGAGATCGACCGAGACGCCCGCCTTCTCCAGAAACTGCGCGGTGCAGTGGTCATAGCCGGCATGATAGGACGCCCCGCCGACCAGCACGATCACCGGCACCTGCGCCAGATTGACCAGCCGGGGCATTTTTCCCGCCACGGTCCAGCAGCCCACCTTGTGGCCATCCTCCGGCGGCAGTTGGGTGAGTGGCCCGAAGTCGCGCAGTTCCGTGACCGGCGGATCGAAGCGCAGACCGGCATAAGTGATGCCGAAGGGCCGCGCGACCGGATCGCCCGGCGCGCCCATGGGCGGGGCGTTGTAAAAAGGCGGGCCATTCGGTTCGGCGGCGACGATGGCTTTGACTAGGCCGGGCCGGGCATCGGCGATCTGCCAGCCTGTCGTCCCCGCCCGCGAATGGGTGACGAGAATGGCGGGGCCGATCCGGTCGAGCAGCGCGGCGCCCGCCTCCCGGTCCAGCCGGTCGACATAGAGGCTGACCGCCAGGGCATCGCCGGGCGCGCCGAAGGGCACCTCGATGGTCGATTGGCGCGCGCGACGCATGTAGGCGGTGGCCGGATCGTCAGGGGCGTTCGTGCCGGGCAGATGCGCTGGCTTGCTGGTCGGCGGAGGCGGTGCCGCCTGCCCCTCCCGCGCGGGAAGTCCGGCGGGAGGCATCAGCTTGCGCCCGTCGACCGCCTCATAATGCGGGGAGCGGCCGAGCGTCGGGCGATCCACCACATAGACGGCATAGCCCTTGCGCAGGAACAGCGTCGCCCAACCCTCGCGGCCATCCGGCGTACTCCAGAAGCTCGCCCCGCTGGAAGCGCCGCCATGAAAGAATATCAAGGGATAGGGATGCGTCTGCTGCGCCGGAATCTGATATTCGACATACATGGCGCCGGCGATCACCGGCCCGTCCGGCGTCTGTGCCTCATGCCCACCGACGAAGAAATTGCCCTGCCGCGCAATAACGAGCGGCTGCGTTGCAGCGGCGCTCTCCTG
Source organism: Sphingobium sp. B10D7B (assembly GCF_025961955.1). Classification (NCBI taxonomy): domain Bacteria; kingdom Pseudomonadati; phylum Pseudomonadota; class Alphaproteobacteria; order Sphingomonadales; family Sphingobiaceae; genus Sphingobium; species Sphingobium sp. B10D7B. Next base: position 2,050,234 of record NZ_JAOQOQ010000001.1, read on the forward strand.
CCCGGACGCAGCAGAAAGCGGCAGGGTCGCCAGCAGACAGGCGAGCAGTGGCAGGCGGATGGACGTCATACCCGCTCAGCGCCGAAGATAGACAGTAAGGTAAGTGATGCCGATGGCCGCGGCTATGCCCATAAGCGCGGCGAGGCCGTGCCGCGCGGGCACCATGCGCGTGCCGTGCGCGGCGGTTGAACCGCCGGGCGGGCCTGCGCTCCACGCCAGCATCGGGCGGTAGCGGTGGAGATAGCCGAAAGACATGGCCGCGTTCAGCCCGATAATGATCGCCGCCACACCCATGCCGAACGGGCGGCCATGCGATGCCGTGACAAAGGCAATCATCAATGTGATCGGCCAGGCGGCCACAACCGCCAGCGCCGCGAACAGATCGAGCAGCAGGGCCAGGCCAATGGTGACTTCCAGCGCCTTGACCAGCGCCATCACCCCGGACTCTGCCAGTGCGGGCACGAGACCCGGCCCCGGCTGGATCGACCGGTCCAGATAGAATTCCAGCCAGTAGTTCAGCCCGTGGAACAGGAACCAGCCGCCATAGAGAAACTGGCAGGCATAGACGACGCTGCCGAAGGTCGTGCGCCCACCGGTGGGCGAAGCGACTGTGCTGGGTGCCATGGCGGATCGCCTCCGGTACAACTGACGGACCGGACGAAGCCCTTGGGCTTCGTCCGGGCGCCCCCCTCAGCCGTTAGAACTTCTTCGAGAGCTGGAACGAGATGTACCGGCCCATCGAGCTGGAATAGCTGGAGTCGAACCGGATCGGCGTGGCGCCACCCGCATTCACCACCAGCGGCGGATCGGCATCGAACACGTTGAGCACGTTCAGCGACGCCGCCAGACCATTGGTGATCATCGATCCGGTTTCGCCGAAATTGTAGCGCAGGCTGAGGTCCACCGTCGTGATCGGATCGATGTTCTGATACTGATCGGGCACGGCTGCCGGCAGGAAGTCGCGCGTGATCGTGCGCGAATTCACATAGTTGAGGAACACGGTGCCGGAGAAGCCGCCGATGTCCACGCCCGCTTCAACCTTGCCGGTGAAGCGCGCCGGATAGCCGAAGTGGTTCACCTCATCCTTGAGCGCAACGCCGGGAACCGGCGAGGTCTTGTAGTGGAGGACATAATTGGCCCGCGCGCCGAAGCGGAAATCGATGCCATTGCCATAGAGTGTATAGTCGAGCGAGACGTCGAAGCCGTCCGTCTCCACCACGCCGCTGTTATTGCGGCGCGCGTCGACAATGGCGATGACCGTCGTCGGGTCGACCAGGCCCAGCACCGGCAATTGCGGATCGGCCGTGATCTGGTTCCAGTACGCGACATACTGGGCCAGCGTCTGGTTGGTCTTGTTCGGGAAGTAGACCGGGTTGAACACGATGAAATCGTCATAGGCGCCCGAGTTCAGCACTGCGCCGATGGGGGCGTTGTAGGCAGCGGTATCCACCTTATCCTTGTAGACGATATTATAGTAGGTCAGGCTGAAGTTGAAGCCCTTGGCCAGCTCCGGCGTCAGGTCCATGCCCAGCGACCAGGTCGTGGCCGTCTCCGGCTTCAGGTCCGGATTGCCGCCAATCGGATAGACATATTGGAACGAGCCCGCAGCGGGCGACAGACCCACGGCCGAGCCGCTGCCGGTGCGCGGCAGGAAGCCGGCGGTGGCATATTTGTTGACGTCGACCAGCGAGGGCGCGCGGAACGACGTGCCATAGCTGCCGCGGAACTGGATGCCGGATGCCGGGGCGTACGTCACACCAAAGCGCGGATTGGTCGTCGAGCCAACGTCGCTATAGCGATCGTAGCGGACGGCGGCGTTGAACTCGAGCTTCTCAAGACCCGGCCGGGCATTATCCGGACCGAACAGCGGCACATAGGCTTCTGCGTAGACCGAACGCACGTCGCGCTCGTTAGAGGTCGGCACACCCGCAAAGGTATCGACATTCGCAGTGCGCGTGTTGGAGAGCTGACCGTTGCCGAACAGATAGTCGAAGCGGATCTCGCCACCGACCGAGACGCGCACGTCACCGCCCGGCAGGCGGAAGAGTGAGCCGCCGATATTGGCCGAGCCGCCATAGCTGCGATTAAACACTTCAAGTTCGGTCTGCGCGCGGAAGAGCGCGAGAGTCGCCTCGGAATTACAATCGAACTGCTGCCCGTCGCAGAACGGGTTGAAGAACGGCACGCTCGCCGGCTTGGTGGTGCCGGCGACGGTAGCGCCGAGCGCCCGGTTGAGGCCGTTGGTATTGAGCTGGTTGGTCGCCAGGCTGTAGCCTTTGTTCTCGCTGTAATAAGCGGTGACGTTGGCGTTCCAGCTGTTGCTCAGCTTCATTTCCAACCCGCCCGAAAGCGACCATATCTGCTCATAGCCTGTGATCGTTTGCGGCCCCAGGTCCTCAAGGAAGCTGTAGGGCACGCTCAGCGTCCCGTTGGCCGGGCAATTGAGCGTGGCACTATCGTCCACCTTGCCGGCCGCGCACGGGCTGAACGGGTTGGTGCTCGGCACCGAGAGCGTCGCTGTCGAGGCGATGCCGCGGTTGGTCAGTTCACGCCGCGAGAACAGGCCATCGGCCACGAACGTCACGTTATCATCGAAGTCCTGACGGAAGGTGCCCACCACCGTGTGGCGCTCCCCGGACGGAATAGCGTCGGCGCCGATCCATGCATTCTCGCGATTGGGCGTCGCCGTCAGCTTGCCCAGCGTCACGTTCGTGCCATTCTGCCCGGCGGGAATACCATAGAAGCTCGACCCGAACTGAACGTTGCCCGGATTGGTGAGCACCGGGTTCGGCGCGCCGCCATAAGGCGAGAGGTCGCTGTTATACAGGTTCGGCCGGTCCGCAGCTTCCAGCGCGGTGCGGTTCTGATACTCGTAGGCGAGGAAGAAGCCGCCGCTGGACCAGCGCCGCCCGAAGGCCACCGAGCCGATATACTCCTCGACGGAGTCGGCAAAACCGGCGCGGGCCTGCACCTCGAACACATTGTCGGGCCGGCGCATGATGAAGTTGACGACACCGCCGACCGCATCCGACCCGTAAATGGCCGAGCCGCCGTCCGCGACCACTTCGATGCGCTCCAGCGCGATGGCGGGGATGTTATCGGCATCGAAGAGCTGGCCATTGGCGCCCTGCGGGGCGACACGGTGGCCGTTCACCAGGCTGAGCGTCGAGGCCGTGCCCAGACCGCGCAGGTTGATCGACTTGGCGGCGAAGGAGTTGAGCGAGGTGTTCTGGATGATCGATCCGCCCTGCTGCTCGTTATTGCCGCCGAAGTTGACGATCTGGGGGAGCTTGCGCAGGGCATCGTTGGTGGTGCTGACGCCGAGCTTCTCGATCTCCTCGCGACCGACGGGGATGACCGGCGAACCGACCGGCGCGACGCCCTTGATGCGCGTGCCGGTCACGATAATCGCGGCATCCGCGGCATCCGTAGAGCTGCCCTGCTGGGGCGATGCATCCTGCTGCGCCATGGCGGGCGCTGCGCCGAGCGCCGCCAACACCAGAGCCGAAGCGGAGACCGCCAGTTTCAGACCCGTCCGTTCGCGGACAGAAAAATTCCGTGCCTTCATCTCATCTCCCTCCCCTTGCTCCCGATCATGGCCGGGATGCCTGAGCGACTGGCACCTCGCCAGACCGCCGAATTCATCGGTATATTAAATGTTATTTGATTTTGTATAACTATATTGAGCCTTGTCGTCAAGGCGATCGTCGCGTTCCCAAGGCGGCGCAGCGCGCGGCTTTACGCGCAGCATCGGGCGGTAATGCTGGAAATAGGCGAGCATCAGCAGCACGTTTACGCCCAGTTCGGTCGGCCCGGTGAGCAGGCCGCTGAGCCGCGCGGTGATGAAGGTGTTGAGATAGAACACCGTCATGCTCGTCGGCACTTCCAGCACGAGGGCCAGCGGAACGAAACGGTTGCTGAGCAGCATTACGCCGACAATGCCCTCCAGCACCTTGACCGCCGGGAAAATGCCAGTCGCGAAGAGCGAGGCAAGAAATGGCCCGGCAATCGGATGCATGGGCGCACCGGAGGGTTGCATGTCCGTGAACCAGAAGCGCAGGCACGACCAGAGCAGATGCCCGCCAAAGTAGATGCGCATCACATCGGTCGCCTGGTCAATCGTCCGCCAGTCGGCATGGCGGCGCGTGTTCGCCCAGGCCACCGCAACACCGGCCACCATCGGCAGGCCGAAGAAGATGAAGGAATCAAAGCTCAGCAGATTGAACGAGAAGCCCGCGATACAGATCAGTATCGCTGCGACGATCTTTGCCTGGTGCCCCATCGATGCATCCCCTCCAGCGCAGGATCAGGCGGGAGGCACTTAGTGCCCCTCACGCCTTGAGCGCTGATGGTCATGCTAGGGCCATCCCCCGCATCGTGTCAACATTTTGAATTTAGTTTTGACTAACGATCTTATTTGTTCGGCGGCGGTAGGTCGCCCAGCAGCGGTGCCAGCGGAACGCGCGCATATATCACCTGCCCTGCCGCGCCTGCTGGCCAGCCTGTCCAGGCGGCGTGAAACGCGTCCCTCCCGGCGCCTAGACTGCTGATGAAGTCCCCGCCTGCGGAATAGTCCTTCACCAGCGCGTCCGGCACGCGGGATGAGGCGGGCGAGACGCGCTGCACCGGTCCGAAGCGCTCACCATCGGCAGAGGCCGCGATATAGAGGTCATAGCTGCCATCGGCATGATAGCCGCGCCAGAGCAGCCCCAGCACCCCATTGGGCGTATAGGCCAGCGCCGGCCGCGACGACCGCACCACGCCTTCAGGCGCGGCCGGGCCATCCAATGCCTGCCAGTGGGCGCCGCCATCCCGCGTGATGCGCACCGCTGGCGTCCCCGCCTTGTCGGACGCCAGCGCCAGCGCATATTGCCCCACATGGGCCGGATGCGCGGCGATCGGCGGATAATGGACCAGCCGGTCGAAATACTCGACCTGTGTCACGAGGTGCCGCTGCACCGTCGCTCCGCCATCCGCGCTGGTGGCGAAGACCACGCACAGGCATCTGACGCCACCGACCGGCACAGCTTCCGCCAGATAGCTGAACGCGAGGGTGCCGTGGGCGACGACATAATACCCGTCCCAGCGCTGCGGCCAGCCGGGCGCACCAAAGGCGCGGATCGCTCCCCAGCTTTTGCCGCGATCCTTCGAGACGGTGTAGAAGCGCTGCGAGCGCAGCGCCTCGCCCGGCGGGGCCGGATAGCCGCCGGAGAGGATGATATCCCCGCTCACCGCGTCGATCACGCCGCGCCCGCCGTCCCATGGCACATGCGTCGCTTCGGCCGGGACCGTGGTATTGGCCTCGAACCGCGCCTCATCCCCGGTCGCGATGCCGCTGTGGATCGGGGACCAGCTGCGGCCCCAGTCGGTCGAAAGGCGCATCACCACCCGCCCTGACGCATGCTCGCCCTCCGGCGCGTTCTGTGGCAGCACGCCCGCCAGCGTCGCGCCGATCAGCAGCTCGCCCTGCGGACCAATGTCCACATAAGGCGAGTTGCACACGGGCGGGTCGGCCATGGCCCAGACCAGCGGCTGGGTGTCGAAGCTGCGCCCACCGTCCTTGGACAGCGAAAGGTGGCACTGCATGCCCCGCTCGCCGGCAGGTTCGCCGGGCCTTGTCATGGCTAGATCCCGCCAGATGACCGCGATACGCTGCGGGTTGGCGGGGTAGACTGCGATTTCCGGCACTGAGGCGGAAAAGGCCGCGCCGCCGGTGCTGAGTTGTTGGACCATCGGCCTCTGCGCCTCCGGTCGTGCCCCGGCAGGATGACAACCCGCCACCAGTGCCACTGCTCCTAAGCCAGCAAGCGCCCGCACCCCGCCCTTACCCTGCGCCAAACCGACCATATCCACTCTCCCTCGACCAGCAAAAAGACCGATTTGGACGGCCTCTTTACAATCGATTGTATTCATGTGAGTCTAACAATTCCACATGCCAATTTGCGATGCGGCACAAAAAACCAGACTAAATGAGAGGTTTATATGGGAGAATCATTCGCCAAGCGCCCTGCGCACAGCCTGTGGTCGCGACTGGTGGCGGTTACGGGCGCATCGGTCGTCGCGCTGGCTTTGCCGGCCGCCGCACCGGCCCAAACGGCTGACAAGCCGGACAGCAATCCAGTGAAGATCGACGCCGACGGCACAGTGCATGTGCCCGCGATGAGCGTGCCGGTTTCCAGCTTCCTGACCGATGAAGCCAAGGCCTATCTGGCCGAGCATCTGCACGACATGCAGGACCGGGAATCCAAGACGCTGCCGGAAAATGGCGTCCCCTTCTTCATGAAGCCCTATATGGCCTCGGCCAAGGCGATGTTCCCGCTGGTCCGGCAGGAAACGACCATCGCAGGCGTGCCCACCATCACTTACACGCCTACGCAAGGGGTTAAGCCGCAGAACCAGAAGCGCGTCCTGCTCAACCTGCATGGCGGCGGCTTCGGCGGCTGCTACCCCGGTTGCGCCGAGTTGGAATCGATGCCGATCGCGTCGCTCGGTGGCTATAAGGTCATCACCATCGATTATCGCCAAGCACCGCAATATCGCTTCCCGGCTGCCAGCGAAGATGTCGCCAGCGTCTATCGCGAACTGCTCAAAAGCTACAAGCCGGCTGATATCGGCATCTATGGCTGCTCGGCGGGTGGCATGCTCGTTGGCATGGCGATGGCCTGGTTCGATAAGGAGAAACTCCCCATGCCCGGCGCCATCGGCATTTTCTGTGCCGGCATGACGCTGGAGAAAGGCCCCGGCTTCGGCGGCGACGCGCATTATACCACCGCCGCCATCGGCGAGGCGAACCCGCCGGCGGAACCGCCGCCGCCGCTCGGCAAGGGTCTGCCGCCGCTCCAATATCTCGAGAAGGTCGACATCAAGGACCCGCTGGCCGCACCGGCCAACTCGCTCGAACTGCTGGCCAAATTCCCGCCGACGCTGTTCATCACCGGCACGCGGGCCTTTGAGCTCAGTTCCGCAGTCTACTCACATGGCCAGATGGTGAAGGCCGGCGCCGATGCCGATCTGCATGTGTGGGACGGTCTGTTCCACGGCTTCTTCTACAATCCGGTCATCCCGGAATCGCAGGATGCCTACAAGGTTATCGTCAACTTCTTCGACAAGAAGCTCGGCAAGTAGCGGGTGGAATGCGGCGCAGCGGTCTCCCCTCTGCGCCGCATGTCAGTAAGGAGCCGGCGGCGGACCAGCCTCCATGCCGGCGCCCACCCAATCGAACCGGTCGTCATGATCCTTGGCGATGGGCACCGGCGCAAAGCTGCTGGCGGCGTTGATGTCTCCCCGGCCCGTATAGCGTGCCTGCACCGGGAACGGATAGGTCGGACGGCGGCGGATCGTGCCATCCGCCAGAATGGCAGCGCCTTCCACCGCACCGGGCGCCGCGCCCCGCTCTACCCAATTGACCATCGGCCCGAGCAGGTCGTGCTGATAGCCGATATAGCCGCCAGCGCAGTGATAGACGCCGGGGAACATGTAGACCCGCATGAACGGATCGGTCCCGGCAAAGCCGCCCATCGCGTCCCGGACGCGCTGATAATAGTCCGGCAGCAGCCATGATCCTGCGGCATTGTCCGCCTCGCCCTGCCACATGATCAGCTTGCCGCCGCGCGCCTTGAATGCGGCGAGATCGGGATTGCTGGCATTATAATAGCCGCCCTTGTCGATCAGATCGGCCAGGGCCGCCGCATCGGGCTTCCATGTGCGCCAGTCGAAATCCTGATGGGCCTCGCCATTGTAGATCATGAACTTGATCTGGTTCGCCGCCAGTTGATAGCCGTCAGCCACGAAGCTGCCCGGCCCGGTCCACAGCAATTCGGAGCCGTAAGGCTCGCCGCCGAAGAACAAGGGCTGGCCCTGTGCATCCCTCGGCCCTTCGTAAAGCCGGTGCATGGTCTCGGCCTGCTGCGCCGTCACGCAATCGGCCCGCTGCCCCGGCTTGCAGACGAGCGTGCGCGGATCGAACCGGCAGCGACGGGGATTGTCGATCTGGCCATCCTTGAGGCCATCAAGGCCATCGCACGCCGCCATCACTGCCCGATGAAGCAATTGGGTAGATTGCGGCGTCAGAATGGGCTGGCCATCCGCGCCCCTAGCCACCTGAGACTCATGAATGATGCGGACGACGCCCGGCGTGATCCACAGAGCGGGCGCGCCTGCGATGATGCCGTCAAAATCATCGGGATAGCGCTGCGCTTCCATCATGGCCTCGCGCCCGCCATTGGAGCAGCCCAAGAAGTAGGAATAGGCCGGCTTGCGTCCGTAGAAGCGGGCGAGGATCTCCTTGGCGACACGCGCCGTCACATGCGCCGCACGATAAGCAAAATCCGCCCGCAATTGCGGGGCATGGGCGGCCCAGAGCGTATCACGCGCGTCCGGCCCGACATGGCCGCTATTGTTGAAGCTCACGGCAAATGCGCCGTTGAACGCCGTCTGATTATCGCAGGAGGGCGACACCGTCTGATAGATCACGCCGCAGGCCCCGCCACAGCCACCCTGCAGGTAGCGACCGGTGTAGGTTTCCATAGGCAGGTGCAGCTCGAACTGAATCTGCGGCGCGATCATGCCCTTGATCCGGCAGAAGGCCACGCCATTGTCGCGCGTCTCCAGCGTTGCGCTGCTGATCCGCGTCGGCGCGCCCTCGATGGTCAGCAGATCCTCGGCGGGCAAGGCGTCGCAGCCCATGACCGGCATCACGACCGGCCGCTCGGGCAGCGGCGTGAAATGAACCGGCGGCATCGGGGATTTCGCCGGTTGCGACTGAAGCGACGCGCTGCTGGCACAAGCGAGCATGACACCCGCGGCGAGTCGTGCCAGCCGGTTGATCCAACTTATCCGCATAAGCCCTCCCCCTCTCCGATACCTTCGCCTTCAGCGCGGCTTTATGGTTTGATCCGCTTTCCTGCTCTCGCCGTGATAATGCCGGTCGATAAGGTCGAGCAGCACCGGCTCGCGCTCGCCGATCGGCGCTGCGCCCTCCGCGCCGAAGCGCAGCGCGACATGGGCGGGCACACCATGAACGGGCCATTGCGGCAGACCGGCGCCATTGGGATTGCCAGTGCGCGCGAAGTTCAGCCAATAGCCGCTCAGCAGCCGATGGATCATCTGCTCCTCGGCATCGAGCGGCCGCCCGGCGGGCTGATAATTGCCGAAGATATAGGCCAGCTCCGCGCCATGATGCGCCGTGCGGGGGCGCCCGGCCGGTTGGGGCGGCGCATAATCAAAGACATAGCGATAGACAGGCGCCCGGCCGGTCTTGGTCTGCAGGCCGGACCACATCGAAGCGGTAAAATTGCCCCATTCGACATTGGTCAGGCGCCAGCGCGCGTCGGTGGGATCGGCCTCCCCGTCGGCACCGATGGCGGTGGCGATGGCCGGTGCCAGCGGACCATATTCGGCCTGCAGGCCCGCATTCAGCGCCTCCCGGCTGATCTCGGGCGGGCGCCCGAATTCCTGCGTAGTGCCACCGATAATCATCGGCACATCATTCTGCGCCCCGGCCAGATAAATCTCGCGCACGCTGCGCGGCAGCAGCCAGCCGTCGACATTTGGCTCATATTTCTGATCGTCCGGGATCAGCAGCTTGTCCGTGGGCAGCTTGCGCAAGGCGGCGAGGCTGGTCACGCCGCGCTCAGCCATGAAAGCCTTGCCCAAGGCCTCGACCTTCCGCAGCGGCAAGGCCGCCCGCACGCCGAAGGACGAGCCGGATTCGCCGATGGCCTTGGCGAACAGTCCCTTGGCGAGCGGCGAGGCGGTGAGGATGTTCACTGTCTCGGAGCCGGAGGACTGGCCAAACACCGTCACATTCTGCGGATCGCCCCCGAAGGCGGCGATATTCTCCTGCACCCAGCGCAGCGCGGCAACGGCATCGAGAACCCCGTAATTGCCCGAGGCCCCATGGGGCGATTCAGCGCTCAGCTCCGGCGTGGCGAGGAAGCCGAGCGCCCCCACCCGATAGCCGAAGCTCACCAGCACCACGCCCTGCTGCGCCAGCGCGCGCCCGTCGAAGATCGGTAGCGCAGTCGATCCACCGCGAAAGCCGCCGCCATAGATCCACACCATCACGGGGCGCTTGGCCTGCGCGCCCATCTGCGGCGTCCAGACGTTGAGATAGAGGCAATCCTCGGACGTATCCTTGCGCGCCGGCAGCCCACCGGGGCAGGCTGGCGCAAAGGTTGTCGCCTGCCGGGGCCGGGTCCAGCCCGCCGGCGCTGCAGGCGGCCGCCAGCGCAGATCGCCGGTCGGCGCGGCGGCATAGGGCACGCCCTTGAAGACAAGCACGTCATCATCGCGCGTACCGATGACGGTGCCTTGTGCCGTCTCGGCGCGGGGCGCCTCCGTCGCGGTGCCTTGCGGCTGGGCGAAGGCGGGCGCCGCAACAAGCGTGCCGGCCATCATCAGGGCTGCCAGCACGCGACCTCTCCCGGCGATCTTCCTCATGCGATCAACCATTGGCGCGGCCCCCGCTCGCGCAATCATGGGTGGCGAAGAAGTCGAGCGTCTGCGGCAAATAGCGCACCCAGGCATCGCCATGCGTGCCCTCGGGGATCAATTCCATCCGCGCGTCGATGCCGGCAGCTTTCAGGCGCTCCGTCAGTGTCTGCGTGTCGGATGCGTTCGCGCGATCATCCTTGCCGCCATGCACCAGCAGCACGCTGGAAATGGGCTTCAACTGCTCGACCGGATAATCCGGCCAGGGCGGCCCGCCGCTCGCCGAGATGGCGCACCAACGCTGCGGATCGGTCTGCGCGAAATGCAGCACGCCGGTCATGCCCATGGAATTGCCCATCAGATACACACGGCGCGGATCGATATTGTAATCCGCCATGGTCTTGGCCAGCACGTTGCGCACATCCGCCTCAGCCAGCGCGGATTGCTGCTCCGGCGTCATCGTCGCTTTCTTCCCCATGTCGGGCAGCGCCGAGGGGAGCGGGAGATTGGCGCCATAATCGGCCATGCCATTATAGCCATTGGGCGAGACCACCACGAAGCCATGCTTTTCCGCCTCCCGCTGAAGCGCCCCCCCGGCATCGTCAAAGGGGCCATCAGCCGTGCTGCCATAGCCATGCAGAATGAGCACCATCGGCCATTGCCGGTCTGCCCGCCAGTTTGACGGCAGAAAGACCCGGTAGGCGATCTCCTCGCCCTTGGCCTGTGGCATGGCGTAGGTGAGCTTGAGATCGCCGGTCTGTACCGTGCTCGCACTCGCCGCCGCGGCATTGTTCTGCGCATCCGACGCGGCCCCGTTGCACCCGGCCAGCAGCAGGCCCAGAGCACCGAGCGCGAAAAGCGCCTTGCCCCCGGAAAACCGCGCAGCTAGCTTGGCGTCAGGCCTTAGAAATGGGGGCATCATGGCGCTCCTCAATCCTCATCTTGCAATCCATTGCGAATCATCTTTATTCATGATCGTATAACAAAGCGAGATCGGTACCAGCGTTCTTCTGGATAAATTGACCGACCGCTGACCGGACAGGAGACGCCGTATGCCCAATCGCTCGATTTCGCTCTGGGCTTTCACGGCGGCGTTGGCCGGCCTGCTGTTCGGTTTCGATACCGCAGTGATTTCAGGCGCGGAAATGGCCATTCAGCGCACTTGGTCGATGGGCAGCGCGATGCACGGGCTCGCCATATCCTCTGCCCTGTGGGGCACGGTGGTCGGCGCCCTGTTCGGCGCGATCCCCAGCGATCGCTATGGCCGCAAGCCGACGCTGATCTGGATCGGCATCCTCTATCTGGTCTCCGCCATCGGATCGGCACTGGCGTGGGACCCGTGGTCGTTCATGGCCTTCCGCATTATCGGCGGCCTCGCCATCGGCGCTTCCTCGATCGCCGCGCCCGCCTATATTTCGGAGATTGCCCCGCCGGCCTGGCGCGGCAGGCTCGGTATCCTGTTCCAGACCATGATCGTGCTGGGCATTCTCATCGCCTATGTCTCCAACGCGCTGATCAGCGGCGCACACCCGGCGGACTGGCGGATCATGCTCGCCATCCCGGCCATTCCCGCTGCGCTCTTCCTGCTCGCCACCGTCGTGCTGCCGGAGAGTCCGCGCTGGCTGCTGCTCCACAAGGGCAATGAAGCTGAGGCGCGGCGCGTGCTGGCGATGGCCGGCGGCGATATCGAGGCGATCCGCGCCACGGCCGACCCTGCCGGCGAAAGCCGGATGACGCTCCGCCGCTTCTTCAACGGGCATCTGCGCCGGCCGATCATGCTCGCCTTCCTGGTCGCCTTCTTCAACCAGCTCTCCGGCATCAACGCGATCATCTATTATGCTCCCCGCATCTTCGGCCTTACCGGCGCGGAGGCGAGCGCCACCCTGTACGCGACAGTGGGCGTCGGCGTGGTCAATCTGGTCTTCACGCTCGTCGGCATGGCGCTGATCGACAGTGCCGGGCGCCGGAAGCTGATGCTGATCGGATCGGTCGGCTACATCGTCTCGCTGGCCATGGTCGCTTATGGCTTTGCCAGCGCGCATTATACGCTGGTGCCGGTCTTCATCTTCCTCTTCATCGCTGCCCATGCCATCGGCCAGGGCGCGATCATCTGGGTCTACATCTCGGAGATCTTCCCGAACAATGCCCGTGCGACGGGTCAGGCGCTCGGCACCGGCACGCATTGGGTGCTCGCCGCCGCCCTCACCCTGATCATGCCCGCCGTGCTCGCCAGCGTCGCGCCCGCGTGGATCTTCGGCTTCTTCGCCTTCATGATGGTGCTGCAGCTGCTCTTCACCCTGTTCATGATGGTCGAGACGCGCGGCCGCTCGCTGGAGGAGCTATCGGCGGATCTGGCGAGCGAGCCCGCCCGGCCCTGACGGCCAGGCTATTTCCCGATCAGGCCGACAAACAGATAGAAATTATAGGCCTGCAGCGCGATGGCGAACCAGCCGAACGCATAGAAGGCGATCCGCAGCCAGCGCCAGCTCTTAGAGCGGGCCTCGCGAGGCGATGTGGTCTGCACGGTCATAGCCCGGCCTCCTTCGGCGTCGCTTTCCAGGCAAGCATGGGACGATAATAGTCAAGGTAGCACCAGATCAGCCACAGATGGATCAGCAGCACGCACAGGCCGCCGATGATCATGTCGCCAATGGCGGCGAGCACCTGCGCATTGGTCACCGTGCCCTGTATCCAGCCCCAGATATCATCGAGGATCAGCGCATCGAGCATGAAGGTGCCGAAAATCACCGGAAAGGCGACCACGAGCATCAGCGGGACGCCCCGGTTGAAGACCAGCGACAAGCCCAGCAGGATTTCGACCACCTTGGCCATCTGGAACATCCAGCCGGTGCGGATCATCTCGGTGATGACCACATGTTTCATTGGGGCATCAAGCGGCATGTAGATGCTCGGCAGCGGCATGAAGCCGAAGAACCAGTTGAGACCGCTCAGCAGGCTGAAGATGCCGAGCAGCATCCGGGCAGAAACCACCATTGGCTTGAACATAACATCTTCTCCCGCTCCGCGACCCCACCCGAATTGCGCCGATTCGAGTTGACAGCGCCCTTGTAACGCGCATGAATTGCTAGGCAATCATGTATTAGGATTTCTCATGACGCCGCAGAATCTGGGCCGGATGACGATCAGTCGTGTCATGGAAATGGAGTCGGCCATGCCGCTGGCGATGATCTTTCCGCAGGTGACGGCGGATGATCTCGCCGGCCTTGCGCGATGGTATCGCGATGACAGCCTGACCGCCGACCCGGCGACCTCCCTCGTCACGCTCAGCATGCACAGTTTCGTCGTCCAGCTCCATGGCCAGAACATCCTGATCGATAGCTGCAACGGCAATTGCAAGGCGCGCAGCGTGCCGGACATTCACATGCTCGACACGCCCTATCTCGAGAATCTGGCGAAGCTCGGCCTGCGCCCGCAGGATATTCACATGGTGCTCTGCACCCATCTCCACATGGATCATGTCGGCTGGAACACCCGGCTGGAGAATGGCCGTTGGGTGCCGACCTTCCCCAATGCCCGCTACATCTTCGGCAAGCGCGATTATGATCATTGGTCCACCCAGCAGGATATTCCCCCGCATCGCGAGGCCTATGAGGATTCGGTTCTGCCGGTGGTGGAAGCCGGGCTGGCCGACATCGTCGATACCGACGATCCGCGCGCGGCGTTCAAGGAGATTGGCGATGGCGTGTGGCTCGAGCCCGCCTATGGCCACTCGCCGGGCAGTTGCCTCGTCCACGCCCAGGGCGGCGGCGCGGCGGCGACATTCTGGGGCGATGTGATCCACCACCCTGTCCAGCTCCTGCGGCCCGACCTGCAGCTGATGTTCGATGACGATGGCGACGCCGCCGCGCAGGTGCGCCAGTCGCTGCTCGCACGGTTGGCGGATACCGACACATTATGCTGCCCCGCGCATTTCAGGGGCAATTCCGTCGGTCATGTTCGCAGTGATGGCGACGCCTATCGCTACGATTTCGTCGGCTGATCGGCCTGTCGCCGGCTAGGCCGTAGGCGGTTTCATCGCGGCGATCCGGAACCGCCGGACCGAGACCAGTTCCAGCACGCCCGCCGCGACATAAGGGTCGGCCTGCGCCGCCGCCTGCGCGGCGTCGAGATCCGCAGCCTCAATGATGACGACGCTGCCGATGGGGCGCTCATCCTCGTCCAGCAGGGGTCCGGTCAGCGGCATGGCTGGGCCGAACCCCTTGCGATAGGCAATGTGTTCGGGCCGCTTGGCCTCGCGAAGCTCGGCAGCGCCAAGCTCGCGATATTCGACCAAAAAATGCGCCATCAGGCTGCTGCGCCAACCGGCTGGAGATCATCGCCGAGCGGCTGGATGTCCTGCCACTTCTGCGTCGGCTCGAAGTTGAACGTCTCGGCCGTGATCTGGCCCCAGTCGAACTGGCCCTGATCGGCTTCCGGCATCTCTCCGGTCTCCGCCAGCCGCCGCGCCGCCTTCAGCATCATGCGCCGGAACGCCACGACAGCCATGTCCGACCGCCCGAGATGCTCTTTCGAGCGGTCGGCGATCTTGCCCATCGTCTCGCTCACGGCGTGATCCTGCAGCGCCACGCCGATGATGCCGGACATGTTCTGCGTCCGCATCATCTCGCGATCCTGATTGTACCAGACCGACATGCCGTTGGTCTTGAAGAACTGTTCGTCATGCGGCGTGTTCGCCTCGCCCATGCGGTGTTCGCGGTCGATGGTCTGGCCGGGATCGTAGAAGAACTGGATGTGCCAGGTCGTGTAGTCGTCACGCGGCACGAAGGCATTGACCAGCCGGCGATTGCGGCGGAATTCCGGCGCCTTGGGACCATCGGGCGGAATGAAGGTGTAGAAGGGCAGCGGCACCTGCGTCATGCGGCCCTGCTTCTGCTCGCCATCGTTGCGGACGGCGCAATAGCGCATGCCATAGCGAGTATATTCGATCTCAAGCTTGGGCCGCAGATCCTTCTCGTGCGGCCATTTCGCCGGCTGATCCCAGGCGCTGTCGCGGTGCAGGATGCCTGCGTGCGAGCTGTCGACCGCGCCTTCCAGCGCCTGCGCGTAATTGCACTCGTAGATGACCTTGAAAGCCTCGCAGCTGCCCGGCGGCATATCGAACCAGGGGAAGTGCGGGAAGACCGGCTCCTTCTCCTTCGGCCCCATATAGGTCCATACCATGCCGCCCGCGACACGCGTGGGGTAGGCCTTGACCCGCATTGCCTTGGCCAGCTTGGAATTTTCCGGCTCGGCCGGCGTGTCCACGCACTGACCGGTCACATCGAACTTCCAGCCATGGAACAGGCAGCGCAGGCCGCACTCGCCGTTCACGCCCAGCGCGAGCGAGCTGCCGCGATGCGGGCAATGCTCGTCCAGCAGGCCGATCCGCCCCTCGCTGTCCATGAAGGCGACCAGCTCTTCGCCGAGCAGCTTGATGCGCACCGGCTTGCCGTCTGCCTGCAACTCCTGCGTCAGCAGGGCCGGCATCCAGAAGCGGCGCATCAACTCGCCCATCGGCGTGCCGGGACCGATCCTGCAAAGCAGCTCATTATCTTCGTGAGAGAGCATTTGACGCACCTGACATTGTTAGACAATAAGATATAAATATCGTGGCTCGCCCGAAAAGTCACTACCCAAAAGTTGCCGGCATGCGCGCCGGCCCGATAAGGCGGAGCAGCCGCCGCACTGAACTGGAGATACTGCGTGGACCTGGACGATATTCTGCCGGTGGAGAACTTCTCGGACCTGACGATCCAGACGCTGGCCGACCGGCTACAGCGCAGCAGTGGCGCCGAACAATGCATCTACCGCGAGAGCGAGCTGGACGAACTCTGGCGGCTGATCGACATCGCCCTCAAGGCCGGCGGCGACACGCATTATGATTCCGAGCAGCTTCATCATCTGCGCGATCTGGTCCACCGCGCCCATGATCTGGTCGGCATGGAAGACCGCCCCCGGGAGGCGGCGGAAGTGCTGCGGGAAGCGTTGCTGCGGTAGAACGCCGCACCGCCAGGCCGGGAACGGCCAGCTGGCCTTGCGGGTTCTTTGGCCATGAACAGCGCCAAACTCATCCTCCTAATTCCCGCCTTCTCGCTCGCGGCCTGCGGCGGGGCGCCGCCGAGAGAAAATCAGACCATCGATCCTTCCAACGCGGGCAGCCCGGCAGCGATCAACGCGGGAGGTCCAACCGAGCCTCCGGCCGCCGACGAAGCAGGTGCGGCTAGCAACCGCGCCGCTGCGCCCGACTTCACCCCGCCGGTGCTCACACCGGAAGCGGAACGCACCGTGAAAGGCGCGCGCAACGTGCTGATCTCCTTCGCGCGCGCGATCGAGCAGCGCGCGTTCGATCAGGCCTGGGCGTTGCTCGCGCCAGCGGACAAGGAAAAGTGGAGTAAGAGCGCGTTCGCGGCGCTCTTTGCCGACCTCTCCAATATCATGGTCGCAATGCCGGACGGCACGATGGAGGGGGCGGCGGGCTCCAGCTACTACACGGCGCCCGTCACGATCACCGGCAAGGATCGCGATGGGCGACCAGTGCGCATGGAAGGCGAAGCCGTGCTGCGGCGGGTCAATGATGTGGATGGCGCGACGCCCGCGCAATTGCGCTGGCATTTCCAGAGCCTGGCGCTCGACTGGACGCACTGAGGCTAGGCGGGCGGCGCCGGCCGCCCTCGCCCGGGGTTACTTCCAGTAAACGAACCCCATCGCATTGCCCGTCCCAGCCTCGCTGCGATAGCAGGGCACATAATCGAGCACATGGCCCTCCAGCCCAAGCTGCGCCATCGCGCCGGCCACCGGCACCCAATTCTTCATCTCTGACGTGCCGTCACGGAACGTCTCTTCGCCCATGTTGAAGACCGGATCGAAATCCTTGCTTTCCAGCGCATTGAGAAACGTCTTGTCCACCGTTTCATCAATGACGAAATGGGTCAGTCCGCCACTGGCAATCAGCGCGACGCGCTTGTCGCTGTCCCAACCGCGGATCGCTTCCAGCAGGGACTGGCCGAACTTGTAGCAGCGCCGCACGCTCGGCTGGTTGGGTGGGAAGAAGGTGTTTACGGTCACCATCACGCTCGGGCAGGGTCGGTCGCGCATGATGCGGCGATAGACGAACCCCCAGGCGTGGGGCGCCTCCGGTCGCGGCATCGCAGACATCGCCGCGACGTCGAACTCGTCTGCCATTGCCTGCTCGATGATCTTGAGCGCCAGGTCCGGGCAGCCGGGATAATCCGCGCCGCCAGCCGGAATATAGCCCTTGAGCGATGGCGCAATGCCCGGCGGCAGTTCACTCAGCCGCTCCGGCGTAAACTCGTAATTGGTGATTGTGTCGCCATAATGCACCGCGAAGGCAGGGTTGAGCGTCTTGCGAAAGATCTCGTCCTGATCGTTGCCGACGATCACGGCCACATCCACCCGCGCCTCCTCGAACAGGTCGGCTAGTGCCTCGATATTCTGCTGGCAGCGCGCCTGCCGCTCGTCCCACACGGATTTGACGGTCTGCTCGCCGAGCCGCTCCCCGGCCCGTGCTTCCACTAGCTCATCGAAGGTCCAGGTGCCGCCCTTCCACGCATGCTTGTTGGCCTTGTCGGCAGGAACGCGCAGGCCCCAGCTCTCGGTTTCGGTGACCAGCATCGGGCCATGGCTCGTGCCGATACCAAGGACGATTTCTGCCATGCTCTGCTCTCCTGCCGATGTTCTTTTGCGGTCGTTGCACGGACGGGCACCGTGGGGTGTTGATGTCCGCTCCATTATCGGATACCTATTTGTATAACAATCCTGCATCGCGGGTCAATCGCGGGCAGAAGGGGCTGCGGCGCTCAATGAGCCGACGGAAGCCCCGAAGATGAACGCAATGGAGGAAGGATGACGAACATGGCGAGCCAGGCAAGCGCGGACGTTGCGACGTTGGATATTGCGGGCCGTTACCCGGTCGTCGAGTCCAGCGCGGATGCGATTGCGCGCATTCGGGCGCTGCTCCCGCAGATCGCGGCGGCGGATGCCGAGTCGGAGAGCGCCCGGCGCCTCTCCCCGCATGTGGTCGATGCCATTCGCCAGACGGGCCTGTTCGGCATCGTCATGCCGCGCAACCTTGGCGGATCGGAGCTGGGCTTTGCCGATCTGGTGCGTGTCACGGCAGAGATCGGCACTATGTCTGGCTCGGCGGCCTGGATTTTCGGCGTACTGGCCGGGCATAGCTGGCTCATCAACCTCTTCCCCGAGCAGGCGCAGCGCGAGGTGATGGACGATCCCACCACACTCATCGGCACCGTCTTCCGCCTCGGTGGCGAGGTCGTGGAGGAAAATGGCGGCTACCGGCTGACAGGCGGCGCCGGGCGCTTCTGCTCCGGCATCGATTATGCGAGCTGGGTGATCATCGGCAATGCCGTGAAGAAGGCGGATGGCCGCATGGAGCCGCGCTTCTTCGTCCTGCCCAAGTCCGAGATCGAAATCGTCGACGACTGGTTCACCATGGGCATGCGCGCGACCGGCAGCCGCTCGATCAAGATCGACAGCGCCTTCATCCCTGCCCATCGCAGTTGCAGCCTGGCCGACATGCTGGCCGGTTCCACCCCAGGTGCGCGGGTGCATGAGGGTGCGGTCTACCGCATGCCCTTCTCCAATATCGCGCCCTTCTCCATCGTCGGCGCGCCACTCGGCATGGCGCGGGGCATGGTGCAGCGCTTTGCGGCGGATATCGGCAAGCGTCTGGACGGCGCCGATCCGTTGGAAGTCGCCGAGCAATCCGCCACCTTCGCGCGTATCGCGGAGATTGGTGCCGAGGTCGACGCTGCCTTCGCGCTGATCTTGGAGGACGCCCGCATGGTCGATGAGGCCCGCGATCCCGCCGAGATCACGCCGCTTCTGGGCGCGCAAATCTCGCGCAACTGGGCGTGGGGCGTGCAGCGCGCGCGCCATGCCGCGAACCGGATCTTCGAGGCATCGGGCGGCAGCGCCATCTATGATGGCAGCGCCATGCAACGGCTGTTCCGCGACATGAACTCCGGCGCGCAGCACTTCGCCTTCACCTGGGATCGGGCGATGACGGGCTATGGCCGCGCCGCCGCCGGGCTCAAGGCCGGGGCTTTCGCCATTCCCAAGGGGAAGTGAGTCACGAGGGGCTGACCGATATCAGGGGAGGACGCGGCATGAGGGGCGTGATCGAAAAATACGGTGTCGTCTTCTGCCGCTATTATCTCGGCGGCTTCAACCTCGTCTCCGGCCTCAACTACTTCATCCTCTTCTGGCCCCAGCCCAAAATGGGCGCGGCGGCCGGCAATGCGTTCGTGCTCGCCGCCACCGATCTCAACCTGTTCACCTATGCCAAGATCATCGAGCTGACCGCCGGCGCCTGCCTGCTGCTCAACCGCTTCGTGCCGCTTGCGCTGACACTTCTGATGCCGGTGACGCTGATGATCTTCCTCACCAATGTGCCGTGGGTGCCCCTGCCCCACATCCAACTCTCGGTGACGCGCAATCTGGTCATGCACCTCATCTTGCTCGCGGCTTACGCCAATTACTTTCTGCCGCTGCTCAAGGCGAAGACTGCGCCGCAGCCGATTTGGAAGCGGCCCTCCCGGCTGACGCGGGCACTTTAAGCAAGGATCGACAGGCCAATGGCGAACTTCAGCTTCAAACTCGACGGCCAAGTCGACATGATGAGCCTCAATCCGCTCGAAATGACGAATTTTGAGATGGTCGGCGCGCTCTTCGGCATTATGGGCATATTGATCACCCTGTTCCTCAGCCGAAAGGCCGCCGCACGGCAACGCCCCCATGAGTTCATTCCGCAAGAAACAGACGAAGACGCCATCGGCTAGCCGGCCACTGCGCGAGCGGACAGACCTGGCTTGAAGCGGTTTCTGTCCCTGAAGAGTCGCGGCGCGATCCTCATTGCGTCGACCGCCATGTTCATGGTCCAGCTCGATGCGTCCGTGCTGGCGGTGGCGATCCCGCAGATTTCAACCGACTTTGGCCTGCCGGCGATCGAGCTCAGCCTCGCCATCACCATCTACCTCACCATGCAGATCGCGCTGCTGCCGATCAGCGGATGGGCGGCCGAGCGCTTTGGCCCGAAGACCGTGTTCATGATCGCGACGGCAGGCTTTGCCTTCTTCTCGATCTGCTGTGCCGCCGCGCCCTCCTTCTGGCCGTTCATTGGCGCGCGCGCCCTGCAGGGGGCGACGGCCTCGCTGATGACCCCGGTGGCCCGGCTGCTGCTGTTACGGCAGACCAGCAAGGAGGAACTGGTCGATGCGATGGCGATCGTGGCGATGCCCATGCTCATCGCGCCGACGCTCGGTCCCTCGATTGGCGGATTCATCGTGCAATATGCGCGCTGGGAGTTCATTTTCCTGCTGAACATCCCCGTCACCGTTGCTCTTCTGCTCGCGGCATGGCGCACCATCCCGCCCAGCGCGCCCGATGCCTCCAGACGATTGGATGTGATCGGCGCCGCGCTGCTGGGCGGATCGCTCGTTTGCCTGCTCACCGGCTTCGACCGGCTGGCCAGCGGCGTCGGTCGCCCATTGCCTTGGATGTTGCTCGCGGTCGGCACGGTCCTGTGCCTTGCCGGACTGAAGCATATTCGCACCCATCCGGACCCGGTGCTGAAGCTCGATGCCCTCAAGGACCCAAGCTTCCGGACGACGGTGATCGGCGCGGGCGCCATCGTCCGCATCCCGGCGCGCGCGATGCTCTTCGGCCTGCCGCTCATGTTCCAGATGGCCTATGGCTTTACGCCCATTCTGGCCGGCGTCATGCTCATGGCGCTCAATGGCGGCGACCTGCTGGCCAAGCTGTTCATTCGCCCGCTCTTCGACCGCTTCGGCTTCTCGGGGCCGGTGATGCTTTCAAGCTTTGCAGGGCTGGCCGCGATCGCAGTCGTCGCCCTGGCCGATCAGGGGCCGTGGCTCGCTGCCCTGATCTTCGTGGCACTGCTCGTCGCCGGGCTGGCCCGCTCCGTGCTGTTTACCGGCATGACCTCGCTCACCTATGTCAGTCTGGACAAGGACACGATGACGCAGGGCAATGTTCTCGCCAGCATTTCCATGCAATTGTTCGCGGCGCTGGCGGTCTCGCTCACGGCGCTGCTGCTCGGCCTCCTGACACAATTTGCCGGCCATGCCGAGCCGGGGCTGATGGAGTATCGCGGCGCCATGCTGGCCGTCGCGCTGATCGGGTTCGTCGCGACCCTGCTCATGCGCCGGCGCATCCCCCGCCATTTGAGCCAGCTGGCCGTGCGCGACGAGGACTGATGCCCCGACTAGAATCGCCTAACATTTTACGCTAACGATATCGGCCAACCCCCGGCGATGACAGCCTGTGAGGATAAGCCGTGCTCCTGATCGATGCCCATTGCCACGTCTCGCCCCTGTGGTTCGAGCCGGTCGAAACCCTGCTCTTCCAAATGGACCGCCACAATGTTGCGCAGGCGGTGCTGACGCAGATCCTGGGGCAATTCGACAATCGCTATCAGCGCGATTGCGTTGCGCGCTATCCGGATCGCTTCGTCAGCGTCGGCGCCATCGATCCGGCGGCGCCCGATGCGGTGAACCAACTCGGAGCGCTAGCTGATGACGGCATGGCCGGCCTACGCCTGCGGCCCGATGCCCGCAGGGCCGGTGACGACCCGCTCGCCGTCTGGCGGGCTGCGGAGCGGCACGGACTCGTCATCAGTTGCGGCGGGCCGAGCGCCCAGTTTGCATCCGCCGCGTTCGCCGATCTCGTCGGCAGCGTCCCGACCATGCCGATCGTGCTGGAGCATCTGGCGGGATGGGTCAGACCCGACTGCGACCGAAAGCCCGAGACCTGGACGGCACTGCTCGCGCTCGCGCGCTTCCCCAATATCACGGTCAAGATCCCCGCGCTGGGGCAGTTGATTGCCCGACCCGTCGGTCAGCCTCTGCCTGCATCCGGGCCTGTGCTCGACCCGGCGGGCGGCGCACCGCTGATCGAGCTGCTCGATGCCTTCGGGCCAGACCGGCTGATGTGGGGCAGCGACTTCCCCGTCGTCTCCTCGCGCGAGGGCTATGCCAATGCGCTCGGCTGGACGCGCGATGTGTTCGAGCAGCACCGCCCCGCCAGCGTCGCGGCAATCTTCGGTGGCAATGCCGGCAGAATATTCTTCCAGCGCAAGGCTTGAAGACTGGAACAGATTGTTATACAAAACGATATATTCTATTGCTGGAGCACATCCCATGGCAGAGGCTGCCAAATCCACGATCATCTGCATTTCCGCGAACGGAAAGACGAGCTCCGCCAGCCGAAGCGCCGCAAACCGGATGCTGATCGCCACCGCGGAGGGCGTGGTGGATTTTCGCCGGGACAATCTTGATGCGCCTTGGACCCGGCAGCCCGATATGCTGCTCCCCGGCCATCATGTCAGCGCGCTCGTCTATGACGAGGTGACGGACATGCTGTTCGCCGGCCTGCATTATGAGGGCGGCCTGATGGTCAGTTCTGACCACGGCAAGAGCTGGGAAGCGCGCAACAACGGCCTGCAATCCGGCCATGTCTACAGCCTGCTCGTGCAGCATGATGGCGACCGGACAATCCTCAATGTCGGTACCGAGCCGGTTATGTTCTACCGCAGCTTCGATCTGGGGCGGAGTTGGACGGCTTTTCCCGGCTGCACGCAGGTCGAGGGCACCGAGCACTGGTTCTTCCCCCGCTCCCAACCCCATGTGAAGCACATCGCCGCGCATCCGTCCGAGCCGGACACGATCTATATCTGCGTGGAACAGGGCGACCTGCTGCGCACCGAAGATGGCGGGGAAAGCTGGACGTCGCTCAACTCCATGGAGCGCCCGGACGACAAGTTCCGCCGCGACCAGCACCGGGTGACCTTCTATCGCGACAACGCCGCCGAGATTTTCCTCACCACCGGCATCGGCCTGTATCATACGGCGGACCGTGGCGAGACCTGGGAGCGCCTGACCGACACCAGCCACCCCTGCGCCTATCCCGACCCGCTGTTCGTGCATCCCCGCAAGGAGCTGATGTTCATGGTCGGCGCCGGCATGAATCCCAATCCCAATTGGGGCGCGGAAGGCACCGCCTATCCCAAGTTCATGATCAGCACGGACCATGGCAAGACCTGGCAGACCAGCATGGTCGGCATGGCCGATCCGATCGCCGGCAATCTGGAAGTCGCGGCGATGCACGATTCTGCCGAGGGCGGCGTGGAGCTCTTCGCCGGCTCCGCCTGCGGGGAACTCTACGCAAGCCGGGACGAGGCCCAGAGCTGGCAGCGCATTGCCGACGGGCTTCCGGCTATGTCCAAGGGGCCGCACTTCCGCCACTTCCTGCCGCCTGACGAACGCGCGGCTTATGAAGAAAAGCTGCGCGCGCTCAACGCGTTCGCCTGAGCAAGAACGGTCGATCGTCAGCGGGCGACAGACCCGCTGGCGGCTTTCAAGGGGGGAATGGTCTTGGACAGGCTTCAATCGTCGGCTTTGCGCATTGTCGAACGCGCTCGGATGCGGCGGCCTGATCAGGATGCGGCGGCGCACGGCGCCGGTCCCTCGTCTCACTGACGGGTGCAATTTCGCTCATGATCGACTGCCACGCCCATCTTGTCTCCGATGACAAGACCACCTACCCGCCGGCACCGCCGGGCGGTCTGCTGCCCCCAATGGCGTTCGACAACCTCATGACGGCCGAGACGCTGCTGGAGGAGATGGACAAGTCCGGCGTCGAGCGGGCCGTGCTCGTGCAGCGTGGGTCCATCTACGGGTTCGACAGTCGCTATGTCTGCGACAGCGCCGCGCGCTATCCGCAACGCTTCGCCGCCGTCTGCTCTATCGACGCCACGCAGGCCGATTGTGGGGAGGCCGTGCGATATTGGGTCGGCGAGCATGGCGCCGTCGGCATTCGGCTGATGGAACTCATCAAGGGCTCGGACATCGCCTGGCTGGATTCCCCGGTGGCGCGCGACGCCTGGCAAGCCGCCGCCACGCTCGACGTGCCGGTCTGCGTCCATTTCTTCCCGTGGAATCGCGACATCGGGCTGGCGCGTCTGGAGCGGATATTGCGCGAGGTGCCTGGCCTGACGGTCGTCATCGACCATCTCGGCTCCATTCAGAGCGATGCCGGCGGCCCGGACCATGGCATCGATGATCGGCTCCGGTCGATCGCGCAATTCGACAATGTCGTCGTCAAGTTCACGACCATTCCGCTGGGACGGCTGGACAAGGCGGGGATCGACCCCTGCCCCGTCATCGAGCGCGTATGCGATCTGTTCGGCGCGGAGCGGATGATCTGGGGATCGGACATCACCCAATCGCCCGGCAGCTATGATTATATGGCCGCGCTCGGTCGCGCAGCCGTGCGCAATCTCACGGCTGCGCAGCAGGAGATGATCCTGGGCGGAACGGCGATGCGCGTTTACGGCAAGAGCTGGGGCAAGGCCTGAGCGCAACGGGCCTTCGAGACGAGAATTGGAGGGGAATGATGGAATCCGTGTCTCGTGCTGCCGTGAAGATCGATATCGAACGATCTGAAATCAGAGAATTTCCGTTGCCACCTCTTGGCGAGAATGATGGCTTGCTGAAAGTCGAGGCCTCGGGCGTGGGTGGCAGTGACCCCGAAATGTACCGGCGGGAGAACACGGCGCCGTGCATCATGGGGCATGAGAATGTCGGCACCGTCGCCCGCATCGGCGGCGCTGCGGCACAGCGCTGGGGCCTGCGCGCCGGCGACCGCATCGCCCTGCACGAATATCTCCCCTGCTGGCATTGCCACTGGTGTCGCCAGGGCGATTTCCGCCTGTGCATGGAGGCCGACTTCTTCAACGTGAAGGATCGGTTCAACACCCTGCGCTACGGCACCTGCAACGCGGACATTCCGCCGCATCTATGGGGTGGTTTCTCGGAATATATGTACCTCGCGCCCAATGCCGTCATCCACAAGATCCCGGCAGACATGGATGCCCGGCTGGCGACGCTGGCCGTGCCGCTCGGCAATGGTGTGCAATGGGCAGTGCTGGATGGCGGTGCGGGACTGGGCAAGACCGTGCTGGTCTTCGGCCCCGGCCAGCAGGGCCTCAGTTGCGCGCTCGCCGCCAAGCAGGCGGGCGCGCTCACCGTCATCATCGCCGGCATGACACGCGACCGGGCCCGGCTGGACCTTTCGCTCAGCCTCGGCGCCGACATCGCCGTGGACGTGCAGCAGGAGGATCTTGCAGCTGTGGTCATGCGGGCGACCGGCGGCATAGGCGTGGATGTGGTGGTGGATACCACCGGCGATCCCGATGGCAAGATCGCCGAGCAAGCGGTGGCTCTGTCCGCCAAGGGGGCCTGGCTCAGCCTCAATGGCCTTAGCGCTTCGGTGCCGCTCGGCGAGATCAAGAAGCGTTACCTCACCGTGCGCGCACCACGGGGCCACAGCTATCGCGCGGTGCAGATGGCGCTCGATATCCTCGCCAGCGGCAAGTGGCCGGCCGAAAAGCTGTGCAGCCACGATTTTCCGCTGGAGCAGGTGCATGAGGCGATCCTCGCCACCGCCGGGCGCGGGATCGAGGGGGCCATTCACGTCACCGTCTCCCCGCGCAAGAGGTGATCGCAGCCCCCTCCCCGCCTCCCGCCCTGCCTATTGCCTCGCCCGCCAAAATCCTCTTCCATGGCGCACTGCCACCAGCCGCAAGGAGCACATATTTGGCCACGCAGATCGACATGGGGGACTCCCTGCCCAATGTGGTGGCGGATGAACTGCGGGCGCTGATCGTGCGGGGCACGTTGCTGCCGGGCGAACATCTCGGACAGACCCAGCTTGCCGACCGGTTCGGGCGCAGCAAGGTGCCCATTCGCGAGGCGCTCAAGCTGCTGGCGGCAGAAGGCTTCCTGCGCCACGACCATAACAGGGGCTATTTCGTGGCGCCGCTGGAGCTGGAGGAAGCCCGCCAGCTCTACAAGCTGCGCCGGTGGCTGGAAGCGGAACTGCTCGCCACGGCGGTCTGGCCGACCGACGCGCAAATCGCCGAATTCCGCCGCCAGTTCGATGCGCTGGATGCCATGGATCAGGTGAGCGATTTCACCAATTGGGCGCTGGCGCTGGAAAATCTGCGCCTCGCCCTGTTCGCTTTATCGCCCGAGCGCATCCTGCTGCGCGAAGCGACCCGGCTCTGGCGGCTGACCGACCGCTATCGCTCGCTCATGCCGCGTACGATGGGCGAGAGCCCCGAGCGCAAGCTGATCGACGCCTTGGCCGCGCGGGACCGCGACGCGCTGCTCGCCGATTATATGCAGGCCCGCGCCAAGATCGAAGGTGCGCTGGAGCAGGTCTTCCAGCACGGCCGCTAAGGGCCAATCGACATTCAGCCCTGCACGCGTGTCTGAAGGCTGTGATATTTAAACTGCGCGCGGGCCTCATCGAGGCGCATGCCGGTGCGGCAGGCAACGCGGATGCTCTCTTCGGCGGCGTGGATTTCCTCGGCGGCGGCGAGGACGGCCTCCTCATGCGCCTGCGGGATGACGATCACGCCATCGGGGTCGCCGCGCAGGATATCGCCGGGGGCGACGCGGGCGCCGCCGATATTGACCGGGCAGTTGGTGACCTCGACCTGCACCCGATCCTTGCCGGTGCGCATCCAGTGGCCCTTGCTGAAGACGGGGTAGCCGAGCGCGCGGCACAGTGAGACATCGCGGCTGATCCCGTCGATCACGGTGCCGGCGAGGCCCCGGCGATGCGCGATCTCGGTGAGGATATCGCCCCAGATGGTGGCATCCTCGCGGCCGCCATTGTCGATGACGACGACATGGCCGGGGGGGACATCGTCGATATAATCGCCGACGGTGCCGGGGGGCGTCGAGGCGGGACCGCAGAGCATGGTGTAGGCGCGGCCGGCCATGCGGAAATCCGGGTCGCGCCCGGCGATCTGGTAGCACTGGCCGACGATGCCGAGCCGGTCGAGCGCATCGCTCAAGGTTGCGGTATCGAGCGCGGCGGCGCGGGTGACGTTGCGGTCGTCGGTCATCAGCTGTCGCCCTTGAGCATATATTCGTAGTTCGCGCCGAGCACAAAGCTGGCGCTCTCGCCGGTGGCGAGGCGGCGGGTCATCTCGCCCTCGCGGCGGACGATGTCCTCGGCGGCATCGAGCACGCGGGCGATGTCGGCTGGCGCGATGAACACCGCCGCGCTGGAATCGCAGATGACATAGAAACCGGGTTCGATGGTGAAATCGCCGACCGTGACGGGGACGTCCGTCGCATCCTCATAGACGCGGTTGCGGGCCGTGCGGGCCGTGTAGCCTCGGCAGAAGACCGGGAAGCCGATCTCGCGGGCCTCATCGACATCGCGGGCCAGGCCTTCGCAGATCACCCCGGCGACGCCCTTGTGCTGCGCCCCGCGCGACAGGATGCCGCCCCAGCAGCCGGCATCGATGCCGGTGCGCTGCTCGACCACGATCACATCGTCCGGTCCGCTGGCATCGATGGCGGCAGCACCCAGATGCACCGGGGGACGGTCGGTGGGCGCGTTGCCGGCTTTGAGCTTCACGGTGTGGACGCGGCCAGCGATCCGCTTGCCCGGCGAGGCCGAGCGCAGCCCGGTCACGCAGCCGGCCAAGCCCAGCTTGTCCAGCGTGTCCGACACCGCGCAGGCATCCAGCTGGCGCAGCCGCGCGACATGGGGATCGCCCGCGCTCATGCTGGCGGCAGGTCCAGCTTGAAGAGGCGCGCGGCGTTGCCGAACATGATCTGGTCCTTCTCCGCCTGGCTCAGCCAGTCGAAGCCGGTGATGAACGGGGCAATGTCGTCCAGCGTCTTGCCGGTCGCGGGGTCGACCGCAGAGCCGACGCCCGGGCATTCCGCGCCGAATAGGCAATTGTCGGCGCCGACGGTCTTGATCAACAGCCGCAGCGCTTCCTCGGAATAGAGCACGGTATCATAATAGATGTGCCGCATCTTATCGAGGAACTCCTCGCCCTTGCGCAGGCCGGACGCCCGGAAGCGACCGACATGATAGGGGATCGCGCCGCCGCCATGGCTGCAGACGATCTTGAGGCTAGGAAAGTCCTTGAACACATCGCTCTCGAGCAGGCCATAGACGGCCATCGTCTCTTCCAGCAGGAAGTTGAGCGTATAGGGCGCGCGGCGGCTGCGCGATCCGGCGGAGTGGATATGCGCTGGCACGTCCAGCTCGCACAGCTTCTCGTAGAGCGGATACCAATAGCGGTCGCCCATCGGCGGGGGCTCGGTGCCATCATTCTCATAGGGATCGGGGTTGAGCAGGCAGCCCTTGAAGCCCAGCGTTTTCACACAGCGCTCAAGTTCAGGCAGGACATTCTCGATCGGCTCGCCAGCGACTTGCGGCAGGCCGCAGATGGGCGCGAAGCGGTCCGGCAGAAGCTGGCACTGGCGGGCGATGATGTTGTTGGTGGCTTCGGTGAACCAGTGGACCAGAAAACCCGGCTTTTCCGAATGCATCATCTGGAACGGGCGGGGGCTGAGCAGCTGGTAGTTGGTGCCGACCCGGTCGAGCATGTCGAGATGGCCGCAGGGCGCCATCTCCTTCTTGTTGGTGTAGGCGAGAATTTCCTCATCCGTGAGGTCGGGGAACTTCTTGCCGTGTTCGCCGCGATGCGAGAGCAGCATCGACTTGTAAATCCACAGTTCCGCCGGCGCACTCACATGGCCATGACAATCGACAATCATCGCAAAATCCCCACCCGCAGCTGGTTATCAGATCATAGGTATACATTTTTGTATACCTATCCTGAATTTCCGGTCAAGCGGGTGGAGGGTGTTTGTCGGCCAAAAGCCTCGCGCGACCGGCCCGGGATTCCTAGCGCGTGAAAATGTCTACATTTTTGTGAGACACCACGCTAGGGATGCCCGGAACGACCATAATTTCAAGGCCGCTGGCTCTTCGGCCAACCAGGAATGCCCATGATGCAGGAAACAGTGAAATCCGAACGCGGAGTTCCCGCCAAGATCGCCAATGAGCTGCGGCTGCTCATCGCCCGCGGCACGCTGGCACCCGGGATGCGGCTGGGGCAGACCGAACTGGCCGAGCAATTCAATGCCAGCCGCGTGCCCGTGCGCGAGGCGCTCAAGCTGCTGAGCTCGGAAGGCATCATCGAGCACGACCCCAACCGGGGCTTCTTCGTCACCCGGCTTTCCCGCGATGAGGCCGAGCAACTGTTTGCCCTGCGCCATCTGGTCGAGGACGAATTGCTCAAATCCGTCGACTGGCCGGACGCCGAAGAGCTTGCCGAACTCGAACGTCGCGAACAGCGCCTCGAAGAGCTGCTCGACGAAGGCGACCGCACGAGTTGGTGGAACGAGCATCGCGAATTCCACACGATGATCTTCAACCTCTCCCCCAAGAAGACCATCGTGCGCGAGGCCATCCGCCTGTGGGCATTGACCGATCGCTACCGCGCCCTCCTGCCGCTGCCGCGCCGGAACAGTGAGGAGCGCAAGGTGGTGGACAAGCGCGAGTTGCTGAACGCTATCCGCCAGCAGGACAGCAAGAAGCTGCTCGCCGCCCGCCGCACCCGCCGCGAATCCTTTGAGCGGATGTTGCTGGAAACGCTGGAAGCACGCGGGCTCTAAAGCCAGCCACCTGCCACGCTCAGCTCTAGCGGGCGATCCTCACGCGTCGCGAGCGCAGCGAAACCCGATATGCGATGTGGAGGTATCCACCGTCTGCGGATAGCGCGCGGCGGGGCGATAGCGCTGGCAATAATTGGGCGCGCACAGATGCGATCCGCCCTTGAGCACGCGGCGGGGAAAGCCGCTATAGGGATCACGGCTGGCATCCTCGCTGGCGCCGCGCGGGTTATGCGGCGCGCAACAGGGCTTGGTCGGCGCGTCGTGTCGATCGACATACCAGTCGCTTGTCCACTCCCACACATTGCCGATCATGTCCCAAAGGCCATAGCCATTGGCCGCATAGCTGCGCACCGGCGAGGTGCGCAGATAGCCGTCCGAGAGATCATTCTGGTGCGGGAAATCGCCCTGCCAGGTGTTGGCCAGCATGGCACCGCCGGGATGCAGTTCGTCCCCCCAGGCGAAGGCCTTACGATCCAGCCCGCCGCGCGCGGCGAATTCCCATTCCGCTTCCGTCGGCAGGCGCTTCCCCGCCCAAGCCGCATAGGCCTCCGCATCGGCACAGGCGATGTGGACGACGGGATGATCCGCCAGCCCGTCGATGGAACTCTCCGGCCCCCAGGGGTGGCGCCAGTCGGTCCCGAAGGAGAATGTCCACCACCCCATTGGATCGTGCAGCGGCACGGGGGTCGGCGGCGGCGTAAACAGGGAGGAGCCGGCCTTCAGCATCGCGGGATCGGCACCCGGATAGTCGGCAGCGTCAGGCACCGTTTCGGCCACCGTCACATGGCCCGTCGCTTCCACAAACCGCGCGAACTGCGCATTGGTGACCGGCGTTTCATCGATCCAGAAAGCATCGACCGAGGCCGGATGCGCGGGGCCCTCATCGGGATAATGGTCGTCCGACCCCATCCAGAACGTCCCGCC
The DNA here is from genome assembly GCF_025961955.1 of Sphingobium sp. B10D7B. Lineage (NCBI taxonomy): Bacteria > Pseudomonadati > Pseudomonadota > Alphaproteobacteria > Sphingomonadales > Sphingobiaceae > Sphingobium > Sphingobium sp. B10D7B. Next base: position 2,081,142 of record NZ_JAOQOQ010000001.1, read on the forward strand.
CGCCACACGGATCATGCCGTCTTTCATCTCTGGCGCACTCATCATGCCACCCTGCGCCTGATCGGTCATTGCGTTTGCTTGCGTCCTTCCTGAGTCTCGATCCGCCGGTCCTCAAGACTGCGGCGGACGAGATAAGCATCAATGGCATCGACCTGTGCCGGCGTCAGCTGGCCTGCGAAGCTGGGCATGCCCATCTCCGCCAGCGCGCCGCCCAGAACGACCTGCGAAAAACCCTTCGTGCCGAGCAATCCCGTCCGGCGCAAGTCCGGATAGGCACCGGCGCTCACCGCCCCGCTCCCATGACAGCGCAGGCAGAAGCGGCCGAACAGGCCGTCGCCCTGTGCGATTTGCGCCGGTGTGCCCTTGTCCACCACATCGGGGAACGGCAGTGGCTCGGCCGGCGTGAAGGCAGGGAGCTTCGCCGCGCCATCCAGTTTGAACACCAGCAGCCGGTTAGGGCCGATGGTCTTGCCGGCCTTGAGCGCCATCACCCCGCCGGTGAGTGGCCAGCCGCCGCCCCAGCCGGCCATGACCGCGATATATTGCACCCCGTCCAGCCGATAGCTGATCGGCGGCGCGACGATGCCGGTCTGCGCATCGAACGACCAGAGCTGCTTGCCGCTCTCGTCATCATAGGCGACCAGCCGCCCCTGCGCATTGCCGGCAAAGACGAGGCCGCCCGCCGTGGCGAGCACGCCGCCATTGAAGGGTGCCGCTTCCTCACTTGTCCAGCGCGGTTTGCCGGCGATCGGGTCCCAGGCGATCAGCCGGGCCTTCATGCTGTCGTACAGCGCCTTGCGGTCCGCCGCGCTCATGGCGCCGCCGCCGCTCATCGCCACACCGGAGGTGTAGGCGCCGATCACCTGCGCCTCATGCGGGTTGGGGCCGAAAGGCATGCCGACGTCCTGCGCGGGAATGTAGACAAGCCCCGTGCGCGGGCTGAAGGCCATGGGCGGCCAGTTATGCCCGCCGCCCGAGCTTGGGAACTGGAAGTGCGGCTTGCCGGTGCGGTAATAGCGTGCTTCCGGCACGATGTCCGGACGGCCGGTCTTGGGATCGATGCTCTTCGCCCAATTCTGCGGCACATAAGCGGTGGCATTCAGGAACTCGCCGGTCGCGCGGTCGAGAATGTAGAAGAAGCCGTTCTTGGGCGCCTGCATCAGCACCTTGCGCGGCTTGCCGTCGATCTCCATGTCCGCCAGCACGATGTTCTGGGTTGCGGTATAATCCCAGGCATCGCCCGGAACCTGCTGGAAATGCCAGACATATTCGCCCGTCGAGGCGCGCAGCGCGACGATGGAGGACAAGAAGAGATTATCCCCCTTCCCGTCCGAGCGCATCTGATGATTCCACGGCGAGCCATTGCCGGTGCCGATGTAGATGAGGTCCAGCGCGGGATCATATTCGATCGCATCCCACACCGTGCCGCCACCGCCATAGCGCCACCACTGGCCTGCCCAGCTTCCCTGCGCCTTGGCCAGCACCGTGTCGGACGCGGCATTGTCCTTCGTGCCCGGCTTCCCGGGGACAGTGTAGAAGCGCCAGGTCAGCTTGCCAGTCGCGGCATCATAGGCACTCACATAGCCGCGCACGCCGAACTCGGCGCCGCCATTGCCGATGACGACATTGCCCTTGATGACGCGCGGCGCCCCGGTGATCGTGTAATTCACCGCAAAGGGGCCGGACTGGTCGATCGTCTGCTTTTCCCAGACCGGCTTGCCGCTTTTGGCATCCAGGGCGATCAGGCGCCCGTCAAGCGCGCCGACATACACCCGGCCCTGCGCCACCGCGACACCGCGCGAGACCGGCCCGCAACAGGAGCGCGCAGACGCCGCGCGGACTTGTGGATCGTAGGTCCACAAGCCCTTGCCGGTGCGCGCATCAATGGCGGAGACGACATCATAAGCGCTGACCACATAGAGCACGCCATCGACCATGATCGGCGTCGCTTCCTGCCCGCGATCCGTCTCCAGATCGAAGGACCAAGCCAGGCCCAGCCGTGACACGGTCTCGCGATCGATCTGATCCAGTTCGGCAAAGCGCTGCGCCGTCTCGGTGCGACCATGCAGCGGCCACTCGACATCGCCGCCGGCCTGACCACCGTCTGCGGCATCGCGGCAGGCGGAAGGGAGGACAAGCAGCAGCGCGGTCAGCGCCATCATGCGCCTGAACATCAAACCCACGATTAAAATTTCCCTCTCCCTCGGCCCACTGCCACCCGTCGCCCGCTATGCGGTCCGTTCCGCATCCGCCAGCGCCCGGCCGAGCACGGGATGCGCGAAGTGCATCGCCAGTTCCTGCCGATAAGGCCATGTCTGCCGCTGATTGTCGACCAGTTCATCCGGGCCGAGCGGGTCTTCCGGGAAGGTCTTCGTCAGCGGCTGGAGATGCGCGATGGTCTTGTACCAGCCGGCATCATAATCCGCCTGCCATTGCACGACATAATCGAGCCGCTTGATCTTCCAGACGCCGTCCTCGCGCACATAATCATTCTCGTACATGCCGGCTTCGTAGAACTGGTCGGGCAGGCCCTCCGGGCGATAGTCGCGGCTCTCATGATTGCCGCCGAGCAGCAGCGCGCGAAACCGGCCCTTGGCGGTGCGGCGATCCGGCGCGACGGTGATGATGTCCTGCATCTGGAAATGATCGAGCAGGAAGCCATAGACCGGGCCGGGCCGCCCTTGCGTGAAGAACTGGCGGAACCAGTCGCCATAGAGCCGCCGCGCACCCACCTTGCCGCGATAGATGCCGGAGAGAAAGATGATCTCGGCATCGTCGGAGAACAGCTCGGCCAGTTCGTCCGAACGGTTATAATCGGTATAATAGCCATAGGCATTATGAAGCCGGCGGATTGCATTGAGATCCTCCAGCATCCCGATCCGCTCGGTCAGGGCCTTCACATCGCTGCGCAGCGCTTCGATCTCGCTCATAATCCTGCTCCTGATTGCTCTTTTGCTCTGTGCGGGCCGCCCGGATCATCGCCGAGACGCCTCATTCCCAAGGCATCGGTTGCTCCCGATTGCAAAGCAACGGCCCGGTCCGCTATCAGTTATAAGGGAGGGGCTATCGCTTATGGCATTCACGATCCGGCAATTGGAGATTTTCGTCGAAGCGGCGAAGGACGAGAATTTCCGTATCACGGCCGATCGGCTGGGGATCAGCCAGCCCTCGATCAGCAATCATATCAAGGCGCTGGAGCAGAAAGCCGGCGCTCGCTTGTTCGATCGTCAGCGCGGATCGACAGCGCGCCTCTCCCCTCTGGGCCGCGATTTGCTGGATCAGGCGCGGTTGCTGCTGCGTGAGGCGAACAAGGTTCAGTTGGGCGCCACGGCCGGCAGTGCGCAGAGCTATGTGCTGCGGGTCGCCGCCGGCCCTTATCTTATCGATCAATGGATCAGGCCGTGCCTGCCGGATTATTATGCGCGCGGCCAGGTGCCGAATGTGGAGCTGATCCTCTCCGCGCCGGGCGAAGAAATGCTCTCCATGCTCCGCAGCGGCAAGGTGGACGTCGCCTTCTTCACCGGCCGGCCACCGGTCGCCCCGGATCTCACCATCGAGACACTCCGGCGCGTGACCAGCAGCCTCTTCGGAACGTCCGCGCTGGTCGAGGCGGTGGGGAGCGATCCTGTCAGGATCAGCGCCGCCCCGATGATCATGATGCCGGACAACACACCGCATAACGACTGGCTGATCAACGCGCTGGCCGATGCGTGCATCTACGCTTCCAATGTCGTCGCGCGACCGCAATTCACCGATGTCGCGATGGGGCTGGCGCTCAATGGGACGGGCCTTGCCATGCTGTTCGATGAGGAAGCCGCACCTGCCACCACGCGCGGACAACTCCATCGCGTCCCGGTCGATTTCGAGCCGGGCTATCGCCTGATGCTCTCGCGCAAGGGGTTCGACGATGCCCGCGGGCGTCTGGCCATCGATCATCTCCGGCGCACGCTGCAGGCCGGACGCGCCGCCAACTGAGGGTACCGGCAGACGCCTGTCCTCTTCACTCCGGCGCATCTCAATGGCGCGGCACGGAACGCTCCGCGCTCTTGCTCATTGTGCTAGCGATCAAGGAGACCGCACATGATGAAAACTTTGCTCGCCGGCGCGGCGATTGGTTATTTCGGCAAGAAGCTCTACGATGAAGGCAAGCTCGATCCCTATATCGCGCGCGCCAAAAGCACGCTCGCCGAGCTTTCCCCAGAACAGGCGGACACGCGCGCCCCGCGCGGCGTGGGTCAGGACGAACAGCCCAATATGGCATTCTGAACGGGGTCGCGGGCGCGAGCTGGCTACCACCTTCGAATGAGAGGCACGAAAAAAGGGGCGCGGTCATTCCGCGCCCCTTTCGTTTTCAGCTTAGACGCGTCTGAGATCAGAAGCTGTAGCTAAAGCCGATCTTGACGCCGTGGTCCTTCCACTGGTCGCCGATGTTGCCCACGTAGGTGGCGCCGATGGAGCCGCCCGGCATGATGTTGGCCTGAACGCCGCCCTCGAGACGCAGGGTATCGCGCGTCGTGGGGAGGCCCGCGACCGAGAAGGCCTCGCCAGTCGAGAGGATGTTGCGGCTGGTCGCATCGACATCGCCGAAGCTGCGCAGCCAGGCGGCCGAGACGCGCGGGCTGAGCACCGTGGTGGCGCTGACCGGCACTGCCCCGCCCAGACGCAGACCCAGGGTGGTGTAGGTCACATCGCGGGTGCTGTCCGTGACGCCCAGCGCGGTCAGGGCACTGCCCGTCTCGGTGAAGGCATCGCTCTTGAGATGGACATGGGTCACGCCGGCAAAGGGCTCGGCGGTCACCGCGCCCAGCGGGAGAGCATAGCTCACCTCACCGAAGGCAGAGGCGCTCTTGGCATCATAATCGCCCGCCAGCGCATCGTTGACGCCCAGGAACGCCACCTTGCGCGTCCCGTTCACGTCGAGCCAGCTATAGGAGGCACCGATCCGGGCGCGCAGGGCGCCCCAGCCCCCGCCGGCATAGACCAGCGCGCTGTTGCCGTTGACGGTCGCCTCGCTGCTGCGCCCGTCGACCCGCACCTTGTTCTGCTCATGCGCGAAGGCCACGCCCAGACGCCAGCCACCAAGGCCCGTATCGACACCAGTGATGAAGCCGAAGGTGCTCTGCGTCGCCTTGATCGCATTGCCATTGCTCTTGAGGGTGCTCCACGCGCCAATGCCCTGGCCCCAGACCGCCGTGCTGCCATCACGCAGCGTGCGGGCCGAGGACCCGGCACCGGCCAGCGTGCGGCTGACGACATCGGCCTGCTCCATGCGGCCGATCACCATGTCGCCAAGCCGGCGGGTGCCGTCCACCATCAGCGTGCCCGTGGTCGCCCACAGCTCGCCCGAGAGCGCATCGAACGCCCGGACGGCGCCGGCTTCCTCAAGCTGCCCGGCTACCGCGCGGGACAGGCTGGCATTGTCGTCACTCGCATCCAGCGCAAGCGCCACGGCCAATTGGTTGGGTGTCACCGCCACGCTCTCGAAGCTGCGATTGTTGCGCGTCAGCACCAGCCTGACATTATTGGCGTCATAGCTCAGCTCCGGCGTCAGGAACGGCAGATCGACATCGGTGGCCGCAAACTGCCCGGTCACCCCGCCCGCGGCCGTGATGATCGTGTACTCATTGCTGAAGCGATAATTGCCTGCAGCCGCCAGCACCGAAACCGTGCCACCCTGAATGGTCGCCGTCCCGCCGACGATCAGCTTGTCGCTTTCGCCCTCGGCATTGACCTCCACCTCATAGGTCGAGCCTGCCTGGAACACGACATTGCCCGCTGCGGTGAGCGTGCCGATCGAGTTGCCCGGCAGCAGCGTGCCGCCATTGCCGACCACGATATTGTTCACCTGCCCGCGACCGCCCAGGGCCGCATCGCTGCCGACCGTGATCGTGCCGCCCATCGAGCCGTTCACCCGCGTCACGATGCCCTCAAGGTTGAGCGCACCGGTGAACGAGCCAAAGCTCTCGCCGGTCAGGTTGATGCTGACGGGCGCGCTGGACGGACCGTTCAGCGCAATCGTCCCGCTGCCGCTGAAGCTGCCGCCGAACAGCGTGTTGCTGCTCTGGTTGACGGTCAGCGTGCTCGTGCCCAGGCTCACCGTCCCGCCCCCGCCGCTGAGGCCCGCCACGGTCTGGTCGGTGCCGCTGAGGTCAAACTCGCCATCGTCCACGACCAGATCGGTCGCGCTGTCGAGCTGCGCCAACAGCCGCACCCGGCCCGCCTGCACCACGGTCGATCCGGTATAGCCATAATCGCCCGAGAGCAGCAGCGTCCCCTCACCCTGCTTGATCAGGCCACCATTGCCGGACAGCGCGCCGGTATAGTCATAGTCGCCAATCTGATTGAAGATCAGGGTGCCATTGTTGGTGGCATCGGCCAGCAAATCGCCATTCTTCAAGCCATTGCCCACCTGCAACGTGCCTGCGGTGTCGATCAGCAAAGTGCCGCCCAGCTTGCCCGTCAGCAGCACCGTGCCGCCATCAATGGTCGCCTCGCCTGCAAAACCACTGCTGTCACCTGAGAAGGTGATCGTGCCCGCGCCCGTTTTCAGCACGGTGCCCGTGCCGCTCAGCCTGCCCTTGTAGCTCGTGGTCGCGGGGTTGGCGAACACCAGCTCGCCCTGTTCGGCGACATTGACATTGTTGCTGATCGTCCCAACAAACAGGGCCGTACCCTGCTGCACGTCAAGCTGGACGCCGCTCATTGAGCCGCCGAAGATCACTCTATTATCGCCGGTCTTGATCACCGTGCCCTGGCCGGAAATCTGGCCGAGATAGCTCACATCGTCCGCACGGTCGAACAGCAGAGTGCCGTAATTGGTGACATTGGCAGTGATCGAGCCGGTCGTGCCGCCATTGCCGAGGTTGACCGTGGCGCCGTTGCTGATCCCCAGACCGCCTTCGAAATCGCTGGCGTTGGTCAGGGTGAGCGTGCCGGCAGACACGTTCAAACCGCCCGTTCCGGTGATCCGTCCGGAAAAGACCTGCGAGGCATTGGCCAGCATCAACCCCGCATCACCGACGATCACCGTTCCGCTGCCGCCAAGATCCTTGATCTGTGCGCTGGCTGCACTGGTCAGGTCGAAGGTACCATTGACCGTTACGGAACTCGATTGGTTCACCCGGCCCTGATTGGAGAGGGCCAGTGTGGCACCGGCATCAATCGTCGTGGCGCCCGTGAAGGTATTCATCCCGCTCAAGGTGATCACCCCGCCCGCCACGGTCAGATCGCCCGTGCCGGAAATGACCCGGTTGTGATGAAGCGCGTCCGAGCGATCGAACACCAGCAAGCCGTTGTTCACAAGATCGCCGTTGAGGGAGCCACTGGTGCCGCCATTGCCGATCTGCAGCGTGCCGTCCTGCCCTATAATCGTGCTTGCGGCACTCGTCGTGTTGGCCAGCACCAGCAGGCCGCTGTCCACATTTAACGAGCCAGAATAATTGCTGCTGTCACCAGACAGGATCGTCGTACCGGCAAGCACATCGACCACGCCGCTGCCCGACAGGCCTGCAGCCAGCACATAATCCGTGCCGGTGTGGTTCAGAACCAGCTTGCCCGCCCCTGCACCGAACTGAATGCCATTGACGGCATCGATCATACCGGCCGCCTGGGCCGCACTGCCTGCCGCCGCGCCAATGTTCAGCGTGCCCGTCGAGCCGACTTCATAAGCCAGCGTGATGCCGCGATTGCCGTCAGACTTGAGGGTCGCGCCATCGGAGACGGTGACAACGCCGCTGCTCCCGGTATATGTGCCGACCATGACGTAAGACGTGCCCCGCGCGAGCGTGCCTTCACCGCTGATGTTCAAAGTGCCCTGGCTGCCATCCACGAAGCCGACAATCAGCTTGTCACCGCCCAGCAGCGCCTCGTCCGTCACGGTGGCCGTGCCTGATCCATAGCTGCCGATAGTCATGTTCCGGTCAGTCGTTACGCTGGACCCGCTGCCTGAGACTGTCATCTGACCGTTGCCGTTGGCGCTTGCGCCAAGTCTCACATCTGCATCGCTGCCGGAGGCGGCAATCGTCGCGCCATCCGTCACGGTGAGGATGCCCTCGCCGCTGGTGCCGATCCCCAAGCCGCTTGCACCGATGTCCCAGCGCGTTCCCACGCCGCTGAGGGTGCCGGTGCCGAGCGATCCGGCATTTACGCCGAAACTCCCGCTGGTGGATTGCATCGTCGCGCCTCCGGACAGGATGAGCGTGCCTTGGCCACTCCCGCCGAACTGCAGGGAGCCGCTCTGCAGATGGCTATTTTCACCCGAAACGGTGATGGAGCCGACACTGCCCTCGACCGCACCGACGGACGTGGAGGTGTTGACCACGACGGTACCGCCATTCTCGATCGCCACGCTGCCGTCGCCATAATAGCCGACCGTCAGGAATTCGGTCGTGACCGTCGATCCCGTTCCCGTGACGAGCAGCGAACCGCTCTCATCTTCCATGCCCGGCATCGCCGAATTGGTGCTGTTGCTGACGATGATGTTGGGGGCGTTGAAGGTGCCGCCATTCACCACGGTCAGCGACGCCCCGTCGAGCCCGCCCAGGAAGACGATGTTCCCGCTCGTCGTACTGCCATCAATGACCGTCTCGCCGCCGGTGAGCATCATGTTGCCAGCAAAAGCGCTATTGTCGCCCGTGAGGGTCAACGCTCCGCTGCCGGTCTTGATCACAGAGCCCGAGCCTGAAATCGCACTGGAGAGCGTGTAATTCTCAGACTGGGCGAATTCGAGTTTCGTGGCACTGGTCGCAACGACGATACCACCGTTCAGCGTGGCGCCGCTGGCGAGTGTCAGCCTGTTGGTACCGCCCGTGAAATTCAGGGCCGCGGCCCGCTCGCCATTGCCACCAAGGCCGCCGGATACGGAACCGCCAGTCCCGATGGAAAGAGCAAGGTTCTCGCCTTGAATGCCTGCGCCGCCCGCACCGTTGGTGAACATCCCGGCCCCACCGGCGCCGCCTGTCACCGCTGTGTCGATCGTGAGGGTGGTAAGGCCGCTCATGTTCTCAATCAGGATGCCAAAGCCCCCGGCCCCGCCGAAGTTGCCGCCTTGGGCATCACCGCCCGTGATGCTACCCCCGGAGATCGAAACAGTGCTGCTCCCGGTACCGCCGGTGAGCACAAGGGCAGAGCCGCCATTGCCGCCAAAGGACTGACCTTCGCGGCTCCCGCCGCCCGCGCCGCCGGTCAATATGCTGTCCGTAATGCTGAGGGCCGTATTGCCGGCCGGCTGATCGATAACCAGACCGCTGCCACCATTGCCGCCGACGCCAGCCCAGCCATAGGCGCCGCCCGCGCCGCCGGTGGCACTGACGGTGATTGCGTCGTAGGAGTCGTTAAGACCGGTGACGACCGCGCCGAAGCCGCCGCCGCCACCGCCGCCGCCATATCCGGCAATTCCAGCAAGGCCGCCATTACCGCCATTGCCGCCGGTGAGCGTTCCCGATGTCGGCAAATCTGTGATGAGTCCGACAAAGCCATGCGCGCCGCCGCCACCGCCGCCGCCTGAACTGTTGGCCCCGCCATCGGAGCCATCCGATCCCGCCTCACCGGGCGCAGCCCCTCCCGTCCCGGCGAAGCCGGGGTTGGGACCAGCACCGGCACCGCCATTGCCCCCTGTGATGCCACTGCCGCCGCCAGCGCCGCCGGAGAGATAGCTGGGATCTGTGCCAACGCCATCCGTCCCGTCACCGCCCGTGAAGGTGGTGCTAGCGCTCCCGCCAACGCTCGTGAAGCTGTTATCGCCCCCCGCACCACCGGTGCCATCCGCGGCGTAGGCGGGCATAGCTCCCACCGCGGCAAGGAACGTCGCGGCCACCGAACAGCGCAAAACAGATTTGAAGGACATAAGACGAATGTCAGCAAGCGGCTGAGCTTCAACGCGGTCAAACTTGTTATAAAAACCCTGCATTCTCAATATCCTTACGGCCATTTATTGGCCTCTGTTCGTGTCGTTTGAGGGGGGCTGCCTCGGTCGTCGCGAGACTGCTGTGTGGAATTCGGTCAAGAGAGGCGCAGCCGCAGCCGCGCCTCCCGGAGCGTCCGCCTGAGATCAGAAGCTGTAGCTAAAGCCGATCTTGACGCCGTGGTCCTTCCACTGGTCGCCGATGTTGCCCACGTAAGTGGCGCCGATGGAGCCGCCGGGCATGATGTTGGCCTGAACGCCGCCCTCGAGCCGCAGGGTGTCGCGTGTCGTGGGCAGGCCCGCGACCGAGAAGGCCTCACCGGTCGAGAGGATGTTGCGGCTGGTCGCATCGACATCGCCGAAGCTGCGCAGCCACGCCGCCGAGACGCGCGGGCTGAGCACCGTGGTGGCGCTGACCGGTACCGCCCCGCCCAGACGCAGACCCAAGGTGGTGTAGGTCACATCGCGGGTGCTGTCCGTGACGCCCAGCGCGGTCAGGGCACTGCCCGTCTCGGTGAAGGCATCGCTCTTGAGATGGACATGGGTCACGCCGGCAAAGGGCTCGGCGGTCACCGCGCCCAGCGGGAGAGCATAGCTCACCTCACCGAAGGCAGAGGCGCTCTTGGCATCATAATCGCCCGCCAGCGCATCGTTGACGCCCAGGAACGCCACCTTGCGCGTCCCGTTCACGTCGAGCCAGCTATAGGAGGCACCGATCCGGGCGCGCAGGGCGCCCCAGCCCCCGCCGGCATAGACCAGCGCGCTGTTGCCGTTGACGGTCGCCTCGCTGCTGCGCCCGTCGACCCGCACCTTGTTCTGCTCATGCGCGAAGGCCACGCCCAGACGCCAGCCACCAAGGCCCGTATCGACACCAGTGATGAAGCCGAAGGTGCTCTGCGTCGCCTTGATCGCATTGCCATTGCTCTTGAGGGTGCTCCACGCGCCAATGCCCTGGCCCCAGACCGCCGTGCTGCCATCACGCAGCGTGCGGGCCGAGGACCCGGCACCGGCCAGCGTGCGGCTGACGACATCGGCCTGCTCCATGCGGCCGATCACCATGTCGCCAAGCCGGCGGGTGCCGTCCACCATCAGCGTGCCCGTGGTCGCCCACAGCTCGCCCGAGAGCGCATCGAACGCCCGGACGGCGCCGGCTTCCTCAAGCTGCCCGGCTACCGCGCGGGACAGGCTGGCATTGTCGTCACTCGCATCCAGCGCAAGCGCCACGGCCAATTGGTTGGGTGTCACCGCCACGCTCTCGAAGCTGCGATTGTTGCGCGTCAGCACCAGCCTGACATTATTGGCGTCATAGCTCAGCTCCGGCGTCAGGAACGGCAGATCGACATCGGTGGCCGCAAACTGCCCGGTCACCCCGCCCGCGGCCGTGATGATCGTGTACTCATTGCTGAAGCGATAATTGCCTGCAGCCGCCAGCACCGAAACCGTGCCACCCTGAATGGTCGCCGTCCCGCCGACGATCAGCTTGTCGCTTTCGCCCTCGGCATTGACCTCCACCTCATAGGTCGAGCCTGCCTGGAACACGACATTGCCCGCTGCGGTGAGCGTGCCGATCGAGTTGCCCGGCAGCAGCGTGCCGCCATTGCCGACCACGATATTGTTCACCTGCCCGCGACCGCCCAGGGCCGCATCGCTGCCGACCGTGATCGTGCCGCCCATCGAGCCGTTCACCCGCGTCACGATGCCCTCAAGGTTGAGCGCACCGGTGAACGAGCCAAAGCTCTCGCCGGTCAGGTTGATGCTGACGGGCGCGCTGGACGGACCGTTCAGCGCAATCGTCCCGCTGCCGCTGAAGCTGCCGCCGAACAGCGTGTTGCTGCTCTGGTTGACGGTCAGCGTGCTCGTGCCCAGGCTCACCGTCCCGCCCCCGCCGCTGAGGCCCGCCACGGTCTGGTCGGTGCCGCTGAGGTCAAACTCGCCATCGTCCACGACCAGATCGGTCGCGCTGTCGAGCTGCGCCAACAGCCGCACCCGGCCCGCCTGCACCACGGTCGATCCGGTATAGCCATAATCGCCCGAGAGCAGCAAAGTGCCTTCACCCTGCTTGATCAGGCTGCCGTTGCCCGAAAGAGCGCCCGTGTAATCATAGTCTGCAACCTGATTAAAGATCAGCGTGCCGTCGTTGGTCGTGCTGGCGGTCAGCTCGCCATTGCGGACGCCATCGCCAACCTGCAACGTGCCATTGGCGTTGACGGTCACGGCACCATTGAGCTTGCCCGTGAGCAGCAGCGTCCCGGCATCAACCTTCGTCTGGCCAGCGAACGTGCTGCTATCGCCGGCCAGTACCAACCGGCCCGACCCGGCGTTCACGATCGTGCCGTGCCCGGTAATGCTGCCGCCATAGCTGGACACATCGCTGCTGTTGAACACCAGCGTGCCGTTGGTGTGGACGTCGCCAGCCAGCGTGCCGGCCGTTCCGCCGTTACCGATCTGCAGGGTGCCATCAGCCGCGATCGCGGTCGAGCTGGCATTCATCACGTTGGCCAGCACCAGCTTGCCGCTATTCACGTTCAACGCGCCGGTATAGGCGCTGCCATCGCCGGTTAGCACCGTCGTGCCCGCAAGAACATCGACCACGCCATTCCCCGACAGGCTGGCGGCAAGTGCATAATCGGTCCCGCTGTGGTTCAGGACCAGCTTGCCGGCCCCGGCACCGAACTGAATGCCATTGACGGCATCGATCATACCGGCCGCCTGGGCCGCACTGCCTGCCGCCGCGCCGATGTTCAGCGTGCCGGTGGAGCCGGCGCGATTGCCGATCTTGATCACCTCGGCGCTGAGTTCTGCGCCATCGGCCAGTGTCAGGACGCCGGCTCCCTCGGCACCGATATAGAGGCCTTCCTCCGTCCGGATCGCCGAAGATGCGCCGCTTACCGTCACGCTGCCGCTCGAGGCGACATCATTGCCGATGTAGACGCGCACCGCCTCCACCTTGCCGCCGTCCGAAACCTCCAGCGTGCCGCTGCCGAACAGGCCGACATTGATGTAACCCGCCCAGTTCGTCAGGCCATCGTTATAGGCGCTCCAGGTCGAGCCGGCGCCGGTCACGATCATGCTCGCCTGCGATCCCGTGAGATTGCCGAGCGTGCCCTGCACCGCGCGCAATGTGCCGCCATTAGAGATCGAAATCGTCGACTGTGCGCCCGCCTCGTTGCCGGCAATGAATAGCCCGCTCATGTCCCAGACCGAGTTGGCACCGCTGATGTTCACAGCGCCTCTCGAGCCGCTGACCGTGCCCACATAGCCATCCGTGCTGGTGATCCGGCCGCCCTGCGCGACGTTGAGCGTTCCTTCGCCGACATTGCCGACGTAGAGAATACCGTCATTGGTCCAAATGCTGCCCGCGCCGCTCACGATGGCCGTGCCCTGACCGGTCGACTCCCAGCCAATGATCGCACCTTGCGAACTCGCCGAGGCGCCATTGCTGACCATGAGCGTGCCCTCGCCAGAGATGCCGATACCGATGCGACCGCTGCCGATCTCAAGCGTGGAGCCTGCTCCATCGACGCTGACGCTGCCGACAGCGGACTGAGCCCCACCGATTCGCAGGGATTCGCCGGTGACGCGGCCGCCCGCCTCGATGGTCAGCGTACCGCTGCTGCCCTCCTGGCTCGCCACATCGATCAGGGCGGCTGCCGACAGCAGGGCGCCGTTGGAAACCGTGGCGGTGCCCGTGCCGCTGTAGCCGACCCGCATGTTGCCGGCGTAGCCGTTACGGGCGAGAACACTGTAGGTCGTGCCTTCGCCGGTCAGCGTCAGCGTTCCGCTCGAGCCGGTGTCGACGCCAAGCGCGCTGGTGTAGGACGTGACTTCTGCACCGCCGGACACCGTCACATTGCCCTGGCCAACGGTGTCGTTGCCGGTGCCGCCGATGTACAGGCTGAGGCCGTTGCGCCACACCGTGTCGGCACCGTCGACGATCATCGTCGCCGTGCCGGACCCGTTTCCGCCGATATAGCTGCCGTCAGCCTCCAGCAAACCACCGTCGGTCACCGAGATGCTGCCCTCATCCGCACTGAACCAGCCATCGGCCGAAACCCAGTCGGCCGGCAGTTCGGAATGCAGCGTACCGACACGGAGCGCCGAACCCTGACCACTGATGCTGACCGAGCCGCCCGCGCCCATATAAATGCTGCCATTCACAGTTTCGACCGAGCCGCCATTTGTGATGGTCAGCGACCCGGAGGAATTGGGATTGCGGCTGATCTCGATGAGGCTTGAGTTGATCCAGCTCGCGCCGCCATCAACGGTAACGCTCCCCGCGGTGCCATTCATGCCAATGGCCGCAGAGACAGAGTTGAGCTGCCCCACCGCCTTGATATTGAGCGAAGCCAGCTCCGCGCCGCCCACGGTCACCGTGCTGGCGCTGAAGCCGCCCGTGAGGTCAAAGGCGCCGCCGGTGACATCCAGCGCACCGTTGAAGAGAGCGCCATTGCCGGTGAAAGCGAGCGCACCTTCGCCCGCCTTGACGAACCTGCCCTGGCCGACCAACGTGCCGGCGAAGACGGTGTCGCTGCTCTGGTCGAGCACGAGCACGCCGCCATCGGTGGAGACAAGGCCCGCTTCTCCGACAGTGAGCGAGCCCAGGGTCGCCTGATAGGTGGAGCCCCCCACGCCCAGCACGCCCCCTTCAACGACATAGGCCTGACCCACACCGAATGCGTCGCTGCTGGCAGCGTTCAGCGTCCCTTCGCGGACCGTCCAGCCGGTCGTCCCTGTCCCCGTGAGCGTCCAGGTGCCGGTCCCTACCTTCACGAACTCATCGAAATCATAATATTGCGTGCCGACCAATCCGGCGTCGAATGACGCATTGATGGCGCCGCCCAGCGCCAGGGTATTGGTGCCGCTCGCGATATCCGCATCCGCGACGAGGCCGATGATGTTGAAGCCGGCATGCAACTCCAGCGTCACGTCGCCGGCGCCCATCAGAATGGCGTGGCCGAAGGAAGGCGAGGCCTCGATGGTACCGGCGTTGATGATCGTGGTCGCCGCGCTGTTGGTGACGATACCGGTTTCACCCAGGATCGACCCGGAATTGGTGATCTGGACCATGCCGCTAAGTGTGTCTGCATCGACAGCCGCGATCCCGCTCAGCGATTGCAGCGTGCCGGTGTTGCTGATGACCACATCGCCAAGCGGCGTGCGCGCCTGAACTGCGCTTCCGGTTCTGCCGGTGACAATGCCGCTGTTGGTGATGGTGATTTTACCAGAGCCGGGCGCATCCTCGTCGAAGCCGGCGACGGCGAGAATGCCGGTGGTGCCCTCCGCAATGCCTGCGTTGGTGATGGTGATATTGCCGATCTGCGAGGCGCCCTGAATCGCCGGGCCGTTGGCCGAGATAGCCTCACCCTGCTCCTGATTGTCGATCACCACTTCGCCGTTCGGCGTCCAGCCGACCAGCGCCTGATTGTTCACCGAAGACACGTAGGCGTTGTTCGTGATTTTCGCCAAACCGTTGTAATTGACGACGCGGATACCCGCCGCCTGAGCCTCCACCCGGCCAGTGTTCGTCACGGTCACCTCGACCGGCTCGGCATCGTTGAAACCGCCGTCGGCGTAGATTCCCCGCTGGGTGAAGTCTGCGGCCCCGTTGGTTTGCTGGACCGTGATGGCCCCGCTATTGGTGATGTTCACCGATCCTGCGTTGGTGGTGGCAGAGATGCCATTGGTTTCCACGCCTGAGACCGTCAGCGCGGCGCCATTCTCGATCACGATGTCGCCCGCGATCTGGTTGCGAACCCAGATGCCACCGTTGCCACCCACGCTGTCAACCGTGACGTCCGGGCCCAAGGTGACCGAAATGTCGTTCCGACCCTGGATATTGGAACTGACGTTTACGCCGCCATTATCAGTGGTGCTGATCGTGGAATTGGTGATGAGCAGCGTCGACGTAATGTCGCCAGAGACTGTATTGTCCCACGTATAATAGCTGACGCCATCGCCCGTGATACTCCACTCGTCCTGTGCGCCGTTCACAGTGAGGCTGGTATCGCCTCCTTCAATACGAGCCTTAACCGACGAGGGTTCGCAGAAAAACAGGGTCACATTACCCTCAGTCTGGCAAATGCCAGGCTCGGCGTGGGCGGCAGATGCGCCTGCCAACATCCCCGCAATGCCGACGCTGCTGAACAGACCGGCCTTGAGAGCCTGCCGAACGGCGCCGCGCGTTTTGATTGCCTTGCCCTGCATTACGAAATCCCCTCGTGTGGGCCCACCGCCCAGATGATGTGAAGGGCAAACCGCCATGCAGGTGCGGTTCAACGGGATTTGAGACAGGGATCGAAGCGCGACGACAGGGAGCGCAGCCTGAGGTTCAAACGAACCCCATGACCTTCTCACAGCAGGCTACACACGATATCCGAAAATGCTCTGTTTCATCCCCCGGTAGCCCCGCTACCCCATTGGGGCCGGAGGCTTTGCGTCCCGCCGTTACCGACAGTTTGCCCTTGTCGAAGGCAACGAACGCCCATCGGGCGGAGCCGTCATCTTCAGGAGGAATATTAACGTTAGCTGAGCGGCAGCGCAACAAAAAAGCCCGGCCTTGTCGAGATGGCGCGCATGCAGATCGGAGCCATGCAGCTGATTTGTCGTGTGAAAATTATCGCCCTCGGTCTGGAGCGGGGTCATAACCGGCCGTGTTAAGCCGATAACTATAGTTAACTTCAACGCAAGCACGACGTCGATTGCGCTGCATCCGTCGCTCTAAAATATGGTTGCCCCCCGCGACGTGATCGTTACAGCCGTCGCTGGTCGGGCAACCACGCCGAAAGGCGCCGCACTGCCTCTTGCACTTCGGCTTCCGTGATCGCAAAGCTCAGCCGGATGAACCGATGGCCATTGACCGGATCGTGGTCGACCCCCGGTCCCGTGGCGAGCCCGGTCTCAAGGAGCAGCTTCTTGCAGAACGCAGGGCTATCATCCGTCAATTCGCTGACATCCGCATAGATGTAGAAGGCGCCATCCGGCGGCGCGATGCGTCGCAGACCAAGGGCTGGCAAGGCGTCCAGCAGAATCTCCCGGTTACGGGCATAAGTGGCCCGATGCGCTTCCAGCTCTGACGTGCAGTCCAGCGCCGCCAAAGCGGCATGCTGGCTGATCGATGGCGCGGTCAGGAACAGGCTGCCCATATAGGCGCGTGCCCGCTCGACCATGGCGCGCGGCACGTAGAGCCAGCCGAGCCGCCAGCCGGGCATGCAGTAATATTTGGAAAAGCTGCTGACGATCATCGCGTCGGCTGCGAATTCTCCCATCGAGCGGCAAGGCGCGCCATAGCTCAGGCCATGGTAGATTTCGTCCGAGATGATCGCGATGCCGCGCTCTGCGCACAGCCGCGCAATCGCCTCCAGTTCGGCAGGCGCGATGATCGTTCCGGTGGGGTTGGCCGGGCTGGCGACGATCACGCCCTGCGGAGCGGGATTGAGCGCTGCCAGCGCACGCGCCGTCAACTGGAAGCGCGTCTGTTCGCCGCATTCGATCTCGACCGGCGCCATGTTGAGCGCGCGCACGGTGTTGCGATAGGCCACATAGCCCGGCCGCGCCATGGCGATCCGGTCGCCCGCCTTGAAACGGGTGCTCAGCCCAAGGACCAATGCCGGCGAGGCGCCGCAGGTGAGCAGGAACTGGTCCGGCTCGGCTACCATGCCGTACCGCTCCCTATAGAGCTGGACGAGCCGCGCCTGCAGCGCAGGACTCTCCCAATAGCCCATCGGATCGATGCCAAGCGCGTCGCGCGCAGCGTCCAGCGCGGCCTGCGGCGCACCCGTCGAGGGCTGGCCAAACTCCATATGGAGAACCGATCGCCCCTCCGCGCCCAGGCGATAGGCCAACTTGCTTAATTCTATGGCCTGAAACGGCTCGACATCCATCAGATCATCCATCGCTCGGTCCAGCGCCGATAGCGGGCGCGGGCACAGATGCCAACGGTGCGGCGGCCTACCGGTCGCCGCTGGCACCGGAGCAGGATGGCCGCACGGATCAGCTGAAGAGGTGGTGGTGGTGGTGATCGCGCAACGTCGAACCTACTCCACCGTCACGCTCTTCGCCAAATTGCGGGGCTGGTCCACATCCGTGCCCTTGAGCACCGCGACGTGGTAGGCGAGCAGTTGCACGGGCACGGCATAGACCATCGGCGCGATGAGGGGGTGGACCTTGGGGAGTGCGAGCGTCGCGAGGCAGCCTTCGCCGGCGGCGGCGATGCCCTCCTCGTCCGAGATCAGCACGACCTTGCCGCCGCGGGCCTGCACTTCCTGCATGTTGGAGACAGTCTTCTCGAACAGCGGGCCTGAAGGCGCGATGACGATGACCGGCACTGCCTCGTCGATCAGCGCGATGGGGCCATGCTTCATTTCACCCGCCGCATAACCTTCGGCATGGATGTAGCTGATTTCCTTGAGTTTTAGTGCACCTTCGAGGGCCAGCGGATAATCGGTGCCGCGCCCCAGATAGAGCACGTCCCGCGCGGGCGCGATGTGCGGGGCGAGGGCTTGGATCGCCTCATCCTGCATCAGCGCCTGATTGATCGCGGCGGGGGCCTCGGCGAGATGGCCGACGATCCGCTGCTCTTCCGCGCGCGTCAGCCGCCCCTTGGCGCGGGCGAGATTGGCCGCGAGCGCGGCGAGAACGGCAAGCTGGCAGGTGAAGGCCTTGGTCGAGGCGACCCCGATCTCCGGCCCGGCATGGGTCGGCAGCAGCAGGTCCGCCTCACGCGCCATCGAGCTGGTCGGCACGTTGACGACGACGGCGATCTTCTGCCCTTCCGCCTTGGCATGGCGCAACGCCGCGAGTGTATCGGCCGTCTCGCCGGACTGGGAGATGAAGAGGGCAAGCCCCCCCGCTTCCATCACCGGCTCGCGGTAACGAAACTCCGATGCGAAATCGAGATCGACCGGCACGCGCGCGAACTGCTCGAACCAGTATTTGGCGACCATACCGGCATAGAAACTGGTGCCGCACGCGACAATCGTGACCCGGCCGATGGCAGACAGGTCGAAGTCCGGGATCGGCAGGGAGAGCGTGTCGTCGATCCGCCGGAGGTAGCTGCGCAGCGTCTGCGCCACCACCACGGGCTGCTCGTAAATCTCCTTGAGCATGAAGTGGCGATGATTGCCTTTGTCGATCATCGCACCGGACACGCCGGAGATGGTGACCGCGCGCTCGACGGGATTGTTGGCCCGATCGAACACCTGCGCGCCCTCGCGCGTCACCACCACCCAGTCGCCCTCGTCCAGATAGGCGATGCGCTGGGTGAGCGGGGCCAGCGCCAGCGCGTCCGATCCGAGATAGGTCTCGCCATCGCCATGGCCGACCACCAGCGGCGAGCCAAGGCGCGCGCCGATCAACAGATCGGGATGACGACGGAACAGGATCGCAAGCGCGAAGGCGCCGTGCAGACGAGGCAGCACCTGCTTCACTGCCTCCTGCGGCGAGGCGCCCTGCTCGACCAGCTCGCTCACCAGATGCGCGACCACCTCGGTATCGGTCTCGCTGGCGAACACCCGCCCGCGCCCGATCAGCTCATCACGCAGCGCCTTGAAATTTTCGATGATGCCATTGTGGACCACCGCGACTTCGTCCGTCGCATGGGGATGCGCGTTGCTCGTGGTCGGCGCGCCATGGGTGGCCCAGCGGGTGTGGGCGATGCCGGTCGCGCCCGCCAGCGGCTCGGCCGCCAGCACGCGGGCAAGATTGACGAGCTTGCCCTCGGCCCGCCGCCGCTCGATCCGGCCATCCACGATTGTAGCGACGCCGGCGGAATCATAGCCGCGATATTCGAGCCGCCGCAGCCCGTCGAGCAGGCGCTCCGCAACATCCTGCGTGCCGACGATGCCGATGATTCCGCACATGGGGTGAGCCTTCCTTGAATTCAGATCGTGTAGGGGATGCGGATGCCCGGCATATTGGCCGGGAAATCCCTGCTGTTGCGCGTCACCAATATGCGCCCGCTCAACTGGGCCGACGCCAGAATGATGGCATCAGGCAATTTAAGCGAGCGGCGCTGCTGCCGAAGCGATGCGGCCCGCCGCCCCACTTCCTCGCTCACTTCCGCGATCGCGAAAAGGTCCAGAAAGCGCTCGGTATCGGCATGGAGCCCGTCCGGGGCGCCGGCCATGATCTCGATCCAGCTGATCCGGCTGATCCAAGGTCGGCGGGCGCGCTGCAGCTCCGCCCAGGCCTGCGGGCGTTCATGAAGCGCATCGATGAGAATATTGGTGTCGAAGTAGAACTCGCTCACGGCTGAGGTGCGCCCTCGGCGCTCTCCCAGTCCCGATCCCACTCGCCACGGGCGTGACGTTCATAGGCCAGCCCATCCACTGACGAGCCATGCTGCGCCCAGAGGCCGAAAAAACGCTCCACTCCCTGCATGGACTGGGCGGCACGATAGCTGCTGACGGCCTCGCGGAGGATGGCCGCGCGGGATGTCCCCTGCTGCGCGGCCTGCTCCTCAAGCCACTTCACATCGTCGTCGGAAAGGTCAGCTAGGAAGCGCATGATATATTGATATCATATCGTGATATCATGTCAATGCGCGCCTCGGCCACGCAAGAAAAGAGGGCGAACCACATAGCTGGCCGCCCTCTTTCCTATCCCAACTGCCCAAATGCACCGGGCGGCGCATTTCCCACGGACAGGTTCGGCTCGCACCGATAAGGATCGATGATCAGCGCTGCACTCCCCACAACCGGGCAAAGCCGATTGTGTCCCACGAAGGATCGCTGCTCATCTGCTGGCTCGACCCTCTCAAAAATGCTGCCAGGGCTATTGGACATTTTCGACAATCCCGCAGAAATTTTCCTCGGTTCGTCGATAAAATGCCACCGGATGGCAAGTGCCTCAGCTGTCTTTCTTGTGCGCCGCACTTTTCTTTTTGCGCATCGCGTCATGGAAGCGATCGGCCCAGCCCGGCTTCACGAACTGTTCCGCGCGGACCAAGCGTAGCTCTCCGTCCCCGACATCGCGCGAGACGGCGCTGCCTGCCGCGACGATGGCATCCCGGCCGATCCGCACCGGCGCGATCAGCGCGCTGTTCGAGCCGATAAACGCGCGGTCGCCGATCACCGTTTCATGCTTGAAATAGCCGTCATAGTTGCAGGTGATCGTGCCGGCACCGATGTTCACCGCCTCGCCCACCTGCGCGTCGCCGACATAGGAGAGATGGTTTACCTTGCTCCCCGCGCCCAGCACGGCCTTCTTGATCTCGACGAAATTGCCGACCTTGGTCTTTTCACCCAGCCGCGCGCCGGGCCGCAGCCGCGCGAACGGCCCAACCGAGGCATCGCGGCCGACATGCGCGCCCTCCAAATGGCTGAAGGCATGGATCGTCGCGCCCTCCTCCACCACCACGCCGGGGGCGAAGATCACATTGGGCTCCACGGTCACGTCGCGGCCCAGAACGGTATCGTGGGCGAAAAACACGGTCTCCGGCGCGACCAGCGTCACGCCGTCGCGCATCGCTTCCGCGCGCCGTGCCTGCTGCCAGCTCGCCTCGACCGCGGCCAGTTCGGCCCGGCTGTTCACGCCGGCGACCTCATCGGCGCGGGTTTCGATGACCGCACTCGCCCGCCCGTCGACGGCGGCGAGCATCACGATATCCGGCAGATAATATTCGCCCGCTGCATTGTCATTGCTCACCCGGTCGAGCAGCGCGAACAGATCCTCGGCGCGCACGGCCATCAGGCCGGAATTGCAAAGATCCTCGGCGCGCTCGGCCTCGGTCGCGTCCTTATACTCGACCATCTTGCCAATGCGTCCATCGGCAGTGGCGATGATGCGGCCATAAGCGGCGGGATCGCTCGGGCGGAAGCCGAGCACGACGCAGGCCGGCGCATCCTCCTCATGCAGGCGCGCGATCATCGCCCGCATGGTCTCGGCGCGCACCAGGGGCACATCGCCATAGAGAATGAGCACATCGCCCACAAAGCCCTGCAGCGCCGCTGCGCTCTGCGCCACGGCATGGCCCGTGCCGAGCTGTTCGGTCTGCACCGCAATGTCGATCCCGCGACCGGCCACGGCGGCCTCCACCTGCTCACGCCCGGCGCCGACCACGACGATCTGCCGCGCCGGATCGAGCGCGCCGGCGCTTGCCAGCAGATGAAGCAGCATCGGGCGACCAGCGAGCGGATGCAGCACCTTGTGCCTGGCCGACTTCATGCGCGTCCCCTGGCCGGCAGCAAGAATGATGATGGCAAGCGGGCGGTTGATTGGATCGGGCACGGGCACTCTCTTGTTGGCGAGATCGAGGGGCGATCAGGACAGGGCAGGCAAGCCTTGCCATGTTTGACTTGATCGCGCCACTGCCCAGAAGGCATGGGGCAGCGATGACCACCTTTGCTTTCGACCTTGTCGGCTTCGATCTTGACGGCACGCTGCTCGATACCGGCGCGGACCTGACCGCCGCCGTCAATCATGCGCTCGCTACGCGCGGTTACGGCCCCTTTCCGGTCGAGACCATCCGCCCGTTCATCGGCAAGGGCGCGCGGCGCATGCTGGCGCGGGCACTGCAGGAATCGGGCGAGCAAGACGAGGCGATGGTCGATGCGCTGCTGCCGATCCTGCTGGACCATTATACCGCCAACATCGCGGTACATACCCAGCCCTATCCGGGCCTGATCGATGCCATGGATGCACTTTCCGCGCGCGGCGTGCGACTGGCCGTCTGCACCAACAAGCGCGAGGCGCTGGCGCGCAGCCTGCTCGATCAGCTCGGCCTTACGCCCCGTTTTGCGGCTATCGTCGGCGGCGACACGCTCGGCCCCAACCGGATGAAGCCGCTGCCCGATCTGCTGCTCGACATGGTCGAGAAGGCGGGCGGCGGGCGCACCATCTTCCTGGGCGATACAGACAATGACACGCTGGCCGCCCGTGCTGCTGCCATTCCCTCGATTGCGGTCAGCTTCGGCTTCGTGCCCTGCACGGCGGAAGAGATTGGCGCGGATGCCGGCATCGACCATTATGACGAGCTGATACCGCTGCTGGAGCGCTGGGCGATCTAAGCCCCTCCCCGTCTTCCGTGCGCCGCGATCTTTGGAATCGCGCTGGCAGTGCGAATCATCTACGGGGTGGCCCATGGCCCGCGTCGATCGCTCGATCTGGATTTTGCTGCTGACGGGGGCGCTCGCAACCGTCATCGTCTACGCCCTGACCGGCAGCGCGGAAGCCACGTTGACCTCGGCGGTGGCCTGCCTGTTCGGCGTCGCGCTGCTCTTCGATGCGCTGGAGCGCCGCGCAACGCCGTCCCTGATCTCGGCACCTGCGCCTGACGCAAATGGCGCGAGCCTCAGCCAGATCGACACCCTGCTCCAGGCCCTGCCGCATCCGAGCCTGATCGTGGAGCGCGGGCGGATCGAGCGCTGCAATGACGCCGCGCTGGCGCTGCTCGGCCGCCACATCATCGGGCAGGACGTGCGGCTGGCGCTGCGCCACCCGGCCGCGATCGATCTGCTCACCGGCCCCAATCAGGCGCAGGCCCCGGCGCGCGTGGACATCATCGGCCTGGGCGCCGCCGGCCAAAGCTGGGCGCTCGACATTCAACCGATTGCCAACGGCCGCCTGCTCGCCTTGCTTTTCGACCAGAGCGACAAGCAAGCCGCCGAGCGGATGCGCGTGGATTTCGTCGCCAATGCCAGCCACGAGCTGCGCACGCCGCTGGCCGGCATCCTCGGCTTCATCGAAACCCTGCGCGACCCGGTCGCGGGTGCCGATGCGGCCACCCGCGAGCGCTTCCTCACCATCATGGATGGCGAGGCGCGGCGAATGCAGCGGCTGGTGGATGATCTCATGTCCCTCTCCCGCATCGAGGCGGACAAATATCGCTCGCCCGACCAGCCGGTGGCCTTCGCCCCGCTGGTGGAGGAAGTGGTGCAGGTCTTCCGCCAGGGGCAGAACAAGCGCGGGCAGGATATCGTGACGCAGGTCGACCCGGACTTGCCGCCGGTGCGCGGCGACCGTGCGCAGTTGAGCCAGCTGCTTCACAACCTCATCAGCAATGCGCTCAAATATGGCGCGGCCGGCACGGCGGTGACGGTTCGGGCCGAGCCGCATGAGCGCAACATGGTGCTGCTGGCGGTGAGCGATCAGGGTGAGGGCATTCCGCCCGAGCACCTCCCCCGCCTCACCGAGCGCTTCTACCGAATCGACTCAAGCCGCAGCCGCGCGATGGGCGGAACGGGCCTTGGCCTCGCCATCGTGAAGCACATCGTGCAGCGCCATGGCGGAATTCTTCAGTTCGACAGCAAGGTCGGAGTCGGCACCACCGTGCGGGTGGAACTGCCGGTCTTCCGCGCTCTTGCGGGGGAAGAGGCCGCTGCCGGCACCGCGCGGGCCGCTTCTGCCGGGGTGACCGAGTCACAAAAGTGAAACAGAAACGTCACAGAGGCGCGAGGAACCCGGTTCTAAGGCGACGCCGGGCAACACAAGCGCCTCCCGGAGACCAGTCCATGCGTCACGCATTTTTCGCCGCGTCCCTGCTCATGCTCGCGGCCTGCCAGAACCAGCCCGGTGGCGGCGCGCGCGATCAGATTCGCGCGGTCGGCTCGTCCACCGTCTATCCATTCGCGCAGGAGGCCGTGCGCCTCTTCCAGAATGACAATCCGGGCATGAAGGCGCCGATCATCGAATCCACCGGCACCGGTGCCGGCATCAGCCTGTTCTGCAAGGGCGTCGGCGCCCAGAACCCGGATATTGCCAACGCCTCCCGCCGGATGAAGAAATCCGAGTTCGAGGCGTGCAAGGCGAACGGCGTCAACGAGATCATCGAAATCCAGATCGGCCTGGATGGCCTGGCGCTGGCGGAATCCGTGAAGGGCCCCAAGATCGCGCTGACCACCAAGCAGGTCTATGAAGCGCTGGCCGCCAATCCCTATGGCAAGGGCCCGAACAAGGCCAAGACCTGGCAGGACATCGACCCCTCGCTGCCTGCCATTGCCATCTCCGTCTTCGGCCCGCCCTCGACCTCCGGCACGCGCGATTCGCTGGCCGAGCTGATCCTGACCCCGGGCTGCGACACCGACCCGGCCATGAAGGAACTCAAGGCCAAGGATGAAGACAAGCACAAGCAGCTCTGCACGCAGATCCGCGAGGACGGCGCCTATGTCGATGCCGGCGAGAATGACAATCTGATCGTGCAGAAGCTGAATGCCAATCCCGATGCGGTCGGCATCTTCGGCTTCTCCTTCCTCGAGGCCAATCGCGACACGGTGCGCGACATTGCCATCAACGGCCAGGAAGCCACTTATGAAACCGTCGCCGGCGGCTCCTATCCCGGTGCCCGTCCGCTCTACATCTATGTGAAGAAGGCCCATCTCGCGGCCATTCCGGGCCTCAAGGCCTATATGGAAGCCTTCGCCAAGAACTGGGCACCCGATGGCGCGCTGGCCCGCCGTGGCATGGTCGCCGCGCCCGAGGATGTGCGCACGGCCAATGCCGAGCGCATCGCAAACCTCATTGTGCTGAACGGCGACGAACTGCACTGATCGGACAATCCAACCGGTGACGGCGCGCTGCCGCCACCGGTTCCTGCCAGGTTGAATGGCCAAGGGGGTATGAGCGAATGACCGGCGTAATGATCGTCCTGATCATAGGCGCGCTTGGGGTGATCGGCTGGATCATCGCCCGGGCACGCGCCACCCGGCTGCAGGCGGAGGTCGGTCGTCTCGCAACCAACAGTCGCCCCACCCAGCACGGTTGGTATGTGGCGCTGTGGACCATGCTGCCGGCTTTCGCCTTCCTCGCGGTCTGGGCGAATGTAATGCCGGCGCTGATCGCGGACTCGGTGCTGGCCACGCCCGCCGCCCAGAGCCTGCCAACCGACGATTTCTCCCGCAACGCGATCCTCGCCGAAGCACAGTCCATTGCCACCGGGTCGCAGGCGGCCGCCTTCAATCCCCAAGCCACGGAGCTGGTCGAGCCCTATAGCGTCGCGACGATGCGCTATTCGACCATGGGCGCGATCCTTGCCGCGATCCTGGCCTTTGCCTGCGGCGCCTATGCCCTCTCCCGCGTCCGCCCCGCCTTCACCGCCCGCCACCGCGTCGAGAAGGTGGTGATGTGGTCGCTGCTCGGCGCCTCGTTGATCGCCATCGTCACCACCGCCGGCATCGTCGCCTCGCTGGTGTTTGAATCGATGCGCTTCTTCTCGATGGTCAACCCGCTCAACTTCCTGCTCGGCCTCAACTGGAGCCCGCAATCGGCCGCGATGGGTTATGGCAATGAGGACGCCTTCGGCGCGGTGCCGCTGTTCTGGGGCACGATCTTCATCGGCGCGATCATCGCCATGATCGTCGCCATTCCGCTCGGGCTGATGAGCGCCATCTACCTCACCCAATATGCCCGCCCGACGACCCGCAAGTGGATGAAGCCCATCCTCGAGGTGCTCGCTGGCGTTCCGACGGTGGTCTATGGTTATTTCGCGGCGCTGACCGTCGCGCCGGCGCTGCGCAGCCTCGCGGTCTCGCTCGGCATTTCCAATGCATCCTCCGAGAGCGCGTTGGCCGCGGGCCTCGTGATGGGCATCATGATCATCCCCTTCGTCTCCTCCATGGCGGACGACAGCATCGCCGCCGTGCCGCAATCGATGCGCGACGGCAGCCTCGCCATGGGCGCGACGACCAGCGAGACGATCCGCAAGGTGCTGATCCCTGCGGCGCTGCCCGGCGTCGTCGGCGGCGTGCTGCTCGCCGTGAGCCGCGCCATCGGCGAGACGATGATCGTGGTGATGGCGGCTGGCCTTGCCGCCAACCTCACCCTCAATCCTTTCTCCAGCGTGACGACCGTGACCACGCAGATGGTCCAGCTGCTGACCGGCGATCAGGAATTCGACAGTGCCAAGACGCTCGCCGCCTTCGCGCTCGGGCTGGTGCTGTTCGTGGTCACATTGCTGCTCAACATCGTCGCCCTGCGGGTCGTGAAGAAATATCGGGAGGCTTACGAATGAGCGGCGAGACTGTTCTCGACCGGGCTGCGGCCAGCGACCGCGCCGAACGGGCGCCGACCGACTGGCGCGGCGACGCGATGAAGCGCCGTATTGCGCGCCGCTACGCCGCCGAGCGCCGGTTCCGCCTGTGGGGCATGGCTGCGGTGCTGGTCTCGGCCGGCTTCCTCGCCTTCCTGCTCATCTCCATGATGGGTAATGGCCTGCGTGGCTTTACGCAGACGGAAGTCGCCGTGCCCATCGATTTCCCGCGCTCACCCGCGCTGATCGATCCGGCGGTGCTCGCGACCAATCCCGAGCAGGCGCTGGCCAATGCCAATCTGCCGGCGGTGCTGGAGCAGGCCACAAGGGAGGCGTTCGGCCTCCCCGAGACCCAGATCCTCTCGCCCAACGCCGTGCTCACCCTGCGCAAGGCGATCATCAGCGATCCAACCATTCTCCAGCGCGAGGCCACGGTGAGCCTGCCCGCCTCGACCGGCATGGACGTGGCAATGAAGAGTGACGGCACCCCCACCGACGAAGCGCTGGTTGCCAAGCTCGGCGATGCCGGCGCGCTCTCGACCGCCTTCAACATCGGCTTCCTCACCGGCAGCGATGGCACGGACCCGACCATGGTCGGCATCTGGGGCGCGCTCAAGGGCTCGCTGATTACGATGGTGATCACGCTCGCGCTGAGCTTCCCCATCGGCGTGTTCGCCGCGCTCTATCTGGAGGAATATGCGCCGCGCAATCGCTGGACCGACCTCATCGAGGTGTCGATCAACAATCTGGCGGCGGTGCCCTCGATTATCTTCGGCCTGCTCGGCCTCGCCATCTTCCTCAACGTGATGCACCTGCCCCGCTCTGCGCCGCTCGTCGGCGGCATGACGCTGGCGCTGATGACCATGCCAGTCATCGTCATCGCCGGGCGCAATGCCATCAAGGCAGTGCCGCCCTCGATCCGGGATGCGGCACTGGGCATCGGTGCCTCGCCGGTGCAGGTGGTGTTCCACCATGTGCTGCCGCTCGCCCTGCCCGGCATTCTCACCGGCACGATCATCGGCATGGCCCGCGCGCTGGGCGAAACCGCACCGCTGCTGATGATCGGCATGCGTGCCTTCGTCTCGCAGCCGCCGGGCGGCTTCACCGATCCCGCCACCGTGCTGCCGGTGCAGATCTTCCTGTGGTCGGACGAAGTGGGCCGAGGCTTCATTGAAAAGACCTCCGCCGCAATCATCGTGCTGCTGGCGTTCCTGCTCACGATGAACAGCATCGCGATCTTCCTGCGCAACAAATTCGAGAAGAAATGGTAATGGCCGATATGCAGACCAGCGCACCCAAGATGTCCGCTCGCGGCGTCAAGGTCTTCTATGGTGACAAGCAGGCGATCGACAATGTCTCGATCGATGTGAACCTCGACAATGTGACGGCCTTCATCGGCCCCTCGGGCTGCGGCAAATCCACCTTCCTGCGCACGCTCAACCGCATGAACGATACGGTTGCAAGCGCGCGGGTGGAGGGCGAGATCACGCTCGACGGGCAGGACATCTACGCCTCCGGCATGGACGTGGTGCAGTTGCGCGCACGGGTGGGCATGGTGTTCCAGAAGCCCAATCCCTTCCCCAAGTCGATCTATGAGAACATCGCCTATGGGCCGCGCATCCACGGCCTTGCCGCCAGCAAGAGCGACCTCGATCAGGTTGTCGAGAAGTCGCTGCGCCGCGCCGGCCTGTGGGAGGAAGTGAAGGACCGCCTCAACGAGAGCGGCACCGCGCTCTCGGGCGGCCAGCAGCAGCGCCTGTGCATTGCGCGCGCGATTGCCGTGGACCCGGAAGTGATCCTGATGGACGAGCCCTGCTCGGCGCTCGACCCGATCGCCACCGCCAAGATCGAAGAGCTGATCCTGGAGCTGCGGGGCAACTATGCCATCGTGATCGTGACCCACAATATGCAGCAGGCGGCGCGCGTCTCGCAGCGGACGGCCTTCTTCCACTTGGGCAAGCTTGTGGAACAGGGGCCGACGACAGAGATCTTCACCAACCCGCGAGAAGAGCGCACCAAGGATTACATCACCGGACGCTACGGCTGACATCGGCCGATTGGATGGACAGGAACGAGCTATGACGGAACACACGCTCAAGGCCTTCGACGACGACATCAACGCCCTGCGGGCGCTGATCGCCGAGATGGGCGGCCTCACCGAGGATGCCATCGACAATGCCATCAAGGCGCTGACGACGCGCGATGTGGCACTCGCCAAGAGCGTCGTCGCCGGCGATGCGCGGATCGACGAGCTGGACGCGCATATCGAGCGGCTGGTGGTGCAGACCATCGCCCTCCGCGCGCCAATGGCGGACGACCTGCGCGAGATCATCGCGGTGCTCAAGATCGCCGGCATCGTCGAGCGCATGGCCGACTATGCCAAGAACATCGCCAAGCGCGTGGAGACGGTGACGGCCTCCAGCCGCATGGAGCCGCTCTCGCTGCTCCCCTCCATGGCGCAGATCGCCCGCGAGATGGTCAAGTCCGCGCTCGATGCCTTTGCCGCGCGCGATGCGCAGCAGGCGCTGGCCGTGATCGAGCGGGATCGGGCGGTGGACGATTTCTACAATTCCATCTTCCGCACCATGGTGACGTTCATGATGGAGAACCAGAAGATGATCTCCGAGAGCGCGCATGTGCTCTTCATCGCCAAGAATCTGGAGCGCATCGGCGACCACGCCACCAACATCGCCGAGATGGTCCATTATGTCGCGACCGGCGCCAAGCCGCCGGAGCGGGAGAAGGGAACGTCAGTCGATCTGCTGGCGGAGGACTGAGTGGTGGTCCGCGCAAAGATGTTGCTCGTCGAGGACGATGCAGCGCTGGCGGAATTGCTCATCTGGCACTTCCAGCGCGAAGACTTTGACGTCACGCAGACGCCCGACGGCGAGGAAGCGCTTATTCTGGCGCAGGAGAGCACGCCGGATATCGTGCTGCTCGACTGGATGGTGGAGAATCTCTCCGGCATCGAGGTCTGCCGGCGACTGCGGCGGATGCCAGAGACGGCTAACGTCCCGATCATCATGCTCACCGCGCGCGGGGAGGAGGAAGACCGCGTGCGTGGCCTCGAAACCGGCGCTGACGATTATGTCACCAAGCCGTTCAGCCCGCGCGAGTTGATCGCCCGCGTCAACGCCGTGCTGCGCCGCGTCCGCCCTGCCCTCGCCGGCGAGGTTCTGACCTTTGCCGATCTGGAAATGGATACGGTGGCCCACAAGGTGCGGCGCGCCGGGCAACTCGTGGCCCTCGGCCCCACCGAATTCCGCCTGCTGCGCCATCTGCTCGAACATCCCGGCTGGGTGTTCTCCCGCGAGCGCCTGCTCGACAGCGTTTGGGGGCAGGACAGCGAGATCGAACTGCGCACCGTCGATGTCCATATTCGCCGGCTGCGCAAGGCGGTGAATGCCGGCGGCCTGCCGGACATCATCCGCACCGTCCGCTCGGCCGGCTACTCGCTGGATGCCGACGCGGCCTGACCGCGCGCCTTTAGAAACGCGCGGTCCCGCCGGCCGTCAGAACTCATACTGCGCGCGCAGACCGAACACGTCGCTGCCATAATCATCTCGGGTACCGGCGACGACTGGTGTATCGCGCACCTCGACGCGCAGATAGTTGGCCAGGAACTTCACCCGCTCGATCGGCACCCAGATGAGCGACACGCCATAGGTCTGCTCGCGGCCGCCATTGATCAGGCCATCGTCGAGATCGAGCCAGTCATAGCGCAGGTTGAGCTGCCAGGCGCCCGAGCCGCCCTTGTCCAGCCCGCGTGTGGGCTTGATCGAGCCGAAGGCGCCGTTGCGATAGCCCCGGCCGGAGGCGCCAGCGAGGATGTAGCCGACTTCCCCATAACCACCAAAGAAGGTCGGATCGGCAAGGCCGGGCCGCGCCACCTGCTGCCAGAAGCCTTCCGCCGCCACATGCCACCGTCCCCGCAAGGCCGCGAATTCCAGGCCATAGCCCGTCTCCGCGCTGGCGCTGAACAGACCGGTGTCGACAAAGCGGACATCGGTCGTCCGCGCGCCGGGCCGGGCGCGATATTGGAGGACGTCGGTCAGATCGTTCAGCTCCCGGTGATGCAGCGAGCCGCCAATATGAAGTTGCGTGTCGCCGAGCTTGGGCATGAACACCAGCCGGCCATCCAGCGCATAGCTGTTGCTGGTGACGCCCGACGTGCCGAGCGCCGCGAGATCATCTGCAAAGGCGCCGGCCGAGAGCATCAAGTCGCCGATTCGATAGGTGGCCGAAAGCCCCAGCCGCCGCTCCAGACCGAAGGCCTGCGTATAGGCCGCGCGCTCGAGGAAACTGGTTTCCAGATCGCTGGTCAGGTCTTCCAGCGTGGTGATGCGGTGATGCCCGACCGTCAGCGTAAGCTGCCCTCGCTCATAAGTGAGCCAGGCGTCGGTGAACTGCGCGCTGCCGGACGCGAAATCCAGCTCCAGCCGATAGCCAAAGCCGCCACCCAGCGTGCCGTCCGCACCCAGATAGGCGCGGCGCACGTCGGCCGACCAGCCCAAAGTGGGCGCATTGATGCCATCCGGGCGGGAAACGACGTTGGTATCGAGTTGCAGCCGACCGCGGGGCTTGAAAGAAAGCCCGCCCTCGCCGCTAAATTGGGGCGCACCACGCCAGCTGAGCTGCGCATCCGGCTTGGCGCTCGCTGCGGGCGCGGGAGTGGCAGTCTGGGCAGAGGCGACCGCCGCCTCGGGGGTCGCGGACGGCGTGGAGGACGCGTCCTGTGTGCCCTCGACCTTGCCGAGCCGGGCCTCCATGCTCTCAAGCTGCGCTCTTAGCCGCGTAATTTCTGCCCGCAGCGCGGCGACGTCCTCCGGGGCAGAGGCTTGCGAGGAGGCCTGGGCCAGCACGGGCGCGGGTATCGTCAGCGCGCTCGCAGCGAGAAGCGCCGCCATCAGGGGAAATCGCAAGGTCCATGCTCCGTTCAAATGTCGGACGCCGGTATGACAGTTTGATGACAGTTTTGCGACAGTCGGGTGAGAGACCTCGCGGCGACGCGCCTGCCCCTAATCCTCGATCAGCTTCATCAGCCGGCGCTCGACGGGTGCCAGAATTCCGGCCAGTTCCTGCCCCCGGCGCAGGATGACGCCATTCTCGCCGATCAGCGCCCACATGCCCTGGCGGTTGCGCAGAGACGGGCGCTTCTCGATGCGCACCTCCGGGCGTTCCGCCGTGCGGCGGAAGGCGGAAAAGATCGCGACGTCCCGATTAAGATCGATGGCGTAATCGCGCCACTGCCCCGCCGCGACCATGCGTCCGTACAGATCCATGATCCGCGAGAGTTCCAGTCGGTCGAAACTCGTCTGCGTGGGCGGGCTATTGGCCGGTGTGGGCCGGGGAGGAAATGGTGTGACGTTGCTCATCAAGCCGAGGTGCGGGACTGGCCATCAGCGCCGTCCGCGCGCCGGGCTTCCTGCTCGGCGACCAGATCCGCCAACCGCTTGCGCAGCACTTCGACTTCGCACTGGAGAATTTCCAGCTTCTGCGTCGCCGGATCGTAGGTCTCGCTGCAGGGCGTACCATAAGGCGTGAACGGCTTTTGATATTCCTTGGCATCGACCAGCGTCGCGCGGGCTGGAATGCCGATCATCACCGCACCGGCCGGCACGTCCTTGGTCACCACGGCATTGGCCCCCACCCGCGCGCGCTCACCCACGGTGATGGGGCCGAGCACCTGCGAGCCCGATCCGATGATCGCGCCGTCGCAGATCGTCGGGTGGCGCTTGCCGGCGATCCCATTCGCCGGATCGGTGCCGCCCAGCGTCACGCACTGGTAGATGGTCACATTGTCGCCAATCAGCGCAGTCTCGCCGATGACCGTGAAGCCGTGATCGATAAAGAAATTCTTTCCGATCGTCGCACCCGGGTGAATGTCGATGGCGGTCAGGAAGCGTGAAAAATGATTGACCAGACGCGCAAGGAAGAAGAGCCGCCAGCGAAACAGCTGATGCGCGACCCGATGCAGGCCGAGGGCCCAGACTCCTGGATAAATAAGGATTTCCAGCCGCGAACGCGGCGCGGGATCGCGCTCTTTCACGGAATCGAGGTAGGACAAAAGCCCCATGGCAAAGCGTCCCTTGCTGGCCGACAAGAGCAGCTATCTAGTCGCGATGCGTTGAAATTTCTAGAGCGTTGCCAGGATTAGGCCCAAGGACAATTTCCTTGCCAAGCCGGAAACGGCGGGCCTATTGTCCAGTGAGTTAATTGAGAAAGGCTTGCCCTTGCCCGACGCCTGGATGGATTTTGCGCTGATGCTGTTGCCCTTCGTGGCCGTCGGCTTCGGTGCGCAGATAATCGATGGCGCGCTCGGCATGGCCTATGGCGTCATTTCCAGCAGCCTCCTGCTCGCGCTCGGTGTTCCGCCCAAGGCAGCCTCCGCCAGCGTTCATGCCGCGGAGACCTGCACCACCGCCGTCTCCGCGATCAGCCATGTGCTGCATGGCAATGTCGACTGGAAGCTGTTCTGGAAGCTGGTAGTTCCCGGGATGATCGGCGGCGTTGCGGGCGCCTATTTCCTTTCGAATATCGATGGCGAGCTGATCCGGCCCTATATCCTCTCCTATCTTGCCTTTATCGGCCTCTGGCTGCTTTGGCGCGGCCTGCGCCATACCGAGGCGCATGTGCGCGACCCCCGGTTCGTGTCGCCGCTCGGCCTTCTCGGTGGCTTCCTCGATGCATCCGGTGGCGGCGGATGGGGTCCGGTCGTGACCTCGAACTTGCTGATCCAGGGCACCAGCCCGCGCCACACCATCGGCACGGTCAACACAGTCGAATTCTTCCTGACCCTGTCGATCAGCATTACCTTCCTCGTCCATCTCGGCTGGGAGACGTT
Organism: Sphingobium sp. B10D7B; assembly: GCF_025961955.1. NCBI lineage: Bacteria > Pseudomonadati > Pseudomonadota > Alphaproteobacteria > Sphingomonadales > Sphingobiaceae > Sphingobium > Sphingobium sp. B10D7B. The sequence continues at coordinate 2,114,847 of NZ_JAOQOQ010000001.1, forward strand.
CACCACCGCCACGACCGGACTGTTGATTGGCGGCGTGCTGGCCGCCCCGCTCGGCGCTTGGATCGCCAAGCATGTCCCGGCCCGGCCGTTGCTGATCATGGTCGGTTGTGTGCTGACCCTGACGACCGGTTACGGCATCCTGCGCTCGCTTGAACTGATCGGCTAGATCGATTAAATTGCTTCTTTCCAGCGGAAAGGGCGATCAATGTCGATCTACATGCCGACCCTCAAGCAGCTCCAATATCTGGTTGCGCTGAAGGAACATGGCCATTTCGGGCGTGCGGCGGATGCGTGCTTCGTCACCCAGTCGACGCTCTCGGCCGGCATTCGCGAACTTGAATCGCTGATCGGCGTGACATTGGTCGAGCGAACCCGCCGTATCGTGCGCTTCACGGCGCTGGGCGACCGCATCGTCACCAAGGCCCACCGCGTGCTGCGCGAGGCCGAAGAACTGGCAGCCATTGCGCAGGCCTCCGGCACGCCGCTGGTCGGCGAATTGCGGATGAGCGTCATCCCCACCATCGCGCCCTTCCTCCTCCCCCGGTTGCTGCCCAGACTGCGCGAGGAGCGACCGGCGCTGCAGCTTTATCTCCGCGAGGAAACCAGCCACGCGGCGCTCGACTCGTTGCGCCACGGCCATGCCGATTGCGTGCTGCTCGCCCTGCCCTTCCCCTGCGGCGATGCGGAAATCGAGGTGCTGTTCGATGATGCGCTGTTCGTGGCCTTTCCCAAGGACGATCCGCGCGATCCGCCGGCCCTGATCACGCCCGAGATGATCGACGGCAACCGCCTGCTGCTGCTGGAGGATGGCCACTGCCTGAAGGAACATGCGCTGGCCGCCTGTAACCGCGCGGAATTGCGTACCGAGGCGACCATCACCGGCACGTCGCTCCATACGCTGGTGCAGATGGTGGATAATGGCCTGGGCCTGACCTTGCTGCCAGACATGGCGATAAGGGGCGGCATTCTTGCCAACACCAAGATCACCGCGCGGCCGATCCAGTCGCCGAGCGCCCATCGCGAGATTGCCCTGGTCTGGCGGCGCAACTCGCCGCGGGAAGCCGACTTCCGATTGATGGCGGACATTTTGCGCAACGCCGCGACCAGCCAGCAGGAGACAGCCGAGGCCGCCTGAGCGCCGGCTGGCCGTCAGACCGCGTTCAGCCCTCCTGCCGCCAGATTGCGGCGCGCGCGTCGTCGGCACCTTTCGGCTCGACCCAGCCGGCCGAGCCGTCATGCCGGATTTCCTGCTTCCAGAAGGGCGCAGAGACTTTGAGCCAGTCGATGAGGAAAGCGCAAGATTCGAGTGCGGCGACGCGGTGGGCGGAGGCGGTGCCGACGAAGACGATCCGAGCGCCGACCGGCAGTTCACCGAACCGGTGGATCACCGTCACGCCGAGCAGCGGCCAGCGGGCGCAGGCCTCTTCGACCACCGCTCCGATCTGTGCTTGCGTCATCGCGGGATAATGCTCCAGCCGGAGCGCGCGCAGCCCGCCATCATCGCGCACCAGCCCCGTGAAGCTCGCGATCCCGCCCCCATCCAGCCCTTCCAGCCGGGCCAGCTCGCGGCCGGGATCGAAATCCTCCGCCGTGACGCGCAGCGAGATCGAGGGCGTGGCGTCAGCCACCGGTCACGGGCGGAAAGATCGCCAGCTCGCGCGCCTGGCCGATGGCAGTGTCCAAGGGCACGAACTTCTGGTCCAGCGCCGCGCGCAGACGCCCCCGGTCGGCAAAGGCCGCCGCATGACCGGCGCTGCCGGCCGACAGGGCATCGAGAAGCTGCGCAACGGTCGCCTCCGGCGAGGGCACGGGCTGCTGCTCTTCGTCCAGACCGATCCGCTCGCGCACCCAGGCGAAATAGAGAATCGTGATGTCGGCCATGATCAGACCGTCATGTGCTTGAGGCCGGCGCGCAGATAATCCCAGCCGGTAAGCAGGGTGAGCAGAGCGGCCGCCCACAAGGTGACGAGGCCGGCAAGCTGGATGAACGCGATATGCGGCAATCCGCCCGCCAGAATGAGCGCACCCAGCGACACAAGCTGAAATGCCGTCTTCCACTTGGCGAGGCGCGACACCGGCACGGAAATCCGCAGGCCCGCGAGAAACTCCCTCAGGCCGGAGACCGCAATCTCCCGCAGCAGAATCACCAGCGCCGCGATGATATGGACGCCGTTGATGTTCTGGTTGGCACACAGGATGAGAATCACCGCGCCGATCATGATCTTGTCCGCGATCGGATCGAGAAACACGCCCAGCTTGGAGACCGTGCCCTGCGCGCGGGCGAGATAGCCATCGAAATAATCGGTGATGCCCATCAGGCAGTAGAGCCCGAAAGCCGCGAGATAGCCGAGGCGCCAGGCGTGGACAGACTCGGCCGGCCACAAAAGGGCGACGAGCAGGGGCACCGCGAGAATCCGCGAGAGGGTCAGAATGTTTGGCAAGAACTTCACGACAATGCGGGTGCCACAGCCGTCCAGCGCAGACAAGGGGCTGCACGATGCGGCATCCAATGTCTTTTCACCTGCCCATTTCGCCGCTAGAAGCCCGGCGACGGCACGAGTCCGGCCGGATCACAAGAGTTCACGCACTTATGCAGGCATCCCTGCGGCTGCTCGGCCACCGGAAGTTTCTGCCCCTGTTCGTCACTCAGTTCCTCGGGGCCTTCAACGATAATCTCTTCAAGACTGCGATGATCCTGTTCGCGACCTATGGCGTGTTTCAGGACCCGCAGCAGGAATCGGCGTTCAACGCAGTCGCGACCGGGCTGTTCGTGCTGCCCTTCTTCCTGCTCTCGGCGCTCTCTGGCCAGCTTGCGGACAATATCGACAAGTCGAGGATCATCCGCACGGTCAAGCTCGCGGAAATCCTCATCATGACGGTTGGCGCGGCCGGTCTGCTGGTCAGCGCGCGGCACCCGATGACAGGCGTTGGCCTCATGCTGACCGCACTGCTGGCGATGGGCGTTCACTCGACCTTTTTCGGGCCGATCAAATATGCGATTCTCCCTCAGCATCTGGAGCAGGATCAGGTGCTCGGCGGGACGGGGCTCGTCGAAGCCGGCACCTATATCGCCATTCTGACCGGGACGATCGTCGCGGGCTGGATCAGCCCGACCGCTGCGGCGTGCGGCGTCCTCATCATCGCGATGATCGGCTATCTATCCGGTCGCATGGTGCCGCCCGCCCCGCGCGTCGGCCCGCCCATCGACATGGATTACAATATCTTCCGGGCCTCCTGGCGCCTGATCTCGGCGACCATGCACATTCGCCGCCTGTTCCTGGCGATCATGTCGATCAGTTTCTTCTGGATGATCGCCACGGTGCTGGTCATCATCTTCCCGCCGCTGGTGAAGAACGAGTTCACCGCGACCAAGGAAGTGGCAAGCATGTTCCTCGCGATCTTCTCGATCGGCGTGGCGGTGGGATCGGTGGCGGTCAACCGCCTGCTCGGTGGCGTCGTCTCCGCCCGTTACTCGCCCATCTCGGTGCTGATGATGGCCGGCTTCATCTGGTTCTTTTCCTACGCATCCGGCGACTGGGTGCGCGCGCCTGCCGATACGCTCTATACGGTCCGCGATTTTCTCGCCGCGCCACATAGCTGGCGCATCGTGATCGCACTGTTCGGCATCGCGACATTCGGCGGCATGTTCGTTGTGCCGCTCTACGCCTTCCTCACCACCACGGTGAGCAAGGACCAGACCGCGCGGACAGTCGCCGCCAACAATGTCGTCAACTCAGGCGCGATGGTCTTCGGTGCGCTCGTCATCATGGCCGCGACCAGCGCGGGCCTGAGCAACCGGGAAGCACTGCTTATTATGTGCGGCATGTGCGGCATCTGCGCCCTGCTGGCGCTGAAGCTTCACCGGGCGTGTGAAGCGGACCTGGCAGCCGCGCGGGAAGCCGGCAGCCGCTAAGTCCTCACACGATGAACGTGTAGGCGACCGTAAAGAACGCCGCGAAGCTCAGCACAAACAACTTCCAGTCCTTGTCTTCGTCCGGCGCGGGGCGGGCTTGCGACGTCGCGTCCGGCGCAGGCCGGAACACATGGCGGGGAAGCGACTGGCGAAACGGATGTCTCGCCTCTTCGTGAGTCAGAACGGGGGCGCGTCTCATAGTTAAGAATTGTTAACCATTCTGACCCGACAGGGAAGCCCGGAAGATGGTTAACGCGCCATGCGGCACCCGCAAGTGCAGTTTTGCGGTGAAATTTTACCGACTTCACCTCCAACCGTCTCAAAAACGGACCCAGTTCCAAGATGATAAACTTTTCGTCAATTATATTTGGCCAACGTCCGGACACGAACCCTCGAACCGTCTCGCGCTCATTAATCCGGAGTTTCGCCCCGTCATGGTCAAGCAGAGCAAGTGGGCCACGCCCCTCCTCATCACTCTTCTGACCACCGCCTGCGGAGGCGGTGGAGCGGGCGGCGTCAATTCCACGCCGACCCCGACACCGACGCCGACTCCCACAGCTACCCCGACACCGACGCCGGCCCCGACGCCTACCCCTACGCCGACTCCCACACCTACCCCGACACCGACTCCCACTCCCACGCCGACGCCGACCCCCACCCCGACGCCGGCGCCCGCCCCCAGCCCGAACCCGATTGTCGGGCCGAATACGAGCCTGATGGGGCCGCTGCAGAGCCAGACGTTCACCAGCAATGGCGGCAATCTTTCCGGCCGCTTCTATGCCGATGAGCGGCCGGTCGAGAATGGCCAGTCGGCCCGGGGCACGCTCTCGATCTCCTATAACGCCGCCACGCAGAGCTATTCCATCGCCACGGCCAACCGCAGCGCCACCTTCGCCCCAGCCGATCTGGTCGCGTCCGGATCCCCGGCGTTTATCAGCTTCCAGAAGCTCGGCACGACCAGCGAGGCACTGACGCTGACACGGCCCGGCACATCGGGAGAACTGACCTATCGCTATGTCGGCGGCGGCGCGTGGGAGCGCGCCACGGTCTCCGGTAACACCCTCGACTTCACCTATGATCCGTTCACTTATGGCATCCAGACGCCTGCCGGCCAGCTCCAGCCATCCGGCACCGGGCGTTATGCCGTGAGCCTCGTCGGTGCGCGGGCGATCGATTCTCCCTTTGCGGTCGCGGGGAGCGGCGCCCTGCAGATCGACTTCCAGAGCGGCGCCCTGACCAGCAGCGGCGTGCTGACCACGATCGACGTGGACACCGGCCTCATCAAGGGCATCGGCGCCTATTTCGGTGAGGCAGCGCTGACCAGTGGCACCACCGCCTTTTCCGGCAACTTCTTCATGGATGACGGCAAGCGCTTCAACGGCGGTTGGGACGGTCGCTTCTACGGGCCCAATGGCGAGGAAGTCGGCGCGACCTGGTATCTCTATAGCGCCGACGGCGAGGTGACCGCCGGCTATATGCTGGGCCGGCAGGACAGCACAGTGGCCGGGCTTAACATGTCGCTCACCGCCCTGCAGTTCGACGACAGCTTCGAGCACCGGTTCAGCCAGCTCAGCCTGACCGATACGGGCAGCGGAAACAGCGCGAACAATGCAGCACTGCTCCGCTCCAACGGGCTGTTCACCTACGACGCCGCGCAGGGCAGCTACCGCTATCAGGATAGCGACCGGGGCATCGACACGACATTCGGTTCCGCCAGCCTGGACTCGGCGGCCTCCTCGAATGCGCTCGCTGTCTACAAGATCACCGGCGGGGATGGCCTGTCCTACACGCTCTCGCTCAACAAGGCCGGCGCGGGCAACACCGCCATTGCGCTCAGCTATGCGAGCTTCGGGCGCTGGGAGCGCGCGCAAGCACCGGGCAGCGACCGGCTCGACCGCTGGTTCGCCTGGGGAATCCGCACCAACGGCTTCCAGATCCCGACCGGATCGGGCAGCTTCACGGGCATCATTCGCGGCACGGCGGCGCAGTTCGGCGGCGGCGCGACCTATGCGCTGAGCGGAACGAGCAACTTCGCCGTCAATTTCGGCGCCGGCACATTCACTGGCTCGCTCAACCCGATCGGCAAGAGCAATTTCGACGGCAGCACCCGCGATTTCGGCACGTTTACCTTCGACCGCGGGGTCATGGACATCGACGCCGGACTGACGGCGGACGTCGTGAACGGCAGCAATGCCTATCTCGGCTTCTTCGAGGGCGCTCTCTACGGCCCGACGGCGACGGAGATCGGCGGCACCTTCGGCTTCCAGACCGCGCCGGGCGATACCAGCAGCACATATTATCTAAGCGGCGCGACGGTGGGCAAACGCACCAATTGATTTGTCCATAGCGCACCGGCAAGGGCCTGCCATGACATTGCGACGACTGAGTTGGCTGGGGCTGATCCCAGGCCTGTGCCTGCATGCCCCGCTGGAAGCGCAGGCGCAGGCCCAACCGCCCGCTGGCAGCACGCCGACCGTTTCCGAAGACGCCAGGTCCATCTCCGGCCTCAATGCTGCGCAACTGTTCGACCTCGCCGATCAGGCGCGCGTCGCGGGGCGGCTGGAGGATGCCGAGACCATCTATCGTGCGCTTGCCCGCGATCCTGATCTCAAGGTCCGCTCCGAAGCGCGCTTTCGCCTGGGCATGATGCTCGATGAGCAGGGCCGGCAGACCGATGCCGCCCTCGCCTTCCGCGCTATCTTGGATGAGGAGCCGGGCGCGACCCGCGTGCGGCTGGAACTCGCGCGCGTGCTGGCGGCAATGGGCGATGAAAGCCGCGCCCGCCAGCAATTGCGGCAGGCGCAAGCCAATGGCTTGCCGCCGGACGTGCAGCAGGTGGTGGATCGGTTCGCCGCCGCACTGCGCTCCAACCGGCGCTTCGGCGGCAATTTCGAACTGGCCATGGCGCCGGACAGCAACATCAACCGCGCCACCGATGCCAAGGAGCTGGATACGGTCATCGCCCCGCTCACGCTGGATGAGGATGCGCGGGAGCAATCGGGCATTGGCCTGCGCCTCTCAGGGCAGGTCTATGCCCGTGTCGGGCTGGGCCAGGGACTGACGCTGGTGCCGCGGCTCTCGGGCGATGGCACCTTCTATCGCGCCAGTCAGTTCAACGACCTTTCCGGCAGTGCCCTGCTGGGGCTGGAGTGGCAACGGGGGCGCAGCCGCCTCATGCCTTCTGCCGGCGTCACCTGGCGCACTTATGGCGGCAAGGCTTATGCTCGCACGGAGACGGCCGATCTCCGCTGGACGCAGCGCATCGGGCGGCGCGCGCAAAGCGATGTCGGCTTTTCCTATGGCCAGTCGCATTACAACCGAAACGCCCTGCAGGATGGCGCGCTCTACAATCTGAGCGCCGGCATCGAGCGCGCCCTGTCCGCCCGCAGTGGCGTCGGCATTCAGCTGAGCGGCACGCGGCAGACCGCGCGCGATCCCGGCTATGCGACCGCCTCGGGCGGTGCGACCCTGCTCGGCTGGCGGGACATGGGCCGCACGACCCTGTTCGCCAATGCCACGGTGCGGCGGCTCGAGGCCGATGCCCGGCTGGCTTTGTTTCCGGAGCGCCGCAAGGAATGGTTTCTGCGCGGATCGGTCGGCGCGACCTTCCGCCAGATCGAGGTGGCAGGCTTCTCGCCGGTCGTGCGACTGGCCTATGAGCGTAATATCTCGACGGTCGGCATTTACGATTACCGGCGCACGACCGTGGATCTGGGCATCACCCGCGCCTTCTGACCCTGCCCCCTGCGGTGGGGCGTGACGGCGCGCGGGAAAGGGTGTAACGGCTCGCCCATGCCTCGTTTGCTCGCCTCGATCCATGATGTGACGCCGCATTTTGAAAGCGAAGTCGATGCGCTGTTCGACCGCCTGAGCGGCCTGCTCGGTGGTCCGCGCCTCGCCATGCTGGTGGTGCCCGATTTCGAAGACAAGGCGCCGCTCGCCGGCAATGCCGTCTTTGCCGGCAAATTGCGCCGTTGGGCCGATGCCGGGGTGGAAATGTTCCTGCACGGCTGGTGCCACCGCGACGATGCCCGCGAAAAGGGCTTCATGCAGAAGCACATGACGGCCGGCGCCGGTGAGTTCGCGCAGCTCTCGCGGGAGGAAGCGCGTCGCCGGCTGGAGCGTGGTCGCCCGATCGTGGAGGACGCTATCGGCCGGCCCGTGACCGGGTTCATCGCCCCGGCCTGGCTCTACTCGCAGGATAGCCTGCAGGCGCTCGCCGATTGCGGCTTCCCGCTCGCCGAGGATCATCTCAAGGTCTGGCAGCCGGAAACGGGCCTTGTCGTCGCCAAGGGGCCGGTCATCACCTGGGCCAGCCGCACGAAGGGCAGGATCGCCAGTTCGCTGATCGTCGCCGCCGCCGCCCGCGCCGCGCCCTGGGCGCTGCCCAATGCTCGCATCGCGGTGCATCCGCCTGACACCACCGTACCCGCTTTGCTCGACAGCATCGACGCTACCTACAGCAAGTTCATGCGCACTCACACGCCCGCGCGCTACGCGGATCTTGCCGCCTGATGGCTGACGAGGGGCCGTTGTTCGTCCTGAGCGTGCTCCACAGCCTCGAACCGGGCGGGGTCGAGCGCGATCTGCTGCGCTTTACCAAGGCCTGGCGGGAAGCTGGGCTCGATGCCCGCATCGCGCTTGGCCGGTGGGAAGGCCGGCTGCAGGAAGAGGCGCCGGACGTCCCCTATATCATCCCGCCTCCGGGCCGGCTCGCGCGGATCGAGACCGAGAGCCTGTGGATGATGCTCAAGCTGCCGGGCATCGTGAGGCGGTTAAAGCCAGATGTGCTGTTCTTCCCCAGCAACGGGCTGATGGCGGTGGCTGCGGTCACCCGGCTTGTCCTCGGCAAGAGCTGCCCGCCCATTGTGCTGCGCCCGAGCAACAGCCTCGATGAGCGCCACAGCAGCCCGCTGCGACGGCGGCTGAGCCGGTTCATCATGCATGGCCACAGCCATATTTACGCGGCTGTCGTCGCGATGGCGCCGCCGGTCCGTGACGAGATCGAAACCGAGATGGGCGTCCCACTTGAGCGGATCGCCATCATTCACAATGCCTCGATGACGGCGGCGGTGGCGCAGCGTCTGGCCAGTCTGCGCGACGCCACGCCGCGCAATCACCTGGGCCGGCATTTCCTGGGCGTGGGGCGCCTCTTCCCGCAAAAGAACTTCGAGCTGCTGCTGGATGCCTTTGCACGGATCGCGCGGCCGGACGACCGGCTGACGATCGTGGGCGAAGGCCCGCTCCGCACCACACTGGAAGCGAAGGCGCAGGCGCTCGGCGTCGCCGCGCAACTTAGCCTTCCCGGCCATCACAACCCTGTCGACCCCTGGTTTGCGCAGGCCGACGCCTTCATCCTGTCCTCGGACTTCGAAGGCGTGCCGGCGGTCGTCGCGGAGGCGCTCGCAGCCGGCATTCCCATCGTCGCGACCGATTGCACCATCGCCATGCCGATGATGATGGAGGATGTGGGCACGCTGGTTCCAATCAAGGATGTCTCGGCTCTCGCCGCCGCCGTGGATCGCGTGTGCGAACAGAAGCCGCAGATATCCGCCATGCGCGCGCGTGCATCCCTGTTCACGATGGAGGCGACGCTGGAGAAGTGGATCGCCCTCTTCCGCCGTGTCGCAGGGAAATAGACTTTGACCCCGGCCAGATTGTTGCTATCCGCAGCGCGGACGCGATCGGGCCTTATCAAGTAAGCAAACACACATGCAGACACCAGCCCCTGCTCCGTCGAGCGACGATCCTTCCAAAGACCCGATCCCGCTTCCTGTCCGCCAGACCTCGTGGTGGGTGTGGATCACCCCGGCGCTGTCCATTGCCATTCTTGCGGTTGTCATCTGGCAGTTCCGCTCGTTCCGCCTTGACGATCTGTTGCAGACCATCCCGGCCAATCCTTTGTTCTGGGTCGCCTTTTTCGGCTATTATTTCACGGGCCTGGCCTTTGATTTCATCATCTTCCGCTGGCTTTGGCATATTCCGGGCGAAGGCCTCATCGCCCTTGCGCGCAAGAACGTCACCAACGAGCTGATCGTCGATTATCTCGGCGAGGCCTATTTCTACAGTTGGGCACGCAAGAAGATCAAAATGGAGGGCTCGCCCTTCGGCGCCGTCAAGGACGTCGCGATACTCTCCGCCGTGGTGTCCAATATCTTCACGCTCGCGATGATGGCCTTGGTCTATCCTTATGCGAAGAGCCTGAACCTCGGCATCACCAGTTCCGCCCTGGCCGCATCGGTCGGCGTCATCATGGTCGTCTCCCTGCTGGTCTTCGTGTTCAGCAAGCGCATCTTCAGCCTCACGCGCACGCAACTCTGGGCCATTTCTAGCCTGCATTTCGCGCGACTGCTGGTCGGCAACGTCCTGCTGGCCGTGGTGTGGAGCCTGGCCCTGCCGGACGTGGCGCTGGGCTGGTGGCTGGTGCTGGCCACGGTGCGAATGCTGCTCTCGCGCCTGCCGCTCATCAGCAACAAGGACATCATCTTCGCAGCGGTCGCCGTGTTCGCGGTCGGGCAAGACAGCGAGATCCACATTCTCATTGCGCTCATCACCACCCTCATCCTGCTGACCCATCTCGTCATCGGTGCGGTGCTGGCCATCGGCGATCTCGCCACGATCAGGGTTGGCAGAAAAGAAAAGCGGGCCTGATGGCAGGATCGCGCGACAAGGTGGACGCCATGTGCGCCCGCGCCGGGTGACATCATGCGCATTGTGGATGTCGCTGCCTTCTACACGCCCTATGGCGGCGGCGTAAAAACCTACATCGATCGCAAGCTTCTCGCCGGACCTGCGGCGGGGCATGAAGTGGTGGTGATCGCCCCAGGGCCGGGTTTCCGCGTTGAGGATTATGGCCCCAATGCGCGGATCATCTACCTGGAAAACCCTCAATTTCCGCTGGACCGGCGTTACCATTATTTCCGCGACGTCGACACGTTGCACGATACGTTAAGCCAACTCGAGCCCGACGTCGTCGAATGCTCCTCGCCCTGGCGCAGCGCCCGCTTTGTTGGCGAGTGGCCAGGCAAAGCACCGCGGGCGCTGGTGATGCATGCCGATCCCATGTCGGCTTATGCCTATCGCTGGTTCGATCCTTTCCTGCCTCGTCCGGCCATTGACCGCGCTTTCGGCATGTTCTGGCGTCACCTCAAGCGGATGGACCAACTGTTCGACGGCTCGATCACGACTGGCGAAGACCAGACCAATCGCCTGCTGGCGGGTGGGATGAAACGGGTCGTGACCAATCCCATGGGCGTCCAGCCAGGCATTTTCTCTCCGGACTTTCGAGATGAAGAGTTGCGCGCGCGCCTCCTTGCGCGCTGCGACCTGCCGCCCGAAGCAACGCTGCTGCTGGGGGCTGGGCGGCACGGCCCGGAGAAGCGCTGGCCTATGGTGATCCAGGCCGTGACCATGGCGGGAAACAAGGCGCCGGTCGGCCTCGTGATTGCGGGGGATGGGCGGGATCGCGCGCGCGTGGCCCGCGCCGCCGCGCAAATCCCGCACGTCCATCTGCTCTCACCGATCTCGGACAGGCAGGCAGTCGCGCGTCTTTTCGCCAGCTGCGATGCCCTGATTCATGGCTGCGAGGCGGAGGTGTTCTGCACCGTTGGCGGCGAGGCGCGTGCGGCCGGCCTGCCCCTTATCATGCCGGATCGTGGCGGCGCGGCGGATCACGCCCGCTTGTGCGAAGGGTGGCTGTACAAGTCAGCCGATCCAACAGCCGCGGCCAAGGCGATCCTGGACTTCATTGCCACGCCCAAGGAAGAGGTGCGCGCCAAAGCCCTCCATTATGCGCAACATGTGCGCACCATCGACGAGCATTTCGCCGATCTGTTCGCTTATTATCAGCAGCTCGTCGACAACCCCGTGGTGCGACGGACGGGCACGCTGGCCGCCTGACACGCGAGGGCGGCTAGGCCAGCCCTCCCCCTTGCCGCTACTTCTTCAGCGGGCCAAAGCAGACCAGACTGCGACGATACTGCATGGTGACGTTGATCGTGGTCGGGCCGTTGCCCACCGTCGCCCGCGCGTCGCGGCCCTTGGGCTGGCCCCAGCACAGTTTGGGATCACCCGGAAAAGCGACGCCATCCACCGACAGGCCGAGCTTGCGGTTGGAATCGCGATCATGCAGCAGGCTCAGCGTGTAGGTGCCCGCGCTCGGCGCGCGGATGCAGAGCACGACCGGGCCGCTGGCCGGCACCTTCATCTCGGCGCGACGAAAGGGCTTGCCCGCCATGAGCAGGACATTGTCGTCGGCGAGGAAATCCTCGTCGCTATTGGGATAGAGCTCGACGCGAACCAGACCCTGACGGTCCTTCAACCCGTTGATGTTGATCATATAGGCCGGGCCGCTTTCATTCGCGCGGCAGCGCCCTTCGGCCATCCCTAGCGTGGGGCTGGACGGGATATATTGCGGCGATCCTGCGGCCGCCGCCGCGGCAAGCAACACACTCAGTGTCATCAGCACTCATTCTCCTGCACCGGGCAGACCCCGCACCGCATGGCGCGAGATCCGCACTGGTCAAACTACCATAAGCCCGGCTCAAAGCCGGCACCGACACGGGCGCGAAGGCCCGTTGCGACAAGCTGAAAGCCTATCTGCATGACATCATCCGGCTCGGCAATGCTTGACTGGCACGGACAGTTACAGCGTCAGCGCGTCCGTGAACCGTTACAATGCCGCGCCGACCTGAAAGATCCATGGCATGATGCGCCTGAACACAGGATGGATCGGCCCTTGTTCGGCCCCTTGGGGAGCGGCTACCGGATGCTGCGCTTAATCGTCAGATATGCGACCAGGTGACTCTCGCGATGACGCAGTTCGCGCTCATAGGGCATCAGCGAGCGCCGATCCGGATCGTAGAAGTCGCGCACGCGCCGCTTGCCGCTATCCAGCAGGTTTTCGCTGCCGAGGGTCACCGTCCAGCGAGGATTCGGGCGATATTCGACAAAGGCGGCGACATTGGGCGCGATCCCCCGGTTGAAGTCCACCTCGTCGATCCGATAGCTGTCCGACCCGCTATTGCCGGTCATGCTCGTGCCCCAGGCGAAGCGGCCCAGATCCTGCCGGAAGCGCGCCTCGTAGTAGAAGGGCGCATAGCCGGAAAAGGGGCGGTAGCGCAGCGTGTACGGATCCCGCACGGACGTATCGATGTAGGAGCCATAAAGGGTGAGCCGCCCGCCTTTGACGCCCAGCCGGGAGAGCGGCAGATCGATATTGGCCGCCGCGCTGAACTGGGTGCCGTCGCCCAGATTGCCCGGCGCATCGAACCCCTCCGGCGTCGGCACGCGGTCCTGAACCTTTGCGATGAAATCATAGCCCAGATCGAGCGTGATGCGCCCGTCGCCCGGCAAGGCGCGATCAACGCTCAGCTTGAACTCCCAGGCCCGTTGCGGGAGGAGATCGGGATTGCCACCGTTCACCCGGTCCGCCGAAAGCTCCGCGGCGCTGACGAAATCCTCGAAATCGAGCTGCGCCACGGTCCGTTCGGCGCTGATCTGGCTGTGCCAGGCGCCGTCACGCCAATCCAGCGCGACCTTGGGCTTGACGAATTCGAGGGTCCGACGGGCGCTGACATCGCCCCTTACGCTGAGGCGCGAGCGTTCATAGGCAAGGCCCAAATCGATCCGCAGCCGGGATGACAGCGGCCGGCCCCCATTGGCAAAGACCTCGCCGCGATCCTCCGTCACCACCGCGTGGCTGACGGGCAGATCATAAACCGTGACGGCCCCATCGGGATCGACGGAAAACAGATCCACTTGGCCATCCAGCCGGGTGCGGACGCCCTCCACGCCTGCCTCGACAGTCCAGCCCGAGAATGCCGTGCCATTCCAGCTCAGGCGCGCCAGCGTCTCGTCCCGCCAGTCATGCTGGTTCTGAAAGAGGCCGCCCATATCGTCCCCTGCCAGGCTGGCCTCGGTCGCCTGATCGCGCAGGCTGCGATATCGCCGGGAGGCCAGACCGAGCAGCTTGATGCCGCCCGAGCCGAGTGGGCGGGTAATGTCGCCGCTCACTTCCATGGTGCGGGTAAACCAACGCTGCACAAGGGCGTCGTTGCGCTCGGATCCGTCAGCGGATTGCACGAAGCTGCTTTGCGTCAGGTCATCATAATTGAGGTTGAGACTGGCGCTGAGATTGACCGTGCGATGCTCCCCCTCGTTCAGCGTCCACCGCACGGAGCCGGAGGGCTGGGGATTGCGGAAGCGGCTGAACTTCTCGCGATACTCCTGCTCGGTGCCGCCGGGCAGCGCGACCAGCTGGTCGAACCCCTCCTCCGATGTCGCAGCATTTTTAACGGCGAGTGCGACGTTGAAAGTCGAAGCGCCCCGATTCCACAGCGCGGAGATGCTTCCTTCCGGAAGGATCGCGCCGCGATATTCCCGGCGCAAGGTCGTCTCGACAGTCGCCGCAAGCCCGCCCTCCTGCGACAGCACAACATTGGCTACCAGCGCGCGGCCGGCATAGTCCGTCCCGAACCGATCGCCCGAGGCAAGTTCGATGCGGACGACGCGGGCAGCGGGAATGCGCGAGAGCAGCGTGCCGAGCGTCTCGCTCTTGGCATTGGGCCGCCGACCATTGATGACGACATTGCCTGCCGCCTGCCGAAAACCGCGAATCTCGGCATCACCCTCGTCCAGCGTGAAGCCCGGCACCAGGGCGATCATCTCCAGCGCATTGCTGGGTGCGGAGGGGCTAAAAAAAGCGGCCTCGTAAACGGAGCCGCGCGATTGGTCTGCAGGCTGCCCCTGTGCCGGCGCTGGCAAGGCTGCACCGGCCAGACACGCATATCCAAAGATCAGCCACTTGCGGCGTGACAAACCAGATCCCCCAAGGCGATACCCACACCGGCTCTCGGGAAGCCGACCGGCCTGCTCGCTCCCACAGGCCAAGTCCCTCATTATGGTTAACAATTCCTCATGTCATGGCCCGAAGATGCATCTTGCCAAGAAAGCATGAAGGATGTGGCAATCAGATCATAGCATGCTAAGCAATTTGCGGGTTAAGCGGCAAGGCCCAGTTCTTTATCGGTCGCGGGGCGGTCCCATTTGTCTCGGGGAGGCATGGGGCGGTTGCGCCAGTCGAAATCCGGGGAGAAGCTGGAAATGGCGCGCCCTTCGGGTATGCGACCGTTGCCGCCGCCCTGGCTATAATCATAATAGAGCTTGATCAGCTCTTCATGACTGCGGTGCTGGGCGGCCGGATGCGCGACGCAGGCCGCGCGCCAGCGCAACACCCGGTCGAACTGGGCGGGCACCTCATAATCTTCGTAATATTCGAGGAACCACAGCCGTTTGAACATCGGCGTGAAGGCGACCTCCGCCCAGCCGAAGCGATCCTCGAATAGAAAGTCCGCGCCCGTGGCGTAGCGGCGCAAAAAGGCATCCACCTTGCCGAACTCCGCGTCCACAGCCGCGCGCATTTCCTCGCGCTTGTCCGCATCGCGGTTGAGGATCATGCGGTAACCCGCGCCCGAGAAAGGGCCGGACAGCTCCGCAAGCATCCCCTCGACGGCGTGGTGGAACGGGTCGGGATGCGCGACGGCAGGCTGCGGGTATCGCTGCTCAAGATAGCGCAGGATGACCATGCTCTCCTTGAGGCTCTCGCCATTCTCCACGTCGAGCAGCGGCAGCGCCGTGGTGCCGCCGCTCTTGGCCAGCAGCCAGTCCGGGCGCGGCTTGGAGATGTCGATCTCGACATCCTTCAGCGCCACACCCTTGAGCGCCATCATGATCTCGATGCGCTCCGAGAAGGGGCAGCCGGGAATGTGGTAGATGGTGAGATCCTGCGTCATGCCCGGTGCGCCTCGTCGTCTGTGTCTGATTGCCGCCGCGGTTCAGGCGGCGGGCTGCGGCTTGGCCTTGAGCAGATCCTCGCTCTTGGCCTTCTCGAACATTGCCTTGATCGCCGGACGCTCGTTGATGCGCGCCAGCCAGGCGCACAGGCCGGGGGTCTTCTGCTCATTCACATAGTCGCCGAAAAAGCCGCCGGGCCGCTGGAGACCATTGGCGATGGCGAAGTTGCAGATGTCGGCGAGGCTGAAGCCGCTGTCGACCAGATAGTCCTGCTTGGAGAGCGTCTCCTCCAGTCGCTGGACCGACACGCCGACCTTCCGGAACTCCTCGTCCAGCATTTCCTGCGGGAAGCCGTTGCGGGCGCGGCGCCACTTCACCTGCTGCTCGGGGATGGTCACCTTGTTGGTGACATGATCCTCGAACTCCTCGTCGCTCATCTTCTGGGCAATCGCCTTGATGCCGAATGCCCAGCCGATGGTGGAGACGCACCAGCAGAAATACTCGTCCACCCACTTGGTCCACACGCGCATTTCGGCGCGCTTGAACGGATCGGCGGGGCGCAGTGACGTGCCCGCATCCGGAAACACGTCTTCAAGATATTCGCAGATTACGGTGGATTCGGTGACGACCTGACCATCATGCCAGAGCGCCGGCACCTGGCCGCGCGGATTGATCTTCTTGAACCAGTCCGAATGCTGCTCGAACTTGGCCGGGTCGACGAACACCGGCTCGAATTCGAGGCCCTTCTCATAGAGCGTCGCGAGCGGCTTGAGCGAATTGGCGCCGGGGCCAAAGCTGTACAATTTGAGGGTCATGTCTCTCTCCGATAGTCTTTAGTGCAACCATGACCCTGCATGGCGCCCCAGCGCAATCCGATCGCGCAATGCGATATTATTCGCCCTTCTTGCCGTCGGCGAAGACGCGCGTGCGGTCGCGGCCCCAGTTGATCAGCGCCTCGGTGCGCAGACGCGCGCCCTCCGGGTCGCTCTCGATCGGTGCGACGGACTCGATGATGGCCTGGAAATGCTTTTCCAGCCCCTCGCGCACTTCCGGATAGGGAATGATGTAGAGCGCGTTTTCCTGAATGCCCTTCATGATCGCCTCACCCAGCTTCTCGGGATCGAGCCCATGCTGGTGGATCGAGTGCAGGGAGGCGATGGAATCGTCATTCTCGACATAACCGCTCGACCCGAACTTCTCAGGACGCAGGCGGCTCGCCTCGGCGATGTTGGAGCGGATATTGGCCGGCGTGCAGACCGAGACGCCAATATCATATTGCGCCAGACCCTGCCGGTAGCCTTCCATCAGGTTGATGCTGGCCGCCTTTGCCGCCGAATAAGGACCGGCCAGCGCGCTGCCCATGAACCCGCCGAGCGAGGACACTGTCACGATATGCCCCGGCACGCCGGCCGCGATCATGCGCGGGACGAAGGTGACCATGCCATTGATGACGCCCCCGAGGTTGACGCCGACAATCCAGTCAAAGTCATCATAGGTCGTCTTCTCGATCGGCCCGAAGCTGTTGACGCCAGCGGTGTTGGACAGGATCGTGGGTGCGCGCCCGAAAACGGATTCGACCTCGTCCGCAGCCTTCGCATAGGCGTCGCGGTCCATGATATCGAGCTTGATGCCGTGGGCGCGGATGCCCTCTGCGCGCAGCTTCTCAAGGGCGGCGTCGATTGCTTCCGCGCGCACATCGGCAATGACAATCTCAGCGCCGGCCCGTCCGAACACGGTTGCCTGACCGAAGCCGGCACCCGAGGCGCCACCGGTGATGAAAGCCAGCTGGCCCTTTAAATCCTTCATGCAATCCACTCCTCGCTCCGGTCGTCCGACGGGAGACTGACCTGTTATACCCATCGGGGTCTTCCGTGCTGCTGCGCTAGAGCTACCGCCCAATCGCTTCGCGCGGAATGATTCCCCCATTCCCCGCCCGGTTTTCACTCAATACCGGACAATGTCAACAATGAGTCGGCGGTGCGCGCGGTCGACGAGGAGCGTGAAGCGGCGACCATTCGGCAAGTCCGCTTCATAACGGACAAAGCCGGTCTCGGCCGATTCCCAGTCGGAAACGCTCATATCCGCCCCGTCCGCCCCGGACCAGCGGCCGGGCTCAGGAAATGTCGCGAACGCATCGAGATCCGCCGCGCGCGCGGCGGAGAGCGCACAGGCAAAGGCCTCCAGTGCGGTATCGCGATCATGCCAGGCAACCCAGGAGAGCGGATTATCCTGCGCATATGCGTTGTTGTTGCCCTGCTGGGTGCGGCCAAATTCATCGCCGGCCGTCAGCATGATCGTGCCGGACGAGGCAAAGAGCGTCGCAAGCAAGGCCCGCAGATCGTCCCCGCGGGCCGCGATTACGGCGGGATCGTCGCTTGGCCCCTCGACACCGTGGTTCCAGCTGAAATTCTCGCCATGCCCATCGCGATTATGCTCGCCATTGGCGAGATTGTGACGATGGACATAAGCCACGGTATCGGCGAGCGTGAAGCCGTCATGAGACGCCAGAAAATTGATGCTCCGGCTCGGCTTGCCAAAGATGTCAGATGATCCGGCGAGACGCGTGACGAAAGCGCCGATCCCGCCATCGCCGCGCCAGAAGCGGCGCACATCGTCGCGATAGCGGTCGTTCCACTCCAGCCAACTCTCAGGAAAGCGGCCGAGCTGATAACCGTCCGCGCCGATATCCCATGGCTCGGCGATCAGGACCCGATCCGCCAGCCAAGGGTCGCGCGCGATCTCATCGAAGATTGGCGCCTGCGGGTCGAACGCCGGGCCGCGCGCCAGCACCGGCGCGAGATCGAAGCGGAAGCCATCCGCGCCCGCCTCGCGCACGAAGCGTCGGAGCGTGTCCAGCGCGAGCGCCCGCACCGCAGGCTGGGTAAAATCAAGCGTGTTGCCGGTACCGGCAACGTTGACGAGGTCGCCATCGGCCTCCAGCGCATAATAGCTCCGTTCGCCCAGCCCGCGCATCGACAGGGTCGGCCCGATCCGGTCGCTCTCACCGGTGTGGTTGAACACCAGGTCGAGAATGACGCCGACGCCGGCCTGGTGCAGGCACGCCACCGTTTCGCGCAATTCCGCCATCCCACCGGGACAAAGCCGGGGATCAAGGGCCATGGGCGCGATCGGGTTGTAACCCCAGGCATTGGCCAAACCACGCGCGACCAAATGCCGCTCATCGATCCAGGCGATGATCGGCATCAGTTCGACCGCGCCGACATGCAGCTTCTGGAAATGCGCGATGACCGCCGGGTGGGCAAGCGCCGCCACCGTGCCACGCAGTCTCGGCGGCACGTCCGGGTGCAGCATGGTGAAACCGCGCACGTTCAGTTCGTAGATCAGGGCGCCCCGGCGGAAGTGCGGCGGCGTCGGCGAGAGATCGGCCAGCGGTGCGGTGACGACACTGCGCGGCACCAAGGGCGCCGTCTCTACGCCGCGCTCGACAAGCTGGGGATCGTAGACAAAAGGCCGATCAATCGCGCTCGCCCAGGGATCGACCAGCAGCTTGGCGGGATCGAAGCACAGCCCCTGCTCCGGCGCCCATGGGCCGTCAGCGCGAAAGCCATAACGCTGGCCGGCCGCGACCCCGGCAATCTGCGCCTGCCAGACATCGGCTTGTTGGACCATGGCATGGCAATGCTCGTGCCCATCCTCGTCGAACAGGCACAGGGTGACGGCAGTCGCGTCGGGCGCCCAGACGGAGAATGTCGCCCCCTCGCGGGTAAGATGAACGCCGTACATTCAGGCCCTGAACGCCTGCGAAGCAAAGGCGCGCCGCCTCATGTCACGACATCCGGGGCAGCGCGGCCCGTGTGGCGCGCGATTCCGGCAATCGCTTCCGCCGCTGCGATCAGCTCCGCCAGCATCGCAGGCGTCTCTTCATCCAGCGCGCCGCCCACGGGTTCGTAACGCTCCAGGTAGACGCGCAGCGTCGCGCCTTCCGTGCCCGTGCCGGAGAGACGAAACACCACGCGCGAACCGCCCTCGAACAGCACGCGCAGGCCCTGATTGGCACTGACCGAGCCATCGACCGGATCGGCGTAAGAGAAGCTGTCCGCCGCTGCGACGGTGAGCGCGCCAAAGCGCGCACCGGGCAGCGTAGGGAGCGCCGCCGTCAGCGCGTCGATCAGCGCATTGGCCTTCTGCGTCTCGATACCTTCATAATCGTGCCGCACATAATAATTGCGGCCGAAGCGCGCCCAGTGATCGCGGGCCAGAGCATCGACGCTGATCTTCCGCTCAGCAAGGATGTTGAGCCAGAGCAGGACGGCCCACACGCCGTCCTTCTCGCGGACATGGTCGCTGCCCGTGCCGGCGCTTTCCTCGCCGCAGATGGTCGCCATGCCGGCATCCAGCAGATTGCCGAAGAATTTCCAGCCGGTCGGCGTCTCGAAGCTCGGGATGCCGAGCGCTTCCGCCACGCGGTCCGCTGCCGCGCTGGTTGGCATGGAGCGGGCAATGCCCTTGAGGCCGCCGCGATAGCCCTTGGCGAGGTGGGCGTTAGCCGCCAGCATCGCCAGCGAATCCGACGGCGTGACGAAGCGCCCCTTGCCGATGATCAGGTTGCGGTCGCCATCGCCGTCAGACGCCGCGCCGAAATCGGGGGCGTGCGCGCTCATCATCAGATCGTACAGCACCTTGGCGTGGACGAGATTGGGGTCCGGGTGATGATGGCCAAAGTCCTCCAACGGCGTGCCATTGCGGACGGTGCCGGGCGCAAAGCCCAGGCGTCGCTCGAAAATCTCGGTCGCATATGGGCCGGTGACCGCGCTCATCGCGTCGAAGGCGAGCCTAAAACCGCCCGCCGCCATGGCGCGGATGGCGGCAAAGTCGAACAGCTCCTCCATCAGATCGGCATAATCGGCGACGGGATCGACCACCTCGACTGTCATGCCGCCCACAGTAACGGTGCCCAGCGCATCGAGATCGATGTCCGCCGCCTCCACCATCTGCCACTGGGTGATGGTCTGTGTGCGCGCGTAGATTGCCTCGGTCACTTTCTCCGGCGCCGGCCCGCCATTGGAGACGTTATACTTGATCCCGAAATCCTCGTCCGGCCCGCCGGGATTGTGGCTGGCGGAGAGGATGAGCCCGCCCAGCGCGCCATATTTGCGGATGAGGTGGCTGGCGGCTGGCGTCGAGAGGATGCCACCCTGCCCCACCATCACCTTCGCAAAGCCATTGGCGGCGGCCATGCGGATCGTCTGCTGGATGACCGTTCGGTTATGATAGCGCCCGTCGCCGCCAATCACGAGCAGGGCACCATCCTTGCCATCAATCGCATCGAAGACCGACTGGACGAAATTCTCGGCATAATTGGCCTGCTGGAACACCCGCACCTTCTTGCGCAGGCCGGATGTGCCGGGCTTCTGGCCTTCGAACGGCGTAGTGGGGACGCGCATGATCGTCATCTCTGCTCCTTGAGTTGCCGGTAGAGCGCAGCATAAGCAGCGCCGCTCCGTCCCCAGCTATTGTCCGTCTTCATGCCCGCCTGCTGGATCGGCCGCCAGCGCGCTCCCGCCCCATAAACGCGGATCGTGCGGCTGATCGCCGCTGCAAGGCCCTGATAATCGACCGGCGAGAACAGCACGCCGGTGGCCGCCCCCGCGTTCATGGCAGCCTCATTGGCGTCGATCACCGTATCGCCCAGCCCTCCAGTGCGCGCGACGACCGGCACGCAGCCATAAGCCAGACCGTAAAGCTGCGTGAGACCGCAGGGCTCGAACCGGGAGGGAATGAGAATGGCATCGCCCCCACCCTGCATCAGATGAGCGAGCGGCTCGTCATAGCCGATGCGAATGCCAACGCGACCGGGATGCCGCCCGGCTGCGGCATGAAGCCCTGCCTCGATCGCCGCATCGCCGCTGCCCAGCACCGCGAGCCTGCCGCCCAGGCCGACGAGGTGATCGATCACCTCCAACAGCACGTCCATGCCCTTCTGCCAGGTGAGCCGTGTGATGACGACGAACAGCGGCCCATCGCCGCTCTCCAGCCCGAAGGCGGCCTCGATCGCCCGCTTGTTGGCCACGCGACCGGAGAGGTCGTCCGCCGTGAATGGCGCGGCCAGCGCTGCATCCTTGGCCGGATTCCACTCGGCGGCATCGATGCCGTTGACGATGCCATGCATGCGGTCCTGCCGGCCGACGACCAGCCCCTCCAACCCCATGCCGAATTCGGGCCGCCGGATTTCCTCGGCATAGCCGGGGCTGACGGTGGTGATCGCATCGGCGAGGACCAGCCCCGCCTTCAGCATCCCCACGCCTCCATGATATTCCACGCCCTCGATCGACCATGCGACCGGCGGCAGGTCCAGCCGGGCAAAGAAAGCCGCGTCGAACCAGCCTTGGAATGCCATGTTGTGGATGGTCATCACGCTGGCGGGCCTTGTCGTCTGATCCCCGGAATAGACCAGATAGGCCGGCGCCAGCCCGGCCTGCCAATCATGCGCGTGGAGCACATCGAACGGCTTGAGCCCCGCGCGCCCGGCGGCGAGGTCGGCTGCGGCCTTGGCGAAGGCGGCAAAGCGCAGGCCATTGTCCAGCCAGTCCCGCCCCATGGCATCGGCATAAGGTCCGCCATCGCGCTCGAAAAAGCCGGGCGCATCGAGCACCAGCAGCGGGCGCCCCTCATGCTTGGCAGCGAGAATGCGCGCCGGCGTGCCGAGCAGCGCGTCATAGCGGAAGACGGTGCGCTTGCGCGGCAGGGCCTTCAGGACCGAGGGGTAGCCGGGCAGAAAGCGCGTCATCGCCACGCCATGGGGCGCCACCGCCGCCGGCAGGGCCCCGGCCACATCGGCAAGGCCGCCGGTCTTGATGAGCGGCCAGCATTCGGACGCGGCGGAGAGGACGGAAAGCTCTGTCATGTTCGTAACAACCCGATGGACGGCGACGTGCCTTAAGGCAAAGGATGAAAAATCCGGTTCGACACGCGCAAGTGCTGCGCGCGGCCCTAGACGCTAGTCCAGCCGGTCGATCATCGCCTTGGTGATCAGACAGATGCCGCTTTCCGTGCGGCGAAACCGCTGCCCGTCCAGGCCCGGATCTTCGCCGACGACCAGACCTTCCGGAATGCGGACGCCGCTATCGATGATGCACCGCTTGAGCCGCGCACCGCGACCGATGTTGCAATAAGGCAGGATCACCGCCTCCTTGACGCTGGCGAAGCTGCCCATCTTCACGCCGGTGAACAGCAGACTGCGATGGGCCTCGGCGCCCGAGACGATACAATCCTGCGAGATGAGCGAACTCACCGCCATGCCCCGGCGGCCTTCCTCATCATGCACGAACTTGGCGGGCGCGGCGATGATCTGGTCGGTCCAGATCGGCCAGTCGCGATCGTACATGTTGAGCTTGGGCACCACGTCGGTCAGGTCGATATTGGCTTCCCAATACGCATCGAGCGTACCGACATCCCGCCAATATTCCTCGATCTGCTCGGCAGCGCGGATCGCGCTGGATGAAAACAGATGGGCGACGGCTTTGCCGTGCTTGACGATATAGGGGATGATGTCTCCGCCGAAATCGCGCTTGCTCTCCGGATCGTCGGCATCGCGGCGCAGTTGCTCGAAGAGAAATTCGGTCGTGAAGACATAGATGCCCATCGAGGCGAGCGCGACATCCGGCTTGCCGGGCATGGCTGGCGGGTCGGCGGGCTTCTCGAGGAAGCTGGTGATCTGGCCCTTATCATCGACATGCATGACGCCAAAGGCCGTCGCCTGCATGCGCGGGACTTCCAGGCAGCCCACGGTCACATCGGCATTTTCCTGCACATGCTGCTGGAGCATGAGCTCATAATCCATCTTGTAGATGTGATCGCCCGCCAGGATGACGATATATTTGGGCGCGTGGCTGGCGATGATGTCGATGTTCTGGAACACCGCGTCCGCTGTACCCTCATACCAGTGAAACTCGTCGATGCGCTGCGAGGCGGGCAGAATGTCGAAGCTCTCGTTGCGCTCGGGGCGCAGGAAGTTCCAGGCGCGTTGCATGTGGCGGATGAGGGAGTGGGCCTTGTACTGCGTCGCCACCCCAATGCGCCGGATGCCGCTGTTGATCGCGTTGGAGAGCGCGAAATCAATGATGCGGGACATGCCGCCGAAATAGACCGCAGGCTTCGCGCGATTGTCGGTCAGTTCCATCAGGCGGCTGCCGCGCCCGCCGGCCAAGACATAAGCCATCGCATCGCGTGCCAGAGGTTGTTTGCGGCCTTCTCTTTGTGTCACCTGTTCCCACTCCTTCCTCTGGCGCGCCATTATGACGGCAGACGCCTCAATCCTCTCCGTGCAGCATGATCGTGGCGAGGGGCGGCAAGGTCATCCTCGCCACGCCTTTCTCGGCCTGCACCGCACCCAAATTACCGACACCGCTGCCCCCATAGATCGCGGCATCGGTGTTCATCACCTCCTGCCAGACGCCATCATGCGGCAGCGGCACGCGATAATCATAATGCACCACCGGCGTCATGTTCGCGATCACCGCGACAGGCGCCGCGCCGGGTGCCTTGCGGACCCAGGCGAACACCGAATTCTCGCGATCGTCCACGATCAGCCATTCAAAGCCCTCGCCTTCGCAATCGCGCTGATACAGGGCGGGAAGAGAGCGGTACAAACCGTTGAGATCACGAATGAGTGTCCGGATGCCGGCATGGGCGGGCGCGTCCAGCAGATCCCAGTCGAGCGCGCGCGCTTCGCTCCACTCGCGACGCTGGGCAAACTCCTGCCCCATGAACAGCAGCTTCTTGCCGGGATAGCCCCACATGAAGGCATAATAAGCCCGCAGATTGGCGAATTTCTGCCAATCATCGCCGGCCATCTTGTTGAGCAGCGATCCCTTGCCGTGGACCACCTCGTCGTGGCTGAGCGGCAGCACGAAATTCTCGGTATAGGCGTAGGTCAGCCCGAAGGTGATTTCTTCATGATGATAGCGCCGGTGGATCGGATCGCGCGCCATGTAACTGAGCGTATCGTTCATGAAGCCCATGTTCCACTTGAACCCGAAACCCAGGCCATTGTCATGCACGGGATGCGTGACGCCCGGCCATGTGGTGGATTCCTCGGCAATCGTCATGATGCCGGGATGGGCGCCGTAGATCGCCTTGTTCATGGTCTGGAGGAAGGCTGCGGCCTCCCAGTTCTCGCGCCCGCCCTCAGCGTTGGGCACCCATGCGCCCGGCTCGCGGCTATAGTCGCGGTGGAGCATCGAGGCGACGGCGTCGACTCTTAATCCGTCGACATGATAGCGCTCGGCCCAGAACAGCGCGTTGTTGACGAGGAAGCTCGCCACCTCGCGCCGCCCGAAATTGTAGATCGCCGTATTCCAGTCCGGGTGGAAACCCTGCCGCGGGTCTTCATGCTCATAGAGCGCCGTGCCATCGAAGCGCGCCAGCCCGTGCGCATCGGTCGGGAAGTGCGCGGGCACCCAGTCGAGCAGCACGCCAAGGCCGGCGCGGTGGGCGCCATCGACAAAGCGGGCAAAGCCGGCCGGATCACCAAAGCGGGCCGACGGCGCATAAAGGCCGGTGGTCTGGTAGCCCCAGCTAGGGTCATAGGGATGCTCGGAGACCGGCAGGAACTCGATATGCGTGAAGCCCATGTCCGCGACGTAGGGGATCAGCTCCTCGGCCATCCGGTCCCATGACAGGAACCAGCCGTCCTCATCCCGTCGCCAAGATCCGGGGTGAACCTCGTAGATGCTCACCGGCACACGGCGCGGATCGACCGAGGCCCAATGCGCGCGGTGGGCGGCATCTCCCCAGTCCGGCTTGGCAGGAGAGAAGGTCATCGACGCGGTTTTCGGCCGAAGTTCGGAGGCGAAGGCAAACGGATCGGCCTTGAGCGGCTGGACCGTGCCGTCCGGTCCGACGATCAGATATTTGTACGCCTCCCACGCCCCGAGGCCGGGCATGAAGATTTCCCACACGCCATTGTCGCTGCGGCGGCGCATCACATGGCGTTGGCCGTTCCAATCATTAAAGTCGCCGACCAGCGCCACGCGCTGTGCATTGGGCGCCCAGACGGCAAAGTGGACGCCACTTGCGCCTTCATGTTCAATGAGATGCGCGCCGAGCTTGTCGAACAATCGGAAGTGGGTGCCTTCCCCAATCAGCAGATCGTCGAGCGGCCCCAGGACCGGTCCGAAGCTATACGGGTCCGTGATTGTCCACTCGGCCTCCTGCCCCTTCGCACGATAGCGCAAGGGCTGACGCGGTCCCGACACGGCGCCTTCGAACAGACCGCGCGCATCAACGCGCTCCAGCCTGCCCAGCCGCGTGCCCGCCAGATCATAGGCGTCCACCTGCTCGGCACCCGGAATGACCGCGCGCACGAACATGCCAGTCGGCCCTTCGTGCGGCCCGAGCAACGAAAAGGGGTCGGCATGGGTGCCAGCCAGCAAGGCTTCAAGGGCCGCTTTGGGCGGCTTCACATAACTCCCCAGATGTCTTTGGCATATTCCGCGATGGTGCGGTCTGAGGAGAACCAACCAACGTTCGCAATGTTCCGCAGCGCTGCGCTTTGCCAACCGGCGGGGTTCGACCAGCGGGCATCGACGGCGCGCTGGGCCTGGCTGTAGCTTTCGAAATCGGCGGCGACCATGAACCAGTCATGGTCATACAGGCCGCCGATCAGTTCGACATAACGGTTGGGGTCGTCCGGCGAGAAGACGCCCGAGGCAATCGCTGACACCGCCTGCTGCAACTCGCGCGACTCCTCGATGATCTGGCGCGGGTTATAGCCATTGGCCCGTTGGTGCGCGACTTCATCCGCCGTCAGACCGAAAATGACGATATTGTCATCGCCCACCCGGTCCTTGATCTCGATATTGGCGCCATCGAGCGTGCCGATGGTCAGCGCCCCGTTGAGCGCGAACTTCATGTTGCCGGTGCCGGATGCCTCCATGCCGGCGGTGGAAATCTGCTCGGAGAGGTCGGCGGCGGGGATGATCTTCTCGGCCAGGCTCACATTGTAATTCGGCACGAAAACGACCTTGAGCAACCCGCCCACCGAGGGGTCGCTGTTGATCCGCCGGGCGATGTCATTGGCCAGTTTGATGATGAGCTTGGCATTATGATAGCTCGGCGCTGCCTTGCCGCCGAAAATCTTGACGCGCGGCACCCAGTCGATCTCCGGATGGCTGCGAATCTGGTCGTAGAGCGCCACCGTCTCGATGAGATTGAGGAGCTGGCGCTTATATTCGTGGATGCGCTTGATCTGCACGTCGAACAGCGCGGAGGGATCGAGGCGGATACCCATATGCTCGCGCAGATGCTGCGTCAGCGCCTCCTTGTTGGCGCGCTTGATGGCGCCCAGCCGCTCGCCGAGCGCCGCGTCATCAGCGAACCGGTTCAGCTCGTGGAGCTTCTCGGCGTCGTCCATGAACCCGTCGCCGATCGTCTCGCGAATGAGCGCGGTGAGGCCCGGATTGCACTCCAGCAGCCAGCGCCGCGGCGTCACGCCATTGGTCTTGTTATTGATCCGGTCCGGGTAGAGCCGGTGCAGATCGGCAAAGACGGTCTGCTTCATCAGCTCGGTATGCAGTGCCGCGACGCCATTGACGCTGTGCGCGCCAGCAAAGGCGAGATTGGCCATGCGCACGCGGCGTTCGCCATTTTCGTCGATCACGGAAATGGCGGAGATGGCTGCATTGTCGAGCTGCTTGCTGGCCCGCGCCTCACGCAGCACCAGCGCATTAATGGCATAGACGATCTGCATATGCCGGGGCAGCATCCGCTCGAACAGCGGCAGCGGCCAGCTCTCCAGCGCCTCGGGCAGCAGAGTGTGGTTGGTATAGCCGAATGTGGCGCGCGTGATGGTCCACGCATCCGCCAGTTCCAGCCCGTGATCGTCCATCAACAGGCGCATCAGTTCCGCGACGGACACCGCCGGATGCGTATCGTTGAGCTGGATGGCGACCTTGTCCGGCAATGTGCGGATGTTGCCATGATATTGCATGTGCCGCCGCACGATGTCCTGAATGGAGGCCGACGAGAAGAAATACTCCTGGCGCAGGCGCAGTTCCTGCCCGGCCTGCGTCGAATCGGCGGGATACAGCACGCGCACCAGGCTTTCGGCGCGCACCTGTTCGGCCAGCGCGCCGGCATGGTCTCCGGCATTGAAGGCATCGAGCCGCAGCGGATCGACCGGGAAAGCGTTCCACAGCCGCAGCGTGTTCACGCGACGTCCGCGCCAGCCGACCACCGGGGTATCGACCGCCATGGCGATGACCTTCTCGGCCGGATGCCATTCGACGCGCCCATCGACATCGCCGACGACTTCGCCGCCAAAGCCGACGCGATAGGCGCTCTCCCGCCGCTCGAATTCCCACGGATTGCCGTGGGCCAGCCAGTTTTCGGGCAGTTCGACCTGCCAGCCATCATCGATGCGCTGGCGGAACATGCCGTTCACATAGCGGATGCCATAGCCATAAGCGGGGATGTCGAGCGTCGCGAGGCTCTCCATGAAGCAAGCGGCGAGACGCCCGAGGCCGCCATTGCCCAGTGCAGCATCCGGTTCGATCTCCACGATCTCGTCCAGATCCACGCCATGTTCGGCCAGCGCGGCGCGCACCTCCTCAACCACGCCGAGATTGCTCAGCGCGTCGCGCAGCAGTCGCCCGATCAGGAACTCGAGGCTGAGATAATAGACTCTCTTCGCACCTGCAGCATGAGCCGCCTTGGACGATTCCATCCACCGCTCGATGATCTCGTCACGGAGGGTATAGATCGTCGCGGCAAGCCAGTCGTGTGGCAGCGCAGCTTGGCTATCCTTGCCAATCCGGTGGACCAGCGCGTCAACAATCCGCATCTGAAGCGCCTTGTCCGACCTGCTGTCTCTACTCGCCATTACCCCTGCCCCTTTTCGATTCATGCCGCGTCGCGGAATCACCCATCGATAACACAGACGCACGCATGCGCCAGCCTTGCTTTCAATGCTTTTCCTTGAACCCCCGGATCAATGAAGAGCCCAATTTCGATTGAATCTTAGTAGTTGCCGTCTGCATTTATTTGAATAGCATTCATTTGAAGCTGACCTTTCGAGTCGGCGACGCAGACGGGGAGGATATGGCTGCGCGACACAGGTCCGCGCAGGCAGATGGCGTTCGCTCATTCGATGTTCCTGCGCACGATGACGCGTATCCACGCCGCTCACTCTTCCTCGAGAGACGACCACGCTGCGCGAATGGCTCGCGCGACGCAGGGGAGGAAGACTGATGAACCCACGAACTGACAGATGGACGGCGCGTGCCCTGGTGAGTTGTACGGCGCTCGCCTTTGCCTTCAACGCGCCAAGCCCGGCAAAGGCCCAGTCCACCGAGGCGGACGCGCAGGAAACGCAGGCGATCGTCATAACCGGATCGCGGATCGTGCGCCGCGATTATACCTCAGCGACGCCGCTGACCACCGTGACAAGCGACACCTTGCAGTCTTCCTCGGATCTCAGCATCGATCAGGGGCTGAAGGAAATGCCGCAGTTCACAGGCGGCGTCGGCGCGACCGGTCGCGGCGGCGCCGGCCTGACCGGCTTGGCCGGATCTGACGTGCAGGCCACACCGACCAACAGCCCCGGTATCGCGACGCTCGACCTGCGCGGCATCGGCGCCAATCGAACGCTGGTCCTCCTGGATGGACGGCGCACTCAGCCGGCCAATGCGACACTGGTGGTCGATATCAACACCATTCCCAAGGCAGCGCTCGACAGCGTCGAGGTCATCACCGGCGGCGCGGGCGCAACCTATGGCGCGGATGCCGTTGCCGGCGTCGTCAATTTCAAGCTCAAGCGCGACTATTCCGGCGTCACGATCGATACCAGCATGGGAATCAGCGAACGTGGCGATGGACGGCAGTTCGAGATATCCGCCCTTGTTGGTGGCAATTTCGCCGATGGACGCGGCAACGCCATGCTGGGCGTGACCTATCAGGACCGCGACATCATCTATCAGGCGGATCGCCCCTTCTATCAGGCCGGTTATACCGATCCCGCCAGCAGCGGCGGCGCGGTCTTCTTCGGCAGTAGCTTCGGCGTTACGCCGCGCACGAATACGACCGGCGTACCGGGCGTGGTGGCCGGCTTCGACTTCGCTGCACCAGCCGGCAACCCCTCCCAGGCGGCCGTTAATCAGGTGTTCGCGCGCTACGGCTTCGCGCCGGGCGAAGTCGCGATTGCCGGGCCGGGCCTGTCGACCAGCTTCTTCTTCAACAAGGCCGCTAATCCGCTCGATGCCACGATCTTCTCGGGCGTCGTCGGCCGCGTGACAGGTGCGCCCGCACCCAATTACAACGGCACCGACCCCAATGTGAAAATTCTGGAGAACGGCAATGCCTCCTTCGTCAGCAAGGAAGGCTATCTCCAGTTGCCGCTGCGGCGAATATCATTCTTTGGCAGCGCGCATTACGACATCACGGATGGCATTACGGCCTATGTTCAGGCCAAGTTCGACCAGAACAATGTCCAGACCCAATCCACTTATGCCACGGCGTTCAGTCAACTCAATGCCGGTATCACTTTCGACGCCGGGACATGTGGCGCGGCGGTGGGGCATCCTGTGCCGCAGGACCTCTGCGACATCCTGCGCAGCCGCGCTCGCCCGAATGCGCCATGGTCGCTCAATCAATCGATGACGTTCATGGGCCCCTCGCGCACCGAAACGAACACCTATAATTATGAGGTGATTGGCGGCTTCCGCGGCAATGTGGGCATTCGCGACTGGACGTTCGATGTCTTCGGCGGTCACGGCAGGAGTTCGCAAGTTACGCGCTATGAGAATTTCATCGATCTGGATGCCTACCAGACGCTCATCGGCCTTCCTAATTACGGCGCTGGAACAACCTTCCTGCACCCCAGTCTCGGCATGTCCGCAAGCTGCACGAGCGGTCTCAACCCGTTCACCACCGCCCCGGTCTCGCAGGACTGCCAGGACCTGATCCAAGCGAACATCAAGGCTGAGACGGTCGTCGGGCAGACGCAGGCGGAAGTGAACTTCCAGGGTGGACTGTTCGACCTGCCAGCCGGTGAAGTGCGCTTTGCGGCCGGCGCGTCCTATCGCGAGAACAACTTCTTCTATGAGCCCAGCGGCCCGCTCAACGCACAGACGATCAACAGCGGTGTCATCAGCCTGCCCGGCGTCTCGCGAACGGAAGGCAAGATCTTCGTCAAGGATTTCTCCGGCGAGGTCCTCATTCCGCTTCTGTCCGATCTGCCCTTCGTTCAGGCACTGAACCTCAATGCGGGCTATCGTCACTCGAGCTACAACACGGCAGGCTCGGTCGGCACATGGAAAGTCATTGGCGACTGGGACGTGAATGACTGGCTGAAGTTCCGCGGCGGCTACCAGGTCGCCAACCGCGCGCCGAACATCGCGGAAATCTTCCAGCCCGGCATCTACACCGTGGTCAATTGGCCCGGCGGCGATCCGTGCGCGACCCATGCCAACAATTCCGCCTATCCCGGCTATGGCAATCGCGCCGATAATCCGGATCGCGCGCAGGTTCTGGCACTCTGCTCCGCGATCTCAGGCGGCTTTCCGATCGGTCCGGATTTCGTGGGCAATCAGCCGCAGCTGTTCCCTCTGGGGCGGGATGTCACATTGGGCAACCCAGATCTCAAGTCCGAGGAAGCCCGCACCTTCACGGCCGGCATGGTCATCCGCTCGCCATGGCGGGATTCCCCGTGGCTCAGCCGCCTGACCCTCTCGGTCGACTATTATAATATCAAGATCGCAGGTGCCGTCTCGACCCTGTCGACCGATTATGTCT
This sequence comes from Sphingobium sp. B10D7B, assembly GCF_025961955.1. Lineage (NCBI taxonomy): Bacteria > Pseudomonadati > Pseudomonadota > Alphaproteobacteria > Sphingomonadales > Sphingobiaceae > Sphingobium > Sphingobium sp. B10D7B. The sequence goes on from NZ_JAOQOQ010000001.1 coordinate 2,146,303, forward strand.
ACCGCCAGTGCTTCAACTTCGATGGCACAAGCAATCCCACTTACGATCCCGACAACGAGTTCTGCACCCGGATCATCCGTGAGCCGCAAAGTGGCTTCTGGTCGGCGACACGCGCCTTCTTCGAGAATCTGGGTAAAATCCACACCGCAGGCATCGACGCCAATCTTAACTGGACCGTCCCGGCGCCCGGGCTGTTCGGGGATGAGGGATCGTTCACCACCAATATCGCGTTCAACTATCTCGACAAGTTCGACGTCCAGAGCTTGCCGGGCGGGCCGACGGCCGACTATCGCGATACCATCGGCAGCAACCAGTATAGTGCGCAGTTCAAATGGAAGCTGTCGACCAATGTCGCCTATAATTTCGGCTCGGGTGCCATCAGCCTGACATGGCGTCATCTGCCCAAGGTTCGCTACTTCACCTACGCGACCAGCACGACGGCGACTGAGCTCCCAATCCCCGCCTATGACATCTTCGACCTCTCCGGGCGGGTCGCGGCGACATCCACCGTCGAGTTGCGGTTCGGCGTGGACAATCTGTTCGACAAGCAGCCCCCGCGCCTCGGCGTGCGGGCAGGCACGCTCGCGCAGGGAGGCTCTTCGCAATCCGGTGTCACGGACCCGAGTACCTACGATGTGCTTGGCCGGCGCTTCTTCCTCGGCGCCCGGTTGCGCTTTTGACGAGGGCGTGGCGGGCGCACTGGGCGTCCGCCACGCCTACTTGCCTCCCGGCGCACCCCTGAACGGTTGCAGACAAGGCAGTTCGCGCGGGCGGTTGCACATTGCTCACGCGCAAACTAATTTTGCGGACCGCAGAGATTTTTGCGACTTTTTTGGGCGATCGCGCCCTTCTGGCAAGGTTACGAAGGAACGGCATCGCATGAAAAGCGCTCCCAAGACGGCAGGCAGCGAAGCTGAAATCTTCGGCAAGGTCCTGCCACCGAAATCGGGCTATCCTTCCCCGGACATGGCGCTGACCATCACCATTGTGATGCTGGCCCGCCGCTGGCGCGCGCTGGTCGATGAGAAGCTGCGGGATATCGGCCAGAGCGCATCGCGCATGGAGGCGATGTCCTCCATCGCCTATGCACCGCCCGGCACGACCCAGATCCAGATCGCCAAGCGCGTCGGGATCGAAGGCCCTACCCTCACCCGCACGCTGGACCTGCTGGAGGCCGAAGGGCTGGTGGAGCGGCTGCCCGACCCGAGCGACCGGCGCAACAAGCTGATGCGCCTGACGGCAGAGGGTTATCAGACGCTGGCCCATATGCTCGAAATCGCCGCCAGCCTGCGCGCGCATTTGCTTGAGGACGTCTCCGAGGAGAAGGTGCGGGAAGGCTATGATTTCTTCTCGATGCTGCTTCAGCGCATCGAATCCGGGCTCGATCTGCCCGCCGATCAGATCGGCAAGCTGCCGGGATTCGCAAATGACGGACTGCCACCCGCCACCCGCTGACGATTTATGGGCTCGGATGGTCCGCGCCGGATAAGCGGGCCTACGGACAATGCAATCGATCGATTGCGCTGATTCAGGCTTCCGTCCCGGGGGACGCGGTTTCAACTGCTCATCATGGGAGATGGTGGAAGGGGCTGGATTCGAACCAGCGTACGCTCACGCGGGCAGATTTACAGTCTGCTGCCTTTAACCACTCGGCCACCCTTCCAGAGGCGCCTGACCCGGACGGCGGGGCCGTCAAACGGATTGGAGGCGGCTCAATGGCGAATGGGGCCTTGCCTGTCAATGCCATGCTGTGGAAAAGCGCACGCATGAAACGGGGACACAGAACAGGAAAGCCGAAAGGCGGGTATCCGAGGCTCTATGGGCGCCACGCCATCACGGCCGCGCTCGCCAATCCGGAGCGGGTGATTCGCAAGATCTGGGGCACGCGCGAGGCATTGGCCGCGCTCGATCTGCCGCCGGTGTTGCCGATCGTCTATTCGGACGTGGCCGATTTGGGCCGCATGGTGCCGGGCGACGCGCCGCATCAGGGCCTTGTGGCCGAGGTGGAAGCGCTGGAGGATATCTGGCTCGGCGATCTCCTGGAACAGGGTGTGCCGGATGAACAGGCACGCCGGCCGATCCTGGTGCTCGATCAGGTGACCGACCCGCACAATGTCGGCGCGATTTTGCGCTCGGCCGCGGCCTTCAATGCACTGGGCATTGTGACGCAGGACCGCCATGCGCCGCCCGAATCGGGCGTGATCGCGCGGGCGGCGGCAGGGGCGCTGGAAATCGTGCCCTGGGTACGCGTGGTGAACCTCGCTCGCGCGCTCGATGAAATCGCCGAGGCCGGCTATTGGCGCATCGCGCTCGATGGCGACGCACGCGATACGATCGCCGGTGCACTGGACAATACCACTCGCGTCGCGCTTGTGCTGGGTGCGGAGGGTGAAGGCCTGCGCCTGAACAGCGTCAATCATTGCGACATGGTCGCTCGCCTGCCGATCAGCCCGCGCATGGAGAGCCTCAACGTTTCCAACGCCGCTGCAATCGCGCTATACGCCTGCATGACGCGCTAGGCGCAAGCCTGGCGCCGTGCCTCGCGGGGGATGAGCGATTGACGAACCGGGCGATGATGACGCGCTGGCTGCTGGTGCTGATCGCGCCCCTGCTGCTTTCGAGCTGCCTGCTCGTGCCGACGCGATTCGCGGCGACGCTCGATATCAAGGCCGACCGCAGCTTCACCTTCGCTTATGTGGGCGAGGTGCAGCTTCTCAAGAGCAGTCCGTCCGACATGACCGACGGGCTGCTGGATGAAGACAATGCCGCAGACGGCGACGCCACCGATGCCGCGACGGACGATGCGCAGATGTTCAAGATCGCCAGCCAGCCGCAAAGCAAGAGCGGGACTGCGGACGACGTCGATGCCGACGATGAGGCGCAGCTCCGGCGTCTCGCCGAGGCGCTGAGCAAGGAATATGGCTACCGCTCCGCACGCTACATCGGCGACCGCAAGCTCGCGATCGATTACCGGATCAGCGGCCGGCTCGACCATGGCTTCGTCTTTCCGTTCAACCCGGACGGCGAAGTCGTCCTTCCCTTCCTCGCCATCGAACTGCGCGGCAAGGATCGCGTGCGCGTGAAGGCTCCCGGCTTTGCCAATGATAGCGATGCCGCCGCCCTACCGATGGGCACGGCGAGCGGTCGTGAGAGCCCTGGCGGGCTGCTGGACGGCACGTTCACGCTGACCACATCGGCAGAGATCGTGAGCCAGAATCAGGAAGAAGGCGCCGAAACCATGAAGGATGGACAAAGACGGATCGTCTGGAAGGTCACCCCAGCTACCAAGGATTCACCGATGGCCGTGCTGCGCGTGGCGCCGTTGCCATGAGGTTGCACGCAAGCCTTGGGCTGCTGATCGCAAGCGCCGCTCTGGGCACCAGCGCAGCCTGCGCGGCGGAAAGCGAATCGCTGGGCATCTGGACCAATCCGCAGCGCAGCGTGCAGGTGCGCGCGCATCGCTGCGGCACGGCGATGTGCGGGACGGTGATTCAGGCCAGCGAAAAAGCCCGCGCAGACGCGCGCAAGGGCGGGATGGACAGTCTGATCGGCGCGCGCCTGTTCAGCGGCTTCGTGCCCGAGAAGGAAAATGTCTGGCGGGGCAAGGTGTTCGTACCGGATATCGGCAAGACCTTTTCCGGCACCATCACCCTGGTCAACGAGCGGACGCTGAGCGCGCAAGGCTGCCTGATCGGCCGCATCGGCTGCCGATCACAGGTCTGGACCCGGGTGGATAACTAGACCCGGCGGGCGCCCGCTGGCGCGCACCGGGCCAAAGCGCTCAGTCTTCCGGCGCGATCGTGACGACCATGCCCTCAAGCTCCGGGCCGACCGGGATCTGGCAGGAGAGACGGCTGGAGGCATTGCGATGCTCGGAGCTATCGAGCAGATCGTCCTCGTCGCCCTTGAGCGGCGGGAGCTTGTCCGCATAAGCCTCGTCCACATAGACATGGCAGGTTGCGCAGGAACAGCAGCCGCCACAAATGGCCAGCAGTTCGTCGATTCCGTTGTCGCGGATCACTTCCATGACCGTGTGGCCATTCTGGGCCTCGATCTCGTGGCGCGCGCCGTCCCGTGTCACAACCGTCAATTGCGGCATTTTTATCTCCAAACCATGGTTTGGCTCGCTATGAGGGGCTGCTGGACAGAAATCAACCCGGCGACGCGCGCCGCTCTTTATCCTGGGACGAACCATGCTCGATGATGCCGCATTGCGGACTTCGCTGGATGCGCTGGCGGCAGATCAGCCCGCGATCGCCGCGTTGATCGAGCGGCTCGGTTACCCCCCATCCCGTCAGCGCGAACCGGGTTATGAAACGCTGCTGCGCACCATCGTCGGCCAGCAGGTGAGCGTCGCCGCGGCGGCCTCCGTATGGAGCAAGCTGGAAGCGGCGCTTGGCGCCGGCTGCGCGCCCGATGCCCTGCTGGCGCAGGATTTCGAGACGCTCCGCGCCTGCGGCCTCTCCCGCCAGAAACAGGGCTATGCCCGCAGCCTCGCGGAAATGGTGGTGAGCGGCGGGCTGGACCTGCACGCCCTGCCGCAGGATGATGAGGAGGCCATCGCCGCGCTCGTGCGGATCAAGGGAATCGGCCGCTGGTCGGCGGAAATCTATCTGCTGTTCGCGGAAGGCCGCAGGGACATCTGGCCGGCGGGCGACCTCGCCGTGCAGATCGCGGTGGGGCAGATCATGGGCCTCGATGCGCGCCCGGCCGAACGCGAAACCCGCGCGCTGGCCGAGGCATGGCGTCCGCACCGCAGCGCCATGGCGCTGATGGCCTGGCACCATTATAACACCCCGGTCTTCTGATGCGCCGCGTCCCCCGCCCCCTCCCCGTCAGAGCAGCGCGTCGATTGCCGTGGCGAGGGCAATATCGCGCGCGCTCAGGCCCCCGGCATCATGGGTGGTCAGGCGAATATCCACGCGATTGTAGACGTTCGACCATTCCGGGTGATGATCGGCGCGTTCGGCCAGCAGGGCGACCTTGCTCATGAACCCGAAGGCGGCGACGAAATCATCGAACCGCAGGCTGCGCGAAATGCCGCTGGCATCATCCGACAGGCGCCAGGCCGGGAGGGTGCTGAGCGCTTGCGCGCGCTCCTCGTCGGAGAGACGGGCGATCCTTGGCATGGCGGTCTCCTTTTCGCGCGCCCCCTTCTCGGCCACGCGCGCATGGACCGTCAAGCCATGAGCGGCGCGGCGCTCCGGCTGGACGATGTCGCCTGCCTGCGGGGCGGGCGACTGCTGTTCGCCGGCGTCAATCTCAGCCTGACGGCAGGCGGCAGCGCTCAGATCGCCGGGCCGAACGGCATCGGCAAATCGAGCCTGCTGCGCATCATTGCCGGGCTCCTGCGGCCCTTTGCGGGGACGGTGACCTGTGAGGGCGCGGTTGCGCTGACCGACGAGCTCGATGCGCTGGACCGGGACCGCACGGTGCGCGATGCCCTCGCCTTCTGGGCCAAAGTGGATGAGGCGCCGTCCGCGCGCATCGACGCCGCGCTCGATGACCTCGCCATTGCACATCTGCGCGATATTCCGGTGCGAATGCTCTCCACCGGCCAGCGCAAGCGCGCCGCGCTGGCCCGCACGCTGATCACCGCGGCACCGATCTGGCTGCTGGATGAGCCGGCCAATGGCCTCGACGTCGCCTCGGCCGCGCAGCTCGGCCAACTGGTGGACCGGCACCGGGCGCAGGGCGGCCTCGTGCTCGCGGCCTCGCATATGCCCCTCGCCTGGACGCAGGACGCGGTGATCAACCTTCATGCGCCGGCCCCGGATGCGGGCGAGGAGCGCGACGGATGATCGGCCCGATCATCCTGCGCGATCTTGGTCGGGCGTGGCGGAGCGGCGGCATCTGGTTGCCGCTGGCCTTTCTGCTGCTGATTGCGGCGCTGTTTCCTTTCGCGGTCGGCCCCAATGCCACGCTGCTCAGCCAGACCGGCGGCGGTCTGCTGTGGGTCGCCGCGCTGCTGGCCAGCCTGCTGCCGATCGACCGGCTGATCGAGCCGGACCGCGACAGCGGCGTGATCGACCAGCTCGTGCTGCGCGGCGTGGGGGAAGGCACGATCCTCTTTGCCAAGGGCGTCGCGCATTGGCTGAGCTTTGGCCCGCCGCTTCTGATCGCGGCGCTGCCGGCCGGGGCCCTGCTCAAGCTGGAGCCGGAGATGCTGCGGCTGGTGATGATCGGTCTGGCGCTTGGCACGCCCGGCCTTGCCGCGCTCGCCCTGCTGGTGGCAGCACTCACCGCCGGCCTGCGGGGCAGCGGCGCACTGACCGGCCTGCTGGTGCTGCCGCTGGCGGTGCCGATCCTGATCTTCGGTGCCGGCGCCCTGCAATTTGGCGGCGACGGCGCGCTCAAGCTGGTGGCGGCCTGCTCGCTTCTGCTCTGTGTGGTGGCTCCCGTCGCGGGCGGTGCGGCGCTAAGGGCGGGACGGGATTAGGTAGGGCGGGATTGAGGGGCGCGGCATACCAGGCCTTCCCTCTTCCCCGTTCATGTCGAGCGAAGTCGAGACACCAAGCACAGCGCTAGACGTGTCTCGACTTCGCTCGACACGAACGGAAAGGTGGGCAGGTTTACGCAGGCGCTTGCGGTGCGCTGACTCTACGAGCGAACCCCTTCCCCGAAAGCCCCTCAGTCCCGCGTCCAGCGCGCCCAGATTGCGGTGGGGAGCAGCAGCCCCCGCGCCTCTTCCCGCACGGCCAGCTCGCCGCATTCGATCCGTCCTGGCAGATCGCCCAGATGCGCGCGGAGCAGTTCACCGATTGCCAGGGCGGACATGCGCACAGCGTAGACCGTGAGGAACAGGAAGCGGCTCTCGCCATCCAGCAAGCGGCGGCAATCGGCGATCAGGCCGGGCAGGTCTTCCTCAAGCCGCCAGATCTCGCCATCCGGTCCGCGGCCATATTTGGGCGGATCGAGCAGGATGCCATGATAGCGCCGCTCCCGCCGCACCTCGCGTGCCACGAATTTGGCGGCATCGTCGATGATCCAGCGGACGGGATTGCTCTCCATGCCGGAGAGCGCCGCATTGGCACGCGCCTGCGCGACCGATTTCTTGGAGGCATCAACATGCACGCACTGTGCCCCGGTCGCGGAGAGGGCCAGCGTGCCGACGCCGGTATAGCCGAACAGGTTGAGGAAATGAGGCGCTTCAACGCCGTGCAGCCGCTCGCGTGCCCACTGCCACACCGGCGCCATGTCCGGGAAGAAGCCGAGATGACGGAAGGGCGTGCAACTCGCCTGAAAGCGCGCTTCTTCCCAGCGCAGCGGCCAGCCATCGCGCGGCACGGGCTTGTCGAAGTGCCAGCGCCCGCCGCCATCCTCGTCCGATGCCGGAATGAAGCTGCCATGCGCATCCCAGTCGGCCTGCGCGGGCTGCCACATCGCTTGCGGCTCGGGCCGGATGAAGCGGTATGGGCCGTAGCGCTCCAGCTTGCGGCCGGCGCCGCTATCGATCAGGCCGTAATCGCCCCATGGCTCGCCAACCATCGTGGTGAGCGGGAGCGTGGATGGCGGGGTTATAGACATCTAGCCCCTCCCCTTCAGGGGACGGGTCGGGGGGTGGGGGCGACGCAGAGCATCGCTCGCGCAGCGCTCTGGAGCCGACGTAGCCGACACCACCCCAACCCCTCCTCTAAAGAGGAGGGGCTTCAGAAAGGACGTCCTACCCACGGCGCGGCGTGGCGCGTTCCGCGATATATTCGGTCACTGCCTCGAACGTACCGGGCAGCGTCGCATAGCGCTCCTCGCGCCCGAACAGATCGCCCACGCGTGACGGCAGCGAGGGACGCACGCCGGTGGCGCGTTCCACGGCATCGCGGAACTTGGCGGGATGCGCCGTCGCCAGCGTCACCACCGGCACGGACGGATCGAGCGGCACGGCATGGGCCGCCGCGAGGCCGACCGCGCTGTGCGGATCGATGACCTGAGAGGCCGCATCATAAGCCCAGCGCATCGCCCGCGACATGTCGTCGCCATCGACGCGCGCGGACGAGAAGAGCTTGGACGCCCCGTCGCGCTGGGCATTCGTCAGGCGCATGGCCTTTGTCGCCTCAAATCCCTTCATCTGCTCGGCCAGCGCCAGACCATCGCGCCCGCCAAGATCGAACAGCAGCCGCTCGAAATTGGAGGAGACCTGAATGTCCATGCTGGGCGTGGCCGTCGGCACGACGCCTTCCTGGCTGTAGTCGCCCTGCGAGAGCGCCCGGTGCAGAATGTCGTTCACATTGGTGGCGACGATCAGCCGCTCGATGGGCAGTCCCATGCGCGCTGCGACATAGCCGGCGAACACGTCGCCGAAATTGCCGGTCGGCACCGAGAAGGCCACCTGCCGATGCGGCGCGCCGAGGCGCACGCCGACATAGATATAATAGACCACCTGCGCCACGAGTCGCGCCCAGTTGATGCTGTTCACCGCCGACAGATCGAAGCGGCCGGCGAACTCGGCATCGTTGAACATGCGCTTCACCAGCGCCTGAGCATCGTCGAAACTGCCCTCGATAGCGATGTTGTGGACGTTCGGCGCCAGCACCGTCGTCATCTGCCGGCGCTGCACATCCGACACGCGATCGGCCGGATGGAGCATGAAGATGTCGATCTTGGCACGGCCCGCGACGGCATCGATCGCCGCCGAGCCGGTGTCGCCGGACGTGGCACCCACGATGGTCAGATGCGTGTCGCGCCGGCTGAGGAACTTCTCGAACAGCAGGCCGAGCATCTGCAGCGCGACGTCCTTGAACGCCAGCGTCGGCCCGTGGAACAGCTCAAGCAGCCAGTGCTGATGATCGAGCTGCACCAGCGGTGTCACCGCGGCGTGAGAGAAGCGGCCATAAGCCTGCGTGCACAGTTCGCGAAGTTCGTCTTCGCTCAGACAATCGCCCACGAAGGGGCGAATGACGCGAACGGCGGTCTCGACATAAGAGAGGCCGCGCATGGCCTCCAGCTCGTCGGCGGAAAAGGTCGGCCAATGCTCAGGCAGATACAGTCCGCCATCGCTCGCCAGCCCTGCCAGCGTTGCGCCTTCGAAATCCAGCGCAGCCGCGCGTCCCCTGGTGCTCACATATTGCATGACCGGCCCTTAGCCTTGTGGCTGCCGTAGCGCAACGGAGTGGATCAACCCTCGCGCGCTTCGCCCCGCCAGCGCTTGCGCAGGGCGAGCGCATAGATCACCAGCGCGATGGTGGCGAACAGGAACCACTGCACCGCGTAGGAGCGGTGATTATTGGGCACCGAAGAGGGATCGGGCGGCGCGGAGGCGAGCAGGCCGGGCGCCGGCTCCTCCGCGACGATCATCAGCCGCAAGGGCGATGCCTTGCCCTGCAACCGGGCCATCAGCGACGAATTGTCCGGCTCATGCGTCGCTGTGCCGGTCACCGGACCGCCCTGCCAGTCGGTCTTGCCATCCGGCCGCACGCTCACGCCCATGTCCACCACAAGTCCCGGCCCTTCGGTACCGGTCGCGCAATATGCGATGTGCCGCCATCCGGTCTCGCCGCTGCGCGCCCGACCGCCGATCACCTGCCAGTCGACCACGCGCAGACACTGGGCCGCGAGACGGCGAAACATGTAGCTTTGATCGGTTGGGTTCTGCCGGGGATAGGCTGTCAGCGGCAGATGCAGATTCGCGCGCCAGGCATCCAGCGCGGCCTCCTTCTGATGCGCCCGGCCGATCTGCCAGATGCCCAGCGCGATCATCACGGCGACGGCGAGGCCGACCAGAACGGTCGGCACCAGCGGCACGCGGCGGCTCATGGCGCGCCCTCGCCCGGCTGACGCGCATCGGCAATGCGCCCCTCGCGCGCCTTGTTGCGATATTCGATGATCAGCAGTGCTGCCTTGGACAGGCGCAGACAGCCGATGACCAGCGCGGAGGTGAGCGGCACCCAGAGCAGGATATGCACCCAGAATGGCGGATCGGCGGCCAGTTGGACCATCAGAGCCAGCGCCGTGACCAGCCCGCCGACGATCAGAATGAGGAAGGCCGCAGGGCCATCCCCGACATTGAACGCGGCCAGATCCAGCCCGCAGGCCCGGCAGCGCGGCGCGAATCGCACCCAGCCATCGAACAGCGGCCCGACGCCGCAGCGCGGGCAGCGGGCCTTGACGCTCGCCTGGACCAGATAAGCCGGTGTGACCGCGGCTGCCTTTGGCGCCTCTGCGGGCTTAGTCTCGCTCATCCATCCTGTCCTTCGCAAATGCCGCGTGCCGAAAACGAAGCGACGCGCGGAAGGGCTTTCCGCGCGTCGCCTTTGCTATCGATAAATGAGGAGCGAGCATGGGCCTTGGCGCCGCACATGCTGTGCTCCCCGGCCGATCAGCCCGCGTGCATCGGAGCTCCCCAGCCGCCCCACACATAGATGGAGACGAACAGGAACAGCCACACCACGTCGACGAAGTGCCAGTACCAGGCCGCCGCCTCGAAGCCGAAGTGCTGGCGCGGCGTGAAGTGACCCTTATAGGCCCGCACCTGGCAGACGATCAGGAAGATCGTGCCGACCAGAACGTGGAAGCCGTGGAAGCCGGTCGCCATGTAGAAGGCCGAGCCATAAGGCGTCGTGCCGAAGGCGAAGGGTGCGTGAGCATATTCATAGGCCTGCACGCAGGTGAAGACGATGCCGAGGATGATCGTGAGCCACAGGCCCTTCTTCAGGCCGTCCCGGTCGCCGTGGATGATCGCATGGTGCGCCCAGGTGATGGTGGTGCCCGAGCAGAGCAGGATCAGCGTGTTGAGGAGCGGCAGTTCGAAGGGATTGAGAACCTCAATGCCCTCGGACGGGAACAGGCCGTCAATCGGCGGTAGGGCCGTCGGGAAGAGGCTGAAATCGAAGAACGCCCAGAACCAGCCCACGAAGAACATGACTTCCGACGCGATGAACAGGATCATGCCGTAGCGCAGGTGAAGCTGCACGACAGGCGTGTGATCGCCGGCATGCGCCTCGCGAATAACGTCCGCCCACCAAAAGAACATGGTGGCGAGCACGCCGGCCAGACCGAGGAAGAAGCCTGCGCCGCCCCAGCTGCCCATTTCAGAAGGGTGCATCCAGGCAACGGCGCCCAGCGCCATCACCAGGGCCGACATCGAGCCCATCAACGGCCAGAAACTGGCGGGGAGAATGTGATAATCGTGATTCTTGGCGCCGGCCATATCGTATTCCCTGTATCTAAGCGCTTTATCCGAGCGCTCGTTTGCGCGCTTCTTTAGCTCTGGTCGTCCGGCTTCTCAACCGGATAGAATGTGTAACTCAACGTGATTTCCTGGACGTCCTTGCCGTCAGAATCATCAAGGAACGCCTTGTCGACGTAGAACAGCACGGGCATCCGCACCTGCTGCCCCGGCTGCAAGGTTTGCTCCGTGAAGCAGAAGCACTGCACCTTGCTGAAATATTTGCCGACATATTCGGGCGTCACGTTGAACGCGGCCCGCCCGGTGACCGGCTTATTCGAGGTGTTCTTAGCGATGAAGATCGCCATCGACTTGCCACCGACGCCCACGGTCACGCGGCGCTTCTCGGGGTAGAATTCCCACGGAATGCCGCCGCCGATATTCGAGTCGAACCGAATCGACAGCTGCCGGCCCTGCGTCTGCAGCGAGACCGCCTTGGCGGCCTCTGCGGCGTCGACGCGCTGGGTGGTGCCGCCGAAACCGGTGACCTGACAGAATAGGCGGTAGAGCGGGACCGCCGCGAAGCCGAGGCCGAGCATCGCCACCGCCACCAGCGCTGCCAGCAGGGCTGTCTTGCGGTTACTCACGCGCTTTCCGGCAATCGTCGTCATCGCACCGCTCCTCAGGCCATTTTCGCGATGGTGATCGCAAAGAACAGCACCACCAGTGCGGCGAGAATCCACGCCATGATGCGCGCCCGCGCCCGCTGGCGCTCCTGAATGAGTTTCTGGTCTTCAGGGGTCATGCCGCAAACACCCAATGGTCGACGACAACCGCGCCGAAGAGCAGGAAAAGATAGAGAACCGAATATTTGAACAGCCGCCGCTCCGGCTTCATTTGGGCGGGATCGCTCTCCCGGCGCAGCGAGACCTGCAGGGCCATGGCCGCGAACACCGCCGTCGCCAGCAACGCAGTCACACCATAGATCGGGCCGGTCAGCCGCAGGACCACCGGCGCCAACGCGGCGACGCCCATGATGCTGGTATAGCCCAGGATCTGGCGGCGGGTGGTCACCTCACCGGCAACCACCGGCAGCATCGGGATGCCCGCATTGGCGTAATCCATCCGCACGAACAGCGCGAGCGACCAGAAGTGCGGCGGGGTCCAGAAGAAGATCAGCATGAACAGAGCGATGGGCAGCAGCGCCACATCGCCCGTCACGGCCGCCCAGCCGATCAATGGCGGAAAGGCGCCGGCCGCACCACCGATCACGATATTCTGCGCCGTGCGTGGCTTGAGCCAGATCGTGTAGACGAACACATAGAACAGGATCGACGTCGCCAGGATGCCGGCGGCGAGCCAGTTGGTCGCAAAGCCCATCAGCAGTACGGAAAAGGCCGCAAGACCGACGCCGAAATGCAGCGCCGTTTCCCGGCTCATCCGGCCGGCCGGCAGCGGACGACCTGCGGTGCGCTTCATCTTCGCGTCGCGGTCGACTTCATACCATTGATTGAGCGCACCAGCCGCACCGGCGCCGAGCGCGATGCAAAGAATGGCGGTAAAGGCGAGCACCGGAGACAGGCTGCCGGGTGCGACCAGTAATCCGCACAGGCCGGTGAATACGACGAGCGTCAGCACGCGCGGCTTAGTCAGCGCGAGCAGATCGCGCCAGTCCGCCGGGAGCGGAACCGTCGACCCGCCAAGCGGAGACTGTTGTGGCGCGGTGCCCATGATCGATGCCTTGCTCGCCAAAACCTCTGACCTTGCGTTCAGTTCAACTCGTCAGTTCATATCGCAAGCGGGAGCGCTTGCGCGCCCCCGATCACTATCTTGTCTGTTCAAGCCGCCACCCTGAGGACGGCGGCTCGCGGGTGAAACCCGTTGCCGATCAATCGATGACCGGCAAGGTCTCGAACTGGTGGTACGGCGGCGGGCTGGACAGCGTCCATTCCAGCGTCGTGGCACCCTCACCCCACGGATTGGCAGCGGCCTTCTTGCCGGCCAGCAGGGAGATGAAGACGTTTACGAAGAAGATCAGAACGCCCACGCCCATGATCGCATAACCAAACGAGGCGATGCCGTTCCAGTAGGCCAGCGCATCGGTGTAATCCGGCACGCGGCGCTGCATACCGCTCATACCCAGGAAGTGCATCGGGAAGAACATGATGTTCACGCCGATGAAAAACACCCAGAAGTGGAGCTGACCCAGGAACTCGTTGTACATCTTCCCGAACATCTTCGGGAACCAGTAGTAGAAGCCTGCGAACAGCGAGAACACGGCACCGAGCGAGAGCACATAGTGGAAGTGCGCGACCACATAATAGGTGTCGTGCAGGTTATCGTCGATGCCGCCATTGGCGAGCACCACGCCGGTCACGCCACCCACGGTGAACATGAAGATGAAGCCGAGCGACCAGACCATGGGGGTCTTGAAGCTCATCGAGCCGCCCCACATCGTGGCGATCCACGAAAAGATCTTCACGCCGGTCGGCACCGCGATGACCATGGTGGCGGCCGTGAAGTACATCTTCATGTTCACGGTCATGCCGGTGGTGAACATGTGGTGCGCCCACACGATGAAGCCAACGACGCCGATGGCGACCATGGCATAGGCCATGCCGAGATAACCGAAGACGGGCTTGCGGCTGAAGGTGGAGACGATCTGGCTGACGATGCCGAAGCCCGGCAGAATCATGATGTACACTTCGGGGTGGCCGAAGAACCAGAACAGGTGCTGATAGAGAACCGGGTCGCCACCGCCGGCGGCGTCATAGAAGACGGTGCCGAAGTTACGATCGGTCAGCAGCATGGTGATGGCCGCGGCCAGCACGGGCAGTGCGAGCAGCAGCAGGAAGGCGGTGACCAGCACCGACCACACGAACAGCGGCATCTTGTGGATGGTCATCCCCGGTGCGCGCATGTTGAAGATGGTGGTGATGAAGTTGATCGCGCCCAGGATCGAGCTGGCGCCTGCGATGTGCAGCGAGAGAATCGCCATGTCGACCGCCGGACCAGGGCTGCCGCTGGTGGACAGCGGTGCATAGACGGTCCAGCCGGTGCCCGCGCCATTGCCCGTGCCGCCGGGCACGAAGGCCGAGCCAAGCAGGAGCAGGAAGGCCGGGATGAGCAGCCAGAAGCTGATATTGTTCATCCGCGGGAAGGCCATGTCCGGCGCGCCGATCATGATCGGGACGAACCAGTTGCCGAAGCCGCCGATGATCGCCGGCATCACCATGAAGAACACCATGATGAGGCCGTGGGCCGTGATCAGCACGTTCCAGAGGTGATAGGCCTGATCGATCGTCGCATCGGGACCGTCCGCGAAGGTGGCCCAGTGCTGAAGATACTGAATACCCGGCTCAGCCAGCTCGAGACGCATGAGGCCCGAGATGGCGCCGCCAATGACGCCGGCCATGATCGCGAAGATCAGGTAAAGCGTGCCGATGTCCTTGTGGTTCGTCGACATGAACCAGCGGACGAAGAAGCCCGGCTTGTGATCGGCATCATGATCGCCATGGGCGTGCGCCCCGTGGAAATCGTCTGCGGTTGTGGTGCTCATCTTGGAAGTCCTCAGGATGCAGTCGCGGGCGCCGCAGCGGGCGTCTCGGCGTTGGCGGGAGCAGGAGCGGCGGCGGGTGCTTCGGCGGCAGCGGCAGGCGCGGCTGCGTCACCCGGCATCTGGCCACCCTGTGAGCGGACCCACTGTGCGAACCGCTCGGGGCTCACCGCTTCGATCGAGATCGGCATGAAGCCATGGCGTGCACCGCACAGCTCCGAGCAGACGCCGTAATAGACGCCTTCCTTCTCGATGGTGAAGGTCTTCTCGTTGAGACGACCCGGCACAGCATCTTCCTTCACCCAGAAGGCGGGAATCGAGAAGGAGTGGATCACGTCAGCCGCGGTGATGATCGCCTTGATGGGCACGCCGACCGGCAGGACGACGCGATTGTCGACGCCGAGCAGGCGGGGCTCGCCACGCTTGAGCGCTTCTTCAGGCGGCAGCATGTTGGAGACATATTCGCCGATGCCGAGATCGGGATATTCATAACCCCAGTACCACTGATAGCCGGTCACCTTGAGGGTGATGGCGTTGGCGGGGGCCGGCTTGAACTGTTTGGCCAGCAGGTCGATCGACGGAATGGCGATACCGATGAGGATCAGCACCGGCGCCAGCGTCCAGACGATCTCGATCGCCGTGTTGTGCGAGGTGCGCGAGGGCACCGGGTTGGCGGCGCGACGATAGCGCACCACGACCCAGAGCAGCAGCCCGAGCACGAACAGCGAGATAACCGTGATGACCGGCAGCAGAATCACATTGTGCATCCACAGCGCATAATTGCCGGTGGAGGTCACCTGCTTCTGGAAAGTCGTCTCGCCCACGGCGGGCTGGCCGATGCCTTCAACCGGCGCGGCATGATCGAACGCCGGCGCTGCGGGAGCTGCGGGCGCAGCGGCGGCGGCCGGTGCGGCTTCCGCAGTCGACGCCGCGGGCGCAGCAGCCTGTTCTGCCTGCCCGAAAGCGGAAGATGGCGCGAGCGTGCTCAGTCCGAGCGCGATCGCCACCATGAAGCCATTGATTCTTCTAGTCATGCGGTCGACCTGCCTTCAATTTCAGGCCGCTAGCGAAAGACATCGACTGCGGCCCCCCTCATTGATCTTGCGGCCCCTATACGCAGCCAGCCTCCCAGCCTCAAGCGCAGAAATTGCCCGAATGCCAGCCGTTGATTGTCAGCCCGTCCGCCGCTATCTGCGCCGCTCTATATAAGAGGTCGGGGAAACATGACAGAATCGGAAGTGCTCGCTGAATTTCGCGCCTGTGACGCGCTGCTCCAGGGGCATTTTCTGCTGTCCTCGGGCAAGCACAGCGCCAACTATCTGCAATGCGCGCGCGTGCTGATGAATCCCGAGCGCGCCGGCCGCATCGCCGTTGCGATCGCCCAGTCTATCCCGCGTGATATTCGCGCCGCCATCAACGTCGTTGTCTCGCCAGCGATGGGCGGCATCATCATCGGCCACGAGATGGGCCGGGCGCTGGGCTGCGATGCGCTGTTTCTCGAGCGGCCGCAGGGCACCTTCCTGTTCCGTCGCGGTTTTTCGCTGACGCCCGGCCAGAAGGTGCTGATGGTCGAGGACGTCGTGACGACCGGCCTCTCCTCCCGCCAGGCGATGGAAGCGGTGCGCGCGGAAGGCGGCGAGGTCATCGCCGAAGCCGCCGTGGTCGATCGTTCGGCCGGCGAGGCCAATCTCGGCGTGCCCTTCTTCCCGCTCGTGAGCCTCAACTTCCCGGTTTACGACGCTGACGATCTGCCGCCCGAGCTGGCCGCGATCCCAGCCACCAAGCCGGGCAGCCGGGCATGACAGTAATGGCGGACCAAGGCGGCCGCCACCTGCGCCTGGGCGTCAACATCGATCATGTGGCGACCATCCGCAATGCGCGGGGCGCCTCCTATCCCGATCCGGTCCGCGCTGCCCTGCTCGCGCAGGAAGCCGGCGCCGACGGCATCACCGCACATTTGCGTGAAGATCGCCGGCACATCACGGATAAGGACATTGCGCGCCTCTCCGCCGAGCTGGAGATCCCGTTCAATTTCGAGATGGCCGCCACGCAGGAGATGCTGGAGATCGCACTGCGCCATAAGCCGCACGCCGTCTGCCTCGTGCCAGAACGTCGCGAGGAGCGCACCACCGAGGGCGGGCTGGATGCGGCCGGGTTGCACAATCACCTCGCGCCCATGGTGGATCGGCTCGGCGAAGCGGGCTGCCGCGTCTCGCTGTTCATCGAGGCCGATCCACGCCAGATCGATGCAGCGCTGCGCCTCAAGGTGCCGGTGGTGGAACTGCACACGGGCAAATATTGCGAGGTCGAAGGCCCCGAGCAGGCTGCGGAACTTCGGCGCATCACCGAAATGGCGGCGCTGGCTGCCAAGAACGGCATCGAGCCCCATGCCGGCCATGGCCTGACTTACGAGAATGTCACGCCGATCGCAGCGATTTCGCAGGTCGCGGAACTCAACATCGGCCACTTCCTGATCGGCGAGGCGATCTTCTTGGGCCTGCGCGACAGCGTGGCGCAGATGCGCAGGCTGATGGACGAGGCGCGCGGGCCTGCATGATCGTCGGCCTGGGCTCTGATCTTTGCAATATCGAGCGAATCCAGGTCTCTCTGAACCGGTTCGGAGAGCGATTCGAGCAGCGGGTGTTCACCGACCATGAGATCGCCCGAGCCAATCGACGCCCGTTTACGAAGGCCGGCACATTGGCCAAGCGCTTCGCGGCCAAGGAGGCCTTCAGCAAGGCAGTCGGCACCGGATTCAAGGCCGGCGTCTTCATGAAGGACATTGGCGTCGTCAATCTGCCCTCCGGCGCACCGACGCTTGCCCTCACGGGCGGCGCCAAAGCGCGACTGGATGCCTTGACCCCGCCCGGCACCAGCCTATTTGTTCACCTGACATTGACCGACGATCATCCCTGGGCGCAGGCGTTCGTCATTCTGGAGGCGCGCTTTCCGTGACGGATGAGGCATCGATCAAGGCGCAGGAAACGCGCCGGAAACGCGCTGACAAGAAGACCGATTGGATCGGCGAGATCAAGAGCATCGTGTTGCTGCTGACGGCAGTGCTCGCCTTCCACAGCTTCGTGGCCAAGCCTTTCTACATACCCTCCGAATCGATGATGCCGACCATGCTGGTGGGCGATAGGCTCATTGTTTCCAAATATGCCTATGGCTGGTCCTACGTCTCCCCGACGATTCCCAATCCGGCCGCGATCCTGCGCACCACATTGCTGGGCGGACCGCCCGAGCCCTGGGGCGTCACGCTACCTTTCATGAACGGGCGCGTTTGGGGCAAGATGCCCGAGCGCGGCGACATCGCGATCGTGACCCCGCAGAACAGCAACGAGGATTATATCAAGCGGGTCATCGGCCTGCCCGGCGATCTGCTGGAAGTGCGCGACGGCGTGGTGATCCTCAACGGCAAGCCGGTTAAGCAGGAGGCTCTGCCCGCCATGCGGATGCCGGTGGATGCCAACAGCCGGTGCGATCCGCGCCAGTTCCCCGGCGCGCTCGAAACGCAGCCCGATGGCACGCAGGTATGCGTGCTCCCGGTGCTGCGTGAGACGCTGCCCAATGGACGCAGCTACACGATCATCGACATGGGCGCGCGAGAGACCGACTGGTACGGCCCGGTGCGCATCCCCGCCGGCCATGTATTCCTGATGGGCGACAATCGCGACAATAGCGCGGACAGCCGCGTCTCCGCCGCGATGCAGGGCCTCGGCGGCCCCGTGCCCTGGGAATCGCTGGGCGGCCGCGCCGAATTCATCACCTTCTCGCTGGATGGATCGACGCGGCTCAATCCTGCGACGTGGATCAGCAGCTTCCGAAGCGGACGCGCGGGCATGTCGCTGCACCCTGAAGAGACAGCAGGTTCGGCGCAGCGCTGAGCGCTTTTGCGGTAAGAGCGGCTCCTCACCGATAGCCGAGATAGCCGCGCACGGCACGGCCGACGCGTTCTTCCAGACCGGGCCGGTCCAGCTCTCCATGCGCACCAGCCGCGTCGACCATGCCCTTGATGATCGCGAGCATATCCTGCGCGGCAAGCGCCGTATCGGCGTGGGGTGGAAGATCCGGGCGCTGTAACACGCCGGTGACGATCTCGCGGAGCCGCACGCTCACCGCGTGAACTGCCGGATCGAGCGGCAGCCGCGCCTCCTCGATATCAAGAAGGCGCGCCAAAACGGGGCGCCGGAGTTGATGCGCGACCGCTGCTGCGATCAGCAGAGCCAGCGCCGCCTGCCCCGTCTCGGCCGTTGTCGCCGCCTCCCAATCGGCGATCAACAGCGCGGTTTCCCGCAAGATCAGCGCACCGATCAGGGCGTCCTTGCCCGGGAAGTACTGATACAGCGACCCGATGCTGACGCCGGCACGTTCGGCAACGGCATTCGTGGTCAGTCCGCCGAGTCCCTTTTCCTCCAGAATGCGAGCCGTCGCTTCGACGATGGCCTTTACCGTCTCCAAAGAGCGGCTCTGCCGCGGCGATTTTCTGGGGATGGAGCGCTGCTGGGAAGGGATGTTGGTCATGACGTCAATGCGAGTAGCCAATCTTGAGCATTTGCTCGCATTTAGTCCGCGCAGACACAGACTGACAAGGACCCATCATGACCAATGCAAGCCTTTCGTTCGAACCCGCCCTCACCGTCTTCATGCTCGTCAAGACGTCGCCCGAGTGGCTCGGCTTTCCCGTCGACCGCCGCTTCGCGCTGCTGGGTGAGCAATTCGCGCCCATTCTGCGCAAGCACGCCGGCAAGGTCGCGCTGCGCTTCTTCGACGTGGAGTTCTACGCGACGCGCGTCACCGACATCTGGATGTGGGACGCGATCGATCACCACGCCTATCAACTATTGGTCGAGGACCTGCGGGAAACAGCCTTTTGGGACCGTTATTTCGACATCGTGGAAATTCTGACCGGTGTCGAAAATGCCTATGCCAAGAATTATGGCCGGCCGGTCATTAGCGGATGAGGCGTTCAACCGGATGACAGCCCAGATGCCGGGCGGGAATGGGATGTGTGAAGCGGACGCCAGATCGGCGCCCCTTTGCCATCAGGGCTGCGGCATCTCCGGCGCGCCCGGCGGCATGGCGCTTGGGGCACCCGGACCTCCGCCCTGCTGCTGCATCATCTGCTGCATCTGCATCATCTGCTGGGCCTGCATGACCTCGGCGCGGGATTTGAACTCAAGCAGCTTGATCTCGAACTGCAAGGGCGTGTTCGGCGGGATGACGCCGCCCGGAGGAGGACTGTCGCCATAAGCCAGCTCGGCGGGGATCCACGCACGGATGCTGCCGCCACGCTTAAGCAGGGTCACGGCTTCCGCAAAGCCGGGGACCAGCGACTGCAGGTCCATCGGCGCGCTCTCATTCTCGTCGAACACCGTGCCATCGGGCAGCGTGCCCTTATAGGCCACGAGCGCAAAATCATCGAGCGTGGGGCTTTCGCCCGACCCTTGCGTGATCATCTGGTAGCGCAGGCCGCTGGCGGTATGACCGAACTGGCGGCTGCCGGCCCAGGCCAACACCGCCGCAACGGCCAGCACCAGCACGACCGCAAGCCAGAAACGACGAACCGAACCGCGCCGGATGGGCTGCAAGGGAACCGCCGTGACGGACATGGGCCGTGCCTCTTCTTATTGAAACCGGGAGAATCAACAGGGCCGCAAGCGCGGCCCTGGAGTAACTTAACGGGCGCCGTCGCGCTCGGCGCGCTTGCGCTCCAGCTTGCGGGCACGACGGATGGCCGCAGCCTTCTCGCGCGCACGCTTCTCGGAGGGCTTCTCATAGTGACGACGGAGCTTCATCTCGCGATAAACGCCCTCACGCTGCAGCTTCTTCTTGAGCGCCCGCAGCGCCTGGTCGACGTTGTTGTCGCGCACGATGATTTGCATAAGCTCGTCAGTCTCCAGTTCTATCGCTTGTCCGCAGGGACCGGAGCACACTCCGGACGCGGTATCAATCTGCCTAAAATAACATACGCCGCGACAATCTGCCACGGCGGAACGGGCTGCCCTTATCAGGGTGACCTTACCGGATCAAGACCGGAAAGGCTTGGAAAAGGCCACAATCATTGCGGTGTGACATTGCGGATGCGGTCCAGGGCAGGTGGGCCGCGATGCGAGTCGCTGGCGATATACACCTCCAGCGCGTCCACATCCACCGGCCCTTCCGCCAGCACCGGCGCCGGCGCGAACAGGCGCAGGCCATCACCGCCCTGCGCGATGAAATTGTTCATGGCGACCCGGTAAGTGCCCTCGTCGCGCAATGCCGCGCCATTCAGGCGGATGTTGAAGACGCGTGCGCCGGCGGGACGGCTGGCATCGAACTCATAGCTGAATCCCCTGGAAACGCTGAGGATCGACGGGCGATCACCACGGGTGAACTGCTGCTCCAGCGCGGCACGGATGTCTGCCCCCGAGAGCTGCTTGACGAGCACCACATTGCCGAAGGGCTGCGCGGAGTAGAGATCGCCAAAGCGCACGCTGCCATCGGCCAAGGGCGCGACGGGCGCGCGCAATCCGCCGGGATTCATGAGGGCCAGCTGCGCCCCGCCCCGCTCCGGCGCTTGCACGGAGGCCAACTGCGCATCGGCGATGAAGTTGCCGAGCGTGCTCTGGCCGCTCACATCGGCGATCTGGGTCAGGCTGCCGGCCAGCTTGCCGACGACTCGGTCGCTCACGCTGGAGGCCGCCGTGCGATAGCGCGCCACGAGATCGGTCAATTCGGGCTGGGCGACAGGCGCATCCTCGCGCTGCTCCACGAGAAGGTTCTCGGCCCGCTTGTCGACCAGCCGATGTGCGGCGACATCATAATCGAGCGTGATGCGGGTGAGCAGCGTGCCATATTGACCCGCGCTGGTGGCGAGCAAGGGCCGGCTGGGATCAACCGTGCCATAGCGGCAGACATAGGCCTGATGGGTATGCCCGGAAATCACGAGATCGAAAGCAGGATCGAGCCGCGCCATGATCTGCGGCAGCGGTCCGGAGAGCGAGCCGCAATCGCCGGGATCGCCCTCCCCACCCGGATAGCCGCCTTCGTGGATCAGCAGCACCAATATCTCTGCCCCGGCCTGCTTGAGCGCGGCGACATAGCTGTTCGCCGCCTCCGCCTCATCAAGAAAGCGCAGATTGGCAACACCGCTCGGCGCCACGATCTCCGGCGTGCCCTTGAGCGTGACGCCGACAAAGCCGACGGTCACCGTCTTGCCGCCCGCGAGGGCAAAGCGCTTGAGGCCATAAGCCGGGAACAAGGTCTGCCCATCGGCCTGCTGCACGTTCGCCGCAAGAAAGCCAAAGCGCGCGCCGGGGAAATCGCTCATCACCTGGCAGGGCTGCAATCGTGTAAACTGCGTGCAGCCGCCGGTCTGCATCCGGCGCAGCTCGTCCGGCCCGCGATCGAACTCATGATTGCCCACCGAGTTGAAATCAACGCCGACCGTGTTCATCACGCGGATCGTCGGCTCATCGAGGAAATGGCCGGAGATGAGTGGCGAGGCGCTGATCATGTCGCCGGCGGAGACCACGGCGCTGTTGGGATTCTCGGCCCGCAGGCGGGAGACGGCCTGCGCAAAGTGGATCGCGCCGCCCGCTGCCGTGCGCGGCGCATCGGCAGCGGCGCCCGGTGGGAGCACGGTCTGTCCGACCGTATCGATATGGCCGTGAAAATCATTGAAGGCGATGATCTGCAGCCGCGCAATACTGTCGCCCGCCGGGGATGCGGGCCGCTGCGCCGTCTGTGCGCAGGCGCCGAGCAGAAGAAGGCCAAGCGGCAGGCTGGCGCGGATCATCGAGGAAAATTGCATCGTCACTCGTCCATAGCTGGCGAAAAGCGGGTCTCTGTTAGCAGATGCTCCGGGTCATCGCAGTGACAGCGGCACAGGCCGCCGCCTTTCACTCGACAACCCGCCCTCTCCCGCGCATCATCCAAGCCATCGCCCCACGAGACCCAGGAGGGTCCGGCGCAAGGAGAGAGGATCATGGCCGCAGCCGCCCAAACACACCCAATGAGCGATGCCGAATGGCAGGCCCGCCAGCAACTGGCCGCCTGCTACCGCATCTTTGCGCATATGGGCTGGGACGAACTGATCTATAATCACATCTCGCTGCGCGTGCCGGGCGAAGAGCAGGCGTTTCTCATCAACCCTTTCGGCCTCCATTATTCGGAGGTCAAGGCATCCAATCTCGTCAAGATCGACATTGACGGCAACACGCTGGATGGCAGCCCGCACCCGGTCAACCGCGCGGGCTTCGTGCAGCACAGCGTCTTCCACCGCCATGTGCCGGATGCGCATTGCATCATCCACACCCATACCACGGCAGGCATGGCCGTCTCATCCACGCAGGAAGGGCTGCTGGCGACGAACTTCTACGCCGGTTTCCTCGTCGGCAACATCGCCTATCATGATTTCGAGGGCGTGACGGTGCGCCCGGAGGAAGGTGCGCGCCTCGTCGCCAATCTAGGTGACAAGCGCTTCATGATCCTGCGCAACCATGGCTTGCTGGTGATGGGCCAGACGTTGCCGGAGGCATTCCTGCGCTATTTCGTGTTCGAGCGGGCTTGCGAGATCCAGCTTGCCACGCGGCAGGCCGGGACGCCGCTCATCATCCCGGACGAGGTGCTGGCTGTGCACAAGCGGGACATGTTTTCCGCCATCCCGGCCGAGCGGTTCGGGATGCTCGACTTTGCCGCGATGGTCCGCGTGATCGACCGGATCGACCCGAGCTGGCGCGACTGAGCATTGCTCCGGCACGCCGCTGGTGGCAATCAGGGGCGTGTTTCCGGGAAGATTCTCCATGAAGGTATTGGCAATGGCGGCTGCGATCACCCTCGCAAGCGGAACGACGGCGGCTACGGCAGACACTGTGGCGCAGGACGACCCCTTCCTCTGGCTCGAGGACTGGCATGGCGAGAAGTCCATGGCCTGGGTGGAAGCGGAGAATGCGCGCACCGTGAACGTGCTTCAGAACGACCCCAATTACCCCGGCATGGTGAAGGACGCGATCGCCATCGCCACCGCGACCGACCGCATTCCGATGCCGAGCCTGATCGGCGGGCGCATCTATAATTTCTGGCGGGATGCCGCGCATCCGCAGGGCATCTGGCGGCACGCCAGCGTCAGCGAGTATGCGCAGGCCAGCCCGCGCTGGACGACCGCGCTCGATCTCGACGCGCTGAGCAAGGCCGAGGCGAAGAAATGGGTGTGGAAAGGCGCGACCTGCCTAGAGCCGGATGAGCGGCGTTGCCTGATTTCGCTATCTGACGGTGGCGAGGATGCCACCGACATTCGCGAGTTCGATCTCACCACCAGCACCTTCGTCAAGGGCGGTTTTGCGCTCTCCACCTCTAAGCAGGGTGTGGACTGGGTGGATGCCGACACGCTCATCGCCTCGCGCGACTGGGGCGAAGGCACGCTGACGGCATCGGGCTATCCGTTCGTCGTCAAGACGCTGAAGCGCGGCGCGCCGCTGAGCGATGCCACAGAGGTGTTTCGCGGCGCGAAGGAGGATGTCGGCGTGTGGCCGGCGGTGCTGAACGACGGCGCAGGCAATCGCGCGGTGATTCTTGTGCGCTCGCGGACCTTCTTCGAGAATGATTACATCCTCGTCACGCCCCAGGGCGTCCGCAAACTGCCGCTGCCGGCGAAGTCCACACTCTCGGGCATGATCGCCGGCCGGGTGATCCTCAAGACCAGCGAGCCTTGGCGCAGCGGCGGCGTGGACGTGCCGACCGGTAGCGCGGTGGCGATCTCGCTCGATGATCTGCGCGCCGAGCGGACGCAGGTGCCCCAAATATTGTTCGCACCGGGCGCCCGGCAATCGGTCGAGCAGGTCGCCACGACCCGCGACCATGTCATCCTCGCCACCACCGACAATGTGCGTGGCCGCGCCGCCGTATTGACGCCGACCGCGACGGGCTGGACATCGACTGCGCTGACGCTGCCCGACAATGCCTCCATCGGTATCGCGGCGGCCAGCGACCGGGACAATGCGGCCTATCTGTCTGTCACCGGTTTTCTTCAGCCGACAACGCTCTGGCAGATCGATGCCGCCAAGCCGGCGCCGGTGCAGGTGAAGGCCCTGCCCGCGCGCTTCGATGCCAGCGGGCTGGTGGTTGAGCAGTTCGAGGCCAGTTCCACCGACGGAACGAAAATCCCCTATTTCATCGTCCACCGCGAAGGCATGGCGCGCGATGGCAGCACGCCGACGATCATGACGGCTTATGGCGGGTTCGAGGTTTCCTACACGCCGTCCTACTCCGCGCTGATCGGCAAGCTCTGGCTGGAGCGGGGCGGCAGCTTTGTCATCGCCAACATCCGTGGCGGCGGGGAGTTCGGACCAGCCTGGCATCAGGCGGGGCTCAAGACCAAGCGCCAGATCATCTATGATGATTTTGCGGCTGTGGGTCAGGACATCTTCGCGCGCAAGCTCTCAAGCCCCAAGAAGTTCGGCATCTTCGGCGGCTCCAATGGCGGGCTGCTGATGGGCGTGGAGTTCAACCAGCATCCCGAGCTGTGGAATGCGGTGGTCATTCAGGTGCCGCTGCTGGATATGCTGCGCTTCGAGCAGATCGCCGCCGGGCCAAGCTGGGTCGATGAATATGGCAGCGTCTCGGTGCCGGAGGAAAAGGCGTTCCTGAAGACCATCTCGCCCTATCATAATGTGGTGAAGGGCAAGGCGTACCCAGAACCCTATATCTGGACGACGACTAAGGACGACCGCGTCGGCCCGCAGCACGCTCGCAAGTTCGCGGCGCGGCTCAAGGATTATGGCATCCCCTACCTCTTCTACGAGGACACAGCGGGCGGCCATTCCGGCGATGCGGACATCGAGCAGAGCGCCCGGCTGAAGGCGATGGAGATGGTCTACTTCACCCGCAAGCTCGTCGACGGCAAGTGACGCGGGGCCGATGACCAAGTTCACCGTCAACGACCGCCCGGTCGAATATAAGATGGACCCGCAGACGCCCTTGCTGTGGGCATTGCGGGACGCCTCCAATCTCACCGGCACCAAATATGGCTGTGGCACGGGCGACTGTGGCGCCTGCACAGTCGACATTGACGGTCTCGCGATCCGCTCCTGCCAGGTCACGATCGCCGCGATGGAAGGCCGGTTCGTCACAACCATCGAGGCGCTGTCGCCCGATCGCAGCCATCCTGTGCAGCAGGCCTGGGCAGCGCAGATGGTGCCGCAATGCGGTTACTGCCAATCCGGCATGATCATGGCGGCCTCCGTGCTGCTGCGCCGGAACAGCAACCCGACCGACGCGCAGATCGACGCGGCGATGACCAATATCTGCCGCTGCGGCACCTATCCGCGCATTCGCGAGGCGATCAAGCAGGCGGGGCGCATCATGCGTGGTGAGGAGCGCGTGGCGGCCGCGCCTGCACCGGGCATCGCGCCGGCAGACGCCGCGCGCCATGTGCCAGCCATGACGCCGCCCAATGACGGGCGCTCGACCGCCGATTGAGCGTCCCGCTGCGAGACAAGCTTTCGCATCGCTGTCAGCAATGTTCAGCATGACGACAGCGGCCTTGTCGTAAACACATCCTTAATGGCGAAGAACCGCCTGCTTTGAGGATGTAACCACGATGAGCCGTCTTTTGACCTTCGGCCTGCTGGCTTCCACCATGCTGGCCACAGCGCCGGTTGCTGCGCAGGAGCGCAGCGCCAACCGGGGCGACTGGATCCGTAACCAGAACCAGCAGGAGCAATCCGCCCCGCGGCAGGATGGCGGCGATCGCCGGCGTGACTGGTCCGGACAGCGCGGTGGACCGTCGCGCGGCGAGGGCATGCGCCCACAGCCGGCTCCGCAGCAGCGCGCGCCCGCTACGGTGACCACGACCCGCGTCGCGCCGTCCGATGCGCCCCGCCCCAATTGGCAGGACCGTCGCGCACCCGACCAGGCCGGACGGCCCGACAGGCCCGAGCAGCGCGAGCGTCCCCGGGATCAGCCGCGCAGCTGGAATGACACCAGCCGGAACAATGCCAACTGGCGTGACGATAGCCGCCAGCAGGCCGAGAACCGCGCCGAATGGGAACGTCGCCGCGAGCAGGCCAATCGGGATGGCAACCGCACCGACTGGCGAGACCGCGACGACGCGCGCCGCTGGGATGGTCGCCGCGACAATGACTGGCGACGCAATGACAGCACCAGCCGGGACCGCGCCGACTGGGAGCGGCAGCGCCTGAACGAGCGCCAACGCTGGGCCGACCAGCGCCGCTGGGACAATCGCTGGCGCAACGACCGGCGCTATGACTGGCAGCGCTACCGTACGCAGTATCGCTCGGTCTACCGGATGCCGACCTATTACGCGCCCTATGGCTGGAACTACGGCTATCGCCGCTTTTCGATCGGCATCTACCTGAATGACATGCTGTTCGGGCGGAATTACTGGATCAGCGATCCCTATGAGTACCGCCTGCCGCCCGTCTACGGCTCGCTGCGTTGGGTGCGCTATTATGACGATGCGCTGCTGGTCGACACGCGTGACGGCTATGTCGTCGATGTGATCCACGACTTCTTCTGGTGAGCGGGTCGGCACCCGCACCAAGCCCTTCCTGAGCGGCCTTCAGGAAAGACTGGGCCGGTTCCCGCTTCGGCAGGGGCCGGTCCTTTTTTGGGTGCGGGCGCACCGCCTCCCCCTTGCTAAGCCCGGGATCGGGATGGCAGGAGACAGGCATGAAGCAAGATTGGCCAGATGACGCGGAACTTCCCTCGCAAGCCCGCGCGGAGATCGGGGTCCGCGTGCGCCAGCGCCTCTCCCGCAACCCGATGATCAGCCGGGTGCAGACCGAGCGGGCCGAGATGTTCCTGCGCCACGGGCTGGTGACGCCCAAGGAATGCACCGAGCTGATCGGCAAGATCGATGCAGGGTGCAAACCCTCCAAGCTGTTTTCCGGCACCGAGTCGGGATATCGCACGAGCAGCAGCTGCAATCTCGATATCTACGATCCACTCGTGGTCGCGGTGACGAAGCGCATCGACGCGCTGATCGGCATCGAAGGCGACTATGGCGAGCTGCTGCAGGGCCAGCGTTATTACGAGTCCCAGCAATACCAGCTCCATTGCGATTATTTCCCCGCGAAGGTGCACTATTGGCCGGCGATGCGGGCGACCGGCGGACAGCGCTGCTGGACGGCGATGGCCTATCTGTGCGACGTCGAAGCGGGCGGCGAGACGCAATTTCCGCGCCTCGGCGTGACCATTCCGCCCCGCACTGGCACGCTGCTGATCTGGAACAATATGACAGCGGACGGCAGCCCCAATTACGATACGCTGCATGCTGCCCTGCCCGTTACCAAAGGCGCCAAATATGTCGTGACCCGCTGGTATCGCGAGCGCCCCTGGGAACCGCGCAATAAACCGTGACTCCGGGTTCAGCCACGCGGGGAACCTCAGACAAATTGCGACACTTATGAGCGAAAGCTGACACAGGCGTTCGCGCGCCATTCAGCCCGTCGAGCCGATAAGGATCAGGCGACCAAGGCCGCAGAATGAGGCGCCTGGCCGGCACTGAAAGGAGTGTCACATGATGAAAAAGTTTCTGCTCGGCGGGCTTGCAGCCCTCACCCTCATCCCCACCACCGCGATGGCCCAGCCCTATCATGCCCAGGACCGGCAGGATGTGCGGGAAGCTCGTCGCGACGTGAACGACGCCCGTCGCGATGTTCGCGATGCCAAGCGTGACCTGCGCGACGCCCGCTGGGACTATCAGCGCGAGGTGCGCGACTATAATCGCGAGCGCCCGTGGCGCGCGGCCCCGTTCAAATATCAGAACTTCAAGGCAGGCGTCACCATTCGGCCCGTCTATTACGGCCGCAGCTATGTCGTGAATGACTGGCGCCGCTTCCACTGGGATGCCCCCCGTGCGAACCAGGTCTGGGTGCGCCATTATGACGACGCGCTGCTCGTGAATACGCGCACCGGCAGGGTCGTGAAGGTGATCCACAACGCCTTCCGTTACCGCTGACCACGCGTCCCTTTTCGGGATGGGAATGAAGAGGGCCGCGCCGACATTCGGCGCGGCCCTTTTTATGCGCCTGAGCATGCTTCCGCACGACGAAACGAGCCGGTCGAGCGTTGTGATGAACAGCGCGCGGCGCTACGCATCCAAGCATGCGATCCCCCGATCGACCTTCCCGGAAAGGATTTCCCATGTTCCGCGCCCAGCGCCTTACCCGCAGCCTCTCGTTGCTACTTGCCGCCGCCGCTTCCGCCACGCCCCTGCTGGCCCAGACGCTTGCGGCGCAACCCGCCGGCCAGACTGCCTCCAGCGAGGATCAACGCCTGACCGCGCTCTTCGCTCGCGCCAATGAGGCCACGCTCGCCAACAACCCGCTCGACGCGCTGTTTCGGGGTGATATGCGCCACGCCGACCGCATGGGCGATTATATCAGCGATGCCTATTTCGCGACCGAGCGCAAAATCGCGCAGGACAATCTCGCCGCTCTCCACGCAATCAACCGCGACCGGCTGAACGCCCAGAACAAGATTGCCTATGATGTGTTCGAGTGGGAAGTGCAGGACAAGCTGACGAAACTCAGCCCGCCGCTGGTCAACATCAGCGCGGTCATCCCGATCAATCATTTCACGGGGCTGCACACCTTCTACCCCACCCTGTCGTCCGGCAAGGGCGCGGCGCCGTTCAAGACGCTCGCCGACTATGAGAACAACCTCAAGCGCCACAAGGACTATGTCCGCTACCTCGACCGTGCGATCGGCCGCTTCCGCGAGGGCATGGCGAGCGGCGTTGTCGAGACCAAGCTGACCATCGGCAATACGATCTCGCAGCTCGATGCGCTGCTGGCCCAGCCGGTTGAGGACTCGCCTTTCTACCAGCCGGTGAAGGATTTTCCCGAGGACATCGCGCCGGCTGACCGCCATCGGCTGACCAAGGCCTATCGGGATGCGCTGATCAATGAGATCAACCCTGCCCAGAAGCGGCTGCGCGACTTCCTGAAAGCGGACTATCTGCCGGTGGCACGCGACGGCGTTGGTCTCAGCGCCATGAAGGGTGGCGCGGAGCTTTATGCCGCGCTGGTCAAGAGCATGACGACGCTGCCGCTCACGCCGGATTATATCCACAACCTCGGCCTTTCGGAGGTCGCGCGCATCCGCAGCGAGATGGAGCAGGTGCGGGACGAGGTGGGCTTCAAAGGCACGCTCGGCGCCTTCTTCACCCATTTGCGCGAGGCCCCGGAATTTCACCCCAAATCCCGCGAATGGATGACGGAGGAATTCTACCGCATCGGCAAGATCGTCGATGAAAAGGTGCCGAGCCAGTTCTCCACCCTGCCCAAGGCAAAGCTGGAAATCCGGCCTTACCCCGAGTTCCGCGAGAAGTTCGAGGCGGGCGGCTCCTATGAGAATGGCACGCCCGATGGC
The DNA here is from genome assembly GCF_025961955.1 of Sphingobium sp. B10D7B. NCBI lineage: Bacteria > Pseudomonadati > Pseudomonadota > Alphaproteobacteria > Sphingomonadales > Sphingobiaceae > Sphingobium > Sphingobium sp. B10D7B. The sequence goes on from NZ_JAOQOQ010000001.1 coordinate 2,176,338, forward strand.
TCGCGCCCCGGCGTCTTTTACTTCAACGCCTATGATCTGCCCTCCCGCAGCATTCCGGGCATGACGACGCTCTATCTGCACGAAGGCGCGCCGGGCCATCACTTCCAGATCAGCCTCGCGCAGGAAAATGCCAGCCTGCCCGACTTCATCCGCTTCGGCGGCAACACGGCCTATGTTGAAGGCTGGGCCCTCTACGCCGAGACGCTGGGCTATGATTTCGGGCTGTTCAAAGACCCCTATCAGCGCATGGGCCATCTTGACGACGAGATGCTGCGTGCGATGCGGCTGGTGGTGGATACCGGCATCCACGCCAAGGGCTGGACTCGCGATCAGGCCATTGCGTACATGCTCGACAACAGCTCGATGGGGAAGACGGACGCCACCGCCGAGGTCGAGCGCTACATCGCCATGCCGGCCCAAGCCCTCTCCTACAAGATCGGCGCGCTGACCATCCAGCGGCTGAAGAAGAAGGCGCAGGCGGCGCTTGGTGACCGGTTCGACGTCAAAGCCTTCCACAATCAGGTGCTGATGACCGGCGCGCTGCCGATGAGCGTGCTGGAGCGAAAGATCGACGACTGGATTGCCCACGCCAAGGCTCGGTAATCAGCCGTGCCCCGAGTGCACCCGGTGGCCCCGCCCAAGCGAGAGCCACCGGGATTGACGGCGATGTCGGCCCCAATCACTATTGCAATTCGTTCGCAATAGCATATCCTGCCAGCCTTCATTCTGCTGGAAGGGGTCGCCATGACCAGGGATTTATCCGCTCTTTTCGCCTTTCGGGACCTGCGGTCCTTTCCGTTGACGGCCATGCACCTCATCATGGCCGCGCGGCTGTGCATTATCTACAGCCAGTCAGGCCGTGATCCTGTGCCGGACCTCGCCGTCCGCTTGCGGTCCATGGATGCCGCCCGGCGCGTCATTCTGCTCGTGCGGGGATTGCAGGAGGGCTGGCCCGAGCATTTCCTCGTGCATCGCCCCTGCGCGATGTCGCTCAGCCCTGACGAGGCGCTGCTTGGCGATCTGGCGGTGACGGCGATCCAGGGCGACGAGGCGGAGGCCACGCGCCTGCTGCGCGAGACGCTGCCCTGCGATGTCACGCATTTCCTCTTTCACCAGACCGTCGCTGCGGTGGCGGCCATCCGGTCTGCGCAATTGCAGCCGCATCGCCCCGAGAACCGATGCGGCTGCTGAACGCGGGGAAAGCTGGAGGGTAGCTTGCCCCCCGTTCTGCCGATTATGCGGCAGCCAGATCCAGCGCCTGGGCAATCAGCTTGCGGCTGTTTGCAATGCCATAGAGCGCGATGAAGCTGCCCATGCGTGGCCCCTGCTGGGCGCCGAGCAAGGTCTCATAGAGCGCCTTGAACCAGTCGCGCAGCTGCTCGAAGCCGTAATGCGGGTCCTTGCCGATCTCGTACACGATATTCTGGATGTCTTCGGCCGAGGCGTCGTCCGGCAAAGCGGCGAGCTGGGCATCCAGTTCGCGCAGGGCCAGCGCTTCGTTGGGCTCCGGCGCGCGGCGCTTGAGCGTGGGCGCGACGAAATCGCGATTATAGGCCAGCGCATTGCGCACGAGGCCGGCGACGCGCGGATAGCGCTCCACGGAGGCATCAGGCGCGTAATTGCGCAGATAGGCCCACACCTGATGCTCGGTCGCATCGGCGCCCATGACGCCGACCAGATTGAGGAGCAGGCCGTAGGTAACCGGCAGCGGATCGTCCGCCACCTGCCCGCCATGGACATGGTGAACGGGATTGCCGAGGCGCTTGTCCACGGCCTGCGTGGCATAGGCCGAGCGGAACTGCTCATAATCGTCGACCGCGCGCGGAATGACGCCGATGTGCAGCGACTTGGCCGCCTTGGGCTCGCGATAGATATAGAAGGCCAGGCTCTCTTCCGAGCCATAGGTCAGCCACTGTTCGATGCTGAGACCATTGCCCTTGGACTTGGAGATCTTCTCCCCCTTCTCGTCCAGGAACATCTCGTAGTTGAAGCCCTCGGGCGGGCGTCCGCCGAGCGCGCGGGCAATCTTGGAGCTTTGCGTGACGCTGTCGATCAGATCCTTGCCGGCCATCTCATAATCGACGCCGAGCGCCACCCAGCGCATCGCCCAGTCGACCTTCCATTGCAGCTTGGCGCCACCGGAGAGGATGCTCTGCTCGATCGTTTCGCCATCATCCTCGAAGCGGACGATCCCGGCATCGGCATCGACGACCTCGACCGGAACCTGCAGCACGATGCCGCTCTTCGCGCTGATCGGCAGCACCGGCGAATAGGTTGCCTGCCGCTCCTTGCGCAGCGTGGGCAGCATGATGTCCATGATCGCCTGATAGTTGCGCAGCACGTTGCGCAGGGCGTCATCGAACTGGCCGCCGCGATACCTGTCGGTCGAGGAGACGAACTCGTAATCGAACCCGTAGCGATCGAGGAATGCGCGCAGCATCGCATTATTGTGATGCGCGAAGCTCTCATATTTCTCGAACGGATCGGGCACCTGGGTGAGCGGTCGGCCGATATGCTCGGTCAGCATTGCCTGATTGGGGACATTGTCCGGCACCTTGCGCAGCCCGTCCATATCATCGCTGAAGGCAATGAGGCGCGTGGCCGCGCCGGTGATTTCCTCGTAGGCGTGGCGGACCATGGTGGTGCGCTGCACCTCATTGAACGTGCCGATATGCGGCAGGCCCGAGGGGCCATAGCCGGTCTCGAACAGCATCGGCGCACCGCTCGGCTTGCCCTGCGGATAGCGCTTGAGCAGCTTGCGCGCTTCTTCATAGGGCCAGGCCTTGGAGACCTTCGCGGCCTCCCGCAGTTGAGCGGCATAATCAGCATCAGTCATGCGGCGAGCCTCTAGCGCCAAGAGCGCGCGCGCAACAACCAAAAAGGCCGGAGAGCAAAAAACAGAAATGCGACGAAACGAAAATTTTACCAATTGGTGTAAGACATCGTGAACGTCCGCCGGAGACGCAAAACCCCTGGGGAGGGGAGAATCGGGTGGGCTTGTGTGGGAGTCTCACCGTGGACCATAAGATCGACCGGCCGCAGCGCGTCTGCGTCCAAGTTCCTGTTATCATAACGACCGTGCTCGACGTGCAGGAGGCCACCTTGGTAGACCTGACCGAAGATGGCGGCCTAATTTCAGGATGCAGCCTGAGCGAAGGCACACGCTTCCAGATCGATTATATGAGCGAGACGATCTATGCCCAGTCCATCTGGCATGAGGTTGACCGCACCGGCTGCCGATTCATTTTCCCGCTAAGGGATGGCGCGCTCTATCAGCATCTCGAACTGGCCCGATCAGCCCTTTTCGCGGAAAGTGCGGCCTTCGCGGATGCGAGCGCTGGCCCAATCCGCGGTTTTGGGCGCCGCCTCGCCTGAGTCCCGTCTTTTACCTCAACATTCCTCGCCGACGAGCCGCCGGCCGTTGCGCCGGACCGGGGGGCCGGACTCGGGCTGAAGAATCTTGAGCAGGGCAAGCGCGAGCCGGACTTCCACGAAATCATCGCCCGCGCCCGTCGCGACCCGCTGAGCCTCTTCGGCAAAGCCGCTGTCGCGCAGATGCTGTGCTGCGGCCTTGCGGGCCAGATCGATGGGGGCAGCCGTCACGGCCGGTCGCCCGAAGGCGCGACCAGCGGGCCATCCGCGCCATAAGGGCGCCAGGGTTGCGACACCCGCCCTTCCCGCGCCTTGAAGAAATATTGGCTGCAGATCAGCCAGCCCTTGAGCGGCCGCAACGGCAGGATGCAGGTCGCAAGCACCAGCGGCAGGGTGGTGACCAGATGCAGCCACAGCGGCGGATCGGCCTTCACCTGCAGCACGAGAGCGAAAACGACCGCAGGCACGCAGGCGAAGCAGATTACGAAGAAAGCGGGGCCATCGGCCGGCTCGGCATAATCATATGAGAGCCCGCAGACCTCACAGGAGTCGCGGATCGTCAGGAATCCCTTAAATAGCCGGCCCTGCGCGCAGCGTGGGCAGCGGCCGCGCAACCCGGTGCGCACGGGGTCATGCCGAGGCCCGTTTTCTTGCTCTTGCGTGGTCAGGTTCGACATGGCGATTGCTCCATTTCCTTTGGCAATCAGATAGGCAATATGTAGGTATCATCCCACCATACATAAAACGGGCGCTTGCCATGCAGAACTGGGTTGCCCTGATCCGCACCGAGAAATTCCGCGCGGACCATGGACCAAAATATGCGGCCATTGCCGATGCTCTGCGCGGCGCAATCCATTCCGGCGAGTTGCGCCCCGGAGAACGCCTCCCCGCGCAGCGCGATCTGGCGGCGCAGCTCGGCGTGGACCTGACGACGGTGACGCGCGCTTACACGCTGGTGCGCGAGGCCGGGCTGATCGAAGGCGCCGGGAAACTCGGCAGCTTCGTGCGCAATGACATCGCTCTGCCCCGCTTTGGCGAAACCGCGAGCGACCGGGGCATGAATGTGCCACCGCAGCCGGGCTTCAACCTGCTGCCCCAGGCGATCCACCATGGCATGGCCAGCCTGCTGCGTGCCGGTCGCCATTCCCCGATCCTCCAGTATCAGCCGAGCCTAGGCAACATCGCGGACCGCGCGCAGGGGGCTGAGCGGCTGGCGGTGGCGGGCTTACCGAGCGAGGCGGACCAGATCGCCATCACGGCAGGCGCCCAACATGCCCTGCACGGGCTGGTCCATAGCATTTTGGAGCCGGGCGACCGACTGTGCTGCGCGCCGTTCATCTATCCCGGCATGATCGCGCTGGCACGGCGGCGGGGGCTGGTGCTCACGCCCGTCGATGCCGATGATGAGGGGCTGATACCGGACGCACTAGACGCTGCCCTGCGCGAGGGCGCGCGCACCGTCTATATCACGCCGACCAATGACAATCCCACCTGCATCACCATGGGATTGCGGCGGCGGGAGGAGATTGCCGCCATCATTGCCGCGCATGGCGCGACGCTGATCGAGGACGATGCCTATGGGCAGCTCTGCCGCGCTGCCCATCCGCCCTGCGCAGCGCTGATCCCGGCGCAAAGCTGGTATATTGCCGGCACGTCCAAGCTCATCTCGCCGGTCTTGCGCGTCGCGCATGTTCGCGCGCCCTCCGCAGAGCAGAATCTGCAACTGGGCGCGGCGCTCGGTGACAGCGCCGTGATGGCGCCGCCGTTGAACGTCGCGCTGGTCAGCCACTGGTTGCGCGAAGGGTTGTTCAGCGCGCTGATCGATGGCGTGAGGGACGAAGCGGTAGTGCGGCACCGGCTCGTGACGCGCCATCTGGCCGGCCTGCCCTACCGGATGCAGCCCGAGGGCTACCATCTCTGGCTGGACCTGCGCGATGCCAGCGGACGGGCGCCGGATATCGACGCGCTGATTGGTGTGCTGGGTGGCATGGGCCTTTCTGCCGTGGCCGGCAGTGCGTTCGCCGTTGAAGATGGCGCGTCCACGCATATGCGCCTGTCCGTCGGCGGCGCGCTCGACCATGGGGCGATCGAACGTGCGCTGCGACACCTCCGGGACCGACTGGGGCGTTGAGTTCGACCACCGGCCGCCGGTTATGCGGTAAAATAACCGAACGGCGCGTTCCCCTTATGGACCAAGCACGCTATGGCTGCCGGGTGTCCCCATCCGATCCGATCCTGCCGGGCCTGCCACCGGCGCTCCATGCCAGCCATGCCGGCATCTGGCTGACCGATGGCAGCGGCGAACAGACCATCGGGCTTGGTCGCGGACAAGCCCTTGCGCGCGCCGCGGATACGCCGCTCCTGCTAGTCAATGCGCCCTTGCTGGGATCGCGATTGGGCTATGCGGATCTCTCTGGCCTCGACCTGCTGGAGCTATTTGCCTTCCTCTTCCCCGCTCAGTTCGTGATTCCCACAGTTGCGGGGCTCGCCCGGGCCATGGGCCTCGCGCCGCCGGCCAGCGACGCCGAGGCGGCGCGGCTCATCCCGCAGATTGCCAGCTCCATGCTCGGCTGGACTGAGCGAGCCGACTGGGCGGAGCGCGAAGGCGCCTGGACCAGCCTCAATCAGCTCGAGCGGTTGCGCTGGAGCTGGGCGTCGCTGCTGCGTCCGCGCATTCGCCAACCGGCTGAGGCCGAGCGATGGCTGTTTACACGCCTGCCGCAATGGGAGGAGCAGGCGCCCCGCCCTGCCCCGCGCCCCGTGACCCTCGACGAGGCGGATGTGCTGGCGCGCCTGCGCAGCCTGACCGGCAGCGGCGCCGAAACGCGGCAGGGCCAGCGCGATTTCGCCGCCGCCGCGTCCGGCAGCTTCGCGCCCCGGCCGCGTGAGGACGCGCCCAACGTGGTGCTGGCGCAGGCGGGCACAGGCATCGGCAAGACGCTTGGCTATCTCGCGCCCGCAACGCTGTGGGCCGAGCAATCCGGCGGGACGGTGTGGATCGCGACCTACACCAAGGCCCTGCAGCGCCAGCTCGACCGCGAAACCCGGCGCCATTATCCCGACGATGCCGCCTTCCGCCGCCATGTCGTCATTCGCAAGGGGCGTGAGAATTACCTCTGCCTGCTCAACCTGGAAGATGCCCTGCAGGGCGGCTTCGCCGGGCGCGCGGCGGTGCTGGCGCAGTTCGTGGCGCGCTGGGCGGGCTATACGCGCGACGGGGATATGGTCGGGGGCGATCTGCCGGGCTGGCTGATGGCCCTGTTTCGCCGTGCGGGTGCGACAGCGCTCACTGACCGGCGCGGCGAGTGCATCTATGCAGGCTGCCCGCATTTCCGCACCTGCTTCATCGAGCGGGCGACCCGCGCCAGCCAGAATGCGGACATTGTGATCGCCAATCATGCACTGGTGATGATCAACGCCGCGCGCGGGCGGGAAGCGCAGGGCACGCCGACCCGGATCGTCTTCGACGAGGGGCACCATCTGTTCGACGCGGCGGACTCGACCTTCGGCGCGGCACTCACCGGGCGCGAGGCGATCGAACTGCGGCGCTGGATCATGGGGCCGGAAAGCGAGCGCAAGGGGCGCCGGCGCGGCCTCGCCGCCCGTCTTTCCGATGTCGCAAGCTATGACGAGGAAGGTGCCGAGGCCATCGACGCCGCCCGCGAAGCCGCTCGCGCGCTGCCGGGCGAGGACTGGCTGCGCCGCGTCGTCGAGCATGGCGCCGAGGGAGCGATCGAGGCGGTGCTCGCCGCCGTGCGCGACACCGTCTACGCCCGCGCCGAACGGGACGGACGCGACACCGATCCGGGCTATGGGCTGGAAGTGGACCTGAGCGAAGCGGACGGGGCACTGATCGATGCTGCCACGGATGCCGCGCGCGCGTTGGAGGCGCTGCTCGGGCCGCTCCAGCGGCTGGGCAAGCGCCTCGTCGCCGTCATTGAACTGGCGCCGGACTGGCTGGATGGCCCGGCACGCGCGCGCATCGATGGCGCGATCTCCGCCCTTGGCTGGCGGTGCGATCTGCTGCGCGCCTGGATTGCGCTCCTGCTGCGCGTCGGCGGGCCGCCCGAGCCGGCCTTTGTCGACTGGCTGGCGGTGGATCGCGTCGAGGGCAAGGAATATGACATCGGCCTGCACCGCCACTGGCTGGACCCGACCAAGCCGCTGGCCGAGACGGTGATGCGGCCGGCCCATGGCGTGCTCGTCACGTCGGCGACGCTGCGGGCCGGCGGAGATACCCAGACGGCCGTCGAGCGATCGGGCGCGGTGCATCTGGGGCGCGCGCCGCAATGGTTCGAGGCGGCCAGCCCCTTCGACTATGCGCGACAGAGCGAGGTGCTGATCGTCACCGACATCAAGCGCGGCGACCTGCCCGCGCTGGCCGGTGCCTATGCACGGCTGATCGAGGCAGCGGGCGGCGGGACGCTGGGGCTGTTTACGGCCATTCGCCGGCTGCGCTCCGTGCAGAAGCGCATTGCCGACCGGCTCGCCCGTGCCGGGCTGCCGCTCTATGCGCAGCATGTCGACCCGTTCGACCCCGCAACCCTGATCGACATGTTCCGGGACGATGCGCGCGCTTCTCTGCTCGGCACGGACGCGCTGCGTGACGGGATCGACGTGCCGGGCGATTCGCTGCGGTTGGTGGTGATGGAAGGCGTGCCCTGGGCCAAGCCCTCGGTCCTCCACGCGACGCGGCGGCAAGCCAGTGGTGAGTCAACCGCCTATGACGATCGGCTGGTCCGCGCCCGCCTCGCCCAGGCATTCGGGCGGCTGATCCGCCGGGGTGACGACAGCGGCCAGTTCGTGATGCTCTCCTCGGCCATGCCCAGCCGATTGTTGAGTGCTTTTCCACCCGATGTCCCCATCCTGCGCATTCCGCTCGATGAAGCCATCGCTCGCGTGCGCTCACGCCTTGGTTCCTCGGCCGATATCGGGCAGAGACCGCTGGACGGATCTTATGAGACTAGGGTGTCCACCGAGGAATGAAGACGGTTATCGTTCTGCGCCATGCCAAGTCTGACTGGAGCGATGCCGCGCTGCGCGACTTCGACCGCGGGCTGAACGGCCGCGGCGAACGCGCGGCGGCCGTGATGGGCCAATGGGCCGCCGGTCACGGCGTGACCTTCGAGACGATCATCGCATCCCCCGCCGTCCGCGTGACGCAGACATTAGCGCGTTTTCGCGACGCTTATGGCCCCTGCCCCGAACCCATGCGTGACATGCGGCTCTATCTGGCTTCCGCCGGAACCATAGCAGAGGTGTTGAGCGAAACCGCGCCGGACCGGGCCTCGGTTCTGTTGGCCGCCCACAGCCCCGGCCTTGAGGATTTCATCCTGACGGCCAGCGGCCAAGAGCGGCTGGCCGGAATGCGCGCATCCGTCGAAACGAAATTCCCGACCGCCGCCATGGCCGTGCTGACCTTCGATGTGGCGGGCTGGGCGGACCTCGCCAGCGGATTCGCTGATGCGGCGACGCTTGAAGCCTTTGTACGGCCACGCGATCTAGATCCGAGTCTGGGGCCGGACCAGCGCTGAGTCGGAAGCGCTGACAGGCCGCTCAACCGGGGTTGAGCGCCTCTTCGAGATTGTTGCGGATGACCCTCAGCCTTGCGATCACCGTGGAGATGTCCGGCGAGGCTGGCGAGCGCGGGCGGACCGGCTGATCGACGGCCGTCCCTGAAAACAGGTCGTCCATTGCCGTCCGTGCCGGACTGGAACGCCCGTCGCTCGCTGAGGGCGCAGGCCCTTGCACGAGCCGCTCAGCGGGTTGCGCTGCGTCTGCCTCAGGGGAGGAAGGCGCCGACGCCGCCTTGCGCACGCTGGCCAAGGCCCGCTGCGCACCCGGCACAGTAAAGCCTTCCTCATTCAACAGTCGATGGATCCGACGCGCAAGTTCCACGTCCGCCGGCCGATAATAGCGGCGATTACCAGAACGCTGGAGCGGACGAAGCTGCGGGAACCGGGTCTCCCAGTAGCGCAAGATATGCTGCGCCACGCCCAGTTCACGAGCAAGCTCTCCAATCGTCAGAAACGCGCCGTCATCTTTGGCCATGCCTTATTCTGCAACGAGATACGCGCGCGGGTCAATCCGCGACCGACCGCACGAGCCCATCACGCGACAGTTAACCGTGAGATATTCAGGCGCCGGCGACGCGTTCGCGCAGCGTCTGGCTCGGCCGGAAGGTGAGAACCCGCCGCGGCGTGATCGGCACCTCGACGCCGGTTTTCGGATTGCGCCCGACGCGCTCGTTCTTGTCGCGCAGCACGAACGTCCCAAAACCGGAAATTTTGACATTCTCGCCTTGCTCAAGTGCCTCACTCACAAGGTCGAGCACCTGCTCGACAATCTGCGCGGATTCAGACCGCGAGAGGCCGATCTGGCGGTTGAGCCGATCAGCGATCTCAGCGCGGGTCAACGTTTCTTCTGAACTCATTTCGCCCCCAAATAACGAAACCAAGCGCGCCCTGTCCCCCAACAGGCCACATCGCCGTCTCTGCGGCAGAAACTCTTACAATGCAATCGGCAAGAATCGAAACAAGCCGCAGTTATTTCGCGATATTATTGAAAAATAAGATTATCAGAACACGGGCTAAAACCGCAGGGCGCTGGCGCCCCAGGTAAAGCCGCCGCCCATTGCTTCCAGCACGAGGAGATCGCCCCGCTTGATGCGCCCGTCCCGTACGGCGGTATCGAGCGCCAACGGGACCGACGCGGCCGAGGTGTTGGCATGCTGATCGACGGTGACGATCACCCGCTCTGCCTCCAGCCCGAGCTTGCGCGCCGTGGCATCGAGAATGCGGGCATTGGCCTGATGTGGGACCACCCAGTCGATATCCTCGACTGCGATATCGGCCGCCTCGAGCACTTCGCGGAGCACCTGCGCAAGGTTGATGACCGCGTGGCGGAAGACGTCCTGCCCCTTCATCCGCAGCTTGCCGACCGTTCCCGTGGTCGAGACGCCGCCGTCGGTATGGAGCAGGCAGTTGTGCCGGCCATCGGCGTGGAGGCGACTGGCGAGGATGCCCCGCCCGGTCTCCTCATCGGTATCCTGCCCGCGCAGCAGCACCGCGCCCGCACCATCACCGAACAGCACGCAGGTGCCGCGATCTTCCCAGTCGAGCAGCCGGCTCATCGTCTCCGAGCCGATCACCAGCGCGGTCTTTGCCGCGCCGCCACGGATCATGTTGTCCGCGACAGTCAGCGCGTAAAGAAAGCCCGAGCATACCGCTGCCACGTCGAATGCGACGCAATCATTGATGCCCAAACCGGTCTGAACGCGCGTGGCAGTCGCCGGGAAGGTCTGATCAGGCGTGGTGGTCGCCAGGATGATGAGATCGACCTCAGTGGCCGGGACATTTGCGGCCTGCAGCGCCTTGCGCGCCGCCTCGACCGCGAGCGTGGAGGTCGTTTCGCCCTCCCCAGCGAGATGGCGAGCATGAATGCCGGTCCGCTCGACGATCCACTCGTCGCTCGTGTCCACTGTCTGCGCCAACTCATGATTGTCGACACGGCGCCGGGGCAGGGCGGACCCGGTCCCTTCGATCACGGACCGCAAGGTCATTTGGCGACCAGTTCCTCTTTTCCAATAGGCCCAACGCGGGCGATGTCCTGCGCGATGCGAGCGCTCAGATCTTCCTCGACCAGCCGCGCGGCGACGTGGACGGCGTTGGCGATGCCCTTTTCGTCGGCACTGCCGTGGCTTTTCACCACCATGCCGTTGAGGCCGAGGAAGACGGCGCCATTATGATTGTTGGGATCAAGATGCACCTTGAGCAGGTGCAGCGCCGGCTTGGAGAGCAGGAAACCGGCCTTGGAGCGCAACGAGCTGGTAAAGGCACGGCGCAGCACGTCGGTTACGAACCGGGCGGTGCCTTCAGCCGTCTTGAGCGCGATATTGCCGGCAAAGCCCTCGGCGACGATCACATCCGCATCGCCCGAGCCGATCTTGTCCCCCTCGATAAAGCCATCGAAGCGGAGCGGCAGGCCGATGCCCTTGCGGAGAACCGCAGCGGCATCGCGAATTTCGTCAGTGCCCTTGAGATCCTCGGTGCCGATGTTGAGCAGGCGCACGCGCGGCATCTCGAGATCGAGCACGACACGGGCGTAAGCGGCGCCCATGACCGCGAATTCAACGAGATTGCGCGCGTCGCACTCGGTGTTGGCACCGAGATCGAGCATGACGACATCATTGTCGCCCAACGTAGGCAGGAAGGCGGCCAAGGCGGGCCGGTCGATCCCCGGCAGCGTGCGCAGGGCAAGCTTGGCAATCGCCATCAGCGCGCCGGTATTGCCGGCGGAGACGGCAGCCTGCGCCTCGCCGTTCTTCACAGCCTGAATCGCCAGGCCCATCGAGCTCTGGCGTGACTGGCGGATCGCCTGACTGGGCTTGTCGCCCGCGTTCACCACCTTGTCGGTGTGAACGATTTCAGCGGCTTGCGAGAGATTGGGGTGGTTGGCGAGCGCGGCACGAATCCGCGTCTCATCACCAAAGAGCAGAAATTGCAGCCCTTCATGCCGACGACGCGCCAAGGCAACGCCCGCGATCATCACGCGGACGCCCTCGTCACCGCCCATCGCATCAATCGCGATCCGCGGCGTCTTCACAGCATGATTCCCCGGTCGGGCCTCAGGCGCCGATCGCGACGATTTCGCGGCCGTTATAGTGCCCGCAAGCGGTGCACAGATTGTGGGGGCGCTTCAGCTCACCACAATTGGGGCATTCCTGATAGGATTCCACGCGCAGCGAGTCATGGCTGCGACGCATGCCGCGCTTGGACGGCGAAGTTTTTCTCTTTGGGACAGCCATGAGGGCACCTGTCTAAAAAACGCAAAACATCAATAACGGGTTCGCTTGCCTGGCCGCCTGCAAAGGCGTCTTGGCGGCCACAGAGGACCGCGGCCAACCGAGAGCCGGGCGTTCGCGAGAGTGAGCGCCTATAGCGCTTTTTCCTGATGGTGCAACCGATTCATTGGACAAACTGGGCGCTTGCGGGACCGAGCCGGACATTGCGTGGCGGGAAGGCCGCGTCGCGCCATCAGTCGCGCACGCCCGTGACGCTGTCGCCCACAAAGGGGTTGCTGGCCCGCTCATGCGCGAAGCTGCTGGGCTGGCCATGACCCGGCACGAAGATCGTCTCACCACCCAGCGGCCAGAGCTTGCGCGTAATCGACGCAATCAGATCCTCATGATTGCCGAGCGGAAAATCGGTGCGGCCGATAGAGCCTTGAAACAGGACATCGCCGACAATGGCGAGCTTTGACGGGCCATGATGAAAGACGACATGACCCGGCGTGTGGCCGGGGCAATGGATGACATCCAGCACCAGCTCGCCGACGGTGACCGTATCCCCATCGACCAGCCAGCGCGTCGGCTCGAACGGCTCGCCGGGTACGCCCCAGCGCTTGCCATCATCATCCAGCCGCGCGATCCAGAAGCGATCATCCTCATGGGGCCCTTCGATAGGCAGGCCCAATTCCTTGGCGAGCACGCCGGCCTGCCCGCAATGATCGATATGACCGTGCGTCACGAGCAGCTTCTCCAGCGTCACGCCGGCATCCGCCACCGCCTTTTTGAGCCGCGCCAGATCACCGCCGGGATCGACCAGCGCGCCACGCATGGTTTTGGTGCACCAGATGAGCGAGCAATTCTGCTGGAGCGGCGTCACCGGGATCATCGCGGCGCGCATCGGCGGATTTTGGGGATCGGCAGTCATGGGCCTTGATCTGGCAGTCGAACCCGCCCAGCGCAAGGGTGGCGGAGCGCCGCGCCGTTCAGGACGCCAGCATCTCATCCACCCATGCCGGCACGAGCTGGCTCGCCGGGCCGAGGCGGGATTCGTCGAACCAGGCGCTGCCTTCTGACGGTTCGAGATTCAGCTCCAGCGTGCGCGCGCCGTAGGCCTGCGCCATGCGGACGAACCCGGCGGCTGGATAAACAGCGCCCGACGTGCCGATCGACACGAACAGATCGGCACGGGCCAGCGCCGCTTCGATCCGCGCCATCTGATAAGGCATCTCGCCGAAAAACACGATGTCGGGCCGCAGAGCGGGCGCGCCGCAGGTGGGGCACGTCGCTGCAGGCGGGAGAGGACCCGTCCACGGCAGACGGTAATCGCAGGCGGCGCACAGCGCGCTGTTCAACGCGCCATGCATATGGAGGAGGTTGCGCGAGCCGCCCCTCTCGTGGAGATCATCGACATTCTGCGTGACCAGCAGGAGCTCGCCGGGCCAATGCGCTTCCAGCCGGGCGAGCGCCTCATGCGCGGGATTGGGCTCAACGCGGTCCAACGCGGCGCGACGCATATCATAGAAGCGATGGACCAATGCAGGATCGCGCGCCAGCGCTTCGGGCGTGCAGACATCCTCGATCCGATGCTGTGCCCACAGGCCATCTTCCGAGCGGAAGGTTTCCAGGCCGCTTTCTGCCGAGATGCCGGCGCCGGTGAGGATGACAAGTGCGTTCGAGTCTGGCATCGGCGCGATGAGACAGATTTGGAGCGAAGGACGCAAGCATCATGACGGCGATCGGCATCTTTGGCGCGCGGGGGCGCATGGGTCAGGCGATCGCGGGGGTTGCGGCGGATGCCGGGATTGCGGTGGCGGGCGGAACGGACAGTCAGCCGGGCGGGACCATCGGCGCAGAAGGCGCGGCGATCACCAGCGATGCGATGGGCCTTGCGGGCAGCGCCGACGTGCTGATCGACTTCTCGGTGCCCGGCGCGCTGCAGGCGCATCTTGATGCCTGCGTCGCGGCGGGCAAGCCGCTTCTGATCGGCACGACCGGCCTCGAAGCGGCGCATCACGCAGCCATCGACCGTGCGTCGGCGCAGATCGCGGTGCTGCAGACGGGCAATACCTCGCTCGGCGTCAATCTGCTGGCTGCGCTCGTTCAGGAAGCGGCCGCGCGACTGGGCGACGATTGGGACATCGAAATTCTGGAGATGCATCACCGCCACAAGGTGGACGCTCCTTCCGGCACGGCGCTGTTGCTGGGCGAAGCGGCAGCGGCCGGGCGCGGGATCAGCCTTGCCGACCATAGCGCGCGCGGGCGCGACGGGATCACCGGCGCCCGCAAGGCCGGCGACATCGGTTTTGCGGCGCTGCGCGGGGGATCGGTCGCAGGCGATCATCTTGTGGTGCTGGCCGCCGATCAGGAGCGGATCGAGCTGGGTCACCGGGCCGAGAGCCGCATCATCTTCGCCCGTGGTGCGGTGAAGGCCGCGCAATGGCTGATCGGCAAGGCGCCGGGACGCTATGCCATGGCGGATGTGCTGGGGCTTTAGGTTTTGAGCCGCCAGCGCATTCTCAACCGCGATCAGATTTTTACGCTGTTCTCGCGGCTGGCGGAGCATAATCCCGAGCCTCGCACCGAGCTGGAATATGGCAATGATTTCCAGTTGCTTGTGGCCGTGGTCCTCTCCGCGCAGGCGACCGATGCGGGCGTCAACAAGGCGACGCGGCGGCTGTTCGAAACGGTGAAGACGCCGGCGGACATGGTGGCGCTCGGCGAGGAGGCGCTCAAGGAACACATCAAGACCATCGGCCTCTTCAACACCAAGGCCAAGAACGTCATCGCGCTCTCGCAGGTCTTGGTGGAGACCTACGGCGGCGAAGTGCCGCGCGACCGGGACGTGCTGACCACCCTGCCGGGCGTGGGGCGCAAAACCGCCAATGTGGTGATGAACACGGCATTCGGCGAGGAAACCTTTGCGGTCGATACCCATATCTTCCGGGTCGGCAACCGCACCGGGCTGGCGCCGGGGAAGACCGTGCTCGCCGTCGAGAGCGGGCTGGAAAAGCGCGTTCCCCAGCCCTTTCGGCGCGATGCCCACCATTGGCTGATCCTGCATGGCCGCTATGTCTGCAAAGCCCGTAAGCCCGAATGCTGGCGCTGCATCATCAACGATGTGTGCCTGTTCAAGGACAAGACGCCAGCACCGTGATTTTACCAGATAGGTAAATTTAATCTGTCCTACAGCACCTCTCCGGTGGCTTAAGGGCGTTGCGGCGATTCGGCCGCAGCACTCGCCACAGGAAGGGCACGGACATGGCCGACCGCTTCGAAAACCAGATCGACTCCCTCACCCAGCCGGCGCGCGAGGCCTTTGCCATCACGCCCCACGCCACCAATGAAATCGACCCGCTACCCAAGGCCATCTATGTCGGGACGGGCGGCGCCATCACGCTGCGCGCGGCAGGCTCCGGCACGGACGTGATGCTCAAGAATGTCGCGTCAGGGCAGATCCTCGACATCCGCGCTCGCTACATCCGCGCCAGCGGCACGACCGCGGCCGACATTGTGGGCCTTGCCTGATGGTCGGTCCCGGATTTGGTTTCGGCGCTGCAGGGTCTGCGCGCCGTCATCGGCCCCTTGGCGCGTCTCCCACCCCCACGCCGACGCCTACACCAACCCCCGCCCCCAGTTGGACGAGCAGACCCGCCATGACCGGCGCCGCCAGCCCTCCGCGCGTCGGCGATATGCTCACCGCTCTGGGCGGCATCATCGTGAACGGCGCGGCGACGGGATGGCAGTGGCTGCGCGATGGCGTACCCATCGCAGGCGCCACCGCCAACAGCTATGTGCTGTCCGCAGCCGATACGGGATCGATGATCGGCCCGCGCGAGCTGGCGAACGGGGCCGGCGGCAGTGGGTCGGCCGATGCGGACGCCGTCGGGCCGGTCGCTGCGGCGCTCGTTGCCGCGAGTTACAGCGCTGGCTTCACGTTGGCGCAGTTCCCAAGCTACGAAGAGAAGCGGATTTACCAGCGCACCACAACCAACGGCGGTGGCCAGGGCAAGGGCACCGGCACGATCCGCGTGCCGCTGTCCGGCACCGTCACCGCCGGCACGGTCGGGGTGCGTATCCGCTCCGCCGAGGATGGAACAACGATCCTGCAGGGGCCGTGGACCGCCGGCACGATCGCAAACGGCGCCACCTATGTCGACGTTACCGGCGTGGATGCGCGGCTTGGCTGGTTCTTCGTCGATCTGAAGGGCGCAGATGGCGCCTGGCAGCTCGGCACCGTCAAGGTCGGCATGGGCATGTTGACCGGCTTTGCGGGTCAATCGCTCACCGTGCGGATGCTGGGGCGCCAGGCCACCGATTCGACGGCGACCTTCGCCTCGCTTGGGATCGCGCCGGATGCCAACAGCGCGGTGCTGGCGCGATATGTGGACGGCAACACCTACAATCCCGCCGCCGCCACCATGCCCTGGCAGACGCCGGCTGATATGAGCAATAGCGCCGGCCCCAATTCCGTCGGCGTCGGTGAATATCTCAACCGCATGATTGCGCTGACCGGCGTCAACTGTGGCGTTGTCGGCCATGCGGTCGGCGGCACCACCATCGCCAGCTTCTTTAGCCGGCAGAGCAACTGGACGGCGCTCACCGAGGTGATGAACCGGGCCGGCAATGGCTTCGAGGCCTTTGTCTGGGGTCAGGGTCATACCGAGGCCCTCTATGGCATCCCACCCAAGGCCTATGGCCAGGCCCTGAGCACCCTCTTCAGCCAACTGACCACGCTCAACAGCCTGCCGTCCTTCGCCCGTCTCGTCTGGACCATCCCCTCCATGGGGTTGCTGCGGAGCTGGGGCACGCCGTGGCAGGTGAGCCGCATCCGCAAAGGCGCGCAGGACTGGTGCGCGGCCAATGGTGCGACGTATGTCCACATGGACGATACGCTGATGAGCGGCGACGGCATCCACCAGACACAAGCCGGCTCGCTGACCATGGCGCGCCACCTGTATCGCGCGCTGCGCAGTTCTTATGGCGCGAGCGCAGGCCTTGGCCCCGCGCCCCTCTCCGCCACCCGATCCGGCACCACCATCACGCTTACGCTGAGCAATGTCGGCCAGAGCGCTCTCGTGCTGAGCGGCACGCCGGGCAACCGCTTGTGGGTGTTCCCGCGCGGCCGGGTGAACCCGATGGCCAACAACGCGACCGACAACCGCTTCCCGGTGGCATCGGTCAGCGCAGTGAACGCCACGACGCTCGCGATCACGCTCGCCAACGATCCCGGCCCCGGACATGAGCTCGACCTCTGGGTCTACTTCCCGAGCGGCCCTGCCAATGCAGCGACCGACACGATCCGCGATGACCGGACCGATGGAGACGGCATCACCACCGGCCGCATCGTGCAGGGCAGCACGCTCCCCATCGCCATCGCGGCGCCGACGCCGGGCGGCGCGATCAATGCCCCGCCGAGCGGCTTCATCGCGCCGATCAGCCCCCTCAGCATGGCCGAGACGAGCACGACCTACGCCGCCAGCACCGGTGGCGCGGCGTTCGGCCAGCAGATGACGGGCGGCACCGCGCGTGGCAGTTACAGCCCGGTCTTTGCGCCGATTACCGTGGAGGGCTTCTTCACCTGCCCGGACCCGCTCCCGGGCGCGATCCAGGTCCTGTTCGGCGGGTTCGGAAGCAACGGCTCCCGCTTCGTCGCCATCGATGGCGCCGGCAAGCTGCGGGTCTGGAGCGGCCTCACCGGCACCACGGTGCTGGCGCCGGGCAAGCGCTACCATGTCGCCTGCCAGGCCGGGCCGGGAGGGCTGGCGCTCTATGTGACCAACGTCACCGATGGCCTTCCCGGCACCCGCGAGAGCTATGCCGCGTTCGGCGAGACGATCGTGCCGGCCGCCTCTGGCTATTCGCTCCGCAACCATAACGGCGAATACGGGCTCACCGGCGGCGCGCTGGATGAATGGGCGGTGTTCAACAGCGAGCGCTACAGCGGCGCGAGCTACACCTGCCCGAACGGCCCGCTTGCTGGCGATGAAGCGGATATCGTCGCGCTCTATCGCTGCGATGGCGACGCAAAGGATGCGGTGACACGATGACCAGCCCGCAACTCGCGCGGAAGCTGGATCAACTGATCGGCAAGGTGGAGAGCCTTGCCGAAACGGTCGACCGGCAGGCGCAGGAAATCGGCCGCGCATCCGAGCGGCTTGCGCTGGTCGAACAGGACACCAAGCGGACCATGGAAGTGATCGAAGCCTGGCGCGCGGCGAAGCTTTGGCTGCGCTGGAGCCGATGGGTGGCGGGTTTCATCGCCTCGATGATCGCCGCATTCGCGGCCTTCAAGGGCTTGAGCAAATGAACGCGCGGGATACGCTGCTGGGCGGGGCGGTCGGCAGCGCTTTCATCGGCCTCGCCATCATGATCGCGGCGCCGTTCATCGCGCGATGGGAAGGCACACGCACCGACCCTTATCGCGACATCGCCGGCATTTGGACGGTCTGCACCGGCGAGACCCGCGTGCCGATGCGGCGTTACACGCCCGCCGAATGCGCGGCGATGCTGGACCGAACGCTGGCCGCCGACTGGGCGCCCGCGGTGCTGCGCGCCGTGCCAGCGCTCAGGGATCGGCCCTATCAGTTCGCGGCGGCCATCTCGCTCACCTATAATATTGGCGAGGCGGCCTTTGCGCGCTCGACAGTCGCGCGGCGGTTCAACGCGGGCGATTGGCCGGGCGGCTGCGACGCGTTCCGGCTCTGGGTGATGGTCGATGGGCGGCGCGTGCAGGGGCTGGTCAACCGGCGGGAGGCAGAGCGCCGGCTCTGCCTGACCAACTTGTGACGCTACGGGGATGGCTCGCCGCCACCGGCGCGCTCGCCCTGGCTCTTATTCTCGCGCTGGCATGGGGGGTGCGGGTTGACCATCTGCGCGCACGCCATGCCGCCGCACTTGCGAAGGCCCGTCAGGATTATCGCGCCGCCCAGGCCAAGGCGCAGACGGATTTCGACGCGCAGGTCGCCGCGCTTCGCGTCCACAACAGGAGGCTCAACGATGCTGCCGAACAGAAGAGCGAGGCTCTCACCCTTGTCTATCGCGATCGCGTTGTGCGCCTGCCAGCCGCGCACGCTGCCTGTACTCCCGATCGCCCCGGCCTGCCCGCGCCCGGCGATGCCCAGCCTGTTGACCGATCCAGTCGCGATCCCATCCTTCTTGACCGCGCCGACGCGCTGATCTGCGCGACGAATACTGCCCGGCTGGAGGCGGCGCGCGCCTGGGCGCTGGAGATGCAGACCGGGCCATGACCTTGCTACCGAGCCGCATTGCGGATTGACCCCCGCGCGGTGAAATCATAGGGAGTTGCGACCTTGCCGGATTAGCACAGTGGTAGTGCAGCGGTTTTGTAAACCGAAGGTCGCGGGTTCAAATCCTGCATCCGGCACCATTTCCTCACGGATGTGAGGGTGGTTGTGACCTCGCCCTATCCGCCTCAAAGCGCGCCGATGGATGTCCGGCGATCGTCGAGAGAATTCAGGTCGGCGCTCAGGTGCATTGCATCCGAGCGCTCGTCGGGATGAAAACTGCGCGACAGTCCGGCAAAAACGCGCCGCTGCTGCACTTGATTGAGATGCGCGTCAGCAGCGGTGTTGGGGCTCTCGGGCGCAGTCTCCCCGGCCCACTTATAGCCGGCAATTCCGTCCGCTAATCTAACGATCGTGTCCCTCAGCGAGCCGGACGCCTGGAGCGCATCGCCCACAGGGTTGGCATAGGAGACGGGGCTCATGGAACGGCGACGCCAACCAACAATCACATCTTTGATCACGTAAAGTCCCCCGTCGACGCCCAGAAGCATTTACAGGCCGGTGCAACCTTCTGCTGCCTTGAGCGTTTACACCCTTTTTTGGGCGGAGCAATTGCCATCCGCGTAGGGAAAACCGTGCGCTGAGCGGCGTCGCGGCCTCTCAATTTGAGGCAAAATACGGATCGTTTGGCGCCGCGATGGAGAGTTCCCTGCGCCAACGGCGTCGAGCGCTGAAGCCCAAACCCAGCCGGATTGGCTCAAATCCTGAGATTTGGCACACTCCGACCGCGCGAGCGTCCGCGCATCATACCCAATTGATGACCGCAGAAGCACTGCCACCGGCATGCCTCTGCTCGACCGAAAAGCGTATTAAAACGGCACGGTGCATTTGACAGCGGGCTCAACTATTTGCACTTTATTTGTCGGAGTAAAACGCGTGATGGTGCGCTGAGGCGTCGCAGACAGACGAAGAGTGAAGGGAGCGGATCATGCGCGAGCACGCAGCCAGCGGAGTCACGCGGCGACGGCTGATGGGGAGCGCGGCTGCCGGAACGCTCGCTTTGCTAGGCTCTCCACTCGCCGCGCGCGCCGGGACGCTGGGATTGGGGGCGCAAGCGCCCTTCCCGCTGATCCGCAGCGGCGTGCCGGCTGGGGTGATAATCGATAATGAGGCCGACAGTGCGGTGGGCCATGTCGCCACGCGATTCGCGGAAGATATTGGGCGGGTGTGCGGCACGGCTGCGCGCGTGTCGAAAGGCTATGGGAGCACGCCTTCCGGCGTGGCTGTCATCATCGGCGTGCTGGGCCAAAGCCGATTGATCGACGGTCTGATGGCTGCCGGAAAGATCGACGTGGGCGATCTCGCGGGGGCCTGGGAAGCCTTTCGGCGAATCGTCGTGGATCATCCGGCCAAGGGGATCGAGCGCGCGCTGGTGATCGTGGGATCAGATCGGCGCGGCGCCGTGTTCGGCACCTATGATGTTTCCGAGCAGATCGGCGTCTCGCCATGGCATTGGTTTGCCGATGTGCCGGTCAGGCGAAGGTCGGACGTGTCGATCGCCGCCACGCCAGTGCGGGATCAGCCCAAGGTGCGCTACCGTGGGTTCTTCATCAACGACGAGGCGCCCTGCCTGAGCAGTTGGGCGGAAAAGACGTTCGGCGGCTTCAACACCGCGATGTACGCCCATGTCTTCGAGCTTCTGCTGCGCCTCAAGGGCAATTATCTTTGGCCGGCGATGTGGGCACCGCGCGCTTTCGCCGCCGACGACCCGCAGAACATGACCCTTGCCGATGAAATGGGCGTGGTGATGGGCAATTCCCACCACGAGCCTATGCTCCGGGCGCAGGACGAGTGGCACCGCAATCCTGAAGGCGGCGTGACCGGCGGACGCTGGGATTACACGACCAACGCCGACAATCTGCGCGAATTCTGGCGCGGCGGGATCGCCCGCATGATGTCGAAAGGGAATGGCGGGCGCTATGAGTCTGTCGTCACCATCGGAATGCGAGGCGATGGCGACGAAGCCATGGCGGAAGGCACCGCGATCCCGCTGCTCGAACAGATCGTGACGGACCAGCGCGGCATCATCGCGCAGGCGACCGGGCAGAGCGCGGACAAGACCCCGCAGGTCTGGGCGCTCTACAAGGAAGTGCAGGATTATTATGACCACGGCATGCAGGTGCCCGACGATGTCATCCTGCTGTTCGCCGACGACAATTGGGGCCAGATCCGCCGCCTGCCCGATCCGGCCGCGAAACCCCGCAGCGGCGGCTATGGGGTCTATTATCACTTCGATTATGTGGGCGTGCCGCGCAACTATAAGTGGCTGAACACCAACCAGATCGAGAAGGTCTGGCAACAGATGGACCTCGCCTATCAGCGCGATGCCCGGGCGATGTGGATCGTCAATGTCGGTGACATCAAGCCCATGGAATATCCGCTGAGCTTCTTCCTGGCGATGGCCTGGAACCCTGAGACGATGACGCCGCAGGCGCTTGCGGCTTATCCGGCGCGTTGGGCGGCGGCGACGTTCGGCCCCGAACAGGCCGAGGCGATCGGTGCGATGATGACGGCCTACAGCCAATATGCCGCGCGGCGAAAACCCGAACTGATCGATCAGGACAGCTTCCCGCTGGGCGACGTCACCTCGCAGGCGCTGGACGGAGGCGTGTTCGGGGCTCTGGTCGGTGAGTGGGATGCGCTCGAACGCCGGATGCTCGCCACGCGGGCGCGGCTGCGCCCCGAGCAGCACGATGCTTATGATCAGCTCCTCGCCTATCCGATCAGCGCGATGGCCAATCTGTACCGGCTCTATTATGGCGCGGCGTGGAACAAGCGGCTGGCGCAGGACAATGACCCGCGCGCCAACTATTTCGCGGACATGGTGGAAACGAGCTACCAGCGCGATGCCGATCTGACCGCACACTATCATACGCTCAATGGCGGCAAGTGGGATGGCATGATGGCGCAGGTGCACATCGGCTATGTCATCTGGCAGCAGCCGACCCAGCAGAGCATGCCCAGCATCTCACGGGTCGGCGATGGCACAACGAAGGGCACGCCCGTCTTCGTCACGCCCCGCCCTGCAGACCCCCGCGTCATCACGATCGCCGCGAGCGACTTCGCCCGCGCGCGCCATGCCAAGGGCCCGCGCTGGACGCCCATCGCCCATCTCGGTCAGGGCGGCAGTGCGGTGGTGGCTCTGCCGCAAGGCAGGCCGCCGACCACGCCGGCCGACGGGGTCGCGCTCGATTATGAGGTGGACGTTCCGCATGCGGGGGTTGGCCAGATCACGGCCCATCTGGTCCCCACGCTGGATACGATGGGACAGGCCGGAGTCGCGCTCGGTGTGTCTCTGGACGACGGCCCGGTCATGGTCTTGCGAGCCGTGCTGGAGCCGACGGGCGGCGCGCAGGACACGCCCGCCAAGCGGCGCTGGGCCGAGGCGGTCATCGACAACAGCCTACGCCTGACCGCCGATCTCGGCCCGGTTGAGGCCGGGCGGCACCGGATCAGCATCTGGCGCATCGACGACAATGTCGTGCTGGAAAAGCTGGTGCTGACCATCGCTGGCGGAGAGGGCCGCGCGCCTACTCCAGCATGACCCATGAAAAAGGGCCGGAAGTCCGGCCCTCTCTTCCTTTGCTGCGGACGAAGCCGGTCAGCCGAAGCTGACCGACACCTTGCGGCGGCGCATCATAAGACCCACCAGTGCCAGGCCGCCGAGCATGAGCGCCCAGGTCGCAGGCTCAGGAATGGGATTGGAGGCCGGCGGCGTCACAGGCGGATTATAGGCCGCCTCGCTTACCTGCACATAGCCGCCGAACCAGTCGCCCCAGCAATCGGGGCAGGTGTAGTTCGCCTTGAACTGCAGGGTTACCGACCCGGCATCGGCAAAGCCGGAACCGATCAGCGCGTTGGACCAGCCCGGCGTCAGATTGCTGGCGATGCTCGTGCCGTTGAGCAAAATGTCCGTGAACTGGAATTTCGGCGAACCGCTCAGAAACAGATCCACCTTGCTGTAGGTCGGCAGGTTGAACGTGAATGTCTGGTCCACGGTCGAGAATTGGGAGACCTGAACGCCCCAATAATCGATGCCGGCCCACTGGCCTGCTGGGTTGTTGATCCCGTCGGTAATGGTCGAGGTCGCCAAAGCGGGGACCGATACCAAAGACAATGCGAGCGCCGCAGCGCCAAGCCTCACGTTCATCATGCTGTTCTCTCGAAGAAGATCGGGCTCCGTCCTGGTGCGTCGCTTGCGACAATCCGGCCCTGTTGCAGCCATGATAATCGACGCGCATTCACCGAACAACTTCCTTAACCATCAATATCTTAAGGAATGGATAAGGCCGCTTCGCGCAGCGTTCCGTAGCGGCAATCTACCCGTTCGGTATAATTTGTGACAATTTGCGGCTGGACGAAAATTGCGCGCTCACCCATTCATTGGGCATGAACCGCGCATTCCTGCTGCTATCGGGCATCGTCCTGCTGCCATCCTGCACCATGGCTCCCGCTTATGAGCCGAAAAGCGCCTCCGCTCTGGGGGTGCCCGATCAGTGGTCCGTGCCCGCGACACCGGACCGGCCGGACCTGACCCGCTGGTGGCAGAGCTTCGATGATCCGGTGCTGGGCCAGTTGGTGGAGCAGGCCGCGCAATCCAACCTCGACCTCGCACAGGCGACGGCGCGGCTGCGGCAGGCGCGCGAGGCGCTGGTGGTCAGCCGCTCGAGCCTTCTCCCCTCGGCCAGTGGCTCGGCCGGTTACCGCCGGACCGAGCCGCTGCGGGGCGGCGACAGGACGACGACGCTGCCGGATGGATCGGTCGTGACCGTCGGCGATGGGGGCACCGACAGCTTTTCGCTGGGGCTGGACGCCAGCTACCAGCTCGATCTCTTCGGCGGCGTGCGCAGTTCCGTGGCGGCCAGCCGGGCGCAATATGAAGGCGCGGGCTTCGATTATGCGACCGTGCTGCTCTCGGTGCAGAGCGAGGTTGCACGCAATTATGTGCTGGCGCGTGCCTATCAGGCGCAGATCGAGAATGCGCGGTCGAGTCTCGCGATTCAGGACGATAATCTGGAGATCGCCGGCTTCCGCGTTCAGGCCGGGCTGGTTTCTTCGCTGGATGCCGAGCAGGCGCGGGCAAGCCGGGCACAGACCGCCGCCAGCCTGCCACAGATTGAGCAGCAGTATAATGCCGCCGTCTCCCGCATCGGCGTGTTGACCGGGCAGGCACCCGGCGCGCTCAAGGAGATGCTGGCAGCGCCCAAGCCGATCCCCCATGGACCGGAGGAGATCGCTGCCGGCATCCCCGCCGACGTGCTGCGCCAGCGCCCCGACGTGCGTGCCGCCGAGCGCAACCTCGCCGCCACCACCGCGCAGATCGGCGTCTCGCGCGCGCAGCTTTTCCCGGCGCTCAGCATCGGCGGTAGCCTGAGCGCGGGCGCCACCAGCATCGGCAGCGTGCTCGATACGATCACCGGCAGCCTGTTCGCGAGCCTCAGCCAGCTCATCTTCGATGGCGGCCGCACCAGCGCGCAGATCCGCTCCGCGCAGGCCGGCGCGGAAGGCGCCTTCGCCAGCTATCGGTCGACCGTGCTGACCGCGCTGGAAGATGTCGAGAACGCGTTGGTTGCGCTGCGCACCGCCGGTGAGCGGGAACGACAGTTCGCCATCGCCTTCGATGCGGCCAACACTTCCGCTCTGCTCGCACGCGACCAGTATCGCACCGGCCTCACGGACTTCACCACGCTCAACACGCAGGAAGCATCGCTCATCTCGGCCCGCAACGGCCTGGTGCAGGCCCGCGCCGACAAGGCAACCGCCCTGATCGCTCTTTACACCGCACTGGGTGGCGGGTGGGATTCCACCGTCACGCCGACCGCGCCTCAATGACCGGAAGCACAAGCATGGCAGATCAGCAACTCGATGATTTCCTCGGCGTGAAGCCGCAGCCGGCCTGGCGCCGCCATTTCAAATGGGTCGCCATCGTCGCTGGCGCGCTGCTGCTCATCCTGCTCGCCTGGCGCTTCTTCGGCAACGCAGAGGCGCCCGGCTATGTGACCGCGCCGGTGCAGCGCAGCCACCTCGTCACCACTGTCTCGGCGACCGGCAAGCTGGCGCCGACCAATCAGGTGACGGTCGGCTCGCAGCTCTCCGGACTGGTGGTGCGCGTGCTGGTGGACGTGAACGACCGTGTGACGCAGGGCCAGCCGCTGGCCGAGATCGACCCCGAGCAGATCGAAGACCAGATTCGCCAGGGCCGCGCCCAGCTTGCCGCCAATCAGGCGCAGGTGGCGCAGGCCAAGGCAACCCTCTCCGAATCGCAGGCGCAGCTTGCCCGGCTGGAGGAAGTCGCCCGACTTTCCGGCGGACGTGTTCCTTCCAAAACCGAGCTGCAGACCGGACGCGCCAATGTACAGCGCGCGCAGGCTGCGCTGCGCGTGGCCGAGGCCAATGTCGTCGCCAGCCAGGCCGCGCTTTCCCAGAACCAGACGCAGCGCGCCCGCGCGATCATCCGCTCGCCCGTGGCTGGCGTGGTGCTCGCCCGTCAGGTCGACCCCGGCCAAACGGTCGCGGCCTCGTTCAACACGCCGACCTTGTTCGTGATCGCCGAGGATCTCTCCAAGATGAAGCTGGAGGTGGCCATTGACGAAGCCGATGTCGGCACGGTCAAGGAAGGCCAGAAGGCGACGTTCATCGTGGACGCCTTCCCTGAGCGGACCTTCCCGGCCGTCATCACCCGTGTCGACATCGGCTCCAATCTCTCGGCCAGCGCGGCCAGCGCATCCTCGACGTCGAGCACGTCCACGAGCGGCACCACGGGTCAGGTCGTCTCCTATGCCGCCGACCTCAGCGTCGATAACGAGAAGCTCGATCTGCGCCCCGGCATGACGGCGACGGCGGACATCGTCACGTCCGACAAGAAGGACGTGCTGCTGGTGCCCAACGCGGCGCTGCGCTTCTCCCCGCAGGCGCAGGGCGGCAGCCAGGCTGGCGGCGGCCAGTCCGGCATCACCGGCGCGCTCTCCATGGGGCCGCGCCGCAGAGGCGGCGGCAATGACCGCAGCGTCACCGTGGGTCGCGGCGCGCAGCAGCAGGTCTATGTGCTGGGCGACGACGGCAAGCCGAAAGCGGTGCAGATCACCACCGGCGACACCGACGGCTTCCATACCGAAGTGCTTTCCGGCGACCTCAAGCCCGGCATGAACGTCATCACCAGCCAGCTCAGCGGGGCCGCCAGCAGTGGCCGATAACGCCTTCATTTCCCTGCGCGGCATCACCAAGGTCTATGGCGAGGGCGCGACGGCGTTCCAGGCGCTCAAGGGCGTCGACCTCGACGTGGCGCAGGGTGATTTCGTGGCGGTCATGGGCCCGTCCGGCTCCGGCAAGTCGACGGCGATGAACATCCTCGGCTGCCTCGATGTGCCGACCTCCGGCGCCTTCATGTTCAAGGGCGTGCATGTTGAGACGCTGGACCGGGATCAGCGGGCGCTGCTGCGCCGCAAATATTTCGGCTTCGTCTTCCAGGGCTTCAACCTGCTGGCGCGCACGACGGCGCTCGAAAATGTCGAGCTGCCCCTGCTCTACCGCGGCGATGCCAAGGATGCGCGGCGGGAGGCGGCAATGAGCGCGCTCGAGAAGGTCGGGCTGGATAAATGGTGGGACCATACGCCCGCCGAACTCTCCGGCGGCCAGCAACAGCGCGTCGCCATCGCGCGCGCGATCGTCACCAATCCCGATGTACTGCTGGCCGACGAGCCCACCGGAAATCTCGATAGCGAGCGCTCGGTGGAGATCATGGAACTGCTGAGCGGCCTCAATCGCGATGCGGGCATCACCGTCCTCATGGTGACGCACGAGCCAGACATGGCCGAGTTCGCCCGCACCATCGTGCATTTCAAGGACGGGCTGGTCGATCGCATCGAACAGGGCGCCGGCAAAAGGGCGATGCACTGATGCTGGGCACCACCTTCCTCCTCGCGCTGCGCTCGATCCTGCGACACAAGCTGCGCTCATTCCTCACGACGCTGGGCATCATCATCGGCGTGGCGGCGGTCGTGACCATGGTGACGCTGGGCAAGGCAACGACAGCCGCCGTGCAGCAGCAGATCGCGGCGCTTGGCACCAACATCCTGCAGGTGCGCCCCGGCCAAGGCTTCGGCCGGGGGGGCGGCGGGCCGCGTCCGCCCGAGTTCGAACCCTCGGACGTAACGGCCATTCAGCAGCAGGTGGCGGGCGTTACCGCGGTCGCACCGCAGGCGCAGGCCAGCGCGACGGCGATCTATGAGGGCGCCAACTGGTCGACGACGATCAACGGCACGACGATGGATTATTTCAAGGTGCAGCCCTGGCCCCTAAGTGCCGGGCGCATGTTCACCCCGGCGGAGGAAACGGCGGGCAAGGCCGTATGCATCATCGGCTCGACCGTGCAGCGCAACCTCTTCCGGGGCGACGATGCCATCGGCAAGCGCTTCCGCATCGGCGACGTCAGCTGCGACATCGTCGGCACGCTGAGCACGCGCGGACAAGCCGGCTTCGGCGGCGATCAGGACGATGTCGTCATCATGCCGATCAAGACCGTACAGCGGCGCTTTACCGGGACGACGGATATCCGGCTACTGATGGTGGGCGTCGATCAGGCCTATTCGACCCAGCAGGTGCAGGCCTCCCTCACCGACCTGCTGCGGGACCGGCGGAAGATCACCGGCGGTAAGGAAGATGACTTCAACATCTTCGACACCCGCCAGATTTCCGACACGCTGACCGGCACCACGACGCTGCTCACCCGCATCGTCGCGGCGGTGGCGGGCATCAGCCTTGTGGTGGGTGGCATCGGCATCATGAACATCATGCTCGTTTCCGTGACGGAACGGACCCGCGAAATCGGCATCCGCCTCGCCATCGGCGCGGTGCAGCGCGAGGTGCTGCTGCAGTTCCTCGTTGAGGCAGTGGTGCTCTCCTGCCTCGGCGGCGCGATCGGCCTGCTGTTGGCGCAGATCGCCATCGCCGTGGCGACGCCCTTGATGCAGGTGCCGTGGACGTTCGACGCGCAGATCAACGTCTTTGCCTTCTGCATTTCAGCGCTGATCGGGGTGGTGTTCGGCTTCTTCCCCGCCCGGCGGGCGGCGGCCCTGAACCCCATCGACGCGCTCCGGCACGAATAGGGGGTCTAATTCTCCCCCCCGTTCGTGTCGAGCGTAGTCGAGACACGCCAGCGCTGTCCTAACGTGTCTCGACTTCGCTCGACACGAGCGGGCAGGCAAAGGCTCACAATTCCGGCAAGCCCTGCGCCATCAATCCCCAGCCCCGCAGCGACTTGTCCCGTGACCGCTCGATTAAGGCCTCCGCATCCGCGATGCTGAACGGATGCGCATCCTTCGCATCCTCCAGCTCCTCCCAGCTGATCGGCACCGCAACCGGCGCGCCAGCACGGGCGCGCGCGGAATAGGGCACCACCGCCGTGCCGCCCCGCTGGTTGCGCAGATAATCGATGAAGATGCGCCCCTTGCGCTTGGCCTTGCTCATCGTGGCGACGAAGCGCTCCGGCTCAGCCATGCTCATCGCCTCTGCGAAGCGATGCGAGAAATCCTTGTGCGTGTCCCAATCATGCCCCGGCGTGAGCGGAACGACCACATGCACGCCCTTGCCTCCGGACAGCATGGCGAAGCTGACCAGCCCGATATCCTCCAACCGCCGGCGGATATCCCGGGCCGCGCGGATGATCTCGGAGAAATCCAGCGCCTCATCGGGATCGAGATCGAAGATCATCTTGTCAGGATGCTCGACATCGCTGGCCCGCGCGGCCCAGCCGTGAAATTCGATGGTCCCCATCTGCACGCAGGCGAGCAGGCCCTCGCTGTCCTGCACGTAGAGATAATCCTCCGTGCCGCCATCCTTCTCGCGAATGGGCACATGATGCACATGGGCGCCGAACGAACCGCTATCATGCTTCTGGAAAAAGCACTGCTTCGCCCGGCCCTGCGGGCAGCGCACGAGGCTGATCGGCCGGTCCGACACGAAAGACAGCATGATCGGCGCGATCGCCGCATAATAATCGGCCAGATCGCCCTTGGTCTGCCCGCTCTCGGGGAAAATCACACGCTCCCGGTTGGAGATCGGCACGTCGCTCTTCGCCTTGGGTGCGGGGGCTTTCTTTTCGGGCGTCACTGCGGTCGCGTCCTTGTCGCTGCGCAGCCCCAGGAAGCTGCCATGCCGAACCCGCCCGTCGCCGGTAAATTCCGCAAAGGCCACCTCGGCAACCAGGTCCGGCTTGATCCACTGCGCACCGCGTGCCTCGGCCCGGGGCACCTCCGCCGCCGGGGTCTTGCGCGCGCGGGTGGCGAAGCGGGCCGCGAGATCGTCCATCGTCGCCGCATCGAAGCCGGTGCCGACCTTGCCCTTGTAGACCAGCTCCTCCCCCTCTCGCTGGCCTAGCAGAAGTGAGGCAAACGGACGCCCCTTGGCGCTGCTGCGGCTCCAGCCGATTAGCACGAACTCCTGCCGCAGCGTACATTTGACTTTGAGCCAGTTGCGGGTCCGCGCGCCGCGATAGGGCGCATCGATGCGCTTGGAGATGATCCCCTCGCCACCCGCCTTGCACATGGCGGCAAACAGCTTTTCGCCTGCGCCTATGACATGATCGGCGACATGAAGCGGCGCCTCTGCCGCGTGGAGCAGCGAGTCCAGCCGCTCCTTGCGCTCGATGTTCGAACTGCCGCGCAGGTCCGCGCCATCGAGGCTCAGCAGATCGAAGGCGAAGAAGCTGAGCGCGGCTTTGCCCTCACCCTTCAATGCGGCCTGCAACGTCGAGAAATCGGGATTGCCGCCCTTACCCAGCGCCACGATCTCGCCGTCAATCAGCGCGGGCGGCAGGTCCAGCGCGGCAAGGGCATCCGCAATGGGCTGAAACTTGTCCGTCCAGTCGAGGCCGCTGCGCGTAAAGAGCCGTACATCCGCCCCGTTGACGGCCGCGAGCGCACGATAGCCGTCGAACTTGATCTCGTGCATCCACTCATTGCCCGTGGGCACCGCATCGACCAGGGTCGCCAGCTGCACGGACTGGAAATCCGGCCGCTTGGCTTTCGACTGAGCTTTCGACGCCCGGCGCTCAGGCGCCGCCGCCTTCTTGGCAGCCTTGTCATTATGCGCAGCGGCGGCCTCCATCGCCTGGGTGAAGACCTTGCCCTTCTTGCCGGCCAGCGACTGCGCGCCTGCCGTATCCGCCGCGATCTCCGCCATGGTGCGGTCGGTGAGCACGGATGTCAGTGATTGCTCCACCAGAACGTCGCCGGTGCCGGCGAATGCGTCGTCGATCTTGCGCAGCAGCCAGTTCTCGCGCTTTTCGCCAGGGCGCGGCTTCATCCGCACCAGCAGCCATTCGCCCTTCATCCGCTCGCCTTCCAGCCGGAAATGGAGGTGGCCCTTCTCGATATCCTTGGCGCTCTTGCCTTCCACCGGCGCCCAGCTGCCCTTGTCCCACAGCATCACCGTGCCGCCGCCATATTCACCCTTGGGGATGATGCCCTCGAACGTCGCGTAGGAGAGCGGATGATCCTCCGTCCGCACGGCGAGGCGCTTGTCGTCCGGGTCCACGCTTGGCCCCTTGGTCACCGCCCAGCTCTTGAGCACGCCGTCCACTTCCAGCCGGAAGTCCCAGTGCAGACGGGTCGCGTCATGCTTTTGCACGATAAACAAATTGCCGCCGGGGCTGCGCTCCTGCTTGCCTGCCGGCTCGGGCGTCCGCGTGAAATCGCGCTTGGCGTCATAATCGGCAAGGGGGCTCTTGCGGGGCATCAGCTCTTCTCCTTTTCCTTGTCGGACGCCCTCTCTGCGAGGCGAGGCTCGATCCAGCGCCGCTCCACCAGCCGCAGAAAGGTCAGCATCACCACCGACACGATGCTCGCCACCAAAACCAGCGGCCACTGCGCCGCACCGCACGCAATGCCCACCACGGTCGCCAGCCAGATGTGGGCGGCGGTGGTGAGATTATGGACCTCGCCCTTGCTGAAGACGATGAGGCCTGCCGCAATGATGCCGACGAACGTCCCCGTCGCCTCAAAGATACGCAGCGGGTCCATGCCCGACTGGCCGGTCGCAAGCTGACGATAGAGCGAGATCGAGCTCACCGTCATCACCGCCGCGCTGAAGCAGATGAGGCCATGGGTACGAAGCCCGGCAGCGTGTCCTCGCAATTCCCGGTCCAGCCCCAGAGCCAATCCTAGCAGGGCCGCGATGCCCAGCCGCAGCATCACCTCCCCATCGACCCAATGCAGCGGCGTTCCGGGGTTGAGATCCATGTCAGGCGCTCTTGCGGCGGCTCGACCGTGATGCGGTTGCCCGGCTTCCCGCCGCCTTCGAGGCCGGAGCCTTGGCGCTCTTGCTGGCGGTTGCCCGGCTCTTGGCAGGCGCGCTCTTGGTGGTGCTGCCCTTTTTGGCGCCGCCGCCATCGCCAACCGACTTCTTGAGCGCAGCCATCAGATCGATGACATTGCTGCCGCCGGGCCGGCTCGCTTCCTCGGCATCCTCGAGGATGCGCTTGCCGCCCTTCGCCTTGCGCTTTTTCTCGATCAACCCCTCGAGCGCCTGGATGTAGCGATCCTGAAATTCGGCCGGGTGGAACGGCGCGCTTTTCTTGTCGATCAGCGCGGTGGCGAGATCGAGCAGATCGGCCTCCGGCTTGGTGTCGCCGATATCGCGGAAGAAGCCCTGTGCCTTCACCACCTCGTCGGCATAGCGCAGCACCTCCATCACCAGCCCGCGCCCGCACGGCTTGATGGAGACGAGTTGCTCGCGCCCGCGCACGGAAAGCTGGCCCAGGCCGACCTTCTTCGCCTGCCGCAGGGCATCGCGCAGCACCACATAGGCTTCCTCGGCCAGATCGTCCGCCGGTACGACGTAATAGGGTTTGTCGTAATAGAGCACGTCGATCTCGCTCGCGTCGACGAACTGGACGAGGTCCAGCGTCTTGCGGCTCTCGATCTTCACCGCCTCGATTTCCTCATCATCGAGCAGCACATACTGCCCCTTGGAAACCTCGAAGCCCCTCATGATCTCATCGCGATCCACCGGCCCGACGCCGGGCGCGACCTTCTCATAGCGGATGCGCTTGCCGCTCGGTTCATGGACCTGATGAAAGGCGATCTTGGCGCCGGAGCGCGTGGCGGAGAACACCTCTACGGGGATCGAAACGAGCGCCAGCTTGATCTGCCCACGCCAATATGCACGCGCTGCCATGAGATACCTCCGGGAATGAACCCCGCGGCGCGGTGGTTGGTTCCCCGTTTAGCGCTAGGTGGCTTCGACAATTCCAAAGTTGGTAGAATGGCGGCTATTCCATTCCATTTCCCCGAGGCTGCCTTTCCGGACACGACGACATAGCTGCCTCTCGACGATCACTCTTCTAAGCTCGATTTCCTCAGCCAGTTTATTCGTCTCCTTCTCTTCCGATCGAGAGAGAAAATGGAACCGGGTCGCCGTCGCTCTCAGCGGCGATAGCGTCAGCGAAACCTAGCCTTTACCAGAAAGTTCAGCTGCCCAACCAACGCATAGGCGGGCAGCCGACTAAGAAAACGTCGATCACTGGGGGAAATGGATCCCGCACAGCTTATTTCCATCTGGATCGCGGAAATAGGCGAGTTCAATCGTACCCAGAGACGCCGTATTGCGGGGACCGGGGGGTGCCTCAATCGATGTGGCGCCATTTGCAACGGCGACATCGTGAAACTGTTTTACCTGCTCTGGCGAACTGCATGAAAAGGCAACGGTGCCGCCGTTCGCGACGGTCGCAGGTTCGTCGTTGATTGGCTGCGTAACAATGAAATTGGTACCATTCCCGTTGTTGTAGATCAGGCGCTTATGGCCGCTGTCGGCCACGTTAACGGTCGCTTCCCCAACCCCCAGCGTGCCAAGTACGGTATCATAAAAGCGCTTTGCCCGCTCAATGTCGTTCGATCCCACCATCGTGTGAAAAAGCATGCTTCTTCTCCGTATTTAGCTACGTCGTGATTGAGCGCAGCCCTGCGGTCCGACCATAGCAGACACGAACGCTCGGTCACGCTCGGATCATCCTCGGCGGCAGTGATCTTTGACACGGCAACGCTCTCTTAGTTCAAACAAGCGAATGGCCGCTTCCCCCGACATCTCAGCTATAGTGCTCAGCGGCAGAAATCATCAAAACCTTCCGTCCGTGCAACCTCATGCCGATAGTCTCCATTTAGGATTTTTGCGCTCAAAGCTGCCTTTCCGGACAAGACGAAATTGCGGACATGTCAGCTGGTGTTAGTTTGACCAAATGCTGACGATTGATATGAGCGCGCTGCGCTGGGAGAGCGCTGAAGACTTCTCCATTGAAGTCCTTCTCAAGCTTGGAGCCCCTTCATGGCACGGGCACAGCCTTGACGCCATAAACGACAGTGTTTTCGGCGGCGATATCAACGAGATTGCACCACCCTTCCGCATCATGATTACTCATATCGCCAACGCGAAACCGGATATGCAGGCATTCTTGCGCAAAGTTCAAAAGGTCTTCGCAGACGGTAGGGATGAAACGAGACGAGACGCTTTCATCGATCTACTCTGACAGTCCGCTTCCCAAGCCTTTCCCGACTTGCATCTCCTCCCTGTCTCCGATCGAAGAGGATGCTCGTTCAGGTCGGACTTTGTCCACGTAACTCTACCGCATCACCGTCATGGGGCTATGGTCCACGCCAATGCTGCTGCCAGTGGTGCAGCCAGACACAGGCAGGTGCCGAAGGGCAGGCGCATGTCGCCGGACAGCGTCCGCCCCTTCAGACACAGGATGAGGGCCCAGATCAACCCGCCGATGCTGGCCAAAAGCAGCACGAACGGCAGCAGCTGCCAGCCGAGCCACGCGCCGATCGCACCGAGCAGCTTGGCATCCCCCAAGCCCAGCCCATCGCGTCCGCGCAGGCGCCGGTAGCTCATGGCCAGCAGGAACAGGCCGATATAGCCGATAGCCGCGCCGATCATGCGATCCGCAAAAGGCGCTGGCACCAGCCAGTCGCCCAGGGTGAGACCCAGCACCGCAAGCGGGAGCGTCAAGGCATCCGGCAACCAGAAATGGCGTGCATCCAGCACCGCCAGCGCCAGCAAGATCCACAGCGCCACCGCAACCAGCGCCGCAGCGGGCAGCGCCAGCATCAAGGCGCAGACGCCGCCGATCACGGCTGCGCCCAGTTCCATGATCATATGCGCCGGATCGATCCGTGCCCCGCAGGTCCGGCATCGCCCGCGCGTCCGCAAGGCGCTGAGCAGTGGAATGAGGTCGATCGCGCCCAACGTCCGCCCGCAGGCATCGCAGGCCGAGCGCCCGCGCATCACTGATTCGCTACGCGGCCAGCGGGTGACGACGGCGCCGAGAAAACTGCCGGCGATGAGGCCAAGGCCGCAGCCCAGCGCCATGCGCAACAGATCGGCCCCCAGCATCGCGCGATCAGAACCGGCCGACGGTCCGCAGCACCTGCTCGCCATTGACTGCCTGAAAGCCGTTGGCGCCCAGCGCCGCACCGATCAGCGGATCGGTTGTGCGCATGCGCATCGTTGCCTCATAGCTGCCGTCCTGCTTGATCCGCACGAACAGTTGCTCCTGACCGGACTGGCTGACCAGCGGCAGTTCCACCGCATCGCCCGCGCACCGCACGGCGCCGGCAAGGCCATTGGCGAGACCCAGCCCGCTCATGATCGCCGGCACGCGCGCGCGCACCCGCCCTTCCGCCTTGGTGCACATGCCGCCGGAGAAGTGGACGGTCATATCCTCGAACTCGACCCGGCTCACCGGCAGCGGCGCCAGCGGTGCGCCGAGCGCGACCGATCCGGTCACATCGTCCACACCGCGCCGGTTGAGCCCCAGCGTGAATGCCCCGCTGATATCATCGCGGTCGCCCAGCCGCCGCACGATGTCGATGCGCACGCGGCCCACGAACAACTGGATGGGACTGAGGAACACATCCACCGTGCCCAGCTGAACCCCACGGATCTGCAACTCCTCGGCGCCACCCCACCAGATCGGCCCGCGCAGGGATCGGGCGGCGACGCCCATGTCCTTGAGGCCGAACAGCGCGAAGGCGGCATAAAGCGGCCATGTGACCAGCAGCGCGATCAGGAAGATCACGCCGAGCATGATGCGCGCCCGCGTCGTCTGGACCATCGCCATCATGGCCGCGTCTCCTGGAACACGGCCTGTACGGAGACGGTGCCTTCTGCCGCGCCTGGGACGATGCTGATCGTCTGGACCGCAACCCCGTCTGCCTCCAGACGCGCGATCCATTGCAGCAACGGCCCGACGCGCGCCGAGGCGATGTTCACGGACATGCGGCCCTGCCCCTGCTGGTCGGCGCGATCGAGCGTGAAGCCCGCTTCCGCTGCTGTCTGGCCGACGCGTTGATCGACCGCGAGGCGCTCGCCCTGGGCACGCTTTTGCGGCTTCTGGCGCAATTCCGCGACCATGGCCCGCACCGACGCATAGCGATCCAGCGCGGCGCCTTGTCGCTCCCAGCCGGCTGCCAGGCCATCATTGACCGGACGCCAGACGCCCAGCCACAGAAACATCAGCAACGCCACGATGCCCAGCCCCGCCATGAAGCGACGCTCGGCCAGGCTGTGATTGGCCCACCAGGTCCGCAGCCCCTGCATCAGCGCACCACCGTGATATCGGCGACGATCCGCGCGCCGCGCTGCTGAACGGCGTTGGCGCTGATCCGCCAGCCGGCCTCCTGAATGGCGATCAGCACCTCATTGATCTCCTCGGCCTGATTGGCGGACAGTTGCACACGCAGCGCGCCATCGCTGCCCTGATTGATGCTGGTGAGCGTGACATTGGCGTTGGCCTGCATGGCGCTCATCAGCCCGGCGACCGTGCCGGTGAACCCGCCGCGCCCGCCCCGCGCGCCGAGCAAGGCGGTCACGCGCGCCTCTGCACCGGCGGCATCGGCCACCGCAGGATCGACACTTTGCGCGATGGCCACGGTCTGCGCGTCGAGGCGGGAGGCCTCCGCATTCAGCCGAACGATGGTGATGAGCGAGACGATGAGGCTGGCCAGCAGAATGAGCCCGAGCATGATGGCCATGCGCCGCCAGCGATCCTTGCCGAACAAGGCCGGCGCGCGGCGAGCGAAGGTGCCTTGCCGCAGATCCAGCGGCGGCGTCGCCAGCGCCAGCAACAGCGCCTCATCGACATTATCAGGCGGCAGACGAGTCAGCGAAGCCTCGCCGATGATGAGCGGCGCATGCGGTTCGCTGCCATCGAACACGCTGTCACGCCCGCGCACGACATCCGCGCCGCCAATGGGGGCATGGACGAAGCCATCCTCGGGCGCCGGCAGCAGCAGCGCGGAGGGAACGAGACTTGCCTGCGCGATGCCATGCTCTGCCGCCCAGTCCACCCAATGCGTCATGGCGCTGCGGCTGGTGACGGCCACGACATACGGCGCATCGGGATCGTCATTGGCGGCGACGGCGGCGTGAAGCTGGTCGCCATCGCCAATGCTCGCCTCCAGCGCCATCAGCCGCGCGGCGGCGGCGCCTTGCTTCGGCGTCATGCCGGGGCAGGCGATGAAGTGGAGCGTCGTCACATGCGGTGGGAGCACCAGCATGGCGTGGCCGACGGCGGGCTCGGTATCGTTCGCCTGTTCGGGCGGAAACCATTCGGTGCCGCGTCCGCGCCGCACGATCTGCTCGTCCGCCACCCGATACCAGACCGGAGGCGTGTCGCTCTCGCGCGGCAGGACAATGACATAATCGTGCTTCAACTCTCGTCACCCCATTGGCGGCGCATCAGCCGGGCCGGCTGCGTCTCCGCATCGATCAGCACAATCTCACTCACCTGGTCTCCTCCGAGATCCGCCCGCAACGTCGCTTCGAACCAGCGCGTCTTGGCCAAGGTCTGGTTCTTCACATCCTCGGGCAACGCAAGCCTGACAAGCTGCGGGAGAGACCAGAAGGCGTTCACGCTGCCATACCCATCCGCAGGGCGCTGCGCCAGCACCTGCCGCGCCTGTTCGAGCCCGAGACCGTCCGGCGCGAGCATGGCCAGCAGCACGGCCTGCCCCGGCAGCAGCGTATTGATGTTGATCGGCGAGAGCCGCGTCGTCGGCAAGGCGCAGACCCACGGGCGGATGCGCTGATAGATCTGCGGCGTCATGGCATTGACCATCAGCAGCTCGCTCGGATCGGCCATCAATGTGTTGGCCGCGCGATAGGGCGGATCGAACCCCGCATAATAATTGTCCTCCGCGCCGCCATTGCCCGGCTCTGAATCGCCGTCGATCCAGTCGGCGGCCGAAATCGCGATCTGGGTGGCGGCATTCTGATCGACGCCGAGCAAGCGCATCAGCGCCGCGAACTGGGCGATGCCGACCGGCCGGGCAGCGAGTTGCATGGTGGACGTATCCCCCTCTACCCCACCTGCCGGCTCCGGCCCCACGACCAGACTGTTGAGATTGAAGCAGTTGCCGCGATCGACCAACTGCACGGTCACCGCGCCGCCGGGCACGGAGATGGTCTGGTCGCGGCCCAGCCAGCCGCCCTGCAAGGTGGTGCGATCCGCGTTCACCGCCACAAGGTCGCTCACCAGATTGGCCACCATCTGCTCGCCGGTGAGCAGATAGGCGCGGCCCTGATCGGCCGAGACAATGTTGCGGGTCATCCGGCTCGCCAACGTCAGCCGATCCAGCGCGACCGCCGTCACGACCGAAAGAATGGCCACAAGCAGCAGCACGGTGAGCAGCGCGGCGCCCCGCTCGTGGGCCGGCGTTGCCGCGCTGGCATGAAGGGGGTCAGGGCGCACTGGCAGCCTCCGCGCCCTCAGCCGGGGGCTGATACATGGCCGTGCCGACCGGAAAGCGCAGCGTCACTGGCGCGGCGCTCCGGCGCTCCACGGTGATTTCGACGACGGTCGGCAGTTCGGTCGGCCGGGCGGGCGCCCAGCGGTCCTGCCAGGCGCCGTTGCGGGCCCGGTAACGCAGGCTGAGCGCGGTCACATTCTCGAACAGCACGGATGGGGCCGGCGGCTGCGCGCCATCGAGCGCCGGGTAGCCGATGCGTTCCAGCCGCCCGTCCCGCCACCAATATTCGATCTTCTGCAAGGTCGGTCGGCGCAATGTGGCAGGATTGCTCCAGCCCGCGCGCACGAACTGGATCAGCGGCTCCTCGCTCTGCGCGGCGCGGCCGAAGAAAGCAGGTGCGAACGTTCCGGCCTCGGTCCGGCTGATGCGCGTCACAGCCTGCGAGAGATCGGCATCGAGCAGGGACACGCCGCGTTGCACATCGGCCAGCGCATCGAGATTGCGGCCGATCGCGGCCTGCCCGTCCACGCTGCTGCGCAGCAGCACGACACCGGCCGTCGCGAGCATGGCGAAGATCATCACCGCCACCAGCAGCTCGATGAGGGTAAAGCCCTCCTCGCCCGCATGGGCATGGCCAATGGCGCGCGCGTCAGTCACCGCTGGTTACCTTGCCGTCCAGCATCATGCGCACCGGCAGTTTCTGCCCGTCCCGCTCCAGCGCAAAATCGAGCGGCTGATCGGCCTGCCCCACGCTGTCGAACATCACCCGCAGACGCGTCTGCTGGCCGAGCGCGGCGCGGGTCTCGCCGGACCAGTCATGCGCGGCGAGCGGCCCTTCCGTGATCGGCTCCCATTGCCCCTGCGCCCGCCGCTCGAAACCATAAGCGGTGGTGGAGACCCACAAGGCAACCGGGCGTCCGGCGATGACGGCACTGTCCCGCGCGGCGCGCACACGCCCGGCAAAGCGGTCCACATCGCCCGAAACCCGCCCGCGCGGATCGGCCATGGTGAGGACAACCGCGCCCGAGATCAGCCCGATAATCGCGATGACGACCATCAGCTCAACCAGCGTGAAGCCGGCCGTGCTGCGCGTCACAGGCGAAGCAGGGGCCCGCCGCATCATTGCGCGGGCCGCCCGAAGGTCAGCACGGCGGGCGATTGGCCCGGTCCGGCATCCACACGCACCGTCACGATGAGCAGCCGCCCGTCTTCCCCCTTGTCGACCCGCTGAATCCACGGCCATTTGCGGCCGCCATTCTCGGCCACGCCGTTGCTCGCGCCCAGCGCCGGGGGCTGCGGATCGGTCATCCGCTCGATCATGAGGTTGCGCGCGACGATCTGCGCCATGGTGCGGCTGTTGAGATCGACCGAGGTCCGCGCCGAGACGCCCTGCAGGCGCACCAGCGCCAGCGCGGCGAGGCTGAAGATGGCAAGGGCGACCAGCATTTCCAGCAAGGTGAAGCCGGCGGATGCGCACGCGCGGCGCGGCAGGGGCAAGCCCTGCCGATGACCGGGCGTGCCCCGCCTCATGCCTCAATCTCCCTGACGGACCGGCGCCGGTGCGCTGCCCTTAAAGATCGCTCGAATAGATGTCGGCATTCTCGCCCTCGCCTCCTGTCTGGCCGTCGGCGCCCAGCGAATAGACGTCGAAGGCGCCGCGACGGCCGGGAGCGGCATATTGATAGGGCTTGCCCCAGGGATCGTTCGGCAGCTTCTTGACGTACCCGCCGACGCGATAGCGCTCCGGCTGCGCCAGGCCCGGCGGCGGCGCGGTGAGCGCGTTCAGGCCATCGCTGGTGCTGGGATAGGTCAGGTTATCCAGCCGATACTGCTCCAGCGCCGATTCGATGACGGAGATATCGGCCTTCGCCTTGGCGACATTGCTGGTGCCGAGCGCGCCGAACACGTTAATCGCCACGATGGTGCCGAGCAGGCCGATGATGACGATCACCACCAGCAACTCGATGAGCGTGAAGCCCTGCTCGCTCGGCCGCTGCGGCCCGCGCAGGGCCGGCCCGAAGGATCGCGACCGCCGTGCCTTGCGGCGGAGGGAAGAAGCGAGAAAACGCGCGAACTTCATGAGTCAGACTCCGGCACCGGTGAGATTCTGCAACTGCATGATCGGCAGCAGAATCGAGAGGATGATGATCGCCACGATACCACCCATGAGGATGATGATCAGCGGCTCCAGCATGGAGAGCGCCGCAGCGGTAAAGCTGTCGAACTCGCGCTCCAGATATTCGGCGGCGCGCTCCAGCATCAGATCGAGCTGGCCGGCGCTTTCGCCGCTGGCGGCGAGATAGACAAGCAGCGGCGGGAACACATCGGCACGGCGCATCGCGGCGGACAGGCTGCCGCCGCCGCGCACCGACTCCACGATCTCGCTCGTCGCGGCCCGTAACACGCGGTTGTGGATGGTCGGCACGGTGAGCGAGAGGCCTTCCATCACCGGCAGGCGGCTCTGCACCATCGTCGCCAGCGTGCGGGCCATGCGCGCGGCGTGGAGATCGCGCAGCAGCCGGCCGACGAACGGCACGCCAAGCAGCATCGCGTCGGCACGCAGGCGCACATCCTCATTCTTGAGCGCCCGCCAGCCGATGAGGCCGAGCGCCACCAACAGGATGAGGATCGCCCACCACCAACTTGCCAGCATGTTCGAGATGCCCATCACGATGCGCGTGAGCAGCGGCAATTGTTGGCCCAGCGTATCGAACTGCTCGACCACCAGCGGCACCACGAAGATCATCAGCGAGATGATGACGATCACCGCGAACGCCGCGAGAACGGTGGGATAAGCCAGCGCCGTCAGCAGCTTGGAGCGCATCACGGCCTGCCGTTCGAGCAAAACCGCCAGCCGCTCGGTGAGCATGGGCAGGCTGCCGGAGCGCTCCCCCGCTGCAATCATCGCGCGATAGAGGCCGG
The DNA here is from genome assembly GCF_025961955.1 of Sphingobium sp. B10D7B. NCBI lineage: Bacteria > Pseudomonadati > Pseudomonadota > Alphaproteobacteria > Sphingomonadales > Sphingobiaceae > Sphingobium > Sphingobium sp. B10D7B. The sequence goes on from NZ_JAOQOQ010000001.1 coordinate 2,217,464, forward strand.
GGAAGCTGCGCGGATCCATGCCCATCGCCTCTCCCAGCGTGCGCCCCTCGACCACGCCCTGATGGACTCGCGAGACGATCTCGCGGACATGCGGCTTCTCGCTCTGCCGGGTGATCGTGCGCAGCGCTTCTTCCAGCGGCGAGACCTGCGCCAGCGTGGAGAGCTGGCGCGTGAACAAGGTGAGATCCTTGTTTGAGAGCCGATTGCGCTCAAAGCTCAGCAGGCTGCGCGCCGGCCGGGCCTTGCCTTCGGCCTTGGTGCCCGAGGCCCCCCGCCCATCGCCGATGCGCACCACGAACAGCTTCTTCGCCGCCAGCGCGCTGCGCGCATCGGTGGCGGTCTCCGCGCGGATCAGCCCACGCTTCTCCCGCCCGGCGCCATCGATAACGACATAGTCGAACTCAGGCATGGCCGCTCTCGGGTATCACAACTTCAGGCATCGACCGCTTCGTGCCGCGAGATGCGGATCGCCTCTTCCGCGCTCGTCTCGCCGCTCAGCACCAGCGCCCGCGCGGCGGAAACTAGATTGGGGGCATTGAGATAGGCGTGGCGAGCAATGCGCGATTCATCGCCGCCCTCGTTGATCATCCGGCGGATCGTCTCGTCCACGCGAATGGCCTCGAACATGCCGATCCGGCCCTTATAGCCGCTATTGCCGCACTGGTCGCACCCGCGCGGGCGATAGATTAGCGTACCCTCGTCAATGCCGAGCAGCGCGCTGACGGACTTGTCCGCTGGCACCTGCTCGCGACAATGCGGGCACAGCCGCCGCACCAGCCGCTGGGCAATGACCGCGCGCAGCGTTGAGGCGAGCAGGAATGGCTCCACCTTCATGTCGCGCATCCGGGTGATGGCGCCGACGGCATCATTGGTGTGGACGGTCGAGAGCACGAGGTGACCGGTGAGCGAGGCCTGCACGGCGATTTCCGCCGTCTCCCGGTCGCGAATTTCGCCGACCATCACCACATCGGGGTCCTGGCGCAGAATGGCGCGCAGACCGGCGGCGAAGGTGAGACCGACCTTGGCATTGACCTGAGTCTGGCCGACACCCTCGATGGCATATTCCACCGGGTCTTCCACCGTCAGGATATTGCGGCTGCCATCGTTCAACTGACGCAGGCCGGCATAGAGCGTCGTCGTCTTGCCGCTACCGGTCGGGCCGGTGACGAGGATGATGCCGTTCGGCTCCTCCAGCGCGCGACGGAAGACGCCATCGGCGGTGCCGGTCAGCCCGAGCACATCGAGCGAAATGCCGGCATTCTCCTTGTCGAGAATACGCATGACGACCCGCTCGCCCGCCCGGCTGGGCAGCGTCGAAACGCGCACGTCCAGCAGCTTGCCGCCCAGCGTGAGGCCGATGCGGCCATCCTGCGGCACGCGCCGCTCGGCAATGTCCAGCCGCGCCATCACCTTGATTCGGCTGACGACCACCGGCGCGACATGCGGCGGCATCCGCAGCGTCTCGGTCAGCACGCCATCCATGCGCATCCGCACTACGAGGCCTGTCTCATAAGGCTCGATATGGATATCGCTGACGCCCTGCCGGGCCGCTTCGGCGAGAATGCCGTTGATCAGGCGGATCGCCGGGGCGTCGTCGCCGCTGTCGAGCAGATCCTCGGCGGTCGGCAGGTCGCCCGCGATGAAATCGAGATCGTCCCCGCCCATGGCGAGCGAGCCGGCCATCGCCGCCGCCGAGCCTTCCATGGCGTAGTGGTTGGAGAGATGCTTGTCGAAATCCTGCTGGCTGACGATCGAGACATCGAAGCTGCGGGCAAGATGCCGCCGCACCTCGACCAACACGCGCGGATCGGCGCCCTCCCGCATCGCGACGGCAAGGCGGGGCTGCGCCGCATCCGCCTCGGCCTTGTCCGCCACCAGCACCACGCCATGCTTGCGGGCGAAGGCATAGGGAATATCGACCGGCAAGGTCTCATGAACCAGCGGCGCGGGCTCGTCAGATGCCTGCACCGGCGGCATCAGTTCAGCCGGCACCGGCAGGGGCGCGCCTTCGGCCTGAGCGGGGCGCTCGGGCTCGCTCATGGCACGTCCGTCGTCTTGACTGCGCCCGGCCGCACGACCTGCTGGGAGCGCACCTCCTGCCCGGTCGCGATCCGCCCGTCGACCACCTGATCGCCGGGCTTGGGCTCGGCGACCGGCGGCGTCGTGCCCAGATATTCGCGCACCAGCTGATCGATGGACGGCTCGACATCCGGGTTGGCGAGCATCTGCTGGCCGCGAATATAGCCATAGCGCTGGGCGGTCATCTTGCGCGCATCGGCGCGGCTGCCGAGAATCGTCGGGCGGATGAAGACCATCAGGTTGGTCTTGGCCTTCGCCCGGCTGCGCGATTTGAACAGCTCACCGATCAGCGGAATATCCCCCAGCAGCGGGATCTTCTCGATCGTCCGGCGCTCATTCTCGTCGAGCAGGCCGCCAATGGCGAGGATATCGCCATTATCCACCAGAACCGTCGTTTCGAACTCGCGCTTGTTGATGATGAGATCGCTGCTGTTGTTGGAGACCGGCCCGGCGACGCTGCTGACCTCCTGTTTGATGAACAGCTTGATCGTCCCTTCCGAGCTGATCTGCGGCGTCACGTCGAGCATGATGCCGACATTCTGCCGCTGCACGGTGCGGAACTTGTTATCGAAATTGGGGCTGAGCGCCTCGCCCGTCGCAACCGGCACTTCCTGCCCGACGAGCATCTTGGCCTGCTGGTTGTCGAGCGTGGTGATGTGCGGCGTCGAGAGGATGTTGCTCTCGGTATCCGACTGGACGGCGTTGATGATCGCGCCGAACACGCCGTTGCTGCCCAGTTCCGTCGCGATGCCGCCAAAGCCGCCGCGCGCCGCTGCCAGCGAATCGACGGCCGCGCTCTGCAGCTGATTGGCAAGGCCGCTATTCTCGGTCGTCGTGGTCGTGGTGCGCGTGCCGTCGGGCGCCACCACCACCGTCTCCGTCTGGCTCAGATTTCGGGCGGCAAGCGCGCCGGCCAGCGTCAGGATGTTCGGGCTGGCATTGGAATAGTTCGTCGCGGCAAAGCCGGTCGACGTGCTGCCGACAAGGAACTGCACGCCGAGCTGCCGCGCGGCATTGTCGCCGATTTCGACGATGATCGCTTCGACCAGCACCTGATCGCGACGGGTATCGAGCTGGCGGATCACTTCGCCAAGCATCCGCTGCGTGTCGCCATTGGCCGCGACGATCACGGCATTGGCGCCTTCATAGCGGGTCACGACGGCGGGGCCGCGCCCGATGCCGCCCCCGCTCGAACTGCTCGCCGGTGTGGCGGCGGGGGCCGCGGGCGCGCTGCCTGACCCGGCGGGCGCGCTGGGCGCATTCGTGGCAGCCGGCGTCTCCGACACCACTGCGGCCTGACCCAGCAATTGCTGCAGTACTGGCAGCATCTTGTCGGCATCGGCATGCTGCAGCCAGTAGACGCGAATTTCCGTGCCCGAGGCGGCACGCGCGTCGATGTCCCGCACCATCGCGGCGAGGCGCTGCACGGTCGTCGCGTCACCGCGCAGGGCGATGCTGTTGGAACTGTCGATCGCGACGATGCTGGCGCGGGAGGGCGCGCCTTCCTCTCCGGCAAGCAGACCTTGCAGCGACGTGGCGATCTCGCGCGCGCCGGCATTTTTCAGCGTGATGAGCTGCGTGGTCGATCCATCCGTATCCACCTGCGCGAGCACTTGGCGGATGCGCTGGATATTGTCGGCATAATCCGCCACCACGATGGACCGGCCGGAGCGGTTGGCGGTGATCGAGCCATCGCGGCTCACCAGCGGGCGGAGCGTTTCCAGCGCCGATTGCGCGTCGATGGAGCGCAGGCGGATGACTTCCGTCACGAACTGGTTGCTGTTGGCCGCCCGGCCCACCTGCCCCGGCTGGCCCGCCGCGCCCTCGACCGGCTGGATGCGGAACGCGCCGCCCGCCGCAGGCACGGCAACCAGCCCGTTGGCGCGCAGAGTCGAGAGGAAAATCTCGAAATATTCAGAGCGCGACAGCGGCCGATCCGTCACGACCGAAACCTTGCCCTGCACCCGATTGTCGATGATGAATGTGCGACCGGTCACCCGCGCCGCATCCTGAATGAAGGCGCGCACATCGGCATCCCGCACATTCAGCGTCAACTGGCCGACCGCCGGCACGGCGAGCAGCAGCGCGATCATAGCGCTGCCGGCGAAACGGCGGAATTTGGGAAGCAGGGTCATTGGCGTTCCGGGAGATTGAGTGAGATGGGCACGGTGGAGGCACCGCGCTCGACCATGAGGGACAGGCGCGCACCGGGCCGGAGCGCCGCCTGCAACTGGGCGATGTCGCCCATTGATGTTACGGGCCGCCCGTTGATCTGCACGATGATATCGCCGGGCCGGAAGCCGACCTGTGACAGTGCGCCGCTATCGCTGCCGGCGTTGAGGACAATGCCGGTAACCTTCCCGTCCTGATTGCGCGGCGCCATGTTGACCGCCTTCATCACCGAGTCGGGCGTCAACGCCGCGGCAGGGGCCTGCGGACCGGCGCCGGTCACCATCTCCGGCGGCATGGCAGGGCCGCCCTCGGCCGGCGGCGCGGGCACCACGGGCGCGTCGCCACCGGACTGATCGATGTAGAGCGTCTCGCCGACACCGCCGCGCTCGATGACGACATGATCGAACTGCACGGCCTTGAGGATGATGCCCGGGGCGATCTGATCGCCCACCGCATAGCTGGCCTGCTCGCCCGCTTCATTGGCGATGATCGCCGAACCCTGGCCCGACGCCTCGTTGAGACGGATGCCGAACAGGCGGAACGGCAGGGACGTGACTTGCTGCACGCCACCGCCCGCGTTCGCGCCGGTGCGGAAGAACGGATCGAAGCCGGCGAACAGGGCGCTCCGCGCATCCGCGGAGACGAGCACGGGCTCACGCGCGCGCCAGTCGCCGAACAGGCCAACCGGCGTGCCGAGCGTCCAGAGCAGCCGGGCGATCTGAATAATGAGGACGACGAGCAGCACCGCCTCGATCCATTGACCGAGGCTGGAAGAACCGGCGGGCCGGCCCTGTCGCGCGCGCCGAATGAGATCGGTCCACCGCATCCTAGATTTGATGCCCTCCAGCAAAGCAAGCGCTGCCTATGCGCGGTGTATGACTGATCCGTTTCACCATGGTTACCAAAAAATGACAACCGACGCTGAGATGCGCTGAATGGCCGGTCGGACGCCGTCTACCCCGCAAAAATAATCGCCGTGGAGCGGTTGATCCAGCTCCGCTCCCGTTGCTAGACGCACCGTTCAGCCATGTCGATGCTCGACGCACCTCTTCTTGCCGGTCAGCCGGGCATTCAGCGCCTCCCTCGGCGCGACCTCACGCTGTTCGTGAAGAAGGGTTTTCTCGATTCGGACGAATGCGCAGGGCTGATCGATCGCATCGAAGCCAACCGCCGGCCTTCCACCATCGCCGATGATCTCGGCTACGAAGCCTTCCGCACCAGCGAGACCTGCGATCTGGAGGATAGCGACCCCTTCGTCGCCGCGATCAACGCCAAGCTCGCGGCCTATAGCGGCATCGATCCCGCGCAGGGCGAACAGTTGCAGGGGCAGCGCTACGCCGTGGGTCAGGAATTCAAGGCGCATACCGATTATTTCGAGCCGGGCGGCATGGATTTTGAGCGCTATTGCGGTCGCTCGGGCAACCGCACCTGGACGTTGATGGTCTATCTCAACCAGCCCGCCGCCGGTGGCGCCACGCGCTTCACCCAGGTCGATAAGATGATCCAGCCGGAAACCGGCAAGCTGGTCGCCTGGAACAATCGCCTGCCGGACGGGACGATGAACCCGGCCACCATCCATCACGGCATGAAGGTGCGCTCGGGCGTGAAGTACATCATCACGAAATGGTATCGCGAGCGCATCTGGGCGGGGTAAGCCCGGCGCGGTCCCCATCCCGATCAAGCCCGCGCGCGAAAAAGGGCGACCATGGGGCCGCCCTCCTTCGTTCACGCTATGGGTGCGTCAATCGGATCAGAAATTGACGCTGAACGATGCCTCGAAGCTCGTGCCGGGCTTGTAGAGATTGTAGTAGACCCGGTTCACGCCGTTATCCTGAAATTCCTTGTACTTGGTGCCTGTGATGTTGCGCACCTCCAGCTTCAGCTCGCTTTCAACCCGGCCGAGCTGGATGCCCTGCCGCGCCACGAAATCGACCGTGAAGCCCGGCTGCTCGACAATGTCCGGCTGGCCGGAGAAGCCGCGCCGCGTCACGCGCTGGCTGGCATAGTTGATGAGGAAGGTCTGCTGCGAAAGGCGCGACGTGTCCTCGAGCCCGATCTGCATGTTGAGCAGGTGATCGGACTGGCCGGTGAGCGACGCGCCATCGCGGAACACGTTGGTCGCGACCTGCGGCGGCACGCCGTAGATCAACACCTGATCGTCCGCCTTCACCTTCAGCTTGGAGCGCGAATAGGTGTAGTTGAGGATCGTCACCACGCGCCGGTCCGGCGCCATGTCACCCAGCGACCAGTATTTCTGCGTCTCGAACTCGACGCCGTAGAGATTGGCCTTGGGCGCGTTGGCAAAGCTAGTGGTGAAGCTGTTGTCGCCGACGGGCGAGATGTAGGTCTCGATCGGGCGGTCGATCTTCTTGTAGAAACCCGCCAGCGAGATGCGCTGATCCCGCGCGAAATACCATTCGTAGCGCAGTTCGGCGTTGAACAATTCGCTATCGACCAGCAGCGGATTGCCCTGGAAGGACGTGTTGGTCTCCGGATCGTAATAGGATTGGAAGATCAACTCGCGGAACTGCGGGCGGGCGATGGTCTTGGAGGCATTGGCGCGGACTTGCATGTCGCCGAACGCGTAAGTGAGCGTGGCGGTCGGGAGCCAATAGTCCTTCTTGAGACCCGTCGACGCGTTGGAACTGCTCGGAACGCTGAACACCTGGATCGGCCGCACCGCTTCAAAACCACGCTCGTAGCGAACGCCGGCGTTGAGATCGAGGCCGTCCATGAGCGTCGCCTGGATCTGGCCATAGGCGCCATGCACCTTCATGCGGGCGCGGAAGGCCGGATCGGTCTCGGTCGTCTCGAAGAGCTGGTAGCCGAAATATTTTGCGAGGTCGCCGTCCAGCAGCAGATCGGGGCGGAGCGCACCAACGCCAGCCGGGAAGCTGCCCGGCGCCTGGATGCGGAAGTCGCGCCGCTCGGAGGTGCGGATCGTCTTCATATAGGCATAGCCCACAGTCGCCCGCACAGTCGGCAGCAGCGGGTAGGACAGGTCGATCCCGCCCGAGAGCAGGTTCTCATTCAGGTCCGAGAAGGAGAAATTAGCCGTACCCACCTGCCCGCTCAGGCGGTTGATGTACTGATCGCCGAACGGATCGATGCTGGTCGGCGCGTTGGTGCGGACATAGGTGAAGCCGAGCTCGTAGGGCGCCTCGCGCTGCGAATTGGCGTAGCTGCCGCGCAGATCGACCTTCAGCTCGCCGAAGCGCAGCTCGCCAACCAACTGGGTATTGATGAGCTGCCGCTCATACCAGGCGGTATCCTGATTGAGGAAATCGAACCCGGCGGACGCCGCGATCTGGCCGTTGGAGAGCCGCGCCTGCTTGATCGTGTCGCGAATGTAGAGATTGGTCCAGCGCAGCTTCTGCTCGCCAAATTCCAGGCCAAAGCCGAGCAGGCCGTTGACGACCACGCGGTTGTCGGTCGCTACCGTGTGGAAATCGCTTCCGAGCTGCGACAGGTCCAGGCTAGCGGCTGACTGCTGGAGAATGTCGCGCGTGCGCCACTTGCTGCTCCAGCCGGCGCTGGCGATGACGCCGAGCGTCGATCCGCCAAGATCCAGGCTGGTACCGGCGCTCAATGCCACGCTGCCGCTCGGCGGCATGTTGAAGTTGCGCTGGACGATGGCGTTCCGGCCATTTGCGATCTGGCCGATGATGGCCGCTTGATCGACGCCCACGTCGCTGATCTTCGCGCCGCTGGCGAAGAACTGGGCCAGCGCCGGCGGCGTATCGCGCGCGCCATTGTCAAAGCCCGACCAGTCGGTGCGCGAGCCATAATAGGTATAGCCCAGGCGACCCGTGGTCTCGCTGTTGAAGCTGAGCCCGCCCGAGATGCTGAGGAAGGAGTCATCCGGGATCGCGCGGGTCGTGAGGTTGATCACGCCGCCACCGAACTCGCCGGGGAAATTGGCCGAATAGCTCTTCTGCACCAGCGACGAGGCGACGAGGCTGGTCGGGAAGAGATCGAGCGGAACGACGCGCTTGAGCGGCTCCGGGCTCGGCAATGGCGAGCCGTTGAGCAGCGCCAGCGAGTAGCGATCGCCCAGACCGCGCACATAGACATAGCCGTTGCCGACCACGCTAAGCCCGGTCACGCGCCCGAGGGCGCCGGCAATGTCGCCCTCACCGGTGCGGGCAATCGCTTCGGCCGAGAGCAAGGAGACGACGGCGGGTGCCGATCGCTCGATGTTCGCGCCGCGACGGCCGGTGACGATGATGTCGCCGCCGCCGGGAATGGAAACCTCTGCGGCATCGGCGGGTGCAGCCGCCGCTTCGCTCGCGCCGTCGGCGGTCTGCGCGGCATCCATGTCCTGAGCCCAGGCGGCGGATGCGGTCAATGCGGTTGTCACGAGCAGCAGACCCGCGAAACGGAGCGGCGTCACCATCGATAGTCCCCTTAAATCACTGTGGAGAGAGGCGGGCGGGTGCGCTGCGCATCCACCCGCCTCCATTGTCATCTATTGTGTCAGGCGGTCGGCAGCGACGTGCAGGCGCGGGTGGTGTCCGAGCCATTGTCGAAGGTCGCCGTGCCGGAATTGCAGGTCCAACCCTGGTACCAGCTGTCATTGGCGTCCTTCACCGCGCCGATGTAGTTCACCGCCGTGAAGAAGGAGCCGAGGGTCGTCACGTCGAAGGCGCTGACGCCATTCTCGGTGGTGCCGTTGACGAACACGCTCACCAGCGACGGGGTATAGGCCGCGCTATTGTTCGTGCCGGCCTGGAAGATGGCCTGCACGTCAGCCGCCGTCACGCTGTTCTTCCCGAAGAAGGCACCGCTGGACGGGCACTGCATCTGCACCGAGCGGAAAACGGGCGCGCCGGCTTCGTCGGTTGCGGCATCGACCGTGGCAGAAGCCGTCGCCGCCTGGCTGATGCCGAGGCAGGGGAAGTTCGGGCTGATGACGATGCTGTTGACCAGCGTGTAGTCGGCCGCACCACGGATGTAGACTAGCGCGCCGTTGCTGTTGGCCGTCGAACGACCGATGAACGTGGCGTTGGACACCTTGGTGTTCTGGCGCGGCGTGTTGGTGGTGAAGGCATTGTCGCTGTCCGCCTCGATGAACGAGTCGCCGGCGCCGCCGCCAGCGCGGTGGATGCCGAGGACGAACTGGATGTTCGCCTTCACGCCCGTGTCAGTGTCGAGGATGTCGTCCTCAGCGCCCGTCGACACGAAGTGCTTCATATTCACCACGCCACCGAAAGCTTCGACCGCATCGTCCGAGCTGTTGTGGCTCTGGATGTGATCGAGGGTCGTGGCCGAGCCGACACCGCCCAGCGTGAGCGACTGGAGCTCCGAGTTCGCGCCCAGCACATAACCAGAGTAGCGGATCTGGACGTAACGCATCGTACCGCTGTTATCCGCCACGATCTGACCGCCGAAATAGGCCGGGTCGGCCGCGCCCTCGGTCTGACGATAGCAATCATTGGAGCCCGGGGTCGCGCCGCCGATGGCGCAATCGGTGGTCGGCGCACGGCCGAGCAGCACAACGCCGCCCCACTGACCCGACTTGGAGTCGTCATTCAGACCAAGCACATTGTCGCGGCTGGTGAAAATGATCGGCTTTGCGACGGTGCCGACAGCGTTGATCTTGTTGCCGCGATTGACCGCCAGCCAGGACACACCGGTGCCGCCATAGACGATCACGCCAGGCTCGATCGTCAGCGTAACAGCGGGGATCGTGCAGCCGGAGGGGACCAACGCGTCGGAAGGACCGCGATCGCAGCCGACATCGACTCGACCGGGGAGTTGATACAGCAGGCCGGCGACCTTGGGCAAAGTCACGTTCGCGCGAATTTGTGCCGGAAGGCTGCAGACGCGCCAGGTGCCGGTGGAGCCCGTGATCGTGCCTGCGTCGGTCAGTCCCTGCGGATCTGCGATCGTGGGGCATCCGGCAGCTGGCGTTACGCTCGTTGTCGGCGTGGGTGTGGGCGTCGGCGACGGGGTGGGTGTCGGGTTGACGATGACATTGCCGCCCGTGCCCGGCGACGCGATATCCTGCGCACCGCAACCGGCGAGCAGCGGCAGGGCCGCGCCTGCCAGCATGAAGTTGATAGTCCGATTGATCAGTTTCATCGTCGTCTCCGCTGCCGGATGTTCCGGATTTCGATTGCAGGACGGCCAACGGGAGTAGCGACTCTGTGAAGTCCCCCTTGCGCCCTCGGCGCGGCAGCTAGGCGATGAGTGTGACAGCGGGATGCAATCCCCGCGTCATCCGCGTGACGGATTCATGTCAGTTTTATTGCAGGGGCTTGGGGCAGCGGCGGACGCAAGGGTTAGGTCGCGAAGATCGGCCCAGCTTTCGGAAGCGGGAGGACGTACGGCATTGGAGCTGCCGGTGGCGGGCTCGCCGTTCCCCTCCATAGAAAAAAGGTGCGCAAGACCTGCGTCCGCGCACCTTTTCGGGATGATGTCCGGCCGGAAGCCGGATCGGCCTCAATGCTGATCGAGGCGCGCCAGCAGGGTGCGGGCGACGGCGTGGCTCGAATAGCTGGCGCCATCGGCCAGATCGAGCTGCTCGGCGGGCAGCGACTGAACGCGCATCAGCGCCTCGCGCGCCTCGGCCTTGCGCTGCGTGCGCGCATAGACCGTCGCGATGTTGATGAGCCGCGCGGGATCGGCAGCATCGGTCATGCTGGCCGGTTGCAACAGCCGCTCGGCTTCATCGAGATTTCCGGCAGAAATGGCGGTGGCGGCGTAGCTGCCCGTGGCGCCGCCGGTCTGGGCGATCGCGCCTGTGCAGCCCAGTGCCGCGAGCGCGGCGCCTCCTGCAATCAAAATCTTGAAATTCATGACAATTCCTCTCGTATCTTTTGAAATCTGACCGAGAGTATTTCAGTTTTATGACTCGCTATCAATATTCGAACAAAAATTTTTAAATTCACAAAATCATAAGGATAGTCATGATTTTTCGTGTGTACGTACGAGAGGAGCATTTTGTCATAATTCTGTAATATTCATGATTCTGTGCTTCAGCGCTCAGGGCCCGCAATCTCCAGAGCCGCGCGAAGCAGCGCCCCACAGAAGTCGGGTCTTCAAAAGCTGAGCGAGAAGGGCTGAGGTGGGGAGCTTCTGTTGCCCGGCGCTCCCCGTGCCGCTGGAATCCGATTCTGTTGCCCGGTTCGGTCCAACCGCGTTCTGTTAGGGTAATGTCAGGCCGTGAGGCCCTCAATTACGCTGCAAGAGCAAGTGCTTCGTTATCGTTGGCACTTATGGGTTTTGAGCCTTGAACGGGTTACTCAGCCCGGGCAAAAACAGCGTTTTTCAACACACGTCGATCCTAGTTCGGCCCCGTCAGGAACAGTTCTTCCTGAAAGGAAGAGCCACTTCTGGTGGAGCCGCCGGGTACCGCCCCCGGGTCCGCTGCGCCTATTACACGCCGCAGTTTATCGCCATAGCCGGACAAGCCGGCAAATCCTCATATAGGGATCAATTCGCGGTTGAGAAGCCCGCAGACGCAAACAGCCCGGCATAATCCCTGTGGACTATGCCGGGCCGGTCGAACCAAACGCTCAGCGAGCGTTTAGATCAATTGGCAATTCACTTGGCCGCGTCGATCGCGTCAGCCTTCTCGTCGCCCATGTTCCGCACGGCATCCGCACGATTTTCAAGACGATCCACGGCGTTTTCCGCGCGGTCTTCAGCAGCGCCGTTCATGTGGTCGCTCGCCTGCTCAAGCTGGTCAGCCTGGTTGTCAATCGCGTCCGCCCGGTTGTCATAGGCATCTTCGACGTTCTGCGCTTCCTTGGAATCGCATGCGGCCAGCGTCAGGGCTACGCCTGCAGCGGCAAGGATCATCATGGGTTTCACGCGTCTGTCTCCTGTTAGGTCCCGCCATCTGTCACGAGACTGCAAACAAAACCCCCGCAGCGACAAAGGTTCCCGGCTCGGCAACCTTTCGTTCACCGCGATGCGACGGACCGATCAGGGCTTCGCCTTCAGAACGTCGCGGATTTCCTTGAGAAGATCGACCTCGGAGGGGCCAGCGGGCGCTGCAACCTCCTCTGCTTTTTTCTTAACGAAGAAGCGGTTGGCCTGCCGCACGATCAGGAAAATGACAAACGCGAGGATGAAGAACTTGATCACCGCCGTGATGAACGAGCCATAAGCGAACACCGGCACCGCCGCAGCCTTCATGGCCTCCAGGGTGGGCTCCGTCCCGGCGGGGACGGCGGCCAGCGGAACGAAGTAGTTGGAGAAATCCAGGCCGCCGAGCAGCGCGCCGATGACCGGCATGATGAGATCGTCCGTCACCGAACTGACGATAGCGCCAAAGGCCGCGCCGATGATGACGCCCACCGCGAGATCGAGGACATTGCCCCGTGCGATGAAGGCTTTGAATTCGGTCAGCATCGTGTTTCTCCCCTGCCGTCTGCGGGCTGCTGATGATGGATTTGGATGATGCGGGGCAGCTAAGCCCGTTGCGGGCGGGCAATCAACACCCTATTTAGCGTATCACTCAAGCGATACACCGCCTTATGAGGGGACAGACCGCCATGGCCACGCTTTCATCGCCATTCAAAGCACTGCGCATGTTTCTGCTGCTTGCCTTGCCGCTGGCGCTGGCGGCCTGCGGGATCAATTCGGTGCCCACCGCCGAGGAAAATGCCAAGGCCAAATGGGCTGACGTGCAGGCGGCTTATCAGCGCCGGGCCGACCTCATTCCCAATCTCGTCGCGGTCGCGCGCAATTCCGCGCAGATCGAGCGCGAGACGCTGGAAGGCGTGATCAGTGCCCGCGCGTCCGCGACGCAGGTGCAGGTCACTGCAGATCAACTGAGCGACCCGGCCAAGGTCCAGGCGTTTCAGGCTGCGCAGAACAATGTGAGCGGCGCCCTCTCCCGCCTGCTCGTCACCGTCGAGCGCTATCCCGACCTCAAGAGCCAGGAGCGCTTCGCGGACCTGATGACCCAGCTTGAGGGCACGGAAAACCGCATCAACATCTCGATCCGCGACTATAATCTTGCGGTGCAGGATTATAACACGCGCATCCGCACCTTCCCGGAGATGATCGGCGCCAAGCTGATCCATGGCGCCAAGCCGCTGACGCCCTTCGAGGCCAAGGCCGGTGCTGACACCACGCCGGATGTCGGCGCGATGTTCAACGGCAATTGACCCGTTCCCACCGCCCTGTCGCGCCGGCCATCGGGCCGGCGCTGATGCGCTTTATGCTGGTGCTGGTCGCGCTGCTCATGCTGCGGCCGGATGCGGCGCTTGCCCAGAGCTTTCCCGCGCTGACCGGGCGGGTGGTGGACGGCGCCGACATTCTCGACCCCGCCACAGAGGCAGCCCTTACCCAGCAATCCGAGACGTTGGAAAAAACCACCGGGCGCCAGCTGGTCGTGGCGACCGTGCCGGACCTCAATGGCTATGAGATCAGCGATTATGGCTATCGGCTTGGTCGCGCCTGGGGCATCGGCGAGAAGGACACCAACAGCGGGGTACTGCTGCTGGTCGCGCCGAACGAGCGCCGGCTGACCATTCAGGTCGGCTATGGTCTGGAGCCGATCCTGACCGATGCGCTATCCGGCCGCATCATCCGCGATGTCATCACGCCGCGCTTCCGCGATGGGGATTTTCCGGGTGGCATCAGCGCGGGCGTCGCCGAGATCGTGCGCATTCTCGAACTGCCGCCCGAAGAACAGCGCAAGCTCGCCTCGGCCGCGGCCGAGCAGGACAAGCGCCAGGCGGGCAAGGGCTTCGGGCCGGCGATCTTCCTCGCTATCTTCATATTGTTCTTCGTTGTGCTGCCCATTTTCGGGCGGTTGCGCGGCGGCCGGCGCTATCGCGGCGGCATCCACCCCATCATCATCTGGGGGGCGGAAGCGGCCATTCGCAGCGCGCTCAACAGTCGCGACAATGATGGCGGCGGCTGGGGTGGCGGCGGTGGCTGGGGTGGCGGTGGCGGCTTTTCCGGCGGTGGTGGCAGCTTCGGCGGGGGCGGCGCGAGCGGAGGCTGGTGATGGGCAGGCGAATTTCCATGAGCGAAGCCGATCATCGCATCGTTACCGATGCCGTGGCGAAGGCCGAACTGAAGACCGACGCGGAAATCGTGACCATCGTCGCGCGCCGGTCGGATGCCTATCATGATGTCGGGCTGCACTGGTCCTTGCTGTTCATGCTGCTGGTGCCGCTGATTGCTGCCGCCTTCCCCGCAGCTTATGAGCGTGCCTTGATCGGCCTGACCGGCGGCTGGCATCATGAGTTGCCGCGACACCTGCTCTACCTGCTGATGTTCGGGCAGATGTGCCTGCATTTCCTCATCATGCGCTATCTGCTGGCGATACCGGCGCTGCGGATGCTGGTGACGCCTGGCGCGACCAAATCACGGCGGGTGCGGCGTCGCGCCCTGCTGCTGTTCCGTACCTCAGCGGAGGCGCGGACCCGCCGCCTTACGGGCATGTTGCTCTATCTCTCGCTGGATGAGCATCGCGCGGAAATCGTGGCAGACGAAGCCATCGCCTCGCGCGTGTCGCCGGAAGTCTGGGGCGAAGCAATGGCCGCGATGATCGACGAAGTGCGCGCCGGGCGCATCGCGCAAGGCATGGCGCTCGCCATCGAGAAGGCCGGCCTCATCCTCGCCGAACATTGCCCCAAAAGCGCCGACAATCCCAATGAGTTGCCGGATCGGCTGATCGAACTGTGAGCGACGCCACCCCTGAAGACGAGTTCCGCTTCCCCGAGGAAGCCATGTGGGAGGGCCGGTTCATTACCGCCAAGAGGCGCGGGCGGTGGGAATATGTCTCGCGCGCTCGCGGCATCCGCGCCGCCGTCATCATCGCCATGGATGAGGGCACGGACGGGCGCCATATTCTGCTGGTCGACCAGTTTCGCGTCCCCCTCGGGCGCCGATGTATCGAGCTGCCCGCCGGGCTGGTGGGCGACGAGTCGGCTGGCGAAGAGCCGGGCCTCGCGGCCGCGCGCGAACTGGAGGAGGAAACCGGCTATCGCGCAGGCCGCATGGAGGATCTGGGCGAATATTGGAGCTCGCCCGGCATGGTCTCGGAAAGTTTCACCCTGTTCCGCGCCTTCGACCTTGAGAAAGTGGGCGACGGCGGCGGCGTTCCCGGCGAGGACATCCGCGTTCACCGCGTCCCGCTCGCCGGCTTCGCCGACTGGATCGCAAGCCGCCGCGCGGAAGGCTATGCGGTGGACGTGAAGCTGCTCACGCTGCTCGGCGGCGCGATGATCCGCTGAGGCTGTTCCGCTGCGTTGCGCAGACAGCAATCCTCCCCTACCTAGCCCGCGAACCGGCTGCGAGCGCCGGCGATGCCCAACCGGATGCCATTGTTCATGCCCAAGGTCGCCATCAAGATTTGCGGGGTCAAGACCGCCGAAGCTATCGATGCGGCCGTGCGGGGCGGCGCGAGCCATGTCGGCCTTAATTATTTCCCGCCCAGCCCGCGCTATCTCGCGCCCGATCGGGTGAGCCTCATCGCCGCGCGGGTGCCGGCCCATGTGAAGCGGGTGGGTGTTCTTGTGGATCCGAGCGATGATCTGATCGATACACTGGTCGCTGCCGGCGGCATGGAGATCGCCCAGTTGCATGGCCGCGAGACGCCGGAACGGGCTGCGGCCATCCGCCAGCGCACCGGGCTGGAGGTCTGGAAAGTCATCTCCGTGAAGACCGCCGCCGATCTCGCCACTGGTGCGGCTTATGCGGGCGCGGCCGATTTCCTGCTCTACGATGCCAAGACGCCGGACGGTGCGGCTCTGCCCGGCGGCATGGGCCTGCGTTTTGATTGGCGCCTCCTCGCCGGCCATCGCCCGCCCCTGCCCTGGGGCCTCTCGGGCGGGCTGGACGCGGAGAATGTCGCCGATGCCATTCGCCTGACTGGCGCGCCGCTGGTGGATGTCTCTTCCGGCATCGAGAGCGCGCCGGGCGTCAAGGATGTGGCCAAGATCGCCAACTTTTGCCGTGCGGCGCAGGCTAGCTGATTGGGGCGCCCTGGCGGTTCGCGGACGCTGTGCGGGATCGAATGCACGTGATTGCGGTTGAGCTTTCATGCCGATGACGACCAACCCCGAATGGCTTCACCTTGCGCTCTACGCGGGCGGTGCGGCGCTGATCCTCATTCTGATCTTCAAAATCCCCTATGTGGGACGGGCTCTGCGCGCCCTGTTTTCGTTCGCCTTGCTGGCGTTTGCCTTGTTCGTGCTGTTTCAGCAGGCGCCATTCGACCCGTCCCTGTCCCGCTTCAGCAGCCGGCTGGGCGTCGACTCTCAGCAAGTCGTGGGCGACGAGGTGCGCATCCGGATGTCGCCCGACGGCCATTTCTGGGCGACGGCGCAAATCAATGGCGTCGACCGGCGGATGCTCATCGATAGCGGCGCCACCGTCACGGCGCTGTCCACGCGGACGGCGGACCTCGCAGGCGTGCCCCGCGGGGCCAGTCTGCTGCCGGTCGTGCTCCAGACAGCGAACGGAACGGTGCAGGCGGAAACCGGCACCGTCGAGCGCCTCGCGATCGGCCCGCTGACGGCCCAAAATCTCAAGGTCGTGATCTCGCCCGCGCTGGGCGACATGGACGTGCTCGGCATGAACTTCCTCTCCCAACTGGCCTCCTGGCGCGTGGAGGAGCGAACCCTGATCCTCGTGCCCGCCCCGCCGGCCTGATGGATCGGGACCGAGGGCAAAACGGGCGCCGCTCGCGCGACTGCCCCAAAGGCCAGCCGCCGAATGCGTCAATGCGGTGGACAAGGCCGCGACCTTCTGCAAAGCGGTTGGGAATGATGACACTGCCTGCCATAGCCAGATGCATCGGGACACGATGGCGCTGATCGCTCGACCCTTTCGACGCGACCCGACCACAGTGACCAAGAGAGACGCACAGTGACTGCTGCAACCACCCTCCCCAATTCCCGCCCCAATTCCTTGCGCGCCCTGCCCGACGAGCGCGGCCATTTTGGCCAGTTCGGTGGCCGTTATGTGGCCGAGACGCTGATGCCACTCATCCTTGACCTGGAGCGCGAGTATCGCGCCGCCAAGGAAGATCCGGCTTTCGAAGCCGAGTTCAATGGCCTGATGACGCATTATGTCGGCCGCCCCTCGCCGCTCTACTTCGCGGAACGGCTGACCGCTTATTATCGCGAGCGCGCCAAGCCCGGTTTCGGCGCCAAGATCTATTTCAAGCGCGAGGAGCTCAATCACACTGGCGCGCACAAGATCAACAATTGCATCGGCCAGATCCTGCTCGCCATCCGCATGGGCAAGACACGGATCATTGCCGAAACCGGCGCCGGCCAGCATGGCGTGGCGACGGCGACCGTTTGTGCCCGCTTTGGCCTGCCGTGCACCATCTTCATGGGCGCCAAGGACATCGAGCGGCAGCAGCCCAACGTCTTCCGCATGAAGCTGCTCGGCGCGGAAGTGCGCCCCGTCACCAGCGGATCGCAAAGCCTCAAGGATGCGATGAACGAAGCGCTGCGCGACTGGGTGGCGACGGTGGAAAACACCTTCTACATTATCGGCACTGCCGCAGGTCCGCACCCCTATCCCGAGCTGGTGCGCGACTTCCAGAGCGTGATCGGCAAGGAAACCCGCGAGCAGATGCTGGCTGCCGAAGGGCGCCTGCCCGATCTGCTGATCGCGGCCGTCGGTGGCGGTTCAAATGCCATCGGGATGTTCCACCCGTTCCTGGACGATCCCGATGTGGCGATGGTCGGCACCGAGGCGGCGGGCCACGGCATCGATACGGACAAGCACGCGGCCAGCCTCACCGGCGGCAAGCCCGGCATCCTCCACGGCAACAAGACCTATTTGCTGCAGGACGAGGACGGCCAGATCACCGAAGCGCATTCGATTTCGGCGGGCCTCGATTATCCCGGCATCGGCCCCGAGCATAG
Organism: Sphingobium sp. B10D7B; assembly: GCF_025961955.1. Lineage (NCBI taxonomy): Bacteria > Pseudomonadati > Pseudomonadota > Alphaproteobacteria > Sphingomonadales > Sphingobiaceae > Sphingobium > Sphingobium sp. B10D7B. The sequence continues at coordinate 2,235,568 of NZ_JAOQOQ010000001.1, forward strand.
CTGGCTGCACGAGAGCGGCCGCGTGCGCTATGTGCCGGTGACCGATACCGCCGCGCTCGACGCCTTCCAGCTCTGCTCGCAGCAGGAAGGCATCATCCCCGCCCTCGAAAGCGCTCACGCCCTCGCCGCGCTGGAGGCGGAGGCTACGGCGATGCCGCAGGACAAGCTGATCGTCGTCAACGTCTCCGGCCGCGGCGACAAGGACATCTTCACCGTCGCCCAGGCGCTGGGAGCGAAGATATGAACCGCCTCACCTCCACCTTCAGCCGCACCCGCTCGGAAGGGCGCGCAGCGCTCGTGACCTTCGTCACGGGCGGCGATCCGACGCCTGCTGACACGGCCTCTGTGCTCGATGCATTGGTCGCGGGCGGTGCGGATGTGATCGAGCTGGGGATGCCGTTCACTGATCCCATGGCGGACGGGCAGGCTATTCAGTCCGCCAATCTGCGCGCGCTGGCGGCGGGGATCAGCACGGCGAAGATCTTCGAGATCGCCGCCGCCTTCCGCGCTCGCCATCCTGACACGCCGCTGGTGCTGATGGGCTATGCCAACCCGATGACCGTACGCGGCGCCGACTGGTTCGCCGCCGAATGCGCCAAGGCTGGCGTCGATGGCGTGATCTGCGTCGACATTCCGCCCGAGGAAGATGCTGAGCTTGGCCCGGCGCTGCGAGGCGCTGGCGTCTCGCTGATCCGCCTTGCGACGCCGACCACGGATGCCGCGCGTCTGCCGGCCGTGCTGGAGGGCGCCTCGGGCTTTCTCTATTATGTGTCTGTCGCCGGGATCACCGGCTTGCAGCAGGCCGCGCAAACCAGCATCGAGTCCGCTGTGGCCAAGCTCAAGGCCGCAACCGACCTGCCCGTCGCCGTGGGCTTTGGCGTGCGGACGCCCGAGCAGGCCGCCGCCATCGGCGCGGTGGCTGAAGGGGTCGTCGTCGGCTCGGCCATCGTCGAGCTTGTCGGCAAGCACGGCGCCCAGGCTGCTGGCCCGGTTCGAGACTTCGTGGCGACCCTGCGCGCCGCGCTCAATCAGAAGGAGAAAGCCGCATGAGCTGGCTGAACCGCGTTCGCAATGCCCTGCCCTTCATCGCCAAGAAGGCCGAGACACCGGACAATCTCTGGCACAAATGCACGAGCTGCGGCCAGATGATCTTTCAGAAGGAATGGGACGAGAATCTCTCCGTCTGCCCGCGTTGCGACCATCATGGCCGGATCGGCCCGCACACCCGCTTCGCGCACATCTTCGACGACGGCACGATGCACATCCTGCCCGCACCGGTGGTCAAGGAAGACCCGCTCAAGTTCCGCGATTCCAAGCGCTACACTGATCGCCTGAAGGCCGCCCGCGCGCAGACCGGCGACCAGGATGCGCTGATCAATGCCTCCGGCCGGATCGACGGCCAGCCTGCCGTTGTCGGCGTGCAGAACTTCGCCTTCATGGGCGGCTCGATGGGCACGGCGGTTGGCGCGGCCTTCGTCGCGGGCGTGCAGGAAGCCGTGCGCCAGTCCTGCCCTTATGTGATCTTTACCGCCGCTGGTGGCGCGCGGATGCAGGAGGGCATCCTCTCGCTGATGCAGATGCCCCGTGCCACCGTCGCCGTGCAGCAACTGCGCGCGGCAGGCCTGCCCTACATCGTGGTGCTGACCGACCCGACCACCGGGGGCGTCACCGCCAGCTATGCGATGCTGGGTGACGTGCAGATTGCCGAGCCCAATGCGCTGATCGCCTTCGCCGGTGCCCGCGTGATCGAGAACACCATCCGCGAGAAGCTGCCCGAGGGCTTCCAGCGCGCCGAATATCTGCTCGCGCACGGCATGATTGACATGGTGACGCATCGCAAGGAAATGAAGGCGACGCTGGCCAAGACGATCGGCTATCTGACGACGAAGCAAGCGGCATAAAACCACCGATTTCCGTCCCGTCCGCGCCTGCCTGAGGACTCGCCGACCTGCGCAGCAGGGCGAGTCTCCCGGCAAGCAGGCCGGGCGGTACCTGACCCAGAGGCCTTGCGATGGCTGACCACGCCGTTTCCGACCACCCTGCTGTGCAGGCGCAACTCGATCGCCTGATGGCGCTTTCGCCCGGCCGCGACGTGCTGGGGCTGGAGCGCATCAGCGAACTCGTCCGCCGGCTGGGCAACCCGCATCTGGAGATGCCGCCGGTCTTCCATGTCGCCGGCACCAACGGCAAGGGATCGACCTGCGCCTATTTGCGCGCGGCGCTGGAAGCCGACGGCAAGAGCGTCCATGTCTTCACTTCTCCCCATCTGGTGCGGTTCAACGAGCGCATTCGCCTTGCCGGCACGTTGATCGACGATGACACGCTCGCCCGCGCGCTGGAGCAAGTGCTCGACATCGGCGGCGATCTGAACGCCAGCTTCTTCGAGATCACCACCGCCGCAGCTTTCATGCTGTTCGCCACCGTGCCGGCGGATGCCTGCGTGATCGAGGTGGGTCTGGGCGGACGGCTGGACGCGACGAACGTCATTCAGGCGCCGGTCGCCTGCGGTATCGCCTCGCTGGCGATCGACCATGAGAGCTTCCTGCTCGCGCCGGACCATGACGTGCCGGAAGACCCGCTGAGCCGCATCGCCTTTGAGAAGGCCGGCATCGCCAAGGCCGGGGCGCCATTGGTCACCCAGCACTATCGCCCAGCGATGAACGCCACGATCGCCCGCGTGGCCGATAAGGCCGGTGCCGCGCATCTGCCGCGCGGGCGGAGCTGGGACATCGCCGAATATCAGGGCCAATTACACTATCGCGACGAAGCCGGGCGCATCGAATTGCCGACGCCCCGCCTCCACGGCGCTCATCAGATATCCAATATGGGCCTCGCCATCGCGATGCTCCGCCACCAGCAGGCCGTGCCATTGCCCGAGGCCGCGCTGCGCGCCGCGCCGCTCTGGGCGCACTGGCCCGCGCGCATGCAGCGTCTGGAAGGGGGGCCGCTCAATGCGATGCTGCCCGGGCGGACGCTGATGCTCGATGGCGGGCATAATCCCGATGCCGGCAAGGCGCTGGCCGACGCGCTGACGGAAAGCCATCTGGCCGATGAGGGCATCGACCTGATCATCGGCATGCTCTCGAACAAGGACGTCGCCGGCTTCCTCAAGCCGCTCCGTCCCTTGATCCGCTCGATCCGCTCGCTGCCGGTGCCTGGCCATGAGCATCACGGCCCGGAGGTCTTCGCGCAGGTCGCCCGCGCATGGGAAGTACCGCACCGCAGCTTCACAACGATCCAGGAGGCGCTGACGGATGTCGCCGCCGGGCCGCGACGCACCGTGCTCATGGCGGGCACGCTCTATCTGGCCGGGCAGGTGCTGATCGCGAACAACCAGCCGCCGGTCTGAGGCGCGTCGCTAATCGTCCTGCGTGCTGGGCTGTCGCACGGACTCCACCACGAAGCCTTTCGTCCACATGATCCAGAGCAGGATCATGCCCGGAATGGCGGCCACGACGGTGAATGCCCAGAAACCGACCCAGCCCAGCCCCTCGGCGAGATAGCCCGAAGGCGTCGAGAGCCATGTCCGGCCGACTGCGGCGAAGGATGAGAGCAAAGCAAATTGGGTGGCGGTATAGGCGAGGCTCGACAGGCCGGACAGATAGGTGACGAACACCGTCAGGCCGATGCCGCTGGTGAAATTCTCCGTCCCCACCGCCAGCGCGAGCATCGGCGTCGAATGTCCGGCCACGGCCAGCGCGCAGAACAGCAGGTTGGAGAGCATCATCATCGCGCCGGAGACGAACAAAGCGCGCCCCATGCCCAGCCGGGCGATGAATGGCGCACCCAGCGCCGACCCGGCAATCAGCGCGGCAAAGCCGACGAACTTGTTGACGGTGACATATTCGGTGTCGGTAAAGCCCAGCTCGACGATCATCGGCGCCAGCATCACCTGCCCCATGGCATCGCCAATCTTGTAGATCAGCACGAAACCCAGGACGAGAAAGGCCCCGTGGCGGGAGAGGAACTCGCGGAATGGATTGACGATGGTCTCCTTGAGCCAGTCGCCCATCGCCAGCCCTTCGCGCACCGCGCGGTGCTCCACATAGCGCCCCGGCCCCGCTAGCAGCGCGCCAATGGCAGCCGGGAGCACGCAGAAGGCAGTGATGCCATAGGCGACGGCCCAACCCAGCCCGGCGCCTTCCGTGGAAGCGAGGAAGATCGTCCCGGCGCCGGCCAGCAGGTTACCGGTGCGATAGCCGAACTGGTTCATCGCCGTACCGTGCGGCAATTCCTGCTCGCTCAGGATTTCGATGCGGTAGGCATCGATCACGATATCCTGCGTGGCGGAGAGGAAGGCGACGGCAATGGCCCACAGCGCAAAGCGCGCGAGATCGGTCGCCGGATCGCTGGCGCCCAGTTGCCAGATCGCGCCAAACAGCAGCGCCTGGATGAAGAACAGCCACGCGCGCCGCTGCCCGAACAGGCGGGTGAGCACAGGCAGTGGCAGCTTGTCGACCAGCGGCGCCCACAGGAATTTGAGCGTGTAGGGCGTCGTCAGGCCAATGGCGAAGCCGATCGTGGACTTGTCGATGCCAACCTTGGAGAGCCAGAAGGTCATTGTCGCCAGCAGCAGCGTCAGCGGAAAGCCGCTCGATATGCCGAGCAGGAACGCGACGAACGGCATGGGCCGCAAATAAGGACGGAAGCTTGGAACGAAGAAGCCGCTCGCCACGACTGCACCGACAATCACGGCGAATATGAGGGTCTGCGACATGCACACTCCGACTGCTTGGGCCTGAACCCGCAGTCTTAGAGCGCTATGCCGGAATTCAAAGCATCGTTTTTGCCGGCGCGCCTCAGCGCAGCCCTCAGTTGCGCTTGAAGAGCTTCAGCCCCGCCGGCAGCCGGCCCGGCGAACGCCCGCCGATCACCCGCTCGCACACGCCAATGGCACGGATGAGGTCGCGCGGCAGAAACGGCTTGGAGAGGCACCCGAGCGCAATGTCCTGATCGCGCGCTTCCTCCGGGCAGGTGGCCGTCGCGAACAGCACGGCGATGCCGAGTTCGCGGGCATGGCGGGCCAGCTCGACGCCCGAGCGAACACCGGCAAGCCGCACGTCGGTGACAACCAGATCGACCGCGCCTTGTTCGAGGATGATGGCCGTCGCTTCCCGGAAGCGATCGACTGTCGCGACCACCTCATAGCCGGCTGTCTGGAGGGTATGTTCTTCATCGAACGCGAGCAGCGGCTCATCCTCGACGATCAGGATGCGGCGTATTCGCTGCGTCTCCTTCGAGAAAAACATTGCCGCCTCATTCCCGTTGCGCCAAACCGCAGACCGAAAACGGATCGATCCCGGCGCACAAAAACGCTAGGTCGCGCGGCTGCGATTCGCCAGTGCAGCGATGACACAGCCGCCCCAAAAACGGACACAGATTTTGTCGAACACTCGTGGACCTTCCGGACCTCGCCGTCCCCAGCGCCCTGCAGCCGGCGCAACCGACCGTCGGGCACAGCCGCCCAGAGCGCGCCGGGGCGCAGGCCGCGTCACGCCGCAAGTGCGCCAGGCCGCCGATGATGGCACGGCGCGCGAGGGCGAGCGCATCGCCAAGCTGTTGGCGCGCGCGGGCGTCGCCTCCCGCCGGGACGTTGAGCGGATGATCGCAGAAGGGCGCGTGGCGCTGAACGGCACGCTGGTGGAAACGCCCGCAACCTTGCTCAAGTCGCTGCGCGGCGTGACCGTCGATGGCGTGGCGGTGAAGGAGCCCGCACCGGCCCGCCTGTTCCTGTTCCACAAGCCGGCCGGCCTGCTCACCACCGCCAAAGACCCCGCCGGGCGTCCGACCATTTATGATCGCCTGCCCGCCGACCTGCCGCGCGTGATGCCGGTCGGCCGGCTCGATCTCAACACGGAGGGCCTGCTGCTGCTCACCACCGATGGCGAGCTGAAGCGGCAGCTGGAACTGCCTTCCACCGGTGTCGAGCGCACCTATCGCGCGCGCGCGTTCGGGGAGATCAGTCAGGCGCAACTTGAAGAGCTGATCGAGGGCGTCGAGATCGAGGGGATGCGCTATGGTCGCATCGACGCCAATCTGGAGCGGCGGACCGGGCGCAATCAATGGATCGAAATGACCCTGACCGAAGGCAAGAACCGCGAAGTGCGGCGCGTGCTCGAACATCTCGGCCTCAAGGTCAGCCGGCTGATCCGGACCCGCTACGGTCCGTTCGTGCTGGGCGATTCAGCGCCTGCTGAAGTGGCCGAGGTGCGCCAGGTCGATCTCATCAAGTTCCGCAAGACGCTCAAATGAGGATCATTTCAGGACAATGGCGGGGCCGCCCGCTGGTGGCGCCAGTCGGCGAGGAAACGCGCCCGACAGCGGATCGCACACGCGAGACACTGTTTTCGATGCTCACCAGCCGGCTGGGCTCATTCGAAGGGCTGGCGGTGGGCGATTTCTTTGCCGGCTCCGGCGCGCTGGGCCTCGAGGCACTCTCGCGCGGGGCAGGGACATGCCTGTTCGTCGAGCGCGACCGGGCTGCGATCGCCGCCTTGCGCAAGAACGCAGAAAAGCTGGGACTCGCGCGCCCCGACATCCGCCAGAACGATGTTCTTGCGCTTGGCGCCACGTCGGCGCCGCTGGATGTGATTTTCATGGACCCGCCTTATGGTACCGGCGCGGGTGCCGTCGCTCTGGACAAGCTCGCCCGGCTCGGCTGGGTCGGCCCCAGCACCTGGGTGAGCATCGAGACCGAAAAGCGGGAAGAGATCGCGGTCAAAGGCTTCGATTGCGATGCCGAGCGCGTGGTCGGCAAGGCCAAATTGGTCCTGCTGAGGCCAGCGACCTAGACGGAGGCCGACCTCAGCAGAAGCTCAGTTAGTTATTGCCCGCCGGGGTTCTTGCACCCGTCCTTCACGGTGCGCGAGCAGACCGGATATTCTGCCGGGGGCTGCGGAGCGGTCTGCTCCACGGGCCGCTGCGGCATCATCTCAACCTGACCACCACCGGGGGGCGGAGGCGGCGGCGTCATCGTGCCGCCGGGTGCAGGGGGCGGCGGGGGAGCAGGCGGCGGCGGCGGCGGGTTCATGCCATCGCCGGGCATGGGGTTACCAGTCGGCGGGGGCATGGTGTCCGTCCCGCCCGGCATCGGCCCGGGTGTGTCGCCCGGCATCGGCGCGGTCGCGGACGGCGGGCCGGCTGGCGCTCCACCCGGAGGCGGCATGTCTTGTGCGTAGGCAGCGAAGGCCAGTGCCGAAGCGGCACCGCAGGCGAGAATGGTTGAGAAGCGCATGATCGCATCCTCCTATGAGTGATCGTTCTGTGGGATGGAAATCCCGCAACGGGACAGCCGTTCCGTGCGAACCATCCGCCGCAGACCGCCGGGGGCGTAATCGGGATGAAGCGGTCGGAACGCACGCCAAGGCCCTTGCCCCCGCCCCACCCGTTCCCTAGTTGTTCGCCTGTGACCGATCCTTTGCCAGCCCCCTCTCCTGCCGACCCGCCTTATATCCAGGACCTCAATGCGCCGCAGCGCGAGGCTGTGCTGACCACGGAAGGGCCGGTTCTGGTTCTGGCCGGCGCGGGCACGGGCAAGACGGCAGCGCTGACCGCGCGCCTCGCGCATCTGGTCGCGACCCGCCGCGCCTGGCCTTCCGAGATCCTGTGCGTCACCTTCACCAACAAGGCCGCCCGCGAGATGCGCGAGCGCGTGGGGCGAATGATCGGCGAGGCCGTCGAGGGCATGCCTTGGCTCGGCACCTTCCACTCCGTCTGCGCCAAGATGCTGCGGCGCCATGCCGAACTCGTCGGGCTGCAGAGCAATTTCACGATCCTGGATACGGACGACCAGTTGCGCCTGATGAAGCAGATCATCGTCGCCGAGGGGATCGATGAGAAGCGCTTCACCGCGCGCGCCCTCGCGGGGCTGATCGACAAGTGGAAGAACAAGGGCCTCACCCCCGGCGAGATCGACGCGGGCGAGAGCGAGGCCTTCGCCAATGGCAAGGGCGCGGCGATCTATGCGCTGTATCAGGCCCGCCTGCGCGCGCTCAACGCCTGCGATTTCGGCGACCTGCTGCTGCACATGCTGACGATCTTCAAGACCGATCGTGAGGTGCTGGAGCAATATCAACAGCGCTTCCGCTACATCATGGTGGACGAGTATCAGGACACCAACACCAGCCAGTATCTCTGGCTGCGGCTGCTCGCCCAGCAGCGCAAGAATATCTGCTGCGTCGGCGATGATGACCAGAGCATCTATAGCTGGCGCGGCGCGGAAGTGGCCAATATCCTGCGCTTCGAGCGCGATTTTCCCGGCGCCGCGATCATCCGGCTGGAGCAGAATTATCGCTCGACGCCGCATATCCTCGCCGCGGCCTCCGGCGTCATCGCGCAGAATGGCGGGCGACTCGGCAAGACCTTGTGGACGCAGGAGGCCGATGGCGAGAAGCTGCGCGTCATCGGCGTGTGGGACGGGCCGGAAGAGGCCCGCCGCGTCGGCGAGGAGATCGAGTCGCTGGAGCGGCAGGGCGTCGGCGCCGAGAAGATCGCCATCCTCGTGCGCGCCTCCTTCCAGACCCGCGAGTTCGAAGACCGTTTCATCCAGATCGGCCTGCCCTATCGCATCGTCGGCGGCTTCCGCTTCTATGAGCGGGCCGAAATCCGCGATGCGCTGGCATATCTGCGCCTCGTCAACCAGCCGGCGGATGATCTTGCCTTCGAGCGGATCGTCAACGTGCCCAAGCGAGGCCTTGGCGACAAGGCGGTCGAGAAGGTCCATCGCCTCGCCCGCGCCATGGGGGAGCCGCTCACCAGCGCGGCGGCCCGTATTCTCGACACGGACGAGCTGACCCCGCAGGCGCGGCGCTCACTGGGGCGGTTCATCGGCGATCTCGCCCGCTGGCGCGATCTCGCCAATGCGATGAACCACGCCGATCTCGCGCGCCAGATTCTCGACGAGAGCGGTTACACCGCTGCGCTGCAGGCCGAGCGTACGACGGAGGCCAGCGGGCGACTGGAGAACCTGCAGGAGCTCACCCGCGCCATGGAGGAATATGAGACGCTCGGGGCCTTCCTCGAGCATGTCAGCCTGGTCATGGACAATGAGGCGCAGGCGGATGAAGCCAAGGTCACGCTGATGACCATCCACGCCGCCAAGGGGCTGGAGTTCGACACCGTGTTCCTGGCGGGCTGGGAGGATGGCCTGTTCCCCTCGCAACGCGCGCTCGATGAAGGCGGCCTTGCCAGCCTGGAGGAAGAGCGCCGGCTGGCTTATGTGGCGATCACCCGCGCGCGCCAGCGCTGCCTGATCCTGCACGCCGCCAATAGGCGGGTCTATGGCCAGTGGACCAGTTCCATCCCCTCCCGCTTCATTGGCGAGTTGCCCAAGGAGACGGTGGACGAGGAAAACACCATGTCCGGCGGCGCCAGCCTGTGGCGCGCCAACTGGTCCGAACGGGATGATCCCTTCGCCAATGTCGCGCGCGGCTCGGGGCGCGGACCGGGCTGGCAGCGTGCGCAAAGCCAGTTCTCGCGTGAGCCGACCCGCCTCGTCGAAGCACGGCAGAGCGCTGTGAGCCTCGGAAACAAGGGCCGCAGCGACGTCAGCCTCGGCACCCGCGTCTTCCACCAGAAGTTCGGCTATGGGACGGTGACGGGCATTGAGGGCAACAAGCTGGAGATCGATTTCGAGCAGGCCGGCGCCAAGCGGGTTCTGGACAGCTTCATCAGCCTCGCCTGAGGTGCGGCACCTCAGGCGGCACAATTGTGTTCACGACGCCGCAGGTGCCCCAGGAAAAATGACAAGCTGCTTTATTTCCTGATGACTCATTAACCCTGTTTTCTTAGGGCGGAGCTGCGACCCGAAGGGCGCTGGCAGCCCCAGTGCTCAAACTCGGCCCGGCGGAGCGTGGGTTCCTGCCGGGCCTTTTTCGTTCCGCCTAAGCGAAGGCGCGCGGCAATCGAAAATCTTTGCCCTGCGCGCGTTTTGGTCCGTTGCGCCGTCGCCAGCCTTGCGCCAAGGAACATGCATGGTCAGCCCATCTTCTCGCGAGCCTGACGGCACCGCCGGGCGCAAGCCACCGACCCATCCCTTTCAGATCGGCGCCTTCCGTGCCTATCTGATGGTCCGCCTGTCGACGATTCTCGCGTCCAACGGCATGGCGCTCATCATAGCGTGGGAAGCTTACAACATCGCGCGCCAGACCATGTCTCCCGGGCAGTCGGCGGCGCAGCTGGGGCTAATCGGCCTCATCCAATTCGTCATGGTCTTCGTGCTGACGCCCTTTGCGGGACTCGTCGCGGACAATTATTCGCGCACCCGCATCGCCATGGGCACGCTCTCGCTGCTGCTCTTCTCGGCAGGGATTTTGGCGCTTTCCAGCTATGAAGGATGGATCAGCCTGCCGCTGATCTTCGCCCTCGCCGCGCTGATCGGCTTTGCCCGCGCTTTCCAGGGGCCAGCGCTCGGCTCCTTGGGCCCGAACATCGTCCCCAAGGACCTGCTGCCCCGCGCCATCGCATTCAGCAGCATGTTCTGGCAGGCGGGCAGCATCGTCGGGCCGGCCGTCGCCGGCTATGCCTATGCGTTCAAGCCCTATTTTGCCTACATGTTCAGCAGTGCGCTGTTCGGCGTGGCTGTCATCGGCATGATCTTCGTCGGCAAAGTCCCGCAAGCGGCCCGCCAGCGCGACCGTCATCCGATCGGCCAGATCATCGATGGCCTCACTTATGTGCGCACCAACCGACTGGTCTTCGGCGCGATCACGCTCGATCTCTTTGCCGTGCTGCTGGCCGGCACCACGGCGCTTCTGCCGGTCTATGCGCGCGATGTGCTCCATATCGGCTCGCAGGGCCTGGGACATCTTGCCGCAGCGCCCGGCATCGGCGCGGGTCTGACGGCGCTGTTCTTCTCGTTCCGGCCGCTGCGCCACAATGTCGGGCTGAAAATGATGCTGTCCGTCGGCATCTTCGGGCTGGCGACCATTGTCTTCGGCCTCACCGCCTTCATGCCGCAGCAGACCGCGATCATCGTCGCCTTGTTCGCCATGGCGACGTGGGGCAGTGCGGACATGTTCTCGGTGTTCGTCCGCCAGTCGCTCATCCAGCTTCACACCCCCGATGACATGCGCGGGCGCGTGACCAGCGTATCGATGATGACGATTTCCGCCTCGAATGAGCTGGGCGATGCCGAGTCGGGCTTTCTCGCCGCGCTCATCGGACCGATCGCGGCTGTGATTGCCGGCGGCGTGGGTGCAATCGCCATCACCTTGTGGTGGTCGCGCCTTTTCCCTGAATTGCGGAACGCCCGGACGTTCGATCCGCCCGAGGTTCATTTACGACCTTCCCACGCGGGCGCTGCTCCCGCAAAAGAAGGATAGAGTCCGCCCCTTGCAAATCTCTATCAATTAAGTTTTAATTGATCGATCGCCTTATGGAGGATTGCCCATGAAAGTCTCGTCCATTCTCGAAACGATCGGCGGCACGCCGCACATCCGCTTCAACCGCCTGTTTGGCGATGCGAATGTCTGGATCAAGTCCGAGCGCTCCAACCCCGGCGGATCGATCAAGGACCGCATCGCGCTGGCCATGATCGAGGCTGCAGAAAAGGACGGCAGCCTCAAGCCCGGTGGCGTCATCGTCGAGCCCACCTCGGGCAACACCGGCATTGGTCTTGCCATGGTCGCCGCCGTGAAGGGCTACAAGCTCGTCCTCGTCATGCCCGAGAGCATGAGCCTTGAGCGCCGCCGCCTGATGCTGGCCTACGGTGCCAGCTTCGACCTGACCCCGCGTGAAAAGGGCATGAAGGGCGCCATCGAGCGCGCGCTGGAGATCGTCGCCGCCACGCCGGGTGCGTGGATGCCGCAGCAGTTCGAAAATCCGGCCAATATCGATGTTCATGTCCGCACGACGGCGCAGGAAATCTTCAACGATTTCGCCGACGAGCCGCTCGATGCCCTGATTACGGGCGTCGGCACCGGCGGACACATCACCGGCTGCGCGCAGGTGCTCAAGGCAATGTGGCCGGGCCTCAAGGTCTTTGCCGTGGAGCCAACGCTTTCCCCGGTCATCAGCGGCGGCGCGCCCGGCCCGCACCCCATCCAGGGCATCGGCGCCGGTTTCATTCCGGCTAATCTGCACACCGATCTGCTGGACGGCGTGATCCAGGTCGATCCCGCCGATGCCAAGGACTATGCCCGCCGCGCTGCCAGCGAGGAAGGCGTGTTGGTCGGCATCTCCTCCGGCGCCACGCTGGCCGCCATCGCTCAGAAGCTGCCGGAACTGCCCGCCGGCGCCAAGGTGCTGGGCTTCAATTACGACACTGGCGAGCGCTATCTTTCTGTGCCGGACTTCCTGCCCGAAGCCGGCTGATCCGGGTCGACCATCCTGTGCCGGCGAGCCGTTAAGACTTGCCGGCCGGAATTTCCCGTTATGGCACGGCTGTCCCTGTGGCCGGGCGGCTGGCCGTGCCGCTCTTGCCTAACGCGACCTAAAGGCACACATACCGCCCCTCTCCGGCCGCGCATGGCGGCTGTGGCGGAAGGACGTATGGCAACCAACGGTCTGATTGCGCGAAAATCGGCATTCCCGGCGCTCTCTTCGCGCCAGGGCCGACTCGTGCTGGCTAGCCTGCTGGGGCTGATCCTGACCGGCGCTCTGGCGCTGCTCGCCATCGGCAATCGCACCAGCGTTACCGCGCTGTCCGGCAGCGAGGCCGTGAGCACAGCTCTGCCCAAGGCACCGGATAACAGCCCAGTGCCCGTCGTCGAGCCGCTGGTGCTCGACGCCTCCCATCCCGATCAGGCGCGCCAACTGAACGCGCAGATCCCCTTCTCGACCGCGCCCAATCCTGCCGCGCGCCCCTTCACGTTCAAGGGCGACGCGATGGCACTGGGTCGGGCAACCGACTGTCTTGCCGCCGCGATGATCTATGAAGCCGGCGACGACGCCAAGGGCCAGCGCGCCGTGGGACAGGTGGTGCTCAACCGCCTGCGCCACCCCGCCTTCCCCAAGACGGTGTGCGGCGTGGTGTTTCAGGGGCAGGAGCGGGCCACCGGCTGCCAGTTCACCTTCACTTGCGATGGCGCCATGGCGCGCCGCCCGTCCACGGCAGCCTGGGATCGCGCCCGGGGCAATGCCGCGCGGATGCTCGCTGGCGATGTCTACGCGCCTGTCGGCTACAGCACCCATTATCACACCGACTGGGTGATGCCCTACTGGAGCAAGTCGCTCGACAAGGTCGCGGCGGTCGATACGCACCTGTTCTTCCGCTGGGAGGGCTGGTGGGGCACACCGCCGGCCTTTGCGCGGAGCCTCAACATCGCTGCCGAGCCCGCCATCGCCAAGCTCGCCGCTTTGTCGCCTGTCCATGCCGATGATGGCGCGCTGGCCGGCACCCTGCCCGGCTCGCTGATCGACGACGCCACCGCGCCGGCCTTGCTTGGCGCTGCGGATATCGGCAAGCGCATCGGCCCCGGTCGGCTGGCTGCCATCGAGCCCGGCGGCACGGGCTTTGTGATGACACTCGATCCGGGCGGCGACCCGGCCCGCTATGCTGACGCCGCCGCGCGCCTGTGCGCCGGTCGCGCCCAATGTCGCCTGCTGGCGTGGACGAGCGACAAAGCGACGCCACGCAGCTTCCCGGTCGCCGAAACCAGCCTCGCCTCCATGTCTTTCTCCTATATCCGCATGAAGGACAGCGGCATCGAGCGCACGCTCTACAATTGCGACGAGTTCCGCGACGTGCCGCGCGTCAACTGCATGGTCCGCCGCACGCCAAGCGCACCCGCGCCCAAGCTGCTGGCCGACGAACGCGGTGAAGGCTCGCGGATCAACCTGCCGGCCGGCGCCCGTCCGGTTGCCGACATGCAGCGTGGCGAGCTGGTGCCGCTCAAGCCCGGCGATGCCGCGCTGTTCAAGGCGCCGCTGCGGGCTGATGCACAGGCATCTGCAAAGCCCTGAGCCTCAGCCATCGCATGAAAACGGCCCCCTCTCCGGAGAGAGGAAGCCGCTTCTTGGTCCCGCAGGATAAGCCCGATCAGGCTGCCGTCAGGAAAGCCTCTGGCGGCAGTTCCATCAGCACCTCGGCGCCGCCCTCGATCTTGCGACGCAGTGCGCCGGCTTCCGGCATGATGCGCTCGGCGAAGTAACGCGCCGTCACCAGCTTGGCCTTCATATAGTCGGGATTGCCCGTGCCGGCATTGAGCTGCGCCTGCGCGGCCATCGCCATACGCAGCCACATCATGCCCGTCGCGACGATGCCGGTGATGTGCATATAGGCATAAGCCGCCGCGCCGGCATTGTTCGGGTTCTGCATGGCATTCTGCATCAGCCACATCGTCGCGGCCTGCAGTTGCTGATTGGCCTTCTCCAGCGCCTCAGCAATAGCAGCCGTCTCCGGCACGGCCTTGCCGGCGGCGACATCCTCGGCGACCATCTTGAACAGCGCCTGCACCGCGCGACCGCCATTGGCGGGCAGCTTACGGCCGACCAGATCCATGGCCTGAACGCCATTGGTGCCTTCGTAGATCATGGTGATGCGCGCATCCCGCACCGCCTGCTCCACGCCCCATTCGCGGATGTAGCCATGGCCGCCGAACACCTGTTGCGCGAGGACGGCGACATCGAAGCCCTTGTCCGTGCCATAGCCCTTGATGACCGGGGTGAGCAGCGAGATGATGTCATCCGCCGCCTGACGCTCTTCCTCGGTCGGCGCATATTTGATGAGATCGACCTGCAGCGCGCCCCACAGAACCAGCGCACGCAGGCCCTCGGTGAGCGCCTTGCACTCCATCAGCATGCGGCGGACATCGGGGTGCACGAACAGCGTATCGGCGGGCTTGTCAGGCTCGGCAGCGCCGGTCAGCGCGCGGCCCTGCCGCCGGTCCATCGCATAATGGACTGCCTGCTGATAGGCCAGTTCACCTTGCGCAAGGCCCTGAAGGCCCACGCCCAGTCGCGCCTGGTTCATCATGATGAACATCGCGGCGAGGCCCTTATTCTCCTCGCCGATCATCCAGCCGGTCGCATCGTCATAGTTCATGACGCAGGTCGCGTTGCCGTGAATGCCCATCTTGTGCTCGATGGAGCCGCAGGTGACGGCGTTGTGCGCGCCCAGCGAGCCATCGTCATTGACCATCATCTTGGGGACGAGGAAGAGCGAGATGCCCTTGCTGCCTGCGGGCGCACCCGGCGTCTTGGCCAGCACGAGGTGGATGATGTTCTCGGCCATGCTGTGCTCGCCGGCCGAGATGAAGATCTTGGTGCCGGTGATCTTGTAGCTGCCATCATCCTGCGGCAACGCGCGCGTCTTGATGAGGCCGAGGTCGGTGCCGCAGTGCGGCTCGGTCAGGTTCATGGTGCCGCACCACTGGCCGGAGACCATGTTGGGCACATATTTCTGCTTGAGCGTATCGTCGCCCTTGGCGAGGATCGCGCTGACCGCGGCGCCGGTCAGGCCGTGATACATGTTGAAGCCGTGGTTCGACGCCGTGAAATATTCCTCGGCGGCGATCGCCAGCACGATAGGCAGACCCTGCCCGCCATATTCCTCCGGCGCATGCAGCGTGGTCCAGCCACCCGCAACGAACTGGTCGAAGGCCTCCTGAAAGCCCGGCGGCGTCGTCACCGTGCCATCGTCATTGCGCTTGCAGCCAATCTGGTCGCCGACGGCATTGAGCGGGCTGAGCACCTCGCTGGCGAACTTGCCGCCCTCTTCGAGAATGGCCTGAACGATATCGCTGGTCGCCGAACCAAAGCCGGGATTGTTCGTCAGACGCTCCAGCCCGACGATCTCGTTGAGGATGAACATGGTGTCGGCGACGGGCGCCTTATAGCTGGGCATTGGCCTCTCCGTGGTAGAAAGTCTTAGTTGAGTTCGCCTGACAGGCGCTGATTTTCTTCGACGAGCGCGACGAAATTCTTCAACTCTTCAATCGCTTCGTCGATATCCTGCCGCTGCCGCTGGAGCAATCCGATCCGCTCCTCGCATTTTGCGACGGTAAATTCGCGCTGGGTGCGCCGACCGTCGCCGGCATCGTACAGGTCGATCATGTCGCGGATTTCGGCCAGGCTGAATCCCACCCGCTTGCCGCGCAAGATCCAGGCGAGCCGCGCACGATCGCGATGGCTGTAAACCCGCGTCAGGCCCTGCCGGCGCGGCGAGATGAGTTCCTCATCCTCGTAAAAGCGCAGAGCGCGCGGCGTCACTTCGAATTCATCGCACAGGTCGGAGATCGAAAACTCTTCCCGCCCGTCCCGTTCCGGCTGAGGAATGCCGGCAATCATCTGGAGCTTCGTCATTGCATCCATCCTTCCGTGAAGGTCAGACGCACAGTTTACGTTTACGTCAACGGAAAATCAACCCCTCCGCGCCGGTGCTCAGACGGGACTGAGCGACATATCCGTTACAGCTCAATGGGCGTGCGGCTCGCTGTCGATCCATTCGAGCCCGTCATCCGTGACGCGGCGATAGAAGCAACTGACGCGGCCCGTGTGGCACGCCGGCCCTACGGGCTTGACCAGCAGCCAGATGGCGTCCTGATCGCAATCTATCCGCATGTCGACGATGTGGAGCTCGTTGCCGGACTCCTCGCCCTTGCGCCAGAGCTTGCCCCGGCTGCGCGACCAGAAATGGGCAACACGCGTTTCGATCGTCGCGGCCAGAGCCTGCGCGTTCATATGCGCCAGCATCAACAATTCGCCGGTATCGACATTGCTCGCCACGGCTGTGATCAACCCGTCGCGGTCATAGCGAGGATTGAGCCGCAGCCCTTCCTCCCGATCATCGTCTGTTTTTGCCATGCTGTGCCTATAGGCGGCGCGCGACGGGCTGTCAGCCCCGCGCAGGCAGCGCGGCGGCCAGTCATCCAAATCTCGGAGAAGAAAATGGGGCGATCGACGGGATCCGAACCCGCGACCTCTGGTACCACAAACCAGCGCTCTAACCAACTGAGCTACGATCGCCACAGCGTCCATCGACGCTATCGAGAGGCGGCCCATAATGCCCCGGGAGGACCGCCGTCAAGCACAGAGCGCGCCCCTTTCGGGATTAGCACGCTTTTCCCGGCAGACCGGGCATCGTCAGCCTTCCCCCGGCTGAAAATCAAAAAGGCCAGGCAGAGCCCGGCCTTTGCCGACATGGGACGTCGCGTTCCCTGTCGGCGATCCAATCAAGCGGTGCCCCGGCCGGAAAGCGCGGGGCAACGATCGATCGAGTTGATTAGTTGACGGCGTCCTTGAGACCCTTGCCGGCCTTGAACTTCGGCTGGCTGGACGCCTTGATCGCCATGGTTTCGCCCGTGCGCGGGTTGCGACCGGTCGAGGCCTTGCGCTGCGAAACGGAGAACGTGCCGAAGCCAACGAGGCGAACTTCATCGCCCTTCTTGAGAGCGGCGGTGATCGCGTCGAACACTGCCTCAACAGCCTTGTTCGCATCGGCCTTGGTGAGGCCGCTCTGATCCGCGACCGAACTGATGAGATCCTGCTTGTTCATGCCTTGGGAACCCCCTTCTTGAGAAAACTTGTGGTGGGAATCATGCGACGAAGGCGCGCATAAAGGCTTGCTTCGTCGCAAGTGTCAAAGAGATTTGCGCCTCAAACCCGTTAAAAACCCTGATTTACGCTGTTTTTCACGATGATCGGTCCGGTCCGGGCGACGGACCGGACCATTTACGACGATCCTTAACCGCCCTTAACTTCAAATCGGGCTGTTTTGGGCATCGGTGTCATGACGATCATCGCGAGACTCAGTGCCGCATCCGCTGCTCATGCTCGGCTGCCGAGCCGATCGGAGGCTGGGCGGCGAGATCATCTTCCTCGGACCAGTCAATCGGCGTGAGCGCCCCGGTGAGCGCGCGAGCAAGCACCTCGTCCACATGGCTCACCGGCACGATTTCAAGGCCTTCCTTGATGTTCGCCGGAATCTCCACCAGGTCCTTCTCATTCTCCTGCGGAATGAGCACGGTCTTGATCCCCCCGCGCAGCGCCGCGAGCAGCTTTTCCTTCAGCCCGCCAATGGGCAGAACCCGGCCGCGCAGCGTCACTTCGCCGGTCATCGCGACATCCTTGTGGACGGGGATGCCGGTCAGCGTCGAGACGATGGACGTCACCATGCCGATACCAGCGCTCGGCCCATCCTTGGGCACGGCGCCTTCGGGAAGGTGGATGTGAATATCCTTGCGGTTGAAGATGCTCGGCTTGATGCCATAAGCCGGGGCGCGCGCCTTCACATAGGAGAAGGCCGCCTGCACCGACTCGGTCATCACGTCGCCAAGCTTGCCGGTCGTCTTGATCTGGCCCTTGCCGGGGACCGTCACCGATTCGATGGTGAGCAGTTCGCCGCCCACTTCCGTCCAGGCGAGGCCGGTGACGGCACCGATCTGGTGCTCTTCCTCGGAAATGCCATGACGGAATTTCCGCACGCCCGCATAATCGCCGAGATTCTCCGGCGTGATGGTCACGCTGGTTTCCTTGCCCTCAAGGATACGGCGGAGCGCCTTGCGCGCCAGCCGCGCGATCTCGCGCTCCAGCGTCCGCACGCCCGCTTCCCGCGTATAATAGCGTATAAGGTCGCGCAGCGCTGCTTCCTCGATGGCGAATTCGCCTTCCTTCAGCCCATGGGCCTCAATCTGCTTTTCGATCAGATGCCGCTGCGCGATCTCCAGCTTTTCGTCCTCGGTGTAGCCCTCCAGCCGGATGATCTCCATGCGGTCGAGCAGCGCCTGCGGAAGATTGAGGCTGTTGGCGGTCGTGACGAACATCACATCCGACAGATCGAGGTCGATCTCCAGATAATGGTCCTGGAACTTGCTGTTCTGCTCCGGGTCCAGCACCTCGAGCAGCGCGGACGCCGGATCACCGCGGAAATCCTGGCCGAGCTTGTCGATCTCGTCGAGCAGCACCAGCGGGTTCATCGCGCCGGCCTTTTTGAGGTTGGACGCGATCTTGCCCGGCATGGAGCCGATATAAGTGCGGCGATGGCCTCGAATCTCGGCCTCGTCCCGTACGCCGCCCAGCGACTGGCGCACGAACTCGCGGCCTGTCGCCTTGGCGATGGAACGACCGAGCGAGGTCTTGCCGACACCCGGCGGGCCAACAAGGCACAGGATCGGGCCTTTAAGCTTGTCGGAGCGCGCCTGCACGGCGAGATATTCGATGATCCGGTCCTTGACCTTGTCGAGCGCGAAGTGATCGGCATCCAGCACTTCCTGCGCCTTCACCAGATCCTTTTTGAGCTTGCTCTTCTTGCCCCAGGGCACGCCGAGCAGCGCATCGAGATAATTGCGGACCACCGTCGCTTCGGCCGACATGGGCTGCATGGAGCGCAGCTTCTTCAGCTCGGCTTCCGCCTTGCTGCGCGCTTCCTTGCTCAGGCGGGTCTTCTTGATCTTCTCGGTCAGCTCGGAAAGCTCATCGCCCTCCTCACCTTCGCCACCGCCCAACTCGCGCTGGATCGCCTTGAGCTGTTCGTTGAGATAATATTCGCGCTGGGTCTTCTCCATCTGGCGCTTCACGCGGCCACGGATTTTCTTCTCGACCTGCAGCACGCCGAGTTCGCCTTCCATGAAGGCAAAGACCATTTCCAGGCGCTTGAGCGGATCACCCTCGACCAGCAGCGACTGCTTGTCGGCGACCTTCACGGCAAGGTTGGCCGCAATGAAATCGGACAGGCGGCCAGCCTCGGTGATCTCGCGCAATTGCGCGGCGGCTTCGGCCGGCAGCTTCTTGTTGAGCTTGGCGTAATTCTCGAACTGATCGGTAACCGAGCGCATCATCGCCTCGACCTCGGCGCCGCCCACGACGATATCGTCCAGCGGCGCAACAGTGGCGACGATGTGGTCCTCGGCATCCGTCAAGGCAGTCAGCGAGGCGCGCTGCTTGCCTTCCACCAGCACGCGGACATTGCCATCGGGCAGCTTGAGCATCTGCACGATGCTGGCAATGACACCCATGTCGTAAAGCGCTTCCCGGTCCGGATCGTCCTCGCTCGGGTCGAGCTGCGCGACGAGAAAGATGTCCTTGTCGCCCGCCATCGCCTTTTCAAGCGCCGTCACGCTCTTGTCGCGTCCCACAAACAGGGGCACGATCATCTGCGGGAAAACGACGATATCCCGCAGCGGCAAGAGAGGCAGATCAAGATCCATTGTCACTCCAATCCAGCCAGGGGGCCTTACCCCTGAGCCTGCGAACCGCCTTCGTGCAGAAGGGGCCGCTTCACAACTCGGTCGCTTTTCCCGCGCATCGCGAAAAACGATCAATGCATCATATCGTTCAGCCGCGCGCGCATTTCAACGGCGCGAAAAGCTACTGACTGCCGAACTGGTTAAGCGCGGGTAAAAACTATCGCCTTTTTACGCCGATCAGAAGGGCATCTTGAAGCCCGGCGGCAGAGGCAGACCAGCCGTCATCTTGCTCATCTGCTCGTTGGCCGCTTCATCCGCCTTGGCGCGCGCATCGTTGAAGGCGGCGACAATCAGGTCTTCCAGCATCGTTTTGTCGGCCGGCACGATCAGGCTCTCATCGACCGAAAGGCCGAGGATACGGCCCTTGGCGCTCGCCCGCACCTTGACCAGTCCGCCGCCGGAAGCACCCTCGACCTCCATGTTATCGAGTTCCGCCTGCGCCTTCTGCATTTCCTCCTGCACCCGGCTGGCCATGCCGAGAATGTCGTTGAGGTCCTTCATCAGCCTTCACTCCTATATTGCTCATCATCCGGGTCCACGAGCCGTGCTCCGGGGAATGCGTCCAGCGCGGCAGCCACGATAGGCGCAGCGCTGATCTGGGCAAGCCGCGCTTCCTTGGCGGCCTGTTCCTGCTCGCGCAGGCTTGGCTGGCCGTGGGCGTCCGTCGAGCGGACATCCCAGACCTCGCCCGTCACCTCACGCAACGCCGCCGCTACTTGCCGGGGGAAATCGGCGTCGAGCGGCTGGAGGATGCGGAAGGCCAGTTCCGGCGGAGCATAATGCACAAGGCTCACATAATCATGCAGCTCCGCGCTGAGCCGGGCATGGCGCGCCTTGAGCGCCTCGACCATCGCGGTAAAATCCGTCGGCAGCGCTGGCGTTTCCGCTTCCGGTTCCGGCTCAGACGCTGCTGGCAGGGCGGGCGGCGGCGGAGCGCTCGGGGCCGACTGGGCCGCTTCGCTCGTCGTCCCGCTGGGCGCAGGGGCCGGCATCGTCGGGCTTGCCTGCCCGCCGCCCCCAGCACCGTCGCGGATGAGGCGCGCCAGTTCGGCCGGGTCCGGCATGGCTGAGGCGTGGATCAGCCGCAGCAGCGCCATTTCGCAGGCCGCGTGGGGCCGCGCGGCAGCGGCAACCTCGGCATGGCCTTTGAGCAGCAATTGCCACAACCGATGGAACACCGGGAAAGACAATTGCTCTGCCCAACCGGCAATCGCGCCGCGCTCGGCCTCCGGCATGCGATCGAGCCCGGCGCCCCGCCCGGCCTTGGCCGTCGTCGCCGCATGGATGAGATCGAGCAAGGCATTCACCGTGGCGAGCGGCTCGACGCCGAGCGCTTCCTGCTCGCCCAATGTCGCCAGCACCGCCGGCGCATCGCCATCGAGGATCTGGTCGAACAGCCGCCGCGTCGCGCCGCGATCCGACAGGCCGAGCATTTCGCGAACCTGATCGGCCTGCACGAAGGGCCGCCCATCCTCGCCGACCCCGGCATGCGCAATCGCCTGATCGAGGATCGACTGGCCATCGCGCGCCGAGCCTTCCGCGGCGGTGGCGATGAGGCGCAGGGCATCGTCCTCGGCAACGACGCCTTCCTTGCCGCAAATCATGCGGAAATTATCGACCAGCAACTCCACCGGGATGCGCCTCAGGTCGAAGCGCTGGCAGCGGGAGAGCACCGTGATCGGCACCTTGTTCACCTCGGTGGTGGCGAACAGGAACTTCACATGCTCCGGCGGCTCCTCAAGAGTCTTGAGCAAGGCATTGAAGGCATTGCGCGAGAGCATGTGCACTTCGTCGATGATGTAGATCTTGAACCGCGCGGAGACGGCTGCGTAACGCACCGCCTCGATGATCTCGCGCACATCATCGACGCCGGTGTGGCTGGCCGCGTCCATCTCGATCACGTCGATATGGCGCCCCTCGGCAATCGCCTTGCACGGTTCGCATACGCCGCAGGGATCGATGGTCGGCCCGCCCTGTCCGTCCGGCCCGACGCAATTGAGCGCCTTGGCGATGAGCCGCGCGGTGGAGGTCTTGCCCACCCCGCGCACCCCGGTCATCAGGAAAGCGTGCGGCAGACGCTCGCGCTTGATCGCATTGGCGAGCGTGCGCACCATCGCTTCCTGGCCGATCAGCTCGGCAAAGGTCTGCGGGCGATAGGCGCGGGCCAGCACGCGATAGGCGGGCGCGTCAGGCGAAGTGATGGGCGCCACAGCCGCTTGCGGCCGGGGCGGTTCGCCAAGGTCGAAGCCCGGATCGTCTGAGGAATCGGTCATTGCGTTCGTTCTAGCCGCACTTGCGCCGGAAGTTAATGCGCCATCGGGGCGCGGACGGATCGGCGCAGGAAGGGCAGCGCGATGCCAATGAAGATCAGGCCCATGCCGGCAAGATGATAGCCATGCAGCGGCTCGTCCAGCAGCAGCGCCGCCAGCAGCGCGCCGAACACCGGCTGCAGGTTGATCACCTGCCCGGCATCCCCCGCCCCGATCTGCTCGACCGCCAGATTGAACAGGAAGTAAGCGACCAGCGAGGGCAGCAGGATGACATAGGCGATGCCCGCCGCGACGCCGGGCGTCATGATCACCTGCGCGTGCGTCAGTTCATAGGCCGAGAGCGGCGCCATGCACAGCACGCCGATGAACGCGGTGATCGCCAGAAAGCTCAGCCCGTGGATCTTGGGCCGCAGGCGCAGAAACACCGTGTAGAGCGACCAGAGGCTGACCGCGCACAGCACCAGCAGATCGCCCCGGTTGAACACCATCGAGAACAGGGCCGACGGATTGCCCTGCAGGATGATCGTAAGCACGCCGGCAGCGGCCATGATCACGCCCACCACCTGCATAGCGCGCGGGCGATTGCGGAAGAACAGGAAATCGAACAACAGCACCAGCGCCGGAATGGCGGCCTGGATGAGCAGGCTGTTCGCCGCCGTCGTATATTGCAGGCCGGAATACATGAACGCGTTGAAGCAGCCGACGCCGATCACGCCGAGGAACAGGATGATCTTCCAGTTGGCTTTCGCCACGGGCCAGTCCTGCCGCAAATAGCGCCAGGCGACCGGCAATGCGATCAGCGTCGCGCCGCTCCAGCGCCAGAAGGCCAGTGTGAAGGGCGGCATTTCCGTGTGGATGGCCCGCGCAACCACGGAGTTGCCGGACCAAAGCAGCATCACCAGCACCAGCATGAGATAGACGATGGTTCGGGATCTGCCGGCCATGAACTCAGTCCTTTCGCGCGCGCCGCTCAGCTACGAAAGCGCGGCCTGCCTATGATGCCATGCCCATGACGCCCTATCCTGCCCCCGGCAAGTCCGCGCGCGTGCCCGCAAGCAGAAGGACGCTGCAGAACAAGGACATTGCGATGGGAGGTAGGTGGAAGCCGGAACGACCCGCAGCGAATTCGTTGTGGCTGCTTCCGTCAGGACCTGACCAGGTTGGCGAAGACTACGTCCGCCCGACTTCCGCGGCGCATATGGCGGCATGAGGCAGGAAATGCAAGCGGCGCGAAATGTGCGGAGGATAGGTCCGACATGCTTTGATACCCCCTCTTCTTCAGATGAGGGGCAGCGAGCGTTACGCACTTGTTCGTTACGCGCAGCGGGGTGGTATTTTCGGCCTGGCTCAGAAACGCACCTCACCACCCCGACCCCTCCTCTAAAGAGGAGGGGCTTTTTTTTTGCCTCACGCCCCCTGCATGTTCCGACTCTCGGCGGGAATGTGCACGGTCAGCGTCTCCAGCGCGTCACTCAGCACGATTTGGCAGGAGAGCCGGCTGGTCCGGGTGGTGGAGGCCGCCAGATCGAGCATGTCTTCCTCATCCTCGCTGGCGCGGGGGAGCTTGCTGAAGTCCTCGGCGTCCACGATCACATGGCAGGTGGAGCAGGCCATCTGCCCTTCGCAAGTGCCCTCCAGCGGCTGGCCGGCGGCCTGTGCCACGTCGAGCAGGATGTCGCCCGCCCTGGCCTCCACTTCCTGCACTTGTTCGCCATTGGCGCTGATGAAGCGGACTAAGGTCATGCGGGCACTCCCTGTGCGTCGGCGGCCTGATTGAGCAAGCTCGCGGCTTCTTCCAGATCGGCCATGCGGGTGTAGCGCCCCATGCCGATCCGCACGGAGCTGCGCGCCTCGGCATCGCTGAGGCCCATGGCCTTGAGCACATGGCTCGGCCGGCCGGACCCGCTCGCGCAAGCAGACCCGAGCGAAACGGCGACCGTCCGCACGTCCGAGATCAGCCGCGCCGCGTCCAGCCCAGGCCGGCGGAGATTGAGATTGCCATGATAGCGCGCCTCCCCGGTGCCATTGAGGTGCCAATCCGCAAACAGCTCCAGCGCGCGCGTCCAGAGCGCTTCGACATGGGCGAGGTCGGCATAGCGGCGCTGCGCCGCCAGTTGCGCGGCCACACCGAAGCCCGCGCACAGCATGGGCGAGAGCGTCCCCGGCCTTACCCCCTGCTCCTGCCCGCCACCATGCATGAGCGGCGGCAGGTCGAGGCCTTCGCGCAGCCACAGCGCGCCCACGCCCTTCGGGCCGTGGATCTTGTGAGCGCTGATCGCGATCAGGTCCGCCTGAGGGGTCGCAAGTCGGCCAAAACCCTGCACGGCGTCGCACAATGTCGGCACGCCAGCCGCGCGCGCGATCACGAACAGCCGGTCGAGTGGCTGCACCACGCCGATCTCGTTGTTCACCTGCATTACCGCAAGCAAGGCGGCTCGCTCATCGATCGCCGCCTCGGCAATCTCCAGATCGACCAGCCCGTCGGCATTCACCGGCACGATCACCGGCTCGAAACCCTCGCGGCGCAAAGCCATCACCGTATCGAGCACGGCGGCATGTTCGGTCGCCACCGTCACCACCCGTCGCCGGCTGTGCGGAGCGGCCCGCGCGGCGCCGATAATGGCCATGTTCAGCGCCTCCGTCGCGCCGCTTGTGAAGATCAGGCGACCATCCGCGCGGCCCAGCGCATCGAGGATGCGACCCCGCGCCAGCTCGACATCCGCCGCCGCAATGCGACCGATGCGATGCGCGCTGTTCGGATTGCCATAATGATCCATCGCGGCCACCATGGCATCCGCAACCTCCGGCGCCAGCGGCGTGGTGGCCTGGTAATCGAGGTAGATCATCGTCTTGCGTTCCCGTGCGCGATGGCCTGCCACTCAGTGAGAAAATCGTCAATGTCGGCCGCGCACGTGTCGTGCCCCATAGTGACACGGATCACCTCGGCGGCCTCAGCCTGCGGCCAACCCATGGCCGCCAACACATGGCTGGTGCGCAAGCTGCCCGACGAGCAGGCACTGCCCGCCGACACCGCAATCCCGGCCATGTCGAAGCGGATGAGCTGCGCTTGCGCGGACACGCCGGGCATTCGGTAGCTGGCGATAGTCGGCAAGCGCGGGGAGGCGTCCGCCACGATCTCACCGCCGGCTGCGAGAATAGCCGCGTCCATCCGCTCGCGCCAACCGGCGACGTCAGCCAACCAGTCGCGCGGAGCTTCCAGCGCTGCCGCAAAGCCTAGCGCCAGCGGCATGGCCTCGGTGCCGGCGCGATAGCCTTGCTCCTGCCCGCCGCTTGGGCTGAGCAGCGTCAGATCGCGCACGAGAAGCGCACCAATGCCGATCGGTCCGCCCAGCTTGTGCGCGCTCAGGACGATCAGGTCCGCGCCTTGCGGCAGCGCCATCTTCCCGGCCGATTGGCTGCAATCGGCCAGCAGCAGGCCATTTTGCGCGTGGATGCGCTCGGCGAACGCCTCCAGCGGCTGGATCACGCCGGTCTCGCTATTGACCTGCTGGATCGCGATCAGCGTACCCGGCGCAATGGCATCGGGCAGGCACACGATCCCGTCATGATCGACCGGCAGCCGGCGATCCTCCGGGATATGACGTAGCACAGCATCATGTTCGCTCGCTCCTGCCAGCAAAGCAGACGCCCTTGCGCGCGTCAACGCGATGGCCAGCGCCTCGCTCGCGCCGGCGGTGAACAACACACGCCCATCCCAATCCAGCGCCCGCGCCACGCGGCGGCGGGCATCCTCCAGCATGGCGCGCGCCTGACGACCGGCGGCATGCGGCGATGAGGGATTGGCCCAGGCATCGAACCCGGCCAGCATCGCAGCGCGAGCCTGCGGCAGCAGCGGTGTGGTCGCGGCATGATCGAGATAGATGCGTCGGCTCATCGCCCCTTCCCTACAGGCCCGTCGCGCCGCAGCAAATGGATTTGCCCTCTGGTGCAATCAGCCATGTTGCGGCGCAACACAGACCTGATATGCAAAGACATGGATCCCGCCTTCAACATCATCCTCATCCTCATGGGCGTGGCGTTTCTCGCCGCGACCATCGACGCCATGGCGGGCGGCGGCGGCCTCGTCACCATTCCCGCGCTGCTGGCGGCGGGCATCCCACCCGTGGCCGCTCTGGCGACCAACAAGCTCCAGAGCAGCTTTGGCACCTGCGGAGCCGTCATCGCCTTCGCCCGGCGCGGACATATCGATTTCCGCCGGTTTGCCTTGCCCGCGCTGGCGTCATTTATCGGCTCTGCGGGCGGCGCGTTTCTGGTAACGCGGATTGATTCCGGCTTTCTCTCCGCGCTGCTGCCGATGCTGCTGATCGCGATGGTGCTCTATTTCCTGCTCTCGCCACGCATGAGCGATGAGGACAGGCACAGCCGCTTCGGCCCGCTCGCGCTTATCGTCACAGCGGCGATCATCGGCGGCTATGACGGCTTTTTCGGGCCCGGCACCGGCTCCTTCTTCACCACCGCGCTGGTCGGCCTGTTCGGCTTGGGCCTCATCCGCGCCGTGGCCCATACCAAACTGCTCAATTTCGCCAGCAATTTCTCCAGCGTGATCGTCTTCATCATCGGCGGGCATGTGCTCTGGATCACCGGCCTTGCCATGGCCGTCGGCAGCATCGCAGGCGGGCAATTCGGCGCCTATCTCGCGATCCGCTTCGGCGCCGGAATCGCGCGGCCTCTGCTGATCGTCATGTCCCTCGCGCTCACCACCAAGCTGCTGCTCGACCCAGCGAACCCCCTCACCGCCGCTGCTCTGGGCTGGTTCGGGGGCTGAAGCGGGCGCCCTCCACCAGAAACATTGCGAAAATCGCGCTTCCGCCTATATAAGCGCCCGTCCCGCGTCGTCGGCCAGTCTCGGTCGCCCGCTCCCATTTCAAGTCTCAGGTGCCATGCCCGACGTCATTTTTCCCGGTCCCGAAGGCCGTCTCGAAGGTCGTTTCAGCCCTCCGCCCCGCCCGCGTGCGCCCGTTGCGCTGATCCTGCACCCGCACCCGCAGGGCGGCGGCACGATGAACGATCGCATCACGCAGGCGCTCTACAAGACCTTCGTGAAGCGCGGTTTTGCGACGCTGCGGTTCAATTTCCGGGGTGTCGGTCGCTCGCAGGGCGTGTTCGACAATGGCATTGGCGAGCTCTCCGATGCCGCCGCCGCACTCGACTGGATCCAGAGCTTCCACCAGGAAGCGCAGACGACATGGATCGCCGGCTTCTCGTTTGGCGCGTGGATCTCCATGCAGTTGCTGATGCGCCGCCCAGAAGTGCGCGGCTTTATCTCGGTGGCCCCGCCGGCCAACATGTACGACTTCTCGTTCCTCGCGCCCTGCCCCGCCTCCGGCATCATCGTGCAGGGCGTGAACGATGAGGTCGTCTCGGCCGCCTCCGTGCAGAAGCTGGTCGACAAGCTGCGCACGCAGAAGGGCATCACCATCCATCATGACGAGATCCGCAACGCCAATCACTTCTTCGAGCATGAGCTCGACCAGCTGATGATGAGCGTCGACAATTATCTCGACATGCGCCTCGCCCCGGATTCGCCGATCCGCTGATGCTGATCCTTGCCGGGACCGTTCGCTTGCCGCCGGAGAACCTGCCGGCGGCACGTCCGGTCATTGCGCGGATGGTCGCAGCCAGCCGCGCGGAGCCGGGCTGTGTCGCCTACAGCTTCGCCGAGGATCTCGAGGAGCCCGGCCTGCTGCGCATCTTCGAGGTGTTTCGCGACCGCGAAGCCCAGCAAGCCCATGCCGCGAGCCAGCATATGAAGGACTGGCGCGCCACATGGGAAGACCTCGGCATCGGCGACAAGCAGATCACCCATTATGAGGTCTTGGCCACCGCGGAGAGCTGACCCCCGCCGGTTCGGTCACACCGTCGCGGGCGGAGTCCGGCGGCGGCGCTTCAGCACGATCAACATGCCGGCGCTGCCGATCGTGAGCATCCCGACAATCGCCACCGGATCGGGCACATGTCGGAACACGATCCAGCCCAGCACTGTCGCCCACAGCACCTGTAGATAGGTGATCGGCGCCAGGGTCGAAGCCGGGGCATGGCGAAAGGCCGCCGTGAACAGATAATGTCCCACCCCGCCCCACAAGCCCAGCGACGCCAGCAGCGCGCCTTCCAGCAGCGTCGGCATCCGCCCCGCCCAGTAGAAGGGCGCCACCGCGCCGAAAACGAGGCTGCCCACGGCGGCACTGTAGAAGAGCAGCGCGAAGGTTTTTTCGGTCGCCGCGAGCGTGCGGGACATCAGCTGATAGGTGCCATTGAGCATGGCGGCGCCCAAAGCGAGCATGACGCCCACGACATCCAGCCCGCCACCCGGCCGCGCGATCAGCACGACGCCGGCCAGCCCGAGCAACACAGCGCCCCAGCCCCGCAGCCCGACCTCTTCCCTGAGCAGCAGCCCGCCACCCAGCGCGACCAGCGTCGGCGCGAGAAACATGATCGCCGTCGCTTCGCCGACCGGCATGCGGGTGAGCGCGAGCGCCATCAGTACGGAGGCACAGGCGAGGCAGCAGCCACGCAGCCAAACGAGCACTGTTCGCGTCGTCCGCACCATCTCCCGCCCGCCGCGCGGCGCCATGACGACGAACATCAACAAGAGGTTGCCGATGAACCGCGCCGCCACGATCACCGGCGCCTCGAAATGCGCGGTGAGCACTTTCGTCGTCGTGTCCAGCGCCGCGAACAGCAGCAGAGCGGCGGCGCAGAGCAGAATTCCACGAATCGGTTGAGTGCTAGTCATCTGAATGCTCGTCGGCGACAACGCCCCCGCCGACCATGGCTGGGTGCGTCGAAAATCTTGATCTGCGCGATCCGGCTAAAGAGAGCGGGACGCCACGCGGCCCTTGCCGGGCTCAACCCTGCAGGGCCTCGACCTGCTCGGCCAATTCCAGCCAGCGCTCCTCGGCCGCATCCTTTTGCGCGCGCGCCTTTTCGATCGTCGCGCTCAACTCGGCGAAGCGCTTGGGGTTCTTGGTATAGAGATCGGGGTCGGCGAGCGCGGCTTCATCGCGGGCAATCGCCGCCTCGAGCGCCTCGATCTGACCCGGCAACAGATCATAATCCCGCTGGTCCTTGTAGCTGAGCTTCGCCGCCTTGGGGGGCGGAGGCGCAGCCGGCGTATCCGCCTTCGCAGCCGATCGCTTGCCCGCCGCATTGGGCTTTTGGCGCTTGGCTTCCCAGTCCGCATAGCCGCCGGCGATCACATCGATCCGGCCGGAGCCATCCAGTCCCAGAGTCACAGTCACCGTGCGGTCGAGAAAGTCGCGGTCGTGGCTGACGATCAGCACCGTGCCATCATAATCGGCGATCACTTCCTGCAGCAGGTCGAGCGTTTCCAGGTCGAGATCGTTAGTCGGCTCGTCCAGCACCAGCAGGTTGGATTCGCGCGCGAATTCGCGCGCCAGCAACAGGCGCGAGCGCTCGCCACCCGAGAGCGTGCCGATCTTCGCCTCGGCCAGCGACGGATCGAACAGAAAATCCTTGAGATAGCCGTGGACATGCTTGCGCACGCCGCGCACGTCGATCCAGTCGCCGCCCTCGGCCAGCACATCGCGCACCCTCTTGTCCGGCTGCATCAGCGAGCGTTGCTGGTCGATGACGATGCCGTCCAGCGTCTTGGCCAGCGTGATGGTGCCGCTATCCGGCTGCAGATCGCCGGTCAGCAGGCGCAGCAGCGTCGTCTTGCCGGCCCCGTTGCCGCCGACAATGCCAATACGGTCGCCGCGCTGGATGCGGATCGAGAAATCCTTGATGACCGCGCGGTCGCCAAACTGCTTGGTGACATGCTCGGCGGTGATCACGCTCTTGGTTTTGGTGTCGTTGGCGGTGACCTCCAGCTTGGCGCCGCCCTGCGGGCCGATCATCGCCGCGCGCTGGGCGCGCATCTCCCACAGCTTGGCCAGTCGGCCCTGATTGCGCTTGCGCCGCGCCGTGACGCCGCGCTCCAGCCAGTGCGCCTCGATCTTCAGCTTGGCGTCAAGCTTCTCGGCCGCGTGGGCCTCGTCTGCATAGGCCTTTTCCATCCAGGCCTCGAACCCGCCAAAGCCGATCTCCTGCCGCCGCAGGCTGCCCCGGTCGAGCCAGAGCGTCGACCGGGTGAGGCGCGTGAGGAACGTCCGGTCGTGGCTGATGACGATGAATGCGCCATTGAAGCGCGTCAGCCAATCCTCCAGCCAAGTGATCGCGGCGATGTCGAGATGGTTGGTCGGCTCGTCGAGCAACAGGATATCGGGCTCGCTCGCCAAGGCGCGGCAAATCGCTGCCCGCCGCCGCTCGCCCCCCGATGCGGTCGCCGCCGCGCGGGAGAGATCAATGCCGAGCTGGTCTGCAATCGCTTCCACCTCATGCGCCGCCGGCGCCTTGGCGCCAGACGTGGCGAAATCATGCAGCGTTGCGAAGGCGGAGACGTCCGGGTCCTGCTCCAGCATCACCACATGCCGCCCCGGCACGACCGAGCGCTTGCCTTCATCCGGTTCCACCGTGCCGGCGATCAGCTTGAGCAGCGTCGTCTTGCCGGCGCCGTTGCGGCCGATCAGCGCCAGGCGATCACGCTCGCCGACATGAATGTCCAGACCACGGAACAGCCAGCCGGCGCCCTGGATGAGACCGAGATTCTCGAAGGAAAGAAGTGGCGGGGCCATGGCAAGGCGCTAAAACAGATGCAGGCGGCGGGAGCAAGGGCTGAGGCGCCAGATGAACGGGAAGAAACTCGATGGGTCAGGATGCGTTCAGAAGCTTCAGCCCATTTCTATGGCTATCACACAAAAGGGAAAATGTTCCATGCGTCGTTTGCCAATTCTGCTCGCTGCAACTGCCGCTCTCATGATGCCGGCGATTGTCTCGGCCCAGCCGCAACCGCCGGCACCCCAGGCTGCCAAGGGCCCGCTGCTGAGCCTGAGCGTCAGTGAATCGGTGAACAGCGCGCCGGATATGGCGACCATCAACACCGGCGTGCAGACCCGCGCGATGTCAGCAAAGGATGCGATGGCGCAGAATGCCACCCAGATGGACAAGCTGATCGCTGCGCTTGTGAAGGCTGGCATCGCCCGCAAGGACATCCAGACCAGCGGCATCAACCTCAACCCGCAATATGATTATAGCGACCGCACAGATGGCAAAGGTCCGCGCTTCATCGGCTATGAAGCCAGCAACCAGCTCACCGTCGCAGTCCGCAAGCTGGATAGCGCAGGCGATCTGATCGACTCGCTGGTCGCCGCCGGGGCGACCAACATCAACGGCCCGAGCTTTGGCATTGCCGAGCCGGACAAGCTGCTCGATCAGGCCCGCACCAAGGCGCTGAAAACCGCTCAGGCCCGCGCAAACCTTTATGCGCAGGCGACCGGCTTCCGCACCGCCCGGCTGGTGAGCATCTCCGAAGGTGGCGGTTTCGCGCCGCAGCCGATGCCGATGATGGCTATGCGCGACTCTGCTGCAGCCGCGCCGCAGACCAAGATCGAGCCCGGTGAGATCGCCACCTCGATTTCCCTCAACGTCCAGTATATGCTGGAACCCTGAACGGGGGACAGATGGGACATTCAGCGCTTGTTCAATGCTTGATGGCTAACACGGCATCATGAAACATCTTTCATCCTCTCTTCTGCTCGGCGGGCTGATGGCACTGGCGGCCACCAGCCTCCCGGTTTCGGCGCAGAGCTTTGCGCGGGGCGATGACCAGCGGGCGGCGCGGCGCGCCATGCTCGACGGTGAGGTGATGCCGTTTTCGATCATCAAGCGTCGTGTCGAGCGCGAGATCAGCGACGCCCAATATGTCGGCGTCGCCCCATCCGTTCGCGAAGGCGTGTACCGGATGCAGTTCCTCCAGCAGGATGGCAAGGTCATCTGGGTTGATGTGGACGGCAAGACCGGCAATATCATCGGACGGACGCGCTGATCCGGCCGGATCGCCTGCGCACGCTCCCTCATTCGGAAAGGAAAAGCCATGCGTCTGCTGATCGTCGAAGATGAGCCGACCTTGGGCAAACAGCTCAAGTCCACGCTCGAAGGCGTCGGCTATGCCGTCGACCTGGCGACCGATGGCGAGGACGGCCATTTCCTCGGATCGACCGAGAGCTACGACGCGATCATCCTGGACCTGGGCCTGCCGGAAATCGACGGTCTGACCGTGCTCGACCGCTGGCGCAAGGAAGGCTCGGCGGTGCCCGTGCTTGTGCTGACAGCGCGGGATAGCTGGTCCGACAAGGTTGCCGGGCTCGATGCCGGTGCAGACGATTATCTCGCCAAGCCGTTCCAGAGCGAGGAACTGATCGCCCGCCTGCGCGCGCTCATTCGCCGCTCGTCCGGCAATGCCTCGTCCGAGCTCATCGCCGGCAGCGTGCGGCTGGATACCCGCTCGGGCAAGGTCACGCTGAACGGCGAGCCGGTGAAGCTGACCGCGCAGGAATATAAGCTGCTCTCCTATCTGATGCACCACAAGGGCAAGGTGGTGAGCCGCACCGAACTGATCGAGCATATCTACGATCAGGATTTCGACCGGGATTCCAACACCATCGAAGTGTTCGTCACGCGCATCCGCAAGAAGCTGGGTGCCGATGTGATCTCCACCATTCGCGGTCTGGGCTACAGCCTGGAGGACCCCGCTGGCTGAACCGGCGCCGCACGATGCGGAGACGGCGCCCCCGCCAGCCTCCAGCCGCAGTACCGGATCGCTCAGTCGCCGCATTCTCGGCATCTCGGCCATCTGGATCGGCCTGCTGTTGCTCGGCGGCGCGCTGGCGCTCGACCGGGTGCTGGTGAGCACCGTCACGCGCACCTTCGATGACGGTTTATCCTATGTTCTGACCGCCATGATCTCCTCGGCGGAGATCGGCCCGGAAGGCGAAGTGCTGTTCAATCGGCCGCTCGCCGACCAGCGGTTTCTGGAGCCGGCAAGCGGGCTCTATTACCAGATCAGCGGTCAGGGCCATGAAGACTGGCGCTCCCGCTCATTGTGGGATCGCGCGATCCGCGTCACGCCGGGCATGACCACCAATCCCGGCGAGGGGATGGACAGCAACCAGTTCCCCGATGAACCGCTGCGCCTGATGGCTCGCACGGTGATCCTGCCGGGCAGCAATACGCGGTGGATTTTCATCGTCGCGCAGGCCCGCGAGGGCCTGGACGCGCAGATCCACGCGCTGCGGGCCACGCTGTTCAACAGCTTCGTCATTCTGGGCGTCGGGCTGATCATATTGGCCGGCTTGCAGGTGTTCTTCGGCCTGCGGCCGCTGCGCCATATCCGCCGCGAAATCGCGCGCATGAGGGATGGCGAGAAAAGCCGCGTAACCGTGCCCCTGCCCCGGGAGGTCCAGCCGCTGGTCGAGGAATTGAACGCGCTGCTTGCTCATAACGAGCAGCAGGCGGAGGAGGCCCGCCGCCACGCCGGCAATCTCGCTCATGCGCTCAAGACGCCGCTGACGGTCGTGATGAACGCCGCGACGGCCCAGTCGCCCGACCTCGCCACCACGGTGGTGCGTGAAACCGGGACGATGCGCCGCCAGATCGACCACCATCTCGCCCGTGCCCGTGCCCTCGGCCGGCGCGGCGCGGCGCAGAGCCGCACATTGGTGTGGCCGAGCCTCGAAGCGGTGGAGCGCGCCGTGGAACGCCTCTACCCGGACGTCCGCATTGACCGCGACGGCGCGCAGACGGCCGTCGTCCGCGTTGAGCGGCAGGATCTAGACGAGCTGCTCGGCAACCTGGTCGAGAATGCCGCCAAATATGGCGGTGGCAGCGTGTTCGTCACCGTGGTGCAGAGCACGCCCTGGGTCGACATTCTCGTGGAGGACGACGGCATGGGCATTCCCGAGGCCGCGCGCGAACGCATCTTCGATCGCGGCGTGCGGCTGGATAGCGGCAAGCCCGGCACCGGCCTTGGCCTTGCCATCGTGCGCGATGTCGCGGAAATCTACGGCGGCTCGGTCACGTTGGACGAGAGCGAGGACCTCGGCGGCCTGATGGTACGCCTGCGCCTCCCCGCCGGATAAGGCCTCACACGCCGAAGGATTGCAGGATCGGGCACGGCCCTTCTTCGGAACGGGCACAGGTCCGCGCGAGTTGGCGCAGCGAGGCGCGGGCCGCTTCCAATTGCGCGATCTTTTCATCGAGCTGGACCAGCCGCTCTTCCGCCAAGGCGCGCGCGCGGGCACGATCCTGCCCCGCATCGAGCGACAAAAGCGTGCGGATTTTCTCAAGCGTAAAGCCTGCCTGCTGCGCCGCTCGAATGAAGCGCAGCCGCCGGACATCCTCCTCACCATAGCGCCTTATGCCCCCGGACAGGTCGTTGCCGGCCTGTTTCTCAGGCGTGGGGAGCAAGTCCTTGCGCTGATAGAAGCGGACCGTCTCGACCCCCACACCGCCGGCTTTCGCCAAACCCGAAATGCTCATCGCCGCCATGCTTGACTCCGTACCATGGTACAGACCCTATATGGGGTGCATGGACTTCTCAGCAAGGATGAGCGTCAATGCCTGAACCCCGCGCCACGAGCAGCCCTAAGGCCGTTCTCTACCGGATGGTGATGCCCGGCCACATCTGCCCCTATGGCCTCAAGGCGCTGCACCTGCTGCGCAGCAAAGGCTATGCGGTCGAGGATCGCTGGATCGAGACCCGCGCGCAGCAGGAAGCATTCAAGGCCGAGCACTATGTCACCACCACGCCGCAGGTGTTCATCGATGGTCAGCGGATCGGCGGCCATGATGACCTGCGCCGCTTCCTCGGTCTGACCGTCAAAGACCCGAACGCGACGAGTTACACGCCTGTTCTGGTCGTCTTCGCCGTCGCGGCGCTGATTGCGCTCGCCATCGATCTGTTGACGGCCGCGCCGCTGCTCAGCCTGCTCACCCTCGAGCGCTTCATCTCCGTGACGATGATCCTGCTGGCGATGCTCAAGCTGCAGGATGTGGATCGGTTCGCGACCATGTTCCTGGGCTATGATCTGTTGGCCCGCAAATGGGTGCCCTATGCCTCAATCTATCCGTTCGCCCAATTGGGCGCCGGCGTGCTGATGCTCGCGGGGGCCCTGCCCTGGCTCTCGGTACCAGTCGCCGCGTTCATCGGCGGCATCGGCGCGGTCTCGACCTATAAGGCCGTCTATGTGGAAAAACGCAGCCTCAAATGTGCCTGCGTCGGCGGCGGGACCAATGTGCCGCTCGGCTTCGTCTCGCTGACCGAAGACCTGTTCATGGTCGCCATGGCCCTGTGGATGGGCCTCAATGCCTGGGTGCTTCCCGGCGCGCCGATGTAAAGGCGCGGATGCCGGGCGCCGCTGATGAGCGCCCGGCCCGAAACGTCTCTTACTTGCCGCGCTTCTTGCGGTGGCTCTCCAGATCGAGAACGTCGTTCTCAAGGCCCTCGGGCAGCAGGCCCAGGCGGCGCGCGACTTCCTGATAGGCCTCGACCTCACCGCCCAGATCGCGGCGGAAGCGGTCCTTATCCAGCTTCTCGTTAGTGGCCATATCCCACAAGCGGCAGCCATCGGGGCTGATCTCGTCGGCCAGAATGATGCGCGAGAAATCGCCATCCCAGATGCGGCCGAATTCCAGCTTGAAGTCGACCAGGCGGATGCCGATGCCGGCGAACAAGCCGCTCATGAAGTCGTTTACGCGGATCGCCATGTCGGCGATGTCGTGCATCTCTTCCTGGCTCGCCCAGCCGAAGCAGGCGATATGCTCTTCGGTGATCAGCGGATCGCCGAGCGCATCATCCTTGTAATAATATTCGATGAGCGTGCGGGGGAGCTGCGTGCCCTCCTCGATGCCCAGCCGGGTGGAGAGCGAACCAGCGGCGACATTGCGCACCACGACCTCGATCGGCACGATCTCCACCTGACGAATGAGCTGCTCGCGCATGTTCAGCCGCTTGATGAAGTGGGTGGGCACGCCGATGTTCGCGAGCAGCGTGAAGACATGCTCGGAAATCCGATTGTTCAGCACGCCCTTGCCGGAGATCGTCCCCTTCTTCTGCGCGTTGAAGGCGGTCGCATCGTCCTTGAAATACTGGATCAGCGTGCCGGGCTCGGGACCTTCATAAAGGATCTTCGCCTTGCCCTCATAAATCTGGCGACGACGGGACATGTGCGGGTGCCTACTCATCAGTTGTAAAAATCAAGGCCCCGGCGGCGCGAATCAGCGAGGATCAGCGGACACCGGGGCTCTTCCCAAGCGCATAGCGCAAGGCACATGGCAGTGCAATTTTCAGACGAACCGAGCCACGTTGGCCTGCTCGGTGCTTGCCGCCCCAGTCGTAAGAACATATAAAGAACAAATGAAACAGGAGACGATCACGGACCGCTTGGCGATCCTTGCCGACGCCGCGAAATATGATGCCTCCTGCGCATCGTCTGGCACGGCTAAGCGCAACAGTCGCGACGGCAAGGGGATCGGCTCGACCGAAGGCATGGGCATCTGCCATGCTTATGCGCCAGACGGGCGCTGCATCTCGCTCCTCAAGATTCTGCTGACCAATCATTGCATTTTCGACTGCCATTATTGCGTCAATCGCAAGAGCTCGAATGTGCGGCGCGCGCGCTTCACGGCCCAGGAAGTGGTCGAGCTGACGCTCAACTTCTACCGGCGCAATTATATCGAGGGCCTGTTCCTCTCCTCCGGCATCATCAAGTCTGCCGACCACACGATGGAGCAGTTGATCGAGGTCGCGCGCGCGTTGCGGGAGGATCATGGCTTCAAAGGTTATATCCACCTCAAGACCATTCCCGAGGCCGATCGCATGTTGGTCGAACAGGCCGGTCGCTGGGCCGATCGCGTCTCGATCAATGTCGAACTGCCGACCGAGCGCGGTCTGACCGATTTGGCGCCCGACAAGAATGGCGGGCAGATCGAAGGCGCGATGGCGCGGCTCGGTTCGGCCATGGTCGAGGCGAAGGATGCGCGCAAACGCTTTAAACATGCGCCGATGTTCGCGCCCGCCGGCCAATCTACCCAGATGATCGTCGGCGCGGACGGCGCCAGCGACACACAGATCATCGGCCGGGCCAGCGAATTATACGACCGCCATCGCCTGCGCCGTGTCTATTACTCCGCCTTTAGCCCGATCCCCGATGCCAGCGCCGTCCTGCCGCTCAAGCGACCGCCACTGATGCGCGAGCATCGGCTTTATCAGTCCGACTGGCTGATCCGCTTCTACGGATTTTCGACCAGCGAGGTGCAGACCGCGACCGACGATGACGGCATGCTGGCGCTCGACATCGATCCTAAATTGGCTTGGGCCTTGCGGCACCGGCAGGATTTTCCGGTCGACATCAATCTGGCCTCGCGAGAAAAGCTCCTGCGCGTGCCGGGACTGGGCACGCGGGCGGTGGCTGCCATCCTCCAAGCCCGCCGCCATCATCGTCTCCGGCTGGATGATCTCGCCCGGCTCACTCGCACGGTCACCAAGTTGCGGCCGTTCATCGTCACGGCCGACTGGCGCCCGACTGGCTTGATCGACACGGCAAACCTGCGCGCCCGACTGGCTCCGCCGCCTCGCCAGATGGAACTGTTCGGGTGAGGCCGGCCCCGCTCCAAGATCAGCCGGCGCTGTTCAATGCCGAGCTGGATGACGCCCACGATTTCGACACATGGCGTGATCTGGCCCGCGCCCTGGTCTCGCAGGGCGTCGCTCCGGAGCATATCCGCTGGTCAGCGGCATTGGACGGCGCGCGGGATTTGTTCGGGTCCAAAGATACGCCCGAGCCGGCTCGATCACCCCGCCCGGTCACGGCCAACAAGCGCTTCATCGAGTTGGCCCGCAAGGTGATCCTGCACAGCTCGGATACACGGTTGGCGCTGCTCTATCGCCTGCTGTGGCGCCTGCAAAGCGACGCGCACCTGCTTGAAAAGATGAGCGACGCTGATGTGTACGCCCTGACGCAGTTGGAGCGGCAGGTGCGCCGCGACATTCACAAGATGCGCGCGTTCGTGCGGTTCCGGCTGGCCCACGATCCCGACGGAACGGACCGCTACGTCGCGTGGTTCGAGCCGGATCATGCCATCGTGCGCGCCAATGCCCCGTTTTTCCTCAATCGGTTCGCGAGTCAGCGCTGGTCCATCCTGACGCCCGATCTCAGCCTGCACTGGGATGGCGCCCAGCTTGCGGAGGGGCCGGGCGCCGACGCCCGGGATGCCCCCGGCGAAGACGAGATCGAAGGGCTTTGGCAGCGTTATTATGCCTCCATCTTCAACCCCGCGCGGCTCAAGGTGGCGATGATGGTGAAGGAAATGCCTCGACGCTACTGGAAGAACCTGCCGGAAGCCGCCTTGATCCCTGCGTTGATTGCCGGCGCGCAGGCCCGCGAGGCTCAGATGGTCGATCAGGGCGCCGATCCCTTCCAGCGCCCGCCCCCGACGTCCCTCGGTGAGATTGCCGAGGGCATCTCGACCTGTACCGCCTGCCCGATCGGATGCAACGGCACACGCGCTGTCGCCGGCGAAGGCCCCGGCAACGCGCGGCTGATGATCGTGGGCGAGCAGCCCGGCGATTTTGAAGAGCAGCAGGGCCGGCCTTTTGTCGGCCCGGCGGGGCAGTTGCTCGACGGGCATCTGGAGACAGCCGGGTTCGACCGCGCCGAAATCCGGTTGACCAATGCCGTCAAACATTTCAAATTCGAGCAACGCGGCAAGCGTCGTCTCCACCAAAACCCGACCGCGGGGGAGATCGACCATTGCCGCTGGTGGCTCGATGCCGAAAGACGGATCGTTCAACCAACGATCGTGCTGGCCTTGGGCGCCAGCGCCGGGCGCGCCCTGCTAGGCCGGACACCCAGCATCGCCAAGGAGCGCGGCCGACCCTATCAGCTCGCGGACGGCAGCCAGCTCTGGCTCAGCGCCCATCCCAGCTATCTGCTGCGCCTAAGCGGCGAGGCGCAGGTGCGGGAACAGACTTTGTTCGCCCGCGATCTGGCGGCGGTCCGCGTGGCGCTGCAAGGTTGAGAGCGCAAGAGACGCGCTGATGCCCCGCACGGGCCTGCCGAGATCGCTCGGAAGAGGAAAAGTGAGCCGCAGGCCGTCGAACTAATCACCACCCGACCATATCGAACGTGAGTACTGGCCAAATCGGGCACGACGGGAGCCGAGAAGCGCACAGCATCGGCACAGGCGCTCAATTGTAATAATGGAGAGGGTTTACGCCTCATCGGTGCCAGGCTCAGGGCACCCTCGCGACTTCCGGCGGCGCGCCAATCAACCTTACGCATGCAGAGCTTATTTCAAAAAACACCGGTTACGTCGTGGCGTCTGGGTGATAAGGGGCGGATGATGCGCAAGCTTCTCCCTTTGCTCGCCTGCCTGATGCTGGTGCTTTCCGGCTTCGCGGGCATGGCGCACGCTGCTGAAGCGGTGGGCGGGAGCGTGCTTGGCGCCGAACTTACGGTCCACGCACCGGGTGATGGCGACGAGGTGCCTGCGGACAGCGACAATGGACTGCCGCATCATCACAATCCCTGTCACGGACATCATGTTGGAACGCCTGCAACGATCATCGGGTCACAGGCGAGCCTGGTGACGGACGATCCCGAGCGGCGCCATTTGCGCGCGCCGCTGCCGGATGCCCGCGGCGGCGTCTTGCCAAGGCCGCCCCAAGCCTGACGGTTTCGCCGGCCGGCGCATGCCGGCCTGACGATCAGCTGTCAGGAAGAATTACTCATGAAGAAATTGCTCGCGGCGATGCTCGCCGCAGCGTCCTGTGCCTCGGCGGCGCAGGCGCAACAGGGGCGCGTATCGGCCGATGCTGCGGCGTCGATCCTCACGCTTGAACAGGCCATAGCCGCGGCGGGCGGCGCAGCACCGTCAACCAACGCTGCCAAAGCCGCAATCGAAGCCGCGCGCGCTAACCAAATGGTTGCGGGCCTGCGTCCCAACCCGGTGGCGCAGGCGCAGGTCGAGAATGTCGTCGGCACCGGACTATATAGGGGGCTCCGGAGCGCGGAGACGACGATGGGCGTGACATTGCCCATCGAACTCGGCGGCAAGCGCAGTGCGCGTATGGCTGTCGCCACAGCGCAACTTTCGCGTGCGGAACTGGAAGCAGCGGTCGTCGCGGCCGATGTCCGCCTTCAGGTTACGTCGCTCTATGTCGAGGCAATCGCGGCGGAAAGACGGCTCGCAACCGCCCATGACCAGCTCAGGATCGCGAACGATGCCCTGCAGGCGGCAAAGGTGCGGGTGCAAGCCGGCCGTGCTTCACCGCTTGAAGAACAGCGTGCGGATCTCGCCAGGATCAACGCGGCGGCGAGCCTGGAACGCGCGGCCCGGCTTGCGGACGTCGCGCGGCTGAACCTCGCACGACGCCTTGGCCGTTCGATTGATGGTGCACTGGATATCGGGCTGCTGGACCAAATTCCGACAGTATCCTATGGCCCGATGATCGCGCCGTCCGCTTCCGGCACGCTCACGCTTGCGGCAGCCGACGCCGATCTTGCCGTCGCCGATGCCGGCATCCGTCTGGCGCGCGCCAACCGTGTGCCCGATCTCAATATCGGTCCGGCGCTCCGGCGTCTGGAAGCGACCAACGACACCGCCGCGGCTTTCGCCATCTCGATTGCAACCCCGCTGTTCAACAACGGCCGGGCGGCGGTGGCGCAGGCTAGTGCCGAGCGCACAAGGGCTGAGGCGCGGCGGCGCATGACGGCACTCGATGTCGATCAGGCGATCGCCGAAGCGCAAGCTGAAGCAGCCAATGCCGAAACGACCGCACGCGCGGCCGCCGGCCCGGCGCTTGCGGCCGCGCAGGAGGCGGCCCGTATCGCACGGATCGGCTATCGCGAGGGCAAGTTCAGCCAGCTCGACTTGCTCGACGCCGAGCGCACGCTCGCGGACACCCGCGTCGCTGCGATCGATGCCCTCGCCAATTATCACAATGCCCGTGCGCGGCTGGAGCGGCTGACCGCTCCCGCGCCTCAAGGGGGAAACCAGTCATGAAGAAAATCCAGCTTGCGGGCGCATTGTCGCTCGCGCTCATATTAGCTGCCTGCGGTGACGGCGCTTCGACAAACGAGACCGCGCCCGAGCAGCCCAAGGAAACCGGCCATGCGGATGAAGGCGTCATCGCGCTCTCGGCCGAACAGATCGCGGCGGCAGGCGTGCAGGTTGCCGTTCCGCTGATCGGCGGCGCCGGCACGATCGAACTGCCCGCGACGATCGATGGCGATCCGCAGGCGACACAGGTCGTCTCAGCGGCGATCGCGGGTCGTGTCGTCGCGCTTAACCGCAATCTCGGCGAAAGCGTTTCCCGCGGGCAGACGCTTGCGGTGATCGAGAGCCGCGAGGCGGCGCAGCTCAAGGGGGCGGTCGAGGCGGCCCGGGCACGGCTCGCCCTCGCCAATTCCAATCTCGCGCGCGAGCAAAGGCTGTTTTCTCAGCGCGTTTCACCTGAGCAGGATCTGATCGCGGCGCGAACCGCGGCAACCGAGGCGCGGATCGCACTCACTCAGGCGCAAAGCCAGGTTTCGGCAACTGGGGGCGGTGGGGGCGGGCTCAATCGCCTCGGCATCGTTGCCCCCCTCTCGGGCCAGGTGATCGCGCGACCTGTCGTGCTCGGTCAAACAGTTGCGGCTGACGCCGAGCTGTTCCGGGTCGCCAATCTGTCGAAGGTGTCGCTAACGCTCAGCCTCAAGCCCGAGGATGCGGGCCGCGTCCGTCCCGGTGCGCCCGTGACGGTCACCGCAGCAGGACGCTCGGCAATCGGGCAGATCAGCTTCGTGTCGCCAGCGCTCGATCCACAGACCAGGCTGGTGCCGGCGATCGCATCGCTCGACGATGGCGGCGGCGTCTGGCGCGTTGGCGAGGCGGTTACCGCGTCGGTGCAACTGGCTGGCGGCGGCGACGGTCCCGCCTCTGTGCGCGTGCTCTTGACGGCCGTGCAAACGGTCGAGGGGAAAACGGTTGTGTTCGTTCGGACGGCGACAGGCTTCAGGGTCACGCCGGTGCAGCTTGGCGATCCCGCCGGCGACACCGTGCTCGTCCGCTCTGGGCTTTCAGGCCGTGAGCGGATCGCCACCACCGGAAGTTTCACGCTCAAGGCCGAACTCGGCAAGAGCGAAGCAAGCCACGAGGACTGAACCATGATCGCCCGCATCGTCACATGGGCGGTGGAGCAGCGCTGGCTTGTCCTCGCTCTCACCGCCGTTGCCGCCGTCATCGGCGCCTATTCCTTGTCCCGCCTGCCGATCGACGCCGTGCCGGACATCACCAACAATCAGGTGCAGATCAACGTTCGTGCGCCCGCGCTCTCGCCTGAACTGGTCGAGAAGCAGGTGTCGTTTCCGATCGAAACCGCGCTCGCCGGTATTCCCGGTCTTGAGTACACCCGTTCGCTGAGCCGCAATGGCTTTGCTCAGGTCACGGCCGTGTTCACCGACGCGACCGACATCTATTTCGCGCGTCAGCAGGTCGGCGAACGCCTTGAAAGCGTGAAAGAGAGCCTGCCCGGCGGTGTCAGCCCTGAAATGGGGCCGATCGCGACGGGGCTTGGCGAGGTCTATATGTGGACCGTTCGGCTCGACCATCGGGCCGACGACAAGCATCGGCCCGGCGAGCCTGGACAGCAGCCGGACGGCAGCTACATTACGCCCGAAGGGCAACGGCTGACCAGCGAGTCCGATAAGGCCACCTATCTGCGCACCACGCAGGACTGGATCGTCACGCCGCTCCTCAAGAATGTGCCCGGCGTCGCCGGGATCGATTCGATCGGGGGCTACGCCAAACAATATCTCGTCGTGCCCGATGTTCAGAAACTGGCATCGATAGGTCTGACCCTGACCGACCTCGGCACTGCTCTTGAGCGCAACAACTCCAGCGTCGGGGGCGGGTTCGTCAATCGCGGTGGCGAAGGTCTCGCGGTCATATCGGACGCGCTGATCCGCAACGAAGCGGAACTGGCGCGAACAGTCATCGCGACCCGTGAGGGCGTACCGATCACG
The DNA here is from genome assembly GCF_025961955.1 of Sphingobium sp. B10D7B. NCBI lineage: Bacteria > Pseudomonadati > Pseudomonadota > Alphaproteobacteria > Sphingomonadales > Sphingobiaceae > Sphingobium > Sphingobium sp. B10D7B. Next base: position 2,278,882 of record NZ_JAOQOQ010000001.1, read on the forward strand.
CTTGATCAGGTCGCCACAGTGCAGACCGGACAGGCGGTTCGGATGGGATCAGCCTCGGAGAACGGCACCGAAGTGGTGGTTGGCACGGCGATCATGCGGATCGGTGAAAACAGCCGCACCGTGGCGACCGCGGTTGCCGACAGACTGCAGGAGATCAACGCATCCCTGCCCCCCGACGTCGTCATTCAGCCGGTGCTGGATCGGACGGTCCTCGTGAACTCGACGATCAAGACGGTTGCGAAGAATCTCAGCGAAGGCGCGCTTCTGGTCATCGTCGTCCTGTTCCTGCTGCTCGGCAACTTCCGGGCGGCCCTGATCGCAGCGCTGGTCATCCCGATCACGATGGTGCTGACCGGTTTCGGAATGCTGCGCGTCGGCGTCTCAGCCAATCTGATGAGCCTTGGCGCGCTCGACTTTGGCCTCATCGTCGATGGCGCCGTCATCATCGTTGAGAATGCGCTCAGGCGTATCGCCGAACAGCAGCATCATGAGGGGCGCCTGCTCACAGTGCAGGAACGGCTCGGCAATGTTGCGAGCGCCGCGCGCGAAATGATCCGTCCCTCTGTCTACGGCCAGGCGATCATCATTCTGGTTTATGTGCCGCTGCTCACGCTCACCGGGGTGGAAGGCAAGACCTTCGTGCCGATGGCGCTCACGGTCATCATCGCGCTCGCCTTCGCCTTCATCCTGTCGTTGACCTTCGTGCCCGCGATGATCGCGATCTGGCTTTCGAAAAAGGTTGAGGAAAAGGATGGCCGGATCATCTCCTGGTTGAAGGCGCGGTACGAACCGGGCCTCGATCGGGCGATGAAGACGCCTTCGTTCACCGTCGGCGCGGCGCTTGGAAGCCTTGCGATCGCGGCGGCGGCGTTCCTCTCGCTGGGGCAGGTGTTCCTGCCGCAGCTCGATGAAGGCGACATCCTGATCCAAGCCCTGCGCATCCCGGCGACATCGGTCCAGCAAAGCCAGGCGATGCAGGTGCCGCTCGAGCAGATGATGTCGCGTCAAAAGGAGGTGAAGTTCGTCTTCTCCAAGACAGGCACGGCGGAACTGGCATCCGACCCGATGCCGCCCAATGCAACGGACATGTTCGTGATCCTCAAGCCACGGGATGAGTGGCCCGATCCGCGCCTGACCAAGGCAGAACTCGTGGAGCGTCTGGAAGGCGAGTTGGGGAAGATCCCCGGAAACGCCTATGAGATCACTCAGCCGATCCAGATGCGCTTTAACGAGCTGATTGCCGGCGTCCGCGGCGATGTCGCGGTCAAGGTTTTCGGTGACGATTTCGCATCGATGAACCGGGTGGCCGAGCAGATCGCTTCGCTTCTGCGGAGGACGGAAGGCGCGACCGACGTGAAGGTCGAGCAGACCACCGGTCTGCCGATGCTCGACATCCGCGTCAACCGCGATGCGATGGCGCGGCTCGGCGTGACGGCGCAGGACGTGCAGGACACCATCACCGCCACAATCGGCGGCCGGACGTCAGGCATGATCTCCGAGGGTGATCGACGCTTCCCGGTGGTCATCCGCCTTTCCGAGGCCCAACGTGCCGACCTTGGCGCACTGGCCCAGATCCAGGTGCCGGTCGCTGGGGGCGCCTATGTTCCGCTGTCGAGCGTCGCGACGATTGCTGTGGTCGACGGGCCGAACCAGATCAGCCGCGAGAACGGCAAACGCCGCGTCGTTGTCCAGGCCAACGTCCGTGGCCGCGATGTGGGCAGTGTCGTTGAAGACGTTCAGGCAGCGATTGCGAACGAGGTGCGCCTGCCTGCGGGCAGTTATCTCGAGTGGGGCGGGCAGTTCGAGAATCTCGCTTCGGCAAGCGAGCGGCTGAAACTAGTCGTGCCGGGCTGCTTCGTCATCATCCTGTTGCTGCTCTACGGTGCGCTCGGCAATGTTCGGGACGCAGCGATCGTTTTCACCGGCGTGCCCTTCGCGCTTGTCGGCGGCGTGTTGCTGCTATTCGTGCGCGGGATGGACTTCTCGATCTCGGCGGCGGTGGGGTTCATCGCGCTGTCGGGAATCGCGGTGTTGAACGGGCTGGTCATGGTCAGTTCCATTCAGGATCTGATCGGCAAGGGCATGAGCCGCGCCGAGGCGGCACGAACGGGCGCGATCCAACGCCTGCGGCCCGTCGCCATGACTGCGCTGGTCGCAAGCCTGGGCTTTGTGCCCATGGCGTTTGCCAGCGGCTCCGGAGCCGAGGTCCAGAAGCCGCTGGCGACCGTGGTGATCGGCGGCCTGATATCCGCAACGCTGCTGACGCTGTTCGTTCTTCCGACACTCTATGCCCGCTTTGGACAACGCGCTGTCCGGCGGCGCGGTCATCCGATGACCTCGGACAAGCGTCACCCGCTCTTGTCAAAGCCGGTTAGTCAGACGCGCGAATGATGCGCACTTGAGGTGGTTCGAATGGTCATGTGACGCGCCGCAAGGAAGAAATGCCAGGCGGGCCATACCATCGCTGCGAGGCATCCCATGATCACCCATTGCGTGGCCTGGGATGTCGCGGAGCGGCATGCGCTGGCCACTTCCGGGGCGCTCCCGGCGGCCGCGCCGCCGGGGCACGTGCTCGAAAAACTACCTTGCCCAACGGCACCGAAGAGATGAGCCGCCAGCAGATCGATCCCCAGGCCCGCGAGCAGCGCACCGAAACCCATCGCGATCAGACTGAGACAGAAGCTCGCGATGACCGATTGTCATCTGCCATATATCGTTGGGGCGCCGCGGCGATCCGCACATGAGATGGGTATTGGACGGCAAAGTCTTGTGGCGCCTCGCGGATGCGTAGCAGGCAGCGGTTGATCGCAGGCCGGTTGCGGTCCAGGGGAGAGGTTGGGACGTTCGCCAGAGGCGCTATGCCGGGACCGTCTTCGGCGGAGCGACGACGGAGGGGTCCTGAGCACGGAGCAACCTGAGCTCTATTCCTTGCCTCGCCCATAATTCTCGATCGCCTGGCTAACCCGCTGGAGGACGGAGAGACAGGTCTCCAGCTCAGAGCGGGAGACGTCGCTGAGCAGTGCGTCCCTTATGTCACTGACCTCCTGCGAGATCGCCTCGATGATCGGATGCGCCGCTGGCGTAAGGTGCAGGTTCTTGACCCGGCGATCCGTGCTGCTCTCGCGCCGCTCAAGCAGCCCCTGACGGACGAGCTCGTCCACGATGGCCACCAAAGTGGCGCTGGTGACGGACATATGTTCCGCCAGTTCGGTCTGGGTAATCCCCGGCTGCAGTCGCGCCCAGGCGAGCACCCGCCAGCGGGGCTGTGTCTGGCCCGCGAAGCGCAGATGTTCATCCAGCAGATTGCGCCACGCGCGGCCGGTGCCGACCAGCCACCACGACATCTGCACCCGCAAATCGGCATCCGAACCGGGTTCCTGACCACGGGCGGGCGGCGGTCCTGGCACGAACCGCGCCTTCGCATCCTTTGCGGAAAAGGGCGCGATTTTCGGCGAATCCTTTGCGTCTTTCGACCTTCCCATCATCGCCCTCCTGCCTTGTTGGTCTTGATGCTTCAACACCCATTGCCTTCACTTTAAAAGATAGGATATGAATTACTAGGCGCCCTAAACATTAGGGCGGTAAATTCATGTCCATGCGTGCTCTATGCCGTGCCACACAGGCGCGGTCGAGCGAACGATATGGGCAGAGACTGGGGAGAGGATTGCAATGCTGGCGCTTCGTCAACGAGTTCGGGTTTTGAGAAATTCTGCGGCCATTCTGGCGATGGCTGCGATCGGCGTGGCCTCTGCCGCGCACGCGCAGAATCAGGGCGGTGCAGCACCGCAGGCCGAGGATCAGGCCGCATCCGGTTCGCAGGAGATCGTCGTGACGGGCTCGCGCATCACGCGTGGTGGTTTCACCGCGCCGACTCCCGTCACCGCGATCGGTCGCGACCGACTCGAGACGACTGCCGCGACGAATATTGGCGATGTGCTGAGCCAGTTGCCCAGCTTTCGGGCCACCTCCAGCCCTTCCGCCACGCAGACGACGCCCGGCAATGCCGTCGGCTCCCGCGTGCTGGAACTGCGCAGCCTTGGCAGCGAGCGCACCCTGGTGCTGGTCAATGGCCGTCGGTTCGTGCCGACGACAGCGCGCGGGACGGTCGACACCAACTATATTCCCGGCATCCTCATCGATCGCGTTGACGTCGTGACCGGCGGTGCATCGGCGGCCTATGGTTCGGACGCGGTTGCGGGCGTCGTGAACTTCATCCTCAACAACAAGCTCGATGGCCTTCGCGCCGAGGCCCAGTCGGGCATCTCGCAGCGCGGCGACGACCGCACGATCTTCCTCTCGGCGGCCGGCGGCACATCCTTCGCCGGTGGCCGGGGCCACGTCGTGTTCGGCGGGGAGTATGAAGACAATGATGGCCTGGCGGACTGCTATCAGGCCCGCTCGCTGTGCGCGCAGGAGTGGACGCTTGTCGGCCGCCCGGCTGGCGCGGCCGGTGCGGGCGCCCCGGCGCTGAGCATTCTCAACAATGTCCACACCGCCACCATAGCCCCGGGCGGCCTTATCCTCAGCAATGGCCCCCTCAAGGGCCTGCAGTTCCTGCCGGATGGGACGACAGCGCCCTATGAGGTCGGCAGGCTCGCGGGTTCGCTGTTTCAGCAGGGCGGCAGTGGGAAGGGCCAGAACGCCTTCCTCGCCGGCTTGCTTCTCAAGGTGCCGGTCGAGCGCTTCAGCACCTATGGCCATGCCGAATATGAATTCAGCGACGCGCTCAAGGCCACGCTGGAAGCATCCTATGGCGAAGTCCGCGCTTTCTCGGTGAGTGCACAGCTGCGCGACAGCACAGGCTCGCTGATCGGTCCGGTCCGCCGCGACAATCCATATCTCCCCCGGTCGGTCACGGACGTCATGGATGCCAACGGCATCACCCAGTTCAACATGGGCCGCGCCGGGCTCGACCTCGGCAATGCCCGCGGCGCGACCAAGAGCACTGCCTTCCGCATCGTCGGTGGCCTCTCCGGCGCCATCACCGATCGCTGGACGTGGAACGCCTACTATCAATATGGCCGCAGCACCTATCATCAGGAAGCGACCAACAACCTCATCCGCTCGCGCCTGCTGCTCGCGGCCGATGTTACCTCCGGCCCCGGCGGCACGCCCATCTGCCGCTCGACGCTCACCAACCCGACCAATGGCTGCCAGCCGCTCAACCTGATCGGCGCGGGCCGCTTCAGCCAGGAGGCGCTCGCCTATGTCACCGGCACATCGATGCTCGACCTGAAGATCACCCAACAGGTTGCTGCGCTGGACGTGCAGGGCGATCTCGTCGACTTGTGGGCCGGCCCGCTCTCGCTGGCGGCCGGCGCCGAATATCGCCGCGACGAGGTGAATGGCTCGACGGACCCGCTCTCGCCGACCGGCGCCTTCTACGTCTCCAACTTCGCTGCTTCCAACGGCAAGGTCGAGGTCAAGGAAGCATTCGTTGAGGCGGTCCTGCCGTTGCTCAAGGACAGTGCGCTGGGCAAGAGCCTGGAACTGAACGGCGCCGCGCGCCGCACCGACTACAGCACGAGCGGCGCGGTCACCACCTGGAAGCTCGGCGGCGTCTATGAGCCGGTCGATTTCCTGCGCCTGCGTGGCACGCTCTCGCGCGATATCCGGGCGCCCAATGTGAACGAGCTGTTCGGCTCGGTCACGCGCAGCTTCTCGTCCTTCACCGATCCGGTGACGAGCAAGCAGGGCCTGATCGAAATCGTCTCGGGCTCGAATAATACGCTGCGCCCGGAAAAGGCCGATACCTTCACGGCCGGCGTGGTGCTGAGCAACCTGTCGTTTCTGCGGGGCTTCAATCTCTCGGTCGATTATTACAATATCCGCGTGAACGACGCGATCGCGCAGATCGGCTCATCGACCATCGCGACGCGCTGTCTGGTGAACAACGCGACCGAGTTCTGCCCGCTGATCACGCGGAACGGGGCAGGCGAAGTCACCCTGATCAACGACCGTCTGCAGAATGTGAATGGCTTCAAGACCCGGGGCTTGGACATCGAGGCGAGCTATCGCACCCGCATCGGTGCCGCCGCATCGCTCGACCTGCGGCTGCTGGCGACCAAGACGTTCGATCTCATGATCATCGACAGCGCCGGTTCGGTCGACCGCGCCGGCCAGACCGGCTTCCGCGCCAGCAACACCCCCGGCGTGCCGGACTATGTGCTGGACGGCATGGCGACCCTCAAGGCCGGGCCTTTCAGCGTGAGTGCGCATGGCCGCTACATTCCCGAGGGCAAGTTCCTCGTCGAGTTCGTCGGCCCCGAGGATGCAGGCTACAGTGTCGGTCTCGCGAACAGCATCAGCACCAATCGCGTCGCCGCCCGCTTCTATGCGGACCTCACGCTGGGCTGGAACGTGAAGGCCGGCCGCAGCGATTTCGAATATTTCATCGCGATCCGTAACCTGTTCGACAAGGATCCGCCGATTGCGCCCAGCGCGGTGGGTATCACCAATCAGGTGCTATTCGATCAGGTCGGGCGCGCGTTCCGCGTCGGGGTGCGTCTCAAGCGATGAGCGAGCCGGTCGGCACGCAAGCCACGGGTCAGACGCAGCCGGCATCGGCCGGCGCGTCTGGAGCCGGCGACGATTGGCCGTCGCCGGCCCGCGCTTGGTACACGATCTGGCTGATCGCCTTCGTGACCATGCTCTCCAATGTCGACCGGAACATCATCAATCTGCTGGTCCAGCCGATCAAGCGCGACCTGGCGCTGAGCGACACCCAGATCAGCCTCATCATCGGCTTCGCCTTTTCGTCGGCCTATATGGTCGTCGGCTTGCCGATGGCTCGCGTCGCGGATCAGCGCAGCCGCAAGATGATCCTGACGGCCGGCCTGACGGTGTGGAGCCTGGCCACTGCGCTCTGTGGCATGGCCAGGAGCTTTGGCGGACTGTTTTTCGCGCGCGGCGTCGTCGGGGGCGCGGAGTCCGTCGCCGGCCCCTCGTCCATGTCGATGATCTCGGACATGGTGCCAAGGTCAAAGCTGCCGCGTGCCTTCGCGGTCTATCAGCTCGGCATCAGCGCCGGTCAGGCCACGGCGTTGTTGGCTGGTGGCCTGCTGGTGGCGTTCTTTGCCGGGATGGGACCGGTCCACATCCCGGTTCTGGGCGAGATGCGCGAGTGGCAGCTCGTCTTCCTCGTCTGCGCTCTGCCAGGGCTGGCAACCGCCTTGCTCTTTCTCTTCACCGTGCGGGAGCCGGTGCGCCGCAATCGCCGCGGCAAGGGCAGCGTACCGCTGCGCGAGGTCGGGGCGTATCTCTTGTCAAACCGCATATTGTTCCTTCCCCTGTTCCTCAGCATCGGCATCGGCGCGATCGAGACGACGGGCCTCATGACGTGGCGCGCGGCCTTTTATGAGCGCACCTATGGCTGGGGACCGGCGCAGATCGGGCCGCTGCTGGCGCTGTCGCTCCTCATCTCCACGCCGATTGCGTTGACGCTGGGCACCTGGTTTGCGGAATATATGGGCAAGCGCGGCAATCCCGATGCGATGGCGCGGGTCTGCTTCTATTCGCAAGCACTGTCCGCTCCCTTCGCGATCGCCACCTCGCTCATGCCCAGCCCCTGGCTCGCCTTCTTCTGCGGCATGATCTCCTCGATCATCGGCCTCGCCAGCGCGCCTGCGCAGAATGCCGCGATCCAGATGGTTACGCCCAGCGAGATGCGGGCTCAGATCAGCGCTGTGTATCTCTTCACCATCAGTGTCATCGGCAATGGCCTCGGGCCGCTGCTCATCGCGCTCGTGACAGATTTCCTGCTGAAGGACGAGAGCATGCTGCGCTATTCGATGGCGTTCTTCGCCGCCGTAATGGCCCCCGGCGGCGCGGCGCTCATGTATCTGGCGATCAAACCTTATGCTCAGGCTGTAAGGAGTTCTGGTTTTGGGGAGGCTTCCCGCTGAGGAGAGCCCTGAGGACTGGCTTCTATGAGGCTGAACGAACGGCAGCTTTCCATTGCTTCCACGTCGAAAGCTGTCGTTCCGGCCAGTCCTTCTGACGCTCGCGACGTCCGCTTTGGCGGCGCCTCTAATCGCAGTATTCGCTTTCCGACCAGCGTCTAACCAACCAGAGGTTCAAGTTCTTCCCCACGCCGATAGTATCCCGTCTTGCCGACAGTTGCCGATCAAGCGGGCCGGAGCGGATAAGCGCTGCTTCGAAGGGCTCAGCAAGATTGCTCAGTGCTCGACTTGTCTCGTCCGCACCGTGTTTGGAAGACGCAGCCCGTCGAGCATCGTCCGGGGACTGCTTTTATGCCTCTATGGATCAGCCCAAGCATTCCCAAGGCAGATCAACCCGGGGCGCGCACCTCAGCGCTGTTCCTTTCCGCCATCCTCGACCGCGCTTGAAGCGCTCGCCGCAGCGTGTGCATCGGCGAGCGCCTTCCTCACCTTGCCGGCGAAGGAAGCCTTCGGGTCCAGCTTCAGGGATCGCTCCAGCAAGGCAATCGCTCGCGCAAGATTGCGATCTCGACCGTGCTGGCCCTCCAGATTGGCTTTCCCAATCATGAAGCAGCTTTCCGCCTCCCCGATCCCGCACGCCTTGTCGAACATGTCGAGCGCGCCGCTCCGGTCTTTACGGACTCCCTGGCCCCGATGGATCATCATCGCGAGATTGCCGCAGGCGCTCGCGTCGTCAGCCTGACACGTCTTCTCGAACAATTCTGCCGCTCGCGCGTAGTCACGCGACACGCCGAGGCCGTCGCGGTAGAGAACGCCGAGGTTATAGCATGATTTGTCATCGCCCGCGTCGCAGCCCTGCCCGAAAAGGCGCGCGGCTTCTGCATGATTACGGCGCAGTCCCTTGCCCAGCGAATAGGCAGCGCCGAGGTTCATGCATCCGTCGGACGATCCCTTGTCGCAGGCTTCCCGGAAGAGAGCAGCGGCACGGACGTCGTCCTTCACAACGCCATCCCCGCGAATATAAGCGAGACCCAGGTTCGAGCATCCGGTGGCATCGCCGCTCCGGCAGGCATAGGCGTAATAAGCAGCGGCTCGGTCCATCGACAGGGCGACGCCCTGCCCCTGCCCATAAGCGAAGCCGGCCATGGTGCAGCTTGCCATGTCACCGAGATTGCACGCCTTGCCGGCAAAATAGGTCGCCCGCACCAGATCGCGTGCGACACCCCGGCCTTCACGGTAGCGCTCGCCCAGGTCGGCGCAACTGTCCGCATGCTCTTCGTCGCAGCGCGTGACAAGGTCCGGCACGGAGGTCGGCGCGTCCTCCTGTGACGGCTCCATTTGCGGTGGCGTTTGCGTTGCTGTCGCGGCTTCCTGCGCCTGCGCAGGAAGCACCACGAAGAAGATTGCCAGCGCGAGGACGACTATGGGCCGCAAGGCCGATGTCATCCCCCTTGTCCCTCGGCCGCGTCACGGACGAGCTGTGCGCGAAAGTGCAGCGATTGCGGCGTAGCCTCAAGCACGTCGATCATGAAATCGCCGATGTGAACCGTCTTTTGCGTTTGCGGAACGCGCATGGGCTGGCCAGAACCGGCATGGGCGAGGTCGTCAATGCTGTAGCCACGCTTCTCGAACACCAACTCGCCGTTCTGCACCCCCAGATAGGCAATGTCGTAAATCTGACCGACCACATCCGTGTCATAATCACTGACGATGGGGATCTGCACACCCTTCGCATAATCCCGTGGCGGAACGACGGCATGTCCCGCCAGCGCGATCTGCGGCGTGCCGAAGGTTTCAACGCCGGGCGCCTTCGAGCGAATGACCGGCACCTCGGGATCAAGCCGCATGCGTTCGTGGATTGCCTTCGGGCTTTCCGACGCGTGGGTGTCAGCGATCAGAGCCTCGGCAAATGCGACTTCGTCGATCTGCAGGGGGAAGCCGTCGCTCTGCGCGCGATCCGCGGCGCAGACGAACTGCAATTGCGCATCGCCGATCGTGTCGGGCAGGACGGCTTCGGTCGGAAAGCGCACCGCGGTCTCGTCGAGCCGTTGATCCTCAGCGTCATAGCGCATCGCCATATCCCAGCTTTCGGTGCGTTTCTTACAGTCGGTCACCATATAGGCGCGGATGAGGGCCGCTGGATCATTGGGATCGCGGATCACCTGGCTGGCCTGATACCGGACGATATCGCCCTCACGCTCGATGGAGCCCACATCGACGAACAGAACCCGGTCTGCGCCCTGTGCCACGAACCACCATTGCGAGGAGCGCGCCTGGGCCGCCATCGGCGCCAGCGCGAGCAGGCCGCATAGCAACGTAGCAATTTTGCCGTTCAACAGCTGTCCTTTCCTCATGGTCATTCGCCGGCCTATTGCGCCTCTGGCGCGCCTAGCGGCTCAATGGATTTGCCATCCTTGGTACAGGTGAACCGCGACGCGCGCAGTGGCGGTTGCACGCTCACCGCATCTGCCCGCCAGATTTGCCCCTGTTCTGGGCTGGACGTCATCGCACTGCGGTCGATACGCATGCCCGCCTCCGGCGCCAGCTCCTCTTCGAAAAACCGAACGCACTTTTGAACGGCGGTGTCCGTGATCCCGGCAATCGCGACCTCATCTTCGCCGATCCCGACGGCCAGCATGCCAGCGACAGGATCTGCCCTCACCACATCTTGCGGTGGAGCCGCAGCAGCGAGGAGGACTGTTATCGTCAGCATAGGATAGACCTTTACAGGAGGAACAGGCTCTGTGGGCTCTGGCGCCCAAACGCTTCGCGGCAAAGGCTGAAGCATCATCGTCCGCGGTGCGCAAGTGGGATGGCAAATGGCTAAGTACGTTGCTTCGTGCCGCGGGCTATCCTCGCGATACGCTGCGGCTGCGTGACAGCGATGCGGCTCAGCGCGAAACAGTCGAGCGCATTCTGGCTCCTTTCCTACCGTCGGAACAGCTTGCGGAAGAAGTCGCGAACCTCCTTACGCTCGCCGAGGTGCGCGAGATTGAAGTTCCTCCCGCGCATCGCGCGCTGGCCGATGCACAGGTCGAGAGGGCACGCTGGTGCGCGGTGCGCGATGCAGCCCTCGCGCGCGCTGACGAACTGAGCGACCATGCCCGATAGCCCGCGTAAGGCCGGCCATCATCCGGTCACGCCCGACGGACGTTACTTCGTGGTGCGCGGCCGGTTGTGGCGCATGTCAGACCCGGGGCTGTCCGAAGAGAGACGCGCACGTCTCGTCAAAACGTTGATGGCCGCACGCCGGGCGGTCGGTACCGCCAGACGCGCTCATTACAAATCAGCCGAGGATTGCGCGCACGGCGAAGTTGACGAAGCTAAGCGAGCCCTCGGCGAGCGCGGTCCCGTGTGGTGGACTGATGGCGCGCCCGATCTCAATCGCCGCATGGTCCGTACGACGGTCTACGCTGAATGGTTCGCCAGTCTTTCAAGCTGAGCCGTTTCGATGATAAGCAACCGCTATCCTGGCCAGGGGTTATCCCGGCATGGCTCGCTCGAAATCAACCCATACCACTGGCGGCAGCAAGGCTCCGCTTGCGCCCATGGAAGCGGTTTTGGTCGAGGAACTGCCCTCCCCACCCGGCTGGCAGTATGAACCCAAATGGGATGGCTTTCGCGCGATCGCTGCGCGCGATGGTGACGATATCGAGATCTGGTCCAAATCGGGCAAGCCGCTCGGCCGCTACTTTCCGGAAATGATTGCCCATATTCGCAACCGTCCTGAGAAGCACCTGCTCCTTGACGGTGAACTGGTGATCCCGATCGGCGATCATCTCTCCTTCGATGCGCTTCAGGCCCGCCTCCATCCCGCTGCCTCGCGCATCGCCAAGCTCTCGAGGGAGACACCCGCGCAGCTTATCCTGTTCGACGCGCTGGCAATCGGCAGCAGCAACCTTCGCGACAAGCCGCTGGCGGAACGACGGGGCGCGCTTGAGGCGCTATACAGCTCGATAGCCAATTCATCACTGATCCTGTCGCCGGCCTCAGAATCGCTGGAGCAAGCAAAAACCTGGCTCGCCGAAACGGGCGGCGCCCTTGATGGCGTGATCGCCAAGGCGCTCGACGAGCCCTATCGACCAGGGGAACGCGCGATGCGGAAGGTGAAGCAATTGCGCACGGCCGATTGCGTGGTTGGCGGATATCGCAAGACTGCCAAGGGCGATGTCGCCTCACTGCTCCTTGGGCTCTATACTCAGACTGGTCATCTCGATCTTGTCGGATTTAGCTCGGGTTTCCCCGCTACCGAGCGCAAGGCCCTGATCAAAACACTCAAGCCGCATGAAGGCGGGCCGGGGTTTACCGGAAAGGCGCCCGGCGGACCCAGCCGCTGGAATCCTGACAAGAGCGGCGATTATATTGCGCTCGATCATGGGCTGATCGCCGAGGTCATTTATGACCAGATCACCGCATGCCGGTTCCGCCACGGTACCCGCTTTCACCGCTGGCGCCCTGACAAAGCGCCCGCGCAATGCACGTTCGATCAGTTGGTGCGAGAGTTGAAGCCTGCCGAACTCATTCAACTCGTCGAAAAGAGCGAGGAAATCGGGAAGAAACTTCCGCCCGAAGACCTGACCTAAGCGAAGGGGACGACGCGGATCGACGCACTGAAAGCAGAGCTGTCTCGCGGCTGATCCTTCTTATGCCCCGATCCGCGCGCCCGTTTCGCCAGTCACGGGATCGCGACGGGGTTCAGGCACAGCGGCCATTCGCGCCTCGGCGGCATCGTTGGCCCCTTCCCGGCAGATGTCCCAGCTCAGCCCTTTCGGGTACGCGCCAACAACCTGAAAATCTTCGCTGGACGCGACGCAGCGGTGGCCGGTGCCGACGGGCAACATCACCGCATCGCCCGCCACGACCTCGCCCTGCCGGCCGTCAGGTCCACCGAGTTCGAGCGTCGCCCTTCCGGCAAACACGCCGAGCGCTTCATGCGTGGTCGAATGATAATGATGATAGTCGAACACACCGTCACGCCAATCGGGCGGCCAGCCATTCTCCGCGAACAGCGCTTCGAACCGTTCGGCCAAATCCGAGTTACCGCCCTGCAATACGCCGCGATAGACGATCACGGGCAACCGATCGTTGTTCGGCACCCAGCCGTTTTTGCCCAGGAGGAAGCTTTCAGTCTCCATCATGACATAGCTTTCGGGGTTCTTTTGCGTTTGGGCTTATCGGCAAGCTCGATCCAAACTGGCGCATGGTCGCTCGTTTTTTCCCAGCTACGCACATGGGCGTCAACCTGAGCATCGACCAGTCGGCTGGCGAGGGCCGGGCTGAGCAGCAGATGGTCTATTCTAAGGCCTGCATTTCGGCCGTAGGCGTTCCGGAAATAATCCCAGAAGGTGTAGATGACTTCGCCGGGATGAAGCGTGCGAAGCGCATCTGTCCAACCTTGGTCCAGCAACCGGAAATAGGCCGCCTTCACCTCAGGCGCGAACAGGGCGTCGTCGAGCCAGCGCTCGGGCTTATAGACGTCCAGATCGGTGGGCATGACATTGAAGTCACCAGCAAGCATTACTGGCAGCCCGGTTTCGAGCAACCCGGCAGCGTGATCGATCAGCCGCTCGAACCAGCGCAGCTTATAGTCGAATTTGGGGCCAGGTCGGGGATTGCCATTCGGGAGATAAAGCCCGCCAATCAGGATACCGTTGACCGCCGCCTCGAGGTACCGGCTTTGGCTCGGGTCCGGGTCGTCGGGAAGCCCTCGCCGGGTCTCGTGAATTTCTCCGACGCGGCTCAGCATCGCGACGCCGTTCCAGGATTTCTGGCCGTGCCAGATGACATTATAACCAAGATCGCGGATGGCGCCTTCGGGAAAGCGCTCCTGCGGTGCTTTCAACTCCTGGAGCACGACGACATCGGGTTCAGCTTCTTCCAGCCAACGGAGGAGGACAGGCAGCCGGCCGTTGACGCCGTTCACATTGTAGGTCGCGATCTTCACCGCCGAGCACCCGCATGTCCGGCAGCACCCCGTCGGCGCCCGCCCAAGCCTATGAAGACCTCTGGACCGACGCGCTTCATCTGCGCCACATCATGAATCCCGCCAATGGCATATCCACGAAATCCTTTGGCATGAGAGTCGTTCCAGCTTGGTCTAAGGAAGGTTCCAGCGGCCCAACGCACGTCGCTCACCCGCGGAAATGCTCGTTGAGCCGAGTGCAACCGCCGCTAAGGACGCGTTTACTTGCGGGGACGCAAATCTGCCGGTCGATGGATCAGGGGGGCAGTCTCAACATTGACAAGCTAGGGGCTGATGCAGCGAAGGCGGCGCATCGTTGACCAACGTCGGAAGTTCCGATCAGGACAATCAACATAAATCAGACTAAATTTGCTCGCGACCCTGCGACCAGGGGCGAACGTGCGCGTTTCAGGCTTCCTATCGTCCAGTGCAGGAGCAGACCCTGGAAGACTTTGCAGGCCGGATTGCGGCCGCGGCCACTATGATCGCCGCTACGATGGCCGCTGCCAATATCGGGCCGCGAACTGCGGTCGATCTCGCCGGAGAGAACGCGAAATGAGCGGCGGGCATGGAGTGGGTGTACGGGCCCTGACACTATGGAAAGCGCTGCAAGCCGAGGACGTTCTCTATCTTGCCGATGATGAACAGGAAGCGGAGGCGCTGGCCGCCGCCCTCGGCAAGCTAGCGCCCGAGAACGTTGTCATCTTCTTACCATCAAGTGACACACCGCCCGGCGACAGTGCTCCTGCTTCACCTGCGAACATTGGGCAGCGTGTTGCCGCGCTGCGCATGCTCAGGCGCTCCATGCAGGCGGGCGGCGTCAAGCCCATCGCTGTGGTAATGAGCGGCGAAGCGGCGGCAAGGCTTTATCCGGATCCATCCGCCTTTGACGCCGCGCCGCCTACGCTGAGGGAGGGCGACAAGATCGATCCTGCGGGGTTTGCGCAGGACATGAACGCGATTGGCTATGTCAGTGACGACCGCGTAGACGAACCGGGCGAGATCGCGGTGCGGGGTGAAGTCATTGATATCTATCCGGCGGATGCCGGTGCGCCCGCTCGCATCGAGATTTCTGATGGGCAGATCGCCAGCATCCGGCATTACGACCCGGCGACCCAGCTTAGCACTGGAGATTGCGAAGCGCTGGAGATCGGCCGCGCGCTGGAGCCAACGGATGGTCGGCGTTGCAGCGTTTTCGCTCATCTTCGGCCGGGGCGCCTGTTTCAAAGTGGAAAAGCCGACCAGCGCCGTCGTCGATTTGCTCGACTGGCAGCTGAGACAGGGGGCGAACAGCCGGCGGACGCCGTGGCGGAAGGTGAGTGGAGGGCGGGCGAAGAAGGCTGGAACACAAGTGAGATTACCGATGCTCAAATCGAAGCACTCCCCCGTTTCGCTGAGCAACGCGCACCACTCAACGCGATGGTCCGGTTTGTGAAGCCGCGACTTGATTCCGGCGACCGATTACTGCTCGTTGGAAGCGAGCGGGATGTCCGATTCCTGCGGTCTCGCATCGCGCGCAAATTGGGTCTCGAATTGCGGGACGTGGCCGATCTCGGTTCCGTTCTCGCGTGTCCAAAGTCGAGCGGTGGCGCTTTAATTGCGCCGATCGACGGGGGCGCGGTCGGAGACGGGTTGATCATGCTGGCGGCCGCCGATCTCTTGGGCAGCCGGGCGTTGCTGAACGAGGCCCCGGAGACGGCATCGTCAGAAATTGCGCGCGCAGGCGGCGATATTCGCGTGGGCGATGTGGTCGTCCATGAAGACCATGGCGTCGCGCGAGTCCTCGGGCTCAATGCTGCGCCAGCCGAGGGCGGATCGGAAGCGATCATTTTGGAATATGCCGGCGGTACCCGCCGACTGGTGCCTGCCGGAGAGGCGGGGCGTATCTGGCGCTATGGCGCCGATGCGGACGCAGTAAAGCTCGACAAGCTTGATGGCACGAGCTGGGCAAAGCGGCGTGGCGAGATCGACGAGACCGTCGCGGCGAGCGCAAAGGCGCTTTTGAAGCTGGCGCAACAGCGCATGAATACAAAAGCCCCTTCACTGGAGCCGGAGGTGGCTGCCTATGAGCGCTTCGTTGCGACCTTCGCGTTCAATGAGACGGCTGATCAGGCGCGGGCCATCGCAGCCGTGCGCGATGATCTTGCCAGCGGTCGTCCAATGGACCGACTGATCATTGGCGATGTAGGCTATGGAAAGACCGAAGTTGCCCTCCGGGCTGCGGCATTGGCTGCCCTAGCCGGGCATCAAGTCGTAGTCGCAGCGCCGACTACCGTGCTTGTGCGCCAGCACCTGGAAACGTTCGAGCGCCGCTTCGCAGGGCTGGGAGTCAAAGTCGCTAGCCTATCCCGCCTTTCGAGTGCGACAGAGAAAAAGGTCGTCAAGGCGGGCTTGGCGGACGGATCGCTCGACATCGTCATCGGAACGAGCGCGGTAATGGCGAAGGACGTGCGCTATGCGAAGCTGGGTCTCGTTGTCATAGATGAGGAGCAGCGTTTTGGTGCAGCTGACAAGGCGAAGCTGCGCGGCCGGGCCGACGTCCATTTGCTCGCGATGAGCGCAACCCCGATCCCGCGAACACTCCACCGGGCGATGATCGGACTTCAGCAGATTTCCGTCATCGCAACGCCGCCAGCGCGCCGCCAGCCGATCCGTACCAGGCTTGCCGAGCCGAACGACGCGCAGATGAGAACGGCGTTGCTACGCGAGCGCTCGCGGGGCGGGCAAAGCTTCGTCGTCGTGCCACGGATCGAGGATCTCGCGCCTCTCTCGGAGCGATTGCGGCGCATCACGCCCAATCTTGTGCTGATCGAGGCGCATGGCAAGCTGCCGGCGGCGGAAATTGACGCGGCTATGGTCCGTTTCGCCAATGGCGAGGGCGATGTACTCCTCGCAACGAATATTATCGAGGCGGGTCTGGACGTGCCGCGCGCCAATACCATGCTCGTTTGGCACGCCGACCGTTTCGGCCTCGCCCAGCTTCATCAACTGCGCGGACGGGTCGGCCGTGGCAATAGGCGGGGACAGGTCATGCTGTTCACCGAGGGTGGGACGATTGCCGAGCAGACGATGAAGCGCCTGCGAACGCTTACGACTTACGACCGACTTGGCGCGGGATTCGAGATAAGTGCAGCAGACCTTGATCAGCGCGGTGCCGGCGATCTGTTAAGCGATGCTCAGGCGGGGCATATGAAGCTCATGGGCGTCGACCTTTACCAGCATTTATTTGAGGCGGCGTTGAAGGCCGCACGCGGCGAGGATGACGGGCTTTGGCTCGCGGAGGTGAATGTTGGAACGGCCGGCGCGTTGCCCGAGGACTGGATTCCCGACGTCGACATTCGTCTGGGTCTCTATGTGCGGATCGCCAGGGCGAGCGACGAAGGAGAACTCGAAGCCTTACAAGAAGAGCTGATCGATCGGTTCGGCTCGCTCCCGGATGCTGCTGAGCGACTTCTTGCGATCGCGCGGATCAGGCTGCTCGCTCGATTGGCCCAGATAGAGAGGGTCGACGCAGGACCTGCAGCAATTGCGCTGACCCCGCGCGGACGGCGCAGGAAGGTCCCGACCGGGCTGGTCCATAAAGACGGACGCTGGCTGCTCAAGGAGCGGATCGCTGAGGAAGAGCAACTGGAGCGGCTGGCAGGCGTGCTGCACGCCATCGCGCCATAATCGCATTGGTTCTGTCGCTGCGTTTCTTACACCTTTGCGACGCGCTTTTATAAGACCTGAGGGACGCTTGCCAACTTTTCATCCTTTGGGCGCCCTTGACTAATCGGGCCCGACGAGTGCGCTCCCCGAGCCACTACCGCCCCGCCAACTGAGCCAGCCAGAACCGGCCCGGAACTGATGCCAATCGACCTGAGCGAATGGCGGCTTTCGGAATACGGGCCACGCAGACCGCACGACCGCACGACCGCACGACCGCAAGCAGGGCGAAGCCACATGCTGCTTTCTAACGACAGGCCTGCTGGTGACGAGTAGTGAACGATCACCTACGTCCTACAGTGCGGAAACAACCTGCTGGACGTCGCTGCCATAGCCGTGCTGATGACGGGCCTGTGATTATATGTGGGGCGGAACGGCGTCAGCGAACTGAGGGATGCACGACATGATTATGAGCCGACTGATTTCGACGTCCTGCCTCACCTTCATCTGCGCGAGCAGCGCGGCGCTGGCGCAGGCTCAACCTGCAGGGGCTGGACAAGCAGAGGTGCGATCCGCACCGGCCCAGACGGCGGGCGCGATCCTGCCAGCGCCGGAACAGCGCTTTGAAGGCAAGATCGGCCGCACGCTCGCGCAGTCCGATGCGCCGAAATATGCGCCGCTGCCCAAGCCGCCTGCCGGCGCGCCGAACGTTCTGGTCATCATCACCGACGATGTCGGCTTCGGCGCCACCACCCCGTTCGGCGGCCCGGTGCCGACACCGACCTTCGAGGCACTCGCCCATGATGGGCTGCGCTACAACCGCTTCCATACGACGGCGCTCTGCGCGCCGACCCGGGCCTCGCTGCTGACCGGCCGCAATCCGCATCGCGTCGGCTTTGGCGCCATTACCGAAATGGGCACGGGCTATCCTGGTTACACGACGATCCTGCCCAAGAGCGCAGCGACGGTCGGCGAGGTGCTGCGCCAGCATGGCTATGGCACGGCGTGGTTCGGCAAGAATCACAATACCCCGGAATGGGAACAGAGTGCCGCCGGTCCGTTCGACCGCTGGCCCAACGGGCTGGGCTTCGACTATTTCTATGGCTTCATGGGCGGCGCGACCAGCCTGTGGAACCCCTCCTTGTTCGAGAACCAGCTGCCGCTCGCCCGCGGAAATTTCCCGCCGGGCTATCATCTTGAGCGCGACATGGCCGATCACGCGATCGAATGGATCCGCATGCAGGGGATTTCGGCACCCGGTCGGCCCTTCTTCATGCTCTATGCACCGGGCACCTCGCACAGCCCCCATCACGCCCCAGCCGACTGGATCGCGCGGTTCAAGGGCCAGTTCGATCGGGGCTGGGACAAGATGCGCGAGCAGATTCTGGCGCGGCAGATCGCGGCCGGCGTCGTCCCGGCCGGCACCAAGCTGACGCCGCGCCCCGCCTCCATTCCGGCCTGGGACACGCTCGGCCCGGATGAGCGGCGGCTCTACGCCCGCATGATGGAGACCTACGCGGGCGCCCTCTCTTATGCGGATCACCAGATCGGCCGGGTCATCGAGACGCTGCGGGCGTCCGGCCAGCTTGAAAACACGCTCGTCATCTACATTCAGGGCGACAATGGCGGGAGCGGCGAAGGCGGCCTGAACGGATCGACCAACGACATCGCCGCGATCAACGGGATGCGCCCTGATCTCACGACAATGCTGGGCCAGATCGACAAGCTGGGCGGCCCGGAACTCTATAATAATTACCCCGTCGGCTGGGCCTGGGCGATGAACGCGCCGTTCCAGTGGACCAAGCAGGTTGCCTCCCATCTCGGTGGCACGCGCAATGGCCTGGTGGTGTCCTGGCCTGCGCGGATCAAGGCGCATGGCGAAGTGCGCACGCAGTTCCACCATGTCGCGGACATCGTCCCGACCATCTATGAGGCGGTGGGCATCGCGCCGCCCGAGCAGGTGGATGGTGTGACGCAGATGCCGCTCGATGGCATCAGCATGGCCTATAGTTTCGGGCAGGCCGATGCGCCAGGCCGCCGCCACGAGCAGATTTTCGAACTGCAAGGCAATGCCGGCCTGTACCGCGACGGCTGGTTCCTCAGCAGCACCCCGACCCGCGCACCGTGGGATTTCGCCGGGCCCGGCGGCCTGCCCACCGACAATGGCTGGGAGCTCTATAATCTCTCCGAGGACTTCTCCCAGTCGCGCAATCTGGCGGCGAAGGAGCCGGAGCGGCTGAAATCGATGATCGACCAGTTCTGGGCGGACGCCAAGAGCGGGGACATTCTGCCGCTCGACAATCGCTCCTTCGCACGCTGGTCGAGTCGCAATCGGCCTACGCTGCTGGCCGGCGAGACACGTTTCACCTACCAGCCGACGACACGGCCGATCACCGGCCCCGGCTTCCCGGATCTGGCCGGCCGCTCGTGGCGGGCAGAGGCTGATATCGCCCTTGCAAAAGGCATACGCGCCGAGGGCACGCTGGTCATGAACGGCAGCCGTTATGGCGGCTGGAGCCTCTACATGATAGGCGGGCGACCGACCTTCCTCTACAAGGCCTCGGATTCACCCGGCGACATTCTGCGCCTGCAGGGCCC
Source organism: Sphingobium sp. B10D7B (assembly GCF_025961955.1). Classification (NCBI taxonomy): domain Bacteria; kingdom Pseudomonadati; phylum Pseudomonadota; class Alphaproteobacteria; order Sphingomonadales; family Sphingobiaceae; genus Sphingobium; species Sphingobium sp. B10D7B. The sequence continues at coordinate 2,298,988 of NZ_JAOQOQ010000001.1, forward strand.
TGCCCTTCCCGCCGGCAAACACCGCATCTCGGTTGCGGTGACCGACAATGGGCAGGGCAAGCCCGGCGATGCCGTGCTGCACGTGGATGGCGTCGCTGTAGGCCAAGGTCAGATCAAGCGGACCATTCCCGCCATCATTCGCGGCGGCGGCGCTATCGGGCGCAGCTTCGACACGCTGGACGGCAGCTTCACGGCCCCCTTCGCCTTTAACGGGCAATTGGACAATGTGACGATCGACTTGGTGCCGGAATAGATTGGATATTTGCAAAACGCTTGGGGTGTCGCGCGTCGCTCGTAGGACAAGGGCCAACAGCGCATGCAACACGTCAGCCGATACGTTCCATTAAAATGGTGTCGCAACATCGGTCCCGAGTTTTAGGAAACGTCTAATGAACAAAGGGCAGGTTTCAGCGACCATTCGAGCAGTGAATGTCGGCTATGCCGGGGCTTCCACGCGCCTGATCAAGCACGTGCCAATGATAGGTTTCAGAGAGAGCGAAGATATACGGCGGGCGCGCTTGAAGGGCGACCGAGTGCCAGAGTTGCGGACGCGCAAATAGAAGCCCGCCGTCGGAATAGATCCCCGCTTCGCAAGTCTCTCCAACGGGTTGACGTTGAGTTTGTGTGGAGTGCGCATAAGCCGCCATTATTACAATGGGTTAAGCCATAAAGTCGGCCGTGTTGCACGCGATCTGCCGCAAACGGGACTGGGCTTGATCACCTAGGTGCAGGAACTGGCGGAGAGGGTGGGATTCGAACCCACGGTACGGTTGCCCGTACACCGCATTTCGAGTGCGGCGCATTCGACCACTCTGCCACCTCTCCGCAGAGGTTTTCGCGTCGCAGTGCCCTAAGAGAGGGCGCCGCTGCGGTAGTCGAGCGCGCGCTGTTAGCGGATGATCGGGGCTTTGCCAAGCAGTCGGTGCGGGAAAACTTGCACTCGGTGCCGGCGACACTAAATCTGTCTCATGAATCAAGCCCAAGCCCGCAAGTCATTCTCTTCCGTGACGCACATTCCGACGATCAGTGCCGCCCATCGCGTGTCGCACGCGCATTTCGGCATTGGGGAGAAGGTCCGGCACCGCCTGCTGGGGTTTCGCGGGGTTGTGTTCGATATCGATCCGGTCTTTTCCAACAGCGAGGAATGGTATGAGGCCATTCCCGAGACGATGCGGCCGGAGCGGGACCAGCCTTTCTACCATCTGTTCGCGGACAATGGTGAAGCGACCTATGTCGCTTATGTGAGCCAGCAGAATCTGGTGGCCGACGGAACCGACGAGCCGATCGATCATCCGGCTGTCACCGCCTTGTTCGGCGAGCATCGCGGCGGGCATTATGCGCTCGACCCGAGCTACTGGCACTGAACTGACGGGCGGCGCCTCGCCTGTTGCAGTCGGGGCTATGCCTGTCTTCAGGATTTGATCCGCCACCCCTGCCGCAGCCCGATATAGCAGACGGCGGCCAGCACGAGGTTGAGCGCGAGCAGGAGCGCCGCGCCCACCGCGATGGGCGAATCGGCCGCGGCGAGGAAGCCATAGCGGAAGCCCGAAATCGCGTAGAAGAACGGATTGACGTGGCTGATCGCCCGCATGATCGGCGAAACGTGGTCCATCGAGTAAAAGGTGCCGGAGAGCAGCGAGAGCGGCGCGACGAGGAAGTTAGTAACGGCCGCGGCATGATCGAACTTCTCCGCCCAGATCCCGGTGAGAATGCCGAGGAAGCCCAGCATCGCCGAGCCAGCAATGCCGAAATAGACGACGGCCCAGAGATGATGCGGGGCCACATGGACGCCCGGCCAGGCCAGCATCGCCAGCCAGATCGCGCCACCGACAAAGGCCGCACGGGTCACCGAGGCCGCGACGAGGGCGAACAGCAGTTCCCCCGCCGAGAAAGGCGGCATGAGATAATCGACAATCGTGCCCTGCAGCTTGCCGGCGAGCACCACGGTAGCGGTATTCTGGAAGCTGTTCTGCACCATCGCCATGATGATGAGGCCGGGCGCCACGAAATCGGCGAAGGGCACGCCCATCACCATCAGGCCGCCACGCCCCAGCGCGACGGTGAAGATGATCAGGAACAACAGGCTGGTGAGTGCCGGCCCCCAGATCGTCTGCAGATGCACCTTGAGGAAGCGGCGGACTTCCTTGAGATAGAGCGCCTTCATCCCGGACCAGTTGACGCCGTGGATGACGGGAACGCCCGGTTCATGACGAATGAGCGGTTGGGTGTGCGAGGAAGCAGGTTCGGCCATGAAACCGCCCTATCGCGTCCCACCCGCAGCAGCAATGGCGCAGCGATACTGTACCGCCCGGCTTTGTCGATGACAGGCCGTTTGACCTTTGGGCCATGGATGCCCATATGACCCGATCATTTGAAGGAATAGGCATGTCCTGGACAGACGAACGCATCGATCAGCTCCGGCAGATGTGGGAGCGCGGCATGACTGCGAGCCAGATCGCTGAAGAGCTGGGCGGCGTGAGCCGCAACGCCGTAATCGGCAAGGCGCACCGCCTTGGCCTGCAGTCGCGCCCCTCCCCCGTGAAGGCGGCGGACTCCAGCCGTGCTGCTGCGCCGCAAAGTCGCAAGGCCGCACCACCGCCGGCGCCCGCCGCACCCAAGGTGGAAGCCGCGCCGGCGCCCGAGCCGCGCATCGCAAAGCCGCAGCCCAAGGCGCCGCCGGTGGTGGAAGCACGGCCGCAGCCGCCCGTCGCGGCCCAGCCTGCTGCCGACGCCCCGCCGCCGCCTCCCCAGCCCCGGATCGTCTCGGTTGGCCCTGGCGGCTTCCTGCGGCAGGGCCCGGGCGAGATGCAGCAGCCGATTCCGCCGGCACCGCCGCGCCGGCTGGTTCCCGCCAAGCCCAGCCCGGAAATCGCGGACAAGACCAGCCTGCTCGATCTCAACGAGAAGATCTGCAAATGGCCGATGGGCCATCCGGGCGAGCCGGACTTCCACTTCTGCGGTGAGAAGGTGAACCCCGGCTTCCCTTATTGCGTGGAGCATTGCGGGCGGGCCTATCAGGCGCAGCTGCCGCGTGGCACGCGCCGTCCGCCGCCGCCCATGCCTTATGGCGGCCCGCGGGTGCGCTGAGGCATCAAGCGATGACAAAAAAGGGGCCGGTTTCGGCCCCTTTTCTATATCTGGCATTCCAGTGCGACATACACCCTCCCGCCTTATGAAGCGGGAGGGCGCTATCGATCTTAGAAGCGGAAGCTCGCCGTCGCGCGAACGGTGTGATGATCGAACACATCGTTGGTGCGCTGGATGTCGGTGAAGCCAGCCGGCGTGATCACGAACGGGTTCGTCAACGAGGGCGGCGTGCCCTGACCGGCACGAACCGTGTAACCCTCCGTGTTGAAGCGGGTGTAGCGATACTGCACGCCGATCGAGAAGTTCTCGCTCACGCGCTGCTCGATGCCGCCGCCAGCAGTCCAGCCCCACTCATCCGCGCTTTCGTTGGACTCGGTGAAGGTGTTGAAGGTGTTGCTGGTGGCGAAGTTGTTCTTGATCTTGGCGTAAGCCACACCGCCGGTGCCGTAGATCAGCGTACCGGTGCCGAGTGCCAGACCGGCGCGCAGACGGGCGTTGGCATCCCAGTCAATCCGACGCGACAGGACATAGCTGGCCGGAGTGGTGCTGAAGCCGCTGACCGAGTTACCGATCATCGTGCGACCGCCTTCGATGACAGCGCCGACGACGAAGTTGCCCATCTGCATGTCATAACCGGCATGGACACCCCAGGCGACGCGACGATCCTTGTCACCGGCACAAGAGCCGGGCGTGGCACCAAGCGCGCGGCCGCGGCAGAAGCCGGGCGCGAAGGCATTGCCGGGGACAGCCGTGGAAACGGTATCGCCATAATTGCCGTCATTGTTGGTGTCGAAGGTCAGCGTCTCGAGCGTGTCGCGGTCATAATTTGGCTGCCAGGCCATGCCGAGCGAGCCACCGACATACGGACCGGTCCAATCACCCGCGCCATCCTGCGCCAGAGCCGGAGCGGCCAGCAGGCCTGCCATGGCGGTGGTGAGCGAAATGAGAGCGATCTTTTTCATACAATAAATCTCCTGCCTCTGAACTGGCTGGCCGCAATACGTTCACCCCCTCGAATTGGTTTCGCGAACTCGCTCACAAAATTCTGTTAACCACGACACCTGTCTCTTTTTTGTAACGCTTTGCCCGCGAATATTGCTGCCAGATGAACGAAACGGTGGCGATTATTGATTTTGCGTACTTGGTTGCTCGCAAAGCTGTCTGCATCTGCAGGCTATTCTATTGCATTTGGACCCGGCGCGACGCTGCGGTGATCGATCCGCTAGAGCGCTCGGGCGCCGACATGGTTCCACCACCCGCCGGATAAGATCACGCCGCTTGCGCCCGTGACTCCGCTGGCCCTATAGTTCCCGCATGTCCGACAACCTGTTCGACCAGAACATCGCCCGCACAACCGAAAGCTACGACGCCTCCGCCATCGAGGTGCTGGAGGGGCTGGAGCCGGTGCGTCGCCGCCCCGGCATGTATATCGGCGGCACGGACGAGCGCGCGCTGCACCATCTCGCCTCCGAAGTGCTCGATAATGCGATGGACGAAGCGGTCGCCGGCCACGCCACCCGCATCGAGGTGACGCTGGAGGCGGGCAACCGGCTGACGATCACCGACAATGGTCGCGGCATCCCGGTGGACCCGCACCCCAAATTCCCCGGCAAGTCGGCGCTGGAGGTCATCCTCACCACGCTGCACTCGGGCGGCAAATTCTCGGACAAGGCCTATGCGACGTCGGGCGGCCTGCATGGCGTCGGCATCAGCGTGGTCAACGCGCTGTCCGTCGACACCGAGATCGAGGTGGCGCGTAATCGCGAGCTGTTCCGCCAGCGCTTCTCCAAGGGGCACCCTTTGGGTCCGCTGGAGAAGGTGGGCGCGGCGCCCAATCGACGTGGCACAAGCGTCAGCTTCACGCCGGATAGCGAGATTTTCGGCGAACTGAAGTTCAAGCCCTCCCGGTTGCACCGCCTCGCCCGCTCCAAGGCCTATCTCTTTGCCGGTGTGGAAATCCGCTGGAAATGCGATCCCGCCATCATCACGGATGACACACCCGTCGAGGCGGTGTTCCAGTTCCCCGGCGGCCTGTCCGATCATCTGCGTGAGCAGCTGGGCAATCGCGAGTGCGCGACGGCGGAGTTCTTCCGCGGCACGCAGGATTTCCCGGACGGTGTCGGGCGCGTGGAATGGGCCATCGCCTGGCCGCTCTGGTCCGACGGTTCCACCAGCTGGTACTGCAACACCATCCCGACCCCGGACGGCGGCACGCACGAGACCGGGCTGCGCGGCGCGGTCACCAAGGGCATCCGCGCCTTTGGCGAGCTGGTCGGGCAGAAGAAAGCCAAGGACATCCAGACGGACGACATCATGTCCGGCTGCGAGCTGATGCTGAGCGTGTTCATCCGCGATCCGCAATTCCAGAGCCAGACCAAGGACCGGCTGACCAGTCCCGAAGCCGCGCGGCTGGTGGAAGCGGCTATGCGCGACCATTTCGACCATTTCCTCACCGACAATATGGACCGGGGCAAGGCGCTGCTCGGCCATGTGCTGGAGCGGATGGACGAGCGCCTGCGCCGCAAGCAGGAAAAGGAAATCAAGCGCAAGACGGCGACCTCGGGCCGCAAGGTCCGCCTGCCGGGCAAGCTGACCGATTGCTCGTCCGATGACCCCGAGGGCACCGAACTGTTCATCGTGGAAGGCGACAGCGCCGGCGGCAGCGCCAAGCAGGCGCGTGATCGCAAGACGCAGGCGATCCTGCCGATCCGCGGCAAAATCCTGAACGTTGCCTCGGCCACCTCTGCCAAGATTCTCGCCAATCAGGAAATCGCGGACCTGATCCTCGCTATCGGCTGCGGTACGCGGAAGGACTGTAACCCGGACAATCTGCGCTATGAGCGCATCGTCATCATGACCGACGCCGATGTCGATGGCGCGCATATCGCCACCTTGCTGATGACCTTTTTCTTCCAGGAAATGCCAGAGCTTGTGCGCCGGGGGCATCTCTACCTCGCCCAGCCGCCGCTCTATCGCCTCGTGGCCGGCGGCAAGAGCTGGTACGCGGCGGACGATGCCGCACTCGCCAAACTGCGCAGCGGCGAGCTCAAAGGCAAGAAGCTGGAGGTCAGCCGCTTCAAGGGCCTGGGCGAGATGAACCCCATGCAGCTGCGCGAGACCACCATGGACCCCAAGAAGCGCAAGATGATCCGCATCACGCTGCCGCAGGAATATGAGGAACGCGCGGGCGTGAAGGATCTGGTGGACCGGCTGATGGGCACCAATCCTGCGCATCGCTTCGCGTTCATTCAGGAGAATGCCGCGCAGGTCGATGAGGACGTCATCGACGCCTGAGCCGGGCGAGCCCACGGAATTTCGCGCCTGAAACCGCCCGTAACGGGAGCGTTATCCCGCGCCTCGCGTTTCCCTACCAAGCAGTCGGGAGACATATGTGCGCACTGGAATTTTTGGATCATCGTTGCTGGCGGTCGCGCTGCTTCTTTCGGGTTGCGATAAAACAAAGGACAATCAGGATCAGGCCGGTGTCGCGCTGGAAGACATGCAGTGGAGCGACGAGGGAACCGATCAACTAAACGAAGCGCTGGCCCAGCGCGCTGCGCATGGACTGGACCAGAAGGATTTCGGCCTCGCCGGCTCGGGTGAAAAGGCCGGCAATGCGGAGCTAACCAAGGCTGCGCTTGCTTATGCACAGGCACTGGCTCGCGGCGCGACTGACCCGACCAAGCTGTATGAAATCTATACCGTCCCCCGCCCCTCGCCCGACCTTCGCGCCGGGCTTGCGCAGGCCTTGCGGGAGGGCAAGGTCGGCGCGTGGCTGGCCAGCCTCGCGCCGCAGGATGCAAGCTATCGCAAGCTGTCCGAGACCTATCTGGCGCTGCGCAAGCAAGGCAATGGCGCCAGCACCGAAATTCCTGCAACCAGCGCGCCGCTCAAGCCCGGTGAGAGCGACCCCCGCATCCCGGCCATAGCCCGGCAGCTCGTGGCGACGGGTTATCTCGACAGGGCGAATGCCAGCACGGACACGCGCTACACTCCGGCAATCGCCGCCGCCGTACGGGCCATGCAGGCGGACTATGGCATTTCGACCGACGGGGTGATCGGGGATGATGCGCTGAAGATCATCAACCTGCCAGACGCTGACCGTGCCCGCGCCATCGCGGTGAACATGGAGCGGATGCGCTGGCTCGAACGGACGCCGCCGGCGACGCGCATCGATGTGAACATCGCGGCGGCCCGGCAGAGCTACTGGCGCGACGGCAAGCTGGCCGATGTGCGCCGCGTGATCGTGGGCGAACCGGACCATGAAACGCCGATGCTCGGGTCGCCCATCTATCGCCTCGTCGCCAACCCGACCTGGACCGTGCCCCGCTCTATCGAAGAGAAGGAACTGGCCGGCAAGGGCGCAGACTATCTCCGCCGCAACAACATGGCGCGGAAGGACGGCTGGATCGTCCAGCAGCCCGGGCCGAAGAATTCGCTCGGGCTCGTCAAATTCGACATGAAGAACGATCACGCCATCTACCTGCACGACACGCCGGCCAAGCAGCTGTTCAATGACGTACAACGCCAGCGGAGCCATGGCTGCGTGCGCGTGCAGGATGCGCTTGGCTTTGCCGATATGATTGCGCGGGACGAAGGCGTGACGACCGAATGGCAAAAGGCGCGCGAAACCGGCAAGGAGAGCTTTGTCCCCCTGCCCCGCGAAATCCCGGTGCGGCTGCTCTACCAGACCGTGATCTTCGACGATGCCGGCGATCCGGTGGTCCGCGACGATCCTTATGGGTGGAACAACCCCGTCGCCGCCGCGCTGGGGTTCGGCTCAGGGTCGGAACGGCGTGTGCGGGGCGATCGCGGCGACATCGGGCCGTGAGCCACTTGGTGCCGGCCGTAGACTCATAAGCGCTGAACCACAGGCTTGTCCGCCGGCCCGATCGTGCGCGGGCGGAGATGATTGAGCGGCCTGTTTGCCCGACGTCAGGCCGAGCCGCATCGGTACCGTTGATGATCCAGAAGATGCCCTTCAGCACGCGGCGCTCATCGAGCTGCGGGGCGCCACGCAGCTCGATGGGTAGCAATGGTTCAATCGCGCGCCGCTCGAAGCCGGTTAGATCGTATTGGCTCAGGCCGCTCCTGAATCAGAATGTGGCGCGATATGAGAGCTGCCTTTGGCAAATGCGCCGATAGCCGGGATGGGGTAGAGTTGTTAAGGGAGGGGCGCCGGTCAGGAAAAGAGAATCCACGAAATGGCAACATTCAAGATCATTGGCAGTCGGCGATGTGGCCTCGAAGATTGCGAGTTTGATGTCATTCTCGAAGACGGCGAGATTATCGTGAACGAGATATTCCCAATCTGGGAAAAAGGAACGCTTTGGGAATTTATTATCGGGGCGATCGAACACCGATCAGATTCTATCACTCTTTTCTGTAAGACGTGGCTTCCGGAAAGCGGCGCATTCGTTGGCCTGAGCGTAAAAACCCGTGCGATGAATGCGGTGGATCGCAAACGCTATGCCAGCGTACTCGGTGGCCAAGATAACGGCTGAGTGTCGCTCCAGTTCAGACGGGCTCCTTCGATGATCGGTCCCGATTAAAGGTTCGCCGCCTAGCCTTCCGCCCGGCGCCGGCCGGGCCGCAGCAGGTAACGCCACACCCCGACGAGATTGATGACGAGCAGCACGATGTTCTGCACGCCGATGCCTTCGCTCTCCGGCTGGAGGAAGCCCCAGCCGATAAGCGCCATGGAGCTGGTGACGAAAATCACCATCGCCCAGCCCGTCCACAACCTGCCGAGATTGAGGGACACGATGAGCGCGGCCAGCGTCGCCGCGGCCGCGCCATAATATTGTAAGGCTGTCAGCAAGCCGTCAGACATGCAGGTCAGGCCGCATCGACATGAGAACCTTCAGCAAATTCCTCGATGATCTTGGCGCAGAAGGCGTCCAGATCATCCGGCGTGCGGCTGGTGACGAGGCCATTGTCGACGACGACCTCCTCATCCACCCAATCCCCGCCGGCATTCTCGATATCGGTCCTGACGGTTGGGTACGATGTGAGCGTGCGCCCTTCGACCACATCGGCCTCGACGAGCAGCCACGGACCGTGGCAGATCACGCCGATGGGTTTGCCAGCCTCGGCGAAGGCGCGAACCAGATCGATGACATCGTCATCGCCGCGCAGCTTGTCTGCGCCGACGCTGCCGCCGGGGATGATCAGGCCGTCGAAGTCATCGACGGACACATCGGCAACCGCGCGATCCACGGTGTAGGTGCCGCCGGGGTCGAGATCATTATTGTTGGTCTTGGCTTCACCCGTCTCGATGCCGATCACGGTGACGGTGGCGCCCGCCTTGGTCACGGCATCGCGGGGTTGGACGAACTCGGGCTCTTCCGTGCCGCGCGGCGCGATGAGGATCGCGATGGATTTTCCTTCCAGACTCATAGGGTCTCTGCCTTTCCTTGCGTTTGGGGATATTCCGGACAACGCACCGGCAGGCGATCCGAGCCCGAAGGATGTGCAAGACAGGCTGAACCGAACCAATCGCATGCTGGCGGCGGAGCAGGCCCTCCGCCGCCAGCGCGCTCATTGAGGGTTAGAAGCGGGCGCGAACGCCGCCGTAAACCGCGCGGCGCTCGACCGGGTAATAGATCGCGGAAGTTCCCGTGGCAGCGATCACTGCCGAAATGTCGCCAATCGCCTTCTTGTCGGTGATGTTCCGCACGTCGAGGAACAGATCGACCCCGCTGGTCAGCGTCGCACCTGCCGTCAGGCCAAGCAGCGCGTAGCCGGGCGTGCGCGTGCTGTTGGCGTAATCGGCAAACGCACCTTGGGGCACCCATTCGAGATTGGGCGCGACATTGAGCGCCGCCGTCCCGATCCGAACTTCACTGCGCAGTACATTCAGCGGCACCACCGGCAGGCGGTTGTTCCAGAAAGCCGCATCGTTGACGAAGTGGAAGTCCGAATGTTGCCAGATCTGGCGCAGGCGCAGCCAGGGCGTCGGCGCGAGGCTGACGGCGGCCTCGATGCCACTGTGCCGCGTGCGATCCGCGTTGAAGGTGGCGGCCGGAACGGTGGTGCCATTGGGGGAATATTGCAGCAGCTCATCGCGCAGGGTGGCACGGTAGGCGGTGATGTCCCAGCTCACCATGCCCGCCTGCCCGCGGGTGCCGATTTCCGCCGTCCAGGCCGTCTGCGGCGCGATGGCCGCAATGAGCGTGCTGACCGGCGGCGTGCCGACGCTCTGGAAGACCTCCCCGAAGCCCGGGAATTCCGCCGAGCGGCTGTAGTTGGCGAAGAGCTGGATGTCCGGTGTCGGCTCGATGAGCACGCCGAATTTGGGCGAGAATTCACTGAAGGCGAGGCGCCCGCTCTGCCCCGTGGAGACCAGCACGGTCCGCTTGCGGAAGCCATCGGCATAGATGCCACCGGCAATCAGCGTGACGCCCGGCACCGGCTGCAGGCGCGCCTCGCCATAGACATTGGCGATGCGCGCGGTCTGATCGGCATCGAAGGTCAGCGCGCCGCGTTCCCCATTCACATTCCGATACTGGCGCGCCCGCGTTTCGCCATGGCGGAACTCGCCGCCCAGCGTGAAGGAGAGAATGCCCGCATCATGATCCAGCCGGGCGAAGACGCCCTTGTCGGTCGATTTCTGATCGATCACTTCAAAGATGGGGTGGAACAGATCCTTCATGTTGAGGAAGGCCCCGACATCGAGCCGGGTCTGCCCCCAATCGAAGCGGGTGCGGTTCTGCAGGCGGATCGAGTCGATATCCCGCCCCTGATCGCCGCTGAAATTGCCTTTTTCCGGGTTATTCAGAACATCCGTAGCGGTAAGCGCGCCGGGCAGGTCCTGCCGAATGCGGTTGAGGCTCGCATAGAAGCGCGTGGTCACAACATCGGACAGGGCAAGGCCGACATTGCCATGGACGCGCATGCTCTCGCGATGGGCGTGCTGGCGGTCGCCGTCCGAGGTATCCGCGCTCACGCCGACCCAGTAGTCAGCGGGGCCACTGGTTCCGCCATAGGCCGCCAGTCCGCGGACTGTCTCGAAGCTGCCGGCATCGGCCCGCAGATACAGGCCGGGCGCATCCTTGCCGGTGGGCGTCACGCCATTGATCGCGCCGCCCAGCGTGCCGGAGCCAAAGCGCAGCGCGTTGGCGCCGCGATAGACTTCCAGCCGCTCGAAGAAGATCGGGTCCAGTTCCTGAAAATCGCCATTGTCATCGGCGAGATTGATCGGCGCGCCATCCTGAAGCAGCGTGATACCGCGCATGTGAAAGCCGCGCGAGAGGCCCGACCCACGAATGGAGAGGCGGACCTCCTGCCCGTAGCGAGGCTGGGTGTAGACGCCGGGCGAGAAGGCGAGCGTATCGCGCAGTGAGACAATGGTCTTGTCGGCATAATCCTCGTGCCGCACGACATCGGTGCCGCCCGGCGTGGCGCGGGCGAGCCGCTCGGCTTCCTGCGTTTGGGACTGGCCCACGACGATGATGGTGCGCTCGCCATCGGCGGCGGCATCGGCAGCCTCCTCGGCAAAGGCGGGCGTGGCCATGGCGAGCATGGTTGCGAGAGCGATAAAGGACGTTTTCATGATGATGTCTCCCCCCGTTCGGGGTCTGAAATATTGTGGGTCAGGCGATCAGGCGGCGAAGTTCGGCAAGGGCCGCATCTTCGCTGTCCTGATCGCTCAGCAGGGATTGCAGGCGCCCGTCACGATCCATGAGGATGACGAAGGCGCTGTGATCGATGGTGTAATCGCCGCCCTCGAGCGGGACCTTCTGGTAAAAGACCCGGAATGACTTCGCGGCGTCGGCAATCTGCGTTGGCGAACCGGTGAGGCCGAGAATGGGCGTGCCGAACAGATCGACATAAGCGCCCACATCGGCCGGCTTGTCATGGCCGCTATCCACCGAGACGAAGACGATACGGAACTTGTCCCCATCGGCACCCATCGCCTTGCGCAGATGCGCCATGCGGCTGAGGGTCGTCGGGCAAATATCCGGACAGCGCGTAAAGCCGAAGAAGATCGCATAGGGCGTGCCCTTGAGCGTCTGCGCGGTGACCGGCTTTCCATCCCTGTCGACCAGCGAGAAATGCTGGCCGACATCGGCCGGCGCCCCCGCTATCACTTGCGGCGGACCTTGGGTGACGAACCGCAGGGCCAACAGAATACCAAGGCCAAGGGCAGCGAGCGCCACCAGCAGCCAGAGCCACAAACGAATGCGAGCCAGCCGGCGCGGATCAGTGTCCGCCATGGTTGCCTCCATAAGTGACGGCCTCGACGGCGAACGAGACCTGCACCTTCCCGGCGCGGGCGAAGTCGAGCGTGACGGGAATGGTCTCGCCCCGGACCAGCGGGCGCTTGAGGCCCATGAACATGATATGGAAGCCGCCCGGCTTGAGCGCGACAGAGCCGCCCGCCGCGACCGGCAGGCCATTCTTGAGCGGCCGCATCCGCATGACACCGCCCTCCATGCTCATGCTGTGGATTTCGACGCGGGTGGCGACCGGCGTGCTACCGCCAGTGAGCCGCTCATCCGCACGGGCGCTGTTGGTGATGGTGAGGAAACCGCCGCTGGCGGACTGGCCCCGCGCGGTTTCCCGTGCCCAGGGTCGATCGATGGTGAGGACGTCTTTCTTGACGCCCTGCGCGGTGGCAGGCGCCACCAGAGCTGCGGCGAGACCCGCCGCGATTAGGATAGGAATTTGCATTGAGAAACACTCCGACATGCCCGCGCGTGACGACGCGCCGGCAGAACCGACAAATCAGCTCAGATTGTCAGGCGTTGGCCGGAGGACCGCGTAACGGGGGACGGAGATAGGTCTCATGCCGAGGCAGCCGCAGATCGGTCTGCAGCAGGGCCGTCGCGAAGATGAACGCCAGCGCGGCTTCGAGCACGACCGGATCGGTTGCGGCAAGCGCCTGAGCCGTCAGGCCACCGAAGGCGCAGGTCTGATCCGATTGGGTCTGCGGCGTCTTGTCCTTGCCCTCGACGGGAATGTGCAGCGTGATCGGCCCGGCCCCGCCGGACGAACACAGCTCGACGGTGAGCGTCTTGCCACTGACGACGGGCATGAAGCCCGCCGGCATCAGCGCCTTGAACAGCAACGCGAGGCCGAGCAGCGTGGCAGCCCAGCAGCGGTGCGAAAGAACAAGGCGGCGCATATGCAACACGGCCGCGCTCCTAATCCCCTCCGCCGCATTTGTCACCCGCGAACGGATAAAACCTTATAGCGCCCGCGCAGCGGCGGATTTCCTAGAACAAATAGCTGAGGCTGTGCAGCGTGAGGCCGACCAGACCGCCGACCAGGGTGCCGTTGATCCGGATATATTGCAGATCGCGCCCGACCGCATTTTCCAGCCGGCCGGTGATCGTCCGCGCATCCCAACTGCGGACGGTTTCGGAGACCAGCAGGACGATGCTGTCGCCATAGCGCGCCGCCGTGCCGACCGCGACGCGCCGGGCGAAACGATTGACCACATGCTTGAGCGCGGGATCGTCGCGGAGCGTTTCGCCAAGCTGGCGCACCACCTCGCCCATCCGCCCGGCGAGCGCCGCCTGCGGATCACGCGCAGCGCGGAGCATGGCCTCGCGCGCGGCCTGCCAGATGCCATCCAGCCAGCGCTGCATGGCCGGGTTGGCGATCATCTCGTCGCGGATGCGGTCGACCCGCGCCTGCATCTTGGGGTCGGTCTGGAGATCGTCCGCAAGAGTCGCCAGCCCCTCCTCCACCTTGGAGCGCAGCCGGTGCTCGGGGTCGTCGGCAGCCTCCTGCAGCAGCCTGTCCAGCCCGTCGATGATCTTGTTGGCCAAGGTCTCGTCGAGCCCCGTGAAGCGCATGATCTTGCCCGAGCGCTCATGCACGATCTGGCGGATGAGTTCGCGATTGGCTTCCAGCGTCCGCGCCCCCCAGCGGATCAGGGCATCGAGCACCGGCTGGTGACGCCCGTCCTTCATGGCGGCGGCGAGCAACTGGCCCAGCAGCGGCGCGGCATTGAGCTGCCCGATGCGCTGGACCAGCACGCCCTTGAGCATCCCGCCCAGCCGCTCATCATCCAGCGCTTCCAGAGAATCCGCCAGCAAGCGCGAGGCACCGCGCCGCAAGCGTCCATCGCCGGCGGCCGGCGCCGCCAGCACGCGCCCGGCCGCGCCGGCGACATCCAGCCGCCCCATGCGGCGGGCGACGACGGCGGGCGTGAGGAAATTGTCGCGCAGAAAGACCGCCAGCGTATCGCCGATGCGATCCTTGTTGCGGGGGATGATCGCGGTGTGCGGGATCGGCAGGCCCAGCGGATGACGGAACAGCGCGGTGACCGCGAACCAGTCGGCCAATCCGCCGACCATGGCCGCCTCGGCGAACGCCCGGACGAAGCCCAAAGTCGGATGCAGGTCCTCGAACCGACGCGCCGACACATAGGCAATCGCCATCACGACCAGCAACCCGGTCGCAATGATGCGCATCTGCCGCACGCCGCTATGGACGGGAACCTTGATCATGCGACGTCTCTAGCCGAGTGCTGCCCCTGGGTCATCCGGCAAGGCATCGCGCGGCCGGTCCATCCCGGCACGCGAACCAAGCCGCTGCCGGAAGAAGTCCCGTCAGCGACAAGAGTTCCAGAAACCCCTGCTTATTCGGCTGGCTGAGCGGCCTCGCCCTTGCCGTCATAGGTCAACACCCGGCGGCGCAGCCACGGGCCGATCCGCTTTTCCACGCCATCGGCGAGGCTGAACGCAGCCGGTACGATCGCGAGGGTGAGCAGCGTCGAGAGGATCAGGCCGCCGATCACGGTGATGCCCATCGGCGAGCGCCAGGCGCCATCACCGGTGAGCGAGAGCGCGGTCGGCACCATGCCGGCGGTCATGGCGACCGTCGTCATCACGATCGGCTGGGCGCGCTTGTGGCCGGCTTCCATGATCGCCTCGAACTTGGGCACGCCCTTGTCCATCTCCTCCAGCGCGAAGTCGATCAGCAGGATCGAGTTCTTGCCGACGATGCCCAGCAGCATCAGCAGGCCGATATAGACCGGCAACGAGAGCGGCTCGTTCATCACCAGCATCAGCAGCAGGCCACCCAGGGGCGCCAGCGCCAGCGAGCACATGTTCACCAGCGGCGAGATGAAGCGCTTGTAGAGCAGCACCAGGACCGCGAAGACCAGCAGCACGCCAGAGGTCACGGCAATGACGAAGTTCTGGATCAACTCCTCCTGCCAGCGATCGCTGCCGACGGCCTGATTGCTCACGCCTTGCGGCAGGTTGCGCATGGTCGGCAGCTTGTTGATCGCCTCCATGACCGGGCCCTTGACCGCGCCCTGCGCCAGATCCGCACCGACGAAGATGCGGCGCTGCTGGGCATAACGCTGGATGGAGGTGGGCCCGGAGCCGAAGCTGATCTCGGCGACGCGGCTGAGCGGCACAGTGCCGCCGCCCGCCGTGGGGACAGGCAGGTTCTCGATGTTCGAGAGATCGCGCCGCGCCGATTCCGGCAGCATGACCCGGATGGGCACCTGGCGATCCGACAGCGAGAACTTTGCGCTATTCTGGTCGATATCGCCCAGAGTCGCGATGCGGATCGTCTGGCTGAGCGCGGACGTCGTGACGCCAAGCTGCGCCGCCAGATCGAGCCGCGGACGGATGATGAGCTCCGGCCGCTGCATGTCGGCATTGACGCGCGGCGCCACCACGCCCGGCAGGCTCTTCATCTCTTCGGCGACCTTCGTCGCCGTCTCTTCCAGAAGCGCCGGGTCAGAGCCGGAGAGCATCACGGAAATATCGCGTCCCGTGCCGAACCCGCCCTGCTGGGACGCGAACGAGACGCGCGCGTCCGCAATTTCCGCAAGGCGCGGCGCCAGTTCGCGCTCGAACTCGATGCTGGTCCGCTTGCGGTCCTTCTTGAGCGTGATGAAGATACGGGCATTGCCTTCGCCGACGTTCGCCATGGCGGTATCGACTTCCGGCTGCTTGTTCAGCAGCTCGGTCACCTGATCGGCAATGGCCTCGCTCTGCCGGAGCGTCGTGCCCGGCACTGCCTCGATGTTGATCCGGCTGAAGTCCTGATCGGCATTGGGCTCGAACTGCTTGGGCATCGAGACGAGGAGGATGACGGTCAAGGCGAAGGCCGCCAGACCAAAGCCCATCATCCAGACGCGATGATCGAGGAAGCGCGCGCGAATCCGCCGCCCCAGCCCGCCGCCACGGGCATAAGCCTTGGCCTTGCGATCATCGAGTGCCCAGCCAAGCAGGCTCATATAGCGGTCCATCAGCCAGCCTTCGCCATGCTTCTCCTCGCCATGATGTTCGAGGAAGTAAGCGGCGACCAGCGGCGTGATCATGCGCGCGACGGCAAGGCTGATCAGCACGGCGATGACGACCGTGAAGCCGAAATTCTTGAAGAACTGACCGGTGATGCCGGGCATCAAGGCGACTGGGAAGAACACCGCGACGATGGACATCGTCGTTGCAACCACCGCGAGGCCGATCTCGTCCGCCGCGTCGATGGAGGCCTGATAAGCCGTTTTGCCCATGCGCATGTGCCGCACGATGTTCTCGATCTCCACAATCGCATCGTCGACCAGCACGCCGGCCACCAGACCGAGCGCGAGCAGGGAGAGGGAGTTCAGGTTGAACCCCATCAAATCCATGAAATAGAAGGTCGGAATTGCCGAGAGCGGAATGGCGATGGCGCTGATCACCGTCGCACGCCAGTCGCGCAGGAAGATGAACACCACGATGACGGCGAGCACCGCACCCTCGATGAGAGCGTGCATCGAGCTGCTATACTGGCTCTTGGTATAGTTCACGCTGTTGAAGCGCTGGTAGAAGCGAATGCCGGGATTTTCCGTCTCAAGCTGCTTCAACACCTTGAGCGTTTCATCGAAGACGCTGACGTCCGATGCGCCCTTGGCGCGCTCGATGGAGAAGTTGACGACCTGCTTGCCGCCGACCTTCGCCAGCCGCTTCTGCTCGCCATAGCCATCGGTCACGCTGGCGATGTCCGCCAGCAGGATCGTGCGGCCGTTGCCCAGCGATATCTGGGTCTGGCCGAGGCTGTAGGCATCCTGCGCATTGCCCAGCACGCGCACCGACTGGCGCGAGCCGGCGATCTCCGCCTGGCCGCCCGCCGCGTTGACGTTCACCTGACGCAGCGCCTGGTTGACCTGCGACGCCGTAACGCCGAGCGACTGCATCTTGGCCGGATCCAGCGTCACGCGGATTTCGCGATCGACACCGCCACCGCGCCCGACGCGCGCCATGCCTTCGATGCCGAGCAGGCGCTTGGCCACCGTATCGTCGACGAACCAGCTCAACTGCTCGATCGTCATGTCCGAGGCCTGGACCGAGAAAAACGCGATCTCGGCGCCGCCCACTTCGACCTTCTGGACGAAGGGCTCGAGAATGCCATCGGGAAGATCGCTGCGGATCTGGTCGACCGCGTTCTTCACTTCTTGGGTAGCGACGTTGGAATCGACGCCGATCTGGAACTGGACGAAAGTCTGGCTCGATCCTTCGCTGGCCGTCGACTGGATTTCATCGACGCCATTGATCGACCGCACCGCCGCCTCGACGCGCTGGGTGATCTGGGTCTCGATTTCCGTCGGCGCGGCGCCCGGCTGGCTGATCGTCACATTGACGGCCGGAAAATCGATGTCCGGATTATCCACGACGGCCATGCGGCTGAACGCGATGATGCCCGCCAGTAGCAGGCCGATGAAGAGCACGATCGGCGGCACCGGATTGCGGATGCTCCAGGCCGATATGTTGCGAAGACTCATCTCGTCTGTCCTGCCAATCTAGCGTGTGACGGCCGCCACAAGCAGCGGCGCCCTGTTAGACGTCGCCCGTTAGACGTCGCCCTGTCAGGCGTCGCCGGTCAGCCGCCAGCCCTTCCGTCCGTTGCACTCTTCGCGAGCCGGGGCTTGACCGTCTCGCCCGGGCTGAGGAAGCCGCCGGCATAGAGCACGACGCGCTCCGAACCATTGAGCCCCTGCACCACGGCGATGCCCCGCGTTGTCACGGCGCCCGTCTTCACCGAGCGGCGCTCGACCTTGTTATCCTTGCCGACGACGTAGACATAGCTGCCCTTCGGGTCGCTCTGGATCGCGGACTCCGGCAGGACTGCTGCCGACACGCGCTCCATGGCAATCTCCGCATTGGCGAAACCACCCGGACGCAGCGCGGCATTATAAGGCACGGCGATGCGGACGATGCCCTGGCGCGACGTCTGGTCGATCACCGGCGCGATCTGCCACACGCGACCCTCGAAGCTCTGCGTCATGCCGACAGGCGTGACGCGTGCCACAGCGCCTTCGGACAGCAAGGCCAGCTCGTCTTCGGAGAGCAGCGCCTTCATTTCCATTTCGCCCGCGCGGGCGATGCGGAACAGCACGCCGCTGCCACCGGACACGACCTGACCCGGCTCGACCGAGCGCGTGAGCACCAGCCCTGCGGCCGGCGCGCGAATATCCAGCCGCCCGACCTGCGCGCGCATCTGATTGAGCTGCGCCACGGCCACATTGACCCGGGCCACGGCAGCATCGCGCGTTGCGGTCTTCTGGTCGATGTCGGCGCGGGACACGAATCCGTCGCTCACCAGCGCCTTGGCGCGATCAAGATTGTTCTGGGCCAGCTTGGCATCGGCCCGGGCGACCTGCACGGACGCTTCGAGCTGGGAAATCTGCTGGGCCTGCACCGAGCGCTCGATGGTCGCGAGAATCTGATTCGCGCCGACCCAGTCGCCCGGCTGAACATGAACGGCGACCACGCGACCACCCTCGCCAACGACCCCGACGGGCATATCCACCCGCGCTGCGAGTGATCCGGTAGCATTGGCGGTGCGCGTCACGGCTTCCTGCGCGGGCACGGCAACGGTGACGATAGCCACCTGACTGACCTGCTCGCCCTGATCGCCCGAACCGCCGAAGAATCGATAGGCCAGCATCGCGATGACCGCCAACGCGACGAGCGCGCCAACGACCAGCAGCAGGCGCCGCCGCTTCTGCTGACTCTCGGCCTCTTCCGGGTCCACACTGGACACGCCGTATTTCATGTTCGCTTCATAGTTCATGAGTTTCGCCGCTAGGCGCCCCTTAGCTCGAACTGTATTACATGAATAAGTCACTATCGACAAGCGGGATTATACCCACCTTCTCGCAGCCGCAACACCCTGTGTTCACTTCGCTTTCTAAGCTGAAGACCTTACAGGACAGCAGCATGAATGAACGCTGAGCAAAAGCGATGCTTGGCGGATGCGCCTGCATGAAATCCGAGTGTCGCAGCGGTGCCGGCTTGTAGACCTCGTCTACTTGCTGTCAAACGAAATTGAGCCGCGAAAAGTCTCCACCGCTTGTGAGGCTAGCGCCCCATTTTTCGCTGCGTCTTGCCATAGCGCATCTTGCGCGTGCCGGGTTTGCCCTCCGTTGCGCGGCCAAGATAGCGCCCGGCATTGGCGGTGACCTGCTGATCGACAGGGAGCCCCAATTCTTCGGCTTCCAGCTTGCGGATCTGGTCGCGCAGGCGGCCGGCTTCCTCGAACTCGAGATCGGCAGCCGCGGTGCGCATCTTCTTTTCGAGATCCTCGATATAGGCGCGCAGATTGTGGCCCACCATGTGCGGCGCATCGTCGAGGCCGGTGTCGACGGTCACCTGATCCTTGCTGGCGACATGGGCGATGATGTCGCCGATCTGCTTCTTCACGCTTTCCGGCGTGATGCCATGCTCCAGATTATAGGCTACCTGCTTTTCGCGGCGACGATTGGTTTCGTTGAGCGCGCGCTCCATCGAGCCTGTCATGCGGTCGGCGTAGAGGATCACGCGCCCATCCACATTGCGGGCGGCGCGGCCGATCGTCTGGATGAGGCTGGTTTCCGACCGCAGAAAGCCTTCCTTGTCGGCATCGAGAATGGCGACGAGGCCGCATTCGGGAATATCCAGGCCCTCGCGCAGCAGGTTGATGCCCACGAGCACGTCATAGACGCCCAGGCGCAAGTCGCGGATCAGCTCGATGCGCTCCAGCGTCTCGACATCGCTGTGCATGTAGCGGACCTTGAGGCCTGCCTCATGCATGAACTCGGTCAGATCTTCGGCCATGCGCTTGGTGAGCGTGGTCACCAGGGTGCGGTAGCCCTTTTGCGCGGTCAACTTGGCTTCATGGATGAGGTCGTCCACCTGATCCTCGACCGGCTTGATCTCCACCGGCGGATCGATGAGACCGGTCGGGCGGATGACCTGCTCGGAGAAGGTGCCGCCGGTCTGCTCCATCTCCCAGTTACCGGGCGTGGCGGAGACGCTGACCGTCTGCGGGCGCATCGCGTCCCATTCATTGAAGCGTAGCGGGCGGTTGTCGATGCAGCTCGGCAGGCGGAAGCCATATTCGGCGAGCGTCACCTTGCGACGATGGTCACCCCGCGCCATCGCACCGATCTGCGGCACGGTCTGGTGGCTCTCATCCACGAACAGGATCGCGTTTTCCGGCAGATACTCAAACAGAGTCGGCGGCGGCTCACCCGGCAGGCGGCCGGTGAGAAAGCGGGAATAATTCTCGATGCCCGCGCAGGAACCCGTGGCCGCGATCATCTCCAGATCGAAATTGGTGCGCTGCTCCAGCCGCTGCGCCTCCAGCAACTGACCCTCCTCGACCAGCTCCTTCAGCCGCTCGGTCAGCTCATGGCGGATCGCCTCCATCGCCTGCTTGAGCGTCGGGCCGGGCGTGACGTGGTGCGAATTGGGGAAAACCTTGACGTAATCGAGACTGGCCGCCTTCTTGCCGGTCAGCGGATCGAACTCGACAATCTCCTCGATCTCGTCGCCGAAGAAGCTGATCCGCCAGGCATTATCCTCATAGTGGCTCGGGAAAATCTCCAGATTGTCGCCGCGCACGCGGAAATTGCCGCGCGCGAAGGCGGCATCGTTACGCTTATATTGCAGCGCCACAAGCTTGCGGATGATCTCGCGCTGGTCGGCGCTCTCACCCTTCTTGAGGCTGAAGGTCATCGCCGAATAGGTCTCGACCGAGCCGATGCCATAAATGCAGGAGACGGATGCGACGATAATCACGTCATCGCGCTCCAGCAGCGACCGGGTCGCCGAGTGGCGCATCCGGTCGATCCCCTCGTTCACGCTCGACTCTTTCTCGATGTACGTATCCGAGCGGGGCACATAGGCCTCGGGCTGGTAGTAATCATAATAGCTGACGAAATACTCGACCGCATTTTCAGGGAAAAAGCTCTTGAACTCCCCATAGAGTTGCGCCGCGAGGATCTTGTTGGGCGCCAGCACCAGCGCGGGGCGCTGCACCGCCTCGATCACCTTCGCCATGGTGAAGGTCTTGCCCGACCCGGTGACGCCAAGCAGCACCTGATCCTTCTCGCCAGCCTCGGCCGCCTCGACCAGCTCGGCAATGGCGGTCGGCTGGTCGCCGGCAGGCTGATAATCGCTCACCAGCTTGAAACGCCTGCCGCCCTCCGCCTTTTCCGGGCGCGCCGGACGATGCGGAACGAAGGACTGGTCAGTCTGGGGTTCAGCCAGACTTGTGCGGATTTGGATCGCCATAGGGGGAATATGGCGATTGTGGCCGCCGGCGGCAATGGGGTGGAAGAACAAAGCGGGATCGACGATGACTTGGCCCGCCATCATGACATGAGGCAAACGTGAGTCAGGCTTTTGCCGCCGATCCGTCCGTCGTGCCGTTCTCGACCTTGCCCTGCGGAGGCTAAAGCGCCATCACCGGCCTGACGAGCTTGGACACACAGGTGCCGGGCCTTGCGAAGAGGATATGCCCATGCGCGCCGTTTGTCTGATCACTACCGCCCTTCTTGTCCTCTCCGGCTGCGATAGCAGCCCGAAAGTTTCGGCGACCAACGCGACGCCCGAGGAAGTGCAGCAGGAAGTGGCGGCTGCCGGCGGCGATGGTGTCATGGTCAGCCCCGGCCGGTGGGAAGGCCAGATGACGGTGCAGGACATCGAGATGCCCGGTCTGCCCGCCGAAGCGCGTGATCACATGAAGGCGCAGATGGGCGCCGGGCGAAGCTTCACCAGTTGTGTGACCGAAGAGGATGTGAAGGAGCAGAAAGCCTTTTTCACCGGCGAGCACGACAAGAGCTGCAAATATGATCACTTCACGATGAAAAATGGTAAGATTTCCGCCCTACTCAAATGCGATGGCGGCGCGCAGGGCCGCATGGAAATGAAGATGGACGGCGAATATGCCCCCGACCGCTACCGGATGGAAATGACCTCAAAGGCCCAAGGCGGGGACGCCGCAGGCGAGATGACGATGAAGATGACAGTAGATGCCAAGCGGGTCGGCGCCTGCAAGGGAGACGAACAGGGCTGACAGCCTCGGTCGCCCTGCGGGGCGAGAGGGACCCGCCCATGCGAAGCGTTTCAATTCGGGGCGGCAGAACTAGCGTGGAGCACGACCGGTTAGCACCAGCCGAATTCTACTGTATGGAGCCGCTGGTTCGCGCGGCGTTGAGTCGGGCAAGCGGTCCATCCCGGCGGAGAGGCACCCATGATCGGCTACACGACGGTGGGAACCAATGACCTGCAGCGCGCCATGGCCTTCTATGATGCGCTGTTCGGCAGTGTCGGCATCCGACGGTTGCTGGAGCTGCCGCATATCGCGGCCTGGGGCGCCAGCTGGAGCAAACCGATGTTTGGCGTCGCCAAGCCCTTCAATGGCGGACCGGCGACCCCCGGAAACGGGGCGATGGTCGCCATGGGCCAGCGCACGCGGGAGAAGGTGCGGCGTCTGCATGGCAAGGCCATCGAAATGGGCGGGGTGGATGAAGGCCCGCCCGGTCTGCGCAGTGCCGATGGGAGTCAGGCCTTCTACGCCGCTTATGTGCGTGATCTCGATGGCAACAAGCTCTGTTTCTACTGCGTCGGACCCGGCGAAGGCGATGCGGAGACGGCCGCCGCGGCCGGCTAGATCAGCAAACAAGCGCCGGCGGTCAGAATTTTCCGGGCGACCTGCGCTGCGCTTGTGCTAACGGCGCGCCATGCTGACCATCAATGATATCACCGTGCGGCTGGGGGGCCGTGTCATTCTCGATGCCGCGAGCGCCGCCCTGCCGCCGCGGTCGCGGGTCGGCCTGATCGGCCGCAATGGCGCCGGCAAGTCCACCCTGATGAAGACGATCATCGGCGAACTCGACCCCGATGGTGGATCGGTCGACATGCCCCGTGACACGCGGCTGGGCTATATCGCGCAGGAAGCGCCGAGCGGCAGCGCCACGCCGTTCGACACCGTGCTCGCTGCCGATACCGAGCGCGCGGCGCTGCTGGTGGAGAGCGAGACGTGCGAAGATCCGGACCGGCTGGGCGACCTGCACGATCGCCTGATCGCCATCGATGCCTACACCGCGCCCGCACGCGCGGGTCGCATCCTCACGGGCCTCGGCTTCGATGAAGAGATGCAGAACCGGCCACTCGACAGCTTTTCGGGCGGGTGGAAGATGCGTGTCGCGCTGGGCGCCCTGCTCTTCTCCGAGCCGGACCTGCTCCTGCTCGACGAGCCATCCAACCACCTCGACCTCGAAGCGACCTTGTGGCTGGAGAGCTTCCTCAAGGAGTATCGCGGCACGGTGCTGGTGATCAGTCACGAGCGCGACCTGCTCAATAATGTGGTGGACCATATCCTGCATCTGGAGGGCGGCAAGATCACCCTTTATCCGGGTGGCTACGATGCCTTCGAACGGCAGCGCGCCGAGCGGCTCGCCCAGCTCGAATCGGCCCGCGAGAAGCAGGCGGCAGAGCGTGCCAAGCTGCAGGATTATGTCGCGCGCAACAGCGCGCGCGCCAGCACGGCCAAGCAGGCGCAATCACGGGCCAAGGCCCTGGCCAAGATGCAGCCCATCGCCGCCGCGCTGGAAGACCCCAGCCTGTCCTTCGACTTCCCCGATCCCGAAGCGCTACGCCCGCCGCTCATCACGCTCGACATGGCGTCGGTCGGATACAATGAGACCCCGATCCTCCAGCGCCTCAATCTGCGCATCGACCCCGATGACCGCATCGCGCTGCTCGGCAAGAACGGCAACGGCAAGACGACGCTGGCCCGGCTACTGGCCGCGCAGTTGCCGGCCATGGAAGGCGCGATGAACGCCTCGGGCAAGATGAACGTCGGCTATTTCACCCAATATCAGGTGGAAGAGCTGGATACGGAAGACACACCGCTCGAGCACATGACCCGGCAGATGAAGGGCGCCACGCCCGGCGCGGTGCGCGCGCAACTCGGCCGGTTCGGCTTTTCGGGCATAAGAGCGACCCAGAAGGTCGGGTCGCTCTCCGGCGGCGAACGCGCGCGGCTGGCGCTGGCGCTGATCACTCGCCACGCGCCGCACCTGCTGATCCTCGACGAGCCGACCAACCACCTCGACGTCGATAGCCGCGAGGCACTGGTCCAGGCGCTCAACAGCTATTCCGGCGCGGTGGTGATCGTCAGCCACGACCGGCACATGATCGAGCTGGTCGCCGACCGGCTGGTGCTGGTCGATAGCGGACTGGCCCAGCCTTTTGACGGCAGCCTTGAGGATTATACCGACTTCGTTCTCGGGCGCGGTGCCAGTGCCCCGGCGAAGGAGAGCGGGTCCAAGACCGACCGCAAGGCCGATCGCCGCGCGAATGCCCAGGCACGGGAGCGCTACAAGGCGCTGCAGGCGGCCGTGAAGAAGACAGAGAAAGCGCTGGCCGATCTCACCGCCGAGCGCTCGCGGATCGATCTCGCCCTGTTCGATCCGGCAAAGGCTGGGCCGCAGGAAAAGGACCGGACGATGAGCGAACTGATGCAGCGGCGCGCCAAGCTGGACGGCACCATCGAACAGGCCGAACAGAGCTGGATGGAAGCCAGCGAGGCGCTCGATAGCCTCGACGCGGCCTGACCGGGGCGAGCCTGCCATGACCGCCGCCGACCGCCTCGACGCCTATCTGGCCCGCCTCGGCCTTGAGTCCGCGCCGGCGCCCGATGCCGACGGCCTCGCCATTCTTCAGGCGGCGCAGCGCCGGCGCATCGCGTTCGAGAATCTGGATGTCCGCCTGGACCGCCCGATCCTGATCGACGGGGACAGCGTGTTCGACAAGCTCGTCACCCGGCGGCGCGGCGGCTATTGCTTCGAGCAGAACCGGCTGTTTGCCGACATGCTGGGTGCCCTTGGCCTGCCGGCCAGGCCGCTGCTCGCGCGGGTGTTGCTCGGCGCGGCGCCCGGCGACGTCCCGCCGCGCACGCATACCCTGTTGCTGCTTGAGATCGAAGGCGAGCCCTGGGTAGCCGATGCCGGATTTGGCGGCAGTTTCGTGCCGCCCCTCCCCTTGCAGGACGGCGCCGAGGCCACGACGCCGGACGGGGCCAGCCATCGCTTGCGCCGGACCGGCCAGCCCGGCGACGTCCTCGGCGAATGGCTGCTGGAGCGCGCCGGCCCGACGGCCTCCACCGACGGGCGGAGCGCTGAAACCGACGACTGGCAACCGCAATATGCGTTCCACCTCGATCCCGTGGCACCCGTCGATCTGGAACAGTGCAACCACTGGACCTCCACGCGGGCGGCCTCGCGCTTTACGACCCTGCACATTGTCAGCATCGTACTGCCCGACGGCTTTGCGGCGCTGACCGAGCGGAGTTTCTCGATCGCGCAGGGGTCTAACCGCGAAATCCGAGATATTGCCGCTCCGGAAGAGTATCGGGCAACGCTGGCGGAGGTCTTCGGCCTCGCACTTTCGTCGGACGACGTAACGAGCCTGCCCCTGTTCGCGCCGAAGAGCCATGCAGGCGGCGGATGATAAGCGAGTTTGCCCCGGTCTCAATGTTGCGGTGCTCCTGCGGAAGCAGGAGCCCAGGGCCTCGAGGAACAGCGGTTGCGCCCTGGGTTCCTGTTTTCACAGGAACACAAGGCGGTTCCTAGGCTTGACCGCGCCTAGCTCAATGATCGCACGATGAAGATCAGCAGCATGCCGCCGAGCACAGAGCCGATGAAGCCGACCGGGCGGAAGTTGCCGCTCTTGCCATCCATCAGCCCGGCGACGAAGCCGCCGATGATGCCACCGCCGATGCCGAGCAGGATCGTGGCGATCCAGCCGAGGTCCACGGCGCCGGGATAGAAGAAGCGCGCGAAGACGCCAACGATGAGGCCGACGACGATATAGCCGATGATCCGGAACATAGATGCATCCTTCCTGCCTGCGGCGTCATGAGCGCGCGCCGCTGAGCGGTTATTGCGCGGATCGGCCGGCGCCGCAACGGCGTCGAGCGCTTGCCTGCGCAGGCCAAAGGCGTATAGCGCGCGGCATCCAAACCGCCTTTCCTTGCCATTTGCCGGGAGTCTCACGCGCGCCATGACCGTGACCATCAAGACCGCCGACCTGATCGAAAGCGTCGCCGATGCGCTTCAGTTCATCAGCTACTATCACCCGATGGATTATATCCGCGCGCTGGGCACGGCCTATGAAGCGGAACAAGGGCCGGCGGCCAAGGACGCCATTGCGCAGATCCTGACCAACAGCCGCATGTGCGCCGAGGGCCATCGCCCGATCTGCCAAGATACCGGCATCGTCAACGTGTTCGTGAAGTGGGGCATGGATTGCCGCCTCGACGACACCAGCAAGTCGCTGCAGGAGGTTGTCGACGAGGGCGTGCGTCGCGCTTATCTCAACCCCGAGAACAAGCTGCGCGCATCCGTGCTGGCCGACCCCGCCTTCACACGGCGGAACACCAAGGACAACACGCCCTGCGTGCTGCATGTCGAGATGGTGCCGGGCCATCATGTCCATGTCGATGTCGCGGCCAAGGGCGGCGGCAGCGAGAACAAGTCCAAGTTCAAGATGATGAACCCGGCTGACAATATCGTCGACTGGGTGCTTGAAATGCTGCCGCAAATGGGCGCCGGCTGGTGCCCGCCGGGGATGCTCGGCATCGGCATCGGCGGCACGGCCGAGCATTGCGTCCACCTCGCCAAGAAGGCGCTGATGGAGCAGATCGACATGGCCAGCCTCAAGGCGCGCGGGCCGCAGACGGACATCGAGGCGCTGCGCATCGAGATTTTCGACAAGGTGAACGCGCTCGGCATCGGCGCCCAGGGTCTGGGCGGGCTTGCTACGATCCTCGACGTCAAGATCCTCGATGCGCCCTGCCATGCCGCTGGCAAGCCAGTGGCGATGATCCCCAATTGCGCCGCCACGCGCCACGCGCATTTCTCGCTCGATGGCTCCGGCCCGGCCTATCTGGAAGCGCCCAAGCTCGATGAATGGCCCAAGGTGGACTGGAAGCCGAGCGCCGAAGCGATCCGCGTCGATCTCGATGCGCTCACGCCCGAGATGGTGCAGAGCTGGAAGCAGGGCGACCGCCTGCTGCTCAACGGCAAGATGCTCACCGGCCGCGATGCCGCCCACAAGCGCATTCAGGACATGCTGGCGCGCGGCGAGCAACTTCCGGTCGAGTTCAAGGGTCGCGTCATCTATTATGTCGGCCCTGTCGATCCGGTCGGCGAGGAAGTGGTCGGCCCGGCTGGCCCCACGACCGCGACCCGCATGGACAAGTTCATGCGCATGATGCTCGGCCAGGGCCTGCTCGCCTGCGTCGGCAAGGCCGAGCGCGGCCCGGCGGCGACCGAGGCGATCAAGGAGGCCAAGAGCGCTTATCTGATGGCAGTCGGCGGCGCGGCCTATCTCGTCGCGCGGGCGATCAAGGGCAGCAAGGTCGTCGGCTTCGAGGATCTGGGCATGGAAGCGATCTACGAGTTCGAGGTGCAGGACTTCCCCGTCACCGTCGCGGTGGATAGCGAAGGCAACAACGTCCACCAGCTCGCGCCGCTCGTTTGGCAGGAGAAGATCGCCCGGGAAGGCCTGCTGGAGAAAGCATGAACCTGACCCGGCATAGGGCGCAGCGTTGATTTCTTCGCCGATCTGGCTGCCGGCGACGCTGCTGGCCGGCCTGCTTCAGGCGTGGCGGACGGCCGTGCAACGGCGCGTCGGGCAGATGATGTCCGTGAATGCCGCTGGCCTTGTGCGCTATCTCTACGGCCTGCCCTTCGCGGCGGTGCTGATGCTGGGCTATCACGCCCTGCTGCGGGACGGGCTGTTCCCGGCCTTCTCCAGCGCCACCGTCATCTATAGCGCATTGGGCGGGCTGGCGCAGATACTGGCGACGAACCTGCTGCTGATGGCCTTCCATCATCGCAATTTCGTCGTCGGCACCGCCTACTCCAAGACGGAAGCCGCGCAGGGCGCCCTGCTCTCCATCCTGCTGCTCGGCGAAACGCTGAGCCTGCTGGCCTGGATCGGCATCGCCATTGGCGTGGTGGGCGTCATGCTGCTCTCCACCGGCGGCAAGCGGATGAGCGCGGGCGATTTTCTGCGAGCGCTCGGCCAGCCCGCTGCGCGCTACGGCATCGCATCCGGCTTCTTCTTCGCGCTCACCGCGATCGCCATTCGGCGCGCGACGATGGATGTGACCACGCCCGACCCTATTTCCGCAGCGCTCACGGTGCTGGTCATCACCGTTGCCCTGCAGACGGTGATGCAGGGCGGCTACCTGCTGTGGCGCGAGCCGGAACAGGTGCGCAGGGTGTTCGAGACATGGCGCGTCTCGGGTCAGGTCGGCTTTCTCTCCGCACTCGGCTCGGCCTGCTGGTTCACCGGCTTTGCGACGGCACCGGTAGCGCTGGTGCGGATCGTCGGCCAGAGCGAGGTCGTCTTCACGCTCAGCTTTGCGCATTTCTATCTGCGCGAGCGCCTGCGCCGGAGCGAAGTGATCGGCCTGCTGCTGGTGGTGAGCGCGGTGGTGCTGGCGCTGCTCGGCGCCCGAGATTAGGGCGACGCGCCACTAATACCGCACTGCACAACGTCATTTTAACCGCTTGTTCCTAAACCGCCCGTCGAGCGGGAGACAAAAGCGCGTGAACATGACGAACCGGCTGGAAACGACGATCTTACATGTCGCCGAGCATACCGGCGCGCTCGGCCTGCGCACGCTCGACCT
Source organism: Sphingobium sp. B10D7B (assembly GCF_025961955.1). Taxonomy (NCBI): domain Bacteria; kingdom Pseudomonadati; phylum Pseudomonadota; class Alphaproteobacteria; order Sphingomonadales; family Sphingobiaceae; genus Sphingobium; species Sphingobium sp. B10D7B. The sequence goes on from NZ_JAOQOQ010000001.1 coordinate 2,328,001, forward strand.
GCAGGTGGACATTGCCGAGCTGGCCGACCGCGTGACCGATCAGGCATCCATGCTCGAAACGCTCGAGGATGCCGCGATCGCGCTGGGCCAGATGGGCGATGACGTAGGCGACAATGCCGATCAGGCCCGCGCGCAGGCCAGCACCGCGCGCAAGGTGGTCGATGATTCGAGCACGCAGCTTGCCTCAGCCTCGCAGAATGTGCTGGATCTGATCGATCAGGTCTCCCGCATTCACGAGCGGCTGGATGGGTTCAATCTTGCGCTCGCCAGCGTGAGCGACACCAGCAAGGTAATCAGCGGCATTGCCGGCCAGACCAATTTGCTGGCGCTCAACGCGGCCATCGAAGCCGCCCGCGCCGGCGACGCCGGACGGGGTTTCGCGGTGGTGGCGGCGGAAGTGAAGAAGCTGGCACAGGAGACGGCCCTCGCCACGCAGCAGATCGAAGGATCGATCCGCGAATTGCGCAGCGAAGCGCAGACCATGCTCGATCGAATCGCTCAGGGCGCGGAAAAGGCCAATGGTGCCCATGCCGCCTCGGGCGAGATCGCCGCGCTGGTCGCGCGGTTGCGGGATCTCATCCTCGGCCTCTCCGGCAATAGCGAAGCGGTGTCGGCCAACATTCACGCGATCCTCGGCTCGGTCGGCGAAATCCGCACCGGCCTCTCCGACCTTGCCGATGCCTCCATCGACAATGCCATCGGCCTCCAGCGGCTATCTACGCGCGTCATCGACGTGAGCGAGGACACCAACCAGCTGCTCCAGTATCTCGCCGAAAGCGGTGTCGACATCCCGGATTCGCCTTATATCCGCTTTGCGTCCGAAGCGGCGGCGGCCATGGCCTCTGCCGTCGAGGAGGCCATCGCAGCCGGCGAGATCACGGCCGATCAGATCTTCACGGACGATTATGAGCCGCTGGCGGGCAGCAATCCTCCGCTGTTCAGCCATCCTGCCCAGACCCTGATCGCGCGGATCGCGGCAGGCTGGCGGGAGGGTGCGCGGCAGCTGCCGGGCCCGGTTGGCTTCAACTGCCTCGACCGCAACGCCTTTTGCGCGCTTGCTCTGTCCATACAGGGGATAGAGCAACCCTCCGCAGCCCTGGAGCCAGCGAGCGATCAGGGCCAGCAGGGGCAGATGCTCAATGCGCCCCACATGCGCGCGCTGGCGCGGACGACCCGGCCGTTCACCGTGCGGACGAGTCGCCGCCCGCTGGCGCAGGGCAGAAGCGGGCTGTTCAAGCAGGTGGTGGCGCCGCTCTCCATTGCGGGCCAGCATTGGGGCGTCATCGAACTGATCTATCAGCCGCCGCTGGCTGCGCCGCTCACCATCGCAGCCTGACGGCTCAGGCGCGTTGGCGCGGCACCAGATGCCAGGCGCACGCCGTCGCCATGCCGCCGCACACGATCAGGGCGAGAGCGAGCGAAACCGGCTCTCCCGCCGTCACGCGCGAAAAAATCGCCACGATCAGGCCGGCCAGCGCCAGTTGAACGAAGCCCAGCAAGGCTGAGGCCTGACCGATGCTGTGCGGATGGGTGGACAAGGCGCCGGCCTGCGTCTGCGGCTGCACGATGCCCCAACCCATGGTGTAGAGCATCTGCGGGAGCACCAGCGCGACCCATATGTGCGGCCAGGCAGAGACGGCGAGTAGCATGAGCAGCGGCCCGGCCGCCTGGAACAGCACGCCAACCCTCAAGGTGCCATCCACGCCCAGGCGACGGACGAGACGATAGGACAGGAAATTGCCGGCGATGAACCCGGCCGTCGCCAGCGAGAGCATTGCCGCATAGCCGGCGGCCGAGACGCCGAGATAGTCGATGATGACTTGCGGCGCGGCGGAAGAAAACAGCAGGATGCCGCTGTAAGCAAAGGCGTTCGCGATGATGTAGGCCATCAACGCGCGCGACCGGGCAAGGCCTGAGAGGGTGCAGAACAAGGCGCGCAGATCAAAGGGGAGCCGCTCTTCGCGCGCCAGCGTTTCCGGCAAGCGCAGGGTCGTCACGATGACTAGCACGCCGCCCATCACGGCCAGTGCCACCAGGGGCGCACGCCAGCCGCCTGTCGCCACCAGAACGCCGCTGATGAGTGGCGCCAGCGCCGGGGTGAACCCCATGATGATGCCGATCAGCGCCAGAGCGCGTGCGGCATCCTCCCGGCCAAGCTGATCGCGGACCATCGTGCGGGCCAGCAGCACCGCTGCGGCTGCGCCGACGCCCTGCAGCGCACGAGCCGCGAGCAGCATCGGGAAGCTCTCCGCAAATGCACCCAACAGGCCCGCCAGCGTAAATAGCAGCAACCCGCCGATAACAACCGGCCGGCGGCCCAGCGCATCCGCGCACATGCCGCCCAGCAGCTGCGCGATAGCGAAGCTGATCACGAACGCGCTCATCGCCGTCGGCATATGAGTGGGGTCTGCCCCAAGGCCGCTCGCAATAGCCGGCAAGGCGGGCGATACGCCCTCGATGGCGGCCGGCAAGGTCGCCGTCAGCGCGGCCAGCAGCAGGACATGGCCGAGCGGGAGATGCGACGGTGGGGACGCGCCGGGCGCCGCCTTGGGAGGATGATCGGTCAGAATGGGGGTCCGTTCAACTGTTGCCGGGGCCGTTCAGCTTGCCGAACCGCGCCTCGAAGCCGGCAGTGTCCCCGCGCGCAAGGAAGCCGGCTTGCTCCACCCAATTGTCGCGCACGATGCGGCCCTTGAACGTGCCCAGATTGGCATCGACCGTCGCGATGTCCGCCGCGTTCCAGCCGGCGATCTGGTCGAAGCGGGTAATCCCGAGCTCCGTCAGCAGCGCAGCGAGCTTTGGCCCGACGCCCTTGAGCAGGCGCAGATTGTCCGGCGCGCCCACGGCGGCAGGAATGCCGATGGCGTTGGGCGTTGTCGCCGCCGGGGCCGGGGCTGCGACGGAGTCATCCGGGAGCGGTGTCGTCGCCGGGGCGGCCGTCTGCGGCTCAGACTTGCCCTCGAACTTATGCGCGACCTCTTCGGCGATGTTGCGTGCCGCTTCCGTCACCGCGCCCACGGCGGTGGCCGAGGTATCGATATGGTCCGCCGCTCCGAATCGTGACCGGAAAACCCACACCAGCAGAATGATGAGCGCGATTGCGCCGATGATCATGATGATGCCTTGGGACATGCCGACAATCCTCTGTGCCTGACTCTTCGCCCGATCCATAAGGCGGCCTCGGCGGATTTGCCAGCATCACGAGGGCGCGCATTCGGTGCACGTCGCCAGGCACGTCCCGATGGCCGGCCTTTTCCACATCTTTATTTTTCCGGCCCGCTTTCTGCGCTTGCTTTCCGGCAAGCCCGCGCAGGACCGCGCGTCGCTGCACTGCAACATAAGCCGATGTCGCCCAACCGAGTCATTTCATCGATGAAATGCGCCGCCGCGATCACCATTACACCTTGCATCCGCAATCATCTGTGGCACTATCAATAGTGTTAGGGGTCCGGGGGCTACGCTATAGATTGTGCTTCGTGATGTTCTGGATAGCGCGCCAAGGCGCGTAACCCGGCGGAAAATCCCGCCGACATCCGAATTTGAGGTCTCTCCGGCCAAGGCTTGACGAAACCGAACGAAGCAAGAACATTGGGGGTTGAATCATGGAGTTTCGGGATTTGCAGGCGGAAGGTTTGGCAGAAGCAACGCTGGCCAGCGAGGGCATCATGGAGACTGTGCGGACAGGCGATGCGCCTGAAAAGGCGCCCAAGAAGGCGGCAGCATCGAACACCATCGACGCCCGCCGCTTCGACGTGGTGACCGATTCCACGCGCGATGCCCTGCTGACCGAGTTCGGCAAGGAGACGCTCAAGGATCGCTATCTGTTGCCCGGCGAATCCTATCAGGATCTGTTCGCGCGCGTTGCTGCGGCTTATGCCGACGATGAGGCGCACGCCCAGCGCATCTACGATTATATCTCCAAGCTGTGGTTCATGCCCGCGACGCCCGTGCTCTCCAATGGCGGCACCGGGCGCGGCCTGCCCATCTCCTGCTATCTCAACAGCGTGGATGACAGCCTGGAAGGCATCGTCAACACCTGGAACGAGAATGTCTGGCTCGCCTCGCGCGGTGGCGGCATCGGCACCTATTGGGGCAGCGTGCGCGGCATCGGCGAGCCGGTCGGCCTGAACGGCAAGACCAGCGGCATCATTCCCTTCGTCCGCGTGATGGATTCGCTCACCCTCGCGATCAGCCAGGGCTCGCTGCGGCGCGGCTCGGCGGCCTGCTATCTGGACGTCTCGCACCCGGAGATCGAGGAGTTCCTCGAAATTCGCAAGCCATCGGGCGACTTCAACCGCAAGGCGCTCAACCTGCATCATGGCGTGCTCATCACCGATGAATTCATGGAAGCGGTGCGCGAGGGCGCCGAGTTCCAACTGCGGAGCCCCAAGGACGGCAGCGTGCGCGCCACCGTCGATGCCCGCTCGCTCTTCCAGAAGCTCGTCGAGACGCGGCTGGCGACCGGCGAGCCCTATATCGTCTTCTCGGACACGGTGAACCGGATGATGCCCAAGCATCATCGCGACGTGGGCCTGAAGGTCTCCACCTCCAACCTCTGCTCGGAAATCACCCTGCCGACCGGCAAGGACCAGTTCGGCGAGGATCGCACCGCCGTGTGCTGCCTCTCCTCGCTCAACCTGGAAACCTGGGACGAGTGGAACGGCGACAAGATGTTCATCGAGGACGTCATGCGCTTCCTCGACAATGTGCTGCAGGATTATATCGACCGAGCTCCGGACGAGATGGCCCGCGCGAAATATTCCGCAGGCCGCGAACGGTCCGTTGGCCTCGGCGTCATGGGCTTCCACAGCTTCCTGCAGGCGCGCGGCATCTCCTTCGAAGGCGCCATGGCCAAGAGCTGGAACCTGCGCATCTTCAAGCATATCAATGCCAAGGCCAACGAGGCCTCGATGGTGCTGGCGCAAGAGCGCGGCCCCTGCCCCGACGCGGCCGATCAGGGCGTGATGGAGCGCTTCTCCTGCAAGATGGCGATCGCCCCCACCGCGTCGATCAGCATCATCTGCGGCGGCACCTCGGCGTGCATCGAGCCTATCCCGGCGAATATCTACACACACAAGACGCTCTCGGGCAGCTTCATCGTCAAGAACCCCTATCTCGAGAAGATCCTCGCGGCGAAGTCCAAGGATTCGACCAATGTCTGGAACTCGATCCTCGAGAAGGGCGGCAGCGTGCAGCATCTCGACTTCCTGACCCAGGAAGAGAAGGACACGTTCAAGACCAGCTTCGAGATCGACCAGCGCTGGCTGCTCGAGCTGGCCGCCGACCGCGCGCCGTTCATCGATCAGGCGCAGTCCTTGAACCTGTTCATCCCGGCCGACGTGGAGAAGTGGGACCTGCTGATGCTCCACTTCCGCGCCTGGGAGCTGGGCGTGAAGTCGCTCTATTATCTGCGCTCCAAGTCCATTCAACGCGCCGGCTTCGCGGGCGGCGTGGAGGCGGACAACACAGCCGAGCTCAAGAAGATCGAGCTGGGCGAGTCCACCGATTACGACGAGTGCCTCGCCTGCCAGTGATCCCCCGGATCATCGGCACGTCCCGGCTCGGCACTCTCGCCTGCCAGTAAGGAGCGGGCATCGTCCACTCAATCGATCCCATATGGGCCGGAGCGCATGGCGTCTCCGGCCCATATCTTTGGCGGGCGACGCCCCGCCGCCATGCATTGTCGCCAAATCCTCCAGCAAAGATGGTACGATCTGGCACGCCGCCCTTTAGGCAACCGAGCGCGGGGGGCGTTCGTTCAACGATATTGCGCAACGCGTTTAAGGAGACAGCATATGACCACCCGGACAGCATCGGCTCAATATGAAGGCATGGGCAAGGCCGGCAAAGGCCGCCTCACCACCCAATCCGGCGTGCTCAAGGAGCAGCCCTATGGCTTTGGCACCCGGTTCGGCGATGAGCCCGGCACCAATCCCGAGGAGCTGATCGCGGCGGCCCATGCCGGTTGCTTCACCATGGCGCTCTCCTTCGCGCTGGAGCGCGCCGGCTATGCGGACGGGTCGCTCGACACCAAGGCTTCGGTCAAGCTCGAACAGGGCGATGGCGGATTTACGATCACCCGCTCGGACCTGGTGCTGGAAGCCACCGTGCCCGGCATCGGCCCCGATGAATTTGCGCGGATCGCGGAAGAAGCGAAGAAGACCTGCCCGGTCTCGAAGCTGCTCAATGCCGAGGTGACGCTGGAACATCGCCTGAGCTGATCCGGCACGCGAGCGCGCAGCAGAGCAGGTTCTGCGAGCCCTCGGAACGACCTCGCCTTCCAGCCGTTATCTCTGCCAACAAGGGCAGGACGATCAGAAAGGCAAGGACATGACTTTCGCAGGATTTCGCACACCGGCCATCGCACTCGCGGCCGCGACCATGACCCTCGCAGGGTGCAGCGATATGGGCCTTGGCGGTGGCCCCGGCTATGCCTCCAACAATGATGGCTATGTGCTGGGCGCCAATGACCCGATCTATCGCGACGACCGCGGCGGCTACTATTGCCGCAAGCCGGACGGTACGCGCGGCGCGATCATTGGCGGCCTTGCCGGTGGCGTTCTCGGGAACATCATCGCGCCCGGTGGCAGCAAGACGATCGGCACGATCATCGGCGCTGCAGGTGGCGCCGTGGCTGGTCGCGCCATCGAACGCGGCGAGGTGCGCTGCCGTTAAGGCCTCACCGACCAACGCAAACGCGCTTCGCAACATTTCGCAAATCAGGAGAGCATCATGCTGAAAACATTTTTCTATGGAGCGGTCGCCGCCTTCATCGGCTCGAAGCTCAAGAAGATGAACGATGAGGGACGCCTCGAGCCGTATAAGGATCGCGCCCGCAAGCGCGCTCAGGAGCTCAAGGACAAGCTGGCGGAACATCGCCAGACGTCCGAGACGGATACGGCCCGGCAGGGGATCGGCAAATCGCTGTCGTCCGACAAGACGCTAGCCAATGCTTCGGCATCGCCGGACGTTTCGAAGCCTGCAAAGGCCCATCCCTGGCCGGTTGATCCAAAGGCCATGCCGAGCTGAGCTATCACTCCTCTACATGAAGCGGGCGCCCGAACGGCGCCCGTTTTGCTTTGTCAGCGCCGCTCGATCAGCCTGTTCAGCTCCACTTGGCGCTGGGCGATCAATTCCGGCACCGCGTCGATTTCCTTCTCCAGGGCATCCCGCAGGCTGCAAATCTGCGCATCCGTAAGGTGCTCGATGCCGATATAGCCATTCTGCGCGGACTCGATGGCGCGGATAAGCTCGTCCAGCTTGACCTGCATGGCGCTAGCATCGCGGTTCTGGGCATTCTGGATCAGGAACACCATGAGAAAGGTCACGATCGTCGTGCCGGTGTTGATGACCAGCTGCCACGTGTCCGACCACTGAAAAATCGGCCCGCTGATCCCCCATATGACGATGATGCTCAAGGCGAGAACGAAGGTGAACGGCTGCCCCGTCCAGCTCGCCATGCGGCTGGCGAAACGGGTGAAAAACATCTCGATCATATTGCGCATTCCAGCAGGGAGGATGCGGCGGATGTGTAACCGGTCGAGGCCTGACTGGCCAGCATGCAGGCACTCAAGCCAAAGTTGCTGCGCCCGCCTGTGCGCCAAGACAGAGCAGCCGAAACGCAGGCTCTAGGCATGAGCCGTCTGGCCGGCTACTCTCCCGCGCATGAAGCTTACTTCCGTCCGCGCGCTTGCCGCCCTCGCCCTGCCCGCAGCCATTTTGTTGAGCAGCTGCGCGACGCCGGAAAGTCGCATTCGCGCAGGGCTCGTGCGCGCTGGCCTCAGTGAGCCTATGGCGGGCTGCATGGCGCGCACCCTCACGGATCGCCTGAGCAATGCGCAGCTTCGCCGGATCGCGACGCTGACCGATGGACGCGGCATCGACCCCAACCGGACGACGGTGAGCGAAATGGTCCGCCACCTGAGTACGCTGGGCGATCCCGAAATCCTGCGGGCGGCAACAGCCTCGGCCATTAGCTGCGCGATCTGACGCATACACCTGACGTCGTCCAGCCAATCCGACTTGTGACGCCTTGGTCCAAGGGCGCGCTGGGCCACGCGTAAATAGCGTATCCGAACCGTCGATTTTGCAACTTTGCAAATTACGCCGGCGTCGGCTTGGGCTATGGCGCGGCCAACCTCTTCTCAGGCTCAGGATACTGCACCCATGAACATCCATGAATATCAGGCCAAGGAACTGCTCGCGAAATTTGGCGCCCCCGTCCCCGCCGGCCATGCCGCGCTGACCGTGGCGGAAGCCGTCGAGGCCGCCAAGTCGCTCCCCGGCCCGCTCTATGTGGTGAAGGCGCAGATCCATGCTGGCGGGCGCGGCAAGGGCAAGTTCAAGGAGCTCGGTCCGGATGCCAAGGGTGGCGTGCGGCTGGCCAAGACGATCGAGGAAGTCGAGGCGCACGCCAAGGACATGCTCGGCAACACGCTGGTGACGATCCAGACCGGTGAGGCCGGCAAGCAGGTCAACCGCCTGTACATCACCGATGGCGTCGACATCGAAAAGGAATTCTACCTCGCCCTCCTCGTGGACCGCGCCAGCGGCCGCATCGCCATGGTCGCTTCGACCGAGGGCGGCATGGACATCGAGGAAGTGGCGCACTCCACGCCCGAGAAGATCCACACCATCACCATCGACCCGGCGACCGGCTTCATGCCGCATCATGGCCGCCGCGTGGCTGCCGCGCTGGAGCTTTCCGGTGATCTCGCCAAGCAGGCCAGCAAGGTCGCCGGCGCGCTGTACAAGGCGTTCCTCGGCACTGATGCCAGCCAGATCGAGATCAACCCGCTAGCCATCGCCGGCGGCAAGATCCAGGTGCTGGACGCCAAGGTCGGCTTCGACGGCAATGCCCTGTTCCGCCACCCGGACCTGATGGAATTGCGCGACGAGACCGAGGAAGACCCCGCCGAACTGGAAGCGAGCAAGTACGACCTCGCCTACATCAAGCTGGATGGCGATATTGGCTGCATGGTCAACGGCGCTGGCCTTGCCATGGCGACGATGGACATCATCAAGCTCAATGGCATGTTCCCGGCCAACTTCCTCGATGTGGGCGGCGGCGCCTCCAAGGAGAAGGTGACGGCGGCGTTCAAGATCATTCTGAGCGACCCCGCGGTGAAGGGCATTCTCGTTAACATCTTCGGCGGCATCATGCGCTGCGACATCATTGCCGAGGGCATCGTCGCGGCGGCTAAGGAAGTGAACCTCTCGGTTCCGCTGGTCGTGCGGCTTGAGGGCACCAACGTAGCGCAGGGCAAGGAAATCCTCGCCAATTCCGGCCTCGCCATCGTGCCGGCCGACGATCTGGGCGATGCCGCCAAGAAGATCGTGGCCGAGGTGAAGGCACTGGCCTGATGCAGAGCGCGGCAGAGGGCGGTTGCCGCTGTGGCAAGCTGCGCTTCCGGGTGACCGGAGCGCCGCTGTTCACGGCGGCCTGCCACTGCCGCGGCTGCCAGCTGATGACGGCGAGCGCTTTTTCGCTCACGAGTTGCTATTTCTCGGCCCGTTTCGAGGTGATGGCGGGCGAACCGGTGATCGGTGGATTGCACGGGGCAACCCGGCATTTCTTTTGCGATCATTGCCTGAGCTGGGTGTTCACGCGACCTGAAGGCATGGACGAGATCGTCAACGTGCGTACCACCTTGCTGGACGTGCCACCGACGGACCCGCCGTTCCTCGAAACCTATACCTCGGAAGCGCTGCCCTGGGCGGTCACGAAAGCCAGACACAGCTTCGAGACCTTCCCGCCCATGGAGCAGTTCCAGCCCCTCATGGCGGAATTCGCCGGTCTCGCGCACGATTGACGTTAACGTGAACGTCAACTAACATTTGAATGTCTTAAGGAGAGCGCAGATGAAAATCCTCGTCCCCGTAAAGCGGGTGCTCGATTACAATCTCAAGCCGCGCGTGAAGGCGGACGGGTCCGGTGTGGACCTTGCCAACGTCAAGCTGAGCATGAACCCCTTTGACGAGATTGCCGTCGAGGAAGCCATTCGCCTGAAGGAAAAGGGCGTCGCGACCGAGATCGTCGCGGTCTCCATCGGCGAGGCGAAGTCGCAGGAGACGCTGCGCACGGCACTGGCCATGGGCGCGGACCGCGCGATCCTGATCACGCATGAGGGCGTGGCCGAGCCGCTGGCGGTGGCCAAGCTCCTGAAGGCGATTGTCGATGAGGAGCAGCCGGGGCTGGTGATTCTCGGCAAGCAGGCAATCGACGATGACAGCAACCAGACCGGCCAGATGCTCGCCGCGCTGCTCGGCTGGGCACAGGGCACCTTCGCCAGCAAGGTCGAGGTATCGGGCGACACGGCGAACGTGACGCGCGAAGTGGACGGCGGGCTGGAAACGGTGGCGCTCAAGCTGCCGGCCATCGTGACCACCGACCTGCGCTTGAACGAGCCGCGCTATGCCTCGCTGCCCAACATCATGAAGGCCAAGTCCAAGCCACTCGCGCAGAAGACGCCGGCCGATTACGGCGTGGACATGACGCCGCGGCTGACGACGCTGACGGTGACCGAACCGGCCAAGCGGCAGGCGGGCGTGAAGGTGAACAGCGTGGATGAGCTGGTCGAGAAGCTGAAGGTGCTTGGGGTCGCCTGAGCGACCGATCACTTTTCCGTTCGTGTCGAGCGAAGTCGAGACACGCCGCGCACAACGCTTCTCGACTTCGCTCGAAGCGAACGGGATGCGGATGAAGGGACAGGATAATGAAGACACTGGTTCTGGTCGAGCATGACAATGCCACCCTCAAGGATGCGACCCTGCCGGTCGTGACCGCCGCCGCCCAGCTTGGCGAGGTGCATCTGCTGGTCGCAGGCAAGGGCTGCGCCGGGGTGGCGGAGCAGGCCGCCAAGATTGCTGGCGTCGCCAAGGTCCATCTCGCCGATGATGCGGCGCTGGAGCACCAGCTCCCCGAGAATGTCGCACCGTTGATCGTGGACCTCATGGGGCATCATGACGCCTTCCTCGCCCCGGCCACGACGACCGGCAAGAACATCGCGCCGCGCGTCGCCGCCTTGCTCGACGTGATGCAGATTTCGGACATCATCGCGGTGGATGGGCCGGACACGTTCACGCGCCCGATCTATGCCGGCAATGCCATCGCGCAGGTGAAGACGAGTGACGCCAAGCTGGTCATCACCGTGCGCGGCACCGCCTTCGACAAGGCAGCGCCCGAGGGCGGATCGGCCCCCGTGGAGGCCGTGTCCGGTACTGGCGATGCTGGCACCGCGCGCTTCGTGTCCGCGGAGGTTGCAGCCTCGGAGCGGCCCGAGCTGACCAGCGCCAAGGTGATCGTCTCGGGCGGTCGTGGCGTGGGCAGCGGCGAGAATTACAAGGCGATCATCGAGCCGCTGGCCGACAAGCTCGGCGCCGCCGTCGGCGCCTCGCGGGCGGCGGTGGACGCGGGCTTCGTGCCCAATGATTATCAGGTCGGCCAGACCGGCAAGATCGTGGCGCCGGACGTCTACATCGCCGTCGGCATTTCCGGTGCCATCCAGCACCTTGCCGGCATGAAGGACTCCAAGACCATCATCGCCATCAACAAGGACGAGGATGCGCCGATCTTCCAGGTGGCCGACGTTGGACTGGTGGGCGACCTGTTCCAGATCGTGCCGGAGTTGACGAGCAAGCTCTGAAGCGCGGGTTGCATTCGGCGGAATGCGGGCGTCATTGGGTGCGCCCGGGTTCTGCGGGGCCAAGCCGGACTCTGCTAAAGTTCCTAACTTTGGCGCACAGAAGGGCCTGGACGTGACTTGCGTTGTAGAACGGGAAAGTCACGGATAGGTGAGCCCGAACGGCGATGTGCGCCGGCGCTAGCAGATGAAGAAACAAGGTTGGGCAGGCCATTTCGCCCGCTATAGTCGCGCCGATGGCTCTTGACCTTGGACGGCGCCTTGCGCCCATACGCTTCCTCGCTTTTGCGGCGATCCTGCTTGTCAGCCTGCCGCTGCTGCATCCGGTCCTGGGCTGGCGCCATGCCATGATGGCGGGATTCGACGTGGCGGCCGGTATCTTTCTGCTGTCCGTCTGGCCTTTGCTGGCCCGCGCCGGGCCGGATCAGATGCGCCAGTCGGCTGCGCGGAACGATGCCAATCGCACCTTGCTGCTGGGGATCACCGGCGCGGTCTCGCTGGTGGTGCTCGTCGCAATCTTCTCCGAACTTGAGAACAGGCACGATCCCGGCATCGAGGCCATGGCTCTGGTCATCGCGACCCTGGCGCTGGCGTGGATCTTCTCGAACATGGTCTACGCGCTCCATTATGCCCATATGTTCTATGTGCGGAGCGAGGGCGACACGGATGACGAGGGCAGCGCGGATACGCGCGGCTTCGACTTTCCCGGCACCAAGGAGCCGACCTATTGGGATTTCGTCTATTTCAGCTTCACGCTGGGCATGACGTTCCAGACCTCGGATGTGGCGGTCACCTCCACCTCGGTCCGGCGCGTGGCGACGATCCACTGCCTTGCCGCCTTCGTCTTCAATCTGGGCGTGCTGGCCTTCACGATCAACGTGCTGGGCGGCAGCGGCAACTGATCCCGTCGCTCTGGCTGCGACACATTGATACAAACTCCGCCGATTGCGACAAAGTCTCGTGACAAGTGGGGGCTATACAGTCCTCATCAGCGTTACTCTCCCACGGCGCTGATACTCTCCCACAGTCCCCGACGGCCCCTCCCTCCCCCAGGGAGGGGCCAAGGACGTTTTGGGGTAAGCGCCCCCGCTCTCCCACCAGAACTATAATTGCGATTAGTGCTCCTGCGCAGGCAGGAGCCTAGGGCGGCGAGGACATGCGGCTGCGCCCTGGGCTCCTGCTTGCGCAGGAGCACGCGCTTCTATCTAGCTGTCGTCATTCTAGCCCTCAGGCGGCGGTCCAGCCGCCATCCACGCTGATGTTCGCGCCGGTAATGTTGCTCGCGGGATCCGAGCAGAGGAACATCGCGATCGCGGCGACCTGCTCCACCGTCACGAACTCCTTGGTCGGCTGACCAGCCAGCAGCACATCGTTGATGACCTGCTCGCGCGTCATGTTCCGGGCTTTCATCGTGTCCGGAATCTGGCCCTCGACCAGCGGGGTCCAGACATAGCCGGGCGAGATGCAATTGGCAGTGATGCCGAAGGTCGCCAGTTCCAGCGCGATCGTTTTGGTGAAGCCGGCAAGGCCGTGCTTGGCCGTCACATAAGCCGACTTGAACGGCGAGGCGACGAGGCTGTGCGCAGAGGCGGTCTGGATGATCCGGCCCCATTTGCGCTGCTTCATATAGGGCACGGCAAGCCGGGTGGTGTGGAAGGCGGATTCCAGATTGAGCTTGATGATGAGGCTCCACTTGTCGAGCGGGAATTCCTCAACCGGCGCGACATGCTGGGTGCCGGCATTGTTGATGAGGATATCGACACCGCCAAAGGCCTCCGCCGCCTGCGCCATCATCGCCTCGATCTCCTCCGGCTTGGTGAGATCATGGCCGGAATAGATCGCCTTCGCGCCGCTCGCCTGCTCCAGCGCCAGCCGTTCCTTCTCGATGGCATCGGCATCGCCAAAGCCGTTGATGACGAGGTTGACGCCCTCGGCCGCCAGCGACTTGGCATAAGCAAGGCCGATGCCCGATGTGGAGCCGGTGATCAGCGCTGTCTTGCCCTTCAAACTCATGCCTGCTTCTCCTTGATCTGACCGGTCAGCGCGAGGTCGAAGGTTGCGCTGCGGCCACTGACGATGTTTTCCGCGATAAGCTGGGTCCCGTGCGAGAGCACGGCGGCGACGGCTGCATCACCCTGCGCCCAGTGATCCAGCATCGTGCGGCGCGAAAATTCGAAATCGCGCGCGCCGCTGTGCCAGGCGCGCAGGCGGTGGATGAGATGGATGATGTTGACCGATCCCTCTTCGATCATCCCCGCCAGCCGCAGCGCCTCGGGCGTTTGGGCGACGTCCTGCGGCAAGCGATCCAGCAGCGCGCGGATCGCCTCATGTTCGCGCCGGGCGCGCAGGAAGCGGTCCGTGACCTGCCGGGTGCGGCTGGAATATTGAATGTCCTTCTGTCGCGACCACACATCGCTCATTTCCCGCGGCAGCGGCCCTTCCGCCGGGAAGAGATCGACCTGGAAGATCAGCAGATCACCGGACTGATGCTCGAGCACGTGGCTGAGCGGGGTATTGGAGACCAGGCCGCCATCCCAATAATGGCGTCCATCGATCTCCACCTGCGGCAGGCCCGGCGGCAGGGCACCGGAAGCCATGACATGGCGGGCATCGATCCGGCCCCGCCATTGCGGATCCTGATTGTCGAAATAGACGAAATTGCCGTTCTCGATATCCACTGCGCCAATGGAAAACCGCATGGGACCGTGATTGACCCGGTCCCAGTCGACCAGCCGGTCCAGCGTCTCGCGCAAGGGCGCCGTGTCGTAATAGCTGATCGCTTCCGTCGTTCCGGGCGGTGCCCATAGGGGCTGCAAGAAATGCGGGCGGAAGAAACCTGGTACGCCCCCGAGCAGCACGGCGCCGGCGGCGGCGAGATGTGCGCCCTCGCGCAGATGATCGTCCTCGGGCAGGCAGATGTTCGGCAGGCCGCTGCTGACGAGAGTCCAGAACTCGGTCAGACGGGCCACCCATTGATCGGGCGTGTTGCCGGCGATGATGGCGGCATTGACGGCGCCGATGGAGATGCCCGCGACCCAGTCGATCCCGATGCCAAGCGCCGCCAGCCGCTCGATCACGCCGGCCTGATAAGACCCCAGCGCGCCTCCGCCCTGGAGGACCAGTGCGACCTGATCGGGCAAAGGGAGCGGCGCATGGCCGCCGCGGCGACGCGGAGTCGGCATATCCATGGTGCGATGCAATATCCCATTCCCCGGCCGTCCACCAGCGCCGAGCGGGGACCGGATGTCGCGATCCCCACAGAATTGCCGGGGCGTTGGGATAGTTCCTAGCCTTGTTGCATTTCACCGTCGCAGCGGGGAGAATTTCCCGACACATCGACCATGGCGTGATCATGCAAGCACGCGCTGGGGAAGGGACGAGAATGCGGCTCGACGACGAACGGGAAAGCAGCAACTACGAGATCCAGCGTGGCGGCGGGGGCGGTTTCGGCGGCGGGGGCGGCAATCTGCTCGGCATGTTGCTGCCGATGATCGGCAGCCGCTTCGGCTGCGGCGGGGTGGTAATCGCGCTCGCCGTGTTCGCCTTCATCAGCTTTAGCGGCGGCGGGCTGCTGACCGGCGGAGATACCTCCCAGCCGGCGACCGAGCAGGGCGCTCCTACGGGTCAGGAGGGAGAGCTGACACAGATGCAGAGCTTCTCGCTCAAGGTGCTCAACACCACCGAGCGCATCTGGGGCGATCTCTTCCGGCAAAGCGGCCAGACCTACAAGCCCGCCGTGCTCTCATTCTATGCCCAAAACGGAAAATCTGGCTGCGGGGCGGCGCAATCGGCCATGGGACCATTCTACTGCCCGCTCGACGAGAAGATCTACCTCGACACGGATTTCTTCCGGGAACTGCAGCAGCGCTTCGGCGCACCGGGCGACTTCGCCCAGGCCTATGTGATTGCCCATGAAGTCGCGCATCATGTCCAGCATCTGGAGGGCCGGCTGGATGATGTGAACAAAAGGCAGCAGCAGCTGGGCGAAGCACAAGCCAATGCACTTCAGGTCCGCATCGAGCTGCAGGCCGATTGCTACGCAGGGGTGTGGGGACGCCGTACCGGTCTGATGGAAACTGGCGACCTGGAGGAAGGCCTGCGCGCTGCCGCAGCGATCGGCGATGACACGCTGCAAAAGGACGCCGGGCGCCGGCCGGTGCCGGACAGCTTCACCCACGGCACCAGCGCCCAGCGGGTGGCTTGGCTGCGTCGGGGCTACGACTCCGGCGACCCTGCCCAGTGCGACACCTTCAGCGGCGACATCTGATCGTCGAAGCGGGCAGGTGATTCGCGAATGAGGGCGACATTGCATTCGATTGCAATGTTCAGCTAGGAGCAAGGCGCCCTTGTCCATGATCAGAAAATGGCGGGTTTCTTTGAATTTTTTTCGCTTCTTTGAGGCGATCGCCGGTTGATTCCGTCACCTCTCGCGCGCGCGAGATAAAACTCTGCAGCGAGAGGGATGAAGAAGGTTTCCTCTTCGGAGAAAATTTTTTCTCTTTTATATCAACGCTGTATACGCAAATTACATTTTTGCATCAGCGAGTTTCGTTTTTCGCACTTGCAGCAAAAAGCGGATGTGCTATTTAGAAACTGCCTTTCAGGCATCCTCTCCTAAGACTCAAGGGGCCGATCTCTCACGAGGTCGGCCCTTTTTTTTTGTATAAAACTGCATTAGGCAGGCCCGTCTCCATCGCTCTTACAAGATTACTTCGGAGAGGGAGCCGCCGGGAAGACCGGCACGGGCGACGGGACAAAGCGGAGGATCGAGCGCTTAGAAGCAGCTCTCCTCCGCTTTTTCGTTTCTGGATATTGCGTGAGTCTTTCGAGGCAGCAGAGTCTTGCTGTCATTGGGCAGGCTGACTGCGTAAGCGGCTTCGAGCGCGCGGGTAGGGCACAAGGATGCTCCCCAAGCAACGCGGCAGCCAGGCATCCTTGACAGCTTTGCAAGAAAATAGGGGAGCGCGAGCACGAAACCGCGCGCGGTCGCAATCAACGCCAGTCGATCAGTCAGGAAGGCAAGCGGCCGAACGCCGCTCGTCGCCAGCGCACCCTGCTAAGATGCGTGAGCTATCAGGACGAAGACAGCTAACCGACGGCCGCTATGATCAATCGTCGCGAGAGACTTTTTCCTGCCGTTCGTGGCGCTCCTGCGCCTCAACGGTCATGGTCGCGATGGGGCGGGCTTCGAGGCGACCGAGCGAGATGGGCTCGCCGGTCACTTCGCAATAGCCATATTCGCCATCGTCGATGCGGCGCAACGCGGCGTCGATCTTCGAGATGAGCTTGCGCTGCCGATCGCGGGTGCGCAGCTCGATGGACCAGTCCGTTTCGCTAGAGGCGCGATCGTTGAGATCGGGCTCGCGCAGCGGTTCGCTCTGCAGCGTGGCGAGCGTGCCCTCTGCCTCAGCGAGAATCTGCTTTTTCCAATCGAGCAACCTGCGGCGGAAATATTCCAGCTGCAGCGGCCCCATAAACTCTTCGTCTGCGGAAGGCCGATAGCCTTCGGGAAGATCGATCCCCGAGCCTTTCGAGCCGTTTTTATCCGACGAATCTGCAAGCGAGGCCATTCACTTCTCCGCGTCGATCAAGTCGCCGATTTCCGGCGCTCTCGCGGCGCCTATAGAGCGCAGCCGAGAGTGAAACAAGCACTGTTTCCAGCGCATTGAACGATGACTGAACAACGGCCGAATCCGCTGTGAAACTGCGGCCGAACGAGCCTATTACCGCTGCCCCCGCCAGGCTTGGGCGGCGGTGCCGGTCGCGTCCCCACCACTGGGAGATCGCTGGCCGCTTGATCGGCCATGGCGCGCGGGGCATAGGCGGTGCGCCATGCATGATATCAAAGCCATTCGGGACAATCCCGCCGCCTTCGACGCCGCCCTCGCCCGCCGTGGCATGGAGCCGGTCGCCGCCTCCATCGGCGAGGAGGACACGCGCTGGCGCGCCGTCGCCACGCAGGTGCAGGAAGGCCTCGCGCGCCGCAACGAGGCCAGCAAGGCCATCGGCCAGGCCATGGCGAAGGGCGACAAGGAGACAGCCGAGGCGCTGAAGGGCGAGGTCGCGACCCTCAAGACCAGCCTGCCCGAGCTGGAGGCGCAGGAGAAGGCGCTGGCGGAGGCTGTGCAGAGCCGCCTCGCCGCCATTCCCAATCTGCCCGCCGCAGACGTGCCCGATGGCGTCGATGAGGCGGGCAATGTGGAAGTGCACCGCTGGGGCACGCCGCGCAGCTTCGACTTCACGCCGCAGGACCATGCCGATTTCGGTCCTGCGCTCGGCCTCGATTTCGAGGGTGCGGCTGCCATGTCCGGCGCGCGCTTTGCGGCGCTGCGGGGGCAGATGGCGCGGCTCCACCGGGCGCTCGCGCAATTCATGCTCGACCGGCAGACGGAGACCAATGGCTATACCGAGGTCAATCCGCCGCTGCTGGTGCGCGATGAGGCGGTGTTCGGCACCGGGCAGTTGCCCAAGTTCGCCGAAGACCTGTTCCGCACAACGACCGGCCACTGGCTCATCCCCACGGCGGAAGTCAGCCTCACCAATCTCGTGCGCGAGCAGATTTTGACCGAGGCTGCGCTGCCGATGCGGTTCACGGCGCTCACGCCCTGCTTCCGCTCGGAGGCGGGATCGGCCGGACGCGATACGCGCGGGTTCATTCGCCAACATCAGTTCGAGAAGGTCGAGCTGGTGGCGATCTGTACGCCCGATCAGGCGGCGACCGAGCATGAGCATATGCTCAAATCCGCCGAGGGCATTCTTGAGGCGCTGGGCCTGCCCTATCGCCGGATGCTGCTGTGCGCGGGAGACATGGGCTTTTCCGCAACCAAGACCTTCGATCTGGAAGTCTGGCTGCCGAGCCAGCAAACCTATCGCGAGATCAGCTCCGTCTCGACCTGCGGCGACTTTCAGGCCCGGCGCATGAATGCGCGCTACCGTCCCGAGGGCGAGAAGGGCACGCGCTTCCTGCACACGCTCAACGGATCGGGTCTCGCCGTGGGGCGGACGCTGGTGGCGGTGCTGGAGAATTACCAGAATGCCGATGGCAGCGTGACCGTGCCTGAGGCGCTGCTACCCTATACCGGCGGCCTCAAAGTGCTGACGCCGGCCTGATGCGCATCCTGCTCACCAATGATGACGGCGTGAACGCGCCCGGCCTCAAGGTGCTGGAAAAGATTGCCCGCTGCTTCTCCGACGACATCTGGATCGTCGCACCGATGGAGGAGCAATCGGGCGCCGGGCATAGCCTGACACTCTCCCGCCCGCTACGCCTGCGCCAGCATGGCGAGAAGCATTACAGCGTCTCCGGCACGCCCACCGATGCGGTGATGATGGCGGTGGGGCATCTGATGAAGGACCAGAAGCCCGACCTGCTGCTCTCCGGCGTCAATCGCGGCGCCAATCTGGGCGAGGACGTGACCTATTCCGGCACCGTCTCGGCGGCGATGGAAGGCGCGATCTCCGGCGTGCGCTCGATTGCGCTGAGCCAGGTCTATTCGCGCGAGGGGCTGGGCGATAGCATCCCGTTCGAGGCGGCCGAGGCTTGGGGCGAGCGGGTAGTCCGTGCGCTGCTCAAGCAGGATGCGCTGGAACGCACACTCATCAACGTGAACTTCCCGGCCCTACCCGCCAGCGCGATCAAGGGCATCAAGGTCGCGCGGCAGGGCTTCTACGACATCGACCGCACCCGCATCGTGCCAGGCACCGATCCGCGCGGATATGATTATTTCTGGTTTGGCCTGCATCATAGCGACTCAGCTCCGGAAGCGAGCGATCTCGCGGCGGTGGCGGAGGGTTATGTGTCCGTGACGCCGCTGCATTACGACCTGACGCATTACGATCTGTTGACGGCGCTCGAAGAGGGGCTGGCGGGGGCCGTGGAATAACGGCAGTGATCTAAAGCCGCTCCTCTGCAGAGGAGGGGAGAAGGTTCGATCCCATGCCTGCCGCGCCCACCTCGCCTTGCACCCTGCCCTCCCCGCTGGCACAAGGCCGGTGATGTTCCAGCGCGACGATCCCCGCGTGCCGCCGCGCGCCTTTTTGCGACGGCGGTCATCCCTGCCGGTCTGGGCGGACCTCGCCTGGCGGGTGGGCGCGATCCTGATCCTCGCGACCTTCGTTCTGATGGTTCACTGGTTCGAGCGGGACGGGCTGCGCGACAATCTCGACGGGGAGGTCAGCTTCGGCGATGTCGTCTACTTTACCGCCGTGACCGTCACCACCGTGGGCTATGGCGACATCGTGCCGGTCACGGACCGGACGCGATTGTTTGAGAGCATTTTCGTCACCCCGGCGCGCATCTTCGTCTGGCTGATCTTTCTTGGCACGGCCTATCAGTTCGTTTTCCGCAATGTTTGGCACAGGTGGCGCATGTCGCAGATCCAGAAGTCCCTCACCAACCACATCATCGTCGCCGGCTTCGGCACGAGCGGTTCCGAGGCGGTGCGGGAACTGGTGGCGCGCGGCACAGACCCACGCTGCATCGTCGTCATTGAGCGCAGCGACGAATCACTGGCGCTGGCCGAGGCGGCTGGTTGCAACATCCTGAAAGGGGATGCGACGCGCGACCAGACGTTGATGGACGTACGCGTGCAGGAAGCGCAGGCCATGATCGTCTCGGCCGGACGCGACGACACCTCGATCCTCGTAACTCTGACGGCCCGCCACCTCGCGCCCGACATTCCGCTGAGCGTCGTCGTCCGGGCGCCGGACAACGAGTCGCTCGCCCGCCAGGCGGGTGCAACGACGGTCATCAATCCGGTCAGTTTCGCCGGATTGCTGCTCGCCGGTTCGTGCCAAGGCGCCCATATCGCTGATTATATGGCCGATCTTGCGGCATCGGGCGGGCGCGTGCAGCTGCGCGAGCGGCGGGTCGCGCAGGCCGAAGTGGGCGAACCGCTGAGCGCGATCCAGACCGGCCTGGGTGTGCGGCTCTACCGTGCCGGGCGCGCCTATGGTTTCTGGGAGCCAGAGGCCGCGATGCTCTATGCGGGCGACATGATCATCGAGATCATTCCCAACGACGGCGAAACACCGCCCAGCTCCAGCCCGGCGTAACGGCGCAGATGGACCGCGCGGGACGACTCGCCTTTTGCTTGCCGGCGCCCTATATGCGCGCGCAATCATGGCATTGAAAATTCCCGACGCGCCCAAGGTGGGCATGGTCTCGCTCGGCTGCCCCAAGGCGCTGGTCGATTCAGAACGTATCCTCACCAAGCTGAGGAGCGATGGTTACGCCTTGTCCCCGGACTATGATGGCGCGGACGTGGTGCTGGTGAATACCTGCGGCTTCCTCGACAGCGCCAAGGAAGAAAGCCTCGAGGCAATTGGCGAGGCCATTGCCGAGAACGGTCGCGTGATCGTGACCGGCTGCATGGGCAATGAGGCCGAGCTGATCCGCGCCCGCTTCCCGCAGGTGCTCGCCATCACTGGAGCGCATCAGTATGAGGATGTGGTCAATGCGGTGCATGATGCCGCGCCGCCCGTCCCCAACGCCTTTGTCGATCTGGTGCCCGAGGGTGGCCTCAAGCTCACCCCGCGCCATTATGGCTATGTGAAGATCAGCGAGGGCTGCAACCACAGCTGCGCCTTCTGCATCATCCCCGACCTGCGCGGGAAGCTCGCCAGCCGGCGGATCGACGCGGTGCTGCGCGAGGCGGAGAAGCTGGTCGCGGCGGGCACGAAGGAACTGCTTATCATCAGCCAGGACACGTCTGCTTATGGCGTGGACGTGCGCCATGAGGAACGGCTGTGGAAGGGCGAACCGGTCCGCACCCACATGACCGACCTCGCCCGCGCGTTGGGCGGCCTGCGCACGCCGCAGGGCGAGCAGCCCTGGGTGCGGCTGCATTATGTCTACCCCTATCCGCATGTCGACGCGGTGATCCCGCTGATGGCGGAGGGGCTGCTGACGCCCTATCTCGACATCCCCTTCCAGCACGCCGCGCCCAATGTGCTGCGCGCCATGAAGCGGCCGGCCAACGAGGCCAAGGTGCTGGAGCGCCTGCGCGGCTGGCGGGAAATCTGCCCGGATATCGCAATCCGCTCCAGCTTCGTTGTCGGCTTCCCCGGCGAGACGGAGGCGGACTTCCAGTATCTGCTCGACTGGCTGGAAGAAGCGCAGCTCGACCGCGTCGGCGCCTTCCGCTTCGAGCCGGTGGAGGGGGCGCAAGCCAATGCACTGCCCGACCATGTGCCAGACGAAGTGAAGGAAGAGCGCTTCCAGCGGATCATGGACGCCTGCGCGCGGATTTCAGCAGCGAAGCTCGCCGCCAAGATCGGCCGCACGTTGCCTGTGATTATCGACGAGGTTGGCGAACCGGATGAGGACGGCAGTGTCGGGGCGACCGGCCGCAGCCAGGCTGACGCGCCGGAGATCGACGGGCACGTGTATCTGCGCGATGTGGATCCGGGGCTGTCGGCGGGTGATTTCGTCTCGGTCGAGATTGAGGATGCGGATGAGCACGACCTGTTTGGCGTACCGATTTCGGTCTGACGAAGCTTTCCA
This sequence comes from Sphingobium sp. B10D7B, assembly GCF_025961955.1. Taxonomy (NCBI): domain Bacteria; kingdom Pseudomonadati; phylum Pseudomonadota; class Alphaproteobacteria; order Sphingomonadales; family Sphingobiaceae; genus Sphingobium; species Sphingobium sp. B10D7B. The sequence continues at coordinate 2,350,147 of NZ_JAOQOQ010000001.1, forward strand.
GCCTCCCGTTCGTGTTGAGCCCTTCGACTGCCCGCAGGCGGGCGCTCAGGATAAACTTCAGCCGTTAGGCTGAAGTCGAGACACGCCGGCGCTGGTTTATCGTGTCTCGACTTCGCTCGACACGAACGGAAGGTGGTTCTGAAGGTTACTGCGCCGCCGCGAAGGCTCCCTTCCAGGCCGGCTTCACCGCGCCCAGCACTGCCGCATCCACCGGCACTTCGATCTCGTAGATCCCTTCCGCATAGGGCCCGGCCTCATAAGGCATGATCACGAAGTGAAGGCGGTTGAGCGCGCCGCCACCTGAGGTCGCGGCAATGATCGTCTGCTTGGTCGGATCGACACACTGATCGAATTCGGGAATCGGGCTGCCCTCCCCGCTGCCGACGGGCTCTCCGCGCCGCTTGGCGCGCTCGGCGTCCAAAGCCGTGCAGAAGCGGTCTTTAACGGCGCGCCCTAGCGCAGCGATGTCGAACAGGTCGCCGGCTTCCAGCTTCTTGTTCCCAGCCTTGTCCCAGTAGAGAACCTTGACCAGAGGCATGCCGTGCGCGCCGCCCGTATAGCTATAGCCTTCGCTGCGCAAAACGAGCAGCGTCGGCCCATCCGCCGCCACGGACCAGTCCTCGGTGTAGCTATAGCCACGGAAGGGATAGCCGGCTTCCTTTGCGGAGGCTTCTTCCGCCCGGATGCCGTCCTCCGTCTCCTTGCGCTGCTTCTCCGCGCTCTCCTGCAGCATGGCATCGAGCGGGGCGATGGCAGCGGCCGCGGCGGGCCAGCTGACGCGAAATTCGGATTCGCCCTTGGTGAACGCCACCGACTTGCCCGCCACGGCATTGGCCTGCATCGCATTGGCGGGCTCGGCTGCGTTGGCCGCGTTTTCTACCGGCGCCTGCATATTGTTGGGGACGGTCTCATTGCCGCAGGCGGCCAGCGCGATGCAAAGGCTGAGCAGAGTGGCGGACTTGATGGGGGCCATGGGGCAATCCTTTCACGAATGGGGCGAGCCTAACGGATCAGCCGGCGCTTGCCGAGGCCCCCTGCGCACTCTAACCCTGCATTATGACGGACCCAGCCGATCTCGTGCGCCCCGACACGGGCCAGACCGCCCATCTCATCCATCTCATCGATGCCGCCAGCCATGAGCAATGGCTCGCCGGACGGACCGAGCGGGAACGCGCCGCGCTCGTGGCGCAGAATTACCAGCCAAAAGCCTATGCCCACGCCATCCTGCCCGGGGAAAAACCCGATGCATGGAGCGTGGTGACATATGTCGCCAATGTCGACTCGCTCTCCAGCTGGTGCCTTGCCAAATTGCCGGGCGTGCTGCCGGCTGGAACCTATCGCTTGGCGGATAGGGAGCCAGGTCCGGCGATATTCGGCTGGATGACGGCGCAATATCGCTTTGAGCGCTACAAGGCCAAGCCGGCGGCCAAGGGGCCTTGCGTGCTGCTCACCAGCCAGCCCGGCGCCATTGACGGTGCCGCCGCGCAGGCCCGCGCGACGGCGCTGGTGCGCGATATGGTCAATACGCCGACGGCCGAGATGGGGCCGGACGAGATCGAGGCGCAGGCGCGCGCGGTCGCCGATCGCCATGGCGCCACCATGACCGTCACGCGCGGCGATGCGCTCGAATCGGGCTATCCGATGATCCACGCTGTCGGCCGCGCGGCGGACCGGGCCAATGCGCCCCGCCTCATCGAGCTGGTCTGGGGCCGCGAGGAGCATCCGCGCATCGCTTTGGTCGGCAAGGGGATCACCTTCGATACCGGTGGCCTCGATATCAAGCCGGCTTCCGGGATGCGGCTGATGAAGAAGGACATGGGCGGCGCGGCCCACGCGCTGGCGCTGGCGGATCTGGTGATGGGCGCAGGTCTGCCTGTACGGCTGCACCTGCTGCTGCCGGTCGCCGAGAACGCCATCGCTGGCAATGCCTTCCGCCCCGGCGATGTCCTGCGTAGCCGCAAGGGCCTGACCGTCGAGATCGGCAATACCGATGCGGAGGGACGGCTGGTGCTCGGCGACGCGCTGACGCGGGCCGGCGAAGACAAGCCCGAACTCATTATCGACTTCGCCACGCTGACCGGCGCGGCGCGGGTCGCGCTCGGCCCGGACCTGCCTGCGCTCTTCACCAATGACGATGCACTGGCGGCCATGCTGGCCAGCTGTGGCACCGACGTGGACGATCCGCTGTGGCGCCTGCCCCTATGGGCGCCCTACAACGACCTGTTCAAGAGCGACATTGCGGACCTCTCCAACAGCGGCGAAACCCCGTTTGCCGGCGCCTCGACGGCGGCGCTGTTCCTCCAGCGCTTCGTGCCGGACAAGACCCCGTGGGTGCATTTCGACACCTTTGCATGGCGGCCGACCGCCAAACCGGGCCGACCCAAGGGGGGTGAGGCCCTCGGCCTGCGCGCGACCTTCGCCATGCTGCAAAAGCGCTACGGACAGTCTGGGGATTGAGCGATCCGGGCATCTGCGCCGAGGCCCGGGATGCACCGTTGCGGTCGGGTATCCCTTGACCTTTCTGCCTGTTTTGCCGCAGGGGGCGCCGATGAAACAGACCATCGCCGGGACTAGCGTGGCGTCGTCGCCCGAACGCAAGAGCGTGAAGCTGGACGGGACATCCCGCAGCTACGATCCGCGCGTGCGCGCGATCCGGCCCGATCTGGCCGATGTGGCCCTCGCCGATCTGTATTTCGCGCCGCATTATGCCGCGCCTGTGCCGCGCAGCTGCGTCGCGGCCACCACGATGCTGCGCGCCGCCCCGGATGCCGCCGCGAGCGCCGTGAGCGAGTTGCTCTATGGCGAGAGCTTTCACATGCTCGATGCCCGCGCCGGCTGGGCCTGGGGCTATTGCGGCCATGATCATTATGTCGGCTATGTGCCGCTGCAAGCGTTGGGCGAACCTACCGAAGCCAGCCATATCGCACGCGGCATCACGCCGGTGTTCGCGGCGGCTGACATCAAATCCCCGGTGCAGATGCTGCTGCCCGCCGGGGCCCAACTGGCGGGTACGGCGCAGGGCGATTTTCTCGCTATCGATGGCGGGTTCGTTCATCAGCGGCACGTCCGCACCCTCGCGGATGTCGAGAGCGACTGGGTTGCCGTCGCGGAGCGCCATCTGGGCGCGCCCTATGTGTGGGGTGGCCGGGGCCTTGGGCTCGATTGCTCGGGGCTGGTGCAGATCGCTCTGGCTGCCTGTGGGATAAACGCGCCTCGCGACACCGACCAGCAGGCCGAGGCGATCGGCGAGGCGCTGGGCGACAATGCAGCGCTCCGACGAGGCGACATCACCTTCTTCCCCGGCCATGTGGGGCTGATGGTGGATGGCGAGCGCCTGATCCATGCCAATGCTCACGCGATGGCCGTGACCATCGAGCCGCTGGACGATGTCGTCGCGCGGCTCCGCGACACGCATGAGCAGCCGGTGACAGGCCGGCGCAGGATTACGACATGACAAAGATTTTCATTGATGGCGCCGCCGGCACCACCGGCATCCAGATCCGGGACCGGCTGGAGGGGCGCAGCGAATTCGATCTCATCACGCTGGGCGATGCCGCCCGCAAGGACGATGGCGCGCGCGCCGAAGCGATCAACGCCGCCGATATCGTCATCCTCTGCCTGCCCGACGACGCGGCGCGCCAATCCGTGCAGATGATCGCCAATGATCGCACGCGGGTGATCGACGCCTCGACGGCGCATCGCGTGGCCGATGGCTGGGTGTATGGCATGCCGGAAATCTCCGGCCATGATACCGTCGCGAAAGCCCGCTTCGTGAGCAATCCCGGCTGCTACTCGACCGGCTTCATCGCGCTCGTGGCGCCGCTGGTGAAAGCCGGGATCATCCCCGCCGAGACGCAGCTCACATGCAACGCCGCCTCCGGCTATTCCGGCGGCGGCAAGGCCATGATCGCCGAATATGAGGGCGCAGACGGCGCGCCGAGCGCCTTCCGCACCTATGCGCTCGGCCTCGGCCACAAGCATGTGCCCGAAATGCAGGCCCGCTGCGGCCTGACGCATCGCCCGCTGTTCGCGCCGGCCGTCGTGCCGGTCTATTCCGGCATGATTGTGGACGTCCCGCTGCATCGCGATCTGTTGGCCAATGGCGCGGATGCCGGCACCATGTGCGCAGCGCTGGCCGAGCATTATGCCGGCTCGCCGATTATCAGCGTGGCGGATGGCTATGAGGCTGCGACGCTCCCCATCGAGCAGCTGCGGGACAAGGACATCATGCGCCTGTTCGTCTTCGCGGATGAAAGCAGCGCGCAGATCCGGCTGGTCGCGGCGCTCGACAATCTCGGCAAGGGCGCGTCCGGTGCAGCCGTGCAGAACCTCAACCTGATGGCGGGCCTGCCGGAGACGACGGGGCTGCGCCTTTAGGCAACAGCCAGCGGATTCCCGTTCCCGTTCCCGTTCGTGTCGAGCGAAGTCGAGACACTTTGCCACTGTGCTTGACGTGTCTCGACTTCAGCTTGCAGCTGAAGTTTATCCTGAGCGCCCGCCTGCGGGCAGTCGAAGGGCTCGACACGAACGCCAGGTGGACTGGGCGCGCCCCTTTGCACCCCGCCACCGACTTCCTATCTTTGAGGCAAAACACCCCCTCCTCGAAAGGACGCCCCCTCATGAGCGCGACTGCTACGCTGGCCGGCGGCTGCTTCTGGTGCACAGAAGCGGTCTATCAAAATCTCGCAGGCGTCGAGTCCGTCGAGAGCGGCTATATCGGTGGCAGCAAACCCAACCCCACTTATGAGGAGGTCTGCTCGGGCAGCACGGGCCATGCCGAAGCAATCCGCATCACTTATAATCCGACCGTGATCGGCTATGGCGATCTGCTCGATATCTTCTTCGCCACGCATGACCCGACGACGCTGAACCGGCAGGGAAATGACATCGGCACCCAATATCGCTCGGCGATCTTCCCGCACGATGCCGAGCAGGAGGCCGAGGCACGCGCTGCCATGGAACGGGCACAGGCGGACTGGCCCAGCCCTATCGTCACGACGATCGAGCCGCTTGCCACCTGGTATCCGGCCGAGGATTATCACCAGCAATATTGGGATCGGGTCGGCGACCGGAACCCTTATTGCATGGCGGTGATCCCACCCAAGCTGCAGAAGCTGCGCAAGGGCTTCGCCGATCGCCTGAGGACCTGAGCAGCAAGCGGCTGCCATTCCGGCGCAGCAGGCTTGCGCGACGGCGGGAAGCCGCTCAGACAGTGCTCCTGTCCCTGATGGACATTGGAGAGGCTGCCATGGTTCGACCTGCCCTGCTGATCGCCGCGAGCGTGCTTGGACCGCTCGCCCTGCAGGGCTGCGTTGCTCGCACCGCCTACAAGGTAGCCAAGGCGCCGGTCGATGCCGGTGCGAAGATGGCTGACTGGGCGACGGTCAGCGGCGACGAAGCGGATCGGGAACGCGGTCGCGAACTCCGGCGCAAATGCAAGGCGCGCTACGACCCTTATTATTGCGAATGAGGCAGGAGGGCGGGATCTAGCCGCCCTCCCCTCGATTGTCAGAACCTTAGCTTTCCCAGACGCGGCTGACGGCGACGCGCGCATCCCGCGGAATGTAGCGCGGGCGAGACGGCCGGGGCGCCGGGCGGGAGGCACGAATGGCCGTCGCCGCCATCAACGGCGCACAGAAGAAGCGCAGGGCCAGCGACACGAAGCCGATAAAGCTGAGGAGCGCGACGCCCGTGCCAAGCAGCCCGATGGCAAACAGGCAGAGCACCGCCACGGCGAGCGACGCACATCCTGCGATCGTCTCGGGCCGGGTCGCTGCAAAGGGCGATTCGTCGGCCAGTCCGGCGAACTTGGGCGTGCGCCGCCAGGCGAGCGGGCGATTAGAGAGGCCGGCGATGCCTGCGACCAGCACGACATAGCTGAGCGATGCGCGGGCGATCTCGCCCCACACCATGGCGCCCGTGTCATAGCAGCCGGACAAGCGATAGCGATGCACGAGCCGCACCCACCATGTCGCCGCACCGATAAGCATCAGCAGACCGGCGATGGACGGCACCTTGACCGGCTCCATGGCGCCGATGGCCAGCCCGACAACCATGGCGAACATGCCCCCCACGCTGACGACGAGCGCGGCCAGCGTCTGCAGCGGCGCGAGGCAGCGCACGACTTCCAGCAATTTTGTCCAGCCTGGCAGCGGCGCGGCAAAGGGCGCGGGCAGGAACAGGCGCCAGTGACGACGCAGCTGCTGCACCGGACCCGCCGTCCACCGGAAGCGCTGCTTCTTGTAATCGTCGAAGGTCTCGGGGATCAGGCCGCGCCCAAAGGTCTCGCCGAAATACAGGCCCTCATAGCCGACCTTGCGCAGGCGGACGGAGACTTCTGAATCCTCGGTCAAACACCACTCGGCCCAGCCACCGGCTTTCACCAGCGCATCCTTGCGCATCAGACACATCGTACCGATGGTGAAGGCACCGCCATATTCGCTCACGCCGGGGTAATCGACCTTGTTGACCGGCATATATTCCCAATAGCAGGCGCTCAGATAGTCATTGCCCTCATAATCGCGATAGTCGTGGGGCGTCTGTATATAGCCAAGCTTCGGATCGGCGAAGAACGGTAGCAAGCGCGAGAGGAAGTCGTTGCGGGAATAATAATCGGCGTCGATCACGCCGATGATCTGCGCATCGGAGGCGGTCTGCTCGAGCAGGAAATTGAGCGCGCCAGCCTTGGCGCCGGGCAGCGGATCGACATGGAAAAAGCGGAAGCACTCCTTGCCGAGCTTAGCGTTGAGGCGCGCGCAATGGGCTTCCAACGGCCTCCAAAGAGCTTCGTCCTTCGTATTATTATCGCAGACCAGAACTTCGAAATTATCATAATCCTGGGCGGCGAGGCGGTTCATCGTCTCGATCACGATCTCGGGCGGCTCGGCATAGCAGGCGAGGTGCAGCGAGACCTTGAGATGCGCGGCTGCGGGATCGGATGAGGGGATCGCCACAGGCAGGCGCCAGCGCTCATGCGTCAGCACTGCTTCGCGCGCCACGCTGGCGATGAGATTGGCGAGGAAGGCGAACAGCGTCAGCCCGAGCGCGGCGAAGGCCAGCACCATCAGCAATGGCGGCAGGCCGGCTTCGAGAATGAACAGCGTGCCCCACAGGCTCGTCATCACGCTGCCAAGCCCGGCGCCAGTCAGCCAGAGGATGCCCGGCATGCTGAAGCGCACGAGATAATAGCGCGCGATTGCGACCAGCGTGATCGCGGCGAGGAAGATGGGGATGACCGAGCCGATCTGCCAGGTCACCAGCGCCGTGGCGAAAAGCGCGCCGAACGAGGCGCCCAAAAACTCGTGCACTTCCTCGGAAACCGGCCGAGAAATACGATGCGGCGCAGAAACGGCACGAAGTGTCAAAAGTGCAGCCGCAAGTGTAAAAAATGCAACGAAGATCAACGAAGAATCGAGATCAACTCTGGATAAGGCGACCAATTATTCAGTCCTCCGTTTACTGCCGACACGCCAACTGGATTTGCCGCGTCCGTGCATAACGCATGGATTTGACAATCGAGCCTTCACGAACTCTTCAAAAACCGCAAACCAGCCAGCGGCAAACCGTGCATGAGCCGCCGCTGCCTGCCACATGTGCGAGATTCGCGAGGATGGCCAGCGGTCGATCGCCCCCGCCCGTCCCGCATATTTTCGACCGACTCACTGCTCAGGCCGACCTCACGCAGCCGCGCGCCGCAGACGATCGTTGATGGCAAGGCCGAGCCCTTCAGACGGGATCGGCGCCACCGAAATGCGCGCCGCCGCGCTCTCATCCGCCTCGTGCAGAGCGGCGAACAGATTGGCGGCGGCTTCGACCACATCACCGCTCGGGCTGAGGTTGCGCTGGGATGGTCCCGGACCGAAACCGATGTGGAAGCTGCCCGGCGCAGGGTCCGTGCAGTTGAGCATCAAGGGTTTGGATGGCGCATAATGGCTTTCGAGTTGGCCGGGCGCGGTAATCCCTGCACTGGCTGCCGGTGCGCGCACCGGTCGTCCGGTGATCGCTTCGAGGCGCTCCGGGGTGACCGGACCTGGTCGCAGCAGGATGATCGCATCGTCGAGCGGCTCGACGATGGTCGATTCCACGCCATCGCTGGCTGGGCCGGCATCGAGGATGAACGGGATACGCCCGCCGAGGCTAGCCAGCACATGGCTGGCGCGGGTCGGGCTGATCGCGCCGGAGCGATTGGCCGAGGGGGCGGCCAACGGCACGGCCGCCGCGCCGATGAGCGCGCGCATTGCCGGATGCGATGGCAGCCGCACCGCCAGCGTGGGAAGACCGGCGCTGGCAAGCCCGGCGACGGGACTATCGGGCAGGCGCGGCAGGACCATGGTCAGCGCGCCTGGCCAGAATGCCTCGGCCAGCGCCTGTGCCGTGGCGTTGAACGACACCAGCTGGTGCGCCATCGCGACATCGCTGACATGGACGATCAGGGGATTGAAGGACGGGCGGCCCTTGGCCTCATAGATGCGCGCCACGGCGAGATCGTTGGTCGCATCGGCGGCGAGACCGTAAACCGTCTCGGTGGGCACGGCGACCGGTTCGCCGGCCATGATCAGCGCGGCGGCTTCCGCCAGCCCGGCGCTGTCATAGGCGCGAATACGCGTTTCGAGGGACCGGGTGGCGCGGGACATGTGCGGCCTATAGCCGCGCCGCGTGACACATTGAAGCGGCATGATAGCGTGGCGGCGACGGGGCGGAGACCGGTGCCGCCTGCCTTCGCGTCTTGACCTCGCGGGAACGGCCCGCCACGGCTCAATCCATGATGACCGAGGGAAATGCCATGTCCACACCGTCCATGGACGATGCGCTCGCGCGGATCGCCGCCGCGCTCGAACGGCTTGCGCCGAATGCCGCCGCCACCCCGGACCTGGAGGCCCATCCGGCCTATCGTTGGGATGGGAAGATACTGGTGCCCATCGAGGGCTTCGAGCCGATCGACTACGCCCTGCTGACCGGCATCGACGCGCAGAAAGAGGCTTGCCTTGAGAATACCCGTCGCCTCGCGCGGGGCCATGCGGCGCACGACATTCTGCTGTGGGGTGCGCGGGGCACGGGCAAGTCGGCCACGGTCGCCGCCTGCGTCGGCCAGGTGCAGAAGGAAGGGCTGCCGCTCGCTATGGTCGAGATCGCCACGGACGATCTGCGAAGTCTCGCAACGCTGTTCTCGCTGCTGCGCGCCGCGCGCCGTCCGATCGTCCTCTATATCGACGACCTTGGTTTCGACGGTGACTTCGGCGCCGATGCACGAGCGCTGCGCTCGCTGCTGCAGGGTGGCGCCAGTGCGCGCGGGAGCCATGTGCGGCTCTATGCGACATCCAACCGGCGCCACATCGTGCCGCGCTCCATGGGCGAGCAGGACGACCCGATCAATCCGCGCGACGTCGTGGACGACCGGATGGCCCTATCCGACCGGTTCGGTCTGTCGCTCGGCTTCCATGCGCTCGATCAGGATGCCTATGTCGCCATCGTGCGCCGCTATGCCGCCCGTTATGAACTGGACGTCGATCCACTGGCCGCGATCCAGTGGGCAACCCAGCGCGGCAGCCGCTCAGGCCGGGTCGCCTGGCAATATGTCGTGGAACTGGCCGGGCGGGCGGGCATTACGCTCGACCGCTAAGCGATGGTGCCGAGACCACGATGAAAACTGTGCTCCTGCGAAAGCAGGAGTCTAGGGCGGGTCTTCTCTTCGGCTGCTCCCTGGGCTCCTGCTTTCGCAGGAGCACGGGGCTTAATCAGTTCTGTAAAAGGCTCAGGAGGCGGGCCCGCGCTCCGGCGTCGGCGCGGCGGCCGGTTTTGCGGAATTGCTCACACGCCAGATGATCCCGCCGACATCGTCACTGACCAGCACCGATCCATCGGCGGCCACGAGCACGTCAACCGGCCGACCCTGCGCCTGCCCGTCCTTGTTGAGGAAGCCGGTGAGAAGATCGACAAGCTTGCCCTGCGGCCGGCCGCGATCGTCAAAGGCGACATAGGAGACCTTGTAGCCGCTGGGCGGCTTGCGGTTCCAGCTGCCATGCAAGGCCACGAAGGCCCCCTGATTGAACGGCGCGCCAAGCGCGGACCCCGGCGTGAAGGCCAGGCCCAGGGGCGCCGTGTGCGTGCCCAGACCAAAGGCCGGGCGGCGGGTATATTCGCGCAGATCATCGCGCTGCGGCTGCACGCGCCGGTCGACATAGCCGCCCCAGTAATTCCACGGCCAGCCGTAGAAGGCCGCGAATTCAACGTCGGTCATGTAATCCGGCACCAGGTCCGAACCCAGCATGTCCCGCTCGTTGACGACCGCCCAGAGTGAGCCGGTCCACGGGTTCCACGCCAGATCGGTGGGGTTGCGCAGGCCGCTGGCGAAGATATTCGCCTCGCCCTTGCGCGGATCGATCTCCAGAATGGCGGCGCGATAATCCTCCGCGTCCAGCCCGTTCTCGGCGATATTGCTGTTCGAGCCGACGCCGACATAGAGCTTGCCGTCGGGGCTTGCTGCAAGGCTGCGCGTCCAGTGATTATTGGGCGCATTAGCGGGAAGATTGGCGACCTTGCGGCCTTCCACGGTGATCCGCGTCTCGCCCAGCTTGTAGGGAAAGGCCATCAGGCTGTCGGTGTTCGCGACGTAGAGCGTCTCGTCGATCAGCGCCATGCCATAGGGCGAGTTCAGCCCTTCCAGCAGAACATGCCGCTGCTCGGCAATGCCGTCGCCATTGGTATCGCGCAGCAGCGTGATGCGATTGGCGGACACGCCACCAGCGCCGGCAAAGCCGATCAGCTTGCCCATGATCCAATCCTGAATGCCACCGGCTTTGCGGGGCGGGCTGTTGGTCTCCGCCACCAGAATGTCGCCATTGGGCAGGCGCAGCATCTGGCGAGGGTGATCGAGACCGGCCGCGAAACGCTGCACGACGAGACCGCGCGCGGCCACCGGCGCGGCGCCATCGGCCCAGCCCACCGGCTTGGCGATCATGACGGTGGGTAGGATCTGCTTGCGCGCTGGCGTGAACTCGGGCTCACGCCCTTCAAGCGCGGTTTCCGGCAGGCGCGCGACATCGGGGCGCGACAGATAATAGAACACGCAACCCGCGATGAGGATCAGCGCGGCGAGTGTCAGCAGGATGATCTTTTTCATGGCGACGATCTTACGGCTGCGCCTGCCTTGACGCAACAAGCCGAGCGGGCATGCGCGCCCTTATCTGCGCGGATCAGCCCCGGCCCTTCAGCCAGATCGCGACAGCCACGATCACCCCCAGCGCAAGCCCGGCCAGAATGCCGATCGAGGGCTGCCCGGTCGCGATGCCGACGATCGTGCCAAGGAGAATGAGGCCAGCCAGCGGCGCACCGCCGCCCATGGGTGATTTGTCGCCTGGAGAATTCGGATCGGTCATGTCACGCCCATGCCATGTCCCGCGCCGCGATGCCAGCCGAACAAGCCGGCGGTCTTCGTCGTGCCGTAACTGGACAGATTGCTCCCGCGCGGGACTTGGTTAAGCCGTGCTTAGCCAGCGTGGGGCGTCCGGCACGGATAGAGGGCGAAGCTGGCACGGTCCGTGAATGGATACAGCTGGACCAGAATGACTTGATTTTGCGGGGGCAAGGGATTCGAATATTGAATGCATCTTCCGATCATGGTCGACCGTCGGAGTTACGACGACGCCACCGCATTGATGCGTATTTTCGGCGATCACGCCGGCGTTGAGGCGGCGCAGCGCGCGGATCGCAGCCGCGATGTCGGCAACCACATCCGTTTCTGCCACTGGAGAGAGGTGGAGCGCGTCCTGTTTCTTCTCCAGGTCCAACATTGCGTGGGAACCGTCCATTGACAGCCGCGTTGAGGGAATGATGCGGCTCCCCGCAATTGCCGCTATCATCTCTCCCGGCTCATCCCTCAGTCCCCCCCAACGATGAGCCGGGAGAGAAACCCTCAAACAAGCCCCACCTTGGCCCGCTCTTCCGCGACAAGTTCCTTGCGCGAGAGCTTGCCAACCAATGTGCGCGGCAGGCTCTCACGGATTTCGACCGCGCAGACGCGCTCATGCTTGCCGAGCTGCGGATTGAGCCAGTCCTTGAGACGCTCCCCGTCGATGTCGTCCTCCACCTCCGGCCGCAAGGTCACGAACGCCTTGGGCACCTCGCCGCGATAATCATCGGGAATGCCGATCACGAGCGCTTCCCGAACGGCGGGATGGCGATACAGCACGTCCTCCACCTGGCTGGGGAAAACTTTGAAGCCACCGACCGCGATCATATCCTTGATGCGGTCGACCACGCGGAAATAGCCGTCTTGATCGATAGTGCCGACGTCACCGGTGCGCAGGAACCCATCGACGAAGACCTCCCGATCGGCATCCGGATTCTGCCAATAGCCTTGCATTCTTTGCGGGCCGTCAAAGGCTATCTCGCCGGGTTCCCCCGGCTGGGCAAGCCGGGACGGGTCTTCCCGGTCGAGCAGGCGCACGCGCGTGCCGGGAATGGGCTGGCCGATCGAGCCGGTCTTGCCCGGCCCATCATAAGGATTGGCCGAGACGACGCCGCTGCTCTCCGTCAGCCCATAGCCTTCGACCAGCCGCGCCCCGGTGGTCGCCATGAACCGCTCCTTGAGCGGCAGGGGGAGCGGCGCGCCGCCGGAAATACAGACGCGCAGGGAAGAGAGGTCCGCTTTGGCGAGATAGGGACTGTCCAGCAGAGCCTGGAACATGGTCGGCACCCCGGGCAGCGAGGTGACGCGGGTCCGCTGGATCGCTGCGATGACCTGCCGCGCGTCGAAACGCGGAAGAATGACGATCTCCCCGCCGCGAACGACTGTGCGATTGAGCACCGCCGTGTTGGCGAACACGTGGAAGAAGGGCAGCGCACCCAGAATGCGGTCCTCAAGGGCATGCCAGGGATCGAGCAGGTCGATCTGCCGCGCATTGGCCGAGAGGTTCTGGTGGGTGAGCATCGCGCCCTTGGGTCGCCCGGTGGTGCCACCGGTATATTGCAGCAAGGCAAGGTCGCGCAGGGGATCGATCGACGGCAGGCTGGAGGGATCATCGCCCAGCAGCGAGCCGAACGAGAGAATGCGCGGATCGGACGGGACATGGTCATCGGCCGACCGCTTGAACAGGCGGTAGAGCAAGGATTTGCCCAGCGGCAGGCCACCGACGACGGAGCCGACCACCAGCCGGTCGATGCAGGAGCAATCCAGCACGGCGCAGGCATTGCCGAACAGGGGCTTGGCGGAGATGGTCACCAGCAGGGTCGTCCCGCTGTCCTCGGCCTGATGCGCCAGTTCCTCGACCGTATAGAGCGGCGAGAAATTGACCGCGATGGCGCCGGCCATCATCGCGCCATAATAAGCCACGACGTAATGCGGGACATTGGGGAGGTAGAGACCGACCCGGTCGCCGGGCTGGACGCCGAGGCCGATCAGCCCGGCAGCGAAGCGCCGCGCGTTGCGGTAGCACTCGGCATAACTGAACTTGCGCCCGTAAAAATCAAGCATCGGGCGGCTGCCATCCTGCTCCACGGCAGATCGCAGCATCTCCGGCAGCGATAGCGGGGCAAAGTCCTGCGCCCACGCAACGGGGTGATCATAATGGTCCTGCCAGGCGGGTTTTTCGCTCTCCATATGGAGAGGCTATGCGATCCCGCGTGGCAAGGCAACGCCATGCCGGGCGACGCTACGTCGCCCGGATGAATGCTTATGATCACAGTGCAAATTCGACCCCGAACGCACCGAATCGGGGCGCAAAATCAGTCTTCGCGGGGGCGGCTCGCGAACAAAGCGGCTTCCTCCGCCAGCATCGTTTCAGACGCGCGGCGCTGTGCATCCTCGCGCTCCTGACGCAGTTCGGCGATCAGCGCCTCACGGTCGCCATCGAGACGGTTGTCGGTCGGCGCTTCGATGCCGGCCTTCTTGGCCGCCTTGGCCACCAGTGCATCCAGCTCACGCTGCGAGCACAGACCCAGCGTCACCGGGTCCTTGGGCTGGATATTGCTGATGTTCCAGTGCGTCCGCTCACGGATCGCCTGAATGGTCGTGCGCGTCGTGCCGATCAGCTTGCCGATCGCGCCGTCCGAAACCTCGGGATGGTGGCGCAGAATCCAGGCAATGCCGTCCGGCTTGTCCTGACGCTTGGAAACCGGCGTGTAGCGCGGTCCTTTGGTGCGGCGGACCGGGTCGGGCCCCTTGAGCATCTGCAGCTTGTAATCGGGGTTCTGCTCGCCCTTGTGGATTTCCTCCACGGAGATTTCATGCGCACGGACCGGATCACGGCCGGTATATTTGGTGCCGGCGGTATCGTCCGCGATCGCCTGCACCTCGAGGATGTGCAAACCGCAGAATTCCGCAATCTGCTCAAAGCTGAGCGCAGTGTTGTCGACCAGCCAGCTGGCTGTGGCGTGGGGCATGAGCGGCTGTGCCACGGGACAAGTCCTTCTGTGCAAAATAGAAGGGCCACCCCTCACGGGATGGCCTTGATGGTCGCACAGATAAGCTATTCCGGCTGGATCGGCAAGCGCTCGCGCGCGTCACGGCGCCCAAGGGGACGAAAGACCGTTCGGCCGGTACAACGGGGTCAGGCCGCGCGTGCCAGCGCTGGGGCGCCGAGCCAGTGCAAGCTCTCGAGGAACTGCTCTGCACTGCGCCGCCAGGTGAAGCTGCGCGCATGCGCCGTGCAGGCCGACGGAGAAAGCTCCAGCGCCTGCGTCACGGCGCGCGCGAGATCCTCATCCATCGTGCCGGTCTGTGCTGTCAGCACGTCGACCGGGCCGGTGACCGGATAAGCCGCCACTGGCGTGCCGCAGGCGAGCGCCTCGATCATCACCAGCCCGAAGGTGTCGGTGCGACTGGGGAAGACGAAGACATCGGCAGCCCGATAGGCCGAGACAAGCGCCTCGCCGCTCAACATGCCCAGGAAGTGAACGGCGGGATGCCGCGCCTCCAGCGACGCGCGCGCAGGCCCATCGCCCACCACGACCTTGCTGCCGTGCATATCGAGCGCGAGAAAGGCCTCGATATTCTTCTCCACGGCGACGCGGCCGACGTGAAGAAGGATCGGCCTCGGCAAGCCGGCAAGCGCGGGATGCCCCTCCCCTCGCGGCGAGAATTGCGTCAGATCGACGCCGCGCCCCCAGTGATGCGTATGACGGATGCCGGCGCGATGCAGTTCGGCGCGGACGGACGGCGTTGCCGTGAGCACCGCCTGCGCCGCCCCATGAAACCAGCGGAAATATGGCCAGAACCAGTCCGCCGACAGGCCCGTGCGCCGCTCGACATAATCGGGGAAATTGGTGTGAAACGCCGTGGTGAACGGGCGGTCATGTCGCAGGCACCAGCGCCGAGCTGCCAGACACAGCGGGCCTTCGGTCGCGAGATGGATCGCATCCGGGCCGAACGCCGCGATCATGCGGGCAATCGCTCCCGGCGCAGGCATCGCTAGCCGAATTTCTGGATAAGTGGGGCAAGGTAGCGTGTGAAAGCGATCGGGCGCGATCACCTCGACCGTGTGCCCCATGGCGATGAGTTCTGCGCGAACCGCCTGAAGCGTTCGCACGACGCCATTGACCTGCGGCGCCCAGGCATCGGTGACGATGAGGATGCGCCGGCGGGCCGGAGCCAGCCCGTGACCGCTCAAGCGGCGACCTCCAGATCATCCGCAGCAGCGCTCAGGGTGCGTGCCGCCATCACCTCGGCCCAGTGCAGGATTTCCATCCGCCCATCATGATGCTCGACAAGCGCCGTGCATCCCTCCACCCAGTCGCCATCATTGTAATAAGTAATCTCGCCGAACTGGCGGATTTCCGCCGTGTGGATGTGCCCGCAGACCACCCCATCGACCCGCCGTCGTCCCGCCTCATGCGCAACGATCTCCTCGAAACGGGTGATGAACGCCACCGCATTCTTGACCTTGTGCTTGGCGATCTTGGAGAGCGACCAATAAGGCAGGCCCAGCCAGCGGCGGACCTGATTGACGCGGCGATTGAGGGCCATCAGCGCGGTGTAGGCGGCGTCCCCTACAAAGGCGAGCCAGCGATGGGCGAGCATGACCGTGTCGAACTCATCACCGTGCAACACCAGCAACTTGCGGCCGTCGACAGTGGTGTGGATCATCTTGCGGCGGATTTCGACGCCGCCAAAGCTCATGCCGGTGAACTGGCGGAAAATCTCGTCATGATTGCCGGGGATATAGATGACGCGCGTGCCGCGCCGCGCCCGCTTCATCACACGCCAGACCACGTCGTTATGGGCAGTCGGCCAGTAGACGCGCTTCTTGAGCTGCCAGCCATCGACGATATCGCCGACCAGATACAGCGTGTCGCTGTCCACATTGTCGAGAAAATCGACAAGCATCTCGGCATTGCACCCCTTGGTGCCGAGATGGATGTCGCTGATCCAGATCGTGCGGTAGTGGGCGCGCGGATGACCGCTGCGGACAGCCCGCTCCTGCGCGATTGAGCTGATGGCGTTCATGGCTTTCTCGACCCCCGGGGACACCATTTCCCCAAGCGCGCTCTAGCCGAACAATGTGACAGTTTTTCTCGGAATATGACGAATTTGCGTCACTCGTCGGCCCTTCACCGCACCTTCAAGACGATCTTTCCGAAGTGCCCGCCCGCTTCCATCAGCGCGTGCGCTTGCGCGGCTTCGCCAAGCGGGAAGACGCGGTCCAGCGCGGGACGCAGCGCGCCCTTCTCCGCCATCGACCAGACCGTGCGGCGGATCTCATCGACGAGCAGGCCCTTGAAGCCCGCGGTCCGCGCCCGCAATGTGGAGCCAGTGAGTGTCAGGCGGCGCATCATGATTTTGGGAATGAACAGGTCGGCCTTGGCCCCACCCAGCACTGCGATGGAGACATGCCGGCCGTCCTCGGCCAGGCACTCCAGGTTGCGCGGGAGATAATCGCCGCCAACCATGTCCAGCACCGCCGTCACGCCTTTGCCGTCCGTGATGCGCTTCACAGCTTCGACGAAGTCCTCGCTGCGATAATTGATCGCATGGCCAGCGCCCCATTCCAGCGCGGCGCGGCACTTGTCGTCACTGCCACAGGTGACGATCGTCGTGATCTCGAACAGCCGGCATAGGGCCACGGCCATGGTGCCGATGCCGCTCGTCCCGCCATGGATGAGCACGCTGTCGCCGTTCACGATATAGGCGCGCTCGAAGAGATTGTGCCAGACCGTCATCAGCGTCTCAGGGATTGCAGCCGCTTCTTCCATCGAGAGCGCCGGTGGAATGGCGAGGCATTGGGCATAGTCGGCGCAGGCATATTCGGCATAGCCGCCGCCCGCGACCAGCGAACAGACGCGCTCGCCGATCACGTCAGGGCCTATCCCCTCACCCACCGCAACAATGGTTCCGGCCACTTCCAGCCCCGGCAGCGGGGAGGCGCCGGGCGGCGGCGGATAGCTGCCCTGCCGCTGCAGAACGTCTGGGCGATTGACGCCTGCCGCCGCGACCGCAACGAGCACTTCGCCTTGCGCGGGCACCGGCAGGGGAACCTGAACCTCGGTCAACACATCCGGCCCGCCTGGCTCCCGAATAGCAATGGCGCGCATGGTCTCGGGCAGGTTCGTCACCTTGGCTTGCTCCCCCTGGCTGGCCGTGATCGGCCTTACGTCTAGAGTCCGGCGCGGAAAAGACCAGCCCGGAAAGCACGATAGGCGGATTGAGATCGCCCCTTCGGGCATGCCGAGGCTTCTGCCAACCCCGGTTGACTTGCGCGGACTTTGGCGCAAGCATGTCGCCATGGATTTCGACGACGCCTCACCCCGGGCGCGGCCCGGCGACCTGATTGCACAGCTGATCCGCGAAGATCTGGATCGGCTTTCGGTCGATGAGCTCGATGAACGCATCAGCCTTCTTTCAGCCGAAATCGAGCGCACCCGCGCCAAGAAATCGAGCGCAGTTCACCATAAGGCAAGCGCTGAGGCGCTATTCAAGAAATGAGGAGAGCGGAGGCAGGATCGCCTTCTGGCGCATATCGGCCTCCGGCAAATCGGTGGATGACAGAGCGGCCCTTGAAGGCGGCTCGCGGCGTGCCGACATTGACCCTAACGCGACCCTCTCTCGGGCCGCAGGAGTAGAACGATATGCCCTCTTTCGCGTCCGCCCTCGAAACAACTCTGCACAATGCCCTGGCGCATGCCACGGAGCGCGCGCACGAATATGCGACGCTCGAGCATCTGCTGCTGGCGCTGATTGACGATGAACATGCCGCAAAGGTCATGCAGGCCTGTGGCGTGGATCTTGGTGAGCTTGGCGACACGGTCACCCATTATCTCGATACCGAACTGGAGAGCCTGAAGGTCTCCGGCGGCGTCGACCCCTCTCCCACCAGCGGGTTCCAGCGCGTCGTCCAGCGCGCGATCCTGCACGTCCAATCTTCCGGCAAGGAAGAAGTGACCGGTGCCAATGTGCTGGTGGCTTTGTTCTCCGAGCGGGAGAGCTATGCCGTCTATTTCCTGCAGCAGCAGGACATGAGCCGCCTCGACGCGGTTTCCTATCTCTCGCACGGCGTCGGTAAGGGCGCTGCCTCGCCGGAGCCGGCCAAGCCAGCTCAGGCCGAGGAAGAGAAGAAGCCGGAGGCCAAGAAGAAGGAAGGCGCGCTCGACCAGTTCACCGTCAATCTCAACGAGAAGGCGAAGGAAGGAAAGGTCGATCCGCTGATCGGCCGCGATTCCGAAGTGGATCGGACGATCCAGATCCTGTGCCGGCGTTCCAAGAACAACCCGCTCTATGTGGGTGATCCGGGCGTGGGCAAGACGGCCATTGCCGAGGGTCTGGCGCGCAAGATCGTCAATGGCGAAGTGCCCGACGTGCTCAAGGAAGCGGTGATCTACTCGCTCGACATGGGCGCGCTGCTCGCCGGCACGCGTTATCGCGGCGATTTCGAGGAGCGGCTGAAGGCCGTCGTCACCGAACTGGAAAAAATGCCGCACGCGGTGCTGTTCATCGACGAGATCCACACGGTGATCGGCGCGGGCGCCACTTCTGGCGGCGCCATGGATGCCTCGAACCTCCTGAAGCCGGCGCTTTCCGGTGGTGCGATCCGCTGCATCGGCTCAACGACCTACAAGGAGTTCCGCAATCATTTCGAGAAGGATCGCGCACTGCTGCGTCGCTTCCAGAAGATCGATGTGAACGAGCCGACCGTGGATGATACCGTCAAGATCCTCATGGGCCTCCGCTCTGCCTTCGAGGATCACCACTCGGTCAAATATACCCCCGATGCCATCAAGGCGGCGGTGGAGCTGTCCGCGCGGTACATCAATGACCGCAAGCTGCCGGACAAGGCGATCGACGTGATCGACGAAGTCGGCGCGATGCAGATGCTCGTGCCGCCCTCGCGTCGCAAGAAGATGATCACGCCTAAGGAGATCGAGGCTGTGATCGCCACGATGGCGCGCATCCCGCCCAAGACCGTGTCGAGCGACGACAAGAGCGTGCTGGAAACCCTCCAGACCGATCTCAAGCGTGTCGTCTTCGGACAGGACAAGGCCATCGAGGTGCTTAGCTCCGCGATCAAGCTGTCGCGCGCCGGCCTGCGTGATCCAGACAAGCCGATCGGCAACTATCTCTTCTCCGGCCCCACCGGCGTCGGCAAGACGGAAGTTGCCCGCCAGCTTGCCACGCTGCTCGGCATTCCGCTCCAGCGCTTCGACATGTCGGAATATATGGAGCGGCATTCGGTCAGCCGCCTGATCGGCGCGCCGCCCGGCTATGTAGGCTATGATCAGGGCGGTCTGCTGACCGATGCCATCGACCAGAACCCGCATTGCGTGTTGTTGCTGGACGAGATCGAAAAGGCCCATCCGGACCTGTTCAACATCCTGCTGCAGGTGATGGACAATGGGCGCCTGACCGATCACCACGGCAAGACCGTCGACTTCCGCAACGTGATCCTGATCATGACGACCAACGCCGGCGCGTCCGACATGGCGAAGGAATCGATCGGGTTCGGCGAGTCGACGCGCGAGGATGTGCAGGAGGAAGCCGTGAAGAAGCTCTTCACGCCGGAATTCCGCAACCGCCTCGATGCGATCGTGCCCTTTGGCTATCTGCCGTCTGAAGTTGTCGCCCGTGTGGTCGACAAGTTCATCCTGCAGCTCGAGCTTCAGCTGGCCGATCGCGATGTGCACATCACGCTCGACGACGAAGCCCGCAACTGGCTCACCGCCCGCGGTTACGACAAGCTGTACGGTGCCCGTCCGATGGGTCGGCTCATGCAGGAGAAGATCAAGCAGCCCCTCGCCGAGGAACTGCTGTTCGGCAAGCTCGTGCATGGTGGCGAGGTTCACGTCCGCCTCAAGGACGATGCTCTCACCTTCGAGATCACGCCTGCAGCACCCAAGCGCAGCAAGGGGAGTGCCACGCGCAAGGCAAAGAGCGGCCCTTCCGAGGTCTCAGAACCGAAGAGCTGAACACCATCGACGGCACAGTTCATATAATCTCGACCGGCCCCGGGCAGTTGCTCGGGGCCGGCTTGCTTTCAGGATATCCGCATCACCTTGAGGATGGCCGGGATCGCTCAGGCATGATCAGGCGTTGACACCCACCGTGCAGCCGACCGTCCTCCTCATTCATGGCTTTGCCGGATTCGCGGTGATGAACCGTCCCCTCGCCGCCATGCTTCGCAGCACCGGCTATCAGCCCGTCGATCTGAGTTACAACAGTTGGCGGCTGGACCTCGAGGGCATCTGCAAACTGCTCGGCCCACGTCTGGAAGAGATCGATACAGCGGGTAGCCCGGATCAGCCTCTCCACATCGTCAGCCATTCCATGGGTGGTCTGGTCGCCCGCGCGCTGATCAAAGCGCGGCGCCCGGCGCGGCTGGGCCGGGTCGTCATGTTGGGAACCCCTAACGCTGGCAGCGAGATAGCCGACACATTGCACCGTTATGCTCTGCTGCGCCCGATACTCGGTAGGGCCGCCCCGGCCCTGGTCACGCAGCGTCCGGCAGAGATCACTGCAATGTTGGGTGAGATCGACTATCCGGTAGGAATCATCGCCGGCGACCGCCCGATGATGCGGTATGGCGCGTCACGCCTTCTGCCCGGGCCGAGCGATGGCAAGGTCAGCGTGGCCTCGACCAGATTGAAGAACGCGACGGACCACATCGTCCTCCCGCTCTCCCATATGCTGCTGCCCTATCACCCGACCGCCCATG
The DNA here is from genome assembly GCF_025961955.1 of Sphingobium sp. B10D7B. Taxonomy (NCBI): domain Bacteria; kingdom Pseudomonadati; phylum Pseudomonadota; class Alphaproteobacteria; order Sphingomonadales; family Sphingobiaceae; genus Sphingobium; species Sphingobium sp. B10D7B. The sequence continues at coordinate 2,371,284 of NZ_JAOQOQ010000001.1, forward strand.
CCCAGATAAAGCATTTTCTGAGCGAAGGGCGCTTCGCCCATAGCAGGGCTTTGACGAAACCCTAAAGTTCGTTCATGATACGTTCCAGTCACTGGGGAGACGATCATGAGCCAAATCCAATTCTACACCAACCCAATGTCGCGTGGGCAAATTGTCCGCTGGATGCTGGAAGAAGTCGGCGTCCCATACGAGACCCACCTGCTCGACTACCAGACCAAGATGAAAGGCCCGGCCTATCTGGCCATCAATGCGATGGGAAAGGTGCCCGCCGTGGTCCACGAAGGAGCGGTCGTCACAGAATGCGCCGCGATTTGCGCCTGGCTGGCGGATCGCTTTCCCGAAGCAGCGCTGGCCCCGCCCCTGCCCGATCGTGCCGATTATTATCGCTGGATGTTCTTCGCGGCGGGACCGCTGGAGGCGGCTGTGACGAACCGTGCACTGGGTTTTGTCGCTGAGCCTGGTCGGGAAAGGACTTTGGGCTATGGCAGCTTCGAGCAGACGATCGACACCTTGGAAAGCGCGCTCCGGGACAAGACGTTTATCTGCGGAGAGATGTTCACGGCAGCCGATGTGTATGTCGGATCGCATATCGCCTGGGGGCTGCAGTTCGGCACCATCCCCTCCCGACCGATTTTCTCGGACTATGTCGCCCGTCTTGAGAGCCGACCCGCCTATGTGCGCGCGAAGGAAATCGACAATGCGCTTATCGCGCAGGCGCAGTCGGGCAAAGCTTAATCCAGACTCAGTTCCGGTGCACTCGCTCGGGCTGCCTAATAAGAAAAAAGGCCGGGAGGATATCTCCCGGCCCTTCTGGTCAATAAAAGAACCCGACGCGATCAGTCGCGATTGCCCAGGAACTGCAGCAGGAACGTGAACATGTTCACGAAGTCCAGATACAGGCTCAGCGCGCCCATGATGACGGCCTTGCCCATCATGTCGGACCCGGCAACCTGGAAATACAGGCTCTTGAGGCGCTGCGTATCATAGGCAGTCAGGCCGGCAAAGATCAGGACACCAAGGATGCTGATGACCAGCTGAAGCGCCGTCGACTGCACGAAGATATTGATGACCATGGCGACGAGAATACCGATCACGCCCATGATCAGGAACGTGCCGAAACCGGAGAGGTCCTTCTTGGTCGTATAGCCGTAAAGGCTCAGGCCCACGAAAGCCGCTGCCGTGGCGAAAAATGTCTGCGCAATCGAGACACCCGTGAACACCAGGAAGATCGACGACATGGAGAGGCCCATGACGACTGCAAATGCCCAATACAGCGCTTGCGCGGTGCTCGTCTGCAACTTGTTGATCCCGAAGCTCAGCACCATCACGAAGGCCATCGGGGCCAGCATGATTACCCAGCGCAGCGGGGTCACCAGCACCTGAGCCGCGAAGCCGGAGCTTGCAAACAACAGCGCAACGATACCCGTGACCAGCACGCCGCTGGCCATGTAATTGTAGATCGAGAGCATGTAGGAGCGCAGGCCTGCGTCATAAGCAACCTCGCTCGCATGCGTGGAAGCACCACCGTAGCCCGTAGCGGACGACCGGGAATCTGGCCAATTCGCCATTTTATCATCTCCTCTTTCCGGCAACAGCGCCGGACTATCAGCGCACAATATCGGGCTATGCCCTTAGATTTCAAGTGAAACCGGTCCGCGAGGCTTATCATGCCTGCTGTATCGCCCGCTCTCGATGCGCGCCCATAGACGCAAGCTGACAGCCCGACGCTCTTTCACACAAAAAAAGGGGCCGGATAAGCCGGCCCCTTCCTTGTTCGTCCCGCCGAAGCGGAGAGTTCTTAGTTGCCCGAACCCGGACCGTAGGTGATTTCCACGCGACGGTTCTGGAGTTCACGCACACCGTCGGCCGTGTCGACACGCGGACGCGTCTCACCGAAGGCCTGCGTCGAGATGACGCCGTCGGAGATGCCACGCGAGGTGAGGTAGCCACGGACCGAAGCGTTACGACGCTCGGAAAGGCCCATGTTGTAGCGCGGCGAGCCCGAACGGTCAGCGTGACCAGCGAGCATGACCTGCGCACTACCGCAGTTCGCATAAGCCGAAACCGCGTTGTCGAGGATCGAGGCAGCATCCGGCGTAACGTCGGCGCTATCCCACTCGAAGAACACGATGTACGGCCCCGGCTGGCACTGCGCGACCGGCGGAGGCGGCGGAGGCGGAGGCGGCGGGGGAGGCGGCGGCGGGGGCGGCGGGGGAGGCGGCGGCGGAGCCGGCTCTTCACCACCGAAGTTGAACACCAGGCCAGCCAGGATGCTGTGGCTGCGAACCTCAGTTTCCAGCGGCGTGCCGGCGGTGTTGATCAGGTCGATGTTGCTGTGGTTGAAGAAGCGATACTTCAGCGACAGATCGACGTTGTTGCTCACCGGATAACGGACGCCAGCGATTGCCTGCCAGGCGAAGCCCGTGTCGGAATCGCGCGTGTCGGGCAGCGAGATCTTGGACCGCGCAACGCCGACGCCGCCGCCGACGAAGCCCTGCAGGCCATCATCGGGACCAAAGTCGAGCATACCGTTCAGCATGATGCTGTCTACGCGAGCCTGGCCGCCGGGCAGAGCCGTCGTCCGGTTCGAGTAGGTGGTGTTCTTGTTCATCGCCTTCTTGTGCGAATATTCGGCTTCCAGGCGGAACGCGCCGAAGTCGTAACCCACATAACCCGCGGCGTCGTAACCGACCTTGTGCGGGGTGTTGGCCGTGACGCCAGTGGTCGCTGCCACACCGGCAACGGTGCCGGCGTCATACGTGGTGTCAGAGTCCTCGACGATTATCGCGCCAACGTCGCCGCCCAGATACCAGGCGCCGTCCTTGGCGAGCGATGGTGATGCCATCGCGGTCGAAGCGAGCGCTATGGCGAGGCCAAGCTTCCGCATATCATTCCCCTTTCAGGTTGATCGTAAAATGCTGCTCGACGTTTTTAGGAGTGCGCCGCAAAGGTTTCAAGCGCACAATCGCATGATGTTGCCTAAATGCCGCATTGTGATCAGCTAATGTTGGCCCTGCAGGAAATATTGCCTGTCGCGTCCGCATGTTGGGAACCGACAACGTCTTTGTGCTTTATGCGTGGTTACGATGCGATGAGGCCGTGTGCCCTCAGGGTATCAAGCACTGAAATGATCGCCTCTCTCGCCTGCGAATCGACGGGCGCCCCCCCGGATGGATTCGCGATTGCAGGCCGCCTGCTGCCAATCACTTTCTCGCCATCAACATAGAAACCGTCAGTCCGCAGACCTTCTTCCCGCCAGTCGCCGGCCTGGAATCTCACGCCACTTTGCGTATCCCGCTTCCAGCAATTCAAGCCCTCGAACGGCGCGAGGAAGCGCCATCCAGCCGCAGTCCACGCCGCAATCATCCGCTCGCACCCTGCCCATTCGCCCGTAGCGCCACTTCCCACGAGCCAGCATGCACCCAGATCGGGCGCGGCGGGAGGCGCTGACAGGCTCGCGCTTTCCACCACTCGTCCAATCGCGATGTCGATGAGCGACAACGCCTCATTATGGGTAAGTTCCTTTTGCGCCTGCCCAGCAGAGAGCAGCGGCAAGCCAAATCGATCGGTTTGAGCCATAGATCGTCGTCCTTCTGATGTGGGAAGTCGCGCGCGGAGACGCGGATAAGACAGGGCTAGGGAATGACGAGCGCTCGTCCCGCTCCCCAACTGCCCAGCTGCCTCACTTCGATCTGCATGCCAACCGAGGCCGCGGTCGCGAGATCGGCCGCAACGTCACTCGCCGCGTAGACGCAGGACGGGAGCGTCGTTTCCCATCGCCGCAATGTCACTCCGTCTGCGACGACACTGACCGCATAAGCCTCCCGCTCCTCCCCGACGGGCGCATCCACGCCGTCGATCCATGCCGAGCCAAGCCGGCTTCTGCGAACCCAACTGATCTCAACATCACCACCGGCCAAAGTCGTGTGCCGCCCGTGCACCGGCGAAAGAGGCATCAAAGCGCGGCCGTCGATCAAAAGGCTGTCCTGCGCGGGCGTACTGTCCCCGCTGCCGATTGCCCTCAGAGTCAGCGTCGTTCCAACCGCGCTTTGCTCTACCGGGATCGGCGCCAGCCGCTCGCGGTCGATCAGCACGAACCGTTCGCCCGCATCGTGCCCAGTCATGGCCCATTCGGTGCCCATGCGCCCGCGAACGAGCCGCGACAGACGATAATGCCCCGGCCCGAGCGCGTCCGCCTGACCAAATTGCAGCAGTTCCTCTCCAATCTGGCAGATGTTCGCGCCGCCGAGCAGAAGATCGTCCCCCACCCCGGTCAACACATCGCCGGGATCGTCGAGAATGATCTCGATGCTGCTGGAAAGGTCCATCCGCCACGGCGCGCCCGGAGGCAGCGCGCCAACAGTGCGGCCCATCACGGCGCGCGGCGCTGTGCTGCCAATAGGCTCGGCAATCTCCAGGACCGGATCATAGCGAAAGAGGGCTGCGCGCCGCCACCCGGCATTTGTACCGCACGCCGCTGCCGCAAGGACGGGGCTCGTGGAAATCGTAGTCCCGTCACCCGGCAACTCCACAATCTTCAGACTGGTCGGCCCCTGGACGAGGTCAGGCTGACGGACCGGCTCCCCGGAGGCCCCTGCGCCTGCGATGGCCCGCGTGCCGCTCTCAAAAGCCTGCAAGCTGAGCCTGACGGCCATGTCATCCCATTCCGTCGTCTCGACGAGCCACTGCCCCGGCTCGCCCGCGACCGTCACAAGATCGCCCGGACCAAGGTCCAGCGCGCTCCAACCAGTGCCGATATTGACACTTCGGCGCCGCCGGAGCGCATTGCGCAACTTCCGGTCGGCCAGGCGCCGGGCATTGTCCGCGCCCATCGCGGCCGGCAAGTCGATTTCCTCGCTGCGCATCCCCGGCCCCGCCCGCAACGCGGTCTGCAAGCCAAGCTGATAGTCGCGAGCCGGGTCGTGGTGACGGATCGCCAGCCGGGCAGCCACCGTCTCGATCGGTGTGCGGACATGCTGAGGCTCGGCTTGCTTCTCGCCATCGATGCTGCGCACGGCGGTGACCGGATCGATGACATGGCTCGACGGCGTCCCGCTGCTCAGCGCGAGCTCCCCCTCGCGCTCTGTCCATCGCACGTCGTGCAGCGAGACGATGTCGCGCATCGCTTCCTCCACAGCGCCTTCTGCAGCGAAGCCCAGCAGGCGCGCAGGATCGCCCTCACCGGCATGACTGACGGTGCGTCCGGCAAGGTCGGTGGCAATCGCCGGCAGGGCCACTGGTTCGGCATCAGCGATCACTTCGAACGTCAGCGAGGGAATCCGGTTGCCGAAGTCCGCCAGCTGCAGCCCTTCGAACACGACATAAGCGCAGCCACGATAAGCAGGGCATTGCGCCACGCCCACTGCGGACGCCACCAGCGGGTCCACCATCTGGTCCGGTCCGCCCAGATACAGCCGAAATGCCGTGAGCGGCGATTTGAAATCCCCCACTGCACCACGAAGCAGATTGCCGTCCGCCCAGATGCGCCCGATGCCGAGAATAGGCCGTGAGGAAAGGGCAACAGCCAGGCTCGCTGAATAGCTGTAAGTCGTGACGCTTGGGCTGCCCTTGCCTCCACCGCTGGTCGATTTGCTCTCCTGAAGGTCCGTGGCCCAGATCACCGTGCCCGCGACACGGATCGTTCCGTGGATGCGCGGGATCGCCGCGCCGTAGCGGGATGTCTGAACCTGAAGGTCGCTCAGCCGGGGCCCCGTCCGCCCGCCGGGTCGAAAAATCAGGGCATCGACAGACCGTCCGGCGAGCGCGCCGACCGCGCCGCCAATCGCCGCGCCCACAGCGCCGAACGTTCCGCCAAGGGTACTGCCCACGGCGGTGAGAACCAATGTCGCCATGCGCTACTCCTGAAATTGCCACGCGCCCAGCACCGGCCAGGGTGATGGCCCCGGCATCAGCACCACCTTGCCCAGTCCGGCATGAGCATGGACATGACCACCGTGCGTCACGATCATCAGATGCAACTGCATCGGACCGCTATCGACCAGCACCACGGCGCCCTCGGCCATCTCCGGCGCCGGGGAGAGGCCGCATATCGCGAGGTTCCGTGCCGCTTTCGCCTGCCCCATGCCCCTCAGCTTATAGGTCGGGAGCGTGGGAACAGCGATTCCGGCCCGCCGCGCCGCAAGCGCAACCAAGCCGACACAATCCACCCCCGTTTCCATGCTGCGCCCGTGCAACCGAAAGGGCACGCCGACCAAAGCCAAGGCCTCGGCCGCCATTCGTTCGCCAACGTACATTACTCAACTCCCCGGATAGCGCGTCAGCAAATCCATGCCGGGCAGATGCGGCTCCCCGCGGAAATTGACGGCATTGCCGAACCGCCACGCACAGGTCGCAAGGCGCTTGTCGCACCCATACCTCAACAGCGCGCGCGTGCCTGCTGCCACCGGAAACACCGGCGGTTCCGCCAAGAAAACGCCCCCTGCCTCCTGATCGACAATGGTCTGCAGGAGGCCGCAATTGGGCCCCTCCAGCCAGCGCAACGAGCCGAAGGGATACACCCCAGCCAGCAGGCCACCGCACGCAACGCGGTCATCCGCCACGGCATCAACCGCGACGATCTGCTGATGCCGCCGCAAATCGATCCGGCAATCCGCATCCCCCAGCGTCGCCCGGCAGGTGGCGCTGGTCACCGGCGCGACCGGGCGCTCGAGCGCCGCCGCAAGCGTAGATCGCAGGCTCACCGAATAAGCGCCGCCGCGCCGCTCGATGCTTCCCAGTTCGCCGCGCGCAAGTTCCAGCCAGAGCACCCCGGGTTCGGTCCATTCGGTGAGATGCAGGAGCAGTGTCGCGCCGTCCCAGCGCCCGGCATCAAGATCGACCTCGCTGATGGCCGCGCTGCTGATGGCGCCCTGCAAGTCCGTCAGGTCCGGGTCGTTGCCACCCTGCACGATGGCGCTCGGCGTGATCCCGGGTGCTGCCGCATAATGCAGGCCGTGCACCTCCAGGCCCCGATCATGGCTGGTCAGGCCGATGGTCACGCCATCGCGACGCTCCAGCCGCCAGCAGAAAGCAAGCGCGCAGAGCGGCTTGCCCAGGATCGCTGCGGCGCTCACTCGCGCACCTCCACCAGGGGGACGGACGGGACAATGCCCGCCGCAAACGTCTCTCGGTCGATATCCAGCCGGTCTTCGGCGAAGCGCACGGGCACGTCGAACACAAAGCCCGCCGTCACCACCGCGCCCTCGGGTGGCGGGTTAGCGAACGCGATCTCCCCCATGCCCGGATGAGACCAGCCGCCAAACCGCTCCGCCCCGTCCACCGCAACCCTGATGCTCCCTGCGACGGGCCGCGTGATCCGTCGTTGCTGGGGATCATCCACCCCATAATTCTTGCGCAACTGGAAACTGGTCGTCACGCCATCGCCCGTTCCGATCCACTGATCGAACGGCCCCGGCGCAAGGCCGAACGAGCCAGACGCATGATCGAACGGATCACGAAACCGAAACCCTCGTGCTGCGCCGCGTCGAGCCCGAAAAAAGGCGATGAGCGTCGCGATATCCGCCTCGGATCGCACCCCCGGCCCCGCATCGAACTGCAGCCGCGCGTCGGCCCATTGCGTGCTGCGCTGCTCGTGGCCGGACACGCTCTCCACGATCCGCGTCGAGAAAGCCGGCGCCACCTGCGCGCGATTGCCGATGTCGAGCGGAAAGGCGAGGTCGTCGAAATGCTGCACGTCCGCATCTCCTGAAAGCTGGAAATAGGTAAAGCCGTCCCGCGCGACCTGGGGCAGCGCCCAGATGAAGGTGGCGGCATGGCCGCGCGCGCGCGCAGCATCTGCCGCTGCGGCGATCCGGTCCCAGCCGGTCTGCGTTGACTCATCGGTGGAGCCAGCCGGCAAAAATCCGGCGAAATAATGCTGCTCATCTGGCGGATAGCCCAGGCGCGCGTCCATCGCGGCGCGCCCTGCGGCTGAGCGGGCGGTTCGGCCCTCGGTCACCCAGTCATAATCTTCGATCTGCAGCCGGTCGAATGCCGGCGCGGCCCAGCCTGTCGGCACGTTCGCGCGTTTGAGCTCCGGCGCCGCCGGATCAAGTACGCTCGGTAAATAGACAAGCAGAAGAAGCTCGGCGCCCGGAGTCTCCGCGCGCACGGCATCCGCCACGCCCGCCGTCGAAGTGGCCAGCAGAGCGCCAGCCGCATCCAACAAAGCCATCTGTCCGCTGTCGAGCGTATCGCGAACCGTCGGAATTTCCACCGCAGCACTCCCGAACGCGGCGCGCGCAGCATCATCATAAAGGCAGGGACGCCCATCCGCCATCACCCACCACCAGGGCTCGCCGATCTGGAAACGCACTGCCAGCCCCGCATCCCGCGCGATGCCGGCAAAGGCCCGCGCCACCGCACGCAAATAGTCGTTAGCCGCGGCATTGGCTGGCGAAAGCAGGGTGGAGGGCGGCGTCCACCCTGTCAGCGCGGGCGCTCCGTCCCACGCCCGCTGCTTCCACTCAGGTGGGCAATAAGCATCGAACAACTCGTAAGAGAGCGACAGGATCAGCCCGAACCCCAGCGCCTTGCAGCGCGCCGCGAAGTCCTCGTGCCAGCGCCGGCATGGCGTCGCCAGCGCACCGCCCGCCAGCGTCACGCGAAAATCGCTGCCGTCAGGGGCGAGCCGCATATAGTGGCTCATCCCGACATAATGATTGATCGCGCCGCGATAGCCGAGCGCCAGCACCTGCCGCAGCAAGCGCTCGGGCGTCTGGTTGTACGCATCATCATAGCCGCTGGCGATGGACAGCCCATGCTCCGGCAGCATCGGATCGCCCATGGCGATGACCGATCCTGCCCCCTCGCAAACCATCTCGCTGACCTCCACCCGGCCTTCGCGGGCGTCAGGAAAGGTCGTCTCTCCCTCATCATAATCGGTCTGGACGATGGAGATGAACAGGCGGTCGATATCCCGTGCATCCACCGGGTCCGCATCGGCCGGCAAGGCAAAGCCACCGACCAACGCGTCGAAGTCGAGGGTGACGACCGCATCCTCCGGACTGCCTTCCGCATAGTTCCAGAGCCGCACATACCAGGCCCGCGCATTGCCGGCCGCGTCCCGCCCCTCAAGCGTCAAGGTCGGGCCCTGAATGGCATCGAGCGGCTTGACCCCAGCACTCCGCCAGCGGAACCGCAAGGTGCAGCCACGATAATCCCGTCGCGTCTCATAACGGAGCAGCGGATGGTCCCATACATCAGCCGATTCCCAGATCAGCCCGGCAAGGTCGCCCGAGCCATGGAACACCGCATCGACGCGCAATCCATCATCCCCGACCGTCACGACGGAGGCCGTCATCGGCCGTGGGAAATTGACGGTCCAGAAAGGTGGCGAGAAGCGCTTGACCACGCCGCTCTCCTGATTGCGCCTCTCGGTCGCCAGCCAGTAGGCCATCGGGGTTATCCTTTGTTGATGTCGAGAGCAGCCATTTCGGCGGGCGATCCCACCCGCCCCGCCCGTTTGTGTCGAGCCCTTCGACCGCTCGCAGGCGGGCGCTCAGGGTAAACTTCAACCTCTCGGCTCTAGTCGAGACACAGTCATGGACGCGAAAACGCCTAATCCCCGAGCGCCCCACGCACCGCCCGCGCCACCTGACGCGCACTGCGCGCCAGCGCGCGCGGCGCGTCCTGCCCGCTGCCATTGACGGTGATCGAGACGCGCACGTCTCGTCCGCCCTGGCCACCGACGCCGGGCACAATCTGGCCGCTGTTCGTCGGGACGAGCACTTCCGGCCCGCGCTCGCCAACGAGATAGGCCCGCCCCGGCGCCACCGGGCCGCCCGTTGCCCGGCCGGGCAACCCAAGCGCACCGGTGAGGAGGCTCGTTCCCAACCCCAAAAGCGCGGAAGAGCCTCCGCCGCCGAGGATCGCCTCCAAACCGTTACGAACCGCCGAACGGGCGATCTGGTCCATGACGGACAGCGCGATCTTGCCGAGATCTTCAAAGCCGATCCGCCCCGTCCGCACGGCACGCAGCAGCCCCGCCTCGATGGTGCGGCTCGCTCGTTCCGCGCCCGTGCTCAGTAAATCCAGCTCGTCGCGCAGACCGCTCGCATCTTCGCGCAATCGGGCCATGTCGCTGCCCATCGGCGCGAACAGGCTTTGCATATCCTCATCCATCGGGATGCCTTTCCATCATTTTGGCCAGTGCAGATCGGTCGAACGGCGTGACCTGAGGCCCGGCCAGATCGCGCAACACCGCCAGGGCGTCGGCCAGCTCGGCCGGCGTCGCGCGCCAGAACTCGTCGGGGCGCCAGCCGAGCAACAGCCCGGCCTGCCCGGCCAACGTCCGAGCGACCTCCGCAAAGCAGGCCGACGTCATGCCCCGCCAGCCACGACCTGCCGCATGATTGCCCGGAGCGCCGGCAAGGCCACGCCCACGCCTTGCGCGATCAGCGCGTCGCCCAGATCGGCCCGGGCCATTGCCTCGGGTCGATCCGCAAGGCAGTGCCACAACAGAGCTTCCATCTCGGCGAGGCCGAGCCGCCCGTCCGCCGCGCGCTCGACCAGCGCAAGCAACGGCCCGGTCTCACGCTCGGCAGCGACCAACGCCGCAAAGGTCGGGCGCACCGTCAGGCAGTGCTCGCCGACCATCAGCGCGGCTTCCCCCCGCGCCTCATTCGCGACCGCCCCGCTCATAGTGCGCTCACGGCGCCGGAGCTTTCCAGCGCGAGCGTGTAGGTGCGTTCGCCATTATAGTCGCCGGCATAGTCCAGCCGCGTGACCAGAAACCGCCCACGCAGCTTCTCGCCACTCTCGAAGCTCAGTTCATAATCGTCGATGGCACCGGCCAGCGCATGATTGCGCAGCCGGGTTTCCGCCGCCGATCCGGTAAAGATGCCGGAGCCGGACACACTCACCGAGCGCACCCCCGCGCCCGGCAGAAGGTCGCGCCAGCCGCCGGAATCCTTGGAGGTGACATTCACCGCCTCACCATTGACGGAAAGCTGCGTAGCGCGCAGCCCCGCCACCGTCGCATAGCTTACCGGCGTGCTGCCATTGCCGATCTTGAGCAGAAACGCGCTGCCCTTCTCCACTGCCATCGCCTTGATCCTTTCTGTATCCGCATCCCCGCTCGCACCGAGCGAAGGCGAGATGCGGGCTTCAATTCAGCCGCGCCGCCCTCACGGCATAGTCGGCGCTCGCTCGCCACTCGGTGCGGCTGCGCAGGATGCGTGATCGCTCGAACCGCAAGCTGGTGATCCGCCAGTCGCCCAGATCGCCATCGACCCCCGCGAGCACGGCATCCACGCGCGCAAGCACGGCGGTCACCCGCGCCAGATCATCGCCACGAATGACCAGTTGGATGGGCAAGCGGAGCGCCAGACCCGTCACATCCCGTGCGCCCCAGCCGGTCGACATCATCTCGCCGACCAGAAGCCAGGGCGGGCTTGCCTTGATCGGCTCGCCATTGCTCACGAGGTTGACCAGGGCCATCAGGTCCGCATCGTTGCGGAGTGCGGCGATCACCGCCCCCCTCACTGCCGTCTCGCCGCTCATGCGAGGTGCACCCGACGCCAGGGTCGCAACAGGGAGACAACGGATGCCGGCAGGTCTCCCTCCAGCCCGTCGCGTCGCGCATACCACTCGCCCGCCAGCCGAACGACGGCGTGCTGAAGCGCATCGGGCACATCGTCCTTGGCAAGGGCAAGGCCAGCACGATAGGTCACGCGAACCCGTCCGGCCGATCCCGGATTGAGGATCCGCACCCATCCCGCCCCCTGCGCATCGATATCAATGGCATAGGCCGTAACCGGCAGGACGAATGCCGCGCCATCCGCCGGCAGCCCCTCAATGCCGCTGATCGCGCTGACCGGTGCCATCGTCAGCCGACCCCATGCGCCGCTGGCGCCGCACACTTCGGTCACAGCTCTCTCGATCAGCATTTGGCCGAGATATTGCTCGGCCGCCTCGCTCGCCGCGCGCAGCAGATCGGTGAGCGCAGCATCATCGTCGGCAAGGCTGATGCCCAGATACTGCTTCAGGTCTTCAAGCGGCACCGCGAGCGGCCCGCCCTTCTCGATTGTCACGGTCATGATCGCAGCCGTCCTTCAAGCATGAGAAAAAGGCGCCATGCCGGCGGGGAGAGACCGGCATGGCGCCCCTCATCGGTTCGCCGATCAGGGCCTCCTCAGGAGGCGGCGAACTTCATGAGCTTGATGGCCTCGCTGTTGGCGACCGCGCCGCCGATCCGCTTCACTGCGTAGAAGTGGACGAACGGCTTGTTGGTGAAGGGATCGCGCAGAATGCTCGTCTCGCTGCGCTCAGCGATCACATAGCCATTGGCGAAGTTGCCGAAGGCGATGGAGAGGCTGTTGGCGGCGATGTCGGGCATGTCCTCGGCCTCGATCACCGGATACCCAAGCAGCGTCGCAGGCTGGCCTGCGATCATGCTGGGCTGCCACAGGAACGCGCCGTCGCTGGTCTTGAACTTGCGGATCGTCGCCAGCGTCGCCGCATTCATCACGAATACCGCACCCTGCCGATAGGGCGCCCGCAGCGACTGGACGAGGTCGATCAACCGATCCTGCGGATTGCTGGCCGGGAAGCCGCCCGCTGCCCCGGATGCGACATATTGCAGCGACCCGAATGGACGAACGCTGTCAGCCTGATTGGTGGTGGCGTAAGTCAGGAAGCCCTTGGGCTTGCTCGTCCCGTCGCCATTGATGAATGCCGCGCCCTCGGCCCGGCCAAATTCGCGGGCGATTTCCTCGGCGAGCCAGCTCTCCACATCGAACTGGGCATCGTCCAGCATCGCCTGACTGGCCGATGGATTGGCATAAAGATCACCGGAGGGCGGCGCGATTTCCTGGAAGGTGGGGGTCGCCGTCTCGGGCCGCGCTGCCGTCTCGGCCGCCCAGCCGGATACGACACCGCCGGTCGTCACAAGCTTTCGATAGCCCGCCGACCCTGTGCGCACCACATTGGCCACCGCGCGGATCGGGGAAATCGATTTGAGCGCCGCGTCGATCATCTGGTCGATCTCGCGCGGCACCGCATAGCCGCCGCTGCCGCCGCTCGCGCCCGAGAAGCTCTTCAGCTCCACACCGGCCTCGATGCCGCGCCGCAGATAGCGGTCGGTAAAGGCCGCCCGCGCCGGGTCGACATCGCTGCCCTTGGCGCCGTCCAGCGGCGGCCGACCGGCCAGCGCCATCGCCCGCTCGGCCTGCTTGCGCAGCGCCTCGTCAAAGGCGTCCATCCGGGCTTCCATGCCGGTCAGCCGGTCTGCCTGCAGGATCGCGTCAAAGCTCTCCTCAAGGCTCTTGGTTTCCACGTCCTGCATTGCGTCATTCTCCTGCGGTCAAAAACAAAAAAAGGGGCCGCAGTCGGCCCCTCAAACATCCAGAAAATCGGCGCGCGCTGTCAGCCAGCCTCCACCGCGTGAACGCGCGCCAGCGGCTGCATCGGGTGAGTCACCAGGCTCACCTCGACCAGATCGAGCGCATCCAGCCGGCGGGGTTGATGGCCCTCCGCCGCCACCACGCGATAGCCGAAGGACAATCCCTCGATCCGGCGATCGCGCAGCAGCACCTTCGCCTGTTCCGCGGTCGCCCCGGACGCACTAATCGTGCCGATCACCCGCAACCCGCGCGCATCCTCCGCGACATGATCGATCCGCCCGATCACCGCGCCCACCCGATGCTGCCAGAGCAGCGGCAGCGCTGTCGCCGCACGGCGCGCGAGGCTGGCCGAGAAGGCACCCGGCGCGATGACATCGCCACCCTGATCGATCTTGTCGAAGATCGCCGCATAGCCGGCGAACCGCACGGTCCCGGCGCTCATGCGCGCGTGGCGTCCAGCCCCAGCATCGCGCGCTTTTCCTCGGTCGAGAGGAAATCCGCCCTCTCGATCCGGTCCCACAGCAGCATCCTGTCCTCGGCGAGCGCGGGTAAGCGGTTGAGATCGACCTCCAGCACCAATTCGGGCCAGAAGTCGCGCAGCCCCTGCCCGAGCGCGCCGAGCAGCTTGGCCAGTAGCGGCAGCACGCTTTGCCGCCACAGCGCCTTATTGGCCTCCCGATAATTCGAGTAGGTGCTGTCCCCCGGCATCCCGATCAGCACGGGTGGCACACCGAAGGCGAGCGCGATGTCCCGCGCCGCCGCTGCCTTTAGCGCCACAAAATCCATGTCGTGCGGGGAAAGGCTCATCGACTGCCAGTTCAGCCCGCCTTCCAGCAGCATCGGCCGCCCCGCATTGTCCGCACCCTGAAATGCGCCTTCCAGTTCGGCCTTCAACCGGGCGAACTGCTCGGGCGCGAGCACGCTGCCATCGCCCGGCGCATAAATGAGCGCGCCGGATGGCCGCGCCGCATTGTCGAGAAGCGCCTTGTTCCACTGCGTCGCCGCATTGTGGATCGCCACCGCACCCGCTGCAGCGCCCAGGCAGCCTAGCCCATAATGATCGTCTGCGGGGTTGATCGCTTTGACGTGGATGACCGCGGTCCGCCCCGCCGCATCCTCGCTGGCATAGCGCATCTCGCTATCGCCCGCCCGGTAACGATAGCCCACGGGCCAACCGGCACGATCCTGCTCGATTGTCACCCGTTTGGGGCGCAGGGCATAGAGGGTCGCGGGCAGACCATCGGCGCCATGGCCAATCTGTGCGTAACCATTGCCATGCAGCAGCACATGCGCGGCGAGCATCTCGATGAGACTTTGCCCCGCCACGCTCCGCTGCACGAGCGCCAGAGCCGCTTGCGCATCCCCCTCCTTGGCAGCCACCGCGTGCAACGCCGCGCTTCCCGCCGCCTCTGCCACCAGCCGCACCGCACGCTGCGCCACCGGGTTGGCAATCACTGCCGCCTTGAGCTGCGCCTCATAGCTTTGCGGCCAGTCGCCCGCTCCTGCCCAGCCAAGCCCCAGCCAGGCGCGCGCCAGCGGCGGCCGCGTCGGTGTCGACGCGGCTTTTCGTCCAAACCATTTCACCTGATCGTCTCCTCGCTTGCGCACGAAAAAGCCGCCAGCGTCGGGGCCGGCGGCTGCAAGATCACTTATCGGTCGCGACGGTCGATGCGCGGCAGCGCCCCCGATCGCGCGGGAATGGATCAGGCCGCGATCAAGCCCGACCCCACACCTTTGACGGCGGCGGACGTCCGGTCGGACACCTCCAGTTTCTCGTAAATCCGCCGCATATAGGTATCGACCGTTCCCGGCGATATCTGGAGGATGTCGGCAATCACCGTGTTGCTTTTACCCCGCGCCACCCAATGCAGGATCTCCTTTTCCCGCGCCGAGAGTTGCCGTTCCCGCCCCGTTTCCTCCGCAAAAAGGCCGCAGATCCGCAAATGCGCCGCTTGCGCCGCAAAATGCAGTTGGGTCATCCGCTCTTCGCTCAGGTCCGCATCCGGCGCGATCCTCCCCAGACCAACGACGCCATTACGATTGCCAGGGCCATAGCACGGCAAGGAGAACCCATCGGTGAAATCGATCTGCCGCATGGCCTCCAGAAACTGGCGCTCCTCGACCGTCAGTTCGGTATTGCCCCACACCTCATGCCACCGAATGGGCACGCCTGCTGCCAGCGCCGCGCGCGGCACGATATCCAGCCGCTGGAAGTCGAATGAGCAATAGAGCGCCACCTCCTTTTTGGAGAAGCCATGTTGCAGCGGCAGAGTCGCCGGCATGTTGGTGCCGATTTTCACCCAATAATAGCTGACCGCGCCGAAACCGTTGCGCGCATAATAGCGCGTCATCCCGCGCCACAGCAGCGGGAGGCTGGATGCCTCGGCAATCTTCTCCAAAATGTCGTTCACCCGTGGAAGCTCCTGGGGACAGCTTCATGGGACGATCATGCTGTGCCTGCTTGCAACCAATAGCAAGCACTTCCGTATCGTTCCCGAAACGGGGTGAAGCGACAAGCTAGAGTGATCGAACCCGCGCCTGCGGATTGGTCTTCAAAAGCAGTTCGGTCAGGCACCAGACGAGGGCGTCCGCACGGTCAGGCGATCGTCCCGGCCCCTCGTAACGCCCATTGATCAACAAGCCGCACAACTGGTCCTCCAGCATCGCAAAGGGTCGGGCATGGCGGACCCGACCAGCCTCATAGGCGGCGGCAATCGGCTCGGCTCGCGCCACTTTGCCCTGCGCCGCGTGAACCAGGCGGACCGGCAGGGCCCTGTCGGCTCCGCGCAGCACGGTACGCACCATCTCGCCGCCGTTGTTCGCTTCCGCCACGATGCGATCTGCCGCCCATCGCTCTGCGGCATGTGCCACAGCCTGTGCCCAGCGTTGCGGGCTCGCCTGCTCGACGCTCGCATCCTCCAGCACGATTGCCTCGCCGGCCTGATCGATTCCTGCGACAATGATCCCGCAGGCGTCGCCTCCCGCGCTCGCTGGCGGATCGACGCCCACCGCGACACGCGCCAGCTCTGCACGCTCAGGCACAAGGCCGGCTAAACGGCACGTCTCAATGAGCGCCCGCGTCCACAGCGCGCCTTCGTGATCAAGCAACAATTCCCCGTCCAGTTCCTGTCGCCCCAGCCGCGTGCCTCTGAAATTGCGTTCCATCTCCGCGAGGAAGCTCTGCGGAAGCGCACCTCGATTGTCCCGCGTGCTGCCCCGCGTCACCACCACGCGCGGATCGGCAGCTAGGCGTCGGACCAGCGGCACGGCGCGCGGTGTGGTGGTCGCGACAATGGCCGGTCGATTGCCCAGACGCAGCCCCATCGCCAGATTGTCCCACGCTGCCTCCCCGCGCGGCCACTTCCCGATCTCGTCCGCCCAGGCATGGCTGTGCTGCGGCCCACGCAACGTCTCCGGGTCCGCAGCGCCATAAAGCATGGCGCACGCCCCGCCCGGCCAGCGCAACTGGCGCTTGGCCGGAAACCATTTCGGTTCATTGCCCTGCGTCGCGATGGCAAGCAGTCCGCTCTCGCCTTCCACCATCACGGCTCGCGCTTCATGCAGGCTCGCCCCGACCAAAGCGATGCGCGCGGTGGGGTCGCCCTCGGCCACCATTCGCACCCATTCGGCACCAGCCCGCGTCTTACCGAAGCCCCGCCCCCCCATGATCATCCAGGTGAACCAGTCGCCCGGCGGCGGCAATTGCGCAGGTCGCGCCCGAAAGCGCCAAGCCTGGATCAAGCGCCGCCGTTGCAAGAGTGACAAGTTTCGTAACAATTGCTGCCGCCGCGTCGGACTCAGTCTGGCCAGGCGATCGATCATCGACAGCCTGTCGTCATTCACCTGCCGGCTCCCCGGCATTCTCCTCTCCATCGTCCTCCGTGAGGAACCGCTCGCAAATGGCCTCCAGTTCGGCATCCAGCCCGTCCAGATCTTCCGGGTCATCGCCAGCGCCACTTGCCGCCTCGGTTTCGCGCCGCCAGGATTCCACCTCCTGCCGATGGGCTGTCAGCAATCGCACTGCCACCGTCAACGGATAGCTGTGGATGGTCCGCACCTGCTTGACCGCCTTGGTTTCGCCATCGATAACCGTTTCGGTTCGCATCGTCCCGTCCATCGATTGGCGCATTAGGTGCAATTCGAGGTCGGAATAGCCCTGCTCCAGCGCCTCCTTCCAGGCTCGGGCGAATTCGGGGTCACGCCCCTTGAGCGCATAGGCCGTGCATCGATGCATTGAGGCCGCCTGCGCCGCTGCACTGACATTGGATGTCTCGGCGAGCACCGCAAGAAACTGGCGGCGGCGCTGGATCGTCCAGCGCGGGCGCCGGGGACGCGACATGCGCGGTCGCGGCGCACCGATCGGGCGTTGCGTCATGAACACCATCCTGTTGAGAGAAGCCTTCGCAATGCGCCACGGGACGAGCAGGCCGGCTCTATATGAGCGGCCCGTCCAAGCGATTCGAATTGCGATGATGCCTTCTTCTAACCAGAGAGCGTCACGATGTCAACAGTAAATAACCTAAATGGTTATTTTCACTTCCGCCGATATCGGAAGTACCAGACCTCATGCCCTTGCCTGCGAGCCTTGGCCTCATAGCGGGTTTCGGGCCAGCCGCCCGGACGGTTGAGGAAATCGCGCGGGCTGTCGCACAGCCAGTCGAAGTCCTCGCGGTCCCGCATCACCATCAGCGCCCAGCGCAGGTAGATCGGATGATCGGTCCCGAACCGGAATTCGCCGCCCGGTTTCAGCTTGGCGGCGATCATGTCGACCGGCCCCTTGTTCATCATCCGCCGCTTGGCATGGCGCGCCTTTGGCCATGGGTCCGGGTGGAGCAGATATACAAAGCTGAGCGCCCCATCGGGGATGCGCGCCAGCACTTCGAGGGCATTGCCCATATGCAGCCGGACATTGCCCAGATGCTGGTCCCGCACATGCCCCAAGGCGCCGACCACGCCATTAAGGAAAGGCTCGCAGCCGATGAAGCCATGGTCCGGCAGCATATCGGCGCGGTAGGCCAGATGCTCGCCGCTGCCGAAGCCGATCTCGAAATGCAGCGGCCGCTCGCCAAAGGCGGTCGGGCCGAACAAGCGCTCGGCGGTGATCTCGCCCTCCTCGGGCACGCTGATCGCCGGCAGCAGCTCATCGACAAGGGCCTGCTGCCCCTGCCGGAGCTTATGGCCGGATTGGCGGCCATAGAGCCGGTTGAGCGTGGTGGGATCGCCTGATTTGTGCGCAGTCATGCGCGTGCGCCTAGATCATTTTGTCGCTGGAGGAAACGGGGGACGGCGCGCGCGGTGCCTGCTTTCATCCGCCCGCGCAGCACCTACGAAAAACGGCGCGAAGCAAGCCTCGCGCCGTTCCCTATCTCTTGGAACGCAAAGGAGCGCTTCGGCTCAGCCCAGCGCGGCCTTGAGGTCCTCGACCAGATCGGTCTTTTCCCAGGGGAAGAAGTCGCCTTCCGCCTTGCGGCCGAAATGGCCGTAAGCTGCGGTCTTGCGATAAATCGGCTTGTTGAGCCCCAGATGCGTGCGGATGCCGCGCGGGGTCAGGCCGCCCAGCTTCTCGATTTTGCCGATCGCCGCCTCGATCTTGTCGTCGCCCACCGTGCCGGTGCCGTGCGTATCGACATAGAGCGAGAGCGGCTTGGACACGCCGATGGCATAAGCCAGCTGGATCGTGCACTTGCTGGCCAGGCCCGCCGCCACGATGTTCTTGGCGAGATAACGCGTGATGTACGCCGCCGAACGGTCAACCTTCGTCGGGTCCTTGCCGGAGAACGCGCCGCCGCCATGCGGAGCCGCGCCACCATAAGTGTCCACGATGATCTTGCGGCCGGTCAGACCTGCGTCGCCGTCCGGCCCGCCGATCTCGAAGCTGCCGGTCGGGTTGATGTGATACTCGGTCTCGTCGCTCAGCAGCGCGGCGGGCAGGACATCGGCGACCACTTTCTTCACATAGGCCTTGAGCTCGGCTTCCTTTTCGCCGGCATCATAGCCCTTGGCATGCTGGGTGGAGACGACGATAGCGGTGCAGGCGACCGGCTTGCCGTTCTCGAAGCGCAATGTGACCTGGCTCTTGGTGTCCGGCTCCAGGAAGGGGGCGGCGCCTGAGTGGCGGTCGGCGGCCATGCGCTCGAGGATCTTGTGGCTGTAATCCAGCGTCGCCGGCATCAGGTCAGGCGTCTCATTGCAGGCATAGCCGAACATGATGCCTTGGTCGCCGGCGCCCTCATCCTTGTTGCCGCTCGCGTCCACACCCTGCGCGATGTGCTCGCTCTGGCCGTGGAGATTGTTCTCGAAGCGCAGCGTCTCCCAGTGGAAGCCCTCCTGCTCATAGCCAATGTCCTTGACCGTCTGGCGGACCGTGCGTTCGATTTCCTCCAGCGCGCCCGGCGCCCACTGGCCATTCTCGTACACGCCCTTGCAGCGGATCTCGCCGGCCAGCACCACCAGCTGCGTCGTCGTCAGCGTCTCGCAGGCGATGCGCGCCTCGGGGTCTTTGGAAAGAAACAGGTCGACGATCGAATCGCTGATCTGGTCGGAAACCTTGTCCGGGTGCCCCTCGGAAACCGATTCAGACGTGAAGAGATAGCTGGAACGCATGGGAGATCGTGACCTTTCTTCTAGCGGCTCTCGTGGCGGAAGTTCGGGGCCGCAGTTCATATAAAGAAATGTTTATGTTGCGCGCTCCTTAGCGAGTGCGCCGGGCGATAGCAACGCCGCTTACGAGCAGCAGCACGGCCAGACCGACCGGCAGCAGGTTGCCCAGCCGCGCAAACAAGGTGGGCGCAAGCGGCGCGGGCAGGGGGGCCTCAAAAGCACCCGCCTGCTGGAAGGGGATGGACCGGACGACACGCCCGACGGGGTCGACCAGCGCCGAAATGCCGGTGGGGGTCGAGCGGATTACCGAGAGCCCCTCCTCGATCGCCCGCAGCCGCGCCTGCGCCAGATGCTGCGGCGGCCCCCAGCTGCCAAACCACGCATCATTGGACGGGTTGAACAGGAAATCGGGACGATTAGCCCTGTCGACCACCTGCCCGGAGAAGATGATCTCGTAGCAAATCTGCACCGCCATCCGCAGCTTGCGGCGCGCCTGCCCGCCATCCGGCGTCGCAGGCAGATCGAGCGTGCGCGGCCCCGGCCCGGGCCAAAAGTCGACGCTGCCTGGCACCAGCCGGGAAAGGCCGATCGCCTCCAGCACCGGGCGCATGGGGAGATACTCGCCATAAGGAACAAGGTGCGCCTTGTCATAACGCCCATGCAGGTCCCCGCGCGCGTCCAGCACCCACAGGCTGTTATTGGCGCCCTCCAGAACCTGCGTATCCACCACGCCGCCCTGCTCGTGGAAATGATATTTATCACCGCCGAGCATCAGCAGATCGTCCATCCCCAGCAGCGAGGCGATCCGCCCGCGCCAGCGTGGTTCCATATCCAGCACTGCCGGCACGGCTGCCTCCGGCCAGAAGATCAACGCAGGCTTGCCGGACCGCAGCATGGTCAGCTCGGCCAAACGGCGGAAGTTCAGGATTTCAAGATTGGCGTCGTACTTCTCGTTCTGATTGATATTGGGCTGCACCACATGGATGTTGGCAAGGGCGCCAGACTGGTCCTTTCCACCGATATAGCTCGCCCGCAGCTGCCCCAGCCCAGCCACCAGCGCCAGACCGACGATCATGAGACCTGCCGGCCGCCATTGCCGGTGCGCCAGCCACCACAAGGCCGCCGCCGCCAGCATGGCGACCAGACCAAGCCCATAAGTGCCGATAGCGATGGCCGTCTGCTCCACGCCGGTGCCCAACCAGATCACCCCCAAAGGATTCCAGGCGAAACCTGTGAACAGGCTCGCGCGCAGATATTCGGTCAGCAGCCAGGCCGTGGCGAGGAAAAGGGCGAAGACCTGCGGCCGGCCCCGCCCGAGCGTCCAGCCGATCATGGCGGCCATCGCGGGATAAACCGCCAGATACACCGAGAGCAAACCCACCGCTGGATAGCCCAGCCAGGCCGGCATGGAATCCTGAAAGGTGAAGGCATGGGCAATCCAGTTGAGCCCGAGCATGAAATGCCCGAGGCCGAACAGATAGCCGATCTGCCCTGCGCTCTTGCGGTCCGGCGCCACCCAGATTAGTTGCATCAGCAGCGCGAGCATGATGAGCGTCACCGGCCACAGCTCGAGCGGCGCGAAGCCAGTGGCGGAGAGCAGCCCGGCAAGCAGGGCCGTCACCCCCGGCCTGCGCGCAACGACGGCCGCAGCGATCCGGTAAGGCGCGCGGGAGATTGTCACGCCATCACACCAGATACTTGACCAGCACGAACCCGCCGACGCCCAACGCGCCGACAATCGCCGTGATCAGCCCGAAGTGCCGGTCGATAAAGGCCTTCATCGGCTCTCCGAACTTCCACAGCAAACCTGCGACCAGAAAGAACCGCGCAGCCCGCGAAATGATGCTCGCGATCACCAGCACATAAAGGGGCATCCCGGTAGCGCCCGCCGCAATGGTGATCACCTTGAAGGGCAACGGCGTGAAGCCGGCGAGCAGCACGATCAACCAGCCTTGCTCGTTGAAGCGTTGCGCGAAATGCTGAAACTCCGCCGTCAGACCATAAAAATCGAGGATCGCCCGCCCGATCGTATCGAACAGGAACATGCCGATGACATAACCGAGCATTGCGCCCAGCACGGACGCCACGGTGCAGATCAACGCGTATTGAAAGGCCTTGTGGGGCTTGGAGAGGCACATTGGCCCCAGCAGCACGTCCGGCGGAATCGGGAAGAAGCTGCTTTCCATGAAGCTGATGCCGAACAGCCAGCGCGGCGCGGTGCGATGCCCGGCCTTCTCGAGAGTCCATTCATAGATGCGACGCAGCATTGGCGCTCCCCGGCGGTGTCAGGCTGCCTGCGCCTGCCCGCCCCCGCTGCGTTCGTCAAGCACTGCCCACCGCAAGGCAGGCGGCGAACATCAGCAAACCCGCAAAGCGGTTGGAGCGAAACTTGACGAGCGGGTCTTTGCCGTCCTCGCGCAAGGTCCAGACCTGCCAGCCGAACTGCACCGCCAGAGGCGCCAGGGCCATGAGGGAGAGCCAGCTCGGCACGACTTGCCAGAGCGCGCCGCCCCACAGGAGCAGCGCAAGGACAAAGCAAAGTCCCACGCCCGCCCGCACATGCCGCCCCATCGCCAGGGCGCTGGAGCGGATGCCGACCAGCGCGTCATCCTCCTTGTCCTGCAGGGCATAGATGGTGTCATAGGCAATCACCCAAAAGAAGGCGCCGCCATAGAGCAACAGGCCAGCCGCGTTCATGCCCCCGCTGATCTCCACCCAGCCCACCAGCGCAGCCCAGGTGAACACCAGCCCCAGCCAAGCCTGCGGCCACCAGGTGATGCGCTTCATGAACGGATAGGCCGCGACCAGCGCAAGGCTCGCCAGCGCGACGACCTGCGCCTGCCAGCGCAATTGCAGCAGCACGATCAACCCGATGAAGCACAGGATGAGCAACCACGCCCAGCCGGCCTTGAGCGACACAGCGCCGCTGGCAATGGGCCGATTGGCGGTCCGCGCGACCTTGGCGTCGAGGTCACGGTCTACGATATCATTGTAGACGCACCCCGCGCCCCGCATCGCGATGCTGCCGAGCAGGAACCAGAGCAGCATCGTCCAGCGCTCGGGCACCCCGCCGGCGAGCGCTATCGCCCAGGCGCCGGGCCAGAACAGCAGCCACCAGCCAATCGGCCGGTCGAACCGCGCCAGCAGCGCGTAGGGCCGTGCCGCAGCCGGGAGCAGGCGCAAGAAACCCTGCGCTTCGGTATCCGGCACATATTGCGGCTCGCTGCGCTCCATCGCCTTGCTAGTCCCTGTTGCCTTGATGGTCGCCCCACCCCTGCGCCAGGAGCGACCATCCGATCAACCCCTCGTCGAGCCGGACCTCCTCTTCCGCCACCTCCTGGCGGCCTCTGCCGACGTGCTTTGAGCGGCCACCGTTCGTTTCGAGCGCAGTCGAGACACACCCCTCGACCTACGCCATGCTGTCGAGGGTCTCGACTTCGCTCGACACGAACGGAATTGAGGCGTTGCCGAGTCAACGGACGATGCACTAGGGCAATGCTCATGCCCGCCACTCCCGCCTGGCCACCCAAATCTACGCCGCGCCTGTTCGTCGAGACGGCGCTCGGCGAGCAGGTTGCCGTGCCGGTCGAGGGCAACAGCGCTCATTATCTGATTTCAGTGATGCGCCTCCGCGAGGGCGACACCGTCCTTCTCTTCGATGGCCGCTCGGGCGAATGGAGCGCCACCGCCGAGCAGGTCCGCAAGCGCGATCTCGTCCTGCGCTGCGCGGCGCAGACGCGGTCGCCAGAGAGCGTGCCGGACTTCTGGCTCTGTGTCGCACCGATCAAGAAGGGCCGGATCGATCTGGTCGCCGAAAAGGCCTGCGAACTGGGCGTCGCGCGTCTCGTCCCGGTACGCACCGAGCGCAGCATCGTCGACAAGGTCAACGGCGAGCGGTTGAATGCCCATCTGGTGGAGGCCGCAGAGCAATGCGGCCGCACCGCGCTGCCGGAACTGGCCGACCTCACCACCCTCCCCGCCCTGCTCGCCGATTGGCCGGCTGACCGCGCCCTGTTCTTCGCGGACGAGACGGGCGGCGAGCCGATGACCACGAGCTTTGCGGCGAACACCGGTCCGGCCGCCCTGCTCATCGGGCCGGAGGGCGGCTTTACCGAGAAGGAGCGCGCGCTGATCCGCGCGCATCCGGCCGCCCGCCCCATCTCCCTTGGCCCGCGAATCCTCCGCGCCGAGACCGCCGCCATCGCCGCCACGGCCTGCTGGATGGCGCTCAACGGTGACTGGACAAGTTTCGAATCGAAATGAATTTGCGCGGGCGCGGCAAACCTCTTATGGGCGCGCCGATGCAGGGCGAGGACCGGATCAGGCAATGAGTACACGCAAGGAAACGGCGGGCGAAGATCCGATCATCGAGTCTCGCAGCCAGCTCATCAGCCTGTTCCAGGATGGCGAAAAGCCTGCGGATCGCTGGAAAATCGGCACCGAGCACGAGAAGTTCGTCTACCGCCTCGCAGACCATCGCGCGCCCTCGTATGATGAGCCCGGCGGCATTCGCGATCTGCTCGATGGCCTGCGCACGTTCGGTTGGGAACCGGTCGAGGAAGGCGGCAAGGTCATCGCGCTCTCGGGCAGCGATGGCACAATCAGCCTTGAGCCTGCCGGCCAGCTCGAACTCTCCGGCGCCCCGCTCGACAATCTCCACCAGACCTGCGCCGAAACCGGGCGGCATCTGGAACAGGTCAAGGCCATCGGCGACAAGCTGGGTCTGGGCTTCCTCGGCCTTGGCATGTGGCCGGACAAGACCCGTGCTGAACTGCCGATCATGCCCAAGGGTCGCTATGGCATCATGCTGCAGCACATGCCGCGCGTCGGCAGCATGGGCCTGGACATGATGCTGCGCACCTGCACGATTCAGGTCAATCTGGATTATTCCAGCGAAGCGCGCATGGTGAAGATGTTCCGCACCAGCCTCGCGCTCCAGCCACTGGCGACGGCTCTCTTCGCCAATTCGCCGTTCACGGAGGGCAAGCCCAACGGCTACCTCTCCTATCGCAGCCACATCTGGTCGGACACCGATCCGCACCGCACCGGCATGCTGCCCTTCGTGTTCGAGGATGGCTTTGGCTACGAGCGCTACGCCGACTACGCACTCGACGTGCCGATGTACTTCGTCTTCCGCGACGGCAAATATATCGACGCCGCCGGCCAGAGCTTCCGCGACTTCCTCAATGGCAAGCTGCCTGCCCTCCCCGGCGAGCGCCCGACCATGGGCGACTGGGAGGATCACCTCTCCACCGCCTTCCCCGAAGTGCGCATGAAGAGCTTCCTCGAAATGCGCGGCGCCGATGGCGGCCCGTGGAACCGGATCTGCGCCCTCCCCGCCCTGTGGGTCGGCCTACTTTATGATGACGGCGCGCTCGACGCGGCCTGGGATCTGGTGAAGGACTGGACGATGGAGGAGCGCGAAACCCTCCGCACCGAAGTCCCACGCCTCGCCCTGCGGGCGCCCGTCCCCGGCGGACGCACATTGCAGGACATCGCCGGCGAGGTCCTCGCCATCGCCCGCGCGGGCCTCACCGCCCGCGCCCGCCTCAACAGCATCGGCGAAAATGAAGGCGGCTACCTCTCCGCGCTCGACGAAGTGGTCGCAACCGGCCGCACCCACGCCGAGCGCCTGCTGGATCGCTACAAGGACGCGTGGGACGGCGACATCACCAAGGTCTACGGCGAAGAGAGTTTTTGAGAGGCGAACGCCTCAACATTAAACGCTGCACACCACTCGTCATTCCCGCTCACGCCGGAATCCAGATGCGGCGTGGGATCTGAGCGGTAGCGCTCAACTGGATCCCCCCGTGCGCGGGAATGACGAAGTGAAGAACTGAACCCTCACCCCTCCCGCGGCATCCGGTTCCAGGCGTCCAGCGCCGCAATCTTGTAAGCTTCGGCCAAGGTCGGATAGTTGAACGTATTCTCGATGAAATAGTCGATCGTGCCCTTCAGGTTCAGCACAGCCTGGCCGATGTGGATCAGCTCCGTTGCGCCCTCGCCGATGATGTGCACGCCAAGCAGCCGCCGCGTCTTGAGCGAGAAGATCATCTTCATCAGCCCTGAATCCAGCCCCATGATGTGCCCGCGCGAGGTTTCGCGAAAGCGCGCGATTCCGCATTCATAGGGGATCTTCTTGGCCTTCACGTCCTGCTCGCTCATGCCGACCGTGGAAATCTCCGGCACCGCGTAGATGCCATAAGGGAAATAGGCCGGAGCCGGCGGCATCGGCAGATCGAACGCATGGCACGCCGCGATCCGCCCCTGCTCCATTGAGGTCGAGGCAAGGCTGGGGAAGCCGATCACGTCGCCCGCCGCGTAAATGTGCGGCACCTCGGTCTGGAAGGTCTTGGGATCCACCTTCAGCCGGCCACGATTGTCCACCGCCAGTCCGCAATGCTCCAGCCCGAGCGTATGCGTCGCGCCCACCCGGCCGGCCGCGAACAGCATCATCTCGGAGCGGATCGCGCGCCCGTCCTCCAGCGTCGTGACGACGGCTCCGCTCGCATCCTTCACCACATTGGTGACCTTGGCGCCCAGCCGGATGGTCATGCCCCGGTCGCGCAGCTGATGGATGAATTCCTCGATGATCTCCCGGTCGATGAAGTCCAGGAATGTCTCGCGCGGCTCGATGAGCGTCACCGCCACATCCAGCGCTGAGAAGATCGTCGCATATTCGATGCCGATGACGCCCGCGCCTATGACCACCAGCGAGCGCGGCACGCGCGGCGCCTCAATCAGCACGTCACTGTCCAGCACGATATCGTCGTCGAAGGGTATATTATCCGGCCGGAACGGCGCAGTGCCGACCGCAATCAGGATGCGCTCGCCGCGCACCCGCAATTCGCTTTCGTCCGGCGCGGTGACCAGCAAGGTGTGCGGATCGGTAAAACGAGCAAATCCCTCCAGCGTGCGCACGCCATTGCGCTGAAACTGGTGCTCCAGCACGTCCACCTCATGCTCCAGCGTCTTGTCGATCCGGTGATCGAGATCGCTGCCGCCAATGTCCTTCTTCACCCGGTAGGAGCGGCCGTAGAAGCCGCGCTCGCGCCAGCCGGTCAGATTGAGCACGGTCTCCCGCAGGGTCTTGGAAGGAATGGTCCCGGTGTGCACGGACACGCCGCCGACACGCTTGCGCCCTTCCACCACCAGCACCGATTTACCGAGCTTTGCGGCCTGCACCGCTGCCCGGCGCCCGGCCGGCCCACTGCCGATCACGACGAGATCATAAACATCCATAATGGCGCCCCCCGCTGCCTGACAGGCTGCCTGCCTGTCCAACCGCCTTCCAAGGGACATCCTCTCGAAGCGATGATGGTGGTGCATTTCCCCCGCCTTTGCAATGTTCTCTCCAAGGCGGCAGGGCCTAGCCTCAAATGGCTTAGATTTGATTTACCATCGCTCCGTCCCGGCGTCTCCTCGCGAGGGCCGTGGCCGCGCAGTGCAATCCGCGTCCTCGCCTCCGGGGACTTACTTCTCCGCCCCATGCCCCCTATACTGAAGACCGGCCTTGAACCGGCGGTGTTATATCGCAATATTACACCCCAAGGAGACCCAGATGGCGACCAGCGCGACGACGACCCAAGACAAGCTCGATCTCACCCCACCCGAGGTGGTGCCCAATGTGACGGCTGAACGCGCTGCCGGCCTCGTCCCGCTGGAAGATGAGAAGAAGAGCAAGCTCGACGAAAAAGTCGATGCTTTTGTCGAGGAACTGGCCGCGCTCGACGCCAATTCCCCCGAGTTCGGCGCCAAGGTCGATCAGATCACCAATATGGGCCGCAAGGAGATTGCGGAAGCTGCCGGCCACTCCAACCGCTTCCTCGATCGCCCGGTGCGCGCCATGGACGCGGACAGCAATGTCGGAACCGACCTTGCCGAGCTGCGCCGTGTCATCGAGGATCTCGATCCCGGCAAGCGCGGCAATCTGCTCGCGCCGCGCAAGCTCTTCGGCATCATCCCGTTCGGCAACAAGATGCGCAACTATTTCGACAGCTACAAGTCGAGCCAGACGCACATCAACTCAATCCTCGGCAGCCTCGCCAGCGGCAAGGACACGCTGATCAAGGACAATGCCGCCATCGATGTCGAGCGGCAGAACATGTGGGCGACCATGGGCCGGCTGGAGCAGATGATCCACATCGCCAAGGCCATGGACGCGCGGCTCGAACAAAAAGCCTTCGAGCTGGAGGCGACCGATCCGGCCAAGAGCAAGGCCATCAAGGAGAGCGCGCTGTTCTACGTGCGCCAGCGCACCCAGGACCTGCTGACGCAAATGGCGGTCACCGTGCAAGGCTATCTGGCGCTGGATCTGGTCAAGAAGAACAATGTCGAGCTGGTGAAGGGGGTGGACCGCGCGAGCACGACCACCGTCTCTGCCTTGCGCACGGCGGTCACCGTAGCGCAGGCACTGGCCGGGCAGAAGCTGGTTCTCGACCAGATCACCGCCCTCAACACGACCACGGCCAATCTCATCGATTCGACGGGCGAACTGCTCAAGACCCAGTCGGCGCAAATCCATGAGCAGGCGGCCAGCAGCACAATCCCGCTGGAGACGCTGCAGCGCGCCTTCCAGAATATCTACGACACCATGGACAATATCGACACCTTCAAGCTGAAAGCGCTGGAGAATATGAAGACGACGGTGAACACGCTCAGCACTGAAGTCGAGAAGTCGAAAGGCTATATCGCGCGCGCCGAGGGTCAGGCCCGCGCGCAGGCAGCGGTGACCAGCGGCCAGTCTCCGCTGACGGCGATCGAGTAACACGGCCGCCATGCCCAGCGAAGTCGACGAGATCGTCCAGCGCGCCAATGAGCTGATCGCGCGGACCAGCGAGCGCTACCGCCATACCGGCCGCAAGATCGCCCGGATGCAGCGCGACTGGACGCGGCGGCTCAAGCGCATGATCCTCGCGGTCGCTGCCGTGCTGGTCGGCGCGGCGATTGCCGGGTTCGTGCTGGGGGGCATCGGCACCACGGGCGTTCTGCTGGTCATGGGCCTGCTCATCGCTTGCCTCGCTTTCGCGTTCATCTCCACCGAGCCGCGCGTCATGGAGCCGGAACGGCTCGCGCAGGCAGACCTCAAGACGCTTCCGCAAAAGACCGAGATCTGGCTCGACAATCAGCGTCGCGCGCTGCCGGCGCCCGCCATTCCCATCGTCAACGCCATCGGCAACCGCTTGGAGACCCTGGCACCGCAGCTTGCCAAGCTCGACCCCCGCGAGCCTGCCGCCGTCGAGGTCCGCCGCCTGCTCAGCGACCATCTGCCGGAGCTGGTTACCGGCTATCAGTCGATTCCCGAACCGCTGCGTCATGTCCCTCGCAACGGCCGCGTGCCGGACGCGCAACTGGTCGAGGGCCTCTCCGTCATCGAGCAGGAGATCGCGCATATGACGGCCCAGCTCGCCGATGGCGATCTCGACAAGCTCGCGGTTCATAACCGCTATCTTGAGCTCAAATATCAGGAAGCCCGCCAACTCGGCGAATAACGCCGGTCGCTCCGCGACACGCCCGCTATGAGGCGGTTTTTGTGACAGAAAAAGCCTGTTCAGACTTGAACAGCCGTCTCGGCTTGCTACATTGGATGTGCGGGCCGGGCCCCTCTGGCGAGCAACGACGTTCCCCCTGCGTCAGCTCGTGATGTCGGACCGCATCGGGTGACACCGGTGCGACGTCTGGCACCCCCATGCAGACAAGATCATCGCCCGGTTGTCACCCGAGTTTTGGAAACCTTCCAACGGAGTGGCATATGTCCAAGCATATCTTCAGTCTCCTTGATCGGCACCAGAAGCTCGATGAAGCCCTGCGCTTTGAACAGCGGCAGCGCGCGCCGGATTTCGGAAAGCTGCAGCGACTCAAGCGCCTCAAGTTGGCGGTCAAGGATCGGCTTGCCTTGATGGCGCGCCGGCGCCACCTCGTGCCGAGCGACTGATCTCCCTCGATTGTCGCGAAATGCAGTTGCGGCGCTCGGCGTTTATGCGCGTCGGGCGTCCTTTTTTGGAGCCAGCGGCACGCGTTGGCTCTGGCCGAGCCACAGCTTCACGGTCAACTCACCGCCCGCCAGTGTTTCCACCTGTTCCAGCGCCACGCCTGCCGCCGCAAACCACGCCCTGATCTGCTCGTCGGAAAAGCCCAGCCGGCTATGGGCGTCGCGCGTTCGCAACTCCTCCCGCTCATGTGGCGCGAAATCGACGATGAGCAGGCGCCCGCCCGGCCGCAAGGTGCGCGCGATCTCGGCGATGACCCGCTCGGGCGCCTGCGCATAATGCAGCACCTGATGTAAAATCGCCGTGTCGGCCGATCCATCCTCGATGGGCAAGGCACTGAAATCACCGGCCAGAAAATGCACCCGATCGGCGATGTCGCGCGGCAGCTTTCCGCGCGCCAGCCGCAGCATTTCGGCACTGCGATCGATCGCCAGCACCTGCTCAGACTGCGCGGCGAACAGCGTCGCGATCCGCCCCGTCCCCGTTCCCACATCAAGCAAGCGGCCAAGCTTGTGCGTCTTGAGCATCGCCAGCATGGCCGCTTCCACATCGGCCTCCGGCACATAGAGCGAGCGCTGGGCGTCCCACTCCTCGGCATGGCTTGCGAAATAATCCTCGGCCGCGCGCGCCCGCTCCGCCCGAACGGCCGTAAGGCGCGCCTGGTCCGCCTCGATCCACAGCCGCTCGCTCGCCGAGGGTGCCGCCGCGTCGAGCAGGGCCAGCAATGCTGGTGTTTCCTGTCCCCCGCATAGGCGCAGGAACACCCAACTGCCCTCCTTCCGGCGTTCCGCCAGCCCGGCCTCGACCAATATGCGGACATGCCGGGAGACGCGGGGCTGGCTCTGCCCGACGACGAGCGCGACTTCGCCCACCGCCAGTTCCATCTCACGCAGAAGATGCACGATCCGCAGCCTCGTGGGATCGGCAAGAGCGCGGAAAAGATCGAGTTGTCCCAGCATCGCCCGGCTGTCTGCGGCATCCGTCGAGGCAGTTCAAGCCATAGCTTTCATCGCTGGTTAATGGGCATCATTACCAAGGGATTGCGCTGGCGCTCACAAATCGATACGAATCGCTTCGCAGGCAAAGGGGGGGGACCCCTTCCACAGCTTCTGCTCGGTTTGAATTCATCAAGGGGTTTG
Organism: Sphingobium sp. B10D7B; assembly: GCF_025961955.1. Classification (NCBI taxonomy): domain Bacteria; kingdom Pseudomonadati; phylum Pseudomonadota; class Alphaproteobacteria; order Sphingomonadales; family Sphingobiaceae; genus Sphingobium; species Sphingobium sp. B10D7B. The sequence continues at coordinate 2,402,355 of NZ_JAOQOQ010000001.1, forward strand.
CCCATGACCAAGACTATTGCCATCTCGCTTGTTCTGGCTGCTTCGCTCGGCCTCGCCGCGTGCTCCAAGTCCGAGACCAACGAAGCCGTCAACAACACCGTGAACATGTCAAACGACGTGGAAAACGCTGCCGACAACACCATGAACGCCGCGGGCAACGCGATGGACAACATGGCGAACGGTGCCAGCAACGTCGCCAACAACGCGATGTAATCCACGGCTTTGCCGTAAGAATTCGAAAAGGGCTGCCGGCGATCCGGCGGCCCTTTTTTATTGCGCGCTCGCCTTAGCGGAACACCCATTGGCGGTTGAGCGTGAAGACCAGCACCGGCGTGACCACGCCCATCAAGGGAATCGGCGACCAGAGCGGCAGCATCAGCCGTTCCACGCACAGCCAGACCCAGAAGGCGTTGAGCGCCAGACTGAGCAGCGAAACGATCGCAAAGCGCACCGCCTGCGCCACCGGACGATCCCGGCTACCATGCCCCCGAAATGTGAAGCGGCCATGCAGCACATAGCCTGTAGCTACCGCAACCAGATAGCCGCAGACATTCGCGAGTTGCGGGTGGACGCCCAGCAATTGCGCCAGAACCCAGTAGACGCCAGCCTGCAGCGCCGTGACGAAGCCGCCGGTCAGCGCATAGCGCACGAGTTGTCCACCGATCATCAGCTACACGCACTTTCAGCCGACCGGCGTTTCGATTCACTCATGTGTGATTTGCCCCGTTGCGCTTTTGATGCACATGGCTAAGCCCTAGGCCGTGAACTCGGCAGCGGCAATGGTCGCGGTTCCCCAATGGGGAAGACCGCAGGCGTATCGGGACGACGAGGCCGCCCTGCCTGTTCCTGCACATATGGCTATCGGGCGCTGAACCATGCGGATTGACAGTTCTGCCACTCAAAGCGGGTGGACATCGCGCGCGAGCCGGCTGTGGCGCGCCATAGATGGGTTCGCGCAGCGTGAATGGCGTTGGCTGATCGTCATCGCTTGGCTGATCATCGCGGCCTATTTCCTGAATCGCTCCGCGGATGCCATTCGCTTCCTCTCCCTTGGCGATACCGACGATAATATGCGGTATCTGCAGGTGAGGGACTGGCTGGCCGGGCAGAGTTGGTGGGATTTGCGGCAGCACCGCATGGCGCCGCCCGATGGCGCCAATATCCACTGGAGCCGGCTGGTCGATCTGCCCATCGCCGCACTCATCCTCTTCTTCAGCCTGTTCACCGATCGCGCGCGCGCCGAGGAACTGGCGGTTGGCGTCGAGCCACTGCTCCCATTGCTGCTGCTGATGCTCGCCCTCGCCTTCATCGCGCGGCGCTTGTCGGATCGGGGCCAGGGCCAAGGCTGGTTCATCGCGATGCTGCTGCCGCTGGGTGCCGGCATGGGCCTCTCCATGTTCATGCCGCTGCGCGTCGATCATCATGGCTGGCAGTTGGCGCTGACCGCGACCGCCCTGGCCGGCCTTGTCGATCGCAAATGGACGCGCGGCGGTGTCGTCACCGGCGTCGCCAGCGCTCTCTCCGTGGTCATCGGCATGGAAATGCTGGTATATCTCGTCGGGGCCGGCGCGCTCATTGCCTTGCGGTGGATTTTCAAGGAAGGCGCTGCCCGCCGCGTCCGCCCCTATGCGCTTGGCCTCGGCGGCACGACGGTGCTCGGCTACGCGCTGTTCGCCAGCAACGCCAATCGCGCGCCGGTATGCGATGCCATCTCACCGGTCTGGGCCAGCGTACTCGTGCTGACAGCGGGCGTGCTTTACGGCCTCACCCTCCTGCCCCTCCGCGGCTGGCTGCAGCGCCTGGGGGCCGCGGCCCTTGGGGGAGCGGCCGTTCTCGCTTTTGCATGGCTGAGCTGGCCCAATTGCGTGACGGACCTCTACGGCATCTCGCCGGAACTCCAGAAGAGCTGGCTGGTCTACATCCGCGAGGCCAAGCCGATCTACGTGCAGGCGCAATCGAGTTGGGTGCCGATGATCAGCCTGCCGATCACCGGCCTGCTCTCTGGCCTGATAGGTTGCTGGGCCGCCCGCCGCGATTCGGAGCGGATGTGGGCCTGGGCCACGGTCACGCTGATGATCGCCTTCGCCATCGCGCTGACTTTCTGGCAGATCCGCGCCGGCCCTGCCGCACAGCTTCTGGCCATTCCCCCGGTCGCCTGGGCCGGCTGGGCGATCATCGTCACCCTCATCACCGGCTCGTGGGTGCGACGACTGCTCGCCGTGCCGGCCGCGCTCGTCCTCATCTGGGCGAGCAGCGTCTATTTCCTCTATCCCATCGTTTCGAAGGCCTTTGCCCAGGCGCCCAAGCCGGACAATCAGGCGAACGCCGCGCCCTCGACGCGCAACCAGGCGCCGCCCTCGGCGAAGAACGCTTCAGCCAACGGCGCCCACGCGGCACCGGCGGCCAACCTGTCCGCGATCTCAAAGCCCGGCACAAAGCCGCTCACCGGCGCGCATCGACCGGAAGTGCGCTGCCGCACTCAACCCGCGCTGCAACCGCTCGACCAGATCGCGCCTGCGACGATCTTCACCCTTGTCGATCTCGGGCCGCGCCTCATCGCGATTACGCATCACACGGTCATTGCCGGTCCCTATCACCGAAATCAGGAAGCCATTCTCGACGTGCACCATGCCTTCGATGGATCGCCCGAGACATTCCGCAAGATCGCGCAGAAGCGCGGCGCGACCTATCTGCTCTATTGTCCCGGCTTCCCGGAAGGGACGATCTACCAGCGCCGCAGCCCCAAGGGCTTCTATGCGCGGCTGGCGCGTGGCGAGACATTCCCCTTCCTGACGCCGGTCACCGTCAAGGCGCCGAGCGAGTTGCCCTACCGGCTCTACCGGATCACGCCGCTGGCGGCGCAGGCCTCTTCCGCAACCGCGTCACCGCCGCGCGGCGAAAAAGTCCCGCAAAAGGTTCGCTGAGCTGTCCTCGCCGATGCCGGAGAAAATCTCCGGACGGTGATGGCATTGCGGCTGCGCAAAAACCCGCGCGCCATGTTCGACGCCACCGCCCTTGGGATCGGCCGCGCCATAATAAAGCCGGGCGATCCGGGCATGGGCAATGGCCCCTGCGCACATTGGGCAGGGTTCCAGGGTCACCCACAGGTCGCAATCGCTTAGCCGGTCCTGCCCGAGATGTGCGCAGGCAGCGCGGATTGCGACGATCTCGGCATGCGCCGTGGGATCGCGATCGCGCCGGTTGCGATTCTCGCCCTGCGCGATCACCGCGCCATTCCGCGTCACCACAGCGCCGATCGGCACTTCCCCGGCTTCCGCAGCGCGGCGCGCGCAGTCCAGCGCCAGACGCATCGGCTCGGGCAAGGGAAAAGCGCTCGACATGATCGCAGCTAGTGGCTCATCCGCCCTTCCCTGTCGAGGCCAGTCCTGCTAGGTCGCGCGCAAGGACAGGGTCGTTTTGCGGGAAACCGCCTTGACGATTCGTCCCCCGCCTTGTATCGGCGCCGCTTTCCGAACGACCAAGTATCAGGATCGATTGACATGTCGCGCATCTGCGAACTGACCGGCCGGGGCCGCCAAGTGGGCCACAATGTGTCCCACGCCAATAACAAGACCAAGCGCGTGTTTCTGCCCAACCTGCAGAACGTGACGCTCATCTCCGACACGCTGGAGCGTGGCGTGAAGCTGCGGGTTTCGACCCACGGCCTGCGCTCGGTCGAGCATAACGGTGGTCTGGACAACTGGCTGCTCAAGACCTCTGACGAAAAGCTCTCGCTGCGCGTGCGTCGCCTGAAGCGTGAGATCGTCAAGAAGGTAGCCGTCAAGGCTGCCTGAACGCGCTGGCCGATCCGTTCGGCCAGACACAGAGATTGAAAGGGGCGGCCTCAGCGGGCCGCCTTTTTCTGTGCCTGCAGTTTACGGTTGCAGCCCCTCCCCAATCCAGTCGGCCGGCAAGGCGAAGCGCAGCAGCAAGCTGCGCTGCAGGGCAAAGCGGTTATTGTCGGAAACGACCCACAGGATCAGCTGACCCGCCTCCCAGCCCAGCGCCAGCCCCTCGAAATTATCCGCCAGCCCGGGCGGCTCCAGCCGGGCCACGACCGTACCGGAAAGCTCGGCGCCAACCTTGAATGCTGGCAACCGAACAAGGCTCAGCCGGGCCGTAAAGCCGTGTGCCAGCGTCAGCCGCCGATTGAGGACCAGCAGCCGGTCTCCGCCAAGCCACAGCGCATCCGTCGGCCGGTAACCCGCCGGGGCATGATAGCGAAGCCGCAGCGGCGGTGGCGTCTCCCGCGCAACCGGGTCACCTTGCCACAGCAGCGCCTCGAACGCGCCGGAGCGATCCTGCGCCATCTCGGCAATGGCGAGAAACTGGCCATCGCCCAGCCGCACCAGCGATTCGATGCTGCCCGTCGAGGGCCAATGTCTGATTTCCGCAGGGGCGACGCAGGCTTCGACACGGCGAAACCGGGGCGCATAGCGGCAGATTCGCTGAAGATGCTCGAACCCCACCCAGGAGCGCCCCGACACCGGGTCATGCGCGAGGCTCTCCGAATCCATCTTCCAGCGCGGCCAGTCCTGCTCGACCGCCCAGCGCGGCAGGGACTGGACCTTGCCAACGCCCGGCCGCCCCGGCCGCATGATCTCGAACAGTTCCCCCGAATCGCTCAGCCCGGTCAGATTGCCGTCAGCGTGCACCATCAGCGCGGAAATGCCGCCGAAGACCTCACGCGGGCTGGTCAGGGACCAGGCGCCCGTCAGGCGGAGCGGCCCGAAGGCCGTGGCGTCCGCTGCGGCCGACCTTAGCGCCAGTGGCTCGGCCTTGATGAGCAGAGGCCCGCTCTCAAGACCCGGAGAAAGCGCCGGGTGGCGGCCATTCATCAGCAGAATGAAGAGGGCGAGAATGAGCAGGATGCGCCGCATGGCCTTGCTCCTAGCGCCCCCTCGGGCAGCGCGCCAGCCAAGCGACGTCAGGTCGGCAAAGCTGAACCTTGGCTAAAATGTCCATTCAGCTTTGGCTCAACGGATGGGGTCTAAACAGAGATCATGACGGACAAGGCGTGGCCACCGTGCCGCAAGATGCCCGCCAAAGGATTTCAAGGAGCAAGACCATGACTGCACGCAAGTTCCTCAGCATCACGGCGGCCGCCACCATGGTCGCAACGTCCTTCGGCGTCACGGCTCCGGCCATGGCCCGTGACCATTATCGCGACTATCGCGGCGATTATGGCCGTGACTATCGCTACAACGACCGCGACTATCGTGATTACCGCGATGCCCGTTATTCGGATCGTCGCAACTATCGCTACGACAACCGCTGCCGTGACAATGGCACGGGCGGCACGATCATCGGCGCCCTGGCCGGTGGCCTGCTCGGCCATGAGGTCGCCGGTCGCCGGGGTGACAAGACCGCAGGCGTGATCATCGGCGGCGCGGTGGGCGCGATTGCCGGCCGCGCGATCGACAAGGCCGACAGCCGCTGCTGAGCAGCCTGACAGCCGAGCTTCTGCCTCCCAGGCAAATGGAAAGGCCGGCCCCGCAAGGGACCGGCCTTTCTTTTCAGTCGCGTCACCTGAGCAGTGGCGCTCTTAATGCACGAAGCGCGCGACCACGTCCCGATAGGATCGGCTCACCTTCACCTGGCTGCCGGATTCAAGGATCAGGAAGCACTCGCCATTGGTATGCGGCTTGACCTGGCGAACCTGCGACAGGTTGACGATGGTCGAGCGATGGATGCGCTGGAAATTGCGCGGGTCCAGCCGCTTTTCGAGGTCCTTCATCGTCTCGCGCAGGATCAGCGAGTTATCCGCGGTATAGATGCACATATAATCGCCGGCCGCGTCGATCCGCTCGATGGTATCGACATCGATGCGGAAAATCTGCCCGCGATCCTTGATGTTGATGAGCTTCTCATAACGGCTCGATGAAGGCGCCTCATTGTCCGCCGGCATTTCGGACACCGCGTCCGGAGCCACCTCGGCCAGCACTTCGCGCAGGCGGCCGGCTTCCTCCACCTGCTTCTTCTCATGCAGGCGGGTCCGGGCACGGTCGAGCGCATCGGCAAGGCGCTGCTCCTCCACCGGCTTCATCAGATAATCGATCGCCTTGGCCTCAAAGGCTCGCAGCGCGTGATCGGAATAAGCCGTCACGAAGATGAAGAGCGGCGGCTCGACCTCCATCACCCCCTGGACCACGGAGAAGCCGTCAAAGCCGGGCATCTGGATATCGAGGAAAACGAGATCGGGCTTGTGTGTCTTGATCGCGCGGATCGCTTCGCGACCGTTGGTGCACGTCTCCACGATCTCAACGTCGGGATGAGCCTCCAGGCGGAGCTTCAGCCCCTGAATGGCGAGGCTTTCATCGTCGACGAGAATGGTGCGTATGGTCATGCGGCTACCCTTGATGGTTCGGCGGTAATGAACGGCATCTCGATGATGACGCTGTAGCCCCCCTCGGGTGGTGAACGCGTTTCCATATTCTGGCGTTCCCCGAACGCCTGAACCAATCGGTCACGAATGTTGGCAAGGCCCACACCCGTACCCTTCGTCATGCGCTGATCGCTCCCGTTCAAGCCGGGACCGGTGTCCGAAACGACGATCCGCACGTTTTCGCCGACAGGCTGCGCTGTGACCACGATATCCGCGCCCTCCTCCTGGGGGGTTACGGCATATTTAATGGCGTTCTCGACCAAAGGTTGCAGCAGCAGCGAAGGAAGTCGCGCGGAGGCGACCGCCGGATGAATGTCGAAGATCGGGCGCAGGCGATCCTCGAAGCGCATTTTCTCGATCTCGAGATACAGCTTGAGCGTCTCCACCTCCTGCTCAAGCGTCACCTGCGCCGTCGGCTCGTTGATGAGCGTGTAGCGCAAGAAGGCCGACAGGCGGGAGAGCATCGCATTGGCCCGCTCGGTCTGCTTGAGCAGCACCAGCGTGGAAATGCTGTTGAGCGTGTTGAACAGGAAATGCGGATTGAGCTGATAGCGCAGCATGGCAAGCTGGGCACTGCTCGCCTGGCTCTCCAGCAACTGCAACTGATCGGCCTGCTCTTCCACGGTGATGTAGAAATTGATCGCGTAATAAAGCGCCGACCACGCCCCCAGCAGCGTGAAATTGAGGTAAAAAGCTCCCAGGAACAGCTTGAGGCTGGAACCATCGCCCGACTGGTTGAGCGTGGTGAACACCCAGGCATCGATAAAGGCGGATGTTCCGCCCGCGACGATCGCAATGACGATCGAGGCGGTCCAGGTGACGATCGGCGTCTGCCTCAGCAGGAAGCGATAGCCGACCGCCATCAGCAGCGTGAGCGAATAACCGGTGATCGTCGAGATCAGCACCGGCACCAGGAAAGACATTGGCTGGCCATTGGCGATGCCGGAGACGGCGCGCAGCAGGAACGCGCCGGTCCATCCGACCGCCTGCAAGGTCCAGAACGCCTTGTTCTTGTCCTCAAAGAACGGGCGACGCCGGATGACGAGCACGGAGGTCATCGGCGGGGTCAACGTGCGGCGCCCATCGCGCGCAAGGGCGCGGCGGTGCAATCCGGCTCGTCGTCGGCCGCGGCCGGCGCCTCGATCCAGCACAGATCCTGATAGTCGAGCAGGCGTCCATCGGCGGCCTGCAAGCGCACCTCGCGGACCGGCTGCCGGTCGCGGCTATCCGCCAGGATTCGGCGCGCAGGCGGCACGGGCTCCCAGCGCTCTCCCCACTGGCGCAGCGCAATCATCACCGGCATCAGGGCTTTGCCTTTCTCGGTAAGGCCGTAAGCGACACGGCGCTTGTCATTGGCGACCGGCTCACGGGTGAGGATGCCCCTCGCAACCAGCTTACCCAACCGATTGGACAAGATGTTGCGGGCGATGCCGAGCGCGCATTGGAAATCCTCGAAATAGACGATGCCGCTGAAGCAGGCGCGCAGGATCATGAACGACCACCGCTCGCCCATCGTTTCGAGCGCGGCCGGCAGGGCGCAGCCCTCAAATGCATCAAGACCCTTGCGTTCAGCCATGGCCAGCGACGCTAGCGCATTCGGCGCGCCGCGCCAAATGTCGAGTGCTCTGGACTGTGCCTTCGTCGCACGGATCGGGCAGAGCGTGGCGTTGAGGGGACAACTTCCCCCTCGCCGACCGCTGCCGCGCGAGTTTTTTGTTGCGCTGCACGGGGTCCGCCCACCATGTTGCGCGACGATGTTGCGTCAATATGAACTGGTCGAGAGGGTCAAAGGCTATGACCCGGATGCCGATGAGGCCCTGATCAACCGCGCCTATGTGTTTTCGGTCGCCAAGCATGGCACGCAAAAGCGCGCCAGTGGCGATCCCTATTTCAGTCATCCGATTGAAGTGGCAGGCATTCTGACCGATCTGTTCCTCGACGATAAAACCATCGTCACCGCCCTGCTGCACGATACGATCGAGGATACGCTCACCACCACGGCAGAGATTGAGCGCCTGTTCGGGCAGGACGTCGCCCGGCTGGTCGATGGCGTGACCAAGCTCAGCAAGATCGAGGCGCAGAGCGAAAGCCAGCGGGCCGCCGAGAATCTGCGCAAGTTCCTGCTCGCCATGTCGGACGATATTCGCGTGCTGCTCGTCAAGCTGGCCGACCGGCTGCACAATATGCGCACGCTGCACTTCATCAAGAACGAAGAAAAGCGCCGCCGCATCGCCCGCGAGACGATGGATATCTACGCGCCGCTCGCCGAGCGCATCGGCATGTACGAGTTCATGCGCGAGATGCAGCTCCTTGCCTTTCAGCAGCTTGAGCCCGATGCCTATGACAGCGTCACCAAGCGTCTCGCCCTGCTCAAGGAAGGCGGCGAGAGCAAGGTCGCCCGCATCTCGACGCAGCTGCAAAATATGCTCACCTCGGCGGGCATGCACGTCACGGTCTCCGGCCGTGAGAAGCATCCCTACTCGATCTGGCGCAAGACGCAGGAGCGTCACATCAGCTTCGAGCAGCTGACCGACATCATGGCATTCCGTGTCGTCACCGACAGCACGGACGATTGCTATCGCGCCCTGGGCCTGATCCATCAGCGCTTCAAGATGGTGCCCGGACGGTTCAAGGATTATATCTCCACGCCCAAGCGCAATGGCTATCAGTCGCTGCACACCACCGTGATCCACGAGGAGAATGCCCGCATCGAGGTGCAGATTCGCTCGGAGCGGATGCATCAGGATAGCGAGTTCGGCCTTGCCGCCCACTGGGCCTACAAGCAGTCCGGCGCGCGGCCCGACGGGCAGGCCGGCTGGCTGCGCGATCTCGTCGAAATCCTCGAACAAAGCCACGATGCGGAGGAGTTGCTCGAGCACACCCGCATGGCGATGTATCAGGATCGGATCTTCGCTTTCACCCCCAAGGGAGAGCTGCAACAGCTGCCCAAGGGATCGACGCCGGTCGATTTTGCCTATGCCGTCCACACCACGCTCGGCAACCAGACCGTCGGCGCGAAGATCAATGGGCGCGTCATGCCGCTGCGCACGCAGCTTGAGAATGGCGATCAGGTCGAGATCCTCAAGTCCGATGCGCAGGAGCCCCAGCCCGGCTGGCTCAGCTTCGCGATCACCGGCAAGGCGCGCGCAGCGATCCGCCGGTTCATCCGCCAGAAGCAGCGCACCGAGACGATCGCACTGGGCGAGAAGCTCTACGAGGAGATCGTGCTGCGCCTGCCGGTGGAGATTGGCGACAAGGCGGAGAAAGCGGCGATCAAGCGGCTCAAACTGGAAGACAAGGCCGCGCTGATGATCGCCATCGCAACCAACCGCATCTCGGACGAGGAGGTGATGAACGCCCTGGTGCCCGGCAGTGCGGAGGACGCACCCGGCGCGGCCCGGCGGCGCAAGAAGCAGGCGCAGGCCGTTTCGATCATCGGCCTGACGCCCGGCATCGCCTTCACCCTATCAGAATGCTGTCATCCCGTTCCGGGCGACCGCATCGTCGGCCTGCGGCGGCCGGGCGAACCGATCGAGGTGCATACCATCGATTGCCTCGTGCTGGAGACCGGTCAGGATGCCGACTGGGTGGACCTCAGCTGGGACAGCGAAGCCAAGGGCGGCACGGCGCGCCTTTCGGTCATCCTTAAAAACCAGCCCGGCGCTCTGGCGACGGTTGCCAACATCTTCGCGGTCAACAAGGCCAATATCCTCAACCTGCAACTGGTGAACCGCGAAGGCCCGTTCCACACCGATCTCATCGATCTCGAGGTGGAAGATGCGAGCCACGTCGCCCGAATTCTCTCGGCGTTGCGGGCCGTGGACGCCGTGGTGCAGGCGGATCGGATCTAGCGGCGGCGGGCGGCAGCGCCTTGCAAACGATCATCCCGCTTCTCCACGCGCGTTAATCCTTGCTGCAAAACAGTGCCAATGTCGGACAGCGCCCGGAGGGGCCAGGAAACTATCCTCAACGACCTCGCCCCTTTTTGCTGGCGCCTCTACATGCTCGGTCATCAGGAAGCCTCCGGTGGGACGAAGGCAGGCCTGCCAAGGAAACGAGCCGAGAACGCTCAGTCGGGAAGTTCGATACATGCGTAAGATCCTCATCGCGTCGCTGGTGACCTATGCTACTTTTGCCGTTCAGCCGGCTCAGGCAGCGCTTGTCAGTTCTGCCGCCAGTTGCTCCGCATCGGACATTGGCCTCACGGCGAGTTCGAGCTTCAGCTGTGTCGGCTTTTACAACGGCAATCTGGCCAGTCAGGCGACCACGGGAGATCAGACGTCCGCGCTGGCCCTGCTTGGTCTGACGCTTCCCAACGCGTTTTCCAGCGCCGTGGAGAAGGTCTCCGGTTCGCCCTGGATCTCGACCACCACCCTGAATTTCGACACGATGATGTACGGCACGACCTATATCGGCGTGCACTTCGGCAACATTCCCAATCCGTCGGGCAAGGGTCAGCCGCTCGCCAACAACATCACCGCATTCTATAAGTTCGATGCTGGCACCGACGGCATCGACCTGCTCAATCTCCAGTTCGCCAGCGGCTCGAACGCGACCATCTACAAGACAGGCGCAGTGCCGGTCCCGGCTCCCGTGCCGGAGCCCGCCACCTGGGCACTGATGGTCGCCGGTCTCGGTCTGGCAGGCATGCTGATGCGCCGCCGCGCCGCGAAGGTTCAGTTCGCCTGATCAACCTGACCGCCAGAATTGCATAAGGACAGGGCGTCGGGTTTCCGGCGCCCTTTCTTTTACCTCAAGGCGCAGGGCGTCCGCAGCGCACCAGCCCACTCCCGACCTGGCGCACGGTACAGGCAGGGCGCCCCTCCACCACCGCGCTGCCGGTTCCCACCAGCATCACTTTGGCGGTTCGCTCGGCAAACGTTTCGGCCGTCGCGGCGCCATCCACCGCGAGCTCAAGGTCCACCGCGCGCAGGTCGCTCGCATCGAGCGTGCCGCTGCCGGAGAGACCGATCTGCACCTTGCGCGCTCGCCCGGACAGGAGCGTGCTGCCCGCACCGCCCTGCACGAGCTTGAGATCGTCAATCTCGATTCCCCTCACCTCGATGCGACCGCTGCCGACGAGATTCACATCGGCAGCCGCCTTGTTGAGGCCCTTCACGCGCAGCAGACCGGAGCCCACGAGTTGCACCCGGCGCAAGCTCGGCGCTGTGAGAGCGAGCCGCGCGGTGTCCCGGGCGCCCTGCGCCCCGGCAGCGCCGGCCACGGGCGCGCGGAGGCGCACCGTTAGCGTGCGTGCAGACACTGTCAGTTGCAGGGCATCCAGCGTGGCACGATCTCCCTCGCCCCGCGCGGACGCCCCGCGCCCGGTTTCAAGGGAGACTTCCAATGGTCCCTCGACACGGATGCTATCAAAATCGGTCACGATATAGGTCCGGTTCTCTGCATGGGCCGCTGACAGTCCGCCAGCGGCGGCAACGAGCATCAGCAGCCGGATCGCCCGGCGCGCGGCACCTGATGTCATGACGGTCATCCCCCGAAGCAGTTCATGGGCGCGAGCATAGCAGATGTGTCGCCCCAAGTCGCCAACACGAGGCCCCATCCTGACGAGGTGACTATGGACGATGCCCCTGGCGTGAACGCGCCCCAACAAAAAACGGCGCCCATAAGGGGCGCCGTCTCTTGGTCTCTAAGGACGAAGCCTCGATTACTCGACGCGTTCCTTGGCATATTTCGGGGCAGCCTCGTTGAGGATCTGGAGGATCTTCTTCAGAGCCGTTGCCTCGTCCACCTCTTCCATCGCCGCGAGTTCACGCGCCAGACGGCTGGAGGCGGCTTCGAAGATCTGACGCTCGGAATAGCTCTGCTCGGGCTGATCGTCCGCCCGGAACAGGTCGCGCGTCACTTCCGCGATCGACACCAGATCGCCGGAATTGATCTTCGCTTCATATTCCTGTGCGCGGCGCGACCACATCGTCCGCTTCACCTTCGGCTTGCCCTTGAGGGTTTCGAGTGCCTCGCCCAGTGTCTTGTCCGAGGAGAGCTTGCGCATCCCCACGCTTTCGGCCTTGTTCGTCGGGACGCGGAGGGTCATCCGCTCCTTCTCGAAACGCAGCACATAAAGCTCGAGGTCGATCCCGGCGATCTTCTGGCTTTGCAGCTCAATCACCCGGCCGACGCCGTGCTTCGGATAGACAACATAGTCGCCGACATCAAAAGACAGCGCTTTTGCAGCCATTCTTGCGAACCTTTCTTCTATCTGTTTGTATTCTTGGCTGAGTTACGCGGCACGTTGAGAATGCAGATTTGCGAGAATGCAGATGTGCAGGTGCCAGCCACAGGCCATGCGCGAATACTCCTGAGTGACGAGGGGTGTCACTTCCCAGCGGGTTTAACAGATTCGCAACAAAATTACCAGCCTAACCGGAGGTAATCTGATATTTTGCGGCATATCGCACGCCGACACACTATGGATGGCGTGTCGCGCTGGTCTGGAGAGTTCATCTGGCCCAACCGTAGCGGGCTCGTTCCGAACCCGCCGTTAGCCCTTCGCGGGCCAATAGGTCGGCATCGCGAGGAACCACATCCGCCCGCAATTGCAGGCGAATACAGTCAGTTGTGCGTAAGGCTCAGCCGCCTTCGCCCGGCTCGGGCGAGAAATATTTGTCGAACTTGCCGTCCTCACCCTTATGCTCTTCGGCATCCGCAGGGGGTTCGCGCTTGGTCGTGATATTCGGCCACTCGGCGGAATATTTGGTGTTCACCTCAAGCCACTGCTCAAGACCGCTCTCGGTATCGGGCAGGATCGCCTCAGCCGGGCATTCCGGCTCGCACACGCCGCAGTCGATGCACTCGTTGGGATTGATGACGAGCATGTTCTCGCCCTCGTAGAAGCAATCCACCGGGCATACTTCCACGCAGTCCATATATTTGCAGCGAATGCACGCGTCGGTCACGACATAGGTCATGGCTGGCTTTCCTAGCTTGGTTTTCGCTGATCGCGATATGCGCGCGCCGCCACAGGGTCAACAGGCAAGGGCAAGGATTGCGCGTAGCTTAACTTTATCGGGGCATCACCGTCGTATCCGGGTCGGCACCGGGCGTAATCGCGCTGTAGCAAAGCTGGGCCTCTGGGGCCGGTCCGCGCCGCTCCGGCAGATGTTCCACGCGGATCACGCGAATGACATTGCCCTGCGGCAAGGTGAGCAGGTCACCCACACGCACCGGCGCATGCGCCCGCTCGATCCGGCGGCCATTGATGCGCACGATGCCCCGCTCCGCGAGCGCCTGCGCGCTAGAACGACTGGGGGACAGGCGCACGAACCAGAGGAATTTGTCGAGGCGCAAACTCGGTCCATGGCCGGTCGATGCGCCCTCATCCCGCTGCCTTGCCAGAAAGTCAGTCCTCTCGGCCGAACAGGGCGCCAAGACCCGCCAACGCCTTGCCCGTGGCGACAATCGGCCGCTCGCGACCTCCGCCATCACGGTCCGGTCGCGGACCACGATCCGGCCGTGGGCCGCGATCGGGACGATTGTCGCGATCCGGGCGCTTGTCCCGTTCACGCCGCGGACCACCCTCGGCCGCCTTGCCGCGCCGATCCGGGCGGTTGCGCGGGCCATCGCCGGCCGCTTGAGACTGGCCATCCTGATCCTGCCGCCCCTGCTGCGCCGGACGACGATTGCCCCCGCGATTGCGCGGCCCCTCGAATTTGGGACGGGGCTTGGGGCGTCCACGGAACTGCCAGTTGGGCGCGCCTTCCGCCGCATCGGGCACGGGGCGGAACCCCGCCTGCCGCATCAGTTCCAGGAAGCTCGCTTCATTCAGGCCAATGGAGACGATGGTCGTGTCGTCGGCGCCATAGGGCTTGCCGGCGGCAATCGCCTCATGCGCCCCGCGCGCGAGCCGTTCGGCCATATCGATGCGCAGCCAGGCCTCGCCCAGCTTGCGGAACCCGGCAATACGCGCGCCAATCTCGTCGATCGGCACGACAGGCTTGGCGACCTTGGCAAGTGCGTGCGCCTCGGCAGCTACCGGCGTTTCGGATGCCGGAGCTCCGGCCGCTTCCGGAGCCTCCGCGGACGCTTCGACTTCGGGCTCAACCGGTGCTGCGACGTCGCCGGCTTCCAACGGTTCGCTCGGCGCACTCGCCTTGCGCTCTTCGCCGCCACCGCTCTGCAGCAACACCGCGCCCGGCGCGGGCAGCGCCACCAACGGTTTGCCGGATTTCAGCGAGAGCAGAACCATGCGCCATTGCGCCGCCGCCGGCTTCATCAGGCCGGGATGATACAAATCCATAACGCCGATCACCACGCCGGCCTTGCGCAAATGGGTGCGGTCTTCCTTGGCGACCTGCCCGAGCGCTTCATCCAGCGTGTTGCGCGGCACGATGCCGCCCGCGTCCGCCAGTTGCGCGAGCACCGCGCGCACGGTCGCGGGCAGCTCGGCCTCCGTTGAGCCGGCCTCCATCTTCAGCAGCGCCGGAATGTGGCGCTCGAACTGATTCTTGAGCCAGAGCGCCAGCCGATCGCGCACGCCCTGCTGAATTTCCGGGACGAGGCTGGAGAGCCCCGCATCCAGCGTCATTTCAGGCGCGAGCAGACGCTGCCCTGCCTTCAACGTCGCGACCGGGTGCCCGTTCCAGATGATCTGCGCATCACCGCCGGGAGGGCTGGCGAGAGTGAACGCTTTATCGTCCACCGCCAGCAATGCCTGAGCCATCTCGTTCAAATGCGCACCCAGTCTCCGTTCGGCAGCGGCCAGCAGCAGCCGCTTCTCATTCGCTCTCGCCAAGGGATCGACGATGAAGCGGAAGCCCCGCATCGTGCCGATCCTGTGACCATCGACTGTTACATTGCCTGCGCCGTCGACGTCCACTGACAAAAACGCCTTGGCATCACCGCCGCGCCGAAGCAAGGCGGAGGCGCGCCGATCAACGAAACGCTGCTTCAATGCGCCGTGCAACGCATCGGAAAGACGCTCTTCCAGAGCCCGCGCGCGCGCCGCCATCTCCATCGGTTGGGCCAGCCAATCGTCCCGCTGGGCGACATAGGCCCAGATTCGCACCGCACCGATCCGCCCGGCCAGCGCATCGACATCGCCCTGGACATTGTCCAGCCGGGCGAGTTGGGCCGCGAGCCAATCCTGCGGAATATGGCCGCTGCCCTGGCTCAGCCACGTCCACAGGCGGTGGATGGTGCGCGCATGATGCTCGATGCCGAGCTTCTGGAAATCCGGCACGGAACAGGCCGCCCAGAGCCGCGCGACCTGCCCCCGGCCCCGCGCCCGTGCGCGCACGTCCGGCAGGTCGGCGAGATTTTGCAGCACCGCCAGGTCAATCGCTTCGGGTGCCGCGCGCAACCCCGCGCGCTCCGGACGATCCAGCAGCGCCTCGATCAGCGTGTCGATATCGTCCATCGGCAGGTCCGCTTCCCGCCAGAAGATCTGCTCGATCGGGTCGAAGCGATGCTCCTCGATCCGCTCCACCTCCTCGGCGGAAAAAGCCGGCTCGCCATCCGCCGCGCCGACATCGCCGAATGTCCCGTCCCGCTGGTGCCGCCCCGCGCGTCCGGCAATCTGCGCCATTTCAGAGACAGTCAGGCGGCGCGTCCGCCGTCCGTCAAACTTGCGAAGCGACGCGAAGGCGACGTGATCGACGTTAAGATTGAGCCCCATGCCGATGGCATCGGTGGCGACCAGATAATCAACCTCTCCGGCCTCGAACATCGCGACCTGCGCATTGCGCGTCGCAGGGCTGAGCGCCCCCATCACGATCGCCGCGCCCCCGCGATGCCGGCGCAGCATTTCGGCGACGCGGTACACCTCCTCGACGGAGAAAGCGACGACGGCGCAGCGGCGCGGCAGGCGGGAGAGTTTCTGCGGCCCGCTGTAGCGCAGGGTGGAGAAGCGCGGCCGCGTCACGATTTCCGCCTTGGGCAGCAGCGTGCGCACCAAGGGCGCCATGCTCGCCGAGCCGAGCAGCATCGTTTCCTCGCGCCCACGAGCGTTCAGCATCCGGTCGGTGAAGATGTGGCCGCGCTCGGGGTCCGCGGCGAGCTGGATCTCATCCACGGCAACGAACGCGAAATCGGAGAAGGCGCCGAAGCCACCGCGAACCGGCATCGCCTCGGCAGTCGCCAGCACATAACGGGCGCCGGGCGGCGCGATTCGCTCCTCGCCGGTCAGCAGCGCGACCTGATCGGCGCCCTTGATTCGCACCACGCGCTCGTAAACCTCACGCGCCAGCAGGCGGAGCGGAAACCCCATGAGCCCGCTCGAATGGCCGCACATCCGCTCAATCGCCAGATGGGTCTTGCCCGTGTTGGTCGGCCCCAGGACCGCCTTGAGAGCTGCAGGCTCGTAGCTCGACATGATTGGCTGACACATGGAACGCGCCGTGGCTCACGGCAAGGCTCAATCCAGACGGCGCATGAATTAGGGACGGTTCCGCAACCAGCCGACGATTGCGCACAACTCGCCGCAAGATATGGGCCGATATTGTGTCTTTATTTGACTTTAACCCGCTGCATTTACAAACAAAGCGCGACGTTTGGCAGTCGCGACAGCGTGGCAGAAGCCGTCAGGGGCGCATCAATTCGTGTTTCAGAAGATCGAGCTTAGCCCCACGCAGGGCGCCGGCACCGGTACGCTTTGGCTTAACAGCCCGGCGAAGGTGCTCGCACCGCTCCGTTCTGGCGACTGGCGCGAGCGAGTGCAGGACTGGGCGCATCGTGTCGATCTCGCGCCCGATCTTGGCCAGAACATCGGCAGCCGGACCTGGTGGCGCGGTCTCATCACCTGCTTTTCGCTCTGCGGTATCATGGTCATGTCCGCGCCCGGCGTTCTGACCGTCCCCGGCGCACAACCCGCGCCGCTCTCGACCGAGCAGCTGGACCAGTATCGCTCGCAGATGATCAGCGCCTCGGCGCTCGGGGCCGATACAGGCAAGCGCATGGGGCCGACCGATCTGGTCGCGCCGCTGCGCGAGACGCCCGAGCGCCCGCAGATCGAACTGGATGCCGCCGTCGGCACTGGCGACAGCTTCGCCCACACCCTCTCGCGCGCCGGCATCAGCAGCAATGATGCCGGCGCGGCGATGGCGCTGATCCGGCAGGCCGTCGATCCCGCTACGATCGCGCCCGGCACCCGCGTGCGCATCGTGCTCGGCCGGCGTGCCAATCGCAACGTCGCACGGCCGCTGGATCATCTGTCCCTCCGCGCGAAGCTCGAGCTGGCGCTGGAGATCACCCGGCAGGATGGCGCCCTGACGCTCCGCCGCATTCCCATCATCGTAGACAACACGCCACTGCGCATTCGCGGCCAAGTGGGTGACAGCCTCTACCGCTCTGCCCGCGCAGCCGGCGCCGATCCGTCGACGATCCAAGCCTATCTCAAAGTGCTGTCGGCGCAGGTCAATGTCGGCAACGGCCTGCGGGCTGGCGATACGTTCGATATCATCGTCGCCCATCGCCGCGCCGCAACCGGCGAAAGCGAGACCGGAGAGCTGCTGTTCGCAGGGCTGCAGCGGCAGCGAGGCAAGGACATCAACCTGCTGCGCTGGACGCAGGCCGGCCGCGCGCAGTGGTTCGAGGCATCCGGCGCCGGTGAGCGGCGCGGCGTTCTCGCCCGTCCGGTAAGCGGACGACAGAGTTCCGGCTATGGCATGCGCAGACATCCGATCCTCGGCTACAGCCGGATGCATGCTGGCCTTGACTTCGCAGCCAGCACTGGCACACCCATTTACGCGGTGAGCGACGGCCGGGTGACCTATTCCGGTTGGCACGGCGGGCACGGCAAGTACGTCAAGATCGAGCATGGCGGCAGCCTTGGCTCGGGCTATGGCCATATGAGCCGCATTGCCGTCGCCGCTGGCCAACGCGTCAAGCGTGGGCAGGTCATCGGTTATGTCGGCTCGACAGGCCTCTCCACGGGGCCGCACCTGCACTACGAGCTCTATCGCAATGGCCGCACGATCAATCCGGCGAGCGTGAAGTTCACGGAGACGGCTCAACTGGCCGGCGCTGAACTGCGCGCCTTCAAGGGCCGCCTTGCCGAACTCAAGCGCCTGCGCGCCGGCCTTCCTGAGCCTGCGAAGACGGAGCCGACGGAAATGGCAGCGAGCAATGCCTCAAGCGCTGCTGCGTCCGCTCAGTCGGCAGGCGGCGGGTCCAGCCGCACGCGATAAGAGCGTCCGCTCGGTCGCGAGCGACGCCGGTTCCCCTCGGATGCCGCGTCTTCGGCGCGCCTGACGCGCCCCGCCCTGCTGCCGCGTGAAAATTCCCACGAAGCGAACGCCGACGACATTTCGCTTGCGCAGCATTTTTTCACTCGTTACGTTATATCATATGAAAAGCAATTTCCGTCCGCGCCTCGCGCATACCGCCGCCCTCTCCGCCCTTCTCTCCAGCGCCGCGCTGCTCGCAGCCCCGGCTCTGGCGCAGCGCCAGCCGCCGCCGGATACCGGCGAAGCGCATGGCCATGACGATCGGCCGGAGAACATCGTCGTCACCGCGATCATCCCCCGCTCGCATATCGATGTGCTGGGCGGCACATCCGTCCTCACCGGCGAGGAGCTGGCCCGCGACATCCGCCCGAGCCTGGGCGAAACGCTGGCCCGGCAGCCGGGCGTTTCTTCCACATCCTTCGGTCCTGGCGCCTCTCGCCCGATCCTGCGCGGCTTCTCGGGCGACCGCATCCGTTTGCTCACCGATGGGATCGGCAGCTTCGACGCGTCCGCCACTTCGGTGGACCATGCCGTCGCAATCAATCCGCTGCTCGCCGACCGGATCGAGGTGCTCCACGGCCCTGCAGCGTTGCTCTATGGTTCGTCCGCGGTCGGCGGCGTCGTCAATGTCATCGACACGCGCATTCCCACACATCTGCCCGAAGGCGGCTTCGATCTGGCCGCTACCGGCACATTCGGCAGCGCCGCCCGCGAGAAATCGCTCGCCGGCAAGACCGACATTGCATTGGGCGGCGGCTTCGTCTTCCATGCCGATGGCAGCTGGATCGAAACCGGCGACCTGCGCAGCGGCGGCTATGTGCTGGGCACCGAGCCGCGCGCCGAAGCGCTGGAAAGCGACGAAGCCGACATTCGCGACCTCGCCGGGCTGCGCGGGCGCATCCCCAATTCCGCCATCGAAGGCTGGAGCTATACCGGCGGCCTCAACTACATCGATTCCGGCGGGTCCCTCGGCTTCTCGGTCGGCCGCTCGCAATTCACCTATGGCCTGCCGATCCGCTACGTGACCCACGAGGATCATGAGGACGAAGGCGCGATCGAGGGCGAAGAAGGCGAGCACGAGCACGGCGCCGAGGAAGTCAAAATCCAGATGAAGCAGACCCGTGCCGATCTGCGCGCGCAAGTGAATGTCGGCGGCGGATTGCTCGACCAGATCCGCCTGCGCGCCGGCTGGGCCGATTACGAACATGCCGAAATGTCGCTTGACGGGCAGGACATCCACACCCGCTTCTTCACGCAAGGCCTCGAAACTCGGCTCGATCTCGTTCAGGCGCGGCGGGGCGGATGGGAAGGCGCGATCGGTGGCCAGATGCTGCTGCGCAAGAGCCACATCGAAGGCGAGGAGAAGTTCCTGCCGGCCATCGACAGCGAGACCTGGGGTCTGTTCACGCTGCAGGCGCTCGATCTCGGCAAGGTGCGGCTGGAGGCCGGCGCGCGGTTCGAGCACAACCGCATCGAGGCGGCGCAGGACAGCGACCTTGGCTCGCCGGACTATCGCCGCAACTTCGACACGGTGTCGGGATCGCTCGGCGCCAGCTATGCCATCGCGACTGACTGGCGGGTCGGCGTCAACCTCTCGCGGGTCGAGCGGGCGCCCACAGCGGATGAACTCTTCGCGCGCGGCAACCATGCCGGCACGCAGGCTTTTGAGCTTGGCAATCCCAACTTCGGCACCGAGCGCGGCTGGGGCGTCGAGGGCACCCTGCACGGGCGGGGCCAGGCCTTCCACTTCAGTGTTTCGGCCTTCTACAACAAGTTCGACCGGTTCATTTACGATTCCATCGTCGATGACAGCGCGTGCCTGGCGGCCAGCGGCGCGACCTCGCTCGAATTCCCCTGCTTTGCCTATCTGCAATCAGGCGCGGAATATTATGGGGCGGAGATTCAGGCGGATTGGACGGCGGCAACATTCGGCCGCACCGAGCTGCGCCTGGATGGTCTGGCCGACTTCACGCGCGCAACGCTCGACAGCGGCGAGCCCGTCCCGCGCATCCCGCCGCTGCGGCTGCTTGGCGGTGCCACGCTCGATGCGGGCGAATGGTCTGTGCGCGGCGAGATTGAGCATGCCTTCAAGCAGGATCGGGTAAGCGCGCGCGAGACTGTCACGCCGGCTTACACCTTCGTCAACGCCGGGCTGACCTGGAAGCCCGCCATCGCGAACCAGCAGGTTTCCTTCTCTCTGCAAGCCAACAACATCTTTGATGTCGAGGCGCGGCGCCATGCCAGCCTGCTCAAGGATTATGCCCCGCTCGCCGGGCGCGACATACGCCTCACGGTCTCCCTCGCCCTGTGAGTGCGGGGCGGGGCGCCCCTCTCCGCGTCCCGCCCTTTTTTCTCAGTCACTTGACAGTTCAGCCGCATCCGGTGTCTGGTCGCCCGCGCAATAGCCGGGGGACCATTGCCAATGAACGACCAGACCGACCGTGCATTCGGTTTTGAAGGAAGCTGGCGGGAATACGCCCCGATTGCCTTCACCAATCTGCTGCTGACCATCGTGACACTGGGCGTCTATCGCTTCTGGGCGACGACGCGGACTCGCCGCTATTTGTGGAGCCGCACCCGCTTCATCGACGAGCGGCTGGAATGGACCGGTACCGGCGTTGAACTGCTCATCGGCTTCCTGATCGTGCTGGTGCTCTTCGGCATCCCCTTTCTGTTTCTCAACTTTGGCATGCAGGCCATGGTGTTGCGTGGACAGGCACCGCTCGCCGGCGTGCTGGGCCTAACGTCGTTCGTGGTGATCTTCTATCTCGCCGGCGTCGCGCGCATGCGGATGCTGCGCTATCGCCTCAGCCGCACCTGGTGGCACGGCATTCGCGGCGGCAGCAATGACAAGGGCTGGGCCTATGGCTGGTCCTACGTCTGGCGCAACATCGTCGCGTGGATGGTGATCGGCCTGCTCATTCCCTGGTCTATGACCTCGCTATGGAACGACCGCTGGAACGCGATGAGCTTTGGCCCCCATCCCTTCCGCGCGGCGGCAATGCCTGGCCAGATCTTCCGCCGATTCCTGCTGTTCTACCTGCTGCCGTTCATCATCTTTGCCGTCATGGCCGTACTCATCTTTGCAGGTGGTGGCGCTGCGATGCGTGGCGGTTTCGATCCCGAGACGCAGGCCCAACCCGGCCTCGCCTTCGTGCTCGCGATGATCCTGATGGTGCTGCTGATCTATACGATCATCGGCTTTTTTGCGCTGGCCTATTACGCCAAATTCTTCCGCGTGGCCGTGAGCAGCCTGTCACTTTCGACGCTCGATTTCCACTTCTCGGCCCGCACCAAGGACTGGTTCAAGCTCATCCTTGGCGACATCGCGCTGGTGGTGCTGACGCTCGGCATCGGCCTCGTCTTCCTCTCCTATCGGCACTGGAAGTTCTTCATCGTCCATCTCGATGCCAGCGGCGAGATCAGCCTCTCATCCCTCACCCAGTCGAGCACGAATGCGCCGGGTCAGGGCGAGGGCCTTGCCGATGCGTTCGACATCGGCGCCATCTAGCTCCATAGCGCGCGCATGACCCAGGCCGGCCCGGACGAGACCATCTGGCATTATGATGGCACCAGCGCAACGCGCCATCATCCGGTTCTGGAATGGACAGCGGAGACGTTCACGCTCCGCTGGGGTCTGAACAAAAGCGGCCCGCACCGCTGGGGCGATCTGGTGCCGGTCGATGGCAGCGGCGGGCGCTCCATTTATGGCCTGCGCGGGCAGCATGGCTGGCGGCTCGGCTTCACCGGCGCGCCACCGCAGGACTTCGCGATCCACCTGCCCCTCCCCGCACGTTATGGCCGCTGGATCGACCGTGTCGGCCTGTGGCGGGCACTGGCGCTCTTCGCCGTGATCGCGGCGGGCGTCGTCTACGCCGTCCTCCGCGCGCCCGACTGGATCGCGCCGCATGTTCCGCTCAGCTGGGAGCAACGGCTCGGCGATGCCATGATCGGCGATTTCGGCGGTCGCCTGTGCCAGACCCCGCAGAGCCGCGCCGCGCTCGACAAGCTCCAGCGCAAGCTCGGGGAAGATGTACCCATCCGCCGCATCGGCATCGCCAATGTAAAGATGGTCAATGCGGTCGCCCTGCCCGGCGGCCACATCCTGCTGTTCGACCAGCTCATTCAGGATGCCCAGTCGCCCGATGAAGTGGCTGGTATCCTCGCCCATGAGATCGGCCATGTCCGCAACCGCGACACGATGACGGCGCTCATCCGCCAGTTTGGCCTCAGCATCGTGCTGGGCGGGTTCGGCGGCGACCTCGGCAACACCGCCAACGGCCTGCTGTCCCTGAGTTATGGCCGCGATGCCGAGCGGGCGGCGGACAGCTACTCCATCGGCGCCTTGCAAAAGGCCGACATATCGCCCCTGCCGACCGCCGCTTTCTTTAAACGCCTCGGGGGAGGCGACGGCGGGGAGCAGATCGAGCGTGCCGCCAATCTCATGGCCTCGCACCCCATCTCCGCCGAGCGGCGCAAGGCATTCGAAGCCTCTGCGCGCAAGGGCCACCGCTATGAGGCCGCACTGACGCCGGCGGAATGGCGCGCCATTGTGAATGCTTGCGAGGATGACAAGGACGTCGCCCCTGCCAGTCGCTTCCCTTTCTGATAAGGGCAGCGTCATGACTGACGATACCACCAGCGCCCCGCCCGCGTTTACGCCCAACGCCGCGGGCCTGCGCCTCGCCTACCGCCACCGGCCCGGCACAGGGCCGACCATCGTCTTCCTCCCCGGCTACATGTCGGACATGATGGGCAGCAAGGCGCTCGCGCTGGACGACTGGGCCGCCGCCCAAGGCCGCGCCATGCTCCGTTTGGATTATGCCGGCTGTGGCGAAAGCGAAGGGCGGTTCGAGGACGGCACGCTCGCCAGCTGGCGCGACGATGCCCGCGCCGTGATCGATCATTGCGTCCCCGCCGGGCCAGTCATCCTCGTCGGCTCCTCCATGGGCGGCTGGCTGGCCCTGCTGCTCGCCCGCGATTTGGGCGCGCGTGTTACCGGCCTCGTCGGCATCGCCGCCGCGCCGGATTTTACCGATTGGGGCTTTGATGCCGCGCAAAAAGCGACCTTGCAGCGCGAGGGCAAGCTGGTCGAGCCCACCCCTTATGGCGATCAACCCTATGTCACCACGCGCGCCTTCTGGGAGTCGGGCGAGGCGCTGCGGCTGCTCGATGGAGAGATCGCGATCGATGGCCCGGTGCGGCTGCTGCAGGGACAGGCCGATGCCGACGTCCCCTGGCAGATCGCCGTGCGGATCGCGCAGCAGGTTCGTTCAGCCGATGTGCAGACGCTGCTCGCCAAGGATGGCGATCATCGCCTCTCGCGCCCGCAGGACATCGCCCTGCTGATCGCGACAGTCGCGCGCCTCGTGGAGTCCTGACCCTGCCTATGCTCGTTGCCGCCGCGCTTTCCCTCGCCCAGCTCGCTCAGGCGAGCGTGCCCCAGCATGATCCCGAAATCGAGGCCCTGCTGCGGCGACGAGACGAGATGCGCCGCGCCGAGGCCGAGCAGAGAGAGCAGCGCCCCTGGATCGAGCAGGTGCCCGCGGAACGCGCCGGCAATGACAGCACGGAACTGGCCGCCGTCGTCCCGCCCGCCATTGCGCCCCGCCTCGCCACCTGTCTGGAGCGCGCCAACGCCAACCCCTCCGAGGGCATTGCCGATGCGGAAGCCTGGGCAAAGGCCGATGGCGGCGCCTATGCCGCGCAGTGCCGGGGCTATGCGCTCGGGCAGGCCGGGCGCTGGAGTGATGCGGCAAAGGCTTTCGAGGATGGCGCGGCCTTCAAGGGCCTCGACGCGGTAACGCAGGCGCGATTATGGTCGCAGGCCGGCAATGCCGCGCTGATCGCAGGCGAAACGCCGCGCGCGCTGCGGGCGCTGGATGCGGCCCTCTTGCGCCCCCTGCCCAAGACGCTTGCGACCGGAGAAATCTATCTGGATCGCGCCCGCGCCCGCGTGGCCGCCAACGATCTGCCCGGCGCCCGTACCGACCTCGATCAGGCGATCGTGCTGGCCGCCGCCGATCCGCTCGCATGGCTGCTCTCGGCCACGCTCGCCCGGCGCATGAACGACCTGCCCTTGGCTCGCCTGCATATCGAGGAAGCCGCCAGCCGCGCCCGCAGCGATGCCGCCATTGCGCTGGAACAGGGCATCATTCTGGCGCTCTCAGGCAATGACGCCGGCGCCCGCGCTGCCTTCAGCCGCAGCAAAGAACTGGCTGCGCGCGATAGCGATATTGCCCGGCAGGCCACCGATTATCTCGCCCAGCTGAACGGCGAGCCGGCCCCCGCGGCCGCTGCTACGACAGGGACCGAAACCGGGCGATGAAGCGTGCGTGCGGCCGACCTCAGTCGAGGTAGAAATCCACCGTCGTCACGACCCGCACCTTCTTGAACGGCGTGTCGGCCGCGCCATAGCCGCCGGATGTCTCGCCATCACGCGGCTCGATGGAGAAATAGCCCTGTGTCGCGCTCTTGATGCCACCCACGCCCGTGCCGCTATCCTTGGCGAACTGTTCGGCAGAGGAGCGCGCATCCTTGGTCGCGGCGGCGACCATCTCCGGCTTGATATCGTTGAGCTTGGTGAAGCTGTAGCTCATCGCCGAACCCTCCTGCAGCGTCACGCCGCGCCGCACGAGATCGAACTGATTGGCCACCGCCTTTTGCGCCCGCTCGATATCGGTCGTGCGCAACTGCATCCGCTGGGTGATCGTGATGTTGGGAACGCCGTTGTTGATGAACTGATTGACGCCGGCCCCGGTCGCGGTCAGCGCATTGTCAGGGAAGCCGAAGCTCTTGAAGTAGCCGCGCAGTTCGGCCGTATTGCCCTCGATATCGGCCCGCACGCTGGCAAGGTCGGTGCCGGTCGCGGAATAGGCGATGGTCCAGGTCGCAAGATCGGCGGTCACATTCCGCTCGGCAAGGCCCCGCACCGTCACCGACCGGTCGGCCGCATGCGCGCGCCGCAGGCCATCCCCAAGCAGGTAGCCACCGGTGATCATGCCGCCCGCAAGCACCACAGCACCTGCCAAAGCGACCCTGTTCATGTCCTGCAGCCAAACCATTGTGCGCATTCCTCTCTTTTCCCGCGACCGCGAGACGCCTATTTGAGAGGTGACCAATCTCACTCTTGTGCTGAACCGTTGCTGACGCGGGACCAAAGGAAAGAGCTGCACCATGCCCAAATATCTCCACACCATGATCCGCGTGACCGACATCGACGCGACCTTGCGCTTCTTCCAACTGCTCGGCCTCAAGGAAGTCCGTCGCTTCGATAATGAGAAGGGCCGCTTCACGCTCGTCTTCGTCGCCGCGCCGGGCGATGAGGATGCGCAGGTGGAACTGACCTACAACTGGCCGCCGGAAGACGGCAGCGCCGGCGAAAGCTATGGCGGCGGGCGCAATTTCGGCCACCTCGCCTATCGGGTCGAGAATATCTACGAGACCTGCCAGCGCCTCATGGACAATGGCGTGACCATCAACCGCCCGCCCCGGGACGGCCATATGGCATTTGTCCGCACGCCCGATGGCATTTCCATCGAGCTGCTGCAGGATGGCCATCTCGAGCCGGCCGAGCCTTGGGCGTCGATGCCGAACACGGGTGAATGGTGAGCGCGCTCGAAATCCTTCGCGTTCCGGTTCTGTCGGACAATTATGTCTGGCTGGTTCATGACAAGCCGAGCGGGGAGACGCTGGTCGTCGACCCCTCGGTGGCCGAGCCGGTGCTGGCCGCCGCGCAAGCGCGCGGCTGGTCCATCACCCAGATCTGGAACACGCACTGGCATGGCGATCACATCGGCGGGAACGGGGGCATCGTAGCCGCGACCGGCGCCACCGTCACGGCGCCCGCCGCCGAACTCGCGAAAATCCCCAATGTCGATCGCCCGGCACGCGAAGGCGACCGGGTACGGCTGGGCGATCACGAAGCGGTGGTGATGGAAGTGCCGGCCCACACCGCCGGCCACATCGCTTATCACTTTGCCGACGACGCCATGATCTTCGTGGGGGATACGATGTTCGCCATGGGCTGCGGCCGGCTGTTCGAGGGCACGCCTGCGCAGATGTACGCTAATATGCGACGCTTCGAGGCCCTGCCCGAGGACACCCAAGTCTATTGCGCGCACGAATATACGCTCTCCAACGGCAAGTTCGCCCTTCAGGCAGAACCGCAGAATGCGGCCATCGCGGATCGCCTCGCGCAGGTCGAAGCTGCCCGCGCGCGCCACGAGGCCACCGTTCCCACAACGATCGCGCTGGAACGTGCCACCAACCCCTTCATGCGCGCCCAAAGCGTGGAGGAACTGGCCAGCCGGCGCGCGGCCAAGGACAGGGGCTAGGCAATAGAGGCCACGGCGCTCTGTCCTGGCCTGCGCAACCAAGGGCCCGCACGTTCGTATCCGTCATACAAGATGCGAGACAGCCGGAAACCTGCTAGTTTCGAGACAGACAGACGCGAGAGGAGCGGAGATGATGAACAGATTGTGTCTCTCATTGGCGGTCCTGCCGCTGGCCGCCTGCGCGACGGCGGGTCCCGCTCCCGAACCGAGGCTCAGCGAACGCGAAACGCAGGAGCTGGAGCGCCTGCTGGAGGGCAAGACGGCGGGCGAGCCCGTCTCCTGCGTCACCTCGTTCGACAGCAGCCGCCTGCGGTCCATCGGCGATAACACGCTGGTCTATGTGGTGAGCAAGGATCAGGTCTATCTCAACCGCCTGCAGGGGAGCTGCACCGGCATCTCGCGCGGCGACACGCTGGTGATGAACCGCATGAGTTCATCGCAATATTGCCGGGGCGATATCGCCCGCGTAGTGAACCTCCCCTCGGGCGCGATGACCGGCAGCTGTGCGCTAGGCGACTTCATTCCCTATCGCACGCCCGGCAAGTAACACGCCGGGCAGCCGTCACGCCTTGTAAAGCGCGTCCAGCCGCGCCTGATAGCGTGCGCGGATCACGTGGCGACGGATCGATTGCTTGGGGGTGAGCATCTCGTTGTCGATCGTGAACGGCTCGTCCGCCAACGCAAAGCGCCGCACCTTTTCGATCACGGACAGGTCGATATTGACGCGATCGACCGCGGCCCTGATCGCCCCGTGCAACGCAGGGTCCTCACGCAAGGCCTCAAGATCGGCCGGCTTGCCCTGCGTCTGCGCCCATGCCTTGAGCCAGTCCGGATCGGGGACGATCAGCGCCACGATGTGCGGACGCCGGTCGCCATGCACCATCACCTGCCCTATTTCCGGCTGCAGGGTCAGCATTCCCTCCAGCTTTGCCGGTGCGACATTGTCGCCCTTGTCATTGACGATCAGGTCCTTCTTGCGGTCCGTGATCATCAGCCGCCCGGCATCGTCGAACCGGCCGATATCACCGGTGTGGAGCCAGCCATCCTGGATCGCCCGCGCGGTTTCCGCCGGATTGTTCCAATAGCCCTTCATTACCAGCTCGCCGCGCACGAGGATTTCGCCATCCTCGGCAATGCGCACCTCGACATGCTTGAGCGGCGGCCCCACCGTGTCCATCCGCAGCCCTACCGAGGGACGATTGCAGCTCACCACCGGTCCCGACTCCGTCTGGCCATAGCCTTGCAGCAAGGTCAGGCCGAACGACTGGAAAAAGGTGCCCACCTCCGGATTGAGCGGCGCACCGCCGGAGACCAGTGCCTTCATGCGGCCACCGAACCGGGCCTGGATTTTGGGATTGATCGTCCGGTTGAGCACGGCCTCGAGCGGCTTGTCCCACAAGGGCAGCGTGCCGCCCCTTTCCGCCCGCTTCGCTCCCAGCCGCAGTGTCTGCTCCAGCAGCAGCGCGGGCACCTTGCCCTGCTTCTCCACCGCCTTGGTGACGCGGGTTTTCAGCAGCTCGAACAAGCGCGGCACGACCACCATGATGGTCGGTCGGGTTTCGGCAATATTGCTGGCCAGCTTTTCAAGGCTCTCGGCATAATAGATCTGCCCGCCCAGACCGATCGGCAGAAACTGCCCGCCCGAATGCTCATAGGCATGGCTGATCGGCAGGAACGAGAGGAACACCTCGTCGTCCCAGCCGAAATCACCGGCAATGATGTCGACACAGCCCTCCACATTGCAAAGGATCGCACCGTGATGCTGGATCACCCCGCGCGGCGCCCCGCCGGTTCCGCTGGTGTAGATCAGGCAGGCGATATCATCGCGCGTGGCCGTCTGCTCGGCGGCGCAGGCGACAGGATCGGCCGGATGCTCGGCGATGAGCGTCGCCCAGTCGCAGATCTGCACAGCCGAGTTCTGCATCGACTTGATCGGCTCGATGCTGATCGCGAATTCGATCCGCGAGCGCACGACGGCGGGCAGCAGGGCAGCGCCGATTTTCGCGGTCGAGAAGATCACCGCCCGCGCGCCGCTATTGCCGATGATGTGCTCATGATCGCGCGTGGTGTTGGTGGTGTAGGTGGGCACGGTGATGGCGCCCGCCGCCATGATCGCCAAATCGGCAATGCAGAATTCCGGTCGGTTCTCACAGACCAGCATCACCCGGTCGCCCGGCGCGACGCCCAGCGCCTTGAGCGCCTTTGCCATTGAAGCAACCCGGCGGGCGGTCTCCATCCAGCTGATCGGCTGCCATTGCTCGCCCTGCTTGGCCCACAGGAACGGCCGCTCGCCGCGCTCCATGGCGCGCGTGAAAAACATGGCGGTCAGGCTTGGAAAATATTCGAGGGCCTGCAAGCAACGCTCTCCTTGAACCGGCTGCTCCGACAGCGAGCGCCTTTACATCCCATATAGCGCGCCGTTGCGCGAGGGCCACCCTGCCCGCGCGCCCGATCGTGCATGGGCGGCAGCGCCGGCAAGATACGCACATCATCCCCTTGCTTCGGGATCGTGCGCGCCCCACTGTGCCGCGACTGCAGCGCAGCGTCATCGATTACAACCAAGCGGGCTTGCCATATGTTCCATTTCCGTGCCGCCATCGGCTTCCTTTCCGCGCTAGCCCTGACGGCCTGTGCGACGACTGCGCCGCCCCGCTCGAGCACAGCGCCGCGTCCTGCTTCGCCGGTAGCCCAGAATTTCGTCGTGGCGTCCAACCCGCTGGCAGCGGAAGCCGGCATGAAGATCCTGCGCCAGGGCGGCAGCGCTGTCGATGCGGCCATTGCCGTGCAGGCGATGCTCTCGCTTGTCGAACCCCAGAGCTCGGGCATGGGCGGCGGCGCATTCATGACCTTCTTCGATGGCGGCACAGGCAAGGTGGTCGTCTATGACGGCCGGGAAACCGCGCCCGCCGGTGCCACGCCGGACATGTTCCTCGGTGCCGATGGCAAGCCCATCCCCTTCCGCGACGCGCTGGTGAGCGGCCGGGCAACCGGCGTGCCGGGTGCGGTGCGGATGCTGGCCCTGGCTCATGACGAGCATGGCAGCCTGCCCTGGAAATCTCTCTTCGGCGATGCGGAGCGGACGGCACGCACCGGCTTCACCATCACGCCGCGCCTGGCCAAGTTCCTGGAAGGGAATTTTCCCCAGATGCAGGTGGCCGATGCGCGGCGTTATTTTTCTGCCCCGGACGGATCGATCAAGAAGGCCGGCGATCAGCTCGCCAATCCCGCTTATGCCGAATTTCTGCAACGGCTCGCCGCGCAAGGGCCATCCGCGCTGTATGCCGGCGATACCGCGCAACGG
The DNA here is from genome assembly GCF_025961955.1 of Sphingobium sp. B10D7B. Taxonomy (NCBI): domain Bacteria; kingdom Pseudomonadati; phylum Pseudomonadota; class Alphaproteobacteria; order Sphingomonadales; family Sphingobiaceae; genus Sphingobium; species Sphingobium sp. B10D7B. The sequence goes on from NZ_JAOQOQ010000001.1 coordinate 2,432,556, forward strand.
ATCGTGACGCGAGTCGCTGCCGGCCCCCTCGGCAGCAGCATGACGCTGGCTGATCTGGCGGCCTACCGTCCGATCAAGCGTGAGGCCGTGTGCAATCCCTACCGGGTCTACGTCGTCTGCGTGCCGCCGCCGCCATCCAGCGGCGTCGCCTTCCTGCAATTGCTCTCCCTGTTGGAACGCACCGACATCGACAAGCGCGGGCCAGCCGACCCGCAGGCATGGTTCCTGTTCGCCGAGGCGAGCCGGCTGATGTACGCCGATCGCGACCGTTATGTCGGCGATCCGGCGTTCACTGCCGTTCCCGTCGCCGGGCTCCTCGATAGCGCCTATGTCGACAGCCGGGCAAAGCTGATCGGCGCCACTGCGGGGCCGCCGCCCTCGGCCGGTGTGCCACCCGGCGCGCAGATCGCTGGCATCGACGACACCCATGAGCCAGGCGGCACCTCCCATTTCATCGTGGGCGATGCGCGCGGCAATGTCGTCTCGATCACGACGACGGTCGAATCCATCTTCGGCACGGGTCGCATGGTCGATGGCTTCTTTATCAACAATCAGCTGACCGATTTTTCCTTCACGCCGCAGGATGCGGACGGAAGGCCGGCAGCCAACGCCGTCGCACCCGGCAAGCGCCCGCGCTCCTCGATGATCCCGCTGGTGATGATTGATCGCGCGGGCCACTTCGCGGGCGCCATTGGCTCAGCCGGCGGCAACGCCATTCTCGCTTATGTCGGCAAGTCGCTGGTCGCTGCGGTGGACTGGGGTCTCCCCATGCAGGAAGCCCTCGCCCTCCCCAATCTCATCGCACGTGGCTCTGCCTTTCAGGGTGAAGTGAGCAAGTTCTCGCCGGACACGCTGGCAGGCCTGAAGGCCCGCGGCATCGACCTGCGACCCGGACAAGGTGAAGACAGCGGTGTTCATGCCGTCATCATCCGCAATGGCGTGGTTGACGGCGGCTATGACCCACGCAGAGAGGGCCGCGTTCTCGTTGAGGCCGCGATCCCGCAAGTTGACCGGTAAAGTTAATCCGTCAGACAAGAGAACGGGCCGCGCTCAGCGCGACCCGTCCCATCTAATCTATCCTGATCAGCGTGTGATGTAGGACTGGCGGAACAGCTCCACAGCTCTTTCCTTATTCGCCTCACTCAAAGGCTGGCCCACATAATCCCGCTGGCCCCAGCTCCCCCATTGGCTGCCGCCTCCATAATCGGCGAACATCACCATGAGGTCTCCGACCTCGTCACGCCATTTGGTGAGATAGGTCGTGTAGAGCTTGGTCATGCGCGCGTCCCGTTGCAGGGCGATCATTTTGTCCAGCGGCGCCGATCCCAGCACGTGCTGGCCCGCCTCATAAGTGATCGTTCGCAAACCGAATTTGGTAGCAACGTCCTTGACCTTCTTGGATTCGGCGATGCGGTCATTCACGTCATTGGCCAGACCGGCAAAGGCAGCATCGACACCTGCCGAGGTATCAAGCGCGTTCGCAGACAGGTTCGCTGCAAAATAGGGCGCGATGGCAACAGCATCCACCTTCTTTGCAGTGTCGCCAAAACTTAGAACAAAGTCCGCATTCCAGGCGCCCGTCTGAACTGCCGCAACACGAACGATCCGTTGCATCTGGCCGGCAAAAACGGAGGACCAGATGTCCATCACTTGTCCAGTCTTCTGCGAATAACGAGACAGCATCGCCATATGGTCGTTCGAGGAGAGACCGGCCGCCTTACCTTCTTTCAAAGCCTGCGTCGTCACGGGATAAACGTAATTCCAGACCTCGTTGGATACCTCAACATAGGCTTTGAGAGACGGGTCCAACCGTGTGCGCACGAGCTCCGCGAACTTGCGCACATACTCGTCGTCGGCATTCCAGGGAACGCAGAACCAAGGATCGGCCTTTAATTCATTGGCCAACTGGATCATATATTCCAGCGCCACGCCGTCCGGACCGGCAACGATTTCGTCGCCCAGCTTTGCTCGGGTCTCCCAACGCACAGGAAGATTGCCCTCGACGCCCCCGTAGGACCATTTCATGAACCGCAAGACGCCGTAGCGCTTCACCTCGGCAAGATAAGTCGGGTCGAACGTCGCATTCGGATCGGCGTCGACTTCACGACAGTCTGCGTTCCGAACAGGATCCGACGGGCTTGTACTTGCGATACGAAGCCAGGCTGAAGCCCCGCCCTGAGGCACGAATGTGAATGTCAAAGTTTTTCCCGATACTCGGGTATTCTTTGCAGGCGTACCACCGACGCTGACGCTTCCCGTACCCTGCCAGCGACAGATGATATCGACACTCTCACCCCACAGGCTGCGCGTGGGCAGAGCCATTTGGCGAATGCCCGATTCACCCGATCGCAGATCGACGAGCCGTTTGTTGGCGTCCAGACGGTCCTCGGGCATGTCAGACCATCCGCCCTGTGCATTGCTGAGACGCCAGCCGCTCAGAAGGTTCAGGAAAGACCTGTTTCCAATCCATGTGGTGGGAGCGGTCAGGTTCAACCCGAGCTTCATGGCCGGCACGCCAGTCGCTGCCGACCCGCTTCCAACAGTGGTCGCGGAACCCGGTGTAGAAATCGTCGTCGTGGAAGAGCCCGACGGCTTGGTACCCGAGGACGTCGACGGGAGCGACGCAAGGGTCAGAACCGAGAGAACATCGGCCCATTTCACCAGATTGAGGCCTTTCAGCTTGATTGACGCCGTATAGAGAAGAAACGCGCTGGCCGTGCTGGCAGCCACTGCCGCCGTGCCCATCATCACTGTCGAACTCAGTGCCATCGCACCGATCAACCTGAGTTTCGTTTTACGCACCCGGTTCATACGCTTCAACTTCCTGCCAACCCCGTAGGGATTCATTGCGTCCCGAAGCGAACCTAGGAGAGAGCCAAAAAGCTTCGATTGCCAAGTGTGGTTAAATTCCTGCTTACCACCCCACTGAACGCATCGCGTTACCGATCCGCTATATTGCTCTGTAGATTATCTGCAGCCCGCCGTTCTATGCCGGTTGACCGATCTTTCGGCTTTGCCAAGCGCAAAGCTACCAACAGGTTTCCATCTGCGGCGATCAGCGGCACACCATGCTGCTAGGCGCGCGACAACGCCTTTGATGGCGGGTGAATGTCGCGGGATGGCTCGCCTCCCGGCTGAGCATCGCGCGGGCCTCTCCGGGACCTTTTGTCCAAGCGCAGACCGGCGATCGCTCCCGCAACCAGCCATGTAATCGGCTGGATGGACGAATTCGGGATCAAGTCCAGAACATTGTACATGTGGACCGCCACCAGCGCGAGACTGGCTGTCGGCACCGCGCTGCGGCGCAAACGGAAAGCGCGCCAGAAGGGATAGGACAGCAAACCGAAGAATAGCACATAGCCGACCCAGCCCAGCATGCCGATGACGATGATCCATGTGCCATCGGTCACCGCGACATCGAGCGTGCCGCCCCAATGCGCGACCACGATCACACGATTTCGACCAAATGTCCCCCATCCGAACAATGGCCGCTGCTCCGCTCTGTCGAGCAGCAGTTCTTCATTCCTCAGTCGGAAATCGAAGGAGTCCGCCCGCTCGGCGCTCAACGAGGCAGCGGTCTGTACGATGTCCTGCAACGGCAGCAGATTGGCGCCGCGCAGGGCGGGATAGGTCACGACCATCATGGCCAACCCGGCGATTGCGATCAGGAACATGCGCCGCTTGAGCAGCAACAACATCGGGGCCAGCAGGGCGACCAGGACGACTGCGCCGACGGATTTGTTCAGGATCAGGATGCCCGCCAGATAAGCCGCGATGAGGGACATCGGGAGTCCGAACAACTTCATTCGCATCTTCATCAGGCCGAGTGCGGCCAGAAGTGCCATGCCGAGCAGCGTGGACACCAGCAGGCCATGGCCGAGGAACACCATCGAGCGAAAGCCGCCGAACCGCATCTGTTGCAGGAAATATTCGGCGTCTTCGATGCCATAGACCCATCGCTGCAAAAACGGACTGAGCCTGACTTCGAGCATGATTGGGATGGAATAGGCTAGCGCGCCGATCACTAGCGCGAGCAGGATCTGCCGATGGCCACGCTCATTGCCGAGCAGACCGGCGCCGAGCACGAACGGCGCCAGCGTGATCATATGGCCGACCGACATGGACAGGCCTTCTCTGAAACCGAGCGCCGGGAAGGCCATGCTCCCGATCATGTAGAAATCGCGGTTGGTCAGAGCCGTGGCAAAGGGCGTGAGGACAAAGCCCAGCATCAGCATGTTCAGCGCCTTGCTGCGCGGCCATTTGAACTCACCCCGCCGCGAGGTGGCCAGCGCGAGCACGAACGCCGCGAGGCTTGGGATGGTGGACTTGTCGAAGGCCGGGATGCCCGGAAGGTCGAACGCAACCCCGCGCGGCAGCAGCAGATAGCCCGCGAGCAACGTCCAGATCGTCGCCCGTCCGGCCGACATGGTCATGTAAAGGACCAGAGCCACCAGCGGCCAGAGGATGAGAACGCCCTGAGCGACCAACGCCTGCATCGCTTCATCCCCTCCGCGCGATGCAGTTGAGCGCGCTCATCAACGCGCCGGCCATGGCAGCCCGCTCGCACGACCCTTCACGCTGGCGGACAGCCTCAGTAGGCATGCTTGTCCCAGATCAGGCGCACGACAGTCTCGAGGATGATCCGCAGATCAAGCAAGGGCGACCAATTCTCGATATAATAGATGTCATATTCGACACGTTTCTTGGCTCTCTCGATCGTATCGATCTCTCCGCGCAAGCCCCTAACCTGCGCGAGGCCGGTGATCCCGGGCTTCACGCGATGCCGCGCCGCATATCCACGGACCGCGTCGTGATAATAGGCATCGCCGACGCGCATCGCCAAGGCGTGGGGCCGCGGCCCGACCAGAGACATCTCACCCCTGAGCACATTCCACAATTGCGGCAGTTCGTCGATGCTGGTGCGACGAATGATGCGTCCCACCCGGGTGATCCGCGGATCGCCCTTTCGCGTCCGTTCGCCACCACTGACATCCTGACGATCGGTATACATCGACCGGAACTTGAGAACCTCGATTTCCAGATTGTTGAAGCCGAGGCGCTTCTGGCGGAACAGGATCGGCCCCTTGCTCTCCAGTCGGATGGCGAGCGCGGTGAGGATGAGCAGCGGCGCCAGAACGATCACGCCGATGAGCGCAAGAAGGCGATCCTGGATCTCCTTCAGAACGCCGTCGAAATCCCGCATCGGCAGTTGCCACACGCTGAGCACCGGCAGGGAGCCGATATAATTGACGCTGTACCGATCCCGCAGCACCAGGAACTCGCGCGGCATGATGCAAATGTCGATCGCGCCGGCACTGAGCTGCTCGATGATCTGGTTGAGGCGCTCCTGTCGCACCAGAGGCAGCGCCACGATCACCTGGTCCAGCATCCCCTGTTGCGCGAGGCCCAGCATCTCGTCGAACCCGCCGAGATACGGAAATCGCCCGATCATGCCCGTCTCGACCCGAGAGCGCCGGTCGTCCGCAAAACCAACGATGTTGATATGGGGCAGCCGCTCGATCTCCAGCAGTTCCAGCAGCCGGCTCGTCACCTCCCGGTCCGCGCCATAGATCGCCACGCGCTGCCCGATGATCTTGTGCTTCATCGCCACGCGAACGAGCTGCCGGAACAGCAGGCGCGAAAACACCAGAAAGATAAGGCAGACCAGCGAGAAGACGAGCGCGAAGCGGAGCGACAGATCGCCGCCTTTGCCAAACTGGACGAGGATGAATCCGGTCAGCGTCAAAGCCACGAGGAAGTCGAGGAATGTGCTGCCGCCAAGATCATCGCCCTGCCCCCGGAAGCCGGAATAGGCGTCCCGGGAAATCCGGATCAGGAAAAAGTTGATCGCCATGACGACCACGACGGTCGAATGCAGGCGCGCGTCCAGATAATAGCCCAGGAAACTGCGATAAAAGGCGACCGTGATCAGATAGGACAGCAGGAAGCACAGGCTATCATTGATGATACCGCCCGAGCGCAACACGTTGGACGTGAAGCGGACATATTTGTTACGCGCAGGACGCTGAAAGCTGATCATGGTTCGCCGAATTACAAAACGGTGTCAAAAGCGACCAAACAGGCCGCGATCGGCCGGTTTGCCTGGGGGATCATCCACGAGATAGGCTGTCCGGGCATTGTCCAATCCATTCTGAGCCACGCTCGCGCAGGTCCCATCTTGTATGGCCGCGCATTGCGCCACGAGCAGGCTCCACGCCTTTTCCGACGACGGCAAAGCCCGGGCAAAATTGCGCGCGACCGACATACTCCGCGCCCTATCCCCCGAGTCATGAAGATATTGCATATAAGACTGCACCAGAGGAAAATTCTGGGGAATCTGCTTCAAGCCCTCTTCGTAGATCTGGCGGGCACGCCAGTTCTCGCCGCGCGCCCGATAAAGCTGCGCCACGGCCTGATAGGCGTCGGGATTGCGCGGATCGTTCGCCAGCGCCAGCTGCGCCGCTTCCAGCGCAGCGCGTGCGTCGCCCCTTTTCGCCGCATAGTGCGCGCGCAACAGCAGCGCGTCGACATTCTCGGGATCCTGCTTGAGCAGCGATTCGACCTGCCCCTCGACTCCTTGATCCTTGCCGGTTTCCATGAGCAGCCGCAGCTTGAGCGGCGCGATCAAATCCTTGGCCCGCCCATCCGGCACGGAATTCAAAAGCAGATTGGCCGTCTCGCGATTTCCGCGCGCGAGCAGATAGCGCGAAACCGTCAGGACGGCGAGCGGGTCACGCCAATCCGTCGGCCCGCGCGCGACGTCGGGCGACAGCGGCGTGGGGTCGAACTCCCACCAGATTCGGGTGAGAACCTCATAATCCGACGGCTCTCGCAAACCCTCGCGGAGCAGCGCCAGGCTGGCCTCGCGGGCCTGCGGAGGCCGGCCCATCTTATAGAGCAGATTGATGCGGTCCAGCTTCATGGCCGTACCGGCATTGCCGGTCGCGACCAGCCGGCCCAGCGCCTCCGCCATCGGCTCAGGCTTGCCGAGATAGCGGTACAGATTGACCTTGTTGGTCAACAGCGCCGAGGAATCGCCGGAGACACGCAACGCGTTGTCAATCAGCGCAATAGCCTCTTCCGCCTGCCCCCGCCGCGCCAGCACCCGCGCCTTCACGATAACGCCGGCCTCGTCCGTCGCCGAGCGCGCCAGAATCCGGTCCGCATAGGACATCGCATCGTCGAGTTGCTCGCGGGCCAGGGCGATCATGCCCTTCGTCTGGAGCGCGGGCATGGCATCGGGTTCCAGCGTCAACAGTCGGTCCGCTGCTGCTTCGGCATCTGCGATCTGCCCGAGCTGAACGCCGAGATTCGCCACATAAGCGAGGGCCAGACGGTTCGTGGCATCGAACTCCAGCGCTCTCTGGAACGCCCGATAGGCCCCCGCAGGATCGCCCGACTGCAAGGCAATCATGCCAGCCAATTGCTGGAAATTGGGTCCATCTTCCCGCAGACGGATCGCCTCGCCAATCGCCCGCTGAGCGCCGGCGAGGTCACCGGCCTGCAGCAGCGCTTCGGCCGCCTGTGCCCGCTCGGCGGCCTGCTCGCTCGGGCTCTTGCAGCCGCCCAAGGCCGCGAGGATCAGCAAAGCTGCCAAAGCGTTCGATGATGGGCCTCGGCCCGAGGCCTTCGGCATTCTGCCGCCGAAACGGGCGGCGCTGCCATGAGCGAAAGTCAGCCTGCCAAACCCGGTCATATCGCCCTGTCGTGAATATCGCCCAACCCGCGTCGCGTTACAGGGCTTAACCCCAGCAAGCAACGAAAGTAACCATTGCCCCCACATCATTAACCCAGCTTTTACGTAGTGACGGCATAGGGTTTTGGTATATGAAGCCTGCATTCCCGGCCAAGTAGAAGGATCCTCAACCGTGCGGTTTCCCGTAATTTCATGGTCCATGGCGGGCCTTCTTGCCGCCGTCGCAACGCTGCCAGCGATGGCGCAGCAGAATGCCGCTGCGGCAGGCGGTGCATCCAATCAGGTCGCCCGGCCCTATACAATTAACCCCGGCGACCAGATCGAGGTTTATGTGTGGGGTGAAGAGCGTCTGCAGCGCTCGATCCGCGTGCTGCCGGATGGCAGCTTCTCCTTCCCGCTGGTCGGCCGCATCGTCGCGCAGGGCATGCTGCCCGAGCAGGTCCAGACTGCGATCTCGAACGGATTGGCCAGCCAATATCGCGGCGAGCCCCCGCAGGTGACCGTCTCGGTCGAAACGCCCTCTGGCTTCACCTTCTCTGTGGTGGGCCGGGTCCGCGGCCCTAGCTCGTTCACCCCGGGTCGCTATGTGAACCTGGTCGAGGCCATCGCCATGGCCGGTGGACCGGACGAGTTCGCCAATCTCGATAATGTCACCATCATCCGCAAGAACGGCAATGAGCTGTCAGCGCTGCGCTTCCGGCTCGGCGGCGCGATGAAGGGCAATCTCTCCGAAGAGGCCGCCCGCGCCATTCCCCAGATCCAGACCGGCGACACGGTGATCGTTCCATGAATAAGACGAAGCTGATCGGCTCGGCAGCCATCGCCGTTCTCATGCTCGGCAGCGCCGCGCAGGCTGACACCCGCATTGGCGCGGATCTCGGCGTCACCGGCGGTGTCGCCAGCAATCCCTATGGCACGGTGGGCGGCGATAGCGCCGCCGCCACGCTGGCCGGCAGCTTCGCCCCCACCGTCACGATCAATTCGCCGACGGGCACGACCCAGTTGCGCGGATCGGTGACGCATACGGAATATTCGCGGCTCTACGACGGCACCACAGATTACGGTCTTTCCGGCAACATCAGCCGCCAGATCAGTCCGCTAACCTCGCTGACTGCAGGTCTCTCCTACAGCAGCTATGTGCGCAACGGCCTGTATCCGGTCTACGATCCGATCGTCGGCGGGCCGGTCGATCCTGGCGCCCCGATCATCGTCGATCCGAGCGGCAGCGTGAATTATCGCCAGCGGTCAGACGTGTTCTCCGGCCAGCTTGGCCTTGGCTTCACCCTCTCGCCCCGCGACACGCTCAACGTGTCAGCCAACGGCACGCGCGTGCGGTTCCCGGGCAATATGGGCCTCTCCAAGGAATATGACACCTACGGCGGCGGCCTGACCTATATGCGCGCAATCGGTGCAAACACCTCGGTGGGTGTGGGCTTCAATGCGGCTCGCAGCGACTATCTCGATCCCGCCTTCGGCAAGACGACCCAATATACGCCGACCGCGCAGCTCAACACACGGCTGGCGCCCCGGCTGAGCCTGAAACTCGCGGCGGGCTTGACCTTCAGCGAGACGCAATTCCCCGCCGTGTCGATCAACAACACGTCCTTCTACGCCTCGGCCGATCTGTGCCGTGAAGGGGATCGCACGAGCTTCTGCCTCACGGGTTCGCACGGGGTTTCCCCCTCGTCGATCGCCGGCTCCTCACGAGTCACGGCCATCGGCGCGCTTTATAATTACAAGATCGATCAGCGGAGCAGCTTCAACGCCAGCGCCTCTTATTCCCGGTCGAGCAGCCTTGTGGGAACCGGCGGCAATGACAGCGATTATGCGCGGGCGAGCGTCGGTTACGAGCGTTTGCTGCGTCCTCGGCTGTCTGCTGTCATTTCGGTAACCTATAGTGACACATATAGCTCGCTCGTCTCACGCAACGCAAACATCCACGGACTCGTTGGATTGCGGTACAGGCTCGGTCAGAACTGATGAACAACGTCCACGCCAATTACGACACGGCTGAGGAGTCCGGCGGGGCGTCGTTCCTGCCGCATATCCCGACCATTCTGATGCAGCGCAAATGGCTGGTCATCGTGCCGGCCCTCCTGCTGCTCCTGGCCGGCATCGCTACGGCGTTCCTTCTGCCGGTGCAGTACCAGTCCAAGGCGGTTCTGCTGGTCGAGGCCTCGCTTCTTCCCGAGGATGTGGCGGGCGATCCCCGCAGCGCCGACGGCACGAGCGTCGTCGACCAGCGCATGGCGCGCATTCGCCAGCAGGTCCTCAGTCGTCCGCAGCTGGTGGAACTCATCCAGAGGAACGGGCTGTACCAGACTGAGTTGCGGACCCAGTCGCTCTCCGAAGTCATCACCACGATGCGCGAAGCGATTGCTATCGAGCCGGTCACAGCGGACATTCAGGCCGCCAATGGCGGGCGCCGCAGCACCATCGCCTTCTCGATGAGCTTCAACTATTCCGACCCGGTGAAGGCGCAGGCCGTCGCGCAGGCGCTGACCGACCAGGTGCTGCAGCTGGACGCCAGCACCTCGGCCGCGCAGTCGGTGAACACCATTCAGTTCCTCACCGACCAGCAAGCCGATCTGCAAACGCAGATCGCCGCGCTGGACAAGCAGATCGCCGACATCCAGCTGAAGAACGGCCTGACGCTGGCCAGCAGCACCATGGCGACGACCGGCGGCGGCACCATCGGCATCGACAGCCGCATCGCCGCGCTCCAGTCCGCTAATGCGCAATTGCAGGCGCAGCGTGAACTCACGCAGAGCGCGGCCGACCGCGATCCGGTGATCGCCGAAGCGGAAGCCGCTGTGGCCACCGCCCGGGCGCGTTACACCGAGCAGCATCCGGACGTGGTTCTGGCCAAGCAGCGGCTCGCCGAGGCGCGGGAGCTGGCGAAATCCAATCAGTCGCGCATCCCGACGTCCGCTATTTCCGCGCAGATCGCCGCCAATAATCGCGAGATTTCCCGCCTTGAAACGGCGCGTGCCGCCGAAGAAGGCCGCAGCGCCTCCATTCTGAGCGCCCAGATCCGCGCGCCGGTGGTGCAGCAGGAACTGGCGCAGCTGCAACAGCGCATGACGGGCCTCAACGAGCAATATCAGAAGGTCTCCAACCAGCTGATGAACGCCAAGGCGGGCAAGCGTGCCGAGGACGAGCAGCAGGGCGAGCGTCTTTCCGTGATCGACCCGCCGGTGGTGCCGGACGATCCCTATTCGCCCAATCGCCCGAAGATCATCCTGCTCGGCGCCTTCGCAGGCCTGGGTCTCGGCTTTGGCCTGATCTTCCTGATCGAAATGCTCACGCGACCGATCCGTGGCGCTGACGCCGTCCTGCAAGCGACCGGTGCGTTGCCGCTGGTGGTCATTCCCACGATCATGTCGCGGGCCGAGCAGCAGCAGCGCGGTTTGAAGCGCCTGTGGCCCTTTGGCGGGCGCAAGGGCCGCACGAAGCCCGATGACGACGATGACGACGACTGATCCGCGCGCACTGTATCCAAGGAGTTTGAGCATTGTCTGATCAGCTTGCGCCATCGGCCCTGCAGGGCGCGCCTTTCCGCATTCCCGCGCCCAACGAGACAGCGCTGTTCACGCCCGACCCGAAGCTTCTCGAAGCCCAGCATGTCGTGGCGTTCAGCAACCGGCACCTCGCCTCCCGTCCGTTCAGCCTGCTGCGTTCGCAGGTGGTCAAGCGGATGGCAGCCGGCGGGCACCGGATCATCGGGGTCACCTCCCCGGCTCCCGGTGCCGGCAAGTCGTTCCTGACCGCCAATCTCGCCGCCACGCTGAGCCGCCTGCCCGGCAAGCAGGTCCTGGTGTTCGACCTCGACATTCGCCGCGCCTCGCTGGCGCAGAATTTCGGCCTGGTCGGAGAAGTCGGCCTGGAGCGCTTTCTCGCGGGTGAAACCGACGATCTGCGCAAGATCGGCCGCCATGTCGAAGGCACCAATCTCACGCTCTATCCCTGCTACTCCAATGATCTCGACAGCATGCCACTGCTCGCCGACGACCGCTTCGACCGGTTCGTCAAAGCCCTGCGCACGCTGGATGACGATACGATCATCCTCTTCGACATGCCGCCCGTGTTCGCCAATGACGACGCCATGGTGATCGCCGGCCATGTCGATGCTTATCTGATGGTGATCGAACAGGGCCGGACCAACCAGAAGCAGGTCACCGATTCGATCCGCCTGCTCGACCCCGCCGAATGCCTCGGTTCCGTCCTCAACCGCTATGATGGCGGCGTGACCGACCCCTATGGTTATTCCTACGGCGGTTACGGCAAATATACGGATTATTTCAGCAAGGAAGACTGAACGGCGAGGCAAGTTCGCGCATCCTGCGCTGCCTGAATGATCGCACGGGGAGGACTGTCCTCGTTAAAGGGGCTAGAGTGCCCCCAAGTTCCCCACCGTCACCCCGGGCTTGACCCGGGGTCCAGCTTCCTAATGCTCAATTACATTCCGGCGCTCGAATGCACGGTTTGGTTGCAACTCCCTCGTTTGCAAGAAGGCTGGCGGGACCCCGGGTCAACCCCGGGGTGACGAGGGTTGTGGGCTGGCTCGTCGGACGTCAGACCAACGTCATGAGTTCGATCAAAGGCCGCGACGGCGCTGCATTGCAAACCCTCTCCCTCTGAGGGAGAGGGATGCGCAGACTTGGCAGCGTGCTGCCTGGTCGAAGCAGGGAGAGGGGTCAGCTACCCGAAGGATAGCGCGGATCAGAGATCCGCCTCCCCTATCACTGGCCGGCGGCGGCCTTCTCAAGCAACGGCCGCCACCACTGCTCATTGCGCAGATACCAGTCCAGCGTCTGCGCGAAGCCTTCGCTAAAGGTGCGGCGTGGCGCATAGCCAAGTTCCGAGCGCGCCTTGGTTTCGTCGATCGCGTAGCGCCGGTCGTGCCCGGCGCGATCGGTGACGAAGGTCTTCAGCGTGTCCGATGCCTGCCCCCGTGCGGCAGGCGCGTCGGGGAAGCGCTGGGCAAGCTTCGGATCGGCGGCGAAGGCGCGATCGACTGTCGCGCAAATCTCCTCGATGACGGTGAGATTGGGCAATTCCTGGCCGCCGCCGATATTGTAGGTTTCGCCCGGTCGCCCGACCTGAAGAACCTTCTCGATGCCGTGGCAATGGTCCTCGACATGCAGCCAGTCGCGCACATTCATGCCGTCGCCGTAGATCGGAAGATTTCGGCCATAGAGGCAGTTGAGCAGGAACAGCGGGATAAGCTTCTCGGGAAACTGATAAGGGCCATAATTGTTCGAGCAATTGCTCGTCGTGACCTCAAGGCCATAAGTGTGGTGATAGGCCCGCACCAGATGGTCCGAACCCGCCTTGCTGGCCGAATAGGGCGAGTTGGGCGCATAAGCGGTGGTTTCGCTGAACGCCGGATCGTTCGGCCCGAGCGAGCCATAGACCTCATCGGTCGAGACATGATGGAACCGGTGCGGACGGCCCGTGCCGGTATCAAGCCACAGCTTGCGCGCCGCCTTGAGCAGGCTGTGCGTGCCGATGACATTGGTCGTCACGAAGGCGTCCGGTCCGGTGATCGAGCGATCGACATGGCTCTCGGCAGCGAAGTGGACGATGGTGTCGATCTGCTTGCGGGCCAGCAGATCCTCGACCAGCGGCGTATCGCAGATATCACCCACCACCAGTTCGACATCGCTCAGGCCATCGAGATTTGCCGGATTGCCTGCATAAGTGAGCGCATCCAGAACCGTGACAACGTCGCTGGCATGATGGGTGCGCCAATAATGCACGAAGTTCGCGCCGATGAAGCCGGCACCGCCGGTGACGAGCAGATTAGCCATTCGCCTTGATCACTCCGAGCATGTCACGAAGATGGACGCGCCAATGCGGCGCGGGTGCGCCGATGTGCGCAACGGTACTGCTCTTGTCCAGAACCGAATAAGAGGGTCTTTGCGCCGGCGTGGGATAGTCGCTGGTGCTGATCGGCAAGACCGGCACGGCCCGGCTCAGCAGGCCAAGCGCGACGGCCTCCTCCTGAATCGCCACGGCAAAATCATACCAGCTCGCCGCGCCGCTATCCGTCCAGTGATGCAGGCCGCTCGCCCCCACGGCGTGCAATCGCCAGAGGGCAGCCGCCAGTCCGGCAGCATAAGTCGGCGTGCCGATCTGGTCGGCGACCACCCGGACCTCATCCCGCTCCGCCATCAGGCGCAGCATCGTCCGCACGAAATTATGGCCAGTGTCGCCATAGACCCAGGCCGTCCGCACGATGAGGGCTTGCGGAGACGCCGCAAGCACGGCCTCCTCCCCCGCCCGTTTGCTGGCGCCATAGACACCCAGCGGTGCAACGGGGCTGTCCGGCCGATAGGGCGTGCCAGACGTGCCGTCGAACACGAAATCGGTCGAGACATGCACGAGGGCCGCGCCGTTTGACGCTGCCGCACGGGCCAGATTCCCCGGCCCGTCGGCGTTAATGCGCCAGGCAAGATCGCGGTCGTTCTCTGCCTTGTCCACGGCGGTATAAGCGGCCGCGTTGAGAATAAGCGCGGGTTGGACCTCGGCGATGCAGGCCGAAACAGCCGTCTCGTCCCCGATATCGAGCGCAGCCCGGTCCAGCGCGACAATGTCCGCATCCTCGGGCGCGCATCGTTGCAGCGCCTGGCCAAGCTGACCGCCTGCCCCTGTGATGATGACCTTCACGGGAAGGTCACCGCATCCGCCAGCGGCTTGCCGGCCATGTCCTTGGCGGAAAGCTGCGGCACGATGTCGCCGAGCGGCCAGTCGATGCCGAGCGCAGGGTCGTTCCAGAGCAGGCTGTGCTCATGGCTGGGATCGTAAAAGCCGCGACACTTGTAAAGAAAGTCCGTGCCATCCTCCAGGCACAGGAACCCGTGCGCCATGCCCTCGGGCACCCAGAGCATCCGCTTGTTGGCCGCGCTCAATTCGACGCCCACCGATTTGCCGAAGGTGGTCGAGGACCGGCGCATATCCACAGCGACATCGAAGACCGCGCCGGCCGTGACCCGCACCAGCTTCCCCTGCGGGCCAGGCTGCTGATAGTGCAGCCCGCGCAGGACCCCGCGCGAGGAACGGCTGTGATTGTCCTGCACGAAGTCGATCTCGAGCCCGGCCTCCTTGAACGCCCGCGCGTTCCAGCTTTCCAGAAAGAAGCCGCGCTCATCGCCGAAAACCTTCGGCTCGATGATGAAGACCCCATCAATGGCCGTTTCTATGAGGTTCATCAGGCTTTGCCGTCCAGCAGATTGAGGAGATACTCGCCATAGCCGGACTTACGCAGCGGCTCGGCGATGTCCAGCAGTTGCGCATCATCGATAAAGCCCATGCGCCAGCACAGTTCTTCCGGGCAGCAGATTTTAAGGCCCTGACGCTCCTCGGTAATCCGCACATAATTGGCCGCGTCGATCAGCGAGCCATGCGTGCCGGTGTCGAGCCAGGCATAGCCGCGCCCCATCAGCTCGACATTCAGCTCGCCGGCTTCCAGATAGACGCGATTGAGATCGGTAATCTCCAGCTCGCCCCGGGCGGACGGCGCCAGCCCGGCCGCACGCTCCACCGCCTGCCCGTCGTAGAAATAAAGGCCGGTGACGGCATAATTGGATTTGGGCTGCGCGGGCTTTTCCTCGATCGTCTGCGCCTTACCGTCGGCATCGAAGGAGACGACGCCATAGGCTGTCGGGTCGCTGACATTATAGCCGAACACCGTCGCGCCATGCTCGCGGGCATTGGCGGCCTGCAATAGCTCGGTGAGCCCGTGGCCATAGAAGATGTTGTCGCCGAGGATCAGCGCGGAGGGGTCCGTGCCGATGAAATCCGCACCGATATGATAAGCCTGCGCCAGGCCACGGGGCTCTGGCTGCACGGCATAATGCAGGTCGAGACCCAGCGCGCTCCCGTCGCCCAGCAAAGCCTGGAATGCCGCCTGATCATGCGGCGTGGTGATGATCATGATCTCCCGAATGCCCGCCATGATCAGCACCGAGAGCGGATAATAGATCATCGGCTTGTCGTAGACTGGCATGAGCTGCTTGGAGACGGCCTTCGTCAGCGGATAGAGCCGCGTCCCCGATCCGCCTGCCAGAATGATTCCCTTACGCAATAGCAACACTCCATGGCTGTGCCCGGACGGGCGCTCCGAGGTAACGCATCATCTTCACAATGCAAGGCGACCATTTTCAGCCGGTCCCGAGCCTGAACCATTTTGGCATGGGGGGATTATGCAGCGATACGACGAAAAGATCGTGAATCGCTTTGCGTTTTCATTTCAGAAAAATTAGCGGTTTCGAACCGATCGATCCTGCGATCAAAATTGTGCCGCCTGACGGGAGAAGACTGCATGGAAACAGTTTATGACTGGCTCTCTCTGGCGATATTTGCTGGCATCATCGTGCTGTTCCTCCAGCGTTCCTCGATGGAAAATCCGCCAGACCGGATGATCGACTATCTGCCGCCGGCGCTTGGCTGCGCCATTGCCAACCAGGCCGGCAATTATGCGATCGAGCATGACAGCATGGTCATGCATGCTGCCGGGATTTTGCTGCTGGTCGGCGTGGTGGCCTATGTTTGGCTGGTGTTGAAGCCCAGTTTTAAATAGGCCTTGCGCCTGTTGGCGGCTTCCCGCTGCCGGCGCATCCACCGTGATTACGGCAAAAAGGGCGTGTTCCTGTGAGAATTACAATGATCGGCTCGGGGTATGTGGGCCTCGTCTCTGGCGCGTGCTTCGCGGATTTCGGCCATGACGTCATCTGTTTCGACAAGGACGAGGCGAAGATCACCGCCCTCCAGGAAGGCCGCATCCCGATCTTCGAGCCCGGCCTCGATCATCTCGTCGCCAGCAATGTCGCGGCCGGCCGGCTGTCCTTTACGACGCAAGCGGCAGACGCCCTCGCCGACCCCGACGCGATCTTCATCGCCGTTGGCACACCCTCGCGGCGCGGCGATGGCCATGCGGACCTGAGCTATGTCTACGGCGCGGCAGCGGAAATCGCGCCGTTCCTCAAGCGCTTCACCGTGGTGGTCGACAAGTCCACCGTGCCTGTCGGCACTGGCGACGAGGTCGAGCGGATCATCCGGGAGACCAATCCCGACGCCGATTTTGCCGTGATCTCCAATCCGGAGTTCCTGCGCGAAGGCGCGGCGATCGACGACTTCAAGCGCCCCGACCGCGTCGTGATCGGCGGCGATGATCGCCGGGCCCTGGACGTGATGCGGCAAATCTACCGTCCGCTCGTCATCGGCCGCTCGCCGGTGATCGAAATGAGCCGGCGCGGTGCCGAGCTGACCAAATATGCCGGCAACGCGTTTCTTGCGACCAAGATCACCTTCATCAACGAGATCGCCGATCTGTGTGAGAAGGTGGGCGCGGACGTGCATGAAGTCGCGCGGGGCATTGGCCTGGATAATCGCATCGGTGCCAAGTTCCTGCACCCCGGCCCCGGCTTTGGCGGCTCCTGCTTCCCCAAGGACACGCTCGCCTTGTTGAAGACCGCACAGGATTATGAGGCGCCGCAGCGGATCGTCGAAACGGTCGTCGCCGTGAATGATTCGCGCAAGCGCGCCATGGGGCGAAAGGTCATTCAAGCGATGGGCGGGGAAGTGCGTGGCAAGACCATCGCCGTGCTCGGCCTCACCTTCAAGCAGAATACGGACGACATGCGCGATTCGCCCGCCATCGCGATCATCGAGACGCTGCAGGACGCAGGCGCCGAGATCCACGCCCATGATCCCGAGGGCATGGAGCAGGCCAAGCTGGTGCTGCGCGACGTCACCTATTTCGGCAATGCCTATGACACGATGGCCGGCGCCGATGCGCTGGTGTTCATCACCGAGTGGGACGCCTTCCGCGCGCTCGATCTGGCCCGCATCAAGTCGCTGCTGAAGACGCCGGTGATGATCGATTTGCGCAACCTCTACCCGCGCGATCTGGTCGAGGAGGCCGGCTTCTCCTACACGGCCGTCGGTCGGTAATTCGGCGGAACCGAGTTTCCCACCGACCGTTCTGACCTCGGCCTGATGGATGCCATCACAAAGCGGGGCTTTTCATCCGGCCTTTGGGGCGGCCAATCGAACAATATGCGGTATCTTTACCTTAATGCTCGATAGGCACGTCCACGACTGACAGAGCAATCAGGGGGTTCATTTGACGATACGCAAAGCTGTCTTCCCGGTCGCCGGGCTTGGCACCCGCTTCCTGCCCGCCACCAAGGCGGTGCCGAAGGAAATGCTTCCCGTCGTCGATCGCCCGCTGATCCAATATGCCGTCGATGAAGCGCTGGAAGCCGGCATCGAGACGATGATATTCGTCACCGGGCGCGGCAAGGGCGCCATCGAGGACCATTTCGATATCGCCTTCGAGCTGGAGCGGACGCAGGCCGACCGCGGCAAGAGCGTCGCGGCGCTGGAAGGCACGCGCCTGACGCCCGGCAATGCGATCTTCGTGAGGCAGCAGGAACCCCGCGGCCTTGGCCATGCGATCTGGTGCGCGCGCGATATCATCGGCGATGAGCCCTTTGCCATCATCCTGCCGGACGAGCTTCTCGTCGGCCGTCAGAAGGGATGTCTGGCCCAAATGATCGAGCAGTATGAGAAAGTCGGCGGCAATCTGGTCTGCGCGCTTGAAGTGCCGATGGACGAGACGCCCAGCTATGGCGTGATCGATCCGGGCGCCCGCGACGGCGTGCTGACAGAGGTCCGGGGCTTGGTTGAGAAGCCGGCGCTGGGCACGGCGCCCTCCAACCTGATGCTGCCCGGCCGCTATATTCTGCAGCCCGAGGTCATGGCCCTGCTGGCGACGCAAGAGGCTGGGGCGGGCGGCGAAGTGCAGCTCACCGATTCCATGGCGAAGCTGATCGGCCAGCAGCCCTTCCACGGCGTGACCTTCGATGGCGAGCGCTTCGACTGCGGCTCGAAGCTCGGCTTTGCCCAGGCCAATTTCGCGCTCGCCTGCCGCGACGATGCCATGGGCGGCGATCTCAAGAGCTGGGCTCGGGATCTCCTCGCCTGAGAGGCGCCAAGTCCGACGCAACGACCCTGGGCTTGCGCAGCAGCGCCTGACGCAAGCGCCATCTCCAATATCCATCGGCACATAAAAAAGGGCGGATCCTGCGATCCGCCCTATTTCTTATCTCGTCGGGTCTATCGACCCGGGCAGGAACCCTCAGTGCTTCTTGTTCGCCCAGATGTTCTGGTACGACATGTAAGCCAGCACCGTCGCGAACAGCAGGAAGATCACCACGGCGATGCCGGTGCTCTTGCGCGCTTCCATCTTCGGCTCGGCCGTCCACATCAGGAAGGCAGCGACGTCCGTGGCCATCTGGTCGACGGTCGGCTTGGGCTGACCCTCGCCATAGGTCACCTGACCTTCGGCCGTCAGCGGCGGCGCCATCGCGAGGTTGAGGTTCGCGAAGTACGGGTTGTAGTGCAGCCCCTCCGGCGTCTTCGCGTCGGGGAACTTGCGCAGCAATTCGGCCGGCTGCTCACGATAACCGGTCAGCAGCGCATGAACATAGTTCGCACCGTCATGACGGGCCTTCGCGATCAGCGAAAGATCCGGCGGAATGGCGTTGTTGTTGGCGGCAGCGGCAGCCACGCTGTTCGGATAGACCAGCGGGAACTTGTCCGCCGGCACGCCCGGACGCGTGCTGGGTTCACCCGTGCTGGGGTCAATCGACGGCACCTGACGCGCTGCGGCGATCGCCTTGATCTCGGCTTCATTATAGCCAAGGTCGGCGAGGCTGCGGAACGCCACCTGATGGATCGAGTGACAGGCCGAGCAGACTTCCGTGTAGACCTGGAAGCCGCGCTGCAACTGCGCGCGATCGAATTTGCCGAACGGCCCTTCAAAGCTGAAGCCAGCCTTTTCGGGGTGGAGGTGGAACTCCTTCTCAGCCGTGGGCTGCGGCGGCTCGCTCACATAAGCGACCCCACCCCAGATGAAGCTGAGCAGCAGCATGCCGGAGAAAAACAGGCCGACAAGGAAGGCCAGGACACGAACCATTGACGGACCCCTTAATTAAGCTGCGCCGGTGGGCTGGGTATCGCTGCCCATGCCCGGAGGTGCAGACTGTTCTCCCTCGAACTTGCCCTTGGCCAGCACCGCTTCGGTAATCGAACCGGGGAGCGGCAGCGGCCGCTCGATGGACGCAATGATCGGCAAGATGATCAGGAAGTGCGCGAAATAATAAGCCGAAGCGATCTGGCTGATCATGACATAGGGCTCTTCCGCCGGTGCGCCGCCGCAATAGCCGAGCACGAGCACGTCCAGAATGAGCAGCCACCAGAACTTCTTGAACAGCGGGCGGTAGTTGCCCGAGCGGACCGGCGAGGTGTCGATCCACGGCAGGAAGAACAGCAGCAGAATGGACGAGAACATCGCCATCACGCCGAGGAGCTTCGCGGGAACCAGCACGATACCGGTGAACGGGATCACCAGATCCATCGTGAAGGCGCGCAGAATGGCGTAGAACGGCCAGAAGTACCATTCAGGCACGATGTGCGCCGGCGTCGAAAGCGGGTTGGCCTGGATATAGTTATCCGGGTGGCCCATCGAATTCGGCGCGAAGAACAGCACCAGTGCGAACAGGATGAGGAACACGCCAAGGCCGAAACCGTCCTTCGCCGTATAATAGGGATGGAACGGCACCGTATCCTGCGGCCCCTTCACTTCCACACCGGTCGGGTTGGACGAGCCGGGAATGTGCAGCGCCCAGATGTGCAGGATGATGACACCCGCGATCACGAAGGGCAGCAGATAGTGGAGCGAGAAGAAGCGGTTGAGCGCGGCATTGCCAGGCGCGAAGCCGCCGAGCAGCCAAGTCTGGATCGGCTCACCCACCACCGGAATGGCGGCGAAGAGGCCGGTAATCACCTGCGCGCCCCAGAAGCTCATCTGACCCCAGGGGAGCACATAGCCCATGAACGCCGTCGCCATCATCAGCAGGAAGATGACCACACCGAGCAGCCACACCATTTCGCGCGGCGCCTTGTACGATCCGTAATAGAGGCCGCGGAAAATGTGGAGATAGACGACGATGAAGAAGAAGCTCGCGCCGTTGGCGTGCGCATAACGCAGCAGCCAGCCCGAGTTCACATCGCGCATGATGTGCTCGACGCTGTCGAACGCCACGCCGGCATTCGCCGCATAGTGCATGGCGAGGATGATGCCGGTGATCAGCTGGATCGTCAGCGCGACGCCCGCGAGGACACCGAAGTTCCAGAAATAGTTGAGGTTGCGCGGCACTTCGTAGCCGCCGCCGACGGCGTTGTAGACGAAGCGCGGGAGCGGCAAGCGCTCATCCACCCACTTCATCACGGGATGCTTCGGCGTGTAATGCTCAGCCCAGGGAAAGCTCATTATCTTTATCCTCAGCCTACGAGAATGGCGGTGTCGGAGGTGTACTTATACTGCGGAACCACGAGGTTCTTCGGCGCAGGCCCCTTGCGGATGCGCGCGGCAGTATCATAGCTCGAACCGTGGCACGGGCAGAAATAACCGCCGAACTCGCCCCGGTTCTCACCCTCGCCGGCACCGAGCGGCACGCAACCCAGATGGGTGCACACGCCCATGGTGATCAGCCACTGCTTCTTGCCGTCGACCGTGCGCTCTTCCAGCGTCTGGGGATCGCGCAGGGTGGAGACGTTGACGGCGTCCGCTTCGGCAATTTCCTTGTCCGTCAGATGCCGCACGAACAGCGGCTGCGAGCGGAACACCGTCTTGATCGCCTGGCCGGCCTGGATCGCCGACAGATCGACTTCCGTCGTCGCCTGCGCCAGCACGTCCGCACTCGGACTCATCTGGGTAATCAGCGGATACAGAACGGCGAGACCGCCAACACCAGCGAAACTCACGGCTGCGATGTTGATGAAGTCGCGACGACGCACGCCTTCGCCATCGTCCATGACAGCTTCCGTCCCTTGCACTTCAGTGGCCATGCTTTGTCATTGCCTCCCTTTGTCCACGATCGCCCGAGAGCGTCGTGCACGCCGAAATCTCGATTCGGGCGCCAGTCGATCGCGCGTCGAACCGAAAGGCTTCCTTATTGGCCGGAAGTCCGCTCGTCCGCCGAATGATACGACACACCGCACGCCAGGATGGTCCCGGCGCGTTCGGGCGCCTGATAGCGCCGTTGATTGCGATTTGCCAACCTTCAATTTCGTGGCCCGCCCGCCTTTTTCCAGCCGGGCGCAAGAGGGGTGGGATTGCGCAGGGGCCGTGGCTAGGAGGTGAGGATGCGCATCGCCCTCTATCAGCCCGATATCGCCGGCAACGTCGGCACCATCCTGCGACTGGCTGCCTGCTGGCAGATCCCGGTCGACATCATCCTTCCCTGCGGCTTTCCGGTGTCCGACGCGCAACTGCGCCGGGCGTCCATGGATTATGGCGCGCAGGCCGATGTGACGCGGCATGTGGACTTTGAGAGCTTCATCGCCGAGCGGCTGAAGGACGGCGCGCGCCTGGTGGCACTGACCAGCGTCGGCAGCGTGCCCCTGCCCCAGGCCAGCTTCCAGCGCGACGACATCCTCTTGCTCGGCCGCGAGAGCGCCGGCCTGCCCGAGGCGATTCATGCGCAGGCAGCTTTGCGCGTGCGGATTCCCATGGCGCCGGGCTTTCGCTCCTTGAACGTCGCGGTAGCAACTGGCATCGCGCTTGGCGAAGCTCTTAGACAGACCGGACTTTTCCCCGCATGACTTCCACCGCACCCAACAGCCTCGACGATCAACAGCTGGCCGCCCGCGCCTGGTTCGAAAGCCTGCGGGACCGGATCTGCGCCGCGTTCGAAGCCATCGAGCGGGAAGCGGGCAGCGATGCGGCGTTCGATTATCTGTCCTGGTGGCGCGAGAGCGACGGCCAGCCGTCCGGCCCCATTGAACAGGGCGGTGGCGGCGGCGGCGTGCGCGGCGTCATGAAGGGCAAGGTGTTCGAGAAGGTCGGGGTGAATGTGTCCACGGTCGGCGGCGCCTTCTCGCCCGAATTCGCCCGCACGATCCACGGCGCGGGCGAAGAGCAGCCGGGCTTTTTCGCCACCGGCATCAGCCTCGTGGCGCATATGGCCAATCCGCATGTGCCGGCCGTGCATATGAATACGCGCATGCTGGTCACCACCAAGCGCTGGTTCGGCGGCGGCGCGGACCTCAATCCGCCCATCGTCTACGAGGAAGACACGGCGGACTTCCATGACACGCTGCGCCGCGCCTGCGATGCGCATGACGAGAGCTACTATCCGCGCTTCAGCAAATGGGCGGAGGAGTATTTCTACATTCCCCACCGGCAGGTTCACCGCGGCGTGGGCGGGATTTTCTACGACCATCTCGAAGGGCCGTTCGAGGAGAGCTTCGCCTTTACCCAAGCGGTGGGCGAGGCGTTTCTGGAAGCCTTCCCGCGAATTGTGCGCCGCCGCATGGGATTGCCATGGACGGCGGAGCAGGAAGCGCAGTTGCTCGAATGGCGCGGCCGCTATGTCGAGTTCAACCTCGTGCATGATCGCGGCACGCTGTTCGGCCTCAAGACCGGCGGCAATATCGACGCAATCCTGATGAGCCTGCCGCCGCGCGTCACCTGGAGCTGAACGGCGCTCCGGCTGCCGGCGCACCCGCCGTCGCCCGGTAGAGCGCGGCGCAGATCAGCACGACGAGCACCGTGCGGGCGGTTTCCACCAGCGCGGAGACCATCGCGATCAGCAGGTCGGCGATGTCGGCCGGCAGCAGCAGCTCGGCGACCACCCCGACGACGGAGGTGAGCACGACCCCCAGCATGATCATCATGATGAAAATAAGGCCGAGCACGCCGAACACGCGCCACCCGTTCCCCCGCGTCAGCGCGGCACTGCGCTGGAGAATAGTGAGCGGATTGCGCTGCGACTCCGCCGCGGCGACCGGTGCGATCAAGGCCAGCCGGCCAATCAGATAGCAGCCGGGGAGAATGAAGAGCATGAAGCCGCCCATGGCGCCCAGTCCCTGCAGAAGATTCGCAAGGAAGAAACCGGGCAGGACCGGAAGAGCCATGACCAGAGCCTCCCGCACCGTCGGTCGCTCGCCGCGCAGCAGCAGCGCGTGCATCGCCAGCACGGCGAAGGACGAGATGGCAGCGAAGGCTAGCAGTACCGGCCAGTTCAGCTCGGCATATTGGGTCAGCCGCGCCAGCATCATGTCGTTGGTGGCGTTCTCGGCGAGCGGCTCGGGCTGCTTGACGAGCTGCTCGGCCACCAGAGCGGGCAGGAACATGAACATGCCGGCCACGGCGCCCAGAATGTCACGGTTTGCCGCGCCCATCTGCTTGGCGTCGTCCCATATCGCTGCCAGATCGATCCTGCTCAACCGCTTGTGCTCCCGTTTCCGCGCTCGATAGGCAATATCTGCCCCGCGCGCCATAGGCGAGCCATGCCTTGCCAAATTTGGTCGCAGATCGCATCTCGGGCGGGATGACCGCCCCTTCCCTCCCCGAACAGGATTTCCCGGCCAGCCCTGAGTGGCGGATCGAGCCGGGATTGCTCGATTATGAAAGCGCGCTGGCCGATATGGATGCGCGCGTCGCGGCGATTGCCGCTGGCGAGGCGCGCGAACGCATCTGGCTTGTCGAGCATCCTCCGCTCTACACTGCGGGCACCAGCGCGCTCTCGACCGATCTTCTGGCGCCGGTCTTTCCCGTCCATGTCACCGGACGCGGCGGGCAATATACCTATCACGGCCCCGGCCAGCGCGTCGTCTACCTCAATCTCGATCTGGGCCGACGCGGACGCGATGTGCGGCGCTTCGTCCGCGCGCTGGAGCAGTGGATGGTCGCCGCGCTGGCCGATCTCGGTGTCGAGGCGTGGACCGTGGATGGCCGCGTCGGTGTCTGGACGCAGGGGCCGCACGGGGCGGAGGCCAAGATCGGTGCCATTGGCGTGCGGGTGCGCAAATGGGTGACGTTGCACGGCCTCTCCATCAATGTCGCGCCGGACCTGGGCCATTATGGCGGCATCGTGCCCTGCGGCATCAGCGATCTGGGTGTCACCAGCCTCGCCGATCTGGGACGCCCGGCCGACATGCACCGCCTCGATGGCATTCTCCAATCGCATCTGCCGGCCATGCTGGCAGCGCTCGAGTCCGACGGCGGGTGAACGGCCGCAGCCATGGGGTGGTCGGGTTCCACGGCCCCTTGAGCCCTGCGGCATCCCTCTTTAAGACCGGCTCTTCGTGCTGCCGAGGGGGCCTCGACCGATCGGGAAAATCGGCCACGACCAAGAAGACCAGAAAGGATGCCGCTGATGCGCAAGACCCATGTTCCCCTTCTTCTGCTTGCGGCCATGGGCGGTCTCGCGCTCGCGGGCTGCGACGGCGCGCAGGACGCGCCGGGCAACACCGTCGAAATGCGGGACATGAATGTGCTGGAAGGCACGGTGAACGATTCGATGACCGATCTCGATGCCGTGAAGGCCGATGGCCTCGGCGCCGTGGGCAATGCCGGCAGCGTCAGCCGCAAGCAGACGAGCGAGCCCGCCGCCAATGCCAGCTCTGAAGACACCGAGACGGTCGCCTCGGAGTAAGCGCTACTTCAGCCCGAGCAGCTTGTGGGTCTGGAGAGACAGTCGCCAGCGGCTGTCTGAGAGGACCAGCGCAATGGCGGCCTCCCGGTTCGCGGCATTCGCCTCCGGGGTGCCGCTGTCCATCGGCTGCACGAGAAACTGGCCGAAGTCCCAGCCGAGCAGTTCGGTCGGGTCGATCCCCGGTTGCGGCCACACCAGCTTGAGTTCATCGCCCCGGCGCTGCGTCACATTGCTGCCCGCCTTGGGGCTGATGCAGAGCCAGTCTACGCCCGGCGTCGCCGCCAGCGTGCCGTTGCTTTCCACCGCGATTTCAAAGCCGATCGCATGGAGTGCGTCGATCAACGCGGCATCGAGCTGCAACATCGGCTCGCCGCCGGTGACCACCACGAACCGCTGGCCGGCCTCATCACCCCATAGATCGGCCACCGCCTGCGCGAGCGCCGGTGCCGCGCCGAAGCGACCGCCATTCTCCCCGTCCGTCCCCACGAAATCCGTGTCGCAAAACTGGCAGATCGCGCTTGCCCGATCCTGCTCTCGCCCGGACCAGAGATTGCAGCCGGCAAAGCGCAGGAACACCGCCCGGCGACCGGCCTGCATCCCTTCCCCCTGCAAGGTGAGGAACATTTCCTTGACGGCGTAGCTCATCGGCGCGCCTCAGGGATGCGTCGCGTAACGCGTCGGATCGGGCAGGCCGGCTTCCTGATAGCCCTTCGCGCGCAGGCGACAGCTATCGCACAGGCCGCAATGCAGGCCTTCGGGCGTCGGATCGTAGCAGGACCAGCTCATGCCGGCATCCAGCCCCAACCGCGCGGCCTCGGCGGCGATCTGCGCCTTGCTCATATATTGGAGCGGCGTGGCGATCTGCACCGGCGCGCCTTCCACGCCCTGCTTGGTGGCCAGCGATGCCATATGCTGAAAGGCAGCGATGAACTCCGGCCGGCAGTCAGGATAACCAGAATAATCGAGCGCATTCACCCCGATATAGATGCGCTCTGCCCCCACCACCTCGGCCAGTCCAAGCGTGAGCGAGAGGAAGATCGTGTTGCGCGCCGGCACATAGGTGATCGGAATGCCCTCGCCCACGCCCTCCTTGGGCACGTCGATGTCGGCAGTCAGCGCCGATCCACCGAACAGCGAGAGGTCGAGCGGCAGCAAGACATGGCGCTCCACCTCAAGCGCGGCCGCCACCCGCTTGGCGGCCTCCAGCTCGACGCGGTGGCGCTGCTGATAATCGATGGTGAGCGCTGCCAGCCGAAACCCCGCCTCGCGCGCCAGTCCGCCGGCGACCATCGAGTCGAGTCCGCCAGAAAGGAGGACAACCGCCATGGGGGCGTGCGATGCAGACGATATCGGTGACATGATGCCCCGCGCTAGCGCAAATCCCCTGCCCCTGTCACGGGATGAGATGATTTCGGGTTTCGCGAGCGGGGAGAGAATTGCGCTCGAGCGGGAGAACGCCGTTACAGTCACTCTCTGGCTAAGCGATGCTGGCGCATCGCCGCCACCCCCTGCCCCTCCTCTGAGCAGGGGAGATATGTCTTCAGCTTCAGCGCCTCGCAGCACCGGGGCGGCAGGCCCCTACCCGTCGGGCTTCCATCTCATGCGCAAAAGGCAATCCATCCGACACCCCTTGCGACGAAATCTGCACGAGCCGCGAGGTTTCGATCCGTAGATCGGTGCGACCACGGCCGCCCTCCCCACAGTCATAGGATGCCGCGACGGCACGCGGCGACTGGCGAATCAGGTAACGCTCGCACTGCCGATAGGGGTGCTTGGGCTGGAGCAACTGGCTGCCATCGCTGATGCAAATCCGGCGCGCCGCCTGATTGCTCCCGCGCTCCAGCAGCTCCCACTCGCCCGATTCGACCGAGTCCAGCCCGCCGGCCTGCGGCGCCTGCGCCATGGACATGGGCGCCAGCAAGCTGCCCAGCGCGAGCCCGATCGCTAGCATCGCTGCCTTGAATGCCATGTCGCTTCAGCCACTTCTTCATTTGCAGGCGGCAAAGACCGACGGGGTGGGATGCCGCAATATTTCAACGATGGAAATGCACGGCTTGTCGCAGATTGTCAAATCTGCCGGCGGGCGTGCGCCTCAGTGCGGGGCCTGCAACTCGGCCAAAGTGATATCGAAAATCCGCGAACAGAAAGCGCAGTCGACCGCGATCACCCCGCGCTCATCGGCCATGGAGGTGCGCTCGGCGGGATCGAACCGGCCCAGCACGCCACGAATCCGTTCCGGGTCGCACCGGCAGCCCTTGCGCAAGTCGGCGCTGGAGAGCGCGCGAATCTCATCTTCCTCGTGGAACAGGCGCCAGGCGATATCCTCCAGCCCCAATACGGGATCGGTCAGTTCCTCCTCGGACAGGGTGTTGCCGAGGATCATGACGTGCTCCCAATCCGGATGATCGTGCCGCACATGCAGCCGCTCGCGCCCCACCTCGCCCTCGGGCAGATGCTGCAAGAGCATGCCGCCGCCGATGCAGCCCTCTTCCGCATCATGCCGAACCGCGATTTTCACGATGCTCGGGATCTGCTCGGACTGGGCGAAATAATGCTCCGCCGCCGCGCCGAGGCCAGTGCCTTCGAGCGGGACGATCCCCTGATAGCGCTCGCCCGTGACAGCCTGATCGAAGGTGATCGCCAGATAGCCCTTCCCGAACAGACCGAAGAGCGTGGGATTCTCGCCCAGCTCGGCGAGGCGCTGCTCATCGAACTGCGCATATCCGCGCACCGCGCCGCCCATATAATCGGCGACCAGCAGCGACACCGCACCCTGCTCGGTCTGCGCCTGCAAGGTAAGCTGGCCCTCATCATCCTTGAGCATAGCGCCGAGCAGAGCGGCCAACACAAGGGCCTCGGCCACCAGCTTCTCGATAACGGGCGGATAGCGATGGGCGGCGAGCACCGCGTTGAGCGCAGGGCCAAGGCGCACGAGCCGGCCCCGGACATTGCGGGCAGGCAGGGCGAAACCGAGGACGCGGTCCTCTGTGCGGGTAGGATCGAATTCTGACATGGCGCCTAGATAGGCACTCCCCTCACGAAAGTCTAAGGGGCGAGAGTCTAAGGCGCCGCCTGCGAGGAAGCAGGCGGATGAGGCCGCGCCTCCAGCCGGGCCCGCAACCAGCGCCGCGACGGTGTCTCGAACAGGCGGAAGGACAGCACCGCGATGATGACCACGCTGGTCATAAAGATCAGAAAGAAGGCCGGCTCGCGCGCCAACTGATGGTCAGTCGCCAGACCCGGTACAGCGAGCAGCAGCATCAGCTGGACGGGAAAGTGCCACAGATAAATGCCGTAGCTGGCATCCCCCAGCCAGCGCGTCCGCTGTAACAGGCTCGCCCGCAGGCAGGGCTCCAGCAGGGCGGCCAGCAGCACGATCGCCATGCTGAACAGCGGAACAGAGAGATAGCGCCGGATGTCGAGACTGTCGTCCCAGCTCGTCCATCCCCCTGCCCCCAGCAGCAGGACGACCAGCACGGAGAGCCAGATGGCGCGATTGGCGTGAACAGCAAACAGCGCCGCGCCGCCGAAGAAACCTGCCGCGCACATGAAGAGGATGTAGCCCTCGAACAGGAAGCATCCGGCGATGGCCGCTGCGGCCAGCAGGGCGGGCCCAAGCACGCCCGCGCGAAACAGCACCGGCAGGCTCAGCCAGAACAGCGCGTAAACAAGAATCTCGATGGACACCGACCAGATCGGCGCATTGAAGCTGTAGACCACCGTCGGCCACCAGTTGGAGGCAAGGCCAAGGTGCAGCAGAAAATTGCCCAGCGTATTGTGCTGGTAAACGAGGAATGCGCCGAATTTCGCCTGCGCGATTCCCTGCAAGCCCGCCACGATCAGCAGCGTCAACAGGTGAAGCGGATAGAGGCGCGCGACGCGGTTCACCACGAAGTCACGCGTGCTGCTTTTCCGGCCATGATAGACATGGGCGAAGACGAAGCCGGATATCACCCAGAAGAGCTGCACGGCATATTTGCCATGCTCATAGAGCCAGCTGGCCTGCTCGAAAAAGGGCTGCTGCGGGCGGAAGCCGGCAATCGCCCGCTCGGCGCCCGGCGGGTAGAAGAAATGCTGGTAATGCCAGAAGATGATGACCAGCGCGGCCACGCCCCGCATCGCATCGATCAGCAGAAAATGCCCCGACGTCCGCTCAGGGGGCGCGAACAGCGTGGCTATCCGCCGTGCCCCGGCGCCGATCATGTGCGGGTTGTGCCGGAGCGCGCGTTGGGCGCCCCGGCATATCCTGTGGGACTCCGGCACGGCGCCGGATGTCCTGTGCCTGGTTTAGCACCGACCAACATTCAGATGATGGCCGCCAGCGCTGAATGTCGGTTGGCCCTAGCCAATCAGGCCCGCCGCCCAGAG
Organism: Sphingobium sp. B10D7B; assembly: GCF_025961955.1. Lineage (NCBI taxonomy): Bacteria > Pseudomonadati > Pseudomonadota > Alphaproteobacteria > Sphingomonadales > Sphingobiaceae > Sphingobium > Sphingobium sp. B10D7B. Next base: position 2,462,133 of record NZ_JAOQOQ010000001.1, read on the forward strand.
CAGCACCGACTTCTGGGCGTGGAGGCGGTTCTCGGCCTCATCCCAGATCAGCGACTGCGGACCATCGATCACCTCTTCCAGCACCTCTTCCCCGCGATGGGCGGGAAGGCAGTGCAGGAACTTGGCATCGGGCTTGGCGCGGGCCATCAGCGCGGGCGTCACCTGATAGGGCATCATCGCGCGCAACTTGGCGTCGCCGCCGGCCTGACCCATGGAAATCCACGTGTCGGTCACGACGACGTCCGCGCCGCTGGCCGCCTCCACCGCATCGCGGGTGAGCGTGATCGTCGCACCCCCAGCTCGCGCCGCCTGCGCAAAGCGCGGATCGGGATCGAATCCTTCCGGCACGCCGATGCGCACGTCGAACTTGAACAGCCCGGCCGCCTCGATGATCGAGTGCAGCACATTATTGCCATCCCCCAGCCAGGCCCACTGGCTGCCCGGCAAGGCAAGGCCATGCTCGATGACAGTCAGCAGATCGGCCATGATCTGGCACGGATGCGAGAGGTCGGTCAGCCCGTTGATCACCGGAACGGTCGCATGATGCGCCATTTCCTCGATCTTGGCGTGATCGTCGGTGCGGATCATGATCAGATCGACCATGCGGCTCAGCACGCGCGCCGTATCCGCCACTGTCTCGCCACGACCGAGCTGGGTCGTGCCGCTGTCCAGGATCAGCGACGAACCGCCCAACTGGCGGATCGCCATGTCGAAGCTCACGCGGGTGCGCGTCGAGTTCTTCTCGAAGATCATGGCGAGCGTGCGGCCCGCGAGCGGCGCGTCCTTGTCGACAGCGCCCCTGGGCATACCCGCGCGCGCCGCCTTGCGGTCCATCGCATCGTTCAGAATGGCGGCGAGCGCATCGCCACCTGCATCCGTGAGATTGCGGAAATGCCGGATCATGATGCGTTCGCCTCCGCCTTGATGCTGGCAGCCCCCGCCGAAAGCTTGGCGATCGCTTCGTCGATGTGAGACTGCTCGATCACCAGCGGCGGCAGGATGCGCACGACATTCTCGCCGGCCGAGACGGTCAGCAGGCCATGATTGTCGCGCAGATGCGCCACGAAATTGCGCGCCTCCACCTGCGGCTTCAGCTTCACGCCGAGCATCAAGCCGAGGCCCCGCACTTCCTCGAAGACATCGTCATGATTGGGGATGAGCTGCTCCAGCGCGCCGCGCAGCCGCTCGCCGGTTGCCGCGACCTGCTCCAGGAAGCCCGGCTCCAGCAGCACGTCGAGCACCGCCATGCCGGCCGCCATGGCCAGCGGATTGCCGCCATAGGTGCTGCCATGGGTGCCGAACACCATGCCCTTGGCCGCTTCTTCCGTCGCAAGGCAGGCGCCGAGCGGAAAGCCGCCGCCAATGCCCTTGGCCACGGCCATCACATCGGGCTTCACGCCATAATGCTCATGCGCAAAGAACTTGCCGGTCCGGCCATAGCCACATTGCACTTCATCGAGCACCAGCAGCAGCCCGTGCTTGTCCGCCGCCTCGCGCAGGCCCTTGATGAACTCGGGCTTCCCGGCGGTCAGCCCGCCCTCGCCCTGCACCGTCTCCACGAGGAAGCCGGCGGTCTCATCGTCGATCTTGGAGAGCGCCGTCTCCAGATCGTTGAACGCGACATAATCGAAGCCCGGCAGAAGCGGCTCGAACCCGTCGCGCATCTTGGGCTGGTCGGTGGCGCTGATCGTGCCCAAAGTCCGCCCATGGAAGGCGTTCTTGAACGTGATCAGCTTGTGCCGCTGCGGGTTGCCATTGGCGAAGTGATAGCGCCGCGCGGTCTTGATCGCGCATTCCACCGCTTCCGCGCCGCTGTTGGTGAAGAACACCGTATCGGCAAAGCTGTTCTCGACAATGCGCTGCGCAAACGCCTCGCCCTGCGGCGAGCCGTAGAGGTTGGAGACGTGCATGAGCGTCGCGGCCTGCTCGGCAATCGCTTTCACGAGGTGCGGGTGGCCATGACCCAGCGCATTGACCGCGATGCCGCTCGCAAAATCCAGATAACGCTCGCCGCGCTCGCCGATCAGATAGCAGCCCTCGCCTCGCACCGGACGCACATCGCACCGGGGATAAACGGGCATGAGCGGGGTGATAGACATAAGACTACTCTTCCTTCCTCGCACGGCTTTTCAAACAGAAAAAGGCGGCCCGTGCGAGGCCGCCATCGTCAGGGGGTGGCTATAGCTGTGTGCGGACTGGTTGGCAAGAAAAGCGCCTAGCGGACCTTCACCACCGCCGGGACGCCGACCGCGAGAGCACCGGGGGGCACATCCGTCATCACCACCGCGTTCGCGCCAATGGCGGCGCCATCGCCAATCGTCACACGGCCCATGATCACGGCACCGGCGCCGATGTTCACATTCCGCCCGATAATCGGGGCTTCATCAAGCCGTTGCAAGGACCGCAAGCCCAGCGTGCAGTTCTGCCGAATGATCGAGCCATCGCCAATGATGCTGGCCCCGTGCACCACGATGCCGCCCTGATGCTCGACGATCACGCCCCGACCGATCGTCGCGGTGTAGGGAATCTCGATGCCATAGACATTGCGGCAATGCCGGTAGCCCCAGCGATAGATCATGCTGAGCGGCCCCCGCAGCAGCTTGGAGCGCACCGTCATCCGCCAGTTGCCGAACCGGTGCCAGAACAAGGTGCGGAAACCCGGCCGGGTCCATTCGCGCCCATGCGCCGCATAATCCTCGCGCACGAGCTGACACATGTCTTTGAAGCTCATGGCCGCGCACTCCCTTCTGCGCCCTTATATTCGATAAGCCGGGCCGGCCCTCCCCCCCGCGCGCGCAGATGATAGCGCGCCAAGCCGCCGAATTGCGCGAACTTGCCGAGCATCATCCACAGACCATAGCCCATGGCGAAGCGCAGGGGCGACCCCGCCGCGCGCTTGCGGGCCGCGATCCGCACGACCTGAGCGGGATACATCAGCAGCATCGCAAGCGCAGCCCAGATCAACGGCGCAACGCCCGATACCAGCCCGAGCAGGATCGCGCCCAGGATGAGGAGCGGGATCATACCGCCCCACAGCAGGATGCTGTTGCGCTGGCGGCGCCAGCTCGGAAATGCCGCATCGCCATGACGCGCGACATGCTCGGCAAAGGCATAGCCGGCCCGGCGCGCACGCAGCCATTGTTGGCGCGCATGGTGAATGTCGGCATCGTGCAGCGTCATTTCCGCGTCGATCCGCCGCACCTGCCAGCCCATCCCACCAAGACGCAGGCAAAGGTCAGGCTCTTCGCCGGCAATCAGGCTGCCGTCATAGCCATCGGCTTGCGACAGCGCCGCCACGCGGAACAGCACATCGCCCCCACAGGCCTCGACCAGCCCAACGGGGACATTCCATTCATCGTCGCACAGCGCGTTGTAGAAGCTGGCAGCGGGGAAGCGCTCGCGACGCCGCCCGAAGACCGCGCACAGTCCCGGCTCGGCATCCAGCGCCTGTTCGGCCCGACCGATCCAGTCCGGCGCAAGTTCGCAATCGCCATCGACGAATTGAACGAAATCGAGCGTGGGATGATCCGCCAGCAGGCGCCGCCATCCGGCATTGCGCGCACGCGCCGCAGTGAAAGGCGTCGCGACATCCAGCTCCACCACGCCAATGCCGAGGCTCCGCGCGAAGGCGATGCTGCCATCCGTCGAACCCGAATCGACATAGATCACCGGACAATCAGCCGGCGCGCTTCTGAGGCAGCGCTTCAAGCGCTCGCCTTCGTTCCGGCCAATCGCCACGATGCCCGTGCGCGGCGCCACGACGCTCATGGCGCGGTCCAGCCCGGCGCACGACCTGCTGGCTCATCCCACCGGGGGATGGAGGCGCGCCCATCCGCCCGCTTGGGCCAGAAGCCATGCCGCAAGGTCATCGACACCTCCTGCGGAACGGCGTCGGCCCTCGGCCCACGCAACGGGCGCGAGGCGAGCGCCAGCGCCCGCCCGGCAAGCCACGCAAGGTTGGCACTGAACAGCCGCGCAACGCCGCCGGTGCGCACAAAATAACGCCGCCGCGCCTCGAAACGATAAGCCGGATAGGGTCGCACCGCGACCTGCGCCCCGCTCGCGACGCCCGTGGCGGCCCCGGCAATATGGATCACGCGGCTGCCCGGCACGAACCACATCTCCCAGCCGGCGCGGCCCATGCGGTGCATCAGTTCGACTTCCTCGAAATAGAGGAAGAAGCCATCGTCGAACAATCCGGTCTCCCGAAGCGCGGCGCTGCGGAACAGGACGCTGGCGCCGGTGAGCCAGTCTGCGGTGACGGGCGTCTCGCCCTCGACCAAAGTCGGTGCAATGCCGAGCATCGTCCCGAGTTTGGCCATGCCGCATCCCCGAACGAACTCCCGGCCCGGCGTCGGGAAGCGAAAAGCGGAGCCGGCCAGCGCGCCATCCGGCTCCAACAGGCGACTGCAAACGGCCCCGGCGCGCGGGCGCGCGTGCATGGCCTCCAGCAAGGCCGTGATCGCGCCGGGCTGGACCAGCGTGTCGGGATTCAGCACATGAATGAAGGCCGGCGGCGCGGGGCGCTGGAGCAGGCGCAACATCGCCTGATTATTGGCCCAGCCAAAGCCGCCATTGCGCTCCAGCGGCAGCACCGTGACCCAATCGTTCCACTCAGGTTGAGCGAAATGCTCGGTGAGTTTTTCTGCCGACCCGTCAGCCGAGCCACCGTCAACCACGATGACCTCGAATGGCCCTGCCTGCACCCGTTCCGCAACCAGCGAGTCCACGCAGCGGATGACATAATCCGCCGTCCGGTAATTGACGATGACGATCGCGAGATCGGAAAAAGAAGTGGCAGGCATGTCGGTTCCGATAAGGCATCATGGACCGGCGCGGTCGACGCCGCCCCGCCCCGCTCTTAGCGGCATTTCCTAAACGAAAGCTATGGTCAGCGCGCGGCGCTGTAGCGGGCGCCGCCCTGGTGCAGCGTGCCGACCGCACGGGAGACCGCCTGCATCAGCTCCCAGCGCTGCGGAATGCCCACCGTGGTCTCGCCGATCATCACCGCAATCGCATAGCTCGAGCCATCCGGCGCGGTCATGATGCCGACATCATTATAGCCAGTCGAGCGCGGCGCCAGATCCTGCCCGGTGCCGGTCTTGTGGAGATAGGTCCAGCCGGCCGGAACGCCGGCCTTGATCCGTTGCGGACCGGTCTTGGCGCGCTCCATCGTCGCCAGCAGAACCTGCGTCGAAGATGGTGAGAGCATCTCGCCCTTCTGGAGCCGCGCCAGCGCGCCCACGATGGCCAGCGGCGCCGCACCGTCGGGCGGATCGGCCAGATAGCTGTCGAGCGCCCGCTCGCGCACGGAGCGCGGCAGGTTGGACCGCGCGGCATAGAAATTGCGCCCGGCGGACATGTTTTGCGACCAGGTCAGCCCGGCCGTCTGGCTCTGCAACAGCCGCTCGCCGGGGCCGAACCTGATGCTGTCCGATCCGATGAACCGGCGCGCCAGATAGCTGCGCACGGCGTCCGGCCCGCCAACGGTGCGCAAAACCGAATCGTTCGCGGTATTGTCACTCTGCGTCATCGCTCGCTCGAACAGGCTGCGCAGCGAGGTGGTGTAGCCCTTCTCGCTGTTCACCAGCGCCGCAATGGGCTGATGGAAGAGCGTCAGGTCGGACGGACGGATGGTGACATCCCGGTCCAGGGTCAGCTTGCCGCGGTCCACGGCATCGAGCATGGTCATCGCCACCCACAGCTTGGAGACGCTCTGCTGCGGGAACAGCAGATCGCCATTATGCGAGACGGTCCACCCCGCATCCACGCTCTGCACGGCGATGCCGACCTTGCCATTGAACTGGCGCCCGAGCGCCTGAATGCTGGCGACCAGCGCAGGCGGCGCTGCCGTGACCGGCACGCGCGGCGTGGGAACGGCATTGCGATTGGGCAGCCAGGGCGCGCTCACCGTGCCGCCGCGCTGCACCCGCTGAACGGCGGCCTGCTGCGGGACCGGCTGCACGACTTCGCGCGGCGGCGCGTAGCGGACGGCGGGCTGCGCCGGCGCTGCGATCCGCGCGCTTGGATGTGTCGATGACGGAATGGCGGTGCACGAACTCGCCAATGCGAGCACCGCGAGCGCCGCCGACAATGGCCCCAGACCCTGCCTCACGCGCTGAAATCTTCCTTGCCGAACATAGGGATATACTGACCGAGCACGGAGAATAATTCCAGAACGAAGCGATCAGTTGCGGTGTACCGAATCCCTTTTGCGACAAAGTGAGGATGTCGCGGGAACAAGCGCTGCCCTAATTATTGCAAATCGCAACGGTTTGATCTCTGTCAAAGCGCGCGGCGCCGGCATCGCCCATAAACATCGTGACGCGACGATCCGCAGTCGAAGCGTTGAAGGCAGCTCTGCTGTTTTCCCTCCTAGTCAGAACCTCAGGGCGCGACGGCCTGGCCATCGCGCCCTTTTTTTGCTCATTCTGCCGTCAGGGCACCAGCACCGTATCGACAGCCTCCGGCAGCATGTCGGGATGATCGAGCGTGTAATGCAAGCCCCGGCTCTCCTTGCGCTTGAGCGCGCTGCGGATGATCAGCCGGGCGACTTCAAGCAGATTGCGCAACTCGATGAGGTCGGACGTCACGCGGAAATTGCCGTAATAATCATCGACTTCGCGCGCGAGCAGGTCGGCGCGGTGCTGCGCCCGCTCCAGCCGCTTGGTCGAGCGGACGATGCCGACATAATCCCACATGAACCGGCGGATTTCCTTCCAGTTATGGGTCACGACGACTTCCTCGTCGCTGTCCGTCACACGGCTTTCGTCCCACGCCCGGATCGGCGGCGGCGCGGGGAGATCGGCCCATGTCGCCCGGATGTGATTGGCAGCCGCCTCGCCGAACACGAAGCATTCGAGCAGCGAGTTGGAAGCCAGGCGATTGGCGCCATGCAGGCCGCTTTCCGTCACCTCACCCGCTGCATAGAGGCCCGGCAGATCAGTGCGCCCATCGAGGTCGATCACCACGCCGCCGCAGGTGTAATGCTGCGCCGGCACCACCGGGATCGGCTCCTTGGTGATGTCGATGCCCAGGCTCAGCAGCCGCGCATAGATGGTCGGGAAATGCTCCTTGATGAACTCGGGCGGCTGGTGGCTGATGTCGAGATGGACATAATCCAGCCCAAGCCGCTTGATTTCATGGTCGATAGCACGAGCCACGACATCGCGCGGCGCAAGTTCGCCACGCGGGTCGAACCGGTCCATGAACCGCTCGCCGCCGCCGGGCACGCCCGCGGGCAGTTTGAGCTTGCCGCCCTCGCCCCGCATCGCCTCGGTAATCAGGAAGTTCTTGACCTCCAGATTGTAGAGGCAGGTGGGATGGAACTGCATCATTTCCATATTGGAGACGCGGCAGCCGGCCCGCCAGGCCATGGCGATCCCGTCCCCGGTCGCGCCACGTGGCGCGGTGGAAAACAGATAGGTGCGGCCTGCCCCGCCCGTCGCGAGGATCGTCGCCCGACCCACAAAGGCTTCCACGCGCCCGGCCTTGCTGTCGAGCGCATAGACACCCCACACCCGGCCATCGCCGGAATAGCGCTCGCCATGACGGGAGGTGATCAGGTCGATCGCGACCATATTCTCCATCAGGGTGATGTTCGGATTGGCACGCGCGGCCGCCATCAGCGCGACCTGCACCGCATGGCCGGTCGCATCATCGACATGCACGATGCGGCGGTGCGAATGCCCGCCCTCACGCGTGAGATGCCAGCGCTCGCCAAAGGCCTCACCCGCGTTGAATGGCACGCCCAGCGCCGCCAGCCGCTCGATCGCGGCAGGGGCCTCCGATACGACGAACTCCACCGTCGCCCGGTCGTTCAACCCCGCGCCGGCAACCATGGTATCCTCGACATGCGCCGCAAAGCTGTCCCCGCCATCGAGCACCGCAGCAATGCCGCCTTGCGCCCAGTTGGTCGATCCGGAATCGAGCGCGCCCTTGGCAAGCACCAGCACCTTGTGCGTCTGCGCCAGGTTAATGGCGGCGGTCAGGCCGGCCGCGCCCGATCCGATGATGATGATGTCATGCGTGGAAATGGTCATGCACAAAGTCCCGAGCGGCCGCGTGGTGGAATGGCGCGCAATGCCGTGTCCTAGCCTGCGCGCGGCGCTTTGCAATGCGGCAGCTCGTAATAGACTGATCGAGAACGATCTTTCCGATTATTCGGCGGAAACTCAAGGGAAGATAGTTAACGAAGAGGAAATATATCGCGAAATGGAGTACAAAGCCTCGTGTGACGCCTTGTGCGTTTGCGTGTGGGAGAAAAGATCATGAAATCACTTTATTTTCTGGGGACGGCCGTCGCGCTCGCCCTGACTGGCCCCGCCACGGCGGCCAATCTCGTCACCAATGGTGGCTTCGAGTCGGGCAGCTTCAGCGGCTGGTCGTTGAGCAATGTCGGCGGCGGCACGGCTCCGGTCGTGATCGCTTATGGTCAGGGCTCGGGTTACCCGACAGGTGCCTATGGCGAATCCATTCCCGCCCCGGCTGGCGGCGGCACCTACGGCGCCTATTTCTCGTCCGATACGGCCAACCCTGACTCGCTCTCGCAGAGCGTGAACGTGGTTGCCGGCGTGAGCTACTATCTGTCGTTCGACTATTTCGTGCCGCTGAATGGCTATGGCAATCCGTTCGACGCCTCGCTCCAGTTCCTGATCGACGACGTGCCGGCCGGGCTGAGCCTCACGGCGGGCAGCGTGAGCGGCACCACGCCGCAGACCTGGTACACCTTCACGACGCAGTTCACCGCGACGAACAGCGGCCCGGCCAATCTGAAGTTCAACTTCTTCGGTGACGGCAGCACGGCAGCCGACTTCGTGGTCGACAATGTGTCGATGGCTGCGGTTCCCGAGCCGGCGACCTGGGCTCTCATGATCGGTGGCTTCGCGCTCGCCGGCATGCAGCTGCGTCGTCGTCGGGTTTCGACCAGCTTCGCCTGAGCCCAGCTCAGTCTGAACACATGAAAGGCCGCCGGTGCAAATCGGCGGCCTTCATTTTGCGCATCATGTCTGACGCGTGAGAGATTTCTTCAACCGTCCGCGCGGGTGAGAGTCAGGAAGACGTCTTCAAGGTCGGGATCGTGCGTGGAGACGTCCACGATGCTGTAGCCCTGCGCCTGTACGACATTGAGCACATCACCTGCCGTGGCCTTGTCCTTGAGATAGGTGATCTTGAGGCTCCGCGCGTCGGACCGCTCGACGCGCTCGAACCGGTCATGCGCGGGCAGCGTGCCGAGGTCGCGGTCGACGGTGACTTCCACCACCTTTTCCCGCGCCATGCCGACCAGCTCGCGCGTCGGCTTGTCCGCGATCAGCCGGCCGTGATTGATGATTGCGATGCGATCGCACAGCTCCTCGGCTTCCTCCAGATAGTGCGTCGTGAGCACGATGGTCACGCCCTGCGCATTGAGCGAGCGGACATAGGACCAGAGCTGCTGGCGAAGCTCGATGTCCACGCCTGCCGTCGGCTCGTCCAGCACGAGGATCGGCGGGGCATGGACCATCGCCTTGGCGACCATCAGCCGCCGCTTCATGCCGCCCGACAGCGTGCGGGAATAAGCCGATGCCTTGTCCTCAAGATGCACCGCGCGCAGCAGGTCCATCGAGCGCCGCTCCGCCTTAGGCACGCCATAATAGCCGGCCTGATTTTCCAGCGTTTCCAGCGGCGTGAAGAAAGGATCGAACAGGATTTCCTGATTGACAATGCCGATCGAGAGCCGCGCGTTGCGCGCATCCCGGTCGATATCGAACCCCCAGATCCGCGCCGTGCCGCTGGTCTTGTTGACCAGCCCGGCGAGGATGTTGATCATCGTCGACTTGCCGGCGCCATTGGGGCCCAGCAGGCCATAGATGCTACCGCGCGGGACGGTAAGATTCACGCCGTCCAACGCGCGCTTGCCGCCCTTGTAGGTCTTGCAGAGATCCTGAATTTCGAGAGCGGCTTGCGTCATGGTTCGCGCCCTAGACCAAATCGCGGAGCAAGGGAACGCTCAGCGCTCGGCCGCCAGCGCGCAATAGCGCGCCGCGTTGAGGAAATCGGTGCGACGATGTGCGAGCCGCGCGCTCTCTTCAGCATCCTCGCCCCATTGCTCGGCCTGCCAGGCCTCATCCAGGCTCGCCGCCGCAAACAGATTCTCCGCCGACAGCCTGCCTTCCATCAGCGCGAGCGAACCGACCAGCGTGCCGCTGATCTGCACGAGCGTGGCAAAGCCTGCGAGCAGCCAGGGATCAAGCGCTTCGACGGCGGCGCGCAGGCCCGCCAATGTCAGCGCGGGCTGATCCACCGGGATGATGCCCTGCGTGACGACGAAGGCGATGCCAAAGCGCTCGCCAGCCCAGTCGAGCAAGGGCTGCCATTGGGCTTCCTGCCGCGCGATCAGTGTCTGCGGTCCATCGGCGCGGTAGCAGAGCAGATCGCTCTCGGCATAAGCCGCCACCTGCCCGCGAAAGTCGCCCAGCGCCGGCAGCACGCGGTCGATCGTCGCATTGGCAAAGCCGGTCATCGGCATGGTCGCGGGGTCGATCTCCTCGCCCTGCCCGGTCCATTCCTCGGCAATCGCCTGCGCCAGCGCCGCACCGGGCACGACCAGCTGCGCGCGCGCGGGCGTGCGCACCGCCCGCCCGTCCAGCCCGATCGACCAGCCGTCCTCGCTCGCGATCGCCTGCGCGGAAGTCCAGAACCGCTTCATGTCGGGGCTTAGCCTTTGTCCTTCGGCGTCGCGAACGCGCGCGCCAGCATCCGGGGCACGATGAGAAACTGGATGAAGCCAACGGTGGAGACGATCACGCCCATCCACTTCGCCTTGTCACCCTGCACCCAATCGAACCGCTCCAGCGAGATTGCCATGCCGAACAGCAGGATGAACGCGCCGGACAGCCGGAACAGGCCGATCGCGTAAAAGCGCTGCTTGGCTGCGGCCGCACGGCGGGCCTGCGCTGCGGGGTCGGACGGGTCCGGACCGGCGCTGTTGGGTGTCGTCTCTGTCATGAAAGGCCGATATGGCGCGCCAGCTCAGCACTGTCCATGGCCACGGATGCAGCACCGGCTTCGATCAGCTCTTCGGCGCGATGATAGCCCCAGGCCACACCCAGCGCCTGGACCCCGGCCGCCCGCGCCATCAGCATATCGAAGCTGGTATCGCCGATCATGACAGCGCTGGCCCGCTCGACGCCCGCCTCGGCAAGCGCCGCGCCGATCATCGCCGGGTCCGGCTTGGAGGGATTGCGATCCGCCGTCTGCAGCGAAACGAAGCGCTTGGCCATGCCATGATGCTCGAGCAGCAGCCGCAAGCCCCGCTCCGATTTGCCGGTGGCGATGGCGAGCAGCCAACCCTGCGCTTCGAGCCGATCCAGCAGCTCGGCGATGCCCGGGTACAGCGGCTCGCGCAGCCCACCAGAGGCGCGCAGATGCTGGAAGCGCAGCTTATAATGGTCGCAAATTTCGTCGCGCAGCGCCTCGGAGCCATCGGGCACCAGCCGGGCAATCGCATAAGGCAAGGAGAGGCCCACGACCGAGAGGCACTGCTGGCGGTCGGGCGGCACCAGCGATACCGCACGAAACGCGCCATCCATGGCCTCGACGATGCTGTGCTGGCTGTCGACCAGCGTTCCATCGCAATCGAAAATGGCAAGACGCAGGCTCATGACAGGCGAGGCATCCGGATCAGGCGGGTGTGGCTGGACGGGCAGACCGTCCAGCCGCCCGTGCCAGACGCGCCCGAGGCACGCAAGGCCAGCGATTGCTGCCCTTGCGGGCACCGCGCACGCTCAACACAGCCGGTCAGTCCGCCTGACGCGGGTCCTTCTCGCCCAGCTCGGGGTAGAACAATGCCCGATTATGGCGGGATTCGTTGAACACCGCGCGCTTGGAAAACAGCCATTTGCCGTCTTCCTTCACATAATCCTCGATGACATGGCCGAAGTAGAGCACCTGCACATCGGTCTGGGGCGTATTGTTCGTCAGCGCGAACCAATACACGCGGCCCGACGCGGTCTTGCCGTCCGGGTTCACCGTGATGTCGTGGTTGAGCACATAATGGCGCGTGCGTGGCTGCGATTTGGCGTCCGCTGGAATCGTCGCCTTTTTCGCGATCTGAGCGCGCCATTCCTCGATGGCCTTGCGGATCGCTTCGCGCCCATGTTCCACCCCGCCAATCCAGTCCAGCACGCCATCACTGGCGAAGCTCTCGGCATAGGTCTCGGCATCCCGCGCGTCGGACGCGATCATGAGCCGGTTCGACAGGTTGACGATTTCGGCGCGCGCGACCGCATAGTCTTCGGCCGAAAGGCTCTGAGCCTGGGCATTACCGGTCATGACCAGCCCCATCGCTACGGCCGCCAGGGCCAGGCACCGCAGTCTCGTCATGGCCATATCTCTCTCCTCCTGTTTTTGCAGCCTCAAGGGCCTCGCTCTCATCACGCATCGATGCCTCCTGCTTTTGGAAAGGGCGCCAGTTCGTCCGGCCGCACCCAGATGCCGTGGACTTGCGGACCGGCGCGGAACGGCAGGATCACGCGGGCGATTTCGCCCTCCTCCAGCCGCTGCGCATCGGCAATGATCAGCTCGGAGCGCATCTCCGCATAATTGGAAGCCGTGCCAATCAGATAGCCATCGCCCTCCGGCGCGTCGGCATTGCGAGGAATGAAGCAGCACTCCTGCAGGCTGTGCGTATCCCCCGGGAAATAGCGATCGACCTTGTTCGTATGCAGGTCAAACCGGGCATAGCTGTTCGTCACGCGCCCGCGCAGATTGCCCGCCCGCGCCTCGTCGAACGGCCGGGTCGGATCGGTGAAGCCCGTGAAGCAGTAGCGGTTCTCCTGCGTCAGATAACGCGGATCGATCCGCCCCAGATCGCCGATGGGCAGCGGGAACAGGATCTCCTCCTCCCAGCTATCCTTCTTGGAATTGAGATCGAACGTCAGGCGGCGGACATAGGCCTTGGCCCGCGTCGGGTCCCAGGGGGAGCCATCGACATTGGGGAAGAAGGGGAAGAAATTGGAATCGTAGAAGGGGGCGTAGAGCACGACCTTGTTGCCGATGGTCTGCGCGTTGAACGTGTGCATCATGCACCGTTCCGGGCCCTTGAACCAGCGGATGTCCTTGCCCTCGCCGTCGCGCGGCATAATGCCGATGTAGCTGTCCTTGCTGCGGTCCCACCCCCAGTGGACCTTGCCTTCGCGCAAGCGCTCCATGCTGGTGACATAGCCGCCGAACGGGAAGAGGATGTGCTTCTCGGTCAAGGCAATGTCATGCATCACCGAGACATAGGGCACCTCGAACCGGGTCTCGCGCGTCACCCGGCCCGCCTTGTCCATCGCGTAGACGAACACGTCCTTGGACGCCGGCCCCGTCGCCTCATAGCCGTAAGCGATCATCTCGCCGGTGAACGGGTCGATCTTCGGGTGCGCCGTGAAGGTCTGGCTCTTATACTTGCCGTCGAAATCCCACGCGCCGATCGTGTCCAGCGTCACCGGATCGATCTGCTGGGGCAGCGAATCCTCCTTGAGCGTGAACAGCTTGCCGCCATGGACGAGCGGCGTGGTGTTAGAGACGGTGCCGTCGATGCCCTGCACGCTGGGATCGTCGGTAAAGCGATTGCGATAATAGCCAAAGAGCTGCCGGCCCGCCTTGAGATTGGCCTGGAAGCGCGGCGTGCGGACGAACTTGCCCTTGTAGGAGACGCGCCCATCCTTGAACCGGAAGGTGCTGACATAGCCATCGGTGTGCAGCATCGCATCGTCCGGCTTGCTTGGCGGATAATACCATTCGCCGCCCAGGCGCACGAAGGTGCCCACCAGATCGGCGGGCAATGTGCCCTGCACTTCGCACTCGAGAATCTCGGCATCATAGCGCTGCGGGGAAAAGAAGCCGCGCTTGGCCGGATCAGAAGAAAAATCGACCACTTGAACCTCCGGTCAAGGGCTGCCGCACATCTCGGCAGACCCGTTCAGACATAACAATTCACTCTGCGCAGCATCTCGTCGGACAGCGGCTCCACGCCCTCGCCGCTGCGGCACCCGCGCGGCGGATGCCAGGGCGCGGCGCGGCCGGTGCGGTCCAGCCACGGTTCGTTGGAATGGAAGGACAGCACGGCATCCATCCGGGTTGGTCCGCTCGCGCGCGCCAGCGCGGCGGAGCCGCCCGCGCCGATCAGCAAGGCGCCCACGCACGCCCCGCGCAACATCTGGCGGCGGCTGGCCAGAAGCCCCAGTTCATGCGCCAACCGGGGACGATGCGCCCGATTGTCCGACTCCACCGACACGTGCTGCTCTCCTGCAATTGCACATGATCGTTAGAAGGGCCGGCCTCTCGGGGCTTTACTGGCGACGCATCGTGCTTTGCATTGCCGGGAACAAGCCGCCGTTGGCCAAACCGCCTTGCGCCGCGTCCGGCAGCGGGCGGTCAGCCGAACCGGCGCAAGAGCTCGCAAAGCTGGGCGATCCGCTCCTGCCCGATGCGCGCGTCGAAATGCGCCTCATAGGCATCGTGGCAGCGCCGCAGCTCGGCCAGGAAATCCGTGCCCGCCGCCGTCATCCGCAGCAGGCGCACGCGACGATCCGCTTCGCTCACCTCCCGCGCCACGAAGCCGCGCTTGACCAGATCGTCGAGAAGGCGCGTCATGTTGTTGGAGGTGATGCCCATGATCTCGGAGAGGTCGCCGGGCGCGCAACCGGGGTTACTGTGGATCAGCAGGAGGACGGAATAAGCGCTCGGCGTCATGTCCGTGCCGGCAAAGAAGCGGTTGAACGTCGTCGAGGCATCGCGCCAGGCCGCATGGAGCAAAAAGCCGAAGGTGTGCTCCAGCCCGGCCAACTGGAAGCCCCTCTTTTTCAGTTGCTCTGTTCGTTCCACCGCCGCCTCGCTCATGTCCGCGCCAGCCTTGGCGCGGGCGATGCGCCCTGTCGACCCTCATGCGCGCGCGCCGGCCATCTTCCGCCGCGCAGTTCACCGGCAGACGAACAAGAGTTCCCTGTCCGCAAATTGCGAGCGGGCCGGACTTCCTAGAATGAGGCGAACCAGAGGAGCCTGCCATGCCCGCTCACCCCGGTGTCAGCAGACGAACGGCATTGAAAGCCGTCTTTGCTGCGACGACCGCTCCCGCCATCATTCTGCCAAGGGCTTTTGCGATGACATCATCCGAACCGATTGCCGACACACAATATGGGCGCCTGCGCGGCCGCCTCGAAGGCGATGTGATGGCGTTTCGCGGTATTCGCTATGCGCGGGCCGAGCGCTTCCGCCCGCCCGTCGCGCCGGAGGCCTGGACGGGCATTGCCGATGCGCTTGCGTTCGGGGCCAGCGCGCCGCAATCCAACCCCAATCCTCCGCCCGGCCCGCCTTATGTCATCCTTGCGCAACTGCCGCGCCCGGCCAATGCGCCGCCCCCACCCCCGCCGCTCCCGGAATCGGAGGACTGCCTGTTCCTGAACATCTGGACCAGCGGGTTGCGCGATGGCCGCAAGCGCCCGGTGCTGGTCTCGCTGCATGGCGGCTTCTTCTATAGCGGCTCAGGCTCGGCGGTGGACGGCAGCAAGCTCGCTGCGGGCGGCGATGTCGTATTCGTCAGTCTCAACCATCGCCTCAATGCCTTTGGCTACACCCACCTCGCCGGCCTGACGGAAAGCGACGAATTCGCGCATGCCGGCAATGCAGGGATGCAGGACATTATCGCCGCGCTCGGCTGGATCCGCGACAATATCGAGAATTTCGGCGGCGACCCGGCGCGCATCATGGTGTTCGGCACCTCCGGCGGCGGAATGAAGACCAGCTTCCTGATGAGCAGCCCTGCCGCGCAGGGCCTCATCCACCGTGCCGGCGTGCAGAGCGGCCCGGCGCTGCGCTTCATGGAGCGGGACGATGCGGCGGCCGCGACCGACCGGCTCCTGCACCGGCTGAACATCCCGCGCAGCGGCTGGCAAAGCCTGCTCACCCTGCCGGTCCAGACCCTGCTTGCAGGCTATCACGCTGTCGCCGACGATCTGAAGCCGCGCAACTTCACGCATCTCCCCTGTTTCGCGCCGGTGCTCGATCCGCTGTTGCTCCCGCAATACCCCTTCTCGCCCCGCGCGGCGCCGCTCACCAACGCCATCCCCATGCTCATCGGCTGCAATGCGCAAGAAATGAGCTTCTTCTGGGGCAACGATCCCGGCTCCTTCACGCTGGACGAGGCCGGCCTCGAGGCCCGCTCCCAGGCGTTTCTCGGCGACCGCACCGGCAGAGTCCTCAGCCGCTACCGGCAGGCCTATCCCGAGGCCACGCCGAGCCGGCTCTTCCTCCAGTTGTTCAGCGACTATTCCATCCAGGCACCGATCATCGCGCAGGCCGAGCGCAAGGAAGGCGCGCCCGCCTTCATGTACCGGCTCGATTATCAGAGCCCCGCGCTCGGCGGGAAGCTGGGCGCCCTTCACACCATGGAGACGCCGTTCATTCTGAATACGCCGCAGTCCGCCCGTGCCCTGCTGGGCGAGGGCGACGCCCCGGTCATGCTCGCGGCCAAGATGAGCAGCGCCTGGGTCGCCTTCGCCACAAATGGCGATCCCAATGATCAGGCGAGCGGGCTGCCGCACTGGCCGGCCTATGAGCGGAGCACCCGCGCGACGATGCTGTTCGACCAGTCGTGCCGCGTGGAGCCCGACGCAGGCGGGCTCGCGCGCGAGATCATGGGCGATCTGGTGGAAGGCTAGGCACGAGGGGACCGTAAGGACATTCTACCCGTTCGTCCTGAGTAGCCGCTGAGCTTGTCGAAGCGGCGTATCGAAGGGTCGGCCCTTCGATACGATGCTTCGATACGCCTCTTAGGTCCGCGCCTACTTCCCGTTGCCCGGCCCCCAGGGCGACGTCGCATTATAGGGCGCCGTGATGAAGGTGGCCTCCACCCCGGTGATCATGCCGCCCTGGATCTTGAACATTTCCAGCAGCGCCCAGCTATGCGGCTCACGGAAGATGGATCGACGCGGCGTACCGTCTGTCAGGGTATAGTCGGCCAGAACGCCCTTGTGATCGATGAAGCCGCGGAACAAGGAAATGCCCCGCTCCTCATCGACGAGGATCGGTACCCGCCTGACCTTATTGTTGAAGGCATAGCGACCGAGCCGGAAATCCTTCTCGATATCGCCGAAGATCATGCCGTTTTCGTAGCGGATCGCATCGGGCGCAAAGCGCGTGTTACGGATTTCGCCGATGTTATTCTCCAGCGTCTGGAAGTAGCCATCGCCCAGGCTCAGCAATTCCTCACGGCTATTGCGGCGCGCCTGAGGCACTGGTGCGGCCCGGTCGGCGGGGCGCACGAAATCCTTGGGCTCCGCAAACGGCGTCGGCGGCGAACTCAGGTTGCGCCTGGTCGAGAGCATATGCTCGACCTCGGTAATCTTCCGGTTCTCGATCTTCAGCCGCACGGCGAGATAGCCGGGAATTTCGCTCTGGTTGATGGCCATGAACGCAGCGGCCTGCCCGGTCTGCGGGTCGGAGAGCGTCAGCGCCGTACCGACTTCCTCCGTCACAGTATCCCAACTCGCATCGGGAAACGCCATCTCGATATTGTTTTCGGTAAAGCGCACATGATCGGCAAAGGGCGCAGCCGAGACATCATGGGCGAGATAGGCCGCCCGATATTGCCCCATAATCTCTTCCAGGCAGGCTTTGTCGCAGCCAGCCTCGGCCTGCACGGCGCCACTCGACATCGCCATCATCATCAACGCTCCCACACGCGCCAGAACCAACCGCATCACACCCTCCACTCGATCGGCTGTCAGCCTAGCATCATCACGCCCCCGCGCTTGTCGGGGCGGACATGCGCGTTTTGTCCGTGCGTGAACCGGCATCCAGCATCTGCGCGCGGTACGCCTTGGGGGCGGTGCCGAATTTTTCCCGGAAGGCGCGGCTGAAATGCGCGGAACTGCTAAAGCCGTTCTCGAAGGCGATCTGCGTCAGCGTCGTCTGCGCCGCTTTGGGCGACGCCAGCGCGGCGCGGCAGCTTTCAAGCCGCGTTCCCCAGATATACTCGCTGATCGTCTCGTCACCGTTGAAGACCTTGTGCACATAGCGCTTCGAGCACTTCATCGCCTGGGCGATCATATCCACGGACAAAGCGGGATTGCCGACGTTCCGCCGCACAAAAGCACGGATGCGGTCCTGGGTAAGTTCGCGCATCGGTGCCACGTCGCTGCCCAGCCGCTGCTCGTGCAGCAGCATGCGCATGAAATCGATCATCGTCTCGCCAAGATCGGCATCGAGCCGGTCGTCCGTCTCGGCAGTCGTGGTAATCGCGCCGTGCAGGCAGGCCTGCAGCATCCGTGCGATGCCGCCGCCGACCTGCAGCGCACCGGGCAGCCGGGCGATTGCGTCCTGCTCGTGGCGCGCCAGCCGGCCGAGCGGTAGTTGCAACGCCAGCTTGCGCGAGGCTTCCAGATGCGTCGCCACATAGGGATATCGCCCGTCGCTCACAGACCATTGCCCGGCCCGCACGATATGTTCGCCATGGCGGGTCGAGACGATTGTCGAGCCGCGGTGCTGAAACCAGATGCGGACATGCGGATCGCCTTCGCCTGCGGCAATCAGGCGCCGCGTCCACGCCGCGCGATGCGGGGACGTGTCGAGCCGAAAGACCTTGGCATCGCCGAGCGCCCGGCGGACGACGACGCCCTGAAAGGCGTGGTCCTCGATCCGGTCGGCTTCTACCCCGCCGATCGCCGCGGCGCCGGCATTCCAGAACCCCAGCCGGTCGCGGTCTGGGATGTCCTCAGTCGAGACTCTGCGCGCTGCGCCCACTGCCCTCTCCCGTCCTCATGTCCGGGCCGCTCGCATCCTTCTCAGGACCGGCCGCCCGCATTATCTCTTTGCGAGAGATTGTTTCGTGAGACCGCTTCTAAGTCAAGCCGCTTACAGTGCAGCCACTGTTGCTTCCGTGCATCATGAAACAAGTCCGGGTGCACCATTGGAGAAGGCAAATGCCTTTGCCTGCCGTAATTTGGCGGCGGTCTGCCTGATCAGGGCCCTCGACCGGTCGGAAGAAAGA
The DNA here is from genome assembly GCF_025961955.1 of Sphingobium sp. B10D7B. NCBI lineage: Bacteria > Pseudomonadati > Pseudomonadota > Alphaproteobacteria > Sphingomonadales > Sphingobiaceae > Sphingobium > Sphingobium sp. B10D7B. Next base: position 2,481,145 of record NZ_JAOQOQ010000001.1, read on the forward strand.
AACGGCCAGTCCCGATTTTGCGCTTCGCATCCTTAGATATCCCAATTATAGTAGGACAAAATAAATTACACACAGGGGAGATGTCATGAGAAAGTTCCGTTTTGCGCTCTTGTCGTCCGCGATCGCGCTGATCTCGTCGACCAATGCTTTTGCTCAGGATGCTGCGCCGCAGGCGGGCAATACGCAGGCCGCGAGCGACGGCGACATCATCGTTACCGCACAGTTTCGCGAGCAAAATCTGCAGGATACGCCTATCGCCATCACCGCGGTGAATGCGGCGATGCTGGAGGCACGCAGCCAGACCGATATCAGCCAGGTCGCCAACCAGGCCCCCTCTGTGACACTCAAGCCACAGGGCGCTGCCTTCGGCCCATCGCTCGGCGCTAACATCCGCGGTGTCGGACAATTTGATTTCAACCCGGCGGTCGAACCGGGCGTCGGTTTCTATGTGGACGACGTCTATTACGCCACGCTGACCGGCTCGATCCTCGACCTGCTCGACCTCGATCGCGTGGAAGTGCTGCGCGGCCCCCAAGGCACGCTGGCTGGCCGTAACTCCATCGGCGGCGCGGTGAAGCTCTATTCGCAGAAGCCGGAAGGCACGAACACCGGCTATGTCGCCGCAGCCTATGGCAGCCGCAACCGCATCGATCTGCGCGGCAGTGCCGACTTCAATCTGGCACAGGGCGTTGACATGCGCATTGCCGGCGTCGCCAAGAAGCAGGAAGGCTATGTCGATCGGCTCGACTTTGGCTGTATGTATCCCGCTGGCGGCACGGCGACCTTCACGCCGGCCTTCGCCACCGCAGCCAATCCCACCCGCGCTCCGCAGCTGATCAATCCCGTCGGCGGTGTGCCCGCGCGCACCAATCGTCCGGACTGCGTGCTCGCCAAGGAAGGAGAGGTCAACTACATCGCAGCGCGCGCGCAACTGCGCCTGCGCCCCAGCGACACGATCGATATCAATATTATCGGCGACTACACCGACGACGATCGCGTCGCGGCCGGCTCGGTGCTGCTGCTGCGCACTTATCCGGATGGCACGGTGGCCTCGCCGCGCTACCCGCTGCCGCTGACCCCGGCGCCCGGCTCCTCACCGGCGCAGAACTATGCGACCGCCTCCGCACAGCGGGACATCAACCCGTTCCCGATCGGCAATACCGCCAATGCCAACCAGTTGGCCTATGACAACCGCTTCATCTGCGGCAATTACTGCAACTTCGCGACCTATGACATGCCCGCGGACACCGCGATCGGTCAGAACGGCCAGCCGATCCTCGTCGGGGGTCAGCCGCTCACCTATCGCGCCGCCTCTGGCGACGGACGCGTGCGTTTCAAGGGTTGGGGTCTCTCCGGACAGATCGACTGGGAAATCTCGCCAAATTTCCAGCTTAACTCGATCACCGCCTATCGCGAGTACACGTCCAACTTCTCCAACGACAACGACGTGTCGCCGATGGCCCACAGCCTCGGCTATGGCCCGCTGACTTTCCGCTTCTTCAGCCAGGAACTGCGCCTGAACGGAAAGGTCAACGACCAGATCAACTTCACCCTGGGCGGCTATTACAGCGATCAGAAGTCGGTCTACACATCCTTCCAGGACCTGCGCTCCTCTGGCCTGCAGTTCCAGCAGAGCGATCCGGTAGATGCAGACAGCAAGGCTGTGTTTGCTCACCTATCGTGGAACCCGGTCGAACAGCTGACCCTGACAGGCGGCATTCGCTATACCGAGGAGTCCAAGACCTACACCTATGTCCGCCAGCGGCCTTATCTGGATGCGACCTCGCTTGCGGCGAACGGCGTGTTGCCGCTGAACGGCACCGTGGGCAAGTATAGCGGAAATCGCGTCGACTATCGCGCCAACGTGCAATATGCCTTTACGCCGGACATCATGGCCTATGCCCAGTTTTCCACCGGGTTCAAAGGGGGCGGCGTGAATCCCCGTCCGTTCTTCGTCCAGCAGGCCCTCTCCTTCGGGCCGGAAACGCTGAGCGCGTACGAGCTTGGGTTCAAGACCGATCTTTTCGATCGCATGGTACGCTTCAACGTCGCGGCCTTCCTCAGCAAGTATAAGGGAATCCAGCTTACCCTCAGCAATTGCACTGCGATCACCGGGGCTGGCTTCGGTGCGCCTTGCGCGCTTCCCGTCAACGCCGGCGATGCCGACATCAAGGGCCTGGAAGCGGAGATCACCATCCGCCCGGTCGAGGGCATGACGCTTGATGGATCGCTGAGCTACATCGACTTCGACTACAAGAAGTTCGGGACCTACACGTCCGGCACCTCCACGGTGGCCGTCGGTGGGCCGACCAACCTCAATGGCCCGCAGTTTGGCGATTATGCGCCTTACACGCCCAAGTGGAAGTGGAGCATCGGCGCGCAGTATCGCATCGATCTGGGTAATTCCGGTTCGCTGACGCCGCGCATCGACGCCTCGTACCAGAGCAAGGTCTACACGGTTTCTGCCAACCGCTCGAGTAACCGCATCGACGCCTATGGCGTGGCAAACGCCCGTCTGACCTGGCGTAATGCAGATGAGGATCTCGATGTCTCGCTCGAAGTGACCAACCTGCTCGACGAATATTATCTGCTGACCATCTATGACCAGACGGTCGGTGGCCAAGGCTACTCCAACGGCCAGCCCGGTCGTCCGCGCGAATGGGCTGTGAGCGTGAAGAAGAAGTTCTGATCTTTCTCACGACGATTTAAACGGAGGCCGCGGCCAGCTCATGCTGGTCGCGGCCTTCTTCATTCCTGAGCGCTGAGTCGCCCCCCCCAAGATTCCAGAACAAAAACTGTGGCTTCCGGGCAACGCTGCCGGAGAGTTCCGAGCAACCCTTCAATCTCCAGCGTCAGACTGGTAGGACCGGCCATCGACGCGCCACGAGCCGTCGACCATGGGAACCATATAGGGACCAGTGCTATGTTCGCGGAGGCCGACGCTCTCCTGCTGGCGCGTATCCAGTTCGCTTTCACGGTGAGCTTTCACTTCATCTTCCCGGCCTTCTCGATCGGCCTGGCCAGCTATCTTGCCGTTCTCGAAGGGCTGTGGCTCAAGACGGGCAAGTCGGTCTACATCGACCTGTTCCGCTACTGGCTGAAGATCTTCGCCATCGTCTTTGCGATGGGCGTCGTCTCGGGCATTGTCATGTCCTACCAGTTCGGCACCAACTGGTCGGTCTTCTCGGATGTCGCCGGGCCGGTCATCGGGCCGCTCATGGCCTATGAAGTCCTCACCGCCTTCTTTCTGGAAGCAGGCTTCCTCGGCGTCATGCTGTTCGGCATGAACCGCGTCGGTAAGAAGCTGCATTTCTTCGCGACGTTGATGGTCGCCATCGGCACCTTCGTGTCGGCCTTCTGGATTCTTTCGGTCAACAGCTGGATGCAGACGCCGCAGGGCCACATCATGGGCGCTAACGGCCAGTTCCTGCCAGGTGACAGCTGGCTGCCGATCATCTTCAATCCCAGCTTCCCCTACCGCCTCGTCCACACCGTGACCGCTGCCTATCTCACTACGGCACTGGTCGTCGGCGCGGTCGGCGCCTGGCATCTGCTGCGCGATCGCGCCAATGCCCATGCGCGCAAGTTGTTCTCCATGGCCATGTGGATGATCGCGCTGGTCGCGCCCATCCAGATTTTCGTCGGCGACATGCACGGGCTGAACAGCTGGGAGCATCAGCGGCCCAAGGTGCTCGCCATGGAGGGCCATTATGAGAGCTATCCGGATGGCGCGCCGTTCATTCTCTTCGGCGTGCCGAACGCCAAGGAAGAGCGGGTGGATTATGCCGTGAAACTTCCCGGCATGACCTCCCTCATCCTCGAGCACGACATCCACGCCCCGATCGACGGCCTCAAGACCATTCCCGTTGACGAGCGCCCGCCGGTCGGCGTCGTTTTCTGGTCCTTCCGCATCATGGTCGGGCTGGGCATGCTCATGCTCGCGCTGGGCATGACCAGCCTGTTGGCGCGGTGGCGCAAGGGCCTGTACGACTGGTCGCTGCTCCACCGCTTCGCGCTGGTCATGGGGCCGGCGGGCTTCGTCGCCGTCATCGCCGGCTGGGTGACGACCGAAGTCGGCCGCCAGCCTTATGTGATCTATGGCCTGCTCCGCACTGCCGATGCGGCCTCGCCGCTCGCCGCGCCGGCGGTCGCCGCCTCGCTGCTGGCCTTCGTCGTCATTTACTTCGCGGTGTTCGGCGCGGGCACCTGGTATATCCTGCGCCTCATGAATGCCGCGCCGCATAGCGGCGAGCCGGGGGTAGAGGCCACGGAACGCGGTCCGATCCGCACCGCCGGCATCACACCCGGCCCGGCGCAAGGGGACCCCAGGTCGACGTCGCCAGTTCAGCCGACAGTACAGGGGAGGGCCGACTCATGATCGATCTCACGGTCATCTGGGCGTTCATCATCGCCTTCGCCGTCTTCGCTTATGTGGTGATGGACGGGTTCGATCTGGGGATCGGCATCCTGTTCCCCACCATCACGGTCGGCCACGGGCGCAATCGCGCGATGAATTCGGTCGCGCCGGTGTGGGATGGCAACGAGACCTGGCTGGTGCTCGGCGGCGGCGGCCTGATGGCCGCCTTCCCGCTGGCTTATGCGATCATTCTGCCGGCCACATACCCGCTGGTCATCGCCATGCTGCTGGGGCTCGTCTTTCGCGGCGTCGCCTTCGAGTTCCGCTGGCGCGATCCGGGCCACCGCGCATTGTGGGACATGTGCTTCTTCGGCGGCTCGGTGGTCGCCGCGCTCGCACAGGGCATGATCCTCGGCGCGCTGCTGCAGGGCATCGACGTCACCGGGCGCTCCTATGATGGCAGCTGGTGGGACTGGCTGACGCCCTATACCCTGCTCACCGGCGCCGGCGTGGTCGCCGGCTATGCCCTGCTAGGCGCCTGCTGGATGATCTGGAAGCTGGAGGGCGAGGTGCAGGAGCATGCCTATCGGCTCGCCTTCAAGGCGGCGATCGCCACGCTGCTGCTTATGGGTGCAGTGAGCGCCTATAATCTGCTGCTGCTGTCCGATTATCGCGCCCGCTGGCTGGAAATGCCGAACATCCTGTTCGCCAGCCAGGTGCCGCTCCTCACCGCCATCGTCGCCGGCGCGCTGTTCTACGCGCTCAAGACCCGGCGCGAACTGATGCCCTTCCTGCTGGCGCTGGCCCTGTTCTTCCTCGGCATGGCCGGTCTTGGCGTCACCATCTGGCCCTATGTCGTGCCGGATCAGATCACCATCTGGGATGCGGCCGCACCTGAGAAGAGCCAGATCTTCATGCTGGTCGGCGTCGCGATCACCCTCCCCCTCATCCTCGCTTATACCGGCTGGTCCTATTGGGTCTTCCGGGGCAAGGTTGGTCATGAGGGCTATCATTGACCCGCGCACCTGAAGAGGCACCGCTGTGGCAGCGCCTCGGCTGGATGGCGGGCATCTGGCTGGCGAGCGTGTGCGTGCTCGGCGTCGTGGCCTGGATTCTGCGCCTCTGGATCGCCTGACACGCCGCCACGCCTAACCATCCGGCATGATAATAATCAGCCGGCGCGCCGGGGGCCAATCCGCCTCTCGCTCATTGTGCTCCTGCAACAGGAGCACGCCATGACTGCCAACCCCTTTTCAATGTGGTTCGATTTCGCGCAGACCTGCATTCGGGCGACCGAAACGATGGTGAGCACGCACAATGTCCTGCTCGCCCGCACACCCATCATCATGGCGGCATGGCAGTCCCCCTTCACCGCCGATGGCCGCGAGCTCAGCCTGATGGTGACGGAAAAGACCGACGCCTTCGGCAAGGCGGCCCGGGCGCAGGATCGCGGCGCCCGCCGCTTGCGCCAGACCGGCGCGGCCAACGCCCGCGACATGCAGCGCCTCGCCTCGGGCCAGCCCTTTTGGCCTCACGACTGGATGCGGCTGATGGAGCGCAATGTCGCGACGACCGTCGCCATGATGGCCCTGCCGGGCAAGATGCTGGCGCCTTATCACAGCGCCGTAACGGCCAACGACCGGCGTTTGCGCTGAGGTGGCTGGCGCAGCTTGAGGAAGCGATAGTCAGCGCGGCCTTAGCCCCTCCTCTTCAGAGGAGGGGTTGGGGTGGTGCAACAACCTCGAGAACACTCACCAACCATGCGATGCTCGCGCATCGCCACCACCCCCGCCCCCTCCTCTAAAGAGGAGGGGAGACCGGGTCGCAACGCCCTAAACCAGATCTTCAACCATGTAATCGATCGGCCGAAAGCTCCCGCCATTGCTCGCATAAGCCGAGCAGGCCGTCAGGCCGATGATCAGATCCATCTCCGCCTTGAGGACAATCCGGTCGCCCGCCGCGCTGAGCGGCGGCAGAACGCTGATCTTGCCGTCCGCCCCCACCGGCACATTCATGAAGCAATTGAACGCAACCGGGATCATATCGGCCGTGATGCCATAAGGCGCCAACGCCGCTGCTAGATTGCCGAAACAACCCGGAACGACCGGCTTGTCCGGGTAAAAGTGCAGGAAGGTATCGGTGCTGCACGGCGTCAGCAGAAAATCATGGCAGCCGACCGTATCCTGCTCGATCGTCAGCAGCACATTGGACCGGTTCGACCACAGCCGGTTGCCCGTCGTCAGCCGAATGGTCTCCTCATAATCGAGCGTGCGCCCATTGCTGAGCACCTCGCCGATGTCCGCGCGATTATAGGCCAGCAGGTCCGCCACCTGGCACCCTTCCGGGTCGATCACGGTCAGATACTGGCCGGCAAGCATCTCGAACGCCACGCCCGAGCGGGGCGGAATACGCTCTGCCATCACGCGACCTCGCGGGGGTCATGGAACGGGCATTTCCAGTCCTCGCCGACATGCCGCCCGCTATACTGCGCGGCTTCGCTGCTCGTGCCGTGGCGTGCAAGCATCGGATTGGCCTCACCGGCAAGATCGACATCGCGGGCGATGATCGTCTCGCGGATCTTTTCGTAGCGCCCTTCCTGACGCAATTGCTCGAACTGATCGTGCAGGTTGAACACGATCACCGGCCGCTCGAAACGCCGCGCGGGGCGGCTCGCCGCCGGATGCAGACCCACTGCGAAAAAGGCTTCCCCGCCAAAGCTCAGCGAGAAATGGGGATCGTCCGGATCGCGGCTCACCCGCTCATCATAGGGCAGGCCAAGCCACGCATCCTTGTCAGCCAGCGATTGCAGGCGGTCCCACATCGCCTGCTCATAGGCCTTCTCATCAAGCGGCGCCGCATGCGCGAAAATGATCGCGAGGCTGCGGAACAGCCCCGGATCGCTCGCATAGGATTGCGCCCATGCCATCAATTCGCCGTGCAGCCGCAGGTCATCCCAGCCGCTGTCGATGGACCAGCCCACGAGAATGTTGAGCGTGCCGCGCGAGAGGGCTGATTTGGCCCCCACGCACGGAAAACTCCGGTCCATAATAAACGCCTCGAAAGAGGCGCGCAGCCGCGCTTCTTCCGCATGTGAAATCAGCATCCGTCCAAAATCCGTTATCTACTCAGTCTAATTCAGAAATCCTGCCTGGGGCATTCGTTCCAAATCGAGGCGGACCCTTCGCACTAACAAAAAGCAAAGCAGACGGACCTGTTGCGCGATTACTCCGCCGGAACCGGGAAGCCACGCTTGCGCAGCAGTGCATTCACATCCGGGTCGCGGCCGCGGAATGCCCGATAGGCTTCGGCCCGGTCGGTCTCGTTGCCGGTCGAGAGCAGCGCCTTGTTGAAGCGCGCGGCCAGCGCCGGGTCCCAGACATTGCCGGTCTCCTCAAAGGCGGCCCAGGTGTCCGCGTCCATCGTCTCCGACCAGAGATAGCTGTAGTAGCCGGCCGAATAGGCATCGGATGAGAAGAGGTGATTGAACTGCGGCAGGCGGTGCCGCATGATCATCTCCTTGGGCATCCCGATTTCCGCCAGCGTCTCGCGCTCGAACGCATCGATATCGGTCGGCGCGTCGGGGCGATTGTGCAGCTTCATGTCCACGATGGCCGAGGAGAGATACTCGACCGTGGCAAAGCCCTGGTTGAAGGTATCGCTGGCCTTGATCTTGTCGACCAGAGCCTTGGGGATCGGCGCGCCCGTCTGGAAATGACGCGCATAGGTCTCGAGAATATAGGGTGTCAGCACCCAATTCTCATGAACCTGGCTCGGATATTCCACGAAGTCGCGCGGCGTCGTGCCCAGCCCCGGCCAGGTGATGTCATAGCTCAGATAATGCAGCGCGTGGCCGAACTCATGGAACAGCGTGGTCGCATCGTCGAGGCTGATCGTCGTCGGCGCCCCGGCGCTGCCCTTGGCGAAATTGTTATTGTTGGAGGCCAGCACATATTCATTGCCGTTCAGATGATCCTGCCCCTTATAGGTGGTCATCCACGCCCCGGAGCGCTTGCCGCTGCGTGCCCAGGTATCGAGGTAGAACAGCCCGACGACCTTGCCGCCGCGCGTCACCTCGAAGGTCCGCACATCGGGGTGGAAGACCGGCACCGCGCCGCTATTCTCGGTGAAGGTGAAGCCGTAGAGCCGGTTCGCCATGTCGAACATGGCGGAGACCATCTTGTCGAGCTGGAAATAGGGCTTCACTTCATTCTGATCGAGGTCGTACTTCGCCTTGCGCACCTTCTCGGCGTAGAAGCGGTAGTCCCATGGCTCGATGGTGATCTTCGGCCCCTGCCCGGCCTTTGCCTCCGCATCGGCGATCTTCTGCATGTCCGCCACTTCCTCGCGCACGCGGGCGACCGCCGCCGGCCACACCTTCATCATCAGCGCCATCGCCTTGTCCGGCGTTTGCGCCATGGTGTCGCGCATGCGGTATTCGGCATGGGTCTTGAACCCGAGCAGCTTCGCCCGCTGGGCGCGCAGCGCCACGATCCGCGCGATGGTCGCATTGGTGTCATTGGCATCGCCATTGTCGCCACGATTGGCGAACGCCTCGAACACGCTCTTGCGCAGGTCGCGCCGCGTTGAGCTTTCGAGGAAGGGCTGCACATAGGAGCGGGTGTTGATCAGCAGCCAGCCATCCACGCCCTTGTCCTGCGCCGCGGACTTCATCGTCGCCACGAAGTCCGCCGGCAAACCCGCGAGATCGGCCTCGCTGGTGAAGGTGATGAACTTCTCCTCATCGGCCAGCACCTTGTTCTGGAAGCTGCTGAACTCCTGCGCGAGCGCCGTCTCGATGCCGATCAGCTCCTTTTTCTGCGCGGCATCCAGCATGGCGCCGTTGGCGACCAGATCCTCATAGGTGCGGGTCAGCAGCCGCATCTGCTTGGCATCAAGGCCCAGCGTGTCGCGTTTGTCGTAGAGCGCCTTCACCCGCGCGAAATAGCGCGGATCGAGCGTCAGTTCGTTGAAGAAGGCGCTCAGCTTCGGGCTCCACTCACCCTGAATGCGGCGGATGTCGTCATTGGAGAGATTGGAGACATACACGCCCCAGATCGGCATGACCCGGTCGGACAGCGTCTCCTTCTGAAGCGCGGTGACCGTATTGTCGAATGTCGGGGCGGCCTTACTGGCCAGCACACCCTCGAACTGCGCCTTCACCGAGGCCATCACCGCCTCGAACGCGGCAGGGAATGCCGCCGGGTCCACCTTGTCCCATGCGGGCACGCCGCCATAGGGGCCGGTCCATGGCGCGGTGATGGTCTCCGCTTTTTGGGCGGCGAGCGGCGTGGACAGCGCGAGCGCGACGGCGCTCAACGGGGCAAGAACATGCTTTGAAGGCATTTGTCGGAAAACCTCAATCCTTGGGAAAACGCAGTGTCGCGTCACATGAGGCCAAACTTATCGGCTACCCGCTTGGTTTCAACCCCTTGCAGGCGACGCGACAGTCCTCTCGACAAGCCCCCTCGCCTATTGGCACGACGCGGACGCCACGGCGCAGCGTGATCGCCTTGCGCGCAGACCGCACGCACGCGGGATCAGAAAATCGTCGTCACGCCGATGTCGAAGCGGGTGCGGCGGTAGGCGTAGAGCGCGATATTGCTCTCGTTGATCGTATGCGAGACGCCCACGCGCGGCGCAAACCGGCCAAGCGTCACCTTGCGATTGAGCGCGCTCACGCCAAGGCTGTAGCTCGTGTCACGCCGCGCCGTGCCGAACGCGGCAAACACGCCATCGAAGCGGCTGTAAGAAAAACCGGGCTGCAGCGAGAGCGAGAAGCCCATCGGCAATTCGCGCGCGTAGATAGCGCCCGCCGTGTAGGAGGTCTGGGCAAAAGCGCGGTTGGCCGCATCGTGACGATTGATGCCGACGCGCAAATTGCCGAGGCTCTGTTTGTCTAGCGAGCGCGTGACGCCCAGCGACAGGCCGAGCAGCGCCCCATTCAGATGCGTGGCGCCCTTATGGCGCAGGTCGCTCGCGCTGGCTTGCAGGCTGATCGCCGTCCGGGTGCCCGGATAATAAGCGATGTCGGCCTGACCGCCGAGCATCCGGCTATAGGTTTGCCCCCCATACCAGCGGCGGGAGGCCGTGCCGGCGGCGGCCAGCGCGAACCGGCCCAGCGTCACGCGCGGGCCGAGATAGGCGCTCAGCACCATGTCGTCGAACTGCTGCCCCTGATAATCGCGCTGCGAGAGGGATGCGCCAAATCGCTGCCGAACCCGCGCGGACAGACGTGGCGCCCACTCCGCGCCGATCTGCCCATAGACCCCCACCCCGCTCGACCGGCGGGCGGCTTCCGACAGGTCAAACGGCAGGCCGTAGAGCTCGATCGTCTCCGCCGCTGTCGCCGCATTGATGTTGGTATCCGGCGCGAGCGCGAAGGAGGCGCTGAACGACCAGGATCGCATCTCGCGAATGGACTTGAGGTAGCGATCGACATTGGCGGAGACGATCGCGGGCAGATTGGCCGCGCCGGCCAGACGGAACTGTCGCTCGGCATTGGCATAATCCCGGGCGACATAATAAGCGCGCGCCAGCTCCAGCCGCACACGCACGGCCTGCGGCTGATCGGCCAGCAAATGTCGGAACTGCCGGATCGCCTCGCGCGTCCGCCCCGCTTCCATCAGCGCCATGCCGAGGCGAAACCGCAGCTCGGGATTGGCCGGATCACGCGCGAGCCGTTCGGCATAGGCCTCTGCCGACGCCGACACGGCCGCCGCTGGCGCTGCCGCTTCCGGCGCGCTGCTGGCCGCCGCATCGGGATGCGCGGCGATGGCCGTTGGTGTCCCGGCCATCGCCATCGCCCCCACCTGGGACATCAGCATGAATGCTCCCACTGCAGACATGTGCTGCCGTCCCATTCGATCCGCTGCCCCCACCACGCTTTCTGCGCCCCACGCGCGGGCAGCGGATCGCCCCTCGGGTTACTGCTTGATTCCGGCGATCGTCCCGAGCGCCGTGTTCGTGCCGTCGGAGAGCGACCAGATCGCGCCGACCTCATCGGCTGCCGGCCCGTAGAAGCTGCCGCCGATCGTGCCGACCGCGCCGCTCTGCAAGGATGCCGCCCCGCTCGGTGCGCTGGTCACCGCCGTGGTGCCCGAGAAGTCATTGCCGGAGAGCGAAGCCGTGAACGAGGCGTCGTTCCATGCCGCCTGCTGCCAGCTGCCATTCTTTTCATAGCCAACCTGCATGTTGGACGTGGTGCCGGTAAGGCTGTTGGCGGCAAAGTTCACGCTGATCGCGGCATTGCCTTCCAGCTCGCCGACATTGCGGGCACTGCCATCCACAAAGCTGACATAACCCTCCACCTCGCCGGCATAGGTGGCGGTGCCGCTCGTCGGCATGCCGGCGCTCGGCGTTTCGTACCCGCCGATCAGTGGCGCATAGGTTCCAAGCTGGCCGTTCTGTCCAAAGACCGCCCATTCGCCAAAGCGCAGATAGCTCAGATCGCCATTATCCAGCTCGCCATCGAGCACGACTTCCAGTTTGCGACCGTTGGAGAGGTTGGCCGAGTAGCAATCGTCGCAATCCTCGACGAGGGCCACATTGGTGATCCCGGCCGCGGGGACATTGACGGTGAACTTCAGGCCCGATGAGTCCCGGCTGATCGTGACGCCATTGGCGTTGGCAGTCGCCGCGGCGGTGGGATTCCCCTGTGCGTCGAAATTCACCGCAAGCTGGCTGAGCGGAAAGCTGATCGTTCCCGACGTCTGGGTATCGAACGAGGCGCCATTGGTGGCCTGCACGGCCGGTGTCGCGTTACTGCCCGGCCCGGCGACGATGTTGGCGATCGGCCCCGCAGCAGGCGTGGGAGTCGGCGTGGGGGTTGGCGTCGGGGTCGGCGTGGGTGTGGGTGATGGCGTGGGTGTCGGCGCAGGCGTGGGCGTGGGGGCAGGCGTGGGCGTCGGGGTCGAGTTCACGCCTTCGTCTCCGCAGGCAGACAGGGTGAGTGACAGCGCCGCTGCCGAAACGAGCAGCAAGGCCCTGGAATAAGTCCGTGAAATTATCATGATGCACCCCCTGGCAAAGACATGGATCGGCGGAGGCATAGTCCGTCCGCCGCTACAATCCGCGCCTGCCAGAAGGTCGGGAGCCCGGCATCTCCCAAACGGGATATGCGCACGCTGCGACCCGCCATGGGACAACCGCATCCACAAGAAAGGGGCGCCCGGCCCGTGCCGAACGCCCCTTTCCAATCTTAACCGATACGCCGCGCTCAGGCCGCCTTCGCCTGCTCCTCTGCCGGCGCGAGGCGGATCAGATAATCGAAGGCGGAGAGCGCGGCGGTGGAGCCCTGCCCCATCGCGATCACGATCTGCTTGTAGGGCACGGTGGTGCAGTCGCCCGCCGCGAAAATGCCCTGCTGCGAGGTGTGCGCCCGCGCATCGATCTCGATCTCACCGCGATTGCTCAGCGCCACCGCATCGGTGAGGAATTCGGTGTTGGGCACCAGACCGATCTGGACGAAAATGCCTTCCAGCTCGACCAGATGCGATTCATCGCTGTTGCGGTCGCGATAGGTCAGGCCCACCACCTTTTCGCCATCGCCATGCACCTGCGTCGTCAGGGCGGAGGTCACCACCGTGACATTGGGCAGGCTGTGCAGCTTGCGCTGGAGCACGGCATCGGCGCGCAACTGGCTGTCGAACTCGACCAGCGTGACATGCTTGACGATGCCGGCCAGATCGATTGCCGCTTCCACACCGCTGTTGCCACCACCGATCACCGCGACGCGCTTGCCCTTGAACAGCGGGCCATCGCAGTGCGGGCAATAGGCCACGCCCTTGTTGCGATACTCATCCTCGCCGGGCACGTTCATCGTCCTCCAGCGGGCGCCAGTGGCGAGGATCACCGCTTTGGCCTTGAGGGTCGCGCCGCTCTCCAACTGCACTTCGGCGAGGCCGCCCGGCGCCTTGGCCGGCACCAGCTTGCTGGCTTTCTGCAGGTTCATGATGTCGACATCATAATCCTTCACATGCTGCTCCAGCGCGGCAGCCAGCTTCGGCCCTTCGGTGTGCGGCACGGAGATGAAGTTCTCGATGCCCATGGTATCCAGCACCTGCCCGCCGAACCGCTCGGCAACGACGCCCGTGCGGATGCCCTTGCGCGCGGCATAGATGGCCGCGGCGGCACCGGCCGGCCCGCCCCCGACCACGAGCACGTCGAACGGCTCCTTGGCGGCGATCTTCTCGGCCGCGCGGGCCACAGCGCCGGTATCCAGCTTGGCGAGGATCTGCTCGATATCCATGCGTCCGGAGGCGAACGGCTCGCCATTCAGATAGACGCTCGGCACCGCCATCACCTTGCGCTCATCGACTTCCGCCTTGAACAGCGCGCCATCGATGGAGACGTTGCGGATGCGCGGATTGAGCACGCTCATCAGGTTGAGCGCCTGCACCACGTCCGGGCAGTTCTGGCAGGAGAGCGAGAAATAGGTCTCGAACTGATAGTCGCCCTCCAGCGCCTTGACCTGCTCGATGACGTCATCGCTCACCTTGGGCGGGTGGCCACCGACCTGCAGCAGGGCCAGCACCAGCGAGGTGAACTCGTGCCCGAGCGGAATGCCGGCGAAACGCACGCCGATATCCGTGCCGACCCGGCGGATGAGGAAGCTTGGCTTGCGCGCGTCGCCTTCATCGGCCGCAATGGTCACAAGATCGCTCAGCCCGGCAATGTCTTCCAGGAGGCCCCGCAGCTCCGACGCCTTGGCGCTATCGTCCAGCGACGGCACCAGCTCGATCGGCTGCTTGATGTTGGCCATATAGGCCTGCAACTGGCTCTTGATGGCGGCGTCGAGCATGAGAGGGCTCCTTTCGAGATAGAGCCCCTCCCCTTCAGGGGAGGGGTTGGTCGAGATAGAGCCCCTCCCCTTTAGGGGAGGGGTTGGGGTGGGGCTGGAGGCCGCGACTTGTCGCTGCGCGAGCGATGCTGCGCATCGCCCCCACCCCTTGCCCCTCCCCTGAAGGGGAGGGGTTGTTAGGATTAGATCTTGCCGACGAGGTCGAGCGAAGGTGCGAGGGTCTTCTCGCCTTCTTCCCACTTGGCGGGGCAGACTTCGCCAGGGTGGCTCGCCCAATATTGCAGCGCCTTGATCTTGCGGAGCAGTTCGGCAGCGTTGCGGCCGACGCCTTCCGGCGTGATCTCGACCAGCTGGATCGTGCCTTCGGGGTCCACGACGAAGGTGCCACGGTCAGCAAGGCCGACGCCTTCGCGCAGGATCTCGAAATTGTTCGAGATGCTGTGGTTCTGGTCGCCCAGCATGTAGTAGCTGATCTTGCCGATGGCCGGCGACGTGTCGTGCCAGGCCTTGTGGCAGAAGTGCGTGTCGGTGGAGACCGAATAGACTTCCACGCCCATGCCCTGGAGCGTCGGGTAGATGTCTGCCAGATCCTCAAGTTCGGTCGGGCAAACGAAGGTGAAGTCAGCCGGGTAGAAGAAGAAGACGGCCCACTTGCCCTTCACGTCCGCCTCAGTCACGTCGACGAACTTGCCTTCCTTGAAGGCCGTGGCGGAAAACGGCTTGATCGGGGTGTTTACGAGACTCATGTCTGCTCCTCTTGGTGAATTGACGCCTTGCACATAGGCATCATTGTTGATCAGGCAAAATTGATTAATCTCAACGCAAAGATCGATTTTGTCGATCTCTGCGCTGTCAACTGCGCGCCTGTCACACAGTTAGGCATAAAACATGTCGGCTAAAGGACAGGCGCGACCATCCAACGCACACGACGCCCTGCCGGTCTCGAACCGGGCAGGGCGTCATGTGGCCAGAGCGGTGCCGCGCTCGCCTCTCGCGAGATCAATCCTTGGCGAGATGCTCGGCAAAGAAGGGCAGGACGAAGGCCCGGAAGCGCTCGCGCACGCGATTGCCATGGTCGCCCTCATAGACGGTATAGCTATGCGCAACGCCCATCCGGTCGAGCAGCTTGGCCATATCGCCATTATCCTTGATGAGGGTATCCTTGTCCCCCACGTCAATCGCGATGGCCTTGAGGCTCTTGAGCGCCGGCAGATATTGCGGGGCCATGGCAAGCGGCGCATTGGCCGCCCATTGCGCGATGATCTGCGGCTGGACGACGCCCTTTTGCGTGCCAAGGTCGAGGTAGAAGGGCGCCTTGTCCGGCGCGGGCGACCAGGCCGATGCCGCCGCGAAGTCGGCCCGCACGCCGAAGTCGCCCTTCAGCGCGTCATCCATGCTCATGCCTTCCAGGCGCTGGCTGCGCTCTGCGTCCACCGGCCGGGCGGAGAGGCAGCAGGCGCTCATCGCGTAGATGCTCGAAAACACGCCGGGATATTTCATGGCAATGCGCAGCGTCCCATAGCCGCCCATGGAGTGGCCGCTCAGGCCGCGCGACTCTTGCTTGGCGAGCGTGCGATAGTGCTTGTCGACATAGGCAACGAGATCCTGCGCAATGAAGCGCTCGAAATTGCCCGTGGTCGGTGAGCTGGAATACATCGAGCCGCCATGGCGGGAGTTGGAATCCGGCACGACCAAAATCGCCTGGCGGTTCTTGGCCTCGGCGGTGTTCAGCGCGTCGGCAAAGCCGATATATTTGTCATAGCCCTCGGCCGATCCCATGAAGCCGTGCAGGAAATAGACGACCGGATAGCGCTTGGTGCTCGTCGCATAATCCTCCGGGAGGAAGACGATCACGTCGCGGTCGGCGCTGTTTCCTTCCAGATTGCCTTCCACCGCCTGCGAGTGGACCTTGATGTGCTCCACCTTCACCTCGGCCCGGCTGGCCGTCAGTGGGAGAAGCATCAGAGACGCCGCCATCAGGCAGCGGGCAAACAGGGATTTGGGCGGCATCACTCTCTCCTCAACGCGCGACCCGCCCTTGCGGGCGGATCGTTAGACCATAGCGTTAGCAGGAGTTGCACGACCGCCGCCGACCGCGCAACGCATTATGCGGTTGCGCGGTAGGTCTGATCAGCGTGCCTTGGCTTTCTCTTCGGCAAGCAGCGCCTTTGCCTGCTGGTTGAGATAGGCGCGGATGGCCTCGGCTTCCTCGGGCTTGAGATAGGCCGCAAAGCTCGCCATGCCATTCTGCGCCAGCGCGCCGCCGATCACGACCTGCTGCCACAGATCCTTGTCGGCAATCAGCGGCGAGCGCCGCAGGTTCGGGTTGACCGGACCGCCATGGCAGATTTGGCAGAACTGGAAGAAGCCCTTCTGCCCAGTCGCGATCTGCGCCGCCGTGAAGGTCTCATTGCTTGGCGTCGGCTCGGGCTGCGGGATCGGCGTGTAGGGCGGCAGCTTGCCGTTGCCCTTGATCTTGAACGCCAGCACGAGGCCGTTGGGCATCTTGTTCTTCATGAACGGCGTGCCGCTTGCCATGCCCATCGAGCCGCCATAGCCGGCCATGACGGCAATATATTGCTCGCCATTCACGCGATAGGTGATCGGCCCGGCCAGCACGCCGCGATGGGTCTGGAAGGACCACAGCTTCTTGCCATTGTCCGCGCTGAACGCTTCGAAGTCGCCATGCGGCGTACCCTGGAAGACGAGGTTGCCGGCGGTCGCCAGCGTGCCGCCGTTCCACGGCCAGTCGCGCTCGACTTCCCAGCGCGGCTTCTGCGTCACCGGATCATAAGCGACGAGCTTGCCCTTCACCATGGATTCGAGGGCCTTGCGGCGCCCTTCCACGGTATCGGGCAGACCCGGCATCGCCGGCGGATCGAGGAAGGACACTGCCGTATTCCAGCGCCCCTCATGGATGACGAACGGATCGGCATCGCCATAGACCAGCGGATGCTCCATCGCAGGAATGTAGACCAGCCCGGTCTTGGGCGAATAGCTCATCGGCATCCAGGCATGGGCGCCGATGCCCGAGGGGATGACCAGCGCCGGCCCATTGTCATAGCGCACGCCGGGCTTCTCGATCGGCCGGCCGGTCTTGAGGTCGATGCCCTCAGCCCAGTTCTGCCGCGCATAGGGCTTGGCGGAGATCAGCTTGCCGTTCGTCCGGTCGATCACATAGAAAAACGCGTTCTTCGGCGCCTGCATCAGCACCTTGCGGTCGCGCCCGTCGATCTTCAGGTCCGCGAGCATGATCTGCTGGGTCGCGGTGTAATCCCAGGTTTCGCCGGGATTGATCTGATAGTGCCACTTATAGGCGCCGGTATCCGGGTCGAGCGCGAGAATGGAGGAGAGGAACAGATTGTCCCCCTTGCCGGCGCTGCGCCATTTGTGATTCCAGGGCGAGCCATTGCCGACGCCGATAAGAAGCTGGTTCAGCTCTTGATCGTAGACCACGCTGTCCCACACGGTGCCGCCGCCGCCGAGCTTCCAGTAATTCTCGCCATACCAGGTCGGTCGGGCCAGCTTCTCCAGGATCGCGTCGGAGGCAGCGCCATCCGGTCCGTCCTTCGGATTGCCGGGCACCGTGTAGAAGCGCCAGACGAGCTTGCCAGTGTTGGTATCGTAGGCCGACACATAGCCGCGCACGCCCAGTTCCGCGCCGCTATTACCGATGATCACCTTGTCGCGCACCACGCGCGGGGCCATGGTGATGGTGTAGGGCTTCTTCTGGTCGACCGTGATGGTCTCCCAGACCTTCTGGCCGGTCTTGGCGTCGATGGCGATCAGCCGACCGTCGATGGTGCCGACGAAGACGCGGCCCTTCCACACGGCGACGCCGCGGTTCACGACGTCGCAACAGGCGTGCGCCGCTTTTGAGCCTTCATTTTCCGGATCGAACTGCCAGAGCTGCTTGCCGGTCGCGGCATCGATGGCGACGACCTTGGACCAGGCGGTGGAGGTGTACATCACGCCATCGACCACGATGGGCGTGCCCTCCTGCCCGCGTGCGGTATCGAGCTCCAGCGCCCAGGCGAGGCTCAGCTCGCCGATATTGCCGTCATTGATCTGGGTGAGCCGCGAATAGCGCTGCTCATCATAGGTGCGGCCGTAGGTGAGCCAGTTGTCGTCATCCTTGCCAGCCGCCTCAAGCCGCGCCTGATCGATGGCGGCGGGGCCGAGAGACGTTTCGCTCCCCTCGACGCCGCTGCACGCCGCCAGAAGCATCGTCAGCACCGCAATCGGCACAGGCCGGATCGACCGCAACACCATAATCCACTCTCCTCTTCGCCGGACCCGCTCCGGCCCCGGCCTTGTCCTGAAACAAAGATAAGAGGGGAATGCCCGGCAGGCAGACCCCTCTTTCCCCCTTTTAGTCCGTCATCCTCAGAATTTGAACGACGCGCCGAGATAGAAGCGGCGGCCATTCATATCATAGAAGTAGGCGTTGAACGGGCTGGCACCCACGCCATTTCCGAGCGCTGCGCCCGTGTTGTATTCGAGCAACGGCGGCGCCTTGTCGAACAGATTGTCCACACCCCAGCGCAGCGTCGCGTCCCGCGTCACGGCGAACGAACCGTTCAGGTTGAACAGATCGTAAGCGGGCGCCCCCACAAAAGTGGTGGCGTTGTTGGAGGTGTAGGTGATCGACTTCGCGGCAGGCAGGTGCTGCCACTGTACCCCAACCGTGACAGGCCCGACCGCATAGCTGAACGAGTTCAGCATCTTCCAACGGAAGGAACCGGGATTGAGGCCGTTTTCGGCAATCGCCGCGCTGCCTGCCGGGCCCAGCGTGCCTGCATATTCAACCAATTGTCCGGCCGCACCGGCCGATGCCGGCAACGGCGCCGATTTCAGCGAGAGCAGATAGTTGAAGACGGAGTTCACGCTGAACGTGCCCGGTCCCACCGGGACCGACCAGTCGAGCTGCACGTCGATACCCGAGGTGCGGAAACGTCCGTTGTTGAGGTAAGTGACCTGCACATTGCCCAACGCACCATCGCCGGCCACGCGCCCGATAGCCTGGCAGGCTGCCGTCGCCGCAGCGGCTGTCGGATTGTTGGCGATCGCCGGATTGAAGACCGGATCGAAGCATTGGCGCTGCGCAGTGTCGAGGGTGAGCGGGCCGATCGCGTCGTCGACCTTGATGTTATAGTAATCGACCGTCAGCCGCAGACGACGCAGCAACTCGCTGGTCGCAGTGGACCGCAGCACGGCGCCGAGAGTCCAGGTCTTGGCCTTTTCCGGCTGCACAGACGGGTTGCCGACGAGGGTCGGGAACGCAAAGGCCGGGCCCTGGGCATTGTAGAAAGCCGGGTCCGAGTAGAAAGTGTTAGCCGTCCCCGCAATCGTCTGATCCATCAGGATTCGGCAGACTGCCTGCACATTCGCTGCATTCGAATTCTTCGCCGTATTGGCCGACCATGCTAGGCCGTTATTGAGGCGGCAGACATCGCCGCCACCGGCAGCCGTGAAGGTCTGCTGCGGTGCCAGGAACAATTCGGCGACGTTCGGGGCGCGAACGGCCTTGTTGAAGCCGCCACGAATCGTGAGGAAGTCGGTGACTTCCCAATCGGCCATCGCCTTCCACGTGAAGGCATTGCCTGTCGTGTTGTAGTGCGAGTTACGCGCACCCACGGTCACGTCCAGCTTGCGGATCAGTGGCAGATCGGAAAGCACCGGGACGAGCAACTCGCCGTAGAACTCGTCCACGCGGATGAGCCCCTGCGAGTTGCCGCTCGGGTAGATGCCGATCGCCTGATCCTGGAAGGAGGTGCCCTGCGAGGTCAGCGTATCATTCTGGAACTCATAGCGATTCTGACGATGGCTCGCGCCGACCGCCGCACGAACCTGACCGGCTGGCAGGTTGAATAGCCCGCCCTGAGCATTCGCTTCAAACACGCTCTGCTGCATGACCGCGCGGTTCTTGAGATCGGCCCGGATCGCGTCGATACAATCCTGCGAAACCTGCGCATTGGGGTCAAACGGATTGAAGCCGCTCGTGCAGGTGGCTGAAGCCGCACCGAAGCCGCCAAAGGCTGCGTTGCCCTGCGACTTGAAACCGGCGCCCCAGTTCGGTGACTGGATAACAGCGCGGAAGCGGGCGAGCGAGGCCGTCCCCGTGATCAGGGCGTTGGTTTCGGATTCACCTTGGGACGCATAGGCCTCCCAGGTCCAGTCCGTACCGGGGACCTTGCCCTCCAGGCCAGCCACCAGATTGTAGGTGAACACATCGGTGCGCGCTTCACGATTGGCGTAGTTCAGATAGTAGGTAAGCTGCCAGGGGGCGGTGGGGTTACCGCGCGAAGCGAGTACCTGTGCCAACTCCGTTGGGATTGCTCGCCCATCCACCGGGATCAGCGCGGACCATCCATTCACCGAAGGCGAAGGCTGCTGGACCGTGTGAGTCTGAACGCGCGTAAACGTGCCTTGGGCGAAGGCGCCGATCCAGTCGTTGATTTCGTAATTGCCGCGTGCGTAGAGGTTATAGCGGTTGAGCGGCAGAACCAGCAGTTCGTCCTGGAAGTTCTGGCCGAGCGAGCCATCTCCCTGACGCTTCCATTTGAGACCCGTCAGATCGCCTTTGAAGCGCGACGCGCCGCCAGTGGGGCTTTGGAAGAAGCCGGTGAAGGCCGTGCCGTCGTCATTGAAATAAAGCCGGCTTCCGGCCGCCACATTCGGGACTGTTTGTCCTTGAGTGTTGACGGTGGTTCCGAACCAACTGTTGAGCAGTGCCTGATTGGGGTTGTTGCCGCCAATCGGCTGATAACCCGAAAAGTCGGGGAAGAACTCAGTGCCAGTAAAACGGGGGTCTTTCCAGGCATTGCGGAACCAGGGCCGGTCGCGGCGCAGGGCGCTCTCGCGATCGTTCATGGACAGGCCAATGGTGATGTTGCCTCGGCCGTCGTCGAAGTTCGCGCCCATGATCCCGCTGATCGAGAATTCACGGCCGTCGCCCCGCTGGGAGATGCCCATCTGGGTATCGAACTGAAGACCCTGGAAGTTCTTCTTGAGGATGAAGTTGACGACACCGCCAACAGCGTCCGCACCATAGGTCGCCGAAGCACCGCCGGTGATGATCTCGACCCGCTCGATAGCCGCTGCTGGAATCGTATTGATGTCCACGACGCCCAAAGCGTTGGCCGGCGTGGCACGACGGCCATCGACCAGGACGAGGTTGCGGTTGGTGCCCAAGTTACGGAGAGAAACGGTTGCCGCACCCGGCGTGCTGGTTGCCGTCGGCTGAATATCGCTGGCAATTGCCGGCGTCTGCACAGGCGTAAACGCGGGAAGTTT
Organism: Sphingobium sp. B10D7B; assembly: GCF_025961955.1. Classification (NCBI taxonomy): domain Bacteria; kingdom Pseudomonadati; phylum Pseudomonadota; class Alphaproteobacteria; order Sphingomonadales; family Sphingobiaceae; genus Sphingobium; species Sphingobium sp. B10D7B. The sequence goes on from NZ_JAOQOQ010000001.1 coordinate 2,502,597, forward strand.
GTTCAGGTTGGTCTCAAGCGCGGCGGTCGAGCTGTTCTGGAGCAGTTCCTGCCCCGCTGTGACGATCGGGCTGCTGGCTTCATAGTCGCGTCGAACGATGCGCGAGCCGGTGACCACGATGGATTGCTCGTCAGCGCCATCGGTCTGCTGCGCGATCGCGCCCGATGGCATGGACAGAACCGTCAGTGCCGTCGTGCACGCCAATGCCGCGCGCACGCAAAACGAGTCCATTTTTACAGACATAGTTTCCTCTCCCTTTTCTCAGCCGCCTCCCGACGACTGCACTCCCGCCCACTTTCCGGAGCCCGATTCTGGATCGTCAGGTCGCTGACACAGCCTTGTCGGCACACTCTCGTAGTAAGCTAACTAATAGGCTAGGCGACGATCCGGGACAAACTCAAGCGGATAATATCATCGATAACGCAATCGAACGGAGTGTTGCCAATTAGGCACAATTTTCAGAATTCCTATTTCTGCTTTAAAACCAGTGCTTTGCAGATATTTCCAGTCCAAAAATCGCCGATAAACAAGGAGATGATGCCGGCCAATAAGTGGATGAAGTCAATTTTCGCAAAAACGCTCTCGACAATTCTGCCGGATTTCATGCAAATTCCGGACTGCGATCCCGCGTAGCCTCCGTCGCGCGCCGCACGCGTTCGCCAAGGCTTGTGGCGTCGGCCAGCAGAGCTTAGATTGTGAGCATGGCCACCGCTGACCATCATATTCACAACCATGCCGAGCCGACGGGCATCAAGCTCTCGGCTGCGGCCCGCGCCACGCTCGAAGCCAAGGGCGAGCAGTGGACGGACATGCGCAGAGACATTTTCGATGTGCTCGCGGCCGAGGAAAAGCCGGCCTCTGCCTATGATATCGCAGACAAGGTCTCGCAGAAGCGGGGGAAGCGCGTCGCGCCCAACAGCATCTATCGCATTCTCGACCTGTTCGTGGCGACCAACCTCGCCCAGCGGGTGGAAAGCGCCAATGCCTATATCGCCAACGCCCATCCCGGCTGCCTGCACGACTGCATCTTCCTGGTCTGCAAGGCCTGCGGCGAGGCCACGCATATCGACAATGACAGGCTGACCAGCGAAGTCCGCCGCATCGCCGGGGAAGACGGGTTCGCAACCGAACGTCCCGTTATCGAAGTGCTGGGCACCTGCGCCAAATGCGCCTGACCTGAGGCGCTCGCAGGCACTGCGACATAGCGCCCTGCCCCTTAGACCAGTTGCCGCGATATGCGATGAGCGTATCATCACAGGTTGGATGACCGTTCGACAATGGCCGGTTAACGCACTAGATAAGAGCCGATGATGGACCAGCCCGAGACGCCCCTGCTCGATCAGGTGCGCACCCCCGCCGATCTTCGCAAGCTCGCCCCCGAACAACTGCGGCAGTTGGCCGATGAGTTGCGCGCAGAAACGATTTCCGCTGTCGGCACGACCGGCGGCCATCTGGGCTCCGGCCTAGGTGTCGTCGAGTTGACGACCGCCATCCATTATGTGTTCAACACGCCCGACGACAAGCTGGTCTGGGATGTTGGGCATCAATGCTATCCGCACAAGATCCTGACCGACCGGCGCGACCGTATTCGGACGCTGCGCCAGGGCGGTGGCCTGTCCGGCTTCACCAAGCGCGCCGAGAGCGAATATGATCCGTTCGGCGCCGCGCACAGCTCCACCTCGATCAGCGCCGCGCTCGGCTTTGCCATCGCCAACAAGCTGAGCGGCCAGCCCGGCAAGGGCATTGCCGTCATCGGGGATGGCGCCATGTCGGCCGGCATGGCCTATGAGGCGATGAACAATGCGCGCGAGGCCGGAAACCGGCTCGTCGTCATCCTCAACGATAATGACATGTCGATCGCGCCGCCGGTGGGCGGCCTCTCGGCCTATCTGGCGCGGATCGTCTCCAGCCGCGAGTTCCTCTCGGTGCGCGAGGCGCTGCGCAAGCTGGCGCGCAAGCTGCCCCGCCCGCTCCATCAGGCCGCCCGCAAGACGGACGAGTTTGCCCGGGGCATGGCGATGGGCGGCACGCTCTTCGAGGAGCTGGGCTTCTATTATGTCGGCCCCATCGATGGCCACAATCTTGACCAGCTGATCCCCGTGCTGGAGAATGTGCGCGACATGGCGGATGGGCCGGTGCTCGTCCATGTCGTCACGCAAAAGGGCAAGGGCTACGGGCCCGCCGAGGCGGCGGCCGACAAATATCACGGCGTCCAGAAATTCAACGTCGTGACCGGCGAGCAGGCCAAAGCCCCCGCCGGCCCGCCGAGCTACACCAATGTCTTCGCGCAGGCCCTGCTGGCCGAGGCCGAGCGCGACGAAAAGATCATCGCGATCACCGCGGCCATGCCCTCTGGCACCGGGCTCGACAAGTTCCAGAAGACCTTCCCGAACCGCTGCTTCGACGTCGGCATTGCCGAGCAGCATGCCGTGACCTTTGCCGCCGGCCTCGCCGCGCAGGGGATGCGCCCGTTCGCTGCGATCTACTCGACCTTCCTGCAGCGCGCCTACGATCAGGTGGTGCATGACGTGGCGATCCAGAATCTGCCGGTCCGCTTCGCCATCGACCGCGCCGGGCTGGTCGGCGCCGATGGCAGCACCCATGCCGGCAGCTTCGACATCACCTATCTCGCCACCCTGCCCAATATGGTGGTGATGGCGGCTGCCGACGAGGCCGAACTGGTCCACATGGTCCACACCGCCGCCTGCCATGACAGCAGCCCCATCGCGCTGCGTTACCCGCGCGGCAATGGCGTCGGCGTTCCCCTGCCCGCCAAGCCGGAGCGGCTGGAGATCGGCAAGGGCCGCATCGTGCGCGAAGGCAAGCGCGTCGCCATCCTCTCGCTCGGCACGCGGCTGGAGGAAGCGCTCAAGGCCGCCGACGCGCTGGACGCGCGCGGACTTTCCACCACCGTCGCCGATCTGCGTTTCGCCAAGCCGCTGGATGAAGCGCTGATCCGCAAGCTGCTCACCACCCATGATGTGGCGGTGACGGTCGAGGAAGGCAGCATCGGCGGCTTCGGCGCGCATGTGCTTACGCTCGCGAGCGACGAAGGCCTCATCGACGCCGGCCTCAAGCTGCGCACCCTGCGCCTGCCGGACGTGTTCCAGGATCAGGACAAGCCGGAAAAGCAGTATGACGACGCCCGGCTGAATGCGCCGCATATCGTCGAGACCGTGCTGACGGCGCTGCGCCACAACAGCATCGGGATCGAGGAGACCGGAGCGCGGGCGTGACCGCCGGCGCCATCCGCACCGGCATCGGCGGCTGGACCTATGAGCCGTGGCGCGGCACCTTCTACCCGGCCGATCTTCCCAAGGCAAAGGAACTGGACTACGCCGTCAATCATCTCGCGACGATCGAGATCAACGGCACCTTCTACCGCACCCAGTCGCCGGCGACCTTCGCCAAATGGCGCGACGCGGCGCCGGATGGGTTCGTCTATGCGGTCAAGGCGCTGCAATATTGCGTGGCGAAGAAGAAGCTCGCCGAGGCTGGCGAATCGATTGGCAAATTCCTGAACTCGGGCCTGTCCGAGCTGGGCGACAAGCTCGGGCCGATCCTCTGGCAGTTCCGCCCGACGCGTCAGTTCGATGCCGACGACATGGCCGCCTTTTTCACCATGCTGCCGAATAAGATCGATGGCGTTCGCGCCCGCCACGCCGTCGAGGTGCGTCATCAAAGCTTTGCGTGTCCCGAGTTCGTCGCCCTCGCCCGGCAACATGGCGTCGCCATCGTGATCGCCGATCATGACGAGCACCCGCAGGTCGCCGATCTGACCGCCGATTTTGTCTATGCCCGCCTGATGAAGAGTGATGAACAGGTCGAGACCGGCTACGCAGCCGCCGATCTCGATCAATGGGCTGCGATCGCCCAATCATGGGCGGCCGGACAGGCGCCAGAAGCACTGACCTATGTCACGCCAGACAAAGCGCCCGCGCAGTCCCGCGATGTCTTCGCCTACTTCATTTCCGGTGCGAAAGTGCGCAATCCCGCAGCGGCCATGGCGCTCGCCAAGCGCCTGACCGCGCGGGATTGATCCGACCGATCAAACCGGCATCTGCGCGTGATCGCCGGCTTCCTGCGGATCGATGCGGCTGCCCGTCAGCAGCTTGAGACGGCCCTTGATGCCAAGATCGGCCGTCCAGATCTCAATGTCGCCAAGGTCCATCCGCAGCACCAGCAGCTTGGGGTCGTCGCGCCCGTCGAACCACGCTTCGACCGGATTGCTCCAGAAGCGGTCGATCAATCCCTCATCGGTTTCCTCGACAAGCTCACCTGAAACGCAGGCGAACACATCATGCCCCTTGGACATGAACTGCGCCATGGCCGGCCCGCCGGACGCAAGGCGATTGTCGCGCTCGGTAAAGAACCAGACCGCACCGCCATAAGCCGGGCCGAGATCCTTATCGAGGCAGGCATGCATAGGCAGCGCATGCTCGTCGCTGCCGTTGCGGCGGACCATCAGCACCGGGCTGGCGGCCAGCGCCTTCCAGAAATCATCCTTGATATCGTGAGACATGAGTGACTCTCCTTTCCCCCGCTCAACGAGCCGCTGAGCGGAAAGGTTGCAGCGCTGCCCTTCGGGGCGGCGCCGTCACTCATGCTGATAAGCTGCGCCTTATTGCGCGGACGCAACCACGCGCGCGAACTGGCCGTCACCCTCGGGCGCGGCAATGATGTCCTGCGTGACACGGCCCTTTTCGAGCACTTCCGTCTTCGGGTCGCCAACGACCGAACGGATGCCGACCTCGGCCAGCGAGCGGCCGGCTTCACGCAGCGCGGAGGTCTCGGCGCCGCTGCGCGCAGCGGTACCGCCGAACATCGCTTCCAGCGCCTGCTGGTTGAGATTCTGCTGGCTGGCCGCCGTGCCGGGCGCCGGGGGCGAGAGCGAGAAGTCCGGCGGAATGACCAGCGGAGGCTGGCGGGAGACAGCCATTTCGTCCGGCCGGTCACGGTTGAACAGGCTCGTGCCTCCGCAGGCGGACAGCAGGGTCAGGCCGGCGAGCACAACCGGAAGACGATAAGACAGACGCATGTTAACGGGACTCCTTCGCTGCAGTCTTTTCGCGCAGCAGCAGCGCGCGTGCAAGCAGGATGACGACGCCGATACTGATTGCGGCATCGGCAAGGTTGAAAATGAGGAACGGCCGCCATTCGCCAATGTGGAAATCGGCATAGTCGATGACGTAGCCCAGGCGCACCCGGTCGATGATGTTGCCGATGGCGCCGCCCAGCACCAGGCCGAGCGCCAGCGCATCGTCGCGCTCCTTCTCGCGCCAGATCCACCAGAGCACGAAGGCGGAGACAGCCATGGTCATGGCGACCAGCGCCCAGCGCATCACATCCGTCTCGGCGTGGAAAAAGCCCATCGAAATGCCGCGATTCTCGGCATAGGTCAGCTTGAAGAACGGAATCAGCTCGATGCCGACAAGACCACGCTCGTGCAGTTCCAGCACCCGCGTGACGAAATATTTGACCAACTGGTCGAGCGCCGTGACGCCGAGCGCGAGCGCCACCGCCGCCTTGCGCCAGGCCCCGGCAAGCGCCGCGCTCACGCGAGCACCTCCGCGCAGCGCCCGCACAGGTCACCGTCTGCGTCCACCTCTGGCAAATGGCGCCAGCAGCGGCCACATTTGTGCTTGTCCGTCGCGGTAATCGCCGGGGCGGCCAGATCGGCGTCCTGCGTCACGCTGGCCACGATGCACATCTCCGCAAAATCCACGTCCTCGGGCACATCGGCCATCCGCACATCCGCCGCGAGGCTGGAGCGCACGACCTTCTCGCGCCGGAGCGGTTCAATGGCCTCGTTCACCTGATCGCGCGATGAACGGATCGCCGCCCAGCGCACGCCGAGCGACGGATCGCGCCAGAGCCGATCCACCTCTGGCCATTCGAGCAGATGCACGGAGCCATCCTCGCTCGGATAGCGCGCCTGCCAGACTTCCTCGGCCGTGAACGGGATGATCGGCGCGGCATAGCGCACCAGTGCGTGGAAGAGATGGTCCAGCACCGTGCGATAAGCGCGGCGCTTGGCCGTCTCCGCGCCCGTCGCCGGGTTCACATCGCAATAGAGGCAATCCTTGCGGATATCGAAGAAGAAGGCCGAGAGATCGTTATTGGCGAAGTCGTTGAGCGCGCGGGTATAGCGGCCGAACTCCAGCCAGATGTCCCGCTCCTCGCCCTTGTCGACCACCGCGCGCAGCTCCGCGTCCAGCTCGGCAAGGCGATGGAGCATGTAGCGCTCCAGCTCCGGCATGGCAGACACCGCCACCCGATCCGCCTTCTCGAACCCGGCCAGTGCGCCCAGCAGATAGCGGAAGGTGTTGCGCAGCTTGCGATAGGCATCGGATGCACCAGCCAGCACTTCCTTGCCGATGCGCACATCGTCAAAATAATCGGTGGAGGCCGCCCACATGCGCAAGATGTCGGCGCCGCTCTCGTCCATCACCTTGAGCGGATCGACCGTGTTGCCCAGGCTCTTGGACATCTTGCGGCCCTGCCCGTCCAGCGCGAAGCCGTGGGTGAGCACCGCGCCATAAGGCGCATGACCGCGCGTACCGCAGCTTTCCAGCAGCGAGGACTGGAACCAGCCGCGATGCTGGTCCGAGCCTTCGAGATACAGGTCGGCGCGGGCACCCTCGCCATAGCGCGCCTCGACCACGAAGGCGTGAGTCGAGCCGCTGTCGAACCACACGTCGAGAATGTCGTTGACGACCTCATAGTCCGCCAGCCCATAGTCCGGCCCAAGCAGCGCCTGATGATCCGCGCCGAACCAGGCATCCGCCCCGCCCTGCTTGAAGGCTTCGACGATGCGGGCGTTGACGGCCGGGTCGTTGAGATACTGGCCGGTCTGGCGGTTCACATAGAGCGCAATGGGCACGCCCCAGGCGCGCTGGCGCGAGATCACCCAGTCCGGACGGTCGCTGACCATGGCGTGGATGCGGTTGCGGGAGCGGGCGGGCACCCAGCGCGTCGCCTCGATGGCATCGAGCGCCACTTCGCGCAGCGTCGGGCCGTTGCTGAGCGGCGCAGCGGCGTTGACGCCCAGCGCGATGCCCGCACCGATGCCAGCGAGCGGCGCGATCTCGACGTCGGACGCGGTGCTCGCCTTGTCCATCGGAATGAACCATTGCGGCGTGCAGCGATAGATGATCCGCGCCTTGGAGCGCCAGCTATGCGGATAGCTGTGCTGGAAATCGCCGGCGGACAGCAGCGCCCCGGCCTCACGCAGATCGGTCAGGATCGGGCCATCGGGACCGTTGAACTTCGTATTGATGACACTGCCCTGCCCACCGAGCCACGCCCAGTCGTCACGGTAGCGGCCATCATCGGTGACGGCGAACACGGGATCGATGCCGACCGCCTTGCAGGCGATGAAATCTTCCTCGCCATGATCCGGCGCCATGTGGACGAGGCCAGTGCCGGCATCGGTGGTGACGTGATCGGCGGCGATGAACGGGCGGGGACGATCGAAGAAACCGATCTTGCCACTTCCAGCATCCCCGTCACCCCGGACTTGATCCGGGGTCCAGCTGCCTTCGGCGCCGATTGAAGAGGAAGCGGGATCCCCGCTTTCGCGGGGATGACGAAGGAGATTGGCCATCGGGTGGCGCGCAATGGCACCAGCGAGTTGCGAACCTTTGCCGCTCCAGACAATATCGTGGGAGGTCAAGCCGATCCGTGTCGCGACCTGCTCGATCAAAAGCGTCGCAACAAGAAGATGGGAAACACCGCCCCAATGTGATCCGAGCGCAGGATCGACCCGGTTTATGTGGAGCATCGAGTACTCAATATCCTCCCCATAAGCGATTGCCTGGTTCACAGGGATCGTCCACGGGGTCGTCGTCCAGATCACCGCATAGGCGCCGACCAGCTCCGGCGCATTCGGCGCCTCGACAATCTCGAACGCCAGATCGATCTGCGTCGAGGTAACGTCCTCATATTCCACCTCGGCCTCGGCCAGCGCGGTCTTTTCGACCGGGGACCACATCACCGGCTTGGCGCCGCGATAGAGCTGGCCGCTCTCGGCGAACTTCAACAGCTCGCCGACAATCGCCGCCTCGGCCTCGAACTTCATGGTGAGATAGGGGTCTTCCCAATCGCCCATGATGCCGAGGCGCTTGAACTGCTCTTTCTGCACGCCCACCCACTTGTCCGCATAAGCGCGGCACTGGGCGCGGAATTCCTGCGGGGGAACCTCGTCCTTGTTCAGCTTCTTCTTGCGATACTCTTCCTCGATCTTCCACTCGATGGGGAGACCGTGGCAATCCCAGCCGGGCACATAGGGCGCGTCCTTGCCGAGCAGGCTCTGGCTGCGCACGATGATGTCCTTGAGAACCTTGTTCATCGCATGGCCCATGTGAATGTCGCCATTCGCATAAGGCGGCCCATCATGGAGGATGAAGCGGGTGCGGCCCTTCCGCTCCGCGCGCAGCTTGCCGTAGAGATCCTGCGCATGCCAGCGCGCGAGAATGCCCGGCTCCTTCTGGGCGAGACCGGCCTTCATAGGGAAGTCGGTCTGCGGCAGGAAGACGGTGCTCTTGAAGTCTTCGCTCTTCTGGCTTGGCTGGTCGGTCATGTGCTTCCGGCAATCGCTATGGCGTCCGCATCGGGCGAGGCGCGGCGTCCGCCCCTGGCTGCCCTGCGCAGACGAACAGGAAATCAGCGCTCGCCCCTACGCGAGGGCGCGCGCTGGCGCAAGCGACGGGCGGCTCCACCGGCGCCGGCAAGGGCACATCGCGCCGCCCGCCGTGGAACTACACGCCGGGCCGGACGTTCCTTTGAGCAGCATCTGGGATGCGCGCGCGGGACACAGCCTGGGAGATCGCTGTCGTCCAGCCGTTTAAAAAGACCGGGAGGGTTGCATGTCGCTTCTCAACATCATCATCATCTTGATCGTCGTCGGCGTGTTGCTGTGGCTCATCAACACGTACATTCCGATGGACGGCAAGATCAAAAGCATCCTCAACATCGTCGTGGTGATCGCGGTGGTGCTCTGGCTGCTGCAGGCCTTTGGCGTGCTCGGCTCGCTTGGCGGCGTCCACGTCAACTAGCTGACGTCGATCAGCCCTATCAAATCCCCAATTTCAGCGGCGCGCAAGTCCGCCGCGCAATAATCGAACGAGGTTATCCATGAAACTTCCCGCCACTCTCGCCAGCCTGGCCCTCATCTCGCTGCCCATCGCAGCGTGCAGTGAGAAGGCGCAGCAGGAAACCAGCGAAGCGGCCGACGCCGTCGGCAACGATGTCGAGCATGCCGGTGACCATGCCGCACAGGAATCTCGCGAGGCGAGCCGCGAGGCGGGCGCCGCCGCAGACCGGATCGGCGACGACATCCAGCAGGGCGCGCGCGAAGCCGGCGCAGCGGCGGACCGGGTCGGCGATGACATCAGCCGTGGCGCGGACGCCGCTGCCGACCGCACCGGCGCCGCGCTGGAAAACACCGGACGCGCAATTCGCGACTGAATGTGAGGGGTAGCGCCTCCCGGCGCTGCTCCGCGTATATCACAGAAGGGCGGCTCGGTTTACGGGCCGCCCTTTTTGCGTCTGGGCAGCACAGCCCACATTCTCATGCTTTATCAAGATGATCGACGCGCTCTTAGAAGATCGCTTGTCACGCGATCCATAATTCCGTACATCAGGAATTAACGGTCACTGAGAGCCGTCTTGGGAGAGTGAACATGAGAGCTTTGTTGTTGTGCACCGTCGCGTGCGCCGCCTTCATCCCCACCGCCGTCGCCGCACAGGACGCCGCGGTTTCGCCGGCCGATACGACCAACGATGGCGGCTTGGTCGACATCATCGTCACCGCCCAGCGCGTGGAAGAGAACAGCCAGCGCACCCCCCTCGCCGTCGATGTGATTCGGCCCGAGGAACTGACCCGCCAGAATGTTGTGCGCGCAGAAGATCTCTCGCGCATCTCCCCGTCCCTGTCCGCATCCGGCGGCGGCGGGCCGACGACGGTCTTCTTCGTGCGCGGCGTGGGCAACTCCACCGTCAACGCCTATTCGGACCCGGCGATCTCGTTCAACTATGACGGCGTCTACATCGGTCGCCCCACCTCGACCTCCGGCGTGTTCTACGATCTGCAGCGCGTCGAAGTGCTCAAGGGACCGCAGGGCACGCTCTACGGGCGCAACGCCACGGCGGGCGCCATCAACGTTATCCCCAACCGTCCGAAGCTGGGCGAGACATCCGGCAGCGCGACCCTGGGTTATGGCAATTACAACTGGTTCACCGGCCAGGCGGCGCTGAACGTGCCGCTCGGCGAAACCGTCGCGCTGCGCGCCGCCGGCACGTTCTCGCACCGCGATGCCTTCCAGACCGATGGCACCGGCAACCAGCGCGAGCATGGCGGGCGCCTGCAGATTTATGCCGAGCCGACGCCGGACCTCACGCTTCGTGTCGCTGCCGATTATGCCCACCAGGGCGGCGCGAGCAGCAGCGGCTACTATCTCGGCGCGGTCAACCCGACCTTCGGCCCGAACGGCCCCTCGGGCTACCAGTTCGTGCCCAGCAACTTCTCCACCCAGCAGGGACTGCTCGATCCAGCCTCCAACGCCTATCTGGCGCCGCGCTTCTTCACGCAGGTCGGTCGGGCCGGCGCGGTCGTGGACGGCCTGCCATTCAACGACAACGACTATTGGGGCGTAACCGCCGAGCTGAACTACACCACGCCCGCCGGCACGCTGACGGTCCAGCCCGCCTATCGCGAGGCGGACCTCGAATATGCCTTCAACGGCGTGTTCCGGCAGGGTTACACCAAGGAAAAGGACAAGCAGACCAGCGTCGAAGCCCGCTGGACCGGCGACTTCGGCCCGTCAGTCGATTATCTGATCGGCGCGATGTACTTCGACGAGGAAATCGCGGCGGTCGCCCGCTACAATCAGCAGAGCCTCTCGCCCTACCAGAACTTCCGGACGAAAACGGAAAGCTGGGCCGGCTTCGGCAAGCTCACTGTGCGCCCTGTCGAACAGCTGAGCCTGACGGCCGGCGCGCGTTATACCTCGGACAAGAAGCGGTTCGACGGCACCTCGAATGTCTACATCCTGTTCTGCGGCAACCCCGCGCCGCCGCAGGATGTCTGCCCCACCCTGCCGTTCATCCCGTTGGCAGAGACGGAAGCCGATTTGCAGGCCTTCTATGGCCAGCGCGGCATCCCGATCACGCCGGTCCCGCTCTTTGCGCTGCCGCCGATCGCCGGCGGTTCTCAGACCGCACCTTTTGTCCTGCGCTCGCAAATCCCGATCAATTCCGGCCTGACCAACAACAAGTTCACCTATCGCCTGGCTGCGCAATATGATTTCTCGCCGCGCAACATGGTCTATGCCAGCTTCGAGACGGGCTACCATGCCGGCGGCTTCAACTTCGCACGCGGCCTTGAGACCTATCGTCCGGAAACGATCGACGCCTACACCATCGGCACCAAGAACCGGTTCCTCGACAACCGCCTGCAGGTAAACCTCGAGGGCTTCCTGTGGAAGTACAAGGACCAGCAGTTCAGCCAGTTCGGCTATGACCTCGGCACGCCGCCCTCGACCGTGTTCCTCACGCGCAACATCGGCAACAGCACGATCAAGGGGCTGGATTTAGACGTGGAGTTTATGGCCACGCCGAACACCCTGCTCTCGGCGAATGTGCAGTATCTCGACACGAAATATGACAGCTTCGTCTACTTCGCGCCGAACCAGGGCCTGCCGGCCAACACCACCTGCGCCTCGACGCCCCAGCAGCAGGTGACGCCGGGCGGCACAATCAACGTGTTCCGCATCGACTGCTCGGGCAACCAGGCGTTCAACTCGCCGAAATGGTCCTTCAATCTCGACGCGCAGCAGACCATTCCCCTCGGCACCTACAAGGCTGTGCTGCAGGGCGGGACGCGCTATCGTGGATCGAGCTATTCTACGGCGGACTATCTGCCCTATCTCCGGTCGGAAGCGGCGTTTGTGAGCTATGCCTCGCTGACGCTCGCAACGGAGGATGACCGGTTCTTCGTCACGGCGTACATCAACAATATCGAGAACAATCAGCGCCTCATTACCGGCAACATCACATCGGCCTCGCTGGTCACGGCCAGCGCAGAACAGCCCCGGACCTACGGTCTGCGTATCGGCGGCAAGTTCTGAGCGAGGTCAGGCTCATCCAGGGAGTTATGCATGGTTAGCGTTACCGATCTTCATTATGTCGCCATGGCCGTGCCGGACCTTGCCAAGGAACGCGAGTTCTACGGCAAGACCTGGGGGCTGATCGAGGTTGCCGAGCAGGACGGCCGCGTCTACTTCGCCGCCGAAGGCATGCCCCACCCCTATGTGATCGTGCTGCGGGAAGACGCGGAGAAGAAGACCGATCTTGTCGGCTTCTCCGCCGCCTCCAAGGAGGACGTGCTCGCCATCTTCGAACAGGTGAAGGCAGCCGGCGCGAAGATCATCAGCGAACCCGCTCCGGCCAGCGGCCCGGCCGGGGGCTTCGCCTTCCGCTTCTTCGATCCTGACGGGCGAGCGATGGAAGTGATCTGCGACAGCACCCCGCGCGAATTCCGCAAGCTCGACAAGGGCGAGGCCATCCCCATCGGTATCAGCCATGTGGTGTTCCATTCGCCCGACCATGTCGCGCTCGCAGACTTCTACCAGAAGGCGCTGGGCTTCCGCCTGTCCGACTGGATCGGCAAGTTCATGGTCTTCCTGCGCTGCAACTCGGCGCACCACCGCCTCGCGATCCTCCCCGGACCGCCAGCGCTCAATCACATCGCGTTCGATGTCAGTTCGGTGGACGAGCTGATGCGCGGCCTCGCGCGGATGCACGAAAGCGGCATCAAGCTGAGCTGGGGGCCGGGCCGGCACACTGCGGGCAACAACACGTTCAGCTACTTCGTCACGCCCAACGGCAATGCCGTCGAGTACACTTCCGACCTTGAGGAAGTGGACGAGGACAGCTGGCAGGTCACGCATTATGAGCCGGGGCCAAACACCATCGATCAATGGGGCACCGGTCGCATCATCACCGGCAATGTGCCCCATGCCGAAATGCAGCCCGACAAGGGCCTGTGGCAGGTTCCGGCCTAAGAAAGGCGCTTACAGCATGATCCGTACAGCATTGGTCGTCGGCGGCGGCGTCGGTGGCATGAGCGCGAGCCTGTCGCTCGCCAAACGCGGCGTCGCCGTGGAACTGATCGATATCGACCCGCAATGGCGCGCTTATGGCGCCGGCATCAGCGTCACCGGGCTGTCCTTACGGGCGTTCGATGACCTCGGCATTCTGGACGAAATCCGCGAGCAGGGCTTTGTCGGCACAGGCTTCCGCTTGCGCACGCCGGACGGCGCGGTGGTGATGGAAACGCCGCGCCATGCCGGGCTCGCTCCCATCGATTCGAGCGGCGGCATCATGCGCCCGGTGCTTCATGCCATCTTGCAGAAGCATGTTCGCAAGGCCGACGTCACCGTGACGCTGGGCGTCGAACCGCGCGGGTTCAGGGAGAGCGGCGCCGGGGTGACCGTCGCCTTGTCGGACGGCACCGAGCGCACTGTCGATCTGGTCGTGGCGGCCGATGGCATCCAGTCCAAGACGCGCAAGACCCTGTTCCCCGATGCGCCGGCTCCGCAGTTCACCGGTCAGGGCTGCTGGCGCATCGTCGCCGACCGGCCCGAGGGGCTGGACGGCGCCGAAATGTATATCGGCGGCCCCGTTAAGCTCGGCCTCAACCCGATCTCGCAGGATAAACTCTACGCATTCATCCTCGAGCATGTGCCCGACAATCCCTGGTATGCCGATGAGGACATGCTGCCGCGCGTCGCTGAGTTGCTCGCGCCTTATGGCGGGGACATCGTCAAGATCCGGGAAAGCCTTGGCGAAGACTCGCTGGTCAATTACCGCCCGCTCGAATGGCAGCTCCTGCCCCTGCCCTGGCACAAGGGGCGCGTGGTGGTGATCGGCGATGCCGCCCATGCGACCACGCCGCATATGGCCTCGGGCGCCGGCCTCGCTGCCGAGGATGGCCTCGTGCTCGCCGATGAACTGGCGAAGACCGACGATGTCGAAGCCGCACTGACCGCCTTTGGCGTGCGCCGGTTCGAGCGCGCCCGCATGGTCGTGGAAAACTCGGTGCGGATCGGCGAAATCGAGATGGCCGGCGGCAATCAGGTAGATGCCAACAAGATGCTCGGCGGAACGATGCAGAAACTCAAGGAGCCCTATTGATGACGGTTGGTTTGGCGACAGTGGGCACGGCTGCCGTGCTCGTCCGCGACGATCGCTTCGTCCCGCTGGCCCATTGGGGCGAGCAGCGCGACCTGCCCGGCCTTCTGGCGGCGTGGGACGAGATCCTGCCGCAGATCGAGCGCTGGGCCGCTGACGAGGCGGCCTTTGCCGGTGCGCAGAGCTTTGCCGAGGCGGATGTGCGGGCGCCCTATCGCCCCGGGCAGGTGTTCTGCACCGGCGCCAACTACAAGAAGCATGTCGTCGGCCTTGTCATGGGCGACCCCTCGATGCGCACGGCCGATGCCGAGGCGATGAGCGACGACGAGCGCCGCCGCAAAGTCGAGGAGATGATGGACGCCCGCGCGCAGGCGGAACCCTATTGCTTCATCAAGCTGCCCTCCTGCGTGGTCGGTCCGCGCGATGCCGTGGTGCTGCCGCGCAACGTCATCAAGCCGGACTGGGAGCTGGAACTGGGCGTGGTGATCGGCAAGCCGGCCCGCCATGTCTCCGCCGCGCAGGCCATGGACCATGTCGCCGGCTTCGTGGTGGTCAACGACGTCACCGCGCGCGAGCAGATTTTTCGCCGCGATGCCGGCGGGCTGGGCGCCGACTGGCTCTCGGGCAAATGCTTCCCGACCTTCCTGCCCTTCGGCCCGATGATCGTGCCCCGGCAGTATGTCGCCGATCCCTATGATCTGACGATCACCCTGTCGGTCAACGGCAAGGTCTACCAGAATGAGTCGACGCGCGACATGATGGTCAGCATCGAGCGGCAGATCGCCTATCTCTCCGACCGCGTGGAGTTGATGCCGGGCGACGTGATTTGCACCGGCTCACCTTATGGCAATGGCTCCGCCTTCGGCGTGTTCCTGCAGCCGGGCGACGAGATGGAAGGCACGATCACCGGCCTCGGCACCCAGCGCAACCGCTGCGTGGCGGAAGGCGCCAGCTAGGTGCGGGGCCGCAGGCCATTCATCAGCAGGTCGACGACGAATTCCTCATATCGGCTGGTCAGCTCCTCGGCAGCGATATCTGCCGGGAAGAGCTGCCTGACCACGGGCTCGGCAGTCGCAAAGAAGTCGAACAGTCCGAGGACCGCGACGTGAAGCAGGGCGGGATCGACGTCCCTGATCGAACTGGAGTCCCGCGCGAGCACCTCGCCCAGCCAGGCGACAGCCTCGCGGTTCATGTCGCCGAGGCGCTCGCCCACGTCGGACGATTTTGCGTCGGCCAGCTCATCGACCATCAGCCGGTGGATATGCCGGTTGGAGCGCGTGAACCGCGCCGTGCGGCGAATATTGTCTTCCACCACTTCATGCGCCGGGCGCGGATCGCGCGCGCTATAGGGCACCCGGTCCATCATCGAGGTCGCAACCGCCAGAAGCAGGTTACTGCGATCCTTGAAGTAATAGCGCACCAGCGCCGGGTCCACGCCCGCTTCCCGCGCGATCATCGCAATCGAGATGCGCTCGGGCGGATGCTCCTTCACAAGCCGTTCCGCCGTTTGCAGTACGACCTCGCGCCCAACCCCATTTTCGGCCGGCCGGCCCTGCCCCCGTTTGCGCGGTTTTTTCGCTTCACCCATGATGCTACGCTTGGCGCGAAAAATATATTCCTGCAAATAGGAATTGCTGGACCGCGCGCAATCGCTAAGCTTTGACGGATATCGACAGGAGAGACGGATGGCCAACTGGCCTTTCACCCAAGGCATTCATGACATCGGCAATGGCCTCTATGGCTATGTTCAGCCGGACGGCACGTGGGGCTGGTCCAATGCGGGCCTGATCGCCAGCGACGGCGAGACATTGCTGGTCGATACGCTGATGAGCGTGCCGCTGACGCGCGAGATGCTGGACCGGTTCAAGGCCAAGGTGCCGGAAGCCGCGAAGATCGACCGGCTGGTCAACACCCATGCCAACCCCGATCATTTCTTCGGCAATGGGCTGGTGGCGGATGCGGAGATCATCGGCACCAACGAAGCCAAGAAGGAAATGGCCGGCTTCAACCCGAAGATGCTCGCCAACCTGAAGAACGTCTACACCGAGATGGGCGATACCGGCGCGTTTCTCTATGAGACCATGGGTCGCAAGTTCGATTTCTCGGGCGTGGATGAGCTGACGCTGCCGAACCGCACCTTCGACGGGCGGCTCGATCTCAATGTCGGCTCGAAGGCGGTCTCGCTGATCGACCTGGGCCCGGCACACACGGATTCCGACACGATCGTGTGGGTGCCGCAGGATCGTGTGGTGTTCACAGGCGACCTGCTGTTCAACGAGGGGCATCCAATCATGTGGGCCGGTCCGGTCGAGAACTGGATCGCCGCCTGCCAATATATCGTCGATCTCGATCCGCAGGTGGTGGTGCCCGGCCACGGCCCGATCACGGACACGACGGCCGTCCGCAACATGCAGGCTTATTTCGAATATGTCCGCGATGAATCGCGCAAGCGGTTCGAAGCTGGCCTTTCCTATGAGAATGCCGCGCGCGACATCAACATGCAGGAGTTCCGCGGCTGGAGCGACCCCGAGCGGATCGTCGCCAATGTCTTCTCGCTCTACAAGCAATGGGGCGCGCAGTTCACGCCGGAGCAGCAGCGCGATCTGTTCGGCGCGATGGGCCGCTACCATCATGAAATGCAAAGCCATGCAGAAGGGTGCGACCATGCCCATTGAGATCAACGCGACGCACGACCCGCAGCGCAAGAGCTGGGTCGAAAGCGCAAACGCGGCGGACAGCGATTTCCCGATCCAGAATTTGCCCTTTGGCCTGTTCCGTCACCGGGGGGTGACGCGCGGCGGTGTGGCGCTGGGTGCGTACATCATCGATGTACCCCAGCTCCACGCCGCCGCCCTGCTGGATGGCGACGCGGCGGAGGCTGCGGCGGCCATGGCCGGCCCATCGCTCGCGCCCCTGTTGGCCGCCAGCCCGGCATCAGTCAGCGCCCTGCGCGCCCGCCTCTCCGACCTGTTCCGCGCCGATGGGCCGGGCGACCGGCAGCAACTCCAGACCATGCTGGTGCCGATGGCCGAGGCGGAGCTGCTGATGCCGCTCAAGCCCACGGCCTTCACGGATTTCTGCACATCCTACGATCATATCGCGCGGATGGCGCAGAAGGCGCCGCCGCTGGCCGCGCTCTCGCTGCCGGTTGCCTATAACGGCCGCGCCAGTTCCGTGCGGGAAGACGGCACGCCGGTCGTCCGGCCGCAGGGCCAGTTTGAAGCCCCGCCCGGCAGCGGCAACGTCCAGTTCGCGCCGGAACCGATGCTCGATTTCGAGCTGGAATTCGGCGTGTGGCTGCGCGGCGGCAATCCGCTCGGGCAGCGCATCAGCGTGGCGCAGGCGGAAGACCTCATGTTCGGCTGCTGTCTCGTCAATGACTGGTCGGCGCGCGGCATCCAGTTCTTCGAATCCATTCTGGGGCCGCATCTGGGCAAGAGCTTCCTCACCACGATCAGCCCGTGGATCGTGACGATGGAAGCGCTCGCGCCCTTCCGCGTCGCCGCCCGCGGTCGCCCGGGCGACGAGCCGGCGGTCGCCGCCCATCTGCTCGACGCGCAGGATCGCGCGGCAGGCGGCATCAACATCGAACTCACCGCCGACTTCGCCAATGCGGCGGGATCGAGCGCCCGCATCGTGCGCAGCAATCTCGCCGAACTCTATTGGACGCTCGCGCAGATGGTCGCGCATCAGGCCTCCAACGGAGCCCCGCTGGAAGCGGGCGACCTGATCGCGACCGGCACCGTCTCGGGTGCCGCGCAGGAAGCGCGTGGCTGCCTCGCCGAGATCGTGCTGCGCGATGGCGAGACCATCGATTTGCCGGACGGCACGACACGCCGCTGGCTGGAGGATGGCGACACCCTCACCCTCAAGGGCCGCGCCGTGGCGGAAGGCTATGTGCCCATCGGCTTCGGCCCGTGCAGCGGCACCATTCATCCCGCAGGAGCAAACGCATGACCATCACCACCTGTGGCGACCGCCAGCCGATCAAGGTCGCCGCGCGCGGCAAGCATCTGGTGGTGGACATCCATTGCCACCTCGGCATTCCCGCTGCCGACGCCATCGTGCAGGCGCGCCACCCCGGCCCGCCGCCCGGCATCAACGATTTCACCAGTGCGAAAACAAGCGAGGTCAACCGCGCCCAGTTTGCCACGATGGGGCGGACCCTCAATACGCTCGACCAGCGGCTGGCCGATATGGATCGGCTCGGCATCGATGTGCAGGCGATCAGCCCCAGCCCCGGCCAATATTTCTATTATGCCGATGCCGATGTTGCGCGGGAAGCGGCGCGCGCCGTCAATGACGGCATGGCTGCCGCGGTCGCGCAGCACCCCGACCGGCTGGTCGGCATGGGCACGGTGCCGCTGCAGGACGTTGGCCTTGCCGTCGAGGAAATGCGCCGCTGCGTACGCGACCTCGATCTGCGCGGCATCGAGATCAGCTCCAACGTCAATGGCCGCGACTTTCACGCCGAGGAGTTCCGCCCTTTTTTCGCGGCGGCCGAGGAACTGGGCATCCTGCTCTTCATCCACCCGCTGGGCTTCACTCATGCCAACCGGATGAGCGAATATTATTTCAACAACCTCATCGGCAATCCGCTCGAATCGACGCTGGCCGTGGGTCATCTGATCTTCGGTGGCGTGTTGGATCGCTACCCCGGCCTGCGCATCTGCGTGGCCCATGGCGGCGGCTATATGCCCGGCTATTGGGGCCGGATGGACCATGGCTGGCGCGCGCGTGGCGATTGCAGCGAGCATTGCCAGCACGAGCCCTCCAGCTATCTGCGCAAGCTGTGGCTGGATACGCTGGTGTTCGATCAGGACCAGCTCGACAGCCTCGTGCGCACTCATGGCGCGGACAAGCTGTGCCTGGGGACCGACTATCCCTTCGACATGTCCGAGCCCGATCCGCTGGGCTTCCACGCCCGCCTGAGCAACGAGGAGCAGCGCAAGATCCTCGGCCTCAACGCCGCTGAACTGCTTGGACTGGAGACTGCCGACAAGAGCTGACCCAGCTGCACACGACCACCACCACCACCAAGGCCGCCGCACGAAGCAGACCTCCCGTAAGAGGCAGGGCCGATCAGGAGAGAAGACGGTGACGAAGACGCAGCACGGCGGGGCCTGGGTGCCCGGCTATACTCTGTTCCTGCTCTTCGTGAGCAATGTGTTCAATTACGCCGACCGGGCCTTGCTCGGCATCGTCGTCGATCCGGTGAAGGCCGATCTGCAGTTGAGCGACACGGCCATGAGCCTTGTGTCCGGCACGGCCTTCGTACTGTTCAACCTGATCGTCGGGATCTTCATCGCCCGCTGGGTGGACCATGGCAATCGCAAGAAAATCCTGCTGCTCGGCGTCGCCATCTGGTCCGGCGCCACGGCGCTGACAGGCCTTGCCGAAGGCTTTGTGTCGCTGGCGCTCACCCGTGTTCTCGTCGGTGTCGGCGAGGCGACGGCCTTTCCGGTCGCCATCTCCGTCATTGCCGACCTGTATCCCAAGGATCGGCGCCCACGTGCGCTGGGCATCTATCAATCGAGCGCCTTCGTTGGCATCGTCGGCGGGTCGATCGCAGCCGGGATTCTCGCCGCGATATTCGGTTGGCGGACGATGTTCTTCATCTGCGGCGGCGCGGGCCTCGCCTTCGTGCTGCTGCTCGCGCTGACCATGAAGGAGCCAAAACGTGGCATGCATGACGAGCTGGATGCGGCGGATACCGGGATGCGCAACCTCCCCCAATCCATCCGCTTCCTGCTCGACGTGCCGGGCTTCCGCGTGCTCGCGGTCGGCATGGGGATCTCGGCGATGGGCGCGGGCGTGCTGCCGGTGTGGGCGCCGGCGTTCCTGCTGCGCAGCCATGGCGTGAGCCTTGCCGAAGTGGGCGCCCTGATCGCGCCCTCGGTCGGCCTTGGCGGCATCGCCGGCGCCATTGCGTCCGGTTTCATGGCAAGCTACTTCACCAAGAAGCACGGGCGGGAGATCGACAGCCTCATGGTGCCCCTGATTGCGCTGCCCCTGTCCATCCCTTTCTTCATCGCCTTCTGCTTCGCGCCGTCGCTGGCCCTCACGCTGGGCGCGGCGGCGATCATGAACTTCCTGCTCTCCAGCGGCATCACCCCCTGCTTCTCCGCAGCCATGGGACTGGCCACGCCGCAGACCCGCGCGGTGGCGTCGATGCTGTTGCTCGCTTCGTCGGGCATCATCGGCTCGGCGCTGGCGCCGCTCGTGGTCGGCGCAGCCAGTGATGCGCTGACGCCCAAGTTCGGCACCGAATCGCTGCGCTATGCCATGTCTGCCGTGACGGTCGCGCCACTGCTGGGCTGCGTCTTCCTCTGGCTCGCCTATCGCCGCGCTCGCGCGACCACCATGGCCGAGACAGCCACCGCGTGAGCACGCCGGCATCCCCGTCCGAGTTCCGCCAGGGCTGGCCGGTGGTCCTCGCCGCCGCTTGCGGCTCGGGACTGGGGATTGCCGGATTGCTGACCTACTCGGCGGGCATCTTCGCGAAAGATCTCGAGAGCGCGATCGACCTCAGCCGCACGACGCTGGGCGCCGCCTTCTTCCTGGCGACGGTGGCGCTGGCGATCGCTCTGCCCATCGCCGGCTGGCTGATCGACCGCGTCGGCCCGCGCTGGCCTGCTGTCGCCGGCTCACTGGCGCTGAGCGGCGGATTTGCGCTCCTCGGGACCGTCGTCCATTCGGTCGCGGGCTATATGAGCGTGATGGCAGGTATAGGCCTGCTGGCCGCCTGTTCGTCACCCGTTGCCTACACGCGCGCGGTCAATGCCGTCTTCGATCGGGCCCGCGGACTGGCGCTCGGCCTTACGCAGGTGGGCATCGGCATTTCCGCCGCCGTCGTGCCGCCTGTTCTGGCCATCATTGTGGCAGAACGGGGTTGGCAGGCCGGCTATCTGGCGCTCGCCGCCATTGCCGCGATAGGCGTCATCCCGGCGCTCAGCCTGCGCAACCTCCGCAGCCCCCGGACGCCCGATTGCGCGGGCGGCATGGCCCGCGCCCAGATGCGCTCGCCCCTCTACCTGATGGTGCTGGCATCCTTCGGCATGATGGCGCTCTCCTTTGCCGGCTTGCTGCCCCATTTCGTGCCGATGCTGCGGGAATCCGGCCTGGATGCCCGCACCGCCGGATCGCTGGCGGGACTCATCGGCGGCTCCGTCATCGTCAGCCGGATCGTTGTCGGCTGGCTGGCGGATCGGGTGCCGGCGCCACGCATTGCGGCGGCCTGCTGCGCCTTGTGCGCGCTGGGGTGCATCGCGCTGGCGACCGGCGGCGCAACCCTCGCATGGGTCGGCGCCATCGCGCTTGGCACGGCCATGGGCGCGGAAGCCGACCTCATCGGCTATCTGACCGCCCGCTACTTTGGCATCACCCATTATGGTGCGCTGTACGCCGTGCAATATGCCAGCTTCATGCTGCTGGCGGGGCTTGGCCCACTCTGGGTCGGCGCGCTGGCCGACGCCACTGGCGGATATAATGCCCCGCTCTGGGTGGCCGCTGCCGGCCTTGGCGTTTCCATCCTGCTGTTCCTGCGCTTGCCCAACCCGCAGACGAGCCGCTAGAGGCTGTCACGAGGCAGGCCGCAACCAAACGACCGCCGCGACCATTCACCCGAGGTCGAAACGGCTTTCATCCGGCGCATGGCCGGGCCAGACTGACCGTCACCCCAACACCGGAGGCCTGCGCCCGATGCCTTTCTGCCCGCCATCTGCTCCCTTCGCCCGTCCTGTCGCACTGGCGCTGACCCTAGGCCTCACGCTCGGCGCCTTCGCGTCGACCGCCTCCGCAAAGGAGAAGGAACCGCGCCGCGTGCGCATCGCCATCGGGCCGGAAATCCAGCCCAGCTTCCCCGGTTCCGACAGCCTGTCCGTCCGGCCCTTTCTGGAAGGCGACATTGCGCGCGGGAATGAACCTTTCGAGTTCGAGGCACCGGACGAGAGCTTCGGCATTACGGTCGTGAGTGTGGGCCGTTTTGAGGTCGGCCCATCCATGGCCGTTGAAGGCAAGCGAAAGGCGGACGAGGTCCCCGGCTTCGTCAAGGTCAACCGCTCGCTGGAACTTGGCGGGTTCGTGCAGGTCTTTCCTACCCCGTCCTTCCGCCTGCGCGCCGATCTGCGCCAGGGCGTGACCGGCCATGAGGCGCTCGTCGGATCGGTCAGCGCCGACTGGATCGTGCGCGACGGCGACCGTTGGCTGGCGTCGGTCGGCCCGCGCGTGACGCTCGGCAGCGGCAAGCACCAGCGCACATGGTTCGGCGTGTCGCCCGCGCAAGCCACGGCCTCGGGCTTGCCGGTGTTCGAGGCGAATGGCGGCGTTCAGTCCGTCGGTGCCGCTGCCGGCCTGATCCGCCAGCTCGATGCGCGCTGGAGCCTCCACGGCTATGCCCGTTACGACCGGCTTGTCGGCGATGCCGCCGATTCGCCGGTCGTGCGGGCCTATGGCGCGCGCGACCAGTTTTCCGGCGGATTGGCGCTGGGCTACACCTTCTGGTGGGGCAAACGCTAAGCCGCGCGGGGCGCCCTATCGCCCCTCCAGCCGCGCGTAGGCAGGCGAGTGGGTAAAAGCCTCCCAGCGCGTGCACCATTGGCGCACCGGCTTGGCCTCGGGCCAGAAGGGTGTCCAGATCTCGCCCGGCTCGGCGCCCAGGGCCTGGGCGACCTTCTGGCTCGGCACATTGTCATCGGCGATCATGTGCAGCGTCTCACTCTGGCCAAGGGCCTCGTGCGACCAGCGGAAGGCGGCGGCTGCCGCCTCCGCTGCATAGCCCTTGCCCTGCGCGGACGGAAAGATGCACCAGCCGATCTCGAACGCCGGCCAGCCCGGCGGGTTCATCGGCCCGACATGACCGAGGAACGCCCCGCTCGCTTTCTCTTCCACCGCGAAATTGCCATAACCGCGCGCCACCCAATGGCCGGCGAGACTGCAGAAGCGTTGCCAGCTTTCGCCATAGGTGAGGCCGCGCCCTTCCTTGGTGATGAACCGCGCGAAGTCATCTTCCGCCATGGCCGCGCACAAGGGCTCGGCATCGGCCGCACGGAACGCTCGCAGGATCAGCCTGGGCGTTTCGATAGTCGGTGCGCGGTCGATGGTCGGGGCAGTGCTGTTCTGTTGGGTCATCCGTGGCCTCTCCTTGTCAGCGCAAGTCTTGCCGGAGACCTGCGCGGTGACAAGGCATGATTAGGCCCCGAGGATGATCCGCGCCCGCACGACATCGGCGCTCATCTGCTCGACCAGCGCATCCAGGCTGTCGAACTTGCGCTCGCCCCGCAGCCGTTCGATGAGGGCGATCTCCAGCGTCTGGCCGTAAAGGCTGCCGGAGAAATCGAACAAATAGGTCTCCAGCAGCTCGCGCGGCGGCACGAAGGTCGGGCGGATGCCGAGATTGGCCGCGCCGCAGACGATTCGCCCATCGGGCAGCCGTGCGCGCACGGCATAGATGCCATAAGCCGGGCGCAGATAGTGGCCCATCTCCATATTGGCGGTGGGGAAGCCGATGGTGCGGCCGCGCTTGTCCCCATCGATGACTTCGCCGGCAATCGCGAAAGGACGCGTGAGGAGGCCCGTCGCCGTGGCGCAGTCACCGGCCAGCAAGGCCTCGCGCACGCGGCTGGAGGAGATGATCTCGCCCTGCTCGTCGCGCACCGGCGCCACGGCCTCGGCCGCCAGGCCATGCACCGCGCCAAGCGTGCGCAAGGCGGTGACGTTGCCCGAGCGCCCGCGCCCGAAGGTGAAGTCCTCGCCGGTCACCACCCCCGCCGCGCCAAGTTCCGTCGCCAGCATGGCCACGAAGTCCTCCGCGCTGTGCGAGGCCAGCTCAGCCGTGAAGTGGAAGACCAGCATGGCATCCGCGCCCGCCTCGCCGAACAGGCGCTCGCGCTGATCGAGCGTGGTCAGGCGGAAGAAGGGCGCATCCGGCCGGAACAGCCGCATAGGATGCGGATCGAAGGTCGCGACAATGGCCGGATGGCCCTGCGCACGGGCCAGCTCCACGGCCCGGCCGACCACGGCCTGGTGGCCGCGGTGAAAACCGTCGAAATTGCCGAGGGCAATGATGGCACCGCGCAAATGTGCCGGTATCGGCTGATCGCTGCTGATCCGTTCCATGGCGGGCGCCTATAGGGGGAGCGACGCGCGGGCGCCAGCCCCGATGGCGGCTCGCATGCGCACCGCGATCAGGCTCCGCGCCGCAGGAATGTGCGGTAGCTGAAGGCAGCGACTGCGCCCTCCGCCGGGTGATCCTCGCGCATCGTCTCTTCCCACCGAGCGGGATCGGGCGCATCGATGCGCGCGTCGCCCGGCGGCGAGAGATGTACCTGCGTGATCTCCAGCCGATCGGCCAGCGGTTCGAACAGCCGATAGACTTCCGCACCGCCAATCACCGACAGCACCGGCGCCTGCGCGGCCGCAAGGGCTTCATCGACACTGTGGACCACCTCTGCGCCTTCCGCCTGCCACGCGGTGTCGCGGGTGAGCACGATGTGACGGCGACCCGGCAGGAGCCCGGGCAGGCTGTCGAAGGTCTTGCGGCCCATCAGCATGGGCGTGCCCATGGTCATGGCCTTGAAGCGCTTGAGATCGCCGGGGATCCGCCAGGGAATGTCGCCCTCGCTGCCAATCACGCCATTGTCGGCGCGGGCGAGCAGCAGCACGATTTCTGGACGCGCATCCATCGTCATGCCGCGCTATCGCTTGTGTGCACGCGCGTCACATGGCCCATCTTGCGGCCGGGGCGTGCTTCGTTCTTGCCGTAGAGATGGAGATGCGCGGTCTCGTCAGCGAGAATCGCCTCCCACTCGTTGGCCTCGTCCCCGATCAGGTTCTGCATGGAGACGGCCGGCGCGGCGAGCGCCGTCGATCCGAGCGGCAGGCCGCAGACGGCGCGGACGTGATTCTCGAACTGGCTGGTGGCAGCGCCTTCAATGGTCCAGTGCCCGCTATTGTGGACGCGCGGCGCCATCTCGTTGAAGATCGGCCCGGCGGCCCCCGCAAAGAACTCCAGCGTAAGCACGCCAACATATTCCAGAGCCTGGGCGACCCGCGCGGCAATGGCCCGCGCTTCGGGCACCTGCGCGAGCACGACCGCCGGAGCCGGCAGCGTGGATGTCGCGAGAATGCCGTCGACATGCACATTATGCGGCGAATCCCAGAAGCGCACGGTGCCATCCTGTCCGCGCACGAGCACCACCGAAAACTCGTGGTCGAAGGTGACGAACCCTTCCAGCACCGCCGGATTGCAGCCGATTGCGTCCCAGGCGCTGTCCAGTGTCTCGGGCGCCGCATCCATCAGGCGGACCTGGCCCTTTCCGTCATAGCCAAAGCGCGTCGTCTTGAGGATGGCGGGCGCGCCGATCCGCGCGATTGCATCCTGCAGCACCGCGCCGCTGGAGACCGGCGCATAGGGCGCCGTCCGTCCGCCAAGGCCGGCGACGAAGCTCTTCTCGAGCAACCTGTCCTGCGCGACCGCCAGTGCGCGGGCATTGGGCCGGACGTGCCCGAGCTTGGCGAGCAAGGCGACGGCGTTGCTCGGCACATTCTCGAATTCATAGGTGATGATATCGACCGCGTCTGCAAAGGCCGTGAGCGCGGCGTCGTCCTCATAGGGCGCCTGCGTCCAGGCGCTGGCGATGTCAGACGCGGGACCGCTCTCTTCGGGCGCGAAAATATGGATCCGATAGCCAAGCTGGATCGCGGCCATGCCGATCATCCGGCCAAGCTGGCCGCCGCCGACGATGCCGATGGTCGACCCGGGCGCAATCATCATAGGGGAGGTCATTGCGGGCTGCTCGCCACCGAATCCGTTTGCGCCGCGCGCCATGCGTCCAGTCGATCCGCAAGCGCCGCGTCGCTGTTCGCCAATATTGCAGCTGCGAGCAGACCGGCGTTCTTGGCGCCGGCCTTGCCGATGGCCAGCGTCCCGACCGGAATGCCGCCCGGCATCTGCACGATCGAAAGCAGGCTATCGAGCCCGGAGAGGGTCGCCGACTGCACCGGAACACCAAGCACCGGCACGCGAGTCATGGCCGCGACCATCCCCGGCAAATGGGCCGCTCCGCCGGCTCCGGCGATGATGACGTGCAGACCTCGGCCGGCTGCCGTCTTGGCATAATCGACGAGTCGATCCGGTGTCCGGTGAGCCGAAACAATCCGCGTTTCGCATTCAATTTCAAGGTCTTGCAGAACATCGACGGCATGGCGCATCGTGTCCCAGTCGGACTGCGAGCCCATGATCACACCGATTTTCGCCATTCTTTGCCGCCCCGTCCTCGTGCTGCCTGGCGTCAACGGGAACGCCGGCCGGAAACTTCTCTTTAAGTCTCAGCCCATAGACACCAGCGCCATGGCGCACAACCGGTCAAAACGCTCTGATCATACGGCGGAACGCGGGTTCCGCAGTGCACAAAGGCAAAGCTTGGAACTATACCCAGCACACAGGGTTACATGCTGCGGTCGCGCACAGGAGATAGAGCTTTGATGGAAGCCACTGCGCGGACGGTCGCACTCGATCTTCCCGCACCTGACATTTCAGCGCTTGAGCAGGAGTTGGATATACTCCGCCGGGAGCTGTCCCTTCTTAAAACCGCCAACAAGGAACTTGAACGACTCGTCATTCGCGATACGCTCACCCCGCTCTACAATCGGCGGCATTTCATGAACTGCCTTCGGGATCGGTTGGACCGGCTCGAACGGCATGAAGGCAAATGCGCGCTGGTGTTCATCGACGTGAACTCCATGAAGCGGATCAACGATCGCTTTGGCCATGGCGCCGGCGATACCGCTCTGGTGCATATGGCGCGTCTTCTCGCGAATGGGCTGCGGTCTACAGACGTCGCGGCCCGCATGGGCGGTGATGAGTTCGCGTTGTTGCTGGACGATCTTGACCCTGAGGCCGTGGAGGAAACCACCCGGCGGCTCCAGCGCATGATCGCGGAATCGGCCTGCTTGCACGAGGGCGTGCTGCTGCCGCTGTCCATCTCTGTCGGCTGGACGGCCCTCGAACAGGGTGACACGGAATTTTCCGCCCTTACTCGCGCCGATATGGCAATGTATGCTGCCAAACGCCCCGGCAGCACCTTTGCCGAGGCAGCAGAATAAGGATCAGGTCATGGCCCACGCGGTTCAGGACAATGCCGAGCGCAATCGATACGAGATCACGGTGGACGGCGAGATCGCTTTCGCCACCTATGAGCGCGATGGCGACACGCTGGCGATCACGCACACCTTCACCCCACCGGCTTTGCGGGGGAAGGGCGTCGCGGCCGATCTGGTCGCCGGGCTGCTCGACGATGCGCGCGCACGCGGCCTCAAGATCCGGCCGGTGTGCAGCTACGTAGTCACCTATTTCGAGCGCCACCCCGATCAGCGCGACCTGCTCGCCGCCTGACGCGCGGGCCGTCCGCTCACGGTCAGGCCCCCTCTAGCTCGGCCTTCTCGCGGTCCATCATCGCCTGAAGGATACGCCGGCCCTGCACCGCCGTTCCGTCGCTCTTGAGCATCAGCTCGGGCGGGAGGACGTCCAGCGTGGAAATGATCTTCTCGATTTCCTCGGTCGCGAACTTGTCCTCATCCAGCACCGGCTCGAGACGGCGGCGAGCGTCGTCCACCCGCGCCTGTGACGGCGCGCTCATCGCAAAGAAGTAGTTGCAGCTGGTCTTCTTCGCCGGGGTGACGGCATGCCAGACCCGGCTGGTGTGGAGCACCTCGCCGGCCTTCTCATGACCCTGCGGATAGCGGGATTCACCAATCCCCGCGTGAAAGCCGGGGAAGAAGAAATCCATGCCGGAAATGCGATCGACCAGCCCGTCATGCACGCTGCGATCATGATAAGGCGGCATCGGCGTATCGCGCATGATCCGCCGGCTCGACAGGCGACGGTCATTGAGGTCGCGCACTTCGGGCGTCGCGGCATCATCGGGCGTGCCGATCGATGTAGCATGGAGATAGCCAAGATGGCTCAGGTCCAGCAGGTTATCGTTGAGCAGTTGATAGCGCCCATCGACATGCATGGAATAAAAGGCATCCGGGATCATGCCGGGAATGTTGAAACCGATCTCGTCCAGCGTCGGGATGAGCGACTCATCCGCCTTGTCGGGATCGCCAGGCCAGATCCACGCCCATAGCCCGCGCTCGACCAACGGGTAGCTCTTGATCCTGTAGACACCGGGAATGGTGCTCTGGCTCGGCACCATCGTGCAGGCCCCCGAAGAATCGAAGGTGATGCCGTGATAGCCGCACTGGATCGCATCGCCGACGCGCTTGCTCGCGCCCAGGGGATAATGCCGGTGCGGACAGCGCCCCTCCACCGCCACGGCCGTGCCATCTTCCTTGCGGTAGAGAACGACCGGCTCGTTGAGGATCCACCGGCTGAGCAAATCCTCGCCGATTTCGCGCACAAATGCGGCGACGTACCAGCCGTTGCGCGGCGCGTAGCTGCCAGGGGTGAAAGGATACATAGGGTCCGCTCCTAATCGAACATCGTTCGTTTAGCGATTGATGCTTTTTCACCGGCAAACTGTCAAGGGAGCAGCATGTCATTCGCGAAGCTGGATCAGGACGGGATCGTCGAAGAAGCCATTGCGCTGCTGAAGGAAGAAGGGCTGGGGGCAGTCAGCCTGCGGAAGATCGCCACCCGGCTCAGCGTCAGCGTCTCATCGCTTTACTGGCATGTGGAGGACAAGCAGGCCCTCCACGCACTCATGTCCATCTCCATTTTCAAGGCCTGCCTCGACTCGGTGCCGCCGGCAGAAAGCTGGTGGGCATGGCTGCATGATTTCGGCATCGCCTTATGGGACGCGCAAACATCCATACGCGATGCGCGTCAGCTCATTGCCGTCACCCGCGCGCAGCGGGGAGCTGGCAACCATCTGATCGGGCAGATCGTGAAGGAGTTGACTGCGCTCGGCCTGAGCGCGGAGATGGCCGCCGTCGCACAGCGGTCCGTCCAGGCGCTCGTCACGGGCTGGACGACGCTGCGCGCGGTTCAGGTCGAGGCGGACCGGGACAGCTTCATCCTGGCGCTGGATGTGCTCATCGACGGCTGGCGAACCCGCGCAGGTCCGGATCAACCGTGACGGACACGCCAAAACGCCCGGCCAGCAACTGACCGGGCGCCTGATCGGCAGAGGCAGGGCGAAAGCGCCCCGCCGCGCGTCTTCAGCCCTGGCGGGCCTTGAAGCGACGCTGCGTCTTGTTGATGACGTAGGTGCGCCCACGACGGCGGATCACGCGGTTGTCCCGGTGACGGTCCTTGAGCGACTTGAGCGAGTTGCGGATCTTCATGATCGGGTCCAAATGATTCTTGCGTGACGGAAAATTCGAAGCCGCGCCTCTATGGGTCAGTCCCCGGAAAGTCAAGGCGGCGGTGCAAGTTTTGCGCAGCCCCGCCCCCTCATGTCGGCAACCGCTTTCCTGAACAACCGTTAAGCCATCATGCAGCATTTCCGGTGCAAACTCGACCGATGAGAGGCCATTTCAGAGAGATGGTCAGATGATAAGGGATGCAAGGCCATGACGAGCAGTTTTTCCATGCCGCCGCTCCATGGGCGGGCGACTCCCCACATCGAGGGTCGTCGGCGATTCGGCGGACGCAAGGCCGGCGTCGCGGCCATTTTGCTCGGCGCGCTCGCCCTGGGTGGCTGCGCGACATCCACCGGGCCTGTCGACGTCACCCGATTTCATCAGCCTGACGTCACCCGGCAGGGCACCGTGCTCATCGTGCCCGGCAATCCGGACGATAGCGCCAGCCTCGAATTCCGCACCGCCGCCAATGCCGTGAGCGCGGCGCTGGCGCGGACGGGCTTCTCTCCCCTCCAGCCCGGCGCATCCGGTGCAGGGGCAGCGCAATATGAAGCGGTTGTGGACATGGGGCGGGAAACGATCGCGCCCCTGCCCGCCCGCTCCCCGGTGAGCGTCGGCGTGGGCGGATCGACCGGTTCTTATGGCAGCGGCGTAGGCCTTGGCATCGGCATCAATCTCTCCGGC
Organism: Sphingobium sp. B10D7B; assembly: GCF_025961955.1. Taxonomy (NCBI): domain Bacteria; kingdom Pseudomonadati; phylum Pseudomonadota; class Alphaproteobacteria; order Sphingomonadales; family Sphingobiaceae; genus Sphingobium; species Sphingobium sp. B10D7B. Next base: position 2,532,780 of record NZ_JAOQOQ010000001.1, read on the forward strand.
AAACCCAAGCCAGTGGTCGTGAACCGGATGCGCGTGCAGTTGCGCCGCGCGAGCGACAAGGTGGTTGTGTGGGAAGGTCGCGCTGAGACGCAGGCCAAGGAAGGCACGCCGGCCGCCCAGCCCGGCCTCGTGGTCGGTCGCCTCGCCGATGCGCTGTTCAAGGGCTTTCCCGGCACGTCCGGCGAGACTATCACGGTGCCATGACCGCACAGCAGACAAGCAGCACCCCGCCCCTTCGCATCAATAGTAGCTTCGATAGCGGCAACATCCGCGTCGAAGCCATCGACGGCACCACCGCGACGCTCTCCATCCACAAGGATCATGAGAGCGATTTCTTCCAGTGGTTCCACTTTCGCGCCGCCGCGCCGGCGGGCACGCGCCTGACCCTGCGCATCACCGGCCTCGCGCAATCCGCTTATCCCGATGGATGGCCCGGCTATGCCGCCTGCGTATCGGAAGATCGCGAGCGCTGGGGCCGCGCCGCCAGCCGCTACGATCCGGGCGTGGATGGCGGCACCCTCACCATCGACTACACCCTCGTCGGCGCTGCCGCATGGTTCGCTTATTTCGCGCCTTACTCACAGGAGCGGCATCATGATCTCGTGGCGCAGGCGGCAGCCTGCGAGGGCGTGACCGTGCGCCAGCTGGGCGAGAGTCTGGACGGGCGCCCGATCGATTGCCTGGAATTGGGGAGCGGCGACAAACCCGTCTGGCTGATCGCGCGCCAGCACCCCGGTGAGACGATGGCGGAATGGTGGATGGAAGGCGCGCTCGACATGCTCACCGACCCCACCAATGCCCATGCCCGCGCCCTGCGTGCCGCTTGTCGCTTCTACATCGTCCCGAATATGAACCCTGATGGCGCCTTTCGCGGCCATCTGCGCACCAACGCCCGCGGCATCAATCTCAACCGCGAATGGCATGAGCCGCAAGCCGACCGCGCGCCCGAAGTGCTCTGCGTACGCAATCGCATGGACGAGACCGGCGTCGCCTTCGCCATGGACGTGCATGGCGACGAGGCAATCCCGGCCGTCTTTCTCGCCGGGTTCGAGGGCATTCCCTCGATCAAGGACACGCAGCTCGCACTGTTCCGTCGCTATCGCGACACGCTGGCCATCCGCACGCCGGACTTCCAGACCCGCCTTGGCTATCCCGAGGCGCGGCCGGGCAAGGCCAATCTCTCCATGGCAACCGCCCAGATCGCCGAGCGCTACGGCGCTGTGGCGATGACGCTGGAAATGCCGTTCAAGGACAATGACGACCTGCCGGACGCCGCCCAAGGCTGGAGCCCGGAGCGCTCCATGCAACTCGCGCGCGACTGCCTCGCCACGCTGACGGAGATGGTCGGGGATATTTGAGAACGGTCGGGACAAGGGCGCCCGGACTGTGCCTTCCTCCACCGTCGCCCCGGGCTTGACCCGGGGTCCAGCTCACTTTTCCTAGGACGTTCGCCTGACGGGATGAGGCGTGAAAGGAAGCTGGACCCGGTCAAGCCCGGGGTGACGGAAAATTGGGAGCGATCAGCGCTCTCGCTTCACCCCAGTTCATCGCCCAAAAACGTCATCGCAGCGCGCCAGCTGCGGCGGTTGGTCTCGGGCTCGAAGCCGAAGCTGCGGTCCGCATTCAGCGGCACATCGTCTGCCGTGAAGGCGTGGCCGGTGCGGCTGTAGGTGGTGAACTGGAAGTCCACGTCCGCCGCCGCCAGCTCCTTGCACAGGGCCAGCTTGGCATCGGGCGGGCAGAGATTGTCGTTCCAACCGTCGCAGATCATCAGTTTGGCGGTGATCGGCGCGTTGGGGAATGGCGGCGCGTCGTAGACGCCGTGGAAGGAGACACCGGCCTTGATGTCCGCCCCGGCGCGCGCAAGATCGAGCACGCATTTGCCGCCCGCGCAAAAGCCGATGGCGCCGATCCGGCTGGTATCCACGCCCGGCAACGCACGAAGCTCCGCAAGGGCATCGAGCAGCCGGGCCTTCACCGCCTGGCGATCCGCCATGAAATCATGCAGCAGCTTACCCGCGCTCTCCATGTCCGTGCCGCGCTTGCCCTGGCCGTAATAGTCGACGACCAGCACCTTGTAGCCCTGTGCCGCCAGCGTCTCGGCCTTGGCGAAATCCCATTCCTTGGTGCCCATGAAGTTGGGGAACAGCAGCACACCTGGCTGATCGCCTGCATCCGCATCGCCGACGAACATCGATTCAAAGGGACCGCCGGGGCCTTCATGAAGTTGGACAGTGCGGGTGATCGCCATGGTTCCTGCTCCTTTGCTGCAATGGGATGATGCGCTCATCCATGGCGAATTGTGCTCGGGCGGACAAGGGCGCTTGCGGCAGTGATCCCGGCCGAAAAGACAGCCCGCGCCGGTGGTTTCTCAACATTTAACGCAGCCGATCGCTTTTGCCGGAACCAACCGGCCCCGGCGCAGTTTTCTGCCAGCAATATGGGAGTTTACGAGATGAAGACGTTGTGGGATCCGGGCTTTCTCCAGAGCCAGATCCAGCAATTCGAAGCGCAGGCCACAACGGCGATGCACCCGGATGAGAAAGCCGCCTATCAGAGCTATGTGCAGCATTATCAGACGATGCTGAAAGCGCTTCAAGCGCGTGGCCACGCCGCGACGCTCGAGCACGCCTGAAGCCTCTCTGCGCGTCTTCAAGACCCGCCCGAACGGATTGCGCTCACACCAAATCCCGCTATCAGGCCCGATAACGGTAAAACCGCCGAAGATCGGGAGATAAGACCTCATGCCCACCCTCGTCCTCATCCGCCATGGCCAGTCGGCCTGGAACCTGGAGAACCGCTTCACCGGCTGGTGGGATGTCGACGTGACCGAGAAAGGCGCAGCCGAAGCCAAGGCTGCCGGCGCGCTGATGCGGGACAAGGGCCTCGATTTCGACCAGTGCTTCACCTCGCTGCAGACCCGCGCGATCAAGACGCTCAATCTGGCGCTCGAGGAAATGCAGCGGCTCTGGCTGCCGGTGGAAAAGGACTGGCGGCTCAACGAGCGGCATTATGGTGGCCTGACGGGCCTCGACAAGGCCGAGACGGCAGCCAAGCATGGCGATGAGCAGGTGAAGATCTGGCGCCGCAGCTTCGACGTGCCGCCGCCGCCACTGGAGGCCGGCAGCGAATTCGACCTGAGCAAGGACCGGCGCTATGCCGGCATCGCCATCCCGGCGACGGAGAGCCTCAAGGATACCATCGCGCGCGTGCTGCCCTATTGGGAGGGCCGGATCGCCCCCGAACTGAAGGCCGGCAAGCGCGTGCTCATTTCAGCGCATGGCAATTCACTGCGCGCGCTGGTCAAGCACCTCTCGAACATCCCCGACGACGAGATTACGGGCCTCGAAATCCCGACCGGCCAGCCCATTATCTATGAGCTGGCCGACGATCTTTCCGCGAAGGACCGTTATTATCTGTCGGAGCGGTAAGGGTTAGGCGGCCGGTCAGGCCGCCACCTTCACCTCAAGCTGATCGACGGCGGCCAGCGCCGCTTCGATACCGGCCGCGCGATGTTCGGGGCCGACGGCAGCGCCTTCCGCCACGATGAATTCGGGCACAATACCGATGAAGCCGAAGACGGCGCGCAGATAGCTCTCCGCATGTTCGACAGCGGCGGCAGGCGTGCCCGCGCCGTAAAAACCGCCACGCGAGAGGGCGACGATCACGCGCTTGTCACCCGCCAGGCCGATGGCATTGCCGCTTTCGTCATAGCGGAAGGTCTTGCCGGCCACCGCGATATGGTCGATCCACGCCTTGAGCTGGGTGGAAATGGTGAAATTGTACATCGGTGCGCCGATCACGACCGTGTCCGCAGCCAGGAATTCCGCCAGCACGGCCGCCGCCTCGTCCGTGCCGAAGCCGGGCAGCGTCAGGTGGGGCAGCGGCTGGGCGGCGAGATCGCGATAGCGCACGTCCGCACCGGGCTGCTCCGCCGTGAGGCGCTCGACGATGGCTGCCGAAATCTGGCGGGTGATGGAGTTTTCGCCCTGAATGCTGGAATCGATATGCAACACGGTCATGGTCGGCCCTTTCGTAAAATTGCTCTTGAGAAACGGATCGGGAAGATCAGTTTCTGTTTGCAACCAGCTAGGGTGGACCTCTAGAACCAACAAGAACGCATTTTTTCGAGACCTAGTCACATGGATATGACCACCACCCGCCTCACCGTGACATCGCACAAGGAGTGCATGCGGATCACGCAGACCCTCGCGCGCTTCGGCGACCGGTGGACATTGCCGGTGGTTGCGGCTCTTGGTGACGGCACGATGCGCTTCAACCAGATCCGGCGGGAGGTGAGCAGTATCTCGCAGCAGATGCTCACCCGCACGCTGCGCGCGCTGGAGCGGGATGGCATGGTCAATCGCACCGTCCATCCGACCACCCCGCCGCAGGTGGATTACGCCCTCACCCCGCTCGGCCATTCGCTGGCCCGCGAGGCGATCCGCCTCGGCAAATGGGCGCAGATGCATCGAGAAGAGATCGACGCCCATCGGGAGCGGTTCGATCGCCTGCAGGAAGGCTGAGGCGGTTTAATCAGCATAGTGCTCCTGCGAAAGCAGGAGCCTAGGGCAGCAAGGCCCGGCTTTTGCGCCCTGGGCTCCTGCCTTCGCAGGAGCACTCACGCCTTGCTGCGGACGAACGCCACGGCGATCCCCGCGATGAACAGCGGCAGCCCGAAGGCCAGCGCCACCCCGAACGGTCCAACCCCCTGGGCCAGCAACCAGCCGCCGGTCGCCGGACCGATGATCGCCAGCAGTCGCCCCGCCCCGGCCGTCCAGCCAAGCGCCGTGGAGCGGATCTGCGTGGGATAAGCGGCTGAGATGAAGGCATAGAGCCCGCTGATCGAGCCGACCACGAAGGCGCCGAACGCAATCGCCATGAACGCGGCCAGTGCAGGCGTGAACGGCTGGACCATGTAGACAAGCATCGAGATGCCCCCCGCGAAATAGCAGAAGAGCAGGGTGCGCTTGACGCCGATCCACCCGACCAGCGCGATCATGATGAACGGCCACACGATCGCGCCGACGGAGGAGAGGGCAAAGAGCGCTGCCGCATCCGCCATCGGAAAGCCGGCCTGCATGTGCCAGAAGGTCGGCGCCCAGGAGGCCACCGCATTGCCGACGAACATCATCATGCCGCCCGCCAGCATGAACAAGAGGGTCATGGCCAGCCGCCCCTCGGCAAAGACGGACTTGAGTGACGCCCGCCCGGCTGGCGGTTCATCGAGAAAATAATGGGCCGTGTCGCTGACGTCGCGCGTGATGTGCCGCAGGACGCGGTTGACCTGTGCAGTGCTGCGCCCGGCGGTGACGAGAAAGCGGGGAGATTCAGGCAGGGTGAAGATCAGCACTGGCAGGAGCAGCAGCGGTGCGGCGCCACCCGCCAGAAACGCGCCCCACCAATCGAGCCGATGAACAATGAGAGGCGCAAGCGCGCTGCCCATCGCCGAACCGAATGCGAAGCAGGCGGTGACCAGAATGATCTGGCGAGGACGGATGTGGCGCGGCGAAATCTCCGCCACCATCGCGATGATGTTGGGTGTGATGCCGCCGAAAAACGCAAAGGCGACCAGCCGCAGTAGCGAGACCGCCGTCAGGGTCGATGCCAGGGCCGTGACGAGCGTGACGAGGCCGAAACCGAGCACGCACAAAATGACGATCGGCTTGCGTCCAACCCGATCTGCCAGCGGCGCGATGAAGGCATAGCCCAGGGCCAGGCCGATGCCCTGCGCCACGAACACGGCGGAAATCGCGGCTGGCTCGACAGCAAGACCCGCAGCAAGAGCCGGCACGATGGCCCCGAGCATGTACATGTCGAAGCCCTCCATCGCCATGGCGATGCCGCAGAGCGCAAAGATGTACCACCGCCAGGCCCCGTAAGGCCGGTCCAGAATGGTCTCGATGTCGATCCGCTGCCCGTCTGCATGGGACTGCGCCATGTATCTCTCCCCCGAAGGCTGGTCGGTCTGTCTTCGAGGGTCGAATGGTGAGAACCGCCCCCGTCGCATGTGCGCTCCTGCGGAACCGCTGCCCGTCTGGCAAGACGGAATTCACTGTGACCAACCGCGCGCGAGGGAGGATTTTGCGCCGGCGAACAATGCCTTGCGACTGCCTCCCATAGCGCCGGTCGAAGGAATTCTGGCCCTGCGCGAGCACGTAACGATAGCGCGCGCGCCTGCGCTTTCATCGAAAACGGGTCCGATTGTGCGGTTGCACCAAAGTTGTGCGCCTGTAATGTCCCGCTCAGGTGCGCAATTCATCAGGCCACGAAGGGTCCCCAGTCTTGTTCGAAAAGTCCGCGACACTCATCCTGTTCGGCGCCACCGGCGATCTGGCGCACCGGATGCTGTTTCCTTCGCTCTATCATCTGCTGTGCGACGGGCTGCTGCCCGAGCCGTTCCACATCCTCGCCTCCGGCCGGTCCGAGATGGATGACGCGGCCTTTCGCGAGACCATCCGCAAGGCGCTGGCGACCTATCTGGCCGATGAGCATCATGATGAGGCGCGCGTCACCGCCTTTCTCGAAAAGATCAGCTATTGCGCCGTGTCCGCCGGCGAACAGGCGCATTTCGATGCGCTGGCGAAACGGGCGAAGGCGCTGGGCGATGGCCCCATCGCGGTCTATCTGTCCACCCCGCCCTCGCTCTTTGCGCCCACCGCCCAGGGTCTCGCCGCCGCCGGTCTGGTCGATGCGCACACCCGCATTGCCATGGAAAAACCCATCGGCAAGGATCTCGCCTCGTCCAAGGTGGTGAACGACGCGATTGGCGACCTGTTCGATGAAGAGCAGATTTTCCGCGTCGACCATTATCTGGGCAAGGAAACGGTGCAGAACCTGATGGCACTGCGCTTTGGCAACCGCCTGTTCGAGCCGCTGTGGAATGGCGGGGCGATCGATCATGTCCAGATCACCGTCGCCGAGACGGTCGGGCTGGAGGGTCGCGTCTCTTATTATGACGGCGTCGGTGCGCTCAAGGACATGGTGCAGAACCACATGCTCCAGATCCTCTCGATCATCGCCATGGAGCCGCCCGCGCGCATGGATTCCACCTCAGTGCGCGACGAGAAGGTGAAGGCGCTGCGCTCGCTGCGGCCGATGACGCCCGAAACGGTCCGCACCCACAGCGTGCGCGGCCAGTATCGCGACGGCGCGGTGAAGGGCAAGATCATCGCCGGCTATGCAGAGGAATTGGGCAAGGAGAGCGATACCGAGACCTTCGTGGCGTTGAAGGCTCATATCGACAATTGGCGCTGGACCGGCGTGCCGTTCTACCTGCGCACGGGCAAGTGCATGCCCAACCGCCAGTCGGAAATTCTCATCCAGTTCAAGCCGGTGACGCACAGCATTTTCCGCCGTAACGGCTATGATCGCGCGCTCGAGCCCAATTCGCTGATCATCCGCCTGCAGCCGGACGAGAACATCCGCCTGTGCATCATGGCCAAGCGGCCGGGGCTCGACCGGGATGGCGTGAAGCTGCAGGAAGTCGGCCTCGACGTCTCGCTCACCCACGCCTTTGCCGGCGAGCGTCGCCGGATCGCCTATGAGCGGCTACTGTTGGATCTGCTGGAGGGCGACACCACATTGTTCGTGCGCCGCGACGAGGTGGAAGCGCAGTGGACCTGGATCGATTCCATCACCCAAAGTTGGCAGGAATCCGGCCAGCAGGTCGTGCATTATGCCGCCGGCACCTGGGGGCCATCCGCCGGCATTGCCTTGATCGAGCGCGATGGAGCAAGCTGGTATGACTGATCTCAATTCCACCGTCGCCGCCGTCACGCAGCGCATCGTCCAGCGCAGCGCGGTCAGTCGCCGCAAATATCTCGACCTCATCGAGCGCGGGCGCGATGCCGGCACCAACCGGGATCGGCTCTCCTGCGGCAACCTCGCCCATGGCTTTGCCGCCAGCGGCGAGGACAAGCCGGCAATCCGCGCCGGCAATGCCATGAACATCGGCATCGTCACGGCGTATAACGACATGCTCTCGGCGCATCAGCCCTATGGCCGCTACCCGGAGGCGATCAAGATCGCGGCGCGGGAAGTCGGCGCCACGGCACAGGTCGCGGGCGGCGTGCCGGCCATGTGCGACGGCGTGACGCAAGGCTTGGCCGGCATGGAGCTATCGCTCTTCTCGCGCGACACCATCGCGCTCGCGACCGCCGTGGCGCTCAGCCATGCGATGTTCGAGGGCGCGTTGATGCTCGGCATCTGTGACAAGATCGTGCCCGGCCTGCTGATGGGCGCGCTGCGCTTTGGCCATCTGCCGACGATCTTCGTCCCCGCCGGACCGATGCCCTCGGGCCTCGCCAACAAGGAGAAGCAGCGCATCCGCCAGCTCTATGCCGAGGGCAAGGTGGGGCGCGAGGAGCTGCTGGAGAGCGAGAGCGCCAGCTATCATGGCGCGGGCACCTGCACCTTCTACGGCACGGCCAACACCAACCAGATGATGATGGAAGTGATGGGCCTGCACATGCCCGGCGCTGCTTTCGTCAATCCGGGCACCAAGCTGCGCAGCGAGCTGACCCGCGCCGCCGTGCATCGTGTCGCCTCCATAGGGTGGGATGGCGATGATTATCGCCCGCTCGGCAAGTGCATCGATGAGAAGGCGATCGTGAATGCCGCCGTCGGCCTGCTGGCGACGGGCGGCTCGACCAATCATGCCATCCACCTGCCCGCCATCGCGCGCGCGGCGGGGATCGTCATCGACTGGACGGATCTGGCCGATCTCTCCGCCGCCGTGCCGCTGCTGGCGCGCGTCTACCCCAATGGCGCGGATGACGTGAACAACTTCCACGCGGCAGGCGGCATGGCCTGGATCATCACCGAATTGCTGCGCGGCGGCCTGCTGCACCGCGATGTGATGACCGTCGCCCGCGCTGATCTCACGGATTACGGGCGGATGCCGACGCTGGAGAATGACGCGCTCGTCTGGGACGAACCGCCAACCGCGCCCGGCAACGAGGCGATCCTGCGCCCCCTCTCCAACCCATTCAGCGCGGATGGCGGAATGCGGCTGCTCGCCGGCAGTCTCGGCCGCTGCATCATGAAGACCAGCGCCGTGGACCGCGAACGCTGGACCATCGAGGCGCCGTGCCGTGTGTTCTCCGATCAGGATCAGGTCATGGCCGCGTTCAAGGCGGGCGAGCTGGATCGGGATGTCGTGGTTGTCGTGCGCTTCCAGGGGCCGCGCGCCAACGGGATGCCGGAACTGCACAAGCTCACCCCACCGCTCGGCGTGCTGCAGGACAAGGGCTTCAAGGTCGCGCTGGTGACCGACGGGCGCATGTCCGGCGCGAGCGGCAAGGTGCCGGCGGCCATTCACCTTTCGCCCGAGGCGCTGGGCGGTGGCCCCATCGGCAAGCTGCGCGATGGCGACATCGTCCGCGTCTGCGCCGAGAGCGGCACGCTGGGAGCAAAGGTGGATGCCGCGGAATGGGATGCGCGCGATCAGGCCGATGCGCCACCGCCGCCCTATGACACCGGTCGGGAACTGTTCGCCCTGTTCCGCCATAATAGCGATCTGGCGGAAGCCGGCGCCTCGCCGCTGCTGGCAGCCATGGATGCGGAACTATGACCGATCTTGTCGCCGCCGACATTGGCGGCACCAATGCCCGCTTCACCCGTGCCACGCTCGATGCGCGCGGCGTGCCCACGCTGGGCACCGTGCGCAAGTACAAGGTCGCCGATCATGCCAGCCTGCAAAGCTGCTGGCAGGCCTTTCTGGCCGATGACGACGGGCCGGCGCCCGAGCGGGTCTCCATCGCCTTCGCCACGGCCATCGGGCGGGAGGTCATCAAGCTCACCAACTCCAGCTGGATCATCCGTCCTGCCCAGTTGGCCGATGACCTCGGCGTTGCGGCGGTGCGGCTGGTCAATGACTTCGAGGCGGTGGCCCACGCCATTGCGCGGCTGCCGCTCAACGATCTGCCGTTGCTCTTCGGGCCCGACGAGGCCTTTCCTGAAAATGGCTCGGTGACCATTCTTGGCCCCGGGACCGGTCTTGGCGTGGCGATGATCGCCTTTGACGAGGGCATGCCGCATATCGTCGCGACCGAGGGCGGTCATGTGGATTTTGCGCCGCTCGACGCGCTGGAGGGCCGCATTCTCGCGCAGTTGCGCACCGATTTCGTGCGGGTCTCGACGGAGCGGATCGTCTCCGGACCGGGGCTCAACACCCTCTACCGGGCGCTGGCGACGATCAGCCAGGCGCCGGTCACGCTGATGAACGACGCGGACCTGTGGGCCGCCGCTCTGGATGGCAGCAATCCCCTCGCCCGCACGGCGCTGGAGCGGCTGTGCATGAGCTATGGCGCCACGGCCGGCGACCTCGCTCTGGCGCATGGTCCGCATCATGTGGTGCTAGCCGGCGGACTGACGCAGCGGATGCGCGACTTCCTCGTGAACAACAGCGCTTTCCATGATCGTTTCACCGCAAAGGGTCGCTTTGAAGCCCTGATGAGAACCGTTCCGGTTCGCTTGGCAACTCATCCTGAAATTGGCCTTTATGGCGCCGCCGCTGCATGGCGGGAGAAGAAAGCATGAGCATGACTGTCGATGACGTAATAGCGCTGGCGCCGGTGATTCCGGTGCTAATCGTGGAGTCCGTGGCCGATGCCGTCCCGCTGGCGCAGGCGCTGGTCGCCGGGGGCCTGCCGGCCCTCGAGGTCACCATGCGCACGCCCGTCGCGCTTGAGGTGATGCGCGAAATGGCGCAGGTCCCCGGCGCCGTGGTCGGGGCCGGCACCGTGCTCAACCCCCGCCAGCTCGATCAGGCGCTGGAGGCGGGTGCGCAGTTCATCGTGTCGCCTGGCCTCACCGAGCCGCTCGGCAAGGCCGCGATCGCCAATGGCGCCACCCTCCTCCCGGGCGTCGCGACGGCGGCGGACATCATGCGCGGACTGGATCTCGGGCTTGAGCGCTTCAAATTCTTCCCGGCCTCGACCAGCGGCGGCCTGCCCGCGCTCAAAGCCTTGGCGGCGCCGTTCGGCGGCGTGCGCTTCTGCCCGACCGGCGGCATCACGGCGGCCAATGCGCCGGAATGGCTGGCCCAATCCTTCGTCGGCTGCGTGGGCGGAAGCTGGGTCGTGCCCAAGGGGCCGCTTGACCCCGCAGCCGTAGAAGCGCTGGCGAGGGAAGCCGCGACGCTTCCGCGATAATCGGAGAGGCGCCGCTGGCGTGCCTTGATGGGCACGCCCACGCCGAGGTTCCGTCAGTCCAGCGCGCCCCACAGGCTCGCGGCCTGCACATAACCGCGCCGGCCGTTCACCTCCATCGCGCACCAACCATCCGAACAGCCGGAGAGCCGCCCCACGACCCCCGGCGCCAGCCGGAACAGCATGCGGGCGCTCTCGGATGGGCCGTCGCGCATCTGGGCGATATTATCCTTCACGATCGCGGTCGCTTCATCCTTGAGCAGCCGCACATGCATCCAGCCCTGCGTACCATCCGGGTCCTCGATCTTGCGCCAATTGGTATAGACCTCGACCACCTTCACCGGCAGGTCGCGCTGGCGGTAGATCCAGCTCGCCGGATAGTCGGCGCTCGGCCCCACGCGCATCTTGGCCTCCCCCTTGGAGAGCGAGGCCCAGTAAGGCGTTGGTCGACCGGTTTGTGCCTGCGCGCTGGCAGCACCCAGCCCGAGTCCCAATCCCAGGGCCAGCGCCGCAAAAGCCGTGAATAGCCCGCGCGCGTTCATGCCATCGATCTCCCGGAAAATGCCCACACCATAAGGCCCGCTTCTGCCACGGCCACCGCATGGCATCAACCGGAAGCAGCCTTGCGCGAATTGCCGCTTGCCTTTCCGCTCCCGCCTGAGCATTCCCGCCACATGTCCAGGCGTCCCCGGCCCGCTTCGCCCCGCGTGATCGTGACGCGGCGTCTGCCGCAAGCGGTGGAAGCCCGGCTGGGCGAACTGTTCGACGCCCGCTTCAATGTCGACGATCATCCCATGACCCGCGCCGAACTGCATGAAGCCATGCAGCAGTGCGACGTGCTGGTGCCCACAGTGACGGACGATCTCGATTCCGAACTGGTCGCCGGCGCAGGCGATGCGCTGCAGCTGATCGCCAATTATGGCGCCGGCGTGAACCACATCGCCCTGCCCGCCGCCCGCGCCAAGAACATCATCGTCACCAACACGCCCGGCGTGCTGACCGAGGACACGGCGGACATGACCATGGCGCTCATCGTCTCGGTGCCGCGCCGCCTGGCCGAGGGCGAGAAGCTGGTGCGCTCCGGCGAGTGGACCGGCTGGAGCCCCAGCAACATGCTCGGCCATCGCATCGGCGGCAAGGCGCTCGGCATCGTCGGCATGGGCCGCATCGGCCGCGCCGTCGCCCGCCGCGCCCGCGCCTTTGGGCTCTCCATCCACTACCATAATCGCCACCGCCTGCCCGAGGTGGCGGAGCAGGAAGTGGATGCGATCTGGCACCCCGACCTCGACGAGATGCTGCGCAGCATCGACATCCTGACGATCCACACGCCGCGCAATGCGCAGAGCGAGAATCTCATCGACCGGCGCCGCATCGGGCTATTGCGTCCCCATGTCTACCTCATCAACGCCTCGCGCGGTGGCATCGTGGATGAAGAGGCGCTGATCGAAGCGCTGGAGGCCGGGCAGCTTGCCGGCGCCGGCCTCGATGTGTGGGAGTTCGAGCCACAGATCGACCCGCGCCTGCTCGCTCTCCCCAATGTGGTGATGACCCCGCATATGGGCTCGGCGACCTTCGAGGGCCGCATCGCCTCGGGCGAACGGGTGATCGCGAACATCCGCATGTGGGTCGGCGGCGACCGGCCGCCGGATCAGATTCTCGAAGGCTGGGTTTGAGCGAACAGCGCGCTCCTAACCTCGCGTCATCCCGGACTTGATCCGGGATCCCGCTTCTTCTTTGCTCACCGCAAAAGGCAGCGAGACCTCGGATCAAGTCCGGGGTGACGAGAAAGGGACAAGGTGGGGCTGGCTTCCGCTCTTTAACCCGCCAGCGCCTTCGTCGCCTCAATCGCGCTGCGATAGGCTTCCTGCTGCGCTTCGCTCCAGTAAGCGAGTTCGCCGAGCGGGATTTCCACCCCGCTCACGGCGCAGATCACGAAACGGCCCGAGCGGACCACCTGATAATCCGCCGCACGATATTTGAGGATAGCGAGGCCCGGCATGTCCGGCGTGCGCATCATGCTCATCAATCCCCGGTGAGGATGCGGTCGACCAGTTGCTTCACGGTCGGCACGAACCCGTTGGAGTAGAAGGGGTCCTGCTTGAAGCGATAGGCGCCATGGCCGGCGAACAGCAGGTTCTTGTCGACATCGCCGCCATGCACCGCATCCTGCAGGGTCTTCTGGATGCAGAAGCTGCGCGGATCGGCGAGGCGACCGGTCGAATAATGGTCATGGTCCTTCCACGACGAAAAACCGCAATGCGAGAGGCAGCCCATGCAATCAGCCTGATCCTTGCGGATGACAGCCCGGTCCTCGTCGGTGACGAAGACCAGCGTGTTGTCGGGCGTCTTCAGCGCAGTCTCATAGCCCTGCAGCACCCACTCGCGAGCGCGCAGCAGATCGTTGCGGGTCACCCAGTAATTGCGGCCTTTGATGCCGACATCGAGCTGATGGTTGTGGTCGCCCGCTTCCTCCATGGAGAAGGCAATCTGCCGCTCCGAGCGCGCCTCGAGATCGCGCAGGAAGGGATTGCGGATCGCGGACGAATAGAAGCCGGTCGGCGAGAAGCGGTGGAGGAGGATGTCGCCTTCCTCCAGCGTCATCAGCTTCTCCTTCCACGCCTGCGGAATCGGGCTTTCCTGGGTGAGCAGCGGACGGGTGCCGAACTGGAAGGCAATCGCTCCCAGCTCGGGATTGTCGATCCAGTCGCTCCAGTCCCGCAGATACCAGACGCCACCGGCCATCACGATGGGCACTTCGTCGCTGATGCCGCCCTCGCGCATCGTGTCGCGCAGCGCCTTCACGCGGGGATAGGGATCTTCCGGCTTGGTCGGGTCTTCCGCGTTGGACAGGCCGTTATGGCCACCGGCCAGCCACGGATCCTCATAGACCACCGCGCCCAGCCATTCCGCAGCCTTGTGATAGGCCCGCTTCCACAGCGCGCGGAAAGCGCGGCCTGAGCTGACGATCGGCAGGTAGCTGACCTGATGCTGCGCAGCAATTTCGCTGAGCTTGTAGGGCATGCCGGCCCCGCAGGTTACGCCTGCGACCATGCCCTTGGTGCGCTCCAGCACGCCTTGCAGCACCGCCTGCGCGCCGCCCATTTCCCAGAGCACGTTGATGTTGATGGCGCCCTTGCCACCGGCCATCTCATAAGCGCGCTTGACCTGCTCCACACCACCTTCGATGGCGTAGGCGATCAGCTCTTCATGGCGCTGCTGGCGCGTGCGGCCATGGTAGATTTGCGGGATGACATTGCCGTCGGCATCATAGCTGTCCGCATTCACGGCCGACACGGTGCCGATGCCGCCAGCGGCAGCCCATGCCCCGGAGCTCATGTGATTGGAGACCGCAACGCCCTTGCCGCCTTCGATAACCGGCCACACCTCGCGACCGCCATAGACGATCGGCTTCAAGCCCTTGAACAAATGAAACTCCTCAGTGCCCCATCGGCCAGCTTCGCAAGCCAGCCACGAGCGCCTTTACCAGCATTTTCCTCAAACCAAGTGCTAAAATGCCACAAAACTCAAAATAACGCCAGTTCGTTACCGACCGCCTCACCATAGAGCCGGGCGTAGAGCTGGATCATCACGGCTTCATCGAAACAGCGCCTCGCTCTGTCGCGATTGGCTGCCCCGATAGTCCGACGCAGATCGGCATCCCCGGCCAGTTCTGCAAGGGCAGCCTGAAAATCATCGGTCGCATCGGGGGCCACGATGAAGGGCCGGTTGTCCGGCGCGACCATGCCGAGCGTATCGCCGACGTCGGTCGCGACCACCGGCAGGCCGGCCGCCATCGCCTCCATCAGGGCTGTGGGGAACTGCTCACTATCGGAGGACAATGCGAAAATATCGAAGGCGCCTACATAATCCTGCGGGCGCGGCAGGGCACCCGGCATCAGCAGATCGTGCATCCCTTGCCGCTGCGCCTCCGCCAGAATCGCCTCCCGCTCCTCCCCGTCACCGACGATGACCAGACGCAGCCGGTCGCGCAGCGGCGCCACCGCCCGGACGAGCCGGGGCAGGTTCTTGACCGCACGCAGATTGGCGACGGTGCCCACGATCAGCCGTCCGTCCGGTACCAGCCCGGGAATCGCAGCGACCGGCCGGGTGCCTTCATAGGCGGCGACATCCAGCCCGTTGGGGATCTGGTGGACTTTCTCGGCGGGCTGCCGCCACTCCGCCTGGGCGATATGCGCCAGCTGCGCCGACGGGACGACGAGCGCCCGCGCGCCCTGCAAGGCGATCTGGCGGTAGCGGTTGCGAGCGGCCTGGCGGACGAACGCCTCGTCCACATCGAAGCCCTCTTCGTGGTGGATCAACGGCGGCAGGCAGCGCAGCCGGCGGAAGAGACGGTGCGCCATGACGCCATCGATCGCGCCCCAATTGAAGCTCAGGATGAGATCATAGCCGCGCATCGCCTTGGCCAGCGCGTTGAACCGGGCGAAGGTCGCGGGCCCCTCCAGCGCGGGCGAATCGAGAAAGCGCACCTTCAGCGTGGGGTCGAGCAAGGCTTGCGCCCCAGTGGCACCCGGCTCGGCCAGCAGGATGTCGTGCTGCATCCGCCCACCCCAATGATTCATCAGCCGGGCAAGGCGCGCTTCCTTTCCGCCCAGATCGAAGGTGCGGTGAATTTGCAGCACGCGCAGCGGCTCGCGGGAGAGATCGCGCCGGGCCGCCCGCCGCGTCATGGCTTCTCGCTGATCCTGGCGAGCAGCCTGTCGAGCGCCGCCACCGCTTCTGGCTCTTCCAGCGTGGGTGCATGACCCACCCGCGGCACCGTCACCAGATCCAGCTGCGGGAGGCGCGTCTGCATCGCCTGCGCCGTCTGGACGGTCAGCAGATCGCTAAGCGCGCCACGCACCAAGGTGAGCGGGATATCGCCGATCGCCTCGAACGCCGGCCACAGGTCGACGCCCGCCGCACCGCCGGGCGCCCGGAACGGCTCGGCGAGGCGCTGGTCATAATCCAGCACGATGCGCCCCTGGCTCGTCAATCGATATAGCCGCTTGGCGATGCGCAGCCAGTCGGTCAGCTTGTAATCGGGGTAGATCACCCCCTGCACATCCGCCACCGCCCGCGCCGCGTGAACCCAGGTAGGCTGCGCGCTACCGGTACCCACCCCTTGCCGGATGCGCTCCAGCCCTTCCTCGGCAATCTCCGGCCCGATATCGTTGAGCAGCGCGCCCGCAAGGCTCCCGCGCCGGGTCGCCGCGATCAGCATCAGCATGATCCCGCCGAGCGACGTACCGACTCCCACGAAGCGCGGCAGGGCCAGCTCATCGATCAGCTTGAGCAGATCCTGCAGATAGATCAGCGGCACATAGCTCATCGGGTCCTTGGCGTAAGCGCTCTCGCCGCGTCCGCGCAGTTCCACCACGATAACGCGCCACTCGCCGGCCAGCCGCTCCGCCACCGGCTCGAAGTCACGGACGTTGCGCGTCAGGCCTGGCAGGCACAGGATCGGCGGCCGATCCTCCCGGCCCGGATAGTCCCGGTAATGCAGCCGTAAATTGTCCTGCGACCACCAATATTTGTCTTCATAGCCCGACAAGCTTGATCCTTTCCCGGGGCGCCCCCCATATCAGAGCATGGACGCAGCGCTTAAGACAGACATATTTCATCCGGAACGCGCAATAGCTTCAATTGCGGATTTTCTGGCCGACCCCGTGCAGCCGGCGGATTTCCCGCAGACGATCCTGCGCTTCCGCAATGATCGCGCGGCCAGCACGGTGGGGCTGGCGGAGCTCGACGATGCACAATGGATCAGCCATTTCGGCCGCTTCACGCCCCTGCCCGACGCGCAGCCGACACCCTTGGCGCTGCGCTATCACGGCCACCAATTCCGCACCTACAATCCCGATCTTGGCGATGGACGCGGCTTTCTGTTCGCCCAGATGCGTGAGGCTGCGCCCGCCGGCGGCCGGCTGCTGGATCTGGGCACCAAGGGCTCGGGCCGCACGCCCTGGAGCCGCACGGCGGACGGCCGCCTGACCCTCAAGGGTGGCGTGCGCGAAATCCTCGCGACCGAAATGTTGGAGGCGCTGGGCGTCACCACCTCACGCACCTTCTCGATCATCGAAACCGGTGAACCGCTGGTGCGCGGGGACGAGCCCTCGCCCGCCCGCTCGGCGGTGATGGTGCGGCTCAGTCACGGCCACATCCGCATCGGCAGTTTTCAGCGCCTCGCCTATCTCGACCAGCGCGAAGAAGGCGCCCGGCTGATCGACTATTGCCTGCGCCATCTGCTGGCGGTGGAGCCGGGCGACGTGCCCGCGCTCACGCTGCTGGAGGCGGTCGTCGCGCGCACAGCCGATCTCGCCGCGAGCTATATGGTCGCAGGCTTCGTCCACGGCGTCCTCAACAGCGACAACATCGCGGTCACGGGCGAGAGCTTCGACTATGGGCCGTGGCGCTTCACCCCGCGCTGGGAGCCGGGCTTTACCGCCGCCTATTTCGACCAGACCGGCCTCTACGCCTTCGCCCGCCAGGCCGAGGCGATCCACTGGGATGTCGCGCAACTGGCGCAATCGCTGGTGCAGCATGCGGAGACGGAGGCGCTGGTCGAGGTGCTTCGGCGTTTCCCGGCCATTTATGAGATTCGCCTGATCGAGCGGTTCCTCTGGCGGCTGGGCCTCGACGCGCCGGACTCGGAGGCCGGCCGCGCTTTTGTGGTCGCCGCTGTCGAGGCGCTGCGCGGCAGCGATGTGCTCATCGACCGCTTCTTCTTCGATTGGCGGCGTGGCGACCGTGCCGAATCGCGTTATTCGGGCGCAGCGTGGGACAAGGTCCGGACCGCGCGCGAGCCCCTCACCCCAAGACCCGGCGCTGGTGACCATCCCTATTGGCAGGCCGATGCGCCCTGCTCGATGCACATCGAGGAAGTCGAGACCCTCTGGGCGTCCATCGCCGAGCGCGATGACTGGAGCCCGCTTTACGCCAAGATCGAGGCGATCCGCGCCATGGGGGCGGCGCACGGCCCGGTGCCCGGCCAGCCGCTCGCCTCGCGCAGCGCATAAGCCGGTGCGCGCGCCGCAGCGCGCGTCGTAAATCCGCTGGAAACTAATTGCGCCGCATAGCCGCTGCATGTTGCACGCCCCGCTTCATGCCACCGAGGCTCCGCACGAGCCTTCCGTCCTCGAATCGCTCGATCCGGCGACGGGCGAGGTCGTCTGGCAGGGGCAGGAGGCCGACCCCGCCGCGCAGATCGCGCTGGTGGCGCATAGCTGGACCGCATGGGCAGGCCTCTCCTCCGCCGTCCGCATCGAGACCATGCGCCGCTTCGCCAATGCCGTGCGCGCCAGCGAGGAGGCCTTCGCGACCCTGATTTCGCGCGAAACCGGGTGCCCGCTCTGGTCTACGCGGCAAGAGGTGATCAGCCTGTTCGAGCGGGTCGAGAAGGCCGTGCAGGCTTATTCTGAACGCACGGGCCAGCGGCAGAGCGAAGGCGCGATGGGCGCCCGCACCGCCCTGCGCCACAAGCCCCATGGCGTGCTCGCCATCATCACGCCGCATTGCCTGCCCGCGCGCATCCCCGTCGATCATATCGTGCCGGCGTTGCTTGCGGGCAATGGCGTGCTCTTCAAGCCCTCCGAGAAGGTGCCCGCCACGGGCGAGATGCTAGTGCGCCTGATGCACGAGGCCGGCGTGCCGCACGATCAGGTGCAATGCGTGATCGGCGGCCCGGCGGTCGGCGAGGCGCTGGCGGCCGCGCCGGATGTTCATGGCGTGCTCTTCACCGGATCGACCCGCACTGGCCGCGCCATCAACCGCGCCTGCGCCGACCAACCCGGCAAGCTGCTGGCCCTGGAAATGAGCGGCAACAATCCGATCATCGCCTGGGACACGCCGGACATCGCCAGCGCCGCCGCGCTCATCGTCCAGTCCGCCTTCGACATGAGCGGGCAGCATTGCCTGTCCGCCCGCCGCCTCATCGTGCGCGACACCCTCGCCGAGCCGCTGCTCGTTGCGGTGAAAGCGCTGACGGACCGCCTGATCGTCGGCCCGCCGACCGCCGATCCGCTCCCCTTCATGGGGCCGGTGATCGACATGGACGCTGCCGACGGCCTCACCGAAAGCTTCCTCTATCTGATGAGCCATGGCGGCCGGCCGATCCGGCACATGCAGCGCCCGGTCGAAGGCCTGCCCTTCGTCACGCCCGGCATCATCGACGTGACGGCCATGGCACCGCGCAGCGACGTAGAACTGTTCGGCCCGATCTTGCAGGTCATATGCGTCGCCAGCTTCGACGAGGCGATCATCGAAGCCAACAGCACCCGCCACGGCCTGTCCGCGACGCTGATCGGCGGTGGTCCCGAGCAATATGATCGCTTCTGGGCTAATAGCCGCGCCGGCATCGTCAACTGGAACCGGCCCACTTACGCGCTTGCACCTAACGCACCAGTCGGCGGCACAGGCCTCTCGGGCAATCACCGCCCGGGCGGCAACTATATGGCAGACAATTGCGCCTACCCCGTCGCCTCATCCGAAATGCCCCAGCCACGCGCGACAATTGGGGTTGGGCTGAGGCCGATCGTGGCGGATCGGTGAGGGTCAAGGCGATCAATCATGGCTTGCCTCTGTCAGCCAGTATCGAGTGAGCAAATAGACTGCTTTATGGCTGCTCTGTCGCTTACTCATTGTAGCGCGCGGCGACCGCTTTGGCATGGGGAGCGAGCATTGTGGTGCTGACCGTCAGATGGAGATCGCTATGATATCGAAGATGATCGAGGAGGGACTGCGAATTGCAGGTGTCGTTGACGTCGACACCGGTGATGATTTCAGCTTTGAATTTCCGCTGCGTGACCTGTATTTTCCTGAATTTGGTACAGCTCACCGGGGTCAGCCAAAATTCGGATTATTCATCGGTTGGGAGTTGCGCGCTGACACAGCTCAAGCATTTCTAGAGGTGTCATCTGAGGCCGCAGCAGTTTTTGCCTGGCGCTTTACTGCACTTTGGCATCAATGTGGCGGACACTTGTGTAGCCAAGAAGCTTTCTTAGCTACTCCGATGCGAGTTCGAGCAGACACCCTTGAAACCGTAAAGGAAATTGTCGACAAATACTGGTATTCAAATCTGCAGAGAGCGCCTGCGGAAAAGCATTTTACGGAGTATAAGGAATTTACGGCTGCCCGTAAGATTGCGGTCGACGAGGCGCTGGCGCGTACGGACTGTTTCATGGAATCAGTCTACCCCATGGATGCCAGCCGGGCCAATCTTGAACGCTTGGCAGCCGATCCTGACCGCCATATGAGGTCTCTGGAGCCCTTCATGGAGAATAAGCTTCTCTCAGAACGACTTTGCATTTTCCTCATTTCAGATAATTGCGATTAGCGTCGGCAGGGATTTTCTCTGCGCCGATGGGCTGCTTGTTTTTAGACCCCGATGAACACCCTCACGCCGCCAGCGGCTGCTCGTCCCGCCGCAGCGTCAGCACCTCGACGCCGGTCGCCGTCACCGCCACAGTGTGCTCGAACTGCGCGGAAAGCTTGCGGTCCTTCGTCACCACCGTCCAGCCGTCGCCCTTGGTCATCACGCCGCGCGTGCCCTGGTTGACCATCGGTTCGATGGTGAACACCATGCCCTCGCGCAGTGTGAGGCCAGTGCCCGGACGGCCGAAGTTCATCACCTGCGGGTCCTCGTGCATCTCGCGCCCGATGCCATGGCCGCAATATTCCCGCACGACCGAGTAGCCATGCTTCTTGGCGTGGCGCTCGATGGCAAAGCCGATGTCGCCGAGGCGCGCGCCGGGGCGCACCTGGCGGATGCCCTGCCACATCGCTTGCTGGGCAACACGCACAAGCCGGCGCGCGGCGGGCGAGACCGTGCCGACGAGATAGGTCTTGCTGCTGTCGGCAATGAAGCCGTTCTTCTCCAGCGTGATATCGAGATTGATGATGTCGCCATCCGCAATGATCCGGTCGGCATCCGGCACGCCATGGCAGACGACCTCGTTGATCGAACAATTGAGCACATAGGCAAAGCCATATTGCCCCTTGCTCGCCGGACGCGCCGCCAGATTATCGACGATGAAGCGGTCGACCAGATCGTTGACCGCCATGGTGGAGCGGCCGACAAGATCCTCGCCGTCCAGCATCTCGAAGACCGATGCGAGCAAGCGGCCGGAGATGCGCATGAGGGCGAGTTCGTCCGGCGTCTTGACCATCTCAGGCGGCCTGCGCGGTGGCGAGGTCCTGCCGGTCCTTTTCCATCTTCACGATCTCGTTGAACGACAATGTGGGATGGGCCTCGGCGAGCATCCCGATCTTCATCCAGAACTCGGCCTGAGCATTGATGGAGCGGCACATGACGGCGCTGGTGCGGCGCGCTTCCTCGTGTAACCCATCCTCTATCTTGACCAAACCCATGAACCGCTCCGCATATAGAGAATATGCGGACCATATATGGTTCATATCGTCATACGTCAAACGATACGGTTCAGCTGGTGAGACCCGCCAGCGTGGCCAGGCCCAGGAAAGAGAGGAAGCCCATCGAATCGGTGACCGTCGTCACGAAAATCGAGGAGGCAACCGCAGGATCGACGTTGAACCGCTCGAACAGGATGGGCACCGCAACTCCGGCGAAACCGGCGGTGACGATATTCAGCACCATCGCGGAGCCGATCACCCCGCCCAGCAAGGGGTCCTGGAAGAACAGCCCGACGCCGATGCCAAGCACCACCGCCACGGTCGCCCCGTTTAGCACGGCCACGCGCAATTCGCGCATGATCATGCGCCAGGTGTTGGAGGCGGTGATCTGGTTGGTCGCAAGAGCGCGGACGGTCACCGCCATGGTCTGGCTGCCGGCATTGCCACCCACGCTGGCGACGATGGGCATCAGCACGGCTAGCACGACCATCTTTGCAATCGCATCCTCGAATGCGGCGATGATGGCGGTGGCGAACAGCGCGGTGATGAGATTGGCGAGCAGCCAGCGCACGCGCGCCTTGTAGCTCTCCCGCACCGGCTCGTTGATATCGCCTTCACCCGCACCGGACAGGCGGAGAATGTCCTCGCCAGCCTCTTCCTGAATGATGTGGACCACGTCGTCCACGGTGATCATGCCGACGAGACGCCCACCCGGGTCGACCACCGCAGCCGAGATCAGCGCATATTTCTGGAAGCGCAGCGCCACCTCTTCCTGATCCATATCGACCGGGATCAGCGTCTGCTCGCGCTTCATCACATCGCTCATGGCGATTTCGCGCGGGCAGCGCAGCACCCAGGAGAGCTGGCAAGAGCCGATGGGCCGGTGGGCCGCATCGACCACGAAGATTTCCCAGAAATCCGATGTCAGGTCGCGGGTATCACGCAAAAAGTCGATGGTCTGGCCGACCGTCCAATGCTCGGGCACCGCGACCAGATCGCGCTGCATGAGTCGGCCCGCGGATTCCTCGGGATAGCCCAACGCGCTCTCGATGGCGGCGCGGTCTTCCGGCTCCATCGCATCGAGGACGGTCTGCTGGTCCTCCTCGTTGAGATCCTCGATAATGGCGACGGCATCGTCGGTATCCAGTTCGCCGGCCAGTTCCGCGAGCTGCTCGAGCTCCAGCGCCTCGACGACGGTATCGCGCACATAATCGTTCAGCTCGGACAGCACTTCCGCGCCGACCAGCGAGCCCAGCGCATGAACCAGCCCGGCCCGTCGATCCTCGGGCGTCAGCTCGAGAAGGTCGGCGATGTCGGCAGGGTGCAGCGTCTCGACCAGCGCCTGCGCGGCATCGTCCTTGCCCTCCTCGACGGCGGACAGAACGGCAGAGACGAACTCCGGCCGAAGACGATCGTCCTCGTCCAGATTGGTATCGACGAGCGCGTCTTCCTCCTCGGGAGGGATCGCGCCGGGCTGCGATGCGGCCTCGGTCTCGCTCATGCGGCGCCTCCCTTTCCGGCTGCGGCCGCCACTGGCCACGCCTGCTCTCGATAATCGCTCCTTTTGCCCATGCCCGGGGCAAATGCAACGTCATGCAGCCTTCCCTTGACGAAAGCAGTCACTATAGAGGCCGCTCCATTCCCCCGCCCGCTTTCGCTCCGCATTGCGACCCGAGGCCGGTAGAGACAAGGAGACTGCCCCCATGGCCGACCAGACCCTTACCCTGACGCTCGACACCGGCGACGTCGTGATCCAGCTGCGCCCCGATCTGGCGCCCAAGCATGTCGAGCGCATCAGTGCGCTTGCCAAGGACGGCTTTTATGATGGCGTGGTGTTCCACCGCGTGATCCCCGGCTTCATGGCGCAGGGCGGCGACCCGACCGGCACCGGCATGGGCGGCTCGAAGCTTCCCGATCTGCCGGCCGAGTTCAACAGCGAGCCGCATGTGCGCGGCGTGTGCTCTATGGCACGTAGCTCCAACCCGAACAGCGCCAACAGCCAGTTCTTCATCTGCTTCGACGATGCGACGTTCCTCGATCGTCAATATACCGTCTGGGGCGTTGTGACCGAAGGCATGGAGCATGTCGACGCGCTGCCCAAGGGCGAGCCGCCGGCAAAGCCGGGCAAGATCGTCAAGGCAACGGTGAGTGAAGCCTAAGGCAAGATTGCCTGCGCGATTGTAATACTATCGCGAAGTCTTCAAGTAAAACTGAACGCCAAGTGAATGGCTCCGTTGTGTAGCACATGTGCAACAGCGGGGCCTTTCCACAATTGCTCCACAATTCATTCGGGAACGGTTCATCTGGCTGAGCCATTTTAGGGACAGTGATCGACGCAGGTCGGTCGCGAAACGAGGACCTAAACAGTCCTGTTCTGTTAATAGAAGGTTCAGTGTTATGAAAGCTTTTCCCCTCACCCTCGCCGTTGCTCTGGCAGCGGGTCTCTCGGCCCCGGCTCTGGCACAGGACGCGCAGGGCCTGCAGCCCTATGTCGGCGTGATGGGCGGCCTGCATGACTTCGACAACCAGCAGCCCGCAGGTGGACCGCCGAGCGGCTATCGCGGCTGGGTCGCTGAAGGCGTGGCCGGTCTGAACTACGACCTCGGCCCCGTCGTGGTCGGTGCCGAAGGTAGCGTCGCCAAGGGCTTCGACAAAGACATCGACTGGGAATATGGCGCCGCAGGCCGTCTGGGCCTCAAGGCCGGTAAGGACAGCATGTTCTTTGCCAAGGTCGGCTATCAGTGGACCCAGTTCAATGACAAGACCGTGCCGCTGGCCGACACCGATCGCCACTATCATGGCGTGACCTATGGCGGTGGCGTCGAGCTCTCGCTGGCCGACATGGGCAGCACGGCCGAAACCAGCAACATCCGCCTGCGTGCGCAGGTCGATACGCGCGGTAACTTCAACAGCTTCCGCCCGATGGTCGGTGTTGTTGCCAAGTTCTGATGATCCAATGACTGCGATCCGCTCGATCTGAGCAGATCGCATGAAAAGAAGCGGCCGGGAGCTTCCTCCCGGCCGTTTTTTAGTGGCTTACCCTTCCGTTCGCCCTGAGCTTGTGGAAGGGCGAACGGATGAGTGAGAGGGGGCGGCAACGCCTGCCCGCCAGCCGTTCCTTAGCCGCTGTTGCGCAGAGCCGTGGCAATGGCGTTGATCGAGAGTTCAATGCCCTCCCGTATACGAGGATCGGTCTCCCCGGCGCGGTGGCGCTTGAGCAGCTCCACCTGCAGGAGATTGAGCGGCTCGATATAGGGCAGCCGCAAGCGGATGGAGGCATCCAGCGCCGGGCTGTCCGCCAGCAGATGGGTCTGCCCGGTGGCAGCGAGCAGTTGGTCATGCGCCAGATGCCAGCCCTCGCGGATGCGCTCGAAGATCGGATCGCCCACCGCGCGGTCCGAGACCAGCGGCAGATATTTGGCGGCGATCTCCAGATCCGACTTGGCGAGCACCATTTCCATATTCGCCATGCTCGCCCGGAAGAAGGGCCAGGCCTGCGCCATGTCCTTGAGCAGGGCGTCATCCCCAAAATCGCGCAGCGCCTGCCCGACGCCATACCAGCCCGGCAGCATCACCCGCGCCTGGGCCCAGGAGAAGACCCACGGGATCGCGCGCAAATCCTCGATCCGATTGCTCTTGGTGCGACTGGCCGGGCGCGAGCCGATCTTGAGGCCGCTGATCTCCTGAATGGGGGTCAGCTCGCGGAAGAACTCGCGAAAGCCCTTGGTCTCGTACACCAGCCCGCGATAGGCTTCAAAGGCGAGACCGGAAATGCGCGTCATTGCCTGGGTGAAGCGCTCGTTGTCCGCAGGGGAGAGCCGCTCGGGCTCCAGACTGGCGAGCAAAGCCGCGCTGGTTACTGCCTCAAGATTGGTCCGCGCGCTCTCCAGCGTGCCATATTTGGCTGCGATGACCTCGCCCTGTTCGGTGATGCGAATGCGGCCCTGCACCGTGCCGGGCGGCTGCGCCTGAATGGCCGCGAAGGACGAGCCGCCGCCGCGCCCGACTGCACCGCCGCGCCCATGGAAGAGCTGCATCGCAACGCCAGCTTCCTCGAACACCGGTGTGAGCGCAAGGCTGGCTTCGTACAGGCCCCAGGTCGAGGTGAGATAGCCGCCATCCTTGTTGGAATCGGAATAGCCGATCATCACTTCCTGATGGCCCCGCGCCCGGACCAGCGCGCCGATCTCCGGCAGGGCGAAATAATCGTGCATGATGGCGGGTGCCTTTCCGAGGTCCGCGATCGTCTCGAACAAAGGCACGGCCATGATCGGGGCATAAGGCGCACCCTCGCCCTGCCCCGCGCGCCACAGGCCGGCTTCCTTGAGGAGAATGTTCACCTCCAGCATGTCCGACACGCTCTCCGCCTTGGAGATGAGATAATGGCGGATACAGGCCGCGCCATATCGGCGATGCGCCTCTGCGGCGGCCTCCACGATGCCGAGTTCGGTGGCGGTTTCCTCGCTCCAGTCCGCAAAGCGGGAGCCCAGCGGGCGGTTGGTGGCCAGTTCGCGGCGAAGCAGGGCGACGCGCGCCTCTTCATTGAGCGCGAGATAATCCGGCTCGACACCGGCAACCTTGAGCAATTCAGCGACGACGCGCTCATGCACCGCGCTGTTCTGGCGCATGTCCAGCGTGGCGAGGTGGAAGCCGAACAGCTCGACCGCCCGGATCAGCCGGGCGAGGCCGCCACCGCTGCCGAGCGCGCCATTGCCTTCGACGGCGAGGCCGCGCCCAAGCGTCGCGAGATCGGCGCGCAGTTCGCCCGCATCGGCATAGGGCTCGCCCGCCAGGCGAGAGGGCCGCGGCGGCGGGGTACCGATGAGCTGTTCATAGGTCGCTGCGACGCGCGCGTAGATACCCGCCACCGCCCGGCGATAGGGCTCGTCGCGCCGGCTGGCAGCCTCGTCACCACTGGCGGCCGCCAGATCGCGCACGCCGGCTGGAATAGCCGCAAGCTCGCTGGAGATGGAGAGCTGTGCGCCCAGCTCGTGCAACGCATCCATGTAGAAGCGCAGGGTCGATCCGCTCGCCCGGCCCAGGGCCGTGCGCAACTGCTCGGCCTGCACGAAGGGATTGCCGTCCCGGTCGCCGCCGATCCATGTGCCCAACCGCAGGAAATTCGGGACGCGCTGGCCCAGCACCCGATCCCAGCGGGCGTAAAGGCTCGGAAGCACCGGCATGAAGATATCGCGAAAATAGGAGAGCGCATTGTCGATCTCGTCGCGCACGAACAGCCGCTCACGGCGCAGTGGCCGCGTTTGCCACAGCAGGGCGATTTGACGGCTGATCGCCTCGTCGATCGGCTCGCCATGGTCCGTCTCGCTCGCGCCGGTATCGCGTAAGGCCATGAGATCGGAGATGACGTTGCGATGGTCGATCATCGACTTGCGGCGCACTTCCGTCGGGTGCGCGGTCAGCACCGGCACCACCAGCGCCGTCTCCAGCCGCTTGACGATATCGGAGGGGCTGACGCCATGCTCGCTCAGCTTGGCGGTCGCACTGGCAACGTCCGCGCCCGGTTCGGCGGCGACGCCCTGGCGGTCCTCGGCGAGATTGGCGAGCATGGAGAACAGCATGAAGCCGCGCACGAAGGCGAGCGTATCGTCCAGCGTCAGCGCATCGAGACCGCTGTCCACGCCCTCGGCCGGGGCCACGCCGCGCGCCCGGTCGACGGAGGCAGACCGGATATATTCGGTCTGCTTGAACAGGCGCTCGCCACCATAGACGCGAATGACATCCCCGAGCAGGCGCCCGAGATAGCGAATGTCAGGATTTTGGGTGATGGCGGGTCGCATGGGTGACATGCACACCATGCTGCATTGCAGCGATCAACGGGTCAAGAACGGATTGGGCGGGCGGGCCGCAAGTTCACCCACCAGATCAGTCGGTCAGGCGTGCTCCAGCGTGCACTGGAGCGGATGCTGGTTCTGGCGGGCGTAATCCAACACCTGATTGACCTTGGTTTCGGCGACTTCGTAGCTGAACACGCCGCACACACCGACACCGCGCTGGTGGACGTGGAGCATCACGCGGGTCGCCTGTTCAATGTCCATGCGGAAGAAGCGCTGCAATACGTCGACGACGAACTCCATCGGCGTGTAGTCGTCGTTGAGCATCAACACCTTATAAGGCGTGGGCTTGCGGGTGCGTGCGCGGGTCCGGGTGGCAACGCCAAGACCGGGATCGCCCGGCCCTTCCTCATCGGGCCGCCCAGCCATGAGCGGCTGATTCATGATCGCGCTTCTGTCTTGCATGGCCCAAAAATAGGGCATCGCCCCCCTTGGTTGCAAGGGCACAGAGACGGACTGCCCAAAAAAGCAAAGGCGGCCCGCCGGAGCGAGCCGCCTTTTCTGAATCCGATCGGCCCGATCAGGCTGCGATCGACTTCACCTTTTCCGTCACAACCGACACGCGGTTGCTGATCGGCTGGGAAATGTCGCTCACCAGCTTGAGCATCTTTTCACTGTTCTTGGCAGCCTCGGACGCGAAGCTGTCCATCGTCTGGCTGAGCAGCTCGCTCTGGAGCTGGAAGAACTCGGCCGGCGACTTGATGGAGGCAAAGCTCTTCATCGTGGCGCTCGACTTCTCGAAGGACTTGCGGCCGAATTCGGCGGCGTCCTGGCCCAGCGTTTCCATGCCCTTGGCAGCGATCTTGGAGGATTCGACCATCGCCTCGAGATTGCCGCGCGTCAGTTCGCCCAGCTCTTCGAAAGCCCTGCCAGACTTCTCCATGGCCGCCTTGGTCTTCTCGTTCATTTCAGTGAAGGCACTCTGCATACGGGTCTTGGCCTCCTCGGCATAGGTTTTCGCGGTGTCCATCATATCGGTCATGGTCGGTTCGCCTTTCGCTGCGGCGGATTTCCCGGTGTCGGGAAGGGGGATTGCATCCGCCAATTCTGGGTTCGAGACAGGTGAGAGGGGCGCCGGACTGGCATCAACGGCTTCAGCCTTGGGGGCAGCGCTGACGGGCCACTCCACCGGCGTTTTCACGGCCGGCACATCGACTGGCTTGCGCGCAACTGTCGACGTCGCAGGTGCGGCCTTAGGAGCCGCTGCGACGACAGGCTTGCGCGCGACCGGAGCCTTCGGCGTCACAGGCGCCTTGACCGGCATCGGAGCGGCCGCCGCGACCTTCTCACCCGTGGGCTTAGCCACAGGCTTGGAAGCGTCGTTCTTGGCCGGACTCCGTGCAACGGACGTCGCGGGCCGGGGACCGGCTTTGGACGAACGGGACTTGCGCGGGGTTGCCAACAGACTCACTCCTCGAACTTTGCTGCGATGCAACATAAGCGAATCGGATAGAGTCTGCAAGCAAAATGATGCAGTGCAACAAAACTGTCTTATAGGCGGCGAATCAACGTAAAAGCGCCGGTCAACGCTGCGTGACGTAGCGTCCGGGCGCATCCTCGATCGCGGGAAGTTTGCCTTCTCCCGGCATCCGCGCACCGCTGGCACTGACCGTCTCCGGTGACAGCTCCCCCAGCCACGCCCGCCAATCCGGCCACCAGCTTCCCTTCGTTTCCTGCGCGGTCGCGCGGAACGCGGCAAAGTCAGGCTGTGGCGCCGCGCTGGTCCAATATTGATATTTGCCTGCCGCTGGTGGATTGACCACACCGGCAATGTGTCCCGAGCCCGCCAGCATGAACCGCCGCGGCCCGGAGAACTGATCCATCAGCTTCCATACGCTGCAGGGCGGCGCGATATGATCCTCGACACCGGCCTGAATATAGGAGGGTGTTTCCACCTTGCGCAGGTCGATATGGATGCCCTCAATCTCAAGGCCGCCCGGCACGACCAGCCGGTTGTCGCGATATAATTGGGTGAGATAGGCCCGGTGCCATTTCGCCGGCAGGTTGGTGGTATCGCCGTTCCAGTAGAGCAGGTCGAACTGGGGATAATCCTTCCCCAGCAGGTAGTTGTTGACCACATAGTTCCAGATCAGATCCTGCCCGCGCAGCAGGTTGAATGTTGCCGCAAGATAGCGCCCATCCAGATAACCGTCCTTCACGAAGCCATCGATCAGCGCCAGTTGCTCGTCGTCGACGAAAAGAGCGAGATCGCCGGCCTCGGAGAAATCGACTTGGGTGGTGAAGAAAGTGGCACTGGCGACCTTGTCGCTCTCCCCGCGCGCGGCCAACCATGCGAGCGTCGCGGCCAGGAAGGTTCCGGCCACGCAATAGCCGATGGTATGAACGCTCGGCACATCGAGCAGATCGCGCACCACATCGATCGCGTCCACCTGCCCCTTGAGCATGTAGTCGCCCAGGTCGAAATCGGCCATGCTGGCATCGGCGGATTTCCAGCTCACCATGAACACGGTCAGCCCCTGATCCACCGCCCATTTGACGAAGCTCTTCTCCGGGTTGAGATCCAGAATGTAGAAGCGGTTGATCCACGGCGGGAAGATCAGCAGCGGGGTCTTCATCACCTGCGGCGTGGTCGGCTCATACTGGATGAGCTGGTAGAGCGGGGTCTCGTAGACCACTTTGCCCGGCGTGGTGGCGATGTTGCGCCCCAGCTCGAAGGCGGAGCCGTCCGTATGGGTGAGCTGGCCGCGATCGAGGTCGGCGAGCATATGCTCCAGCCCGGTCAGCAAGCTCTCGCCCTTGGTTTCGATCAGCCGCTGAAGCGCGGCGGGGTTGGTGAACAGGAAGTTCGCCGGGCTGGCCGCCTCGACAAACCGCTCGGTCACGAAGCGCAGCTTCTCCTTGTCCCGCACATCGAGACCATCGACGCTATCGGCCAGTTGCATGAAATAATCGGAGGCCAGCAGATACATCTGGCGAATGAGGTCGAACACCGGATTGTCGTGCCAGCTCGGATCGGCAAAGCGCCGATCACGACTGGTAGGCGCAGGTTTCGCATCGCCATCAGGTCCTGCACCGATGCCGTCCATTGCTCGCGCCAGCACCTGCTGCCACACCGCCATGCTGCGTTCCGCCGCCTGCGACTGGATGCGCGCGATCTTCTCCAGATTGGGCCGCGCCTCATGCCCGGGAAAGCGCGTCGCCTGCTCCGCCAGCTCGGCGCTGCGCTCCAATATCGCCTGCTGGGCAAGCCCCACCACCCGCGTCCAGTGCTGCAGCTGAGCAAGGCCGGTCGAGTCTTTCAGGTCCTGATCCATGGGAGATGCCTCGCTCGATTGTCCGGACGGTCTGTTTTCCAGACTCGCCGCCCGTTGTTTTGGTGGCACGACTGGCTGGCGCAAGCTATATGCAGCATTGGCCGGTCCTTACCACTTGCAGTGTGACACGGCCATTTCAACCCAAATGGAGATCGACATCCCAATGTCCGACGAATTCTACCGCATCAAGCGACTGCCGCCTTATGTCATCGCCGAAGTGAATGCGATGCGGGCAGCGGCGCGCGCGGCGGGCGAGGACATTATCGATCTCGGCATGGGCAATCCCGACCTGCCGCCGCCCGATCATGTGATCGCCAAGCTGGTGGAAGTGGCGCAAAAGCCCAATGCCCATGGCTATTCGCAGTCCAAGGGCATTCCCGGCCTGCGCCGTGCCCAGGCGAATTATTATGCCCGCCGCTTCGGCGTCGAGGTGGACCCGGAGACCGAAGTCGTCGTGACGATGGGCTCTAAGGAAGGCCTGGCCAGCCTCGCCACGGCGATCACCGCGCCCGGCGACGTCGTGCTCGCGCCCAATCCGAGCTACCCGATCCACACCTTCGGCTTCATCATTGCCGGCGCGACCATCCGCTCGGTGCCGACGACGCCGGACGAAAATTATTTCCGCGCGCTGGAGCGGGCGATGCACTTCACCGTGCCGCGCCCGAGCATCCTCGTCGTCAATTATCCCGGCAATCCCACGGCGGAGACGGTGGACCTCGCTTTCTACGAGCGGCTGGTCGCCTGGGCGAAGGAAAATCAGGTCTGGATCCTCTCCGACCTTGCCTATTCCGAACTGTATTTTGACGGCAACCCGACGCCTTCCATCCTGCAGGTGCCGGGCGCCAAGGACATCGCGATCGAGTTCACGTCCATGTCCAAGACCTACTCCATGGCCGGCTGGCGCATGGGCTTTGCGGTCGGCAACCAGAAGCTGATCGCGGCGATGACGCGGGTGAAGTCCTATCTCGATTACGGCGCCTTCACGCCCATTCAGGCCGCGGCCTGCGCGGCGCTGAATGGGCCGCAGGATATCGTCGAGAAGAACCGCCAACTCTACCAGAAGCGCCGCGACGTGATGGTGGAGAGCTTTGCGCGGGCGGGCTGGGATATTCCTTCCCCGCGGGCCTCCATGTTCGCCTGGGCGCCATTGCCGCCGGCGCTCAAGGAGATGGGCAGTCTCGAATTCTCCAAGCAGCTCCTCACCCATGCCAAGGTCGCGGTCGCGCCGGGCGTCGGCTACGGCGAGGATGGCGAGGGCTTCGTGCGCATCGCCATGGTCGAGAATGAGCAGCGCCTGCGGCAGGCAGCGCGGAACGTGAAGAAATATCTGCAGTCCATGGGCGTCAATACACCGGTGACCAAAGGCGCGGCCTGATGCCGGTGCCGGTACTGGAAGCGCCCGAGGTCAGCCTCGTCGCGCACACGATCCAGTTGGCGGTGGCGCCGGTGTTCCTGCTCGCAGGCATCGGCGGCTTCCTCAACGTCTGCGCCAGCCGCCTCGCCCGCGTCATCGACCGGGCGCGGGCGGTGGAAGCGCAGGTGATGCGCACGACGGGCGCGGAACATGATCGACTGATCGACGAAATCCGCATTCTCGACCGGCGCATCACGGTGGTGAATGCGGCGATCTTCCTCTCGGTGCTTGCCGCGCTTACGATCAGCGCGGTGGTCATTCTGCTGTTCGCCTCCAACCTCATTGAGGTGAATCTGGGCACGGTCATTTCGCTGCTGTTCGTGGGGTCGATGACCTCCATCGCAGCCGCATTCGCGATCTTTCTCTACGAGACCCGGCTCGGCTCGCGCGTCACGCACATCCGCAATGAGGTGCTGTATCACAAGGTGGAGAGCGAGCAGCTGAGCGAAGGGCCGCGCCCGAGCAAGCCGGCTATTCCCGCGCCCGAGGTCAGGCAGTCGCACTAAGCCCGATGCTCGAGCTGCTTCGCCTCGTCATGCCGGCGCCCATCTACCTGCCTGCCTATCGCGCGGCGTTGGAAGCGGGCTGGTCGCCGGATACGGTGCTGGGCAATCTGGCGACCCAGCGCGAGTTGGACCGGATCGACCGCGACGCCATGGCCTTTCTGCTGTCACTGGATGATCCCAGGGCCAAGGGGCCGCCGGTGCTGATGAAGGACGGCACGCCCCGGCCACGGCTGCCCGGCTATCGCCGCTGGATGTGGGATGGTGAGTTCTGCGGCAGCATCAGTCTGCGCTGGCAGGAGGGCACGGCTGCGATGCCGGACTACTGCCCCGGCCATATCGGCTTTTCCGTCGTGCCCTGGAAGCGCGGGCAAGGCTATGCCGCGCAGGCGCTGGGCGCGTTGCTCCCCGAAGCGCGCGGGCGCGGCCTTCCGCATGTGGACCTGACGACGAACACCGACAACGGCGCGGCCCGCCGGACCATCGAGCGGTGCGGCGGCATTCTAGTCGATCATGTCGAGAAGGATGCCGGCGACGGGGGAGGCCGCGCGGCAAGATATCGGATCATGCTGGGATGATCGGCCTGGCGATCGGCAGGCCGTGCTCGCCACCCTCGCCACCGAAGAGACACAAGCCCAAATGAGAGGGGCCGCCGGAACCTCCCATCGGAGGCGCCGAGCGGCCCATCAGCATGGTCAGCGGCCGGAAGTGCCGCCACCCGGGGATTTACGCCGCGTTTTGGTCCCCGGAGGAACCTCCGCGCGACCCGCCACCAATGCCTTAGCGGCAGGCTCCCCGAACGGACTTGACCGACCCCATTGCTGAACCATGAGACATCGGATCACCTCCTTTCGCTTGCGTTGAAACTCTCTCGCCGGGTTGGCTGGAAGCCGTGCGTCCCTGCGATGGCCTAGATGTGAGTCATTCCGCGCTTGCGAACAAGACTTGTAATTATCTTTTTTCGAATCATAATCATGCGCTCGCCGATTTGGGCGAATGGCGCTGGAACGGCCTAGCTCCGGCAGTCTTCCACGACGCGCCCGATTTCCGAGACCACCGGCAGAATGATCCGTTGCCCGCCTGCAGGCTCGACGGAAACCCGGCCGCGCGAGAACGCCATCCAGTCCAGCCCGGGATCGCTGGCGGGGCGCGTGATGACCATCGCGCTGCTGCCGGCCATCGGCTGTGTGGCCCCGCTCCAGTCGAGCACACCCTTGCTGGTGCGCAGGGTGATGCGCGGACTGGCGCTCCCGGCCAGCGTCATCGACACCTGCCGGCTGCTCTTCTGACAGCGCAGGACCACCAGCGGCGCGACAGGCGAGGCGCCGAAGCTGGCGACACTCTCGCTACTGCGGTTTTCGTAACGCCAGTTGCCGGACGTCACAGGCGCCACTTCCCAGGCATCGCTCGACTGCGATGGCGCAGGGACGGGCGCGGGTGCCGGAGCCGCTGGCGCAGGGGTGGGCGCCGGCGAAGGTTGCCGACCGCCCGTTTCCGGCACGACCTGACAGCCAGCCAGCGCGATAATAACGAGGGAAGCCGCAATATGCGGCGCGATGCTTCTACCGATGCGCATGATCAGGGCCGGACCTGGCCGGTGCCGCGCACGACCCATTTGTACGTCGTCAGCCCTTCCAGCGCCACCGGCCCGCGTGCGTGCATCCGCCCCGTCGAGATACCGATCTCGGCGCCGAGGCCGAATTCGCCGCCATCGGCAAATTGAGTGGAGGCGTTCCACATGCAGATCGCGCTGTCGCAGCGGGCAAGGAACTGCTCGGCAATCGCGGCGTCCTGCGTGATGATCGCATCGGTATGGTGGCTGCCATGCACGGCGATGTGATCGAGCGCCTCATCGACGCCATCCACGAAGCGCGCCGCGATGATGGAATCGAGATATTCAGTGTTCCAGTCACCATCCTGCGCTGGCTCGATGCGGGGGTCGAGCTTGGTGACGGCCTTGTCACCGCGCACCTCGCATTGCGCATCCAGCAGCGCGGCCACCAGCGCTTGCGGCTCGGCATAACCCTTGTCGATCAGCAGCGTCTCTGTGGCGCCGCAGATGCCGGTGCGTCGCATCTTGGCATTGACCACGATCTCGCGGGCCATTTTGGGGTCGGCGGCGGCGTGGACATAGGTATGGCAGATGCCATCGAGATGGGCGAGCACGGGCACCCGCGCCTCGTCCTGAACGCGCGCGACGAGGCTCTTGCCCCCGCGCGGCACGATGATGTCGATCAGCCCCACCGCGCGCAGCATCGCGCCCACCAGCGCACGATCGGTGCTGGGGACATATTGCACGGCATCGGCAGGCAAGCCGGCCTCGGCAATGCCGCGCACCATGGCGGCGTGGATCGCCCGGTTGCTCTCCACCGCTTCCGATCCGCCCCGCAGGATCACCGCATTGCCGGAGCGCAGGCCGAGCGCAGCCGCATCAGCGGTGACATTGGGGCGGCTCTCATAGATGATGCCGATGACGCCGAGCGGCACCCGTACACGGCTGAGGCGCAGGCCATTGGGCCGCTCGGATTCATCGATGATCTGCCCCACCGGATCGGCAAGATTGGCGACCTGTTCGACCGCGTCGGCAATGCCATTGATCCGCGCCTCGTCCAGCCGCAGCCGGTCCAGCATCGCCGAGGAGAGGCCATTGGCGGCGCCGCGCTCCATATCGGTGCGATTGGCTCGGATGATCTTCGGCATCGCATCCCGCAACGAACGGGCCGCGGCAACCAGCGCCTGCGCCTTCAGCTCGCTCGGCGCCTGCGCCATGTCCGCAGCGGCGCGGCGGGCACGCGCACCCATCTGGGCAATGAGCATTTCAGGCGTCTGCGTGAGATCATTCATGGTAAGAGTCGTCCTGTCCGGCGGAGGGCACTCCCCATAGCATGGGGAGAGAGTCGCGCAAATGGCGGCAACCCGACGCATGGCGGAGCGTTTGCCTTTTCAGCCGAAGGGAACCGCAAGCGATGCCCAAAAGGGAGACGAGCATGAACCGACTGAGCCAGATTTCCTCGATTGCCGCGCTCACCCTCATCCTTGTGGGATGCCAGGTGTCGCCCGATGCGGACAATCAGGCCAATGGCATGAACGCGGCGCAGGCGGACGAAGCCCTCGATAACGCGCTCAATGCCAATGATAGCGGGACCACTTCGGTACAGCCGAAATTTCTCGGCACGCTCGTTCCCCCTGCCCCCGGCGAGCAGGGCGGCCTGCCCGATGACCGCACCCCGCTCAACGAGGCGGCCGCGCGCGTGCCGACCAGCGTCGAGGCTTCCGGCGCGACCATCCAGCTTTGGGGCCTCGCGCTGGCGCAGGGGCGCTTTGGCGATGCCTATAGGCTCTACGCCGAGTCCGGGCGGGGCAGCGGCATGACGGAGGCCCAGTTTTCGAGCGCCTATAACCGCTACAGCGATGTGCAGGTTCTGGTCGGCCGTCCGCAGTCGACCGGCAATCAGCGGGTGAAGGTGCCGGTGCAGATGTACGGTCGCATGCGCGAGGATGGTCGCCCGTTCAACATGATCGGCACGATGACATTGGTGCGCAACCCGGGCGGACAGAAAGGCGAGAGCGGCCAGATGGCCTGGCTGATCGCGGAGTCGGATCTCTCGCCGCGCGGCACGGTGAAGATCATCCCGCCGGGCGGCGAGACAGGCGCCGGCGCCATTCCGCAGGCCTTCCGGGGCAACTGGTCGTCCAGCGCCGCGGCATGCGGCAAGCCCGGCGACAATATGCGGCTAGCGGTGGGCGCGGACGACCTCACATTCTACGAGAGCGTGGGCAAGGTGACGCAAGCCCGCCCGCTCTCGCCCAATCGCCTGAGCGTCACCGCCACTTACTCGGGCGAGGGCGAAAGCTGGACGGATACGGCCGCGCTGACTCTCTCCGGCGGGGGCGACGTGCTGACCATCGGGTCCGTCAAGCGCGTGCGCTGCCCGAGCTGATGCCCGGCACGAGGCCGGCGCAATAGCAGGACATTTAGCGGCCAACGTTTGAATAGCCGGGCAGAGAAATGTCCAGATTGATAGCCTTGCGTGTGTCTACGATCCGCTTTACGCCCGCCACCGCCGCCCTGTTTGTCAGACAGTATCCGCCTCCGAAGGGCAGACATACAGCGCCGGCGGGGAGAGGCGCGATGAGTCAAACCACGAGTCTGTTGGCAGGCCGGCTTCGCTGGGGCGTCCTCGCCGTGCTGTTTGGCGTCACCGTCATCAATTATGCGGACCGGGCGATCCTCTCGCTGGCGGCGCCCCTGATGACGCGCGATCTCGATATCGATCCGCTGCAACTCGGCATCGTCTTCTCGGCCTTTGGCTGGTCCTATGTCGCGGCGCAGCTCCCCGGCGGATGGTTGCTCGACCGGTTTGGCGTTCGGCGCGTCTATCTCGTTGCCATTGTGGGCTGGTCGCTGTTCACGGCCGCGCAGGGCCTGGTGGTGTTTCTCTCCGGCGCCGCCGCCATCACCGCGCTCTTTCTGCTCCGGCTCCTCGTTGGTCTGGCCGAAGCCCCGTCCTTCCCCGGTAATGCGCGGATCGTCGCCAGCTGGTTCCCGGCCAGCGAACGCGGCCGCGCCACCGCGATTTTCACCTCCGCGCAATATTGCGCGACGATCCTGTTCGCGCCCATCATGGCCTGGATCATCGGGGTCATCGGCTGGCCGGAGGTCTTCCTGTTCATGGGTGGGGTCGGGCTGGTCGCGGCCATGGCGTGGGCGCGCACCGTCCACGAGCCGCATCGTCACCCGCGCATCCAGCCCGCAGAGCTGGCACTGATCGTCGATGGCGGCGCCTTGATCGAAAAGGCCGACCCGGCAGGGCGACCGGAGGGCGAGACGGCGCGGCACGTCCGCGCCCTCATTCTCGCCCCGTCGCTTTGGGGGCTCTATCTCCACCAATTCTGCGTGAACGCCCTCACCTATTTCTTCATCACCTGGTTCCCGGTCTATCTCGTGCAGGAGCGTGGCCTCTCGATCATCGAGACCGGGCTGATGACCGCCATTCCATCGATCTGCGGCTTTCTCGGCGGCTTGCTGGGCGGCCTGTGGTCGGACTGGCTGCTCAAGCGCGGGCATAGCCTGACGCTGGCCCGCAAACTCCCCATTGTCACCGGCATGATGGGTTCGCTCGCAATTCTCGGCTGCAATTACACCAGCGCGCAGACCATGATCATGATCTTCATGAGCCTCGCCTTTTTCGGCAAGGGCTTCGGCGCGCTGGGGTGGGCCGTCATGTCCGATATCGCGCCACCCGGTGCGGCGGGTTTGAGCGGCGGCATCTTCAACATGTTCGGCAACATGTCGTCCATCGTGACGCCGATCGTGATCGGCTTCATTCTGCAGCAGACGCAATCTTTCGAGCTGGTGCTGATCTTCCTCGCCGGCTGCGGCTTCACGGCCGCCTTCAGCCTGCTCTTCCTGTTCGGCAAGGTCGAGCGCATGAAAGCGCTCGCCCCGGCCGCTGGATAAACCAAAGGCAATTTAGTCAGAGTTATTCCTCGATCGGCTTCGGCTCGGGTAAGGCGTTGGTCGGCTTCGCACCCCACAACGCATAGAACAGCACGTAGAGTTCGCACGCCGCCGTCAGCAGGAACGACATCTGAAGGCCATAGCTGTCCGCCAGCCAACCCTGCACGATGACCAGCGCGCCGCCGGCAATTGCCATGATCAGCAGCCCCGAGCCCTCCTCGGTCAACGGTCCCAGCCCCTTGATGCCGAGCGTGAAGATGGTCGGGAACATGATCGAGTGGAAGAAGCCCACGAGGATCAAGGCCCACATCGCCGCCGGGCCGGTGGTGAAGACCGTGACCAGCATCACGACGAACGCGCCGATGGAGAAGGCCGCCAGCACTGTCTCCGCCGGAATCTTCTGCATGATCGCCGAACCGACGAAGCGGCCGACCATCATCCCGCCCCACAGGAAGGTGAGGTAGCGACCGGCCTGCTCATGGGTGAGGTTGGCAATGTGCGGCTGGCTGACGAAGTTGACGAACAGATTGGCGACGCCGATCTCGGCAATCAGGTAGATGAAAATCGCCGGCACGCCGAACACGAGATTGCGGTGCCGCCAGAGCGAGTGGTTGCGGCGCTCCTCATTGCTCGCGCGATTGGCGGCCGACCCCATGGCGGGCAACGGAAAGCGCGCAATGACGATGGCGAGCACGATCAGCACGACCGCGACGAGGCCATAAGGCAGGATCACCGATTGCGC
Source organism: Sphingobium sp. B10D7B (assembly GCF_025961955.1). Lineage (NCBI taxonomy): Bacteria > Pseudomonadati > Pseudomonadota > Alphaproteobacteria > Sphingomonadales > Sphingobiaceae > Sphingobium > Sphingobium sp. B10D7B. The sequence continues at coordinate 2,571,545 of NZ_JAOQOQ010000001.1, forward strand.
ATCGGCAAGGCGCTCCGCCTGGGTGAGCACGACGCCCGCTTCCGCCGTGCCGCCCTTGGAGCGCCCGAGGATCAGATAGGCGCCGAACAAGGGCGCGAACATGGTGCCCGCCGAGTTCATGGCCTGCACGAGATTGAGGCGCGAGGACGCCGTTTCCGGCGATCCGACCACCGCAACATAGGGATTGGCAGCCACCTGGAGCAGCGTGATGCCGCTCGCTATGACAAAGAGCATGACGAGGGTGACGCCATAAGAAGGCAGACTCGCCGCGAGCATCATGCCCAGCGAGCCTGCCGCCATCACCAGCAAGCCAACGACCAGCGATTTCTGGTAGCCGATCCGCTTGATCAGCCAGGCAGATGGGATCGACGCCACGAAATAGGCGATGAACCAGACCGATTCGATTAGGGTCGTCTGCGTATAATTGAGATCGAACACGCTGCGCAGATGCGGCAGCAGCGTGTTGTTGATGACAGTGATGAAACCCCACATGAAAAACAGGCTGGCCAACAGCACCAGGGCCGGGGTGTAATTGACCCCGCCGCTGTCCCTGCTCACCCCATTTGCAACCCCTGCCGGTCCGGCCATCGGCTCCATCCCCTCATCAATTTTACCGAGGCGTTTTCGCCGGAATGTCGGCTTGCGTCAACGTCATTTGTCTGACTATAAACCCGCACAGCGCGGACAGAGACAAAAGGATTGGGGCAGGGATGCGACGTGCATATTGGATAGCGATCATCTCCGGAACGCTGGCGATGGCGATGCCAGTTTCCGTGGTTCAGGCCGCCGAGGCGCACCGTGCGGCTGCCGGCACCCTCGCCGATGGCACGGCCATTGAGGCGATCACGCTCAAGAACGCGCAAGGCGTGGAAGCGAAGATCATCACTTATGGCGCCACGCTGCAGTCGCTGCTCGTCCCCGGGCGCGACGGCAAGCGGGCTGATGTCGTGCTCGGGTTCGACAGTGCGGCCCAATATGAGGCGCATCCCAATTATCTCGGCGTTACCGTCGGGCGGTTCGCCAACCGCATCGCCAATGGCCGGTTCGCGCTGGATGGCAAGACCTACCAGCTGACGCAAAATGACGGGACCAATTCGCTGCATGGCGGCGGCAAGGGCTTCGATCGCGCCGTGTGGAAGGTCGTCTCGGTGGAGAGCGGCCCGACCGCGCGTGTCGTGCTCGCTCATGTCAGCCCGGATGGCGACGCCGGCTACCCTGGCAAGCTGGACGTCACCACCACTTACACGCTGGATGAGAGCGGCGCGCTCGGCATTGCCTTCGAGGCCAGGACGGACAAACCAACCATCGTGAACATGACCAACCATGCGCTGTTCAACATGGCCGGCGAGGAGTCACCCGGCGGCGCGCTCGACCAGTTGCTGACCATTCCCGCCAAGGCCTTCACGCCCGTCGATGCCAAGCTGATCCCCACTGGCGAGCTGCGCCCGGTGGCCGGCACGCCGTTCGACTTTCGCAAGCCGCGCCGCATCGCGCAGGACATTCGCGATGGCCGGGACGACCAGATCCGCGCCGGCCGCGGCTATGACCATAATTTCGCGCTCGACAAGGGCGTGACGGCCAAGCCCGAACTGGCCGCCCGCCTTGAAGACCCCGCCTCCGGGCGCGTCCTCGAAGTGCTGACGACCGAGCCGGGCGTGCAATTCTACGCCGGGAATTTCCTGGATGGCACAGTCCCCGGCAAGAGCAGCCGCCTGTATCGCATGGGGGATGGCATCGCGCTCGAACCGCAGAAATTCCCGGATGCGCCGAACCATCCCGATTTCATTTCCGCCCGCGTCGATCCCGGCAAGCCCTATCGGCATGCCATGATCTACCGCGTTTCAATTCAGCAGGGCACGCACCACAAATGACAGACGCCAAAGGCTCGCGCCTGCGCTCGCGCGCATGGTTCGACAATGAAGACAATATCGACATGACGGCGCTCTATCTGGAGCGTTACCTGAACTTCGGCCTCAGCCTCGAGGAACTGCGCTCGGGCAAGCCGATCATTGGCATCGCCCAGACCGGCAGCGACCTCTCGCCTTGCAACCGCCACCATCTCGTGCTGGCCGAGCGGGTGCGCGAGGGCATTCGCGAGGCCGGCGGCATCGCCATCGAATTCCCCGTCCACCCCATTCAGGAGACGGGCAAGCGACCGACAGCCGGGCTGGACCGCAACCTCGCCTATCTCGGGCTGGTGGAGGCGCTCTATGGCTACCCGTTCGATGGCGTGGTGCTGACCACCGGCTGCGACAAGACCACGCCCGCCGCACTGATGGCCGCCGCCACGGTGAACATTCCGGCCATTGCGCTCTCCGTCGGCCCGATGCTGAACGGCTGGCATGAGGGCGAGCGCACCGGATCCGGCACCATCGTGTGGAAAGCGCGGCAGATGCTCGCCGCCGGCGAAATCGACGATGAGGGCTTCATCAAGCTCGTCGCCTCCTCGGCCCCCTCGACCGGTTATTGCAACACCATGGGCACGGCGACGACCATGAACAGCCTTGCCGAGGCGCTGGGCATGATGCTGCCCGGCTCCGCCGCCATTCCGGCGCCCTATCGCGACCGGCAGGAAGTCGCCTGGCGCACCGGCAAGCGCATTGTCGAGATGGTGGCGGAAGACCTCAAGCCCTCGGACATTCTGACGCTCGACGCCTTCCACAATGCCATCGTGGTGAATTCGGCCATCGGCGGCTCGACCAATGCGCCCATCCACCTCGCGGCGGTTGCGCGCCATATCGGCGTCGATCTGCCGCTCAAGGATTGGGAGCGGCTCGGCCACAAGGTGCCGCTGCTGGTCAACCTCCAGCCGGCCGGCGAATATCTGGGCGAGGATTATTATCGCGCCGGCGGCGTGCCCGCCGTGGTCGCGCAGCTCATCCGCCACGGCCTGATCCGCGAAGGCGCGCTGACCGTGAACGGCGCCAGCATGGGCGACAATTGCCGGGATGCGCGGATCATGGACGAGCGCGTCATCCATCCGTTCGAGCAGCCGCTGGTCGAGGACGCCGGCTTTCTGGTGATGAGCGGCAATCTGTTCGATGCCGCGATCATGAAGACCAGCGTGATCAGCCAGGAGTTTCGCGACCGCTACCTCTCCAACCCGGACGCACCGGGCGTGTTCGAAGGCCCCGCCATCGTGTTCGACGGCCCGGAGGATTATCACAAGCGCATCGATGATCCGGCCACCGGCATTACCGAGAACACGCTTCTCTTCATGCGCGGCGCCGGCCCCATCGGCTATCCCGGCGCGGCGGAGGTGGTGAACATGCGGCCGCCGGCCTATCTCATTACGGAAGGAATCAGCGCCCTGCCCTGCATCGGCGACGGGCGCCAGTCCGGCACCAGTGCCAGCCCGTCGATCCTCAATGCCAGCCCGGAAGCGGCGGCCATGGGCGGTCTCGCCCTGTTGCGCGACGGTGACCGGGTGCGCATGGACCTGAATGCCTGCACGGTGGATGTGCTGATCGCCGACGCGGAGCTTGCCGAGCGCCGTGAAGCCCTGATAGCCAAGGGTGGCTATGCCTATCCCGCGTCCCAGACCCCATGGCAGGACATCCAGCGTTCGCTTGTCGGGCAGCTGGACAAGGGCGCGATTCTGGAAGGCAGCGAGCAGTTCCAGCGCATCGCCCAAACCCAGGGCCTGCCGCGCGACAATCACTAAGGCCGAAAGGGCAGCAGGATGACGGGCTGGCGGATCGTCGAGCGCGACGTGCGCGACGAGCTGGGCGAGGGGACGCTGTGGAGCGCGCGCGACAACGCGCTCTACTGGACGGACATTCTCGCGCCGGCTCTCAACAGGCTCTCGCTCGCCGATGGCACGGTCGACCGCTGGGCGATGCCCGAGCGGCTGGGCTGGGTGGTCGAGCGCGATCAGGGCGGTTTCATTGCCGGGTTCGCGAGCGGCTTTGCGCGGCTCTCGCTCGATCCGCTGATCATCGAGCCGATCGGCAACCCCGAGCCGCATCTGCCAGACAATCGCATGAACGACGGCAAGGCCGACGCCAGCGGGACAATCTGGTGCGGAACCATGCACAGCCGGATCGAGGGCGAGACCGGCACGCTCTACCGGTTCACACCGGATGGTCGCTGGACGCCAATGGACAGCGGCTACACCGTCACCAATGGCCCTGCCTTCTCAACCTGCGGCCGCTGGCTCTACCATACCGACACCATGCGCGGCCTCATCTACCGGTTCGCGCGCACGCCCGATGGCGGCATTACCGACCGCGAGATCTTCATCCGCTTCGGCGAGGGAGACGGCGGGCCGGACGGCATGACTGTCGATGCCGAGGACGGGCTGTGGGTCGCTCATTGGGGCGCCGGCCGGGTGAGCCGCTTCCGCCCCGATGGCACGCTGGATCACAGCATTGCGCTACCCGCCTCCCAGATCACCAATATCGCCTTTGCCGGTGAACGGCTCGACAGAATGTTCGTCACCTCTGCGGCGACCGGCCTGCCTCCGTCCGACTATGATGGCGCCCTGTTCGAGATCGAGACGCGGTTCAAGGGTGTCGCGCCGGGCCTGTTTCCGGCCTGACATCGACGCCAAGCTTCATCCGTCCTGCCCTAATCCTATTAGCGAGTGGCTATAACTTATAGCCTCGCAGGCCGTTGCTTCTACCTGCCTCTCCGCATGACAAGGTGGTTCAAAATAGGGAGAGGAACGATGAGCTATTCGAGAAAAATGGCGTCAAAAGCCGCGTGGCGTGGCGCCAGCCGGCTGATTATCGCGGCATGTGCGGGCCTTGGGCTTTCCGCCGCGACGGCGCAACAAGGCGCCAACTCGCAGCAGGCCTCGCCGCCGGTCGGCCCTGACTGGACCTACTATCCGCAGCCGACCAAAGCCCCCAAGGGTGCCCCCAATATCATCCTCGTCCTTATGGACGATGTGGGCTTCAGCGCCTCCACCTCTTATGGCGGCCCCATTCCGACGCCGGTGTTCGACAGTCTCGCTGCCTCCGGCCTGCGCTACACGCGCTTCCACACCACCGCCATGTGCTCGCCGACGCGCGCCGCATTGCTCACCGGCCGCAACCACCATGCCGTCGGCAATGCATCGATCTCCAACGTATCGATCGATGCGCCGGGCTATACCTCCGTGATGCCGGACAGCGCCGCGACGCTGGGCCGTGTGCTGCGCGATAATGGCTATGACACGTCGTGGTTCGGCAAGAACCATAATATCCCCGACTGGGAGACCGGGCCGATGGGTCCGTTCAAGCGCTGGCCGATCGGCCTGGGCTTCGATTATTTCTACGGGTTCAACGGCGCGGGTGCCGATCAGTTCAACCCGACCATTGTCGAGAATATCAACCCCGTGCGGCGCGACCGGACGGACGATAATTATATCTTCGACCGCGATATGACCGACAAGATGCTGGGCTGGCTGGGCGCGCAGCAGGCGCAGGACCCGAACAAGCCCTTCTTCCTGTATGTCGCGCCCGGCGCCATGCACGGTCCGCAGCAGGCCCCGGCCGATTGGGTGGCCAAGTTCAAGGGCAAGTTCGACATGGGCTGGGACAAGATGCGCGACCAGATTTTCGCGCGTCAGAAAGCCATGGGCATCATCCCCAAGGACGCCCGCATGGCGCCGCCCCTGCCCGGCGTGCCGCGCTGGGATAGCCTGCCTGCCGATCAGAAGGCGCTTTACGCGCATATGATGGAAGTGGCCGCCGCGCAGCTTGCCTTCTTCGACAATCAACTGGGTCGCGTGATCGAGCGGGTGCGTCAGGATGGCGAGTTGGACAACACGCTAGTGATCTTCATCAACGGCGATAACGGCGCGGCGCTGCACAACATGTACGGCTCGATCAACGCTTACTCGCAGTTCGCCGGCATCAAGGAAACGCCCGAGACGCTGCTGCCGCAGAAGGACAAGTTCGGTACGGAGGAGAGCTTCGGCAACTACCCGGTCGGCTGGGGCTATGCGCTCAACACGCCCTACCCATGGGGCAAGACGGTCGCCTCCCAGCTCGGCGGGCTGCGTGTGGGGATGGTCGTCTCCTGGCCTGACAAGATCAAGGACAAAGGCGGCATCCGCACCCAGTTCAGCCATGTCATCGACATCGCGCCGACCATCTATGACGTGGTGGGGATCACCCCGCCGGCCACGGTGGACGGTGTGGCCCAGCAGCCGATCGACGGCATTTCGATGAAGTACAGTTTCGATGCCCCCAAGGCCCCGTCGCAACGACGTGAGCAGTATTTCGAGATGCTGGGGAGCCGCGGCTATTACAAGGATGGCTGGTTCGCCGGCACCGAGGTCAATTGGGAACCATGGGGACCGAACAAGACCGACCCGACCAAGGCCGGCTGGGAGTTGTATAATCTCAACGAGGACTGGTCGCAGACCCGCAATGTCGCCGCGCAATATCCCGACAAGCTGGCCGAACTGAAGGCGGACTTCGAGGCGGCGGCCCAGAAGTTCCATGTCTATCCGCTCTCGGCCGACTTCTTCGAGCGGCTGAACTACAAATATCGCCCCAACGCCCTCGCGCCGGAGCGGACACGCACTTATTATACTAGCGACATCCGCTATCCGGCCGTGACCTTCCCGGAACTCAACCCCAACTGGACCGCCGAAGCCCGTGTCAAACTCACCGGCTCAGCGGTCAGCGGGCCGATTCTGACCCAGGGCGCGAAGTTCGCGGGTTATACGCTCGCGATGGAGAACGGCGTGCCGGTCTTTACCTACAACCCCTCGGGCCGCGCACAGGAACGCAAGATCCTGCGTGGCACCCAAGCACTCGGGGCCGGCGACCATGTGATCACCGCCCAGATCGCCCCGGCGAGCGAAGGACTGACGATCTCGCTGCTGGTCGACGGCAAGTCGCAAGCAACAGCATCGATCCCCCGCGTCATCAAGATCGTGACCGGCGAAGCGATGATCGGCCACGCGCTGATCGATGATCGCACAGGACCGCTGAATTTCCCCGATACGATCGAGAAGGTGACGATCACCAGCTACTGAGACCAGCACTTGCCCATGGCCGCCTGCCTATTGGTGGGCGGCCATGTCATTTGGGGTATGCAGGCCGCTTAGCGGCCGCTGTTGACCAGCAGCAAAATGGCCACGATCAGGATCGCGAGCGCCTGGAAGGTCACGCGGCCCATCATCGCCTTATTCTGGCGCAGGCTGGACTGGCTCGGGCCGGTGCCATCGCCTTTCAGCTCCGCCTCGGTCGTGCGCAGGAACGTCACGATGCCGCGAACGAGCATGAAAAGTGCGCCTAGCATGGCGAGCACCAGCAGGATGATCATGAGGGCATTGCCCATAGCTTGTCTCCTTGTGGCCCCGATTTAGGAGGCTTCGACCCTGATTCCAACCGGAAAGCGGCCAGCCCGCAAATCTTCGGCGAGCGCCGGCCCGGAAAGGCCCTGATCGCGCAGTTCCGCGAGGCTCAGGCCATCGGCGCGCTTGGCAAGGCGCTTGCCCGCCGCATCCACGATCAGCCTGTGATGCCGGTAGCGCGGACTGGGCAGGCCGAGCAGCGCCTGCAGGGTGCGATGGGCGTGGGTGGAAGCGAACACGTCCCGCCCCCGAATGACATGCGTGACGCCCTGCGCCGCATCGTCCACCACCACAGCAAGATGATAGCTGGCCGGCCGGTCCCGCCCCTTGATGATCAGATCGCCCAACGCGTCCGGCTCGACGGGGACGGTGCCGGCAAAATCATCCTGCCAGGCCAGTGGACCGGTGCGCGCCAGCGCGGCGCCCATGTCCAGCCGCCAGCTATGCGGATCGCCCGCCGCGATCCGTGCCGCGCGCTCGTCCGGCGACAGCGCGCGGCAGGTGCCGGGATAGAGCGGCCCGTCGGCGCCATGCGGGGCGTGGAGGCTTGCGGCCAGTTCCCGCGCGATATCCCCGCGCGTGCAGAAGCAGGGGTAGACGACGCCCGTTGCCTTGAGTCGGTCCAGCGCCTCTTCATAGGCATCGAACCGCGCGGATTGGATCACCAACCCATCCCAGCCGATGCCGAGCCAGCGCAGGTCTTCGTAAATACCCTCGGTGAATTCGGGCCGGCAGCGGGTGACGTCGGTATCCTCGATGCGCAGCAGGAAGGTGCCGTCATTTTCCCGCGCGAAGTCATGGGCCTGCAGCGCCGACCAGCCATGGCCGATGTGCAGGCGCCCGGTCGGGCTGGGCGCGAAACGGGTCACCACATGTCGTGGAGAGTCGTTTTCCATCATACAAGGCCTTGACGAAGACTCATCGTCTCTGCTGTCATATGCACGTCACGCTTCTCTTGGAGAGAGTGCGGCGAAACGAAAGGGGCAAGAGCGCGCATGTATCATCCCGATCGAATACGCCATCCAGAAAATTGCCCGGCGCTCGTGTTGAACGCCGATTACACCCCGCTTTCTTATTATCCGCTGAGCCTCTGGCCCTGGCAAACCGCCATCAAGGCGGTTTTTTTGGATCGGGTGGACATCGTCTCCAGCTATGAGCAGGAAGTTCATTCGCCGAGTTTCCAGATGCAAATCCCGTCGGTGATCGCGCTAAAGCAATATGTGCGGCCGAGCGAGCATCCCGCCTTCACCCGGTTCAACCTCTTCCTGCGCGACAAATTCTCCTGCCAATATTGCGGATCGACCAAGGATCTCACCTTCGATCACGTCGTGCCACGCCGCGCCGGGGGCCGCACGACCTGGGAGAATGTCGCCACCGCCTGCTCGCCGTGCAACCTCAAGAAAGGCGGGCGCACCCCGCGCGAGGCGCATATGCCGCTGCGCCAATTGCCGATCCGGCCGACGACCTGGCAGTTGCAGGACCATGGCCGCGCCTTCCCGCCCAACCATCTGCACGAGAGCTGGCACGACTGGCTCTACTGGGATGTGGAACTGCTGGCCTGAGCCAGGACCCCGTCTCCGCCTGCCCCTTGCACGCGGCTCTGGAGCCGCTAAGAAGCCGCGATGGACCGTATCCTCATCCGCGGCGGCAAGCCGCTCTCCGGCAAACTCCCGATCTCCGGCGCGAAGAACGCCGCGCTGACGCTGCTGCCTTGCGCGCTGCTGACCGAGGAGCCGGTGACCCTGCGCAACCTGCCCCGTCTGGCGGACGTGGACAGCTTTGGCCATCTGCTCAACCAGCTTGGCGTCTCGACCACCATCGAGGGATCGCGGCAGGAAGATTTCGGCCGGGTGATGACGCTCAAGGCCGCGCGCGTCACCTCATCGGTCGCGCCCTATGACATCGTGCGCAAGATGCGCGCCTCCATCGTCGTGCTGGGGCCGCTGCTCGCCCGCACCGGCGAGGCGACCGTTTCGCTGCCCGGCGGCTGCGCCATCGGCAATCGCCCCATCGACTTCCACCTGCGCGCGTTCGAGACGCTCGGTGCGACGATCGAGATGGCCAATGGCTATGTCCGCGCCATTGCGCCGGATGGCGGCCTCAAGGGCGCGCTCGTTACCCTGCCCTTCCCCTCCGTCGGCGCGACCGAGAACACGCTGATGGCGGCCGCGCTCGCCAATGGCGAGACGATCATCGAGAATGCGGCGCGCGAGCCGGAGATTGTCGACCTGTGCGGCCTGCTCGTCGCCATGGGCTGCGAGATCGAGGGCGTCGGCACGGACCGGATCGTCATCCACGGCAAGCAGCGCCTCTATGGCACCACCTATCGGGTGATGGCAGACCGCATCGAGGCCGGCAGCTATGCCTGCGCCGCCGCGATCACCGGCGGGGAGCTGGATCTGATCGGCGCCAATGCCGATGACATGCACGCGATCCTCAAGGGCCTGCGCGATGCCGGCGTCCACATTGAGGAAAGCAAGACCGGCATCAAGGTCGCGGCCGATGGCCCGCTGAAGCCGCTGACGCTGACCACGGCGCCGCATCCCGGCTTCCCCACCGACATGCAGGCGCAATTCATGGCGATGCTGACACTGGCCGGTGGCGCGAGCGTGCTCACCGAAACGATCTTCGAGAACCGCTACATGCACGTGCCCGAGCTCGCCCGCATGGGTGCCGATATCACCGTGAATGGCCGCACCGCCGTGGTGCGCGGTGTCGAGAAGCTGACCGGCGCCCCCGTGATGGCGACCGACCTGCGCGCCTCGATGAGCCTGATCCTCGCCGGCCTCGCCGCACAAGGCGAGACGGTGGTGAGCCGCGTCTACCATCTCGACCGGGGCTATGAGCGGCTGGAAGAGAAACTGAGCGCGGTCGGCGCCGACATCGAGCGCGACAGCGACGGGTAAGCTCGCGACGGCTAGGCTCGCGCCGGCCGTGCAATCCCCGGCTGAGTGACGTCTGCAGACAAACCCAGATCCTCCCCTGAGCCTGCTCGGGGAGGGGGACCGCCGGCAAAGCTGGTGGTGGAGGGGTCAAAATCCAACGCTGCGCATCCGCCCCTCCACCATTTGCTACGCAAACGGTCCCCCTCCCCATGCGAGCATGGGGAGGAACTTGGAAGGCTGCCGCAAACCTCCCCTTTCGTCATTCCCGCGAATGCGGGAATGACGGTGAAGGCTATGCCGCCGATCTTACCAGTGCAGACTTAAAACGGTGCCGCTCAGGCCGCGGTATCGATGCCCAGTTCCGCGAGCTTGCGATACAGCGTCGAGCGGCCGATGCCGAGGCGACGCGCCACTTCCGTCATGCGGCCGCGATAATGGCCGATGGCGAGGCGAATGACGTCGGCCTCGATATCGGCCAGCGCGCGCAAATGGCCGTTCGGCTCGTAGAGCGTGATGCCAATGCCGCTCTCCTGCGCGTTGCGGACCATGGGCGTGACCTGCCCGTTCTCGCGCCGCACCGGCTCGCTCTGGTTGAGCTTGCCGGAGAGTTGCGGGAAATCCGCCGCCGTGAGGGCATCCCCCTCGCACAGCACAGCCGCGCGGAAGAGCGTGTTGTGCAACTGACGGACATTGCCCGGCCAATCGTGCAGGGCGAGCAGGTTGATCGCCTCATTGGTGATGCCGAGGCTGCGCATCCCCGGCTGCGCGACAACCCGCTCCAGCAGATGACGCGCCAGCGCGGGAATATCACCGCGACGATCCCGCAGCGGCGGAATGGTCAGCTGGACGACGTTGAGGCGGTAATAAAGGTCTTCGCGGAAACGCCCCGCCTCCACCTCGTCGAGCAGCCGCTTGTTGGTCGCCGCGATCACGCGGACATCGACCTGACTGGGCAGGCGCGCGCCGACCGGCTGGATCTCGCCATCCTGGAGCACGCGCAGCAGCTTGACCTGCGCATCGAGCGGCAATTCGCTGATCTCATCGAGAAAGATCGTGCCGCCATTGGCAGTGCTGAACTTGCCGACATGCCGATCGAACGCGCCAGTAAAGGCGCCGCGTTCGTGGCCAAACAGGTCCGATTCGACCAGATTCGACGGAATCGCGCCGCAATTGACCGTGACCATCGGCGCGCGGGCGCGCGGACTGGCGGCGTGGATGGCGTGGGCGATGACTTCCTTGCCGACACCGCTTTCCCCCTCGATGAGGATGGGCACGCGGGCACGCGCCGCCTTGGCGGCGATGGCGAGCGCAGAGCGGAAGGTGGGCGAGGAGCCGACGATCTCGTCGAAGCCGAGCGGCGTCCGGTTCTTCTCGGTCAGCGGACGCAATTCGCCCGCACTACCGGCATGGTTGAGCGCAGCCTGCAGCGCGCTCAGGAAACTGTCCGGCGCGATCGGCTTGATGAGGAAATCATGCGCGCCGGCCCGCATCGCATCCACCGCCCGCTCGGCAGAGCCATTGGCGGTGATGACCAGAACCGGCAATTGCGGGCGACGGACGCCGATGGCACGGATGAGGTCGCTGGCCTCGCCTTCCTGCGTCCAGTCGTCGATCATCACGGCATTGATGCGCGCGCCTTCACGGGAATCGAGCACCTCGAGCGCATCCTCCGCCGTGCTCGCGCTCATCGCGCGCCAGCCCGCCCGATGGGCCATGGCAATATTGAGTCGGCGCTGCGCCGGCTCATCATCGACCAGCAGCAGAACAGGATTTTCGGGATCGGTCATGCTCTCTTCCGCTCGTTGCAGCCGACGGAATTAAAGAGAGGGGGTAAAGAGGCTGTTAAGCCGACCTGTCTTTGCGGCAAGCTGCTTGAGGCCGCCAAATAATGCCGCTAGGACATTGCGAAGACGACAATCTGGAACAGGATAGCCATGGCGCACGAACAGGACATGAATCAGGCAACCGGCAGCTACAGCGGCTTCGTGACGCTGATGAAGTGGGGCACGATTCTCAGCGCAATCGCCGCGCTCATCGTCATCATGATCATCGCCTGATCCCTCCGAACGGGGGGATGTTCATGAAAATCGCCGTCATTCGCGAGACCGCCGCTGGCGAGCGGCGCGTGGCCGCGTCGCCCGAAACCGTCCGCAAGTTCAAGGCGCTCGGTGCGGAGCTGGCGGTGGAAACGGGGGCGGGCCTTTCTGCCAGCGTCTCCGATGCCGAGTATGAGGCCGCTGGCGCCACGGTGACCGACCGGGCCGCCACCGTGCAGAACGCGGGCATTATCCTGTGCGTGCAGGGGCCGGAGCCCGAGAGCATTGCGGGCGCGGCGCCGGGGGCATGGCTGGTCGGATCGCTCAACCCATTTGGCGAGCGCGCGCGGATCGATCGTTATGCGGCCGCCGGGCTGGAAGCGCTGGCCATGGAGTTCATGCCGCGCATCACCCGCGCGCAGAGCATGGACATTCTCTCCTCCCAGTCCAACCTCTCGGGCTACAAGGCGGTGCTGGACGCCGCCGCCGAATATGGCCGCGCCTTCCCGATGATGATGACGGCGGCCGGCACCGTGTCCGCCGCACGCGTCTTCGTGATGGGTGTGGGCGTCGCAGGCCTGCAGGCCATCGCCACCGCCCGCCGGCTCGGCGCGCAGGTGAGCGCGACGGACGTGCGCGCCGCGACCAAGGAACAGATCGAATCGCTCGGCGCCAAGCCGATCTTCGTCGATGCGGTGAAGGGCATCGAGGGCGAAGGCAGCGGCGGCTATGCCACCGAAATGTCGCCGGAATATCAGAAGGCGCAGGCCGAGCTGGTCTCCAGTCATATCGCCAAGCAGGACATCGTGATCACCACCGCGCTGATCCCTGGCCGCGCGGCGCCGCGCCTGATCTCGGACGCGCAGATCGCGACGATGAAGCCGGGCAGCGTGATCGTGGATCTGGCTGTCGAGCAGGGCGGCAATGTCGAGGGCGCGGTGCCAGGCGAAATCGCCCTGCGCCATGGGGTGAAGATCGTCGGCCACCGCAACATGCCCTCGCGCCTCGCGGCGGACACCTCGGCGCTGTTCGCGCGCAATCTCTATAATTTCCTGTCCGCTTATTGGGACAAGGACGCCAATGCGCCGGTGCTGCCGGATGACGACGAGATCGTGAAAGGCATCCGCATCACCCAGGGCGGCAAGGTGGTGAACGAGAGGCTGCAGACAAGCAGCACCTAGTCTCCATGGGAGGGGACCAGAATCATGGACTTCATTGCAGTTCTTTCGATCTTCGTGCTGGCCTGCTTCGTCGGCTATTATGTCGTGTGGTCGGTCACGCCTGCGCTGCATACGCCGCTGATGGCGGTGACCAACGCGATTTCCTCTGTCATCATCGTCGGCGCGCTCATCGCGGCGGCGGAGGCTGGCAATCCGCTGGCTGAATGGCTGGGGCTGATCGGTGTGGTGCTCGCCTCCATCAACATCTTCGGCGGCTTTGCCGTGACCGAGCGGATGCTGGCGATGTACAAGAAGAAGGAGCGCAAGTGATGCTGGCGTTCCTGCCTGTCGGGCCGCTGGCGGCCCTCGCCTATCTCATTTCAGGCGTGCTGTTCATTCTGGCGCTGCGCGGCCTCTCCAACCCGGAGAGCAGCCGGCGCGGCAATCGCTTCGGCATGCTCGGCATGTTCATCGCCGTGGGTACCACCGTGGCGACGCATGATGCGGTGGCGATGCCGCGCATCGGCGTGGCGATCATCATCGGCGGCGTGCTCGGTTTCGTGATCGCGCGGCGGATTGCCATGACGGCGATGCCGCAGCTCGTCGCGGCCTTTCACAGCCTTGTCGGCCTTGCCGCCGTGCTGGTCGGCGTCGCCGCCTTCCTCAGCCCGGTGTCCTTCGGCATTGCTGACGAGCTGACCGGGGCGATCCATGCCGTCAGCCGCATCGAGATGGCGCTGGGCGTGGCAATCGGCGCGATCACCTTCTCGGGCTCGGTCATCGCCTTCCTCAAGCTCAACGGCAATATGAGCGGCAAGCCCATCCTGCTGCCGGGGCGCCACATCATCAACATCGGCACGCTGCTGGCGATCCTCTTCTTCACCTACGGCTTCTGGCACAGCCAGGCGCCGATGGACTTCTGGATCATCCTCGTTCTCGCCTTCGTCATCGGCTTCCTGCTCATCATCCCCATTGGCGGGGCCGACATGCCGGTCGTGGTCTCGATGCTGAACAGCTATTCCGGCTGGGCGGCCGCCGCCATGGGCTTCACGCTCGGCAACAGCGCGATGATCATCACCGGGGCGCTGGTCGGCTCCTCGGGCGCGATCCTCAGCTACATCATGTGCAAGGCGATGAACCGCAGCTTCATTTCCGTGATTGCCGGCGGCTTCGGCGCGGAAGCGGCGAGCGGCGATAGCGAGGCCAAGGAGCAGCGCCCGTGGAAGCGCGGCAGCGCGGAAGACGCGGCGTTCCTGATGAAGCAGGCGGATAGCGTCATCATCGTGCCCGGATACGGCATGGCCGTCTCCCAAGCGCAGCACGCGCTGCGCGAGATGGGCGACATGCTCAAGGCGGAGGGCGTGAGCGTCAAATATGCCATCCACCCGGTGGCAGGCCGCATGCCTGGCCATATGAACGTGCTGCTGGCCGAAGCCAATGTGCCTTATGACGAGGTGTTCGAGCTGGAGGACATCAACAGCGAGTTCGCGCAGACCGACGTTGCCTTCGTCATCGGCGCCAATGACGTGACCAATCCCGCGGCCAAGACGGACAAGTCCTCGCCGATCTATGGTATGCCCATCCTCGATGTGGCCAATGCCAAGACCGTGCTGTTCGTGAAGCGCTCCATGGGCGGCGTGGGCTATGCGGGGGTGGACAATGACGTCTTCTACATGGACAACACGATGATGCTGCTCGCCGATGCCAAGAAGATGGTCGAAGAGATCGTCAAGTCGCTCGGGCACTGACACGCAAGATGGAGTTTTGATGCGCAAGCTTGGACTGATCGGTGGCATCTCCTGGACGTCCACGGCCCGCTATTACGACCTCATCAACCGATCCGTGCAGCGCGAACTGGGCGGGCTGCACAGCGCGACGCTGCTGATCGACAGCCTCGACTTTGCCGATGTCGCCCGCTGCGCCTCGGCCAATGACTGGGATTGCGGGGCCGGCCACATGGTCGGCGCAGCCAAGCGGCTGCAGGCAGCCGGTGCGGAAGCGCTGATGATCTGCGCCAACAGCCTGCACAAGGTGGTGCCGCAGATCGGGGCGAGCGTGGACCTGCCGGTCATCCACATCATCGACGAGATTGGCGCGCGGCTGAAGACGGACAAGGTGAAATCGGTCGCGCTGGTCGGCACCAGCAATGTGATGAGCGACCGGGATTATCGCCAGCATCTGGTACAGGAAGGCGGCGTCTCACTGCTGCCAGCCGAGGCCGATCTGGCCGAGGGCATCGACAAGCTCGTCTATACCGAACTGGCTGCCGGCATCATCACCCGCGAGGCCGAGCGCTACATGAAGACCGAGCTGACCAACATCGCCAAGGAGGATGTGCAGGCCGTGGTCCTGGCCTGCACGGAGCTCGACCTGATCGTGGACGTGAACGCCAATGTGCTGCCGATCTACGACAGCACGACCATCCATGCCGAGGCCGGCGCCCGCTTCGTGCTGGGCAAATAGCCGGACCGCTTTGGGCTTGTGCCGGGGTTCGCGCCGGGCAATACATACGGTCCTAATGGTTTGAAAGACCAAGCGAGAGGATCTGCCCGATGCAAGTCTCCCCGACCAAGATCTCGTTGCCTTTGATCGCCGCCGCGCTGCTGCTGAGCACGGCGCCCGCTTATGCCCAGATGCGAGCACTCAATGACGCGGTGGTGGCGCATCCCGACCCCGAATCGCTGTTCACCAGCCCGGACCCGAAGCTGCATCGCAACAAGCAGGCCGCGCTCAAGATCGTGAAGGAGCTGCTGGAGGCCAATCACTGGGACCGCGCGCCGCTCTACCTCACCGATCGCTACATCCAGCATAATCCGATGGCGGGATCGGGCCTCAAGGCGGTGATGGACTTCTTCATGAACGTCGCCAAGCGCACACCCACGCCGATCCCCGAAAAGATGAAGACGCCGGTAGTGGCGGTGCAGGCCGAGGGCGACTTGGTGACCGTCAGCTTCGTGCGCGACGTGCCCTATCCGGGCGATCCCTCCAAGACCTACACGACGACCTGGTTCGACATGTGGCGCTTTGTCGATGGCAAGGCCGACGAGCATTGGGATCCCGCAACACTGCCCGCCGCCCCGCCGCCCGCGCCAGCCCCGGCGGCGGCCCCCGCTGCGCCGTCCCAGCCCGTGCCGCCGCCCGCCGGCTGAACAATCGAACAGGGAGAGGACCGATGACGACACGCACAACCCTGACCGGTGTGGCGCTGGGCGCGCTCATGCTCGCCGCGCAGCCCGCCCCGCTGCTCGCGCAACATGCCGGGCATGGCGATCAGGCCGATCACGCCCGCATCCTGCAAGAAGTGCAGGACCGCACCCAGATCGAGAAGCTGATGTGGGATTATGTGCGCGCGGCCGACAGCTTGAATGCCGAGGCCTATGCCGCGCAGTTCACGCCCGACGGCGCGTTCAACGACGTCAAGGGCAGCGAGGCGCTGCGCAAGATGATCACCGCCATGAAGACCAGCCAAGAGGAGCGCCGGGCCAAGGGCGAGCATATCGGCTCGATGCACCACATGATGAGCAACCAGACCATCACCTTCATCGACCGCGACCATGCGCAGGTGAATTACTACTGGCAGACGGTGTTCGCCGACCGCGCGCTCAATCCTCCGCCGCGCCTCGCCGCCGCCGGTCGCGGACGCGACGACGTGGTGCGCGTTAACGGCAAGTGGCTGATCCAGCTGCGCAATGTCGCGGTAAAGGACTAAGAGCGGAGGCCGCCCGTGCAGCAACAGGTCGCCGTCATCACGCTGGGCATCGGCGATCTGGCACGCGCGGGGCGCTTTTATCGCGAGGGTTTCGGCTGGACGCCGGTATACGAGGGGGAGGACATCCTCTTCTACCAGATGAACGGCTTCGTCCTCGGGCTTTGGGCGAAGGACGCGCTGGCGCAGGACATGCGGCGCCCGGTGGCTGGTGACGGGTCCACCGCCCCTTTCGCGCTGGCGCATAATGTCGCGACGCAGGCGGAGGTCGCGCCGCTGATTGCCCGGCTTGTCGAGGCCGGCGGCGAGCTGCTGCGCGCCGCCGACGCGCCGCCCCATGGCGGCATGCGCGGCTATGTTGCCGATCCGGACGGCCATGCCTGGGAGATTGCGTGGAACCCGGCCTGGCCGATCGATGCCGAGGGGCGCGTGACCTTCGCGCTTTGAATGGGGGTTAAGCTGTTTGTGCGCGCCTTAGCCCCTCCCCTTCAGAGGAGGGGTTGGGGTAGGGCTCAACCACCACGGATGTTCGCAATGCGAGCGATGCTGCGCATCGCCCCCACCCCCTTCCCCTCCCCTGAAGGGGAGGGGCTGATGGACGTCAGGCGTCCGTCGGCTCGGCAGGCTCCTTGGCAAGCAAGATCGGATCGTCCAGCCCCGCCGCGAGCGCATCCTCGACTGTCTCCAGCCAGATGAACTCCAGCTTCTCCCGCGCATTGGCGGGAATGTCGTCATAGTCGCGCTTGTTACGGGCGGGGAGCATGACGCGGGTGATGCCGGCACTCGCGGCGGCGACGACCTTCTCCTTGATACCGCCTACCGGCAGCACAAGACCGCGCAGGGAAATCTCCCCGGTCATCGAGGTATCGCTGCGCACCGTGCGGCCGGTGAGCAGGGAGGTGAGCGCCATGAACATGGCGACGCCCGCGCTTGGCCCGTCCTTGGGCGTGGCGCCGGCGGGGACATGGACGTGAATGTCGCTCTTCTCCAACAGCTCCGCCGAGACGCCGAGGCTGTCGGCCCGGCTCTTGAGCAAGCTCAGCGCCGCCTGCGCGCTTTCCTTCATCACGTCGCCGAGCTGGCCGGTGAGGATGAGCCGGCCGGAGCCGGACATCTTCGTTGCCTCGATGAACAGGATGTCGCCGCCGACGGGCGTCCAGGCCATGCCGGTGGCCACGCCGGGCACGCTGGTGCGCTGCGCCACCTCATTCTCGAAGATGCGGTCGCCCAGCACCTCGTGCAGATCATCGACGTCGATGGAGACCTGCGCGGCGCTGCCCTCGGCAATCCGCACGGCGGCGTTGCGGATGGTCTTGCCGATCTCCCGCTCCAGGTTCCGCACGCCCGCCTCGCGGGTGTAGTAGCGGATGATCTCGCTCAGCACGGCATCGTCCACCGTCACCTGCTCGGCCGTGACGCCATTGGCGGCGAGCTGGCGCGCGACGAGATAGCGCTGGGCAATCGCCAGCTTCTCATCCTCGGTATAGCCCGAGAGGGTGATGATCTCCATGCGGTCGCGCAGCGGGCCGGGGATGGTCTCCAGCATGTTGGCCGTGGCGATGAACACCACCCGCGAGAGATCGAACGGCACGCCGAGATAATTGTCCCGGAAGCTGCCATTCTGCTCGGGGTCGAGCACTTCGAGCATGGCGGCGGAGGGATCGCCCTGCACGCCGCGCCCCATCTTGTCGATCTCGTCCAGCATGATGACGCAATCGCGCCGCCCGGCCTTGCGGATTGCCTGGATGATGTTGCCCGGCATGGCGCCGACATAGGTCCGGCGGTGGCCGCGGATCTCCGACTCGTCATGCACGCCGCCCAGACTCACGCGCTCGAACGGGCGGCCCATGGCCCGCGCGATGGACTGGCCCAGCGAGGTCTTGCCGACGCCGGGCGGGCCGGCGAAGCACAGGATCGGCGCCTTGCCGCCGGGCGCGAGCTTGCGCACGGCGAGATATTCGACGATCCGCCGCTTGATCTTGTCGAGGCCATAATGATCCGCATCGAGCGTCTCGCGCGCCTTGGCGATGTCGATGGGCTGCTCCTCGGGAATGTCCCACGGCAGCTCCGTCAGCCAGTCGAGATAGGTGCGGATGATGCCATGTTCAGCGGCGGCCTCGGGCATCCGCTCGAGCCGGCGCAGTTCCTTGCGCGCTTCCTTCTCGACCGCCTCGGGCATCTTGGCGGCCTCGATCTTCTCGGTCAGCTCCGCGATTTCCGCCGCACGGCCATCATCCTCGCCAAGCTGGCGCTGGATCGCGGCCATCTGCTCGCGCAGGATCGCCTCGCGCTGGCGGCTGGTCAGCGTCTCCTGCACGTCCTTGCCGATCTCGGCCGAGAGGCGCAACACCTGCAGGCGCTGCTCCAGCAGGCGTGAGACACGGTCCAGCCGCGCAGGCAACGAGACAGTCTCAAGCAGTTCCTGCTTCTGGGTGGTATCCACGTCCAGATAGGCGGACACGGTATCGGCCAGCGTCGATGCCGACGCGATGTTCTGGATCGCCTCAGCCAGACCCTGCGGCGCCTGCGGCAGCAGCTGCACCGTTTCCAGCGCCTGTTTGCGCACATGGATCAGCCGCGCCTCGACGTCCGGCGTCTTGTCCTCCTGCTCGTCGAGCTTCTCGACCCGCGCGACCATGAACGGCCAGCCTTCCAGAAACTCCACGATGCGAAAGCGCGTTTCCCCCTGCAGGATGAGGTGATGGGTGTCATCGGGCGCCGTCACATAGCGCAGCACATTGGCGAGCGTGCCCATGGCGTGCATGTCCGCCGGGACGGGCGCGTCGACGCCGGCATCGCGTTGGGTGAGCACGCCAATCGGCAGGCTCTCGCGCACCGCCGCCTGTGCAGCGTTGACCGAGATCGCGCGGCTGAGCGCCAGCGGCATCACCACATCGGGGAACAGCACGAAGCCGCGCACGGGGACGATGATGATCGCATCCTCCGGCAGCGTCCGGAAAGGCTGCGTCTCGCCGGGCGCGGCGCCCTGGGGCTGCGCGGCGCCGGTGGACGTGGGATTGGCGGTGTTCGTGGTCAAAACTTCCATCAGAAGCGGCCTCCATCGACCTTGCTGAGCGTAACGAGCAGGCAGCCATTCACGGCGGTGCGACGCACACCGTGATACTGGCCGCCGGGTAACGGAAGGCGACGCTCGAAGCGGCCCTGCGGCAGTTCGAGGCGATGAATGCGCGCGGTGCGCAGCTCCGGCGGCAGGATGCGCTGGCCGCGCACGATGAGCACGCCATCCTCGATGAACGCCTCCGCCTTCTCGGCATCGACGCCGGGCAGCGCGACTATGGCCAGCACCTCATGCGCCGTCTCGATCATGTCGGCGGGCGGCTCCCAGGCCGGCGGACCGCTGGCGGCGCGGACGGGCGCGTAATTCTGCTGCTGGAGGCGCTGCATGCGATCCAGCAGGTCGACCGCATCGGCCCACATCCAGTGCCTGTTCCGCGAAGTCATGCGCGCCCTCTTCCCCATGGCTCACCGGGCGAGATGCGCGGCGTGCATCCAATAAGGTTGCTCGCCTGACCGATTTCAAGCCCGGGAGAAGGGGGCGGGAAGACTGGGCGGAGGACTGGAGGCGACACAGTGCTCCTGCGAAAGCAGGAGCCTAGAGCAGACAGGGTTGGGCCCTGGGCTCCTGTTTTCGCAGGAGCACGCGGGGGACCTAATAGCGATAATCCACCGCAATGCGCACGGTGCGCGGGCGCTGGGGGGTGGTGTAGCCGCCGGTGCCGGTGCCAAAGGGCGTGCCGAGCGCGAAGCGGTTGCCGGTTGTGTCCAGCAGGTTGGTGAGGGACAGCGCCACTCCCCGTCGCGCATCGCCGTAGCGGGCGGTGACGCCGGTATCGACATAATCGCCTTGCTCGTCGCCCAGCACCGGCCCGATGCCAAGGCGCGAGGGACCGATATATTTGAGCCAGCCGGCCAGCCGCAGATCCGCCGCCCCCAGCGGCACGCGATAGTCGATGCGCGCCTGCGCGGCATATTCGGCGACATTGGGAATGCTGCCGGGCGAGGCATCCGCGCTGAGCTGACCGAGAGAGCCCAAAGCGGGAAGCTGGGCCAGGGCGTTGGTCACCGGCAAATCGGTGGCCCGCAGCGCGGCGAGCCGGAACGCCTCGGGCGTCAGCGCAATGACGCGGCTGTGATTGTAGACGGCATTGAGATCGATCTGCAGCCCCTCGAGCGGGAAGAGCGAGAGGCTGCCGGCTATGGAGGTGATGCGGCCATTGCCGATATTGGCCGTGGTTGGCAGCCCATTGCCGTCGATGAAATCGGCCTGGATGTCGCGCCAATAGGCGTAAGCGGCCGAAAGGCTGGCCGCGAAACCATAATAAGCGCTGCCCGCCCGCACCCCACCTTCCAGGCTCTGGATGTGATCGTTTCGGAACTGGCGGACGAACTGGGATTCGATGGCAAGGCCGCCGGGCCGGAAGCCCTCCTCATAGCGGGCATAGACGGTGAGGCCCGGCACCAGATGCGCCAGCACCTCGCCGGAGGGCAGCAGCTTGGTTTCGGTTCGGCTCGCAACAATATCGCCACCCTGCAGGGCAAACAGCGGCTGCACATCCTCCGCGCTGCCGCTCAGCCGGCTGTGCGTGATCCGCCCGCCGCCGCTCAGCAAAATGCCGCGCGACACCTCGACGCTGAGCTTGCCATAGCCGGTCAGTTCCGTGACGCGATTGCGCACGCCCGTGGCAGCGGCGCGCAGCGTGGTGAGTCCGAAGGCGCGGCGCTGCTCGGCCTCATTGTCGATGGCGCTGACGCCCAGCACCCAGCCAAAGCCATTTTCGACCGGGCGCCACAACCGCGTCTCGCTGGTCAGCATCCGCGTGCGGTTGCGCTGCTCGAACACGCGTGGGAGCGTGTCCGTCCGTGTCGCATCGAAGCGCTCGTCCAGACCGTGGCTGACATAGGCATTGGAGGACTGGAAGCGCAGCGCGCCGAAATCCTTGCGGACCACCAGCGTCGCCATGCCATAATCGGCATTGGCGTCCTCGACGACAAAGCTGTTGCGGGTGAGCGGCGGGGCGTCGCGGTCGGCATATTGGGAATCGTCGATGAGCGTCGACTGATAGATGCCACCGACATCCACCGTCCATGCATCGCCCAGGTCCAGCCGCAGCACGGCCCGGCCGCCAGCGATGCGCGTGCGGTTGACATCGTTCACGCCGCGCACCGGATTGTCGATATAGCCGCCGTCGGTGATGCCATAGCCGGTCAGGCGCAGGGCATGGCCGCGCGTGCCGATGGGCATGTTGACGGTCGCGGCGACATCGGCGCCCGGCTCGCCATGCTGGGTGAAGCTGAGCCCAGCGCTGGTCTCAACCGTGAACCCGCGCGGATCAGGATCATTGGGCACCAGCCGGATGATGCCGCCGAGGGACCCCGCACCATAGAGCGTGCCCTGCGAGCCCTCCAGCACCTCGACCTGCTTGATGTCCTGCAGGCGCAGATCCGGGTCCGGCGCATTATAGGTGAGGCGCAGGTCGCCCAGATACTGCCCTACCGTCGCCTGCGTTGGCCCGGTGAAGCTGGAATCGGCGATGCCCCGGATGAACAGCTTGTTGCGCCCGGAGCCAAGATGGGTGGAGGCGACACTGGCCAAGCGCGAGGCGACGGAGTCCGTTCCGCGCTCACCGCCAAACCGCAGGTCACTGCCATTAAGCAGATGCACCGCGCCCGGATAATCCTCATAGCGCTGATCGAGCTTGCTCGCGGTGACGACAAAGGATTCAATCTCGGGCGGCGGCGCAGGACGCGGCGGCGGCGGGGCGGCCCGCCGTTTGGGCGTTTGCGTCTGCGCCACGGTGGCAGGGGTGCTGACGGCATCGATCCGCCAGCTTGTGGCGCTCAACTGCACGGCCCGGCTGCGCGTGCCGGCCAGCATCCGCGCAATGGCCTCGGCCGGCGTCATCGTGCCGCGCACGGGCTTGACCTTTGTGCGCCAGAGCGCGTCGCTCGTCACACTGATGCTGATGCCGGCCTGCCGCGCGAGCTGCGGCACCCGATCGGACAAGCGCCCTGCAGGCACGTCGATGGGCCGGGTCTGCGGCGCCTGCGCGGCCGCCGGCCCGGCGACGCCCAGCAGCGCCGCCGTGGCGAACAGCGCCAGCTGGGCACGAGCTATCTTGAGAGCGTCCACCCTCCGCTTTCCTTTGTCGCAGAGGTGCCGGAAAGGGCCGCGAGATCGTTCACCAGCCGTTCCTCGGGCAGATCGGTGCGGAGGGCCCCGCGGAAGCGGATGCCTGCCGCCGCTGGCGTGGTGCGCAGGGCAATGCCGGTGGTGCGCGCGACTTCCGCCGCGACATCATCCAGATGCACACCATCATAGACGAGCTGGCCGGCGCGCCAGCCGCCTACCGCTGCGGGACTGACCGCGCTCAGGTCCGTCGCGCTGCCATCATCCCGCACGGTGAAGCGATAGCCGGCATCGACGCGGATCGCCGCGCCGCGCGGATTGTAGACCACCGCGCCTTCCGACACGGCCACGCTGATCCGCCCGTCATTGCGCGCGACATCGAACACCGTGCCGACATCGACCAGCTCGGCGCCGCCGACCGACACACGGAATGGCGCAGCATCCTTGTGGACGACGGAGACGAGCACCTGCCCTTCCTCCAGCTCGATCCGGCGCGGATCGCTGCGACTGAGCTTGACCGAGGAGCCGCCGTTCACCGCGATCTCGCTGCCATCGACAAGGGTGACCACTTGCGAGCGGCCCAATGGGGTCTTCACCCGGTAGCTATCCGACGACGCCTGAAACAGGCCGATGCCGACCATGCCGGCGATGGAAGCCGCCAGCGCGCCCCCGACCCACAGCCGACGGCTGAAGCGACGCGGCATGGACGGTGTGGCGGGCGCGGCCCGGCCCCCGTCCCGCGCCACGGCGGCGCCCTCCGGCCAGATATCCTCCGGGCGGGCGGGCAAGGTATCAAGATCGGCATCCAGCGCGGCGAGCTGGTGATAGGCGGTCGCATGGGCCGGATCGCGCTCCAGCCAGTCGGTGAAGGCTTCCCAAGCGTTGAAGGCCGGATCGCGCTGGCGCATCAGCCAGTCGATGGCCGCAGCGTCCGCCGGATTCATCCCCGCCTGCCGATCATGCGTCATCGGACTGTCTCCTTGCGGCCAGCAGGGCAGCATAAGCACGGCGCAGATCGCTCTCGACCGTGCTGAGGCTTACCCCCAGCTCGGCGGCAATTTGGCGCTGGGGCACGCCATCGAGGCGATAGCGGCGGAAAACCTGCGAGGCGCGCGTGCCCAGCGCCTCCAGCGCGCGGTCTAACCGCCGCAAATCCTCGCGCACGATCAGCTGCGCCTCGGCACTCGGCTCGGGCACGACCTCGCCCATGCCGCGCGCCTCCGTCCAGGCTTGATCGCGGGCCCGGGCCTGCCGCTCGGCACGATAGCGATCGACCATGAGGTTGTTGGCGGCGCGATACAGATAGCCCAGCGGATTGCCGACCGGGCCGGTAGGGCGCTGGGTGACGCGCATCCACAATTCCTGAAACAGATCCTCGGCGGCATCCCCGGCGCCATGGGCAACCAGAAAGCGGATGAGCTGGACGCGATGCGCCATCAGCGCACTGGCCAGCCCCTGCCCTTCGACAGGACCGGTATCGGTTCCCGTTTCACCTCTCATGGTCCGTCCGTTGTGGCTTCCCTGTGCCTTCATCGCCCGGCACCCTGTGTCCCGGGTCGCACCTGAAGCTCCTGCGCGGTATAGCCCGCTGACACCACCACGCAAGGGCCGGTGCGGCCCGCTCCACACAGGCTCCACGCCCCCTGAGCGAACGGCGCAAAGGGATTGTGAGCCAGCGTGCGTGCAGCGATCGATCGCAAGGACGGTCATCTCCATTCAACTCCGGGTTGGGCAAGAGGGAGTTGGGGGGTGGTGGGCACGGTTCCACGCTCCCTCTTGCCCGCACACCGGCCTCAAGAACCGTTTAGAGGCCGATGCGAAGACTGGCGCGCAGCGACAGGGCCCAATTGCCCTGATACTGCTCCGCGCCGAGTTCACCGCCGATCTGGAATCCGCTGTTGCCGGCGACGCCGCGCAGGCGCCCGACCCAACCGCTTTCCCGATCATCGGGCAGCAGCGTGAACGCCTCGCCACCCTTGAACTGCGCCACCGTGGTGCCGAGATTGCCGCTCACGATCTCGCGACGACCGGCCTCGACCTCCAGCCGGGACCAGCCGGACCACTCATCCTGGCCGCCCATGTCGATGCCCAGCACTGCGGTGCCGGTGACCGCCAGCTCGTCGCTGGTCCGCGAGCGCACGATGAGGTTCATGGCATCGCCGCCGCCCGTCTCGGTGTAGCCATTCTCCTTCAGCCGGAAATAATCGAGCGACACGACCGGGCGGAAGGAGATGCCGCCCTGCGACACCCAGTCGTAGGAGAGCGTGCCCATGGCCGAATAGAGCCGGGCATTGCGATCGCTATTGGCGGTCAGTGTGGTGGCAGTGCCATCCTTCAGCCCGTCGAAGCTACGCTTGCCTTCCAGATCGACAAAGCCGACCGACCCGCGCGCCGTCGCCCGCAAGCGCCCGGTCTTCAGGCGCCAGTAGCCGGCGACCTCGATCTGGTTAGCGGTCACCTGATTGGCCGTGTCGCCATCGCGATTACGGCCCCACAGATAGGCCACCGACGTGCCGAAGCTGCCAAGGCCGGTCTTGATTTCGGCGCCGCCGCCAAAGCCCCAGCCGGAGGTCTCATAGGCCGCCGTGTCACCGCGCCCCTTTTCGACGCCCCAAACGAGCTGGTTGATCCAGTAGCCCCATTTGCCTTCATCCTTGAACGGGCCGGTGGGGTCATCCAGCATCCGCCCGAAGGTGCGCGATCCTTGGGTGACGACCTGGAAGGTGCCGCCGGCATGATCCGGCAGAAGCTGGCGCAGGCTGGTGCGGAAGTCTTCGCCATCGGTGATGCCGAGGAAGGCGGTTTCCACCCGTTCGTCCTTGGAGAGGGCGGCATAGATCGCATCGAATGCCGCAGCCTCCGAGCGGTTGAGGCCTAGGTCCGCAGTGGTCTTGCGGCCGAGGGTCACGCTGAGCGTGTTGGCGCTGCTGCTGAGCGTCGCCTTGTAGAGATAGGGCACTAGCGCGGTTTCGGCATTGAGGTTGCCGGCGCCTGTGAGCGTGCCGGCGGTCAGCACCAGATGATTGCCCACTGCATTCTCGATATCGCTGACCCGCAGCACCAGCCGCGAGTCCGCCGCGAAGCTCGCGGTGCCGGCGACCGAGAGATAGGCCGTGCTGTTGCCGGCCGCCCCCAGCGTGATGCCGAGCGCGCCCTTGTCGGTCACGGCCAGGCTGCCGATCTGCGCCGGGCCCGTGAGATCGAGTGCACCGCCCGCAAGGCTGAGCGCCAGTTGGCCGGCATTGGCAAAGGTGCCGGAATAGACGGCGGTACCGCCAATCGAGAGCGTGCTCGCGGTGCCGCCGAAATCGGTCGTGCCCTTGAAGCGCGACGTGCCGGCAAGGCTCATCGTGCTCGTGCCAGTGCCGAAGGCGACATTGCCGGTGTAGACCGCATCGCCACGCAGTTGGAGCGTGTCGGCTCCGGCGCCGAAGCTGGTGTTGCCGGTGACTGTGCCGTCCGCAATGTCGAACACGTCATTGCCGCTGCCGAACCGGACATCGCCCACAATGCTGGGCGCGGTGGCGCTGGCGGCGACCTCGGTCTGTTTGACGGTCACGCCGCTGCTGTTGGCGGTGAGATCGATAGCGATGTTGCGCCCCGAATCCGCCTTGGCGCCGGTCGCCGAGATGGCGCCGCTATTCTCGATCAGCGTCAGGCCGCCCGAGGCGTCGACGATGGCGACCGCGCTGCCGGCCTCGCCGGTCGTCGCCTTGATCGTGCCGGCATTGCGCAGGGTCGGCAGGCTGGCGCCGGCATCGACGCGTACGGCGGTCGCCGTCGCGCCATCCTTGCTGGTGCCGGTCGCCTCGACCTTGCCGGTAACGTGCAGCAGCGGCGTCGACGCCCCGGCGCCGAGGCGCAGGGCCGTCGCCGAGGCATCGCGGGCGGAGGCCTCGACGCTGCCACTGATGCCGATGCCCCCGGCGATGGTCACGGCGCCACCCTGGCCGCCGACGAGCAGGCCATTGCCCTGCACGCCGGTGTAGAGGCCGCTGCCGGACACGGTGCCGTCGATGATCAGGCCGTAGCCGCTGCCCGTCGCCGGCACCGCACCGATGGCGATATCGCGCCCGGCCGCGCCGATCCGCATCGCCGGTGCCGCGCCATAAGAGCGCACGACGGCAGAGCCTTCCTCGCTGTCCTTGATGCCGTCCTTGTCTTCATCATCATCGGTGGTGCTGCTGTCTTTGGGGGGTACGGCAAGGATGATGCCGCCCGCGACATTGCCTTCCACGATGACCGCCGAGCCGCCCTGCAGCAGATCGTCCGCATCCAGCTTGGAGGGGTCTGACGGCGGCGTGGTGTAGCGATAGCCCGTGGCGCTGATCGCGCCCTGAATGGTCAGCGTGCCGCCGACATTGCCGAGAAATGCCGCGCCGACCGCATTGACGCCCTGCGCGCCGACCGTGCCGGCGAGACGGACATTGCCGCTGATATCTCCGGCCTGCACGCCGATCGCACGATCCCCCAGCACGCTGGTCGTGCCATCGTGCGAGAAGGCGCCGGTGAGCGGACCGCCCAGCCGGATGCCGAAGGAATCATTGCCCTCGATCTGGATCGTGGCACCGCGCGCCACGGTGATGGCGCCGGAATAGGCGCCCAGCGTGCGGATGCCGTAGCGCCCGGTGCCGACCGCGAACGGCCCGTCGAGATCGCCATCATTGTCGCCGTCGGTGGGCGTGTAGCTCTCATCAATGATGATCTTGCCGCTGTGGACGATGCCGCCCGACGTGCCGGCATTGGCGACGATGCCCGCGGCATTGTCCGCATTGCTGATCTGGATTGTGCCTTCATTGGTGATCTTGTTGGCACTGTTGACCGTGACCGCAACGCTACCCGCGCCGGTCAGTTCGATCGATCCCGCCGAGCCGATGTTGATATCGTCGGCCGCGCCATTGTTGGCGGTGGCCGTCGCGATTGCGGTGGTCCGCTTGGTCGTGATCGAGGTTTCCGCTGACGCCGCACTGGCAAGAGCGAAGGCGCAGGTGGAAGCAAGCAGGAAATGACGCATGAATACTCCGCTGGTCGTTCAGTACCGGGGAGTGTTCCCTCCCCCCTTGACCAGCAGGACGGAGCCGAGGGCATACAGCCTTGGCTCCGACCGATATTCTGCGCCGCGTGATGCGGCGACCGGCGGACTGAGGCCCGCCGATCCCGCAGCTTACTGCGGTTTTGCCGCCACGCTCATCACATAAGTGGCGACGTCGTTGATGTCCTTCTCGCTCAACTGGCCCTCATAGCCGGGCATGGCGCCGGCACCCTTCGTGACGCGCTCGACGATCAGCGCGTGGGTAAGGTTGGCATTGCCATCTAGCGAGGGGCCGATGGGGCCGCTGGCATCAGCTGCGGCCAGCGTGTGACAGGCGCCGCATACGGTGCTCTCGAACACCTGCTTGCCATGGGCAGGATCGCCGGCGGGTGCATCGGCTGCCTGCGCCGGAATCAGGGCAAGCGGTGCTGCGGCGAGCAGGGCGGCAATCGCTGCTATGCTCGACATCTTGGCGGCGTTTGCGCGTGTCACAGAAAATCCCTCCATCCGAATCATTGCCATTCTAATCATCTGCGCCCTAAGTCAGGATCGACAAAAAAGTCCAGAACCGCGCCTGACGCTCAAGGCCTTCGTCCCGACGCCTGAACCGGGGCGGCTGAACGGCGGCTGACGCGCGCGACAAGACGAGAGGAGCAGAGCCATGGGCCAGGCAGACACGACGCGCTTTTCCGACGTGCGCTTTCCGCAAAGCGGTGGGTGCCAGTGCGGCGCGGTGCGCTATGAACTGAGCGCGCCGCCGCTGGGCATCTGGGCCTGCCATTGCAGCCTGTGCCGCAAGCAGAGCGGCAGCGCCTTTGGGCTCTCCATGGGGGTAGCTATCGAGAGCCTGGCGTTCACGCAGGGGACGCCGGCGATCTGGACGCGCAACACCGACTCCGGCCATCGGCTCGACTGCCTATTCTGCGCCGACTGCGGATCGCGGCTGGTCCATCGCCGTCATCGACATGAAGGCATGCAGACGCTCAAACCGGGCACGCTGGACGATACGAGCTGGGTGGTGCCGGGTCGCCATTTCTTCGCGGAGACGGCGCTGGATTGGGTGAAGCCGCTGATTCAGGGCACGGACTAACCGCCGATCTAAAACCTATTTGGAATATTTTTTGAGATTTATCATTCCAAATTGACGTGTCTGCGCCTGAGGCTGCAAACACCTCAAGTCTCTGGTGCCCCCTGCACTTGCCAATATCCCCGGTCAGGCCCATGGGATGGGGATGCTTTCGCTGCTCTCCATTCTGATCGGCGCGGTCGCGCTGATTCTTGCCATTCCCGCCATCATCCCCGGCCTTGGCTGGGCCAATTGGGTGATTGTGCCGATGGCCCTGTTCGGGGCGCTGATCGGCCAGTTCGCGGCCGGCACGGGAGCGCGCAATTTCTGCCTCGCCGTCGCCGCCTTCGGCATGTTGCGCCTGTGGGCCGGCGGCGGAATTTTCTGAACGAGAGCGGCAATATGAGCAGCCAACCCACCGACATCGCGGATGCCGAACAGGCGGCCCAACGGCGCGCTGGCCTGCTTGCCGGTGTTGGCGCCTATGCGATCTGGGGCCTGATGCCGCTTTATTTCAAGCTGCTCGGCCATGTCTCTCCTTTCGAGATCGTGGCGCACCGGGTGATCTGGTCCGTCGCCTTTCTCGCCATCGTGCTGGCGGCGATGCGGCAATATCGCGCCTTCGTCGCGATCTTCAGCCAACCCCGCATTCTTGCGGCGCTGGCGCTGAGCGCGGTGCTGATCGGTATCAACTGGCTGGTCTATATCTGGGCGGTGGACACCGACCATGTCGTGGCGGCGAGCCTGGGCTATTTCCTCAACCCGCTGGTCAATGTGCTGCTTGGCACGCTGGTGCTCAAGGAAGTGCTGCGCCGCCGGCAGGCTGTCGCCATCGGCATCGCGGGGGCGGGCGTGGCATTGCTCGCCATCGGCGAGTGGCAGACTCTCTGGATCAGCCTCGCGCTGGCGATCAGCTTTGCCTTTTATGGCTTGGTCCGCAAGCTGACGCCGGTGCCCTCGACCTCGGGTTTGGCGGTGGAGACGCTGGTGCTGTGCGCCCCGGCCCTCGCACTGGTCAGCTTTTATGCGGCGCAGGGCACGCTGGCGTTCGGCGACGATCGCTGGGTGACGATCGGCCTGATCGGCACCGGGGCGCTCACCTCCGTGCCGCTGATCCTGTTCGCGATTTCCGCGCGCGCCCTGCCGCTCGTGACGCTCGGGCTGATGCAGTATATCGCTCCCTCGCTGCAGTTCCTGTGCGGGGTATTCCTGTTCGGCGAGCCGATGTCCGCCGGGCGCTGGGGCAGCTTCCTGCTCATCTGGGTCGCCCTCGCACTGTTCGTGTGGGATAGTCTGAGCGGCGCTCGCGCGCGGCGGCGCACGCTGGCATGAGCAGCGCCGCCGCTGCCGCGGCCCCCTCCGCACCCGCACGCCGCGACCGGCCCCTGTTCGCGATCATGCTGCGGCTGCTGGCGATGATGATGATCGGCGCGACCTACGCCATCGGCAAGCTGCTGATCGAGCGCGGCGCCAATCTGGCCGAAGTGGTGTTCTACCGGCAGCTGTTCGCCTTCCCCGTCGCGGCGATCTGGGCGGTCGCACTGATGGGCACAGCGCTTCTGCCCAAGGCGCCGATGCGCACCCATATCACCCGCACCAGCCTCGGCATGATCGGCATGTTGCTCAACTTCGGCGCGGTCGCATTGCTGCCGCTGGCGGAGGCGACCTCCATCGGTTTTACCATGCCGATCTTCGCCACCATCCTCTCCGCGCTGCTGCTGCGCGAGCAAACCGGCATTCACCGCTGGAGCGCGGTGCTGCTCGGCTTTGTCGGCGTGGTCATCATGACCCATCCGGACTCCGCCAATTTCGCCTCCGCCGGCGTGTTCGTGGCACTCGGTGGGGCGATGGTGACGGCGCTGGTCGCCATCGTATTGCGCGATCTCGGCAAGCGCGAATCGGCGCCGATCATCGTCTTCTGGTTCACCCTGCTCTCGCTGCCGCCGCTCGGGCTGATGCTGATCTGGTATGGGCAAAGCCACGATCCCGTCGCATGGCTGCTGTTCATCGGCCTTGGGCTGACCGGCGGGGCGGCGCAATTGTTCATGACCTCGGCCCTGCGCTACGGGCCGGTCTCCATCGTCATCCCCATGGATTACAGCCAGATGATCTGGGCCACGCTGGCCGGCTGGCTGCTTTGGTCCTACTGGCCGGAGCCTTCAACGTGGGTGGGAGCCGGGCTGATCGCAGCGAGCGGGCTCTACATCGCCTGGCGCGAGCATGTGCGCCGCCGCGCGCTCACCGTCAGCCCGGATGAGGACCGCGCCGGAAGATCAGGCTGAGATTATTGGCCGGCATCTCGACGACGCGCTTCAGCTCGAACCCTTCGGAGGCAGCCGCCGCCTCGACATCATGTACCCAGCGCAGGCCCCAGGCGGGGTCGCGCGCGCGCAGCGACTCATCGAAAGCGAGATTGCTTGGGGCAGTCTCCACCTCGCGGCGGAAATAGGGGCCGTAAAGAAAAAGCGGCGCGCCTTCCGGCAACAGCATCGCCGCGCCGTGGAGCAGGCCGAGCGTCGCAGCCCAAGGCGAGATATGCACCATGTTGATGCACAGGATCGCGTCCGCCTCGCCGATCGGCCACGCCTCGGGATCGGCAGCGTCGATCTGCAGCGGCGGAGCGAGATTGGGCAGCGCCACCTCATCCGCCCAGGCGGTGATCGAGGCGCGCGCGACCGGGTCAGGGTCGCTCGGCAGCCAGCGCAAGGCAGGGAAGCAGCGCGCGAAATGCACGGCATGTTCGCCCGAGCCGCTGGCGATCTCCAGCACGAGCCCGGTGGCCGGCAGGGTCTGCGCGAGCAATTGGGCGATGGCATCGCGGTTGCGCACCGTGGCGGGAGCATGACGCTTGCCGCCCCGTGCGGGGGCTTCACCGGTCAGCCAAGGCTTCGACCTGTCATCCATCGATCCATGCTCCCTGTTCAAGCTCACCCTCTATAACAGACCGGGCGACGAAAAGAGGCATCAAACCGACGTAAAATGGCTCAATCCCAGCGCATGACGGTCTTGCCGATCAGCGCACCGGCCTCCAGCGCGGCGTGCGCATCACGCAGCGTGTCGACACTGGCGGTGAGTGTTCGGGTGCGGGTGGAAACCAGCGTGCCCGCATCGACCAGCGCCGCCACCTGCCGCAGAACCGCCTGCTGTTCGGCCATGCGAAAGCCGTTGCTCGACTTGGCGAACATGAACTCCCAGTGGACCGAGAGCGCCTTCTGTTTGAACGGCAGGATGTCCAGCGCGGCGGGATCGTCGATGACCATGAGATGGCCAAAGGGGCGTAGCAGCGCGGGAATGACCGGCAGATAGGCATCGGTATGCGTGGTGCTGAAGATGGCATGGAGATCATGCAGGCCCAGCGCCGCCAGTTCGGGCTGCACGTCACGGCCGATGACATGATCGGCGCCCATAAGCTGCGCGAAGGCGACCGTCTCCTGCCGGGACGCGGTGGCGATGACGGTGGCCGGGGTCAGCGCCTTGAGCAGCTGGATCGCCATCGAACCGACACCCCCTGCCCCGCCGATGATCAGCACGCGGCTGTCCGCATCATAGACGATGCCGCGCTCCAGCATCGCCTCATAGGCGGTGAGCGCGGTCAGCGGCAGGGCGGCGGCATCGGCGAAATCGAGGCTCGCGGGCTTGTGCGCGACAAGGCGATGATCGACCGCTTGCAGGCGGGCATAGCTGCCCGGCCGGTTGAGATCGCCGGCATAATAGACCGCATCACCAACCGCAAAGCCCTGCACCTGCGCACCCACGGCCTCGACGATGCCAGCAGCATCCCAACCGAGCACGACCGACGCATTCGCCGTGCCGCCGCGGCGCTGGCGGATCTTGGTATCGACCGGATTGAGCGCGAAGGCCTCAATCCGGACCAGCAGATCCTGCGGTCCGGGCACCGGATCGGGCAGATCGCGCAGGGTGAGCGCAAAGTCCGTCAGCGGGTGGGCGGCGTCATAAGCAAAGGCCTTCATCGCGGGTCGACTCCTGGCTCCTGAATTGGGCATCTGGTTGGAAAGGGCGCCGTCAGTCCTTCAGGCGGACCCAGACCGGGG
This sequence comes from Sphingobium sp. B10D7B, assembly GCF_025961955.1. Taxonomy (NCBI): domain Bacteria; kingdom Pseudomonadati; phylum Pseudomonadota; class Alphaproteobacteria; order Sphingomonadales; family Sphingobiaceae; genus Sphingobium; species Sphingobium sp. B10D7B. The sequence continues at coordinate 2,604,924 of NZ_JAOQOQ010000001.1, forward strand.
CGTGATCGCTGGCTTTCTCCCGCCCGCGATAAGCCTTGTCCACCTGCGCATCGACCAGCCGGTCGGCAGCAGTGGGCGAGAGCAGCAGATGGTCGATGCGGAAGCCTGCATCGCGCTGCCAGGCCCCAGCTTGATAATCCCAGAAGGTCCACACGCCGCCGAGCGGATGGCGGGCGGCCAGCGCATCGGTCCAGCCGTCGTTGAGCAGGGTCTTGTAGGCGGCGCGGCTCTCCGGCTGCATCAGTGCGTCGCTGGCCATGGCGGGCGGCGACCAGACGTCGCGATCGAACGGGATGACATTATAATCGCCGGCGAGCACGGCGGGCACTTCCTCCGCCCAGATCTGCGCCGCGCGGGTGCGCAGCCGGGCCATCCAGCGCAGCTTATACTCGAACTTGGGACCGGGAACGGGATTGCCATTGGGCAGATAGATGGAAGCGATGCGCACGCCGTTCACATCCGCCTCGATGTAGCGGCTGTGCTCGTCTTCCGGCTCGCCCTCCAGCCCGCGCGTCACTTCCTGCGGAGTAGCGCCCTTCGCCAGAATCGCGACGCCGTTAAAGCCCTTCTGGCCGTGCCAGATGGCGCCATAGCCGGCATCTTCGATATCCTTGATCGGGAAGCCTTCGTCCTGCGTCTTGATTTCCTGTAGGCAGGCGACGTCCGGCTGGGTTTCCGTCAGCCACTCGACCAGGCGCGGCAGCCGCGCCTTGATGCCGTTGATATTGAAGGTCGCGATCCGCATGAACTAAAGCCCTTTTGCCGGCACCTGCCAGTGAGGGTCCGTCTTAGGGAGAAGCGGGGCGCTTCGACAAGCGCGTCCCGGCGCAAACGCTCAGAAAGTCAGACCGAGAAGCTGGTTCCGCAGCCGCAGCCGGCGGTGGCATTGGGATTTTCAACCTTGAAAGCCGCACCACCGAGATTGTCCACAAAATCAACCACGCAGCCGCGCACCAGATCGAGGCTCATGGAATCGACGACCAACTTCACGCCGTCCGTCTCGACCATCACATCGTCCGCCTCGGGCGCATCGGCCAAGCCGAAGCGATACTGGAAGCCGGAGCACCCCCCGCCTTCCACCGCGAGGCGGAGAATAGCCGGCTTGCTCTGGCGCTCGGCGATCCAGGCAACCCGCGCGGCGGCGGTGGGAGAGAGGCTGATATCCATGGCTGCTAGATAGGACGCACACGCCGCAACGGCAAGCGGCGGCCCGCAAGGGAGCCGCGCCGCGCTTGACGATGGAGAAGAAAACTCAGGACAGCCTGCTCACCCGAGCGGGCGAGCGGCGATCAACGATCGCGGTTGTCGGTGGGACGGTTGGCTTCCGGGCCACCCATGGCGACCTGACGATCACTGTGCTCCTTGGCCTCGGCCAGAGCCAGCTCGTAATTGGTGCCTTCCAGATAGGGCATCGGGTTCACGGCGCTGCCGGCGATGCGGACTTCATAATGAAGGTGGCTGCCGGTCGAGCGACCGGTGGAGCCCATCAGGCCGATGAGCTGGCCGCGACGGACGCGCTCATTGGGCTGGGCGATCAGCTTGGACATGTGGCCGTAGCGGGTCTCGAGGCCGTTGCCATGGTTGATCTCGACGAGATTGCCATAGCCGTTCACCCACTGCGAGCGGCGCACGACGCCATCGGCCGTCGCATAGATCGGCGTGCCGATCGGGCCGGGAATGTCGATGCCCTGGTGCATGCGAGCGCGGCCGTTGAACGGATCGCTGCGGGTGCCAAAAGAAGAGGTGAGACGCACATCGTCTACCGGCTGGCGCGACGGGATGGAGGCCTTGCTGTCCGTGCTCTGCTCGGTGGACTGCTCCATCTGGACCATCGCCGAGAAGAGCGAGGCGAACTGGGCGTCGTGGCCGGCATCGGCCAGAGCAGGAGAGGCAACCATCAGACCGGCAATCGCCAGAACCTTCGCGGCAGCTTTGAGGACACCCTCTTTGGCGAAGGTCATAGCGCTCGAATCGATCATTTGGACCCCGTGATGGGCCGTGACCGACCCCTCAATGTTTTTGTGTTTCCGGCTCATGTGAACCGGCTGGGGCTTTTCGAGCGAAGAACGGGTTAAGGCGCAAGAGGCAGGTAGAAATCGCGCGTCAAACCGGCCTGACTCCGCGCTGAGTCGTTGAACGGCGGCTTAACGGCACCGCGAAAGTGGCGCCGAACCAACATTTGGTAGCTTTCCTGCGGGTTTGCGCCGGATCGATTCATCGACCACAAAAACCACTTCGTCCCTGCGCCGACATGACGAACTTCGTCGTCAACGATTCGGGTTAGCATCCGCGCGGTCCGCTCATCGTTGAAATGCCTGAACCGCACGATGGTTTCCGGGGTGATGTCCAGCGCCCGCGCTTCCAGCACCATCGGGACGATGGCGAGGCGAGCAGCGACGTCATGCGCGGTTTCGATCGCGGCCTCCCACAGACCGTCATGGGCGGGCAGATCGCCATAGGCGCTGCCCAGTTCCTCCAGCCGGCGCGCAAGCAGGGCGAAATGCATCGCCTCGTCGGCACCGACACGCAGCCAGTCGTCGGCAAAGTCGGGCGGGAAGTCCGCGCCAAAGCGTGCGATGAGATCGAAGGCCAGGTCGATGGCGACGAATTCGATATGCGCCAGCGCGTGAATCATCGCGATGCGGGCGCGCTCCGAGCCACCCTTGCCGCGCTTGGGCATGCGGTTGGGCGGCAGAAGCTCAGGGCGCTCGGGCCGGCCGGGTCGGTCTGGCGGGGGCGTATCGAACCGGTGCGAGAGGCGCCCGAGGCGCCAGTCCCGCGCAGCCTTGCGCGCCGCCATCACCTTCTCGCGCGGATTGCTGCATTGCAATACGGCGACGCAGGCCTCGCCCAAGGGGGCAGGTTCGGTCAGAGCCATTCCATCACCGCCTTCCCGATGTAGAGCATGCCAATCGCGGTGACGATCCACGCCGTATAGCGCCGGAAGTGGCCGTCACTGATCCGGTCCAGCAGTCGCCCGCCAAGCATCGTGCCGACCATGGACAGCGGCACGGCGATGGCGAACACCCACCAGGGCGGCATGGCACTCCGACCGGCAAGCAACATGGGCATACCAAAGACGCCAATCTTCGCGATATGGCTGAAAACCTGCCCCGCCGCCTTGGTCGAGACGATCTGGTGGCGGGTCAGCGGGGTGCGAACGAAGAACACGTCCATCATCGGGCCGGCAACGCCCGCCGTCAGGTTGAGACCAGAGACAGTGAACCCGGCGAGGAAGGCGTGGGAGGGCCGGGATGCATCGAGGGCGATCCAGCGGCGGGGCAGCCAGACGACCAGTGGCACCAGTCCGAGGAGCAGAAACAGCAAGGGCCGCGAGGGCGAGAAGCCGACCATCGCGACCACCGCACCTGCAGCAAAAACGCCCAGTGCGTACGTGCGCATGATCGGCCAGACGACATGTTCGCGATGCACCACCGCGCGCCAGCCATTGGCGACAAGCTGGAGGATGCCATGCGTAACGAACGCCGCGGACACCGGCAGCAGGAAGGCGAGGATGCCCATCAGCAGCAATCCCCCCGCCATACCGAAGATGCCGGAAAGAAACGCGGTGGCGAAGGCCGCGATTATGATCAGGACGCCCGTCATCGTCGGCGCGGTTAGCCGCTTTTGGTCGGCCCGTCACCCGCCTGCTTGCCCATCACCAACGCGCCGCCGCATCAGTCTTGCCGGGCGAGAACGACGCGCCTAGGGCGAAACCGTGTGACGGATCAATGATCGCGACAGCACGGAGGGGCCAGGCATGATGAGCGCGCAGCAGATGAGGGACCAACGGCCATGAGCAGCGGGGGCACCTTCTCTCCCTTGCGCCACCGGACCTTCCTGCTGATCCTGCTCGGCAGCCTGTTCTCGCACTTCGGCAATGCCATCCAGTCCGTGGGCGCCGCCTGGCAACTCACGATCACGGGTCAGCCGGCCGACGTCATCGCCCTCGTCCAGAGCGCGACCAATCTGCCGATCATGCTGCTGGCCCTGCCGGCCGGCGCCTGGGCGGACATGTTCGACAAGCGGCTGGTGATGCTTGGCGCGCAGACCGGCATGGTCTCGCTTTCCATCCTGCTGGCGGCGCTCGCCTTTGTCGGGACGACACCGCCGGGGCTGCTCATCGGCCTCACCGCCCTGCTCGCGTGCGGCGTGGCCTGCTTCAACCCGGCGCTCGCCTCCTCCATCGGCAGCATCGTGCCGCGCAGCGAACTGGCCGCGGGCGTCGCGCTCAACATTCTGGCCTTCAACATCGCCCGCAGCCTTGGCCCGGCCATCGGCGGCGGCATCGTCGCGCTGGGCGGCGCGAAGGCCGCCTTCGTCGTCAATGCCCTCTCCTATCTGATGGTTATCGTCATCCTGCTGCGCTGGCGCACCGCGCCGCCAGCGCCGGCCACAAGGCGCCCGCTGCTGACGGTGATCGGCGAGGGCTTCCGCTTCGCGCTCGGCTCCCCGGCGATCCGCACCGTGCTGGTCCGCGCGATCAGCTTCACGCTCGCCGGCAGCGCCGCCTGGGCGTTGATGCCGCTGGTCGCGACGCAGATGCTCGGCCGGGGATCGATGACCTTCGGCCTGCTGCTCGGCGCACTCGGCCTTGGGGCCGTGATCGGCGCAGCGAGCAGCACCTGGTTCCGCCAGCGCTTCTCGAGCGAGGCGATCATCCGCGGCGCCGGGCTCCTCTATGGCGCGGTGTGCGTATGCGTTGCGCTCGGCATCGGGCTGGTGCCCACACTCGTTCTGCTGGTGCTGGGTGGCGCCGGCTGGGTGCAGGCGCTTTCCGGTTTTGCCGTCGCCGGCCAGATGTGGTCGCCCGCCCCGCTTATCGGGCGCATTACCGCCATGGTGAGCAGCCTCACCTTCGGCGGGATCGCGCTGGGGAGCTGGCTGTGGGGCCATGTGGCGCAGGCCCATGGCGTTGCCAGTGCGCTGCTGTTCTCCGGTCTGGCGATGCTGGTTCTGCCGTTCATCGGCCTGATCTGGCCGATGCCCCGGCACGAGGGCGCTAAGCCCGCCTGAGGCTCTGCGTCCGCGGGGCCTGCTCGCCTCTCCTCTGCCCCACGCTCTTGCCGCCGCTGGCCCACGCGCCTAGGGAAGCAAGGGACCATGGCCGATCCCCGCATCATCGACATCGTGCTCGACGAGAAGACGATATTGTGGCGCAGCGCGGATGTGGAGCAGGAACGACGGATCGCGATCTTCGACCTGCTGGAAGACAATCATTTCGCGCCCGTGCGCCAGCATGAGGACGGCTATGCCGGCCCTTACCGGGTGTTTCTCCGCGTGGCGGACGGGCGGCTGGTGATCGAACTGCGGCGCACGGACGACAGCGCGCTCGAAGCGATCATCCTCGGCCTCGCCAGCCTGCGGCGCGCGATCCGGGATTATTTCGCGATTACGGAGAGCTATTATCAGGCGATCCGCCAGGCGACGCCGAGCCAGATCGAAACCGTCGACATGGCCCGGCGCGCCGTCCACAACGATGCCGCCGAATTGCTGCGCGGGCGGCTGGAGGGGAAGATCGACGTGGATTTCGATACCGCGCGGCGGCTGTTCACGCTGATCTGCGTGCTGCATATCCGCGCATAACAGGACTAACGAAAAGACATGAGCACTACCAAGGCCAAGCGCATGACCAGCGCTCCGGGCGCCCGGCGCCGGCGGATCAAGGTGACGCCGCTGCGCCTCTTCATGCTGCTGCTGGTGATCGGCGGCGGACTGGTGGCGGGCCTCTTCACGCTCGCCCGCAGCTGGACGCCCTCTGCCAAATATTTCCCCGTGCAAGGCATCACGCTGAGCGCCCAGAGCGGCGCGATCAACTGGCGGATGGCCCGCGCGGCAGGTGCCGACTTCGTCTATCTGCGCGCCACTGATGGCGCGCGCGGGCGGGACAGCGCCTTTAATGATTATCTCGCCGGCGCGGTCGCCAACGACATGCGCCACGGCGCGATCCATCGCTATGATCTGTGCAGCAGCGCCTCGGCGCAGGCCACGCGGTTCATCGCCACCGTGCCGCGCGACCCGCAGATGCTGCCGCCGGTGGTGGAAATGGGCTTCGACCTGCCCTGCACGGCGCGGCCCAACCGCGATACGCTGCTCGCCGAGCTGAACACCTTCCTCAACCAGATCGAAACCCACTCCGCCAAGCCCGCCGTGATCCGCACCAGCCGCGAATTCGAGGCGGCCTATGACGTGGCCGGTGGCATCAACCGCACCTTGTGGGTGGACGGCGACTTCTTCGTGCCCGATTACACCACGCGTCCCTGGACGATGTGGACCGCCTCCACCTGGAAGCGGGTCAACGGCATCGAGGGGCCGATCGAATGGAATGCGGTGCGGCAATGAGCGATGAAACGACCCGACAAGACTTGACAGCGCCGACCCCGGACGAGCGCACGCTGATCGACGCCGCCCGCGGCGCCATGGCGCAGGCCCATGCGCCCTATAGCCGCTTTGCAGTCGGCGCGGCCTTGCGGCTGACCGACGGGACGATCCTCACCGGCGCCAATTTCGAGAATGCGAGCTACGGCCTGTCGCTCTGCGCCGAGAGCGTGGCCATCGCTGCCGCCAATGCGCAGGGGCAGCTGCGGGACATCGCGGCGATCGCGGTGACGGGCGGCGCGATGGACGGCGGGGATGGCGGCGTCATCACGCCCTGCGGTCGCTGCCGGCAGATCATCAAGGAGGCGCAGGATATGGGCGGGCGCCCGCTGACGATCCTGTGCGCCACGCCAGATGGCAGCGCCGTGCTGCGCCTTACGCTCGACGCGCTGCTGCCGCACGCCTTCGGCCCGGCCAATCTCGGCATCGGCCCGGGCTGATCCTCCCTATATCATCGCCTCTGGCATTCGGCGCGGCGAGCGATTAGCAACGCCCCCATGGCCATACTCTCCGACAAATGGATTCGCCGTCAGGCGCAAGAAAACGGCATGATCGAGCCGTTCGTGGAAAGCCAGCGGCGCGAGGGCTGCATCAGCTACGGCCTCTCCTCTTACGGCTATGACGCGCGGGTGGCCGAGGATTTCAAGATCTTCACGAATGTCGACAGCGCCGTGGTCGACCCCAAGGACTTCGCCGCCAACAGCTTTGTCGACCGCAAGACGGACGTGTGCATCATCCCGCCCAACAGCTTCGCGCTGGCGCGGACCGTGGAATATTTCCGCATTCCGCGCGATGTGCTGGTGATCTGCCTCGGCAAATCCACCTACGCCCGCTGCGGCATCATCGTGAACGTGACGCCGCTGGAGCCGGGCTGGGAAGGCCATGTGACGCTGGAATTCTCCAACACCACGCCACTGCCCGCCAAGATCTACGCCAATGAAGGCGCCTGCCAGTTCCTGTTCCTGGAAGGCAATGAGCCGTGCGAGACCAGCTATGCCGACCGCGCAGGCAAATATATGGGCCAACGGGGCGTGACGCTGCCCAAGCTCTGACCGCGCCGGCATGGCATCGGAAAGCTTTTGCTAAGCACGATTGCGCTGGCCGGATCGCTCCTGCTCGCTTTATATGGAGCGGCACATGTTTGGCCTCTTCAAATCAAAGTCAAAGCCTGAACCTCTGACCCACGCGCCCGACCTGGGCGAGGGCCGCCGCGTCTATGCGATCGGCGACATTCATGGCCGGCTGGATCTGCTGCTGGAACTTATCGATCTGATCGCAGCCGACGACCATAGCCGCGGCCCGACCGGCAGCACGCAACTGGTGTTTCTGGGCGATTATGTCGATCGCGGGCAGGACAGCAAGGGTGTGATCGACTATGTGCTGCAACTGCGCGACTGGTGGCCGAACATCCTCTGCCTGCGCGGCAATCATGAGGAAGTGTTCGCCATGGCCGTGGAGGGCGATGAAAGCGCGCTGCGCTTCCTCACCCGCATCGGCGGCCGCGAGACGCTCCTCTCCTATGGCGCCAGCGAGGCCGATCTCGATACGATGACGCTGGGCGAACTGCGCGACTGGCTGACGAGTGCGGTGCCGGATACGCATCGCGCCTTCCTCGCCGGGCTGACGGACAAGGCGATCATCGGCAATTACGCCTTCGTCCACGCCGGCGTCCGGCCCGAAGTGCCGCTGGACGAGCAGGACGAAAAGGACCTGCGCTGGATCCGCGAGGAATTCCTGTTCTACGACGAACCGCACGATTATTTCATCATCCATGGCCACTCGATTACCGAGGCGGTCGAGCAGCGCGAAAACCGGATGGGAATCGATACCGGCGCGTACAAGTCCGGCGTGCTGACGGCGGCGGGGCTTGAGGGCACGGAGCGGTGGTTCCTCTCGACCGGTAAATCGGGGGGCTAGGTCGGCTCCGTCGGGCACAACGCAGACATTGCGATGAGTGCAGCCGGACTGCCCTCGCTTCCCGTCACCTACGGCTCCCCACCGCGCCGTTCGTGTCGAGCGAAGTCGAGACACGGTTGGTACAGGCCTCGCGTGTCTCGACTTCAGCCAAAGGCTGAAGTTCATCCCGAGCGCTCGCCTGCGGGCAGTCGAAGGGCTCGACACGAACGGCGCGTCTGTTCTGAGCACATAATGCGATCGCGCCGAGGGGCCATCGCCACGGGGTTGAGGCTGCGCGCAACTGCTTTAAAGGCTTCCGCTCACGCTCTACGAGCGCCTTGTCGGTCGCCGCGCGTTCCCGCCCGGCCGCACGTGTCAGGAATTTGAATCACCATGAATTATCGCCATTCCTTCCATGCCGGCAACAGCGCCGATGTCGTGAAGCACAGCCTGCTGATCGCCCTCGTGCGGGCCTTGCAGCAGAAGCCGGGCGCCCTGACCCTGATCGATACCCATGCCGGCTGCGGACTGTACGACCTTGGCAGCGAGCAGGCCCAACGCACCGGCGAGGCCATGAACGGCGTGCTGCGCGCCTTTGCCGATCCGAACCCCTTGCTTGGCGACTATCGCGCCGCCGTGCAGGCGGTGAACGTGGGAGCCGAGCCGCGCCTCTACCCCGGATCGCCGAAAATTCTGGCGCAGCTTCTGCGCCCGCAGGATTTGCTGATCCTCAACGAAAAGCATCCCGAAGACGCCTATGCCCTGCGCGGTGTAATGCGCGGCACGTCCGCCGCGGTGCACGAGCGCGATGCCTACGAGCTTTGGCTGGCGATGGTACCGCCCCGCACTGCGCGCGGCGTGGTGGTGGTCGACCCGCCCTATGAGCAGACGGACGAACGCGCCCGCATCACCGCCACCCTCGCCGCCGCTCACCGCAAATGGGCGCATGGCGTGACGGTGATCTGGTATCCGCTCAAAGACCGCGCCACGCATCAGCGGTGGAGCGGGCAACTCCGCAAGCTCGGCATCCCGAAATTCTTGCAGGTGGATCACTGGTTATACGATGCCGACCAGCCGGGCATCTACAACGGCGCGGGCCTTTATATCGTTAACCCGCCCTACGCCTTCACGCAGGCGCTGCCGCCTCTGCTGGAAGCCCTGCGGGCCACGCTGGCGCCGGAGGGGCACAGGGGCGAGATTAAGGCCGATTGGTTGAGCGAGTAGGGCAACATTCGAGCCGGGGCGGCAGTGGGTTCGAAAGCCCCCGTTTGCCGGTGGGTCAGCGCATGGCCGGTCCTTCGATACGCTGCTTCGACAGGCTCAGCAGCTACTCAGGACGAACGGAGGCTTGTCGGCTACGGTGTCGTGCCCGGACAGGCTGCTTGTAGAGCATAGGCAGTTTGCCGCCGTTCGGATGACCGTGCTGGGTCTAGGAAGCAATCTTAGCCCCTCCTCTTCAGAGGAGGGGTTGGGGTGGTGCAGCAACGCCTCGGTCACTCACTTCCATGCCGCCCCCGGCCCCTCCTGCGAGCCGTAGGCCAGCAAAGCTCCATAGGAGAGAACGATCGTCCGGATGCCGTTTTCGGTCGCAGATGACGCGGCAGCTATTGCATCCGAGACTGCATCTGCATGACGTGCGCCAAGTCCAATCGAGGCGCTTGTCTGCCTTGGGCTCCTGCCTTCGCAGGAGCACGGGGTGGTTTTTGGTGGTCGGGCGTGTCCGGTATAAGGGGCCTATAGGCCGCCCGCGTGCGGCTGGGTTTCTGCACCCCCTATCCCGCGCCTGCCGGTTCCGGCGAGGCCCACATAGCAAAGGCCGACGGACCTCCGCCGGCCTTTCCCCTAAATCCCGTTCGCAGCGTGACGTCAGGCGACCTGCGCCGTCTCCAGCTCGTCGATGATCTCGTCGGGATCGCGCAGCACATAACCGCGGCCCCAGACGGTCTCGATGTAATTGTCGCCGCTGCATGCCAGGCTGAGCTTCTTGCGCAGCTTGCAGATGAACACGTCGATGATCTTGAGTTCCGGCTCGTCCATGCCGCCATAGAGATGGTTGAGGAACATCTCCTTGGTGAGCGTGGTGCCCTTGCGGAGCGACAGCAGCTCCAGCATCGCATATTCCTTGCCGGTGAGGTGGACGCGATTGCCATCCACTTCCACGGTCTTGGCGTCGAGATTGACCGACAGCTTTCCGGTGCGGATGACGCTTTGCGAATGGCCCTTGGAGCGGCGGACGACGGCATGGATGCGCGCGACCAGCTCTTCCTTGTGGAACGGCTTGGTGACGTAATCGTCTGCACCGAAGCCGAAAGAGCGGACCTTGCTGTCCATCTCGGCAATGCCGGAGAGAATGAGGACCGGGGTCTGCACGCGCGATGCGCGGAGCTTCTTGAGCACGTCATAGCCGTGCATGTCCGGCAGGTTCAGGTCGAGGCAGATGATATCGTAATCGTAGAGCTTACCGAGATCGAGGCCTTCTTCGCCCAGATCGGTCGTGTAGACGTTGAACCCCTCGGTGGTCAGCATCAGCTCGATAGCTTTGGCAGTCGTCGGTTCGTCTTCGATCAGCAACACGCGCATACACCAGCCCCTTTGCTCAATTGGCCGGAGAGCTGCTCGTCACTCAATCCAACCACCAGTAACTATTAACCATATGAAGAGTGAACGCAAAAGGTTAATTTTACGTAAACTGGCCTGAAAGCACGAGTCGCGAGCCATTTGCGTGCTTAATGGGGTGAGAATCAATGCGGCCCCATCCGCTGGGGGCAAGTAAATGGAGCCCGTCCCTCCCCGCGTCTTCCCCCTGCGGGCGATAGCGCCTAGGGAGGCTGCATGTCCTTCACCCATGATCCCCGGAATAGCCGCAGAGGGTCGCCCGCGGGCGATCTGTCCCCCCTTACCGACCGGGTGATCTTCATGGATGGCGAGGCCATCGTGCTGGACAAGCCGGCGGGCCTGCCCGTCGACCGCCCGCGCGACGGCGCGCTGAGCCTGGAAAATCATCTCGACAGCCTGACCTTCGGCTTCCAGCGCTGGCCGGTGGCGGTGCATCGGCTGGACCGGGACACCAGCGGCTGCCTGCTGCTCGCCCGCAACCCCAAGGCTGCCAAGCGCTTCACCCAGGCCTTCGAAGCGCGCGAGGTGGAGAAGGTCTATCTTGCCGTGCTGGACGGCGTGCCGGCGGAGCGCGAAGGCGTGATCGACCTGCCGCTGGGCAAGACCAGCACGCGCGAGGATGGCTGGCGGATGCAGCCGGACCCGAAGGGCAAGCCGGCCGTGACGCGCTGGCGCCTGCTGGAGGCGCGCGATGGCCGCGCCCTCGTGCAATTCCGCCCCGAAACCGGGCGCACGCACCAGCTGCGCGCCCATGCCCTGCACGGCCTCGGCCTCGGCATATTGGGCGACCGTTATTACCCCTCTGCTACACCCGGCGCGCCATGGGATGGCCGGATGCTGCTGCACGCGGTCAGCCTCAAGCTGCCCCGCCCCGGCAAGCCGCCCGTCGAGGCCGAAGCCCCACCGCCGGCGCCTTTTGCAGCGGCGGGCTTTGCCGATGCCCAGGCGCTCAACCGGGATGCGCCCTCACCGGCCGAGGGCTAACGGGGCTGGTCAGACCTGCGCCTTGAACGGCGTGAAGTCAGTCTGCTCATCATAGACGTCCAGCCCTTCGCGCCGCTTGAAGAAATTGACGGCGAGGTAGGTGACCGGCGTCAGCACCGCTTCCCAGCCTACTTTCAGCGCCCAATTGGTGACCATCACGGTCAGCACCTGATCGGTGGACCACAGGCCATAAAAGGCCAGCGGATAGAAGAGCAGGCTGTCGACGCCCTGCCCGACGATGGTCGAGCCGATAGTGCGGGTCCACAGATGCTTGCCTTTGGTCAGCAGCTTCATCTTGGCGAGCACGAAGCTGTTGGTCAGCTCACCGGCCCAAAAGGCAAAGATCGAGGCGAAGACAATCCGCGGCACCTGGCCGAAGACCGACTCATAGGCTGCCTGCCCGTCCCAGCCGTCCGCCGGGGGCAGCGAGACGACCACCCAGCTCATCAGGGCCATGAACAGCATCGCGGCGAAGCCGGCCCAGATGCAGCGCCGGGCGCGGGCGTATCCATAGACTTCCGTCAGCACATCGCCCAGCACATAGCCTAAAGGAAAGAACAGGATGCCGGCGCCGAAGGTGAACCCCCACAGGCTTGCCAGCTTGGCGGCGCCGATGACGTTGGAGAGCAGCAGCACCGCAACGAAGGCAGCCATCACGAAATCATAATATTGCAGCCTGTGCCCGGCGAGCGCGCTGGCATCGACATGGGCGATCGAATGGGGAGCGATCGGGAGCGGAGTCGCGGTGGACGCGGCGTCAGAGGGAGCAGGCATGGCGCGGGACTATGCCGCGCGATATCGCGCCCTGCAATCGATCTTGCAGCCCCCTGCTCCCACGCAAAACCGCGCGCGGCATCGCTTTGCCATTGCCAGACGCCCGGCGATGCGGTTAGCGGATCGTTCCGTGGCCCCGTAGCTCAGCCGGATAGAGCATTCGCCTTCTAAGCGAATGGTCGCAGGTTCGAATCCTGCCGGGGTCGCCACTTCTTCCATTTCGCGTCAGCAAAGGCCGCGGAAACTACGCGCGTGCTGCCTGTGCCTGAGCGCGCCGTCGCTTGGCGGCATAGAGCGCCTCGTCCGCCTCGCGCATCAGCACTTCCATGTGGCTCTCCTCGGCGCGCGCCGTCGCGGTGCCGATGCAGGTGGAGATGCGGATGCGGTTGCCCTCGATGACGAAGGGCTGCGCGATGGCGCGGACGACGCGATCGGACAGCAGCGTGGCATCCTCCGCCTTATCGAGGCCGAACTGGACGATGACGAACTCATCGCCGCCCAGCCGCGCCACGATATCCTCGCTGCGGATGGCGCTGCTCAGCCGCTTGGCCACCATCTGCAGCAGCGTATCGCCGGCGGCATGGCCGTGGGTGTCGTTCACCGGCTTGAACCCGTCGAGATCGAGATAGTGAACGGCCACGATCCCCTTTCCCCGCTTGAGGACCACGGCCTCATCGAACCGCTCGCGCAGGGCAAGGCGATTGGCCAGGTTGGTCAAAGGATCGCGCCGGGCCAATGACCCGGAGGTCAGCCGCTTGCTGATCCCCGTCACGGCAGACTCATGCCGCGTCGCGAGACTCTGCGCGCCGGCATAGAGGAAGGCCAGAATGGAGGCGCCGGTGGCGATCGACATGGCATCGGCACGGATAAAGGCGGCCAGAGCGGTGGGGAGGCTGGCCGCCAGCATGCCCGGCACGGCAACGGGGGGGCGCAGGCCCGACCCGGCGGCGAGGCCGGCACAGAAGCCGACGACCAGACACACCATCAATGGCTGCCCGTCCGACTTCTGCAGGATGACAAGCCCGCTGAACAGGCCAAGCGCGAGGGCAAAGCTGAGCTGGGGTATGAGGAACATGAGCTCGAGCTGTCTGGCCCGGACCGGATGAAGGTCGCTGGCGAGCGCCTGTCCGCGCAAACGCAGCGTGACGATGATCCGCACCCCCATCGCCAGCACCCCGGCCACGCCGAGCGTCAGCGTGAGCCGGTCCCGCGTCTCGTTCACAATAAGGGCAACGCTGAGGGTAAAGGCGACCGCCATGATGGCAGACGGCGTCACATTGACGAACAGGCTGCGCACCAGTTCGACATACACCTTGTCTGCGAGCAGCACCTGCCGGTTGATCATTGGCCTCTTCCCTGCCCCTTTGTACCAGCAAAACACACGGGCGCCGAGAATGTTCGCCGGGAGCCGGAAAAGACGGGAAATGCCAAGACGGCGCAGTGGTTCCCTACGCGCGGAGTTGGCGCGTTATCCGCGGATCAAGGTTCCGGCGGCCCGCAGGCTTTCATCGCTATTGACCAGCATCGACCAGCCCTGCGCATGCTGCTGCTCGAGCAAGCGGCCGATCTCGCGATAGCCCTGCGCGAGCGGGTAGCGCTCGTGCGCCTCCAGCCAGAGCCGCAGCAGCAGCCGCTCGCGACCGGGCGTGTTGGTAAAGCCGGTGCGCGAGTGCATCACCCGGAAATTGTGCCAGAAGATCATCTCCCCCGGCTGCAGGGTGAAGGACACCTTCAGCTCCGGCCGCGCCGCCATGCGCATCAGGACGCGCAACGCCTCCACGAAACGCTCCGGCACCGGCTCGCCCCTGATCTGTGCGGCCTGCACAATGAACAGCACATAATTGTAGATGCCGATATGCCCGTCGATCACGGAGAAGCTGGGCACCTTGTAATCGGTGACGCTCTCCAGGCTTGTCGGGTAATAATAGCCCTCCTCCAACACCGCCAGAACGTCCGGCCGCTCTGCCTGGATCGCCGCATAGACGGCAGCGGCACTGACCAGCCCGCTCACCCCGCCTTCCGGCGAGGTGACGACGGAGGCGAGGCTGAGGATCTCGTGATAGTCGGTGTGCGGCCCGAGCTCGGTATCATTGAGATAGCCGCGCCGTTCGGGATTGGGCTCCTTGCGCACCAGCCCGATGCGATCGTGGCGCGCACTCTGCTCCACGGCACGGCCCAGATGCGTCCCAAGACCGAAGTGCAGGCGCTGGAACGCCTCCAGATCGTAGCGCGCGATGTCGATCCCGCTCAGCAACACGGCGCCGCGCCCGGCCATCAGGTCGTAATTCACCGCTGCCATCAGGCTCGCGATCGCCGGCGCGCCGAAATCCTCCCGCGTAACGGATGTTGGCGCGCGGCCCTGCGTGGCGCGGACGGCAGCGTCCAGCGCGTCGAGCTGCGCCGGTCCCAGCCGCCGGGTGAGGCCCTCGGCACCCCCGCCGAGCGTGCCGGTCCAGGCGCCGGAGGGCTTGCCGAGACGGGTCAGTTCGCTCGGGTCGGGGCGGGATAGGGTCGCGCTGTCAGTCATCAATACTCTCAATTCACGGGATTATTCCGCCGCGGCGGCCTGCTCGGCTTCCGGCATCTTGCCTGCCTGGTCATGCAGGAACACGCCCTGCCTGCGCAACTCTGCCTGCAGGCTGGCCACATCCAGCGCGCGCGGCTGGACGCCGGCGTTCACGCTGAGCGCGGCTGCGGCGCCAGCGGCCTGTCCGGTCAGCCAGCATTGCGGGATCTCGCGCATGAAGCCATGCGAGTTGGCATCGCAGCTGATGTGCTTGCCGCCTGCCAGCAAGCCATCGAGCTTGCGCGGCACCAGCGCGCCATAGGGCACCGAGATCACCGGATATTTGAGGCTGACCGATGGGCTGACGCCGACCTCGTCAGGCAGCGCAATGCCGTCGGCCCACTGGCTGCGCAGGATCTTGCCCATGCCGGCCAGACGCCTTGTGTGGCGCACGCCAAGCTGCGAGCCGCTCTGCAGCATATAGCATTGCTCGAAGCCCGGCGCATGCTCGAGGAAGAACTCGCAATGCGTCTGCATGAAGCGGTGCGAGCGGATCTCCAGTTCGGTCTGGTCATCCACGTCCAGCGCTGACAGGCCGGACTGGCGCGGGCCGAGGAACAGCGCGATGTCGTTGCGCCAGGAGACATAAGGCGGCTGGAAGAAGCCGAGGCGCTCACGGCCGAGCTTGGCGAATTCGGCATATTGCTCGGGCTCATTGGCGCGGAAGGCCAGCCAGCGGTCCATGTCCACACCGCCCAGCATGAAGCCGGTGTTGGCGCTGTGATGGACGTCGCCTTCCTCGATGTCGGTGTCGAACTCGGCCCCGGCGCGCGCGAAGATGTCGCCATCGCCAGTGGTGTCGACCACCACCTTGGCGCGCAGCGCCTGACGTCCGGCCTTGGATTCGAACACCACGCCCTCGACCTTACCGTCGGCGACCATCGGCACCGCTGCCCAGCTGTGGAACACCAGCCGCACGCCGGCTGCCAGCAGCATCTCCTGACTGATCAGCTTCAACCGCTCGGGATCGAGCGTTGGCGACCAGCAGACCGTGCCGTGGAACGCCGCAGTGCGCTGGCCCCAGTAGCTGGCCTTCTTGGGATCGCGCGAGCCCCAGTCGGCGCGCGGTGGTCCGGCAAGGCCAGCGGCGGGCAAGCGCCCGAGCACATCATTGGCAAAGCCCTGGATGACCTGGCGGCCGGTCCAGTCGGTCATCCGGTCGATCCAGATGACGAGGCCGCCGGTGGAAAGCCCGCCCAGATGATTATAGCGCTCCATCAGCACCACATCGGCCCCGGCCTGCGCCGCCGCCCAGGCCGCCGCCGTGCCCGAAGGCCCGCCGCCGACCACCAGCACGTCGCAGCTGTGATACACCGGGATCTCGCGCGCGGGCTCGACCCAGGTCCCCGTGCCATTGGCCCGCGGCAGCACCCGACCACCCGTCTCGAACACGTCAGAGGCCAGAAAACGATCCTCCGACTGGCGAACCTGACGGACCTTCGGCGTCTGCTCTTCAGCCATCTGACATTCTCTCCTCACTGATTCGCCTTGCTTCATAGTCAAGGCAACAAATTTTCGCTCGTGTATAGAGAGCTTGCTAATTATTAGTTCAGATGTAGCTAAACAGGTAGCGAAATGATCGCAGTCCCGGCAAAGGACGGCGAGATATGGATAATCTGCGCGAAGAGGGAGATGCCTGCGGTATGGCCAGAGCGGCAAAAACGGTTGATCTTGCGACGTTGCTCGACGGACGCAAGCTCACGCCCTTCAACTATCTGCTGATCATGCTCTCCTGGCTCGTCACGCTGTTCGACGGGCTGGACATGATGATGATGTCGTTCACCGCCCCCTATATGCAGGACGAACTGCAACTGACCGACATCGAGATCGGCAATGCCTTCTCGGCCGGCACGGTGGGCATGGTCGTCGGCGGGTTGATCTTCACTTATGTCGGCGACCGCATCGGCCGCCGCCCGACCATCATCATGTGCACCTTCGCCTTTGGCATCCTGACCTTCCTCACCGGATTCGCGACCAATTATCCCGCTTTGCTCACCCTGCGCTTCCTCGATGGGCTGGCCATTGGCGGCGCGCTGCCGCTCGCCTGGGCGCTCAATGTCGAATTCGTGCCACCCAAGCTGCGCGCAACGGTGATCGCCTTCATCATGATGGGCTTCAGCCTCGGCAGCGCGGCCGCCGCCCCGCTCACCAACATGATCGCACCCATCCATGGCTGGGAAGGCGTGTATTTCGCCGGCGGTATCGGCTCGGTCGTCTGCGCGCTCGCCATCGCGATCTTCCTGCCGGAATCCCCGCGCTTCCTGGCCAGCAAGGGCATCAAGCCCGAGCTGATCGTCGCGACCATCAAGCGGCTGGACAAGAGCATCGACGTGCAGGCGGACGACCAGTTCATTCTCGCCGACGAGGGCAAGCACAAGCGCAACTTCCGCTTCAGCGACCTGTTCGTCGGCAATCTGCGCCTGCTCACACCGATCATCTGGATCGGCTATGGCGCCAGCGCCCTCGGCATCTTCTTTAAATCCGCCTTCGGCCCGCTGGTGCTGGAGCGGATGGACGTGGCGCGGGAAACCGCCGCCAACGTCTCGGCCATCGGCGCGCTGCTCGGCGCGGTTGCCGGCGTGGTCATCATGCGCTTCTCCGCCCGCTATGGCCTCAAATTCGCTGCTGCCTGCACGCTCCTCATCGTGCCCATGGCCGTCGGCATCGGCATGGAATGGATTCCGCGCGCGATGCTGCTGCCGACCATCGTGGTGCAGAGCATGCTGGTCGGTGGCTGCCATGCGGCGATCATCAGCCAGCTCGCGCTTTATTATCCGAGCGCGATCCGGGCGAGCGCCGGCGGCTGGGCATCGGCGGTCGGCAAGATCGGCGGCATCGTCGGCCCGCTGATCGGCGGTGCGATCCTTGCGAGCGGCATCCCCGCCGTACGCACCTATGCGCTCGCGGCGATCTGCCCCTTCATCCTCTTCCTCTCGATCCTGGTGATCAACATGCTGCTCAAGCGGCCGGAACGTCCGGCGGCTGCGACATAAGGACGATGACTTAGCCAGATCCTCCCCGCTCGCGGGGAGGGGGACCGCCGAAGACGGTGGAGGGGGTCTCGCCCGCCCCCTCCGTCAGCGCTGCGCGCTGCCACCTCCCCATGTATGGGGAGGATTTGAGGCGCGCTTAGCCGAGTGCGCGCTCTATGAGCGCCATGGTCGAAGGGTCGAACCCCTGCGCGCCGTTCTGTTCGATGGACTTGGCGATCTCCTTGCCGAGTTCCACCCCGAACTGGTCGAAGCTGTTGATCTCCATCAGCACGCCATTGGCGAAAGTGCGGTGCTCATAGAAGGCGATCAGCGCGCCCAGCGTGTGCGGGCTCAGCTCATCGATGAGGATCGTCGTCGAGGGGCGGTTGCCCGGATAGGCCCGGGCCGGATCGGCCGCATTCTCGCGGCCCTGCATCAGCGCAGCGCCCTGCGCGAAGCAATTGACCAGCAGGATCTGGTGATGGGCAGGATCGAGCGTGTCGCCCGGTTCGGTCACCGCGACGAACTCCACCGGCACGACATGCGTACCCTGATGGAGAAGCTGGAAGACCGCGTGCTGCGCATCCGTGCCGACACCGCCCCAGGTGATTGCAGACGTCGGTCCATCGACCGGGCTGCCATCCGCCTTCACCGACTTGCCGTTGCTCTCCATCTCCAGCTGCTGGAGATAGGAAGGCAGCAGCCGCAGCCGCTGGTCATAGGCAAAGACGGCGCGGGTCTGGCAGGCCATGACGCGGGCATAGAACAGGTCGACAAAGGCAGCGCGCAGCGGGGCGTTGTCGCGAGCGTCGGCGTGGCGGAAATGCCGGTCCATCGCCGCAGCACCCTCCAGCAGCGCCTCATAGGCATCCCAGCCCAGCGCCAGCGCGGCCGGGAAGCCGATGGAAGACCAAAGCGAATAGCGCCCACCCACGCTTTCGGAAAAGCCGAGGATGCGTGTCTCGTCCACGCCCCATTCGATGGCCTTGTCCGGCGCGGCGGTGAGCGCGATGACCTGGCCATAGGGATCGTCCACCCCGGCCTGCGTCATCCACGCGATCGCGCTGGCGGCATTGAGCATCGTCTCGGTGGTCGTGAAGGTTTTGGAGGCGATGACGAGCAGCGTGAAGACCGGATCGAACCGGGCCATCGCATCCTCCAGCGCCACGCCATCGACATTGGAGACGATGGCGACGTCATAGCGGTCGGCATGGCGGGCAAGCGCATCGACCAGCAGATCCGGCCCCAACGCCGATCCGCCGATGCCGACGTGCAGGATGTGGCGGATCTCGCCGAGCGCGCCGGCCTCGATCGCGTCGATCAGCGTGCGCATCCGCACCTTGTGCTCGCGTGCTGCGGCCACGCTGTCCGGGTTGCCCTCGCCCCGCTCGGCGGTGTGCTCGACAGCGCGCCCTTCAGTCACGTTGATAACCTCGCCGGCGAACATCGCCGCGCGCTTGCCGTTAAAATCAACTGCCTGTGCCAGCGCCTCGAAGGCCGAGAGCGTCGTCTCGGTAAGGTGCGTCTTGGAGAAATCGAAGCGCAGGCCGGCCTCCTCGACCACATGGCCCGCCAGCCGATCCGCATCGTCGCGGAACAGGCTGCGCAGATCGGGAATCGGCGCCGCCTTGATGTCGGTCCAGCAAGCGGTGATGCGATCAGGGTCTGTCATGGTGCGTAAGCGCTCCGGTCTGGCGTTGCTTCATTAAGGGGCGGCATATCCAATGCGCAGGCCTATTGCACGTGCGAAGCGCGCCACAATGCTTGACGCCGCCACCCCCGCCCCGCAAAGACGCTATATTCCCGTCATCGCGACGAACCTGTCTGGAAAGCTGCCTTTCGATGTCCCACAAATCCGAGACACGGGATTTCCTGTGGTTCCTCGTCAAGCTTGTGGTGATCGTGGTGGCGATCCGCTCGCTGCTGATTGCGCCGTTCAATATTCCGTCCGAATCCATGCAGCCGCGCCTGCTGATCGGCGACTATCTGCTCGTCTCCAAATGGTCCTACGGCTATTCGCGCTACAGCTTCCCGTTTCAGCCCGCTTTGTTCGAGGGGCGGGTGATGGGCAAGGTGCCCGAGCGCGGGGACGTGGTGGTGTTCGCCTCGCCGGGCAATCCCAAGGAAGACTGGATCAAGCGCGTTATTGGCCTGCCGGGCGATACCATCCAGATGCAGGACGGCGTCGTCTATCTGAACGGCAAGGCCATTCCCAAGCGGCGAATCGATGATCTGGTGATCCCCGTGACGGCCAACATGCTGCAGGCAGCCAATACCGAGCGCAGCCCCTCGCCCTGTTTCATCGAGGAATTCGAGTTCACGGACGCCAAGGGCGAGGCCTTTTGCCGCTACCCGCGCTATCGCGAGACGCTGCCGAACGGAAAAAGCTACGAAGTGCTGGACCTTATCGACGGTCCGGCGGACAATAGCGCCGTCTCTGTTGTACCGGAGGGCCACGTCTTCGTCATGGGCGACAATCGCGACCGCAGTGCCGACAGCCGCATTCCCGTCGACGCCCGGGGCGTCGGGCCGTTGCCGATCGACCATCTGATCGGGAGGGCGCTGGTCAGCTTCTTCTCCACCGACGGTTCGGCCAATCTGCTCCTGCCCTGGACATGGTTCACCGCTGCCCGGCCTGAACGCATCGGCGAAGGCTTTTGAGCACGGCCGATCTCGACGCCTGGCTCGCCGGCCTTATCGGTCAGGCGCCGGGGCAGCGGGCGCTCTATGAGCAGGCGCTGACCCATGGCAGCGCCAGCGCGACCCATTATGAGCGGCTGGAGTTTCTGGGCGACCGGGTGCTGGGGCTGGTGATGGCCGATTGGCTCTACGTCCGCTTTCCCGCCGAGAAGGAAGGCCAGCTCTCCCGCCGGTTCAATCAGCTGGTGACCGGCACTAGCTGCGCGCAGGTTGCTCGCGAGATTGGCGTGCGCACGCATCTGCGCCTCGGCAAGCAGGCGCGCGACGACGGGGCGGTCGAGAGCGACAATGTGCTCGGCGATGTCGTGGAAGCGCTGATCGGCGCCATGTATCTGGACATCGGCATGGATGCCGCGCGGGCGTTTATCCACCGCATGTGGGAGCCGATGGTCGAGGGACAGGCCAGCGCGCCCAAGCACCCCAAATCCGCGCTGCAGGAATGGGCGGCCGCCCATAACCGCCAGCCGCCACATTATGAGCTGCTGGAGCGCAGCGGGCCGCAACATGCCCTGCGCTTTACCATCTCGGTGTCCATCCGCAGTGCGGGTGAGGCGCAGGGCGAGGGCCATTCCAAGCAGGAGGCCGAGACGGCCGCCGCCATTGCCCTGCTCGCCAAGCTCAAGGCATGATCCGCACCCCCTTTTCAGCCAGCGCGCGCCATGCGCCCGACGGAGTGACCAGTGACCTCAACGCCATCGCCTGACCATCAACGCTGCGGCGTCGTCGCGGTCGTGGGGGCTCCGAATGCGGGCAAGTCCACGCTGACCAATGCCCTGGTCGGCCAGAAGATCGCGATCACCAGCCCCAAGGCGCAGACCACCCGCACGCGGGTAATGGGCATCGCCATCGAGGGTCCTGCGCAGATCATCCTCGTCGATACGCCGGGCATCTTCCAGCCGGACAGGCGGCTCGACCGCGCCATGGTGCAGGCCGCGTGGGGCGGCGCGCAGGATGCCGACCTGATCGCGCTCATCGTCGATGGCCGCGCCGGCCTTGGGCCCAAGATGGAGCCGATCCTCGACGGCCTGTCCCAGCGGCGCGAAACAAAATGGCTGATCGTCAACAAGGTGGACATCGCCGCCAAGGACAAGCTGCTTACGCTGACCCAGCGCCTGCACGAGCGGGTGGATTTCGCTGAGACCTTCTTCGTGAGCGCCACCACCGCGGACGGGCTGGTCGACCTCAAGGCCGCCATGGCCGCCGCCGTGCCGGAAGGGCCATGGCATTTCCCCGAGGATCAGGTTTCGGATGCCACAGACCGCCTGCTCGCCTCCGAAATCACGCGCGAGCAGCTCTATCACCAGCTCCACGACGAACTGCCCTATCAAAGCGCGGTCGAGACCGAGCAATATAAGGAGCGCGCCGACGGGTCGGTAGAGATCCACCAGCAGATCCTCGTCGCGCGGGCAACGCAGCGCGGCATCATTCTCGGCAAGGGCGGGCAGCGGCTGAAGGAGATCGGCAGCAAGGCCCGGGCCGAACTGTCGAGCCTGCTGGGCGTGCCCGTCCACCTCTACCTGCATGTGAAGGTGAAGGAAGGCTGGGACGAGGACCGCCACGTTTATCGTGACATCGGTCTCGACTGGGTGGACTGACCCCATCCCTCGCGCAATCCCGGATTGGATCAATCCGCTCCTCGCGTCGAAACCAGTGGTTGACGCCACGACCCTGCTTTTTCATGGAGCTTAGGTCGCTACCGAACGCCGGGAGGCTCGGTCGCGGGGGTGGGAGGATTGATCGCTTTTGGGAAGAGCGCTGCCCAGTCTGACCGAAGCTATCCTGAGTGCGCCTCTCACCGAGGGCGGCTGGGAGGGCGCCTTGCGTGCGCTCGCCAGAGAGACGCGGTCCTTGTCCGGCCAGTTGCTCGGGATCGGATCGCCAACCACGCTGGCCTTCAACCTCCTCACTGATCCGGTGAACGAGCGTCTCTGCCGCCAGTTTGACAGCGAGGTTGCCAATTATTCCCATGGAAACTGGCGGGTCGCCGCTGCCAGCGGTCCGCTCGATGTGCGCCACGAATATCATTATGATGCCATCAAGGCCGCGCAGAACACCGACATCTATGACGACTTCACGCATGACGCCAACATGCCACATGGCTGCCAGGTGGTGCTCGTCAATGACGGGCAGGTGATGGTCGGACTGGCCGTTCTGCGTACCTATCAGGATGGGCGTACCACCGAGGCTGATCGCGCCGTTTTCACGCAGGCCGCGCCGCTGATGCAGTCCGCCGTCCGGATGCAGCGCACGCTGGAAGGCGAAGGCGCAAAGCTGCTCGCCGGATCGCTGGACACGATGAACACCGCCGCCTTCGTGTGCGACGGGCTGGGCCGGGTGTGCGCCACCACCCGCGCCGGCGAGGCGCTGCTCCGCGCCGAAGATCTGATCATGCTGCGCGATGAGCGGTTGACCGCGCCCAACAGCGCCGAAGCGCGCGAGCTGCGGATGCAGATCGGCGCGATGCTGCAGGCAGGTGACCTGGCGCTGCCGAGTTGCGGGGTGTGGCTGGGCCAGCAGCGCCCTATCGCCCAGCGCCGCCTGTGCGAGATCTTCCGCCTGCCGGCCAAACCCGCCGCGCTCGGTTTCGAGCCGCGGGTGCTCGTCACTGTACGCGCGGCTGGCAACATTGGCGCGATGGAGCGCCAGGCATTGCAGCGCATGATGGGCCTGACGCGGGCCGAGACCGAGATCGCCATGCTGCTGGCTGAAGGCACCTCCCGCGAAATGATCGCCCAGCAGCGCGGCACGAGCCTTGGCACGGTCAACATCCAGATCAAGCGCCTGTTCGAGAAGACCGGCACCAATCGGGAAGCCGAGCTGGTCGCGCTGATCAATCGCCTGCTCCGCTGAGCGGCTTTTCGGACTTTATCAACGTCAACCATCGCGCATGGCTTGACCGGCGGAGGACAAGCGGGCAGCAGCGGCAGCACGAGACTTTTCGAGAGGAGCCGGAATATGAGCGATCGCCGCATGGTGACCATTGCGCCCACCGGGGGCACCACCTTCAAGAGCGCCAACCCGGCGCTGCCCACCCAGCCGCAGGAAATCGCCGATGACGTCTATGCCTGCTACAAGGCCGGCGCCTCGATAGCAGCCATCCACGCGCGGCGCCCGGACGACGAGGCGACCTGCAACCCGGCCATCTATCGCGACATCAACGAGCGCATCCGCGCCAAGTGCGACATCATCCTCAACAACTCCACGGGCGGTGGCAACAGCGGGGACATGCTCATCGAGCGGCCCGACGGCATGTTCGAGAACAGCTTCGAGGAGCGTCTCAAGGGCACCGAGGGCGGCGCGGAAATGTGCACCTTCGACGGTGTGACCGTGGTCGACACGATCAGCGGCAAGGACGTGCTGGTCATCACACCACCCTCGCGCTGCGAAACGCTGGTCAAGGCCATGGTCGACAAGGGCATCAAGCCGGAGTGGGAGGTCTTCTCGCCCGACCACATCCTGCAGGACGTCACGCGCCTGATCCAGAAGGGCTATGACAAGCCGCCCTACTACATCAACATCGTGCTGGGCGGCGAGAAAGGCTTTCAGGGCGCGATGCCCTACAGCACCGACATTCTCGACTTCATGGTGAAGTGCCTGCCGCCGCAGTCGATCTGGTGTATCTCCGGCATCGGCCCGGCCCAGCTTCCGGCCACCACGCAGGCGCTGCTGCTCGGCGGCCATGTCCGCGTGGGACTGGAGGACAATCATTATTATTCGCGCGGCGTGAAGGCGACCAATTTGCAGCTGATCGAGCGGCAGGTGCGCATCATGAACGAGATGGGCATCGAGCCGATGAGTGCGGCGGAGTCGCGGGAGTTGCTCGGTTTGAAGGCGGTCTGAAGTCAGGCGGTGGGGATGAGTGATGTGTCGCTGCCTCAACGGCAGGCACAGGTGCGAGCTTGCTCCCCACCCCAACCCCTCCCCTGAAAGGGAAGGGCTTAGGAGGGTTCGCGCAGCGGTTTGACTCTGCTGCACTGACCATCCAAGGTTGCCCGGTCGATGAACGCGCGGACGGGCTGCTGAGATCTGCCTCATCGAGCATGGAACCGCCCGATTGTCCGCGCTGACCGCGCCGGCCTGACGGCTGCCGGGGATTGGGACGGACAGCATGGCGGACGCATCGATGGGTTTCGGGCTGGGGCAGGCCATCATCCTGATGGGGGCCGGCGTGATTGCGGTGCCGCTGTTCCGGCGGCTGGGCCTCGGATCGGTGCTGGGCTATCTCGCCGCCGGCCTCGCCATCGGTCCCTTCGGGTTGGGGCTGATCAACGATCCGCAAGCGCTGCTGCACATCGCCGAGCTGGGCGTGGTGATGTTCCTGTTCATCATCGGCCTAGAGATGCGGCCGCGCAAGCTGTGGAACCTGCGCAAGCAGATCTTCGGCCTTGGCGCGGCGCAGGTGCTGGCGTGCGGTGCGCTACTGACCCTGCTCGGCATGACGGCCGGCCTGCCTCCGGCCGTGGCGGCGGCAGGCGCGATGGGCTTTGTCCTCTCTTCCACCGCCGTCATCATGCAGATACTGAACGAAGCTGGGGACGCGGGCACCGAGGAAGGCCAGAAGGCGATCTCCATCCTGCTGCTGGAAGACCTCGCCATCGTGCCGCTGCTGGCGCTCGTCGCCTTCTGGGCGGCGTTCCATGGCGCGACGGGCGCGGAAGACGCACCGCCGGTGTGGCAGAGCATCGGCCTGGCACTGGCGGCGCTGGCCGCATTGATCGCGGCTGGGCGCTGGCTGCTCGATCCGCTGTTCGGCCTGATCGCGCGGGCCGGCGCACGCGAAGTGCTGACCGCCGCGGCGCTGCTCATCGTGCTGGGATCGGCCGTGTTGCTGGATGCCGCCGGGCTTTCGATGGCGATGGGCGCTTTCCTCGCGGGCGTGCTGCTCTCCGAATCCAGCTATCGCCATGAGCTGGAGGCGGATGTCGAGCCGTTTCGCGGCATCCTCCTCGGCCTGTTCTTCATCAGCGTGGGCATGTCGCTCGATCTCTCGACGGTGCTGCGCGAGTGGCAGCTGGTGCTGGGCGGCGTCCTCGCCTTCATGGTCGTCAAGGCGATCGGCATCTATACCGTCGCGCGGCTGATGGGCTCGGCCCACAGCGCCGCGAGCCACCGCGCAGCGCTGTTCGCGCAGGGCGGCGAGTTCGCTTTCGTGCTCTATGGCGCCGCGCTGGCAGTGGGCCTGTTCGATGCGCGCATCGCGGCGATCATGAGCGCGATCGTCATCCTTTCCATGGCGCTGACGCCACTGGTGCTGATCGTGCAGAGCCGGATGCGCCGCAACGCGCCGGTTTCGCTCGACGGCGTCGACAAGGCCAAGGACCTGACCGGCCGCATCCTGTGCATTGGCTTCGGCCGGTTCGCGCAGGTGGCGAGCCAGGCGCTGCTCGCGCGGCGCTTCGAGCTGTCGCTGATCGAGAATGATGTCGAGATGATTCAGGCGGCCGGCAATTTCGGCTTCAAGGTCTATTATGGCGATGGCACGCGGCTGGACGTGCTCCATGCCTCCGGCGCAGGGCGGGCCGAGGCGATCCTCGTCTGCGTCGACAAGCCGGATGTGGCCGACAAGATCGTCGAGCTGTGCCGCCATGAATTCCCGCTCGCCAAGCTCTATGTGCGCGCCTTTGACCGCGGCCATTCGCTGCGCCTGATCAAGGCGGGCGTCGACTATCAGATCCGCGAGACGTTCGAATCCGCGCTGGCCTTCAGCGAGGCGGTGTTGACGGACCTCGGCGTGGATGAGGACGACGCACGCGAGGCAATCGAGGACGTGCGCGAGCGCGATGCGCAGCGGGTGGAATTGCAACTGGTCGGGGGGATCACGGCGGGGCGCTCACTGATGCGCGGGAATATGGTGACGCCGGAGCCGGAGCCGTTCTTCCCGCCGCAGCGGGCTGAGGGCAGCTAGGGGGGTTGGGCGGGCCGGAGTATCATGCCCGCGTTCCATTCGTGTCGAGCGAAGTCGAGACACGCCAGAACTGCGCATGGTGTCTCGACTTCGCTCGACACGAACGGGGGTAGGGGTGGGAGTAAATCCCGCTCTTCCCTTTTCCGTTCACCCTGAGCGAAGTCGAAGGGCCCTGCTGAGCGGAAGCCAAGCGAACCTCGCTGCGCTCGGCTTCACCCTTCGACTTCGCTCAGGGCGAACGGTGAGAGGGTAGTCGGCGCGAGAACCGCTCGCCTCAGCCCTCACTGAGGGCAGCCACTAGGGCTTTCACCTTCTTCTGGCGCCATTGCGGGAGCGGAGCGATAAGCCAGTAGCCGGGGCCGTTGCGCGGTTCGCCAAGCGCGGCCACGCGGCCGGTGGCGATATCCGCTTCCGCCAGCAGCGCGGGCACGCAGGCGCGGCCGAGGCCGTTGGCTGCGGCATCGATGGCAAGGCCGGCATCGGCGACGCGGACGACGGCCTTGCCGTCATCGACCGGACAGCCGGGCCAGGCGATGGGCGATTCCAGTCCGCCGCCGCCCGGCGCGCCGACCGTGACGAAGCGCGAGCCCCCGAGCGGCACGCCCTCATGCTCGCCGGCACCGTTGGTCAGGCGCAAGGCGAGATCGAGATTGGCTTCGGTGAAATCCAGCGCATCATCCGCCGCGACGAGCATGAACTGCACGCCCGGCTCCTGCGCCGCATAGGCGGCGAGGCGCGCGCTCAGCCATTTGGCGGTGAGGTCGCGGGGGGCGGCGATGGTGAGATGCTGGCTGCTCTGCCCGGCCTGCATGGCGCGGACCGATTCCTCCAGCTCCAGGAAGGCGCTGCGTAGCGCAGGAAGCCCCGCCTCCGCTTCCGGGGTGAGTTCCAGCCCGCGGGGCGTGCGACGGAACAGCACGACGCCGAGCATATCCTCCAGCGCACGGATTTGCTGGCCGACGGCGGCGGGCGTCACCGCCAGCTCATCCGCCGCGCGGGTGAAGGAGAGATGCCGCGCCGCCGCGTCGAACACGCGCAGGCCGTTGAGCGGCAGGTGGGTGCGCTTCATCCCGAGACCGCCGGCGCCTGCAGCGCGAAGCGGGGGATGCGCACATCCAGCAGGCTGCCGCCGGCATCGAGCATCTGGTAGCTGCCTTCCATCCAGCCGGTCGGCGTGGAGAGCGGGCAGCCGGAGACGTAATCATAAGCCGCGCCGGGATGGATCACCGGCTCCTCGCCGACGACGCCCTTGCCCTCGCGCTTGTAGAGCGCGCCGCGTCCGTCCGCGATGGTCCAGTGGCGCGTGAGCAACTGCACCGGCGCCTTGCGGCCATTCTCGATGCGGATGTGATAGGCCCAGAACCACTTGCCCATGTCCGGCTCCGATTGCTCGGAGAGGAAGTTGACGGACACGCGCACGGTCACGTCATGCGTCGTCTCGGCATAGGCGAAAAGGGCGTTCATCAAGGCATTCATGCTACGACCCGTCCTGTGTCCTGCCTGGCCCCGAGACCGACCCTACTCAAAGGCCGACAGCGGTCAATGCCTGATCCAGATCGGCGATGATGTCCTCCGGGTCTTCCAGCCCGACATTGATGCGCACCATGCCCTCGCCCACGCCGGCCTCGGCGCGGCCCTCCGGCCCCATATTATTATGGGTGGTGGAGGCGGGATGGCACAGCAACGTGCGGGAATCGCCGATGTTGTTGGAGATGTCGCACAGCTCCATCGCATTGAGCAGCGCCATCGCCTGTCCGCGATCAGCGAGGTTGAACGAGAAGATCGGCCCGGCGGCGCTCATCTGCTTCATCGCGAGATTGTGCTGCGGATGGCTCGGCAGGCCGGGATACAGCACATCCACGCCACGCTGCTCCATGAAGCGCGCGACCTTGAGCGCGTTCTCGGACTGGCGATGGGCACGCAAGTCCAGCGTCTCCAGTCCCTTCAGCACCACCCAGGCGTTGAAAGGCGAGCAGATCGGCCCGGTGTTGCGCTGGAAAGGCGAGAGCACGCCGTTGATCCACGCATCCGTGCCGCAAATGGCGCCGGCAAGCACCCGGCCCTGCCCGTCCATCAGCTTGGTGGCGCTGTAGGCCACGACATCCGCGCCGAAATCGAGCGGGCGCTGCAGCACCGGCGTCGCGAAGGCATTGTCCACCACCGTGGTGATGCCATGGGCACGGGCGAGGCCGCAGACATGCTCCAGATCGACGATGTCCATCGTGGGATTGGCCGGCGTCTCGAAGAAGAACACCTTGGTGTTGGGCTGGATCGCCTTTTCCCACGCATCATTGTCCCGCGCGTCGACGACGCTGTGCGTGATGCCGAAGCGGTTGAGCACATTGGAGAGGATCCAACGGCACGAGCCGAAGGCCGCGCGCCCGGCGACGACATGATCGCCCGCGCTCAGCATGCACAGCAGCGCACTGGTCATCGCCGCCATGCCGCTCGCCTGCACCTTGCACGCCTCGGCGCCTTCCATCAGCGCAATGCGCTCTTCCAGCATCTGCACCGTCGGGTTCTGGAAGCGGGAATATTGCATCCCCGTCGCTTCCCCGGCGAAGCGGGCAGCGACTTCCTCCGCGCTGTCATAGGTATAGCCCGAGGTGAGGAAGAGCGCCTCGCTCGTCTCCCCCTGCTCGGAGCGCCAGGTGCCGCCGCGCACGGCCTGTGTCGCGGGCCGCCAGCGGCTGGTGCGGGAACGATCCTGTCCGGTTTGTCTCTTCATGACGTTGCCTTCTAGACCCTGTCAGGGGCCGGTCAATCCAATGGCGTCAGAGCGCCGCGAGCACAGCATCGCCCATGGCAGACGTGCTCATTGAGCCGCCAAGGTCGGCAGTGCGGGCACCACCGGCCAGCGCCTTGGCCACGGCCGCCTCGATGCGATCGGCCGCCTGCGCCTGATCGAGCGAGAAGCGCAGCATCATCGCGGCGGAGAGGATCGTCGCCAGCGGATTGGCCTTGCCCTGCCCGGCAATATCCGGCGCGGAGCCGTGGATCGGCTCGTACAGCCCCTTGCCGTTGGCATCGAGCGAGGCCGAGGCCAGCATGCCGATGGAGCCGACGCACATGCTCGCCTGATCGGAGAGAATGTCACCGAACAGATTGCCGGTCACGATCACATCGAACTGCCCCGGATTGCGCACGAGCTGCATGGCGGCATTGTCGACATACATGTGGGACAGCTCGACATCGGGATATTCGGCGGCAACCTCGATCACCACGTCGCGCCACAGCTGGCTGGTTTCCAGCACATTGGCCTTGTCCACCGAGCAGAGCTTGCCCCTGCGCGCCTGCGCGGCGCGGAAGGCGCTGTGGGCGATGCGGCGCACCTCGGCCTCGTTGTAGGACATGATGTCATAGCCTTCGCGCAGGCCGTCGGCGGTCTTGCGGATGCCCTTCTCGCCGAAATAGACGTCACCATTGAGTTCGCGGACGATCAGCAGGTCGATCTTCTCGGCGACTTCCTTGCGCAGCGTGGAGGCATCGGCCAGCTCGGCGAACATCTTTGCGGGGCGCAAGTTGGAGAAGAGCGTCAGCTCCTTGCGCAGGCCGAGAATGGCCTGCTCTGGCCGCAAGGCGCGCTCAAGCGAATCGCAATCGGGATCGCCCACCGCGCCGAACAGGATCGCATCGGCGCGCTTTGCCAGATCGAGCGTAGCGGGCGGCAGCGGATGACCCTCCGCCTTATAGGCCGCGCCGCCGACCGGCGCTTCCTCATAGGTCAGGCCGGGGATCGCCAGCGCATCGAGCACACGCCTGGCCTGCGCGGTGACTTCCGGTCCGATGCCGTCTCCGGGCAGGATCGCAACGAGCATGGGTTTCCCTTTCTCAATCTGAAGACGGGCGGTGCTGCGAGACAGGCGCGCCGGCCCTGAGGATGTGGGCTGAGCCATTGCCTCAAGCAGGCCGGGTCACGCAACCGCTCTTTTGAGCCGTTCGATCAGCCGCTCGCGCGCGGCCAGCACGTCAGACCGGCGTGGATCGAACAACGACTGGGCGAGAAAATGGCCGGTCAGGTCAAATCCGGCGAGAATATCCGGCCAGCCGGCTTCCCCGCCCTCAGTGAGGAAGGTTGGCAGGGGCAGCAACCGGTCGCGATGCGTGCCCGCCGCCGCTGCCGTCACCGCGCGCCCGGTGCGCGGGCTGACATAGGCCAGCCACTCGCGCGCGCCGGTGACGGCGCATTCCGCCAGATCGAGTCCGAAGCCCAGCTCGGCGAGCAGCAGCAGCTCGTAGCGCACCAGCGCCACGGCCCAGCCACGCGCGGCGGGCGCGGCTTCCACCGCGTCGAGCACCGCGCCCAGCGCGGCGAAGAGCGCCGGATAGGGATGGCCTTCCGGCAGCGTCACCGCCGTGAAGGCGCAAGCCCAATCGATGGCCGCGGCGGGCAGCGGCTCGGCGAGCAGCGGCCCCCGGCTATGCTCCAGCTCGGCCGAGAGGCTGGCGAGCTGATCGGCCGTGCGGGCGCGGAAGGTGCCCCGCACGATATTGCCGGGCAGCAGCACCGGGCGCATCCGGCTCGAGCGGCCGCCCTGCACATAGCCCGCGACCAGCCCCGCATCCGCCGTGAGCGCCCGCACGATCGCGCCATGCTCGCCATGCGCCCGAACGGCGCAGACGATGGCAGTGGCGGCGAGCGTGGACATGGGCGCTTATCTACCGGCTCGCGACCGGTTTAGCGATGCCGATCAGGCTGCAGCGATGATCGGCCCGAATTTGGCGGCGGTGAGGCTGGCCCCGCCGACCAGCGCGCCGTCGACATTGTCGGTGTGGAGGATGTCCGCCGCATTGTCGCCGCTCACCGAGCCGCCATAGAGGATGCGCATGGCATTGCCGGCCTCCGCACCCAGCGCCTTCACGAGCGCGGCGCGCAGCGCGGCGTGCATGGCCGCGATCTGCGGCGGGGTGGCGACCTTGCCGGTGCCGATCGCCCAGACCGGCTCATAGGCGATGGTCAGCCATTGCGGATCGGCGCCCTCGGGCAGCGAAGCGACAAGCTGATCGGCCACGAAGGCGTGCGCCACATCGTCGCCCTGCTCGCGCGTATCGAGCGTCTCACCCACGCACAGCACCACCGAGAGACCGCCCTTGTGCGCGGCGAGCGCCTTGGCGGCGACATCGGCATTGCTCTCACGCTGATATTGCCGGCGCTCGCTATGGCCGACCAGCGTGCCGCGCGCGCCAGCTTCGGCCAGCATGGCGGCCGAGAGATTGCCGGTATAGGCCCCGGCCTCCGCCTGATGGCAATCCTGCGCACCAATGAGCACGGCGCCGCCAAGCGGCGCGGCGGGCGCGATGAGCGTGGCCGGGAGATAGAGCGCCACATCGATATCGTTGCGGGCGGCGGCAAGCTCGGCAATGGCGGATACCTCGCCAAGCTGCCCCTTGAGGCCGTTCATCTTCCAGTTGCCGGCGACGAATTTGCGGCGGACGGTCATAGCTTCACTCTCCTGCACAGGTGATCAATGATCTGGCGGCCCGGATGAACGGGCAGAACGGCTTTGTCCAGCCGGCACCGCATGGCTGCGGAAGCCCCATGGACAGCCGAGCGCGCAAAGGCTTGATGCCGTCGGACGCCCGCCCTAAAGCAGCCCCCAGCCTTTCGCCGCCTTTCTGGACAAAGACCCCATGCAGATTTTCCGTCGTCTTCTCGGTTCGAAATTTGGCGGCGTGTTCGCAATCGGATTTCTCGCGATCATCGCCTTTGCCTTCATCGCGGGCGATCTCACTGGCAACAACGTCAGTTTCGGCGGCAGCTCCAAGACGGACGTCGCCAAGATCGGCGACCGCCCGCTGACCGTCGCCGAGTTGCAGAGCCGCACGCAGATGGTGTTCGAGCGGCAGCGGCAGGAAAATCCGGCGCTGACCATCGACCAGTTCCTGGCCCAAGGCGGCCTTAAGCGCGTGGCCGACGAGCTGATCTCCTCGCGCTCGCTGATTGCCTATGGCGAGAAGCACGGGATGCGGGTGAGCAAGGCGCTCATCGATGCGGAGATCGCCCGCAATTCCGCCTTCACGGACGCAACCGGCAATTTCAGCGAGACGGTATTCCGCCAGATGCTCGCCCAGCAGCGCGTCTCCGAGCAGGATCTGCGGGACGATATTGCCGCGCAGATCATCCAGCAGCAGCTGCTCCAGCCGGTGGGCGTGGGCACCAAGGCGCCGGCCAGCATGGTGCCGCCTTATGCCGCGATGCTGATCGAGGAACGCGCCGGCGAGATGTTCGCGATTTCCGCCGCCAGGTTCGCGCCGCAGACCGCGCCGACCGAGGCGCAACTCCAGGATTATTACAAGCAGCATGGCAGCCAGTTCGCGATTCCCGAGCAGCGCCAGCTGCGCTACGCGCTCGTCAATCTCGCTCGCTTCGAGCCCCAGGCGACGCCGACCGACGCGGAAATCGCCGATCTCTACAAGAGCCGCCAGAGCCAGTTCGCCGGCCGCAAGACGCGCGATTTCAGCCAGCTGATCCTCGCGACAGAAGCGCTCGCCAAGGACGCCGCTGGCAAGGCGAAGGCCGGCCAGTCGCTGCAGGACGTCGCCAAGAGCCTCGGCCTCGCCGCCTCGCGCGTCGATGGCGTGGACGAAAAGCAGCTTGCCACGCAGATGAATGCGGAGATCGCCAAGGCCGGCTTCGCCGCCGCGCAGGGGGGCATCGTCGGTCCGGTCCGCTCGCCCGCCGGCTGGGCAGTGCTGCGCGTGGAAGCCCAGCGTGACGTGCCGGGCAAGACGCTGGCCGAAGCGCGCGAGGAGCTGTCCGCCGAAGTGCGCCAGATCAAGGAGCGCCAGCTCTTTAGCGAATTTCTGAACGATATGGATGGCCGCTTGGGCGCCGGCGCGACGCTGACCGACATCGCCAAGGAGCACAACCTCACCATCGTCGAGACGCCGCTGATCGTGCGCAACGGCCAGTCGCTGCGCGACCCGGCGTTCAAGCCGGACGCGACGCTGCAGGCGTTACTCGAAGGCGGCTTTGCCGCGCGCCAGGATGACGATGCGCAGATCGTGCCGGTGAAGCCCGACGAGGAAGCCGCGCTGCTGACCGTGGCCGAAGTGGTGCCCGCCGGCCCGCCGCCCTTCGCGCAGGTGAAGCCCGCTGTGGAAGCGGCCTGGAAGCTGGCGCAGGGCGTTGGCAAGGCGCGCGAAATCGCCACGCAGCTCGCGGCGCAGTTGGGCAAGGGCGCCGAGCCGGGGCCGCTGCTCGCCAAGCTCGGCATCGCCGACGCGCCGCGCCAGCCGCTCTCCGCCCGCCGCGCCGATATCAACCAGCAGGGCGGTCAGATCCCCCCGCCGCTGAAGGCGCTGTTCAGCATCCGCCAGGGCGGAACGCAGATGGTGCCGCTGGAGAATAATCAGGGCTTCATCGTCGTGCGCCTGGACAAGATCACGCAGAATGATCCCACACAGGTGCCGCAGCTGATGCAATCCACCGCGGCCGGCCTCAGCAATGTGCTGGGCGGGGAATATGCGCAGCAGTTCGTCACGGCGATCCAGCAAGAGCTGGGCGTGAAGCGCAGCGAGGCGGCCATGGCGGCTGTGGAGCAGGAACTGCGCCGCGCCTATGGCGGCAGCGCGGAATAAGGCGGACCCGTTGACCATCGCGCAGGACAGCATCGACGCCGCACGCGCGGCCCTCTCCGCCGGGCGCTCCGCGCTCGTGTGGGCGCGGCTGATCGCGGATACAGAAACGCCGGTCTCCGCTGCACTCAAGCTGATCGAGCCGGAACGGGGCGACTTCATTCTCGAGTCGGTGGAGGGTGGCGCAGTACGCGGGCGCTACAGCCTGATCGGCATCGCGCCGGACCTCGTGTTTCGCGCCACTGGGCGCAGCGCCGAGATCAACCGCGACTGGCGGACCGACCGGACCGCCTTCACGCCGCTGGAGAGTGATCCCCTCGCCGCGCTGCGCGATCTGGTGGCGGAATGCCGGGCAGACGTCGACCCGGCGCTGCCGGCTGCGCTCGCCTGCCTCGTCGGCTATTTCGCTTATGAGACCTTCGGCCTGGTCGAAAAGCTGCCGCGCCCGGCCGACAATGGCCTCGGCACGCCCGACATGCTGTTCGTGCGCCCGACGGTGGTGCTGGTGTTCGATCGGCTGGCAGACGCGCTTTACATCGTCGCGCCGACCTGGGCCGACCGGCTCGGCACTGGCGAGGCCGCCATCGACGCGCTGATCGATACGGCTGTGGGGCGCATCGAGGATGTCGCGGCGCAGCTCGCCCGGCCGCTCGCCGCGCAGACCGGTCAGGCGCCCGCCATCGACCTTGCCGCCATCACGCCGACCCCGGTGATGAAGCCCGGCGCCTATGCGGACATGGTTAGCAAGGCCAAGGACTATATCGTCGCGGGCGACATCTTTCAGGTCGTGCTGGCGCAGCGCTTCACCACGCCCTTCCCGCTTCCGCCCATCGACCTCTACAGGGCGCTGCGGCGGATCAATCCCTCGCCCTTCCTCTACCATCTCGATCTGCCCGGCTTCGCGCTCACCGGCTCCAGCCCGGAGATTCTGGTCCGTGTGCGCGATGGGGAAGTGACGATCCGGCCGATTGCGGGCACGCGACCGCGCGGCAAGACGGCCAGCGAGGATGCTGAGAATCGTGATTCGCTGCTCGCCGATCCCAAGGAGCGCGCCGAGCATTTGATGCTGCTCGACTTGGGGCGCAACGATGTCGGCCGCGTCGCCAGCGCCGGCTCGGTGAAGGTGACGGACAGCTACACCATCGAATTCTACAGCCATGTGATGCACATCGTCTCCAATGTCGTCGGCAAGCTCGACCCTAAGCACGATCCGCTCGATGCGCTGTTTGCGGGCTTCCCCGCCGGCACGGTCTCCGGCGCGCCCAAGGTGCGCGCCTGCGAGATCATCGCCGAGCTGGAGCCGGAAACGCGCGGGCCTTATGCGGGCGGCGTCGGCTATTTCTCGCCGGACGGGAACATGGATAGCTGCATCGTGCTACGCACCGCGCTGGTGAAGGACGGCGTGCTGCACGCGCAGGCGGGCGCGGGCATCGTCGCGGACTCCGAGCCGGCCTATGAACAGCGCGAATGTGAGCACAAGGCCGGCGCGCTGTTCGCCGCGGCGCGGGAAGCCGTGAAGGTCGCGCAGGACGGACGTTTCGGGCAGTAATAGCCTGTTCTCAGCAATGCCGTGCTCCTGCGAAGGCAGGAGCCCAGGGCGGGTAGCGTCGTCCGTTGCGCCCTGGGTCCCTGCCTTCGCAGGGACACGATAGTTCTCAAATACCCCGATCAGCCCTTTGACCGCGCGACAAACGCCCCCTTGGCGCGATCCTTCACCACCTGATCCGCACGGAACACCGTGCCATTCATGGTGATATAGACGCCCGGCGGGGCGATCTGCGCTGTCGCGAAGGCCATGCCGAGATTGAAGGTCGCGTCGCTCTCCGAGAAGCGCGCCGGGGCCAGCGCGCCGACCAGCACGATGGTCTTGCCGGCAATGCCCGCCAGCGCGGCGGCCGTATCCGTCATCGTATCCGTGCCATGCGTGATGACGATGCGCTCGGCGGGCGAGGCCACCACCCGCGCCGCGATCAGCGCGCGATCATCGGCGGTCAGCTCCAGACTGTCCTTGCGGGCCACCTCCTCGATCTCGACCGGCAGCGTTACCCGCGCAATCTCCAGCAGGCGCGCTAGGATCGACTCGCCGATCTGATATTCGCTCAGCGCATCGAAATAGAGCTTGTCGATGGTGCCGCCGGTGGTGAGCACATGGATGCGCGGATTTGTCTGGATCATGCCCGCGCTTATAACCGGCCGGAGCCGCCTTGTCCTGCTTGCGCGGCGGACCGGCGGGCCGTAGAAGCCGGCCATGATCCTCGTCATCGACAATTATGACAGCTTCACCTGGAATCTCGTCCATTATCTGATGGAGCTGGGCGCGCAGGTCGAGGTGGTGCGCAACGATGCCATGTCCGCCGGACAGGCGCTGTCCTCGGGCGCGAAAGCCTTTCTGCTTTCGCCCGGCCCCTGCACGCCCAACGAAGCCGGGATCAGCCTCGATCTCGTCGCGGCCTGCGCCGATGCGGGCAAGCCGCTGCTCGGCGTGTGCCTGGGCCATCAGACGATCGGCCAGCATTTCGGCGGCAAGGTGGTGCGCGGCGGCCTGATGCACGGCAAGACATCACCGGTCACGCATGACGGCACCGGGCTATTCGAGGGCCTGCCCTCGCCCTTCACGGCGACCCGCTATCACTCGCTGATCGTCGAGGACATTCCCGATTGCCTGCTGGTCAATGCCACCAGTGAAGATGGATCGGTGATGGCGTTCCGCCACGCGAGCCTGCCCATCCACAGCGTGCAGTTCCACCCGGAGAGCATCGCGACCGAACACGGCCACGCGATGCTGGCCAATTTCATGCGCCTCGCCGGAATGCCGGTGACCGCGCGCGCAACGGCCTGACCCGAAACCGTTCGTCCCGTTTGAGGGAACGCCCATTTATCTCCCACGTTGGTCGGCCATCATGCGAATGCGCCGCAACAGTGGAGACTATAGGTGAAAATCGACCCTGCGGCCGCGCTCGCCTTGGCCCTTTTACTTGCGGCCTGCAGCGGTCGCGACGACGCGGCCAATCAGCACCCCGATGAGCCTGCCGTGCAACTGATCGCCCATCCCGGCTCTCAAGCCGCCAAGGGTAAGGCCGCGCTGAACCTGACCGAGCGCGAGCTGCTCGATGCCGAGCTCGTCGATACCGACGGCACCGAACTGGGCGATGTGATCGCCCTGAAGCGCGGTCCCGGCGGCGCTGTCGAAGGGCTGGTGATCGCGGTCGAAGGCAGCGTGCCCGAGCAGCATGTCTATCTCCCCCTCGATGGTCTCGCGCCCCTACGCGAGGGCGATGACTGGACGATCGTCACGAGCCTCACCCCTGCGCAGATCGCCGCGCTGCCCAAGGCCAATCCTGACCCGCCGACCGGCCAGCCCGCAGCTGCCACCGCCGGTTCGGCGCCGTCTCACGGAGCAGCCAACGTCCGTTGAGGGCAAGCGCCGGCCACGTCTGGCGCCCGCGACAATCCACCTAATATTAACGCCGGGCTGATAGGACGCCCCTGTCCGATCCCGGTGCGGCTGCCATGGTTGCCGCTTGTTCACGCTCCAGCGGCGAGTTAATAGGTGGCCACAAAGTACGACGAGCCGATCCATGTTGCTCGACAAGATGAGGGGGATGTTCAGGCAGCCAATGGCCGGGCATATACTGGCCGCAATCTTCCCGCCGCACATGTAATGATTTGTAGGCATCTTGCCTCGCCCACTGCTTTCTAGGATGACAGGCTCGATCGGGGGATCGCCGGGCCTTCAACCGAGAACCGATTTTTACCACTTCACGCTTGTTCTGGAGACTATGGATGTCACTGCTGAGGAACGTCTCGCTCGTTGCGCTCGCTTCCCTTTCCCTCACGATCGCCGGCTGCGAGAAAAAAGCCGAAGGTCAGGTCGTGGCCGTGGTCAATGGTGAGGAAATCACCCTGACCGAACTGAACGCCGAGATCGCCGATCTCAACGTCCCTGCCAGCGCCGACAAGGACATGGTGCGCAGCCGCGTGCTGCAGCGCATGGTCGACCGCCGGCTGCTGGTTCAGGCCGCCAAGGAAGCCGGGCTGGACCGCGACCCTGAATATCTGACGCAGGAGCGCCGGATGCGCGAGCAGTTGCTCGTCAACCTGTACGGTCGCAAGACGATGGACACGGTGAAGGTGCCGGATAACGCCGCCATCGACAAATATATCAGCGAGCGCCCCAACGCCTTCGCGCAGCGCAAGCGCTTCGCCCTTGAGCAGCTGCAGATGGACCCGCCCTCCAAGCCAGATGGCCTCAAGGAGCTGGAAACCGCCAAGACGCTCGATGAGGTCGCATCCCGCCTGACCGCCATGGGCATCGCCTTCGAGCGTGGCCGTGGCTCGCTCGACACCGCCGTCATCGATCCGCAGATGCTGGCCCGCATCGAGGCGCTGCCCCCGGGCGAGCCGTTCATCGTGCCGGCCAATGGCAAGCTGGTCGTGAGCGTGATCACCGGCAGCGAAGCGACCCCGGTTCCGCAGGAGCAGGCCCGCCAGATCGCTGCGCAGGCCATGCGCAACGAGGAGCTGAACAAGATCGGCGAATCGCGCCTGAAGGAAGCCAAGGCCAAGGCCAAGATCGAGTATCAGCCGGGCTATGCACCCAAGGACGATGCCAAGGCCGCCGGCGCCCTGCCCGCAGCCGGTAACGCCGCGGCGCCCGCCGCCAAGTAACGGCGAGGCGTTTTCCGCATGATATGAGGAGAGGAGGCACCAGCCTCCTCTCCACCCCCTCGAAGCGTCGACGCGCCAGTCGCCAGACGCGGGAATGAAGGTATGATGATCCTCGACTCTTTGGCCTGGCTCATCATTGCCATACCTGCGCTCTTGCTGGCCGTGCTGGCCGTGGAGCTGGCCCTGGGTCTGATCGCCGGCCGCCCGGCAAGGCCGCGCGCTGCCGCCCCCCACAGCGCCATCATCCTCATGCCCGCCCATAATGAGGCCGCCGGCATTGCCCGTACCATCGCGCTGCTCCAGCCGGCGCTGGATGTGCATATCCGCCTCATCGTCATTGCCGACAATTGCACGGACGACACCGCCGCCGCCGCGCGCGCGGCTGGGGCACAGGTTATCGAGCGCAATGACCCTAGCCAGCGCGGCAAGGGCCATGCGCTGGCCTTCGGGCGGGACTGGATCAAGGCCGCAACGCATGCCGCGCCGCCGGATTGTATTGTTGTGCTGGACGCCGACTGCGAAATCGATGGTGCGTCGCTGCGCGCGCTGATCGACGCGACCTGCGTCCGCCAGCGCCCGGTGCAGAGCTGCTACCTGCTCCGCTCGGCCGCCGATGACGGGGCGATGACGCAGATTTCCAACTTTGCGATGCTCATCAAGAATCGCGTTCGCCAGCGCGGCGCCTCGATTCTGGGATCGCCCGCCATTCTCGGCGGCACCGGCATGGCCTTCCCATGGGCCTTGATCGAATCGGCGCCGCTGGCGACGAGCCACCTGGTCGAAGACCTTGTGCTCGGCCTCCATTTCGCGCGAGCGGGCGCAGCGCCCCGCTATCTGGAGGCCGCGACGACCTGGAGCGACCCTGCGAGCCAGAGCGACACGCTCACACAGCGGGCGCGCTGGGAGCATGGCTATATCCAGACCGCCTTGCAGCAAGGCGCACCGGTCGTTCTTGAAGGCATTGCCAAGGCCAAGCCCAGCCTCGCCTGGTTCGGCCTGAGCCTGCTCGTGCCGCCGCTTGCCCTGTTGATGAGCCTGAGCCTGATCGCGCTTGTGGTGAGCGCCGGGCTCGCGCTGCTGGGCGCCACCACTGCCGCGCCTGCTACGCTGGCGGGGTTGCTCGCACTGGTCGCGCTGCTGCTGGCCTTCGCCTGGATGCGCGATGGGCGCGACACGGTCTCGGCGGCAACGCTGGCGCGCATCCCGCTCTACATTCTTTGGAAAATCCCCGTCTATCTGCGGCTGGTCAAGAAGCGCGAGACAGAATGGGTGCGCACGCGCCGCAAAGGCGAGTGATGAAGCGAGGCGCCAAACCGGTCCCCTGAACCGCTCAACAGCCTCGCATTGATGATCTTTCAACTTGCATTGGCCGCCGCAAAGCGCGCTATGATGGCGCAACGCCAGCAGGTGAAGGAGAGGGCATGACGGGGACGAGCGAAGCGACGAGCGCGCGCGGCTGGGGCGGGTTCGTGCTGATCCTCATCGCGCTGATGGTCGAAGGGTTCGACCTGCAGGCCGCCAATTTCGCGGCGCCCTCCATTCTGGAGGACTTCGGCGTCAGCCGTGCGGAGATCGGCCCACTGCTTTCCGCCAGCCTGTTCGGCGTGCTGATCGGCGCCGTGTTCATCGGTCCGCAGGGCGACAGGCTGGGTCGCCGGACGATCCTGATCAGTTGCTGTATCGGTTATGGCATCATGTCGCTGGTCGGCGCGCTGGCGACCAACCTCACGCAACTCATCGTGCTGCGCTTCCTCATTGGGATCGGCCTTGGCGCCGTGCTGCCTAATGCGTTGGCGCTGGCCGGCGAACTGGCGCCCCGCAAATATCTCGCGCGGGCGATGGCGCTGGTCGGCATCGGCATCACCTTCGGCGGGGTTCTCGCCGGCATCGCCGCCGCCAAGCTTCTCGCGCCTTATGGCTGGCAGAGCTTGTTCATCCTCGGCGGTCTCCTGCCTATTGCGATTGCCGCGCTGCTCTGGATCGGGCTGCCCGAAAGCCCTGTGCTTGATCGCGCACAGACCCATGCGCCGGGCGAGCGCGGCCTTTCGGCCATCCTTTCCCCCGCCCAGCGCGCCCGCACGATCGCGATCTGGATCATCTTCGCGCTGGTGTTGATGGTCGTCTATCTTGTGAGCGGCTGGGTGCCCTTGCTGGTCAAGGATCAGGGCTATTCGACGACGACGGCCTCGTGGATCGCCACCGGCACCCATGCCGGCGGCGTGGTCGGCGGCGTGATCGCCAGCCTGTTGCTGGTGCGCCGCAACTGGTCGGTCGTGGCGCTATTTGCGGGGCTTGGCGCTCTCACACTGGCGATCATCACGGTGCATGACTGGGGCATTGTCGGCCTCACCGTGTTGCTTGTGCTGGTCGGCCTGTTCAGCACCGGCACGCAGAATGGCCTCAATGGCTCATGCGGCGCCACTTACCCAGCAAGTATGCGTGCCTCCGGCCTTGGCTGGGCGCTCGGCATGGGGCGCGTCGGCTCGATTGCCGGGCCGCTGGTCGGCTCGCTCGCAGTGCTGCTGGGCCTGTCGGCGCCGCGCACCTTCTTCATCCTGCCGGTCATCCCGCTGGTGATCGCGGCCGCGCTGGCGCTCTGGCTCGCCCGCCGGACCGGCCCCGCCGCGCCCGAGACCAGCGCTCAGGACAGCCCGGCTCCCCTTTCCGCCCCCATCATGGAGACTGCCCGATGACGAAGATGCGCAAGATCGCCACCGAAGAAGCCTGGTCGATCCCCGAGGTCGCTCATGCCCTGCGGGATGTGACGCGCGGGCCATCGCAAAGCCTCGACAAGCTGCTCGTCGGCGGCATCTACGATCCGCCCGAAAACGCGACCGGCTATGCCGCGATGAACTTCCTCGATGGCCTGCTCGATATCGAGGAAAAGCGCCTGCCGGAAATGGACGCGCTGGGCGTGGACATGCACCTGCTCTCGCTCACCGCACCGGGCGTGCAGATGTTCGATGCCGACACGGCGACCGATCTGGCCGCGCTCGCCAATGACCGGCTGGCCGAGATCTGCCGCAAGCGCCCGGACCGCTTCGCCGGCCTGGCCAGCTTCGCCCCCCACAGCCCCAAGCGCGCGGCGAAGGAGATGGAGCGAGCGATCAACGACCTCAAGCTCAACGGCTTCATCCTCAACAGCCACACCCATGGCGAATATCTGGACGATCCCAAATATTGGCCCTGCCTCGAAGCCGCCGAAGCGCTCGACGCCTGCATTTACATCCACCCCCGCGCTGCCTCCGACACGCTGAAGGGGCCTTTGCAGGATTACGGCATGGACAGCGCCATGTGGGGCTATGGCGTCGAGGTCGGCACACATGTCGTGCGGATGATGGCCAGCGGCGTGTTCGATGCCTTCCCCAAGCTCAAGATCTGCATCGGCCATATGGGTGAGGCCATCCCCTTCTGGATCTGGCGCATCAACTTCATGAACACCCGCGCCCAGAAAATCAGCCGCGCGCCGAAGACGAAACTCAGCATCGCGGAATATTTCCAGCGGAATTTCGTGGTGACGACGAGCGGCGTCGAAGACCCGCTGGCGCTGCGCTACACCATCGACAAGCTCGGCATCGATAATGTGCTCTGGGCGATCGATTACCCTTATCAGCCGCAGCAGCCGGCTGTGGATTTCATGGATGCGGCGCCGGTGACCGACGCAGAGCGCCACGCGCTGTACCACGGCAATGCCGAGCGCATCTTCCACATCGCGCCGCTCACCGACTGACGGCGCTCATTGAGCGCAGAAAGAAGGGCCGGGCGTCATCGACGGCCGGCCCTTCTTTCTGCATCTTCAGTCCGATCAGAAGTCAACCGAGAGCGACGCCTTGTAGGTGCGCGGCGCGCCCTGCAGGAGCTGGGGGCTGAACGCATCGAAGGCGGAAGCCCAGTACCGTTCATTGGCGACATTATCGACGTTGAAGCGGAAGGTGACCGGCTGCGAGCCCAGTACCGCGACATAGCGCGCGCCAAGATCGACGCGCGTCCACTCGGGCAGGCGCAGAGTGTTGGCATTGTCGGCCATCTGCTTGCCGGTGTGGACGACCCGCCCGGTGAGCGTGAGGCCGGGGACAAATGCGGTGTCCCACTCGAGTCCGGCGTTGACGAGATAGTCCGGAATGCCCGGCACGCTGTTGCCTTCATTGACGCCATTCAGCGTCTCGCGGAACTTGGCTTCAT
Source organism: Sphingobium sp. B10D7B (assembly GCF_025961955.1). Classification (NCBI taxonomy): domain Bacteria; kingdom Pseudomonadati; phylum Pseudomonadota; class Alphaproteobacteria; order Sphingomonadales; family Sphingobiaceae; genus Sphingobium; species Sphingobium sp. B10D7B. The sequence goes on from NZ_JAOQOQ010000001.1 coordinate 2,648,143, forward strand.
TCACCGAGGCACCGGCGATGAGGTACAGGCCCTTCGTCAGTTCGCCATCCAGTGAGACCTCGATGCCCCGATTGCGCTGCTTGCCATAGGCGCCGTAGCGCAGCAGGCCCGACCCTTCCGGATCGGGAATCGCATAAGCGCTGGGCTTATCGGTCTGGTAGAAGGCGAGTGAAGCCGCCATGCCGCCGATGTTGAGCTTGCCGCCAAACTCATATTGGGTGGACTTGAACGGCGCCAGCAACTCACCACGATTGATGACGGCCGCCTCGTTCGGCGCGGTGGCGCCGCGCTGCAGGCCCTCGATGCGATTGGCGAAGAACGACAGGCCCTCTACCGGTTTGATGACGAGACCAGCGACCGGGGTCAGCTCGCTTTCGTCATAAGTGTCATCCAAGCTTCCGTCCCCTGTGGAGTAGGTACGAACCTTGATTGCCTGAATGCGCACGCCTCCCGTCAGCAATATCCGATCCTCCCAGAAGCCGAGCGTATTTGATGCAAATACGCTCGCCAGACGGCTGCGCTCGATCGGATAGGGATCATTGATATCGCCACCGGCGAACGTCACCGCCGAGGACCGGGGAAGCACGACCGGATTGTAGATGTTGGTCATGCCGCTCGACGTATAAAACTCGTAAGCATTGCGATTGGTGAGCCAGTTCACCGAGCCGCCGATATTGGCCTGACTGCTCACAACATCATTGCCGAACTTGGCGCGCAGGCCGGCCTGAACGCTCTCATTGTTATCCGTGCGGGGGATGTACGAACTCGAATAATCCGCAGCGCCGGTGGCGGCGTCCGCCACCGTGATGCTGCCGTAGATGCCATGCTCGCTGCTGTCGCGCGCGCCGGCCGAGGCATAGAACAGCACGTCGCCGGCGAGGTCGTATTCCAGCTTGGCGATGCCGAAAATGTCGCGCGCCGTGGTATAGGTCCATGGCTGGGCATAGTTGGTGTCGGGCGCGGGTGCGGCGGGGATGGCGCCGGCGAACCGAAGCTTGGGCCGCAGGCCGCGCACATGCATCCGCTGATAGGCCACATCCAGCGACATGCGCAGCGGCCCGGAACTATAGTCGAACGCGCCGCCGACCAGATAGGTGCTGCGGAACTCGTCGTCGATAGCGACATCGCCGCGACGGGCCACGGCATTCAGGCGCACGCCGAACGCGCCGTCTCCAAAGCGCTGGCCGACATCGAGGCTGCCGCCGAAATGCTCGCTGGAGGTATAGTTCAGCGTCGCGCGCTTCAGGCCTTCCGCCGTTGCCCGCTTGGGGACGAGGTTGACGCTGCCGCCCAGGCCACCACCACCGGGCGCCGCGCCGTTGAGAAAGGCGCTCGCGCCGTTCAGCACCTGCACCGACTCGTAAAGCTCCGGCGCGACGAGCTGGCGGGGGACGATGCCGTAGAGACCGTCAAAGCCGACATCGTCGCTGGCCAGGGTGAAGCCGCGAATGACGAACACTTCCTGCGCGTTGCCAAAGCCGTAGGTCGTGCGGACCGAGGGATCGTTCTCCAAGACCTGTCCCAGCGTCTGCGGCTGCTGGTTGAGGATGAGCGCCGCGTTATAGCTCTTCACGCTGAACGGCACATTCTCGGCCGGCTGATTGCCGAGCACGCCGACGCTCCCCTCGCGGCTCACCTGCGTGCGATTCTCGCGCTGCGCCGTGACGATGATCTCGCTGGCCTCCTGCGCCGCGGCAGGCATGGCCACCGCGGCGACCGAGGCGATCAGCGCAGCTTTCAACATTTGGCTGGAACGATGGAAATTCATGCTTCTTTTCCCTTTGAAACGCGCTTGCATGGCGGCTTGTTCTCATGATCGGCGATATCGGAAAGCCCAGAGGGTGGCAGCGAGCGGCGCGGCCAGCGCGATCCAGGACAAAGCGTCGGCCCAGCCGTCCCCCGTCAGCGCGCTGACCAGACCGACGATGCTGAGCAGGGCGAGGGCGAGCGGCATCGCGAAGATGCGGCCGAGCGGCGTGCGGCGGCTCATTCGGCTGGCGCCACAAGGCCGCCACTCTCGACCTCCCGCACGCGGGCGGCGAGCGGGGCGCGGCGCTTGCCGAGCCAGAGGTAGAGGCCCGAGCCCAGCACGACGATGGTGAACAGCGTCAACGCCGCCCACAGCAGCTTGAGCGGCAGCCCGCCATAATCACCGAAGTGCAGCGGCTGCGAATAGAGCAAGGCCAGCGTGTACCAGGGCATTGGCCGCACATCGGTCAGTTCGCCAGTCTCGGCATCGATGAGCGCCGGGGTGAGGGCGCGCTGGGTGAGCGGCGTGTTACCTTGGAAGAACACCGCATAATGGTGCTTGCTGCTGTACGAGCCGCCGGGAAAGGCGATGAATTGGGGATTGTTGCCGGGCAACGCCTGCCGGGCGGCGGCCATGGCCTTGTCCAGCGAACCATAGCGCTCGAGCGGCAAGGCCGGGCGACCGGCATAAGCGCCGGTCATCTCGGCCAGTTCGCTCATCTGCCAGACCTTGATGATGGGCGTCGCCAGCGCGTTTATGACCCCGGTCAGGCCCACGACACTCATCCAGGCCAGCGCCACGATGCCGAGCAGATTATGATAATCCAGCCATTTGAGCCGGCGGCTGCGGCTGACCCGGATCGTCCCGAACTCCAGCTTGCGCATGAAGGGCGCATAGAGAACCACGCCGGAGACAATTGCGGCGAAGAACAGCACGCCCATCGCGCCGAGGAACAGCATGCCCGGCAAGCCCAGGAACATGTCGGTATGGAGTTGCAGGAGGAAGTGCATCACGCCCTCCTCGACCACTTGCCCCGCCGGCTCCCCGGTCACGCGGTTGAAGAGCTGGATGGTCATGGCACTGCCCGGCGAATCCGGTGCCGGGGCAGTGGTGACCGTGAGAATCGGCGTCTCATTGTCGAAGGCCATGAATACCGGCACCTCGCCCGGTCGTGCGGCCAGTGCCTTGCCGAGCATGACGTCCAGCGGCTGCAGGCCCGGCCCGTCGCCGGACGAGCCCGCCCCCTGCATCGCCGGTGCCTCCCCGGTCATCACCTCGATTTCGTCATGGAAAATCAACGGCAAGCCGGTCAGGCAGAGCATCAGCAGGAACGCCGTGCAAATCAGGCTCGTCCATTTATGGACGAGATACCAGATGCGGAGACTGCGCGTTCTCAACGAGACACAAACCTTGATATTGCGAGCGATTTGCATGGGCGCTTAATAGGAAGCCCTCGCAATTGCAACATGAGCCGGCGGCAATTCGGCGCATAAACCCTGCGTCGATTGGCGCAGACGAGTTGTCCCGCGAACACCACGGCCAACCAGCCCTTGCCCCCACGCTGTCCATGGCTATGACGGCGCGGTGACCTCTTCAATCGTGATCGGGACGGATGCGCACGGCGCGCCGGTGCCCATGGACATGGAAGAACTGCTGGCCACCCGGCTGCTCGTTCAGGGCAATAGCGGGTCCGGAAAGTCGCATCTTCTGCGCCGGATGCTGGAAGAAAGCGCCGGGCTGCTGCAGCAGGTGGTGATCGACCCGGAAGGGGATTTCGTCACGCTGGCCGAGCCGTTCGGCCACATCGTCATCAACGGTGCGGCGCATAATCCCGGCGAGATCGAGACGCTGGCGGCCAAGGTCCGGGCGCGCCGTGCCTCCGTGGTGCTGGCGCTGGACGAGCTGGAGCTGGAAGCGCAGATGCGCTGCGCCGCCCAGTTCATCGCCGCCTTGTTCGATGCGCCCCGCGAGCATTGGTATCCCGCTCTGGTGGTGGTCGACGAGGCTCAGATGTTCGCCCCGGCCGCCGCTGGGGAAGTGGCTGACGACATCCGCCGCATGTCGCTCGCCGCGATGACCAACCTGATGTGCCGAGGCCGCAAGCGCGGCCTCGCCGGCGTGATCGCCACCCAGCGCCTTGCCAAGCTGGCGAAGAACGTCGCTGCAGAGGCGTCCAACTTCCTCATGGGCCGCACCTTCCTCGATATCGACATGGCGCGCGCGGCCGATCTGCTCGGCATGGAGCGACGGCAGGCCGAGCAGATTCGCGATCTGGAGCGCGGGCGCTTCCTCGCGCTCGGCCCGGCGATCAGCCGTCGCCCGGTCTCCGTGAAGATCGGCGCGGTGAAAACAAGCGCACGCACCTCATCCCATTCGCTCATTCCGCTGCCCGGCGAGCCGACCAGCGATCTTGAAGATCTGCTCGCGCCGCAGCCGGGCGAGGAACAGCCCGAACTGTTCGCCGCGCTGATCGCGCCGCCCCCGGCCGTCGACAACAGCGCCCGGCTGGAGCGCGAAGACCCGCCCACTGCCGAGGGCCACTTGTCTGTGGATGAAGAGTCGGCCGTCGAGACAGCCAGTCCTGCCGCCACCGAGACGCCGGACCGCCCTGCCCGCGAGCCGGTGATCCGCGCGGTTTTGGCCGACATGGCTGCGGAGGAAGACTGCACCTATCGCTCGACCGCGGCGCTATTCCAGGATTTCGCGGTGCGCTGCCGGATGCAGCGGATCGGCAATCCCGGCATCGATCTGCTCAGCTTTCGCCGGCGCTTCGCGGTCGCCGTGGCGGGTGGCGAGGAGGATGAAGATCCGCGCTGGCAGGCCGCGCTCGCGCTCTCCAGCCGCGTCCAGGACGATGTGCTCGCGCCGTTCCTGCTCATCGCCCGCGCCGCGATCAAGGGGCAGCCCTGCCCCGACGACGAGGCTCTGGCCCGCGCTTATGGGACGCGCTCGGTGGGGCGAATCCGGCGGTTGCTGGATTATCTGGAAAAGGGCGACCTCATCGTCGTGCGGACCGACTTCGGTGGGCGGCGTTCGGTTGGCATTCCCGAACTCGGACTGGCCACCGCCCCGGCTGAAGGCTGACCGCCGCCAGGATGCGCTAAGCGGTGGCTGGCGGAGACTTCTGCATCGCCTCATAGGCCCGGCGCAGCAGTTGCTGCAGCGTCTTCACCTCTTCCTCAGACAAGGCATCATGAATCGGCTGCTCGACATCCTGGGCGCGGGCGATCATCTGCGCGGCAAGGCGCTGGCCTTCGGGCGTGAGCGACAGCGTGTTGCGCCGCCGGTCCCGCGTCGAGCGCATCCGGCGGGCAAGACCGCGGGCTTCCAGATCGTCGATGATCGCCACCATCGCCGAGTCGTCCATCGCAACTTCCCGCGCGATTTCGGATTGGGAGCAATCGGGATTCGCCTCGATCAGTGCCATGGTAGAGAGGGCGCCGTGGCGAAGGCCGAAGGACGAATAGACGTCCACGATCCGCACCGACAGCTCATTCCGTAACAGCCGAACGACTGTGCCCACTGCCTGATCGAGCGCACCCCAGTTCAGGCCGGTCTCCTCCGGCCGCTTCCCGTCTTTCATAACACTCCCCTTCGACCCGGTGCCTTATTTGGCTTGCCGCTTGTGTAACTTATAGCAATGATTGTGGTGCCCGACTATTTGGATCGTCGATCACCTGGGGCTACTCAAAAAAGGCGATGCTGCGGCATTCGATGCTCTCGCGCGGCACCGCGTTGGGCAGACTGTTATCCCAAAATGCCGTATGCGGCACCCGCCAGGCACCGCTGCGGTCGCTATCGTGGAATTTGAACAGCAGGGCTTCATCCCGCACCATGTTGGAGAAATACCACCAGCGGTGAGCGGGATTGTGCCGGAAGATGTGCGCAGCCGGTTGGCGATCATCGTCCATCGGCGCGAACATGGCGTCGCCTTCGGGTATCTTGTCGACGATCCACAGGATATTGGTGGTGCCCTCATCATCGCCGACACTGCGCGCATCGCATAGGGCCAGCGGACAATCTTGTGGCGGCGGCGAATAGCTGCGCCAGAAGCTGGAGACGATGAACCGGCGGAACCCCGGCCCGTCCGGACGGGCCTTGCGATAGGCGACCTCGGCGGCGCGCTGCTGCCGGGCGGGGTCGGTATCGACGTGTACCTCGCCAGCAGGCGGCTGCACGCCCTCGGCATGGCGATAGGGCGCATCCAGCTTCTTCTGCCGGCTGGCAAGATCGCCGGACGTGCGGATCATCCAGCCACCGACGACGACGAGATCGGCGCCGGTTGCCTGTTGGACATAGCGGGAGACCTCGCCCGGGTAGACGCGATTGACCTCGTCCCGGTCGGTGAAATCGGCGACGTCACTCGGCGCATCGAGCAGCACGAAGCCCTGCCGATCGAGCGTGAAATGTGGGCGGATGGCGCGCGCGTCGCGGATCGTGACGGGGAATGGCCCGTAGCGGCCGGTGTTCACCTCCACCCCGGCGGAGACGAACCGCCGATTGATCGCGGGGCCGGGCAACAGATACTGAAGCTGCGCCTCGACGCTGCGCACCGTGGCTTCGGGATCCATGACCTCATTACTCATTATCTGCTCTCCTAAGCGACGCCCGACTCTTTTGCCGCACCATGGCAGGCTATCCCGCTCCCCCGCAAGCGCCTGCATGGGCAACTATTCTTCGGCACCTCTTGGCGAACGCGCGCCCGCCTGTCATGGCTGGCACAGAATGAGTTTGACTAACAATCCATCGGAGGGAGGAACCAGCATAGCGTCGGACGACGCCGCGGCCTTGCGTCGCTCGCGGCTGGCCGCCATCGTTCTGGCCGCGACGTCCTTCATGGTCGCCATTGATTTGATGGTGCTGCTCACTGCCCTGCCGCGCATGGCGCAGGACTTCGCCGTGCCGCTGACCCTGCTGAGCGCGACGATCACCATCTACATTCTCGTCACCGTGCTGGTGCTGCCGATCAGCGACTGGGTGGGCAAGCGCTTCGGCACGCGCCGGGTCTGCACGCTCGCGATTCTGGGGTTCGTGCTGGCCTCGCTGGGGGCTGGCCTGTCGCCTAGCCTTCCCGTCTTTCTGGCGATGCGGATGTGTCAGGCGGCCTTTGGCACCCTGATCGTGCCGGTCGGCAGCATCGCCCTGCTCAGCATCACGCCCAAGCGCTATCTTGTGACGGCGATGACGATCAGTTCCACCCCGGCCCTGATCGCGCCGGTGATCGGCCCGCCCATCGGCGGCCTCATCACCACCTTTCTGGACTGGCGCTGGGTGTTCTTCCTGAACGTGCCCACAGGCCTCCTCGCCTTTGTCCTCACCCTGCGCTTCATCCCCAATATCCATGCTGTGGAGCGAAGGCCCTTTGACGGGCGCGGCTTTGCGCTGGTCGGCGGGTTCCTCGCCTGCATCATTGCCGGGTTCGAGCGGCTGGGCGCCAAGGGCGGCGGCTGGCAGCAAGGGCTGCCGCTGATCGCGCTCGGGATTTTCCTGGGCTGGCTGTGCTGGCGACACATCCGTCGCGTGCCCCACCCGGTCGTTCCGCTCGATGCGCTGCGCCACCGCAGTTTCTTCGTTTCCACGATCGGCGCGGGAATGCCGGCGCGCACGGCCTTCATGGCGACGGCGTTCATCATCCCGCTGATGATGCAGGTCGGCCTCGGCCTCACCGCCTTTCAAGCCGGGCTGCTGCTGCTTGCCCAGAATGCCGGCGACCTCGCGCTCAAGGCGATCGCCACGCCTTCGGTACGATGGCTCGGCATCCGGATGGCGCTGACCAGCGGGGTGGTGACCATGGCGCTCTCCTTTGCCGTCTGTGCGCTCCTGACCCCGACCATGCCCTTCTGGCTGCTGGTGGCGATCATGGTCTTCGTCGGCATGGCCCGCTCGGTTCACATGACCGCGATCATGGCGCTGCGCTTTGCCGACGTGCCGCAAAGCGAAGTCGGCGGGGCGACTGTGCTCGGCAATATCGCCAACCAGATTTCGCAGGCGCTGGCGATTTCCGCCGCGGCCGCCCTGCTCAACCTGCTCTCGCTTGGCGCGGAACCGACCCTCGCCGATTTCCAGATCGCGATGCTGGTCTTTGCGGGCCTCGCGCTGGCCGCCGCGCCTTTCTATGCGCGCCTTGCGAAGGATACCGGCGCCGCCGTGACCGGCCGCGAGACACGCGGCCTGCGCGCGATTCGCAGCGAGGAGGTTTAGATGAGTGCTACAGCCTCCGCGCGACCCCGCTGCTTTTCCGTCTGCGTCAAAGCGTGGCTCTATCTCAGTCAAAGCCTCGCTTCGGGCAAAAGGATAGTGAGCTTCCTAGCCAACGGACGGACAGGGCGCTCCATGGGAGCCTTGCGCCGCGTCGTCTGGCTGCCGGTCATTGCGTCCCAACGGCGAAAGCCGCCCGACCTTTCCGCCTGACAGAGGCGGGCAGGCGGCTCACGCGGGGACGAAGAAACGACCGGCAAAGCGAAGAGGAGGGGAGATTCACCAATGAACAAAGTTCGTCATAACCGCGCACGCACCGTGTCGCGCATGGCGCTGAGCGCCGGGACGATGTTGTCCTGCGCGCTGATGCTCGCAATGCCGGCAACTGCCCAGACCGCCGCGCCGCAGGGCGCCGCCGAGGGCAATGTCGACGACATCATCGTCACCGCGCAGATGCGTGCGCAGAATGTGCAGGACATTCCGCTGGCAATCACCGCCATCAGCGGCGACCAGCTCGAAGCACGCAGCCAGACGCGCCTGACCGACATCACCGCGCAGGCACCGAACGTCATCCTACAGCAGAACCCCTCGGGCTCGGGCAACTCGATGCGCGCCTACATCCGTGGCGTCGGCCAGGGCGATGCCAGCCCCTCGGTCGAGCCAGGCGTGGGTATCTATGTCGACGATATCTATTTCGGCACCGTCACGGCCTCGGCCTTCGACCTGACCGACCTCGAGCGCGTCGAAGTGCTGCGCGGCCCCCAGGGCACGCTGGCCGGCATGAACTCGCTGGGCGGCGCGGTGAAGCTCTACTCGCGCAAGCCCGAAGGCCGAGGCGGCTATGTCGAACTGACCGCCGGTTCGCTCAACCGCCGCGACATCAAGGCGAGCGCCGACTTCACCGTGGTGCCCGATGCCGTGTTCGCCCGCATCACCGGCGTGTCGCGCAATCGCGATGGCCATGTCACGCGCTACGATTATGCCTGTCTCAACCCCAATGATCCCTATGTGCAGCCGGGCACCAGCGTGGTGCAGCCGGGCGGCGCGGCGATCCCCAGCCTGGCGTCGGGCGGCAATTGCAAGCTCGGCACGCTGGGCGGCCAGAGCATGTACGCCGTGCGCGGATCCTTGCGCATTGCGCCGGTCGGCAGCCCGCTGGAGATCAACCTGTCGGGCGACTACACCCACGACACCTCCACGACGCAAGCCTCCGTGCTCATCGCCAGCGCCGAGCTGACCGGGCGGCAGAATAACAGCATTCCCTATCAGGGCGCGCCGTTCGACAACCGCTTCGTGACCTATGGCCAGTATCGTCGCGCCGGCGCGGTGCTGAACGATCCCTATGCGACCTACGCCAACTTCTACGATCCGGGCGTGACCTATCGCGCGGCGACGACGGCGTCTGCGGGTGGCCCCGGCACGGCCGGCGCGCCCAATGGCCCGACCTATGCCGAACCCCTGAGCGGTGTGAAAGGCTGGGGCGTGTCCGCCGAGATCAACTACACGCTGGGCGACAATCTCGCGCTCAAGTCGATCACCGGCTACCGCAAATATGATTCGCGCAGCTCGGACGACAACGACAACTCGCCGATCGCTTTCATCGGCGGCGTCTACAGCGACTTCTCGCACAAGCAGTTCAGCCAGGAACTGCGCCTCTCGGGCAAGGTGCTGGACGATGCGATCTCCTTCACCATCGGCGGTTTCTATTATGATGCAGACACGCGCTATAACGCCCGCATCCACACGCCGTTCTCGGGCTTCGGCGAATATGCCGTTTCCCCCTGCGGTGGCGCGCTCCCGGCGTGCGTGATCGCCAAGCCGACCTTCTCGTTCATCAATGACGATACAGCCAGCCTGCGCACCTATGCCGGCTTCGGTAACGTTGCGTGGAACATCACGCCTGCGCTGACACTGGAAGCCGGCATCCGCGTGAGCCACGAGAAGAAGGACTATCTCTACAACCGCCTCAACCCCAATGGGGTCGGCGACTACCTGCCGCTCAGCAACGCCACCAATCCGCTGACTGGCCAGGTTGGTACCTATAAGGAAACGCTGACCGACTATCGTGCGGCGCTCTCCTACAAGATCACGCCCGACATCATGGCCTATGCGCAGTTCGCGACCGGCTTCAAGGGTGGCGGCGTGGCACCCCGTCCGTACAGCTTCCAGCAGATCCGCCCGTTCGGCGCGGAAAAGCTGAAGTCGTATGAGATCGGTATCAAGGCGGACCTGTTCGACCGGCTGCTGCGGATCAACGCCAGCGGCTTCCGCATGGACTATACCGACTATCAGGGCATTCCGCAGGTCTGCCTCGACTCCAACAACAATCCGCTCCCGGTCAACCAGGGCGGCGTACCCGGCTTGTGCGGCCAGTATCTGAATATCGGCGATGCCCGCGTGAACGGCTTCGAGCTGGAAACCACGCTGCGCCCGGTCGAGGGTTTCACCATCGACGGTTCGCTCAGCCTCACCGACTTCAAGTTCACCTCCATCAACTATCCCACGACCTCCATCGTCGTCGGCGCGAGCCGGCCCGGCGTGGGCAAGTGGAAGTGGAGCCTGGGCGCGCAGTATCAGGCTGATCTGGGTAATGTTGGCACGCTGACGCCGCGCATCGACGTCTCTTATACGGACGGCTATTGCGGCGACTTCCTCTGCACGCCGATCGCCATCGTGGACAGCTACACGCTGGCCAATGCCCGCTTGACCTATGAGACAGTGGACAAGGACTGGTCGGTCGCGCTGGAAGTGACCAACCTGTTCGACAAGCTGGTCTACCTCAACAAGTTCACGAACGCCTGGTATGCGACGGCTCAGCCCGGCCTGCCGCGCCAGTGGGCCGTGACCGTGCGCCGCAAGTTCTGATCAAGCGGTGCGCAACACAGATTGATCCGATAGAAAGAAGAGGAGAGGGGCAACCCTCTCCTCTTTGTCGCTGGGGCGACGACAGAATGATAAATTGGGAGAGTGGCATGACATATTGGCGGACCGGTTCGAGCGCATTCCTTCTGTCCCTGCTGGCGATGACCGCCCCGGCGGCCCTCCAGGCCCAGCCGAGTTCAGCGCCGCCGCCGGGCGTGGGCGCCGATCTCGCCGCACAGGCCGCCGTCCAGATGATGGAAGAAAGCCGGGCGCCAGACAGCACAGGCACCGGGCCATACAAGGCCATCAAGCGGCAATATGAGAATTTCCCCGGCTTCGTCGTCTATCAGCCCGCCGACCTGAGCGCGCTGGGCGCTCGCAAGATGCCGGTCTATGTGTTCGGCAACGGCGCCTGCACCGAAGATGGCGCCTCATCCCGCCAGCATTTGCTGGAGGTCGCCTCCCATGGCTATCTCGTCATCGCGCCGGGCGGCATCTACAGCGGCCCGGGCGTGACCGTCACGCCGCAGACCTGGGAGCAGCATCGCGACAAGACGCGCTACCAGCAGCTGGGGCAGGCCATCGACTGGGCTGCGGCCGAGAATGGCCGCGCGGGCAGCCCGTTCAAGGGCAAGATCGACACTGCGCATGTCGCGGCCTCCGGCTATTCCTGCGGCGGCATTCAGGCGCTCAAATATGCCGGCGACAAGCGCGTCAGCACCTTCGTCATCATGAACAGCGGCATCATGAACGGGCCGGTCCCGGGCGGCTCGGGCGAGATGTCTGCGCAGAAGAGCCTGCTCCAGAAGATCGACAAGCCGACCCTCTATGTGCTCGGCGGCAAGACGGACATCGCCTACCCCAATGGCATGGACGATTATGCGCGGCTCACCCACATCCCCTCCGCCGTGATCAACACCGACGTGACGCACGCCGGCACCTATGCCGAGCCGAATGGCGGACGCGCGGCGCAGGCAGTGGTGGCGTGGCTCGACTGGCAATTGCGCGGCGACAAGGCGGGGCGAGCGTGGTTCGTCGGGGATGATTGCAAGCTGTGCAGCGATCCTGCGTGGACGATCGAGAGCCACAAGCTGGACACGCTGCCATGAGCAGCTTCCTGCGGGCAGCGCTGGCTCTGGCGCTGATCGCGCCCGGTGTGGCGATGGCGCAGCAGGGTGGCGCTTCTGACAGAGCGCTCGCCCAGCGCGTGCAGGTGCTGGAAGACCGCGAGGCGATCCGCCGCGCGATCATTGCTTATGGCGAATATCTCGATGCGCGCGATTATGCCGGCTATGCCGGGCTGTTCGCCAGCGACGGGACTTGGTCCGGCGGGCTGGGCAGCGCCACCGGGCCGGCGGCGATCCAGAAGCTGCTTGAGGAGAAGCTGGGCAAGCCGGAAGCGGGCTTCGTCAACAAGCGCAGCTTCCACCTCGTCACCACCGAGGTGATTGACGTGACCGGCGACACCGCCATCGCTCGCTCCCGCTACATGTTCTACACCGCCGACGGGGAGGGCCGCCCCGCGACCACGCTGGCCGGGCGCTATGTCGATCATTTCGTGCGCGAGAACGGCGCCTGGAAGATCAAGACGCGGACCAGCCATGGCGTGATCCCATGGCGCGATGGCGACAATCCAGAGCGCCCGCCGCTGCCGCCGCAATTGCACGGCGCCGTGAAGAACTGAGGGGGGCAGGACGACGTCGCCGGCTCGCCCTCACCGTTCGTCATTCCCGCGAACGCGGGAATCCAGTTCGGCCTCGCGTTGACGAGCAGGGTTGCAGCTGGATTCCCGCGTTCGCGGGAATGACGGGAGTGGGGTGCAGAAGGCGCCCCCGAAGCGCCTTACTCCTCGCGGTGGGTGCGCAGCTCATCGCCCCGGATGGTCGCGACATGGAGCACATTGGTGGACCCCGGCGTACCGAAGGGGACACCGGCGAGCACGATGATCTTGTCGCCTGCCCCCGCAAAGCCGTGGCGCATGGCCATGCGCTTGGCCTTGCCGATCATTTCCTCGAAGCTGCCGATATCCTTGGTGCGCACGGCATGGACGCCCCACATGAGGCCCATGCGCCGCGCAGTATCCATGCGCGGAGTAAGCGCGAGGATCGGTGCGCCCGGCCGCTCGCGCGCGATGCGCCGCACGGTGCTGCCCGAGGTGGTGAAGCACACGATGACCTTGGCCGAGACGGTGTTGGTGATGTGCTGGCTGGCGCCGGCCAGCGCGTCCGAGGTGGTCGGGTCCGGCATGGTCTTGGTGAAATGCAGCCGGTCGAGATAACCCGGATCATGCTCGACGCTGTGGGCGATGCTGTCCATCATCGCCACGGCTTCCTCCGGCCAGTCGCCCGCCGCCGTCTCCGCCGAGAGCATCACTGCATCCGCGCCGTCATAGACCGCCGTGGCGACGTCCGACACCTCGGCGCGGGTCGGCGTGGGCGCCTTGATCATCGATTCCAGCATCTGCGTGGCGACGACGACCGGCTTGCCCAAGCGCCGGGCGCTTTCCACGATCTGCTTCTGCAGCGGCGGCACGGCATAAGGCGGCAGTTCCACGCCGAGATCGCCCCGCGCGACCATCACCGCGTCGGACATCTCGACGATTTCCTCCAGCCGGCCAAGCGCGGCCGGCTTTTCGATCTTGGCGAGCAGATAGCCATAGCCACCCATCAGCTTGCGCGCCTCGGCCAGGTCATCGGGCCGCTGGACGAAGCTGAGCGCGATCCAGTCCACGCCCGCCTCGATGGCGAAGGAAAGATCGCGCCGGTCCTTCTCGGTCATCGCCGCCATCGGCAGCACGACGTCCGGCACGTTGACGCCCTTGCGCTCGGACAGCGAGCCGCCGACCTCGACCAGCGTATCGATGACATCGTCACGCACCGCCCGCACGCGCAATACAAGCTTGCCGTCATCGATGAGCAGGCGCATCCCTTCCTGCGCGGCGGCGAAAATCTCCGGGTGCGGCAAAGTGACGCGGCTGCTGTCGCCGGGCGCGGGGTCGCGATCCAGCCGGAAGGTTGCGCCCTTTTCCAAAAAGACCGCGCCTTGCGCGAAAGTGCCGATCCGCAGCTTCGGCCCCTGCAGGTCGGCGAGAATGGTGGTCGGGCGGCCGAATTCCTTTTCAAGTCCCCGGATGATCGCGACATTGGCGGCATGAACGTCGTGCGTGCCGTGGCTCATGTTCAGCCGGAAGGCATCGGCGCCAGCCAGGAACAGCTTGCGGATCATCACCTCGCTGCTGCTCGAAGGGCCGAGGGTCGCCAGAATGCGAACCTTGCGGGTGCGGGGAGTGAGCTTCTTCATTTGGCCTCTTGCTTCGGTGCGTTCTCTGCCCACATGGCGAATGCCGTGGCGGCCACCGGCGTGGCCCGAGGTTGGAACCGGACATGAAGGTGCAAGCAATGACGATAGACACGCTCGATGACAAGACAGCGGCAGAAGCTTTTCGCCGGCTCGTCCACCATCTGCGTCACCGCACCGATGCGCAGAATGTCGATCTGATGGGTCTGGCGGGCTTCTGCCGCAACTGCCTGGCCGACTGGGTGGCCGAGGCCGACGGCACGCTGGACAAGGCGGCTGCACGCGAACTTATCTACGGCATGCCGCAGGATGAGTGGAAGACGCGCTACCAGACCGAGGCGACGCCGGAGCAGCTCGCGCGGATGAAAGACAGCGTGGCGAAGAACAATCACTGAGCGACGGCACGTCTAAAAAAGCCGTTTCTCATACGCCGCGCGATCCCGTAAAGCGCGGACATGCTCGCGCGCCTGACCCGCACTGATACCAGCACTGTTACCGGCACCGGGCAGGCCCGTGGCCTGATCGCCGCGTGGCTGGCGCTTGTGCTGCTCGCGCGGCTGCTGGTGCCGGCCGGTTTCATGCCCGCCGTGCAAAACGGTCCCGTGGTCGTGCTCTGCACTGGCGCCGGCATGATCACCGGCTGGATCGATGCGGACGGCACGGTCCACAAGCAGCAGGACAAGCAGAACACCGCCCCGGATCCGCCCTGCGCCTTTGCCGGGATCGGCGCCTCGCTGGACAGCATCCCGCCCGCGATCGCGCGGGTCGCCGTGGCGATGGCGACGGTACCCATCCTCAGCCCGAGCACGGCCGTGAGCATCGGACGCGGTCTGGCCGCGCCGCCGCCCCCGCAGACCGGCCCGCCGCATCAGCCCTGACGCTCCCATCCGTGTCGCCTCGCGCGACATCCCCATTTCGGCAAGCGCCCGCGCGCTGCCCGTCAAGGCTGATCCTTTCATGACCCGATTGCTCTACTGCTGCGCAGCCATGCGCCGCCCTCCCCTCGCCCGTGCGCCATTGTCCGCCGGAGGCCGCCGATGAGCGCGCGCTCCACGACCGGCGGCGGCTTCTATCAGGCCGTCTGGCGCTGGCATTTCTATGCCGGGCTGATCGTCCTCCCGATACTGCTCTGGATGGCGATGACCGGGGCGCTCTATCTCTACAAACCGGAAATCGAGCGGCTGGTCTATGCGGACTGGTCGCATGTGACGCCAAAGGATGCGCCCCAGCCGCTGAGCGAGATGATCGCCACCGTCGAGCGGGAATCCGGCCAGCAGGTGAGCCAGATCCAGCGGCCTGCCGAGCCGACAGAGAGCTGGCGCATGACCCTGCAAGACGCGGACGGCACGCGCCGGCTCGCCTTTGTCGATCCCTATCGCGGCAAGCTGCTCGGCACCGCGCAGGCCGGCGGCATCATGCAGACCGTGCGCGATCTGCACAGCCTCATCATCACCGGACCGGTGGGCAATGCGCTGGTGGAGATCGTCGCGGGCTGGGCGATCCTGCTGGTGCTGACCGGGCTCTACCTGTGGTGGCCCCGGCGCGGCAGCCCGGTCGTCGGCCTGCGCGGGCAGGCGCGTGGGCGACTGTTCTGGCGCGATCTACATGCCTCGACCGGCTTGCTCGCCGGCGGGGTGATCCTGTTTCTGGCGATCACCGGCCTGCCCTGGTCCGGCTTCTCGGGCAAGCAGTTGCAGGGCTGGGTCGCCCGTGCGGAACTGGGCCGCCCCAAGGCGCCCGGTCCCAACCCCTGGGAGGCGCCGGCGCCACGCGCGCATCACGGCCACGGCCATGACGAGGGCGCAAAGCAGAGCCTGCCCTGGTCGATGCAGGAAGCGACGCCGCCCGCCGCATCGGGCAACGACGACATCGGCGTCGACCGGGCTGCGGAGATCGCCGGCAAGCGCGGCCTCGCCGCCCCTTGGACGCTCACCCTGCCGATGGCGGACGGCGCGCCCTATCTCATCTCACGGTCCTTGCGCCGAGCGCAGGATGCGCGTGCTATCTACATCGATCCGGCAAGCGGCGCGGTGATGCAGGATGCCCGCTTTGCGCATTTTGGCATCGGCGCGCGGGCGATCGAATGGGGCATCGCGACCCATCAGGGCCAGCAATATGGCGAGATCAACCGTATACTGATGCTGCTCGGCTGCCTCGCGCTGATGCTGCTGTGCCTGACCGCGCCCGTGCTCTGGTGGAAACGCCGCAAGAACGGGCGGCTGGAGGCCCCTGCCCGGCCCACCGATCCCCGCAAGGCGCGCGGCGTCGCGGCGATCATGCTCGCCATCGGCCTGTGCCTGCCCCTGACCGGCCTCACGCTGGCGGCCGCCTTGGCGCTCGACATGCTGATTGGACGCTGGCGAAACCGAGCCGCCATGGCGAGCTGACCAAGCGACGAGTCGTGATACCGCCGGAACAAGGGCGGTTGTACGGCGTTATTCAGCACGAGCCGGTGCCACGCGCGCCGGTCGCTTGTTTGAATATTACGAGGATGAGTCCGATGAAGAAGATCCTGCTCGCCACGGCGCTGATGGCGTTTGCGATGCCCATGGCACCGGCCATGGCCGATCCGCCGCACTGGGCGCCCGCGCACGGGAAGCGCGCGAAAGACCGGGACAATGGCCGCGCCCTTTCCCATAACGACCGCATATGGCGCGGCGACGATGGCCGGTACCGCTGCAAGCGCAATGACGGCACGACCGGTCTGCTGATCGGTGCCGGCGTCGGCGCGCTCGCCGGCCGCGCGATCGACACGAAGGGCGACCGCACGGTTGGCACCTTGCTCGGAGCCGTTGGTGGTGGCCTGCTCGGTCGCTCGATCGACCGGGGCGAGGTGCGCTGCCGCTGATCCACTCCGAAATCTGAACATCATCGATGCCTGCTTTCTCCCGAGAGCAGGCATCTTTGTCATTTACAGCCGGCGCCGCGCTCGCTAGAGGCGCGCGCCATGTCCATGATGATCGTTCAGCCGATTATTACCAAACCGACCCGCATCAGCGGGGCGGTTCGGATGCGCGCGGCCTAAAGAGCCACGATCAGCCGGACAGGAAGCCCCGCGAAGTGCGCGGGGCCGACTTTCCAGACGAAAGCCTGACCGCCGCGTCCTTCAATCAACAGGAAGGAACGTATAGATGGTTGCCCGCTTTTCCCCCGATGCCCGCCTGAATGTCGGCGTGGTCGGCGCCACCGGCCTCGTCGGCTCGATGATGCGCCAGTTGCTCGCCGAGCGCGATTTCCCGGTCGGCACGCTGCGTCTGTTCGCCTCGGCCCGCTCGGCCGGCTCGCAGGTCGAGTTCAAGGGCCAGCAAGTGACGGTGGAAGATGCCGCGACCGCCGACTTCGCCGGGCTCGACATTGTGTTCTTCTCCGCGGGCGGCTCCACCAGCAAGGCGCTGGCGCCCAAGGTTGCCGCAGCCGGCGCCATCGTGGTCGACAACAGCTCGGCCTGGCGTTCCGACCCGGACGTGCCGCTCGTCGTCTCCGAAGTGAACCCGCATGCGCTGGCAAACCTGCCCAAGGGCATCGTCGCCAACCCCAATTGCACGACCATGGCCGCCATGCCCGTGCTCAAGCCGCTGCATGAGGCCGCCGGCCTCAAGCGCCTGATCGTGGCGACCTATCAGGCCGTCTCCGGTGGCGGCATGGAAGGCATCGACGTGCTGGCGCGCCAGATCGCTGCCGTGGGCGACAAGGGCGCCGCGCTCGCCTTCAACGGCAAGGCCGACTTCGTGCCCCAGCCCGAGAAGTGGGCGGTGCCGATCACCAACAACATCGTGCCGCTCAATTATGTGCTGGGTGAGGACGGCTATACGGAGGAAGAGCTGAAGCTGCGCGACGAGAGCCGCAAGATCCTCGAAATTCCCGGCCTGCCCGTCTCCGGCACCTGCGTGCGCGTGCCCGTGTTCACCGGCCACGGCCTCTCCATCAATGCCGAGTTCGAGCGGCCGATCGATGCGGAGACAGCGCTGGCGCTGCTCGGCAAGGCGCCGGGCGTGGTGGTGAGCGATGTGCCCAACGCACTCGACGCGACGGGCGCGGACCCGGTGTTCGTCGGTCGCGTGCGCCCGGACCGCACGGTTGAGCATGGCCTCGCCATGTTCGTCGTCGGCGACAACCTCCGCAAGGGCGCCGCGCTCAATGCCGTGCAGATCGGCGAAGTGCTCGCCGGGCGCTAAAATCCATATCGTGCCTCCCCGGCCGCTGGTCGGGGAGGACATAGAGCGCTGCTCTCAGAGGCGCTTGCTCAGGAAGAAGCGCTGCTGGCCGACGGGATGATCGTCCAGCTTGCCGAACACGCTAAAGCCCAGCTTCTCGTAAAAGCCGCGCGCCTGGAAGGCATAGGTATCCAGCCAGATACCGACACAGCCATGGGCCCGCGCCACCCGCTCTGCCTCGGCCATCAGCGCCTTGCCGTGGCCACCGCCGCGATGCTCCGCCGCGATGGCGAGAAGCTCCACGAACATCCAGTCATAGGAGCATTTGCCCCAGATGCCGCCCACGCGCTCGCCCTGCTCGTCGGTCAGCAGAATGGCGATAGGGCGGATATTCGGATTCCCCGCTTGCGCGATGTTATAGGCCAGCAAGGGTGCGAACACGGCATTGCGGTCGGCCTCGGAGGGCTGCTCGGGCACAGTGATATGAAGAGGCATAGGCTGATTAGTAGGCCGAATGCAGGGCATGGCAAGGGCGACGACCGGCTCGGCTGCGCGTCCGAAATCGCATGCCCACGCGAGCATACTTGCTTTTTCCGCAAACGCCCTCTATGTGCATCGCAGCATTCGGCGCCAGGACTAGTGATCCGGCGCAATCCCGCGCAGCGTGAGGCCCCGCATCTTGCACAAGGGCCGCCGGGACGGACGGATGCGAGAATCGCTCAAGCTTCCTTATTCACGCAGGGTCGCCCGTTTGGAGACCACTGCTGCGCCCGCTCGCGACAGACGCGAGGGCGACGCATGTCATATCGAAAGTCTATTCATGTCTTTTTTCAATGAGCTTGGCCTTGCCGAGCCTATCCTCCGCGCCC
The DNA here is from genome assembly GCF_025961955.1 of Sphingobium sp. B10D7B. NCBI lineage: Bacteria > Pseudomonadati > Pseudomonadota > Alphaproteobacteria > Sphingomonadales > Sphingobiaceae > Sphingobium > Sphingobium sp. B10D7B. The sequence goes on from NZ_JAOQOQ010000001.1 coordinate 2,667,273, forward strand.
TTGAGACCAAGGGTTATGCGGACCCCACGCCGATCCAGCAGCAGGCCATTCCGGCGCTGATGCAGGGCCGCGACCTGCTCGGCATCGCGCAGACCGGCACCGGCAAGACCGCAGCCTTCTCGCTGCCCTCGCTGCACCGGCTGTTCAACAATCCCCAGCCCCGCAAACCGGCCTCCTGCCGGATGCTGGTGCTCTCGCCCACCCGCGAGCTGGCGGCGCAGATCGCCGAGAACATGCGCGGCTATGCCAAGTATCTCAGCCTCAACGTGCAGGTCGTCTTTGGCGGCGTGCCGGTGGGCAAGCAGGCCCGCGCGCTGGTGCCGGGCACCGACATTCTCGTCGCGACGCCGGGCCGACTGCTCGACCTGATCGACCAGCGCGCGCTGACGCTGCGCAATGTCGAGATCTTCGTGCTCGACGAGGCCGACCAGATGATGGACCTGGGCTTCATCAAGCCGCTCACGCAGATCGCCAAGATGCTGCCGGCCGAGCGCCAGAGCCTGTTCTTCTCCGCGACCATGCCGCAGGCGATCGCCGAGCTGGGCAAGCGCTTCATCAACGATCCGGTCAAGGTCGAGGTTGCGCCGCAATCCACCACCGCCGAGCGCGTGGAGCAATATGCGACCTTCATCGACCAGAAGGAGAAGCAGGCGCTGCTGACCCTGCGCCTGCGCGATGCCATCGCGTCCGGCGCGCTCGACCGGGCGCTGGTCTTCACCCGCACCAAGCATGGCGCGGACCGCGTGGCGCGGCACCTCGTCGCCGCCAAGATCAGCGCGGCGGCCATTCACGGCAACAAGAGCCAGGGCCAGCGCACTGCTGCCCTGCAGGGCTTCCGCACCGGGAGCGTGCAGGTACTGGTTGCGACCGACATTGCCGCGCGCGGCATCGACGTGTCGGGTGTGAGCCATGTCTTCAACTTCGAGCTGCCCAATGTCGCCGAGCAATATGTCCACCGCATCGGCCGCACGGCCCGTGCCGGCGCCGATGGTATTGCGATGAGCTTCGTCGCGCCGGATGAGAAGCCCTATCTGCGCGACATCGAGAAGCTGACCCGCGTCAAGCTGGCAGTGATGCCGCTGCCCGAGGACTTCGTGGTGGAAGCCCGCCGCCTGCCGCTGCCCTCCAAGGCTGCTGTTGCGGACGCCGTCGGCGATGCCGATGGGCGCCGTCAGGGACGTGGTCAGGGTCGAGACCAGGGCCAGGGCCGTCGCCCCGACTCGCAGCAGCGCCGTGATCGCCCGGAACGCGGCCGGTCCGACGACCGTCGCGAAGCCGGCGCCGGGGCACCGCGCCATGATGGACGGGGTGAGGGACGCGGCGAGCGCCCGGCCCGCTTCGACCGTGCACCCGGTCAGGATGGCCAGCGCCGCAATGCCGGGGAACGCGGTGAACGCCCCTTCCGTGGCGAGCGGGACGGCCAGACCGCCCGCCCGGCGCGCGCGCCTCGCGATGGGCAGGACGCCCAGCGCGGCGGCCAGCGCAATCCCGGCGGCCGCTATCATGATGGCCACGCCCCGAACCGTCCCGGCTTCGACCCGCTGGCCCAGCGCCCTGAACCTGCCGCGACCATGGATGCCGAGCGCCTGCCCAAGCGCCTGCGCCCTGTCTATGCTGCCGCATCGGGCGAACAGCGCCAGACGGACACCCGCTCTGAGGGCGATCGCGCCCGCAAGCCGGGCGGTCAGCGTCCGCGCCACTTCGGCGGCGGACGTCCGCAAGGCAATCCCGGTGGCGGTCGTCGCAGCGGCGCCGGCCGCGCGGGCTGATCCGTCAGGCCGATAGCATTGAAATCCGACGAGGGGGGAGCGCTGCTTCCCCCTCACTGCATTCCGCCTAGTGCAAGTGCCGCAATTTATCGGGATTGCGCACCACATAGATGCCAATGATGCGCCCCGCCTCGATCTCGAAGGCCGTGGTCTGCAGCTCGCCATCGGCCTCGCGCGTCACGAACCCCGGCAGGCCATTGATGAGCGCTGTGCGCACAAGCTGCGAGCCATGCTTGCGAAACAGCACCGCCAGCGCCTTGTGAAACAGCAGCACATTGCGTCGCCCGAGAACCTCGGCGACCGCTGCCGAACGCTTGCCCCCGCCATCGGCATGCATGCTGACATCAGCGGCCAGCATCGCGCCGAGCGCGGTCATGTCGCCGGTGCGCGACGCCGCAAAGAAGGCGCTCGCGATCTCCAGACCGCGCTGCTTCTCAACCTCGAAGCGGGGCCGCGCCTGCCGCACATGGTCCCGTGCCCGGGCGGCAAGCTGGCGACAGGCCGCCGGCTCCCGATCGATGGTGGCAGCGATTTCCTCGAACGAGACGCCGAACACATCATGTAGCAGGAACGCCGCGCGCTCGAGAGGTGAGAGCCGCTCCAGTGCGAGCATCAGCGGCAGGGTCACATCCTCCTGCTCCTCCTCATCCTCGATGACCGGTTCGGGCAGCCACGGCCCGACATAATGCTCCCGCTGGACCCGCGCCGACTTGGCATGATCCAGGCAAAGCCGCGTGACGGTACGGCGGAGGAACGCCTCCGGCTCGCGCACCTCCGCGCGTTCGACCCGCATCCAGCGAATGAATGCCTCCTGCACCACATCCTCGGCATCGGCGACCGAGCCGAGCATCCGGTAGGCGACCCGCACCAGCCGCGGACGCAGCGGATCGAAGCTGATCGCTGCATCCTCCTGCTGATGAGGGGACATGGGATGCCCTGCGCGCATCAGGCCGCCAGCTTGCGGGTCGCCGGGGTTTCGATCCACAGGTCGAAGCCGACCGCGAGGCGGTTCCAGCCATTGATGATGTTGATCAGCAGCGTCAGCTTCACCTGCTCTTCCTCGCTGAAGTGGGCCGCGAGCTGTGCATAGGCTTCGTCCTTTCCGCCATGCCCTTCGGACAGACGCGTAAGCGCCTCGGTCCACGCCAGCGCGGCCCGCTCCCGTGCGCTATAACATGGCGCCTCGCGCCAGACCGAGAGCAAGTAGAGGCGCTGCTCGCTCTCGCCCTTTTCACGGGCTTCGGCGGTGTGCATGTTGAGGCAGTTGGCGCACTGGTTGATCTGCGAGGCGCGGGCCTTCACCAGCTCCACGAGCGCAGGCTCCAGGCTGTCGTTGATGGCGAGCGAGGTCGCCATCCATTGCTTGATGAGCGCGGGCGCGGCGGTGAAGGGATCGAGGCGTGCGGTCATGATCGTGTCTCCTGTCCATCGGGTTTGCACTGGCATGACGAGTGGGCGGGCAGCGATTGTGACATGGCGGGAAATTTTTTCTGCCGCCGGCGCAATGGCTACGCCGTCCGGTGCGATCGATGCCTAGACAGGGAGGGCAGCGGCTGGCTAGGACCGCGCATTCGATTCTGACACATTCCATCCGGAGACCTTGCAGACATGAGCGACAACATCGCCGCCGACCAGTTGCGCCTTCTCATCGAGCGCATCGAGCGTCTCGAAGAAGAAAAGAAGGGCATCTCGGACGACATCAAGGATGTCTATGGCGAAGCCAAGGCAACAGGCTATGACGTCAAGATCATGCGCCAGATCGTCCGCCTGCGGAAGCTGCCGCCGCATGATCGCCAGGAGATGGAGGCGATCCTCCAGACCTATCTGGCGGCCCTTGGCATGGAATAAGCCGCACGCACGGCGAGAGGAGCGGAGAGATGGCCGATAATCCCTGGGGCAATGCCCCGACCGAGATGATCGTCACGACCACCAACAATATCGATGGCCGCACGGTGCAGCGTTATTGCGGCGTGGTGACCGGCGAAGTGATCGTGGGTGCCAATCTCTTCCGCGATCTCTTCGCCAGCGTGCGCGATATCGTTGGCGGGCGGGCCGGCGCCTATGAGGAAGTGCTGAGCCGCGCCCGCGAGGAAGCCATGGCGGAAATGCGCCAGCGCGCAGCCGCAGCCGGTGGCAATGCGATCATCGGCGTGGACCTGGACTATGAAGTGCTCGGCTCGGGCGGGTCGATGCTGATGGTCTCGGCCACCGGCACGGCGGTGCTACTCGCAGACCCGGCCTGAGTTAACGCCGGACGCGCCGCCGCCACTCAGGGGGTGGACGGCGCCAGCGGCTTGAGCTTTCCGCGATTGAAATCCGGCACCGGAATGGGCGCATCGAGCATGGTCCATTGCGCGCCGACCAGCGCCAGCCAGCTCGTATAGGGATGCCAGTTACCGTCCCGGCGCTGCTCCCACTGGCAATCGAAGGCGCCCGGCGCGTCACTGGTTTCCGCGCAGGTCACGGCGCGCAGATCACCGGCATCCACCGCCCCACTGCCATGATCCCGCAAGGCCTGCGAGAGCGCGTCCGGACTCGGCGCGGGTGGCGCGGCGGGCGCCTGTGCCGCCAGCGGCGCCCCGACCGGGAGGGCGAGCGCGACCAGCCCCGTAAGGACAGCCATGGCCGCGCCGTGCATGACGCCTGTTACTCCGCCGCCTTGGCCACGCCGACCAGAGCCGGGCGCAGCAGGCGATCCTTGATCATGTAGCCGGCCTGCATCTCCTGCACGATGGTGCCCGGCGCTGCGTCTGCGGAGGGCATCTCAATCATCGCCTGATGCTTGTTGGGATCGAGCGGCTCGCCCACAGAAGTGAACTTCTCCACGCCATGCTTGCGCAGCGCGCTCTCCATCTCCTTGCCGGTGGCATCGAGGCCGGCGATCAGGCCTTTCACCTTTTCATCCGCGCGCAGTTCGGCCGGAATGGCTTCCAGCGCGCGGCTGAGATTGTCGGCCACGGAGAGAATGTCGCGGGCGAAGGCGGTCGCGGCATAAGCGCGGGTATCGGCCAGTTCCTTCTCCAGCCGGCGACGGACATTCTGGGTATCCGCGACAGCGTAGAGCGTTTCCTGCTTGGCGTTGGCCAGATCTTCCTCCAGCGCGGCGATGCGCGCGGCGGCGATCTCCTCGCGGCTCAGCGTCTCGCCCGCGCCCTCGGCGATGTCAGCGGCCAGGGTCTCATTCTCATTGTTGGTCTGGTCAGTCATGTCTTCCGTCATTTCATCAATCTGCTGAGGGTCTGTGCGGTGAAGTCCACCATGGGGACGACGCGGGCATAGTTCAACCGGGTTGGGCCGATCACACCGACCACGCCGACCACCTGCCCGCCGGGTCCGCGATATGGCGCTGCTATGACCGAAGAGCCGCTCAGGGAAAAGAGCTTGTTCTCCGAGCCGATGAAGATCTTGGTCGCGGCACCGGCGCGGGCGCTGTCCAGCAGGCGGGCGATCTCGCTCTTGCCCTCCAGCTCATCCAGCAACTGGCGCACGCGCTCGAGATCAGCAGCGGATTGCTCGTCGAGCAGATTGGCTTGGCCGCGCACGATGAGCACGGGCCGGTCCTCGGTATCGCGACTCCACGCTGCCACGCCCCGCGCGACCAAATGGCGCGAAGCCTCATCGAGCGCCGTTTCCTCCGCCTCGATCTGCCCGCTCAGCCAGGCCTGCACCTCACTCAGCGTGCGACCGGTGGCGTGGGCGGAGAGATAATTGGCCGCCTCAACCAGCATGGAAGGCGTCGTGCCGGCCGGCAGATCGACAATGCGGTTCTCGACCGTGCCATCCTGCCCGACCAGCACGGCCAGCGCCTGCCGGTCCGACAGCCAGGCAAAGCCGAACTGCTTGAGCAATGTTTCGCGGCGCGGGACCATCACCAGCCCGGCGCAGGCCGAGAGGCCGGAGAGCAAGGCAGACGCGGCGTTGAGCGCTTCCTCGATCGGCCCTTCACCGGTCAATTGCCGCTCGATGGCGCGCTTCTCGTCCTCGGAGGGCTCGGCGACCTGCATCATCGCGTCCACGAAGAGGCGCAGACCGGATTCGGTCGGCATCCGCCCCGCCGAGGTATGCGGCGCAGCGAGCAGCCCCGCTTCCTCGAGATCCTGCATCACATTGCGGATCGACGCCGGCGAAAGGTTGAGCCCGCTCAATCGGCTGATCGTGCGCGAACCGACCGGCGCTCCGGTGCCGATGTAGGATTCCACGACGACGCGAAAGATATCGCGCGCGCGATCGCTCAAAAGGTTGATGGGCGGCCCGGACATGCCCCGTATGTAGGACGGCGCGCGGCGCTGGCCAAGTCGCAACAGGGGCGCTAGAGCGCGGGCAAATTTCAGCAGACTAAAAGGACATGCTCATGCGCCCATCTGGCCGCGCCCCCGACGAAATGCGCACGATCGCCATGGAACCCGGCTTTACCGTTCATGCCGAAGGCAGCTGTCTCGTTTCCTTTGGCGATACGCGGGTGCTCTGCACGGCGAGCGTAGAAGAGCGGGTGCCGCCGTTTCTGCGCGGCAAGGGCGAAGGCTGGGTGACGGCGGAATATGGCATGCTCCCCCGTGCCACGCACACGCGTGGGTCACGCGAGGCAGCCAAGGGCAAGCAGTCTGGGCGCACGCAGGAGATTCAGCGGCTGATCGGCCGCTCGCTCCGGGCGGTGGTGGATTTGAAGGCACTCGGCGAGCGGCAAATCACGCTCGATTGCGACGTGATCCAGGCCGATGGCGGCACTCGCACGGCCAGCATCTCCGGCGCCTGGGTGGCGCTGCGGATCGCGGTCGACAAGCTGCTCGCCAGCGGCGCGCTGACCTCCGATCCGATCCAGGCGAAGGTGGCGGCGGTCTCCTGCGGCATCTATCAGGGCAATCCGGTGCTCGACCTCGATTATATCGAGGACAGCAATGCCCATGCCGACGCCAATTTCGTGCTGCTTTCCAACGGCAATATCGCCGAGGCGCAGGCGACGGCGGAAGGCGCGACCTATGACGAGGAAGCGCTGCTGCGCCTGCTGCGCCTTGCGCGCATCGGCTGCACCCAGATCTTCGCCGCACAAGACCGCGCCACGGGGCGGTGAGTTACCTCCCGTTCGTGTCGAGCGAAGTCGAAACACGGAAGGACTATGCTGGACGTGTCTCGACTTCGCTCGACACGAACGGAAAGAGAGCGCTGAATGAACCGCAAACTGGAACCCGGCAAGCTCGTCATCGCGAGCCACAATGAAGGCAAGGTGCGTGAGATCAGCGCGCTGCTCGGGCCTTATGGCATGGCGCCGGTGTCTGCCGGATCGCTCGGCCTGCCCGAGCCGGAGGAGACCGGCACCACCTTCGCGGAAAACGCCGCCCTCAAGGCGCTCGCCTCCGCCACCGCCTCCGGCCTGCCCGCGCTGGCCGATGACAGCGGCCTCGATGTGGCGGCGCTGGGTGGAAGACCCGGCGTCTACACCGCCGACTGGGCGGAGCGGCAATGGTTCGAGGGCGAGCCCGGGCGCGACTGGTATATGGCGATGGGCAAGGTCGAAGGCCTGCTCTGCGCGCAAGGCCCGCAGGCGGACCGCAGCGCGGCCTTCGTCTGCACGCTCTGCCTCGCCTGGCCGGATGGCGAGACCGTTTTGTTCGAGGGCCGCGTCGCCGGCAGTCTCGTCTGGCCGCCGCGCGGCGCGCAGGGCTTTGGCTATGATCCGGTGTTCCTGCCGACCGGGGCGACGCAGACCTTTGGCGAGATGCCCATGGAGGCCAAGCAGGCCGTCAGCCACCGTGCCCGCGCATTCGAGCAACTGGTTACGGCGCTGTTCTGAAAGGACGCCCCGCGCTCAGCGCCCGGCATAATCGACAGACGCGCGGTGCCCGTAGACATTGCCCGCCGGATCGTAGCGGCACACCAGCACGTCCAGCGTCGCCGTGGGGTGAAGCGCACAGCCGACGCGGCGCGTGCCGGCCCAGATGATCTGTGAATAATGGCCAACATCCGCCCAATTGCCGCTGCGCGAAATGTCCGGCACCGGCGCATCTAGGTAGAGCGCGCGCTCTTCCAGCCAGCTTGCCGCCATTTCCTCATAGGCATAGGCATCGCGGGTGCCGGCCCACAGATTCTCGCCATAGTTGCCCGCGCCGCCGGATTTGTGATGGGCCGCAATCGGGTCCGGCTCCTGCGCCAGCCGGGTGGCGCTCTGCGCCGCATCGGCTGCGAGTTCATCGCTCCACGCCAGCTTCGGCACGCCCCGCGCGGCGCGTTCGCCATTGTGAGCAGCCAGCATGATATCGCGGAAATGCGTCACATCGCGCGGCATCGCAGCAGAAGGCGCATCGCCAGCCAGCACGGGCGCCGGCGTCAGGGTGCAGAGCGCGATCAGGCCCATCGCCGCCCGCATACGCCGTCGCACCACTTCTCGCCCTTTGCCCGCGTCCATGTGCGTCCGCCGTTCCCCCTGCGGTTCCGGTGTGGAACCTAGCTCAGTATGAACGGTTGGGAAAACATTTTCTTCACCAATAAATTGCGTTAAATCATTGTTAATTAATATTTAACCACTGAACCGTGGCATATTCGCCATGGGCTGACTTTGGCGCGCAGTCCGCTATAGCGGCGGCCATGGCCTCTCCCGCGCCGCTTGCCCTCTATATCCACTGGCCGTTCTGCGTGGCCAAATGCCCCTATTGCGACTTCAACAGCCATGTCCGCGACACCGTGGATCAGGCCGCGTGGCGCGCCGCGCTGCTGGCCGATCTGGCCCATGAAGCCGCGCTGCTGCCGGGCCGGACGCTGGGCAGCATTTTCTTCGGCGGCGGCACGCCCTCGCTGATGCCGCCCGAGACGGTGGCCGCGCTGATCAATGCGGCGGCGGGCCACTGGGCGGTCGCGGACGACATCGAGATCACCATGGAGGCCAATCCGAACAGCGCCGAGGCCGCGCGCTTTGCGCAGGTGGCATCCGCCGGGGTGAACCGCCTTTCGCTGGGCCTGCAGGCGCTGGATGATGCGGCCCTGCGCTTTCTGGGCCGGGCGCACGGCGTGGACGAAGGCCTCAGGGCGCTGGCGGCCGCGCAGGCCTGCGTGCCGCGCGTCAGCCTCGACCTCATCTATGCGCGCCCCGGCCAGAGCGAGGCGGACTGGGAGCGCGAACTGGCCCGCGCGCTCAGCTTCGGCACCGATCATCTCTCGCTCTATCAACTGACCATCGAGCCCGGCACGCGGTTCGAAACCGACGTGCGCCGGGGCACGCTGGTGCCCGCCGATGCGGACCATGCCGCGACGCTGTTCGAGTTGACGCAGGCCATGACGCTGGCGGCCCGCCGCCCGGCCTATGAAGTCTCCAACCACGCCGCGCCGGGGCAGGAGAGCCGGCACAACCTCGCTTACTGGCGCTATGCCGATTATGCCGGCGTCGGTCCCGGTGCGCATGGTCGGCGCGGCGGCATGGCCACCGTGCGTCATCGCAAGCCCGAAAACTGGATGGCGGCGCTGGATCGCAATGGCCATGGCCTCGCCGAGGAGCGCGTGCTGCCCGCCGGCGAACAGGCGGCCGAAGCGCTGATGATGGGCCTGCGCCTTGCCGAAGGGATCGATCTGGCCGCGCTCAGCCAGCGCACCGGGTTGGACCGCCCGTCGCTAGTGGACAAGGACGCCATTGCAAAGCTGGTCGGCCATGGCCTGCTCGAGCAAACCGGCGAGCGCCTACGCGTCACCCCGGCTGGAATGCTGCTGCTCGATGCCATTCTGGCGGAAATCGTGGTGACAGGCTGAGGCCGTCGCAGTCAGCCATGAAAATCGGGAGGTCGAGAGCGGCCAGTCCGCAAAGAATCGGCGTGAAGACGATTGCGGGATGGCTCGAGCCAAGGCTCATTCCTCTGGAGACGAACGCGCGGGCCGGCCTGCGCCTGTACCGGCCACCGGCCCAGACTCAGGCGCTTGACGCGACCGCCTCGCGATCGTCGCCTGTCACTCCCGCCACTTCCCCCGCCCAGCTTTTACCGACGCGCGCTTGGTCTTGCCCTCGACGCGGCGCACTTGCGAGGCCTTGGTGGGCTTGGTCGGCTTGCGCTTCTTGGGCACGATGGTGGCCTGCGCGATCAGATCGCACAGCCGCTCGCGCACTTCGCGCCGGTTCTCGAACTGCGAACGCGAGCCCTCGCTGCGCAGGATGAGCACGCCCTCCCCTGTCATCCGCGCGCCGGCCAGCACGGCAAGGCGCGTCTTGACTGCCTCCGGCAAGGAGGGCGAATCAGCGACATCGAAGCGGAGAATGACCGCGCTGTCGGTGGTATTGACATGCTGACCGCCAGCCCCGGACGCGCGCGTGGCGCTCTCGAGAAGCTCGTCCTCATCGATGCTGATCGATCGCGTGATCTGGATGCGCGGCATGGCCCCTCATCACCCGGCGCGGGGCACTGTCGCAAGAGCCAATCGCTGCCGGGCCTGACGATCAGTTTCCGGTGGTGGGGGCGCCGGGAGACAGCAGCGGCGCCTCACTCGGCACCGAAGGCGAGGACGCGGCGGGAGGCGGGGCCGGATTCGCAGACGCGGGCTGCGATGTGGTGCGTGCAGGCGCGGATCGGACCGGCGGCGGTGAGGCCTGCCGCTCGCTCCGCGCTGCGGGCGCAGGTGCGGCTGTCGCGGCGCGTGGCTGCGCCTGTGTTCGAATTTGGGCCGGGCGCGCGGCAGGACTGGGCGCCGGCGCAACCGCCGACACCGGCGGCGCGGCGGCGTCAGGGAGAGGAATGGCGGGCGCGGTGCTGTTCGCAGCGGCCTCGGGCGCCGCGCTCTCCACCGTAGCGGCGGGCTCGCTCGAGGGACCGAAGGCGCCCAGCCGCTCGCCGAGCATGAGCGCCCCCGCCGCAAACAAAGCCAGCGCAATCAGTCCGACCAGGCCCATTGCGGCGATCCACACCGTCCCCATCCGGCGGACGTAGCGGGCGGAGGTCGTCGCCGCATCGCTCAGCTCGCCGGAGAGAGAAACCTCGGTCCAATCCGTCATCGCTCGCCGCATCGCTCCAGCCAGTGGGACCGTGAGCGCCAGGCCAACGAGCGACGCCAGCAGCGCCATCATCATGCCGCCAAAGAAGGTGAGCGCCACTTGCGGGAGGGCATCCGGCCCCAGGCTGTCCCGCGCGAGCAGGCTCAGGCACAGGCCGCCGGCATTCAGCAGAACCAGCATCGTGAGCGCCCAGCGATAGAGCGCGGAGGCCTCCTCCACCAAGCGCGTCATGCCGGTGCTAAGCCGCTCGACGCCACGGCGCCCGACGTCCCGGCCCAGCGCCCGCATCTCCTCCGCTTCGCTCACGCCTGCCTGCCCGATCGGCTCCATGGCTGCTTCCCCGTTTCGTTAACCGCCCGATAATCCTGCGCCTGAAGACCATGCGGCGGCCCGATCCGCAAGAGCCAAGAGGCTGGCGCGGGGGACAAGCGGCGCCTAAATGGGCAGGCATGTACGATTTTTCTCCCGCAACGGGCAGCCACAAGCCCGCTCTTTATGCCGATCTCCTCGCTGCGGCCCGTGCGCTGACCGAGGGCGAGCCGGACGCCATCGCCAATATGGCAAATGTCGCGGCGCTGATCTGGCAATATGTGCCTGATCTCAACTGGGCCGGCTTCTACCGGCTGGTCGATGACGTGCTGGTGCTCGGCCCGTTTCAGGGCAAGCCTGCCTGCATCCGCATCGCGCTGGGCAGCGGCGTGTGCGGTACGGCTGCGGCGACCCGGCAGGTCCAGCGCGTCGAGGATGTCCACGCCTTCCCGGGCCACATCGCCTGCGATGCCGCCTCCGCATCGGAACTGGTCGTGCCGGTGATCCACGAAGGCGCGCTGATCGGCGTGCTCGATCTCGACAGTCCCCGCCCCGCCCGCTTCGACGAGGCCGACGCCGCCGGGCTGGACGCGCTCTGCGCAGCAATCGCCCCCGCTCTGGCAAGCTGACGCACAGGCCTTTCGGCTGATCCACTTTGGGACGCGCGACGGGGCGAGCGGACTCGCCAAGCCGCTAAGGCATTGATAGCCTCCCCTTATCGCTCGCACCACGGCGCACGGCCGCAAGGCGCAACATCGCGGCCAAACGCCCCGAGCGAACTGGAACCGGGGGGCTTTCCAGCAGGGGTCCGGCAGCTTTCGAGCGGCCGGACCCTTAGCGTTTATGGACGGGTGGTGTGCACGAGGCGCTCTTGCACGAAAGGGCGGCCTTTCGATTGTAAATGCGAAAGCTGCCCTCGCTGACACGACGCCAATGCAGCCCGAACCTCCGTTCGTCCTGAGTAGCCGCTGAGCTTGTCGAAGCGGCGTATCGAAGGACTGCCCATGCGCGGGGATACTTCGATACGGCTCTTCGATTGCGCCTGCGGCGCTACTCAGACCCTACTCAGCACGAACGGTGAAGGTCGGAGATGCCTACCTGCTCGCCATTGGCGCCCCTCCCAGCGCAAGTCGCCGCGCACCCTCGACAAGCCCCTCCAGACGGCCGCAGGCCGATTATTTGAGCACGCGCCCCTCATGGTCGCGAGTCAGGCTCTGTTCCGGGCGGCCGGCATTCGGAGCGTCGGACTGGCCAGCCGGCAGCACCAGCCGCTCCCAGCCGGCGCGGCCGAGCTTTTCCATCGGCTGATAGCGGACCTTGTAATTCATCCGGTCCGAGCCTTCGACCCAGTAACCGAGGTACACATAGGGCAGGCCGGCGCGTTGGGCGCGCAGGATGTGGTCGACGATGATGTAGCTGCCGAGGCCATTGCGGCCTTCCAGCTCTGGCTCGAAGAAGCTGTAGATCATCGACAGCCCATCGCCCTGCTTGTCGGTCAGGCAGGCGCCGATCAGCCGCCCGGGGCGGCCGTCTTCCCCAGGCTCGCGATATTCGATGAGATAGGTCTCGACCGGCGTCTGCTCGACCATGTCGGCGAAGTCGATCTCGTCCATCTCGGTCATTCCGCCGGTCGGGTGGCGGGCGGCGAGATAGCGTTGGAGCAGCGAGAATTGCTCGTCGGTGGACCAAGGCTTGCACGCCCGCACCACCAGATCGCTATTGCGGCGCACGAGGCGGCGTTGCGTCGCATTGGGCTTGAATTCGTTCGCCACGATCCGCACCGAAACGCAGGCGGTGCAATCCGCGCAGCTCGGGCGATAGGCGACGTTCTGGCTGCGGCGAAAGCCGATGCGGCCCAGCGCGTCATTGAGCTCGGACGCATGCTCGCCGGTCAGCTCGGTAAACACCTTCCGCTCCGTGCGCCCAGGCAGATAGGGGCACGGTCCGGCATTGGTCATGAAGAACCGCGGAAAGCGGAAAGCAGCGCTCACATCAACTCCCAGCGGCCCGGCAAAGGCCCGTGATTCAATGGCTCAGGAGACTATGCCTCTATCCCCCCAGTGTGAAAAGAGCATTTACCACGGATTTTTCTGTGCTCGATGAGGCAGGCTTCGCGCTGCGAGGCAATCACGAGCCTTGCTTCTCGCGCCATCCTGATCGATAGTAAGGTAACGAATAATGGAGAGCCTGCCATGGTGATGCTGACCGATGCCGAACAAGCCATGCTGGACGGAGAGTCCGGCGCCGCGACGCAAAAAGCCATGGAACTGCTGATCCGCTATGCCGACGCGCTTGGCGCGGAGCGCTTCGTCGAGACAAACAACGTTGCCGGCGTGCCCGGCTCCGCCCCGCAATGGGTGAAAGATTATTACGCGGCGGATGGCGGCGATTATCGCGCCGTCTTCTCCCGCTTCGATCTCGACAGCGACGAAGTTGTGGACGTGCCGCGCATGAACGCCTTTTCGTGCCATCTGCAGGGCGGCATGGACCCCACGCTCTGGCAGGAACAGGGCATGACGGCGGAGGCGCACGACAATTTCGTCTCCGACGAGGCGGAAGTCGCCGCGCACGGCATCCAGATCCTCAAGACCTGCACGCCCTATCTCGCCGGTAATGTGCCCGTGATGGGCGAGCATTGCGCGTGGATGGAATCCAGCGCGGTGGTGTTCGCCAACTCCGTCATCGGCGCACGGACCAATTGCGAGGGACGCGAATCCACCAGCGCCGCGATGCTGGCCAAGCGCATTCCCGACTGGGGCTTCCACCGGGACGACTTCCGCAAGGGGCAGCACAGCGTGGACGTGCAGGTGCCGGTCGACAGCATCTTCGAATGGGGGATGCTCGGCTATTTCGTCGGCGATGCGGTGCAGGACACGATCCCCGTCATCACCGGGGACATCAGCGAGGCGAGCCTCATCCGCCACAAGCATTTCGGCGCGGCGGCGGCCTCGTCCGGCGGCGTCGAGATGTATCACATGGTCGGCATCACCCCCGAGGCGCCGAGCGTGGAGACGGCCTTCGGCGGCGCGGCGAAAGGCGAGCGCTTCGTCTATGACGCGGCGGCGCGGCGGCGCATCTACGAGACGCTGAACAGCGTCGGCTCCAGCGAGGATGTCGATTATGTCATGCTCGGCTGCCCGCATTATTCCATCGAGCAGATCGCCCAGGTCTGCGCTCTGATCGAGGGGCGCAAGGTGAGCGCCAACAGCGCCTTGTGGGTGTTCACCAGCCGCGCGGTGAAGGCGACGGCGGACGCCAATGGCTATTCCAAGATCCTGCGTGATGCGGGCGCCTACCTCATGACCGACACCTGCTCGGCAATCAGCCAGGCGGTGCCCAAGGGCACGAAGGTCGCGGCGCTCGATAGCGCCAAGCAGGTGCATTATCTGCCCGCGATGATGGGCATTGAGGGCTGGTATGGCACCACCGCCGACTGCGTGGATGCGGCCTGTACCGGCAAGTGGAAAGGAGCCCTGGCATGAGCGACGTTCTGGACAAGCCCCGCCTCATCATCCGCGGTCGCTCTGTCGTGCCCGGCGTCGCCGAGGGCGAGGCGCTGGTGACGCGCGAGACGATCTCCGGCTGGGGCGGCGTCAACCCGATGAGCGGCACGGTGATCGAGAGCCGCCATGAGCTGAAGGGCCAGAGCTTTGCAGGCAAGGTGCTGGTCTTCCCCGGCGCCAAGGGATCCTCGGGCTGGTCGAGCATCTTCCACATGTCCAAGCTGCGCGGCGCCTCGCCGGTGGCGATGGTCTTCAACATCATGACCACCAAGGCCGCGCTCGGCGCGGTGGTGATGCGCACGCCGACCGTGACCGAGTGCGACCAGGACCCGCTGGATGCCATCCGCACCGGCGACTGGGTGCGGGTGGATGGCGATGCCGGGACGATTACGGTTTGGGATCGAAAGCCGGGGTGAACGGCAGGTGCGGATCGGCCTTCCCCTGATCCTCATCCCTCGTCATTCCCGCGAACGCGGGAATCCAGCTTCGACACTGCCCCCAGCGGAAGCGCTGACCTGGATTCCCGCGTTCGCGGGAATGACGAAGTGTGAGGTTATCCGCGCAGGTCTAGGCTCGATACCTCACCGCCGCGCCATGATGCTCTGCGCCACGGCTTCGGCGACCTTGATGCCGTCCATCGCCGCCGAGAGGATGCCGCCGGCATAGCCCGCGCCCTCGCCGGCGGGGAACAGGCGGGCGACGTTGAGGCTCTGATAATCCTTGCCGCGGGTGATGCGGATCGGCGAGGAGGTGCGCGTTTCCACGCCGGTCATCACCACGTCCGGGTGATCGTAGCGCGCGATTTGGCGGCCAAAGGCGGGGATCGCCTCGTGGAAGGATTCCAGCACGAACTCCGGTAGGCAGGTGGCGAGGTCCGTCATCTTGACGCCCGGCTTGTAGGAGGGGGTGATGCTGCCCAGCTCCGTGGAGGCGCGCCCGGCCAGGAAATCCCCCACCTTCTGCCCCGGCGCGCAATAGTTTGAGCCACCCGCGACGAAGGCCAGCGATTCCCAATGCCGCTGCAGCGCGATCCCCGCCAGCGGCCCATCGGGATAATCGCGGGCGGGATCGATGCCCACCACCAGCCCCGAATTGGCATTGAACTCGGCGCGGGAATATTGGCTCATGCCATTGGTGACGACGCGCCCTTCCTCGGATGTCGCCGCGACCACCCGGCCGCCGGGGCACATGCAGAAGCTGTAGACGGTGCGCCCGTTGGCGCAATGATGGCTGAGGCTATAGGCGGCCGCGCCCAGCACCGGATGCTTGGCGTATCGCCCGTAGCGCGCCTCATCCACCCAGGCCTGCGGATGCTCGATGCGCACGCCGAGCGAGAAAGGTTTGGGCTCGATGAAGACGCCGCGCTCGTGCAGCATCTCGAAGGTCGGCCGGGCGCTGTGGCCGACGGCGAGGACGACATGATCGGCCTCCAGAAAGCTGCCATCGTGCAAATGGAGCCCGCGCAGGGCCATGTTGCCATCCGCGCTGCGATCCAGCTCCAGCCCGTCCACCCGCGTCTGCCAGCGATATTCGCCGCCAAGCCCCTCGATGGTGCGGCGCATGCTCTCCACCATGGTGACGAGGCGGAAGGTGCCGATGTGCGGATGCGCCTCGGTGAGGATGTCCTCCGGCGCGCCGGCGCGGACGAATTCCTCCAGCACCTTGCGGCCGAGGAAGCGCGGGTCCTTCACCCGGCAATAGAGCTTGCCGTCCGAAAAGGTGCCCGCGCCGCCCTCGCCGAACTGGACATTGCTGTCCGGGTTCAGCTGTGAGCGGCGCCACAGGCCCCAGGTATCCTTGGTCCGCTCCCGCACCACCTTGCCGCGATCCACGATGATCGGGCGAAAGCCCATCTGCGCGAGGATCAGCCCCGCGAACAGACCGCACGGCCCGGCGCCGATGACCACCGGGCGCAGGCCGGACCAGCCCTCCGGCGCGCGGGCGACGAAGCGATAGTCCGTATCCGGGCGCGGCCGCACATCCTTGTCGCCCGCGAACCGCGCCAGCACGGCGGCTTCATCGCGCAGGGCGACATCCACGGAATAGACGAGCAGGATCGCACTCTTGCGCCGCGCATCATTGCCGCGCCGCACGACCTCATGGCTGAGCAAATCGGCCGGCGGAATGCCAAGGCGCGCGGCAATGGCGGGCGCGAGAGCATCGTCCGGGTGATCGAGGGGCAGGGTGAGACCGGTCAGGCGGATCATCGCGCCGCCCTAGCGCGTGTGGGGCGGGAGGGGAATGGGGTGTTGGGGAGCGAGAGGATAAGAATTCGGTGACGAAGAACCTCATTTCCGTAACTACGGCAAGTTGACCTATTAACTGCCGGAGGTATTGCCAAACCACATTGGAATTATCGTAGGGACTTTTCGAGTGCGTTGGACCGGTAAATTGCCCTTGGCGGCTTTTGCGATCCTTGCTGCATGTAGCGGCGGTGGAGGTGGCGTCAACAACACACCCCCGCCGCTTCCATCCCCATCGCCGACACCAACGCCGGCGCCAAACGTGACCGTAAATGATCTCCATTCCAGCCAGACTTTTGCAGTGTCCGCACCATCCGCGGCGGTGGAATTTGATCTTTACACCTTACAGAGCAGTTCGGGTGTTTATGATCGTAAGGCGCTCACCATAAGTTACGACGCAGTAAACAATAGTTACACGTTAACTACGCCGATTCGTTCGCAAACCTTCACTCCAGAGGACAAAGAAGCGGGCAATTCTCCCAATCAACTATCTTACGTGATCGGCGGAGCTTCTAGCGGTACAAGGGATGTACTGATGATTGCGCATCAGCAATTTTCACAGACTGATCCCAACCAATTTGTAGGCTTCGGCTATTGGCAACACGATGAATTGGAAGGCGCGAAGCAGAAGGCTTCGTTCAGTATGTTCACTTATGGATTCCCAACTCCCGAAGCTAATATCCCCAGAGTCGGAACAGCAGCCTGGGACATCGACTTATTTGGCATCGCCAATTCGAGCGGCTACTCACCGCAGGGTCTGGGAGGATCCGGCGTTTTCAACGTGGATTTTTTGACCGGCGACTTTGCAGCAACTGCTGACGTGCAGATAGTCAATCTAGTCACGATGGAACCGGGCGAGTTCACATCCAAATTCGAGGCCCTCGGCAGGCTCGGCAGTGCTAACAGCTTTGCAGGCACGGTACTGGTTGTTGGACCGCACGCATATGCTGGATCAATCGAAGGGCAGTTCTTCGGGCCCAATGCCGAGGAGATCGGCGCAACGATTCTCGCTACGCTGCAAGGCGATCCAACCCTGAACAGAGAGGGATTCGTGGGCACAATCACTGGCCGACGCAACCCCAATCCCAATCCGATAAATCTCAATCTCATGAACCTCCAGCAGGATTTGATGGTAGAGACAACTGTCGCACAATTCAGATCAGGGACGGATCCCGGCACGGCGTTTCCTGCGGGGACCACTACGATGCTTCAAGATTTTCTCGGGCAGGTAGTTACGCTCGCTACGGACGGCAGCGTAAAACTGACCGCTGACTTTCTACCGGGATTGAACGCCACCTTCGCCAGCACCGACCGGGTTGGACAAAATTCGCGTTTCGTGACCTACCAGAAGACTATCGATGAGGTTCCGACAGAGCTCGGGATTTTTCGTCCAGGCCTCGCCAACGCTGACATCGCTCTCTCCTATGCCAGCTTTGGCTACTGGTCCACGCACACCGTTAAGGAGAACGGAGGCTTCGATGCCATTCGCAGCTATTTCCCTTACGGGTTCCAAACGCCTCTAAATATGCTGGCCGTCAAGACGGGCAGTGCTCACTATAGTGGCGTGGTCTACGGGACCGGTGCGTTCGGTGACGCGCAACCGTTCGAAGTGGGCGGATCTTCAAATTTCGATTTCGACTTTGCCATGAGCAGATATACAGGCGCCCTAGATCTGCATCAAATTTCCGCAGGGGGATCAGCGGGTGCAGCCTTAGGCCGGTGGACCATCAGCAGCGGCTATATTACGTCTGGAATCCCTTATGGTGGCGGGCTTGTTGGCCCCGTCGAACACTCCAGTGGGGGCTCAATTCTGCCGCGCTTTTACGGTCCAAACGCCGAAGAACTCGTAGCTCGCTTCGTTATTGGGACGCCTACTACAGGCCAGCCTAGACCTGGGGAGGTGTGGATTGCAGGGGTGACGGTCGCCAAGCAAGACTGAGAATGGCCGTCATCACAAACGGTTGAGGTCATGATCGCAATCAGGACTCTGTTCCCCTACTCCCCCTCCCCCTTCAACACTCCCGCCACCAGCGGCCCCACCCGTCCCACAATCGTCTCCACGCCTTGCGGATTGGGGTGGATGCCGTCGGGGAGCATGAGGGTGCGGTTGCCGATCACGCCATCGAGGAAGAAGGGGTAGAGCGGGGCGTCGTATTTCTTCGCGAGATCGGTGAAGATCGGATCGAAGGCCTTGGCGTATTCGGCGCCCATATTGGGGGCGGAGACCATGCCGGTGAGCATGATGGGGATGCCGCGCTTTTGCAGCTCGGCGAGGATCGCATCGAGATTGGCGCGCGTTTCCTTTGGCTCCAGGCCGCGCAGCATGTCGTTGCCGCCGAGGCCGACGATCACGAGGTCCGGCTTGCGCTCCAGCCCGTCGAGCGTGAAGGCGAGGCGCTGGCGGCCGGCTGCGGTGGTATCGCCCGAGACGCCGGCATTGACCACCTGCGCGGGCACGCCCTGCCCCTCCAGAGCGCGCTCCAGCACGGGGGCAAAGCCCTCGCGCGCGCCGAGATTGTAGCCGGCGTAGAGGCTGTCCCCGAAGACCACGACCAGCTTGCGGTCCGCGACCGGGGCGCTGCTGGCGTCAGGGCCATTTGCCGTATTGGAGAGGGCTGCGGCGGCGTTATTGCCGGCACTGGCATCCCCCTGAGTGTCGGGACTTTGTGAAGAACAGGCGAGCAGTGCTTGGACAAGCAGCAGTGAGACACCATAACGAGTAAACGTCTTTGCCACGCGAGGCCCTTTCCGCATGCATGCACCCATCGATGCCTCCCATATCGCCATCCGCGCCCGCAATGTCACCCTCTCGCTCGGCACGGGCGAGGCGAAGGTGGATATCCTCAAGGGCGTGGACCTGGACATAATGCGCGGGGAGAGCATTGCGATCCTCGGCGCCTCGGGATCGGGCAAGTCCTCGCTCATGGCTGTGCTCTCCGGTCTGGAGCAGGCGAGCAGCGGCAGCGTGAGCGTGGCAGGCACGGATTTCAGCACGCTGGATGAGGACGGGCTGGCGCGGGCGCGGCGCGGGCAGATCGGCATCGTGCTGCAGGCCTTCCACCTGCTCCCGACGATGACGGCGGTGGAGAATGTCGCAGTGCCGCTGGAGTTGGCGGGGCTTGAGGACGCCTTTGCGCGAGCGCGCGCGGAGCTGAGGGCGGTGCGCCTTGGCCATCGCATCGACCATTATCCTGCCCAGCTTTCCGGCGGGGAGCAGCAGCGTGTGGCGATTGCCCGCGCAGTGGCGCCAGGGCCGCAGATCATCTTTGCCGATGAGCCGACGGGCAATCTGGACGGGCACACGGGCGCGGCGATCATCGACCTTCTGTTCACCCGCCAGCAGGCGAGCGGGGCGACGCTGATCATCATTACCCACGACCCGGATCTCGCGCAGCGCTGCGACCGCATCGTGGAAATTCGCGACGGGCTGATCGTGGAGGGCGCGCCCGCATGAGGGCGGCGCGCATGAGGGCTTTGGGCCTGCGGGCGAGCTGGTCCATTGCCCGGCGCGACCTGAACGCAGGCCTGCGCGGGCTGCGGCTGCTGTTCGTCTGTCTGTTACTCGGCGTGGCGACGCTGGCGGCGATCGGCAGCCTGACGACCTCCATCACCAGCGAGATTTCCGCACGGGGGCAGACGATCCTGGGCGGCGATATCGAGGCGCGGATGAGCCAGCGCGAGGCGAGCGAAGCCGAGAAGCAGACGCTGCGCGCGCTGGGGACGATGAGCGAGACCATCCGGCTGCGGGCGATGGCGAATGCAGTGGGGGCCGGCGATACGGATGGCCCGGCGGCGGTGCTGACCGAACTCAAGGGCGTTGATGGCGCCTATCCGCTTTATGGCACGCTGCTGCTCCGCGCGGGGAGCTATGCCCAGTTGCCCGCCGACCGCATCCTGATCGGCGAGGCGCTGGCGGAGCGGCTGCAGATCAAGCCCGGCGGCGCGCTGCGCTATGGCACCGCGACCTTCACCATCGCCGGCATCATCGCCGACGAGCCGGACCGGGTTGGCGAAGGCTTCACGCTGGGGCCGGTCGCCATCGTCTCGCTCGACGGGCTGCGGCGCACCGGGCTGATCCAGCCGGGCAGCCTCTATGAGAGCAAATATCGCGTGCGCGTGGCGCCAGGCACCGATGTCGAGGCGCTGCGCAAGCGGTTGGAAGACGACCAGGCCGAGGCGGGCTGGTCGTTCCGCGACCGGGAGAATGCGGCGCCGGGCACCAGCCGGTTCATCGAGCGGATGGGGCAGTTCCTGAGCCTCATCGGCCTCACGGCGCTGGTGATCGCGGGCATCGGGGTGAGCAATGGCGTCTCCTCCTATCTCGCGATCAAGCGTGGCGGCATCGCGACCTTCAAGGTGCTGGGGGCAACCTCGGCGGATATCGAGCGGATCTATCTGATGCAGATCGGCACCGTGGCGGCGATCGCCATTGCCTGCGGGTTGATCGCGGGCGCGCTGCTGCCGCCGGCGCTGATCGCCGTGCTGGGTGACGTGCTGCCGGTGCAGCCGGGCTTCCGCATCCATCCACTGCCGCTCATCACCAGCGCGGCTTATGGCCTGCTGATCGCCTATATCTTCACCCTGCCGCCGCTGGACCGCGCGCGGACGCTGCCGGTCGCCGCGATCCTGCGCGCGCATGTCGAGCCGCGCAGCCGCTTGGACCGGCGCAGCGTGGCGGGCGTGGTGCTGGGCGTGCTGGCGGTGCTGGCGATTGCGCTCGGCACGGCGCGCGAGCCCTTGTTCTCGGCTGCAGTGCTGGGGGCGACGGCGGCGGTGCTCGGCCTGCTGCTGCTGCTCGGCTGGGGCATCAGCGCGCTGGCAAGGCGGGTGCCGCGCCCACGCCGGCCGCTCTGGCGCCTCGCCATCGCCAATCTCTATCGCCCCGGCGCGCAGACCAGCGCGCTGGTGATCGCGCTGGGGCTCGCCCTCACGCTGTTCGTGACGCTGGCGGGCGTGCAGACCAGCCTCACCGCCGAGATCGACCGGACGGTGCCCAAGAAGGCGCCCAACCAGTTCGTGCTCGATATTCCGTCCGATCAGGAAGCGCGCTTCCGGCAGATCGTGGCGCAAGAGGCGCCGGCGGCGGAGCTGAACGTCGTCCCGGCGCTGCGCGGGCGCATCGTCGCTTATGCCGGGCAGCGCGTCGCCGACATGGAGACGCTGCCCGAAGGCGCCTGGTTCCTGCGCGGCGAGCGCGGCGTGACCTATAGCGCGACGCTGCCGGAGGGAAGCGATCTGGTCGCGGGCCAGTGGTGGACGCCCGATTATGCCGGTCCGCCGCTCATCTCGCTGGACGAAGAGGCAGCGAAGACCCTCAACCTCAAGATCGGCGACAGCATGACGGTGAGCGTGCTCGGCCGCGAGATCGAGGCGAAGATCGCCTCGCTGCGCAAGGTGAACTGGGACAGCATGGGGTTCAACTACGTCATGGTCTTCTCCCCCAACGCGCTGGCGAGCGCGCCGCACAGCCTCACCGCCACCATCACCATGGACGAGGCGCAAGGCGCGGGCGTGACGCGCGCGCTGCTGGCCGCCTTCCCCGGCGTCTCCGTGATCGCGGTGGCGGAGGTGGTGGAGCAGATCAGCGGGCTGCTGGAGCAGATGTCCGGCGCCATCGTGGCGGCGGCCTCCATCGCCATCTTCGCGGGCGTCGCGGTGCTGATCGGCGCCATCGCTGCCTCGCGGCAAGCGCGCAGCTATGACAGCGTGATCCTCAAGACGCTGGGCGCGACGCGATGGCAGATCCTCGGCACGCAGGCGATGGAATATGCGCTGCTCGCTGCCACGCTGGCGCTGGTCTCGCTGGCGCTGGGCATGGGCGCGGCCTGGTACGTGATTGTGCAGGTCTTCGAGTTCGGCTGGGCGCCGGACTGGGGCGTGGTGCTGGCGACACTGGCGGGCGGCGCGATCATCACGCTGGGCATTGGGCTGGCTGGATCGATCCCACTGATGTCGCTGCGGCCCTCGCGGGCCCTGCGAGAATTGTAAGGGTCGGGATTTTTGTCCACAACTTATGTAGAATTGTAGACATAAGTCCGCTTTACAGGCACCTATGGTCCAAATTATGGTTAATGCATCTCAGAAGCATGACCATTTCACGGATCATCAAACGGCCGATGAAGCATTCCTTGAGCCTTTTGACAGGTCTTTTTTCGCTTTACGGCTTGCCTCGGCCTTGGGCGATCGCAAAGCAGCTTTCCGGTAAGTTCGCCTCGCTGGCGGAGCTGGTCCACGCCCCCCCGGACGTGCTCAAACTGCAGGGCGCTTCAGAGGCCCAGATACGCGCGATCAAGGATTTTCGCAGTCTTCATCCCAGTGTGCTGGCATCGGAAGCACTGAAGGCCAGACAGCCGCTCGATGCTGCCAAGCTGAAACGTCACCTTGCCGCGGAAATCGGGCATTGCCGCGTCGAGCATTTCCATGTGGTCTATCTGAGCCAGCTCAAACACGTCATCGAGAGCCGTACCCACTGGTCCGGGGGATATGACAGCACCCCGGTCTATGTCCGCGAAATCGTCATGACCGCGATCATCCTCGGGGCGGCGCACATCATTCTTGCCCACAACCATCCCTCCGGCATCGCCGAACCAAGCAAGGCCGACCGGATCATGACGGACCAAATCTGCAAAGCGGCGCGCCCCTTGGACATTCATGTGGCAGACCACTGGGTTATCGCCGGTCAGGCCGTCTTCAGCTTCGCCGAACACGGCCTGTTGTAGCGGCTGCGGCAATGGCTCACCGGCCTGGTACGGTCAAAAAGAAGCGGGTTCGCATCATCCAGCTGGCGGAACGTTTGTTCAGGATGCAGCCAGTCGGCTGGATGCTTCGCGGGCGGAGATTGATATCTCTGAAAAGGCGGGGAGAGCAGCCCTTTTTTCTTTTGTCACCCCGGGTCAAGCCCGGGGTGACGGCGTGAGAAGGGCCGCGATGGCGTCGTGTCCCAACAGTCCGCTTTTGCGCGCTCTCCTGTGAAGAACGGCAAAGTATCCAGCCAGCCCAACGCTCTCCTGGTCCCAGGAGAGGGCTAACGGATCAGCTCAGAACAGCTGATCGAACGCCGTTTCCAGCCGCTTGAGGCTGCCGGGCACGTCCTTGAGCTTGTCGAGGCCGAAGAGGCCGATGCGGAAGCTGCGATAATCCGGGCCTTCATCCACCATCAGCGGCACGCCGCCGGCGACCTGCAGGCCGAGCGCGGCGAAGGGCTTGCCGGTCTGCATCGCGGCATCCTCCGTGAACACCACGACCACGCCCGGCGCGGCGAAACCATCGGCGGCGACCGACCGCACGCCGCGCTCCGCCAGCATCGCCCGCACGGCATTGCCCTGCTCCCACTGCGCGGCGCGCAGCGTCTCGAAGCCGATCTGCTTGGTCTCCATCATCGCCTTGTGGAAGGTGCGCAGCGCATCGGTGGGCATGGTGGCATGATAGGCATGGCCGCCGTTCAGATAGGCTTCCATGATGCTGTTCCACTTGGCGAGATCAATCGCGAAGCTGGTCGACTGGCGGGCGCGGCAGCGCTCAAGCGCAGCAGCGTTCATCATCACCAGCCCAGCCGATGGCGGCGCGGACCAGCCCTTTTGCGGGGCGGAAATGAGGATGTCGACGCCGGTCGCGACCATGTCCACCCAGATGCAGCCCGAGGCGATGCAATCCAGCACGAAGAGGCCGCCGACCTCATGCACCGCGTCCGCGACGGCGCGAATATAATCGTCCGGCAGGATCATGCCCGAGGCGGTCTCGACATGCGGCGCGAAGACGACGGCGGGCCGCTCGGCACGGATGGTGGCGACGACCTCGTCGGCAGGCGCGGGCGCGAAAGGCTGGTCCGCGCCGCCATTGCCGATGCGGCGGGCCTTCATGACCGTTTCCGACGCGGGGATCGATCCCGCCTCGAAAATCTGCGTCCAGCGATAGGAGAAGAAGCCGTTACGGATGACCATCACCTTTTCGCCGGTGGCGAATTGGCGGGCGACCGCCTCCATCGCATAGGTGCCGCCGCCGGGGACGACCACCGCGCGCTCGGCGTTGTAGACTTCGCACAAGGTGGCGTGGATATCGCGCATCACGCCCTGGAAAGCCTGGCTCATATGATTGAGCGAGCGATCCGTGAAGACCACCGAATATTCGAGCAGGCCATCGGGATCGATATCGGGGCGCAGGGCGGGCATAGATGGTTCTCCTTGCTTCAGGCAGCGCATCCTGATGCTGCCCGTTCGTGCGACGGCGCTGACTCGATGCCACGCAATCGCCGCTGGCCGCGCATAGCGGGGCATGGTGCGGGATGCCAGTTGATCCTTCGCATCACCGCTCGGTGCTTGGATGAAGCGAAAGATGCAGATCGCGCTTGACGACGTCCACAGCGATCGGCATGACGCTGTTAATGCGATTCATTGTCATTAGCAGATCAGTGCAGTCGCAACGCCTTCACCCGCGCGAACCCCTCTTCGCGCGGCGCGGACGTTCCCGGCCTGCAGGTGCAGCGGGCCGGGGACGTCCTTCCACCGGCGATATGCGCGCTGGCCTTGCCGGCGCCAGCGCCGCCTGCCATCGCCCCTGACTGCCACGGGAGAGATTGCCTATGTATGCGTTTCTGGATTGCCCGCTTTCCTTGCTCGATCGTGGCGGCCGTCTGCTCGTCTGGGCCATGCGGCACTGGGCAAAGGCGGTCTCTTGCGGGCGCTGCCCGTGCGGCGATGTCGGCCCCGCCTTTCACAAGGCGGATCTCATGGCCGGCTTCCCGCATTTCCACATGATGATGGCGGTGCTGAACGGTCACGCGCGCGAGAAGCTGTCCTTTGCGGACGTCGATAGCCCCCGGCTCAGCGATGGCGAGGCGCTTCTGCTCAGCCTGATCCGCCTGCCCGGCGGGGCACACGCGGATCAAACGCCCGCGACGGTCGCGCTTGTCGTGCAGCCCGAGGGCGCCCCGGCGCTACGTATGGCGCTGGATTCGCTCGGCGCGGCGCTACGGGCGGTTGAACTCTGGCCCGCGCTGCCCATGTTCGATCCCGCCACTGTAAGGTTCCCCAATGAATGACATGACCCATCACGGCTTCGAGCTCGAGCCGACCGGCGCACTCAGCGTGGAATCCGTTCGCTGGGTGAAGCACTGGAACGACCATCTCTTCAGCTTCGCGATCACGCGGCCGGCGAGCTTCCGCTTCCGCTCCGGCGAGTTCGTGATGCTCGGCCTGCCGGGTGAGAATGGGCGGCCGCTGCTGCGCGCCTATTCCATCGCCAGCCCCGCTTATGCCGAGGAACTGGAATTTCTCTCGATCCGCGTCGAGGATGGCCCGCTCACCTCGCGCCTGTGCAAGATTCAGCCCGGCGACCGTCTCTATCTTGGCCGCAAGCCCACCGGCACGCTGGTGATGGACGCCCTGCGGCCCGGCAGCCGCCTGTTCCTGCTCTCCACCGGCACGGGCCTCGCGCCCTTCCTCAGCCTCGTGCGCGATCCGGATGTCTATGAGTATTTCGGCCAGGTCATGCTCGCACACAGCGTGCGCACGGTCGCCGATCTGGCATGCCGCACCGATCTGGAAAGCCAACTCGCCGGCGATCCGCTGGTGCAGGATCAGGCCCTGCTGCAATTCCATTACTGCCCCACGGTGACGCGCGAGCCTTTCCGCACCACGGGGCGGCTCGATGCCCTGATCGACGACGGCACGCTGTTCCGCGGCCTGAGCGGCCCCGCGCGCCTGGACCCCGAAACCGACCGGGTGATGATGTGCGGATCGATGGCGATGATCCGCGACTTTTCCGCCCGCCTCGACGCGCTCGGCTTTGAGGAGGGCTCGAATGCCAAGCCGGGGGATTATGTGATCGAGCGGGCGTTCGTGGATTAGGTTTTAGGTGCAGAGGGTTAATCGCGAAGGCGCTTCACCTTCGTCATTCCCGCGAACGCGGGAATCCAGCTCGGACGTTACTTCCCGGCGCAGGCGTGGAACTGGATTTCCGCGAGCGCGGGAATAACGAAATCCTGGTCGCCCACGGCGATCAGGCGCTCCAACTGACTGCAAGCGCGCCCAGCGCCTTGAGCGCGGCTTCGTCTTGCGGCCGGACGTCTTCGGCGAAGGTCGGCGTCTCGACATAACCGATCACGATCAGCGGACTGTGTCCGCCCGGCGGGACCAACACCGCCAGATCGTTTGTCTTGTTGCCAACGCCCTGGCGCATCCCGGTGCCCGTCTTGTCCATGCCCTGCCAGTCGGCGGGAATGCCGGCCCTGATGCGATTGCGCCCGCTCTGGGTCTGCACCATCCAGTCCCTCAGTCGGTCGCGACTGGCCGCGCTGAGCACATCGCCAAGCACGATCTTGCGCACGGTTTGCGCCATTGCCGCTGGCGTGGTGCTGTTCTGCTCTGTGCCGGCCGGGATCACATTGATCTCCGGTTCATAGCCATCCAGCCGGCTCGTGCTGTCGCCAATCTCCCGCCAAAAGCGGGTCAACGCTTCCGGGCCGCCGAGCCGGCGCATCAGGATGTTGGCGGCGGCATTGTCGCTGGTGATCTGAATCGCCTGGGCCAAGGTGAGGATAGGCAAGCGCCCTTTGGCGAGATTTTCTTCCACCACGGGCGCGTAGGCGACGAGGTCCGCCTGACTGAAGCTCAATTCTTCCGCCAGATCGAGGCGCCCGGCGTCGCTTTCGCGCAGGGCCATCGCCGCCAAGGACAATTTGAAGGTCGAGCAGTGACAGAAGCGCTCGTCAGTCCGCCAGCCGAAGCTGCGTCCGCTGCCGGTATCGAGCACGAGCGCGCCCAGCCTGCCGCCGATCGCGCGCTCCATCGCCTGCAGGCGGGCCACCGGGTCATTCATCCCCTCCCGCTTGTCGGCACAGCCGGCCAGCAGAACACTCGCGCCCATAGCCAGGGCAAAATCGCGACGATCGATCATCCGGCTTTGATAAGCGGGACGAACCGGTTTCGCCAACCCTTCCTGACTGCGCCGCGCGTTGCCTCTGCATTCTGAGCGAGAAAACGCCCCCGCGCGGCCATTGGGTGCTGCATCATCAGGCAAAACTGTGCATTAGGTTTGTCAGATGCTGACGATATTGCTGATTTCCTTCCTCGGCGCCTGCCTGATGCCGCTACTGGCCTACGTCATTGGGCGTGGTGCGGGCATGGTGATCGCCCTCTTCCCCTTCGGCCTGCTCGCGGCGTTCGTAAACATGGCGCAGTTCGTGGAACGGGGCTGGGTGAAGGGGGAAGCAGCCGAATGGGCACCCTGGCTCGGCCTTGATTTCACGCTTCGCCTGGATGGCTTCTCCTTCCTGCTCTGCCTACTCATCACCGGGCTGGGCGGGTTGGTGACGATCTATGCCGGCGGCTATCTCACCAACAAGTCGCCGGCCGAACGTGCCCGTTTCTTCTGCTACATCCTGCTCTTTCTCAGCGCGATGCTCGGCGCGGTGCTGGCCGAGAATCTGCTCGTCTTCCTCGTCTTCTGGGAAGCGACGAGCATTCTCTCCTTCCTCCTCATCGGCTTTGAGGGACGCAGCGCCCGCGCCCGCCGGGCGGCCCTGATGTCGCTGCAGGTGACGGCGTTCGGCGGTCTCGCCTTGCTGTTGGCCGTCGCGATGATCGGCCATGTGCTCGGCACCTATTCCATGGCGCAGGCGGTGGCGCGGGTTGGCGAATTGCATGACAGCCCGTGGGGCACGGCGATCGTCGTGTGCATTTTGATCGCGGGTTTCACCAAGTCCGCGCAATTCCCGTTCCACTTCTGGCTGCCCAACGCGATGCAGGCCCCAACGCCCGCCTCGGCCTATCTGCACTCGGCGACGATGGTGAAGCTGGGCATCTATCTGCTCGCCCGGTTCGAGCCGGTGATCGGCGCGGAAAGCTGGGGACGGGGCGCGCTGATCACCGTGGCCTGCGTCACCATGCTCGTCGCCGCGTTGCAGGCCTTGCGGGCCGAGAACTTCAAATCCGCGCTGGCTTATTCCACCGTCGCATCGCTCGGCATTCTCGTGCTGCTCGTCGGGCTGGACGGGCCGGCGGCGTCGGTGGCGATGATCGGCTTCTTGTTCGCGCACGCGCTCTACAAGGCGGCATTGTTCTTCTGCGCGGGATCTGTGCTGCACGCGACGGGCCTCTACAGTTTGCGCGCTATGGGCGGGCTTGCCCGGCATCTGCCGCTGACGGCGCTGGCCTGCCTTGGCGCCAGCCTCTCCATGGCCGGCATCCCGCCGTTCATCGGATTCATCTCCAAGGAGTTCCTGTTCCAGGCGCAGTTGGAGAGCAGTTGGGAAGTCATCCCGCTGGCCATCGCCGTGATGGTCAACGCCGTCATGGTCGGCGTGGCCGGGGTGGTGACGCTGCGGCCGTTCTTCATGGGCCGCGGCAAGGTGAACAAGGTGCAGCATGGCGAGACCTTCTCGCTCGTGATGCCCCCGCTGCTTCTCTCTGCCGCCGGCCTGTTCATGAGCCTCGCGCCGGACTGGATCACGCGCGTCGCCATCCGCCCGGCGGTCGCCTCGGTCTACGGTCGGGCCGTGGAGGTGGACCTGACCGTGTGGCACGGCCTCACGCCGATGCTGCTGCTGAGCTTTGTCGTGGTCTCCATCGGCGCGCTGATCGTGGCCTTCTGGCGCAAGATCCACATCTGGCTGCGGCAGACCAAGCAGTTCAACACCTATGAGATCGAGCCGCTGTGGGAAATCAGCCTGCGCAACCTGATCCTTTCCTCCCGCAAGTTGACGGACGCGCTCCAGCATGGCGACCTGCGCCGCTATCTGCTGGCGGTGGTCGGCGGCGCCGGGTTGCTGATCGCCTGGTCGGTGGCGAAGGCCGGCGTCGCGCCTGACATCCCATTCCCCGGCGATTTCCGGCCGGGCGAGGCGCTGGTCGCGCTCATCGGGCTCGGCGGAGCCATTGCCGCTGCTCGCGCCAATACGTTGCTCAGCGGCATGATCGCCACCGGCCTTGCCGGCTTTGCCGCCGCGATTACCTTTTTGATGAACGGCGCGCCCGATCTTGCGCTCACCCAGTTCACCGTCGAAGCGCTGCTCGTCGTGCTGCTCTCCGCCCTGTTACTGGCCGTACCGCTCGCCAGCCCGGCGACCCGCACCCGCGCCATGCGCAAGCGCGATGCCCTGCTCGCAACCAGCATCAGCGCGCTGCTGTTCCTGGCGGTGATGGACATGGCCGCGCGCGAACATGTGTCCGCCGCCAGCCACTTCTTTGGTCAGATGAGCCTCGCGGCGGCGCACGGCCATAATGTCGTCAACGTCATCCTCGTGGATTTCCGCGCCATCGATACGCTGGGCGAGACAATCGTGATTGCCATTGCGGCCGTCATGGCGCGCTCGCTGCTGCGCAGCCGGGGCAGTGAAGGGCCGGTGCCCGGTCCCGAGCCGGTCCACTTCTCGCTGCAGGTTGCCGGGCGCTGGATCAGCCTGCTGCTGCTGCTCGCCTCGCTGGTCATTCTGTTCCGCGGTCATAACCAGCCAGGCGGCGGCTTCGTCGGCGGGCTGGTCGCGGCTCTCAGCTTTGCGCTGCTGGCACTGGCTTATGGCGTCAATCACGCCCAGCGCGTGCTGCGCCTGCGCACCCTGACGCTGGTGGGCCTGGGCATGCTATGCGTGCTGCTCGCTGGCCTGCCCGGCCTGATAACCGGCGAGCCATTCCTGACGCATCTCTGGTGGGAGCCGGGCGGCCTCATCCCGGCCCTCTCGACCACGTTGATCTTTGATCTGGGCGTCTATCTCGTGGTACTCGGCGCGGTGCTGGCCTTCCACTTCGGCCTCCAGCGGGAGGCGACGCGATGACCCTGCTTTATGGCGCCGTCGGCGCAGGCATCATCGCCTGCGCGCTTTACATGATCCTCTCGCGCAATCTGGTGAAGATGCTGCTTGGCTTTTCGATGCTGGCGACGGGGGTCAACATCCTCATCTTCCTTGCCGGGCGCATCCAGAGCCGGCAGCCGCCCATTGTGGGCGAAGGCCAGCGCGCGCTGGGCGAGTCCGCCGATCCGATTACGCAGGCGTTGATCCTCACGGCGATCGTCATCGGCTTCGCGCTCACGGTGATGCTCGCCGTTTTGGTGCTGCGCGCCTGGCGTCACAGCCACAGCATCGATGCGCGCAACGTCGATTCCGCCGAAGCGCTGGGCACGCCGCAGGAGCGGGAGCTGACCGATGACTGATGCGCTGCTGCTGCCCGCGCCCGTCATCCTGCCCTTCATCGGTGCGGCACTGGTGCTCATCCTGCGCGCGCGCATCGCGCTCACCCGCGCCATCGGCCTGATCACGAACGGCCTGCTATTGGTCGTCTCGCTGCTGCTCTTCGTGCAGGCCAATGGCGGCAACCTCGTCCCGCTCACCGTCTTCGGCGGCTGGCCGCACGGCATCTCGATCAGCTTCTCGGCGACGATGCCGGGGCTGGTGCTGGTGGTTGTCACGGCGCTCATCGCCTTTGCCGCAGCGATCTACGCGCTGGTCGACGTCGGCCCGCGCCGCCGCCGCGCCGGCTATGACGCGCTGATGCTGGCGATGACCGGCGCGGTGAACGGCGCGTTCCTGACCCGCGATCTGTTCAACCTCTACGTCTGGTTCGAGCTGGCGCTGATCGCCGCACTGGGCTTGCTGACGCTGGACCGCCGCCCGGCGCAGATCGACGGCGCCATCCGTTATGCCAGCTTCTCCATGCTGGCGGCGACCTTCATCCTGCTCGGCGTCGGCATGATCTACGGGATCACCGGCACGCTGGACGTCGGCGCGGCCGCCGCTGCACTCGCCAGCCGCCCGCCCAGCTTCGCCTCCGCCACAGCGACCGCGCTGCTAATGGCCGGGTTCGCGCTCAAGGCCGGGCTGTTTCCCTTCCACCTCTGGTTGCCGGCCTCCTATCATACCGGGCCACTCACCGCCGTGGCCGTGTTCGCCGGCCTGCTCACCAAGATGGGCTTTTATGCGCTGCTGCTCGTCTTCGCCGGGGTGTTCGGCGTGGGCGCGGGCGGCATCGGCGCCGCGCAGATGGTGCCAGTGTTCGGCTGGATCGCGGCGGCGACCATTCTCATCTGCTGCGCGGGC
Organism: Sphingobium sp. B10D7B; assembly: GCF_025961955.1. Classification (NCBI taxonomy): domain Bacteria; kingdom Pseudomonadati; phylum Pseudomonadota; class Alphaproteobacteria; order Sphingomonadales; family Sphingobiaceae; genus Sphingobium; species Sphingobium sp. B10D7B. The sequence goes on from NZ_JAOQOQ010000001.1 coordinate 2,699,087, forward strand.
GCGCTGGCACACACAGACATGCGCCGCATCCTCGCCTACCATATCGTCGCGCAGGTGGGCTACATGACCATCGGATTGGCGATCGCCACGCGCGAGGGGATTGCCGGCGCGGTGTTCTACATGGTCCACTCGATCATCGTGCAGGCCAATCTGTTCCTTGGTGCCGGCCTGGTCCGCCGGGCCAGCGGAAGCTGGGATCTCACGCGGGCAGGCGGCATGGCGCGGACAAACCCGCTCTTTTCGCTGGTGCTCGCCGTGCCGGTGCTGTCGCTGGCGGGCATCCCGCCCCTCTCCGGCTTCTGGGCCAAGTTCATCGTCATTCGCGAAAGCTTTGATGCAGGCATGGCCTGGCTGGGCATTATCGCGCTGATCGGCGGGCTGATGACCATCGTCTCCATGTCCATCTTCTGGTCCGATGCCTGCTGGAAGGAACCGCGCGGCAAGCCGGTGCGCAAGGTGCCGCTGGCGGGGTTGATCGCCATGGCGATCCTCTCCGGCGCGACCATCGCCATCGGCCTGCTGCCACAAAGCCTGTGGACGCTCTCACTCCTCTCCAGCCGCGCGCTAGCCGCCGTCAGCGGAGGCGGCTTATGAGGCCCGCCCGCCGCCTGCGCGCCGGACTGGCGCTGGTCGCGATGTTCCTGTGGGATCTCCTCGTCGCCTCGCTCGCGGTTGCCAGGATTGTCCTGTCCCCGCGCATCCGCACCGCCCCTGCGATCATCCGCGTGGAGACGGACTTGCAGCGGCCTTGGGCCATCGCCCTGTTCGCCTATTTCATGTCGCTCACCCCCGGATCGACCTGCCTGCATGTCTCCGAGGACCAGCGCAGCCTCTACGTCCATGTGCTCAACACCGCCGATGCGGCGACGACCATCGCGCGGTTCAAGCGGATCTACGAGCGCTGGATCATGGAGTTGGAGCGATGATCGATATGGCGACGCTCACCACTGTTCTCGCCGTGCCGCTGGCGCTGGCCTTCCTGCTCGCCGGCTGGCGCATGGTGACCGGGCCGAGCTTTGCCGACCGGTTCGTGGCACTCGACATGCTGACCGCCATCGCCGTCGGGTTCGCGGCGCTGACCACGCTCGCAACCGGGCGCGGCGCCTTTCTGGACATCGCTCTCGGCATCTCGCTCATCAACTTCGTCGCCACGGCAGCCTTCGCCGTGTTCCTGGAACGCAAGCGGAGGCGGCAATGATGATCCTCGCCATAGCCCTGCTGATTGGCGGCACCGCCTTCCTACTCATCGCCGCCATTGGCATCGTGCGGCTGCGCGATCCCCTGCAGCGGATGCACAGCGCCACCAAGGCCGGCACGCTTGGCGCAACGCTGATGCTACTCGGCGTCGTGCTGGCGGCCGACATCGCGGAGCTGAACTGGACCAGCGGGCTGACGATCCTGTTCCTGCTCATCACCCTCCCGATCGGCGCGCAGCTGCTCGGCCGCGCTGCATATGTTTCCGGCACGCGACTTGAAGGGCTGGCGCATGATCCGCTCAGCGACGAACTGGAGCGCCATCCCGGCAAGCCTGATGAGCTGACACGGGACAGCTAGGCCTCAGCACCCCCGAGGACGAACGAAAAATCCTCATGTTTCGCTTGGCCAGATATGTTGCATATCTGCAACAATGCGGCGCCACTAGTGATGCATCGTAACCACGAGAAGGTTGACCCCGTTAACCGGGCTCCATAAGCGGCCCGTCCGCCTCGTGCAGAAGGCGAGATTAAAACAAGGAAAATACAATGAAACTTGCTGTTCTGGCTTCCGCAGCCGCCGTGATCGTTGCCACCCCTGCCGCTGCGCAGGAAGGCCCCACCTTCTCCGGCCTGAGCCTCGCGGTCCTCGGCGGCTATGATTCGGTGCGGCTGAGCGACGGCGTCGACAATGGAAGCAGCGATGATTTCGCTTATGGCGTGAGCCTCGGCTACAATGCCGATCTCGGTTCCGCTGTGGTTGGCGTCGAAGTGGAAGCCGCTGACTCCGAGGTCAAGGAATCGGTCACGGACCAGTTCGTGACGGGCGATGAGCTGTCCCTGTCAGCAGCGCGCGATCTGTACGTCGGCGTCCGCGCTGGCGCCAAGCTCGCCCCCAACGCGCTGATCTACGCGAAGGCCGGCTACACCAACGCCCGCCTCAAGGTGAGCTACACCGACGGCGTCGACTCCGTCAGCGACGGCGACAACCTCGACGGCTATCGTCTCGGTGCCGGCGTTGAGTACAGCTTCGGCCGCTTCGGCATCCGTGGCGAGTACCGCTTCTCCGACTATGGCAAGCTGAAGTTCGACGATGTCGACACCGGCATCAGCATGCAGCGCCATCAGGTCATGGTCGGCCTCGTCGGCAAGTTCTGATCCAGCGTTTTCGCTAAACGGGAAGGGTCGGCCTTGCGCCGGCCCTTCTTTTTGTGCGCGACATGGCCAAGCCGGGCGCGCCGGTTCCAATCTAGGCGACGACGGCGCTCACCAGCAAAGCCTTGCCGGCCAGCATGACGCCCTGGCCCGGCACATGATGTGGCGCAAAGGCCGCCGCGAGGCGAGCATGCGCCTCGGGCATCCGGTCAGACGCGACCTGATTGCCGATGTGCATGGCCGACAGCACGAAGGTCGCAGCATCCTGCGCGCTCGCGCCGGGTCCGCCGACGGGGAGGTCGCGCAGGCACGGCGCCACGTCCATCTCCGCAAAGCCGGCATGCGCCAGCACCTCTCCCAGCCATGCCGTATCGGCAAAGGCGAACGGGCCGGGCGCTCTGGGATCCGGCCGCCCATCCGGTGCCGGCAGCAGATCCTTCAGCGCCTGCTGCATCAGCTGCATCCAGGGATTTTCCGGTGGCGCCGCCCAGACCGCGAGATCGATACGGCCGCCGTCGCGAACCTGCCCGCGCAGATTGCGAAACGCCACCTTGGGCTCGGCAAAGAACATCGACCCGAAGCGCGAAAACAGCCGGTCGAATGGCGCGCCGTTGATCGGCGCGGCACCGGCGTCGGCACAGACGAAGCTGACATTCTGCAGGCCGCTGAGCGTTGCACGCGCACCGCAGGACAGGATGAGGTCGGACGAGATATCGACGCCGGTGACATGCCCGTCCGGCGCGACCGCCCGGGCAATGGCAAGGCTGGTGCCACCGCCGCCGCAGCCGACATCGATCACACGCTCGCCCGGCTGGAAGTCCGCCCGAGCCAGCGCCACCGCGCCGATCGGGTCGATCATCCCCTCAAGCCGATCCAGATTGGCGAGCCAGTTGCGCCCCATGTCGCCAGCCCAGCCTTCAGCAGTTTTGCTGATCTCCACCCCGCTGCCATCGGCACCCATGCCTTTGTCTCCCGACCCATGATGCGGCCCCTGCCGTCATGACTGTCCGGCAGGCCGCTTGCTCAATAGATGACAATGTCCCGTCCCTCTGTCGAGCGGCGATGCGCGCGACATCAAATGCTTTGCGCTTGCATGTTTCCGCGCAGCGCAAGCTCCAGCATCCGCGCCGCCAGTTCGCGCTCGCCCATCACGACGTCACCGATCCCCAGCTTGATCAGATGCTCCACCTCGCCGTCCGAATGAGCCCGCGCGACGATGCCGATCCCGGGGCGCAGCGCCCGCGCCTTCTGGGCGATGGCGCCGGCGTCGAACCCCTCGGGAATGGCGATGAGCAGGCTGGTCGCGCGGTCGATGCCTGCCGCCTCCAGCACCCGCCGGTCCAGCGCGTTGCCGGTCACGGCCTCATGACCGTCGCGCCGCGCGGCATCGGTCAGTTCGGCATTGCTCTCAATGACCACCAGGGGCTTGCCCCGCTCCCGCAGCGCCTTGGCGATGAGCCGCCCGACCCGACCATAGCCGACCAGCACGACATGCGTGAGCGTCGCAGAAGGCGCGGCGACTGGCGGCGCATCGACCTTGGCAGCCTCGCTCGCGCGATGGGTGATGTAGGAAAACAGGAACGGATGCAGGAAGATCGAGATGATCGCGCCGGCCAGAATCAGGTCGCGCGCTTCGGACGGAAGCACGCCGAGGCCAAAACCCAGCGTGACGAGAATGAACGAGAATTCGCCGATCTGCGCGAGGCTGGCTGCAACCGTCATCGCCGTCTCGCGCGGATAGCCGGAGACGCGGACGATGGCATAGGCAGCGAGCGATTTGCCGACCGTAATGATCAGCACCGTGGCGAGCAGCGGCAAGGGCTGGCGAAGGATGACCATCGGGTCGAACAGCATGCCGACCGAGACGAAGAACAGCACCGCGAACGCATCCCGCAACGGCAGCGTCTCCTCCGCCGCGCGCCGGCTGAGCGGGGTTTCGCCGAGGATCATGCCCGCAAAGAAGGCCCCGAGCGCGAAGGACACATCGAAGATGAAGGCCGACCCGGCGGCAACGCCCAGCGCAATCGCCAGCACCGCGAGGCGGAACAGCTCGCGCGAGCCGGTATGCACCACCCAGTGTAGCGCCCAGGGAATGATCCGGCGCCCGACCAGCAACATCACCGCGACAAAGCCGCTCACCTTGATGATGGTCATCAGCACTGGCCAACCCATCGCCGAGAGGCCTTCGCTCTGCGGATCGAGCGCAATGCCGGCCAGTACCGGCAGCAGCACCAGCGCCAGGACCATCACCAGATCCTCGACGATCAGCCAGCCCACGGCGATGCGCCCGCGCTCCGTCTCGACCAGATCGCGTACCTGCAAGGCCCGCAGCAGCACGACGGTACTCGCGACAGACAAAGCGAGGCCGAAGATGAAGCCGGAAAGCACGCCCCAGCCCATCAGCCAGGCGAGTCCCATACCTAGCACAGTGGCCGTCGCGATCTGTACAATCGCGCCAGGCACGGCGATGCGGCGCACCGCCATCAGATCCTTCACCGAAAAATGAAGCCCGACGCCGAACATCAGGAGGATGACGCCGATTTCCGCAAGTTCATTGGCCAGGCTGGGGTCAGCGACGAAGCCGGGCGTGAACGGCCCCACCATCACGCCGGCAACGAGATATCCGGCAATCGGCGAGACCCGCAGCCGCATCGCCAGCGCGCCCATGAAAAAGGCAGCGACAAGGCCGGCGACGACAGTGGCAATAAGCGGCGTGTAATGCGGCATTCTGTACGGCAGCTCCTGTTGAGGCGAAATCCTATGGTGCGGAACGCGAATGTTGCAGCGTCTCTGCCAGAAAGGCATCGCACGACGCCGCAACCATCGCTTCGTCGCAAGGACTTTAATGGCTTGACGGCCATGCGCAACGATGGTCATTGCCTTCAAGCACTTAGGCTGGCCGCACCGACTATGACGAGGCCGCGGACCATCCGCGTTGCTGGCCGTTGCGCCGAGCGCCGCTTTCCGCTAAGGGCCGCGAGAAATTCCGGCCGGATGACCCGTGTCGGCCGTCCACAAGCCCAGAGAGATTATCATGAGCCCCCGTCCCAACGCTCTGCGGAACGTTGCCATCATCGCGCACGTCGATCATGGCAAGACCACCCTCGTCGACCAGCTTTTCCGCCAGTCCGGCACTTTTCGAGACAATCAGCGCGTCGATGAGCGGGCGATGGACTCCAACGATCTGGAGAAGGAGCGCGGGATCACGATTCTCGCCAAGCCCACCTCCATCGAGTGGGAAGGCACGCGCATCAACATCGTCGACACGCCCGGCCACGCCGACTTCGGCGGCGAGGTGGAGCGCATCCTCTCGATGGTCGATGGGGTGGTGCTGCTGGTGGACAGCTCGGAAGGCGCGATGCCGCAGACCAAGTTCGTGACCGGCAAGGCGCTGGCCCTCGGCCTGCGTCCAATCGTGGTCGTCAACAAGGTCGACCGGCCCGATCAGCGCATCCAGGAAGTGCTGGACGAGGTGTTCGATCTGTTCGTGAGCCTCGACGCGACCGACGAGCAGCTCGACTTCCCCGTGCTCTATGCCTCCGGCCGCAACGGCTATGCCAGCACCGACCCGACCAAGCGCGAAGGCACGCTGACGCCGCTGTTCGAGACGATCGTCAACCATGTGCCGCCGCCGGCGCTGGACATCGACGCGCCGTTCACCTTCCTGGTAACGCTGCTGGACCGCGACAACTTCCTCGGCCGTATCCTCACGGGCCGCGTGACCTCCGGCACCGTGAAGATCAATCAGCCCATCCATGCGCTGGACATGGACGGCAAGGTCATCGAGACCGGCCGCGCCTCCAAGATCATGACGTTCCAGGGCCTCGACCGCGTGCCGGTCGATGAAGCGCGCGCCGGCGACATCATCAGCCTCGCCGGCCTGACCGTCGCCACCGTGGCCAACACCATTGCCGACACCTCGGTCTCCGAGCCGATCAAGGCGCAGCCCATCGATCCGCCGACGCTCTCCATGCGCTTTGCGGTCAACGATTCGCCGATGGCGGGCCGCGAGGGCGACAAGGTGACCAGCCGCATGATCCGCGACCGCCTGTTCCGCGAAGCCGAGAGCAATGTCGCGATCAAGGTCACCGAGAGCGCGGACAAGGACAGCTTCGAGGTCGCCGGTCGCGGCGAGCTTCAGCTGGGCGTGCTGATCGAGACGATGCGCCGTGAAGGCTTCGAGCTCGGCATTTCGCGCCCGCGCGTGCTGTTCGGCGAGGACGAGAACGGCAACCGCACCGAACCTTATGAGACGGTCGTCATCGACGTGGACGATGAATTCTCGGGCACGGTTGTCGACAAGATGAACCAGCGCAAGGCCGAGATGACCGACATGCGGCCCTCGGGTGGCGGCAAGACCCGCATCACCTTCTCGGCGCCCTCGCGCGGCCTCATCGGCTATCATGGCGAGTTCCTCTCCGACACGCGCGGGACCGGCATCATGAACCGGCTGTTCGAGAAATACGGTCCCCACAAGGGCAAGATCGAAGGCCGCAAGAACGGCGTGCTGATCTCCAACGGCGCCGGCGAGGCCAATGCATATGCGCTCGGGCCCCTTGAGGAGCGCGGTGTGCTGATGGTCGGCGTGGGCGAGGCGCTCTACGAAGGCATGATCATCGGCGAGAACGCCAAGCCGGAAGACCTTGAGGTCAACCCGATGAAGTCCAAGGCGCTCACCAACTTCCGCGCCAGCGGCAAGGACGACGCCGTCCGCCTGACGCCGCCGTGGAAGCTGACGCTGGAGCAGGCCATCGCCTATATCGACGATGACGAACTGGTCGAGGTGACGCCCAAGACCATCCGCCTGCGCAAGCGCTACCTCGACCCCAACGAGCGCAAGCGCGCCTCGCGGTCCAAGGCCGCTTGAGCCAAGGGGCGCTTGTCCAACCGGACGAGCGCCCTTTTTTTTGGGGGAAGAGGCGGCGTGCGCCGAACGACCCCATTCCCAGTCCCGCTCAAGGGCGTTGTGCGCGCGAGGGACAAGCTCCAAACCCTCTCCCCTTGAGGGAGAGGGATGCGCAGACTTGGCAGCCTGCTGCCTTAGTCGAAGCTGGGAGAGGGGTAAGCGATCCAAAGGATCTCGAGGATCAGAGATCCGCCACCCCTCATCCAACTCCGCCTAACCGCCAGATGGCGACAAGGCTCCGTATCCTTCTCCCTCAAGGGGAGAAGGTTGAATTTGACCCGCGCCACATCGTCCTCGCAACCTAGCGCGCAGGCGTGGGCGTTGCTGTCCCAGTCGTCCGCATCGCGGCGACAACCCGTTCCGCCTCGGCATGGGCCTCCGCCTCGACACCCTGATAATCCCGCGTGTAGCGCTGGGCGAAGCCCTGGACGCCCCATTGGCGATACTGGTGCACATGATGCAGCTCATGCGCCCAGAGGCCGACATCCGGGGCGGCATCCTCGGCGGAGCGGAAGAGCACCACATCGTCCAGCGTGATCGCCGCGGCATTGCTGCGGTTGAAGGTATTGGTCTGCAGGCTGAACTCGTGACCCTGGCCAACGCGATAGCGCACGCGGTCCAGCAGGGCGTCCGGCATATGGCCGCGCAGCCGAGCGCGAATGGCGGGCGGGATCGGCTCGACGCCGGCGGCCACCGCATCGTTCCGCGAGGCGGTGATCCAGCTCGCCAGCGCCTGCGCCGCGAACAATTGCCCCGCACCCTGCAGATCAGTCAGCAAGCGCCGGCCGGCCTCGTCAAATGCCGGTACGACCTGGCGGGCGGCGTCCTGAGCCCGCGCGGGAACGGTGAAACCGGATGCGGGAATCAGAAGCCCCACCGCGGCAAGCGGCACGACCAGCAGGGAGGGAAAGGAGAAACGGGGCATGACACCACCTCTACGTCCGCACGGCTGAACCCGCTTTTAACGCCTTACGCGTCCCACGCCCTTCGCGACCATCCTTCCACACATATCACCGCATCCAGGGCACGCCCCATGGGCAGATGAACGGCCTGTTTCGCGGGCGTTCAGGCCGGTCTGGCAGAAAGGATGGATCGGACGAGCGAGGCCGCGCGCAACGCCGACATTGGACACAGGAGAATGACATGCCTCTTACCCCCCGCCTCGCTTCGGTCGCCTTCGCCGTTGCGGCCACATTCGGCCTCATGCCGCTCGCTGCGGCACCGGCTCAGGCCCAAAGCAGCCTGTCGATCAGCTATCGGGATTATGATCGTGGCGCCTATCGTGATGGCTACCGCGACGTCCGCCGCGACCGCCATTATCGCGAACGGTCTTATCGCAGCGACCGCCGGGACTGGCGACGTCACGACCGCGGCTATCGTAGCGGCTACGGCTATAACGACCGTCGCCGCTGCTGGACCGAAACCCGCTGGGACCGCTGGCGCGGCGAGCGGTATCGCGTGCGCATCTGCCGCTGATCATGCCAACCGCACGACCGGGGCCGGACAGTCTCCGGCCCGGCCGCCCTCGCGGACTGCCCCATGCGCGCTCCTGAGAAGCGTTGACTGGCCGAAAGCTCTTCGGCAAGGACGAGCCATGGTTGATACTCCCGCATCCGACACGCCCGCCGCACCGCAGAGCGAGACGCCGCCCGACCGCCTCTCCACGAATCCGCGCAGCCCGCATTTCGACATGGAGACGCTGCAGCGGGGTATCGGCATCCGCTTCAAGGACCGGGTGCGCACCGATGTGGAAGAATATTGCATCTCCGAAGGCTGGATCCGCGTCGCCGCCGGCAAGACCCGCGACCGCCATGGCCAGCCGCTGACCATCAAGCTCTCCGGCCCGGTCGAGGCGTGGTTCGAGGACATCAAGCAGGATTGAGCCCTGATGGCCCGCGACAGGCGCGCGGGCCAAACCATCTGCGTTGATGGCCTCGCCGATAGTGGCGGATGATCGCCATCCGATCGAAAGAATTGCCTTCCCGCCCGCCTCGTTTATGGTAGCGTTATCAAACGCGAAGTTGACGCGACTGGGGAGGATCAGATGGCGGCTATGTCCTGTCATATGCATGCAAGGGGCGTGTCGTCGTCTCGCCGTGAATTGCTGGCTTCCGTAGCCTCGGCCACGCTGGTGAGCAGGGTTCTCGCGCCAGTCACCGCGCGTGCGGCCCTGCCCTTTCCTGCTAAACCCAAGGGCGCGCTCAGCGTGGCGCCGCGTCTTCAGCCCTTCGACATGGCAGATGTGACGCTGCTGGACAGTCCGTTTCTCGCCGCGCAGCGGGGCACGGAAGCCTATCTGCTTTCGCTCGAGCCGGACCGGATGCTGGCCAATTTCCGCACAAATGCCGGGCTCGCTCCCAAGGCGCCGGTCTATGGCGGCTGGGAATCCGAGGCGACCTGGGCTGACATCCACTGCCACGGCCACACGCTCGGCCATTATCTCTCCGCCTGCGCACTGATGTTCCGGTCCACCGGCGATGGGCGATTCAAGCAGCGCATCGATTATATCGCCGACGAGCTGGATGCCTGCCAGCGCGCATCCGGCGTGGGGCTGGTCTGCGCCTTTCCTGAAGGCGCCGCGCTCGTCGCCGCGCATATCAGGGGCGAGCCGATCACCGGCGTCCCCTGGTATACGCTGCACAAGATTTTCGCCGGACTGCGCGATGCCTGGCAGCTTGCCGGCAGCGACACCGCCCGTCTCGTGCTGCTGCGCATGGCCGATTGGGCGGTGGTTGCCACCCGGCCGCTCGACACCGCCGCCTTCGAGGCGATGCTTGCCACCGAGCATGGTGGCATGAACGAAGTGCTCGCCGATCTCTATGTGCTGACTGGCAAGGCCGATTATCGCACGCTCGCCGAGCGCTTCTCGCAGAAGGCGGTGATGGAGCCGGCCGCCAAGGGGCGGGACCTGCTGGATGGCATGCACGCCAACACACAGGTGCCCAAGTTCGTCGGCTTCCAGCGCGTCTATGAGGTGAATGGCGATAAGGCTTATGGCGATGCCGCGGCCTTCTTCTGGCGCACGGTCGCCCGCACCCGCTCCTATGCGACGGGCGGCCATGGCGATGCCGAGTTCTTCTATCCGCCGGCAGACTTCGCCGCGCATGTCTTCTCGGCCAAGGGCTCTGAAACCTGCGGCCAGCATAATATGCTCAAGCTCACCCGCGCGCTGTTCCTGCACGATCCGCAGGTGGAGCTGGCCGACTTTTACGAGCGCGCGCTCTATAATGGCATTCTGGCGTCACAGGACCCGGAGACCGGCCTCGTCACCTATTTTCAGGGCGCGCGGCCGGGCTACATGAAGCTCTATTGCAGCCAGATCGATTCCTTCTGGTGCTGCACCGGATCCGGCATGGAGAACCATGCGAAGTATCGGGACTCCATCTATTTTCATGATGCCGAGGCGCTGGTCATCAACCTGTTCATCCCCTCATCGGTGCGCTGGCGGGAGAAGGGCGCGGTGCTGACCCAGACAACCCACTTCCCCGAAGAACCGTCCACCACCCTGCGCTGGTCTCTGGCCCGCCCCATCCGCGCGACCCTGCGCCTGCGCCACCCGCGCTGGAGCCGGACGGCGCGCGTCAGCCTGAACGGCGTCCCGCTGGCGCAATCGACGAAGCCGGGCAGCTATCTGGAGCTGGACCGCAGCTGGCGGGATGGCGACATGCTGACGCTCGAACTCGACATTCAGGTGCGCGCCGAGGAATCGCCCGTTGCGCCGGGGATCGTCGCGTTCACTTATGGACCGGTGGTGCTCGCTGGCGCACTCGGCACGGAGGGGCTGGCACCGGGATCGGATGTGGTCGTCAACGAGCGCCTCTATGGCCAGTATATCGATACGCCCTTCTCCCCGCCCCAACTGGCGGGCGATGCCGAGACGATCGCGGGGCAGCTCCGCCCCGGCGCCGCCCCGCTGGAGTTCATGATCCCCGACCGGGAGGGCCGCCCCGTGCGGCTGATCCCCTATTACCAGATCCGTCACGAACGCTACGCAACCTATTGGCCGCTGCAGCCTGCCACCGGTTGAGGATCGCTCCAGAATCTCCTGATCGGCCTGTGCTTCAGAGCGGCTTAGCGGTCCCATACCGCGATCTCGTCTTGCGAATGCTTCTCAATATATGCAATGGAGGCGCTCGAACATGATTCGCGCAGGCTGATCGCTGCGCGTCGCCAATCATCGTCGGGGGGCATGTGGACGGACAGCGGGTGGACAGGCAGCGGGCGGATGAGCCGGCAGCGTCGGCAGGCGGCGCGGCAGCCATCGCGCGCGGGGCGTCCGTGTCGGCATCTCCCTCCAGTGCCGCTCGGCCCACGCAAAAGGCCCCGGGCAAGCGCAAGGCGCGCGCCTTCTGGCTCAAGCAATTGCACAGCTGGCACTGGATCAGCGCGGCGATCTCGCTGATCGGCATGATGTTGTTCGCGATCACCGGCATCACGCTCAACCACGCCGATTCCATCGGTGCCGCGCCGAAGGTCGAGGAGCGAACCGCGACCCTGCCGTCCGCCCTGCTCGCCCAGATCGAGGCGGCGCCTGCTTCAGCCGATGCGCCGCTGCCCGCCCCGGTCGCCGCGCATCTGCGTCAGGCAGTCTCGCTCGACGCAACCGGGCGCGCGGCGGAATGGTCGGACGAGGAGGTCTATGTCGCCCTGCCCGGCCCAGGCAGCGATGCGTGGATCACCATCGATCGCGCGACCGGCGCCGTGACGGCCGAGCGCACCGATCGCGGCTGGATTTCCTACTTCAACGATCTGCACAAGGGCCGCAACACCGGCGGCACGTGGAGCTGGTTCATCGACATCTTCGCTGTCGCCTGCATCGTCTTCACCCTCACCGGCCTGCTGCTGCTCCAGCTTCACGCCCGGCATCGCCCCTCCACCTGGCCGCTGGTCGGGCTGGGGCTGCTCATCCCGCTCGTCATCGCCCTGCTGTTCATTCACTGAGGACCCGCTCTCCCATGAAGAAGACTTCCCTCGTCCTTGCCGGTCTCGTCGCCACGCCTGCCACGGCCGGCACGATCAGCGTGACCATTCCCCGCCTCAATGTCGCCGAATATCACCGCCCCTATGTCGCGGCATGGGTCGAGCCGACCGGCGGCGGCGCGGCGCAGACCATCTTCGTCTGGTATGACGTCAAGCTGCAGGGCCGCGAGCCTGGCACGAAGTGGCTCTCCGATCTGCGCACATGGTGGCGCAAGGGCGGCCGCAGCCTCAAGCTGCCCGCCGATGGCGTGAGCAGCGCCACCCGCGCACCGGGCACCCACAAGATCGCCCTGCCCGCCACGCTCAAGCCGGGCCAGTACACGCTCTATGTGGAAGCCGCGCGCGAGACCGGCGGGCGCGAGATCGTCTCCATTCCGCTGCAGGTGCCCGCCAAGGGCGGCTCCGCCACCGGCAAGTCCGAACTGGGCGCCATCACCATTTCCGCTCGCTGAGCTTTCCAAGACCCGAAAGGCCACGACCCCATGCGCATCAAGACCGCTCTGCTTGCCGCCGCCGCGCTGATCGCCGCCACGGCGATGCCCGCCAATGCTCACCGCCAGTGGCTGCTCCCCTCCGGCACCATCTTCTCGGGCGAAGACCCGTGGGTGACGGTGGACGCGGCCAGCTCCAATGACCTCTTCTACGCCGATCACAACGCCATGCGGCTCGAAGCCGTCAAGGCCTGGCGGCCGGACGGCAGCGAAGCGCAGATCAAGAATGCCGCCACCGGGCGCTATCGCTCCGTGTTCGACGTGCAGCTCGACCAGCCGGGCACCTGGCGGATCGGCAGCGCGCAATCGGGCGTGATGGGCACGTTCAAGGTCGATGGCGTGGAGTGGCGCCTGGGTGGACGGCGCGGACCGCCGCCGGCACCGGGCGCGCAGGCTCCCGCCAATCAGGTGAGCAGCGTCACGGAGATCCCGGCCAATGCGACCGACCTCAAGCTGACCGAAACCAGCGGTCGCAACGAGTTCTTCGCCACCAAGGGCGAGCCGAGCGCCATCAAGCCGCTGGGCAAGGGCCTGGAGATGGTGCCGATCACCCATCCCGCCGAGCTGGTGCAGGATGAGCCGGCCAAGCTGCGCTTCCTGGTCGATGGTCAACCGGCGGCCGGCCTCAAGGTCACGCTGGTGCCGGGCGGCAAGCGCTATCGCGACAATGAGGGCGTGTTCGAGGTGACCACTGATGCCGACGGCGTGGCCACGGTGAACTGGCCGATGGCGGGCATGATCTGGCTCAATGCCTCGCTGAGCGACGACAAGCCGGCGACCCCGCGCGTCACGGCGCGGCGGATGAGCTACACCGCCACGCTGGAAGTGATGGCCCCCTGAGCGTGCTCGGCGCCGTTCCGCGCATCGTCGTGCCCCCGATCCAGTCCGGCGCCCTCGCCGGGATCGACCCGGGCGCGCCGGTGCGGGAGATCGGTGGCGAGACCATGGGCACCATCTGGCGGGCGCGCTTCTGCGCCCCGCCGGATGTGGACGCCGAAGGGCTCAAGCAGGATGTGCAGGCACGGCTCGATGCCATCGTGGCGGATATGAGCCACTGGGCGCCGGATTCCGCCCTCAGCTGCTTCGGCGCGGCGCCTGCTGGGCAGTGGGCCACCTTGTCCGCAGACTTTGCCGCCGTGATGGCGACCGGCCTCGCTCTTGCCGAGCGTACCGATGGCGCGTTCGATCCGGCCATCGGGCGCTTGACGGATCTCTACGGGCTGGGGCCCATCCCCATGCAAAGCGAACCGACGGACGAAGCGCTTTCGCAGGCGCTGGCCCGATCGGGCTGGCGACGCCTCGCGTTCGAGCCAACGACTCGCCGGTTGCGTCAGCCGGGCGGGCTGTGGCTGGACCTCTCAGGCATCGCCAAGGGCTATGCCGTCGATGCTGTGGCGGACCTGCTGGCCGAGCGCGGCGTGGCGCATTGCCTCGTCGAAGTAGGCGGCGAACTGGTGGGCCGCGGGATGCGTCCGGATGGCGACCCGTGGTGGGTCGACCTTGAAATTCCGCCGTCCATGCGCGCCCGGCCGATCCGCATCGCCCTGCATCAACTGGCCGTTGCGACCTCCGGCAATTATGTGCGCGGCGCCCACACGCTCGATCCGCGCACGGGGCGGCGGGTGGAGAACGGCGTTGCCTCGGTCAGCGTCCTCCACGCCCGCGCCATGGATGCCGACGCCTGGGCCAGCGCGCTCACCGTGCTCGGGCTCCACGCTGGCGCCGCCTTGGCGATCCGCGAGGGTCTGGCCGTCCACATGCTCGCCCAGGACGGCGCGACGACCCGTGAATGGATCAGCCCTGCGCTGGCGGAGATGCTGGGCGATTGAGCCCCGCCAGTTACTTCGCCTTCATTTCCCCATTTCATTGGGATCGAACTTGAGCATCGCCGCGCTTTTGAGTGCCGGGTCCCAATGTTCGGCGATCAGGCCGTTTTCGATCCGGTACACATCGAACCAGCTGGTGACATAGGGCTTGCCCGCCTCGTCCTTCATCGGGCGCTCGCTCATCACCAGCACATAATCGCCCTCTGCTACGATCCTGATGATCGGCAGCGTGATAGTCGGCGAAATCGGGCGGGCGGGGCGTGAGCCGCGCAGGAAGGCCGCCAGCGCATCCCGGCCCGAGGCGACATTGGGATTATGCTGGATATATTCCGGCGTGAAGAAGCGCTCGACCAGATCGGCATGGCCGCCCTGCACGATATGGCGATACATGTCGTAAACGAGCTTCTTGTTGGCGGCGAGCTTTGGGTCCGGGCTGGCGAGCATCGCCTGCTGCGCCTCGGCCGAGGCCGCGACCTGAGCATGCCCCGGGCTGGTGACCATGGTCATGGCAATTAACAGCGCCGCGATGGCCGGAATGCGTGCGAAAACCCTCATGCTCTCTCCCCTCTCCATTCCGCCCGTGCGTCCCGTGCCGGCGGCTCTGGCCTTTGTGCCCCAAAAGTCCCATGCTGGCGAGCCTGAGGGAGAGACCGCATGGACGATCGCAACAATCGCCGGGCCGTAGACCTGCTCAACAGCTTCCCGTTGCTGCTCATTCCGGTGCTGATCTACAATCTGGTGGCGCTGTTCGCCGGCGCGCCGCAGCCGGATCAGACCGAGCCGGCGCTGGCCGCCGTGATGCGGGGCGAGGCTTTCACGCTGCCCATGCTCTCGGGCGTGGTGCTGATGCTGAGCTGGGGTGACATGCTGTTGCTGCTCACCATCGTCTTCCTGCTGGTCGAGGTGGTGCGATCGACGCGGCGCGGGGCATCCTCCATCGCCAATCTACTGCTGACCATGGCGGTGTTTCTGCTCTGCGCAGTAGAGTTTTTCGTGATGCCGCGCTTTGTGAGCGCCACCTTCTTCCTGCTCACGATGATCGTGCTGCTCCATGGCCTGACCGGCCTGTCGCTGTGGCTGGCGGACCGGCGCCAGACCGGAGCGACGCCGGCCGCCTAGCGCGAGGCCAGTTCCGCAGGCTTCGGCGCCGGGCCAGCCGCCGCCGCGTCGGCCGTTGCCCCGCCGCGCAGCAGCGTCCCGCAAGCCGGGGCCTGCGCTTCGTCCGGGTCGACAAAGCCGAAGATAGCCCGCACATCCGGCAGCATCATGGATAAGCCGAACAGGCGCTGGGGCCGGAACAGATCGACCGGCTCGCGCAGCACGGTCGGCGCGGCCAGCGTGCCGCCGATCAGGATCGGCGAGGGGCGACCGAACCATTCGCGGGTCTTGCCCTGCGCCTGCAAGCGCAGATCGAGCCGCTCGCCGCGCAGATCGAACTCGCCGCGCCCGGTGACGACATGACCATCGGTATCGATCAGGATCGGGTCGGCCGTCGCCAGCCCGTCGCGGACCGAAAAGGCGATCAGTCCGCAATTGAGGTGGGTCGCGTTATTCGCAGCCTCGCCATCGCCGCCGATCCCCAGGCGCTGGCCGAGGCGCCAGAATATCCCTCCCGTCCAATCCACGCCGTTGCCGCTGCGCGTGCCGAACATCGCAGCACGCAGATTGGTCATATCCAGCTCCGATGCGCTCGCCCGTGCCATGCCCACGCGCCCGGCCGGCAGCACCAGGGCGATGCGGCCATCGGCATGACCGAGCGTCTCGCGCAGGGTCTCGCCGCGCCCGCTCAGCTGGATGCGCCCGCGTGCCAGCGCCGTCGTCTGGCGCGGGGCGAGGCCCCAACTGGCCAGCAGCGGCCCCATCGGCGTGGGCGAGAGGCGAATATCGTAGCGGGCAAGCGCCGGGCCTTGCCGCGCATCGATGTAGATATCCGATGAGACGAACCCGCCGGCGAGATCGACACTGGCCGGCGACAGCATGAACCGCCCATCGATAAGCGCGAGCCGCATGGCGAGATGCGCGGGCTTGAACGCGGAGGCCGCGTCCCCGACGCCCTCGATCTGCTCGGCCTTATAGTCGACCACGGCATCGAAACTGCGCAGCGCCTCGGGAGACAGGGTGGCATCCGGCAGCAATGAGGCGACCGGTTGAGGGCCTTCATCACCGGATGGGGACGTCGCACTGCGCAGCCCCAGCACAGCCATGCCGTCCGCCAGATGCAGGGCCTCGGACGCCAGAGACGCCACCACGCGCGGACGGGCGCCGCGTTGATCGAGCGTGAGGCTGCCGCTGAGATCGGTCTCGCCAAGCTGCCCTGCGATGCGGCTGAAATGCCAGCCGCCACGCCGTTGCGCGAGCCGGGCCGTCAGCGAAAAGGAGGGCGCCGCCGGAAGATCGATGCGCGCCAGTGCCGCCAGCGCGGCAAGGTCGGGACCGCGCGCCGTCACGCGCAGGTCCGCCCCGGCCAGCCGGAACGGGCTGTCGCTTTCCCCTTCCAGCCGCAGGTCCAGTGTCTCCGCGCCCGCGCGCAAGGCAAAGCGGAACGGTTGCCCTTCGGCCGAGTTGCTGGAGCCATTCATGCGGAAGCCATCACCGACAAGACTGGCCCGCCCGGTGAAACGCACCGCGCCCGGACCGCTGCCGACCAGCTTGAGCCAGCTCTCGATCCCGTCGCGCTCGTCCCGGTAGCGCAGCACGACATCGTCCGCGTCCACCCGCTGCACGCCAGCGACGGCAAACAGACCGTCCTTGCCACCGAGTTTCCAGTTGGCCGCGCCCGTGCTCGCCTGCCGCTCCAGATCGAGCGTGCCGCCGCGCAACCCGAGCGCACGCGGGCCAGGGCGCCCGATCAGCAGATCGAATGTGGAGAAGCGCGCCGTCAGAGCGCGGACATTGAGCAGATCGGGCGCCTGCGCCCAACCGGCATTGGCGATACGCACATCGTCCGCAGCCAGTTGCAGGGAGAAAGGCGTCACCAGCAGGCGGACATCGCCCTCGATCGCGACGGTACGGCCCAGCGCTATGCTCGCCCGGCGCTCGATCGGCTCGCGCAGCAGCGCGGTGCCAAGACCGGCGGCCAGCCCGGCCCAGCCGAGCAGCGGCACAGCCAGCGCTGCCCAGAGCAGCGGACGGCGACGGCGCGCGGCCCAAGGCGTGGCAGGGTGAGGATCGCCCAAGGGCGGCAGGTGCGGGGGTGCGGTCACGGCGCGCCTGCACTGGCGCGCCGGATCGTCAGCGCTGCCGCCGCCCCACGCTCATCCCCGGAGTTCATGCCGCCGCACTAGCGCCGGCAAGCTGAACCGCCGCTGAGCGCTGGCGCGACCTACTTCTCGAAGGCCGCGCTTATGGTGAGTTCGACCCGGTCGGAGACGATGGGGATCGCATAGGTTATGCCGAAATCCGACCGCTTGATCGCCGCCGTCGCCTCGAAGCCGAGCGTCGCCTTGCCGTTATAGGGATGCTTGCCGGCCCCGGTGAATTCCGCTTCAAGCACCACCGGCTTGGTCACGCCGTTGAGTGTCAGGTCGCCGGTGATCTTCGCAGCCGTGGCACTTGTCGCGACGACGCTGGTGGAGACGAAGCGGGCCGGCGCCGGATCGGGGCCGAAAAAGTCCGGTTTACCGCCATCCTTGCCCGCGCGCAGCAAATGGCCGTTGAGGCCGGCACTGGCCGTCACCACGTGCGCGACCGGAATGGACACATCCACCTTCGCGGCTGAGAGCTTGGCCGGATCGATCTCCAGTGTGCCGGTGATGTCCCCGAAAATGCCGAAATAGTCGTTGAAGCCGAAGTGGTTGGCGCGCCAGCCGACGAGCGTATGGCCCGCATCGGCCTTGTAGGTGCCGGCCGCGACCCGGCTGACATCCTTCTGCCCGGGCAGTTGCGCCTCATTCTGCGCGGCCAGCGGCGCCACCACGAGAATGGCCGGCAGGGCCACCAATGCGGTCGCCAGAGCGATCTTCGTTCTTTTCATCATTCCACGGTCCTCCAACCAGTCAAGAAAAGGCGTAGGGATATCGGGCGCTCAGAGCGGCGAATCCGGATTGAACAAGGTCCGCCACATATGGGCGCTCGGGCTGCTGTCGAAGCCGAGGCCCTCCGCAGGCTGACGGAAATGGCGTCCGATCACATCCTCGAACGGGTCCAGAGAGACCTGCGCATTGGGATCGAAGGCGTAGAGATCGTTCACGGTCACAAGGCGCGCCGCCATGTACCAGCGGTGTTTGCGGACCATCGCGAACTCCCGCTGCACATGCGGCGGCGGGACATAATCCTCGCCGAACATCTCGCGATAGATGTCGGGATAGGTGTAGCCCGTCTCCGCGTCCGGGAAGAAGCGCAGCGCGGCATGATGCCGGATGGCGAAGGCGACCTTCTCGGAGACATAGGGCTCGAAAAGCTGCGCACTCCAGAAGCCATGATTCGCGCGCATCATTGCCATCGACAGGTCGTGGACGAGGCAGGCGAAGACGATATCCTCATCCATGTTGCGCTTGCGCGCCTGCGTGGCGCTCTGCAGGCAGTGGTTGGACGTGCTCTGAAAGCGCAGGCGAATGAAATCGGCGAGTTTGGGCTTTTCCGGCATCGGCGCCAGCACGTCGACCGTCCCCTGCTCGGCGATGAAGACATTGCCGACACCCCGCCGGTAGTGGCGCGTGGGGATCTGCGCATCGACCTGCGCGACGCTGGGGAAGGTGCGCCCCACTGGACCAAGATTATCCGCCAGCGCATGTTCCAGCGCATCGGCCTTAGCCTCCGCACTCATCGCCGCGACCGCGGCCGCACCGCCGAGCGAGGCGATGAACGCACGCCGCCCGATTGCGCCGACAATATCCTCCGCTGCTCCCGACTGCACGCGATCCCTCCCCGTCTGCCCCAAGACTTTTCAATTGACTTTGTGAACTCCATTGACGGATTTGCGAACAGATTTGTATCTGGATCATGACGTTGCACAGTGTTTTTCCGTCAATCGGAAAACTGACAGGTGCTAATTGACAGTGCTATCCGAATAGCACGCGCAATGGAGGGGAATGATGGGCGGCACGCAAAGCCGGGGCCGGATCGGCGCGGCATGGTCATGTCCATGGGGGACGCGATACGGGGCACACGCACCAACCGCGCGCGCTACTTGGATGCACGCGGAATGACCAGCCCGCGCGGCTCGGCAGAGCGAGTCATCTATCTCCTCAGGCTGGTGATCGAGGGCAGCGAGCAGTTCACGCTCGGCGAGCTTGCGGAGCGGTCGGGCCTGCCGCTCAGTTCCGTCCACCGCCTGCTGCGCCCCCTGCTCACCGAGGGCATCGTCGAGCGCGGCGATGGCCAGACCTACCGCACCGGGCGCGAACTCACGCGGCTGGCATCGCAGTTGATGGCACAATTCGATCCGGTGCGCAGCGCGCGGCCGCTGCTTGCCGGGCTGGTGCGCAAATGGTCGGAGACGGCCGTGCTGTGCCTCTATGCCCCGGTTCGGCGCCGCGCCGTGGTCGCCGCTGTGGCCAATGCCGCCTGCGACCATTGCCCGGCGCTGGAAGAAGGCATCGAGATCGAGCTACCTTGGGGATCGCTCGGCCAGGCCATTCTCGCCAGCCTGCCACCGGGCGAGAGCGAAGCCATCTTCCGGTCCATCACCCGCAGCCCCATCGCGGGCAGACCGCCGGCAAAGCGCGCGCAGTTTCTCGAGCAGATGCGGCGCATCCGCGAAGAGGGCGTCGCGCGCAATCTGGATGAGGAGCTTGGCCTCGCCGGGGTCGCGGCGCCGGTTTTCGATGGCGCGGGACGGCTGATCGGCTCGCTCGGCGTCGTCATGCCCCTGCCCCGCTTCCACGCGGCGCGCGATGCCGATCTCGTTCGTGACGTGGTGAGGGCCGCGAACAGCTTCGCAGGCCGCGCCGCCGACAGCACAGGGCGCGCCCATTCCTTCCACATTCCGGAATTGCGGCCCGATGTCCATTGAGAGGATTGACGCCATGGCGCCCCCGCTCCTGTCTAGCAGGCAAAGCTGCACAGAGTGCGCAAGGGGGAGAGGCGGGGTGACACATATTGGCGGATTACGGGGCAAGCGCCATGCGGCCGATTACTGAGCCGCTGCCCCTGGGCCGGGAGAGCGCGGCCGCCCCATCCTCTCTGCCCAAGGAACAGCGGGCGCCCTGGCCCTGGCAATCGACATGGCCATTCGCAATGCTGATGGTCGTCTCCATCTTCAACTATCTGGACCGGTCCCTGCTCGGGCTCGCCTTACCGGCGATCAAGGCGGAGATGGGCGTTTCCGACACCGCGCTCGGGCTGGTTTCGGGCGTTGCTTTCATCGTGATCTATTCGCTGATGGGCCTGCCCATCGCGTGGGCGGCCGACCGGTTCAATCGCCGTACGATCATTTCCATCGGACTCGCCTTCTGGAGCGCCGTCACGCTCGCGACTGGCTGGGTTACCAACATTTGGCAACTTGCTTTCGCACGCTTCTGCCTGGGCGCGGGAGAGGCCAGCAGCACGGCGCCGGCCAATTCCATGATCGCCGACCTATTTCACCCCACAAGGCGCCCGCTGGCCTTGGCGATCTACGGGATCGCCGCGACCATCTCGCACATCGTGCTGTTCCCGGTCGCCGGCTGGATCGCGGAAACCTATGGCTGGCGCGCCATGTTCATTGCCGCCGGCGTGCCGGGCATCGTGGCAGCGCTGGTCTTTCGGCTCACGGTCCGCGAGCCGGCCCGCACTGCTGCTCGGCCGGCGCACAACCGCTCGCCGATTGCCGCGATCAGAACCGACGTGCGCGCGCTGCTGGCCAACCGATGCTATGCCTGGATGCTGCTCGGCATGACGTTCATGGGGTCCAACATCTGGGCGACCGGCTCCTGGACGCCGACCTTCTTCCAGCGCGTCCACGGCCTGACCATGGCGGAAGCGGCGACGATCATCGGCCCCTCACGCGGTTTTCTCGGCGCGGCGGGCATTCTCCTGGGCGGCCTGCTGGTCGATCGGCTGCGCAAGAGCCAGTTGCGCTGGCGGGTCGGCATTCCGGCGCTCGCCTGCCTGGCGATCGGCCCCGCGGAACTGCTGTTTCTGCTCGGCGAGGAGACCGCGATCTGGGTGCTGGGCTTTGCCGGCGCCAGCTTCTTCACTCTGCTGCATCAGGGGCCGATCTACGCCGCCGTCGTCAATGTGGTGGCGCCCGACCAGCGCGCGCTGGCCATCGCGATGCTGCTGCTGGGCGGCGGTCTCGTCGGCAACATCATTGGCCCGACGGCGGTCGGCATTTTGAACGATGTGCTGGCCGCGGACTTCGGCCAGTCCGCCATCCGCTATTCCCTGCTGCTCATCGCGATCACGCCGCTCTGTGCCGGCGCCTGCTTCTGGCAAGCCTCGCGCCTCTACGTGCGCACCGCGAATGAGGAGGGTTAAGCAGCACCGCGCCACGAGTTGATTTCGAAAATGATTTTTGCTGCTCTATGCCGCCGCGCCATCCTTCCATATATCAGAAATCCTGCCTTCATCGCGTGACAAAAGAAAATTGATTTTGTATACCGAGAATCATGAAGGGGATTTCTGAAACGGCGCGCAAGAGAATGAGCGCGATGGCAGGAGAGGCAGCCCGGTTCGGCGGATCACGCCAGGGCGCTGCTGTGATTCTTGCGGCGGGCGCAGTCTATCTGGCCGCGCTCGGCGCTGCCTTCCCTGTGCAGGGCGACGAGCCGACTGCCGTGGCGGAGAATGCACCGCACCCGATGATCGGCAAATACTGCATGTCCTGCCATGATTCGGAGGAGCGGGTCGCCGGCCTCTCCTTCGAGGGCATGGACTTCGACCATACCGGCAAGAATGCGGCCATTTGGGAAAAAGTGGTGCGCAAGGTGAGCGCGGGCGCCATGCCGCCGCTCAACAGCCCTCGGCCCGAGGCGGGCGAACTGGCCTCCTTTCTGGGCGAACTGACCGACCGGCTCGATTCCACGCCCGCGCCACTCCCCTCGGCCAACCTGCGCCGCCTGAACAGAACCGAATATGCCAATGCCGTGCGCGATCTCATCGGGCTGGAGATCAATCCGGCGGACTTCCTGCCACCCGATGCCGCGACCGGCGGGTTCGACAATATCTCCAGCGTGTTGACCACCTCCCCGGCGCTCATCCAGGGCTATCTCAATGCCGGACTCAAGATCAGCAGCATCGCCACAGGCGCTTCAACGCTCGAACTGACGCGGACTGTTTACAACGCGCCCGGCAAACTCGTGCAGACCAAGCATCTGGAAGGGCTGCCGCTCGGCACGCGGGGCGGGATGCGGGTCAACCATTTCTTCCCGGTGGACGGCACATACGAGATCAGCGTGCGCACCAGCACGGGCGGGTTCATCGCCGGACGCCGGGCGCCGGCCCCCATGCCGGCCGTCAACCTCACCATCGATGGCCGCCGGGTCGCGCTGGGCAAGGGCGACAAGGTCCGCGTGAAGCTGGGCGCCGGGCGGCGCACGATCACGGCGGCGCTGCTCGACGAGGTCGCCGGTGCAGGCGTGAACGACATCTATGCCAATTATCTGACCAAGGGCCTCGTCCTCAACGTCGCGGTCAACGGGCCGTTCACGACACAGGGGCCGGGCCGCAGCGCGCCCCGCGCCACGGTCTTCTCCTGCCGCCCCAAGAGCTGGATGGAGGAAAAGCCCTGCGCCCGCGCGATCCTGACGCGCCTCGGCAGCCTTGCCTTCCGCCGCCCGCTCAAACCGATGGGCGGCGAGGTGGACGCGATCATGAAGATGTATGATGCGGGCCGGGCGCAAGGCACGTTCGAGGACGGTGTCCGCGCCGGCCTCTCCTACATTCTCGTCGATCCCCGCTTCATTTACCGGTTCGAGCAGCCGGTCGCGCAGGACAAGTTCGCGATCAGCGATCTCGACCTCGCCTCGCGCCTCTCCTTCTTCCTGTGGAGCAGCATCCCCGACCAGCAATTGCTCGATCTGGCGGCGCAGAACAAGCTCAGCGACCCGGCCGTGCTGGACCAGCAGGTCAACCGCATGCTCTCCGACCCCAGGGCGGAAGCGCTGGTCGACAATTTCGCGACCCAGTGGCTGCATCTGCGCGAATTGCGTTCGGTCCAGCGCGAGAGCCCGGCGTTTGACGACAATCTGCGCGTCGCCTTCGAGAATGAGACCAAGGGCCTCGTTCGCTATGTGATGCTGCAGAACCGCCCGATCCGCGATCTGCTCGATGCCGACTACACGTTCGTCAACGAGCGGCTGGCCCAGCATTATGGCATTAGCGGCGTGCGGGGCGACTATTTCCGCAAGGTCAGCCTGCCCAAGGACAGCGTGCGCCGTGGCCTGCTCGGGCAAGGTGCGATCCTCACCGTCACCTCCGTCGCTAACAGGACCTCGCCGGTCATTCGCGGTGCGTGGGTACTGGAGAACATCCTCGGCGTGAAGCCGCCGCCGCCGCCGCCCGGCGTCGAGACCAATCTCGACGCGAATGCCGAGGCGACGAGCCTGCGCCAGCGCCTTGCCGTGCATCGCGAGAACAAGGTGTGCGCCTCCTGCCATAATATGATGGACCCCATCGGCCTGGCGTTGGAGAATTACGATCTCGTCGGCCAGTGGCGCACCAAGGACGGCGCCTTCCCGGTCGATGCCTCCGGCGTGATGTCCGACGGCACCAAGATCAATGGCCCGCGCGATCTGCGCAACGCCATCCTCGCCCGCTCGGACGCCTTCACCCACACCTTCATCGAGAAGCTGATGACCTTCGCCATCGGCCGCGAACTTACCTTTGCCGACATGCCGGAAGTACGCCGGATCGCCCGGACCAGCGCCGGCAATGGCGATCGTTTCCAGACGATCCTGCGCGGCGTCGTCACCAGTCGGCAGTTCAGGATGCCGGCGGGCAGCCAGAAGGATCGGCTGCGCGTGTCGCCCAGCCAGTTGACCTGGAATACCAGCCGGCAGCCGCCCGCCATGATTGGGAGAAAGAAGTGATGAACGGCGATGATTTTTCAGGCGATGGCGCGGGCATATTCGACCGGCGCAGCGTGATCGCAGCCGGCTCGCTGCTTTCGCTGGCTCTCTCGTCGGGTGTGGCGATGGCCGCGGAAGCCCTGCGTGGTGACGAACTGCCGCTGCGCACCACGGGTCTGGAACATATCGGCATGCTGGTGCCAGACGTGACGAAGGCCGCGCAATTCTATGGCCGGCTGTTCAATCCGGCGGTCCACAAGGAGGCCGATCCGCCGCTGCGTTATTATGTCGTGCTGGGCAAGGGCTATATCGCTCTGGGATCGCGCGCCACCGCGCCCGATCCGGCGATCGACCATTATTGCGTGCTGCTCGAGAAATACGACCGCAAGGCCATGGATGCGCGCCTCGAGCGCGAAGGGCTGGCCCCTGCCATGCGCGGCATCGTCTACGATCCCGATCACATTGGCCTGCAATTGCTGGAAGAGCCGGCCGGCCTCGCCAGCACGACGGTGCCTGCCGGAAACATCGTGGAGGGCGCGCCCCTCGTCACCCCGCTCAAGATGGAAAGCATCCTGCTGCGCGTCAGCGATCTGGCTGCCACCAGCAAGTTCATGTCGCTCTTCTTCAAGGAGATGCGCGCGCCGGTGCCGGGCCAGCGCTGGTTTGCCGCGGCGAACACGCCCATCGCCATCCGCCAGACGGTCGGCCGGGAAAAGCCGGCCGTGGATGACTGGACGGTGAGTTGCCGCCGCTTCGACAGTGGCAAGGTCGCCGCCGCGCTCGCGCAGATGGGGGCAGTGATCCTGCCTTCCGCGCCCGGCACGCTGCGCCTGCTCGATCCCAATGGTTTGCCGCTCACGATGAAGATGGCCCGCTGATGCGCCGGCCTGCCCCGCCTTTTCCGCTTGGCTCTGAGGTCTGGAGACGTCGATGACCTACCTTACCCGCAAATCGCTTTCGCGCCGGACTGTGCTTCGCGGGGCCGGCGCCTGTCTTGCGCTCCCCTTCCTGGAATCGATGATACCCGCAGCATCATCCGGGCTGCCACCGGCGCGGACGCGGCTCGGCTTCTTCTATGTGCCCCATGGCGCGGTGATGGACAGGTTCCGGCCGGCGACGCTGGGCGCCGGCTTCGAGCTGTCGCCCACGCTGCGCCCGCTTGCGGCCTTTCACGACAAGATCAACGTCATCAGCGATCTGACGCTGCCGCTCGCCTACACACAGGATGCCTCGGCTGCGGCCAATCACAGCAGCTCCTCCGCCGTCTACCTCTCCGGCACGGCGATGACCAAGAATGTGAACAAGCTCGGCATGACCGCGGACCAGGTCGCCGCCAAGCATCTCGGCCAGGATACGCCGCTGCCCTCGCTCGAACTCGGTATTGAGGAGCCCTCGGCAATCTGCGGCGAAGGGTGGAGCTGCGCCTATCGCGATACGATCAGCTGGCAGGACGCCAACACACCGCTGCCGATCCAGCGCAACCCGCAACTGCTGTTCGAGCGCCTGTTCGGCGCCGGTGGCACGCCGGAGGAACGCGCCGCGATCTGGAGTGAATCGCGCAGCATGCTGGATACGGTGACCGACCAGACGCGCAAGCTCTCAGCCGATCTGCCGGCCGAGGACCGGCGGCGGCTCGACCAGTATCTGACCGACGTGCGCGAGGTCGAACGGCGACTGGAACTGACTCAGGCACAGACCAGCCACGATATCGTGGTGCCGGAAAAGCCAATCGGCATTCCCGAGGATTTCGAGACGCACATCAAGATGATGTTCGATCTGCAGGTGCTGGCGTGGCAGACGGAACTGACCCGCATTTCCACATTGATGCTGGCCGTCGAGAACAGCAACCGCATCTACCCGGGCAGCGGCGTGATGGAGAGCTTCCATCCGCTCTCGCACCACAGCAACGTGCCGGCCAACAAGGACCGGCTGGCGCAGCTCAACGCCTATCACGTCTCCATGTTCGGCTATCTGCTCGACAAGATGGCCAGCACGCCCGATGGCAATGGCTCGCTGCTCGACAACAGCATCCTGATGTGGGGCAGTGGGATGAGCGATTCCAACGTCCATAATCACGGCCCCCTGCCGATCGTCCTCGCGGGCGGCGGCTCGGGCAAGATCGCCGGCAAGCGCCACATCAGCGGCGGCGTCGGCAAGGATCGTCCGCTCTCCAACCTGCTGCTCTCCATCCTGCAAAAGGCGGGCGCACCGGTGGAAAGCTTCGGCGACAGCGACGGCACGATCGACATCTGATGCCCGCCACAAGCAAACGCATCGCGCTGGCAGGCCTGGCGCTCCTGGCGCTCGCCCTTGTCGCCTTCCTGCTGCTGCGTCCGCAGCGCCCCGTGCTGCCGCCGGCCAAGGCGCAGGAGCTGGGCGTGCAGATGGCCTCGGCGGCGCGCGACAATCAGCTAAAGCGCATGTACGAGCTGGTCGATAGCGGCGCTAATCTCGATGCCCGCTCGCCCGACGGCACGCCCGCGCTGCACTGGCTGGCGCGGCGCAACCTCGCGGACGATGTCGACCGCCTGCTTGATCTTGGCGCCAATGCGGGGCTCGCGAACGAATATGGCCTGACGCCCTTGCATGTGGCCGCCGAGTTCGGCGCGTCCGCAGTGCTGCGCCGCCTGCTCAAGGCCGGCGCGCCTGTGGATACCCTCTCCCACACCGGCCAGACCGCGCTCATGATCGCCGCGGGCGAAGGGGACGGCGCCAACGTCAAGGCGCTGCTTGCGGCCGGTGCGAACCCGAATTTCACCGACAAGGCCTATGGCCAGACCCCGCTGATGCTCGCGGTGCGCGGCGGCAGCGTGGAGGCAGTGCAGGCGCTCATCGAGGCCGGCGCCAACGTCAATGCGGCCACGAAGCTGGGCAGGAAGCCGGAGTTCCGCGCGCCGGGCGAAGGCGGCGGCTCACATGGCGACGGCATCGTGCGCGGCGGCGTGCCGCCCGAGGGCTCGCGCGCCGAGTGGCCCGGCAAGATCACCCCGCTCCACCTCGCCGCGCGCGAGGGCACGGTCGAGATGGCCAAGGCGCTGGTCGAGGCCGGCGCGAAGATCGAGCAGCCCGAGGCCAATGATGCGCGCCCGCTGCTCGTGGCGGTGCTCAATGACAATGTGCCGGTCGCCCAATATCTGCTCGACAAGGGCGCCGACCCCAACGCCGCAGACTGGTACGGCCGCACGCCGCTCTGGGCCGCTGTCGACGTCCGCAACATGGAGCTGGATACCGACACCGCCAAACAGAAGGGCGTGGATCGTCCCCGTGCGCTCAAGTTCGTCAGCGCGCTGCTCAACAAGGGCGCCAACCCCAATGCGCGGGTGATGCGCTATCCGCCGACCCGCTTCTGGCTGCTGACGGCTGGCTCCCTGTCCTGGGTCGATTTCACCGGGCAGACAGCGTTTCTGCGTGCAGCCCTTTCCGGCGATGTGGACGCCATGAAGCTGCTCGCCAGCAAGGGCGCCGACCCCAATATCACGACGAACAACGGCACCACGCCGCTCATGGCCGCCGCCGGCATCAACTGGGTGTTCTTCCAGACCTTCGACGAGGGCGAGGACAAGCTGCTCGACGCCGTGAGGCTTTGCCACGAGCGGTTCGGGCAGGATCTGAATGCGACGAATGCCATGGGGCTGGCCGCTGTTCATGGGGCTGCCAATCGCGGATCGAACAAGATCCTGGCCTATCTGGCGAGCAAGGGCGCGCGCTTCGATGTTCGGGATGCCGAGGGCCGCACGCCCTACACCTGGGCGAAGGGCGTGTTCCTGGCGACGACCGCCGCAGAACCGAAGCCGGAGTCCATGAAGCTGATCGAGCAGGTCTGCACGCGTACCGGGCAATCCTGCGGCATCAACTGACATCGTCCGGACACAGCGGACCGCATCATTCGGGGGATTTTCGTGCAGGACTTCATCTTCTTCCTCGGTCGCTTCCACGTTCTCGTGCTGCACCTGCCGATCGGCATTCTGATGCTGGCGATCGGGCTGGAGATCGCGACGCGCTGGCCGCGCTTCGCCGCCCTGCGTCCCGCGGTATCCGCGACATGGCTGATCGGCGCGCTCTGCGCCTTCCTCACGGTGACATTGGGCTATATGCACGCAAGCGAGCCCGGCTTCACCGGCGAGGCGGTCAACTGGCACCGCTGGAGCGGCGTGCTGCTGGCAGCCAGCGCGCTGCTAGTCTGGGCCTGGCAGCGCGAATTCCCGAACATCTATGACCGAGGCTGGCCGCTTGCCTGCCTTGTCACGGGCGGGCTGCTCGTGGCCACCGGCCATTTCGGCGGCAATCTGACGCACGGCCCGACCTACCTCACCGAATTCGCGCCCGGCCCACTGCGCTCCGGCCCTGGTGGCCGGCCTCCGGTGACCAATGTTGCCGATGCGGATATCTTCCTCGATGTGGTCCACCCCACCCTGCAGACGCGCTGCGCCTCCTGCCACAATGATGACAAGCGCCGCGGCGCCCTCTCCATGGCGACCTACAAGAGCCTGATGGAAGGCGGCGAGAGCGGCGCGGTGATCGATCCCGGTGAAAAGCAGCGCAGCGACCTGTATCGCCGCATCACCCTGCCCGCCGATCATAAGGACTTCATGCCCAAGAACGGCCGCACGCCGCTCACCCCGGATGAAGTTGCGGTCATCGGCTGGTGGATCGAGGCCGGCGCCCTGCCGGAAGGCACGGTGGGCAAGCTGAACGCGCCTGAGGACATCCGCGCCAAGATCGCCAAGGTGCTCGGCCTTTAACCGCAAGCGGCCAGGCGAGACCCGCCGGGCTTGTCTTCAAAATCTCACAACGATCCCGCTGGCGGATGTGGGCCCCTGCCGATCCACGCCCCGCCGCTCGTGCAATGGCCCAGCCGTTCCAAGCCCAGCCTCATAAAAAACGGGCGGATCGATTACCCGATCCGCCCGCCGCAATGTTGTTAGCGGGTGCCGGGGCACCCGCCCCCGTCAGAAGTCGTAACGGATCGACGCGCCGATCATGCGTGGCTTTCCGCGCACCACCGAGAGCATGTTGCGCGGCGGCGCGCCCACGCCGGTGGGCGTGAAGCTGTCGAAATACGCGCCGCCGAAGCGGGTGGCGCCCGTCGCATAAGTCTTGTCGAACAGATTGTTCGCGAAGACCGAGATCACCACCGGCACGTTCTTCGGCATGAAGCGAACGCGGGCGTTGACGAGGCTATAGGCCGGAAGCTGATACTTCGAATCTGGGTTGTCGAGGTTCAGCGTGGCCTGATCGTCGGTGTAGCTCCAGTTCATGTTGACCGTGAACTCGCCGAATTCGGCTGGCACATTGAGCGTTCCGCCGAGGCTCAATTGCTTGCGCGGGATATCCGGGAAGAGGAAGGGCCCGCCATTACGAACCGGATCGAGCTTGACGCCGGTCAGCGAGCCGCTGGCATCGAGCGAGAAGTTCCGCGAGAGGCGCAGGCGGCTATCCAGTTCAAGTCCGTAAACGTCGATGTCGCCGGCGTCGACAACCTGAAGGTTGAACCCCAGCGGGCAGGACGGCCCCGTCGTGCAGGTCACGCGACGCGCTGACTGCCGGTTGCCCCATTGCATGTAGAAGACGGTCGGATTGACGATGAACGCCCGGTTGAAGAGCGCCATACGCAGGCCGACTTCATAGTTACGGACGGTCTCGGGCGGCACGGTCGGCACGCCGTCGCCGCTCTGCGCCGGGCCGGGAATGTTGTCGGCGATCGAGAAGCTGTAGAGGCCCGCCTTGTACGCCTTGGAAATCGTCGCATAAGCGAGGATATCCGGCGTGATCTTGTAATCGATGGTCGCGCGATAATCGACCTGCTGCCAATGTCGCGAACTGTCCACGAAGGTCGATGTTGTGCCGGGCGCCGGCGTGAAGTCCGACGAGGCATATTCGATCGATTCGATCCGCTTGCGATCATACGCATAGCGCAGGCCGCCCGTGAAATTGAGCCGGTCGGTCATATGCCAGGTCGCACTGACGAAGGCACCGAAAGAGTTGGCCACCTGCGTCGTGTCGGCGTCCTGCCGGCGGACCAGACCGCCATCGGCATTGCCGTTAGTGCTGTTCGGATAGACGCTGGTGCCCTTGCGGGTAATGGTCAGGCCCTGCTCGTCCGACTTTTCGTAGAAATAATTGAGGCCACCGACGACATCGAGCGCGCCACCGAACGGCGCCGCGTTGAGCTGCAGTTCCTGATAGAAAACCCTCGACCCGGTATCGAGCTTGCGATTTTCCGTGCCCAACTGCTGATAATCGATCACCCCGTTGAAATCGAGCTTCGACAAGCCCGAGGTCGAGGACAGGGTCACATCATCGGACAGCTCGTAGGACATTCGCAGATCGGCCTGCCAATAGACCGACGTGTTCCGCTGCACGCACTCTTCGCCGAAGTCGGGATTGAAATCATCGAGCAGGCAGATGTCGTGCTGGCGATATTTGTCGCCGGTCACCACGCGCGGATCGTTATAAGGCGCAATCGGCGCCTGACCGACGGACTTGAAGGCATCGTTGAGCCAGTCGCCATAATTGCCCTGAATGCCGACAAAGCCCGGGGCGGGCTCGATGCCCGGTCGCAGATCGAGCTCCTCGGTGACGATCGGCGACCCGTTGGCGCGGGAATCGGTGTAGAGAAAACCCAGCGTGGCACTGAAGCGGTCATTGGGTTCGTACAACGCCTGCACGCGCCCGACATAGTCCGTGGACGCGCCGTTCTTCTCGGTACCGCGCTGCACCCATCCGCCCTGATGCAGATAGGCGCCCTGCGCGCGCACGGCCAGCGTATCGCCGATGGGAATATTGATCGCGCCGACGATATCCGCCCGGTCATAATTGCCGGCCGTCACCTGCGCATAGCCTTCCGTCTCGCCGAGGCGCGGCTGCTTGGTGAAGTAACGCACCGCACCGCCCGTGGAGTTGCGGCCGAACAGCGTGCCCTGCGGGCCGCGCAGCACCTCGATCCGGTCGATATCGATCACTTTGAGAACCGAGCCGGCGGTGCGCGGCATGTAGATGCCGTCGATATACAGGCCCACGCCGCGCTCGCCGAGTGCGCCACCGCCGCCGCCGATGCCGCGGATCGTGAAGGAGGGGGTGGATGTGCTGCCGCCGCGCTGCGGGGCGATGCTGAGATTGGGTGTCTGGTTGGCCAGATCCTCCAGATCCTCGATGCCGCGGGCTTCCACCATTTCTTCGTTCACGGCGACGATCGAGAGCGGGGTATCCTGCAGGTTCATCGCGCGCCGCTCGGCGGTGACGACGATGTCATGGATGACGGAGGTCTTGTCCTCATCGTCATTATCAACGTCTTGCGCGGAAACCGGAGAGACGCCGCCCGCCCCCATCAACGCGGCGCCAGCCAATAGCAATCCATTGCGCCGCAAGGGCGCCCGTCGAACGATCTGCATGTAACCTCCCCTAGATGGAAACCTCTGGCTTCCGGCCCCGCACCTTGTCGGTGACCGAAGCAGGGAGGGGTATTGCAGGCCAATTATCGATGCACAAGAGTTTTGTTGATTTTGATAACGAAAGGGATCATCCGTTCAGGCAGATAACTTGAAGAGGTGCCGAACAGCCAGAACAGTTCCCCGAAAACAACCGGAATTACGGCCAGAAATCCCACGTCGCACACATATGCGCGGCGCGTTTCTGCCTAAATGCCGTTGTTGATTTGAATACCGCCGAATGATCGCCGGGGACCGGTTGATCGATCGATCAGCCGCGCGCCATCGCGCGGGCATTTTCCATCAGCAAAGTGAGGACGGCGCGATAGCGGGCCTCTTCTCCGGGCTCCAGAACCCCCAGCAACCGCGCGTCGCGATCAGCCTCTGCGGTGGTCAGCAGGCGCCACAAACCCCGCCCCTCCACCGAAAGATCGAGCAGGATATCGCGGCGGCCAGGCACTCTCGTGCGGTTGACCAGCCCGATGCTCTCGATGCGCGTCAACGCGCGCACGATCTGGCTCTTGCTGGCACCCGTCGTGCGCGTCAGGCTGAGCTGGGTCATCGGCTCGTTCTTGCCGATCAGCACCAGCATATCCGCTTCGAAAGACGAAATCGCTCCGACCCGCTTGGCCAGCAGGGTGGCGGTGCGGTTGAGATAGGAGGCCAGCGTCGTCAGCGGCGGCAGAACCATCACATGGACGCGCGCATCGGCAATGCCCGGCTCGTTCCGCTCATTGGGGCGCCGCTCCGACTTGCGCTCGGCTCCCAGCTCCTGTGTCCCGCCGGACAGCTGGATTTCCGCGTCGAGCATCGCCGCCGCCTCGTCGATCATGAAGCGGGTCGCGCGGATGAAAAAGTCCCGCGTCGGCGCGTCGAGCCCGCCGCAGACCTCCACATTGCGAGCAATGGCAACCGCGAGGATCTCCTCGTAGACCGCCCGGCCCTTTTCGGTGAACTCCGCCTTGGAGCGCACGTCGGGGCGGTGGACGAGGCCCTTGGCGGTCAGGTGTGCCAGCGACCGACTGATCTGCGCGCGCTGAATGCCCGAGAGCCGCGCGATCTGCGTGAAGGTCACCTTGCCACGTCGACCGATCAAGGACAGCAACCGCCGATCGAGATTGGCCAGATCCAGCTCGGCATCGATCTGCCGCGCGCTGGACATCTGCGCGGTCGCCAGAAGACTGTTGATCAGCCTGCCAAAAGGCGTGCGCTCGGGCGCCTTGCCAGCGGATAATTCCGGTTCTCGCGACATGATGCGCGTTATGCAATGAAACGCGCCAAAGCCAACCGGAAATCGCGAGCGCGGGGAGATCAGGCGGGACACTGGGGTAGCGAACGTACTGGTTGGTCCCGGCTCATCGCCCTGATCCTGTCCTTCATCCGAAGGACAGACGGCGCGGCGGCGCTTCCATATTGCTCCAGACATCATCTGGAGAAGAGCGGAATGCTGGCTGACAACAAGGTCATAATTACAGTCGCGATCAACGGCGGAATGCAGCAGGACCGCGACGGAGCGGTGGTGCCCAAGCAGCCGGTCGAGATTGGCGAGGCGGCCGCGCGTTGCTATGAGGCAGGCGCGGCGATGGTCCATTTCCACGCACGCGGCCCCGATGGCATGAACAGCGGTGATCCCGCGATCTATGCCGAGGCAATCCGTGAAATTCGCGCCCGTTCGCCGATCCTTGTGCAGACCACTAACGGCATTGGCGTTCGCCGAGACAAGCTAACCGGGCAGTTGCACTGGCCATCGGACAAGGAGCGGCTCGGTATTCTCGCCATTGAGCCGTCGCAGGACTTGTTCGGCATTGCCGCGGGCTCGGCGGATTTCTACAATCCGGGCGGCAATTATCCGGGCGAAACGCCCTATGTGAATTCGCCCGAACTGCTCAAGAGCACGATCAAGGCGGTCTATGAACGCGGCTCGGCACTTGAATATGAAGTGGTGGAAGCCAGCGCCCTCCATCGCCTGTTGCGCTATGCCAATGAGGGCATTTTCGATCGTGATCGGGACAATATGTGGCTGCTCCATGGCGGTGGCTTCGGGGCAACGCCGGCCATCGCCCGCAATGTGATCTTCTCGATCGATGAGGGCCTGCGGCTTTTCCCCAAGGCCATCGTCGGCGTCACCGCCACCGGGCAGGACATGTTCCGCTTCGTCACCTTGGGCATCGCCATGGGGTGCGATCTCGTGCGCGTCGGCCTGGAAGACAGCCTGTACATGCCGGACGGCTCGATCGCGCGGGACAATACCGACATGGTGCGCGCCGCCGCGCAGATCGCGGCGCTCTATGGCGCAAAGCCCGCGACGGTCGAGGAAGCCCGGGCAAGGTTCGGCCTCAAATCATGAGGCCGCCTGTCCTTCGGATGAAGGACATATTTCCGCCCGCGGAGCCGCTACGTCGCAAGAATAAACAGAAACAAAGGGAGATTGTATGTCGAGCCGGCTAATCGCGCTGTTATCGGGCACAGCCCTGAGTATCATGCCCACATTCGCGCACGCGCAAACCGTCACTGCTGATCGAGCGATTGCCTCGTCCGCCCGGCAGGACGCTGCGACGGGCCTGGAGGATATCGTCGTCACGGCGCAGCGGCGGGAAGAGAATCTGCAGCGCGCGGCCGTCTCTGTCACCGTCCTTTCCGGTGAAAATCTGACGACGCGAGGCGTGACCACGGCAGCGGCGCTGACCCAGGTGGCTCCTGCGCTGCAGGTAACGGCAGGAACCGGACCCTATACCGTCCTGACGGTCCGGGGCGTCAGCAACTTTGGCGGCAATGCCTTTTCCGACCCGGCCATCGCCGTCAATTTCTCAGGCGTATATCTTGCCAGTCCCACGGCGGTGCAGGGCCTGTTCTATGATCTTGAGCGCGTCGAGGTGCTGAAAGGCCCGCAGGGCACATTATATGGCCGCAACGCGACGGGCGGCGCCATCAACATCCTGCCGCAGCACGCCCGCATCGGTGAACGTGGCGCGCAACTCAATTTTGAAGTCGGCAATTATGCGCGGGTTGCCGCGTCCGGCGCTGTCAACCTCCCGGTCGGCGAGAACAGCGCCTTCCGCGCCGCGTTCCAAATCCTGCAACGCGATGGCTTCTTCTCGGACGGGCTCGACGATGAGCGCGGTCAGGCCGTCCGTCTCTCCTACCGGCTCCAACCGAGCAGCGCCGTCACCATCGACATCGTCGGGGATTATACCCATCAGGGCGGCCGCGGGGGCGGCTCGACGGTGCGCAAGCGCTGCGGGCCGGACATCTGCTATTTCGGCGACCCACGCACCAGCCTTTCCCAGCAGGATGCGGCATTCGCCCCCCTCGCGCGGCAGACCGACAATTCGTTCATCGACAGCGACTATTATGGGCTGCTCGCCAATGTGAATGTCGAGACCGATGCCGGCACGCTGACGCTGATCCCCGCTTATCGAACATCCAGGCTGAGCTACAACAGCGCCCAGACCGGCTTCCAGATCATCGAGCAGCAGCAGCCCGAGCAGATTTCGATGGAAGCGCGGTTCGCCTCGCCATCGGGCAATCGCTTTGGCTGGCTGATCGGGGCCTACTATCTCGACACGCATGTCACCGCCCGCTCGAACACGGAAAGCGCGGCCGCCCTCACCTACAGCGATCAGATCATCGACACATCGGGCAAGACCGCTGCCGGCTTCGGCCAATTGACCTTTGCGATCGTGCCCGCATTCCGCGTGACCGGGGGCTTGCGCTACACCTGGGAACGCAAGACCAGCGACAGCGAGCGATACACCATCCGCAATGCCCCCGGACCAGACCCGGTCATTCCGCTCGTCCCGGTCGGCGCGCCGGCATTTGTCGTCGACCGATCGCTGACGTTCGAAGCCGTCACCTGGCGCGCCGGCCTCGAGTTTGACGCGGGACCGCGCTCGCTGGTCTACGCCAACGTCGGCACCGGTTTCAAAGCGGGCGGCTTCTTCCTCGGTCCACCGGGCGCCAACAGCTTCGAGCCGGAAAAGGTGACCGCCTATACCATCGGCACGAAGAACCGCTTCCTCGACAACCGCCTGCAACTCAACGTGGAGGCGTTCCTGCTGGATTATAAGGATCAGCAGCTCGGCTATGTGAAGCTCATTCCCCCGGCCGTGGTTCTGGTGACGGAGAATATCGGCCAGGTTCGCACCAAGGGCGTGGAGGCCGAAGCAGAACTGCTGGTCACTCCGTCCACCCGGATCGGGCTGCAGGCCCAATGGCTGGATGCCCGGGTGAAACAGCTCGTCTATAATTCGGTTTCGACCCCCGGCCCGACCTCACAATGCCGCACCTCCGGCACGACGGTCGATTGCAGCGGGCTTCGCGCGCTCAAGTCGCCTGAGTGGGTGGTCGCCGCCTCGCTGGAACAGAGCTTTACGGTCGGATCGGGCGACCGCATCATCGCGAACATCTTCAGCCGCTATGAAGGGCCGCGCGAGCTGGATCTGGCCTACACGCCGGAAACGCGCGTTGGCGGATCGACCCGGACGGATGCAGTTCTGACCTATGCGTTCGAGGGCAAGGGCCTGAGCATCAGCGCATTCGTCAACAACATCGAGGATGACGTCGTCGTCAACAATGTGGCGCCAAACCCGGCCTATTCGACCATTGGTGTGGTCGCGACGTCGCTGCGCCCGCCACGGACCTACGGCGTGCGACTGTCGGGAACCTTTTGATTTCACCCGCATCACTCCAACGGCCAAATGCGAAAGCCTCGACGCTTCTGATCGTGTCGATCTGTGCGATGGTCTATTTTCTGGACGGGCTGGTCCACACGATCATGGGGCCGCTCGCTCCCGAATTCGCGCCGATGCTCGGCCTTGGTGATGCCGATCTCGGTCCGATCTTTTCGGCCAACCTGATCGGCCAGTGCATCGGCCTGATTGCGTTTCCTCCGCTGGCCGCGAGATTTGGCGACCGGTGGACGGTGGGGCTGACCCTCGCCGGCTTTGGCGCCGCTCAGGCCTTGACGGGTCTGGCGAACAGTGGCGAGCAGTTGTTCTGGATGCGGCTGATAACCGGCGTCCTGTTGGGTGGCTGTCTGCCGAGTTGCCTTGCAATCGTCACCGCAGCCGCCCCCGTTCAACGCCGCGGCCTGGCGATCACCTTCCTGTTCACCGGCTACGGCCTCGGCGCCACCATCGCGGGCATCGTCGCCATCGCCTTTACCGGACTAGGCGGCTGGCGCGTAGCGATGGGCGCGGTGGGACTGCTCTGCCTCGCGACATCCGTCATCACCATCATGGTTCTGCGGGATGCCGAGGACACAGCATCGCAAAGCCACGCGCCCCAACCCAGGGCCAACCCCTTGAACCTTCTGGCGCCCGACTATCGGCTGGGCACGCTGATGCTGTGGCTCGTCTTTATTGCCATGCTGACCATCAGCTACTGCCTCAGCTCGTGGCTGCCGGTTCTGCTCGTCCGGCTCGGCTATGCGCCGGCCTTCGCAGCCATGGCGCTCTCCATCTTTTCCTTCGGCGGCATCGCTGCGGCGCTATGCATGGGGCTTTTGATCGACCGTTACGGCGCCTGTCGCGTTCTCGTCTCGTCCCTGCTCATCGCCGCAGCGTTCTTCTTCGTGGCCGGCCAGATTGTGGGCGCGTCCTCGGCCTTGGTCCTTCAACTCGTTCTGGCAGCCTGCGGCTTCTTTGCCCTCGGCGCTTATGGCGGCGTAAATGTCATCCTCGCCAGCTTCTACCCACCGCACCTGCGATCGACTGGCATCGGATGGGCCAAGAGCGTCGGCCGCATCGGGACGGTCGCGGCGCCGGTGCTGATTGGCGCGCAGCTTGAGGCGGGCATTGCGGAGACCACCATTCTGGCCTCCTTTGCGGTGCCGGCTATCGCGGCAGCGATTGCGTTGACGGCCATGAAGGTGTTCAAGAGGCGTGGAGTCGCGACTGAGGGGCTATAATCCCAGAGGCGGCAGGAGAGCTGAATGTCCTACATCCGCAAGATCGAGGAATGGCGCGCCCCCGTCTCCATGGGTGCCATCTATGAACGCTTGCTGGAAACCGCCGGGACCGACCAGTTCGGCACCGCCGTCCATGATTCGGTGATGACGGTCACCGGTGGGGCGCGCAGAATTTACCTGTTCGAGGCGACGGGCAGAGAAACCAGCGAACTGCAATATTTCTTCGGCGAACCACGCGTGGAAGCAATGCTGCCAGCCTACAGCCAGCATTATCACAATATCGACCCGGTGTGCGACGCCTATAGCGCAGCGCCGTGCGTGAGCGACCTTGCCATCCAGCGCATCCGGCCGCCGGACATCAGCTCCGATGAGTTTCGCAGGCGCTTCTTCGATCAGGCCGGTATCGTTGAGCGCGTCTCGATCATCCAGCGCGGACCACAGGCCTGGCGCGTCATCAATGTCGCGCGCCATCGCTCCACCGGCCTGTTTACGGACGGCGAGCTGGACGCTTTGGTCGGCCTGGCTCGGCTGGCGCTGCCGATGCTGCCCCTCAACCGCCGGCGCGCCCTTTCCTGCTTCTCCTCCGCCCAGCACATCGAAAGCCGACTGCGGCACTTGTTCCCAAATCTGACCCGGCGCGAGCGGCAAGTCTGCGCCCGGGCGACCGCCGGCATGTCGGTCGAGGCAACAGCGCTGGATCTGGGTATCGCGAAAACGAGCGTCATGACCTATCGAAAGCGCGCCTATCAGCGACTGGGGATCAGCAGCGTGCCGGAATTGTGTGCGCTGGCAGCGCACTGATCTGGTGAGGAAAGGCGCTGCGAAAGGCTGGCGGAGAATTACGCGGACGTCTGTTATCGCGCTAATACTAAACCTTCCGGGAGCATATATAAGCCTCAAAGATGAATGACGAAGCCGGCGTCGGCTATTTAATGATAATATATCAAATACCTACATTATATCTAATGATGGCAATCATGCCCCCACACTTGCAATTATATTGCCCATGCGAGACGCCAGCCCTGGCGCCCGAACATTCGGTACGTCTCGCTTCCCACTACTGGGTTCAAGTGGCGGATGCCCCCCGCAGCTTCGATGCTGAAAATTATAAGTTAGCCAACTTCAAGTTGTGCGACCTGCGCCGCTCTGTCGCCTTTCAGTGCCCTCGCAATTACCGTCCTGATCACCAACTCGATCGCCGATAAAGTGGCGCCGCTCACCGTAAGTGGCTTTGACCAAGCATCTGCGACGACGGCCGTCTTTTGGCCCAGGCCAACGAGAAATTGGGACGCCCATCTTGCTCTGGCGACAGCGGGTGAACAAGCCACCCGCCGTTTAGGGGCCGTTCTTTAAAAATGGGGCACGCGGCCGCACGGCCATTTCAGCCCGAAGATTGCGCTGATGGAACGACCATCCTTTTTTGTCGCGTTCAAAATGTCAATGCCACGTTAGCGCGAGCGGCCGTTTCCTTAACAATCAACGCGGTACCGCAGCGCATTAACCATCTCTTTTTCCTACGAGATGATTTTATTGCTGTTAATTTTCGTAAATTGCATCTAAGGGCCGGTTAATGCGAGTCTTCTTGAAAGAAAATCAGCATTAAACCCGACAATGGCAAACCATCGGCGACGATGGGACGCAAAGCTTCCGGTCTCGAAAGAGATAGCGGGGATGCCGAAGGAACAAAAAGTGCCCGACATATCTTGTCGTGTAGTTGCGCCATCTCTCTCTAGACTTCAGCGCCCTGCTCTACAAAAATATGAGTTCAGCCTTTCCTGCATATTTTCGTGCAGCGGGCAGCGCGATACTATATACGCCGTGCCTTCTAAGGTAGGCGTGACAAGCGCCAATGCCTCAGCCACATATCTCGGCCACAGTCCGCTCGCCCACCGCGCCCTGCATCGCTCGGCCCCGCCTGCGATCGCGCTGAGCACCCAAGTCTTTCCGCGGAGGGAGACTGGCCTTTCTGTCACAGCGGATTGGGCAACCACGCAGCCAACTGGAACGCGGCGGGCAGCCTCAGCGGGGGCGCTGAGGCCAAAGCCTTGGCCAATCGACCACAGCACTCGCTGAAAAACCAACGGGGCAGAAGCGGCGCTCTACGCCCTGCTGCTGCCGCGCGCAACGATTACATCTAGATTTTTCAATACTTTGGGGGAAATCATGAATAAGCAAGCCAAGTTTCTCGTGTCGGCCGGTGTCACGGCCTTGTTGGTGGCGGCTTCATCCGCCGCGTCTGCCCAGAGCAGTGATCCGATCATCGTCGATGGGCAGAACGGCACCGGAAAAGTGGTCTCCGGCAACGCGGCGCTGTCCGGCAATAGCAACGTGGTCGGGAACAGCGTCGCTGTCGGAGAGGCTGATCGCCAGACGGTTTACACCAACTTCCGCACCGAAGGCGGCGCCGGCTCGGGCGGTGGTGCCGGTCTTGGCGGCGTGTTCTTCATTGATAGCGGCGCAACCCTAACGCTGAATAATGTGAGCTTTGCGAACAATCACGTCAAAGGCGGCGAAGGCGGTGGAATTGCCACGTCGTCGGTCGCGCCGATCGCGGTTTCAGTCGTCGGCGCCTCGGCAGATGCGTCCGCTGCCAGCATTCTGCAGCCGACATTGAGCGACGTGACTTACAATGGAAACGGGCAGTTCGTCGTCAACAAGATCATTTCTATCGGAGACAATACGCTCATTCAGGCCGGCGCAGGTATTGCCCAAAAGCTCGGTGACGGCTCGGTCGGCCAGGTGAACGCGACGATCACGGAGATCAATCCCGCGGGCAGCAACGCTTATGGGACGCTTAATGAAATAAGTCTGTCAGGCGGCATCGCGATCGATTCCTCCAACGTCGTCAGCGGCCTGCTGAGCGGCGGCAACACCGTCACTCTGAACGCCCCGGTGGCGGCTGCCGATGTGATGAGGGGCCAGACGGTCTATTACAAGGACACCAATAACGTCACGCGGACTGCTACGGTCAGTCAGGTCAACTATAACAGTGACAACAAAGTCACTTCCTATGTGCTCAATGAGTCGATTTCCGCGAACGGCCCGATCGACACGCCGGCTGTATCGGCCTTCGCGGTAACACGTTTCCAGTCGGCCTCCAGCTCGACGCTTTCGAACACGATTACGCCAACCGGACCGCTAGGCGGCTTTGCCGTGGGCATGACCGTCCAGGGCGCTGGCGTTCCGGCCAACACCGTCGTTACGGCTGTCGATCTGAACAGCGGTGTCGTCACCCTTTCGAACGCGATCGACCTCCAGCAGGTGACGTCGCTGAAGGCATCTTTCAGCCCCCTGATCTCGAACGGGAGCGGCAGCGCGACCATCCAGGTGGGCTCCATCGCGGGCTTCGCGGTGGGTCAGACCGTTTCGGGAACCGGCATTCCAGCCGGTACGACGATCACCGGGATCGACCCCGATACCAAGCAGGTGACGCTGAGCAACGTCATTGGCGCCAACGGCGTCTCGGCGATCACCGCCGGCAAGTTCGTGCTCACCAGCGATCCGGTGCTGAGCGTAAATAGCGGGGCAAAGACCATCCGCCTCGCCTCGGTTTCCGGCCTCACCGTTGGCAGCTTGCTGGTCGGGGATTCGGCTATTCCGGCCAACGCGGTGATTACCGCGATCGACACCGCAACCAATACCGTCTCCTACCGGATCGATCCGGAGGCAGCCAATCTCAACAAGGGCGGTGCCATGAACGGCCTGACCGCCTCGGCGCCCGCGGGCTCCAACGGTGGCAACGGTCAGTCGGGCAGTTCCTTCAACTCCATCCTCGTCGATGGCGAAGGGTCCGCCGGAACCAATGGCTATAACGGGGGCGCAAGTGCCAACGGTGCCGGCGGCGATGGCGGCAAAGGTGGCAGTGGCAGCAGTGGCAAGCCCTTCAACACCAGCCTCATCAATGCGGTTGCACAGGACGGCATCAACCTGGGGCTGAAGATTGCGCAAGGGGCCGCGGCTCTTGCCAACTTTCCGCCTGCAGCAGCGCTGTCGGCGTCATTCTACGTCGAGGTCGCCGCAGTCGGCGTGCAGCTTGCGCTTAACACCGCCAATCTCGTCACCTGGAATATCGACCTCGCGCAAGGCAAGGTCGGCCATGGCGGCAGTGGCGGCCAGGGCGGGAAAGGCGGCAACGGCGGCACCTTCTTCGGCGGTGGGGCCGGCGGCTCGGGCGGCTCGGGCGGTGCCGGCGCGACCGGGATCACGGACGGCGGCGAAGGCGGTTCCGGCGGCAACGGCGGCACGGGAGGCTTCGGCGCAGGCGGTGGTTCCGGCGGCGCGGGTGGCGCTGGCGGCCAGAACGGCCAGAGCATCGAAGGATCTGATGGCGATGGCGGCACGGGCGGGTTCGGCGCCGGCAATGGCTCGTCGGCTGGTGTTGGCGGCGGCGGCGGTTCCGGCTTCGGCGGTGCCATTTTCGTCCGCGAGGGCGGCACGCTGTTCATTCAGGGTAACTCGATCTTCGAGAACAATTCGTCTGTGGGCGGCTCAAGCACCAATGGTGGTGCGGCAGGCCAGTCCGCGGGTGGCGCGCTCTTCATGATGCGCGGTTCCTCCGTCACGCTGTCCCCCGGTGTCGGAAACACCATCACTTTCCGGGACTCGATTGCGGACGACAGCGCCACCAGCATCTCCGGAACCAGCCTTGCGGCCGGGAACGGCGCAGGCATCCGCATTGCGGGTGGCGGTCTGGTTCAGTTCCAGGCGGCAAACACCTATAGCGGCACCACCGACATCAATGGCGGCACATTGCGGGCCGACGATGGCGTGGGCATCCACGCATCGAGCCACATCCTGTTCAGCGGTGCCGGCACGATCGGCGCGTCGGGGCAGAATGACCTCAGCCTCACGAACGCCGGCGTGCTCCTCACCTCGGGCAATTTCATCCGCTCGGTCGGGTTCAACCCGAGCCAGATCTCATGGACAGACTCGACGGGTGCGACCAAGGGCAGCGGCGGTTTTGCCGCAACCGCGGAGGGCCTGACCGTCAACCTGGGTTCGCTGAACTCCGGCGTTGGCCCGACCCTGTACTGGAACGCGGGCGGGTTCCTCGCGAACGGCCAAACACTCATGTTCGGCTCCGATGCGGCCGAGGCAACCGGCATCGTCACCTTCCGCAACAGCATCAACATGAATGGCGGGACCGGCAAAATTGCCGTCTATGACAATGTCGCGAACAGCGATTATGCTGTCATGAACGGTGTCCTCTCCAACGGCGCGCTCGACGTGAACAGCGATGGCTTCACAGGCGCCCTTTATCTGACCGCCACCAACACGCTCAGCGGCATCACCGTTGGCGGCGGCACAGTTTCGACCAAGCTCAACGGCAAGGTCGGTCGCTTGATGAACGCCAGCACTGGCGGATCGGTTACCGTCAACGCCGGCTCACTGCTGCTCGCAGGCGACGAGACGCTGACCACCGTTCAGGTCTCGGCCGATGGCACCATGACGGCGCAGGGTGCCGTGACCAGCGGCGCGATCACCAACGCCGGACGATTGCTGCTGGCCGGCGGCGCCACAACGGGCGCCATCGCCAACAGCGGCACGCTCATGATGTCGAACGACGTCAATGCAGCCAGTGTGGACAACAGCAGCGTCCTTGCAATGCAGGCCGACCTCACTACGGCGGGCACGTTGAACAACGATGGGCTGCTCTTCGTGGTGGGCTCAACGCCCGAAGCCACGGAAGGCGCGGTGACCCGCAAGATCGTCACGGCAGGCCTGACCGGCGGCGATGAGAGCGTGATCCAGCTCGGCGGCCTGACCGGCACGGTCGGTAATGTGCTGATCCTCGATCAATCCGGAAACAGCAGCCACGCCGGCGCCATCACCGGCGCGGGCGCGCTGACCAAGCAGGGTGCGGGGAAGCTTGCCCTGACCGGCGTGAGCGACTTCACTGGTCCGCTCACCATTGAGGCCGGCGAAATCGACACCACCGGGGGCGGCACTCTTGCCAACACGCTGGCGGTATCTGTGAGTGAGAATGCCACCTTCACCCTCGGCACCGACGATGTCATCACGTCGATCAGC
The DNA here is from genome assembly GCF_025961955.1 of Sphingobium sp. B10D7B. Classification (NCBI taxonomy): domain Bacteria; kingdom Pseudomonadati; phylum Pseudomonadota; class Alphaproteobacteria; order Sphingomonadales; family Sphingobiaceae; genus Sphingobium; species Sphingobium sp. B10D7B. Next base: position 2,742,932 of record NZ_JAOQOQ010000001.1, read on the forward strand.
AACGCCGGGACGCTCACCGCCAATGCAACGATCGGCCTGAACACGATCGACAACAGCGGCAGCGCCACGATCAATGCGCTTCTCATCGCCAATGGCGATGTCAGCAACAGCGCCCAAGGAAGCTTTACCGTCTCCGCAGGCGCGAATGCCGGTATTGCCGGCAAGCTCTCCAATAGCGGTAGCTTCTCGAGCAGCGGCAATTTGCAGGTGGATGGCGATGTCAGCAACCAGGCCGGCGGCACCATGACGTTTGATGGCGCCGGATCGACCCTGTTGGCCAGCCTCGACAATGCCGGCGCCGTGACGGCTTCATCGCCGCTCGCAGTGACTGGTCTCGTCGCCAACAATGCTGGCGGCCTGATCACGCTGAACGCCGGCTCCACGCCTCAGTTCGGCAGCCTCCGCAACGCAGGCACCGTTAACGCCAACGCCAATCTGGTGGTGGCCGGCAGCTACCAGCAGAACGCCGGCAGCCTCACGGCCTTGCACGGCCTCTCGGTCGGCTCGCTTTCGGGCGAAGGTGGGCAGATCGAAATCGGCGCAAGCGGGATGACGATCAACCAGACCCAGGATGGCACCTATGCCGGCTCCATCTTTGGTTCGGGCACGGTCACCAAGACCGGTGCGGCAACGCTGACGCTCGCGGGCGGTGTCGACACGTTTGCACCGATCATGCTCAGCATCGAGCAGGGCGGCCTGACCGTCCAGAACGCAGGCATCCTCGACAATGCACTGACCGTGGACATCGCCGCGATTGCCACGCTTACCCTGAAGGCTGACCAGACCATCCACAACCTCACTGGGTCGGGCCTGCTTGACCTGGGTGCCAACTATCTCACCCTGGCGACGGGCGGCACCTTCTTTGGCCAGATGAAGGGCACCGGCAATATCCGGCTGGCCAGCGGCGCGCTCACCATCGAGGGCGCAGTGAACTCAACGGATGGCTCCTTCGTCGTGGAACCGGACAGCACGCTCAATGTTGCGGCCACCGGTTCGGTGACGACGACCGACCTCCAGATCACCGAGAGCCGCTTGAACCTGGAAGGAACCGCAACGGCCAAAACGGTGACGGCCAGCGGTGGCGCCGTCGTCCATCTGGGCAATGGCCTCGCCATGGGCGCGGGCGGTACAGGCGGCACGCTGACCGGTCAGGTCATTTACGTCAATGGCGGCAGCCAGTTGACCGGGAATGGTACGATCAACGGTCAAACCATCATCGGTGGAGCCAGCGCGGGAATTCTCTCCCCCGGCAACTCCCCGGGCGTCATGACCTTTAGCGACCTCACGCTGGCCAACAACTCGTCCACCTTGATGGAGGTCGACGGTCTGGCCGGCGCGGGCGTCGCTGGCGGCCACGATGAACTCATCGTGCGCGGCAAACTAACCATTCAGGGCAGCGCAGCGATGGTCGTCGGAAACTCGGGCGGGTCGGACGACTTTGTCCTTCCTCTTGGCAAGGGTGTCCGTCTGTTCAGCTTTGCGCCGGGCAGCGTGAGCGGCCAGTTCGGTTCGGTCACCAGCCTCGATGCAAATGAGAATCTGATGTTCAACCTGTCGAACGGCACGCTCTACGGCCTTGGCAGCTATACCCCTGCCAGCTTCGCCGCAGCCGTTTCTGCCAGCCCTGTCGGGCAGGCAGCAATGGAAGGCATCCTTGTCAGCAACAATGGCGGCGTGTCCCAATATTATGGCGGCAATCTGCTCGGATCGCTGACGTCTGCCCTGGCGACCGGCGGAACAGCTGCCCTGGAAGCCGTGCTGACCCGCTGGTCGCCCGGCGGCTATGGCGGCATTGCCGACGCGATGAAGGTGGCGGCTCTTAATAATCTGCCTGAACTGGGCGATTATGATCGACTGTCACCCGGCAAGACGATCGCCACGGGGTCGGTCCAGCATCAGAGCCTCAAGGGTACGACAGCTGCAGGATACCAGCGCAACAGCTTCAACGACACGGCGTTCAACATCGGCTTTGCCCGCGACCTGCCCTTTGCCCAGCTGAGCCTGTGGTACGGCCACAACACGGGCGGCTTCCAGAACGAAACGATCAACGCGGACTTGGACGGCAACCAGTTCGGCCTCGGCGTATCGCTGCCTCTGGACGGCGACCAGTCGTTCCGCGTTCTGGGTCGGTTCGTCTATGGTGACTTCAAGACCAAGGGCGACCGGTCGATCCTGGGCGGCAGCGCAGCCTTCTCGTCGGTTGGCGGTTCGGTGATGATGTATGGCGGTGGCGTCCAGTACGTGACGACCCAAGGCCGCATTAGCTTCGATGCAACGGCCGAGGTGCTGGGCCTGCGGCAGCTGCGCGACGCGTTTTCCGAGCGGGTGTCGACTGCGGGCCTGGATCAATTCAACATCCGGCGGATGAAACGCCACGATGCTGTGGCAAAGCTGGACGCGAAGCTGGGTTATGCGTTCGCATCGGCGCTCACCGGCTACGCAAAGGTTGGCTACGTCCACGACTTTGGCGACGACTTCACCAAGGTGGTCGCTGATGGCGCGTTCGACCCGATCGTCGTATCCGTGGGCACGCCGGGCCTGGCGCAGGACCGCGTCTTCGGCGGCCTGGGTCTCCAGATGCGGCTGAGCCAGAAGGTCCAGCTGAACCTGGACGGCAATGCCGGTTCGCAAAGCAGCTACCGCGTAAACGGCGGCGTCCGCGTCCAATTCTGAAGACGACAGGCGGTCCGCTTACGCGGGCCGCCTGCAACATAGGGGCGGGACAAGAGTGCAACGTCATAGCCGCGGCTGTACGGCTCGAGAGTCTGCCCGACAAATAGCGCAACTTTTTAGCGGTCATTGCAGGAAGCCTGACCGGGTCAATCCATTGCCGGCGAACGGAGGCTCAGCCACAATCCGAGGCCCGACATCGCCTGCTCGCAAGACAAGCTCATCCATCGATTTGGGGACACAGGAAGGCGTCGAATTGCAGACGGGTGGCGGGGGCAAATCTGGGCGGCAAGCTGTCGGGCTGCGATCATATCCGGTCGACCATGTTCAGGGACCCGCAATCCGCATTCGAGCGGGGTACGGCCAAGCTCGGCTCGGCAAGGCTCCCTTAGGACCCGAGGCATGGTTTCCACCCAACGAATGACCACTATGGGGGCGTGATCGACCCATAGGTCCATAGACTGCGGGTGGCTCACGCCAGCAGTCGAACTGTCCAACGTGCGGTCACGCTCAAAGCTCTCAGGTCAATACTCCTTACGGCGTCGTTGACGAATTGAACTCCGCATTCGCCTTGCATGTTGAGGTCTACAGGCCGAGCGCTGAGTAGCGCTTGGTGAATCGCGCAGGCCTCAGCAATTGGCGAAACGTGTAGCTTTCTGACTCCGCCCACGGCCTGATATCAGCACCCCCAAGGACAGGGCGTGTGCTGTAGCGTTCGACAGCCCCCCATCACAGGTCTCGAGTCTCCCCCGGCCAGAGCGCCGGAAACCGGGCGGGATCGATCCCTCTCGCGACCAGGCCGGCCTGCAGGCGCGTCCGGGGTTCGTCCCATGGTTCGTCGGTGAGCTTGAAGGCACCCCAGTGCATGCCGATGGCGGCTCGTGCTTCAAGGTCCAGCATGATCTGGATCGCTTCCTCCGGATCGGTGTGCTGGGCGGCCATGAACCAGCGCGGATCATAGGCGCCGATTGGAATGATCGCGAGGTCCATGGCGCCAAAACGGTCGCGCATTCGCCGAAAGATGCCGCCGGTGCCATAGCCGGTATCCCCGGCGAAGTAGACGAGCCTGCCGGCCGCCTCGATCACAAAGCCCGCCCACAAGGCCATGCGCCGGTCGCGCCAGCCGCGCGACGACCAGTGGAGTGCGGGCACGATGTGGACCTTGAGGCCCGGCGCAACCTCGATGCTGTCGCCCCAATCTCCCACGCCGAAGCGGGCAGCCGGAATGTGCTTGCGGACGATATCGTCGTTGCCCAGCGGCGTGACGATCAGCGGATGGTGACGACTGTGGATCGCTTCGAGCGTCGCGATGTCGAGATGATCGTAGTGATTGTGGGAGAGCAACACGGCGTCGAGCGGGGGAAGGTCCGCCAGCGCAACACCGGGCGCGCAGATGCGCCGAGGCCCGGCGAACGAAAGCGGACTGGCGCGATCGGACCAAACGGGGTCTGTAACGAGATTGTAGCCCCCGATCTGGATCAACAGCGTGGCATGGCCAATCATCGTCACACGCAGGCCATCGACTCTTTCGTCCGGCACGACAGGCTTCACCGCGACCGACTTGGGCCAGGGGTTATCGGGGACGTTGCGCTTCCAGCGCATCACGTCCCGCAGTGAGCGGTCCGTCTCTGGTTCGTCGCGCAAATTGTGAAAGCGGAGACCGTCGAAATGATCGGTGACGGGGCCGTTATAGTAGCGGTTCTTCGGCATGTGGTTCACCGACTCCCTATCCGGCGCCACTCAAATGGCGTTTCACTGTGGCAGATCAAGTCCGGTCAGGAGAGGGCGACCGCCCGGCGTCGGGTTGCTCAGCGTTGAGATCGTCAGAGCGAGACGCCAGCGCTCAGGGCAGGAGATCTGACGTTCTATAGTGACCAGCCAGCTGTCCTGTCAGACGTGATTGGTTGCGATTTGGCCCTATCCGTGCGTCTGCATTTCTGACGAAAACGGCAGGGTCAACCCGCCACACCGCAGCGACAAGCATCATCCCCCGTCACTCGACCCGCTCGATGACCAGACACTCGTCCCGGAACCACAAGCGCCCGTGCTTTGCCAGAACCTCCCGGGTGGCAGCCAGATAGCCAGGTCCTGTCATTTGCTCGGCCACGCGCTCATTCTCGATTTGCGCCACATAGGTTGCGGCGATCCAGGCGGAATAAAGCGCAGACGTACCGATGAGCGTGGCATCCCGGTCGCCTTCGCTGCCCAGCACGTGCATTTCGAAGCGAATCGACGCGGCTTCATCGGAAAGCGTGTCGAAGGCATAATGGGCGGTGCCGCCGGACAAGGCTGCTTGCGTGGCCCGGATCAGGTCCTGCCGGCCGTAGGGAAAGGGCTGCTCCTCCGGCCAGACCTTGCGAATGATCTCCATGGCCGGATCGTCGCCGGCGGATTGCACCACGATCAGTCGGCCGCCGGGGCGCAAGGCCCGCGCCAACGGCGCCAGCACGCGCTCAGCCTTGAACTGCACGTCGGCCTTGAGGCGAAAGGGCTGGCTCGCCAGGACCAAATCGAAATCGGCCCGTGTCGCGGCCGGGCGAGGAATGACCCGGTCGAGGATGAACCGATAGGCTTCACGATAGAGCAGCAGCACGGTCGGCGTTTCTGGCGACAATGCGCCCGTCGCGGGGTTGGCCTTCATCCGCCAATGGTCCGCGAGAAACGGCATGAGAGACTGGATCTGCTGCTCCATGTCGGCAGAGGTCTCGCCGTGCAATGCGACGTCCTTCCAGACCAGCGCCTTCTGCGCCTGCGGACGGGCGCGGCGCAGCCAGGGCGCCTCGGCATAGGAGATGTTGGTGAGTGCCACGACCGTTTCGGGATGCTCGACGAAGCGATCCGGCAGCTTGTCGAGCGCGAGGCGCAAATCCTCGAGACTAATCTCCTTGCCGACCATATAGAAGGGCAGGCGCGGGAAGCGCCGGTGCATGGCGCGCAGTAGGCGCGACATCACGGTGCCGTCGCCAACGCCGGCATCGAAGAACCTCAGTGCGGGCTGCTGCGGATCGAGATGCTCAAGCTCCTGCGCGACGCGGTCGGCGATCACCAGCTTCTCGGTACAACTGTGCACGAACATCAGGTAATTCTGGCGACTGTCGTAGAAGCGTGGCTTCGGCCCGGAGGGTTGGGGCGCTTCATCCTCCGGCACGCGGTCGGGCCGGTTTCTATTCGTCAGTTGCATATCTGCTCCCCTATCGCCTCGCGACCTTTGCCTGCCGTTCGCAGGCGGAGCGAATTGTCCATCCACGGATGGCCGGGTAAACCACATTGCATCCCACTCGTCCGAGAAGCGCGGTTTGCGGGCCTTTCCAACCTGCCTCAGGCGGAACTTCCGCTTCGCCAATCCGGCATGGACGCGCGATAGCATCTGCGGCGTGCCGTTCTGCCGGACAGCGCCGGCCCGGCACGCTATAAACGCCCGACGATGACCCTGCCCCCTGACTTCCCTGCCGATGAAGGCGCCGCCGACACCCGACCGTCCCGCTCGTCCGTGCGTGCCCGGCGCAAACTCCAGCGCAGGCACGGCCTGGTCGAAGACGTGTTCCAGATCATTCGCGCGGACATCATGGCTCTGCGCATTCCGCCAGACTCGCGGATCTCGATCGACAAGTTGGCCCGCGAACTCGGCATTTCGCAAACGCCGATCCGCGAGGCCTTGAGCATGCTGGAAGCGATCGGCCTGGTCGTGCGGCGCCTCTATGCCGGGTATTGGTGCGCGCCGCAGCTTTCCAGGACGCAGATCGACGATCTCTTCGCCGTCCGATTGCTGCTGGAGCCGCACGCCGCCCGACATGCGGCGCTAAACATGACCGACGCGGATATGCGCGCGTTGACACGCCATGTCGCGCTGATGGACCCGCAGACCCATGTTTTCGGCTATGATGACTACGCCGATCGCGATGCGGAATTGCACGAGATGATCGCGCGCGGCAGCGGCAATACGATCATTCAGGAGACGCTGGGACGGCTGCACGCGCACCTCCACATTTTTCGCCTGAAATCGAATACCGAGGTCGCGATCGAAGCCAGCCGCGAGCATGGGCTCATCGCGCAAGCGCTGAGCCGTCGGGACGCGGACGGGGCCGAAGCCGCCATGCGGCTACACATCGGCAACTCCTATGAACGGCTGATCGGAGAGCCGCAGCAAAGCTAGGCTTGTGGCGGACCGTCTTGCGCAGGTCCATTGACTGCCAGCGCAACTAGGATATCGTATAGGAAATACGAAAAAACGGTGGAGAGGACCGTCTTTTATGCGTCGAGCAAGAGCCATCGAGCCCAGTCAGGCACCGCCCGTGGTCTGGAAAGGCGGGCGGGCACAGGTGACGGTGCACAGCCGCATCCCAAACTCCATGCTTTTGGCCGAACAACTCGGGCCGCTGTTACTGATCCAGATGCGGTGCGGCTCCGTGACAATTTCCCGGCCGGAAGGCGCATTGACCCCCGCCGATCGTCAATCGACCTTCATCCTCGTCCTGTCCGGCGGGGCCAGCCTGCGCCATTATGGCCGGCAGATCGAACTATATCCCGGTGACATCACCATGTACGATCACAGCGCCGAATACACGCTGCACTTCGGGCAGCCGACCCAGGTGATCATGATCCGGGTGAACTCAACCGCCATCCGACAGATTTTTCCGGTGCCCGACAGCTTCTATGGCCAGCGGATTCCTGGCGATGTGGGGCTGACATCCACCGCGCTGGCAATGGCGAAGGATCTCTCCGCCAAGCTCGAAACAAGGCCCGGTCTCCACTTCAACGAGCGCGTGGCCACGCATCTGCTCGATGTGCTCGCCACGGCCTATGCGGAAGTCATGGACGAGCCGTCATCTGCGACATCGCTAATGGAGCGTCGCTTCTGGAAAGTCCGCCTCTTCATCGAGGAAAATCTGCGCGACCCGTCGCTCTCTCCCTCGCTCGTGGCGGAACGGCTTAAACTATCGGACCGCTATCTTCGCATGATCTTCGCCGTAAGCGATGAGTCCCCCTCGGCCTATATCCTTCGTCGGCGGTTGGAGGAATGCGCGCGGCAGTTCAGCGACGAGCGCTGGCGGGGCCGATCCATTACGGAGATTGCGTTCAGCTGGGGATTCAACAGCGCCCCGCATTTCACGCGCACGTTTCGCCAGCATTTTGGCATGGCGCCCAGCCAGTATCGCCTAAAACACGCGACGGAGCGCGCCGAACCGGCCCTGTTGCAGTAAATCTTAGAAAAGCGCCCCCCGGAGGGGCGCGCATAAGCCCCACTCCGGAATGACGGATTTAAGCGCTCGTCACCGCGCGCCGGCCACGGCGATATTGGCCCCGGCCACATAAGAGGCCGCGTCGGAAACCAGGAACATGACGGCGGCGGAGACTTCCTCGGGCTGACCGGCCCGGCGCATCGGCAAGGCCGAGGCGATCCGGTCCAGTTTCCCCGGGACATGAATTTCGGTGTCGATCGGCCCGGGCGACACCGCGTTGACACGAATGCCCTGCGGAGCGACTTCGCGCGCGAGCCCCAGTACGAGGCTGTCCACTCCGCCCTTGGTGGCCGCGTACCAGACATGCTCGCCGGGCGCCCCATAGAGCGCAGCGCGCGACGAGATCAGCACAATCGAGCCTCCTCCCCCGCCGTTCGCGGTGGACATGCGACGCACGGCCTCGCGCGCACACAGCAAGGCGCCGGTGAGATTGACATCCACCACCTTGGCCAGCAGGTCGTCGCTCGCGTCCACAAGTGCCGAGGATTCACCGACGATGCCGCCATTATAGACCAGCGCCGCCAGCGGGCCGACCTGATCGACGGCCGCAAAGAGCGTGGTGATGTCGCCGGCAACACCAGTATCCGCCTGGACCGCCTGCGCCCTTCCACCTTCCGCCCGAATGGCATCCACCACGGCCGCTGCCATGTCCGTTCGGCCGGCATAGGTGAGCAACACATGGTAGCCCGCCTTGGCGGCGTCTCGTGCGATGGCAGCTCCAATGCCCCGGCTTCCGCCGGTCACCAGAAATACGCTGCGATCGCCTTGATCCACCATGTTTGATCCTCGTGACTCGGCATCCATACGCAAATCAGGATTTCAGGCGCTTGCTGGCGATGCGGCAGCCTTCCGCCATGGCCGACAGCTTAGCCCAGACGATCTCCTCATGCCCCACGCGCGACCCGATGCCACAATCGGTGCCGGCGTGGAGATTCTCCATGCCGATCAACTTGGCGAAGTTGACCAGCCGCTCCGCGACCAGTTCGGGATGCTCGACCAGATCGGTATAATGCCCCACCACTCCCGGCGCGAGAATCTTGCCATCGGGCAGTTTGAGGGTTTCGAACACGCGATATTCGTGAGCATGGCGCGGATTGCTCGCCTCGAACGTGTAGGTCTGCGCGTTGATCATCAGCATCAGGTCGGCGATGTGCTCAAAGCCGATATCGTGCACATGCGGACGGTGGCCACTGCCCCAGCACATGTGGAAACGGACCTGCTCCTCGGGCAATCCTTCCAGCGCGTGATTGATGACCTCCACGCAGAAGCGCAGATAATCGCGATATTCCTCGACGCTCCAGTCGGGGTGGAACATCCACGCCGTCGCGAACTCCGGCTCGTCGATCTGAACGATCAGGCCCGCGTCGGTGATCGCCTTATATTCCTCGCGCATGGTCGCCGCGACCGCCATCATATAGTCGCGCTCGTCCCGATAATGCAGGTTGCGGGTGCCGGCGCCGAGGCTGAGCGGGCCGAGCGCCGCGATGAAGCCGTCCGCGCCATCCTTGCCGACCAGCGCCTTTTTGAGCGCCGCAATATCCTTCTGGATTGCTTCCTGACCGATATAGGTGACCGGCCCATCGCAGATCGCTTCCGTCTTCGAGGGCTGGGGCACGACGCCGGGCTTGGAAAAGCCGGGACGCACCGGGCCGCCCGAGCCGGCGAACCACAGGCCGGATTCATAGAAGCCGGGGAAATCGCGGCGATCCCGCTCGGCCACAAATGCGCGTTTGGGTGCGAGGCCTTCGGGCCGTTCGCGTTGTCCAAAGCCGGTGATGCGAGCCTGAATATAGCCCACATAATGGCCCATATTGGCGGCTTTGACATATTCGCCATCGTTGACGATATCGACACCGCACGCGATCTGCTTGTCCACCACCCACTGCACCGCCAGCGGCAGTTGCTCGTCGATCTCGGCGCGATGATCGTCGGCCTTCGCCAGCAGCACGTCCAGCTTGGCGGGCCGGGGCAAGTTGCCGCCGTGGCTGCTCAGAATGTGGTCGGTAGAACGTCTCATATCAAATCAATCTCCATGGCGGTCCTCGCCAGCGCTGCCGGCGAGGACTGGGCGTTGAATTAGAAAGTCTTGCTGACCTTGAGGTACCACTCCCGCGGCGCGGCAGGCTGGCCTTGGCTGCTGGCGAAACCGATGCTGCTGTAGATGAAGTAGTTGCGATAATAGGCCTTGTTGGTGAGGTTCGTCGCACCCAGCGAGACGGACAGGCCAAGATCGTCATTCTGGTACGTCAGGCGTCCGTTGAAGGTCGAATAGGCCTTCTGGAAATAGGCGGGATCGACCGCATCAAACGGAATGCTGCCGGTGTAGAACCAGTCCAGTCGCGGGGTGACCGAGCCGGCCAGCGACGCGACGGGCACGCGGTATTCGATCCCCGCATTGGCCGTCCATTCGGGAATGCCGATCCCCACTGCGGTCAGGCGATTGGTGATGCGACCCGGCGCATTCAGATCCGGCGATGTGAACTGCGAATAGCCAAGCGACCCGTTGATCAGCAGGCCCTCGACCGGCCTCGCCTCGAGTTCCAGCTCGAAGCCCTTGGCCTTGCCCGGCAGGTTCACGAAGAACGTCCGGCCAATGCACTGCACACCCTGACCGGCTGAAGCCTCCGCAGGGGTGCGGGCACGACAGGTGGTAATGCCATTGCCATTAGCGACATCGGGAATGACGATCTGTGTGCCCGGCAATGGGCCACCGTTGGTGCCGATCTGCGCTTCCTGACCGCTTAGGCCGAAGATGCGCGTCTTGTAATCGGTGTAGAAGGCCACCGCGTTCAGGCGCACCCGTCGGTCGAGAAACTCGGTCTTGATGCCGAGTTCATAGGCCTGCGTGCGATCGCCGGGATATTGCTGATTCTGCGAAGGCTGCAGCGGCCGCCCATTGAAGCCAGGGGCTTGCGAGCCGGTGGCCGCCGACACATACGCGATGGTCTGGGCATTGAGTTCATAGGTCAGCCCGGCCTTCCAGTCGAAGCGGCTCTCCTCGGGTTTGACATTGAACGTCAGGTTCTGGGAGAAGTTGGAGTTGCCGGGATCGCGATCGTCCAGATTGGAATAATGGACCTCCTTCGCATCCTTCGAGTAGCGGCCGCCCAACACGACGGACAGGCGCTCGAACGGACGCACAGTGACATTTGCGAACACCGCCTTGCTGGTGGGCTCGTAGGTCGTGTTCTGATATTTGAGGAAACCGTTCCACGGTGAGTAGGTGACGGCCCGATTGCGGCCATCGGCATCGAACAGGAAGACACCGGCAACCCAATCCAGCCACTGGTGGCGCCCGGAAAGCCGGGCTTCCGCACTGATATATCGGGAGGTGATCGTCGCCAGCGTGTGTTCCTGCACCAACGGCGAGCCATCGGTATCGAACGCATGCGTGTCGCTGAAATTGCGATAGCCAAGGATGCCGGTGAATTCGATATCGCTCGTCAGGTCGATGGACAGCTTGCCGGAAACGCCCCAGTTCACGACATCCACGCGCGGGCTGTAGCAGACCCCGCCATGATTGGGATTGCCGTTGTAGAAGGTGCTGCCGGCAACCACCGTACCGGCGCCAACCGGATCGCAATAGGTCGCATAAGTGGAGAAGCGGTTGCCGGTCAGAAACCTGTTATCATAGGCCACGCCCAGCAGGTTGGCCTGCCCGACCCAGGACGCGCGCGTCGCGGCGCGAGAGGCATTGGTCGCGATCAGAGTATCGGCGACATTCTCCGACTGATCCTGAATATAATCGGCGGACAGAGTGAAGCGGATGCCGTCGCTCGGCTGGAATTTCAACGCGCCTCGCACCGCGCGCACGTCTTCGCCACCCAGCGTCCCGACCTGACAATCATCGGGCCGGTTGTTGGGAGAAGAGGCCAGCGTCTGGTCGACATAGGGGATGCGTCCCGCCAGCTGCGGCGTGCCATTGGCCTCCATCTGACACCGGAAATCAAGCCGCTTCACAAATCCGTCGCGCTTCTTGGAGAGAACGGAGAGCGACATGCCGAGCTTGTCCGCCACGATCGGCAGGTTGATCCCGGCGCGGAAATCGCGGCGCTTGTAAGCGCCGACCGTGACGTCCACGAAGCCGGAGGCCTCGGTAAGGCTGGGCTGCTTGCTGACGAGAACGACGCCACCGGCGAGCGCGTTGCGCCCGAACAGCGTGCCCTGCGGGCCGCGCAACACCTCGACATGCTCCAGATCGAGCAAGTCGAAATTGGCGCCGAGCAGAAGCGGATAGTAGATGTCGTCGATATAGAAAGCGACGGCGGCCTCACCGGCCAGGCTCGTATCGCGCGAACCGATGCCGCGAATATAGGTCGTTACCCCCGGGCCGAAGGCACCCTGCGCCCGCGAGAAGGTGGCGTTGGGCACGACCTGCGAAATCTCCGCTGCCGACTGGATACCGCGTGTGGCGAGCGTGTCGCCCGTGACGGCAGTGATCGCAATCGGCGTATCCTGCACATTGGTCTGCTGCCGGGTGGCGGTCACGACGATATCGGAAAGGCCATTCCCCGCCGTGCTGGCCCGATCGGTTGTGCCTTGGGTCTGCTGCGCCTGCGCCGCTGCGCCGGCGCTCACCGTCGCAAGCAACATGCCGGTCAACATCATCCCCGCCTTCTTGCTAATAGCCTTCCGCATTTCACCCTCCTGAACCCCGCTTTTCTTTGCCTCGGGACCTAAACCATATGAGGTGGGCCTGCGCGCACTTATCCGTTTCGGAAGTTTGCCTTGCGGATTGGCCGGGACAGTCGGCTCTTTATTGCCCGCGCCCCACCGGCGATGCAGACAGGCGCCCGAACTCTGGGCACGGTGCCGGGGTCGAACGGGAGAGCGGCATGAAGATCACCGGCGGCAAGGTGATGGGTGCGACGGTCAATTTCGAAGGCGTGATGGCGGGAACGCACATCGTGGTGCGCCTGATGACCGACCAAGGCATCGAGGGCATCGGCTCTGTCAGCCGGGTGAACCCGCGCACGCTCAAGCCCCTCATTCTGCTGATCGAAGCGATGGTCGAGAGCCTCATAGGGCATGAGGCGGAGGTCGAACCCATTCACGACCGGCTCACACGCCCCCTCCTCGGCGCGCCGGTCAGCGGGCTGGAGTTGCGCGCCGCCAGCGCAATCGATGTCGCCCTTTGGGACATCAAGGGAAAGGCGGTCGGTCAGCCGGTCTGGAAACTGATGGGCGGGTTTCGCAACCGGTTGCCCGTGTCCGCCAATTGGGGACTGATGCCCGGGCCGCCCAAGGACGCGCTCGCCGCCCACATCGCCGACCTCCTTGGCCGGGGGTTTCGGGCGATCAAATGTCCGGTCGGCTTCGCCCCGCTGGCGACGGCAATCGAGCATGTCCACTTCGTGCGGTCATGCGCCGGGCGGGACGTACGCATCATCGTCGATGGCAATTTTCAGTGGACAGCCAAGCAGGCGCTGCATTTCGCGCGCGAGACGGAGGCGGACGATCTCTATTGGATCGAAGACCCCGTCGCCTATTATGATTATGACGGCATGGCCTTCGTGCGGGCCAACACGAGGCAGGCGATCTGCGCCGGCGAAGTGTTCCAGCACCCCCACGAATTTCGCGCCCTGATGGAGAAGCGCGGCAGCGATTATGTGATGATCGACCAGGACCTCGGGCTCACGGGCTTCCTCAAGGTCGCCCATATGGCGCAGGCCTACGGACTGCCCGTGGTGAACCACCTCGCGCCTGAAACACTCAGCCATGCAATCGCCGCCGTCCCAAATGGATTGATCGTGGGTCTTGTCCCTTGGGCGCAACCGCTGTTCCGCGAGAAGCTGCAGGTCGAGGATGGCGATCTGATCCTGTCCGATCGGCCCGGCCTCGGGCTAAGCTTGGATGAGGACGTACTGGAGCGGAACGGCCCCGGCGCCTGAAGCACCGGCTCTGCTCTAGGCGAAAGGACGCCGCCGCGCGGCCCACTCCACGCCGCGCTGGATCAACGTCTTGAACACGGGGTCCTGCCAAGGGCCGCGATGATCGGGCTGGTCGGGCCGATCCGCAAAGGGTTTGTCATAGGGGCGATTGGCGTGCCCCAGAGCCAGATACAGCAGGCCACCCTCGCCGACATGGCGCCGATACATCAACGGCCAATTCTTGGTTTCCATCATGCGCCCGCCAAAGGCCTCGCCGCCCCAGTGGCATTGCAACAGAACCTCGATATCATCGCGCACCGTCTCGACGCAGTAGAGCTCGTCGTCGATCTCGAAGGGCGCAATCCCCTCGAGCAGCGGGTCTTCCGGACGAGCGGTGTCTACCCGGAACCGCTGAAAGGGCGGGTGCGTTATGAACCGCGTGCCCATGATCTGCGGCACAGTCTGATTGTCCCCCACCGAATTGCTGGCATGGAGCGCGAACCAGCGTCCACCGCGCTCCAGAAAGGCCCGCATGGCGCTCGACGCCGCTTCCGAGACCGGCACTTGCGAGGTGTAGCTGACAACCATGTCGCAGCGCGCCCATGCATCCACATTCTCATAATCGATGAAGCAATCTGTGCGAATGCCGCCGGCATCATACAGCGCCTGCGCCAGGTTGATCCGGGCGTAATCAAAGTCGTGATTGCGATGGGGGCTTCCGCAAACCAGGTTTGCGAGCAGCGGCAGCGCCATCAGCGATCGACCCTGCGGAACTTCTGGATCTGGTGATCGATGCACGCCTCGCGCGCGATGCGATTGAAGCCGGAGCCAAAGGAGACCGAAACCTCGGCCACATAGAGGCTGCCTTGCGAATCCAGCGCCAGGGCGTGCGGCGCGATAAAGTTGCCCGGGGCCGAGCGGGCGTTGGAATCGGCACCCCATCGCGCGACGATATTGCCCTGCGGCGCAAACACCGTCACGCGGCCGGGCAGATCCCTGTCCGCAAAGCCATGCGTGAAAGACCCTTGGCCGGCTTCCATCGGCCGCCAGAGTTCGGAGACGTAAATCAGCCCCTCGTCGTCCACCACGACGTCCGTCGGGCGCAGCACGTCATCCCAGATGGCGATGAACTTGCCGGAGCGGTCGAAGAACTGCAGGCGGTCGTTCTCGCGGTCGCAGACGATCACATTTTCCTGACGATCGAGCGCGATGCCATGGGGGAGATGAAATTCGCCCGGGCCGGTCCCCACCTCGCCCCAACTGTTGAGCAGTTCGCCTTTGGGCGAGAAATGATGGATGCGCGCATTGCCATATCCGTCCGCGACGAACATGTCCTTATTCTGCGCGATGCACACATTGCAGCAGCAGTTGAAGCCATCCGCAGAGCGCTCCACATACTCATTGTGATGGATCTGCGGCTTCCGGCCTTTGATCGATCCATAGCCGGTATCGCTGACCTTGCGCGGTTCGCCCAGCATCCACTGGAAATTCCCCTCTAGGTCGAACACCCGCACCACGCTGTCCTGATCGTCGGTGCAGTAGACCAGGTCGTCATGGATGGTGATGCCATGGGCGCGATTGAACACGCCATCGCCCCATTTGTAGAGGAAGTTGCCGTCTGAATCATACACCATCACCCGCTCTCCCTTGCGGGTGTGGAGGAAGACCCTGTCCCGGGAATCGCAAGCGACGCCGGCTACGTCCTCATGGCTGAATTCATCACCGGCAGGACATTTTTCCCAATTGGGCACGACTTCGAATGTGATTGAGCCAGTGGACATGGTTTCTTCCTGTGTGGGCCGTCCGCACGGAACAAGGCGGCCTGAAAGGGGGAGGACAGGACCGCAACCTAGGAAGCCCTCCCCGGAGCCACTTGCCCGGGCCGGAAAATGATGCTGCCCCTCGCGGTATGCGGCGGCGCGATCAGAAAAAGCGGCCGACCGTCTGGCTATGCTCCACAAAGGGCGGTTCGACGAAATAAGGGCCGGCGAGCGCCCGCCACTGGAGGAAGCCGTCGGACTCCCGGAAGCCGACCATATGGTCTTCGACGCTGTCCCATTCCACGCGCAGGCGATAACGGGCCGGGTCTTCGATCACCCGCTCAAGTGTCATGCTGTGTGAGCCCTTGGCGGCCCGCAAAATAGCCGCCGCCTGTGCCACGGCCAGCTCGAAAGCCTCCGCCTTCGCCGGATCGATGGTGAGATGTGCGATTTCGGTGATCATGATCTTCTCTGTCGACGTTGCTGCCAGCAGCCATGACTGCCCATGGCCACCGGCCCGCGCTTATCCGTCGCGGAAGTTCGCTGTGCCTTTTCTACGCCCGACGCCTGGTTTGCAGGAGGCCCACAGGCGGGGCGCCAGACATACCGCGACGGGCATCTGCAACTTCCGGCCAGGGTAAGTGCCGCCCGGCAGGCCATGTCATCCCGATCCTGCAAAATCACCGTCAGGAACGCGCCGACCATGAGTCCCCAGCAGATCAGCATGAAACAGGTGGCGCTCCTCCATTTCGGGCCGGATGTGTCGGCGCGGTTGGTCGATGATCTTCTCAAGATCGGTTCGAAGTCTGCCCTTATCGTGACGACGCCACCGGTACGCGACGCCGCGGAGCGGGTCGCCGGCCCCTTGCGGGCGCAAGGCTTGCGCACCGAAATCTGGTGCGACAGCGGCAGCGAGCCATCCGTAAGCGACTTCGAGGCCTTGCTGGCGACAGCCCAAAGTCGGGCCGCAGATGCCGTCATCGGCATCGGCGGCGGCAGCTCGATGGATCTTGGGAAACTCGCCGCCGCCCTGCTGGATGGCCGCCAGACGATCGCGGATGTTCAGCGCGACGGCCTGTCTGGCCCGCGCAGATGCTGGCTCGCGTGCATCCCGACCACCGCCGGCACCGGCAGCGAGGTTTCGCCCATTGCCATCCTGCTGGATGAGAATGACCTGCTCAAGAAGGGCGTGGTGAGCGAGCATCTGGTGCCGGATGCCGCCTATATCGACCCGATGCTCACGATGTCGATGCCGCCCGCCGTCACTGCTGCGACCGGGCTAGACGCGCTGACTCATTGCATCGAAGCTTATGCCAACCGCTTTGCCCACCCGGTGATCGATACCTTCGCGTTGGCGGGCGTGCGGCTGGTCTTCCGCAGTTTGCTCAACGCCGTGCGCAATGGCAGCGATGTGCAAGCGCGGACGGACATGGCGCGGGCCAGCTTCTATGGGGGCCTATGCCTTGGCCCGGTGAACACGGCCGCCGTTCATGCGCTGGCTTATCCGCTCGGCGGTGAGTTCCATGTCGCCCACGGCGTGTCGAACGCCATCCTTCTGCCGCACGTCCTCGCCTTCAACCTGCCAGCAGCGGAGGCACGCTATGCCGACATCGCGATGGCGGCTGGCGCGGATGGCAACGGAACGACGGCCGAGATCGCGCGCGCAGGGCTGCGTTTAATCGAAGGATTGTGCCGCGATTGCGGCGTGCCCATGCGCCTCTCCGACCATGGCGTGCCGGCCGATGCGCTGGACCGGATGACGGATAGCGCAATGACCGTCACCCGCTTGCTGGACCGCAATGTGCGCCCCGTCGAATGGCGTGACGCGCGCCAAATCTACGGCGCTGCATTCTGAATCGACATGCGGATAGAAGATAGAAAACAACCGGCTTTGGGAGACGATTTTTGACTGTCCATCACGATGCGCATGATCCTGGCGTTTCCCAAGCAACCGCTGGTCCCACGCTTGGCGCGCCGGCAGATGACACGGACATGCCGACCCGCGGGCAAGCGCATTATTCGCTCTTCGTGCTGACGGTCGTCGTCCTGTTCACGGTCGTGGATCGTCAGGTTCTCGCATTGCTGATCCTGCCCGTGCAGCGCGATTTCGGCATTTCCGATACGCAGGCGGCTCTGTTGCTGGGCGCGGCCTTTTCGCTGACCTATGCAATCGCCGGCCTGCCCATCGCCCGCATCGCGGACACCCGCAACCGCCGCAACATCGTCGCCGCCTGCATCGCTTTCTGGAGCGGTGCCACGATGCTGTGCGGTCTGGCTCAAAACTACACGCATCTCTTCCTCGCGCGCATGGGCATCGGCGCCGGCGAGTCGGGCTATGGCCCGGCGACCTGGTCGATCGTGACGGACTCCTACCCACGGGAAAAGGTGGCCTTTGGAACCGGTGTGCTTTCCATCGGCGCGACGGTGGGCACGGGCCTTGCCCTCTTCATGGGCGGCGCGGTGCTCGCGATGGTCGAACACTTCCCGACCGTCAGCCTGCCCTTCGGCGGCACGATCCGCCCCTGGCAGTGGGCCTTCATCATCGTCGGCGCGCCGGGCCTCATCTGGGCGCTCGTCGTGCTGACCACCAAGGAACCAGCGCGGCGTGGACTGAAAGGCCGTAAGCTGAAAAGCGTCCCGGTGAAGGATGTCGCCCGCTTCATGCGCGATGACTGGCGCGTCTATCTCGCTGCGATCGGCGGCCTCGCCATGAAGCTGCTGATGGTTATGGGGATCTCGCAATGGATGCCAACGCTCTACCACCGCGAATTCGGCTGGGAGCTGTCCGATGTCGGCATGATCACGGGCGGGATCGCCATGGTCCTCTCGCCCATCGCCCTGCTGCTCGGCGCGCGCGTCTCGGAACGCTGGATGAAGCAGGGGCGCTCCGACGCTAATCTGCGCATCGTCTTCTACGGCCTGTGCGTGTCGGTGCCCTGCTACATCGTCGCGCCGCTGCTGCCCAATCCCTGGATAGTGCTGACGCTTCAATCGGTCGCCGTGTTCGTTTCCGCCATGGGCGCCGGCCCTGCTATCGCCGCCTTCCAGCTTGTCACGCCCAACAGCATGCGCGCGCAGGTCAGTTCGGTGAGCCAGTTCTGCACCAATGTTCTGGCCTTTGCGGTGGGCCCGCTCCTCGTCGCGATCCTGACGGACTATCTCTTCCGCGATCCGCAACTGCTCAACTACTCCATCTCGCTCAGCACTGCCCTGCTTGGCCCATTGACACTTTTGATCACCTGGCAGGGCCTCAAGCCATTCGCCCGCAGCGTCGACCGGATGGCGCTGGAGGCCGGGCAATGAGCGCGCAAGGTCAGACCCACGGAGGAGACCCCGACTGCATGGCCCCGATCGACACGCTCGAAATCATCGACGCGCAAATCCATGAGCCTTTTCCTGCAGTTCGGCTGGACGGGGCAGACATGCACCTGTTGACAAGGATGCAGATCGAACTCGCGCGCGAAGCGATGGACGCGATCGGCGTCGACCGGGCGCTCGCCGTCACCGACGACGCGTTTATCGAACTCGCCAGCACCCTCTTCCCGGGGCGCTTTCCGGGGGTCCATACCTTCTTCCCGATCGTCGACGACTTCGGCCCTGCTGTCCGCAAGGTCGCAGCCAATCCCGCCATGGTGGCAGGGCGCGCATTGGTCGGAAACTTCGCGACAGCGGAAATGCGCCCAGAGTTCGATACCGGAAAGTTCGATACCCTTTATGCGGCGGCAGAAGAGGTCGGCCTGCCCATCTTCAACTCCACCCACGGCGGATGCGCGCGCATGGCGGAGATTGCCGAACGGCATCCCACCTTGACGCTGATCATCGACCATATCGGCGTCGCGCAGCACCCCGTGTCGCCGCCCGAGACGATGTCCTGGGCGACCTTCCCCGACCTGCTCGACCTTGCCCGCTACTCCAACATTGCCGTGAAGCTCTGCGGCGCCCCGCTCCTGTCGGAAGAGTCTTACCCGTTCGAGGATCTGTGGCCGCGGCTCGACCAGTTGATTGCCGCGTTCGGCGCGGAGCGGATCATGTGGGCCAGCGATTATACGCGCTTGCGCACGGCCGATCTTCCCCGCGGTGCCCGCCCACGGCGCCGCGGACTGACCTATGCCGAGAGCCTCAACTTTCTGCTGCGGAGCGACCGGCTGAGCCTTGCGGACAAGCGCCTGATTTTCGGCGGCACTGCAACCCGCCTGCTGCGCCTGCCGCCCATCGGCACGGACTGGCCAGTGCCCGAGATGCGATGGTAGCGGCATGACCGATGCCGAGACCCTGCTGGCTCAGGTCGAAGAAGCCTGCAAGCGGCTGAAGATCGCCCAGACGACATTCGGGCGGCAGGCTGTCAACGACGGCAAGTTCGTCAGCCGCCTGCAGCAGGGCGGCCGCGTGACGCTCCAGACGGTAGAACGGGTCCACCGCTTCATCGCCGAGCAGGGCGGGCCATCGGCAGCGACGTTGCGATCGGCCATTATCGGTCGCGCCGAGATGAGCGTCGAGCACAGCTTCCGCTTCTACGACAACCGCCAGAAATATCTGATGTTCGTGAACACCTCATCGGAAAAGCAGGTGATCGCCGACCGCGCGTTGCAGCAATTGGCCCTTGCCCAGCCCCGTCCGCCCGCGATCCGCTTGTTCGATGGGGGCGCCGGCGATGGAACCGCACTTACCCGGCTTCTGCGCGGCGCGCACCGCCGTTACGCTTGGCTACCTTTCTACATCGTCGCGAAGGAAATCAGCCTCGAAAACGTTCGACTGATGCTGGAGAAAATGCCCGACAGGTTTCAGGAGCATCCGGCGACGGTGCTGGTCGTCACCAACCTGCCCTATACCGAGGCCCCTTGGCTCAACCCGCGCAATCCTGTGGACGCCAGCCGGATGGTCTGGGAAGAAGTGCCGCTCGATGGCACCACCGCCGGCGATTTCGAGGAGGCGATCGCCGAGCTTCAGCCATTTCTGGAACGCAACTGGCGCGTGCGCCGCAGTGCCGCCACAGGGCGCCCGCTGCATGAAGTCCCCGCCGTCCTCATCCTGTACCGCCGCGACCATCGGTTCGCGCTCGACGCGGTCATTCCACGTCGGGGCCGGGCCAGTGCCGATTTCGACTTCGTACTACTGTCCCAACCCTATAGCGCGCGGGCAGAGCTGTCCTTCAAGGCGGAGAAGATCGTCGCGCCGCTCGCCCGCGCGTTGCGCCTGAGCGGGCAGCTGATGGGCGTGCATTCCTTTGGTGACGATCCGGGCATGGAGTTGATTCAGACCATTTGGCCGGACGAAGCCCCCTTCGTCCACAAGCGGCAGATACTGATGGCCGCTGTCCAGGCCGAACTCGGCCGTGACGCGCGCAAATTCCAGCTTCACGATCTACCCGATGAGCGCTCGGTGTTTCGCTATGGCATCCAGACGCTGGATACCGAAATCGATCAGTCGATCGGCTCCTCCACGCTGCTCGCGGCCTGGAATGCCGCCAGCTACGTGGCGCAGATCGAAGACGACCGGCTGTCCGTGGCGATGAACAGCGATCGCTATCTCGAGGCCACCCGCCAGACGCTGCGCAAATATGGCGGGCTGTGGTTCCAGAACGAAGCCTACATCATCTCCCGTCGCGCAGACCTGGGATAGCCATGGAAAGAAGACATATGGATAATCACGCGACCTGCCCATTCTGCCACGCGCACTGGACACAGGAGATGATTGATCAGCTCGAAAGATTTTCGAGTGCCGGCGGCTGCGCCTGTTGCAGCCTGACGCCAGACCTTGTGGCCCACCAGCCACTGGAGACGCCCAAACGCGACCTGTGCTGCGCGACTTGTGGCAAGGCGATCTACCTCGCGCCAAATCTCTTCCGTCACCATATTGAAGAGATTCAGACGCAGCTCAAATCCGATGTAAATCTCTTCTATTTCTGAATATATTTCCATCACTGGAAATATAGATTCATAATTTTCGAAAGGTGGGATTTATCCCAACGACGGTGGGAACGAATGTGGTTTACCCACCGACACGGTCGTTCAAAATCAACACCATGGATCAGCCAACGCGATCATTGCCCGCCTGGACAATGACTGCACGCTTGGCGACACAAATGGAGAGTATGATGTTGGACGTTCTTTCAGATCTTGCGGCCGAAAAAGCCGGCGTTGACGATCAACCCGCACAGGGTGCCGATCTGCCTGACACCCTGCCGGTCGTGGACATCTCCAGACTGCAAGGCTGCGCGCGAGACCGTGAGATGCTGATCGCACATCTGAGGAGCGTTCTGCACCGTTTCGGCTTCTTCTACCTTAAGGGTCATGGCGTCGACCCCGCGCTGTGCGCCGCAGCCCTCGCCGTCTCCAAGCAGTTCTTCGCATTGCCGGAGGAAGACAAGCTCGCCATTGAAATGATCAGATCGCCGCATTTCCGGGGCTATTGCCGGGCCGGCATGGAACTGACAGGCGGTAAGCCCGACTGGCGCGAGCAGGTGGATTTCGACCGCGAGGAAGCCCCGCTGCCCACTGGCCCCGACACACCCGCCTGGCATCGCGCCATTGGGCCCAACCAGTGGCCCGATGCCCTGCCGGAGATGCGCGGCATCATTCTGGCCTATCAGGCGGAGGTGACGCGGGTCGGGATCGAAGTCCTCCGCGCGATCGCCCTGGCGCTCGGCCAGAACGAAGATGCCTTTGCGCCCATGTACAAGTCGGGCCCACGCCAGCATCTCAAGATCGTGCGCTATCCCGGTCGCGATCAAGCCACGTCGAAACAGGGCGTCGGCGCCCATAAGGATGGCGGGCTGATCACCATCTTACTGCAAGACGTGCTGCCGGGTCTGCAGGTCCAGCATGAGGACGGATCGTGGATCGATGCGCCGCCTGTGCCGGGCACATTCGTCGTGAACACCGGAGAACTGCTTGAACTGGCCACCAACGGCTTCGTCCACGCAGACGTCCATTGCGCCACCTCACCAGAGCCCGGCACGGCGCGCTATTCCATTCCGTTCTTTCTCGGCGCGAGCCACGAAGGCAGCATCCCCCTGATCGAACTGCCCCCCGAACTCCGCGCAGTCGAACGCGGGGTGAGTTCAGACCCCGACAACCCACTGTTTCGCGACGTCGGCATGAACCACCTCAAGGCGCGCTTGAGATCCCACCCTGATGTAGCAGCACGGTTTTACGCCGATTGCGTGTAATTCTGAAGCAGGTTCGTCAGCGCGAAGGCCGGTCATCGCCGGAGGACGGATAAGGCAAGGAATGCGGGCGGAACTCGGCGCTTTGTACTGCAAGTAATTCAGTTTGCCTGATCCCACTCTTATCCGTTGCTCTAAACGCCGCCCGCTGACGTTCAGCCTGCGGTGCCCTTGCTCCTGCCGGCCCATGCACTCTAGCGTCAGCCCGGGGTCAACGAGATAGAATGCCGCCGTGTTGCCATAGGTGCTGTTGGTGCCGACATTTGCGATCGGCGCGCTCACCATTGTCGAACGGGTTCTTGAGGTAGCGTCGCGATCGCTGGCCTCGAAGTCGACTCTGCAACCCCGCTGGGCCAGAAATTGATCGGGGGACACTCATCTCGAGGGAACACCAGCGCCACTGCGCACCAGCCCCTACTCTGTCATAGCCTTTCCGGGGCGCGAGCGAAAGCCGGCGGGGCCGGCTTGGAAAGCGTGTATTTCGCGCTTACGACAAACCATGCGTACAACGGGGCATTGCGGCGAATCCAGGATTGGATATCGAGGGGCGGACATGGTGAAGCATATTTTCTGGATCATCCTCGCGATCATCGGCGCCGTCTGTCTCGGCATCGTCGCCACGGCACGCGGCGAGGCGGTCAACGCGCTGTGGATTGTGATCGCCGCGGTCAGTATCTTCCTCGTCGCCTATCGTTATTATGCGCTCTACATCGCCCGGCACGTCATGCGGCTCGATCCTGCTCGCGCCACGCCCGCCCAGTATCGGGGCGACGGGCTGGATTATGTCCCCACGGATCGCCGCGTCCTCTTTGGCCATCATTTTGCGGCCATTGCCGGCGCCGGCCCCCTGGTCGGCCCGGTGCTCGCGGCGCAGATGGGCTATCTACCCGGCACGCTCTGGATCATCTGCGGCGTCGTGCTGGCCGGCGCGGTGCAGGATTTCATGGTGCTGTTCATCTCGATGCGGCGCGACGGAAAATCGCTCGGTGAACTGGTCCGCATGGAGATGGGGCCGGTCGCCGGCACGATCGCGCTGGCCGGCGCCTTCCTGATCATGGTCATCATCCTCGCAGTGCTCGCCCTCATCGTCGTGCGCGCACTGGCGGAGAGCCCCTGGGGCATGTTCACCGTCGCCGCCACCATTCCCCTCGCCCTTTTGATGGGCATCTACACACGCTGGATCCGCCCCGGTCGCATTGGCGAGGTCTCGCTGCTCGGTTTCGTGGGGCTGATACTCGCCATCGTGTATGGGCAATCGGTTGCCGCTTCCCCCGTTTGGGGGCCGATCTTCACCTTCACGCCCACGCAGCTCTGCTGGATCCTCATCGGCTATGGCGCCGTCGCCTCCATCCTGCCGGTGTGGCTGCTGCTGGCGCCGCGCGATTATCTGTCGACCTTCCTCAAGATCGGCGCAATCGCCGCGCTGGCGATCGGCATTGTCGTCATGGCCCCGCCGCTGCGGATGCCGGCGCTGACCCAGTTCGTCGGCGGGGGCGGTCCGGTCTGGTCGGGTGGCCTCTTCCCCTTCCTGTTTATCACCATCGCCTGCGGCGCCGTCTCAGGCTTCCATGCGCTCATCTCCAGCGGCACGACGCCCAAGCTCATCGCGGCCGAAACCGATGCGCCCTTTATCGGCTATGGCGCGATGCTGATGGAAGCGTTCGTGGCGATCATGGCGCTGGTGGGCGCCTCGATCCTCGATCCGGGCATCTATTTCGCGATGAACAGTCCGGCCGCGATCACCGGCGGCGATCCCGTGAGCGCAGCGGCCGCGGTCACCGCCATGGGCTTTCCGGTCTCAGCCGACACATTGGCCCAGACCGCCCGCGACGTCGGTGAGCACAGCATCGTGTCGCGAACCGGTGGCGCGCCGACCCTCGCCGTCGCCATGGCCGAGATTTTCAGCCATGTCGTCGGCGGGCCGGCAATGAAGGCCTTCTGGTATCATTTCGCCATCCTGTTCGAGGCGCTGTTCATTCTGACGGCCGTCGATGCCGGGACGCGCGCCGGCCGCTTCATGCTGCAGGATCTGATCGGCCTTGCCGTCCCCTCATTCCGCGCGGGCAACGCCCTGCTGCCGGGGGTGATCGCGACCGGTCTGTGCGTGGCCAGCTGGGGCTTCTTCCTCTATCAAGGCGTCACCGATCCGCTTGGCGGCGTGAACACGCTCTGGCCGGTGTTTGGCATCTCGAACCAGATGCTCGCGGCCGTCGCACTGATGCTTTCTACCGTGGTTCTCTTCCGGATGAAGCAGCACCGGTTCGCCTGGGTGACCGTGGTGCCCACACTCTGGCTGCTGGTCTGCACGCTGAGCGCCGGCGCGCTCAAGCTCCTGTCGAGCGATCCGGCCGTCGGCTTCCTCGCACATGCCCGGCGCTTTTCGGACGCCGCCGCGCGGGGCGAAGTTCTGGCCCCGGCGAAATCCATGGCGGAGATGAACGCGATTATCTTCAATGATCGGATCGATGCCGGTCTTTGCGCGCTGTTCGTCGCCGTCGTGCTCTCGCTGCTCTTCTTCACTATCCGGACCTGTCTGGCGAGCCTGCGCAATCCCGCTCCGACGGCACATGAAGCCCCGGCCCAGATGGTGCCGGCGGAATGAGCGGCCTGTGGCATCGGCTGCGCGCCACCGCGCGCTTGATGGTCGGGCAACCGCCTTATGAGGCCTATCTGGCCCATATGGCGCGTCACCATCCCCAGGCGGTACCGATGACGCGGACCGAGTTTTTCCGCAACCGTGAGCAGGCGCGTTATGGAGGCGCTGGCGGAGGCAAGTGCTGCTAGGTTATTCGGCGCCTATCTCGGAGCCAAAACCTGCATCCCGCATCTGCTTTTCGTCGCGCTCGGCCTTTCGCTGGCCATCCTCAATATAATCGCGCTCGCGGCCTTGTGGCTTATCGGTGTTCGGGACGACCGAGGGGTTGGACGGCTCGGGCCTGCCGTCCGGCATAGACCGATCCCGTTCCGGCTTTTGTCGAGGGTTGGGTTCTTCCATGTGTCTTCTCCGTTTCTGTTTTGGAAACGGAGGCCGCAGGAGCCAGTTCCGCGCACGTGTTCAACGGTGCGGCTTTCTCCATCATTCTATCCGCGCAGGATTTTTTCCATGCCCCTGCCCTTCGCGAGTTCGTCGATCAGTTTATCGAGATAGCGGATTTCGCGCATGGTGCCCTCCTCGATCGTCTCGACGCGCACCCCGCAGACTACGCCGGTGATCAGGGAACGCGCGGGATTCATGCAGGGGGCGGTTGCAAAGAAGTCCTCGAATGAGGTGCCGGCGGCCAGCACGCTATCGAGGGACTCTTGGCTGTGCCCCGTCAGCCAGCGCAAGATCTCGTCCACCTCTTCCTTTGTGCGCCCCTTCTTGGCTGCCTTGGCGACATAGAGAGGGTAGACGCTCGCGACGCTGACTGAATAGATACGATGCCCTGCCATCGGCCGCTCCATCACATGATCGTGCCCGAAGCATGAATAGAGGACCGGCGATAAGCAAGTGCTCTGCCGGAATGACCGTTCCGTGGCAGAGAGGTGGTCGCGTCTCAACACCGTTCAAGCATCGCAAATTTTCGGTTCCTGACGTTGAGGGGCCTGCGATGTCCACACCGCGGCCACGACGGCGATCAGGCCGATGACTGCGGCGCCGGCCCCTGCCAGGGCGACAGCGCGATAGCCAAGTCCCGCGGCGATGACAGCGCCACCGATCGCGGCGCCGATCGCGTTGCCGAGGTTGAAGGCGCCGATGTTGACAGCGGACGCCAGATTGGGCGCATCCGCTGCGGCAGCCATCACCCGCACCTGAAGCGGCGGGACGAGCGCGAAACTTGCGACGCCCCAGAGAAAGATCAGGATCGCGGTTGGCGCGGCGAAGGGCATCAGGACCGCGAACGCAACCAGCACCAGCGCCAGCCCGGCGAGCGTCACCATCAATGTGCGATCGACCGAACGATCCGCGAAGATGCCGCCCAGCCAGTTGCCCACCGTGAGCCCGACGCCATAGGTCACCAGCATCGCCGTCACGAACCCGAGCGACGCATGCGTTTCTGCACGGAGGATGGGCGCGATATAGGTGAACACGGTGAACATGCCGCTCGATCCGATCACGGTCAGCGCCAAGGCGGCGAGCACCGGGCCGCGCTTCAGCACGCGCAGCTCGGCAATGGCATTGCCGCCTCGGGGCGCAGGCAAGATCGGCAGGGTCAGCCGCAGCGCGGCGATGGTGGCAACGCCCAGTCCGGCGATCCCCCAGAACGACATCCGCCAGCCCAGATGCTCGCCCGCCCAGGTCGCGAGCGGGACGCCGACGACATTGGCGATCGTCAGCCCCATGAACATTGCCGCGACTGCACCAGCCTTGCGCTCGGGCGGCACGAGGCTTGCGGCCACGATCGCCCCGACGCCGAAAAAGGCGCCGTGGTTGAGCGAGGTGACGAGCCGCGCCGCCAGCAGCATCCCGTATCCGGTCGAGATCGCAGCCAACAGGTTGCCGAGCGTGAAGATGCCGGCGAGCGCAATGAGCAGCGTGCGGCGCGGTACCCGGCCAGTGGTCAGGGTCATCAATGGCGCGCCCAGCATCACGCCGAACGCATAGGCGCTGATGAGCAGGCCCGCGGTTGGGATCGACACGCCAAGATCGCCGGCGATGACCGGGAGCAGACCCATGGGTGCGAACTCGGTCACGCCGATGCCGAACGCGCCGATCGCCAGTGCGATGATGCCGGGATTCAGTTTCAAAAGGTTCACTCCCGTCAGACCATGGGGGGATTGAGCAGGGCAAAGCCGTCCTGCTGGCGGTAGGGCGTATGCGGATAGGGCGGCATGACGGCGCTGGCCGCATCCAGCGCGGCAATCTGTTCAGGCGTCAGAGCCCAGCCGACCGCACGCAGATTTTCACGCAACTGGGCCTCATCCCGGGCGCCGATGATGACGGAGGACACGGTCGGCCGCCCCAGCAGCCAATTGATCGCGACCTGCGGCACGGACCTGCCGGTTTCGGCTGCGACCGCCTCCAGCGCGCCGATCACGCGATAGAGATGGTCCTCCGCAACCGGCGGCGCGAATTGCTCTGTCTCATTCAAACGACTGCCCGGGGGAATCGGTCGGCCACGCCCAATCTTCCCGGTCAGCCGTCCCCAGCCGAGCGGGCTCCACACCAGCGCACCGATGCCCTGGTCGGCGGCGAGCGGCATCAGATCCCACTCATAGGCGCGCCCGATCAGCGAATAATAGACCTGATGGGCGACAAGGCGCGGCCAGCCATGGCGATCCGCCGCGGCCTGCGCCTTCATCACCTGCCAGCCAGGATAGTTGGAGACACCCGCATAGCGCAGCTTGCCCGCCGCAATCAGCCTATCGAGCGTGCCCATGACCTCTTCCGCCGGGGTGGACGCATCGAGCGCATGGAGTTGCAGCAAGTCGATATAATCCGTGCCCAGGCGCCGCAACGCATCCTCCACCGCGCGGATCAGCCGTGCCCGTGAGGCGCCCCAATCCTGCGGCCCTTCGCCCATCGGCAGGCCGGTTTTGGTAGAAATCATCAGGGCGTCGCGCCGCCCCTTGATTGCGGACCCCAGCACCTCTTCCGACGCGCCGTTCGAATAGACGTCGGCGGTGTCGAACAGGGTCACGCCCGCATCGAGACAGATATCGACCAGCCGCCGCGCTTCGGCAGCGTCGCTCTGTCCCCAGGCGCTGAACAACGGCCCCTTGCCGCCGAACGTCCCGGCGCCGAAACTCAGGGCCGATACGCGCAAACCCGAGCGCCCTAGTTGCCGATAATCCATGCTCGATCCTTCGATTGCGATTTCCACTCATAAATGGACCGCAGCGCCCCGCTGTTGTAGTGCGCATTCGAGCCAAGGATCTTTGCTATGGACGCAAAAGTTATTGAGAGTGGCGATCGCGCGCGCGCCATGGAGGTATTCGTCGCGGCGATCGATCGGGGCAGTTTTTCCGCCGCCGGCCGCGCGGTGGGCTTGACACCCTCGGCGGTGAGCCGCGCGGTCGACAGGATCGAAGCGCGACTGGGCGTCAGGCTCCTGCTCCGCTCGACCCGGGCGCTGACCCCGACGGCGGAAGGCCTCGCCTATCTCCAGGCCGCACGGCGCATCCTTGCCGATCTCGACGATAGCGAGCAGCAGATCGCCGATCAGGGCCTGCCGCGCGGACGCCTGCGGATCAGCGCAGCGCTGTCGCACGGGCGGTTGTGCGTGGTGCCGCTGCTCGGCCGCTTCGCGCAGGCTTATCCCCATATTCTGGTCGACATCGCGCTGACTGATGCGCTGGTCGATGTCGCGGCGGGGCAGGCCGATGTTGCGATCCGCTTCGGTCCGCTCGCCGACAGCGGCCTGACTGCGCGCAGGCTGGGTGAAAGCCGCCGCGTCATCATCGCCTCACCCGATTATCTGGCGCGGGCCGGGACCCCGCGCGTGCCGGAGGATCTGCATGGGCACAATTGCCTGAACTTCAACTTTCGCCGCAGTGAGCCAGTCTGGCCCTTCATGCGCGACGGGGAGGCGTTCTCCCTGGCGATGAAGGGGAGCATTGAAGCCAATAATGGCGAAACGCTCGGCCAACTCGCCGCACAGGGCGTCGGCATCGCACGGGTTGGCGCCTTCAGCGTCGCGCAGGAGATCGCCAACGGCACGCTCGTGCCGCTGCTGGAAGACTACAACCCCGGTGACGTCGAGCAGATCAATGCGGTGTTCGTCGGCGGCGCCAACCTTCCGGCCCGCGTGCGCGTCTTTGTCGACTTTCTGGTCGAGCATATGCGTTAGCCGTCGTGGACGAGACGACCGTTGTGCTTGCGCTCATGGCCCGGGGAAGCTGGTCGCCGATGACGCCCATGACGCGGGACAGCGCTGCGGATCAGGTGCTCACTCCTCCCTTGCGCGGGCCGCGCCGCAAGAGATAGGCAGCGCCATGACCCAATCTCAGCTGGCCGATATTCTTATTGCACGACTGGTCCGTGACCATGGCGGCACTCGCCAACGCTGGCGCAAGGTCGTCGGTCCGATCCGAATTTACGATCTCCGGACCCATCCCCATTGCAACTGGATGGTCGATGCGACCGGTTCGACCTCCGATATCGCAAAGGTCGAGAGCCTGCTCGATGAACTGCGCCAGAACCACCCCATCCTCACGGCTGACCGTTGACGCTGGGTTAGCGCCGAGGGCCTAGACGCCCGGCGCGATCAGCACCTTGCACTGCTCGCCGCGCTGTTTGAGGGCCTCGAAGACCGTGGGCGTATCGGCGAGCGCAATGGTGCTGGTGACCATCAGCCGGGGCGCGATGGCGCCTTGCTCCAGCGCGGCCAGGGCGGCCTCATATTCCTGCACGGTGAAGAAGGCACTGGTAACGAGGCGCACTTCCTTGCCGAGCATGGCGAAGGAGTTGAACGTGTCCGGCTTGGTGCACAGGCCCAGCAGCAGGATCGTGCCGCGCGGACGCACCTGGTCCACGGCTTGCGCGATCAGGCCGGGCACACCCACGCATTCGAAGACGATGTCGGCCATGCCGCCCAGACCCTGCACGGCACTTTCGACCGGGTTCTGCGGGTCCACCACGAACACGTCCGCGCCCATATCGTGCGCGCGCTGCTGCTGCGCGGTGGAGATATCCTGCACGGCCACCTTGGCGGCCCCAAGCCGCTTGGCCCAGAAGGCCACTGCAAGCCCGATCGGCCCTGCGCCCAACACCAGTACCTTGTCACCGGTTTTCAGGCCCGACAGGTTCACGCCGTGCAGGGCCACGGCCAACGGCTCGATAATGGCGCCATCCGCCAGCGTCAGCCCCGCAGGCAAGGGCACGCACTGGTTCGGGCGGGTGACGGCATAATCGGCATAGCCGCCGCCCTGCAGACCGAATGACGGGCACCACTGCACTTCGCCCTTGCGACAATGCTCGCAGTCGCCGCAGCTTTTGAGCGGGATGACCGAGACGAGCTCGCCCACCTTGCGCCCCTCCGTGTTCCGACCCAGCGCCACCACTTCGCCGGCGAACTCATGGCCCAGAACGTCGCCATGCTTGCATCCATAAGCGGCATCCTGCGTCATATGCAGATCACTGCCGCAAATGCCGCAGCGCCCGACCTTGACCACCAGTTCGCCCTCGCCGGGCGTGGGATCAGGAATGTCCTCGAACGCCAGCGGCGTGTGGAGCGCCTGAAAAATAATGGCTTTCACAGATTGCCCTTTCCTCTCTCGCCGAGGCCCGTGCCCGATGGGGACATCTCTATCTTATCCGCCTCAATGCTGACACGGCCTAACCGACTGCTCGCATCCAATAAAATGCCAAGCCCGGAACGGACAGCGCTCGATCACATTGTTCTTGAAGATTTCGGGAGGATATATGCCATGGCGAGCACGTCGCAGGACGGGAATGGTGGCTCACCGCATTGGACGACATTCCTCAAGGAGTTCGCCAAGGCACCCCTTTCAGTCGGCTCGCCCATTGCCACCTCGGCGGGTACCATCAAGCGCCAGCTAGCAGGGGTCGACTGGGCCAAAACGCGCCTGTTCGTCGAATATGGTCCCGGCACAGGTGAGTTTACCCGCTATATTCTTGCGCACCTGCCACGCGACGCCAAGCTGATCGCGATCGAAAGTGAGGACGGGCTTGCCGACCATCTTCGCCACACGATCGATGATCCTCGCTTTACGGTCCATACAGGATCGGCTCTCCAAGCTCGGGCCATCCTTGGGTACGACGTGGTCGGGCGGGTAGACTATATTCTCTCTGGCCTCCCCTTCTCCGCGTTGGATAAGTCCGACAGGGCGAGAATCGTGGAAGATGCCGCGCGCCTTCTCAACGATGACGGTGAGTTCCTCGCTTATCAGGTGCGTCGGACGATCGAACCATCACTCCGCGAAGTCTTCACACGAGTGAAACGGCGCCGGCGTTGGCTCAACATGCCGCCTTATCATCTCTATTGGTGTCGAGAGCCGAAGCGATCTCGCCCTTCGAACCGGGTGGACTGATCCGGGCGTCGCTCCCCACCACAATTGTTGGATCTCAGCGTGAGAGGCTCGGGTCTGGCTGTGCAATGGCCAAGGCCGCAGCATCTGTCTCACTGAAGTCCCCTGTCCTATCGCCCCGCAGCGGGCCATCAGATACTCCATGATCGCGCTTGCGCGGGACGCTCCTATTCAGCAGCGATCGCGTCGATATCATGGGCCGGCTTTGCCGTCCTCAGTTGCATCATGTGCCGCCGATAGGTCGCGAGCGCCTGGCCGACCACCTGATCCATATTATAATAGCGGTAGGTGGCGAGCCGTCCGACGAACAGGACATCGGGCGTGCCCAAAGCGAGCGCTTCATAGCGTTTGAACAGGGCGGCATTTTCCGGGCGCGGGATGGGGTAATAGGGGTCACCCTCGGCGCTGGGATATTCGTAGGTGATGCTCGTGCCGGCCGCGCTCTGGCCGGTCAGATGCTTATACTCGGTGATGCGCGTATAGGGTACCGCTTCGGACGGATAGTTGATGACGGCGACCGGCTGCAGCCATTCGGTGGCGCGGGTCTCGTGCCGAAACTCAAGCGACCGATAGGGCAGCTTGCCGTAGCGATGGCCGAAATATTCATCGATCGGCCCAGTAAAGACCAGCCGGTCATACCGCACGCGGGCAGCAACCTCCTCGAAGGTGACGCCAAGCTCCACGTCAATCAGCGGATGGTCGAGCATGGCCGCGAACATCGCCGTATAGCCCTCGGCCGGCATCGCCTGGAAGCTGTCGGTGAAATAGCGGTCATCCGTGTTTGTCCGCGTCGGCACGCGGGCCGTCACCGATTTGTCGAGTTCGGACGGGTCCATGCCCCATTGCTTGCGGGTATAGCCTTGGAAGAAAGTCTCATAGAGATGGCGCCCCACCTTGGAGATGACCACGTCGGCCGATGTGCGGATCGTCTCGACCGGCTCCGCCTGGCTCTCAAGAAAGGCCTCCGCCTCTGCCTCGTCCGCCAATGCCAGCCCGTAGAGGCTGTTCAATGTGTCGCGGTTGATCGGCATCGGCACCTGCAGCCCATCGACGTCCGCCAGGACGCGATGCTCATAGGGGTGCCAGCGCGTGAAGCGTGAGAGATAGTCGACGATGTCTTGACTGTTCGTGTGAAAAATATGGGGACCGTAGCGATGGACCAGAATGCCGGCCTCGTCATAATGGTCATAGGCATTTCCGGCGATATGGTCGCGTCGATCGATGACAAGGACGCGCTTGCCGCCGTCCGCCGCGAGGCGTTCCGCCATCACCGCGCCCGCAAAACCCGCGCCGACGACCAGATAGTCGT
Organism: Sphingobium sp. B10D7B; assembly: GCF_025961955.1. Classification (NCBI taxonomy): domain Bacteria; kingdom Pseudomonadati; phylum Pseudomonadota; class Alphaproteobacteria; order Sphingomonadales; family Sphingobiaceae; genus Sphingobium; species Sphingobium sp. B10D7B. Next base: position 2,775,916 of record NZ_JAOQOQ010000001.1, read on the forward strand.
AATGGCGGGTGGGGAGCGGCGTCATCACCTCCGCGATGAGCGCCGACATGGCATCGACCACCTTGTCCCAGGAGAGGTCGGCGAGACACGCGTCTGCGCTCGCCCCCCACGGGGCATCGGCAGGCTCACGGGCGCGAGAGAGCGCCCGCTCGCACGCAGCCACGAATGCCTCGGGATTACCGGCGATCTCGACCGCGTCGAGCATGCCATAATGGCGCACGACATCGATGATCGGGGTGGAGACCACCGGCAGGCCGGCTGCCAGATATTCCGGCGTCTTGGTGGGAGAAATGAACTGCGTGGACGGATTGATGGCAAAGGGCATCAACGCGACGTCCCAGCCCCGCGCATAGTGCGGGAGCTCGCCATAGGCTTTGCTTCCCAGATAGGCGATGTTGGGCCGCTGCGGCAGATCGGCGGGATCGATCTTGACGACGGGGCCAACCAGCACCAGCGACCAATCGGGATGCGCATCGGCGACGGCGGCGAGCAGGGCGAGGTCCATCCGTTCGTCAATGACGCCGTAGAAGCCGAACCGCGGCCGCGCGAGAGCGGCCTGGTCGGAAGGATCCTCCCCCGGCAGGCGCGCCGCGGCAAAATGCGCGGCGTCGACGCTGGAAGGGAAAGCATGGACCGCAGGGTGGCGCGCGCGCTTCGCCTCGTAGAGACTGTAGCCGCCAGTGAAAACCAGATCGGCTCTCTCGAACAGCTCGGCTTCAAGTTCCGCCAGCTGGGGGGGCGCAAACCGGAAATTCGCCAGCTCATCCATACAGTCATAGATCGTGCAGACCGCTTGGAGATGCCGCGAGAAGGGCAGCATCATCGGCGTATAGTACCATGTCACCAGCGGCTCGGCATGATCGCTCAGATGGGCGTCGAGCAGGTGCCGCAGGGTGACCTGGCTTTCCGCATCCGTCAGGCCTTCCGGGAGGTGCGGTGTCGCGACCGTGATGTGCGGGGCGGGCGTCCTCAGCTCCAGCCAGGCATCAGCGGTCTCGCCGCTGACGAGCGGTTCCTCCCAGAAGGTGACCGGCTGACGATATGCGAAACGCGACATAAGATGTTGCGGGCGCTGGAACACGAAGTCCCAGCGCAGATGCGAGAAGCACATCAGCGTCATTATTGGTGGCTTTCGAGGCTAGAGCGGAATGAACCTGTATCGGCAACAATGCGCGCACAGCATCCTTGCTCCCGCTTATTTACCACGATTGATCGATATCAATACGATAGTGCCAGCACGACTTTGATTGGAGGCGAACGGGGGGCCGGGTTGGTATATGCTCGGTGCACGGCCATCGCCGTATGAGGTTCCCTTGGACGCCGTATCGACCCAGCTTGCCCCTCTCGCCCTGTGGGGCGGGTGCGAATGCACGATCAATCGCGTCGGGGATGATTATCTCGATCAGTCGACGCGGAGCGGGCACAGCAATCGACCCGAAGATCTGGATCGCTTGGCCGGACTGGGCGTGACGGCGCTTCGCTACCCCTTGCTTTGGGAGAGCTTTGCCCAAAGCGACCAGCGCGAGGCGCTTTGGGCGTGGCACGCCGACCGGCTGGGGCGCCTGCGCGCGCTTGGCATCCGCCCGATCCTTGGCCTGATCCATCATGGCAGCGGTCCCGCCCCCACCCACTTGCTGGATCCGGCATTTGCGGCGGGTCTTGCCGATCACGCGCGGGAGGCGGCGGAGCGGTTCCCCTGGGTCCAGGATTGGACGCCGGTCAACGAGCCGCTCACCACCGCGCGCTTTTCCGCCCTTTATGGTCATTGGTATCCCCATCTTCGCGACGAGACGGCTTTCTGGACCGCGCTCCTCAACCAGGTCGATGCCATCCGCGGGGCGATGGACGCGATCCGCAAAATCATTCCCGCGGCGCGCCTCGTTCAAACAGAGGATCTGGGGCACACGGACGCGACACCGCAGCGGGCCGCTCAGGCAGGCTTCGACAATCATCGCCGCTGGGCGACCTGGGATTTGCTGACCGGCCGCCTGATAGCGGGGCACGCGCTTTGGGATCATCTCGAGGGTCTGGGACTGTCGGATCGTCTGCGCGACATCGCTTCCGCGCCATGCCCGCCAGCCATCATCGGCCTCAATCACTACCTCACCAGCGACCGCTTCCTCGACCACCGGCTGGAGCGCCACCCCCCGGCCAGCCATGGCGCTTGTGCCATCGGGCCGGTTGCCGATGTCGAAGCGGTCAGAGCCATAGCTCACCCGCCGGGCCTTGAAGGCGCCGTTCGCGCTGCCTGGGAACGCTATGGGGTGCCCATCGTGCTCACCGAGGTGCACAATGGCTGCACGCGCGAGGAGCAGATGCGCTGGCTCGACGAAGCCTGGACAACGGCCACGGCGCTCCGCGCGGACGGCCTCTGCATCGACGCGGTGACGGTCTGGAGCCTGTTCGGCGCGTTCGACTGGGACAGCCTGCTCACCCAAAAGGCCGGCCATTATGAGAGCGGCGTGTTCGACGTGCGGGGCGCCCAGCCGCGAGAGACCGCTTTGGCGCCGATGATGCGCGCACTGGCAGGAGGCGCAAGGCCGGCTCATCCCGTCCTGCATGGACAGGGATGGTGGCGTCGACCCGGGCGCCTCACCGGGGCTGCGACAGAGCCACGCGCGATCGATGTACCGCCGGCTCCAGAAGCGCGCCCGCTCTTGATCTTGGGTGCAACCGGAACCTTGGGCCAGGCCTTTGCGGGGGCCTGTTCGCTCCGTGATATCGATCATCGGCTGGTCGGACGAGACGTCATCGACCTGCACGATGCCGCCACGATTGCCGACGCGCTGGATCGGTTGCGGCCCTGGGCCGTCATCAACTGCGCAGGCTGGGTGCGGGTGGATGAAGCAGAGGGCAGCGCCGATGCCTGCCTTGCAACCAATTTCACAGGCTGCGTCGCCCTTGCAGCCGCCTGCGCGCAACGCGACATCCATTATAGCTGCTTCTCCAGCGACCTCGTCTTCGATGGCCATGGCCGGCGCGCTTATGTGGAAAGCGACGCGCCAGCGCCGCTCAACGTCTACGGAGAGAGCAAGGCACGCGCTGAGGCGGGTGTTCTGGCGGCTGGCGGGCGCGCGCTGGTCATCAGGACCGCATCCTTCTTCTCACCCTATGATCCGCACAATTTCGCCATGCATCTGGTGGCGGCGCTGCGGACCGAACGCGTATTTCACGCCGTGGGGGACTGCATCACCTCGCCCACTTATGTGCCCGATCTCGTCCGCGCCACGCTCGACCTCGTGATCGACGACGAGTGCGGCATCTGGCACCTCACCAGCGACGGCGCTTTCTCTTGGGCGCAGTTTGCGCATGCCGTGGGCGAAAGGATGGACCTGCCAACCGATCTGATCGAAACGGTCTCCATCGACGCGATGAACTGGCCGGCGCGGCGGCCCCGCCATGCGCCGATGAGCAGCGAGCGCGGCCTGATCATGCCCAGCCTGGCTTCGGCAATCGACCGGTTTGCCCTGCACCTTGGCTGAGCCCAGGTTCGCCGCCCCAGCCTAGGCCTTTTCGAGAACGGCCCGGATCTTGGCCGCGAGCTGCTCGACCGTGAAGGGCTTGCCGAGAAGCTCCACACCGGGATCGACAACGCCGTTGTGGACAACGGCGTTGCGCGTATAGCCGCTGGTATAGAGCACCTTCAGGTCCGGCCGGCGGCGGCACGCTTCATCGGCGAGTTTCCGTCCGTTGATGTCCGGCATGATGATGTCCGTGAACAAGAGCGTGATCTCCGGATGCTCGTCCAGCACGCGGAGCGCCGCATGTCCGCCATCCGCTTCCAGCACGCGATAGCCCAGTTCGACCAGCGCATCGACGCTGAAGCGGCGGACGGCGGCCTCGTCCTCAACCACCAGAATGACCTCCTGCTCATCGCCCCTCGGCAGGTCGGCCCGTACCTGTTCGATCTCTCCGGCGACCTCGCCATAGAAGCGCGGGAGATAGATCTTGATCGTCGTCCCTTCGCCCGGCTCGGAATAGATTTTGATATGCCCGCCCGACTGCCGGACAAATCCGTACACCTGGCTCAGCCCCAGACCGGTGCCCTTGCCCACCGCCTTGGTGGTGAAGAAGGGATCGAACGCCTTGGCGATGACGTCGTCCGGCATGCCCGTGCCGGTGTCGGTCACGGCGATCATCACATATTGGCCCGCCGGAACGCCGAAATTCTCCGCGGCATAGCGATCATCGGCGTGCGTGTTTTGCGTTTCAATCGTCAGGTGTCCGCCATCTGGCATGGCATCGCGGGCATTGACCGCGAGATTGACGATCGCGTTTTCAAGCTGATTGCGGTCGGCATGGGTGCGCCACACGCCCGCCGCAAGAACCGTCTCCAGCCGGACATCGCCGCCCAGCGAATGCAGCAGGAGCTCGGACATGCCCGAGACGAGCTTGTTGGGATCGAGCACCTCGGGATTGAGCGGCTGCTGGCGCGAGAATGCCAGGAGGCGATGGGTCAGGGTGGCAGCGCGTTCCGCGCCGTCGATCGCGGCGTCGATATAGCGTTTCGCGCGCTCGTCATCGGGCATGACGCGCCGGCTCAACAGGTCGAGTGAGCCGATCACCACGGCCAGCATATTGTTGAAGTCATGCGCGATGCCGCCGGTCAATTGGCCGACAGCTTCCATTTTCTGCGCCTGGCGGAGGGCTGCCTGCGCCTGCTCGCGCACGGCCACCTCCTCGGTCACGCGACGCTCGAGATGCTCGTTGAGCTCCCGCAGTTCCGCCTCGGCCCGCTTGCGCGCCGTCACGTCAATCGCCGTGCCGACGACGCGCAGGCACCGCCCGGCCTCGTCGAAGACGCCGCGTCCCTTGGCGGCGACCCAGCGCACCAGCCCATCTTCCTTGCCGATCGTCCGATATTCGACGTCATAGATCGCGCGGACATTCGGGTCTGCGGCCGCCAGATAGGCTTCGGTGGTATGCGCGCGATCGTCGGGATGGAGGCCTTCGTAAAAATCCTGCATCGACACTTCGACATCGGGCGAGATGCCGAACACCCCTTTCACGATGGGTGGCCAGATCAGAACATCGTTGACCACGTCGACGTCCCAGAAGCCGACCTCGGCGGCATCCGTCGCCAGCCGCAGCCGCTCCTCGCTGATGGCGAGCTCGGCCCGGACGCGCATCCGCTCGGATAGATCGAGCATCGCCCCGATCATGCGCAAGGCCTGCCCCTGCGCATCCCGGATGATGTGGCCGCGATCGAAGACGTGGGCGTAGCTCCCGTCGCCCCGCCTGAACCGATATTCTCCGCTCCAGCTGTCCGACGAGCCGTCAATCGCTGCGTGGATGGTCCTGTCGACCTCGTCCCGGTCGTCAGGGTGGATCTGCGCGATCCACCATTCTCCGCTATTCTCGATCTGGTCGGCCGGGTGGCCATAAGCGATGGAGAGCGCGTCGTTCCAGGTCACATAGTCGGTGACGAAATCCCAATCCCAGATGGCGTCGTTCGTCGCCTTGCTCGCCAGGCGGTAGCGTTCCTCGACCGCGCGAATATCCTCAAGCCGGGTTCGCGCTTCATATTGCCGCCGGCGCGCCCGCAGCGCAGCCGTGGCGACGCTGACCAATGTGGTCGGGTGAAAGGGGCGTTCGAGAAAGGTCACGTTGCCGAGCAATTCGAGATGGCGGCCGGCGGCAGGATTGCGCTCGACGCCGCCGCCGCGCTGGGTGAGCAGGACGAAGGGCAGATCGGACCATTCCTGTTGCGCGGCGATGAGCTCCACCAGCGGCCTCAGATCGGCCGCCTTGACCGCTTCATCGGTCATCATCACGAACCCAAGACCCTGTGCGAGGCGCGCGACCAGCGCATCGAGCGACGGGACAATCTCGGTTTCGATGCCGGCCTGGTTGAGGATGGCGGCGGCGATCTCTGCATCCCGACCGTGAGGGGCGAGGATGACGGCACGCTCCGAAAAAGTGCGGTTCATCAGCCGCGCTTGTCCTGGCCGAGGTCCATCAGATTGCCGGCACCGACCATCGTGGGGATGCCACGCAACACACCCTGAAAATGCGTCAGCGGCTCGCCGATGGTGATGCCTTGTGCGTCGATACGATATTCGCGGATCGTATTCTCATGGACGCCCGAGCGCTTCTTGACGATCGAGATGGCCCGCCGGACATGGCCCACCGCCTCGAAATAGCGCAGCAGCACGACCGTATCGGCCAGATAGGTGATGTCCACCGGCGCCTGCATGTCTCCCACCACGCCATGCTGCGTGACGGTGAGGAACGTGCTCGCGCCGCGCCGATTGAGATATTGCAACAGCTCGTGAATGTGGAGGACAAGCGCGCTCTCCTCGGGCATCGCCGCGCGATATCCGTTCAGGCTGTCGATCACGACGGTGCGGATGCCATGCTCCTCGACGGTCGCGCGCACCCGATGAGCAAACTCGCCGGGCGACATTTCGGCTGCATCGACCTGCTCGATGATGAGCTTGCCGTCCGCGACCAGCCGGCTCACATCGATGCCAAGCCCCTTGGCCCGATCGGCCAGCAAGCCGAGTTCCTCATCGAAGACGAACATGGCTGCCGTCTCTCCGCGCGCAATGCACCCTTTTATGAGATTGAGCGCCAGGAGGGATTTGCCCGTTCCCGTCGGGCCGAGGATCAGCGTGCTGGTGCCGGAGTCAAAGCCCCCGCCGAGCAGGGCATTGAGTTCGGCGCTTTCCGTCGGCGCGGTGGCCCGCACGAAATCGGATTTATGCTCCAGCGACACCAGTCTGGGGAAAACCCGCACACCGCCGGTATTGATCACGAAATCATGATAGCCGCCGCGGTAGCGCTGGCCGCGATATTTGAGCATCCGCAGCCGGCGGCGTTCCGAGCCGTAGAGCGGTGCCAGTTCCTCAAGCCGCAGCACACCATGAGCGACGCTGTGCACCGTCTTGTCATTGGTGTCGGAGGTCAGATCGTCGAGCATCAGCACGGTTGCATTATGCTTGGCGAAATAGTGCTTCAGCGCCAGAATCTGGCGACGGTAGCGCAGCGAGCTTTGCGCGAGCAGCCGGATTTCCGAGAGACTGTCGATCACCATCCGCTGCGGCTTGACCCGCTCGATCGCCTCGAGGATGCGCTTTGTGGTTTCGCCCAGTTCGAGGTCGGAGGAGTAGAGCAGGCTCTGCTGCTGATTCTCGTCCAGCAGCGTCTCGGGCGGTACGAGTTCGAAAATGTGGAAATGCTCGTTCAGCGCCCAGCAGTGCGAGGCAGCGGTCTCACGCAGTTCCTCCTCGGTTTCGGACAGGGTGATATACAGCCCCCGCTCCCCCGCCTCTGCGCCGTTCATGAGGAACTGGCTTGCGATGGTCGTCTTGCCGGTACCGGGATCGCCCTCGACGAGGAACAGCCTGCCGCAGGCAAAGCCGCCCGCCGTCACATCATCAAGCCCCTCAATCCCACTCGACGCCTTCGCCGTCCGATCCATCCGCATATCTCCCTTCGCAAACGCCGGACCGTCTCCGCACGTCCACCGCTCCCGAAAAGAGCAAGCTGAAAACCCACGATAGAGGATTGCGATCCCTCCGTCTCTCAGGATTGCGCGGGCGCAACGCTTTAATTTGAAATTGCGATGTTGGCCCTGCCCGCTGGGAATGCGCTAAGAACCCGAAAGCTGAAGCCCCCTACCGTCGCGCCTCGAAGACCGACGCGCGGCGGGGCGTGAGCAGCTTTACCGGCGCGCCCAGTTCTCGCTCCAGCATGGCGAGCATCCACTGGCGGTGGCGCGCGAGATAATCCGCGAAGCCGTCCGGCTTGGCCGGGTCGAATGTCGGCACCGCCCAATCGAGCGAGGGGGCCTTATAGTCAGCCTTCATCAGGCCGACCTCGTCGCGGGGCGGATCGACATGAGCGCCGAGATAGTCGTTGCCCGTGAAGCGAATGAACTGAGCCGGAGAGAAGCCGGCCGAGATCAGATAATCCGGCCCCTGACGGCCGACCTCGCTGCCATAACGCGCCGTGCCCGCCACCGCGAAGCGATTGTTGCGGAAGCGGACGTCGCTCGCCCAGCCCTGCCACTCGGTGGCGACCACCATCTGGACGTCCTTGCCCTTGGCGACGTGGATCACATTCTTCTCGATCAAGGCGTCCGAAATCGTGCCTGACAACTGGAAGATGCGCGTCCCGTCATTCTGGCTGACATTGTGACGCACCACTGTGCCGCGATTGCCGATATTGTCCTTGTCATTGGCTTTAGGCGAGCAGATCAGCAGAAAGCCGCCGGCATTATCGTGACTGTAATTGTACGCGATGGTCGTCCGGCGCGAGTTGAAGTCGGAATCGAAACCCTGACCGTCATAGCGCGTGCGGGTGTAGGCAGCTTCATTGAGCTGGATGAGGCTGTGATCCGTGCTCCACTGCCAGATTCCGGCGCTGTATCCGGGCGCCCGGCCGGCGGCATAGCGGACGATATTATGCTCGATCAGCGCGCCATCGGTGCCACGCGGCACGATGCCGTCGCCGCCAACGTCTTCCAGATAATTGTCCCGGATCACGATATCATAGCTTGGATACCAGCGCGCGGCGGTGACCTGATCGCTGATCCCGGCAATGCCGGAGCGGTCGACACGCCAGATGATGTTGCGCTCGATCGCAAGGTCATCGAAACGGGTCGGAAAGCGCGGGCCGAGCGCCTGAAAGACGATGCCGCCATTGTCCTTGCGATCGTTCGTGCCGCGCACATCATGGATGTACATGTCGCTGATGCGGATGCCGCGGACGACGCCGACATTTTCGGCCGACACGAGCACGCCATAGCGCGAGCCGGCAGGCGGGCCGTCATTGGTCAGTTCAAGGCCGCTCACCGTCACATAGCTTGCGTTCAGGATCGCCACCGCATGAGGTGAGACGCCGCCAGCGTCGATGCGGGGGCGCGCGCCCGAGCCGGTTGCGCCGACCACAATGGGCGCCCCTCTACTGCCCGATTGGGTGATGGTGAGCGGTTCTTTCCAGACCGACCCTGCGGCCAGCAGAACCCTGTCGCCCGGCTTGAGTTTCACGTTGCCCAACCGGGCGAGCGACCGAAACGGCTGCGTTGCAACCCGACCGTCGAAACGATCGTCGCCCGTGATCGCGTTCACATGATAGGTCTCTGCTCTGGCATGGGCAGCGGTGAGGCTGAGCGCCACCGCGATGAGCTTGAGGCCTCTGCCGGAGCGCATGAAACGCAGGGCTCGGCCTTGCGGGCCAGCGCCGGGATTGCTGAGGTCTGGCGAAGGCCGGGGAACATGGGCGGAGTAGAGGGTCGGAAGCAGCGTGCTGAACATAGTGCGGCAGAGGGCCTTGAAGATCGAACGGTCCTCGCTCTAGCGGCAAGGGCATGAATGTCGAATGACCCGCTGCTCTTCAGGGCACATCGCGCGCGGTTGACTGTTGCAACTGACATAAAACTGTCACAATGGGCGCCACGCGCTCTGCTGAGGGGACAAACAATCAAACAGATTGCGGCACTACCCTATCGGGCTGAAGGCGATGCGCTGGATGCACCGATCCGGATTCTGCTCATCACCTCGCGCGAGACGAAGCGCTGGGTGATTCCCAAGGGCAATGGGTCAGCGGGCAAGCTCCCGCATCAGGCGGCCGCGGCCGAAGCCGAGGAAGAAGCCGGCATCGTCGGGGCCGTCTGCCCGACGCCGTTGGGGACCTACCGCTACCGCAAAAGGCGGCGTAACGGCGCCAATTTGATGGTGGACGTCGAGGTGTTCCCGCTGGCGGTCAATCGGGAACTCACAGACTGGAAAGAGCAGCACGAACGCGAGCGGCGGTGGTTCAGCCTCAGCGAGGCGGCCGATGCCGTCGACGAGCCCGATCTAAGCGATCTGATCCGATCTTTCGCAGCATCCGAGTTCAAGGCGGCGACACGGCGCCAATCGGTGATGGACACCGTTGCGCATACTTCAGGGATAAGCAGGATGTTTGGTTGGTTTCAGCGCCTTTTGCCCAAGCAGGGCAATTTCTTCGATCTGTTCGAAGCGCATGTCCAGACCGTGGTCGCCGGCGCCGACGCGCTGACCCGGCTGCTGCATGACGGGGACAGCCGCGATGACCATATTCGCGAGGTGATCGAGCGGGAAACCGATGCCGACGAGATCATCCGCGAGGTGCTTCACCTCGTCCGCAAGACGTTCCTCACGCCGTTCGACCGCAGCGCGATTATCAGTCTCGTGAGTTCGACCGACGATGCGATCGATGAGATGCAGTCGGCAGTGGCGGCCATCGACATCTATGACGTGCACGACTTCGATCAGGAAATGAAGGACATGGCAGCGATCATCGTCGACAGCACGCGCGTGCTGGCGGAAGCCATGCCGCTGCTGCGCAATGTCGCACAAAACGGCAAGCGCCTGCATGAACTGACCGAGCGGCTGGTGCGGATGGAAGGCCATGCCGACGCCATCCACAGCGAGGGGCTGAAGCAGGCCTATCGAAAGTTCCGGACGGCCGATCCCATGGCGTTCATCGTCCGGCGCGAGATCTACAAGCATCTGGAGCGGATCGTCGACGCGCTCGAGGATGTCGCGAATGCGATTGACGGCATCGTGATCGACCATAGCTGAGCGCACAGGGTCATGCACAACCTCGCTTTTCCGCTGCTGGTCGGCCTGATCGTCATCGCGCTCGCATTCGATTATCTCAATGGCTTGCACGATGCCGCCAACTCGATCGCGACCGTGGTGGCGACGCGCCTGCTCGGCCCGGTCGCGGCGGTGGTCTTCGCGGCCTTCTTCAATTTCGCGGCCTATTTTCTCATGCTGGCCTTCCCCAGCCTGCACAAGGTCGCCGAGACCATCGGCGCCGGCCTCGTCAGTCAGGATCTGATTACGCCGGCCGTCATCTTCGGCGCGCTGATCGGCGCCATGTTCTGGAATGTGGTGACGTGGCTCAAGGGCATTCCCTCCTCCAGCAGCCATGCCCTGATCGGCGGCCTCATCGGCGCGGGGATGGCCCATGCCGGCATCTCCGGCATCCAGTGGAGCGGCCTCAACAAGACGCTGATCGCCATCGTGCTCTCGCCCACGCTGGGCATGCTGCTCTCCATGCTGATCATGCTGGCGACGAGCTGGGTGTTCCGCCGGGCCACCGCTCGTGGCGCCGAGCATGCGTTTCGCTATCTGCACCTGTTGTCCTCGGCCGCCTATTCCGTCAGCCACGGCCTCAATGACGCGCAGAAGACCATGGGCATCATCACGGTGCTGCTCTATTCGACCGGCTATCTCACCGGCGAATTCGCGGTGCCGCACTGGGTGGCGATTGCCTGCTATATCGCGATCGCGCTGGGCACGCTGACGGGCGGCTGGAAGATCATCGAGACGATGGGCTCGCGGATCACCAAGCTCTCGCAGCACCAGGGATTCAGCGCCTCGCTTGGCGGCTCGATCATGGTGTTCACGGCCTCGCTGATGGGCATCCCCGTCTCGACCACCCACACGATTACCGGCTGCGTGATCGGGGCGGGCACCGCGCGACGGGCCTCCGCCGTGCGGTGGGGCGTGGCGCAGAGCGTCATGATCGCCTGGATCATCACCATCCCGGCGTCAGCGGTCGTCGGCGCAGCCTTCTATTTTCTGGCCCGGCTGTTCTGATCTTGCGCCCCTCGTGAGGGGCTAGCCAAACACCGACGTTGCGGCCGGCTTGGCGGCTGGCACAGTGGCGCCTCTATTGCCGGTATCGGCGCGGCTTCGTCCGCCGCACGCTCCGGGCCATGTCACTCCCCAAGGGGCGGCAACAAAAATCGCTTAACATATGTAAAGACAGGGAACAGTGCGCGTTGCCGTTGGTTAATCAGGCGAAGATTTCCTTTGACCTGAGGTAGATATGAGCCAATCGAATGCCCGGCATGCGACTTCTGCGGCGCTGGCTCTTGTCTTGGCAGGCGGTCGGGGCAGTCGCCTTCATGATCTGACCAGCGCGCTCGCCAAACCTGCTCTGCCGGTTGGCGATGTGGGCAGACTCATCGATTTCACGCTGGCGAACGTCGCCAATTCCGGCATCCCCCGCGCACTGGTGCTCACGCAATATGAGCCCGACGAGCTGCATCGCCATTTGAGCCAGACATGGCAGCGCTTTGGCGGCATCGAGCTGGACGTGCTCGACGGCAATGAATGCGGCCCCTTCAACGGAACGGCGGACGCGGTCGTCAAGATCAGCGACCAGATCGACCAGGAAGCGCCGGATCATGTCGTAGTTCTCGCGGGCGATCACCTTTATCAGATGGACTACCGGCCGTTCATCGAACGCCACATGCTGAGCAACGCGAAAGTGACGGTCGGCGCGGTGCACGTCCCGCTGGCCGACGCCGACCAATTCGGTGTCATGACGGCTGGCGCGGATGGCCTGATCACCGATTTCGCGGAGAAGCCGGCCTCGCCTGCGGAAGCGCCGGACCGTCCCGGTCATGCCTTTGCATCGATGGGCATCTATGTCTTCACCTGGCAGCTGCTGCGGCAGGTGCTGGCCGAACTGGCTCCGCTCCATGAGGATCTGGATTTCGGCAAGCATGTCCTGCCCCGGCTGGTGGCCGAGCGAGGCGCCTATGTCTACGCGCTGCCCGGGCGTGGGCAGGCCGCGCCCCTGTGGCGCGATCTTGGCACGGTGGATGCCTATCATGGCATTCATGCCGATATCGCCAGCGGCCGGGTCGCGCTCGATCCCTCTTGGCCGGTTGCCGGGCGGCGCGCCATTGGCCTGCCGGTGCGGTCGGCCCCGGTTTCCGACCGTCCGGCCTGGCCGGGCCATATGATCGGCCAGGGTGCCAGCGTCGGCGAGCGAGCCCAGCTTCGCAACGTCGTGGTGATGCCCGGCGCGCGCGTCGGCTCGGATGTGCGCATCGACAATGCGATCGTCACCGGCGATGCCGTCATTCCCGACGGCTTCGATCTCTCCGCAGCGCTCAGGCAGTGCGGCGACAGCTGTCTCGTCTCGGAAGGCGGCATTCGCCTCCTGTCCGCGCAGGCGATGAGCCGGCTCGCCGGCGCGAAACGATCCGCCAAGCCCCGTTATGCCTCGGCAGATGAGGGCGCCCGGAGAATGCTGGCGCCCGGACTTTGACCCAGGCAGACGATATCGGCCTGGAGCCAGACGCGACGCCTTTGGCCTTCGCAAAGCCGGACAGGCTGCACCATGAACTGGGCGCCGAATATACCGGTGACGGCGTTCATTTTGCGGTCTTTTCCGAAAACGCCGAGGCCATCGAACTCTCGCTCTTCTCGGACGATGGGGAACAAGAGGTTCAGCGGCTCGAACTGCCCCGACGCGAAGGCTCGATCCACTCGGGCTTTCTCCCCGGCCTCAAGCCCGGTCAACTCTATGGCTATCGCGCGCACGGCCCCTATGAGCCCGAGCAGGGCCATCGCTTCAACCCCAACAAGCTGCTGCTCGACCCCTATGCGCGGGAAGTATCCGGCACGCTCAGATGGGACGATGCGCTGTGGGGCTATGATCTCCTGAGTGGCGACGATCTGACGTTCGACACCCGGGATTCGGCCCCGTTCATGGTCAAGAGCGTGGTGCAGAACCCCGATTTCGATTGGGAAGGAGACGCGGCGCTGCGTCTCCCATGGACCGAGACGATCATCTACGAAGCGCATGTGCGCGGCCTCACCATGACGCACCCCGATGTACCGGAGGAACTGCGCGGCACCTATGCCGGCATGGTGTGCGAGCCGATTCTCGACCATCTTCGCAAGCTTGGCGTCTCCGCCATCGAGCTGTTGCCCTGCCAGTTCTTCCTCGATGATCGCAGCCTGCTGGAGCGCGGGCTCTCCAATTATTGGGGCTATCAGACGCTCGGCTATTTCGCCCCGGAAACCCGCTTCCTCCAGCAGGGCGAGGGCGTCCCCGGTGCCATTCGCCAGTTCAAGGAGATGGTGAAGCGCTTCCACCGGGTCGGCATCGAAGTGATCATGGATGTGGTCTACAACCACACCGCCGAAGGATCGGAACGCGGCCCGACGCTCTGCTTCCGCGGCCTCGACAATGCGGCTTATTATGTCCTGTCGCCGGACCATCCGCGATACTCGTTCGACCAGACCGGCACGGGGAACACGCTCTCTGTGGCGCACCCCATGGTGCTGCGGATGGTGCTCGATTCACTGCGCTACTGGGTGCAGGTCATGCATGTCGACGGGTTCCGTTTCGATCTCGCCTCGACATTGGGGCGGCAGGCGGCGGGGTTCGATCGCGAAGGGACGTTCTTCGGCGCGATCCGGCAGGACCCCATCCTCGCCGGTGTGAAGCTGATCGCCGAGCCTTGGGACGTGGGGGAAGGCGGCTATCAGGTCGGCGGCTTTCCTGCGCCGTTCCGCGAATGGAACGACAAGTTCCGCGATACCGTGCGCGGGTTCTGGCGCGGCGATGGCAGTCTGATCGGCGATGTGGCCGGGAGCCTGCTGGGCTCACCCGAACAGTTCAACCATTCGGACCGGAGCCCCACCTCCTCGGTGAATTTCCTCGCCGCTCATGATGGCTTCACGCTGATGGACTGCGTGTCGTTCAACGACAAACATAACGAGGCCAATGGCGAGAATGGCGCGGACGGCCATGATCACAATCTGTCCGCCAATATGGGCACCGAAGGCGCAACCGACGACGGCGATATCCGCGCGGCACGCAGCCAGCGCCGCCGGAACATGATCGCGACGATGCTGCTCAGTCAAGGCGTGCCGATGATCCTGAGCGGGGACGAAATCGGCAACAGCCAGCAGGGCAATAACAACGTCTACTGCCAGGACAATGAGACGGCGTGGATCTCATGGGCCGAGCGGGACGATGCGTTTCTCGATTTCGTGCAGCGGATGGTCCGCTTCCGCCTCGATCATCCGGTCCTTGCGCAGGAGACATTCCTGCTCGGCGATGCGGGGGACGATGGGCGAACGGAAGTCGCCTGGTATCAGCCCGACGGGCGCGAGATGGACGAAGCGGTGTGGGCAGAAACGGAGTTACGCGTCCTTGGTCTGTTCATCGACCATTCCGCGCGAGCGGCCTTCCTTGACGATGAGAATATCGGTGCGCTCTTCATCATCGTGAACGCAGGCGACGCGCTCGACTTCACCCTGCCCCACCCCAATGGCATCGCGCACTGGACGCGCATTTTGGATACCGCCAGCGCCGATCCCTTCAGCGAAGAGCCGTGCGAGGGCGATGTTCTCGCCATCCCGGCCAACAGCGTGTGCGTCTACGCGCCGACCGCACGATGACCGGCCATCATTTCCGCAAGGGCTGGGGCGCAGAGCCCGAGGAAGACGGGCAATGGCGCTTCTCGCTCTGGTCGCCGGATCGCGAAGCGGTGGCAGTCGAGATCGACGGCGTGTCGACCGCTTTGGCGCAGGGCGAAGATGGCTGGTTCTTCGGCACCGCTGCGGCTCGACCGGGAGCCTCCTACGGCTTTCGCATCGGGGACAGGCTCTATCCCGATCCGGCAGCGCGGGCACAGATGGGCGATGTTCACGGCCCCTCGCGCCTGGTCGACCCTCGCGCCTTCCAATGGTCCGCCGACTGGGCGGGTCTCCCTTGGCATCAGGCGGTCATCTATGAGCTTCATCTCGGAACGTTCACGCCCGAGGGCACATTTGCTGCCGCGCAAAGGGCATTGCCGCGCCTGAAAAGCCTCGGCGTGACGGTCGTCGAGCTGATGCCGGTCGCCCAGTTCGAGGGCACGCACGGCTGGGGATATGATGGTGTGCTGCTCTATGCGCCCCATCCTTGCTATGGCGGTGCGGACGGCCTCAAGCAGTTCGTGGATGCGGCCCACAAGCTCGGCATCGCGGTAATGCTCGATGTGGTCTATAATCATTTCGGTCCCTCGGGCAATTATCTGCCCGTCTGGTGCCCGTCCTTCTTCCACGCCTCGGCCCGCACCCCCTGGGGGGACGGCATTGCCTTCGATGTGCCCGCCGTTCGCGCCTTCTTTCTCGACAACGCCCTGTTCTGGCTGGAGGAATATCAGCTCGACGGGCTGCGCCTGGACGCCGTTCAAGCCATTGCCGACCAGACCACCGAGGACTTTCTGGCGGATCTCGGCAAGGCTGTTCGCGCGCGCGACTGGGGACGCCCGATCCATCTGGTGACCGAGGATGAGCGCAACCTCGTCGACTATCTCGCGCCGGATGCGCCCTTCAATGCCAGCTGGAACGATGACTGGCACCACGCGATCCACTGCCTGCTGACCGGGGAAGACGAGAGCTATTACGCCCCCTTCGCCGTCGATCCGCTGGCGGACATCGAGCTAGCGCTGCGCGATGGATATGTCGAGCAGGGGCAGGAGCGCCCCCCGCATGATCATTTGCGCGGCGAGCCATCCGCCCTGCTGCCCCGCACAGCGTTCATCAATTTTCTGGGCAATCACGATCAGGTCGGCAATCGCGCGCAGGGCGAGCGGTTGCACCATCTGGTGGCGGACCGCGCCGCGCTGCGGGTGGTGACGGCCCTGACGCTGCTGACGCCCTTCACGCCGATGCTGTTCATGGGCGATGAGTTCCTGACCGAAGCGCCGTTCCTGTTCTTCACGGATTTCACGGGCGATCTGGCGGAAGCGGTGCGCACCGGCCGCGCGCGGGAGTTTGAGAAATTCACGTCCTTCGCCGGCACCGTGCCCGACCCCAATGATCCGCAGACGGCCGCCCGCTCGATGATCGGGCATGCCGCAACCGATGCGCAGCGCGAGCATGAAGCCTTTGTGCGCGATCTTCTTGCACTGCGAGCCTTCCATATCACGCCGCTCCTCGCGCAGACGGAACGGCCCAAGGCAGCCGTCACGCGCGAGGGCGCGGCGTTCGATGCGCGATGGGAGTTTGAAACGGCGGCCCTGCACGTCCGTTTGCTGCTTGGCGGCGAGGATGTTTCCACGCCCACCGACCCCTTCTTCGTGGAGGCTGCGCAAGGAAGCGGCTTCGCTTTCGCCGCCGCCGTTCGAAAGGACCAATGACCATGCGCCATCCCAGCGCCCCCGGCCTCGTCGCGACGTACAGGATCCAGCTGCGGAACGGCGTCGATCTGGAGGCGGTGCGCGCGCGCATTCCCTGGCTGCAGGCGCTGGGCATCAGCCATATCTACCTCTCGCCGCTGTTCAGCGCCGCGAAGGGTTCCACCCATGGCTATGACGTGACCGATCCCAATCGGGTCGATCCGGTGCTCGGCGGTGACGAGGCCTTTCGCGCGCTGAGCGACGCGGCGCGCGCCGCGGGGCTGGGCATCGTTCTGGATATCGTCCCCAATCATATGGCGTTCACGCCGGAAAATCCCTTCATCGCCGACATCATGCGGCATGGGCAGGAAAGCCGCTTTGCGCCCCTGTTCGATATCGACTGGGACCGTGGCCCGCTGCAGTTCCCGGTTCTGGACGGGACGCCGGCCGATCTTCTAGACGCAGCGCAGCTGGCCTTCTCGCTCGTCGGCAATGATCCGACCCTGCGCGTCTACGACAAGCATTACCCCCTGCGCGCGACACCGCTGACCGAGCGGCTGGCGGGCGGGGAGACGTTGGACGAAGGCCTGCTGGCGCAGCTGCTCGATGAACAGCATTGGCAGATCGGCCATTGGCAGGAGGATGGCGGCGACATCGTCCACCGGCGCTTCTTCAACGTCACCGATCTGATCGGGGTGCGACAGGAAGACCCCGAGGTCTTCGAGTTCACTCATCGCTGGATTGTGGAGCAGGTTCGGGCCGGGCGCGTCCAGGGCGTCCGCGTCGACCATATCGATGGGTTGGCCCGCCCGCTCAGCTACCTCCGCCGGCTGCGGGAGGCGGTGGGGTTCATCCCCATCTGGGTGGAGAAGATCGTCAAGGAGGGCGAGCCGCTGGCGCCGGGCTGGCCGGTCGAGGGGATGAGCGGCTATGAGTTCATGGCGCCGGTGACCCAATTGCTGACCCCGTCGGAAGGTCTGAATGCCTTGGCGGCCGCAGCGCGCGCGCATGTGCCGACGGACTATGCCCTTGAAGTGCGCGGCGTTCGCCGGACGATGCTGTACACCGTCTTCACCCCCGAGCTCGACCGGGTGACCGATGCGGCCATCATGGCGCTGGCCGGATCGCCCGTCGCAGCGCCGGAAGTGCGCGCGGCCATCGTGCAGCTTGCGATGCACTGGCCGGTCTATCGCTCCTACGCCGCCGACGTAATGCCGCCGGGCGACTTATGCGCGCAGGCTCTGGCGGGTGCGCGGGGCGATCCACACCCAAGCGGGATGCTGGGGCCCGTGTTCAGTCTGTTGTCCGCCCCAGATGACCCGCTGGCGCGCGCCTTCGCGGCCCGGTTCGAACAACTGACCGGCGCGCTCACCGCCAAGTCCGAGGAGGATACCGTCTTCTATCGGTCCATCGCTTATCTGCCATTTTGCGAGGTGGGCGCCGCTCCGGACCTCCAGCCGATCGACCTTGAGCGCTTTGCGGTGCGCATGAACGAGCGTGCGTCGGAGACGCCCTGCGCGCTCAATGCCCTCTCCACCCATGACACCAAGCGCTCGGCCGATGCCCGGGCCGCGATCATTGCCCTGGCCGCCTTCCCGGAGCTTGGCGCGCGCCTCTATGGAGAGGCACTGGCACGAGCGCAGGACTGCGCATTGCCGCCGCGCTGGGGCATCTATGCCATCCAATGCGCGGTGATGATGCTCGACCAGCCGGATGCCGCGCAACGCATTGCGGACCACATGGCCAAGGCCATGCGTGAGGCGAAGCTCGAATCCAGCTATGAGGCGCCAGCGCTTGAGATTGAAAACGGCGTGACCGAGCTTGCGCTGTCCATGATCGCCTCCCTTGAAGACGGCGCGCTGTGGTCGGCCGACGAGCGAGAGGCGTTCCTGCAGACATGGGAAGCGCTCATGATGGCGCAGACCGCCCTGCAGATCACCGCGCCCGGGGTGCCGGACATCTATCAGGGCACGGAAATCGTCGCGATTGCCCTGACCGACCCGGACAATCGCCGAGCCGTGGACTGGGACGCGATCGCCTCCGGCCCCGCCGGGCGCGATGCCCGCAAGCTCAGGCTGACACAGGACCTGCTGGCGCGCCGCCGGGAGGATGCGGAACTGTTCGCCATGGGCAGCTATCGGCTGGAGCGAACCCCGGAGGGGCTACGCGTGACCCGGGCATGGCAAAACCGCGCGGTCACCATCGACATTCCCCTGCCCGACCTGATCGCCGGCCCCGATGCGGCGGCGCGAGGCGCGCATGATCAACCCCACGAAACGCAAGGAACCCAATATGGACGATGACCAGTATCAGACGATCAGCAAGCGGGCCTATGAGCTGTGGGAAGCCGAAGGCCGCCCTCACGGGCGTGACCGCGAGCATTGGCAGCAGGTCGAACAGGAAGTCCTGAGCCAGCAACAACAGCAGGCTGCCTCCGCTCCCGAGGACGCTGACCTATCCCTGCCGCAGGAGCAGAGCGAAACGATGGCTGCCGCCAGTTCCCCGGCTTCGACGGCGCTGCCGGCCAAAAAGGCATCGGCAGTTGGCCGCGCGAAGAAAGCCAAAACGCCCTGAGGCCGGGCGCTGTGCCTGACGATGAGATTCTAGCCCTGGCGCACGCGGCAGGGCTCGCGATCCATTGGAAGGATGCCGACGGCCTCGCGCATAGCGTGTCGCAGGACACGCTTCGAGCGGTCCTGCAGGCACTGGGCTATGCCGCCGAGACGGATGCGCAGCGGGCGCAGGCTTGGGCTAAGCTGACTGAAGAGGCCGCGCGGAATCCCGACTTCTTGAGTGCGGATGCCGGCCAGCCCGTCCCTCTGCCGGATCGTCTCGCGGCTGAAGCCTTTGCAGAGGTCACCTCTGAGGATGGCAGCGCAGGGCGTGTCGCCATCCACGCCGGGCAACTGCCGGCCTTCACCGCAATCGGCTATCATCGGGTCGACATCGCAGGCCATGTCTTTACCTTGGCGGTGGCGCCGCCCCGGTGCTGCGAGCTGGCAGATCCCGCCATTTGGGGGCCAGCGATCCAGATCCCCTCGCTGCGCAGCGAGAGGATGTATGGCACCTTCGACGACCTGCGCGTGGCGGGCTTCGGCTTTGCAGAGGAAGGCGCCGATCTGCTGGCGATCAGCCCAGTCCATGCACTGGTGCCCGGTTCCGCTCGCCATTTCAGCCCCTATGCGCCGTCCAGCCGCACCTATCTCAACACCCTGCTGGCCGATGCGCCTGCTTCGCCGCCTGATCATGCCGATGATGATCTGATCGACTGGACCGCAGCCAGGGATGCGGCGCTTCTCAAGCAGCGCGCCACCTTCGCGGCGCTCGACGAGGAGGCCCAGCGCGCCGTCTGGAACGACGCGCAATCCGATCCGGCCCTGATCCGCCACGCGCTGTTCGACGCGCTCTCCATCGAGTTTCGCGGCCGCCCCTGGCAGCGTTGGCCAGCCACGTTCCAGAACCCGCAAAGCCCGGCCGTCGACCATTTCGCCCGGAGCCACTGGCAGGAGGTTGCGGTTCACATTCTGGCGCAGACCCAGACCGACCGGATGCTGGGCAAAGTGCAGGCCTCGGCGCGCCAGGCGGGGATGCGCATCGGCCTGATCGCCGACCTCGCCGTGGGGGTCGATCCCGGAGGGAGCGACGTCTGGAGCGATCCGGATGGCTTTCTGCGCGGCCTCACCATCGGCGCCCCACCCGATCCGCTCGGCCCCGAGGGGCAGAATTGGGGCCTCACCACCTATTCGCCGCACGCCCTGCGCGCGCAGGGCTTCCGCCCATGGATCCGGATGATCCGGGCGGCCCTGCGCCATGCCGGCGGCCTTCGCATCGATCACGCGTTCGGACTGCGCCGCTTGTGGGTCATCCCCGAGGGCGCGCCCAGCACGGAGGGCGTCTATCTCGACTATCCGTTCGCCGATCTGCTGCGGATCCTGGCCATCGAAAGTCATCGCAGTCAGGCGCTCATCATTGCCGAAGATCTTGGGACCGCGCCCGAGAGCTTCATGGAGGTCATGGCCGCGCGGGGCATATTGGGCATGAGCGTGCTGTGGTTCGAGCGGGACGCCCACGGCAAATTCGCCGCCGCCTCGGCCTATCGCCCGCACAGCGTCGCGATGACCGGCACCCACGACACGCCCACCGTCGCCGGCTGGTGGCGCGCGCGCGATCTGGAATGGCGGCAGAGCCTGCAGCCCGAGACGCCCGCAGACCATGACCGGCGCGCGGAGGAGCGCGAGCATTTATGGAACCTGCTGGCGGGCGCGCCCGAGGCGCTTGCCAGCGTCTCGACCGACAGCGTGGTCGACGCAGCCCTCGCCCACATCGCCCAGGCGCCTACGCCGGTGAAGATCATCTCGATCGAGGATCTGCTGGGCCTTGAGGAGCAGCCCAACCTCCCCGGCACGCTCGACGAGCACCCCAATTGGCGTCGCCGCCTGCCCGCGCCCATCGACGTCCTGCTGCGGCGACCGGAGGTCGCGCGCCGCACGAAGATGCTGCGCGATCTTTGCGGGCGCAAGGCGGACGCGTCCGTCGATGTCCGCATGTCGACCTGATGAAATTGGGGAATAGCGACCCCATATAGGACTTATCGCAGACACAGATGCGGGAGCAGGCGAGCATGGCCAATGGCTGGGCGCCCGACGGCGCCGTTCAGGATCAGATCGACGACAGCGTGAAAGACGCTCTGGCAACCGCCCGGGCCCGGATGCCATCGGGCCCCGGTACCCTGGCGTGCGAGGAATGCGGCGAGGAAATCCCCGAGGCGCGCAGAAAGGCGCTGCCCGGCGCGCGGACCTGCGTCGCCTGCCAGTCGGCACGCGACAAGCGCCCGTCGTTTTCCGCCATCAACCGGCGCGGCAGCAAGGACAGCCAGTTGCGGTGAGGCCGCCTGCATGACGATGCTCGACCTGTTCGATACGCCCCTTGTGCCCGGCCTGAACGCACGCGCCGACATCATCGATGGCCGGGAGGAAGCCGCGCTGATCGAGCGGATCGACGCACTGGGCCTGGCGCCTTTCCGGTTCCAGCAGTGGACCGGCAAGCGCCTCACCCACTCCTTTGGATGGCGCTACGATTTCGAGACCGGCAGCTTCGGGACGACCGACCCCATACCCGACTGGCTGCTCCCGCTCAGAGCCCGCGCCGCCCGCTTCGCGGGGCTCGCTGCTGACGATCTCGTCCAGTCGCTGCTGACCCGCTATGACGCGGGGGCCGGCATCGGCTGGCACAGGGATCGGCCGGTGTTCGAGCATGTCGTGGGCATCTCGCTCGGCAGCGATGCGGTGCTGCGGCTGCGCCGGCGCCATTCGGGCGGCTTCGAACGCGCGAAGCTCGAACTGGCCCCGCGGTCGGTCTACCATCTGTCCGGCGAGGTCCGCCACGACTGGGAACACAGCATCGCGCCGATGACCCAGCCGCGCTGGTCGATCACCTTCCGCAGCCTATCCGACAAAGGGCGTAGGGGCTGAGCCAGCCTCCCAAAGCTAATGCAGGTCAACGCGCGTCGCTCTCCCAGCCGCCGCCCAGCACCTGATACAGAGTGACCAGGGCGTTGAGCTGATCGGAGCGCAGTTGCACCAGCGCGAGGTCGGCGGAGAGCAGGGCGCGCTGTGCATCGAGTTCTTCAAGATAGCTGCTGTAGCCCGCACGATAGCGATTGGTCGCATGACGCAATGCGTCGGCAATGGCTGCCCTTTGCGCCTCGGCGCTCGCGCGCTGCTGGCGAAGGCTGGAGACGTTGCCCAGAGCGTTCTCCACCTCACCAAATGCCGTCAGGGCCGTCTTGCGATAGGCAAAGGCGGCCTGATCGCGGCGGGCGGCGGCCGTTTCCACGCCGGCGCGCAAGCGCCCGCCCTCGAACAAGGGCGCCAGCACGCTGCCGCCGACGGACCAGATCGTCACCGGGTTCGCCAGCGCGCTGCTGAAGATGGCGCCCGCCGCAGCAGACAGGCGAAGACTCGGCAGGAACTGCTTGCGCGCGGCTGACAGGGTGGAATCCGATGCGGCCAGAGCGAACTCTGCCTGCGCGATGTCGGGCCGGCGGCGCAGCAGCTCGGACGGCAACCCCTGATCCGGTACCGGCGGCGCGACGAGGGCGTCGAGCGATCCCCCGCGCTGGATCACCCCCGGCCCATCCCCGGTCAACAGGCGCAGGGCATTCTCCTGCCGCAGGATCGCCAGATCGACCTGCGGGAGGATGATGGCTGCGGCCTGATATTCCGCCTCGGCCTGGCGCAGCTCCAGCTGGGAGGTGTAGCCGGCCTCGGCGCGGGAGCGGGCGATGCGAAGGCTTTCGGCCCGCGCCGCGATCGTCCGGCGGACCACGTCGCGACGCGCATCGAGGGCCAGCAGCGTGATGTAGCCCGATGCCGTGGCCGCACTGACCGAAAGCGCCGTCGCGTCGCGCGCGGCCTGACTGGCCAGCCAGGCCGATCTCGCTGCCGACGTCTGATCGTCGATCCTGCCGAACAGATCGAGTTCATAAGCCACCTGCAGCGCAGGCTGGGCGCTGGTGCCCTCGGTCGCCTGGCCAAACGGGTTGAGCGATCGGCCGTGGGAGCCGGCGGCGGTCGCATCCAGCGTGGGGAAAAGCTGGGCGCGCGCCAGCCGCTCCTGCGCCCGCGCTTCGCGGACCCGCGCGGCAGCGATAGCAATGTCGACATTGTTGGCGATCGCGGTCTCGACCAGTTGCGTCAGCGCGGGATCATTGAATGCCCGCCACCAGCCGGCATTGACTGCTCCCTCCCCCGCCAGGGCGTTTTGCCAGCCGGCAGGCGGCGTGACCGCAGCCGACGGGGGCAGCGGCGTCGGCGGCGCCATGCAGCCGGACAGGCACGCGACGCCCAGCAAGGCGATGGCCGGCCGCATCACCTGTGCCCTGCCGTATCGACCCTGGCCTGGACGGACATGCCCGGCCTCAGCCGCGCATAGAGGGGGTCCTTGGCATCCGGCGCGATCCGCACCGTGATCCGTTGCGGCACCTTCACAAAATTGCCGGTGGCATTGTCGGATCGGATGACCTGAAACTCATTGCCGGCGGCGGGCGCCAGCCGCTCGACCCTGCCGTGGATGACAGCCCCGTCCAGTGCGTCGACCCGCAGCCGCACGGTCTGGCCCGGCGCCATATGGGCCGTCTGCGCTTCCTTGAAGTTCGCCGCCACCCAGACGAAGGGCGGCACGAGGAATGTCAGCTGCGAGCCGGCCGTGACATATTGCCCCAGCCGCACGCCCACCTCACCCAGCCGCCCATCCTGCGGGGCGCGAATGATCGTGTTGGCGAGATCGATCTGCGCGAGGCGCAGCGCCGCTTGCGCCGCATCGACATTGGCGCGCAGGCCACCGCGCCCGACCGTCACCGTGCGGACCTGCTCGCTCGCCACCTGCTGCTGCGCCTGCGCCTGCAGCACGGCGGCTTCTGCCTGCCGCAACGCCGCCAGAGTCTGGTCCCGCTCGCGCAGGGAGACGGAGCCCTGGCTGACGAGATCGTTCACCCGGCGCATGTCGGCCTGCGCGCGGGCCAGTTGCGCCTTGGCGTTGGCCACGCTGGCAGCTTGCCCCGCAAGCTGAGCCTGGCTGGACGCTTCGCTCTGGCTGCTGTTGGAAAGGTTAGCGCGCTGCGTGGCGAGTTGGGCCTGCGCCTGCGCCACTCTCTGGCGATAGATCCGGTCGTCGATCCGCGCGAGGACCTGCCCCTTGCGGACCTGCTCATAATCCTGAACCTGCACCTCCACGACATAGCCGTTCACCTGTGGCGCGATGACCGTGGTCTGGCCGCGCACATAGGCATTGTCCGTCGTCTGAACATCCGACGAGAAAGGCGGCAGGCCCCAGGCGTAAAACACGATGAGAATGCCGACGACGATGAACAGGACGGCCAGCAGCGTCACCCTTCGGCCGGCTTGCGGGGGCGCCCAGCCGCGCTTCGGCGCGCTGGCCACGGGGGTGGTGTCATTGGGCACTTCCACCGGATCTTCCAGACGGTCGGTCCGGTTCGATGGGCGCGGATGTTCGGCGGAGGTGTCACTCATGATTGGGCCCTGGTCCTCATTGCCGCCAAGGCCGCAAGCTCTTCGGCCAGGGGGGTAATGCCTTTGCGACGATAATAGATCCACCGCGCGCCGAGATACACAAAGGCGAGCGTGGCCAGCGCACCGACCAGCATGAACACATCGTTGAATGCCAGGATATTGGCTTCCCGCGCGACCTGCTGGGAGAGGAGGATGCTGCCCTCCGCCTGACGCAAGGCCGGATCGCCCAGCGTCCGCGCATAGGCGCCGCCGAGCTGCTGGATGCGCTGCGCCACCTGCGGATCGGTGCCGACGAGCGACTGGACGAGCATTTCGGAATGGAAGCGCTCGCGAATGATCTGGAAGCTGCCCAGCAGGGCCGCCCCGCCGATGCCGCCCAATTGCTGCGAAATACCGAACACGGCCGAAAAGCTGACGATATGGCTCGGCCCCTTGGCCAGTGCCTGCAGGATGCCCGCCATGAGCGTCGGCCCCATGAAGTAGATCGCGGCGAAGGAAATCATCGCCTGGGTCACATAAAGCTGCGCCGGGCGCGTGAGATTGCTGGACTGGGTGTCGAAGAACGCGGCGAGGGCGATGAGTGCACAGGAGATGATCACGGGTTTAAGCAGGTCCGTCGGCTTGAGCGTTTTCAGGCTCACCGCCAGCCCGAATATGGTCGCCAGCGTGACCACCGTGTAGAAAGCGATCAGCTGGTCCTGCCCCATGCCGAGCACGGTCAGCAGGCCGCTGGCGCCGACATTCTGCTCGCCGAGCAACACGCGCATGCTGGCGGCGATGACGGCGAAGCGGATGATCGCCGCGCTGCCCATCCAACGCGTGTTGAGCAGCGGATTGGCGCGGTTGTGCTCCACGATCACCGCCGCGCCGATCAGCAGGATCGCGCCGGCCAGCGCATAGCCCAGCCACTGGGTCGACCACCAGACGATGCGCCCCTGCACGAGCACGGCGGAAAGCAGGGCTATGCCGGGGGCGAACAAGGCGAAGGTCAGGAAATCCAGCGGCTCGAAGGCGTCGATGCGCTCGCTGGGCGGCAGGCGCAGCAGCCACACCCCGGCGAGGCAGAGCAATGTGAGGCCGAACTCGAACAGATACAGGTTCTGCACATCGCCATGGATGAGCAATGCCGGGGAGATCACCCGAGCGAGCGGGGTCGCGATCTGCGAGACGCCGACGCCCAGCACCAGCCCGCCCAGCCGCGCCTCCGCCTTCATCGACTGCATGATGTAGAACAGCGCCATCGTGGACAGGCCGCTTGCAACGATGCCGCTGCCCGCGCGCACGAAGAGTTCCAGACCATAGCTGTGCACGAACAGTTGCAGCGTGTTGAGGACGAGAAAGCCGATCAGCACGATCCGCACAAAGCGCTGGATGCCGAATTGCTGGCGGAACTTGATGAGCAGCAGGCTCATGCAGACATTGGTCATCGTATAGGCAGCAGTCAGCCAGCCGGCTTCCACGCTGGTCAGCCCGAGCGCCCCCTGGATCTGGGGCAGGTTCGCCATCAGCAGCCCGTTGATGAAGCCACCCGTGAGGCCGAGCAGCACGCCGATCAGCAAATATCCCAGACGGCGCCGGCCTGGATGGTAGGGCGTCGCCGGAGACCCCGGCATCATCGGCCGCTCGTGCGGCTCGAACTGATATTCCGACTCTTCAGACCGTCTGCTCAACCACGGGCCTTTCCATGCCTGCCTCTATCCTCGGACGGATATCTGAAGACTGCAATGCAAAGTGTTCAGCGCGCGGATCGTTCCAGGGATCGGTGGTCTGTCGGCCAGTCCAGCGCGCTGCGGGCCCCAGACCTGCGCGATTCATATGCAAATACTATGCGGATCGCCTTTCCTGTCTCTCGAATTCAAATGCGGCTCTGCCTTATTTGACCTGCGGCACATGATTCGGCGCCGCATCTCCTGCGGTCTCGGACGTCGTGCAGGAGAACGATCATGCAGGACATGCTCTGGTTGGGGCTCACCCTCGGCTTGCTGGCCACAACGCTCGGTTACGCGGCGCTGTGCGACAAGGCGTGAGGGAGGCGACCATGACTATCGACCATTGGCTGGCCGCTGCGACCGCGGTCGGCCTGCTCTTCTATCTGGTGGCCGTGCTCGCACGCCCCGAACGCTTCTGATCGGGGAGCGACATCATGACAGTTCAGGGATGGATCTTGATCCTCGCCTTTGTCGGCATATTGCTGGCACTGGCCAAGCCCGTCGGCCTGTGGCTCTTCGCGCTCTATGAAGGGCGGCGGACGCCGCTCCATGGCCTGCTCGGACCACTGGAGCGCGGCTTCTACCGGCTGGCGGGCATTGACCCGCAGGAGGAACAAAGCTGGCGCCGCTATGCCGTGCACATGCTCCTGTTCAACACGGCGCTACTGGTCTTCACTTATGCGATCCTGCGCTTGCAGGGCCTGCTGCCCCTCAACCCGCTGGGCCATCCGGGGGTGAGCCAGCCGCTCGCCTTCAATACGGCGATCAGCTTTGCGACCAACACCAACTGGCAAAATTATGGCGGTGAGTCGACCATGTCGGCCCTCAGCCAGATGCTGGGCCTGACGATCCACAATTTCCTGTCGGCAGCGACCGGGATCGCGCTGGCCTTTGCGCTGTTCCGCGGGTTCGCGCGGCGGGAAGCCAAGGGCATCGGCAATTTCTGGGCCGATGTGACGCGGGTGACGCTCTATCTGCTGCTGCCGCTCTGCTGCGTCATCGCGCTCTTCTATATCGCGAGCGGTGTGCCGCAGACGCTGGCGGGGTCGGTCGATGTAACGACGCTGGAAGGTGCGAGCCAGACCCTCGCGCTGGGGCCGATCGCCTCGCAGGAAGCGATCAAGATGCTCGGCACCAATGGCGGCGGCTTTTTCAACGCCAACTCCGCGCATCCGTTGGAGAACCCGACGGCGCTCGTCAACTTCGTCCAGATGCTCTCGATCTTCCTGATCGGGGTGGGTCTCACCTACACCTTCGGCAAGGCTGTCGGGAACAGTCGCCAGGGCTGGGCGATCCTTGCTGCCATGATGCTGCTCTTCCTAGCCGGGACCATGATCACCTACTGGCAGGAGGCTGCGGGCAACCCCATCCTGCACAGCCTCGGCATCGCCGGCGGCAATATGGAGGGCAAGGAAGTCCGCTTCGGCATCGCCGCCTCCGCGCTCTTTTCCGTCGTCACCACGGCGGCCTCCTGCGGCGCGGTCAATGCGATGCATGACAGCTTCACCGCGCTTGGTGGCCTGATCCCGCTCTTCAACATGCAATTGGGTGAGGTCGTTGTCGGTGGCGTCGGCGCCGGCATCTATGGCTTCCTGCTGTTCGCCATCCTCGCAGTGTTCGTCGCGGGGCTGATGGTCGGGCGAACCCCGGAATATGTCGGCAAGAAGATCGAGGCTCGCGAGGTCAAGCTCGCCGTTCTCGCCATCGCGGTGCTGCCGCTCATGATCCTGGGCTTCACGGCCATCGCTTCGGTCACCGAGGCCGGGCTGGCCGGCCCGCTCAACAAGGGACCGCACGGCTTTTCCGAGATTCTCTACGCCTTCACCAGCGCGGTGGCGAACAATGGATCGGCCTTTGCCGGCCTCTCGGCCAACACGCCTTTCTACAATGGCATTCTGGGCGTCGCCATCTGGGTCGGCCGCTTCTTCGTCATCGTGCCCATGCTGGCGATTGCCGGCGGGCTGGCGGCGAAGACCTATACGCCGGAGACGGCGGGCAGTTTTCCGACCACCGGGCCGCTCTGGACCGGCCTGCTGGTGGGAATCGTGCTGATCGTCGGCGGCCTCACCTTCCTGCCCAGCCTCGCCCTTGGTCCCATCGCCGATCATCTTGCGATGATCCGTGGCCAGCTTTTCTGATTGGAGCCCCTCCATGGCACGCCAAGCGTCCCCATCGCTCTTCACGGCCGATCTGATCGTCCCGGCGATCACGGACTCGGTCCGCAAACTGAACCCGCGCCAGCTCATCCGTAACCCGGTGATGTTCACGACCGCCATCGTGGCGGTGCTCCTGACGGCGCTGCTCATCGTCGGTCAGGATGGCCTTGCCGCCAGCTTCAAGCTCCAGCTCGTCATCTGGCTATGGCTGACCGTGCTGTTCGGCACCTTTGCCGAAGCGCTGGCCGAAGGGCGCGGCAAGGCGCAGGCGGCGTCCCTGCGCGCGACCAAGGCGGACCTCACCGCCAAACGCCTGAAGAACGGTCAGGAGCCCGAGACCGTGCCGGCCAGCGCGCTGCGGGTCGGCGACACCGTGCTGGTCGGGACCGGCGATCTCATTCCATCGGATGGCGAGGTCGTCGCGGGCGTCGCCTCGGTCAACGAGGCCGCGATCACCGGGGAGTCCGCGCCGGTCATCCGCGAGGCGGGCGGAGACCGGTCGGCGGTGACGGCGGGCACGCGGGTCATCTCGGACGAGATCCAGGTGCGCGTCACCGTCAATCCCGGCCAGGGATTTCTCGACCGCATGATCGCGCTGGTGGAAGGCGCCGAACGGCAGAAGACGCCCAACGAAATCGCCCTGACGCTGCTGCTGGTCGGCCTGACCATCATCTTCCTGATCGCGGTCGGCACTATTCCCGGTTTCGCCAGCTATGCCGGCGGCGCCATTCCGGTGTCGATCCTCGCGGCCCTTCTCATCACGCTCATTCCGACGACCATCGCCGCTTTGCTCTCGGCGATCGGCATTGCCGGCATGGACCGCCTTGTGCGCTTCAATGTGCTGGCAAAGTCCGGCCGGGCTGTTGAGGCGGCCGGCGATATCGACGTGTTGCTGCTCGACAAGACCGGCACGATCACGGTCGGTGACAGGCAGGCAACGGCATTCCGGCCGGTCGGTGGGGCGACACCGGCCCAGTTGGCGGAAGCGGCCCTGCTGGCCAGTCTGGCGGACGAGACGCCGGAAGGGCGCTCGATCGTGGCGCTTGCGCGCGAGAAATTCGGTCAGGCAGCCCAAGCCCTGCCGACCGATGCGCAGGTGATCCCCTTCACCGCGCAAACCCGGATTTCCGGCGTGGTCACGGGCGACACCACGGTCATCAAGGGCGCTGTCGATGCGGTCCTGAATGCCATGGCAGGCCCGGACAAAAGCCCGGCGGCGGCGGAACTGAGGCGCATCACCGACGAGATCGCCCGCGCCGGCGGCACGCCGCTGGCGGTCGCCAAGGACGGCGAACTGCTGGGAGCAATCTTCCTCAAGGATGTCGTCAAGGCGGGCATCCGCGAGCGCTTCGGCGAACTGCGCAATATGGGCATCCGCACGGTGATGATTACCGGCGACAATTCGCTGACCGCTGCGTCCATCGCAGCCGAGGCGGGGGTCGACGATTTCCTGGCTCAGGCGACACCGGAGGACAAGCTGGCGCTGATCCGCAAGGAGCAGCAAGGCGGCCGGCTCGTCGCCATGTGTGGAGACGGCACCAACGACGCGCCCGCGCTGGCGCAGGCCGATGTCGGCGTCGCCATGAACACCGGCACGCAGGCGGCGCGCGAGGCAGGCAACATGGTCGATCTCGACAGCGACCCCACTAAGCTGATCGAGATCGTCGGCCTCGGCAAGCAGTTGCTGATGACCCGGGGGGCGCTCACCACCTTCTCCGTCGCTAATGATGTCGCCAAATATTTCGCGATCATCCCGGCCATGTTCGTGGTGCTTTATCCGGGGCTGGGCGTGCTCAACGTCATGGGCCTCGCGACGCCGCAGAGCGCCATCCTGTCCGCGATCATCTTCAACGCGCTCATCATCCCGCTGCTGGTGCCCCTCGCGCTCAAGGGGGTGACCTACAAGCCGATCGGCGCCGGACCGCTGCTGGCGCGCAATCTCGCTATCTACGGCCTGGGCGGCCTGATCGCGCCCTTCGCCGGCATCAAGCTCATCGACCTGGCCGTCAACGGCCTTGGCCTCGCCTGAGGAACAGACGCATGAACAAGGACATTCTCACCGCGCTCAGACCGGCTCTGGTCATGACAGCGCTCTTCGCCCTCCTGCTGGGGCTGGCCTATCCGCTCGCGCTCACCGGCATCGGCCAGCTGATCTTTCCATCACAGGCCAATGGCAGCCTGATCGAACATTATGGCAAGCCGGTCGGCTCGCGCCTGATCGGGCAGGCGTTCACGGCGGACCGCTATTTCCACCCCCGCCCCTCGGCGGCGGGCGACGGCTATGATGGCATGGCATCCTCCGGCTCGAACCTCGGCCCGACCAGCCGCGCGCTCATCGACCGGGTGCAGGCGGACATAGCCACGCTGGAACGGACCAATCCCGGCAAGCCGGTGCCGGCCGATCTGGTCACGGCATCCGGCTCCGGTCTCGATCCCCACATCACCCCGCAGGCGGCTTACTATCAGGTGAACCGGATTGCCCGGGCGCGCGGCTGGGACGCAGCCAGGGTCCGGTCCCTCGTCGACCAGAGCATCGAACAACCGCTGCTCGGTGTTCTGGGTGAGCCGCGCGTCAATGTGCTGGAAATCAATCGACGTCTGGACGGAATCGGCGCTACCACGCCGTCATGAGCCATCCAGACCGCCGCGATCCGGAAGCCTTTCTGCGTCAGGCAACGCAGGAAGGTCGCGGCCGTCTCAAGATCTTCCTCGGGGCTGCTCCGGGCGTCGGCAAAACCTACGAGATGCTGACCGACGGCATGCAGCGGCTCAGGGCCGGGATCGACGTCGTGGTCGGCATCGTCGAAACCCATGGCCGCAAGGAGACCGAGGCGCTGCTGATCGGGCATGAGGTCATCCCCCGCCGCGCCGTCGAGCATAAAGGGCACCGGCTCGGCGAGATGGACATCGACGCTATCCTCGCACGCCGCCCCCAGCTCGTGCTGGTGGACGAGCTGGCGCACAGCAATGCGCCGGGCAGCAGGCATCCCAAACGCTATCAGGATGTCGAGGAACTGCTGGATGCGGGCATCGACGTCTATTCCACCGTCAATATCCAGCATGTCGAGAGCCTCAACGACGTCGTCGCCTCCTTCACCCGCGTCCATGTGCGCGAGACCGTGCCCGATTCCATCCTCGAAATGGCCGAGATCGAGGTGGTCGATATTCCGCCGGACGAGCTGATCGAGCGGCTGAAAGAGGGCAAGGTCTATATTCCGCAGGAAGCGAGCCGCGCGCTCAACCATTTCTTCTCGAAGTCCAACCTCGCGGCCCTGCGCGAGATGGCGCTGCGGCGCGCCGCGCAAGCCGTCGATGCCCAGATGCTCGATTATGTTCGCGCCCATGCCCTGGCCGGCAGTTTCGCGGCGGGGGAACGCATTCTGGTCGCGATCAGCGAAGTCACCAGCGCGCAGGGCCTCGTGCGCGCGGCCAAGCGGCTCGCCGATGCGCTCAAGGCGCCGTGGTCCGCCGTCCATATCGAGACCCAGCGCAGCCTCTCCTTCACCCCGAAAGAGCGGGAACAGCTCGCCGATACCATGGCGCTCGCATCCCGCCTCGGCGCCACGACCGCGACCATCCCCGCGACCTCCGTCGTCGAGGGCCTGAAAGATTCTGTGGCTGACGCCCGCGCGACCCAGATCGTGATCGGCAAATCGGCGCGACCCTGGTGGTTCGAGTTGCGCCATGGCTCCGTGGTCGACAAGCTGGTGCGCGAGATCGGGGATGTCGCGGTGCATGTCCTGCCCGGCGACGCCGCCACGCCCGGCCCGCATGCGGTGCGCCAGCGTTTTCGCCAGGGATGGGGCAAACCGTCCCACTATCTCTGGTCGGCGGTGATGATCGCCGCGATGACGGCGCTCGGCAGGCTGCTCATCGAGGCGATCGACCTGAGCAATATCGCGCTCATGTACCTCGTGCCCGTCATGTTCGCCGCCGCCAGCTATGGCCTGCGGGCAGGGCTGGTCTCGGGCCTGCTTTCGAGCCTCGCCTACAACTTTTTCTTCCTGCCGCCGACCGGCACGCTGACGGTCAATAATCCCGAGAATGTCGTCAGCATCCTTGTGCTGCTGGGTGTGGCGATCGTGACCAGCCAGTTCGCCGCGCGCGTCCGCGCCCAGGCGGACCTTGCCCAGTCCAGCGCACGCCAGAACGCGGCGCTCGCAGGGTTTTCGCGCCAGCTCACCGCCTCGGCGAGCCAGGAAGAGCTGATGCACGCCATCTGCGCGGAAGTCGGCCGCCTGCTCCAGCTGCGCACCGTTCTGCTGCTGCCATCGCCGGACGGGCCGCAATTGCGCGCGGCGGTGCCGCCGGAGGATCGGCTCGAACAGATCGAGAAGGCCGCCGCGCAATGGGCGATGGACAATGAGCAGCCGGCCGGGCGCGGATCGTCTACGCTTACCGCCTCGGACTGGCTGTTCCATCCGCTGCGGACCAAGCGCGGCGTGCTCGGCGTGCTGGGTCTGGCCCGGGAAGATGCCGGGCCACCGCTGCGCTCCGATCAGGTTCCGCTTCTGATGAGCCTGCTCGATCAGGCCTCCATCGCCTTCGATCGCATGGCGCTGGAGCAGGAGATGCTGGATGCGCGACAGATCAAGGAGCGCGACCGGCTGCGCGCGGCGCTGCTCTCCTCGGTCAGCCACGATTTACGGACACCGCTGACGACCATCCTCTCCGCCGTGCACGAGCTGAAGCGCCAGCATCCCTCCGATCTGCTCGATACCGTCGATGCCGAGGCGCAAAGGCTCAACCGCTTCGTCGCCAACCTGCTGGACATGGCGCGGGTGGAAGCCGGCGCCTTGCCGCTCAAGGTCGAGCCGACCGACCTCTTTGATGCTGTCGCGGGCGCCGTGCATGATACGCGCCAGTCCTTGCAGGGCCACGCGGTCGAGGTGGAGATCGCGCCCGACATTCCGCTGGTCCGTGTCGACCCGACGCTGCTGCATCACTGCCTCATCAACCTGCTGGATAATGCCGGCCGCTACGCTCATCCCGGAACGCCCGTGATCGTGCGCAGCCAGCGCCTGCCGGGTGCGATCGCCCTGTCGGTGGTCGATGAAGGGCCGGGCATTCCGGCGGGTGCAGAAGCGCGGGTGTTCGACACCTTTACGCGGCTGGAAGGCTCCGACCGGGCGAAGCATGGCACCGGCCTTGGCCTCGCCATCGTGAAGGGCTTTGCCGAGGCCATGGGCCTGACGGTGTCCGCCGCCAACAATGTCGAGCCGCGCGGCGCCGCCTTCACGATCACGATCCCGCAGGCGCTGATCATCTCCGACGTCTCCCATGAGGATCTGCTATGAACGTCCGTCACAAGGTGCTGATCGTCGATGACGAGCCGCATATCCGCAAGCTCATCCACACCGCGCTGACTCGGGCCGATTACGCCGTCGTCGAAGCGGAGAATGCGCGCGAAGCGATGGAGCGGCTGAAGGCGGAGCGACCGGATATCAGCCTCCTCGATCTGGGACTGCCCGACCGCGACGGCCTCGAACTGGTGCCGCTGTTCAAGCAGCAGTCGGACACGACGCTGATCATCGTCTCGGCCCGCGACGCGACGGACCAGAAGGTCGCCGCGCTCGATCTGGGTGCGGACGATTATCTGACCAAGCCGTTCGATACCGACGAGCTGCTGGCGCGCGTTCGGGTGGCGCTGCGCAATCGCATGGCCAAGGATGGCGGCGTGTCCCCGGTCCGGGCGGGCGACGTCGAAATCGATCTTCTCAACAGGGTCGTGCTGAAGGCGGGGAAGGAAGTGCACCTGACGCCCAAGGAATATACCGTGCTCGCCCAGCTCGCCAAATTCCCCGGCCGCGTGATCACGCATCAGCAGATCATGGCCCATGCCTGGCCGCACGAAAAGGCCCATCATGTGGAGTATCTGCGCGTGCTCGTCCGCACGCTGCGCCAGAAGCTGGAAGCCGATCCCCAGCGTCCCCGGATCATCGGCAACGAGCTTGGCATCGGCTATCGCCTGCGCTTCAATGTCGAAGGCGAGACGGAAGAGTTCGCCGCAGGAGACACGGCGGCGAGGTTCGGCGGATAAGGAGCGGGCGAACCGCTGCCGGATCAATCCAGCGCGGCGCCCCCCCGATCTGCGCCAAGGCTGCGGCACGCTTGCGCTCGCTCCCCGGGCACAGCAGCGCATTGCCAATCAGCGGCAGGCGTTCGTCGGGGTGGGAGACGCTCATGACGACCGTGACCATTGTCTCCTCGCGCAGGCCGGCAGCTTATCAGATCGCGGCGGTATCACGCGTTGTGATTCCATCCACCCTTCTGGCCCGCCGCGCGCGGGTCAACGCCCCGTCCGCGGGCGCGCCTTGGCGTGGGAGCCGGGCCAGTCGAAGCCGTCTTGCGGCTCCGTCTTGGGCGTGACGGGCTCGAAGGAGGTCGCGGCATTCACGTCGCCGCCCCGGTAGTGGGTGAGCGTGGGATAGGCATAAAGCGGCCGATGGCGCACCACGCCCGTGTCGAGGCGGGCGCTGGCCACCACGGCATCCGGCGCCTTGCCTTCTTCCACCCAGAGCACCACTGCGCCCAGGAAATCCTGATCATAGGGGATATAGCCGCCCGCGCAGTGATAACCGCCCGGCACGAGGAACATGCGGGCAAAGGCGCGGGCCGCGTCCAGCCCGCCGGCATGGTCGCGCACAGCCTGATAATAGTCCAGCATGCCAAAAGCGCCGGCGGCATTGTCCGCCACGCCCTGCCACATCAGCAGCTTGCCGCCGGCGTCGCGGAAGGCTGAGAGGTCCGGGTTGCCGGCATCGTAGAGTTCGCCCCCCTTGAGCAGCCGCTGCAGGCTTTCACGCGAGAAGGTCCAGTCGCGCCAGGTGAAGTCGGCCGGGAGTTCGCCTTGCAGCAGCAGATATTGTAGGAAGGATTGTGCCGCGAACTTGCCCGTCTGCGTCGGCGCGCCGCGGCCAACCCAGCCCAGTTCGGCGCCATAAGGCGCGCCACCGGGGAAGAGGGACTGCCCATCGGCATCGGTCGGGCCGCGATAATAAGCGCGGGCCGCCACGACCTGATCGGCATTGAGGCAGTTGGCCTGCCCCGCCGCGCCCGGACGGCAGGCGAGCTTTGCCGGATTATATCGGCAACGGCGCGGATCGTCGATCTGGCCGTCGGTGATGCCATCCAGCCCGTCGCAGGCCTTAATGACGGCGGCGTGCAGCAGTTCGACGGCCTGCGGCGTGAAAATCTCGCGCCCATCGGGATAGAGCCCCTGCTGCGCTTCCCACAGGAAGAGCTGCATCGCCGCCGGCATGGCGACCGACGAGCCGGCCACAACGCCATCGAAGTCATCCGGATAACGCTGGACCTCCATCAAGGCTTCCCGCCCGCCGCCCGAGCAGCCGACGAAATAGCTGTAAGCCGGGGGCGCGCCGTAAAATTGCGCGACGATCGCCTTGGAGGCAACGGCGACGGCGTGAGCGGCCTTGTGCGCGAACTGCTCCCGCAATTCCGGCGCGCCGACCGCCCATGTGCCATCGCCGATGCCGGCACTGTGATGGCCGCCATTGTTGAAGGCGACGGCAAAGCTGCCATCGGCGATATGGGCGTTGCTGCAGAGCGGCGTCACCTCGCGGCCGATGACTCCGCACATGCCCCCGCAGCCCCCTTGCAGGAACCGCCCCGCATAGCCGGCCAGCGGTAGGCGCAGCTCAAACTCGGTCTGCGGCGCCGTATAAGCTTTGACGAGGCAGACGCCCGGTGTCGCCGCGCTGGCCCCTTCTACCGTCGCCGAACGCACGCGATAGACGATGTCCTCCGCTTGCTGGGAGACCGGCTTGACGAGGTCGCCGCAGGGCATTTGCGGCGCGCTGGCCGGGCGAGCCGGGAGCGTGAACGGCGTGGCCTCGCTCTTCGGCGCGGCCATGGCATGTGGCGTGCCGACAAGGGCCACCAGCATGAGCAGGAGCAAAGCAAGCACTGTCTGCGTGGCAGGACGAGCGGACGTCACAGCCCGGATGGGGAAGGCCTCAGGCATAGCGGGCAATCAGCGCCTGCTCGGCACCGAGCGGATCGGCGCTGGCGGCATACTCAGTGTCGAACACCATCGTCATCCGCTGGTCCTGTCCATAAGCCGGCCAGAGCGGCAGGCAGTCGCCATTCGGATCGCCGGTCCGCGCGAAATTGGCCCAATAGCGGCTCATGCCGTCGGCCAGATGCTGGGCATTGGCCATGCGCTCACCAACGCTGCCATAGCTTTCCGTCACCATATCGAACACCATCGGCACCTCGATGCCGTGCGGGCTGCGCATCCGCCCGCCCTGCGCCGGGGACTGCCAGTTGACGAGATAGGCATAGGCCGGCTTCGTGGCGCCGGCCGCGCGGGTTTCCGCGACGATGCGGGCATTGCGGCCCATGCCGGCCTCGGTCGTGATGGCGAAGAAGATGTCGCTGGCCGTGGCCTTGGGGTGCAATTTGCGGAACCCCTCGATCAGCGGCGCCGGCGATGCCACGCGGCCCTCCAGCGCGCCCGGCAGGCTCGTCCAGTCGAGATCGAACGCGCCGGGCGGCGGAAACAGCACGGTGGTC
Source organism: Sphingobium sp. B10D7B (assembly GCF_025961955.1). Lineage (NCBI taxonomy): Bacteria > Pseudomonadati > Pseudomonadota > Alphaproteobacteria > Sphingomonadales > Sphingobiaceae > Sphingobium > Sphingobium sp. B10D7B. The sequence goes on from NZ_JAOQOQ010000001.1 coordinate 2,813,240, forward strand.
TCCGCGCTGGTATGGCCGACCATCACCGGAATGTCGGGCGAGACCGCCGGAAGATCGGGCGCGAACGGTGTCCGCGCCACGACAGTGCCATCGGCGACCAGCCCCGGCCCGCGCACGGGATTGCCGCCAGTGATCTCCTGCAGGCCAGCCAGCAACCGCTCGATGGGGATGGCGCGTAATGCCTCCACGTCCCCGGCCCGCACGCCCACGGCCTTGCACAGAGAGGCAGTGATCCGCTCCGCCTCGTCCGGCGCGACGGTGGTGGTGCCAAAGCCGCTTTGCAGAATTGCGCGGTGGAACAGCCCCTTGGCCGCCGGCATCGCCATCAGCCCCGCAACCTTCAGGCCGCCGCCGGAGTGGCCGAAGATCGTCACATTCTGCGGATCGCCACCGAACGCGGCGATATTGTCGCGCACCCACTGCAGGGCGGCGACCATATCGAGCTGCCCCGGATTGGCGGCGACGCTGCGATCGCGGGTGAGATCGCCGAAATAGAGATAGCCGAACAGGTTGAGCCGGTGATTGACGGCCACGACGACGACATCCTGCCGCGCCGCCAGATTACGCCCGTCGGTAACCGGCGTCGCCCCGGAGCCGACCGCCAGACCGCCACCATGCAGCCATACCATCACCGGGCGCTTCTTCCCGTCCGCAAGGCCGGGAGTCCAGACATTGAGCGCGAGGCAATCCTCGCCGGATGCCTTGGGCTCACGCCATGAGGAGAAGCCCGGCCCGTCCGGCCCATCGGGCAATTGCGGGCTGCGCAGGCCATAGTCGAGCGCATCGCGCACGCCGCTCCAAGCCTGGAGCGGCTGCGGGGCAGTAAAGCGATTCCGGCCCGCCGTCGAGGCGCCATAGGGGATACCGCGGAAGACATTGACGCCATATTCGCACCGCCCGCGCACTTGCCCATGCGTGGTCGTTGCGATCGGTGCCGCTGCGGCCAGTGCGGGACGGGCAAGCAATCCGCCCAGCCCCGCCGCACAGCTTATCGAAAAAGCCCGGCGGCTGATGCCTTTGGCCGGAAAAGCATCCTCGCGCATTGCGCCCTCTCCATAAAAAGCGAAAGCCCCGGCCGAGGTCGGGGCTTTCAGGATTTTGATCAGAAGACGACCCGTGCGCCCATGCGGTAACGACGCCCGACATTGTCGTAGTAGACGGCGTTGTTGTTGCCGTTCCAGTAGGGCGGCGGCATCACGTCGAACAGGTTGTAGACGTTGGCGAACAGCTCAACCTTCTTGCTGCCTTCGCTCATCAGATCGAACGTCACACCGATGTTCGTGTAGAAGCGCGACGGCACGCGGTTGGTGTTGATGCTGTTGGGCAGGGTGATGCTGTAACCGGCATCTTCCGGGCCGATCAGCGTCGCATCATATTTACCGCTCGAGAGATAGCGGCCCTGCAGGTTCACACCCAGGCGACCCATATCGAGGCTCACCATGCCATCAAGGATCCAGGACGGGATACCGGACGCGCTGTTGTCCCCGGCGCGATCGATGCCCGGCAGGGCGCTGTTGGTGAAGTCGATCGTGTGGGTGGCGAGCAGCCGGAAATCGACCGAACGCTCACCGCCGAACGGCAGGTTGTAGCCTGCCTCGAAGTCGACGCCGCGCAGCTGCTGACGATTGAGGTTCAGGAAGAGAACCGAAATCGTGTCCACGAAGTTGTTGGCGTCCCGCTGGACCAGCGAGCAGACATCGGCAGCACCGGTCGTGTTGCAGGTGTTGAGGATGACCTGCGCCGACAGCGTAGCAATCGCGTCGTTGATGCGGATGTTATAATAGTCCGCGGAGAAGCGCAGGCCCTGCAATGCGCCCTGCGGCTGCAGGGTAAAGCCAGCAGTGAACGTATTGGCCGTTTCCGGACGCAGCCGGACATTGCCGCCGGTAAGCACGTTCATGAACTTCTCGGCGCCCTTGACCGTGTCATAGAACACGCCGACCCCGCTGACGGGCGTCGTGAACAGCTCGGACGTGTTGGGCGCACGGAAGTCGCGCGAGTAGGTCGTCCGCAGCATCGCCCAGTTGACCGGCTTGTAGGTCGCGCCGACCTTCCACGTGGTGGCGTTGAACGTGTTGCTGCCTGCGGCGCCTTCATTCTTGTAATGAGCCTGGCGGATCGCACCGTTCAGGTCCAGCGAACCGACGGCGCTCTCGCGCAGCAAGGGCACGCCCAGTTCGACATAGCCTTCGACAACGCTGGTGTTACCGGCCGACGGCGTCTGGTTGAACACGTAGAAGCCGTTGGCGGCCGAAATCGGATCGACCCTGATGTCGAGCGTGTTGCGACGCCCTTCCACACCGACCGCGAAGGCGACCGGGCCGGCCCAGGTCTCAAACGGCGTGCCGTTGATGTTCACAGCGCCAGCAAGCTGGGTGTACTTGTTGTCCTGCCAGGTGGTGCCGAAGGCGTAGTTCTTCGCGGCCTGCGAATATTGGCCCTGACCCAGGATGTTGAGCGCGACGCACGACGGATCGTTATTGTTGGGATTGCTGTCCGCATTGATCCGGCAGATCGGGCCATTGGGGCCGGCCACCGCGTCGACGGCATTGGCGTAGCGCGCATTGATGCGATTGTTGATGGTGTTCTGCTTATAGGCCGTCTCACCATATTGCGCATGGGCATCCCACGACCAGCCGCCGCCCAGATCGCCCTGTGCGCCGCCGACGATGCGATAGGTGTCGCGGATCGACGTGCTGTCCATGCGGCCGAAGTCGACGCCGAGCTTGCCGACGCTGATCGCGGCGATGCCATTGTTCTGCATCGTGGTGCGGATGGCGGCGGGCAGGAAGGGATTGTCGACGGCAATGTTGGAAGCCGCGCGAATTTCCGGGCCCCGCGTGAAGCCATCGACATGGCCGTAGCTGCCTTCGAGGAAGGCGGTGAAGGCTGGCGAGAACTCATATTCCAGATGCGCGAAGGTGTTGTAGCGCGTCACCGGGATGGAAAGGAGCGGATCGTCGAAGAAGGCGTTGAGGCCTTCGCCCGAGCCGCCCTGCTGGAAGAGACCGCTGGCGTTCTGGCCGTAGACGAACTGCGTGGGCGAGCCATTGGGGCCGAACTGAATGCCGTCCAACACACCGCCGCGTGCCGGCGTGGACGTGCCTGCGCCATTGATGGTCGCAGTGATAAGGCCGCCCGGGGTCAGCGTCGCGGTGCGCATGCCGGTGATGATGTTGTGAGCGGGACGACCGCCGAGGCCCGGCACGTTGGTCAGGTCGCCGACTTCATTGCCGCAGAAATCGCGGGTGTAGCAGCCGCCGGTGCCTTCGTCCTTGTTGTACTCGGCGCCGAAGATGAAGCGACCGCGATCATCGGCGAAGCGCTTGCCCGCGCCGATCTGCCAGAAATACTGGTCGCCATCGCCGCGATCGGTCACGCCGTAGCCGGCCGTCGCCTTGAGGCCATCGAGACGGGTGTCGAGACGCAGGTTGATGACGCCCGAGACAGCGTCCGAACCATAAGCAGCCGACGCGCCGCCGGTGACGATTTCCGTGCTGCGGATCAGCAGGGTCGGCATCATGTTGAGGTCGATGCTGCCGGTCGAGGTGCTGGGCGTGAAGCGCCGGCCATCGAGCAGCACCAGCGTGCGCGAGGCACCGAGACCGCGCAGATCCGAGATGCGGGCGCCGGCATTGGCCGGGAAGATGTTCTGCGTGTTCGGCGTGCTGGACGGCCGGAAGGACGGCAGCTGGGCCAGCGCCTCACCGACGGTGGGCGACGAGATCTTTGCGATCCGGTCCGCATCCATCACCGTGACCGGCGTCGGCGCGGTAAAGCCGGTGGCGCTTAGGCGCGTGCCGGTAACCACGATGCTTTCGGCGTCGGCCTCATCGGCCTGGGGCGCGTCCTGCGCCATCGCCGGCACGCTTGCCGCCACCGCACAGATTGCTGCCGTGATCAGCAGAGAATCGCGCAATCCGCGCGTTTTGGCTGAGACTCGCTCGTTCATAACATCCCCTCTTTCGGACAATTGCGCCCGCCTCCCTGGCGAGCATGCTCGATTCAATCGATTGCAGACCATTATCTGCCAAATGTTGTTGAGATGTCAATATATGATGTAGAAACTTCAACAAATAGCCCGCACGCTAGCGGCAGATTTTCGTGCTTTCCGTTGAAATCACGCCAATTTTCCGAGCCGGAATTTTCGGTCAACGGCCATTATTTGTCGGCGTAATTGGAGGCGGGACGGCATCAAGCTGTCACGATCACCGCCGAGCCGCCGGGATCGTTAATTCGCGCGTAGATAAAAGCCAACCCGGAGGCTCGCGGCCTCTGGGAATTTAGCAAGATACCCGTGCGTAGCTTATGCCGATCTCATTCCCACTCGATCGTGCCCGGCGGCTTGCTGGTATAGTCGTACACCACCCGGTTGATACCCTGCACCTCGTTGATGATCCGCGTCGCCACGCGGCTGAGGAAGGCGGCGTCGAAGGGGTAGATGTCGGCCGTCATGCCGTCGGTGGAGGTTACCGCCCGCAGGGCGAGGACATTGTCGTAGGTCCGCCCGTCGCCCATCACGCCGACGCTGCGCACTGGCAGCAGTACTGCGAAAGCCTGCCAGATCGCGTCATAGAGCCCGGCGTTACGGATTTCCTCGAGGTAGATGGCGTCCGCCTTGCGCAGCACGTCGCAGCGCTCTTGGGTCACCTCACCGGGGATGCGGATCGCGAGGCCGGGCCCAGGGAAGGGATGGCGGCCGACGAAGATGTCCGGCAGACCAAGCTCGCGGCCCAGATCGCGCACTTCATCCTTGAAGAGTTCGCGCAGCGGCTCGACCAGCTTCATGTTCATGCGCTCAGGCAGGCCGCCGACATTGTGATGGCTCTTGATCGTCACACTCGGCCCGCCGGTGAACGAGACGCTCTCGATCACGTCCGGGTAGAGCGTGCCCTGCGCGAGGAAATCCGCGCCGCCGATCTTGCGGGCTTCCTCCTCGAACAGGTCGATGAACGCCTTGCCGATGAACTTGCGCTTGGCTTCCGGATCGGTGACGCCGGCGAGGCCGCCGAGGAAGGTCTCGCTCGCATCCACATGCACCAGCGGGATGTTGTAATGCCCCCGGAATAGGCTGACGACCTGCTCGGCCTCGGCGTGGCGCATCAGGCCGTGATCGACGAATACGCAGGTCAGCTGCTCGCCGATCGCCTCATGGATCAGCACCGCGGCAACCGCTGAATCCACGCCGCCGGACAGGCCGCAGATCACCCGGCCCGAGCCGACCTGCTCGCGGATTTCCTTGATCTTTGTCGCGCGGAATTCCGCCATCGTCCAGTCGCCGGCACAGCCGCAGACATGGCGCACGAAATTGGCGATCAGCTTGCCGCCGTCGGGCGTATGCACCACCTCGGGGTGGAACTGGGTGCCATAATAGCGCTTCTCGTCATTGGCGATGAGCGCGAAGGGCGCGCCGTCCGATGTCGCCACGATGCGGAAACCGGGCGCGAACTTGGTCACCTTGTCGCCATGGCTCATCCACACCTGATGGCGCTCGCCCGTCTCCCACAGTCCGTCGAACAGCACGCAGGGCTCGGTGACGGTAAGGAAGGCGCGGCCGAACTCGCCGCCCTCGCCCGTCTCATGGCCGGGCCGCACTTCACCACCGAGCTGGTGGCTCATCACTTGCTGGCCATAGCAGATGCCGAGGATCGGCAGACCGCTCTCGAACAGCTCCTGCGGCGCGCGCGGGCTGCCCTCGTCGCACACGCTGGCGGGCGAACCGGAGAGAATGATGCCGCGCGGCTTCATCCGCTGGAAGGCGGCCAGCGCCTGTGTGAAGGGGGCGATCTCGGAATAGACCCCGGCTTCGCGCACGCGACGCGCAATGAGCTGCGTCACCTGGCTGCCGAAGTCGACGATGAGGATGGAATCGGGGTGAGCTGAGGAATGTGCTGACATGGGCAGCGGATAAGACGGGCAGGCTGGCCTGTCCAGCCTGTCCGCATGCCCCGTCAGCCGAAGGTGACGCAGTCTACCCGGCCATCGTCCCAGATGCAGCGGAAACTGCGCAGGCGGCCTTCGCCGGCCCTGAAGTTCGACCGCATGCTCAGCGTGCCGGTCACATCCCAGCCGGAACCGAACGGCCGCGCGCCGGTGATGTCCCGCACCTCGGCATAATTGCCATCGCGCGAGGCCTGATCGCGCGCCGCGATGGCGCAGGCGTCGACCGCCGCGTCTTCATCGTCCAGCGCCTGACCCGCGGGGCGCCCATCATAGCCGTCGTCATAGCGGTCATTGCGATAGTCGCCGGCGCGATCATCATAGCGCGGGTCATAGCCGCGATCGCCCGGCCGGCGCGTGGGATAGCGGTCCGCATCGCGCTGCCTGGCAGCCGCCGTCGCGATCGCTGCGATCAGCCCGACGCCGATGATCGCGCCGATGACGGCGCCGCTATTGTCATGACCGCGATGATGGCGCGGATACCGATCCCAGCGGCCATCATAGCCGCGCGCAGAGGCGGGCGCCGCAGAGCCCATGACCATCGCCCCGGCCGCAGCGGCCAAGGCAAGTTTGGAGTGAACGTTCATCGGCGGATCGCTTCCTGGCAACACCGGCAACAGCATCGCCGGCGAGAGCGTTATCGCACCGGGCCGATGAGCGCGGGCTGAATAGCGGCCGAGCCCACATTGGCGCTCTCTGTGGGCGCGCTGGAGCGGTCAGGCCGCTGCCGTAGCGTCAGGCCGGTCCAATAGGCCGCGAAGCTGTACATATCCGCATATTCGTCCACGATTTTGTCGGTCGGGCGATTGATGCCGTGGCCTGTGCCGGTATCCACGCGAATCAGCCTTGGCCTTCCGCCGAGCGGCGCCGCCTGCAGGGCTGCGGCATATTTGAAGCTGTGGCCGGGCACCACGCGGTCGTCGCTATCCGCCGTGGTCACGAGAATGGCGGGATAGTCCGCCTCACTGCGGATATTGTGATAGGGCGAGTAAGCAAGCAGCGTGCGGAAATCCGCCTCCCGGTCGGGCCGGCCATAATCGTCCACCCAAAAGGCGCCAGCCGTGAACTGGTCGAACCGCAGCATGTCCATCACGCCGACACCGGGCAGGGCGGCGGCGAACAGGTCGGGCCGCTGATTGACCACGGCCCCCACCAGCAGACCGCCATTGGAGCGCCCCTCGATGGCCAGCTGGTTGGCGCCGGTATAGCCCTGGGCTTTGAGATATTCGGCCGCTGCGATGAAATCATCGAAGGTCGTCTGCTTGTTGGCGCCCCGCCCGGCATCGTACCAGGCCTTGCCGAACTCCCCGCCGCCCCGCACGCCGGCAATGGCGAGCACGCCGCCCTGCTCGACCCAGGCAAAGCGGGTGGGCGAGAAGCTGGGCGTTTGCGCGACATTGAAGCCACCATAGCCATAGAGCAGCGTCGGCGCCGGCATGCCCGCGCGGGCGAGATCGCGCCGCCGCACGATGAACATCGGCACCGCCGTCCCATCGCGCGCGGGGTAGAAGACCTGCTCCGTCACATAATCCGCCGGATCGAAGCCGAGCGCGGAGCGGGCGAAGATGCTGGTTTCGCCGGTTTCGACATTGAAGCGGTAGATCGTCGGCGGCTGGGTAAAGCTGGAGAAGGCGTAGAAAGTTTCCGGATCACCGGGCCGGCCGCTGAAGCCGGCGGCTGCGCCCAGCCCGGGCAGCGGCACATCGCCCTGACGCTTGCCGGCGAGATCCGTGATTTCCGCGACGATCCGCCCATCCACGATGTAGGCGAGCACGAGCCGGCCCCCGATCATCGAGCCACCGGCCAGCGTCTGCGCCCGCTCCGCGACGACCTCGACCGGGCGGCGGCGCGGATGGCCGGCATCGATGGTCACGATCCGTCCGTTGGGCGCCTTTGCATCCGTGCGGAAATAGAGCCGATCGCCAAGCTGGCCGATCATCTGCCACGCATTGCGCAGTCCCCGCACCAGCGTCACGGGCCGGGCGTCCGGCACGGTCAGCGGGATCAGCACCAGTTCGGCGGTCTGTTCGGTCCCCATCTTCGAGCTGATCAGCAGCCAGCGACCGTCCGCCGTCACCTCGGCGCGGTGAAGCAGCCGGGGCCGATCCGGCCTGGCATAGACCAGCCGGTCCTGCGCCTGCTCGGTGCCCAGCGCGTGGAACCAGACCTGCTGGTTCTCGAACGAGGGATCACGCCCGCCCTCAGTCGGCGCGGCAAAGCGCGCATAATAAAAGCCGTTGCCCTCGTGATTCCAGGCCAGCGCCGAATAGCGCACCCAGGCCACCTGGTCAGGCATCAGCGCGCCGCTCTCGACATCCAGCACCCGCACGGTCCGCCAGTCGCTGCCCCGCTCCTGAAGCGCCAGCAGCAGCGCCCGCCCGTCCCGCGAAGGCAGCCACTCGGCGAGCGCAACCGCGCCATCGGTGGAGAGCCTGTTGGGGTCGATCAGCAGACGCTCCGCCCCATTCACGCCCTCGCGCATATAGATGGGCGAAAAATTCTCGCCCTTGCTGCGCGTATAGAAATAGCGCTCGCCGGCCTTGCGGGGATTCCCGAAGCGCTCAAAGCCATGCAGCGTGGCCATGCGGGCACGCAACGCCTCCCGGCCCGGCAAGGATTCGAGGTAGCGGAAGGTCGTCTCATTCTCCGCCGCAATCCACGCCTGCACATCGGCATCGTGGCGCGGGTCGCCCTCCAGCCAGCGATAGGGATCGGCAACGGGCACGCCAAAATGCGTCTCGGTCAGGTCGAGGCGGCGGGCTTGCGGGTAGCTAAGCGCCGGCAGGCGGGGGGCGGGGCCGGTCCGCAGCAAGCCCGGCTTAGCGGCAGAATCCACGGCCAGACCCGCGGCTGCGTCCGTCGTGATGACGACGGCGGCGTCCTCGGCCGCAGCAGCGCCCGGCTGCGCCTGCGCAGGCAGCGTCAGGAAAGCCAGCAGCAGGGCGGCAACAGGCAGGCGAAAGGAAACGGCCAACATCCTCAATGCCCTTGGGAAAACGGGCTTGCGGCGCGCGATAGCCCTGCGGCAGCCCGCGTGCAATGGCGGAGCACAGGGCGGTGAACTCTCTGGGGGCTGGGGTGTTGTGTGAGGGGGGACGGACACGGAGCACCAGCATGACCCTGAAGGCCCTCGCCCTCAACTGCACCCTGAAAGCCGATAGCAGCGAACCCTCATCGACGGACGCGATGATCGCGGTTCTGGCGGACGCCTTCGCCGAACATGATGTGACACTGAGCGAAACCGTGCGCGTCGCCGCGCTCAACATTCTCCCCGGCGTCACCTCCGATGAAGGCAAGGGCGATGATTGGCCAGCCCTGCGCGAGAAAATCCTGGCACACGACATCCTGATCTTCGGCGGGCCGATCTGGATGGGGCAGATCTCCAGCATCGCCAAGCGCGTGCTGGAGCGGATGGATGCTTTTCTGAGCGAAACGGACGATGCGGGCCGGATGCCGAGCTATGGCAAAGTCGCCGTCGCCGCCATTGTCGGCAATGAGGATGGCGCCCATTTCTCCAGCGCGCAGCTCTTCCAGGCGATGAACGATGTCGGCTGGACGATCCCCGCCGTCGCCGCCTGCTATTGGGTGGGCGAGGCGATGGGGAGCACGGATTTCAAGGACCTCAAGTCGACACCCAAACCGGTGACCAAGACCGCCGGCATGGTGGCATCCAATGCCGCGCACCTCGCCGGCCTGCTCAAGGACAGCCCCTACCCCGGCTGACCACGACCCCGGCTGACAGGCCGGACGCCAGCCGTCAGCTCGGCCGGCATTTCAGCCGCGAGCGGCTTGCCACGCCGCCGCTCCTGCCGCACATTCGCGCGGGACAGGGAGCGGGGGCAAGGTGGCGACATCATCGCAAGAGAGTGAAGCAACCGGGCAGCACGGCGATGGCGACCCTGCCACGACCGCGCGCTCGCCTCTCAAGATCTGGGCATTGCGCGCGCTCGGCCTGGCCGGCGCAGCGCTGGTCTGGCTCACGCTGGGCGACGCGCAGGGTCTGTCGTCGGAGGGCCGCTGGGTCGCCGCGGTCGCGACGTTGATGGCGCTCTGGTGGATCACCGAGGCCGCGCCGATCGCCGTTACTGCGCTGCTGCCGATCCTGCTCTTCCCCATGGCGAGCGACCGCAGCGTGGCGCAGGTCGCCGCGCCTTACGCCAGCCCGATCATCTTCCTGTTCCTCGGCGGCTTTCTGCTCGCCATCGCCATGCAGAAATGGCAGCTCCACCGCCGCGTCGCGTTGCTCACGCTCCGCCGGGTCGGCACCAGCCCGCGCCAGATCGTGCTGGGCCTGATGCTGACGACGGGCTTTGTCTCCATGTGGGTCTCCAACACGGCGGCAACCCTCATGATGCTGCCGATTGCCTTCTCCGTTCTCACGCTGGTCTGTGATCGCCGCGACGAAACCGGCGCGCTCGCCTGCGATGGCGCATCCGCCGTGGCACCCAGGGAGCTCGCCAATTTCGGCGCCTGCCTGATGCTCGCCATTGCCTGGTCATCCAGCATGGGCGGCGTGGGCACGCTGCTCGGCAGCCCGCCCAATGCCATCGTGGCCGGCTATATCGAGAAGGAACTGGGCCGGCAGGTCGATTTCCTGAACTGGATGCTGGTCGGCGTGCCGATTGCCTTCAGCTTCATTCTCATTGCGTGGGTGCTGATGACGCGGGTCTTCTATCGGTTCACCTTCGGCGAGGTGCCGGGCGGCCGCGCGCTCATTGACCGGGAGCTGGCCGGCCTCGGCCGGTTCAGCCGCAGCGAACTGCTGGTGACCCTCGTCTTCTGTTGCGCGGTCTTCTTCTGGGTCGTGCCCGGCGTGGTCGGCGCCATTCTCGGCAGCAAGGCCGATCTTGGCTGGTTCGGGCGCCTCGATGACAACGCCATTGCACTCGCCGCCGGCCTGGCGCTGTTCCTGCTGCCGGGGGAGGGCCGAGGGCAGATGCTGCTCGACTGGAAGGGTGCCGAAAGCGGCGTGCCCTGGGGCGTGCTGGTGCTGTTCGGCGGCGGCCTGAGCCTTGCCGGGGAGGTTGTCGCCAGCGGGCTCGATGGCTGGCTGGGTGCGCAAGTGAGCGGCCTTGGTATGCTGCCGATCCTGCTCCTCGTCATCGCCGTCGTGACGCTCATCGTCTTCCTCAGCGAAGTGACCAGCAACACGGCCACCGCCGCCACCTTCATTCCCGTGCTGGGCGCCGTCGCGCTCGGCATCGGCGCGGATCAGATGACCTTGCTCATCCCCGCAGCCTTCGCCGCCACGCTCGCCTTCATGCTGCCGGTCGGCACCCCGCCTAATGCCATCGTGTTCGGCACCGGGGCCGTCACCATGGGGCAGATGGTCCGCGGCGGCTTCATCCTGAACCTCGTCGGGATCGTGCTCATCACCTTCTTCTGCTGGCTGCTCGGCGGCGTCGCGCTCGGCCTGCGCTTCTAACCGAAGGCGAGGCTGAGCTGGGGCGTCTCGTCCGGCTCTTCACGTTCGGGATCGATGAGGTTTGAGAGCCCGAGCCCCAGCAACCGCGCGCCGACCGGCAGCGGCAGTTGCGCGCGGAGCAGATCGGCGCCGATCGCGAACAGATCTTCCGCATCGCCCGGTGGCGCGGGCAGCGAGCGTGAGCGGGTGAGGATGCGAAAATCCCCCAGCTTGATCTTGAGCGTAACGGTGCGCCCCAAGGCCCGGCTCGCGGTGACCCGGCTCCACAGGCGCGCGGCGATCTTCTCCAGCTCCGCCAGCAACAGGCCTTCCGCGCCGATGTCGCTGGCGAAGGTATCTTCCACGCTGATCGACTTGCGCGACTCCCGATCGCGCACCGGGCGCTCGTCCAGCCCGCGCGCCGCGCCGAAGTAAAAGGCCGCCGCCTTGCCGAAATGGCGCTGCAGCGCCGGCAGCGGCCACTCTTTGAGGTCCGCGCCGCTGTGAATGCCCAGCGCGGCCATGCGCCGCGCCGTCACCGGGCCGACGCCATGAATGCGCGACACCGGCATCGCCGCCATGAACGCCTCGGCCTCATCGGGCCGCACGACGCACAGGCCATCGGGCTTGTTCTGGTCCGATGCGAGCTTGGCGATCAGCTTGTTGCACGAAACGCCGGCCGAGGCGGTCAGCCCCGTCTCCTCGCGAATCATTCGCCGGATTTCCTGCGCGACATAAGTGGCGGAGGCGACGCCCGGCTTGTTGCGCGTCACATCGAGATAGGCCTCGTCCAGCGAGAGCGGCTGGATGATGTCGGTAAAGCGCTCGAAGATCGCGCGGATTTGCTGGGAGACCGCGCGATAGGCCTCGAAGCGCGGTCGCACGAAGATGAGCTCCGGGCACAGCCGGCGCGCCTTGCCGCCCGGCATCGCCGAGCGCACGCCAAACACGCGCGCCTCATAGCTCGCCGCCGCCACCACGCCGCGCGGCCCGCCGCCGCCGACAGCCACCGGCAAGCCGCGCAGCGCCGGATCGTCGCGCTGCTCGACCGACGCATAAAAGGCGTCCATATCGATATGGATGATCTTGCGATCCTGCTCGGGCGTCTGCGCCATGCTCCCTGTTATGCCATGGCAACCGCGCGAACGAAAGAGGAACGAAGCATGGACCTGAATGTGACTGAGATCGATGGCGCCTGCCATTGCGGCACGGTGCGCTTTCACGTGCGCCTGAAGGACGGCCTGCGCTCGGCGCGCCGCTGCACCTGCTCATATTGCCGGATGCGCGGCGCCATCGCCGTCTCCGCCCGGATCGAAGACCTGCAGGTGACGGCTGGCGAGGAATCGCTGCGCTGCTACACCTTCAACAGCGGGATCGCGCAGCACCATTTCTGCGGAACCTGCGGCATCTACACCCATCACCGGCGCCGCTCGAACCCCCAAGAATATGGCGTCAATGTCGCCTGCCTGTCGGGCATCAGCCCGTTCGACTTTGCCGAGGTGATCGTGAATGACGGGGTGTCGCATCCCTCCGACACCGGCGTCGCGCGGATCGCGGGTGTGTTGCGGTTCATCCCGGCGGACGGGGCCTAGCTCGGCGGCGTGGGCGAACTCCAAGGTTGGTGGAACGGCGGCGCTTGCCCCGTTTTTCCGCAAGCCATCTGTCCGGACCAGACGACATTGCTGTCATCGGAGCACAGTCTGGGGCAGCCTGATCTCGTGCGTTGCGGCCAGAAGGTTCAAAGGCGTGAAACCAATTGCCTCATAAAATGCCGCGCCCCTTGCCGTCTCCGTGCGGAGGCGCACCTCCGTCCAGTTAGCCTCGGCCATTCTAAGGATGTGGGCCAACAATTTACGCCCAACACCGAGGCGGCGATAGTCAGGTGCTACGTAAAGGTGGCGAAGTCGTGCTCGACCAGCTGCCGGCTCATAGGGTTCGTCGTTAAGACCACCTATCGCCGCTAACCTTCCCCCAACAAATCCACCCACGAACAATTCACCGGGAGCATCGAAACGGTTGGTACCGCGCGCCCACTCATCGATGAGTCTATTTATAAATGGGAAGCCCTCGCGCATTGCTTCCTCAGCAAGGTCATCGATATTCGTTTGATCGAGGGAGATGGCGTCGATGCAGATGTCCATGGCAGCACCGTAAATAGTGAGGAGCGGCAGCTTCCGCACTCCCATTCAGCCGTTAGTCGCGTATTCTAGACCGCTTAATAGCGGACAATCCATCCGGGCGATATTCTCTGCGCGTCCTAGGCACCACCGCCGAGCTTCAAGGCCTTCAGCGCCGCGAAGGGGCCGGCGTCTTCCTCGCTCAGCACGCCCAGCGCGCGCAGCTTGGCGTCGGCATCCGGCACGCGGGGATAGGGATCGAGGTTCAGGAACAGCGTCTGCGCAACCGTTTCGCCGAGATCGATTCGCTCGTCCTCCAGCGGGAGGATATCGCAATCCTCCTCGCGCAGTTCGATCTCTTCGGCGTCGCTCTCGCCGTTCTCGTCGAGACCGCGCACGAATCGCACGTCCATCGGCACGTCGAGCTCTGCGGGGACATCCTCGTCGGTTGCGACGCAGGCCTGCACCAGCGAGGCGCGCACGCGCCCGGTCACCCGGCAGCCACCGGCATCCGGCACGACATGCGCCTGCGCCTCCAGCCGATCGAGGCTGCGCAGGCCAAAGCGGCGCGCGAGCGCGGCCCGCTCTGCGGCATCGGCCTCGACGGTGCGGTCCCGCCGCCCGTCGCCCAGTTCGTTGAGGCGCAGAATGCGGGAAAATTCCGGCGCGGCGCCTGACGTCGCTTCGCTCACGGCATCACCCCCGCAACTGGCCGGCCAGCAGCGCGCCGCGGCTGCATGCGTTGATCGTCGCGGCCAGCATGCGTACCTGTGCTTCGACATAGGCCAGCGCATCCGCCGCCGGCGCCTCGCCGCGATAGAGGTTGCGCACCAGCGCCTCGCTCAATGAAGCCTCGCCCTGCAAGCTGGCGCGATAGGCGGCAAGCCGGCCACCGAGCGCGCCGACCATGCGGCCGATCTGCTTGCCCACCACCACATCGCCAAAGCCGATCTGGCGGATCTGCCCATCCATATCGTCGATGAACAGCTCGGTCAGCCGCGCCGAATCGTTGGTGGCCTCCAGCGCCTCGAGTCGCAGCAGCACCAGCGAGAGGACCAGCGCCACCATGTCGAATCGGCCATCCAGCGTGTCCGCCACCTCGCCTTCCATATACCAATGCGGCTCCCGCGCCGTCGCGACGACGGCCTCGTACAGCGGGCGCAGATAGGCGCGATCATCCTTGCGGGAAAACAGAGTGGATAAGAGGCTCATGCTCGGTTCAGCTTTGCGGCGGCACAGGAAAGCGCGGACGGGACCGATCAACCATTGGCCCGCGCCAGCACTTGCATATTGATTGCGGCGGCTGGCAATGCAATGGGCGGGTTGGGCGATGCGACGCTTTTTTGATTGGATGTCCGGTTTTTGACCGCATGATTGGCAGGAGACGAGAATGCAGCGTGGCTTGAGGCGGCCGTTTCTGGTCGTGGGCGCAGCGGCCGTCCTTCTGCTGGCGGGCGGCTGCACGCGCATCCGCGCGCATCAGGGCTTCATGATCGACGATCTGATCGTGAGTTCGGTGCTGCCAGGCGTGGACAACAAGGCGTCCGTCGAAGGCGCGCTGGGTCGTCCGACCTTCGTCTCCCAGTTCGGCCCGGAGCGCTGGTATTATGTGGCGCGCGACACCCGCTCGCTGGCCTTCGCCTCGCCGCGCCCGACCGCGCAGACGCTGGTGACCGTGCAGTTCGATGCCAATGGCAATGTCGCGACGATCGATCGCAATGCAACGCTCGATCAGGTCGCCAATATCTCGCCGACCGGCGCCACGACGCCGACGCTCGGTCGCAAGCGCAGCCTGTTCGACGAAATCTTCGGCAATATCGGCGCGGTTGGCGCCGGCGGGGCCGGAGCGGCAGGGCCGTCTCAGTAATTCAGCCCCGCAGGCCCGTCGTCATCCGGCGCCGGTTCGTGCGCCCGGCGGACTGGTTTAGCTTGCATTAACCGAGTCATCGCTTCAAATCGTCCCATAGCGGGAGCGTGGTCATGCAGCATATTGGCGATCTGCAGCCGCTCGAGCGGACTTACGCGCGACGGACTGAGACAGTCGGCCATTACAAGGCCAGCCGGAGCCGCTGGCGATTCGCCATCGGGTCGCTGGAGATCGGCTTCGACCGCGCGAGCGAGCAGCTTCACGCGCGAAGCGGTGTGGATGCCCGGCCCGGCATTGCCCAAAAGCTCCTGATCGCGGCAGGCATGGTCAGCATCTCATTGCTGGTGATTGCCCTGGCCGGCTGGCTATGGTCGGCACGCGGGCCGATCTGGGGTGGCGAGACGGTATCGGCCGCGATCATCGATCATCCGCCCCGCTCGACCGAAAGCGAAGATGCAGCGCCCGCCGGCCAGCAGCCGACCCTGATTCCCGCCGAACGCCCCGCGCCGTTTCTCTCCGCCGTGATTGAAAAGCGCGCGACGGCCCCCGCTTTTGCACCGGCGAAACAGGCCACCGTGCCGATCGCGCAGGGCCAGGCGATTGCGCCCAAGTCCGATGACGCGCCGACGCTGCCCAGCGCCACCCCGGATGAGGCGATCGTGCAGTCCGGAAACTTCCTGCTGATCCCGGCCGTCGATCGCGCCGTGGGCCTCGCGCTGAAGAGCGGCGATGCGCAGAACTGGATGGCCGGCTCCTATCACGGCATCGTGGTGGTCGGCGACGCCGTGGCCCAGGACGGCAAATCCTGCCGGGACGGCACGATCCTGCTGCGCGACGGCACCATCAAAGGCCGCACCCAGACCTTCCAGCGCTGCCTGTAAGGCCCAGGGAGCGCTGCGCGGCCAGTTCAGCCGGCGGCGCTCACCCGATCCCGATCACGATCAGCGCGCGATTCCGCCAGCAGCCAGAACGGCCAGCGTCACCAACTCAGACGCGGTCGAGGCCATCGTCGCCACCTGCACCGGCTGGTTCAGTCCGAGCAGCACCGGCCCGATGACCGAGTCGCCGCCCAGTTCCCGCAGCAGCTTTGCCGAGAGATTGGCCGACTGCAGGCCGGGCATGATCAGCACATTGGCCGGGCCGGACAGGCGGCAGAACGGATAATTCGCCATGACGCGCCGGTTGAGCGCCACGTCGGGCGCCATCTCGCCTTCATATTCGAAGTCCACCTCCATGCCGTCGAGGATCTGGACCGCGCCGCGAATATTAT
Organism: Sphingobium sp. B10D7B; assembly: GCF_025961955.1. NCBI lineage: Bacteria > Pseudomonadati > Pseudomonadota > Alphaproteobacteria > Sphingomonadales > Sphingobiaceae > Sphingobium > Sphingobium sp. B10D7B. The sequence continues at coordinate 2,829,838 of NZ_JAOQOQ010000001.1, forward strand.
CGAGCCAGTTGCCGTGCGGATTGCCGAAGGTGGAGTAGGAGAGGAAAGCCACGCGCGGCTCATGACCCATGCGCCGGGCGAGCGCGGCGGATTCGATGGCGATATGCGCCAGCTCTGCGGAATTCGGCCGCTCGTTGACGGTGGTATCCGCCATGAACACGGTGTGGCTGCGCCCGACGAGGATATGCATGCCGAACAACGTGCGGTCCTCGGCGGGGTCGAGCACGCGCCGCAGTTCGCGCATCGTCTGCGCGTAGGTCCGAGTGACGCCGGTGATCATCGCGTCCGCCTCACCCATTTGCAGCAGCAGCGCGCCGAAGATGTTGCGATCGCGGTTGACCATGCGTTCACAATCGCGGCGGAGGTAGCCACGGCGCTGCAGGCGCTCGTACAGCATGTCGACCATGCGCGGCACGAGCGGCGAATTGACGCTGTTATACAGCTCGTAGCTCTCGGGATCGCGCACGCCGAGATCGCGCAGGCGATCATAGACATCCTGCCGGCCGACCAGCACCGGGGTGCCATAGCCGCCATCGCGGAACTGGATCGCGGCGCGCAGCACCACTTCTTCCTCCGCCTCGGCAAAGACGACCCGCTTGGGGCTGGCCTTGGCGCCTTCATAAGCTAGGGTCAGCACGGAGGTGGTGGGATTGAGACGCGCCCGCAGCGACTGGCGATAGGCGTCCATATCCTCAATGGGCCGCTGCGCGACGCCTGACTCCATCGCCGCCTGCGCCACAGCCGCCGGCACCACCTCCATCAGGCGCGGATCGAAGGGGGCAGGAATAATGTAATCGGCGCCGAAGCTGTGCTTGGTGCCATAGGCCAAAGCGACTTCCTCGGGCACCTGCTGGCGGGCGAGCTCGGCAATGGCCTGCGCCGCCGCGATCTTCATCGCCTCGTTGATCGCCGTCGCGCGCACGTCCAGCGCGCCGCGGAAGATGAAGGGGAAGCCCAGGACATTGTTGACCTGATTGGGATAGTCCGAGCGGCCCGTGGCGATGATCGCATCCGGGCGCGCGGCCTTGGCCACCGGCGGCAGGATCTCCGGATCGGGATTGGCCATGGCGAAGAGGATCGGCCGTGGCTTCATCTCGTTGATCCATTCGGGCTTCAGCGCGTCCTTGGCGGAGAGGCCCAGGAAGATATCGGCATCCTTCAGCGCCTCGTGCAGGGTCCGCGCCTCGGTGCGGGCGGCATGGGCGGACTTGAACTGGTCCATGCCATGGGTGCGGCCCTGATAGATCACGCCCTCGCGGTCGCACATGATCACATTGTCATGCGCCACGCCCATCGCCTTGATCAGCTCGGTGCAGGCGATGGCCGCCGCGCCGGCACCATTCACGACGACCTTGGTCTCGCGAATGTCGCGCCCGGTCAGGAAACAGGCGTTGATGAGGCCGGCGGCGCAGATGATCGCGGTGCCATGCTGGTCGTCATGCATGACCGGAATGTTCATGCGCTCCTTGAGCGCCGCCTCGATCATGAAGCATTCGGGCGCCTTGATGTCCTCAAGGTTTATGCCGCCGAAGCTCGGCTCCAGCAGCGCCACCGCATCGATGAACGCCTGCGGGTCTTCGGTGTTCAGCTCCAGATCGATCGCGTCGACATCGGCGAAGCGCTTAAACAGCACCGCCTTGCCTTCCATCACCGGCTTGGAGGCGAGCGCGCCGAGATTGCCCATGCCGAGAATCGCCGTGCCGTTGGAGATGACCGCGACCAGATTGCCCTTGGCGGTATAGTCATAGGCCTTGGCCGCATCGTCAGCGATGGCCTGCACGGGCACCGCGACGCCGGGCGAATAAGCCAGCGCCAGATCGCGCTGCGTCGCCATCGGCTTGGAGGCGATAATCTCGATCTTGCCGGGCCGCCCGAAGGAATGGAAGAGCAGCGCCTCGCGCTCGGAGAATTCGATGGCGGCTTTATCGGTCATCAGCAGGGTTCCTCGGCAATTGGGAACGCCCTAGCGACTTTCCGCCCGGCTCCACAAGAGGCGAGGTACGAACAACCCGTGGATGAAACGCCACCGCGGCTTTTCGAGATCGAAAGCCCCTGCTAACGCAACCGCGTGACCAGTCTGCCAGCCAAATCCTCCAAAGCCAGCGCCGCATCCGGCGGCCCCACGCCGATGATGGCGCAATATCTTGCGCTCAAGGCCGAGGCCGGGGGCGACCTGCTGTTCTATCGCATGGGCGACTTCTTCGAGCTGTTCTTCGAGGACGCCAGGACCGCCGCCGCCGTTCTCGACATCGCGCTCACCACGCGCGGCGAACATGAGGGCGAGCCGATCCCGATGTGCGGGGTGCCGGTGCACAGTGCCGAGGGCTATCTGGCGCGACTCATCAAGGCCGGGCTGCGCGTTGCCATCGCCGAGCAGACCGAGACACCCGAGCAGGCCAAGGCGCGCGGATCGAAGGCGCTGGTCGGCCGCGCCATTGTGCGCTTCGTCACCGCCGGCACGCTGACCGAGGATGCGCTGCTGGACAGCCGCCGCGCCAATCTGCTCGCCGCCGTGGGGGAAGCCGCCGGCCAATATGCCGTCGCCGCCGCCGACATCTCCACCGGCCGGCTGGACGTGGTGGCTGTGGATGCCGGCGGCATCGAGGCGGAACTGGCGCGGATCAACGCGAGCGAAGTCATCGCGCGGCCGGGACTCGCCGATCGGCTGACCGGCGCCCTCCCCTTCGAGAATCGCGGCTTCGATAGCGCCCGGGCGGAAGCGGACATCTGCCGGCAGTTCGGCGTGAAGACGGTGGAGAGCTTCGGCAGCTTCTCGCGCGCGGAGCTCTCCGCGCTGGGGGGCCTGCTCGGCTACCTGGAGCATGTCGGCAAGGGGCGTATGCCCTTCCTCGCCGCGCCGGTGCGGGCCGGCGCGCAGGATCATCTCGCCATCGACCCGGCCACGCGCGAGAGCCTGGAAATTGTGACGACGGCCAGCGGGCAGCGCGCCGGCAGCCTGCTCGCCACCGTGGACCGCACCGTGACGGGCGCCGGCGCGCGCCTGCTTGCGGCAGACCTCTCCGCGCCTTTGATGGACCGCACCAAGGTGGAAGCGCGACTCGATCTGGTGCGCTGGTTCCATGATGACGGGCCGCTGCGCGAGCTGGTCCGCACCCGCCTGCGCGCCTTGCCGGATTTGAGCCGCGCGCTCGGCCGTGTCGCCATCGGCCGGGGCAGCCCGCGCGATCTGGGGCAATTGCGCGATGGCCTCGACGGCGGCCGTGCGCTGCGCGAGCGGCTGGGCGCGCGGCCCGACCGACCGACCCTGCTCGACGATCTGCTGCCATCGCTCGATGGTCATGGCGCTCTCGTCGATCAACTGACGCGCGCCCTCGTACCCGCCCCGCCGACGGAAGCGGCGCATGGCGGCTATATCGCCGATGGTTATGATGCCGCGCTGGACGAGCTGCGCCGCATGGCCGGCGACGGCCGCCGCGCCATTGCCGCGCTCGAAGCGCGCTATCGCGAGCAGACCGGTATCTCCGCGCTGAAGATCCGCCACAATGGCGTGCTCGGCTATCATGTCGAGGTACCCGCCCGTCACGCCGACCAGCTCATGGCCAATGACAGCGGCTTTACCCATCGCCAGACGCTGGCGGGAGTCGTGCGGTTCAACTCGGTGGACCTGCACGAGCAGGCTAGCCGGGTCACGCAGGCCGGCGCCCATGCGCTTGCGGCCGAAGCGGCGCATTTCGAGGAACTGGTGACGCTGGTGATGGACAGCCGCACCGCCATCGCGCGCACGGCGGACGCCCTCGCCCGCATCGACGTGGCGGCGGCTCTGGCCGAGCGCGCCGTCGAAGGTGGCTGGAGCCGGCCGGTCTTCGCCGAAGAACCGTGCATCGCCATCGAGGGCGGGCGCCATCCGGTGGTGGAGGCCGCGCTGGCGAAGGACGGCACCAGCTTCGTCGCCAATGACTGCACGCTCACGCCGGACAATCGGCTGTGGCTGGTGACCGGCCCCAATATGGGCGGTAAATCGACCTTCTTGCGCCAGAACGCGCTGATCGTCATTCTCGCGCAGGCCGGCAGCTTCGTGCCCGCACGCGCCGCCCGCCTCGGGCTGGTGGACCGCCTGTTCAGCCGTGTCGGCGCCTCGGACAATCTGGCCCGCGGGCGCTCGACCTTCATGGTCGAGATGATCGAGACCGCCGCGATCCTTGCGCAGGCGACCGAGCGCAGCTTCGTGATCCTCGATGAAGTGGGGCGCGGCACGTCGACTTATGACGGCCTCGCCATCGCCTGGGCGGTCGTGGAAGCGATCCACGACAGCAATGCCTGCCGCTGCATGTTCGCCACCCATTATCACGAGCTGACGCGCCTGGCCGAGCGCCTCGGCGCCCTTTCGCTCCACCATGTTCGCGCGCGGGAATGGAATGGCGATCTGGTGCTGCTGCACGAGCTGTCCGAAGGCCCGGCCGACCGCAGCTACGGCATCGCGGTGGCACGGCTTGCGGGCTTGCCCGCGCCGGTGTTGGCCCGCGCCAAGGCCGTGCTCGGCAAGCTGGAAGCAGGCAAGGCGCAGACCGGCGGAATCGCGGCGGGGCTCGATGACCTGCCGCTGTTCGCCGCAACGCTCTCCGCCGCACCGGAGGTCGCCACCGACCCGCTGCGCGACCGGCTGGACGCCATCGACGCCGATACGCTCAGTCCGCGCGAGGCGCTCGACCTCATCTACCAGCTCAAGCAGATCGCCACCGCGCCCACCGCCTGAGCCCGTCGATTTGCGCGCCATGCGGAGGTTGCACCTGCAACTGCGGCAAAGCGCGCTTATATGGCACCCATGAACAAGGTGCCCGATTCGCTGCCCGGCCGCCGTGCGATCATCGATCGCCGCCAGATTGCCGATGCGCTCACTGCCCAGCTAACCGAACTGAGCGATACCGCCGCGCGTCGGCAAGTGATCGTCGCGGCGTTGCGCGAGGCGCTTGCTATCGGCCGGGAAGAAGTCTCCCGCCGCCTTGCCCGCAACCCGACACGCGGGCGCGATGCCGTGACGGCGCAGGCCTTCCTGATGGACCAGATCGTCCGCCTGCTCTTCGATGCGACGGTCAAGCACCTCTACCCGATCAGCAACCGCACCGCGTCCGAACGGCTGACCGTGGTTGCGGTGGGCGGCTATGGGCGCGGTGAAATGGCGCCCTATAGCGATGTCGATATCGGCTTCCTCACGCCCTACAAGCCCACCGAATGGACCGAGCAGGTCATCGAGAGCATGCTCTATGCGCTGTGGGATCTGGGCCTCAAGGTCGGGCACAGCAGCCGCTCGATTGACGAGACGGTGCGCATGGCGAAGTCGGACCTCACCATCCGCACCGCCCTGCTGGAATCGCGCTTCGTGTGGGGCGACCGGGGCATCTATGATGAGTGCGTCGCCCGCTTCGACAAGGATGTGATGCAGGGCACCGCCAAGACCTTCGTCACCGAGAAGCTGGCGGAGCGGGATGCCAGGCACAAGCAGATGGGCGACAGCCGCTATGTCGTCGAACCCAACATCAAGGAGGGCAAGGGCGGCCTGCGCGATCTGCACACGCTGTTCTGGATCGGCAAATATGTGAACCGGGTGCGCACCGTCGCGGAGCTGGTCGACGTGGGCCTGCTGACCCGCGCCGAGCTGTCCCAGTTCCAGCGGGCGGAGAATTTCCTCTGGGCCGTGCGGTGCCACATGCACGAAATCTCCCGGCGCGCAGAAGACCGCCTTACCTTCGACCTGCAGATCGAAGTCGCCGAGCGCATGGGCTTCTCGCCCAAGCGCGGCCGGTCCGCCGTCGAGCGGTTCATGCACCTCTATTTTTTGATGGCGAAGACCGTCGGCGACCTGACCGGGGTGTTCCTCGCCCACCTCGATGACAAGATGGCCAGCCGCGGCCGGCGCTACATCCCGGCGATGTTCAACCGCCCGCGCAAGCTGGATGGCTTCGTGCTGGAGCGGGGGCGGATCACCATTCCCGAGGATGATTTCTTCCGCGAGCAGCCGGTGCGGATGATCGAGATCTTCTCGCTGGCGGACAAGCACGGGCTGGAGATCCACCCGGATGCAATGCGCGCGCTCAACCGCGATTCGGTGCTGATTACTCGCAAGGAGCGGGAAGACCCGCAAGCCAATGCGCTGTTCATGAACGTGCTCACCTCGCCGCGCGACCCGGAGAAGGTGCTGCGCTGGATGAACGAGGCCGGGGTGTTCGGGCGCTTCGTGCCGGACTTCGGCCGCGTGGTCGCGCAGATGCAGTTCGACATGTACCATCATTATACAGTGGATGAGCACACCATCCGCGCCATCGGCCTGCTCTCCCAGATCGAAAAGGGCGAGTTCAAGGTCGATCATCCGCTGGCGAGCGCGATCATCGAGAAGATCATCTCCCGCCGCGTGCTCTATGTCGCGGTGCTGCTGCACGATATTGCCAAGGGGCGCGGCGGCGATCACAGCATTCTGGGCGCGGAGGTGGCGACCAAGCTCTGCCCGCGCCTGGGCCTGAGCGATGCCGAGACCGAGACCGTCGCCTGGCTGGTGCGCTACCATCTGCTGATGTCCGCCACCGCCTTCAAGCGCGACCTCTCGGACTTCAAGACCATCCTCGACTTCGCCGAAGTGGTGCAGAGCCCCGAGCGGCTGCGGCTGCTGGTGATCCTGACCATCGTCGACATCCGCGCGGTCGGACCGGGCGTGTGGAACAGCTGGAAGCGCCAGCTCCTCGCCGAGCTGTACGACTCCGCCGAGGAGGTCATCCGCCCCGGACACAAGCAGCGGGGCCGTCAGGAGCGCATCGAGGAGAAGCGCGACGCACTGCGCGCGAGCCTGGCGCTGGACGACAAGGCCTTCGACAGGCTGGTGAAGCGCTTCCCGCAATCCTACTGGATCGCCGAATCGCAGGACATCTTGGAGCGCAATGCGCGGCATCTGCTGGACGCCGGGCAGTCCGATCTCTCCATCGATGCCCGTTCCTATCCCGAGCGCGGCGCCACGCTGGTCACCGTCTATGCCTCGGACCATCCCGGGCTCTTCTACCGCATCGCCGGCGCGATCCATCTGGCCGGCGGCAACATCATCGATGCGCGCATCCACACCCTCAAGGATGGCACGGCGCTGGACAATTTCCTGGTGCAGGATCCGCTTGGCGGCCGCTTCGATGCGCCCGAGCAGTTGCAGCGGGTGAAGACCTACATCGAGGACGCGCTGCTCAACCGCCACAAGCTGATGCACAAGCTGGACGAGCGCCCGCTGGCCCGCCGGCGCGCCGAAGCCTTCCAGATCGTGCCGCAGGTGCTGATCGACAACAAGGCCTCCAACCGCTTCACGGTGGTGGAAGTCATGGCTCGCGACCGCCCTGCCCTGCTGCTCAGCCTCGCCTTCGCGCTGTTCCAGTCAAAGACCATGGTCCACAGCGCGCATGTCGCCACCTTCGGCGAGCGCGCCGTCGATACCTTCTATCTGACCGATCTTCTGGGCGGAAAGCTGGAGAGCAAGACCCGCCTCGCCACGCTCGAACGGCGGCTGATCGAAGCGGCCGGCAATCAGGCCGGCGAACTGATCGACACCAACAGCTTTGCCATGGCCAACTGAGGCGCGCCCCATTGCGGGATGCGCGCCTCGATGGCGCCTCAGTGAGAGAGCAGGATCGGGATCGGCGCCTTGGCCAGCAGCGTCCGGGTCGTGCCGCCGAACAACTGCTCGCGCAGGCGGCTGCGGCCATAGCAGCCCATCACCGCCCAGCTCGCGCCGGAGGACCGCATGGCCTCGATCAGTTGGTCGCTCACCGCGCCAGCCTTGGGCAGGCGCCGGCTGACGACCTTGCAGCCATGCCGGTCAAGATAGGCGGCCGCCTCGTCCGGGTCGCCTTCCCCTTCGCCGATCGTCACCACCTCGACCTCGCTGGCCATGCGCAGCAGCGGGATCGCCGCCCGCAGCGCGGCATCGGCCGCGCGTGATCCATCCCAGGCGACCAGCGCCTTGCCGAAGAGATCCAAGCGCTTCTGCTCCGTCGGCACCAGCAGGACCGGCGCGGAGGTCAGCGCCGCGAGACGCGAGGCCGTGTCCCCGGTCTCGTTCACCGCGCCGAAGGCCTGCTTGCCGACGACGATCATGTCGACCAGCCGGACATTGTCCGTAATGCCCTCGTCGGACTGGCTCTGCACGCGCGCCCACTCATAGCTCACGCCTTCGTTGGCGAGCCGGGGTTCGAGCGCCTCGATATTCTTGTCCTCCCGGTCGCGCTCATCCATCATCAGCACGCCGGTGCCGCCGCCCGCGCCAAAGCCGTCGGCGATCATGGGAATCTGGACGACATCGAGACACAGCAGATGCCCCTCGACCGCGCGCACAATGTCGAGCGCGGTTTGCAGGCGCGCTTCCTGACTCGGGTCGTCATGGATCAGAACCATCACCGTCTTCATGGCAGCCTCCTTGTTCACCGCATCGGGATCGTGCGAAACTGGTGCCATATTAATGCGACGGGGGCGAGGAGTCGTTGACCGGAGTCAAATCAGGCCCTTAGCTAAGGGGCTTGCGTCGGCGCGCGGCCGCGCTTATACGCCCGCGCTTCCATGTCCTATGGAAGACCGCAAGGACGGGCCGGCCAGTAAGGGCTGCCGTGTTCGTCCGTAATCGTCTGCGAGCATCCTCCACGGTGCTTGCGCTAAGACAAAGGAGACGAAAATGCCCAAGCTCAAGACCAAGAGCGGTGTGAAGAAGCGCTTCAAATTCACCGCCACCGGCAAGGTCAAGCATGGTGTCGCCGGCAAGCGCCACCGCCTGATCAGCCACAACGCGAAGTATATTCGCCAGAATCGCGGTACGGAGGTTCTCTCCGACGCGGATGTCGCTCACGTGCGCCTCTGGGCGCCCTACGGCCTCAAGTAAGGAGCAGGCGACATGGCACGTGTCAAACGCGGTGTAACCACCAAGGCGAAGCACAAGAGGATTTTGGATCAGGCGAAGGGCTATTATGGCCGTCGCAAGAACACGATCCGCATCGCGCGTCAGGCTGTCGAAAAGGCTGGCCAGTACGCATATCGCGACCGCAAGGTGAAGAAGCGGAGCTTCCGCGCCCTGTGGATCCAGCGCATCAACGCAGCTGTCCGCATGGAAGGCCTGACCTATGGCCAGTTCATGCACGGCCTCAAGCTGGCGGGCGTCGAACTGGACCGCAAGGTTCTGGCCGACATCGCCATGCATGAAGGCGATGTGTTTAAGGGCATCATTGCCCAGGCGCGCGCGGCCCTGCCCGCAGCCTGAGCATCTGCACAATCATCGCGAAGAGGGCGTCGGATGCTTCCGGCGCCCTTTTTGTATCATTTTCGGGACTCTCTGGAATTTTGGTTAACACTTCGGAAACCTTTTCCGCACTGCAGCATTGCGAGTGCGTGGGACTATAAGTGGAGAACCAAATGAAGGGACTGCTATTGGGGGTCGCGGCGACGCTCGCCCTCCCGTCCGCTGCGCAGGCAGCAACGTTCATCAACGGCGATTTCGAGACCGGTAATGACCCAGGCACCTATTTCCTCCGCCTGGGCACCGAGAGCACGGCCCTGACGGGTTGGACCATCACATCCGGCAATGTGGAGCTGATCGGTGGCTATTGGCAGTCGGGCAGCGGCAGCCGCAGTATCGATCTGAACGGCAGCGCCCAGGGCGCGATCGCACAGACGTTCGATACCATTGAAGGCATGACCTACAATGTCGACTTCCTGATGGCCGGCAATCCCGAAGGCGGGCCGGCGGTCAAGACGTTGGAAGTCGCCGCGACAGGCAATGACGGCCAGCTGTTCAGCTTCGACAATACGGGCTTCTCGAAGACCAATATGGGCTGGACCAACTACACCTACACCTTCACGGCATCGGGCAATCTCACGACGCTCAGCTTTGCGTCGATGACCGACTCGCCCTGGACCGGCCCGGCACTGGATGGCGTGACGGTTACCGCCATGAGCGCGGTGCCGGTGCCCGAGCCGACGACCTGGGCGCTGATGCTCGGCGGTTTCGCGCTGATCGGCAGCACGCTGCGTCGTCGTCAGTCGGTCGTTCAGTTCTCCTGATCAAAACCGGGTCGCAACCATCAAAGGAAAGGGCGTCGGCATGCCGGCGCCCTTTTCGTTTGCGGTGAATTAGGCTAGCGGACGCGGCCATGACCGACGTCACATCCCTCAAGGACGGCCTCATCGCCGACATCGCCGCCGCCGACACCCTCGATGCCGTGGAAGCGCTGCGCGTCAGCGCGCTGGGCAAGAGCGGCGCCATCACCGCCCTGCTCAAGACATTGGGGCGGATGAGCCCGGAAGAGCGCCAGCAGCAAGGCCCCGCGATCCACGACCTGCGCGAAAGCGTGACGAGCGCTATAGCCGCCCGCAAGACCGCGCTTGAAACGGCAGCGCTCGATGCCCGCCTCGCCTCCGAGACGCTGGACATGACGCTGCCGGTGGACCTGCCGCCGCCGGGCAGCATTCATCCCGTCAGCCAGGTGATGGACGAGCTGGCCGAGATCTTCGCCGACCTGGGCTTCGCGGTCGCTACCGGCCCGGAGATCGAGGATGACTGGCGCAACTTCACCGCGCTCAACATCCCCGAGACGCACCCCGCCCGCGCCATGCACGACACCTTCTACTTCGGCGACAATGCGCGCGCGACCGGCGGAGACGGCAATCTGGCCGCGATGTTGCTGCGCACCCACACCTCGCCGGTGCAGATCCGCACCATGACGAGCACGCCGCCGCCGATCCGCATCATCGCGCCTGGCCGCGTCTACCGCTCGGACAGCGACGCGACCCACACGCCGATGTTCCACCAGATCGAGGGTCTGGTGATCGACAAGGGTATTCACCTCGGGCACCTCAAATGGACGCTGGAGACCTTCCTCAAGGCGTTCTTCGAGCGTGAGGACATCGTCCTGCGCCTGCGCCCCAGCTACTTCCCCTTCACCGAGCCTTCGGTGGAAGTGGACGTGGGCTACACCATCGAGAAGGGCCAGCGCGTCATCGGCGGCAGCGGCGATGCGGAAAATGGCGGCTGGATGGAAGTGCTCGGCAGCGGCATGGTCCACCCCAATGTCATCCGCAATTGCGGGCTGGATCCCGCTGAGTGGCAGGGCTTTGCCTTCGGCACCGGCGTCGACCGGCTCGCCATGCTCAAATATGGCATGAACGACCTCCGCGCCTTCTTCGACGGCGATCTGCGCTGGTTGCGCCATTACGGCTTCTCCGCGCTGGATGTGCCTACGCTGAGCGGAGGAGTGGGCGCATGAGCCATTTCTTGCGAGTTCGTGTTACTGCGAAAGCAGGAACCCAGGGCGCAGCCGCCGTCCTTCACCGCCCTGGGCTCCTGCCTTCGCAGGAGCACGGGTTTGATCTTACCGGCAATACCGGAGCCCGCGCATGAAGTTCACCCTCTCCTGGCTCAAGGACCATCTCGACACCAGCGCCTCGCTGGAAAAGATTCTGCGCGCGCTCAATGACATCGGCCTTGAGGTCGAGGGCGTCGAGAACCCCGCGGAGAAGCTCGATGGCTTCCGCGTCGCCAAAGTGCTCACGGCCGCGCCGCATCCGCAGGCCGACAAGCTGCAGGTGCTGAGCGTCGATGTCGGCGATGGTCCGCTGCAGGTCGTCTGCGGCGCCCCCAATGCCCGCGCCGGTCTGGTCGGCGTGTTCGGCCTGCCCGGCGCCACGGTGCCGGCCAATGGCATGGTGCTGCGGGTCGCGGCCATTCGCGGCGTCGAATCCAACGGCATGATGTGCTCCACGCGCGAGCTGGAGCTGGGCGAAGATCATGAGGGCATCATCGAGCTGCCTGCGGACGCGCCCATCGGCACGCGCTTTGCCGATTATGCGCAGCTTGACGATCCGGTCATCGAGGTCTCGGTCACGCCCAACCGGCAGGATTGCATGGGCGTGCGCGGCATCGCGCGCGATCTCGCTGCCAAGGGCCTTGGTACGCTGCGACCGCTCGATGATATCATCGGCCAGCTCCCGGCAATCGACGCGCAGGGCGCAGGCCCGGACGTGCGCACGGACGATGTGGACGGCTGCCCGGCCTTCTACGCCCGCGCGGTGCGAGGCGTGCGCAACGGCGCCTCACCGGAATGGCTGCAGCGGCGCCTCAAGGCCATCGGCCAGAAGCCGATCAGCGCGCTGGTGGACATCACCAACTTCGTCATGATCGGCCTTGGCCGCCCGCTGCATGTCTATGACATGGCCCGCCTCGATGGCGGCCTCGTCGCCCGCAAGGCGAAAGCCGGCGAGCAGGTGCTGGCGCTCAACGGCAAGACCTATACGCTGGCCGAGGGCATGACGGTGATCGCGGACGCCTCCGCCGTTCACGATATCGGCGGCATCATGGGTGGCGAGCATAGCGGCGCGCAGGAGAGCACCACCGATGTGCTGATCGAATGCGCCTATTTCACGCCCGAGAGCATCGCGCGGACCGGTCAGGCGCTCGGCCTCACCTCCGATGCCCGCCAGCGCTTCGAGCGCGGTGTGGACCCGGCGTTCCTGGATGAGGGGCTGGACATCGCGACGCGGCTGGTCCTCGCCTTGTGCGGCGGCACGCCCACCGAGGCGACGCGCGCCGGCACTCCGCCGGCAGAGCCGCGCGTCATCGAGGGCTATCGGCCCGACATGGTCGATGCGCTGGCCGGCATGACGGTGCGCGCGGAGCGCCAGCAAGCGATCCTCGCGGCGCTCGGCTTCACCGTGGACACTGGCGCGAGCTGGCGGATCACCATCCCGACATGGCGCCGCGATATCCACGGCACCGCCGACATCGTCGAGGAAGTCGTGCGGATCGAAGGGTTGGACAACGTCCCGTCCGTGCCCCTGCCCCGCACACCGGGGGTCGCCCGCCCGACCGCGACGCCACTGCAGCTTATCGAGCGGCGCGCCCGGCGCGCGGCTGCCGCGCGCAGCCTCAACGAGGCGATCAACTGGTCCTTCATTTCTGAAAGTGAAGCCGCGCCCTTTGGTGGCGGCGACTGGACGCTCGCCAACCCGATCAGCGAAGATATGAAGGTGATGCGGCCGACGCTGCTCGCCGGATTGCTCTCCGCCGCGCGACGCAATGCCGATCGCGGGGCATCCTCGATCCGCCTGTTCGAGATCGGCCGGCGCTATTTCCGCGCCGATGATGGCAGCAGCCACGAGAAGCTGACCCTCGGCATCCTGATGGCCGGCGAGAAGAGCCCGCGTGGCTGGCAGGGCGGCAAGGCCCGCCCGTTCGATGCCTTCGACATCAAGGCGGAGGTCATTGCGCTGCTGGCGGCCGCCGGTGCGCCCGCTGCCCGCCTGCAGATGATGGGCGAGGCTGGCGATGCCTATCATCCCGGCCAGTCCGGCACGCTGCGCCTCGGCCCCAAAAATGTGCTTGCCGCTTATGGCGTGCTGCACCCCCGCCTCGCCCGCGCCTTCGATCTCGATGGCACGGTCGTCGCAGCGGAAATCCACCTCGATGCGCTCCCGGTGCCGAAGAAGACCACATTCATGCGCACGGCCTATGCGCCGCCGGCCTTGCAGGCCGTCACGCGCGATTTTGCCTTCCTCGTGCCAGCCGATCTGGAAGCCGACGCGCTGGTGCGCGCCGTGCGGGGGGCGGACAAGAACGCCATCGTCGATGCGCGCCTGTTCGATCTCTTCGCCGGGCAAGGCGTGCCGGAAGGGCAGAAGAGCCTCGCCGTGGAAGTCACCCTGCAGCCCGGCGAAAAGAGCTTCACGGACGAAGAGTTGAAGGCCATCGCCGACCGCGTGGTGGCTGCAGCCACCAAACAGGGCGCGACACTGCGCGGATAAGAACCAGAGGAGCGGCGGAAGTCCGGGTGATCAGTCCGCTTTCCGCTTCTCCTCCTCGGCCGGAGCGGGCGCCGGCGGCACGGGTAGCTTGCAGCCTCGGCTGACCGCCAAGCCGCGCAGATAGCCCCGACGCGCGACGCCACCGTTGATGGCAGCCTGCAGGCGACGCTCGGCCCCTGCCGCGCCGCTCACTTCGCGAACGAGGCCCCGGAACGGAATGATCGAATTGACGATCGCCGCGCCACCGGCGGCCGCGAGGTTGCCGAACTTGTTCTCATTGGCCTTGCTGTTGGCGTCGAAGTCGGGGCCCAGCACCGCATTCAGCTCGGCGATCTGGTCGATCACCGCGTGGCAGCCCTTGCCGGCCGGCGCATAGGGCTGCTCGACAGCGCGGGCCAGCACCTCGGGGATTTTCGTTTTCTCGATGCCCACGTCCCGCGCGGGCTGCGTCACGATCTCGCCCGCTTTCTGCGCCGTCTTGTCCTCCTTCTCCGGCTCGTCCTGCGCAAAGGCAGGAGCTGCCGCAAGGACGGCGCTGAGAAGGGCGGCGCGGATAAGCCTGTTCATGATGACCGTGTCTCCGACCGCAACAGCTGCGATGCCTGCAGAATTGTGATCCCTGCCATCTGGTTCCCGCCTCGGGGCACAATCTTCGCCGGCGGATAGCCCCAAAAACAAGGCGGGCGCAGCCTTCGCCGCGCCCGCCCTTTTCGTCTGACCGCCGGGCGTGTCATCACGCCCGAGGCAGGATCACTGATAGTTGACGCGCAGGCGCAGGCCAATCGTGCGCGGCGTCACCCGGATGCTGGAAGTGTTGAGCGTGAGCACAGCACCATCATAATCGCCGAGATTTTCGCCGAACAGCGTCAGATCATAGGCCTTGTACCGCAGGCCGATGTTGGCGCTGTATACGCTATAGGCCTTCACATACTCGCCGTTGGTCTGGAGGCGGTTGCCATTGTAGGTCCATGCGACGTTGAACAGGCCGTTGAGGTCACCGCCCAACGATGTCTCATAGGTCGCATCCACGCGGGCGTTTTCCTCGAGCGTGTTGACGAGCCGCGTACCGGGACGCAGGTACGGCAGGCGCGCCTGCACGGCGGGATCGACCGTGTCATACTTGCCCTGGTTGATGTTCGCGACTGCGCTCAGCGTCAGCCCGTCCAGAGGCGTCCGCCAGCGCATCTCGATATCGACGCCCTTGCTGGTGCCGTCACCGAAGTTCGAGAAGCCAGAGACGTTCGCGTCCAGCGTCGGCGTCGGCGTCAGCATGTCCTCGAGCTTGTTGACGTAGAAGTTCAACCCGACGTTGAGCGTGCGATCGGGCGAGCGCCACTTGATGCCGGCCTCATAGTTGGTCGAGCTTTCGGGACGGGTCTGGGTGCCGGCAGGGATGCCGACGTCCGCAAGCAGGTCCGCCTGGATCTGCGACTGCACGATACCCGGACGGAAGCCGGTCGCCGCCGTAGCGAACACCGTCAGATCATCATTGGGCACGTAGGAGAGGTTGACGCGCCAGGTCGTCACGTTCTTCTTGTTCGTGTTCGTCGTGTTGGCGTCTTCGAACGTGCGCTTGTCATGATAATAGCGCAGGCCGACGCGCGGACGCAGCTTGCCATCGAACAGGTCGTAACCCAGTTCGCCATACACCGCCCAGTTCTTGGTGATGGTGTTGTTGTCGGCATTGGTGTCGATGCCCGCAACGGGAATGCGCAGATAGTTTTCCTGCGGGCCGCTGCCGTCCTGATAGGCGCCGCCGAGCAGCCAGTGGAACGGGCCGTCGGTCGTGGAGTTGATCCGCACTTCCTGGCTGAACATGTCCGGGAAGAACTGGCTCGAGAAGGCACCCGCCGGCGCGATCGGCACGTAAATGCCGAAATTGCCCTTGAGGTACGTGGTCGCACTGGAGATCGAGAAGGTATCGAAGTCCAGACCGGCCGACAGGCTGTAGAGCTTGAAGTCGCCATTGCCGAAGCTCGGCTGAGCCGCCGTGTTCGCGTAATAAGGCGGCTGGGTCGAGGCGAGACCGCCCAGGAACTGCTGGCGCGGACGGAAATGCCAGTACTGCGCGCGGATATTCAGGTTGTCGACCGGACGGAACAGCGCGACCACGCGAATGTCGTCGTCGCGAACCTCGTTCACGCCCTTGCGATCCGGCGTGCCGTCGAACGCACCATAATATTCGTCTGCCCAGCCCGGATTATAGGAGTGGCCACCGCTGACGCGGACAGCAAGCACGTCCTTGATGATCGGCACGGAGACGACGCCCGCGACGCCATAGTTGAGGCCACCGGCCCCGCGCGTCTGAGAGGCCTGCGCCTCGGCAGCGAACTTGATCTCGGTCAGGTCAGGATCGCGGGTGTGGAAGATGAACACACCGCCGGCCGAACCCTGGCCGTAGAGTGTGCCCTGCGGACCGCGCAGAACCTCGACGCGGTCGAGGTCGAGAAAGCGGATCGGCGGCGCGATGCCGAAGTTGGTGACCACGAACGGCACGTCGTCGACATAATAGCCGATGGCCGAGTCGCCATTGGCAGCGCCGGCGCCGGCGCCGCGGATGCTGAACGAGCGCGAGGCGACCGACTGGCGCTGGCTCTCGGAAATGCCCGGAATCGCCGTGGCGAGATCCGCGATATTGTTGATGTTGCGCTCCTTGAGGTCTTCACCGCTGAACGCCTGGATGGCGAGCGGCACTTCCTGCAGCGCCTGCACACCGGACTTCTGAGCGGTGACGATGATTTCGTCAGGCGCGGTATCAACACTGTTTGTGGTGGTCTGCTGTGCGCGAACTGGCGCTGCACCCATGACAGCCATCAGTGCCAAAACCGCAACACCGGCGTGAAGCCGCTTCATCATCCATCTCCTGCAAAAAACAAAATCGAGCAATCGATTGCATAGAGAGATGCATGACAATGTCCAACGCACGATGCGCGCGCAGAGCAGTTTATGGTGGAGTGTTACCGAAATGCTACGGTCATCGGCGACGCGGGGCGTCCCGATTTACGTCTATCAACCGGCTTTCAGTACAATCGATTACCGGCAGCACGTCAACCCCTTTGGTGCAAGCTAGGACTGAAACACCATGCAGCCCGCTCGTGCGCGGATAGGAAGAGCGCGCGCCTGATCGATGCCCCCCCCACGACACGCTCGCCCTGTGCAAAGCCGCGCCTTGCAGGATCGCCGCCCCAGCCCCTATAGCAGCGCCACATTTGTGCCGGCCCGACCACGCCCGGCGCGCTCGCTCCCTGGATTAAGACGCTTGCTATGACGATCCCTTCCCGCCGCACGTTCGCGATCATCTCCCACCCGGACGCGGGCAAGACGACCCTCACCGAAAAGCTCCTGCTCGCCGGCGGCGCCATTCACCTTGCCGGCGAAGTGAAGGCGCGCGGGGCCAATCGTCGCGCGCGCTCGGACTGGATGAAGATCGAGCAGCAGCGCGGCATCTCGGTGACCAGCTCGGTCATGACCTTCGAGCGCACCCAGCCCGATGGCAGCGTGATCACTTTTAACCTGCTCGACACGCCGGGGCACGAGGACTTCTCGGAAGACACCTACCGCACCCTGACCGCCGTCGACAGCGCCGTGATGGTGATCGACGCTGCCAAGGGCATCGAGCCGCAGACGCGCAAGCTCTTCGAGGTCTGCCGCCTGCGCAACGTTCCGATCATCACCTTCGTCAACAAGGTGGATCGCGAGGGCCGCGACAGCTTCTCGCTGCTGGATGAAGTGGCCGACGCGCTCGCGCTGGATGTCTGCCCGATGAGCTGGCCGGTCGGCATGGGCGGCGAGTTTGAGGGCATCTACGATTTTGCCACCGACCGGCTCTACCAGCCGGTCGGGCCGAGCAAGGAGTTCGACGGCAGCTTCACCCAGCTCACCGGCCTGGACGATGAGAAACTCGCGACCGTGCTCTCCGCCGCAGGCCTCGCGCGCCTGCGGGAAGAGGCCGAACTGGCGCAGGCTGGTTATGCCGCGTTCGACCTGACCGCCTATCGCCATGGCGACCTGACGCCGGTCTATTTCGGCTCCGCCCTCAAGCGCTTTGGTGTCGGCGAGTTGATCGATGCGCTCGCCGCCCACGCCCCGCCGCCGCGCACCCAGCCGGCCGAGCCCGCGCCGGTCGAGCCGGAACGCGGCGATGTGACCGGCTTCATCTTCAAGGTGCAGGCCAATATGGACCCGCAGCATCGCGACCGCATCGCCTTCATGCGCCTGTGCTCGGGCAAGTTCCGCCGCGGCATGAAGCTCACACCCTCCGGCAGCGGGAAGCCGATCGCCGTCCACTCGCCGATCCTGTTCTTCGCGCAGGACCGCGAGATTGCCGACGAGGCCTTCCCCGGCGACATCATCGGCATCCCTAATCACGGCACGCTGCGCGTGGGCGACACGCTGAGCGAAAAGGCGGATGTGCGCTTTACCGGCCTGCCCAATTTCGCGCCGGAAATCCTGCGCCGCATCGCGCTCAAGGACCCGACCAAGACCAAGCAGTTGCGCAAGGCGCTGGACGATCTCTCCGAAGAGGGCGTCATCCAGGTCTTCTACCCGGAGATCGGCAGCCAGTGGATCATCGGCGTCGTCGGCCAGCTGCAGCTCGATGTGCTGATCAGCCGGCTGGAGGCGGAATATAAGGTCGGCGCGGTGCTGGAACCGGCGCCGTTCGACACGGCCCGCTGGCTGACCGGCGAGACCAAGAAGCTGGAAGACTTCGCCAGCATCAATCGGACGAGCATGGCCAAGGACCGCGACGAGAACCCCGTCTTCCTCGCCAGATCGGCATGGGATGTGGGCTATCAGGCCGAGCGCAACCCGGACATCAGCTTCAGCGCCACACGCGAGCGCTGATCGGAGGAGTTAGCCCCGGCCTCCTGCTCACTTACCCGAAATCGCTCTTGATCAGCTTGAGTTCGGTCGGCTGGCCGCTATGCGTCATGCGCCCGTCGATCTGGCCGCCCGTCGCGATGGTGATGCGCTCATAGCTGACATCGCCGGTGATCCGGGCGGTCGCCTCCACCACCAGCTCCTCTGCCGTGATCGATCCCTCGATCAGGCCGCCGATCCGGGCGCTCTTGGCCTTCACATGGCCAGCGATGCGGCTTTCGGCGCCCTGCACCAGCGCCGCGCAGGCAATGTCGCCCTCGATCGTTCCATCGATATGCAGATCCACGCTGGCTTCCAGATTGCCCGTGATCCTGACATCGCTGCCGAGGATCGAGAACGGCGTGTGCTTAGCCCCTGTTGCCGCTGTCGGCGACGCGCCGCTTGGCCGTTTGCTGGACTTCGAGAACATCCCTGCGTGCCTCCAGAAAGGGACGCGGATTGACGGCCGCGCCATGGACATGGACTTCGAAATGCAAATGCGTGCCGGTCGAACGGCCCGTGGATCCCATGCGCGCGATCTGGGTGCCGCGCGCGACCTTCTGACCCGGCCTGGCATTGAAGCCGGAGAGGTGCGCATAGAGCGTCGAGAGGCCCTTGCCATGGTCGACTTCCACGACATTGCCATAGCCATGCTTGGTGCCGACGAAGGTCACCGTGCCGGGCGCGGCGGCGAGGATGGGCTGACCCATGCGTCCCCGGAAATCGATGCCGCCGTGGAACGCGAGGCTGCCGTTGAAGGGGTCACGCCGATAGCCATAAGAACTGGTGGTCATCGGCGCCGCCGTCGGCTTGCCGGAGGGGATCGCCGCCAGCGCAGCTTCCATGGTGTTGAGACGGGTCAGCAGCAGCGCGATATCCCGCAGCTCCGGCTGGTCGGCGACAATCGAGGCGACGGGAATGAATGGACCACCCTGTCCGCGCTCGCGCACCGCCATGCGGGCCGGATCGAGGCCGAAACTGCGGATCGCCTTTTCCACCGCTGCAAGGCGATGTTCGACGGCGCCAGCCAGGCGCGTCTCGAGCACTTCCTGATGACGCCGCAGCGCCTCCAGGCGCGAGGCTTCGGGCGAGGCCGCGCTCAGCGGCTTGCTGACCTCCGGACCGTCAGCGGGCGCGTTCGCGCCGCCCTCTTCGATCCCCGTGCCGAGGCTGGAGCGCAGCAGTTCATCGAGGGCCTTCTGCCGCTGCTCGATATCCTGAGCGATATCGTTCACCGACTCGCGATAGGCCTTCACCTTGGCCTGCTGGGAGAGAACCTCGGCCCGATCCCGCGCGACATGGCCGCGCTCGAGAAGCAGGCTGGCCTGATTCCACAGGATCGCAAACGTTCCGATGGCCCAGAGCAAAGCCAGCACCGCCAGCGCGCTGGCAGCGACGATCTGGAAGCGGGTGGAGATACGGATGAAGCGCACGCGTCCGCCAGTGCGGAGAAAAATCTCCCGCTTGGGCGCGAGAGACAGCAGACGTGCGATCACACCCCCGGAATTGGTTTTGTCAGCGGACAAGGATTGCTCTGTTCTATATCGTTTGAAGTGCCACGGCGGCTACCAGAGCGACCCTGCGCAAGCGAATCGCGGCGCCAAGCCCTGCGATGAGTCGAAAAGTGGACACGACGAGTCGATTAATGATGGTGGAACGGCGGCGCGTGTTCCGCGTTGGTTCGCGTCCGGTTGCTCCGAAACCGCCACCGGGCACTGCGTCGAGTCGCATCATTTTGCGATCCCCGTCACGCCTGCCTACCAGAGCTTGTTGGCGCGATAAATTGCAGCCTTTCGAGAATCAGGCGACACCGGGCGTTGCCATGCACGAACAGCCTGTTTATAGGCCGCTCTCAGCCGGTACGGGACGCCACTTCCCCCGGTGAGCGCGGAGACGTGGGTGAGTGGCTGAAACCAGCGGTTTGCTAAACCGTCGTAGCCTTAAGGGGCTACCGAGGGTTCGAATCCCTCCGTCTCCGCCAGCCGCCTTGTAAGTGTCGGATAATTCACCATCTGGAGATCATCGCCGGTCTCCATATTGGCACACTGTGCCAACTGGTGATCCGCTCACACGGGGCTGGCCCCTCGTTAGGCGAACTCGAACGTGTCCGTATGGGCTGTTCGTGTTGGAATAGGCGACGCGAACCACTCAGGCTTCACGTCGCTCGTCAGCGTCAGCTTCTAGGCCACTCACACTCATTTGCCTCGATTGGGGAGCCTTCGCCATGTCTGGCTTAGGGTCTCCGTTTCTGATGCGTCGCTCGGGCCTGTTCTACGTTCGCGTGGCCGTCCCGAAAGACCTCGTCGAGCGCGTGGGTTTGGTGGAGGTTCGCAGGTCGATGGGACCGAGGCGCTTTCACGAAGCTCGTTCGCTCGCATCGAAGATCGGGGCGCGGCTGAAGGACGCGTTCATGAAAATTCGTAATGCTGATGACCTCACTCCTACCGAGGTCCGCAATCTAATCAGAGACTGCTACGCGACATTGGAAGACGAACGGGGACAAGGATTAAAGCCCACAACCAACGATCTGGATATGGAACAGCGGGAGCAGCGCGTTTTGGCGCAGGATCATGCTACCGCTCTCCAACTCCAAGTCGATCAGCGAGAGTTTGCCCCCGAAACATTAGGCGTTGCCCGCAGGGTCGCAGCACAGCATGGGGTGGACCTGACCGATGGGTCGAACCTTCGCTTGCTCCAAATAGTTGAAGGTATAGCGCGCGCCTTAATCGAGGCTGACAGGCTCTACGTTGCCCGTATCGATGATCGGCTCTCGCCGTATGTCCCGTCCGACCCGCTCTTCGTTGAGAGCGGGCGCAATATCACGGCGGGCATAGGGATGACGGTTCAAGAAATTGCAGACGAATATCTGCGTGTGCATCGCAAAAGTTGGACGCCGAAAACGCAGAAGACCCACAAGCCTAAGCTGGACCTCCTCGTCGAATTTTTAGGCGGAGATCGGCGCGCAGAAGACATCACAAGAACCGATCTGCTCCCCTATCCCGAAGCGTTGCTTCGCCTTCGCCGGAATTATGCTTCGAGGGTGAGCACCACGTTCGCTTCCCACCAGACCGCGTCTGAGGAAGGGAGAATACAGTCGTCAACCGCTGCAACGATCCTGGCACGAGCAACTGCAATGTTCAGGTGGGCTTTCAAGCAAGGATACATCTCAAAAAATCCGGCGGAAGCTCTGTCCATCGTCGAACCCAAAAAGAAGAAAGGGTTGAGAAGCAGGCGGGCGTTCAACGTCGCGGAACTGGAGACACTGTTCACGACACCGCTCTTCACCGGCGTCCGATCAAGGCATCGGAGATTTGAAAAGGGTGATGCCCTAATCCGGGACGAGTATTTCTATCTGCCGATCTTGGGTTACTACACGGGCGCAAGGCTTGGCGAACTGGTGCAACTCCATCTGACCGATGTGATCCTAGACACCGATTTTCCCCACATTTCGGTGAACGAAGAGGGATCGGAAAAGCACGGTGAAAATGGGTTCAAACACGTAAAGACCGAAGCGGGTGTCCGCCTAATTCCGCTTCATCCCGACCTGATGGAGCTTGGGTTTGCCAACTTCGTCGCCCGACAGAAGAAGTTTGAGGGCAAGGGCAAGCGAGTGTTCGAGGGCATCAAATATGGAGCCGATGGCCAGCCATCGACCGTATTCTCCAAATGGTTCGGTCGGTTCATGACCAAAGCGGGT
Source organism: Sphingobium sp. B10D7B (assembly GCF_025961955.1). NCBI lineage: Bacteria > Pseudomonadati > Pseudomonadota > Alphaproteobacteria > Sphingomonadales > Sphingobiaceae > Sphingobium > Sphingobium sp. B10D7B. The sequence goes on from NZ_JAOQOQ010000001.1 coordinate 2,852,162, forward strand.
TTGGATGACCCTGCTCTCGTTTTTCACAGTTTCCGACACACCGCCGAGGACTTTCTCAAGGCAAGCTTAGCCCCGAAATATCTGATCGATCAGATCATAGGACATGAGGACCAATCGGCCTCGGCGGACTATGGCGTCGGCATTGGACTGGAGGTGACATTTCCTCTGGTCGCTAACCTGAAGCTGCCGGTGAGAATTCCTGCGTTGCTCGCATAATCTGTCGACGGCAACCAGTCCTGCTGCTAGTCAGAGTGCAGCGGGACTGGTCGCCCCTTCGCCACAAGGCACGTGTTGTTGCTGTTGTTGTTAGGTCGTGAATGCCAGTCAATATCGCGGGCGATGACGTTTCGCCTCTAACAAGCCCCCCGGCACCGATCCCGATACCAGATAAGCCGCTGTTCCATGAGAAGACGCTGTCTGATGGAAGACAGATATGGGTATCAGCACCACAGCCTGACAGACTGAGCTTCGTCATACCGCTGAGCAAGTATGTATATGCGAAGCATATCCCTAAAGAGACATCGGTGCCGGACTTCGTCGGGTTAGTGGTCGAGCAGCTTACCAACCCGAAGACCACCAATGTCGATCTTGTCGGAAAGAGCAAATACGCCAATCAGGGCCAGGATTGGCGGGCAACGACGCTAAGCATGGGAAAGCGGGAAAGCCGCGTCCATTTCAGCTACTACAAGCACAAGACCCTAGGCATATCGCTCAGGGTCGAAATGAACCCCCGCAAGCTGGGGCCTCTCGGGTTCAAGCACCTTGTGCAATTGCTAGCACCGCTTTTCGATATGAAAGGCATGGCGGAAGCTGCGCGTGTAACCCGCCTCGATATCGCTATCGATGTTGTGGGCGTTCATGTCAGCGAGGTGATCGCCCGTCACAAGAAGGAGGGAAAGCGTTCCCTCTACATGGGGAATGACGGCAGGCTTGAGACGATCAACATCCATCGCAAGCGACCTGCGTTCAAACAGAAGTTTGATGAGCTTGGCGAACCGATCAAAGCATTCCATCCGTCGCAGCCAGCGGAAAAGGTTCTTGTCCGGATTTATGATCGGATGAGAGAGAGGACCGCTATCGGTCAGGCACCGCCGTTCGGAGACGCGCCGATCACACGGATCGAAATCGTGAAGGACCGTTTCAAGAAAACACACCTCGCCTCTCTCGCCGGTCTCCCCGATCCGCTGGCGGAAGTTCGCGTCGGATACGGTCCCAGTCAAACAAGCGGCTCGCATAGTCGCTGGCACCGCTACTGGCATCTGGCTCGATCTCTGACACCCGAAGAAGCCGGGGCACTCCTCGTTTTGCCGAAGGGTCTGGGCCAGAGATTTTGGAAATCCAGTCAGGTGCCGACCGCCGACCTGTCAGCACCAGAAACCTCATGGGAAGGCTGGCACACCGGACTAAAGAGCACTGGATTGAGCTTGTTACTGCCGTCAGGCTCGTTGCAATCAATTGCAAAATGATGCGGGCTTTGCCTTCTAGCAGTCGGCATGCCCCTCGCGCATTCACTGTGTCTCAATCGCCTCTCGAATAAGTTCGGACGGCAGAGCAGCGGAAAACCGCATCTTCTCAAGACTGTTGGGAGTGCCCCATTGTCCTTCGAGCCAATTGATGGTCATGCCGATGCAGTGACCGTCGCGACTAAGAACAGGCCCCCCGCTGCCGCCCGGTGAGACCAGATTGGAAATGATGAGGGCGGGGCATTTCTCCGCGTAGAGGTTGGTTCGGGCATTCATCTCGCCTCGATGCCCCAACAGCACTGGTTCGGCTCGTGGGACATAAGGATAGCCTAGGGTAAAAACCTCATCGAAGACCTCGACGCGATCCGAAAGGGCGAAATGGGGACCATGGCTATCGCCTAAGAGGTGGGCCACTGCGATGTCGTATTGCTTGGACACTCGCATAGCACCCAATTTCAGGCGGTCACCCGCTGCGGTCTCGACGGACTTTATCTCAATGCCTTCGGCAGGATCGACGTTGTGTTTGCAGGTCACGAATACGGAACGTCCATTGTGTCTAACGAGGAAGCCGGTTCCTCTGAATGGATCGTCACCCTTGAGCACGTCCACTGCTGCTACCGCGCTCTGATATCGATCCAGGAGGCGCGCAGGCGGCAACAACAGATTGAGAAACGTGCGATCAACAAGATGCCCGATAAGTTGCTTTTCATCGATTTGATGGTCGGCAAGTGGGCTACCTTTGAGAGCGCCCCAAGCGGGTATGACAATACCCGAAGAGACTAAGCGTTGCCATAAAATGGTTACGTATGCTGGCCTGTAAGCCTCTCCTCCACAAATCATCGCCTGAAAGAGTTCTAACGAAAAGAAACTCAGATTGCGGGCAAAATCGATCTTCTTATCCGCATAGCCATCACCGCCTCCAAAGTTCAGACCAGCGCGCAACCTATCTTCAAAAGCTGTCGGATCGGAGTGTCGCAGCCCAAACCATCGTTGCGCCAAAATGGCATACTTCATCAGATCATTTTCGATTTCCGAAGCATACACCGTCGTCATAACCGGTTTCCCTATCCTCGGTCGCTCTTTGAGCTTTTGAGCGAATTAGAATGGACAGCATTTGCTTTTCAGGCAAAGTTTAACAGGCAAACCAACCTTAACATGTTAAAAGTATGGAACGATTTGTTGTTTACTGCAGAGTGTCTACCGGAAAGCAGGAAGCATCCGGCTTAGGTCTCGAAGCGCAGCGGGAAGCAGTAGAGCGATACGTCCAAAGAGTGGGCGGTGATATCGTTGGTGAGTTCGTCGAGACGATCAGCGGGACGAAAGCGAACCGCCCTGAACTTGCTCGGGCATTGGCTTTATGCCGCCGCGAGAAAGCAACGATCCTGATCGCCCGCTTAGACCGGTTATCGCGGTCCCTTTCATTTGTGGCGCAATTGTTGGACGCCAATGTCGAGATACGCTGCGCCGACATGCCGGAGGCAAACAGGCTCCTGCTCCAGATGCTGGCGGTTTTTTCTGAGCACGAACGGCAGATGATACGAGATCGGACGAAGGCTGCTCTCGCAGCGGCAAAAGCAAGGGGAGTTTTGCTAGGGGCGAATGGTCGTGTTCTTGCTGAGAAGAACCGTTTAGAAGCTCGTGCGCATGCCATAGGTCTTCGATCCGCCTTTGCTGATGCGCAAGAAGCGGGCTGCCGTACCTTGTCGCAGATTGCTGCCTTCCTGACCGCACAGGGCTATGCCACCGCTACGGGGGGGAAATGGCATGCCATGACTGTTCGCCGGATACTGGCGCGTTTGGAGCAGACGTCAGCCTAACGTCTCGATTTTAACGCCACATCGATAAGTTCAGTTACGAGTTGCAGGTCAGCATCTGACAGCGTCGCCAGCCTTGTTGTAAGGCGGCTGAGCAACGGACGCTCCAGCTTGCCATGGGGCACTTGCGATGTGAACAACTCCGCTGGATCAACCTGCAAGCTGTCCGCCAGTCGCTGGATGTTGGGAAATCTAACTCCCGTACCACCGCTTTCAATCCGGACGATCATGTCCACGCTGATGCCGGAAGCATCAGCTAACGCAGCCTGCGTCATTCCCATGCGTTTGCGGTGGGCTGTAACCAACCGTCCAAACCGTCTCATGAGTTCTGTCAGATCGCCCATATCGTCCTCGCAGCGGACTTTAGGGCCGGGCCGAGCGAACCGTCTGTGCAATCACTTGCAACATTTCAAATAACTTGCAATTACTTGCAACTTCCGGCTTGGATCAAACCGGTAAATCACTTCCGGGTCTATATCCGAGGGTGCAGTGGAGTTGGGGGACCATGAACGCGCGTTCCATTTTCATGCTTTCGATCATCATTGCCGCCACAGCATGTGGGCAGAACCCAGAACAGGCGCATATAGAACAGGCCCAGGAAGCTGTCCGTGCTCTGCTCACTGATCCGGCGTCCGCCCAATTTCGCAACGTGGTGATACACAATGATCGAGAGGGGCGGCCTCATTCAGTTTGCGGAGAGGTGAATGGCAAAAACCGGATGGGCGGCTATGCGGGGTTCGAGGACTTTTACTACGTTCTGGCTAATCGGCAGGCCGCCATCGATCCAGGTATAGTGCCAAGCTTGGACCCGCTCTTGGGGGCCAAAGGGCATTATGAATACATGAACGTGCGGCTGAAAGTTTGTGAGGCTGTCAGCCTTCCCACCATTGAAGAAAGCAACGCAGCCCGCGACAAAGCATTGCGGGAACTGAAGGCTCTCAACGAGGATGGTAAATGACGTCAATCGGGGGGCGTCGGATCATCGCCAACTGGCGGCAGCGCTGTCCGGTAATAGCCGGGTTTCTGCCGTTTTCTCTGTCCACCGCCTTGTTCAAAAGTTAGTCTCAAGTGGCATAAGTCACTGGAGATGCTATGATTTTTTCCATCGGATACTCAAACCGATCCTTGTGTGAATTCCTCTACGAGGTTGAGAGGCGGTGCATCACCCAGCTTTGGGACGTGCGGTCATCACCTTGGTCCCGGAATACGCATTTCAATGCTTCTCAGATTGAGAGGTGGGCTTGTAAGGCCGGGATTATGTATCGTCGTGAAGGCGAGATTTTGGGCGGCATGAGAGACGTATGCTTAAGAGACCCCCGTTATCTCGAAGCTCTCGTCAGACTGTTGGACGCTTCAGGCCGCGAACACATCGCCATCATGTGCGCCGAAGGTGATCCGGAACACTGCCATCGCACTTGGGACATTGCGGCTTCGCTGCTCGTCCGCTGGGGCGTTGTGGTGAAGAGCGTACGCCGAGACGGCAGAAACGAGGATAGTACGTCATCTCTAGCCAGAGTGCGCAAACGCCATTTTGATCCCGCAATTCGGGATGCTGTTTCCAGAGTGCTCCGGGGCGATCTTATCTAGGGTTCGGGGGAGACGATTGTCGAAAAAGCCCCGATATGTGCCGGCGCCGTCCGAGCATAGCCTACAAGATTTGTCGGATGACCACGTCGTGCGTTTAGCCCACAGCCAACCGAGAAAGGCGGCAGACATTTGCAATCAATTGCACACTCCCGGCTAAAAACTGGTCTCACAAGTGATACAGCTTCTCATCTCCCAGCCTCCATTTGCGTCAGCTTTCTGCCTCCAAGGACGTCTACGGGTGATCCTGAGATCATTAACCGCTCCTTCCTACGTTAGGCTGGATTAGTCGCACAGCGCAGTGTTAAGTCCGCTCACCATACCGAGGGGGATACGTGACAAAGCTGACGCAACAAGAACTTGAGCGCCATCTGTGGGGCGCGGCGGACATCCTGCGGGGCACCGTCGATGCCGGGGATTACAAGCAGTACATCTTCGGCCTGCTGTTCTATAAGCGCCTGTGCGACGTGTGGGAGGAGGAGTTCGAGGCTCTGCTCGCCGAGACGGGCGACCGCGAGGAGGCGGCTGACCCGGATGAGCATCGCTTCCACATCCCCAAGGAACACCGCTGGGAGGCTGTCCGGGAGCAATCCACCCTGATCGGCCAGCGGCTCAACAACGCGCTGGCAACCATCGAAGATGCCAACCTGCGGCTGCGCGGCGTGTTTGGCGATGTTGACTTCGCCAATCAGGATCGCTTCTCCGACGCACTGTTGGAAAAACTGCTCACTCATTTCGAGAAGCACAGGCTGCGCAATGCCGATGTGCCAGCCGACATGCTGGGTGACGCTTATCTCTACGTCATCAAGATGTTCGCCGAGGGCGCGGGCAAGAAGGGCGGCGAGTTCTACACGCCCCGGCAGATCGTGCGCCTGATGGTCGAGATCGTCGAGCCGCGCCCCGGCATGTCGATCTACGATCCCACTTGCGGCTCTGGCGGCATGTTGCTGGAGGCGGTGCAGTATCTGAAGGACCGGGGTGAGGATGCGCGCACCCTGTCGCTCTATGGGCAGGAGAAAAACTTCGCTACGTGGGGCATCGCCGAGATCAACCTGTTTCTGCACAACGTGGATGATGCCTTCATCGCCAAAGGTGACACCATCCTGTCCCCCAAGCGGTATGACCCCAAGGCCCGCGAGTTCGTGGAAGGCATCGGGGCCTATGATCGGGTGCTGGCCAACCCGCCTTTCTCGGAAAAGGTGTGGGGCTACGATGTCTGGCAGAACGGCGATCCGTTCGGGCGCGATACCTATGGCTGCCCGCCCAAGGGATACGGCGATCTGGCGTTCGTCCAGCACATGCTCGCCAGTCTGAAGGATGACGGGATGCTGGCGGTTGTGGTGCCGCATGGCGTCCTGTTCCGTGGTGGGGCCGAGGGGCGGATCAGGGAGGCCATGCTGGCCGGAGACGTGATCGAGGCGGTCGTGGGCCTAGCCCCCAATCTGTTCTACGGAGCGGGCATCCCTGCTGCCCTGCTGGTGTGCCGGAAGAAAAAGCCAGCCGAGCGGCGCGGCAAGGTGCTGATCGTCAATGGCGGTGCCACCTACCAGCCGGGCAAGGCACAGAACTTCCTGACCGACGAGCATGTTCGCACGCTCGCCGATGCCGTCCATGCCTTCGCCGATGTTGAGAAGCTGGCCCGCATCGTTCCGGTCGAGGAGATCGCAGCCAACGGCCACAACCTCAACATCAGCCGCTACGTCCAGACCGCCGCAGATGCCGAGGCGGTCGATGTCGCAGCGGAAGTCGCTAAGCTGCAAGACTTGATCGCCAAGCGCAACGCGGCCGAGGCGGTGATGTTCGGCCACCTGCGGAGGCTCGGCTATGTCGAGTGACGTGGCCGAACTGGTCCGAGGGGCAGATGTTTTGCTTGATGGTTGGCAGGTCGCCGAGCTTGGCAAGCTCTGCAAGATCGCCATCGGGGGCACCCCGGCGCGGGACAAGCAAGAGTTTTGGGCAACTGATGGAGCCGGGCATCCATGGGTTGCGATCTCCGACCTTCGCCAACCAGTGATTGTGGCAACGAAGGAACGCATTACCGACGCTGGCGTCACACACTCCAACGTCAAGCTGGTGAAAGCTGGGACCATCCTGATGAGCTTTAAGCTCACCATTGGTCGTGTGGCTGTCGCGGGCATCGATCTTTTTACGAATGAGGCAATCGCGGCATTTGAGCCGTTCACCGGCCTCGACCAATCGTTCCTACCCTATTGGTTGGAACGTATCGTCGCAGATGCCGACACCGATCAAGCGATCAAGGGTGCCACCTTGAACAAGCAGAAGCTCGCAGTGCTGTCGGGGCTTCTCCCACCGCTCGACGAGCAGCGGCGGATCGCCGAGGTGCTGCGGTCGGTGGATGAGGCGATTGCGGCGCAGTCTGCTCTGTGCTCGCAACTTCGGCAGACCGCTGACAATCTGGCTGACGAGGTTTTCGCCAGCGAGATCGCACACTGCCGAGACGACCTCGTGGCCTACGGCGACGCATGTGAAACAGTGCAAGTTGGCATCGTTGTAAAGCCCGCCTCCTATTACGTGGACGAAGGCGGGGTGCCTGCATTGCGTTCCACCAACATCAAGCGCAACCAGATCGACTTCACGGCGCTTGTCCAGCTTTCCCATGATGGCCATCAGATCAACAAGAAGTCAGCGTTGCGGGCTGGGGATGTGGTGACAATCCGGACTGGTGAGCCCGGCAAGACAGCGGTCATTCCCCCCGATGCACCTTCGGCTCTCAACTGCATCGACATCATCTTCTCGCGCCCGAAGCCGCACCTGCGGTCTTCGTTCGCGGCCTACTTCATCAACTCTCGCACCGCCCGTAGGCAGATCGCCGCAATGCAGGGAGGGCTGGCGCAGCAGCACTTCAATGTGGGCGAGATGAAGAAGCTGACCTTGCCAGTGCCGAGCCCTGATCGGCAGGACAATGTCGTTTCCGTTCTGGACGCCGCGTGGAGGACGGTTCATGCCGAGGAAGCGCAGTTGGATACCCTGCAAGCAACGAAGACTGCCCTCATGTCCGACCTCCTCTCCGGTCGCGTGCGGGTGCCCGCATGAGCGAGTATCGCCTTGCCGAAAAGCCCGCGCTCGATGCGCTGGCGGCGCTCGGCTGGCAGGTGCTGACCCCGGCGCAGGCGCTGGCGATGCGCGAGGAGGAGAACCGGGTCATCTTGAAGCCAGTGCTGATCGACGCAATGCGCGACCTCAACGGCATCGGCGCGGCGGACGCCGAGGCGATCTACAACGATCTCGCCACCCTGTCCGACAACGAGGACTGGCAACGCAAGCTGCGCGGCGGCTATTCCCGTCGCCTGACCGGCGAGAACCGCGACAGCCCGATCACGCTGATCGACTTCAAGGATACCAGCCGCAACCGCTTCCACGTCACCCGCCAGTTCCGCGTTGCCGCCCAGCGCCCGCGCATCCCGGACGTGGTGCTGTTCGTGAATGGCATCCCGCTGGTGGTGATCGAGGCCAAGTCCCCGCTCAAAGCCACGGCGCGGGCCGAGGAAGCCTTCGAGCAGATCAAGCAGTATGAGCGCGACATCCCGCGCCTGTTCGCGCCCAACGCCTTCAACATCGTCACCGATGGCATGGCGACGCAATACGGCGCGACCGGCAGCCCGGCGCAGTTCTATGCCCCGTGGCCCGACGCATGGCCGCGCACCCGCGCCGACTTCCCGGACGACCTGTCGAAAGACCTGTGGTGCCTGTGCGAGCCGTCGCGGCTGCTCGATCTGCTGGCGCACTTCATCGTGTTTGAGGTGGACCCCGAAACGGGCAAGAAGATCAAGAAGGTCTGCCGCTATCAGCAATTCCGCGCCGTCAACAAGGCCGTGCAACGGGTTGCAGCGGGCGAACACCGCAAGGGGCTGATCTGGCACACGCAGGGCAGCGGCAAGAGCCTGACGATGGTGTTCCTCGCCCTCAAGCTGAAAACTCATCTGACGCTCGACGCGCCCAGCCTTGCCAACCCGAACATCCTTGTCCTGACCGACCGGATCGACCTCGACGACCAAATCGCCAAGACTTTCGTCGCCTGCGGCCTGCCCAACCCGGCACAGTGCGGTTCGGTGGCGGCGCTGCGCGAGGCGGTGAACCGGGGCGGCAACGGGCAAATCCTGCTGTCCACCATCTTCAAGTTCGCCGGATCAAAAGACCCGATCCCCAACTCCGGCAACTGGATCGTGCTGGTAGACGAGTGCCACCGCACGCAGGAAAAGGACTTGGGCGCGTTCCTGCAAGCGACGCTGCCCGATGCGCATTTCTACGGCTTTACCGGCACGCCGATCAAAGCGACCGACAAGGACACCTACGCCCGGTTCAGCGTGGCGGGCGAAGGTTACCTCGACAAATACGGGATTGACGACGCCGTGCGCGACGGCGCGACCGTGCCGATCCTTTATGAAGGCCGCAAAGCCGACTGGTCGATCAACGAAGCCGAGATCGACATCCTGTTCGACCGATGGTTCGTCGATCTGCCTGACGACAAGCGCGAGGAACTGAAACGCAAGGGCCTGACGCTGGCTACCATCGCCAAGCACCCCGAGCGTATCCGTCTGATCGCGTATGACATTTGGGAACACTTCAAGCAGGTCTGCCAGCCGGACGGCTTCAAGGCGCAGATCGTGGTCGTAGATCGCGAGGCCATCGTGCTCTACCGCGCCGCCATGTCCGGCGTGATCGCCGCCGATCTGGTCAAGGGCGGCGTGGATGCCGACGCAGCACAGGTGCAGGCCGACGCCATGATCGCCTGTGTGTTCTCGAAGAGCCAAGAGGACAACAAGCCGAGCGAGAACGCCGAGGTGCAGGCGCTGCGCGACGGGCTGGAGGCATACTACCTCGATGCCGAGGGTGAGAAGGACGCCAAGAAGCGGTTCAAGGCATACGGGCAGGAACCCAGCTTCCTGATCGTGTGCGACAAACTGCTGACCGGGTTCGACGCGCCCATTGAGCATGTCATGTATCTCGACAAGCCGCTTAAGGAGCACAACCTGCTCCAAGCCATTGCCCGGACCAATCGCACCTGTTCGATCAAGCTGCCCAGCGGTGGCGAGATCGAGAAGCCCAATGGCCGGATCGTCGATTACATCGGCGTCACCAACCATCTGGACGAGGCGCTCAAGTCCTACCGCGCCGATGATGTCGAGAACGCGCTGCGGGACATCGCCGTGCTGCGCAACGACCTCAAGGAGGCCCACGCCCGCTACCGGGCGCAGAAGCGCGCCATGGGGCTGGAAGGCATGGACGAGAAGGGCGCCGCCTACGCCGCCGCCAAGATCGCTGCCGATGGCCGTGAGGATGAGTGGTTCGACCTCCAGCGCCTGACCCGCATTTTCATCAAGGTCTACGCTGACCTGTCGCCCGATCCGGCCATCCTGGACTTCACCGCCGAAGTGAAATGGGCGGCGGCGTTCCTGCGGCTGGCCACGCAGGCCGTCGCCAAGGACGAAAGCCTCGATCACCGCAGCTACAGCGGTAAGATCAGGGAAATGCTGGAAGAGCACGTCCACGTCACCGGCCTGTCCACCACGATCCGCCTGCGCAACATCACCGATCCTAACTTCGCCGACGACTTTGCCACTGACGACAAATCCGAGGCGGAGTTGCAGGAGGCGTTCGTGCGCAAATCCGCCGAGCTTCGCCGCGTAACCCGCGAACTGGTTGACAAAAACCCGGCACAATATGGCCGCTTCTCCGAGCGGGTGCTGGAGATCATCCGCCGCTTCGAGGCCGGGCAGGTCGCCGCTGCAGATGGCTTGGCAGACTTCGAGGGCCTGACCGGCGACATTCAGGCCGAGCAGGGCGCACACGCCGAGCTAGGCATGGACGAGAACGCCTTCTCGATCTTGCGCATCATGGAAGCCATTGCCCCGAACACCGCGCATGACATCTTGCAGGACGCTGCCGTTACCATCGGCGCGGTCTATGCCGAGGCCGCTGCGACGCAGCCTGCCTTCGCGCATATGGAAGCCTACCTACGATCCTTGCGTCAGCAGGTCCGCCGCATCTTGACCGACTACGACATCGGCGAGACCAAGATCATCCGCGAGAAGGTCGAGGAGTTCGCGGTACACGCCTACGGGAGCGGGTACTGATGCCGACACTCCAGATTGGCCGAGCCGAGATCGCCTACGAGCTTCGCCGGTCGGCGACCGCATCGGAGCGGCGCATCACCATCACGCCAGGCCATGTCGAAGTGATGGCGCTCTCTCGTGACAATGACGCTGACATAGCCGGGTTCTTGGAACGCAAGCGCCGGTGGGTATTCAACACCGTGCGCGAGATGGAGCGGATCACCTCCACGCGCCATTCTGTGCCTCGGTTCGTGACTGGGTCGAAGATACCCTATCGCGGGCGTAAGATGCCGCTGACCGTCCGACGCACGGATGCCGAGCGGATCGCTATCGCCTATCGAAACGGCTTCATCGTCGACCTGCCGGATTGGGCGGGACAGGACGCCGATCACCTTATCGCCAGCGAGTTACAGCACTGGCTAAAGCAACGCGCCCGCCGAGATGTGAAGGAGGTCGCTGCCGAGTATGGCAAGCGGTTTGGCCTCATTCCCCGGTCAATCCGTGTTGTGGACTTGGCCAATGGGTGGGGATCATGTGGCCCGGAAGGCAATGTGCTCATCAACTGGAACCTGATCTTCGCGCCGAGGAAGGTGCTTGAGTATGTCGTGGCGCATGAGCTTGCGCACCTTGGGCATCGTTCGCACGGGCCAGAATTCTGGCGATATCTTGCAGTTTTGTATCCAGCTTTTGAGACGCCCCAAGCTTGGCTCGACCATCAGTACGCGCAACTATCGGCGGCATTTTTGCGAACTTCCTAAGAGGCAGATGGCAAGCAGCCAAAGTGCTCTCTTGCTGATCCATTTTGGTCCACCAACTGTGCCACATTTTCGGGATTGTCCGCAGAAATCCTAGGGTATAGCAGGGCTATAATGGGTCACATTGTCTCCCTCCGTCTCCGCCAGATCCTGAACCTCAGCGATCCCCCTCAACCTAATGCGAGCCCACAGCATTTGAGAAAACTGCGGTTTTCGTGAAATCGCGTGTCGCGCCAGTTCGTCAGAAACGCGTACAACCGAGCCGATTTTATGACCAATTTCATGACTTGATCCCGCGAGACCGCTCTCATAGCTGATAATGGGCTGCGCACTCGAACAAACTAAACGTCAAGCAGGTGGAGCGACTCACGAAGCCTGGAATCTATTCCGACGGCGGCGGTTTATATTTATGCCCGCTCCTTCCTCGTCCCGCGCTTTCGGAATACGATCGGTATCGCCGAGCAGGTCTCGTCCTGGAACTACCTCTACGCCTTCCTGGGCGCAGGAGAGCAGAATCCGGCGCTTCCGACCGGAATGCGATCGTCATGTTTCGCGCAGGCGCCAATCCCGACCTGAAAACGCAGAAGGCCGACACGTTCACATTCGGCCTCGATCTGACAACGGCCTTCATTCCGAACGTAATGATCAGGACGGGCTATTATCGCATCAAAATCGCGGGACGGGTCGTGACGCCATCGCAGGACGACAGCGTGTCGCTTCCCGAGCTTCAAGGGTTCAACATCCGCAATCCCACCCGCGCCCAGATCGAGAACATCATCAAAAATCCTGCCGTGTTCCGGTGGTTTACGGCCGATATCCCATTCATCGCTGACGGCGGAACGGAAATCTACAGCAGCGCGAACCAGATTCCCCAAGGCCTGCTCTCGCAGGTGCAAGCCGTGGCGGATATTCGCCCGCAGAACTTCGCGGTCGAGAAAACCGACGGCATCGACCTCGATCTTAGCTATCGCACGCTGCTGTTGGGTGGCGATGCCTCGGTGCACCTCACCGGCCAATATATCCTCAATCTCGCGCTGGACGCCGGTGCCGGCAGCGCGGTCTCGCGGCTGGACGGCTATGCGCAGCCGGCCGACCTCCAACTGAACAGGACCTTCATCTGGGGACGCGACGGCGTGTCGGTCGGCTCGGTCGTCAACTATGTCAACGGGCTCACCGATAATCGCCCCGGCCAGACCCCGCGCAAGGTCGCGACCTATACCACGGCGTCTCTATTCGTCGGCTTCGACCTCGGGCGCCTTACATCCACACCTGCGCTCGACCAGAGCGAGATGCAGCTTCTCATCGCCAACCTGTTCAATAACCGCCCGCCAAATATCGCAGACTCTGTGCTCGGCTATGACCCGTATAATAATTCTCCCAATCCGCGCATGATCGGCCTGGTGCTCACCAAGCAGTGTGACAGCTTTCAGCCATGTCGGTCGATCGCTGTTGCGGCGATGAATGGCAGCTTCCAGGGAGCCGTTTCTAGCGGAATGTCTGCGATGTTGGCGAAATTTCCGGTTCGCCGACAGCGGCAAGCCCTTCAACCGAAGCTGTGATTACGCTTGATCGCCACGTCCCGATGAGGGCTCACCCCGACGAAACGAGCGCTCAAGTCATTCCAGGATCTTTGAAATCCGCTAGGATCATCCTGTCATGAGGAGTTGATGCCTATGCATTTTGCCAAATTTGCCTTTGTCACCGCTATCCTTGCCATTGCCGCCCCCACGTTTGCCCAAGCCACCTTCGAAGGAGCTGGCGAACACGGCGAACTCGACTGCGGCGGCGGAACCGCAACGATTTCGGGCGCCAGTAACCGGATGACGGTCACTGGTGGCTGCCAACAATTGGTGATTGAAGGCGCCGGCAACGAGGTCCGGGTCGAGCTTGCCTCAAAAGGCGTGATCCGCATTGTTGGTGCCAGCAACCGCGTCCAGTGGACCACGCCCGACGGCAGCAAGGCGCAACTGCGGGTGAGCGGCGCAAGCAATCAGGTATCTATGATACGGTAATCCTGAAAGGACTTAACAAAGGCTAGAGCTTGGAACTTTGCCGGAACGAAAGCACATCAGTCCGGTTTTGTCGCCAAGGTCAGGGAGGGTGTGATGAAACTTATCGTATGTGGCTTCTTTGCATTGGCGACGATTTCACTATCGGGATGCTCAATCGGAAGCAGCAATGAACAGGCTGCGGAACCTGGCGCAGAAAATAATGTTACGGGGGCGCCGACGCCAGCATTGGCGGCAGAAGCCAAAGGTCGCGTTATCCCGATCAGCGCTCAAGGCGTAGCAGATGTAGGCTTGACTGTCCGCGTCAAGAGCGTCGAGCTCGGCGTAGATGCTACCATCCTCGATATCAGCGCCTCGTACGGAGGCACAGCCAGCGGTGATGTCGACCTTGCCTTTAGCCCGACATTCATCAGGGACGAGCAGGGCAACAAGCTGATGCTCAAGCGGATCGCCGGTAATGAGGATTTGAAAATTCGAGCGGGTGAACAGATGGACGGTCGTCTCGTCTTTCTCGGCGCAGTACCGCCCTCTGCCAAATCGATCACACTGGTCCTGAATGAGGGCAACGATGGGTCGGCGATCACGGGTCCGGGGCTCAATATCCCTATCAACCTGCAGGCAGGTGCGCAGTGACACGGCTGTTTGGCGGTGGCTTCGCGATTATCGGCGCCGCCTTGGTGCTTTGTGCGTGCGATAAGATCGATGCTCCACTGCCAAGCCTCAAAAATGAGATCGGTCATTTTCGTCCCGCGCAGAACGCGCCGGAATCCAGGTTTGGGCCAGCGGGTGAGAATAGTTCGGCTGTAGACAGCGATGCCAATAGCAGCTTTACCCCCACATCTGCAGACGCCAGCGAGTTTAGACTGGTTGAAGTGCCCCCTAGTCGTTTGGAAGAGACGCGATCGCTGCTAACGGAACTGGACGCAAAAAAGGATGCCGATCAGGCGATCCGATTTTCTCTTCCGGCCGATATCCTGTTCGATTTTGATAAGGCGAGTTTGCGCCCCGATGCGCTGCCGCCACTGCGCAAGGCAAAGCAGTTGGTTGCTGCTTATCCCAAAGCGCCTGTCACCATCATCGGTTACACAGATGCCAAGGGAGATGACGCGTATAATGATCGCCTTTCCATGGCTCGCGCCAGGACAGTATCGGCCAGCCTGATGGAGGGGGACAATCGACATGCCATTGTAAAGGGTCTCGGAAAACGTGACCCCGTCGCACCCAACGCTTGCCCTGATGGCAGCGACGATCCTGAAGGCCGTCAGCGCAATCGTAGAGTAGAGATCATTCTTTCACCGGTTCCGAAGACGGAGAAAGGGTGAGCATGGCTCTGATGCAATGTCCTGAATGCAGTCGCAGCGTCTCGACCCATGCTGCTGCATGTCCCGGTTGCGGATATCCGATCAGCGAGAGGAAGGCTGGAGAGATCAATGGCAATGTGGCGGGCAAGGTGGTCACAGGTTTAACCGCGTGGTTAGTCTTTCCTTGGATCGCACGAGCCATTTTTGCTGTCGTAGGCGTGATCGCATTGTTCATTTTTCTTGGGACGCGATAATCTCCACGGAGATGCCACTTATTGGACAGTCTTGGTGCTGGATGGCTTCACGATTTCGCGCTTACAAAGATACAGGCGATCGGTTCGGTACAGCAGGTTACCGTGCACAGCTCTACAGCCAGCACGCCGCCGACGTTCCTTGTCCCGAGATTTGCTTTGGATTAAGCGCGCGCTTTGCTCCTATGGTTCTTCCAGCATTCTAGCCTTGGCGCTTGTTCGTAACGGATACGTTTTTCAGGCATCACCATGACTTTTTCTCAAAAGGCCAGATTGATCGTCTGGAAAACACCTCAGAATAGAACTTGCGGATGCGTTGAGGCCTCTGCCGACCAACATTTTCCCCTCGACGGCCGGTAGTGAACGGCAGCCGATGCAGCAGCCTGCCGCTCTTATAAGTCAGCAGAATTAGAACTGCTCACCACAAACGCAAGAGCCAGCAAGGCCTGCAGCGCCCGGCAAAGTGTCGGGTATTGACGTGGGCGGGGGGATCAACGCGTTTCTGGGCATCCCTTACGGTGCGGACACGGGCGGCGAAAACCGCTTCCTGCCACAACGCCGTGGCGCGGCATTCGCCCGGCCGTGTGCCACGAGGACCGACCGAGTCGGCCAGGACAGGAGCTGCCTCAGGGCGTCGTTGAGGCTCGCTGGGTTGAGAGATCTGATCTATTGCTGCTCAATGACCGTCACCGGCGTGGGGGACGTGAATCCTAATTTGGCGATCCGTGATCCAGTGACGATGATCCGGTTGTCTGCCTGCTCGCTACTCGTGACCTAGTTGGACGGGTCAACCTGACCGGCGCGTTCCGTTGGCTGCGACGTGCTGTCCTGTGCGGCCGCAATTGACGGACATGCGATGATCAGCGCCATAACGGACGCTGCGCAATACGAGCGGTATTTCATAATCTCTCCCCATCCGGTAGCCGTTGCCTTCTTTTTGACTGTGCAACGTCGGGGTATCTTTCTTAGGAACCAATGGATGCGTGTCTAATGCGCTCGCACTATCGATCTATGCGATCTCCGTATTGATGCTCGTTGTTCCCCGATGGCGGCTGATGCGAACATAGCGTCTTTGTCCAGCCTCCGGATTTCTTAAGGCTAGCCGCCAGCGAGACACGGCATAACTTCCAATGTCTGCAGGCGGCCGTTCCAGTGCCTATGCGGGGTCCTAGAAGCATGATGCAGGGGAAGGATGAGAAGAGGCGCACGTCCCACAATTTTTGCGCGGCAGCCTAGTGGCCTGGCTCCGTCCGGAGGAGCCAATCAAGAATCTCGGCCCGATTTTCATCGAGGCGAGGCGGGACTTCGCCGACTTGAAGGCCGGGAGTGAGGCGGAAGCCGGCTCCGGGGTAGCGCACTGGTCCCGTAAGAGGTCCCTCGGGGATATCGAAGGATACAAGCGCATCCGGGCGCGCCAGTTCGGCCGCTTCATCGACCCGGCGCACCATCCCGCAGGGGATGCCAGCTTCGCTCAATCCTGCTTCCCAGGCGGCCGCATCCCTTGTGGCGAACACCCTCTCCAGTTCCGCCTTCATGGCGTCGAAATTGGCCCGCCGGGCTTCTGGCGTGGCGAACAGTGGATCAGTCAGCCAGTCCTCTCGTCCGGTAAACCGGGCAAGCGCGGCAAACTGGTTGGGCTGCACGACGCCGAGCGAAATCTGCCGCCCGTCCCTGGCTGTGAACAACGAAGCGGTGGGCAGGCCGCTATAGCCCGTATTGCCCATGCGAGACATCGCTTGCCCGGTCAGCAGATAAGGCGTCACGGCCGACGTCATGAAGGCCAGGCTGGCATCGAACATCGACACATCGATATAACTGCCACCGCCACCCTGCAGTCGCCGCACCAGTGCGGACAGGATGGCAAGTGCCGCGGTCTGGCCGGTCAGCGTATCGACAATGGGAAAGCCGACGCGCACCGGCGGGTCACCCTCTTCACCGCTCAGCATCATCATGCCGCTCGTCGCCTGCACGATATTGTCGATGGCCGGCCAGTCGCGCTGAGGACTGTCCTGCCCATAGCCGGACACCGAGCAAAAGATGATATCCGGCCGCAGTTCTCGCGCCGCTTCGTAGCCGAGGCCAAGACGTGTGATAACGCCGGGCCGGAAGTTCTCGAGCATCACATCACACCGCGCCACGATCGCGTGGGCGATGTCGAGGTCGGCGGGATCCTTGAGATCCAGCATGATCGACTTCTTCCCTGCATTGGCCGCAATGAATGCAGGTGAGAGACCTTCAAAGCGCGGATCCGATCCGTAACTGCGGAAATTGTCCCCCTTGGGCGACTCGATCTTGATGACGTCGGCGCCCATCAGCCGCAACAGGTGCGACGCATAAGGCCCGGCCATCACATGGCTGAAATCGGCGATGCGGATGCCCGCAAGCGGTTGGGTCATGGTTTTTCCGGAAATTGTTTGCGAACGAGCGTCCATGCGGGGTCTTTGCAAAGGCCGCAGGACGCCCCCGTGAAGAGTTGACCCGCCTTCGCGTCACGCTTGAGTTGCCAGTCGAGCCACGCCACCGCGATCCGGCCATAGTCCCCGCCGTTCACCGCGCCGAACGTTCCGCCATGGCCCGTGTTCTTGTTGGCGTAGAAGACGGGCACATGATCAATGCGGCCCACATCGTCATTGCCGTTGGGATAGGCGATGTCGGTCGGTCCGCCCAAGATGTATGCGACCGGTGTATGCAGCTTGCGCAGATCGTCCTTGGCGATCGAGACGCGGCTAAGGCCATTGCCTGGCCGGTTGTACACACCGCTGTTGAAGATGACGGCCGTGCGAATGCGCTGATCGGCAGCGGCGGCAAGCGCCTGCAGGCCACCGCAACTATGTCCCATCACCGCGATCTGCATGGTATCGATGTCGCGTCCGTAGGGGCTACCCTTCACCCAGTCGATTGCAGCGAGGAGCTGGTACACTGAGGTTTCGTCCGCGGTTGCGGGTGGCGGCATGGGCGGCTCGGGTCCCCGCTGGTTTCCAGCAGCCTGTTCCGTCGAGGGCCTCTCCCCTTTCGGAGCCCCATTGGCGATGACGATGTAGCCATGGCTGGCGATCTCGCGCAGGAAGCCACTGGCCGACAGCCCATCATTGCGGCAGCCACCATTACCCCACAGCACCAGCGGCAGGCGTCTTTGTGGTAGCTTCGCCGGGCGATAGATGGTGTAGCCGGGCGCGTCCGCTCGCCCTTCCGCAATCGCGGGCAGAGTGCCAGTTCCGCCGGGCGCTCCGATGATGCCAGAAGGTATCTGGGCCGAGGCGGGCGGGGCCTGCAGGATGGCAGCCAAAGCACAGAGCAGCGGCGCGACGTGCTTCATTGATTTCCTCCACACTGAATTTTGTCGCGACCCTGCACGGAAGCGCGTGCGGTGCGGAACGCCCTGAGACCATCAATGCCGAAGCGGGACAGGTCGCGGGCATTGCCCTCCGAATCGCGCAGATAGAGCGCATCAAACCGCGCCTGCTCCTGACGCGACACGCCATTGATCGTCACATGCTGGGCGCGCGCTTCTTCCAGTCCCTTTTCAAGCGCAGCATAGATCTCGCGCGCGAGCGCTGCTTCCCAGACCGCTTGCGACTCCTCGAGGATAGCCCGATCCTGCGCACTCAGCCGATTCCAGCGCTCCATCCCCATCGCCCGAGCAGGATAGGCGCCGCGTGGAATAGCGAGGTTGTTATAGTGGCGGGCGACCTCGGCGAAATGTAGCGACTTGAACGTGTCGCCAGGTGCGATGACGCCATCGATCACACCCTTCGCCATGGCCGAATAGACGTCAGCCATCGGCATGTTCACCGGATCGGCGCCGAGGGATTCGAGCACGCTCAGCAGCTCCGTCGGCGCGCGCAGACGCAGGCCGCGCAGATCGGCCAAGGAGTTCACCTGCCTGCTGGTGGTGACGACGCCGGCGAGCGATCCGCCCTGCACCGCCAGCACCTTGAGCCCTTCCAGCTCGTGGCCGATCTCGGGGTTCGCCGCCGCGATGCAACGATAGAGCGCAAGTTGGGATTCAATGCTGTCCGCACCGCTGTAGAAACCCGTCTGGATGCGGATGAGATGGGCGCCGCCGCGCGCGTAGATGGGCGTGATGAGCCCCACATCCGCGACACCGTGGCGCAGTTCCTCCATCGACATGTCGGACGAAAGCAGCGCCCCGGACCAGCTCGGCCGGATGCGGATGCGGCCGTGCGAGCGCTGCTCGACAAACGCCATCCACGCCTGATCCGCTTTGCTGAACGGATGATTGGGGCTGTAGGGCGTTGCATAAGTGAGTTCCGTTACGTCCTGCGGCACAGGCCGGGCGCAGGACGCCAGCAGCAGTAGTAGCGAAGGCAGGAACGCCCGCAGCCTCATGCAAGCCCCCGCTCGGCGAGGAAGCTGGCCACCGTCGCCACCATCCTGTCATGGTCCCAGTTCTTGGCATCCACCATGTCGGCATCAATGGTCAGCACCGGCACGCCTGCTGCCTCCAGCGACAGCGCGGTCAGCTTTGTGCCCGATTGCGAGAGGCGGTTGTCCGGCGGGAGCAACACAACGCAGGCGTCGATGCCGCAGCGCTCCGCCTCGCTGGTCATCCAGCCGTTCATCCAAGGCGGCAGGTGTAGCACTTCATTCATGGAGCAGATACGGCTGGCCAGCGCATCCATTGGCTCGCCCTGCAGTTCACGGATATATTGCGGCCCGGCGAACGGCATATACATCGACCAGACGAAGACTGCGCCGAGCCGTTCCTCCAGGGCCTGATAGAAGCCGGGGTCGTGCCACACACCCGCGCCGATCCACATGAGGCGGACCTTCTCGTTGCTGGCAGAGCCAGTACCATTTGCGATGCGCTCCATCACCTCATCGCGGAAACGTTTGGCATGGGCGACCGCCCAATCCGATCCGCGATGCCATTGCGGGATCATCGTGTTGGGCATCTGCTCGGCGATCGACACGGGGCAAGGCCGCGCCCGGCCGATGGCCTGCGCCGCCTCCCAGATATAGCCCTCCTGCTCGTTGATCCGTTCCATCAGATAGTGGAGCTTCGCCTCGTCGAACTTTCGCCCGGTGCGGTTCTCCAGCAGGGCGATAAGATCACGCATCTCCGCGACCATCAGCGCGATACGATCGGCATCGTAGACTTGGCGCCAATCGCCCCGGCTGTGCTCGAACCAGCGCGGGTCCTTGTGCTCCCATGCCGGCGCCTCCATCGCAAAAAATTCGCTGCCCAGCGCCTGCGCCCATTGGCCGAAGACATGCTGGATGCAGTCGCAGGTCAGCCGCGCCACCAGCACGGTCGGCGTGGGCAGGCCTCCCCAGGGGGCGGTCTTAGGATCGTTAGCGAGCGTGCAGGCGAGGCCCAGCGAGCAATATTTGCAGCTATTCTCGGGATAGCCATGCCGGGCCATTACCTCAAAATACTGGTTCGAGAGCTGCTTTGCCGAAATATAGGCCGACCACCACTGGTTGGTGATGATCGGAATATCCATCACGTGGAAGATTTCGTGCGGCGTGTCGGCCTGCACGATAGCAAAAGGCTCGCCCTCATCCACGACCCGTCGCCGCAGATCCGCACCGAACTGCTTCTGATAGGCGCTGGCTGCTGCCGTGCAGGCCAGATCCTTGCGGCTGCGCTGCCCTGTTGCCCGCGTCGTGACATCCTGGCTCATTCAAAAACTCCTGCAGCGTCGAGCTCTGCGATGCGGGCCTCCGAGAGGCCGCAGGTGTCGCGGGCGATGGTGTGAGCATGCTCGCCCATGCGCGGCGCGCGGAACGGCTCCAAGCGATCATGCGAAAACTTGATGGGGGTTGCGATGTGGCCGAACGGCCCGAGCAGCGGATGGTCAAGCGTCACCAACGCGCCGCGCCCGGCAAGTTGCGGATCGTGATCGATCATGTCTTCACAATCCTGCACCACACCGCAGGCGATGCCGGCGGCCTGAAGCTCGGCCATAATGGCATGGTCAGCGCGTTGCGCGACCCACGCCGCGACGTCGCCGCCGGCAATGGCGTGGAGTCTGGCAAGCTCTGCTTCGTCCCTCAGGCTGATCGCCACCCATCGATCCTCGCCCTGCGCCTGGAAGACATCCTGAAAGAAGACAGCGGCATCCGCATTGCCCGAGCGCTGCGGGCGCTCGCCGCGCCGCGCCGCCGCCAGATAGTCCCGCATCTGTTGCACGCAGATCTCGTACATCGAGGCATCGATATGACAACCAAGCCCGGTTTCGCGGCGATGCTGCAGCGCCGCCGCCACTGATCCTGCCATGACGAAAGGCACAATGACGTCGCCATAGGGCACCGCGCCGGGGATGACGGGATCGCGATCCGGATAGCCGGTGAGGAAGGTCCGTCCCGAGAGTGCGCCACCGGTCCCGTCGACACCCCATTCCTGCGCCAGCGGACCGGTCTGGCCGAACACGCTGCCCGACACCATGACGATGCCCGGGTTGCGCGCCGCCAGTGCATCATAATCGAGGCCAAGCTTCTTCATCGTGCCGGGGGAGAAATTCTCGACCACCACATCGGCCCAGTCGATCAGCGGATCGATGAGTTCACGCGCCTCCGGTTTCTTCATGTTCAGCGAGAGGCTGCGTTTGGAGCTGTTGAGATGCGCGAACCAGGGCTTGTCGTCCCAATTGCCTGGGCTGGACGCGGAAACCTGCACGTCGAGACGGGCAAGATCAGGCCGCGTGCGGCTCTCGATCTTCACGATCTCCGCGCCAAGATCACCGAGCGTCTTGGTCGTGATCGATCCGACCAGAGCCCAGGCGAAATCCAGCACCCGAACGCCCGCCAGCGGCCCCGGCCGCTCGCCGGTGTGGATGGCGGGCGCGGCAATGGCAGCGCCCTTGCGGATCGTCGCGAAGCGCTCCGGCAGGCCCGAAGGCGTATCGAAGAAGTGGCGCGCCGCCAGATGCGGATCGGCCAGCACATCGCCCGGCTCGTTCGCCACGCAGGCATTGATGCCGCGCCTCAGCCCTTCGGTCGCGATCTCATGCTTGGTGCGCGAGAGGAAGAAGGCGGCGATCGCTGCCTCCCACAGCGCCCGCGTGTCGGCCGGCAGCGTAGAGCGATTGTAGTTCAGCCAGTCCGTGCCGTGCAGCGGATTGGGGACACCGACTTCATCCATCCAGTCCGAGAGGGCCTGATTGGCGGGCGCGCCGAGCCGCCCGGTCATCAGCGAGTGGAAGCACCAGCCGTCCGCCAGCCGCCAGATGGCCCGCACGGTCGCTTTGCCATAAGCGAGCGCACCGCCCACACGCGTGAGCTTGCGCCGGTCGAACTGCCAGCACAGCACTCCGTTGAAATTGCGACTAAAGGCCACCTGCTGGATCGAGACATCGACATGTTGCCCCTTTCCGTGCGTGCCGCGCGAATAATGAGCGGCCATTGCCCCGGCCCCAGCCACCATATCCGCGTGGAAGGTGCAGGCATCCCCCGCTTCCTTCACCGGTGCCAGATCCGGCTCGCCGGTCACGCGGAGGGCACCTCCCATGGCAGAGGCCACCAGCTCGCCGCCTTTCCATTGCGACCGTGGACCACCCGAGCCGAAGCTGGTGACTGACACGTGCACGGCAGTTTCCGGGATGGCAATGCCCCCCAACCCCTCCAGCCCAATATCGTCGATGACGAACGATGCGCCCTCCACCGGACCGCCCAGCTCCGCCCCAATCGAAGCCAGGAAGCGGGCCAGTGGCCGATCCGCCATGCCGCCCAGAATGGCGACGCGATGACCGGATAACGGCATCATGCAGAAAGCTCCTTCAGAAATTGCGTAATCTCGCCGGCCGCGCGGTCAGTTCCGCGCCAGTCGCGCCGCGTCATGATGAGGTGGGGAATGCCGGCCTGTGACAAGGCCTCACGCTGCGCGGGCAGATGCCAGATGCGCGCCTCATCCTCCTCCGCAAACCAGAGCACGACCGCCGAGGTGCCGAGTGTCCGCGCCCTGTCGACCAGATCCGATGCGCGATCGAAAAAGGCGCGGCCGCTCTGCGAGGCGGCATGGAGCTGGCGCGCGATAGCAGTTATCGGATCGCCGCTCGCCTTCTCAATCGCCACGCCCGGATCTTGCCAGGCGTCCGCCAGCGTCGGTCCGCATGCGGACCAGCGGGCCGCCTCGATGACGGCATGGAGACGGCGATCAGGCGGCGGCGTGCCAGCCAGCAGGCAACAAGGCGCAGCCATGCCCGCCATCCCGTTGGCCGATGCGCGACGCCGGTTCGTTTCGGCGATGCCACGCTCCAGTGCGGGGGCATCCAGTCCCAGCCGATCGGCAAGCTGGCGGACAGCGGCCACCATATGCGCCGCGCTGCTCGATCGGGCGATCCGCGCGACGTCGAAGATCAGCGGCTCGGGGCCCTTGACCTCTCCCTGTCTGCGTAGCTCGCAGATATAGTAATAGAGCCGTTGCGCAGCGTCGTCCGCTCGGGAGAAGATGACGGCATCGAAACTGTCCAGAGCCCCGTCCGCCCAGTCCTGCACGATAGATCGCGCCCAGAACGGGAATTTGCTTTCCAGCCAGCGGTCGGCAGTGGGCATGGCGCGATCGACGTTCCAGGCCACCGGGCCGGAACAGGCGCCCGTCGCGGCGAGCAAGTCTTGCGGCAGATCGGGGCCGACATAAGCGATCATGGTCATTGTCCAAATACGGTGGGCAGCCACAGCACCATGGCCGGGAAGAGAATGATGAGCAGCAGGTGGATGAGATCGCTGGCAAGGAAGGGCATCACGCCCCGGAAGATGCGGCCGAGCGGCACATCCTTCGCCACGCCCTGAATCACGTAGAGGTTCATGCCGAGCGGTGGATGGACGAAGCCGATCTCCATCGCGCGGGTGATGAAGATGCCGAACCAGATGGGCGACATGCCCACGCTCTCGACGATCGGGAGCAGGATCGGCGTGGTGAGCAGCATCAGCGCAAGGCCATCCAGCACCGATCCGAGCAGCAGCAGCAGAACCGCCACGACGAGGAGCGTGGGGATGGTGCCGAGGCCCATCTGCGTCACGCTGCTGCCCACTGCCTCGGTGAGACCGGTGACGCTGATGAAGACCGAGAAGGTGATCGCCCCGATGATGACGAGGAAGATAAGGCCCGCCGTGCGCAGCGTTTCCGAGAAGGCGCGGAACAGCACGTCACGGTTCAGGCGGCCACGCCAGGCGGTGATGACCAGCGCGCCAGCCGTGCCGATGGATGAGGCCTCCGAGGGACTGAACCAGCCCAGCACGATGCCGCCCAGTACCACGGCGACCAGCAGCAGCATGTCTGCGATCTTAAGCATCGCCCAGCCACGCTCGGGCCAGCTCGCACGCGCGCTGGCCGGGGCGATCGAGGGCTTCCAGCGGCAGAGCAGCCAGATGACGAGGCAGTAGAAGAGCATTTGCGAGATGCCCGGGATCAGCGTCGCGGTGAACAGCTTGCCGATCGATTGCTCGGCAATGATGCCATAAACGATCAACGCGCCGGATGGCGGCAGCATCTGGCCGAGCGTGCCGCCCGCCGCGACCGTGCCGGTCGCCAGGGCGTCGGAATAGCCGCGCTGGCGCATTTCCGGCAGGGCGACGAGGCCGATGGTCGCCGCCGTCGCCAGGCTCGATCCGTTGATCGATCCGAAGCCGGCGCACCCGCCCACCGACGCATAAGCGAGGCCGCCGCGCCGGTGACCGATCATCTTGGCCGCGGCATCGAACAGGTCGCCGCTGGCATTGGCGGAAAAGAAGAGATGCGCCATCAGCATGAAGAGCGGCAGCGTACCCAGCTCGTAGCGGGTCAGCGTCTCGACCACGACGACGCCCGCCTTGATGAGCGCCGCTTCCGGCCCCAGCACGATCATCAGGCCGCCCACGCCGACAAGGCCGAGCGACACGCCGATCGGCAAGCCGGCCATGAGAATGGTCAACAGAATCAGCAGGCCGATAAAGCCTGTCTCGGGTGTGGCGAACATCATGAGCGGGGCCGCTCGGCGAGCTGGCGGACCAGCAGGACAATGACGACAACAAGCGAGGCATTGAGGAAGGCGCGCATCCACCGCCATGGCACGCCGACCAGTTCGCTCACTTCTTGGCTATTCCAGAGATCGGACGCGAGCCAGCAGGAGCCGGCGAGCAACCCTGCATAGAAGACGATCGAGAGCGCCGTGCAGGTGCGCTCGGCAATGTCGCGCCGAACGCCCGTCAGCCGATCGAGGATCAGATGCACGCGGGCATGGTTCCGGGCGATCGTCGCCGCCACGAGCGCCAGCGCTCCGGCGACCAGAACCGCGACCTGAACCAGCTCGATCGCGCCCTTGAGCGGCAGGCCGGTGTGCCGCCCGATCACGGCGAGCAGGTTCAACAGCGCGGCCGCGATCAGGGCGCCCCCCCCGATCCAGACCATCGCAACCCTGGCAGAATTCATGCGCCAACCTCTTCGACGCGACCATCGGCCGCTATTGTGATGGCAGGCAGTCCCGCCTTTTGCGTGATACGCTCGACATAGGTCCGGATGTCCGCCGCGCGGGCTGGCGAAGCAAGCACGGGCCGCCCCGGCGCCTCGACATCGACGGGGATAATGCCCACGTCCATCGCGCCGCCACCATGGAGACGGATGGTGCCGAGAAAGGCGTTCACCGCTTCAGGATGAAAGGGCGCGAGCGTGTAGGCCGGGTCCGGCTCGAAACCGAAAAGCTTGCGCCGCCGATCCGCCCATTCCGCGCGTGCCGGATGATCCTGCGCCGGACTGAGCGCACTGGTGACGACGCAGCCATTGCCAAGTCCATGGAAGATCGGTTTCCCGCGATAAAATTCGATGCCGCGCACGATATGCGCATGGTGACCGATTACGACGTCCGCCCCCGCATCGATCGCAGCATGAGAAACCGCGCGTTCGTAAGGCGCGAGTTGCGCCGGTGTGTGAACGATACCCTTGTGGAGCGCCACGAGCACGATGTCCGCTTGCTGGCGCGCGGCCACGATATCCTCCCGCAAGGTCGCGACGGCCTCTGCGGTCAGCGTGGTGAGCGCAGCCGCCGGCGCAATCGGCGCGCCGTCTGCCGTATCGACCCGCAGAAAGGCGCAGCCGGCAGTATCCTTACCGGCCCAACTGTTTTCCGGGCCAACGCAATTATAGCTCAGCAGCGCGATCCGATGGCCACCGCGCGTCACGATCGCCGGCGCGCGAGCAGCTGCAAGCGTCAGCGCCGCGCCGGTGTGATGCACGCCTTGCGCATCGAGACTGGCCAGCGTGTCGGCAATGCCCTGGGGACCGCAATCGGCGATGTGATTGCCGGCAAGACTGAGCATCCCGAACCCTGCCTGCGCGATGGCGGCAAGATTTTCGGGCGGCGCACCGGGGGCCGGCACATCTCCCTTCAGTTCGACGACACTCGCCGTGTGGGGCACTTCCAGATGCCCCACCGCGAGGTCGGCAGCGCGCAGGGCGGGGGCGATCCCGGCCAGCCAGTAGGCGCCATCCGGCTCATCCAGAACCAGATCGCCTGCCAGCACAATCGAGATCGCCTCCTTCCCCACGCTAACTCAGCTCCCTTAGAAGGACTTGCGCACGCTGACGGCGAAGAGCCTCCCAATGGGATCGCTCGCCGTCGCGTCATAGCCACCGCCGCCATTGCCGTTGGGCGCCAGATTGACATAGGGGGGCGCAATATCGAAGACGTTGCGCACTTCCATCGCGAGCGTGAGCCCCTTCTCGAAGAAGCCGGTCGCCTGTGGATCCCCGATGCGCCACGTCAGCGTCAAGTCGACAGGGGTGTAGCTCTTCACGGACTGCACCGGGTTGGAAAGGTTGTTGGTGTATCCACCAACATGCGTGGCCAGAACACGCGCGCTCAGTGGCCCGTGATCCCAGGTAATGCTGGCCCGCGCCTTGAACTTGAGCGGATTGAAGATGACGTTGCGCCGGTCGACCAGCGGCGCGGCGGGCGTCACGGCGATGTTATATTTGGTGAGGTAGGTACCCGACACGTTGAAGAGCAGATGGTCGTCCGCACCGATGTCGGCTTTCCAGGTTCCGCTAAAGTCGATCCCGCGCGTGATCGACACGCCCAGATTCTGGCTGCGTCCGTCCACGAACAGTGTCACATTGGCCGGATCGCCGCCGGGGAAGGAACCTCCGGCCAGCGCGACGCCCTGGCTCAGCAACTGCTGCACCCGCGCCGCCGCCGCCGATCCGCGCAGGATGATGCCCGTGCCGGCATACTGCGCCTCGTTACCCAGGATGGTGAGGTTGGAGAGGTTGGCCAGCACCTGATTCTCATATTTGACATCCCAATAGGTGACGCCGAAACTCAGATTGGATGTCGGCTCGAAGTCCAAGCCGACCGACCAAGTGGTCGCCGTCTCCGGCTTCAGGTCCAGATTGGGACCGGAAAGCGCATAGCCCTGCAGCGGCGCACCGCCCGCCGGGTTCTGGTAGCTCTGGCCGAATATGTTGTTCGAGTTGCCGTAGATCTCCGGGATAGTCGGCGCACGGAACGACGTGCCGTAGCTGCCGCGCAGCTTGACGCCGCGCACCGGCTGCCAGTTCAGGCCGAACTTGGGGTTGGTGGTGCTGCCCACGTCACTATACTTGTCGTGGCGCACGGCGGCATTGAGTTCCAGCCGCTCGAAACCGGGAACCGCGTTGTTGGCCCCGAAGATCGGGATGTAGAGTTCGCCATAGAAGGAGTCCACCTCGCGGCCGAAATGGCGGTAGGTAATCGGCGTCGTCGGCCCGCCGCGCGCGGAGCCGAGCGCGACGTTGAAGTCCTGCCGCTCATAACCCGCCGCCAGCTTCACGTCGCCGCCGGGCAGCGCGAAGAGCGAGCCGTTGAGGCGACCTTCATAGGTCTTGAGGTGGCCATTGGTTGGAGCCAGGAAGATCTGGTCGGCAATCCCGGCCAGCACTGCGGCGCTGGTGCGACCACGGCTGTACGGGTCAAACGCCGTCGCGGGGTTGCTACTGGCGAGCGCAGCGTTCAGCGCGGCGTTGTTGATGCCGTGATAAGAGCCTGAGAAATCATTGGTCTTGCCATAGCCGAACAGCACTTCGGCTTCCCAGTCATGGGGCAGCTTCGCACGGAGGCCGGGCGTGATTTGCCAGCTTTCCGCAGAACCGAACGAGTCATTGATCGGCACGCTGTTGCCGAAATTATAGTCGAGCGTGTAGCTGGTTCCGCTGAATCCGGCCGGCCGCACGAAGAAGGCGTTCGTCTGCGGCACCGTCAGGCGCGCGTTGGAATAGGCGGAATTCCGGTAAAAATTACGCTTTGAATAGAAGCCGTCATAGAAGACGCTCAGCCAGTCGGTCAGGTCGAAGCGACCCGTGCTATTGAATGAGTCGTAGCGCTGCTTCGGAATGAGATCCTGATTGTCCAGCTCGTCGCACCTGTTGAGCGTGCCTGCCGCCAGCGATCCGGCCGTCGCCTGCGTCACACCGCCCGCCGGGATGGCGTAGGTCGTACCGTTCGCATTGATGTTGCCCGGGGCGCACCGCACGATCCGGTAATCCCCGCCGCCGAAGCCCGTCTGGTTGCTGGTAAAGAAGCCGCGATCGTCGCCGCTCAGGTTCGAGCGCTCGACATGCTCGTAGGCGACCATGATCTGCCCGCGTTCAAACACCTTGCCGAGGGCCGCGCCCAGCGTCGTCTCATGGAAGTCGCCCCGTGACGATATGCCCGATCGCGCGAACACCTCGCCGCCGTCTAGGGACCGACGGGGGATAAGATTCACCACGCCTGCGACCGCATCCGAACCGTAGATGGCGGATGCGCCGTCGGCGACCACCTCGACCCGCTCGACACCCAGTGACGGAAGCACCGACGGATCGATCGAACGGCTGTTGTTGGTCACGCGGTGCCCGTCGATCATCACCAGTGTCGCATAAGGCCCAATGCCGCGCAGGTTCACCGAGTTGCCATAGGTGATGTTGCCGCTTCCGCCCGACTGGCCACGCGAATTTTCCGAGACGCCGAGGTCGAAGACCTGCGGAATTTCCTTAATCATGCGATCGACGGTGACCGCGCTCGAGGCCTCCATCTCGGCCCGGCCAAGTGTGGTGACGGTCGACCCGACCGGCGCTTCGCCACGCACGCGGCTGCCGGTGATGACGATGTCCGGCGCTGCCCCCTCCTCGTTCTGCGCCACCGCCATGGCGGGCAGAGCCAGTGCCATCAGGCTGCTGCTCAGCTTCAGTGCCGTTCCTAGAGTGATCCCGCCCTTATGATCCTTGCTCATCCCAACCTCCCTCGCCGCCCCTGCGGCTTTTATGTTTAATCGACGTCTCAGTTCGCGACCGGCAATTTGACCCAGGAGCCGCCCGCGCTGCCCCGCTCGACCGTGAAAACCGGGGCGGGAGTCTGTTGTATTTCCTTGAGATTGCGCTGGCGGGGGTCCGCACCAGCGATGGTGACGCGCAAACGGGCGCCAGCCGGCACGATCCGCGACACCGGCGTCAGATCGATCGCCAGATTGGCCTGCTGGCCGACCGGGAGAGGTGCTACATCCGCCTTGCGCCCTGAGTGCCAGGGCAGACCCATGACGTGATAGGGTGCCTTGCCAGTCTTGCGATGCGCGAGTGCCAGCCGGCCGAAGGCCACGACCTCCGCCTCTCCGTCGGCCGCCACCTGATCCAGATAGACGAAAACATCGGCATCGGGCTTGTCCGCCGAGACGCGCAGGTTCACGACCGGAAAGCCGATCAGCTTGAGCGGCTTGTCCAGCGGGGCGCTGGTATAGCTCAGCCCCTTGTCGTCCATGGGCTTGGCCCAGAAGGCAAAATAGTCTGCGCCGGGCAAGTCGTAGCGCACCGTGAACTTGTCCGCGCCCGCGCGATCCGGCTTTGCACCGAGCGTTCCGTCATTCACCGATCGCGCGGTGCCACTGCGACCGCCGTTCAGGAACCACTGCATTGGCGTGACGTTGGCACCCGGCAACGCGTCGGAGCGGGCATAGCCACCTTTCCCGTCCAATCCCTCGACCCAATAAGTCGCACGCGGCTCTTTCTCGATGCCGTTGTCCGCGCCTTTGAGATAATGATCGAAATAGCGCACGACTTCGCCAGTGAAGTCGAATCCAGGCGGCGGCACGCAGTGGCTGCCAGGCCCGGCGAGAAACTTCGATCCCTTGAGGTTCGCCGCGCTTAAGATGGACTGGGCCGTTGGCTCGTCATGCCAGTTGCTCCAGAAATAAGTGGCGATGCCCGCCCGCTGGATCGCGTCGAGATAATTATAGACGCCGACTTCCTCCCAGAAGCGATTTCCAGTGAAGGCGGAAACGCTGTCGCGATAGGGCATTCCATACCAGAGCGCGGCCATCGGCGTGTTCTGGGCATGCTGGGCAACGGCTGATTTAAGCTGCTGCCCGTCCGCGTCGCCATCGACCGGGACGCTCGCCAGATCGTCGCTCAACGGCTCGTCCGGCCGGGTGTTGAACTGGGCGGTGATGCCGCCGCGCCGCACGAAGGCATATTTGTCGAGGTCCGACGCGCCGACGAACACCGCCTTGAGCGCCGGGGGCGCAGTGGTCGCGGTGTGAAATGTTGTACCCCCTAGATAGGAGCATCCGATCATGCCGACTTTGCCGGTGGAAAAGGACTGACTCGCCAACCACTCGACCAGATCATGGCCGTCTTTCGCCTCGGTGCGGTCCTGAAAACCCCGGCGCGCGCCAAAGGACGCGCCCTTGCCGCGAATATCGGCGACCGCGACCACGTAACCGGCGGAAATCAGCGAGCGCAGCGCCAGGCCGTCCTCCAGCGCGACTTCCCTGATCGCGCCGTCTTTATCCTTGAAACGAGCGCGATAGGGCGTGAACACGAAGATGACCGGAAGGCGCTTTTCTTCCACCTTGCCGTCACTGGCCGGTCGATAGATGTTGACGGCCAGCTTCGTGTCGTCCCGCACAGGCACGTAGAGCGAGGTACGCTGCACGTCTGCATAGTCTTTAGCCGGACCCGGCACGGCTGCCGTAACAGCAGCCAGCACGCCGATCCATCCAACCGCCCGCATCCTCGCTCTCCTATTGTTGACAATTTCATCAGCGATCAACCGGCCGGATGCAATCAAAAAACAGATGACAATATTGTTGACAATATTGTCGGGAGATTAGACGTTCCTCACATGAACGAGCAGTTGGACAAGCGGGCACCCTCGGCCGTCGAGGTCGCCGACTGGGTGCGTGACCGCATCCGCACAGGCCGTTTTGTGCCCGGCCAGCGGTTGGTCGAAGTGGACATCATCCGGCAAACCGGCGCTAGTCGGTCGAAGGTGCGCGAAGCGTTGCAGCGGCTGGAAGGCGAAGGCCTGGTGCTGATCGAGGAATTCCGCGGTGCATCCGTCCGAAGCACCAGCCTTGAGGAAGCTGCGCAAATTTATCGGGCGCGTCTTGCCTTAGAAGGTATCTGCGCCGCCGACTTCACACGAAACGCCTCGGAGGAACAGAAGCACCAGTTGTGCATCGTCCAGGAGCAACTCGACAAATGCGTGAACGATCGGGCGCCGGATAAGTTTGGGCGGCTGAATATCGAGTGGCATCGACTCATTGTGGAGGGCTCCGGCAACACGGTCATTGCCGAGTTGCTCAAACGCCTGAATGTTCCCATTCACCGAATGTTGTTCGAGAGTTTCTACGACGAGGAGCGCCTGCGTACCGCGAACGCGGACCACCAGAACATGCTGCGCCTCATTTTGGCCGGAGAGGCCGATGCGGCCGAAACGGCCATGCGCAGCCACATCGGTGACGGGTTCAAAACACTGTCAAAAATCGAGAGTGAATTTTATCGGTGAGGGTCGTGAGAGCGGTGCTCATCGATTGTCAAGAACGGTGGCCACTGAAAGAATCGGCTAACCCGCGATAAATCCGGGGCGCGAACCTCAGCGCTGTTCCACTCCGCCATCTTCGACCGCGCTTGAAGCGCTCGCGGCAGCGCGTGCATCGGCGAGCGCCTTCCTCGCCTTGCCAGCGAAGGAAGCCTTCGGGTCCAGCTTCAGGGATCGTTCCAGCAAGGCAATCGCTCGCGCATGATTGCCATCCCGACCTTGCTTCCCGTCCAACTCGGCCTTCCCAAGCATGAAGCAGCTTTCCGCCTCCCCGATCCCGCACGCCTTGTCGAACATGTCGAGCGCGCCGCTCCGGTCTTTACGGACTCCCTGGCCCCGATGGATCATCATCGCGAGATTGCCGCAGGCGCTCGCGTCGTCAGCCTGACACGTCTTCTCGAACAATTCTGCCGCTCGCGCGTAGTCACGCGACACGCCGAGGCCGTCGCGGTAGAGAACGCCGAGGTTATAGCATGATTTGTCATCGCCCGCGTCGCAGCCCTGCCCGAAAAGGCGCGCGGCTTCTGCATGATTACGGCGCAGTCCCTTGCCCAGCGAATAGGCAGCGCCGAGGTTCATGCATCCGTCGGACGATCCCTTGTCGCAGGCTTCCCGGAAGAGAGCAGCGGCACGGACGTCGTCCTTCACAACGCCATCCCCGCGAATATAAGCGAGACCCAGGTTCGAGCATCCGGTGGCATCGCCGCTCCGGCAGGCATAGGCGTAATAAGCAGCGGCTCGGTCCATCGACAGGGCGACGCCCTGCCCCTGCCCATAAGCGAAGCCGGCCATGGTGCAGCTTGCCATGTCACCGAGATTGCACGCCTTGCCGGCAAAATAGGTCGCCCGCACCAGATCGCGTGCGACACCCCGGCCTTCACGGTAGCGCTCGCCCAGGTCGGCGCAACTGTCCGCATGCTCTTCGTCGCAGCGCGTGACAAGGTCCGGCACGGAGGTCGGCGCGTCCTCCTGTGACGGCTCCATTTGCGGTGGCGTTTGCGTTGCTGTCGCGGCTTCCTGCGCCTGCGCAGGAAGCACCACGAAGAAGATTGCCAGCGCGAGGACGACTATGGGCCGCAAGGCCGATGTCATCCCCCTTGTCCCTCGGCCGCGTCACGGACGAGCTGTGCGCGAAAGTGCAGCGATTGCGGCGTAGCCTCAAGCACGTCGATCATGAAATCGCCGATGTGAACCGTCTTTTGCGTTTGCGGAACGCGCATGGGCTGGCCAGAACCGGCATGGGCGAGGTCGTCAATGCTGTAGCCACGCTTCTCGAACACCAACTCGCCGTTCTGCACCCCCAGATAGGCAATGTCGTAAATCTGACCGACCACATCCGTGTCATAATCTGATCGTCCGTTCAAAGTGCGCTATGGCCGGCAATCAGTTGAACTCATCCTGATCAGGATGCCTCCACATGCAGCTCTTCCAGCGCCTTCCGGAGCAGCACCACGGCCTCCATCAGCACTGCGGGATTGGCAGGGCCATCATGAGAGGCTAGGCGGCTGAGCAGATGCTCGACGCGCTTGAGCGACTGGGCGATCTTGGCGCGGTCGACACATTGCCCGTCCACGGTTGCGGCCTGGGCGCCGAGCGCCGAGAGCCGTTCTTCCAGTCGCATCCGCTGAGCGATCTCGCGCGTGAGCCGGTCTTTCAGCTCGCGCCGTTCCAGCGCGCCGGTGGACTGGCGCCGGTCCATTGAGGCATATTCACTGCGCACGGCCCGGGTCGCGCGGGATGCCTGCAGCTGCTTTTCGATCCGCGCCTTGAGGGCGATGAAGTCGATGGGCTTTGGCACATAATCATTGGCGCCGGCTTCCAGAACATCGACGATCGTCGTGGCTTCGGTGCGCGCCGTCAGCATGATGACCGGCAAGTCGGCATAATGGGGGTTGGACCGCAATTCGCGCAGGACAGCGAGGCCAGTCAGATCCGGCATCATATAATCCAGCAGCACGATGTCGGGCCGGGAGGCGTAGATGGCGGCCAGGCCGCTGCGGGCGCTGTCCGCCGATTCCGGCATATAGCCCATGCGCGCCAGGTGGCGGCAGACGATCACGCGATTGTCCGCGACGTCGTCGATAACCAATACGACCGGCGCCTGCTCCTGGGCCGACGCCACATCAATCTTAGTCGAGTAGGACATGATGCATTCCATCATCAAAGGGTTGATCGGTCCGGACGCGTGCCAGAGCCTCGCGCTGGCCTTTGACCAGCTTCACGGCAGCCTTGACGAGGGCTTCCGGCGCGAAGCTTCGCGGATCGAGAAACGCATCCCCGCCCAGCCGGCGCAAAACGTCGTCTTCGGGCCGGCGCTCCCCCATCACCAGCACCGCACTGGCCCGTCGCGCGCGCGTCCCGCGATGAACATGGTCGCTGGCGATCTGGGCAAGGTCGACCACGGCCAGGTCGGGCCGGTCTTCCGCCCTGCAGAGAGTGAAGCCAGCCTGTTTCAAACTCCGCTCCAGCTTCGCGCTCATCGTCGCGTCGAACCCGGAGACGCAGACCCGCGCCGCAAGCTGCCGCGCGTCGGCATAGAGCCCGAGCAGAGACAGCAGCCGGTCCCGCTGCAGCGGCTTGGGAAGATAGGCAGCCGCACCCAGGGCAAAGCTGGAGGCTTCCATATCGTGGACGCTGATGATGAAGCAGGGGATCGCCGCCAGCGCTTCGTCCTCGGACAGCTGACGCAGCACGGCGCGCCCATCGGTGCCCGGCATGACGAGATCAAGCAGAATGGCGCACGGGCTTGTCTCGCGCACCATCTGCAGGCCTGCGTCGCCGCCGGAGGCCAGCCGCAGATCATATCCGGCCGGGGAGAGCCAGCGATCCAGAATGGCAAGACAGGCCGGATCATCATCGATAGCGATGATATGGTCCGGCTTTGTCCCGACCGGCGTCATCTCTTCGATAGACAGGACGCCCGACTGCGCCTCCCGCTCGATCGGGATGGCGACGGTGAAGATGGTGCCCAGCCCTTTTTCGCTGGAGACGCTGATGGTCCCACCCATCAACTCGACGAACCGCAAGGTGATGCTGAGGCCAAGCCCCGTACCGCCCGCCCGGTAGGAGGCTGTGCTGCCCTGCACGAACGGCTCGAACAGACCATCGATCTGCTCGGCATCGATGCCGATGCCGGTATCCGCCACGCTGAGGATCAACAGAGTGCCTGCGCCCTCCTCCTTGAGCGAGGCGCTGAGCACGATATGCCCCTCGTCCGTGAATTTGCAGGCATTGCCGCCCAGATTGAGCAGACATTGGCGGATCTTGAGCGGGTCGATCCGCATCGGCGTGGGCGGAACGTTGATCTGCAAGGCGACGCTATTATTGCGGCGGGAGGCAATCGGCTCGAGTGTCGCCAGCACGTCGCGCATGATGTCGCCCAGATCGATCATTTCGAGATCGAGGGTCATCCCGCCCGCTTCGATCTTGGCGAAATCGAGCACCTCATTGATCAGGGTGAGCAACTGGAGCGCCGACCGGTGGATGACCGTTACGTCGGCGAGGTTCTCCTTATCGTCGAGCGCGGCCAGTTCCTCTTTCACCAGTTCGGCATAAGCGATGATGGCATTGAGGGGCGTGCGCAGTTCGTGGCTCATGCTGGCGAGGAACTCGGACTTGGCGACATTGGCCGCCTGCGCCTGATCGCGCGCTGCCTGCAAATCCGTCAGCGTCGCCGCCAGCGCGCCCTCGCGGCGTTCGATTTCGGTCAGCATCCCATTGAATGCCTTCACGATCCGGCCGAGTTCATCTCCGATCGACTGCGGCATACGGGCCGAATAGTCCGCCGTCTGCCGGATGCGCTCCATGGCCTCGACCATCCGGTCCATCGGGAAGAAGAGCAGCGTGAGCATCCTGCGGGCGATGAGCCAGGCGACGAGAAACGCAATGCAGCCAAAGGCACTTGCGATGCCCAGAGTTCGCAGCATCATTTCGGTCAGCGTCTCGGTTTCGGTGGAGAGTTTGAGCCACCCCACGGTGTCCCCGGCCACCATGATCGGCGTGACGACCTGCAGGCCCGCCTGGTCCGCTTTCGATCCGACGAGGGCGGCGGGTTTATCCTGATTGCCCGTCTGCGGCGGTTGCCCGCGGACGGCGATCCGGCGCTGCTGCTCGTCATAGACCTCGATGGAGCGGATCGTCTTGATGGTCGCCATGGACGCCAGCGTTTCCTGGATCGCCTTCACGTCGTTGAAGACGAGCGGCGCTCCCAGCGTGGCAGCGACCACCTCGCCCAGCTCGCTTTGACGCTCGGCATTGGCGGCGCTCTGGACATGATATTGCCAGGCCGCCAGACCGGCGCAGCTCAGGAGCAGGGCGACCATGCAACTGCTGAGCACCGTCGCGATCAGGCCGCGGCGGAAGCTCCAGGGGGAGAACCATGGCATGCGTCCTCAATCCCTGACGGCGCGTGCGAGGCGGAGCAGGCGTGAACTGAAGACGGCCCCGCCGCGAGCCCCGGCCTTCAGGTTCACCTCGAACCCGATCTGCCTGCCGAAATTGACGAGCGCGACGCTCCCCTGCCGATCGAGAAAGTCCGATCCTTCGCCGATGAGCAGCGGTGGCGGGGACGAGGCGACGAGCGGCGCAGTGCTCGTTCCGGGGCCGACATAGGCGATGCGGCAGTCGACGCTCCACGTCGTCCGCTTCACGATCCGCACCTCCAGCCGGCCGCCAGCGACATTGCGGCCTTCATAGACCTGCAGGGCGCCCGCGAGAGGCTCGTCACTGGAAACGCACAGGACCACACGGTCACGCGGCGGGCGCAGGTCGACGAAGCGGATGATGTTGTAGATGATCGCAGCCTTGAGCTCGCTCTGCTCGTCAGCCGCGCGCGCGGGCGCGCAGGCCGCGAAGAAGGCCAGAAGCGCGATGAAGGGGCCCGTGAGGAGATGAACGAGGCGCATCATCTCAAAAATCCACCGAGAGACGCAGGGCGACGGAGCGACCGACATAGCTGCGGGGCGCGGGATAGAGCTGCTGCGCG
Source organism: Sphingobium sp. B10D7B (assembly GCF_025961955.1). Taxonomy (NCBI): domain Bacteria; kingdom Pseudomonadati; phylum Pseudomonadota; class Alphaproteobacteria; order Sphingomonadales; family Sphingobiaceae; genus Sphingobium; species Sphingobium sp. B10D7B. The sequence continues at coordinate 2,889,163 of NZ_JAOQOQ010000001.1, forward strand.
AACTCGACCCGCCTGTCGGCCAGCAGGTTCTGGCCGATCAGCGACAGATTGAGGCGCGGCATGAGCACATAGTTGATGCGAAGATCGAGGTCTTGATAGGCTGGAATATCGCTCGCCGGCAAAGCGCTGACATGGCGCAGCCACGCATCGACTTCCAGATTGGGTGCCACATCGTAGCTGACCCGCATGCCGGCCTGAAACTTGGGCGAGAGGCCGGCGAGCGCATGGCTGATCGATGTCGGACTGTCTGTCTCGAAGGAGAGATGCTGCATCGAGGCATTGGCCTGCACCTTCAGATCGGGCGCGGGACTGAAGGTGATCGCGGCTTCCACGCCATAGGTCTGCCCCTTGCCGATATTGGCGCTCTGATAATCCAGCAGCAGAACAGGCGTGGGCGAGAAGACCATGGACTGGCCGCGCGCGGCGTAGCCGATGAGGTTGCGATAGCGATTGTAATAGGCCGCGATGTCATACGTGAAGGAACTTGAGAGGCTGCCGCGAATCCCCAGCTCAAAGGCGTCGAGATTTTCAGCGGCCAGATCGGCTTGCCCTTCGATACGCGCGACCATGGGCATCGGGGTCGGATTCATCGGCGTTCCGGCGGGGATCCCCAGATTGACCCGGACGGCCTCCTCGAACCGTGCCGGCGTCCGCACCGCGCGGGAGGCAGCGGCCCAGATGGTCATAGACGGCGTGGGCTTGGCGAGCAGGCGAACGCTGGGCTGAAGGGCAAAGCCGCTGATCGTGTTATATTCCGCCTTGGTCCCCACCGAGAGCCGCAGGCGATCCGGCACCAGCCAGAGATCCTGCTGCGCGAAGCCGCTCACCCAATGATGGGTTTCGCGCGGTACGATGAAGGAGACGAAGCGGTCCGAAGAGCCCAGAGAATCGGTCGTCCGCCGGACGTTGAGGCCAAGGACCAGTTCCTGCCGGTCGCCGCCCAGCCTCAGGCTTGCGTCAAGGTCATCCACGGTGCGGGAAATGTTGACGCCGAATTCGCGCCGCTGAACCCAGTCATGATAGGCCTGCAGATTGAACTCGCGCTGGCTGTCCCAGCGATGTGACCAGCGCCCGAGCAAATTCATCCCGGAGAAGCTGCCGTCGAACGGGTACATGCCGGTCTGCTGAACCTGCGGCGGCGTTTGCAGCAGGTCCGCGACGAAGGTGCCATGCTGCACATCGCCCTGTAGCGTGATCGTGTCATTCTCGTCCGGCACCGCGTCCAGGCGGAAGCCAGCCTGCACGGCCCGCGAGCCGCTGTTCCAGCTTTCGCCATTCGGTTGCTCGAGCCCATCGATGTCGCGCGCGGTCACATAGGCGCGATAGCTGAGCTTGTCCTTGCTTCCCCCGTAGCGCACCGTGCCGTTGCGCCCGTCGGCGGAGATGAACGCATTCGCCTGCCAGCCCTGGGTCTGGATGCTGTCCTTGGTGATGATGTTGATGACGCCGTTCACGGCGTTGGACCCCCACAGGGTGGCGCCCGGTCCCCTGACCACCTCGATCCTCTCGATGTCGGACAGGGGCACGAGTTGCTGGTCCCACAGCACGCCGGAGAGGCTGGAGACATAGAGCGAGCGGCCATCGATCATCACGAGCAGATTATTGGCAAAGCGCGTGCTGAAGCCGCGCACGGAAACCGCCGTCGAGACGCTGTCGATTTGGCCCACTTCCACGCCCGGCACCAGCCGCAGCACTTCGGGAATGCTCTGCGCCCCGGAGCGCAAAATGTCTTCCTGGGTCAGGATGGTGACAGCGGCGGTGCTGTCACTGAGACGCTGCCTGCGCTTGGCGACGGAGGTGGATTCGGTGGTCAGCAGGTCTTCGAGCGAATAGCTGCTCAGATCCTGAGCATGGGCGCTCCTGACGCCGGGAACGCAGGCGCCGACCAGCGCCGCCGCTGCCATCAGCCGCCAACGGGAGGCCTTGACGCTCATCGGTCGCTCCCGGCGACGGGCAAACCGGCCATGTGCGGACAGCGCAGCCAAGCCAGCGCGTCCGCCTCATTGAGGGGCCGCGCGATGGCGTAGCCTTGCAGCGCGTCGCAGCCCATCTCCTTGAGCATCTCAGCCTGGGCCGCCGTCTCCACGCCTTCTGCCACCACTTCGAAGCCGAGACCGTCCGCGAGGCTGACGAAGGTGCGCACGACCGTTTGATAGTCCCTGCGCGTGGCAAGGTCCGTCACCAGCGAACGGTCGATCTTGATGCAATCGATCGGGAGAAGCAGCATTCTGGCCCAGTTGGAATAGCCGGTACCGAAGTCGTCGATCGCAATGCGGATGCCTAGCGAGCGAACCTCCAGCAAGCGCTCGACGAAGATGGGCGAGTCCTCCATCAGCATCGATTCCGTGACTTCAAACTCCAGAAGCTCGGGAGATGCGCCTGTCTGCGCCAAAGACGCCCGCACGAAATCCACGAAGTCCGGCTGGCGGATGTCCTGCACGGTGATGTTCAGCGAGAGCAGGCAAGGCATGTCTTGCCGCGCCCAGTCTGCGGCGACCCGCATCCCTTCCAGAAGAGTCCAGCGGCCGATCTGCACAAGAAAACCAGCCTCCTCCGCCAGCGGGAGGAAGCGGCCGGGCAGCAACATGCCCCGCTGCGGGTGGCGCCAACGGACCAGCGCCTCGACAGAGGGACGCACATCGGGTGTGGTGGGCAGCTTGGGCTGGAACGCGAATTCCAGCTCGCCCCGGTCCGCCGCGAGCCGCAACTCGGCCTCCAGCCTTGCACAGTCCTGCGCCCGTTCGATGATCTGCGGATCGCATAGGCAGACCTGATTGCCGCCTCGCGCTTTTGCCTGATGCATGGCCATGCCGGCTTTCGCCATCAGTCGCTCATAGATCCTGGCGTCGTGCGGCATCCGCGCGGCGCCAGCGCTCGCGGTGAGCGTGGCCGGAAGCGTCCCGCCATCAAGGTCGAACGGTTCTGCCAGCAGGCGCAGGCACCGGGTCGCCAGTTCCTCCAGATCGTCCGCTGTCAGCGCACCCGAGCAGAAGATGCCGAATTCATCGCCCGCGAGGCGCGCGATGATCGGCGCGGGGCCGGTCGGCCGCAACTCCCGGCACCAGTCTGCGGCCAGTCGCAACCGCCCGGCAATCGCCTGCAGCAGGCGATCGCTCTCCCACAAATCGAGCCGGTCGTTGATCTTTCGGAACGAGTCCAGGCCCAGATAAATGATGGCGCCGACCGGGCTGGTCGCACCGCTTTCGTGGATGGCGGCCTCGACCAGACGACGAAAGCTGACACTATTGTCCAGAGCCGTCGCCGGGTCGGTGAGCGCCGCCCGCTCACTGGCGCGCAATAATGTGGACACCCGCCTCATCAGTTTCGCCAGGGCAAGTCTGAGTTTTTCCGGCTCGGCATCGAGATCGGTCTCGGGGTTGAAGGCCCACTCCCCAAGCGCGGTCGCCTCGATCATCTCGCAGACGCGATCCAGCCACGTCTCATCCACACGCTCCCCTGTGGCGCGAGGCGTGAAAGCCGAAGGGCTATCGCCGCTATGGGAGGGGATTGGATCGTGCTTCACCAGTCGCCTGCCTTGCAGGAGAGAAGCGGCTTCAGTCGCATGGGTCCACTGCGCCCGCGTCGCAGCGGCCGGCATAAGGTCAGATTTTGGGGGCGGGATTTCGCAGGCACGACAAGGGATTGCGCCACACGAAAACGATCGATGAACATCCGCACGAGCCTTTCAGTCCAGCGCGGCTCAGCGAGACCGCGACCGATGGTCGGCCGTGACAAAACAGGGCAAGCCGCCGAGGAGAGAGAAGCGGCCCGGCCCTATCTGTTGCCAATCATCGAGTGCAAGCGGCTCATTCCCGCCCCCTTAAGACAATGATTGGCACAACTATTCGAGAAATTTAAGTTTCTTCTTGTAACATATTGAAAGCATCTGCAGCTGCGAAAGTATTAATTTTCATTAACTAAGTTATTGCGGCGGACAGTTCTTCAATAAGATCATGAAGAGACTTTGATGCCCGCTTGAAACGGTCGATATCCTCCGCTTCCTGAGGATCGTAATTTGCTGTCGGCGGATGCATGAGTTCGAACGTTCCATCCATAACGCCTAATTTGTTCCGCATCTTGTGCTGCAGATCCCGCACACGCGCGACAGACAGCGTCGTGGGTGAGTCCAAATTTTTCGGCTGTTCCATCATGACACCATATAAATTTTTGCCGCAGATGATCGTCTGCTATTGATTGCACGATAGGGAAGGCATTTAAACGGGGGAAAATAAGCCCGCCGTTCGGCTTCATGCCGTTCGCATTGGATAGGGTAAAGACATGTCGCAGGTCGCAAGTGTCGGAAAGTCCACCCAAATACTCTATGCAGACGATGAGGATGATCTTCGAGTCGTCGTAACGCGTCTGTTGGCCCGCGTGCCTGATTTCGAGGTGCAGGACGTGAATAGTGGCGCAGCGCTGCTTGCACGGCTCGCCGATCCGGCCTGCAAGCCCGACGTCATTCTGCTCGATGTCATGATGCCCGGCCTTGATGGCCTGGAGACAGCCCGCCGGGTGCGGCGAACCGACCAGCAGACCCCGATCATCTTCTTCACCGCCAATGCCGAACTCACCGAGCAGTGGCGCGCCAGCGACGGGCCAATCCTGGGCACGCTCAAAAAACCCTTCGATCCCGACATGCTGGCGCTGGATATTTTGCGGATGCTCGGCCGCCAGCTGTCATCAGACCCAGCAGCGCCATTCCCTGAATGAAAGAAGAAGGCTTGTATCTGGCATTCAAGCGAGGAAAGCTGACCGATATGCCGTTTTTAGCGCCGTCAGAAGCCAGGCGCAGGTCAAGAGCCTCTAGCCCTTACCGCCTAGCGCGTCTTCCTGGCTCATCCGGCTCTTGCTGACCCGCCCCGCCAGATTTCTGATAACGCTCTCAAGATCGCGCAGATCGATCGGCTTATGCAGATAATGGTCAACCCCCATGGACAGGCTGAGCAGCTTGTCTTCGTCCGCCGTGCGCCCGGTGAGGATGATAATCCCCACTTGCGATGATGATCGAAGCCGGGCCGCAGCCATGATACCGTTCTCGCCCGGAAGATTTAGATCCAGAATCACGACATCGGGCGGATCAGCCCGCCAAACATTGTCTAGATCAGCCGTATTGGCAAAGGGAGCGACCTTCATCCCAGCGCCGGACAAGAACCGGCTCAATATATTTCTCAGATCATCGTCGTCTTCCACGATGCTGACTGAGACACTGTCTGGCATACTGGCTCCTATCAGCTTCCGATCACCCCCAGTCCCTCGCCAACCCCTTATTCCTCTTCAAATATTGTCAAAATTATCTTAAAATCAGAACGTTCGCTTTCGCATCATATCTGGCGACCACGCGCGGGATCTGCGCCCCCGATGGCTCGACGGCTGTCGGCTGGTTCATGAACATGCGAGCACCCGCTCGCAGAACACCTCAAGATTTTACGACCATGCGAATACGCTGGGCCAGCGTGATCGGATTGAAGGGTTTGATGATCACGTCCGCCGCGCCCAAATCCCGATAATTGGCGAGGTCCTTTTCCCGACCCATGGCAGTGATGAAGATAAAGGGCTTATCCTCAAGCCCGTAACTCACCTGCATGATCCGCATCAACTCGGGACCGCTCATTTTCGGCATCATCACATCGAGCAGAATAACATCGGGCCGCCAGTCATCGGCGTCCAGCAGGGTCAACACCTCCTCCGGGCTCGCCGCGGTCCGCATATCCATCCCGCGGTCGAGGGATATCGCAAGCTTCACAATGTGCCGGATATCGGCGTCGTCGTCCACGTATAGCAAGGCAAGGCGGGCCTGAGCGGTCATGACCGAAGCCTCGCATGGCGCTCTGCAATGACCCTGCGAATGGTCGCCTTGAGATCGGGCATCGAGGCGCGGGATTTCAGCAGGACAGCATCAACCGGACTGAGATCATCGAACCGCAAGTCCTGCGCGGAATAGATGATCGCCGGAATGGCGACGCCCTCCACCGTGAAGAGATCAGGGAGAAGATCGAGCCCGGTGCCATGCTCGAGATGATAATCGAGGATCACCAGATCAGGTTGTCGCCGGGCAAGCAGCAAGCGGGCCTGCTCAAGGGAGCGCGCCTTGAACATTTCGGCTTCCCCAGCGAGCGCCATTGCGGTCACGTCCAATGTATCCTGATCGTCATCGAGATGGAGAACGGTCGGACGCTCCGTCATATCGCGCGGAACACCCTCCGAAATTGCCGCTTTCAGCCGCCGGGCATCAATCGGCTTTTCGATCCAGTCGATGAGATCGAGCGACAGACGGGTCGTCGGTTCCTCCAGAGGCTGAGAGGACACCACCAGGATCGAGAGACTGTCCGGCCCTGCCCGCTGCCGCAGATCGCGGGCAATCTCAAAGGCGTTGGCATCTTCCAGCGCCATGTCCAGCAACAGCATTGTGTACTCGTGCGCGGCGATGGCATCGCGCGCGGCCATGGCGCTGGTGACGAGATGGCTTGCATAGCCCTCGCTCGCCAGGACGGACTGCAGGGACAGCCCCAGCTGCGGGTCGCTCTCGCAAATCAGGATGCGGGCCTCGACGTCCCCGCCGCCAGTGGGAATCTCGGACATTTTCGCCGGGAGCGAGAAGGCGAAGCGGGTGCCGCCAGTCGGTCGGTCCTCAAACCAGATCTTGCCGCCATGAAGACTGACGATCTCCTGCGCGATAGCGAGCCCGAGACCGGTGCCGGCAGTCCCCTCATGCTCGACGGCGCGCTCAAAACGGCCGAAAATTCGCGAACGAAATTCCGCGGCGATGCCTGGCCCTTCGTCGTCCACCTGCAGGATCGCCTCGCCATCCTGCCGCCCATGACGCACCGTGATCTGCACCCGCCCCTGCCCCGGCGTATATTTGAGCGCGTTGGATACGAGGTTGCCGATCACCTGCAGAATGCGGTCATCGTCGGCTTCGACGGTCACCGGCATATCGGGCACGTGACATGTCAGGACAGCGCCCCGCGACCGGGCGAGCCCGTCGAAATTCTCGCAGGCGCGCAGAGCGATATCGCGCAGGTCGGCAGGGGCCATCATCATCTGGAACCGCCCGGCTTCGATCCGATCGATATCGAGCATGTCATTGATCAGCCGGATCAGGCGGCGGCCGTTATTTTCCGCGATACCGACCAGTTCGCGCGCGCCTTCGGGCAGTTCGCCACCCGCTTCGGCGTTTAACAAGGACAAGGCGCCAATGATCGACGTGAGCGGCGTGCGCAGTTCATGGCTGACCGAGGAGATGAGGTCGTTTTTCTGCTGGTCGAGACGGCGGCGCTCGGTGATGTCGCGCAGGGACATCACGAGATGGTCTCCATCCGGCAAGCGCATGGTGCCCAGCGCGATATCGAACGGGATCATCTTGCCGCTGCGGTCGCGCACAAGTTGCTCATGGAAGAAGCTGACCTTCAACACGCCGTCGATCAGGCCGACCCGCTCGTGAAAGCTGCCGCTTCCCGGCGCGATATCGGTGACGACACTGATGTCACGACGATCGAGCTCGTGCCCCTCATAGCCCAGCGTGCGCGTGACGGCGGGATTGATCATCTCGATCGTCCCGCTTGGGTTGATGATGAGGATCGGATCGGCCGTGCCATTGAGGATTGCCTGATTGCGCTTGGCGGCATCGTAGCTCGCGAGCGCGATACGGTATTGCGCTTGCCGTTGCCGCCACAGCAACCAGAGCATGACGGCTAACACAATGCTTCCGATGGCAAGGATGATCCACATCGCCCGCTGAATGGTCGCGGATCGCGCCTGCACGGCCTGGACGCGCTGTGCGCCCGTGGCGATCTCGCGTTGCATTAACTGGCCCGCCAGTTGTTCGAACCGGGACATCAACCGCTGACCTTGGCCATCGCTGATCCGACCAAGCGCGACGGCAGTGCCCTGTGTGTCACGCAGATGGATCACCTCCTCCATCTCGGCGAATTTCGCATCTGCTGTCTGATCGAGGTCGGATAGCTTGGCTTGCTGAACGACGTCACCGCCATACGCGCCGTGCAGCTCGCGCAATAAACGGCGCGTCGCGCGCTCGCCCTCGACAAATCGGGCTCGGAGCGCTTCATCGCCACTGATCGCGTAGCCCCGCTGGCTTGTCTCAGCCGATCGCATGATCGACAGAAGGTCGCTGACTTGGTTTCTGCGGGTGTTGGATGCGATGGCTTCCACACGCAGCGTTTCCCAGCGGTCATATTCGCTCTGCAACCAGGTCAGCGTCGATGCCAGCATCAGGGGGATCATCAGCGCAGGCACCAGGAAGAGCCATGCAATGGGTCGGCGCGGTTGTAGCCGATTCATCCGGCCGCGCCCGAAGCCTTCCGGCACCGCGCCCTGCGGCGTCCCAAGAAGAGGTAGGCATGGCACATGTCCATCGTATCCGGAGACCTCCCGCTTAGCATTTCCTCTCCATTCTAGCTCTCAAGTCATGATGGTTGACCAAAGTAGCCTTGTCTAGAATAAGTGGCGGCTTAATTCTCTCCCACGCGAGGCAGACAAATTTAATCCCGCACCTGGCGGGAGAGAGATGAGCCGGTCCGCGGAAGAGATGTTTACCCTTAGTCATAGGAAGCGATAGTGCAGCTTGTCTTGAGACAGCCAAGCACGCAGCCTAGGAGCAAAGTATGGCTAGGCCTCCATTCAACCTTGTAAAAACGGCTCCCTGAAATCTGTTCTTTGCTCACCAAGCCGTCTCTTCGATGCTTCGACCCTAGTGAGGGACGCCGCCCTCCGTCTTCCTGTCGATCCGCGCCTCGCCGGCGAAGACATAGCCGGTGCCGCGCGCAGATCTTAGCGGGAATGACAGGCTCGCCGCTTCTTCCACCTTACGTCGGAGGCGCGACACGAGAACGTCAAGGCTGCGATTGTCAGGTCCGAGACGGGGCTTGCCGAGCACTTCATTCAGCATCTCCCGCGATCGTGCCTGGCCCGGCTCCTCAAGTAGCGACTGCAGCACCTGATACTCGGCGGACGAGAGATCGACCGCGCAGCCATTGGGCGCCGTCAGCAGCCAGGTACTGGGATCGAGGCTCCAGCCCGGCCGATTGCTCGCCATGACAGGCGCCTCGGTGATGACCGGCTTCGTGCCGACGCGGCGGCCGAGATTGCGGATAACGCTTTCGAGCTCCCGCAGATTGACCGGCTTGCTGAGATAATGATCGACACCCATGGAGAGCCCCAGGAGCCGATCCTCTTCGGCGGTACGTCCGGTGAGGATTACGAGGCCGACCATCGAGCGGGCGCGGAGACGAGCCGCTGCCATGAAGCCACTTTCGCCGGGCAGATTGACATCCAGAAGAATGACGTCGGGCGGCGTCGCCAGCCAGGCTTCGTCGAGGCTACTCGTATCGCCGAAACTCGTGACCTCCATCCCGACGCTCGTAAGGAAACGTTCGAGCAATATCCTCATGTCTGCATCGTCCTCAACAATGCTGACAATAAGCGGCTTGTCCATGTTCCGACCTCCTAACGTTTCCCGCACTAATCCGACACGGAGCGCCCTCTGGTCTGAGAGCCGGCCATCAGGAGGGAGACCGGGAAGACGTTGAAAAGATAAATGATCTTATTGCCATTTCTTTCCAAGAAAAAGTCACCCAGGTCAACGTCGCCTTGCTTTCAGAGCCGGCGGCGGAGCTGGGTTCATTGGCCTCGACTTGTCACCGGGCCGGGGGTGCGCAGGCTCTATTTGGCGAGCAGGTGCCTGAAGCGGGACTGGCGACCAGATGTTATCTGGTCGCCAGGAGCAATCGGCTTTGGGGATTTAAGACGATTGCCTCGTTCCATCAGGCTGCGACGAGTTCGTCTTCCTGGCTCCGTTCAAGCTCGTCTTCCGAGCGACCGGGACGGCGAACTACCAGATCGTTCCACCGCTGCAGCGAAAGAAGGTGGGCGTCGATCATCGCCACGGCGCCGCGCTTGACCAGATTTGCCAGTTGCTCATCGCCAAGTGCGTGCAGCTTCTCCTCGGAGATACCGTAGTAATCAGCGACAAGTTCCTGCTCGCCCGTCGGAGTGACGGACAGCGTGTGCTTGATTTCGAAAAGGTCGGCTTCGATCAACGCTTCAACGAACGCATGGGTGCGCTTGCGCTCGCCTTCGAACTCATTGAGAAACGCGATTGCATTCTTCGTGAATTCGGTAGGCTCACCAGCCTCGAAGAGAGCCTGGCCATCCTCGCCCTCACCGAAGCCCGGCGCCTCGCGGTCGATGCAGACCACGAACTGCTCTTCACCGGCACCGGCAAGCGTGAACGGATAGCGCCGCAAATATGCCGGAACATACGCGCCATTCTCGAAGCGTCCGTCCTTAACGAACATGTTCTGACCTTCCTTGAGGCCCATGATCGCCATCGGCGTCTTCTCCGGACCGCCGAACACAATCGGGTAATGCATCATTGCCTGAGCGAACTCGCCGACAAGCAGGGGCACGATGTGCACGCCTTCGGCCTTCGCAAAGGGAGCTTCCTGGGCGACGAACTTCAGGTTGCCATGGTCCTCCGAATGCAGCGCCTCGGGCTGACCATAGAGAAATTGCGAACCGGCAAGCTCAATGGTGTTCTTGGTGGTCTGGGTCATGATGTGGTCCTTGCAGTGTTGGGGTGTGGATTTCAGTGGGGTGTTGTTTGGGGTGTTGGATTTTCGGGGTTCAGAACGAGACGGTGGCGCGTGCCTGGATGCGCCAGTCGCCGGATTGGGTGCGCTGACCATCAGTCAGCGCCCAGGCGGAATTCACGCCGGCCGAGAAGTGACGGCCGATACGATAGTCAGTGCCGACACCGACTGATGCGACGGTATCGTTCGAGCGCAGCGCATGGTCGCGGCCGTAGGCGGCATCGACGAACAGGTAAGGCGAAACGAGATCGCGCTTGCCGGGAGCGAGGTTGAATGGCGGGAGCCGCAGTTCATTGCGCATTACCACGCCGGTGTCGAAGCTGCCGTCATCCGGAGTGTAGCCGCGGACGAGGCCATCGCCGCCCAAGCCGATCTGCGCGGCGAGGGGCACGGCCCTGCCGGCATATTGCGCGGACACTTGGCTTATCAGCGCGAAGTTGTGCGGGAGCCGCGCCTGAGCAGAGAGATCGAGCGTCGCATAGGCATATCGGTCCGACGTAACCCGTCCGTTGCTGATCTCGGTCAGGCGCTCGGCCGTATTTCGGCTGGTCACGCCGCCGGGGCTGACGTGGAGATTTAAAGCCGCGGACGCGCGACGCCCGTTTCCAAGCCAGCTCTTCGACCAGCCCACAAGGCCTTGCCAGAGGTCTGCAGATGTTTCGAGCGCGACCTGATTGCCGAACAAGACGACGCGCTGCTGGCTCTTGCCTTCGATGCCGATCAGCAAGTCCCCTGATCCAGCGGCCAGTCCCAGGTTGGACAGGGCCATGCGATAGCCCAGCGTTCCTTCCACGGTCCGCTGACGGACGGAGAAATTGGCGTCAACGACCTGGTTCGTCAAAGCGTCGCTCAGAGTGAGTTCCAGATTCTGCCGCGCGCCGGTGGGGATGTACAATCGGCCGCCATGCGCCCGGTAGCGCGGCTCACCGCGCAGGATACGCCCGCCCTGCGCCCAGAAATCTCGGCTTCCGGTCAACTGGTAGGACGCATAGCTTCCGGCGAGCGCAGGCAGTTCAACCATTCCGCCGACATAGAAGCGATCAGTCCCGGTCGAGCGCGAACCGGTGTTCGACCAGCCGCCATAAATCCGGAAAGGCCGGGTCACGTCCGCCGCCAGGGTGAGATCGGTCACGCCTTCCTGCCGCGAAGGTGCGAATTGAGCACCGACGGTAACGAACGGGTTTCGGCCGAGCCAGTCTAGATCCTCGGCGAGTTGATCCGCATCGACCGGTTCACCCGGAGACGTGCGAACCTGACTCTCGATCGCCCTCGCTCTGCGCCCGTCAGCGCCGCGGACAGCGACGTTGCCGGTCCGGAATTCCAGGACGCGGACCTGCAGAACGCCGGTCGTGATTTCCTGTTCGGGCGTCGAAAGGGAAATGAAGGGGCGCCCCGCTGCACGAGCCGCCCGTGCGATCTCCGCCTGAATTTCGGAAATCAGCTTCCGGCTGAGGGGCCGACCGATGAAGCGGGCGAGACGGCGATCCAGGCGCTTCTCCCCGAGCTGGGGAAGCTGGCCTGCATGTACGCCCGGCGTGACTGTGGCTGCGTCCGCAACGGCGTCGTCGCCATCAAGCAGAACGATCGCCTTCAGCGCCGCGCCAAATGGTGCATCATCTTGTGAGATCGACACGTTCGTATCGGCATCAATTGCCGCCTGCGACGGCGGCGGCGCAGGGGGCAAGTTCCGTTCGACTGCCGTTTGCGCATTCGCCACCGAGCTCAGCGCAACCAAGCCGCCACAGGAAAGAAAAACCGCCTTCAATTTCATTTAAGCCATCCAATGAACTGCGATCTTAATAAAGACCACGTTGATTTCATGAATAGCTATTTGCCGTATCGAGGTTAACAATTGGATAATATCCAGATTAGTATCAAGATATCATGAATTGATACAATATGTTACGATGTAACAGCGAGTCTACACTTCAAATATACGATGATTATACTCTGAAATTCTACATGTATTGACGAGATAGGCACGCCCTGCGGGTTGCAGGGCGTGCCTATCCGTTACCGGGAGGCGCGACACCCCATCGCGCCGGCACCGGTCACTTGAAGGTGAAGCGCAGATTTGGCGCGATCACCCGGTTCGCCGAATAGGGAAGACCACGTCCCTGAATCGTCGAACACTCGTCGTCAGTCGCACCCGCACGGCAGACCCCGTCAAGCTCACCGTCCTGGTCAACGACGGGGACATACTGGCCGTTCGCGGCGTCGAAGGTTACCTGGACATTGTCCGGGGCAACACCGGCGAGGAATGCTGCGCCGCCGGTACCGAAGGCGGCGTAGGGATTGAGCCCGGCTGCGCCGGCGGGGAGAATTCCCCACTGGAGCATTGCGCCGGAGAGCGGGCGGGTCACCTGATCACCGACCTGCTGACCTTCCTCGACGATCTCAGGCGTGATGACACCGCCACCATTGTTGCCGCCTGTGCCGCCGCCGCTGTTGCCGCCTGTGCCGCCACCATTGTTGCCACCGGTGCCGCCACCATTGTTGCCGCCCGTGCCGCCGCCATTGTTACCGCCGGTGCTGCCGCCATTGTTGCCGCCGGCCCCGCCACCGCTGCTGCCGCCAGTGCTGCCACTATTGTCGCCGCCGGTGCCGCCGCCATTGTTGCCGCCGGTCCCGCCACCGCTGCTGCCGCCAGTGCTGCCACCATTGTCGCCGCCACCGTTGTCACCGGCCACGATGGTGAACCGCCCTGCCGTGAACTGGATGCTATAATTGGCACCCGCCGATATGCTGCCACCGTTTATCGAGTAGGTGCCGGCAGACTCGCCCGCCTCACGCTGGGCCCTCCCGCTCACTGCGTCGCCGCTGACCAGTCCTTCCCCGCCGACCGTGAAGCTCAGCGCAGGATCAACAGTGCCCTGCAGCTTGCTGGCATCATCCAGCGCCACCACGAGGGTTCGTTGGGCGATGTTACCGGTCGTGGTGCCGAGCATCACAACATAGTTGGCACCGTCATTGCCATCGCTCAGAGCGACATCGCCGACGCGGAGCATGTGAGTGCCGGCATCCTTGCCATCAAACCACTGGGTTGCGCTCACGCTGTCACCCTGGACGAGGCCCTCAATTCGAACCTGCCCGGACGACAGGCTGTTGCCGTCATAGACCTTGCTGTCTGTAACCGCATCCAGCGTCAACCGTGCCCTAGCCACGTCGGCGAGACCATGGGCGGTGCCGGAAGCCAGCACATAGTTGCCCAGCGCGTTGCCGCTAAGAGCGTAACCCGTCAGGTCGACGCTCTTGCCCGTTCCGGCGTTGCGGTCGGCAAGAATGCCGGTCGCAAGGCTGGTGTCGAGCCAGACTCCGTCCGCTGCCAGCAGGCCCTGCGTCTCCGCATCGCCATCGGCCATCAGGAAGGTGAGCGAACCAAGCTGGCCGGAGCCTAGGCTTGTCGTCCCGTCATATGTTTTGGCGCCACGTCCGAAGGTGGTGACGTCGACCGTGCGGGCTGTGATCGTGCCGACATTGGCCGAAGCGCTGTCGTTGAGCAGGATGTAGTTGCCCGCATCCTGACCGCCCAGCACCATGCCGTTCACCGTGACCAGCTTGTTCGTGCCGGCATTCTTGTCGGCATAGCTCGCACTGGAGGTCGAGACCGTCACGGCGTCGCCGGCGATCACGCCGTCGAGATTGGCGCCCAGCAGGGTCGCGTCGACGTTGCGGTCGTAAACCTTGCCGACCGTGCCGACCAGGGCGCCGGTGAGCAGCTTCTGCCCGATCGTGCCGGCCGCATCGACCTTCACCACCGTGTAGTTGCCGCCGTCATTGCCGTCAGCCAGCGTCCAGCCGTTCACCTTCATGATCCGGTTGCCCGCAGCCTTGCTGTCGAACGCCTGCGTCACACCGCTGATCGTGTCGCCGCTGACCAGACCGGTCACGCCGACCAGACCATTGGAGAGAACCGTGCCGTCATACACCTTGGCATCGTCCGATGCCGTCAGCGTCAGCACTGCCTTGGCGATGTTCGCCGTGCCGTTCGCCAGCGCACCGAGCACATAGTTGCCCGCGTCCGCGCCCGACAGGGTCACGCCACTCACCGTCACCGCCTTGCCGTTGCCGGCATTGCGATCCACGAACGTGAACTGGCCGCTGCCATTGACCGTGACGTCGTCGGACCCGATCAGCCCGAACAGGCCGGTCATCGTGCCGGTCGCCAGGGTCGTGCCGTCATAGGTCTTGTTGTCGACCTGCGAAGTGACCTGCACTTCCTTGCGCGTGATCCGCCCGGCCGCGCTGTTGCCGACGGTGACGACATAGTTGTTGCCGCCATTGCCGTCCGCAACCGTCCACCGATCGACCAGCAGCAGGTGATCGCCTGCATTCTTGCCGTCGAACTTCTGGAACGCATTGACCACGTCGCCGCCAACCAGGCCGATCGCTTCGACCTGACCGTTCGAGCCCGTGCCGCCGTCATACACCTTGGTGTCGGCAACCGCGTTCAGGACAAGATTCTTCGCCGTGATCGTTCCGGTGCCGCTCGCCACCGTGCTCAGCACGTAGTTCCCGGCATCCACGCCCGCCAGCGTCGCACCGCTCACATTCACTGTCTTGTTCGTGCCCGCGTTGCGGTCCGCGAACGACAAGGTGCCGCCACTCAGCGTCACATCCTCGTTCCCGACCACATTCTCAAGCCGGCCAAAAAGACCCGTCGCAAACGTCGTCCCGTCATATTCACGGCTGTCCACCAATACCGACGTCGAAACCGTGCGCTGCGTGATTGCACCGGCCGCGCCGTTGCCGATGGTGACGGAATAGTTGTTACCGCCGTTGCCATCGTCGATCGTCCAGCCTTCATTGACCTTCAGGATACGGGCACCGGCGTTCTTGTTATCGAAGAACTGGGTAGCCGTGTAGCTGTCGCCAGCGACCAGACCACGAGCCTGGACCGTCGCAGCCGAGTCCGTCGAGCCATCATAGACCTTGATGTCGCTAACGGTCGCAAGCACCAGGTTTGCCTTGCCGATCGAGGCAGTGCCCTGAGCGACCGGATCGAGCACATAGTTGCGCGCGTCCGTCCCCGTCAGCGTGGCATTGCTGACCGTCACCGTCTTGCCAAGTCCGACATGCTTGTCATTGAAGTTCAGCGTGCCGGTAATGCCCAGGCTCTCGCCGTCCACCACGTTCTGCAGAGGCGCGAAGGTGCCTGTCGCAAACGTCGTGCCGTCGTAGACCTTGTCATTCACGGTGACCGAGCTGGACACGGTCCGCTTGGCGATCGTGCCAGCCACGTCGACCGTGCGGACGGCGTAGTTGCCACCGTCGGCGCCATCGTCGATCGACCAGTTGCCCACGATCAGGGCGCGGCTACCCGCATCCTTGCCGTCGAACTTCTGCGTCGCGGTCGCCGTGTCTCCGCTGACGAGCCCGTCAAAGGTGACCGTTCCGGACGATGCATTGTTGCCGTCATAGATCTTGCTGTCAGTTGCGGCGGTTAGCACCAGTGCCTTGCGGGCGACATCTGCGAGGCCATGCGCCGGAGTGGCGGCCAGAACGTAGTTGCCCAGCTCGTTGTGGTTCAGAGCGTAGCCGCCCAGGATCACGATTTTGCCGGTGCCCGCGTTGCGATCGGCCAGCGTGCCGGTGAGCGAGCTTCCGTCGAAGTTGACACCGTCCGCGAACATCAGGGCTGCCGTATCGGCATCTGCGACGCCAAGCTCCAGAGCAGCAAGCTGCGCAGATGTGAGCGTCGTCGTCCCGTCATATGTTTTGGCGCCACGTCCGAAGGTGGTGACGTCGACCGTGCGGGCTGTGATCGTGCCGACATTGGCCGAAGCGCTGTCGTTGAGCAGGATGTAGTTGCCCGCATCCTGACCGCCCAGCACCATGCCGTTCACCGTGACCAGCTTGTTCGTGCCGGCATTCTTGTCGGCATAGCTCGCACTGGAGGTCGAGACCGTCACGGCGTCGCCGGCGATCACGCCGTCGAGATTGGCGCCCAGCAGGGTCGCGTCGACGTTGCGGTCGTAAACCTTGCCGACCGTGCCGACCAGGGCGCCGGTGAGCAGCTTCTGCCCGATCGTGCCGGCCGCATCGACCTTCACCACCGTGTAGTTGCCGCCGTCATTGCCGTCAGCCAGCGTCCAGCCGTTCACCTTCATGATCCGGTTGCCCGCAGCCTTGCTGTCGAACGCCTGCGTCACACCGCTGATCGTGTCGCCGCTGACCAGACCGGTCACGCCGACCAGACCATTGGAGAGAACCGTGCCGTCATACACCTTGGCATCGTCCGATGCCGTCAGCGTCAGCACTGCCTTGGCGATGTTCGCCGTGCCGTTCGCCAGCGCACCGAGCACATAGTTGCCCGCGTCCGCGCCCGACAGGGTCACGCCACTCACCGTCACCGCCTTGCCGTTGCCGGCATTGCGATCCACGAACGTGAACTGGCCGCTGCCATTGACCGTGACGTCGTCGGACCCGATCAGCCCGAACAGGCCGGTCATCGTGCCGGTCGCCAGGGTCGTGCCGTCATAGGTCTTGTTGTCGACCTGCGAAGTGACCTGCACTTCCTTGCGCGTGATCCGCCCGGCCGCGCTGTTGCCGACGGTGACGACATAGTTGTTGCCGCCATTGCCGTCCGCAACCGTCCACCGATCGACCAGCAGCAGGTGATCGCCTGCATTCTTGCCGTCGAACTTCTGGAACGCATTGACCACGTCGCCGCCAACCAGGCCGATCGCTTCGACCTGACCGTTCGAGCCCGTGCCGCCGTCATACACCTTGGTGTCGGCAACCGCGTTCAGGACAAGATTCTTCGCCGTGATCGTTCCGGTGCCGCTCGCCACCGTGCTCAGCACGTAGTTCCCGGCATCCACGCCCGCCAGCGTCGCACCGCTCACATTCACTGTCTTGTTCGTGCCCGCGTTGCGGTCCGCGAACGACAAGGTGCCGCCACTCAGCGTCACATCCTCGTTCCCGACCACATTCTCAAGCCGGCCAAAAAGACCCGTCGCAAACGTCGTCCCGTCATATTCACGGCTGTCCACCAATACCGACGTCGAAACCGTGCGGCGATCGATAACACCGGCAGCGGCAGCCCCACGGGTGACCACGTAATTGCCGCCACCATTGCCATCATTGATCGTCCAGCCATCGACCTGAAGGGTGCGGCTGCCCGCGTCCTTCCCGTCAAATATCTGCGTGGCCGTGAAGCTGTCGCCGGAGACGAGGCCGCTCTGCTGCACCGCAGCCAACGACAGGTTTGTGCCGTCGTAGACCTTATGATCGGTGCTGGCCGTCAGGGTCAGGAGCGCCTTGTGGATGGTCGCAACGTTGCTGGTCACCGCGATGGGATCGAGCTGATAGTTGGCCGCGTCCGCCCCTTCGAGGCGCGCATTCACAACCGTTACCGTCTTGCCCGCGCCGGCATTCTTGTCGGCAAACGCAAGATCGGCATTCACTGTCAGTTGATCGCCGGACACCTTGTTCACGATTTCGCCGAACGCGCCGGTTGCCGTGACGGTGCCGTCATAAATCTTGTCATTGGCGCTGACCGAGCTGGACACGGTCCGCTTGGCAATCGTGCCTGCGGCGTCGACCCTCACCACGGTATAGTTGTTGCCGTCGTTGTCGTCGCTGATCGCCCACTCGGAAACCTTCAGCGCGCGGTTGCCCGCATTCCGGCTGTCGAAGGACTGCGTCGCGACGATCGTGTCACCACCGACGAGACCGTCAGCCTGGACAATTCCAGCCGAGAGGACCGAACCGTCATAGACCTTGCTGTCGCCCGAGGCAGTCAGTGTCAGCGTCTTGCGAGCCACGTCCACGACGGCCTGAGCCGACGAGGAAGCCAGGACGTAGTTGCCAGCGCCGTTGTTGGCGAGGGTAAAGCCGGAAAGGACGGCACTCTTACCGGAGCCGGCATTCCGATCGGCCAGCACGCCGATGACGCCGCTGTCGTCCAGCCACACGCCGTCGGCCTGCAACATGTTCCAGGTGTCGATGTCACCAGGCGCCGCGGCAAAGCTGATGCTGCCCATTTGCGACGCCCCGAAGCCGGTGGTGCCGTCGTAGACCTTGGCGCCGCGTCCGGTGGTGCTCACATTCACCTGACGCGCCGTGATCGTGCCGACATTCGCCGAGGCGTAATCCCGGTCGAGCACGTAGTTCAGCGCATCCGCGCCGTTCAGCGTCATGCCTGTGACGGTCACCAGCTTGTTCGTGCCGGCATTCTTGTCGGCATAGGTCGCGCTGGCGGCCGAAACCGTGACAGCGTCCCCTGCGACCACGCCGTCCAGGTTGGTCGGCAGGATCGTGGCAACGTCCTTGCCGTCATAGACCTTGCTGACCACGCCGGCGAGCGCACCGCTGATCGTCTTGCGATCAATCGTGCCGGCCGCATCGACCTTCACCACCGTGTAGTTGCCGCCCTCATTGCCGTCAGCCAGCGTCCAGCCGTTCACCTTCATAATCCGGTTGCCCGCAGCCTTGCTGTCGAACGCCTGCGTCACACCGCTGATCGTGTCGCTGCTGACCAGACCGGTCACCCCGACGATGCCGTTGGAAAGAACCGTGCCGTCATACACCTTGGCGTCGTCCGATGCCGTCAGCGTCAGCACTGCCTTTGCGACGTTGGCGAGACCCTGGACCGTGTTGTTCGCGAGAACATAATTGCCGGACGTGTTGTTCGCGAGCGTATAGCCGCCGAGTGAAACACCCTTGCCCGTGCCGGCATTGCGATCATCGAAGCTGCCGAAGACCGTCGAAGCGTCAATCGTCACGTGGTCGTCAAGCAGCAGAGCCGCGGTCGTGGCGTCACCGTCCGCCATGACGAACTCAAGCGTACCCATTTGCGACGCGCCGAAGCCCGTGGTGCCGTCATAGACCTTGGCGCCGCGTCCGGTGGTGCTCACATTCACCTGACGCGCCGTGATCGTGCCGACATTCGCCGAGGCATAATCCCGGTCGAGCACGTAGTTCAGCGCATCCGCGCCGTTCAGCGTCATGCCTGTGACGGTCACCAGCTTGTTCGTGCCGGCATTCTTGTCGGCATAGGTCGCGCTGGCGGCCGAAACCGTGACAGCGTCCCCTGCGACCACGCCGTCCAGGTTGGTCGGCAGGATCGTGGCAACGTCCTTGCCGTCATAGACCTTGCTGACCACGCCGGCGAGCGCACCGCTGATCGTCTTGCGATCAATCGTGCCGGCCGCATCGACCTTCACCACGGTGTAGTTGCCGCCGTCATTGCCGTCAGCCAGCGTCCAGCCGTTCACCTTCATGATCCGGTTGCCCGCGGCCTTGCTGTCGAACGCCTGCGTCACACCGCTGATCGTGTCGCTGCTGACCAGACCGGTCACCCCGACGATGCCGTTGGAAAGAACCGTGCCGTCGTACACCTTGGCGTCGTCCGATGCCGTCAGCGTCAGCACCGCCTTCGAGATGTTGGCCGTGCCGCTGGCCACGTTGCCGAGCACGTAGTTGCCCGCGTCAGCGCCGCTCAGATTTGCGCCGGTAACTGTGACCGCCTTGCCATTTCCGGCGTTGCGATCGAGGAATGCCAGCGTGCCGCTGCTGCTGTCCATCCCAATGTCGTCGCCCGAGACGTAGCCGGTGAGGCCCGCAAAGGTGCCCACCGCCGCAGTCGTGCCGTCATAGACCTTGTCGTTGACGATGACCGCCGCGTTGATGACGCGCTTTTCGATCGTGCCGGCCACGGCGTCACCGATGCGAACGGTGTAGTTACCGCCACGGTTGCCGTCGCTCACCGTCCAATCGTGGACTTGCAGCAGGTGGTCGCCTGCTGTCTTGCCGTCGAAGACCTGCGTCGCGATCACATTGTCGCCAGCCACCAGCCCATCGATATGGACGAAGCCGGAAGAGGCGACGCTCCCATCATAGATCTTGGTATCGCCGACCGCCGTGAGCGTCAGCTCCTTGGCGGTGATGGTGCCCGTGCCGTTGGCAACATTGCTCAGCACGTAGTTGCCGGCATCGGCGCCGGTCAGCGTCGCGCCAGTCACGGTCACAACCTTGCCTACGCCGACGTTCCTGTCGGCGAAGGTGAGGATACCGCCGTCCATCAGGACGATTTCGCCGGTCAGGACATTGTCCAGCACGCTGAAGCTGCCCGTGGCGTCGGTGGTGCCGTCGTAGACCTTGCTGTCGACGATGACGCCCGTCGTCACCACGCGCTTCGTGATGGTGCCGGCGTTGGTGGCAAGGGTGACGATGTAGTTGTCGCCGCCATTGCCATCCAGGATCTGGTAGCCGCCATTCACGTTCAGCGTGCGAGCGCCGGCGTCCTTGTTGTCGAAGCTCTGCGTCGCCGTGAAGCTGTCGCCCATGCCGAGGCCGGTCGCAAGGACAGTGCCCGTGGAGTCGGTCTTCCCGTCGTAGACCTTCGTGTCGGCGCCCGCGGTCAGGGTCAGGTTCGCCTTGCTGATCGAAGCGCTGCCATCGGCAATCGGGTCGAGCACATAGTTACGCGCGTCCGCCCCGGTGAGGGTGGCGTTCGAGACGGAGACCGCCCGGTTGGCGGCGGCATTGCGGCTGTCGAACGTCAAGGTGCCGATAACATTCAGCGTCTCGCCCGACACGACATTGTTGATCGTGCCGAAGCTGCCCGTCGCAGCCGTCGTGCCGTCATAGATCTTGTCGTTGGCGATGACGCTCGTGCTGACGACCCGTTTTTCGATCAGGCCCGCCACGGCGTTTTTGGTGACGGCGTAATTGCCGCCGCCATTGCCATCCGCAATGGCATAGTCGTTGACGACCAGCATCCGGCTGCCGGCATCCTTGCTGTCGAAGATCTGCGTTGCCGAGACGGTGTCGCCGGCGATCAGGCCGGACGACTGAACCACGCCCAGCGAGGTCACTGCGCCGTCATAGACCTTGTGGTCAGTCGTCGCGGTGAGCACCAGCTCCTTGCGAGCGACGTCCGCCATGCCCTGCGCCGTCGAACCGGCCAGCACATAGTTTCCATAGCCGTTATTGGTGAGCGCATAGCCCGAGAGGGTGACCACCTTGCCCGTACCGGCATTGCGGTCAACGAGCGTGCCGCTAACGACGCTGCTGTCGAATGTCACGCCATCGGACGCCATCATGGCGCGCGTGTCGGCGTCCGTGGCGACGAATGAGATCGTCCCGAGCTGGCCATTGGCGAGCAGGTTCGAGCCATCATAGGTCTTGGCGCCAGCACCGGTGCTGGAAGCGACGACCTGGCGAGCCGTGATCGTTCCGACATAAGCCGATGCGTGGTCCTGAGCGAGGACATAGTTGCCCCCGTCAGCGCCACCCAGAGCCATGCCAGTGACGGTCACCAGCTTGTTCGTACCAGCGTTCTCGTCGGCATAGGCCGCAAGCCCGGCCGAGACGACGACTGTGTCTCCGGAGAGAACGCCGTCGAGGCTGGTGCCGGACAGCACCGCATCGACTGTGCGGTCATAGACCTTGCTGATGTTACCGCTGAGCTGTCCCGAGATCGTTTTCTTTCCGATCGTCCCGAGCGCATCGACCTTGGCGACGATATAGTTGCCGCCGCCATTTCCGTCGCTGATCGTCCAGCCGTTGACAGAGAGATTGCGGCTGCCCGCAGCCTTGCTGTCGAATGCCTGGGTGGCCACGACCATGTCACCGGCAACCAGGCCGGAGGACAGGACCGTCGCCGCCGAGAGGGCGTTGCCGTCATAGACCTTGCTGTCCGCTACGGCGGTGAGGGTCAGCGTCGCCTTGCTGATATTCGCCACACCCGCACCAATGGCACCCAGCGTGTAGTTGGCGGCATCGGCCCCGGTGAGGCCATAGCCGCTGGCGACCACCGCCTTGCCGGTTCCGGCATTACGATCCAGGAAGGCCAGCTGACCATTGCTGGTGTCGAGCGAGACATCGTCGCTCAGCAGGCGGTTGGCGAGGGAGGTGAAGCTCCCCGTTGCCCCGGTCTGCCCGTCATAGATCTTGTCCTGGGCATTAACCGTGGTGGTCACGAGGCGCTTTGCGATCGTTCCGCTGGCTACCGCGCCCTTCGTGACGACATAGTTGGCGCCGCCAAATCCGTCGGAGATCACATAGGCATCGTCGACCTGCAGGGTGCGAGCACCCGCATCGCGGCTGTTGAACGACTGCGTCGCGCTGACCTCGTCGCCGAGCACGAGACCGGTGGCCCGAACGGTTCCACCGGAGAGGGTCGTGCCGTCATAGGTCTTGCTATCGGTCACGGCCGTCAGGGTGAGCGCCTTGGCAAGGATCGTACCGATCGCGCCGGAAACGCTGGAGGAGACGGTGTAGTTTGCGGCGTCGACGCCGGTCAGCCTCAGGCCTTGGACGTTGATGATTTTGCCCGTGCCCGCATTTCTGTCCGCATAATTGCCGGTCAGACCGCTGGCGGCAGTGACTGCGTCCAGCCCGAGCACGCCGTCGAGCGCCACATTGGAGGCCATGATCCCGGCGAGAGTCGTGCCGTCATAGGTCCGGCTGACGGTTCCCGTAAGGCTCGCGGTCAGCGCTTTCGGCGTAATCGTGCCGATATTGCCCGAGACGCTAGCGGCAACCGTGTAGTTCGACGCATCGGCACCGCTGAGCGTCAGGCCGTTAACGGTCACCAGTTTGTTGCTGCCAGCATTCTTGTCGGAAAACACGCCTGTGCCGGGCTTGACGAGATCGACTGCCTCCGTACCGATCACGCCGGTCAGCGTGTAGTTGGAAGCCTGCATGACTGCCGACACGCCGGCGTCATAAACCTTGCTCACATCACCTGTGAGACCGGCGGTGAGGAGCTTGGGTGTGATCGCGCCGATCGCGCCCGTCGCGGAGAAGTTGGACAGCGCGTAGCCGAACACCTTCACATTGCCGTCGCGGACTACCACCGCCAGATCGTCGGCCAGGATGGTCTTGCCGGTTCCCACATTCTTGGTGTCGAACGACGCGGTGGAGTAGACTGTAGCCCGCTCCGTGCCCGAG
Organism: Sphingobium sp. B10D7B; assembly: GCF_025961955.1. Taxonomy (NCBI): domain Bacteria; kingdom Pseudomonadati; phylum Pseudomonadota; class Alphaproteobacteria; order Sphingomonadales; family Sphingobiaceae; genus Sphingobium; species Sphingobium sp. B10D7B. The sequence continues at coordinate 2,912,673 of NZ_JAOQOQ010000001.1, forward strand.
AGGCCAGTCGCCACGAAGTTGGACTGTGCCAAGGCGGCATCGGTGGTACCGTCATAATCCCGGCTGTAGGTGCCGGTCAGCGCCACCGAGACCGAGGGCGTGGCCGTGTAGAGCATGCCATTGCCCGTGGCGAGGGCCGGCGTCGTGGCGCCATAGACGGCACCATATTGACGGAAGCCATAAGAAAGCGCGCCAAGCGAGTCCGCCGTCGGCGATTGCGACCAGATCAGCCAGCGGCCGCCCGGCGCGGCGAGCGCCGACGCGCCTGCCTGGTTGATCACCTTCGTGGCGGTAGTCAGGTTGAGCGCCGTTCCTGAGCCCGAAGCGGTGATGGAGCTTCCTGCGGCGAAGGTGAGATCACCACCCGCCCGGATCAGACCGGTTCCGGTCGTCACCGCTCCGTTGATCGTCAGCCCAGTTCGCGTCGCGAGTGACAGATCGCCTGTCACTGCCATCGGTCCCAGCCCAGTGATATCGTTCAGCGCATTGGTGAAGCTCAGGGAGCCTGCAGTACCGCGCAGCGCATTTGTCGTAATGGCCACCGACTGCGTGACAGCCCCGCCGGCCCGCAAGACGAGACCGCCGGCAGCCGTGAGCGCATTCGTGCCACCAATTGCGATGCTTCCGCCGGACGCAAGGTTCAGCGGCGCGGTTGCCGCATAGTTGTTCGCCGTCGCCGTGGTGTTGAAGATCAGCGAGGCGGCATCCGTCGACCCGAAGGTGACCGACGAATAGTTCGCCCGATAGCTGTTGTTGGCGACCAGCGCCGGCAGGATATTGCTGTCGACGATGAAGGCGCCACCCGCCTGCGGGCGCAGCACCAGGGCGCCAGTGGTGTTCAGCAGTGCGGGGTTTCCGCCGCCATTGTTGAGTGCCATCTTGTTGGCGATCAGCGTGAGACCGCCGCTGCCACCGTTTCCGATCAGGGCCGAACCGTTCGGACCCTGATAGATGCCAATGTCCGTGCCGCCAAAGGTCTGGTTGTCGAGACCTCCGGTACGGCCTTCCAGCGTCACTGCACCGCTGCCCGTGGTGTTCACGAGCGGAGAAGCGCTACCGTTCTGGTCGAGATAGATGCCGTAGTTGGTCGTTCCGGAACCGCCGCCGCTTCCGCCGAGGATCGAGGTTGTGCCAGAGGAGGTCGACACCACGGAGCCGCCGGCGAGATAGACGCCGACGCCGCCTGTGGCACCGCCGCCGCCCTGACCGATGATGGTGAGATTGCTTGCCGCGCCGGCGCCATTCACGCCGACGGTGGCATTCTTCATGACCACGCCGGTCAGGTTTCCGGCGCCCGCAGCGCCACGCCGGGATGCGCCGACGATCAGGACATTGCCCTTGGACGAGGTCACCGATGCGTTTTCGATGTGCACGGCGTCCGAAGTGGCGAGCTGGTTCGTCGCCCCCATGATCGTCAGATCGCCATCGACGGTCGACACGTTGGCGCCCGTGATATTGACGGCACTCCCCGCGCCGCTCGCCGTCGCCGACGAGCTGTAGCCGTAGAGTTTGATGGCGCCGGTGCCAGTGGTGGCCAGCGTGCCGGTGGTGAGGCTGAGCCCAGCCGTCGCCGTGGTTCCGCGAAGCTGGATGTCGCCGCCACCCGCATTCAGCAAGCCTGCGCCGGCAAGGCTGATAGCCGTTCCGGTCTTGCCCATTTCCGTTGCGAAAGCGGTAAATGCCGCTGTCGAAGCAGACGGATCACCGATCGTCCCGAGCGCTGCGGAGCCGCCGCGCAGAAGGATGTTGCCGCCACGGGTAGTGATGGCGGTGGACACGGTCACCGTGCCGCTTGCCGCATCGGCTGCACGGCTGTTGAGGATGACGTTGAGCGGTCCCGCACCGGCGGCCGCCTGGATCGCATTCGCGACAGTGACGTTGCCGTTGGACTTCACAGTGAGGGTCGAGGTGCCCAGGGCGCCTGCGATTTTCGTGATCGTCGCCGGGGTCAGGTCCGAACCGGAGCTGAGCGTCATGTTGCCCGTCGCCCAGTTAATCGCGCCGGTCGAGATTGTGGTGCCGGCCTTCAGGGTGAGATCGCCGGCATTGGTGTTGGAAGGCTGAGTGATCGTGCCGGTGGTGATGGACGTTGCGGCATCCAGCATCATCGATGATTTGGCGGTGACCGTGCCCAAATTGATGGCCGTGCCAGTCGCGGTGGCGGAGAGCGCTCCACCGACAGTCAGTACGCCGGTGGTGACATCGAGACCGGAAGCGGTGAGCGCGCCCTCGAAGCTGGTGTCCACAAAACCGGTCCGACCGAGCACGACAGCCCCGCCGGTCGACGTAATAGCGCTGGCGGCCGACCCGGTCTGGGTGATCTTGCCATACATGAGCACGCCCTTGTTGGACGTCACGTTGATCGCGCCTGCCACATTATATTTGACGGCCGAGGCACCCGAAGGCGAGTAATTGTCAAAGCCCCAGGCAGCGGTGCTTTCGGCATTGGCTTCGACATTTAGGCCACCAGCCCCTGCGTTGATTGTGACAGCCGTGTTGTAACTGCTGCTGCCGAACGCGATCGCGGACGCACTCGAGTCGCCGCCCGCGACGGCGCCGCCTGCGCCCTTCAACGTCACCGAGTTTGAGCCCGTTAGGGTGATCGCGCCGCTGTGGTTAAGGTAGATGCCCTGGACGCTGCCCGCGCCGCCGGTGGACTTGCCATCCAGCGTCACGTTCCGGCCGGTGACCGTCAAAAGACCAGCGCTTGATTTCCAGACACCGCTGTTGCTCGACGCGGAGCCGGTCAGTGTGACATCGCCGGCCGTGGAGATCAGCGTGTCCGTGGTGTTGTTGATACCGAGCGCGGCCCAGGTGTTCGACTTGGCCGTCAAAGAGATGGCGCCGGTTCCGGTCTGGATCGTGCTGCCGCTAATGGTGATACCGCGTCCCCCCGTGCTTGCAGAGGCGTCGCCGTCGAGCGTGATGGAGCCCGACCCACTGCTGAGAAGCGAGGTCGAGGTGTTGAGCCAGATCGCCGAGTTCGCGGAGCTGTTCTTGGAGATCAGCGAGATGTTTCCGCCGTCCGTGCCCGCACGCCGGGCATCGAGCTTGATGCCGCTCGCGACCAGAATGCCGGTATTGGTCGAGCCGATTGTACCTTCGCTGCCGGTCGTGCCGCCGCCGATTGCGATGGCACCGCCCTGCGTGACGACATCCGCATTCACCGCGACCGTGCCGGTCGCCGCGCCGCCAGAGCGGGCGTTGATCGTGACGTCGAGCTTGCCGGCATTGGCCTCCGTCGTGATCGCGTTGGCGATGGTGATGTCACTCGCCGACTTGAGGGTCAGGGAGGACGCACCGGTTGCGATCGCCTTCTTGGTGATCGCGGCCGGAGTCAGGGCCGCCCCCGCGTCAAGCGTGACGGCGCTGGCGCCGTTCAGGGTGATGGCGCCGGTCGTCAGCGTCGTTGCCGCCTTGATGTCGGTGCGAGCCGCAGTTTTGATATCGATCGTGTTGGTAGAGACCGCAGCCGTATCTGAGCGGATTTCGACCACGCCCGTCGCGCCCGTCTGGCTGAGCGTCTGGGTGGTGACGCTTCCGAGCGCCGTGATGCTGAGCCCGCCACCCGAAATGATCGCCGCATCTGCGGGAACTGCATTCGTCGCAGCTCCGGCTACGAGAACCGCCCCCCCGGCCGCCTGGATCTTAAGGTCCTTGGTTGTCGTAATCTTTCCGATCACGCTAATGTCGCCGGACAGATTGCTGAGCGTCAGCGAGTCGGCATTTGTGCCGGTGTACTGGTATAGCACCACACCACCGGTCCCCGTGCTGAGCTTGCTCGCGCCGCCCCCTGTCTGGGTAATGGTTCCACGATAAATAACGTTTTTGTTGCCGATCATTTCAACGGCGCCTGCCGAGATGATCTTGAGATTCGGCGCGGCCTGATCAGCCGTGCTGCTCCAGCTGTCGATACTGTGGACGGCGTTGCTGTCCGCGCCTGTCCCGTCGATTAGCACACCGCCGCTGCCGGCCTCGATCGTCGCTATGGCCGGATTGTTGGTAGCGGTGCCAAAGGAGATTGCAGACCTGGCTGCGCCGCCGGCGGTCGTAGCCCCGCCGGTTCCGGTGATCGAAACCTTGTTCGTTCCCGTGATCTTGAAGTCGTTGGCGTTGGAGAACAATATGCCGTTGGTGCTGTTCGCGCCGCCCAGCGAGTAGCCGTTCAGCGCGACATTGGTTCCCTTAAGGACCGCACCTGTCGCGCTCGTATCAACGCGAATCCCCAGATATCCGGTGGAGGTTCCGGTAAGCGTGAGGTCGCCCGTCGTGGTGATGTTTGTCGCGGCGCTGCCCGCGATGCGAATTCCCGAACCATTTGCAGGCGAAACGGTATTGCTGCTGACGCCGGTGAGCTTGATGCCCCCATCACCAGCGGTCAAGGTTGCGCCGCCGATGTATACGCCAGTGTAATTGGTAGCAGTGTTACCGAAAGCAGTGATGCCGCCGAGGCCGCTCGTCGTGACAGTACCGCCGAAAAAGACGCCGTTGGCGGCGACCGAGTTCACGAGGTCACCGCCGCGCAGGAAGATGTTGCCTCCGTTCGCGTCAAGCGTCGATCCAGCGCTGAGCGAGATGGAAATTCCGCTTTCGCTGTTGCCGATGGCGGCACCGCTCATGTCGGCCGCTGTGCCACCATAGAGGTTGATGTCGCCGCCACCCGATGCAATCTTCTTGTTGACCGTGATGTAGCCCGTCGCACCGTCATTTGAGCGGCTGTTCAGGGTGACGTTCATCTTGCCGGCACCACTTTCCGTGGTGATGTCATTGTCCACCACAATGTTCGTGATCGACTTGATGGTCAGATTGGAGGCGCCGGCTGCGGAACCCTTCTTGGTGATCGCACCGAGCGATAGGCCATCGCCCTGGAGCAGGGTATTGCCGGTGGTCGCGAGATTGATCGCGCCAGTCGTCAGCTTGCCCGCGGCCTTCACCGACACAGTCCCGCCGTTCGATGTAAACTGACCGAAAGTGATGTCGCCGCTGCTGGACGCGATCGACGCGTTGCTGCCCGCAGTGATCGCCATGTCGCCCATGACGATGCCCTTGCTGGGCGCAGTGCCATTGATTGACAGGGCGCCACCGCTGCTGATCGAGGAACCGTTTGGCAGTTGCGAAGATACTCCACCTGCCTGAGCTGTGATCGCCGTGTCGGCTCCGCTCGTCGCACTAGCAGTGATTGTCAGATCGCCGCCCGCGCTGATCGTGAGAGGGGTAGACCCGGCGCCGAACAGCAGCGCTGTCTTGGGCCGCACGCCATTGAAGGAGGTCGAGCCGCCGGTGGCGGTCATGCTGATCGCGCCGCCGGTGCTGATGGTCTGAAGGCCCGCGCCGATGAACGCGATACCTTCAACGGCGTTCGCGCCGCTCGCCGTACCGGTCAGGGTGATCTTGCCGCTGGTGGACGTGATCCCCGCTGCAGTACTGGAGTTGATCATCAACCCGGTGTCGGCGCCCGTTGCCTGACCCTGCATTGTGATATTGCCGGAGCCGGTCGACACCGAAGCGCCGTTGGACAAGAGTACGCCGACACCTGCGAACGCAGCGCCGGCGCTGGTCCCCAGGATATTAATGGCGCCGGACGCGGTGGACATATTCGCGAGACTGACAAGGCCGTAGTTGGCATTGCCGGTCGCCTTGATCCCGATCGATCCGGTTCCGCTGGTCTTGACGACGGTACCGGTATCGAAACGCACCCCAGCTATGCCCGCGCTTCCCTTGACGGTATGAGCCTCGCCCGCGAAACCGATGTTGCCGCCGGCTGCATCCAGCGTGGTGCCCGTGCCCGTGACGAGAATGCCGTTGGAATCCGCAGCAGACTTCGCCGAACCCGTGGTCGTCAGATCCGCGACATTGGGCAGGGCCGATCCGCCCCATGCCACCAGGTCGCCGCCCGCCGTGCTGATGCTCTTGCTGATCGAGATCGTGCCCGATGCGCCGTCGCTGGCGCGGCTGTTGAGATAGACATTCAGCTTGGCACCGGTCGACGCAGTGATTGCGCCGCCGACGGACAGGTCCGTGGCCGCCTTCAGCGTGAGGGTCGAAAGGTCTCCGCCGGTCTTGTTGATCGCAGCGGTGGTAGAAAGCGCGCCAGCGCTGGAGAACAGCATATTGCCGGTGCCGTTCTGCGTCACGGCGCCGAACGTCAGCGTGCCGGGGCTCACAACGTTGATGTCGCCCGAACCGCTGAGGGCGCCCAGGCTGATGTTGCCGGCGGTCGTGCCAACGGTGATCGCGCCGGACGCCCCGGAGGCAACCAGCTTGTTGGCGATCGTAACGTTCTTGTTGCCGGTGATCGTGATGCCGCCGGCACTCGTGATGTCCGAGGTAGACGCGCTTGAGAGCGCCGAACCAGTCTGCGCGGTGCCCTTCAGGACGATGCCGCCGCTACCCGCGGTAATGGCGCCTGAACCGCTCAGGATCGCGATCGCGTTGTTGCTCCCGGTTGCCGAACCCTCGATCGATATGCCGCCGGTTGCCGAGGTGATGATCGAACCGCCGATGCCAAAGCGGACGCCATTGCTGGCAGAGCCGGTATTGGCGCCCTTGATGGCGACGTTGCCCCCGCCTGCGTTGATTACGCCGGTGATATCGACGCCGCTGGTCGCGGCATCCTGCGCCGCCCCCGCGGCATCCAGACCCCCGCCGATGAAGAGGTTGCCACCATTGGTGTTGATGCTGCCGGCGACGGCGACGCTGCCGACACGCGTGCCATTTGCGGCATCATCATATCGGCTGTTCAGCACGACGTTGAGCTTGCCGGTCCCGACACCCGATGCACTGATCGAGCCATTCAGCTTGATGTGTCGGTATGCCAGAAGGCTCAGCGTTGCGTCGGCCGATCCGGTCTTGGCGATCGTGGCACCCGCGTCGAGCGTGATATCACCCGATCCACCGGTCGGAGAGGTTGTGCCGGTCGCGATCCGGACGCTTGTGCCGGCGCTGAGAGCGCTGTTGATCTGGGAAACGTTGGCGATCGAGGTCGAGGTGGTCGGCGTGAAGGTGAACGGGTCGCTGCCCGAGAAGTTACCGTTACTGGTCGTTCCCGTGGAAATGGTGATGTCAGCGGGATCGAGCAGCCATTGGCCCGCCATCCCGGCCGCGCCAGCCGCATCGACCTGGCCCACAGCCTGCAGGTTACCCGTGGACGACGTCTCGACCATGCCGCCGTCTGTCGCGCCATGCGCGTCGATCCGTCCGGCGAAGTTGGTGTAATGGTCCGACCACAGCACGGCCTTGCCGCCAGCGCCTTCCGTCGCCGAAACGTCGATCTTGGCCGTATCCGCCATGACGACCGCCTGTGCTCTGGAGACGTCATGGTCGGCGACCTTCAGCGAAGCGTCCGCGCCGCCCTGCCAGTCGCCTCCGACAAGCACGGTGCCCCCACTGGTGCCGGAGGCGTCGAGGATGGCGCCCTGACCAAGAAGGATGTTCGTCGCCGCGACTTCGATTGCGCCGCCGGCGCCGTCCGCCTTGCGGGCCGTCAGCGTGCCGGAAACATGCGCCTCGCCGCCTTCGCCGGCGGTGAGGAAGATGCGGCCGTCCTTTGCGGAAACGCCGGTGGCGTTGATCACGCCTGAGCTATTGCCGGCGAGCGCATAAACATTGCCCCCCTGGGCGCGCAGTTCTGCGTTCAGCGCTTCGATGGAACCGGCATTGGTCGCCGACGTGCCGGCACCGCCGATGACGACGGAGAACTTTCCGTCCGAGAGTGCTTGGTCGCGCAGAAGCACCTGATAGCCGGCGAGCAGGCCGACATCGCCCTTTTCAGCGCGAATCTCTCCTTCGTTAACAACCTTGGCTGCGATAAGGGCGACATCGCCCCCCACGCTGCCAATCTTGCCGTAGTTCACGATCGTCGCTTCGCTCGCGCCTGCGAGTGTGAGGTCCCCGCCCGCCAGAAAGCTCTCGTTGGACATGTCCTGAGTAGAACCGACGAAGCGGCCGCCAACGTTGATCTCGCCCGTCTTGCCAACGACGATGCCGTTCTTGTTGATGAGATAGACCGAGCCTTCGCCCTTCATCAGCCCATCGATCAGGCTTGCCTCGCTGCCTTTGACCCGGTTGAGCGTCGCGCCGCCAGTGCCATTGCGGAAGTCTACGGTCGCGCCCTTAGCGATGGAGAATCCGTTCCAGTCGATGATCGCCTTCGACGACGACTGTTGCACGGTCATCGTGTCGTTATGCGACTCAATTGTCGCCTGACCCATCACGATTTGACCGGCGGTGGGAAGCGTCTGCGCAAACGCGGGCGCGGTCATCGGGAGAAGACCTGCCAGCGAAAGCCCAAAGATCGGCAGTGACTTCAACGTTGCGGAGCGAACAGCGGAACGAGCAGGCATCAATTGCTTCCTTAATTTTTAGACTGATCACTCAATTACGCCCTTGGCATATCTTGTGACTGCTAAATAAATTTCAGAAGATCCCACTATTTTATCGTCGTAAACAAATTCCTAATTGATAGTATTAGTAACAATAAGCATAAGTCAGACAATAACTGTTGCAATGTAACATTAAGTTACGTGTAAAATTACTTGAATATTTCTCCTGCCTGCACGAGGGACGAGTGAGTCTGGAAACTCTGGTGTCGGTGAACTCGGTGTGCTGTGGACGGTGGCACCAATGGGGGCCGAGGCTTTCACCGCACAGAAGGCGCCTCGGGGATATCCAAATAGAATGTCGCGCCTTCGCGCGGCCGCGATCGGCCGTGGATCGAGCCGCCCAGCCGTTCTATATCTTGCTTGCTGATCGCCAGACCCAAGCCCGTGCGTTGTGACGTACCCCTGATTTTCTTTACGAGCGTTAGAGTCTGGTTCTGAGGACGGACAGACGATGAAGCGCGAGAGGTTTACAGAGAATAGATTATTGGGAGTGCGGAAGGAGGCGGAGGCGGCCCGAAGACCGCTTATCTTGCTCGGCGTCACGGCATTATCGGAAGCGACGATCTAGAACTGGAAGGCCAAGTATGGCGGGCTTGAGGTGTCCGACGCCCAGCGTCTGCGGGAGCTCGAGAGCGAGGACGCGAAGCGCAAACGGTTGCTGGCCGATGCGATGCTAGACAACGTAGCGCTGAAGGATCTGCTTTCAAAAAAGTGGTGACGCCGGCTGCGAATCGAGAAGCTGCCGCTCGTCTCTAGGCGTGCCGCGGGATGAGCGAGCGGGGGGCGTGCCGTATCATTAACGTCGATCGCACGAGCGTGCGTGACCGTTTCACCCCGAACGATGAAGGTGCGCTTCGTGAGAAGCTGCGCGGCTGACCAACGGCGCCGGTTCGGCTACCGCCGTCTGCATTTCTTGCTGCGCCAGGAGGGCGTGATGATCAACCGCAAGAAGATCCAGCGGCTATCATGAGGAAGGGCTTCAGTGAGGCGACGACGCAGCGGTAGACGCGCTGTCGACACGAGCGCGGCGGCTTCAGTGCCGGCACTTCCAAACAAGCGCTAGTGCCTCGACTTCGTTCACGACTAGATGGTTTCTGGAAGGCGGTTCCGGGTGCTCAACGTGGTCGATGATCTGACCAGAGAGTGCCTGGCAGCGGCGCCGGACACCTACATCTCCGAACATCGAGTCGTGCGCGGGCTGGCCCAGTTGATCGCCTAGCGGGGCAAGCCCGGCATGGTCGTCAGCGATAATCCAGCAATGCCGTCCTGGCGTGGTGCGGTCAGATATGGGGGGAGGTTCAAGCCCGATGTTTCCTGCGCTACAAGAGAAAATCCTGCGACCGCTCGCTCTCTTTATCTCGAGGGCAGCGACCCTCTCGCTGAGCGCATGGTGATCGAAGTCGAACAGAAGCCAGCGACATTCAGTGCGTTCGCGATGGGGCTTCTTGACACAATTGGAGGCCGATCAATCTCGCCATCCTGCGAAGCATTAGAGCAAGTGTCGGACTCACGGTTCACCCAGAAGAATGGACGCCCGTCGCGGGCTCGCCACGCGCGGTTTTACCCTAACGTCAGAGTTTCTTCTGATTTGGGTCGATCTTGGGTTCGCCCTTCAGCATCGGGTCCCAATGCTCCGCGATCTTGCCGTTTTCGATCCGGAACATGTCGAACCAGGTTGTGTAATAGGTCTGCCCGTTCGTGTCCTTCTCGGGGCGCACAAATGCAATGACGACCTTGTCCCGCTCTGCCGTGATGTCGACCATGGGGAGGCTCAATTTTGCCTCCACAGGCCGCTGCGGGCGTGAGGACCGGACATAATCCATCACGCCGGCCAAACCCTGGGCGGCATTGGGATTGTGCTGGATGTAATCCTGCGCGATGAACTCGTGCGCGCGATCAACCTGACCAGCTACAAGCACGATCCGATACATGTCGTACACCAGCCGCTTGTTCCGCGCGAGCTTGGGGTCCTTGCTGGCGAGCAAGGCAGCGTGATCCGTAGGAACGGACGGCGCTGCCGCCGGCGCTTCATGCGATGAGGGCGGGGCCACAGCCGGCGTCGAGTCCGGGGCCATGGCAAGAGCGGTAGCAAGCAGGATCGATATCATGGGAGAAGCCTAGCATGACAGAGGCGGAAAAAGGTAGGACTTTTAAGCGCCGCCAATCCCTCTCGGTCAGAGATCGGACGGCGAGGCAACACTCTGTTGTAAAACGACAATAATCTGTGCCAGCGGCGAACGATTTTTACCATCTTTGGGCGAAAGCGGCTTTGCGCGGGGAGCGCCGACCTTAAAAACCAGAGTATTGATCGACTGTTTCGCCCTCGCTCGCGATGGCTCCGTCACGCGCCGCCTTGAGAATTCCCGCGACCGCTCAATCGCGCAAGGCGGCCGCGACGGTTGCCAGTTCGGCCTGGTCGCTGCCGGTGTCGAGCCGGGTCTGATCGTCGTAGATCATGGTCGCAGGTCGGTCCCGATTTGCAGGCGTCCAGCGCGGCAAACCCGGTCCGTTGGGGTCGCCGGTCCCGGCAAATCGGGTCCAGGCGCCGGCCATGAGATTGGACAGCTTCAGGGCGGCCCCGTCCCCTCCGGTCATGGTGGCGCAGCGTTCGGCATTGGCGAACGCGTAGGGAATATCCGCACAATGGAATGCGCGTGGCCGGCCATCCAGCACCGGCGCAGGGCGTGCGAACTGGTACAGCCATGCGCCTGCTCCGCCGATGGCGGCCTTGCGACGGGCAAATTCCATCGCGCTGAGGCGCAGCGGCGCGGTCGCGATGCGTGACCATAGATCGCAGGGCAAAGCATGCGGCGTGCGACCTTTGAAGGCCTCGATAATGCCGTCCGCACGATCGCCGAACAGGCCGGTGACCCGTTCCCGCAATTGCGCTGGCGATAAAGCCTCGAACGCCGGGTCGTTGATGCCGGTTGCGAATTCGTTGAGCGTGGTGCCGACGATCAGCGGCACATGCGCGGAATTCGCCAGTGCGCCATCGGAGAGCACGCCGCCGGGAAGAGTGGCCCCGCCGATAACCGGCCCAAATGAGAAGCGCGGCAAATTTCGCGGATCGATGGGGCTTCCCGCAAGCTTGGGATTGAGCCGCCGCGCTGCCGCATTCGATGCCGCAAGCAATTGCGGATAGGGCACATCCTGCACGGCGCGCGCCGACGTCCTCGCAATGCCCAGTTCAGCGAGCGTTGCGGCGGCCAGGCTCGCAGCCTCGTCTACCGTCACGCCGGTGGGGACATAGCCGCTCTGAACGATCGCCCGATGGAACAGCCCGCGCGCCTGGGGCATGGCCATCAGCGCCGCAACCTTGCGTCCGCCGCCGGACTGGCCGAACAGCGTGACGCGCGCCGGATCGCCGCCGAACGCTGCGATATTGTCGCGCACCCATTGCAGCGCGGCTACGATGTCGAGCAGACCGACATTGCCGGAGTCCGCGAAGGCGGAATCGAACGTCGACAGATCGAGAAACCCGAGCGCGTTGAGCCGATGGTTCAACGTGACCACCACCACGTCGTGCAGGTCGGCCAGATTATGGCCGTCGAAGGCGGGCAGGTCATGGCCCGATCCGGCGATGAACGCGCCGCCGTGCAGCCAGACCATCACGGGTCGGGGGCGACCGGCATCGCCGCGCGTCCAGATATTGAGCCGCAAGCAGTCTTCGCGCTCGTAGCTGTCATTCCATTGAAAAATGAACGCTTCTTCGTCATTGGCCCGCCCCGATCCGCGATCTTGTGGACAGACCGGTCCGAAGCTCAGCGCGCTGCGCACACCCGACCATGGACGGGGCGGACGTGGCGGCAGGAAGCGATTTGGCCCGGCCGTGTCATCCGCATAAGGAATGCCCTTGAAGGTCAGGACGTCGCCTTGCCGATAGCCGGCCAACGTCCCCGATTGCGTTTCCACGCGTGCCGTATCCCGGCCTGCGGATACCGCCTGCCCGCCAGTGCGCGAGGGAGCAACAGCGGCGGCTGCCATGCGAGGGGTCTGGGTGCTGGCAGCGACGATCGCGGCGCCGCCCGTTAATATCGCTCTCCGACCGACTTTCACCCTGCCGCCTCCACCCTATTTCATCTTATGGTTCTCGCGGCGGGGCAGAGATCGCATCGCAACCACAGCCCCGCCGCCGATCATCAGAACGAACGCTTCACAGTCAGGCGCCACTGCCGCGGCGCGGCCGGGAAGCCATTCACCGTGCCATTGGTCGCACGGTTATCCAGATAAGCGTAGTAATAAAGCTTGTTCGTCAGGTTCATGACGTTCGCAATCACCTGCCAATCGCCGCCCGGAGCATCCCAGGTCAGGCCTGCATTGAGCAGCGTGTAGGCCGGCACCTTGTTGAACGTCGTGTTGGGGATCGACGTCTGGAAGCTGGACTGGAACGTCATGTCCAGCCGTGGCGTCAGAGTGCCGAAACTGGCCGTATCGATGCGATACTGGGCGCTCGCGCTGCCCTTCCAGTCGGAGATCAGCGGGAACTTGGAGTCCAGCGTGGTGCCGGCGCTGATCGCCGTCGCCTGCAGCGACTTGAAGCCGATGTTGATGTAGCCGACTGCCGCCTGCAGCGTGAGATTGCTGGTCGGGCGAGCGGTCAGTTCCAGTTCACCGCCCTTGGTCACCGCCTTGCCGACGTTCAGCAACGCGCTGCACGGCTGTGCATAGCTTGCCAGAGGCACATCCGGGTAAGCCGGGTTGGCCGGGCACGCGCTGACCGGGAGCTGGAGATCGGTGTAGTTGCCATAGAAGAAGCTGCCGTTGACGCGCAGCTTGCGGTCGAACAGGTCGCTCTTGAAGCCAACCTCATAGGAGGTCAGCTTTTCGGGCGCGAACGGGATGACCTGATAGATATTGTAAGGCCGCGGGTTGATGCCGCCGCCCTTGAAGCCGGTCGCGACCGACGCATAGGTCATAATCGTGGGGGTCCACTGATACTGCGCTGCAATGCGATAATCGACATTGTCGCCCTTGAAGGTGCCCGAGGCGTCATTCACCGGGCAGACCGCCACATTAACGATCGTCCCGCCCGCTTCGGGGCAGGGCAGATAGGGCGGGCCATCGGGATGGCCGCCGAGCTGCGTGCCCGGTACGCCGAGGCGGCCGAACTTGAAGGTCTTTTCCTGCTTCGAGTAACGCAGCCCGCCGATCAGCTGCAGCTTGTCGGTCACGCTCCAGTCGACGTTGCCGAACACGGCATAGGTCTTCGCGGGCACGCGATCCCGCCCGATGAAGTCGAAGGGCGGGATGTCGATGCGCGAATCCAGCGCAGTAAACTCATCCATGAAGAAGCCGCCGAGCGTCAGATTAACCGCATCCTGCATCAGGCTGGCATTGACGCGCAGCTCCTGCGTCACCTCGCGATAGGTCAGCGCATTGAAGCTCTGTGCCAGCGGGACGGGCGTCGCATCGTTATCCTGCGAGAACTCCATCTTCTGCTTGCGGTAGGCTGTGATCGACTTGAACGAGACATTGTCGGCAAGCTTGTAGTCGATCGTCAGGGAGACGCCGCCGCCCTTGGTCGCCGAGCTTGAATCCAGGCAATAGGCGCCGGAGCGGCTGCTCGGGGTCGGGTCGCAATAGGTCGCGTAGTTGGTATAGGGGCTCGTGCTGAAGCTGTCGCCAGCGAACGCCCCGAACGGGGAATAGCTGATGAATTGCGACGCGCCGGTCGCGGTGCCAACGCTGACGCCATTGATGCTGTTCTTGGGCGTCAGGCTGTCATTGCGGGCATAAAGCAGCGTCTGCGGCGTGCCTTCCGACTTGTCGCTGACATAGTCCGCAGCAAGGTTGACCTCGAGCGCGTCAGTGGGCACCCAGCGCAGCTGGACGCGCCCGGCTGCCACGGCCTTCCCGCCTTCAGTGCCGAGCTTGCAGTTCGCATCGCGCGCGAAGGACGGAACCTGCGTACCCGGATGCGTGCAGGCATAATCGTACCGCGTGACATAGCCATCCTTGTGGTCGGTCACGCCGGTGATCCGCATGAACAGGCGATCGGGCACCAGCGTCATGTCCGCTGCCGCATTCACGCGCACATTATTGTAGCTTCCGTAAGAGAGCGAGATGAACCCGCCGCCATTGCCGGTCGGCTTCTTGGAATACAGCTTCACCGAGCCGCCGATCGAGTTCTGCCCGGCCAACGTGCCCTGCGGACCGCGCAGGACCTCGATGCGATCGAGGTCGACCAGATCGAAGTTCGCGCCAGCGATGGTGCCGTAATAGACGTCGTCGATATAGGTGCCGACGCCGGGCGAAACGGCGGGATTGAAGTCCACCTGGCCCACGCCGCGAATGAAGGACTGAACCGACGGACCGGCGCCAGCGGGAGCCGGCTGGAGCACGACATTAGGAGCTTGGGCCGCGATATCGCTGACGGTGGTCAGCCCCTGCGCGGCGATCGTCTCAGCCGACAAGGCCGTGATCGCGAGCGGCGTTTTTTGGGCGCTCTGGCCACGGAACTGCGCGGTCACGACGATTTCGCTGATGCCGTCCTCGGCCTGTGCGGTCGGTTCCGCCTGATTAACGAGTGCCGTCGACGGAGCCGCCTCCTGCGCAAAGGCGGGTGCCGCACCAGCGATTGCCATCGCGCCGACCGCGACGGAGTTGCGCAACCAGGTCGCGCCGTTGATTTGCCAGATGCTCATGGTCTTCATTCTTTCCCTCCTAAAAGCACCGCTCTCTACGAGCGGGCCGAACCATTGAATTTCAATCGATTGCAAAACTGAACGAAAAAGAAGGCGCGCGGGGCGCCCGGAATTACTGCTTTGGTTTCAGGTCTTTGCCAGCGCCAGTTGGGTGGCTGGCACCCATGTGCCATGCACCTGAGCGCGCAAGGGCAGCGGCACATGCACCTTGGCAACCGGCCCCGCCCCGACCGCGCCGGCATCGATGACCCATAGCTGCGAGGCGAAGGCCTGATCGCCGACCTGGCGATCGACCACAGCAAGCAGCCACCCGTCATGCCCTGGCGCGGCCGAGGGCACGTGAACGGGCTCGCTGATTGCGTGACCGGGCGGCAGTGCGAGCGCGTCGAGCCCGCCATGCGCCACATCGATGCGGATAAGCATGTTGAAGGTCATGCCGACCGGGCCGCCGGGCAGCGGAGGCGGCCCATTCGGATTGACCGTCAGATACCAGCCGAAGCTGTACGGCAGGCCGGTATCGGCATCGCGAATGCGCGGCATGTCGCCCGGGGGGCCGAGCGGCCGCACCTCGTAGGAAGAGCCATCCTTGGTGAGGTCGAACGTCCAGCGTTCGAAGGCACCGCGGATCTCCTGCTGACCGCGCTGGATTCCTCCCGCTTCGCGCATGAACGGAAATGCGTTCGTGTCGGATACGAAGATATCGAGATGAACCCGATCGCCTTCATCAAACGCGTTCATGATATGAAAAGCAGACGCGCCAGCCGCGCCTTCGAACCAGCGCATCGCAGCGACATCGCCATCGCGGGGCATGATTCCAACGCGGCAGGTCAGGTCCTGCTCATGGGCCCATTTCGGCCCGCCGGCGCGCAGCCGCTCAAGATCGGTGGTGGTCGGAAAAATCGGGAAAATCGCGCGGCTCTTCGTGATCGCAAAGTCATGGATCATGCCGCCATAGGGCTGGTCGAACCACTGCTCGCGAACCAAGTTGCCGTCGCGATCCGCAATCCCATAGGCGATCGCCCGCGAACATTGGCCATCGGCCTCATAGCCGAAGAAGAACAATTCGCCGGTCTCGGGATCGATCCGCGAATGGGCCGTCATCGTCTCCGATTTGAGGGCGCCGCCGAAATCCCAGGCACCGAGCGTGTCCAGGGTCGTCGGGTCCACGCGATAGGCGCGGCCATCCTCCTTCGTCATGAACAGCCGACCTGCATGCCAAAGCGGCGTCGTGTTCGCGACCGTGCGATCAACCCCCGCAACGCTGGGGTCATCGGTAAAGGGATTGCGATACTGGCCGAACAGCGCGCGCCGGGCTTCGCGCTCGGCCGCATAACGCGCGGTTTCGACATAGCGAATGTCATAATCCACAGCGCCGTGTTCGAACTTGAAACGCGCGATCATCCCGTCTCCCGACAGGATATGATCGTCATCGAACATGGGCGGGTGGGCCGGATCCGGGACGGCGCGAAAGAAGGCGCCTTCAATCTCGGACGGGATCTCGCCTTCCACCAGCAGGTTGCGGACAGACGCTTCGGTGCGAACAGGCGTATTAAGGCCCGTGAAATGAATGGTCTGAGGAAAAGCGGTCATGACAGGACTCCGGCAGAGCTAATCCGCCGCAGTTGGTCCGCATCTAGCGAATCGCCGATTATCTGACCGCCCGCCATCCCAAGCCCCTCACATCTATCTCTTTTCAGCATCTTAAGATGCTTCAGCCCAATAAATATTCACCGTCCGGCCACCCGTCTGGCCATAACGCGCCGGCGCCGATACCAATATCGCGCGGGCAGGGCTACAAAAAAACAGACAATTCAGGGAAACGCGCAGAATGCTCATGGCATATACTGCGCAATAGCGAGTGCTACGGGGCAGGGCGCTTTATGATTGGCAGAGCCCGGTAGCCCGCGTCGCAGGTCAGGTGCTGCGGATCAGGCCTTCCATGGCAGCGGATGCTTCCTCGGCTGCGCCCGCGGCGACGGCATCAAACAGCGCCCAATGTTCGCGCACGGTTTCGCGCGGCGTGCTGCTGCCGCCCTGAAATTCGGTATACCACAGCACAAAAGTGCCAAGGCTGTTGCCCAGATTGACCAGCGGGGGATTGGCCGTCGCCTGCAACAGCACTTCATAGAACTGGCGGTTCGCCGCCTGTCCCTTCTCGCTTGTCAGGCCAAAACGTTCCATATCCTGCAAAGCCTCGCGCATTCTCGCGATCTGCTGGAGCGTGCGCCGCTGCGCTGCAAGGCTCGCAATTGCGGGCTCAATGATCAGCCGCATCTCGACCAATCCCTCGAGCACGGATGTGGAGGCGCCGCCCTCGAACATCCACTCCATCACATCCGGGTCAAGCAACGCCCAGCGCGTGATGGGCATGACAACGGTGCCGGTGCGCTGGCGGGACTCAACCAGGCCCTTGGCGGCAAGCACACGGATCGCCTCACGGTAGGCGCTGCGGGAAACGCTCAGCTCATCGCTGGCATTGAGCTCAGTCGCGAGGATATCGCCGGGATGATGCTTGCCCGTTACGATCGCCACGCCGAGATCGTGCGCGATCCGACGGTGCAGGCTCGTTTTCTGCCGCTTCAGCTGCACCGGCCGGCGGCTCGCCTTGTTCGTTGCGGATTTTGTCATTGCCCACCCATGGTTGCGCCGAGTTTTGCAGCGTCAGCTAGCCGGATTGCGGCCTTAAAGCCAGCACGGCGCGCACAAGCTGTCAGATTATGCAGCGAATTTATGCCTTTGCCGCCCGTGCAGAGAGCCCTGGCGCGACGAACTCTCAGCCGATTTGCGATGGCGCGGCGGGGCCGGAACCGGGCGTCCCCGCGTTCGTGACGCTCTAAGAAGATTGGAATATGGGCGCTTAATAGCCGTTTTCCGATGTGCGCGGCTGTTCATGCAGGAATGGGGTACGAAATTGGAGCCATCATACCATCAGCAGACCGCCAATCTTGCCAATGATCTGTTTTTTTGCGACCAAGCTCCGCCTCACCGGTCCTCGACTGGTGTTTATGGTCTGACAATTCTGCGGTACCCGTGTTTCTGCATCCCCATCGTCAGCCTGCGAGAGCCTTCGGGCGATAGAGAGGAAGTCTATATGAGTAATGAGTCATTTTCGCGCCGCAGCTTGTTGTCTGCCGGCATCGGCGCTGCTGGTGTCGCCACTGCATTCCCGGCCATGGCCGCTGCCCAAACGAGCGCAGCGGCCGCGCGGCAGCAGCAGATCTCCGACATGACCGGAAAGGCGCTGACGCCGCCGAGCTTCGAATTCGCATTCGAAATCAAGATCGAGCTGGGCAAGCGCCTGCGTTACGGCCCGACCTTCTGGGGCATGGATCGCGGCTATGTTGGTGTTCTCGGCGGCACCGTGAAAGGCCCCAAGCTGAACGGCAAGATCATCCCGCACAGCGGTGGCGATTGGCCGACGGTGAAACCGGACGACACGGTGCGGTTCGACGCCCGCTACCTGATCGAGGCCGATGACGGCACCATCATCGAGCTGCACAACACCGGCGTTCGCTATGGCAGCAAAGAGGTGCTGGAACGGATGCGCAAATATGAGCCCGTCGATCCTTCCGAATATTATATGGGCCTTACCCCGCGCTTCGATGCGCCGGTTGGCCCGCACGACTGGCTGAGCCGCACGATTTTCGTCGGCAAGGCGGACCGCCGTGAGTCTCAATCCATCTTCACTTATTGGGCGATGGTGTAACGAGGCGCCGCTGCTCCCGGGGGGCATCGGCTGATGCCGTCGCGCCCCCCGGGGGACGGCCATTCTTAGCCATCACGCCAGATGGCGAGATGCTCGGGATCAATCTCCTTCCAGGTGGAACCGGGATAAAAAATAGCGGCTCCTCGTCATATAAGAGGAGCCGCTGTTTGGCAGCCTATCGGCACGGACTGATGATCCGTCCCGCCTAGGGAATATCATGTCGCGCCAGCGTCCACTTGCTGTCGCTGCAAAGCGTACAATCCGCGCCCCGGAACACCTGGGCCGCCTTCTTGTCGCCCTGTAATTGCCATTGCAGCCAGGCTGCGGTCACCCGGCTATATTCGTCTTCATCCTGCGGCCCCCAATATTGCGCGGTATGGCCCGCGCCGCTGCGATAGGCCCACACCGCTGGCACAGAGCGCAACCGGCTGAAATCATCCTTGCTGTTCGCGTGGGCGCCATCGGATGGATCGCCGCTGAAATAGGCGATGGGCACTTTGACTCGCGCCAGATCGGCTTTGGTCACGCGCGCACCCGGCAGACCGCCCGGACCGGTGGACCAAACCCCGCTGTTGAGGATGACCGCTGTCGTCACCCGAGGATCGGCCACCGTCACCGCCAGCGCCTGCAGCCCGCCACAGGAATGGCCCATCACGGCAACATGGCGCGTGTCGACCCGCTTGAAATAGTCGCTACCGCGACGCTGGCTCTCCGCCGCAGCCCAATCGATCGCCCTGCTCAGTTCCACGGATTCGGAAGGGCCAGGCGCGTTGAAATCGATCGGGCCCGTCGGCATGTAGGGCTCGGCATCATGATCCGTCTCGTATCGCGCATCGCCGATCTGCCCGACCGCAATCACCAAAAAGCCCCGCGATGCGATATCCGTCAGGAACCTGCGGTAGCGATTGCCCACCGCCGCGCAGCCGCCATTCCCCCAGGCGACGATCGGCATACGGCCTTTGACGCCCTCAGGGCGGTAAATGACGTGGTTGGGCAAGCTCGGCACCGTCTCCATCGTCACCTTGAACGGCCCGGTACGCGGCAAAAGTCTGACCGATTCAACAGGTGCCGCTGCGGCCGGGGCCGCGATAAGTGGAGCGGTCGAGTTCAAGCCCGCCGCGGCCACCGCGATCAGCGCATATCCCCCGATGCGGGGACCAGGCGACTTCAAGCCGATGTTAAGCGACAGTTTTCCAGACATTTGATGCGGTCCTTCCTGAGGCAGGCGCACGGCTGCCTGCGATTCACATCATGGGTACACAGCCCCTTGTTAAAGCCGCTGTCTGAAATTTCTCAGATGAAAGCAAGGAGAGGACTGTGATTTGCCATCAAAGGTCAGACAATTTTTCGCCACTCACAAGGCGGCCGCGAGGAGGTCAAGATGTTCACGGTCTGCTCGGTCGTCTGACCAACAAGGAACAAGTGGTGCTTCCCTCGCCCGGGGCAGGGGCATGTCACTATGCTCGGCTACTGCGTCTCGTGCGTTCTTCTCGGTGAGAGAAAGACAGCGTTGATGGAGCTTGAGCCTCGCTTTGAGTAGACGCGAAATAAAAATCCCAAAATAAATCAAGAGCAGGTTGCGCGGTTGTGGTGTCGTCAAATCAACATCGTTGATCTGCCGAGCGGCGGAACTCTGCTAGACCTAGCGACAGTCAACCAACAGAAAACCGGATTGGCCGCAACGCGAGATATGATTGGCGCGCGAAAAGTCTGCTAATGCGGCGCTCTTGCCCTGGAGCGACCCGGGATTTGCTTTCCTAATCGGATAGATTATCTGGGCCATCAGCAAACGGATCAATGAAATGGGTTCGACAGGGGGCCTGGAGAGCCGCGGCCGCGGTAGTCATTCTACGCCGCGCAAAGGTCCCGCGCTGCTCTATGAGGCAGTAGGCAACCTGCGCGCCGCCAGATCTTGCGGGGCCGTGAAAAACTGAACCCACGGTTAAGTATCTCGGCATTGATGTCGACAACGGGCTGGCCTTGTCAGAACGAAACGAGATGACCTTCTCCGGTTCCTTTAAGGTGCACGGGACGCCGGCTCGTTTGGTTGAATGACGGACAGCTTACGAGGCAGATCCATGTTAAATTTACGCCCTTTTTGAGGACGTAGCTGCCACTCAAGAGCCCGATTGCCGGATCGCCCGAGCCGCGAGGAAGAAATGGAGCGCAGACCACACAGGCAGCAGAACGCTCGTCATAAGCGCATAACGAATGCCGCTTGTGGAGGCAGCGGTGCAGGCGCTTTGCACGGCGGCGACCGTTGAGACGGTTTTGCTGCCGCACAAGGCAGCATAATTTCCATCCGCAAAGAGCGCGTTGGCATAGAGATCGCTGATAAAGCCGATGAGCGCGGGCCCCAAGCCGACCCCGACCAAGGTGGTGACAAAGAAGAAGACAAACGCCGCCGTCGCGCGCATTCTCGGCCCCACCATATTCTGGAAGGCGACAAGCGTCGGCACATTGTGAAAGAAGGCCAGAACGGCGCCGCTGATGAGCAAGACCAGCGCCAGCATGGGATGCGCCACGCTGTAGCCTGCCAGGGTAAACGGCGCGCCGATCAGCACCCCGAGCGCGGGGAGAAGCGCATACCATTGGGCGCCCCATCTCGAAATCAGGTCCACACCAAATCCGGCGATGGCGAGGCCCAGCGTCGCCGCGATGCCGCTCTGGACGGCATAGAACACGCCAACCTGGCTCAGGCTCAAATCATGCACACGCATGAAGAAGGGCGCATAAAAGGCACCGGAGCCATACATGCCGAGCGTGACAAGGGCCAACCCGATCAGCATGTGGCGAAACTCGGGCCGGGCGGCCATCATCTTGAGCACCGCCCGCAGCGGAGGTGGCTCGCTCTTTGCCTCTGCAAGATCCGGATCGGACAGGCCGCGCGGCGGCTCGCGCAGTGTCAGTCGGAAGAGAAGCGCCACGACGAGCCCGGGCGCTGCGATGCAGATGATCGCCGCGCGCCAGCCATAGGTCGATCCTATCCAACCCGCCGTGAGCGCACCGATCACGGAACCGACCGGGTTGCCGAGCTTCATGACGGTCATCACGGCCCCTCGCCGCTCCTTGGGGAAGTGATCCGCAAGGAGCGAAACCGCGGGCGCCTGCACGCCGGCCTCGCCGATGCCGACCCCCACGCGCAGCAAAAAAAGTTGCCAGAAATTTGCAGCCATGCCGCAAGCCACCGTCGCGGCCGAAAACAGGGCGACCGATATGGAGATGATATTGATCCGGCTGCGGCGCTCGGCCAGTCGCGCGATCGGCAATCCCATTGTGCTGTAGAGAATGGCGAAGCTGAGGCCGCTCAGGATGCCGAGCTGGAAATCGGAGAGCCCCAGGTCATCCTTGATTGCCTGGCCCAGCGTGGCAACGATGACCCGGTCGATGAAGCCGAACGCGCCGACCGCCATGGTGAGGGCGAGTAGCCACGCGCGATAACCAGGCCCGAACTGTGGCTTGCCTGCAGGCTTTGGAAGGCCTTCAGCCTGCATGATATCACCCTCTCGATCTGGCGTGGTCGACGGATCGGACATCGCCTTGATCCCCCTCGCGCGCGCTTATGCTTTCCAACAGCCGATGCTTTGCGGCTGCCTCGATCATGGCCGCGGACGGATGCCGCGTGCAAGATGTGCTCTCAGCAGCAGGACAGTTCCAGACGGTTATGCTGAACCGGATGAATCCCGCCGCATGAGCGGGCGGCGATAGGAAATATCGTCCCTGTCCCACCGCCCATTGCCCGGCGGGCTCGCGAGTTCGCGACGAGGGCCTGTCGGAACGGTCACGCCCATTTCCGGCAGGAATTCCCGCAGGGCAATCCGCCACTCACCATTGCGGCGCTCGAACTGGTCTATGTATCGGCCGCTGCCGATGTTCTGCAGGTCCTGTTTCTGGCGCAGCATGTAGATGACATAGCTGCTGACATGCGCCCGATCCCCGTCGAGATCGATGTTCACATTGGTGATGTGATGTTGATGGCAGACATAGCGCTCTTCGTGCCGCTGGTTGCCCCAGTCGACGAACGCGTCCGTCGGCCCCGAAAAATCGTCGAGATAGTTGATCTCCGCGTCCGGCCAGAAAGCACTGGCGATGACCGCATCGTCATGACGGTCGAGGCCGCGAGTATAGCGGCGGAGGACTTCGCGAATGTCTTCCATGTCGAGCAAGCGCTCGAGGCGCGTCTGAAGATCGGGGGAATCGATATTGGCCATCACGGCATCCTCTCTTGTCACATCGGCACCAGCGCTCGTCGTGTTGCGAGCTTCCTGAAAGGCAGCCAAGCCAAGGCTACCGTCTGAAATTTAGTTATCACGTTAATTCAATGTGTCGCTGAGACCCTCAGGTGTCAAGCGGATATCGCGCGTGGCAGTGCGGAAGCCTGGGCCCGCCTCGCATGGGCAGACAGGCTTCGATCAACAGAATGAGATTCTGATGATTATAAACAGATATATCAATATTTTAACTAGACATCTCGCAATTGTCCGGGCGCGATGACATCTCGACGGTCAGAGCTTTGGGGACGCTAAGATCACATCGGCCGGCGATCCTGCCTCCTCGACCATGGCGATCAATCATGTTGCCGGCTAGCAGTTATCATGTTAACTCGATGCCAAGCCCGCAAAGCGAGTCGAGCAGGAGGGCTGTGGATGAGGGAGGATGTAAGGCCGTGCGACGGTCCGCTCTGAACGCGCAGACGCAAGGCCAGCTGTGTGGCCCTGTGACAGGCGGTGAGAACCGGAAAGGCAAGTGTCGACATCATTGATCATTCGTTGCTGCGCGGCTTCAGGCGAAGGCGCGAAAGCGATGGGGCGTGCGCGCGACGCCGGATTTCTGACGCGCGCTTTCTAGAAATGGAGTGGTTGCGTGAATTCTGAATCTAGTCTGCAGGAGATGATCGATGAGCGTCTCATCACCAAGGTGCTCAGCCGCTATTGGCGCGGTGTCGATCGCTGCGACGTCGACCTCATCATGTCGGCCTTCCATTCCGACGCCATCGATCATCATGCCGGGCACGACCGGCTGGCGCATGATTTCGCAAAAGCCGCGGTCGAGCGCATGCCGCAGGTCGCACCGGGCGGCACCCAGCACCATGTGACGAATATCTCGATCGAAGTGGATGGGGACACCGCCTGGTGCGAGGCCTATTACCATGCCATCCACAATGCCGACGCCCAGCTCAACCAGATGTTCGGGCGCTATGTCCACCGCTTCGAGCGCCGCGAGGGAGAATGGAAGATCGCGGAACGCTGGGCCGTTCTCGACTTCACCGACACCGGACCGCGCACGCCGTTCGGTTCCGAAAATAACCCGGCAACGCTGCGTGGGCGGGCCGACAAAACCGACATTTCCTACCAGCGGTTTAGCTGAGCCAGGCCGAACCCGCGCCTGAGAACGACTTTGGGCGGTCGCGCTGAGAAAGACGATCGCCCACAGGACCGCCCGATCAAAGGGCGGCCGCACCGAAAAGAAAAACGAGAGGAGAGATGAGCATGACCAAGAAAGGAAAGGGCATCGTCTGCCGGACCAGTCTGTTCGCGATGGGGATCGCCTTGGCGGGCGCCGCTGGCGCGCAGGCCCCGCAGGCTTCGACCAGCGGTCAGGCCGAGAGCGCGTCGACGGCCAGAGACGTCGAGACGATCATGGTGACCGCGCAGTTTCGTGAGCAGAACCTGCAGGACACCCCGCTGGCCATCACCGCTGTGTCCGGGGCGATGCTCGAAGCGCGCAGCCAGACCAGCATTGCCGATGTCGCCAATCAGGCGCCCTCGGTCACCCTCAAGCCGCAGGGCGCATCCTATGGCTCCTCGCTCGTCGGGAACATCCGTGGCGTCGGCCAGCAAGACTTCAGCGCCGCGCTGGAACCCGGCGTGGGCCTGTATGTCGACGACGTCTATTATGCGACGCTGACTGGTTCCATCCTCGACCTGCTCGATCTTGACCGGGTCGAGATCCTGCGCGGCCCGCAGGGCACGCTGGCCGGCAAGAACTCGATCGGCGGCGCGGTAAAGCTCTACTCGAAGCGGCCGACGGGATCGAACACGGGCTATGTGGCCGCGACCTATGGTAGCCGCAACCGGATCGACCTGCGTGGATCGGCCGACTTCAAGCTGACCGACACCATCAGCGCGCGGATCGCCGGCGTCTCCAAGAAGCAGGACGGCTATATCAAGCGGCTGGATTTTGGCTGCCTGTTCCCCGCTGGCGGCTCGACGACGGTCGTCAACAATGCTGGCGCGACGGTTCCGATCAATCCCGCTGGCGGGATCCCGCGCATGACGGCGTCCGACAACTGCGAACTCGGCCGCGAGGGTGGTGTGGGATACACGGCGGCGCGCGGCCAGCTGCGCTTCCAGCCGAGCAGCGACCTCGATATCAATATCGCCGTCGATTACACCAATGAGGACCGCGTCAATGCCGGCAACGTCCTGCTGGACCGGAGCATCGCCGGGGTTCGGCGCAGCCCGAATTTCACGGATCGCCTGCCCGGCAATCCGCGGGGCGCGACGGATATCAACCCCTTTGGCGGGGTCATTCCTTATGACGCCCGCTTCGTCTGCGGCAACTATTGCAATTACGCCACCTATATCGGCGCGCCGGACAGTTCGACGGGCCCTCAGGGCGCCTTCGCGAACACCGGGGGCGTGAGGGCCGGAACTTATTACGATGGCCGGCTCACCTACGAGGGTTGGGGCATCTCCGGGCAGATCGAATATGATCTGTCGGACGATCTGCAACTGGTCTCGATCACGGCCTACCGGGCCTATCATTCCAAATGGGATGCCGACGACGACCTCTCGCCGCTCGCGCACCAGAACAATACCAGCAAGCTGCGCTACTGGCAGTTCACCCAGGAGCTGCGCCTCAACGGATCGTTCTTCGAAGATGCCCTTCAATATACGGTCGGCGGCTTCTACATGAAGCAGTTCTCGAGCATTCTCGCCGGGTCCGACATTCGCTACACGACCGATCCGGCCTTCTTCAATAACGATCCCACTGATGCCAATACCAAGGCGGCGTTTCTCCACCTTGCATGGAAGCCAGTCGATCGGCTGACCTTGTCGGCGGGCCTGCGCTATACCGATGAGTATAAGCGCTATGAGTTCGGCCGCCGTTTGCCGGATGGCAGCCCCCTGCCCGCTGGCTCGGCGGTCGGTGCGCTGGATGGCCGCGTGGGCATCTATGATGGCCCGATCAGCACCAACTTCGATTACCGCCTGAATGCGCAATATGAGATCACGCCCGACATTTCGATTTATGGTCAGGTGGCGACAGGCATCAAGGGCGGCGGCATCAATCCCCGCCCCTTCAACTTCGCGCAGGTGCTGCCCTTCGGTCCGGAGAAGCAGACGACCTACGAACTGGGCTTCAAGAGCGACCTGTTCGACCGGCGGGTGCGGCTCAACGCGGCCTTCTTCTTCTCCAAATATTCCGACATCCAGCTCAGCCTGTCGAACTGCATCGCCATCGTGGGCGCCACACTGGGCTCGCCCTGCAATCTCATCACCAACTCGGGCGATGCCGACGTGAAGGGCTTCGAGGTCGAGGCTTCGGTCCGGCCGGTCGAGGGCATGATGATCGATGGCGCCGTCAGCTTCGTCGATTTCGATTACACCAGTTTCCGCACCTTCGGGACGGCGACGGTCGGTGGCCCCGGCAACCCGGCAGGGCCGCAGTTCGGCGATTATCCGCTCTATACGCCACGCTGGAAGTGGAGCATCGGAGCGCAATATGAGATCGATCTTGGCGACGCGGGGTCACTGACGCCGCGCATCGACACCTCGTTCCAGGACGAGATCTACTTCGGCGTCAATCTGCCGACGAGCCTGATCGACAGCTACGTCGTCTCCAATGCCCGACTGACGTGGAGCAATGCAGATGGAGACCTGGACGTCTCGGCTGAAGTCACGAACCTGTTCGACAAATATTATCTGCTGACCGGCTTCGACCGGTCGAGCGGTGCGGCGGGCTTCTCCATCGCGCAGCCCGGCCGTCCGCGGGAATGGGCCGTGACCGTGAAGAAGAGGTTCTGAGCCTCATCGGTACGGGCAGAATGCGGGTGCGGCAGCCATGTCGCACCCGCATCCGCTCGCAGCAAGCCAGCCTGTAGAGGACGCCATTGTCCCGAGCCATCGCGTCGATGGCAAACTGGAGTTGAAGAATGACCGTTGATGTTTCGCCTCTTTATGCGCCCTTGCAGGTGAACGGGCTGACCCTGCCCAATCGTCTGGTCATGGCGCCGATGACCCGCGCCAAAAGCCCCGGTGGCATCCCGACCGATGAGGTCGCAGCCTATTATCGGCGGCGCGCGGAAGGTGGGACAGGTCTTCTGGTCAGCGAGGGAACGGTCATCGATCGCCCCCTTTCGCGTAACAACGCCGACCTTCCCAGCATTCACGGTGATGGGCTGGCGGGCTGGCGCAAAGTGCTGGCAGAAGTGCATGACGCGGGCGGGCGGATGTGGAGCCAGTTGTGGCATGTCGGCGCCCTGCCGGATCCACGCGCGCCGGACTGGCCGAACAATTTCGAGGGGCCTTCCGGCCTCACCGCCCCAGACCAGCCGCTCGGCCACGCGATGACCGAGTCCGACATCGCCGATACGATCGCCTCTTTCGCGCGCGCCGCCGCGGATGCAAAGGCCGTCGGCTTCGACGGCATAGAGCTGCATGCCGCGCATGGCTATCTGATCGACCAGTTCTTCTGGGCCGGCACCAACCGCCGGGACGATCGTTGGGGTGGCCCCACGCTGGCCGAACGCGCGCGCTTTGCCGTGGAGATCGTCCAGGCCGTCCGCTCGGCTATTCCTGCAGACATGCCGCTCGGCATGCGCGTCTCGCAGTACAAGATCCAGGATTATGACACGCTGCTGGTCTCCAGCCCGTCCGAGGTCACGGACTGGCTCGGGCCGCTCGCGGATGCAGGCGTCGATATCTTCCACTGTTCCCAGCGCAATTTCACCGCGCCAGCGTTTCCCGGCAGCGATCTCAATCTGGCGGGGTGGGCGAAGAAGGCGACAAACAAGCCCAGCATCACGGTCGGGTCGATCGGGCTGGAAGAGAGTTTCTACGGGGACACTGCCGAGGCCGGCGTGGCGACTTTGCGGGAACTGGTCGAACGCCTTGAGCGCGATGAGTTCGACCTTGTGGCCATCGGCCGGGCGATCCTGAGCGAACCGCAAATTTCAGAAAAGGTCCGCGAAGGGCGGTTCGGCGAGATTGCCCCGTTCACCCGCGAGGCAATTCTTCAGCTACGTTAAGTCAGCGCGCCGGGAGCGATCCGCCAAACCGTGGGCGGATCGCTTCGGGTGAGCCATGGCAAGGGGCTACTCGACGCCACTGATCGTCGCGGTCAATGCCCGAAGTTCGTTGATGAGACGCTCCAACCTTTCCGCTCCAAAGCGCTCTGAATATTCCGCCATCACCCGCCTGACATCATAGGTCAGCGTCTTGACGAGTTCATGCCCGTCGGGCGTGAGTGCCACCAGAACGCGGCGCCGGTTGTCCGTCTCGCGCGCCACAAGATTGCGCGCCTCGAGTTCCTTCAGGATGCGGGTGACGCTGGGCTTGTGCAGCTGACCAATTTCAGCGACCCGGCTCGCATCCGTGGGGCCGTGATCGTTAATGACCCGCATGACCCGACATTGCGGCTCGGTAATGTCATGCTCCCGCATCTTCGGCCGCATCGGCAGTATCACGGCTTCCTTGGCGCTCAACAGAACTGCTGAAAGCGTCTGCTCGTACTTCGGCAATTTAGGAGGCTTGCTCACATATTATCCCGGAATTGGTGAAGTTGGATGAAATTATCGAGAGCGACAAATATATCGTAACGTTCCAGCCAATGATAACGAGAACAATAGTACATGACCGGGGTGGCCGCCAGACCTCAAGGCCCGAGCATCAAACATCGTCGGCTGCTGAGCTGATGTCGAGAACCGCGCTGCTGAGCTAATGTTTGATATGCTGCATGACCGCGACCATGAGGAATGGCCCGACGCCCTTGGCATGACCAGACTCCGATTTAGGCGCATCGTTCGGCGGGAAGCCGGCATGAATTTCACGCAGCGTCGCCAACAGGCGCCTTTCCGTTCCGCCTTCCAAGCTGGCGGCGGGCGAGCCTATCACGTCCGTGGCGCTGGATCTGGGCGGTGACGCGCGCGCAATTTCTCTACGACGTTAAAGCGCGTTCTAGGCGTGCCAGTCATCCCCTTGTCCAGAACAAGGCGTATGAACGCTGGTGCGCAGTTTCCACATGTGGCGCTCTCCCGCCGACCCCATACCCTGTTCAGTCGACTCGTGGGACCCTAGGATAGTGATATGAGTGGTACCAAATCCGGTCTTCAAATCCTTCTTTTCGAAACCGATACGCATTTCGCCGAGTGGCTGTCGCGTCAGGGAGCCGATGCCAAGGGTGCGTGGCTTCGGTTTGCGAAGCGGGGGTCGAGCCTTGTCACCTTAACCAAGGCAGAAGCGATCGACACCGCCATCTGCCACGGTTGGATCGACGGACAACTGGATAAGTATGACGAGCACAGTTGGCTGATCCGTTTCACGCCGCGCAAGCCTCGCAGCAAATGGTCTCAGGCAAATCGAACACGCGCACTTAGCCTCATCGCGGAGGGCCTCATGGCTGCGCGCGGGATAGAAGAAGTAGAAGCGGCGAGAGCCGACGGACGATGGGATGCCGCCTATGCCTCTGCCAGCAAGGCTGAGGTGCCACCCGACCTGCAAGACGCTCTCAACGCGAACACGAAGGCTGCTGCCTTTTTCGCGACGCTCGCGGGCGCGAACCGCTACGCCATCCTCTATAGAATCAGCACGGCTAAGCGGGCACAAACGCGTATGCGCAAAATCGCAGAATTCATCGCCATGCTGGAACGTGGTGAGACAATTTATGGATAGCTTGCCGGCTGCACAAGGCAAGCTTTGGTGGGCAGAAATCGGACCGCAAAGGTCGGCTGTTGAACCGACCTCATGTAAAATACAGCACGCCGCTATGAACCGGGTGTCACGCTCGCCGCGCCAGGCGCCCTATATCAGTAACGCTTGCCTCGCTTTTCGAGAATGGCCTTGGTCGTGGTGTGGGTATTGCGCGGCGTCGGCGCAGGCATCTGCTGGATGCGCCGCACGTTGAGGCCGTGGCCCATCGCGCTCGTCACCAACTCTCCGTCACGCATCACGAAGCGTCCGCGCACCAGTGTATGGATCGGGGCACCCTTGGTCTCGTAACCCTGGAAGGGCGTCGAGGAGCCCTTGGACTTGAGCAACGCGGAGTCGACCTTGACCGCCTTCTCCATGTCGACGACGACGATGTCCGCATCGGAGCCCGGCAGCAGGGCGCCTTTGCGCGGATAGAGGCCGAATGCCTTTGCTGGCGCCAGCGAGGTCATGCGGACATATTGCGTCAGCGTCATCCGACCATTGGCGATCTGGGTGAGCATCAGCGGCATCTGTGTCTGCACACCGGTAAAGCCGCAGTCGGCCCTCCAGATGTCATCATTATGCTTTTCTGCATGGCTGTGCGGCGCATGGTCGGTGGCGATCATGTCGATCGTGCCGTCCGCAACGCCCTGCCAGAGCTGCTCTTGATGGACCTTCTCGCGCACCGGCGGATTGACGCGGATGAGCGACTTCTTCTCGGTATAAGCGCGCTCGTCGAGCAGCAGATAATGGGGGCAGGTCTCGGCCGTGATGTCGACACCGCGGGCTTTCGCCTCGCGCAGCGGACGCAGTTCGTCGCCGGATGAGACGTGCAGGATGTGGATGCGCGCTCCGGTCCATTCCGCGAGAATGGCCGCTCGCGAGACCGCTTCCACCGCGACGACGGGCGGGCGGGCGTCGAGATGCGCCAGCGGGTCGCAGCAATCCTGCTCGCGCAGCTTCTTCGAGCGACGCGCCATGATCGAGGCATTCTCGGCGTGCAGCGCCACGCGATAGCCGTGCTTTGCGACGATCTCGAACCCTTCGAGGATCGCACCGCTCGGCGGGGATGGGAGGTTGCCGAAGGTGTTGCCCATGAAGCATTTGAAGCCGGCGACGCCGCCCTCGATCAGTGCCTCGAGCTGGTCGAGATTATCCTCGCCGAGCAGGCCGTAGATGCCGAAGTCGACATAGGCCTTCTTGGCCGATTCCAGCTTCATGTTGAGTGCTTCCACCGTGCCCGTCGGCGGATTGGTGTTTGGCATCTCGAACACGGTGGTGACGCCGCCCATCGCAGCGCTGGCCGTACCGGTTTCCCAGGTTTCCTTGTGCGTGTAGCCGGGATCGCGGAAATGCACATGCGCGTCGATGGCGCCGGGGAGAATGTGCTTGCCGGTCGCGTCGACCACCTCGGCGGCCTCGGGCATCGCATCCTGCGCGCCGATGGCCAGGATGAGGCCGTCCTTGATCGCGATCGAGGCGGGGAACATGGCGCTGTCGGTGACGATTGTGGCGCCGTTGATGACGATATCGGCTTTCATGGCGGGTTCCATGGTTATGAGAGGATCAGAGAGCGGCCCAGCCACCATCGACGGGCAGGTCGATGCCGGTGATCTGGCGCGAAACGTCGGAGGCGAGGAACAGGCAGGCATTGGCCACGTCCTGCGCGCTGCTGATGCGGCGCAGCGCATATTCGGCAGCGTGCTCGGCGATGATTTCCTCTTCGCTGCGCCCGGCTGCCTCGGCCATACCCGGCATCACCTTGGTGCGGAAGCGCGGACCATCAACCATGCCGGGCGCGACGATATTCACGTTGATATTGTAAGGCCCAACCTCGATCGCCGTCGACTTGGTGATGCCGCGCAAACCCCATTTGGAGGCGGAATAGGCCATGCGGCCGGCGCGTCCATGCATGCCGAAGGTGCCGCCGACATTCACGATCTTGCCATAGCGCCGCGCGATCATGCCGGGCAGGACGGCCTTCATCATCAAAAAGCAGCCGCCCATGTTGAGCTTGATGATTTCATCGAAACCTTCCGGCGTGGTCTCCCAGGCGGTGTCGCCGACCGGCCCTGTGCCGCCAGCGACGTTGACCAGCACATCGACACGGCCATGCGCCGTCTCGGCCTGGCTCACCGCGGCTTCGCAGTCGGAGGCACTGGTGACGTCACAGCGGATGACGGTAACGGAGGCCTTTGGCCCGATCTCTTCCTTCAGGGTCTCCAGCGCAGTCATATCACGGCCAAGGATGACGATCTTGGCGCCTTCACTAGAAAAGGCCTGTGAAATTGCAGGCCCCATACCTTTCCCGGCGCCTGTAATCATCACAACTTTACTATCGAGATCGAGATTCATTGCCCGCCCGTGACGTTATTGTTCGAAAATAGACCAGAATCAAAATTGATATTGACTTCTGATATTCGATTCGACTTTAAAGAGGTGCGTTTCGACCGAAGCCGACTTCAAAGACGATATTCGATACATCGGTGCATAAGGGATGTGCCGGTGACCAAGTGGTGCTAAACCAGGGGCATGGTGTAGCCGAAAATCGAACGGAGTCGCTGATGGCGCTACGCAACCAGAGGATCTGGCAGTATATCGATGAGGTCGCGCGCGTGGGTTCGGTCCGTCAGGCGGCCGAGCGGTTGAACGTGACGCCCTCCGCCCTGCTCCGCCGCATTCAGGATGTCGAGCATGACCTGAACGCCGTTATTTTCGAGCGACATACCTCTGGCGTCCGCCTCACTGCCGCCGGCGAAGTGCTGATCAGCTGGATACGGATGCAGACCTCCGAATTGCGGCGCGTCTACTCGCAGATCGAGGAGCTGGAAGGTCTGCAGCGGGGCGAGGTGCGCATTGCCTGCAGCCAGGCAGTCGCCCGCAGTTTCGTCCTGCGTCACATCGTCAGCTTTCGCGAAAAGCATCCCAATGTGAAGTTCAAGCTCTCCGTGACCGATCACAGCACGGCGGTGCGCGCGTTGATCGATTATGAAATGGATATCGTGCTGATCTTCCGTCCGCTTCGCTCGTCGGAGCTCCACCCGATCATGTCGATCGGTCAGGGTTTGGTCGCCGTCATGGCGGCGGACCATCCGCTCGCCCAGCATGAGGTGCTGCGTCTGCGGCAATGCGCAGAATATGACGTCGCCATGCCGGACATGGCCTTTGGCGGGCGCGAAATCGTCGAGAACCGGCTGCTCTCAAGCTCAGCCAAGCTCAATGTAGCGGTGGAAGCCAACAGCTTCGACTTTCTGGGCGAACTGGTTGCCGGCGGCGATCTCATCACCTTTCAGATCGACATTGGTGCCGATGTCTGGCGCCATGATCCCCGGTTCGCGGTGCGCCGGATCAGCGACATCGACCGGACCTACGGGCCGCTGGTGCTGGGGCAGCTCAAGGGCCGCCCGTTGCCATTGGTCGCTGCGAAGTTTGCCGAGCAGATGGCGCGCGATCTCCATGAGTGCCGGTCCCTGCCGACCCTGCCGGGGGCGGCGGAATGGTCCATGGATGAGGACGACGACGATGCCGCCCACGGGTTCACGCTCGACGCCTGACCGGCATGGCCGACCGGGTCGGTGCTAGAGGCCCTGGCCGTAGATCGCCTTCGCGCTCGCGTGGGAAATCATGCCTTCATCCAAATCGGCACGGACGCTGTCCGGCCTGCGCTGGGCTGGGTCGCCCAGGCCCGCGCCGCCGGGGATCTGCAGCACCAGCCGCTCGCCGGCGGGTATCGCCTGCAGGCCCTTGGCGCGCATCATTTTGCCGCCGGAGGTCGACACCGTCCCCGCCGCGCCATCATGCCCGCCATCGCGGCCCCTGGCCGGGCGGTCGACCCGTTCGAACATCGCTAGTACTTCGAAGCCGCTGCCATCACGCATCCCGACCTCCACGGTCTGCCCCAGGCCGCCGCGCAACGCGCCGGCCCCGCCGCTATCGGTACGCAATTCCTTGCGCCAGATGACGATGGGCGCACCGCTCTCGGTCACCTCGACCGGCATAGCGCGTACACCGCTGGGGAAGGCAGTGCCAGAGAGGCCATCCTGCCCGGGTCGCGCGCCAGAGCCGCCGGAATTGAAGAAGATCGCATCAAATGGATCGCCCTGTCGGCCATTGCCTTCCGCCGGCAGCCGACCGCGCAATTGCACGGACCACAAACAGGACGAGCCCTCGGCCGGTACCCGGTCGGGGATGGCCTGCGAGAGGCAACCGAACACCACATCCGGCAGCATCTGCCCGATGACATGCCGCGCCGCGACCGGCCAGGGGCGCTGGACATTGAGGATAGAGCCTTCCGGCGCGGTGACCTCAAACGGCTCCAGCGCGCCGAAATTGTTCGGCACTTCCGGCGAGATCACGCAGCGCAGGCCGAAAACGGTGTAAGCGCGGCAATAATTCAGCACGACGTTGATGCCGCGCGGCAGGCAGCCGTCCGTGCCCTCATAATCCATCGAGAGGGTGTCGCCATCGATGGTGAGCGTCCCGACGATGGTCACCGGCGCATCATAGCCATCGATCACCAGCGTGCTGGACCACTGGCCATCCGGCAGCTTGGCGATTTCCGCGCGCGTCGCCGCCAGCGAGCGCTCGATGATGTAGTCCGCGACCTGTGAAAGATCCGCCATGCCGAATTCCCCGAGCATGGCGCTCAGGCGACGGGCGGCTGCCTCGTTGCTAGTGATGTAGGAGAGCACGTCGCCCTTCACCTGCAGCGGCATCCGCACATTCTGGCAGAGAATGTCGATGAGATCCTGGTTGATGCGCCCGGCATCGGCCAGCTTCATCAGCGGAATCTGCAAGCCTTCCTCGTAGATCGAGCGGCCATCCGGCCCCTGACCGAGGCCGCCGATATCGACCTGATGGCAGCACACGCCGAACAGCCCGACGACCCGCCCCTCATGGAAAGCCGGGGAGACCACGGTGACGTCGTGGAGATGTCCCGCCGTCAGCCAGGGATCGTTGGTGATGAAATGGTCGCCCTGCTTCATCGTCGCGACCGGGAATTTGGCAAGGAAGTGCCGCACGCCTTCGGCCATGGAGTTCACATGCCCTGGCGTGCCCGTGACCGCTTCTGCCACCAGTCGTCCGTCCAGATCGAACAGCGCGGCGGAAAGATCGCCGGCATCGCGCACCGTGGTCGAGAAGGCTGTGCGCATCAGCGTCTGGGCCTGCTCTTCGACAATGGAGATCAGCCGCGTCCAGATCACCTGCATCCGCAGTTCGGTCAGCGCATCGCTCATCGGGCGTCTCCTGTCTCGCGGCGCGTCAGCACCAGATAGCCGCGCTCGTCCATTTGCCCGTCGAAACGGGGCGAGACCACGGTGGTCGTCTCACGCTCGGCGACCAGCGC
Source organism: Sphingobium sp. B10D7B (assembly GCF_025961955.1). Classification (NCBI taxonomy): domain Bacteria; kingdom Pseudomonadati; phylum Pseudomonadota; class Alphaproteobacteria; order Sphingomonadales; family Sphingobiaceae; genus Sphingobium; species Sphingobium sp. B10D7B. The sequence continues at coordinate 2,947,664 of NZ_JAOQOQ010000001.1, forward strand.
CGGGCCGGAGAACCGCTCGCCGGGCTGCATCGTCTCGCGGGCGTAGAGCGCGAAATCCATCGCCTGACCGGTGGTGGGATCGACCACGCGCCTGCTGCCGACCGGCGTGGCAGTGCGGGTTGCGACCGCCGTGCCGGATGCTTCCGCGCGGAAGCCGCTCGCGCTCACATTGACGCGCCAGGTCAGCATTTCGATGGGAAGGTCGAGCACCATGCCGCCATATTGCGCGCGATAAGCCTGCTCGAAGCCAGCTTGGAGGACGGCGATGTCCGCCTCGCCGAGCCGGCGCGCCGGAATCTCGAACGGGATTTCATAGCCCTGTCCCTGATAGCGGGCGAAGCAGACGCGGCGTTCGCTCTGGTCCGCTCCGGTCGCGCCGGCGCTGACGAGGCCGCGCGCTTCGGCGGCCATTTCGTCCAGCAGAGCATTGAGGCGGGTCAGATCGGCCTGATCGAGCCGCATGGTGAGGCTGCGGGCAATCTCATAGGAAACCGGCGCGCGCAGGAAGCCGACCGCCGATCCGACGCCGGCGCCCGACGGGATGATCACGCGCCCGATGCCGAGCTTTTCGGCAAAGCTCACCGCATGGAGCGGCGCAGCGCCGCCGAAGGCGATCAGCGTGCGCTCGTCCAGCGTCATGCCCTGCTCGACGGCGTGGACACGCGCTGCGCTCGCCATTGTCTCATCGACAATCTCGCTGACGCCGACTGCCAGCGTCTCCGCCTTGCCATCCCACAGGCCGAGGCCGGCCAGCGCGGCGTTCGATTTTTCGGGGTGCAGCGTTACCTTGCCGCCGGCAAAGCGGCTGGGGTCGATGCGGCCGAGCGTGATATCCGCGTCGGTCACGGTCGGGCGCTCGCCGCCACGTCCATAAGCGGCCGGGCCGGGCTCCGATCCCGCGCTATGCGGCCCTACCGTCAGGCGCCCGGCGCTATCCACCGCGGCAATCGATCCACCGCCGGCACCGATCTCGACCATTTCCACCACGGGGATGCGCAACGGCAAGCCGCTTCCCTTGCGGAAGCGGTGGGCGCGTCCGACCTCGAACACCTGCGATGTCTGCGGCGCACCATCGTTGATGAGGCAGATCTTGGCGGTCGTGCCGCCCACGTCGAGTGCCAGCACGCGGGCCTCACCGCATTCGCTGGCCACGGACGCGGCGAAGATTGCGCCGCCCGCCGGGCCGCTCTCCACCAGCCGCACGGGAAACCGCGCGGCGATGTCCACGGTGGTCAGGCCGCCGGAAGACAGCATCAGGTAGAGCGGGCAGGCAAAGCCCATCTCCGTCAAACGCGTTTGCAGCCGGCGTAGATAGGCATCGACCAGCGGCTGCACATAGGCATTGGCCGTGGTGGTGGAGAAGCGCTCATATTCGCGCATCTCCGGCGAGACCTCGCTGGAGAGCGAGAGAGCCACACCCGGCATTTCCTCGCGCAGAATTTCCGCCGCGCGCAGTTCGTGCGCCGGGTTCACATAGCTGTGCAGGAACGCCACGGCGACGCTCTCCACACCCTCGGCGCAGAACTGGGCAGCGGCGGAGCGTACGGCTTCTTCATCGAGCGGCAGCAGCACGTTGCCAAATGCATCCATCCGCTCCGCCACGCCGAGCCGCCACTTGCGCGGCACCAGCGGATCGGGCTTCTCCATGCCGATGTCATACTGGTCGAACCGGCTTTCAGTGCCGAGCGCCAGCACGTCGCGGAACCCGTCGGTAGTCAGCAGCGCAAGTTTGACGCCGCGTCGTTCGATCAGGGCGTTGGTCGCCAGCGTCGTGCCGTGAACGACCAGCGAGACATCCGCCGGCCCAATGCCGGCCTCGTCCAGCAGCAGGCTCACCCCGTCAAGAAGAGCGCGCTCGGGCGCGTCATAGGTGGTCAGCAGCTTGGTCGAATGGCGACGATCGCCAACCTCCAGAACGACATCGGTGAAGGTTCCGCCGATATCGGCACCGATCTTCGCGCCGATCCCCGCAGCGGCGGGGGAGGCAGCCTCAGTTATAGACGTCATGGGGGTTCTTGGAGAGCTGGCTGTAGAAACGGGCGAGATGATCGGCAACGCGCACCGGCTCGTAGCTGGGGCCGTCTGCGCCAACGAGCTCCGGCAGCGGCGCTACCGTCACATTGCGATCAGGATTCGCGAAATAGGGCACAGAAAAGCGCTCTACATCCGTGCGATTGCGCACGCGGTGATAGTTGGAGATGAAGCGGCCATTCGACCACCACATCATCATGTCGCCCACATTGATCGTGAACGCGCCACGCAGCGGCGGCGCCTGAATCCATGCGCCGTCGCGCCGCTTGACCTCCAGGCCGCCGATCTCGCCTTGCGCCAGGATCGTGAACGGCCCTTCGTCGGTGTGCGAAATCATGTTGGACACGTCGCTGTCCGCCGCGTTCGGCAACACCGGATAATAGTTCATACTCAACTGCGAGGGTGGATGCTTGAACCAGCCATCGAACCGATGCTCGTCAAGACCCAGACCGATCGCAAAGGCACGCAGCAACTCGCGGCCAAGGGTCACCATGGCATCGAGATAGGCCTCACCCGCCGCCTGGAACTCCGGCATGTCAGCGGGCCAGCGATTGATTTGATCGAAGATGCGCGCATGCTCCATGTCGTCCGGATCGGCCGGCCACTCATGCTGCATCCGATATTGCTCGAACATGCGGGTGTTGCGAGAGAGCGGTTGCTGCGGGGGCATGGGAATGTAGCCGCGATACCAGTCCGGTGTGGCGAATGCCTCAGCCCGCTCCGCCATGGGCTTGGCGAAGAAATCCGCAGCAGCTTTGAACACGGCGTCGATCACCGCCTGCGGGACCCCATGGCCAGTCAGATAGAAGAAGCCGATATTCTCGCAGGCAAAGGCGATTTCTTCGGCGACAGCCTTGCGAGCGGCCGGGTCGCCGGACAGGAAAGGCGCGAAATCCACGATGGGAATCTCGTCCAGCGACACGGCAGCTGCTGCTGCAATATCGTCCTCGCTTCTTTCGCTACGGCTCATATCTGACCACTCCAATGGCTGTCCGTGACTCGTTTAGGACAACGCGGATGGGGCTAGCGGTGCTTTTTAGGTACGGGCCTGTCGCCGAATGATCAACTTCCCGCGCAGCCGATTTGCGGTAGGCATGTGAAAGAAGTCCCCCTGCGGATGATGCCACGAATGACTAACATGAAGACTGCCCCCGATCTGACCGGAAAGACCGCTCTGGTGACCGGCGGCACGCGTGGCCTCGGCCTTGGGCTGGCACGGGCGCTGGGGCGTCAAGGTGCAACGCTGGTTCTGGTCGGTCGCGATCCTGACACCGGCGCGAAGGCCGTCGCCGCGCTCGCCGCGGAAGGCATCGATGCACAGGCCGTTGCGGCAGATGTCTCCGACGGAGCCGGTTTGCGCGATGCCGTCGCACCACTTGGCGCCATTGATCTTCTGGTCTGCGTGGCCGGTGTGGGCGTGCCGCGCCGTCCCGTGTGGGAGGCGACACCGGAAGACTATCGCGCCTGCTTCGATATCAATGTGCTGGGCGTGATGAATGCCATGGCTGCCGTGATGCCCAGCATGGTGGAACGGGGCGAAGGCCGCGTGGTCGCCATTGGCGGGACCTATGGCCATAAGGGCAACGCCGGCTTCGCCATATATTCGGCGTCCAAATGGGCCCTGCGCGGCCTCGTCAAATCCGCCGCGCTCGATGCCGCGCCTTATGGCGTGCGGGTCAACCTCATCTCTCCGGGCGGCGTGGAGGGCGAGCGCCTGTCGCGCATGTTCCGTGAATCCGCGCAGCGCAATGGCGAGCCGGAGGACGCGCCGCTCAAGCGCTTCCTCGCCACCACGGTGCTGGGCCGTCTCGTCACCGAGGAAGATGTCGCAGCGGCGCTCTTCCATCTTGTCGGGCCGGCAGGCAACATGATCACCGGGCAGGACATCGTCGTGGATGCCGGCACCGTCATCTAAAGGGGAAAGCAAAGAGCATGGCCGATCTCAAGGGCTTCCATCGCGACACGCAGGCACTGCACGCCGGGCGCAATCCGGAAGCCAATTTTGGCGTCGTCAATCCGCCGGTCTACCACTGCTCCACGGTCCTGTTCGAGTCCGTGGATGCGCTGCTGGAAACGCGGCGGGACCGGGCTTCGGGCGCGTTCGAGGGCTTTACCTACGGACGCGAAGGCACCGCGACCACGCGCGCGTTCGAAGATGCGATCACCCTGCTGGAAGGCGGCTATCGCGGCATCACGACGAGTTGCGGCCTCGGCGCTATCTGTGCTTCGCTCACGGCCTTCCTCTCCGCTGGAGATCATCTGCTGATCGTGGACAGCCTCTACGGCCCGGCACGCGATTTCTGCGAAAGCTTTCTGCGCAAGTTCGGGGTCGAGGTGACCTATTACCGTCCCGACGTCGGCGCCGGCATTGTCGATCTCTTCCAGCCCAACACTCGCGTCGTCTATATGGAAAGCCCCGGCTCGCTCACCTTCGAGATGACGGATGTGCCCGCCATTACCAGAGAATGCCGTGCGGGCGGCATCTGGACGATCTTCGACAACACGTGGGGATCGCCGATCAATTTCCGGCCGCTCGAACATGGCGTGGACGTGTCGATCAACGCCGCGACGAAATATATTTCCGGCCATTCCGATCTGATGCTCGGCATCGCCGTGACGACCGAAGCGGCCTTCATTCCGGTCAAGAAAACGGCCTCGGCCTCGGGCTATTGCGGCGGGCCGGACGATATCTACATGGCGATGCGCGGCCTGCGTACCCTGCCACTGCGGATGAAGCAGCATCACGCCTCCGGTCTTGCCATCGCGCAATGGCTGCAGGCTCGGCCGGAGGTTCACCGGGTGATGCATCCCGCGCTCCCGAATGATCCGGGTCATGCGATCTGGAAGCGCGACTATGACGGCGCTTCGGGTCTGTTCGGCTTTGTTCTGGAAGCATGTAGCGAGGCACAGTTCGCGGCTTTCATGGACCATATGGATCTCTTCAAGCTCGGCTACTCCTGGGGCGGCTATGAGAGCCTCGTCGTGCCGACCTATCCCAACACGCTGCGCTCGGCGACCGAGTGGTCCGCGCCTGGCCCGGCTGTGCGCATCCATGTCGGTCTCGAGGCGGTCGACGATCTCATCGCCGATCTCGAGCGCGGCTTCGCCCGGCTTCATGCCGCAGCCTGATTTTGATGGAACACCCCATGACCCTGATCGACATTACCGCCGGCCCGTTCAGCTTCGTCGCCAAGCTGGAAGAAGAGCTGGCGCCCGTGACCGCCGCGCGCTTCAAGGCAATGCTGCCTTATGACGAAAAGCTGATTCACGTCCGCTGGAGCGGTGAGGGCGTGTGGATTCCGCTTGGCGATGCAACATACGATCTGCCCTGGGAAAACCCGACGCGCTATCCGGCTCCGGGCCAGTTCATCTTCTACCCCGGCGGCTACAGCGAATGCGAGATCCTGCTCGCTTATGGCGGCGTGGCCTTTGCCAGCAAGCTGGGGCCGCTGGCGGGCATCCATTTCCTCACGATCATCGAAGGACTTGAGCATCTGCCCGAACTCGGCCGCACCGTCTTGTGGGAAGGCGCCCAATCCGTCAGCTTCCGGGTGAGGGGCTGATCGCATGGCGCCGCGCATCGAAAAGCTCCTGATCGACGGCCAATGGACGGAAGCGAGCGGCGGCGAGACGTTCGAGACGATCAACCCCGCCGACGGCAGCCTGCTGGCTCATATCGCGCGCGGTACGGCGCAGGATGTCGACCGCGCTGTCGCCGCTGCGCGCGCGGCGTTCGAGCAGGGGCCATGGTCGCGCTTCTCTCCCGCCGACCGACAGGCGTTATTGATGCGCCTCGCCGACCTGCTTGAGCGCGACGCCGAGCATTTCGCGCGGATCGACACGCTGGAAATGGGGTCTCCCATCCGCCACACGCGCGGATCGGTGGCGATGCTCGTCGATCTGCTGCGCTATTTCGCCGGCATTGCCCGTTCAATCGAAGGTACGACCAACGCCCCTTCCGATCCCGGCTTGTTCGCCTGTACCGTCAAGGAGCCGGTCGGGGTTTGCGGCGCGATCATCCCCTGGAACGGCCCGCTCTGGGCTTCCGTGCTCAAGCTCGGCCCGGTGCTGGCGAGTGGCTGCACGCTGGTTCTCAAGCCTGCCGAAGACGCCAGCCTCGCACCGCTGCGCCTTGCTGAGCTCGCGCTGGAAGCCGGCGTTCCGGATGGCGTGTTCAATGTGGTCACGGGCTTCGGCACGGAGGCCGGCGCCGCCCTCGCCACCCATCCGGGCGTCGACAAGATCGCCTTCACCGGATCGGTGGAGACCGGCCAGCAGATCATCCGCGCCTCTGCCGGCAATCTCAAGCGCCTGTCGCTGGAGCTGGGCGGCAAGTCGCCCAATATCGTCTTTGCCGATGCCAATCTCGAAGCCGCAGCGCGGGCCGCAGTCGGTGCCGCCTTTGCCAATTCCGGTCAGGTGTGCAGCGCCGGCACAAGGCTGTTCGTCGAGCGCCCGGTGCATCGCGCGTTCGCCGCCGAGGTGGCGCGCATCGCGGCCGATCTCAAGATCGGCGATGGCCTCGATCCGCAGGCCGATCTCGGCCCGCTCGTGTCGGCGCGGCAGCTAAGCCGGGTTTCTGCGCATATGGAGGATGCGCTGGCCGAGGGCGCGCAAGCCCTGTCCGGCGGCGCGCGACTCTCCGGCGCGGATTATGATCAGGGCTTTTTCTTCCCACCCACGGTGCTGGTCGATGCGCATGACGAGATGCGCGCGGTGCGGGAGGAGATTTTCGGCCCCATCCTTGCCACACTCCCCTTCGACAGCGAGGATGAGGTCATCGCCCGCGCCAATGCCACGCAATTCGGCCTTGGCGCGGGCGTGTGGACGAGCAGCGTCGGCCGTGCGCATCGCCTGTCGCGCGCGCTCAAAGCCGGCTCGGTGTGGGTGAACTGCTATAACCGCATCGATCCTGCCGTGCCCTCCGGGGGCGTCAAGGCGAGCGGACAGGGCCGGGAATATGGTCGACAGCATGTCGAGGAGCATTTCCAGCTCAAGTCCGTCTGGATCGATACGGCGGTCTGACGGTGCTGCAGGCCGTCCCCTCCTACCTTCGTAGCCATGGGACGCTTTCGCTGCGCTTCGAGCAACGCGCCGGCACGACGGTGTTGCGCCGCCGGCAGGAGGGCGGCTGCCTGCGCGTGCGGGTGCCGCGCGGCCCGGCGGTGGAGGCGGTGGTCATCAACACATCCGGCGGCCTGTGCGGCGGCGATAGCATCGGCCAGAGCTTCGAATGGCACGACGAAACCACAGCGTTGCTGACCACGCAGGCCGCTGAGAAGGTCTACGGCAGTGCTGGTCCGGCCTGCACCGTCGCCACCCGCCTTGATGTCGGGGCTCGTGCCCATGCCGAATGGCTGCCTCAGGAGACCATCCTGTTCGATGGCGCCCGGCTGGAGCGCATGACCGACATCGCGTTGGAGGCCGACGCTGCTTTGCTCTGGTGCGAATCCGTCGTGCTCGGCCGCCTCGCGCGCGGCGAGCAGTTTTCAACCGGCCAGTTGTTCGATCGCGTTCGGGTCCGTCGCGGGGGCGCGTTGATCTATGCCGATGTGCTGGCCCTCGGCGAGGCGCCGGCTGCCCAGCTCGGTCGCCCGGCGCTGGGCGACGGCGCCCGTGCCAGCGCGGTGCTTCTGGCCATTGGCGGCGATGCGGTCACCCGCCTCGATGCGGTGCGCGCCATGCTTGAGGATCATCTCGATGTGCTGGCCGGCGCGAGCCTGTGGAACGGCATCCTCGCCGTCCGACTGCTCGCTCGGGATCCGCCGGCGCTGCGTCGCTGTCTGGCGGCATCGCTCAAATTGCTGCGGGGCCGGCCCGATCTGCCCGGTCTGTGGAGGTGCTGAGATGCAATTGACACCCAGAGAGAAGGACAAGCTGCTGCTCTCCGTCGCTGCCATGGTGGCGCGGCGGCGGCTGGAGCGCGGGGTGAAGCTCAATTATCCCGAGGCCATCGCCCTGATCAGCGACTTCGTGCTGGAGGGCGCGCGCGACGGGCGCAGCGTCGCCGATCTCATGGAAGCCGGCGCGCATGTGCTCACCCGCGAGCAGGTCATGCCGGGCATCGCCGAGATGATCCCCGATGTGCAGATCGAAGCGACTTTTCCCGATGGCACGAAACTGGTGACAGTCCATGACCCGATCCGCTGACGCCCCGGCCCACCCCCTCGCGCCGGCCGAGATGATTCCCGGCGAACTTCTCCCCGCCGATGGCGAATTGGAGCTGAATGCCGGTCGTCCCGTGCTGCGGCTAACCGTCGCCAACACCGGCGACCGGCCGGTGCAGGTCGGCAGCCATTATCATTTTGCCGAGACCAATCCGGCGCTCGATTTCGACCGTGCTGCCGCGCGCGGGCACCGGCTGGATATTCCCTCCGGCACGGCCGTGCGCTTCGAGCCCGGGCAGAGCCGCGAGGTCGATCTGGTGCCGGTGGCCGGCGGGCGCACGGTCATCGGCTTTCGGCAGGACGTGATGGGAGCACTGGACTGATGGCATATCGCATGACCCGCGCGGCCTATGCCGACATGTATGGCCCCACCACCGGCGATCGCCTGCGCCTCGCCGATACCGATCTTGTCATCCGCATCGAACACGACCTCACCGACTATGGCGAGGAGGTAAAGTTCGGCGGCGGCAAGGTTATCCGCGATGGCATGGGCCAGAGCCAGGTCACCCGCGCTTCCGGGGCGGCCGATACCGTCATCACCAATGCCGTGGTGCTGGACTGGACCGGCATCTACAAGGCGGACATTGCGCTGCGCGATGGGCGCATCGCCGCCATAGGCAAGGCCGGCAATCCGGACATCCAGCCGGGCGTCGATATCGTCATCGGCCCTGGCACGGAGATCATTGCAGGTGAGGGCAAGATCCTCACCGCTGGCGGCGTCGATGCCCATATTCACTTCATCTGCCCGCAGCAGGTGGAGGAGGCTATCGCCAGCGGCGTCACCACCATGATCGGCGGCGGCACCGGCCCGGCGACCGGCACAAACGCCACCACCTGCACCCCCGGCCCCTGGCATATCGAGCGGATGCTGATGGCCGCCGAGGGCTTGCCGGTGAACCTCGGCTTTGCCGGCAAGGGCAATGCCAGCCAGCCCGATGGCCTCATTGAGCAGATCCGCGCCGGCGCCTGCGCACTGAAGCTGCATGAGGACTGGGGCACCACGCCTGCGGCCATCGACTGCTGCCTGAGCGTCGCGGATGCGATGGACATTCAGGTGATGATTCACACCGACACGCTTAACGAGAGCGGATTCGTGGAGGATACGATCGCCGCCTTCGCCGGGCGCACGATCCACGCCTTCCACACCGAGGGTGCAGGCGGCGGCCACGCCCCGGACATTATCCGCCTCGCCGGGCTGGCGCATGTGATCCCGTCGTCAACGAACCCGACCATGCCCTTCACCGTCAACACCATCGACGAGCATCTCGACATGCTGATGGTGTGCCATCATCTCGATCCGTCGATCCCGGAGGATCTCGCCTTTGCCGAGAGCCGGATTCGCAAGGAGACGATTGCGGCCGAGGACATCCTGCACGACCTCGGCGCGCTTTCGATCATCTCGTCGGACAGTCAGGCAATGGGCCGCGTGGGCGAGGTCATCACTCGTACCTGGCAGACGGCGCACAAGATGAAGCGCCAACGTGGGCCGCTGGATGGCGACGATGCGCAGGCCGACAATGCGCGCGTGAAGCGCTATGTTGCCAAATACACCATCAACCCTGCGCTGGCGCAGGGCCTCGCGCATGAGGTCGGCTCGGTCGAGGTCGGCAAGCTGGCCGATCTGGTGCTGTGGCATCCGGCGTTCTTCGGCGCCAAGCCAGAGTTGGTCATCAAGGGCGGCATGATCGTCCATGCGATGATGGGCGATGCCAATGCGTCGATCCCGACGCCGCAGCCGGTTCATGCCCGGCCGATGTTCGGCAGCTACGGCCGCGCCATGGCCGCAAGCTGCATCACCTTCGTGAGCGCCGCCTCACTGGACACCGATCCTGCGGCACGCCTCGATCTCTCGCGGACGCTCAGCGCGGTGCGCGCCACCCGCAGCATCGGCAAGCGCGATATGAAACTCAACGATGCCCTGCCGCATATCGAGGTCAATCCCGAGACCTATGAGGTACGGGCGGATGGCGAATTGCTGGCCTGCGAGCCTGCGTACGAGTTGCCCCTCGCCCAACGCTACTTCCTCTATTGAAAGGGTCGGGACGCAATATGCTCCGTATCACCGCCATCCAGCCGGGCCACAGCCATGACGCCACCGACACGGTGCTGCTCGATCATGACCAGCGTCGTCGCCGCCGCATCGTCTATCGTACGCAGGCCGGCCACGCGATCCTGCTCGATCAGCCCAATGTCGTGCATCTGCGCCATGGCGATGGGCTGCTGCTGGACGATGGCACGCTTGTCGCCGTCGAGGCGCTGCCCGAGCGACTCACCGCCATCACGGCGCCGGACCTTCCCGCGCTGGTCCGCATCGCCTGGCATCTGGGCAACCGCCATCTGCGGACCCAGCTCGATGGCGAACGGCTGTTGATCCGTGAGGATCATGTGATTGCCCATATGGTCGAGGGGCTGGGCGGCACCTGCCATGCGATCGAGGCGGCCTTCGATCCCGAGGGTGGCGCCTATGAGGGCGGGCATGATCATGGGCATGGCCATGCGCACGACGATAGTGATCACGATCACGCTCATCGTCACCACCACCATCACAGCCATGGATGACGGCGCGCTCTTCGATTTGCTGAGCTGGATGTCGCCCGCCTGGCCCATCGGCGCCTTCGCACATTCCGGCGGCATCGAGTGGGCTGTGGAGGCCGGGCATGTCACCAGCCGCGACGAGACGGTGGCGTGGATCGGCGACTTACTGGAGCACGGCCCGCTGTTCAACGAGGCGGTGTTTTTCCTCCACGCCCTTCGCGCCGCGCTGGCGGGTGATGTCGCACGGCTGACCGAAGTGGCCGAACTGGCGGTTGCCGCCCAGAGCGGCTTCGAGCGCCATCTGGAAACCACGGCGCAAGGTGCGGCCTTTCGCCGCATCGCGCTTCAGTCGACGCAGCCTTCCGCCTTTGCAGCGCTGATCGCGCATGTGCCGGATGGCGCGCTCGCCTATCCTGTAGCGGCGGGCTGCCTCTTCGGCTGCCAGGGCATATCGGAGCGGCATGGTCTTGTGGCCTATCTCCATGGCTGCGCCGCCAATCTCGTTTCCGCCGCCCAGCGGCTCGTGCCGCTCGGTCAGACCGATGGCCAGCAGGCTTTGCTGGCCTTGCGCGGACCGATCCGCGCAATGGCCGCAGAGGTGATCGCTCTGCCCGACGGCGATCCCTTCCTCGCCCTGCGCGGCTGCACGCTCGTCGCCGAGATCGGCTGCATGGCGCATGAAACCCAATATACGAGGCTGTTCAGGACATGACGACAATGGAACAGAATGGCGCCATGCAGGCGCAGACCACCGGCGCCCTGCGCGTCGGAATTGGCGGGCCGGTCGGCTCGGGGAAGACGGCGCTGATGGACGCGCTCTGTAAATCGCTGCGCGAGCGCTACCGGATCGCCGCGATCACCAACGATATCTACACACGCGAGGATGCCGAGTTCCTCACCCGCGCAGGCTCACTGGAGCCGGAACGTATTCTTGGCGTCGAGACCGGCGGCTGCCCGCATACCGCGATCCGCGAGGATGCGTCGATGAATCTGGCGGCGGTGGACACGCTGGAAAAGCGCTTCCCGGGCCTGCAACTGGTGCTGATCGAGAGCGGCGGGGACAATCTCGCCGCCACCTTCAGCCCCGAGCTGGCGGACTTGACGATCTACGTCATCGACGTGTCGGCGGGCGACAAGATCCCGCGCAAGGGCGGACCGGGCATCACCCGCTCGGACCTGCTCGTCATCAACAAGATCGATCTCGCGCCCCATGTCGGTGCCAGCCTTGAGGTGATGGACCGGGATGCGCGCAAGATGCGCGGACAGCGCCCGTTCGTCTTCGCCAATGTGCGGGCGGGCCAGGGCGTCGCGGAGATCGAGGCATTTATCATCGAACATGGAGGGCTGAACGGATGATCAGACATTGCAAAACGGCGCTCGTCGCCATGATCGCGCTGATGCTGCCGGCGGCGGCACAGGCACATCCCGGCCATGAGGTCGCCAGTCCGCTGGTCTCGGGCCTGCTGCATCCGCTCACCGGCGCCGATCACCTCGTCGCGATGGTCATGGTCGGACTGTGGGGCGGCATGTTGGCGGGCCGTGCGAAATGGGCCGCACCGGCCGCCTTCGTGGGCGCGATGGTCATCGGCTTTGGCTATGCGCTGCTCGGCCAACCAGCCGGCCTTGCCGAAGGCGGCATTCTGCTCTCCATCCTCCTGCTTGGTCTGGCGCTGGCCCTTCGACTGAAGGCCTCATGGGCTGTCGCGGCGGCAGTGACGGGTGCTTTCGGCTTTGTGCACGGCATGGCGCATGGTCTTGAGGCTCCGGCTGGTGACGTCGCCACATTCGCGCTCGGCTTCATCGCGGCGACAGCGGCGCTGCACGCGCTGGGCGTCGTGATCGGAAGCCGCGTTCCCGCACAGGCCTTGCGGGCGATGGGTGCGGTGGGCGCCGGTTTCGCGGTGTTCCTGCTCGCGGCCTGATCGCGCTCAGGCAATCAGAGCCACTTCGGCACGTCGGGCTTTTCGAAGGCGATGAGGGCGTCGATGAGCGCATCTGGATCGCCTTCGACGACGATGCCGTTGCGATGCTCAGGCGGGAGGAATTTCTGCCCGATCATCGTGTCGATAAAGGTCATGAACGGCTCGTGGAAGCCGCCGACATTGTAGAGGCCGACCGGCTTGTCGATCTCGCCAAGCTGATTGAGCGTCCAGGCCTCCATGAACTCCTCCAGCGTCCCGATGCCGCCGGGCAGGGCGATGCAGGCATCCGCGACGCTGAGCATCCGCTCCTTGCGCACCCGCATCGTCTCGACGATCTCGTGCAGGGAGAGCTTGGGGTGAAGGTGCCCCCGATCGAACAGCCGCTGGTTGATCACGCCGTGAACATGGCCGCCGCCCGCCAGCGCGGCATCGGCCAGGATGCCCATCAGCCCCTTGTGCGTGCCGCCATAGACGATGCCGATGCCGCGCCGGGCCAGCGCCGCACCGAGATCGGCCGCCGCGCGTTCATAGGTGTCGCCAAGGCCCGGATTGGATCCGCAGAAGACGGCAACGGTACGGATGTCGCGCTTTGGCTGGCTCATTGATGTGCTCGCATGTTCGAATGGTCGATGCGCGAGCCTATGTTTCGAAATCCGTCACGGCAAGCGCTGATGGGTTCTGATTCCAGCAACGCAGCGGGCGCCAGTCGGCAACACGCGCGCGCGAGCGGTTGAGGCAAAACGGACGTGATCAGGGCACCAGCACCGCACAGACGACCCACGGGAAGCCAAGCATGACACCAGCACAAAATGATCTCATCACCCTGAGCGCCAAGGGTACGCCGCTCGGCGCACTCCTGCGCCGCTACTGGCAGCCCATCGCATTGCTGGAGGAGCTGGAAGGGCCGCGGCCCGCCAAGGCCGTAAAGGTGCTGGGGCAGGACATGGTGCTGTTCCGCGACGAGCAGGGCCGCCTCGGCCTGCTCGATCGCGATTGCCCGCATCGCGGCGCCGATCTCGCCTTCGGGCGGCTGGAAGATGGCGGCCTGCGCTGCCTGTTCCATGGCTGGCTGTTCGATGTCGATGGCAATTGCATCCAGACCCCCGGCGAGCCGGCCGGCTCCAGCCTGTGCAGCCGCGTCAAGCAGCGCAGCTACCCGGTGGTCGAGCGTGCCGGTATGATCTTCGGCTTTCTGGGCGAGGGCGATGCGCCGGCCTTCCCCGGCCTGGATTGCTTCGCCGCGCCGGACAGCCATGTCTTTGCCTTCAAAGGCTATCTGGATTGCAACTGGCTGCAGGCGCTGGAGGTCGGTGTCGACCCGGCTCATGCCAGCTTCCTCCACCGTTTCTTCGAGGACGAGGAGGCGGACGCTTATGGCAAGCAGTTCCGCGGCCGCTCGGCAGACAGCGACCTCACCATGATCCAGGTGCTGCGCGAGTTCGAAAACCCGGACATCACGATTACCAAGACGGATATCGGCTTCCGCCTCACCGCCTTGCGCTCGCTGCCCGAGGGCAAGACGCATGTGCGCATCACCAACCTGTTCTTTCCGCAGGCCTTCGTCATCCCGCTTTCGGAGACGATGACGATCACGCAATGGCATGTGCCGATCGATGATCACAGTTGCTACTGGTACGCCGCCTTCACCAGCTTCACCGATGCGGTGGACAAGGAAGAGATGCGCCGGCAGCGGCTCACGCTTTATGAGCTGCCGGACTACAAGCCCCGCCTCAATCGCCAGAACGACTATGGCTATGACGTGGTGGAGCAGCGCAGCCGCACCTATACGGGCATGGGCGAGGACATCAACGTGCACGACCAGTGGGCGGTGGAGTCCATGGGCCGCATCCAGGATCGCACCCGCGAGCATCTCGGCACCACGGACAAGGGCATCGTCGCCTATCGCACCATGCTCATCCGCGAGATCGGCAAGCTGCAGAAGGGCGAGCGCCCCCTGCTCGATCTGACAGCGGAGGAAGCGCAGCAGGTGCGTGATCCGGGCACCGTGGATGGCGTCGCGCCCGCCGGAGCGGATTTGGAGGCCTATTGGCGTGAGGTGGACCGCCGCCGTCGCGATGCCGCACCCTGGGCCTCCCAGCCGACTCCTGTTTCCGCGGAATGAGCGACTTCATCGCCACCCATGGCCTGTGGAACGACGAAGCCCGTCGCCAGGCCTCCGACGTCCTCAGGCGCGTTGAAGCCGACGGGATCAATACCATCCGCCTCGTCTTTGCAGACATGCACGGGATCACTCGCGGCAAGACGTTGCTGGCCGGCTCCCTCGCTGGGGCCTTCGAGGATGGCTGCGCGATCACCTCGACGCTGCTGCTCAAGGATACCTCGCACCGCACAGTGGTGCCGGTCTTCGCCGCCGGCGCCGGGATTGGCGATGCCGATCTGCAGGGCGGCGGCGATGTCATCATGGTGCCCGATCCGGCAACCTTCCGCGTTCTGCCCTGGGCGCCCGGCACCGGCTGGATGCTGTGCGATCTCTATCATCATGATGGTCGCCCGGTGGTCGCCTCCACCCGCCAGCTCGCCCGCGCGGCGGTGGACCGGCTGGCGGCGCGCGGCTTTGAGTATGTGAGCGGGCTCGAAGTGGAATTCTACCTCACCCGGCTGGAAGACGCGGCGCTCGCGCTGGGTGATGCCGGCCAGCCCGGCCGCCCCCCGCAGGTCTCATTGCTCCATCAGGGCTATGCGTATCTCACCGAGCAGCGTTACGATCAGGTCGAGCCAATCGTCGAGATCCTGCGCGAAAACTGCCTCGCGCTCGGCCTGCCGCTGCATTCGCTGGAAGTGGAGTTCGGCCCCAGCCAATGCGAGTTCGTCTTCAAGGCGGGCACCGGCATTGGCCCGGCGGACGACATGATTCTTTTCCGCAGCGCCGCCAAGCAGATCGCCCGGCGCCATGGCTATCATGTCAGCTTCATGTGTCGCCCCCAATTGCCCGAGGCGATGGCGAGCGGCTGGCACCTCCACCAGTCGCTGCGCAATATCCGCACCGGCGAGAATGCCTTCGCACCCTCGGACGGGTCGGATGGCCTTTCCGGCGTTGGCCAACAATTCCTCGCCGGCCTGCTCGCCGGCGCAGCCGGGGCCGCGCCCTTCTCCACGCCCACCATCAACGGCTACAAGCGCTACCGGCCCAACAGCCTCGCGCCCGACCGCGTAGCCTGGGCGGAGGACAATCGCGGCGCCATGCTGCGCGTGCTCGCCAGAGGCGCCGCCAAGCTGCGCCGTATCGAGAACCGCGTGGGCGAGCCGGCCGCCAATCCCTATCTCTACCTCGCCTCTCAGATGGTCACCGGCCTTGCCGGAATCGAGGGCGGCATGGACCTGCCCCCGCCGGTGGACTCACCCTATGCTGCGCAGGTCGAAAAACTCCCCCAGACGCTCGATGCCGCGCTCGACCGGCTGGACACAGACCCCCTCCTGCGCGCCGCCTTCGGCAATGATTTCGTCGACCACTTCCTCCTCATCAAACGCGCCGAAGTCGCCCGCTACAACCAGACCGTGACGGACTGGGAACATCGCGAATATTTCGATTTGTTTTGAGGGACGAAGGCAGATCGACAGGACGGGCATCCCCCCAACCCACGGCCCAGTCCTTCGGTACGCTGCTTCGATAAGCTCAGCGGCTACTCACGATGAACGGACTGCCGTCCACTATGTTTGTCGTGTCCGGTCAGCCCGCTTTTAAGCGCTCATGAATGGCCACGAACAGAAAAAGTTGGCGTAGGAAGCGGAACGGAAGCTTTCCGCCAGTTGATAGCGAAAGCTGCCGGAATGATCCGTGGACAGGGATGTACTTTAACTTCTATCCGAAAATCGGCATCTCCAAAAATTCTACTTCGCAATCCCTGGAGGTAATAGCTGAATTGTCAGATGCACGACCTGCTCGGGCTTGTTCAGTTCATCCGCAGTTACGGTGACGCGAGCGATGCGTCCATCAACAGGCAATCCTAGCCATACGCCATATCCATACTTGGGTTTATCTACGCGTTTCGCAACCGTATATCCGGGCAGGGCAGCTTGAATTGCATCGAGAAGCTCATTGCTTTGCGTAACCCCGTTTACCTTGACGATGAGGTTGCACTGCGGGGCATAGCTTTTTTTCGCTTCGAACGGTCCCGTAATGATGAGGCTACCAGAGAAACGCGCATAGGGGCGGTTGTTGAGTTTTTCTCCGTTCTCGCCCAGCCAGATATTGGAAATTCCATAACCTGCGACATTCTGTGAAAATGTCACCGCAGGAACACTGAACGTTCCGATCAGCGGTTTTGGCGCCGAGAAATCAGGAAGGTTGCTAACCGTGGCGTGAAAGTCAGGAGCGCTAGATTTCACGGCCTCGGCGTAGGCGGCTACGTCGAAGGGTTTGGAGAGACAGATTTTCTGAAAGAGAGAAGCCACCTCAGGGCCGGACATGCTCCGCGCGGAGAAGCTATCCATGGGATCGTCCACTGACCTCTCGCCATAAGCCGGCACCAGGCCGACATAGCTGGGACTGCCGTATTTATCTGTAATAAGCATGTAATCCGCGCCCTGCCCGGTCTGGGCAAGTGCCACTGCTGGCAGTGCGATTGCGGAAAGGATGCTGAGACTGAAATAAACCTCATATTTCATCATAAGCTCCGAAAAGGCCAAGTTCCGGCACCCGTGACTTAAGTAAGGGGTGGCTCGGAAGTCTATTATGAGATTGCGGGTTAGAACAGGATTGAAGGGGTCGGCCGTGCTCAGCCCGGTACATAGATCCAGACATGGCGGGGGCCGCCAGCAAGGGATCTCAGTGTCTTTGCCGCTTCCCACTGGACAGGACGCCCCGGGCAGGGGTCGGCATACAGGTCCGACATGGCCAGTAAGGTGCCCGGGGGCGCGTTATTCAGTTCGTAGGTGCCGTAGACCATGTTGCGGTACAATACCAAGCTGCCCCACAGATCGTGAAGTTTTCTGTCCTTGGAGCATAGGGCGCTATTTTCCAGCATCTGCCGGATAGCCGCTACGGCACGAGGATCGCCGCCCACAGCGGCGCCGGTTAGGAGCAGTTCGGCCTGGACGGGGTCTTGCGCCACACCGTTGCCGTCGCGATAGGCCAATCCCAGAGAATAACGAGCAGAAATATCGCCCTGCTCAATTTCTTTCTTCAGTAGCGGTATAGCAGTGGCGTAGTCGCCATTACTGTAGGCTTTCATCCCCTCGGTGCGTTTAACCCCGATAGAGCAACCCGACAAGCATAGCGCAAGCGAAGCTGACAGTAACAATTTTATGGTGAATTTCATGTCACCCCTCCCCGAGGTGGGGCTAAAAAAGCCTATGCTGGTTGTCCAGCAAAAATGTTGGCTATCGAGCACTTCAAAATTGCGACTTAGAAGCCGGGACTATTGGATCCGTCCCATAGCTATATCAGCTAAAAAACTAGGTGAGTGACAGGTTGGCCTTGATCCCCCAAAAAATGTGAACACCTCGGTGCAGATTGCGAACCCCGCTTGTGGGCACCGGGCGTCTCCTTATCCTGCCTCCTCATGCCGGAGCGCTCGTCCGGTCGTCGCATGATGAGGGACTGCCGATGCTGCCGCCGCGAACGCAAGGAAACTGGAGCACCATAGCGCTGGTCTATCTCATCGGCCTGATGAGCATGGCGCTGGTCGGCATTCTCTCTCCGCTGGCGCTGCGCATTACCGAGGCGATGGATGCGCCCGCTGCCGCGATTGGCCTCACCATTGCGCTCTTCTCCCTGCCCGCGACGATCGTGGCGACGGTTGGCGGCGGCATTGTCGATCGCCTTGGTCCGCGCCTGGTGCTGCTGCTCACCTCGCCGGTCTTCGTGCTGGCGGACGTAATCCTGTGGTTCGCGCAGGATATCTGGCTGTTCAACCTGGGCGTGCTGATGGCAGGCGTGGGATATCTCGGCATCCTGAACGGCGGCGCGGCGATGCTGATGGGCTCGCTGGAGGGCGGCACGCGCACCCGTGCGCTCACCTTGTGGTCTACTTATGCGCCGACCGGCTTTTCGCTCGGGCTGCTGATGGCAGCGCCATTCACCACCAGTGACAGCTGGCGGCTGGCGATTGCCTTCCACGGCGCGATCATGCTCGGATGCACTGCGCTGGCCTTCATCCTCCCGCATGTCGCGGCAATCCGCAAGGAAGGGCAGAGCGGGCGTGAGAAGCTGGCTGCCCTGTTTGCCGGCCTGCGCCGTCCGCCGATTCTGATGCTCGGCTTTGCCATGGCGATGCCGGCGATGATCTCCTACGGCACCAGCCTTGCCGCGCCGACTTATCTGGCAAAGGTGCATGGCGTCTCGCTTGCCGCGTCTGCGAGCATCGTGGCCATTGCCAAGATCGCCGCGGTGCTGCTCGGCGGCACGATTACCGGTGCGCTGCTCTCGCGGGATTTCCCGATGCGGCGGCTGCTCGGCATCGTCGTGGTCATCGGTATCGTCGCGCAGATCGCTTTGTTCCTGCCGTCCAGCCCGATGATCATCGCCATTGCAGGATTGATGGCTTGGCTATTTACTTATGGCGCCGCCACCGGAATCTGCATGGCGACTATGCCGGCGCTCGCGACCGGAACGGTCGGCGGCGGTACAGTGGCAGGTTCGGTCAACCAGTTCGTGTCGCTGGCCTCGTTCCTCACCCCCACCGTCTATTTCGCGCTGACGCACTGGTCAGGCTATGTCGGCGTCGCGATCGTCGGCCTGCTGGTCTGCTTCATTGCGTTGCCCCGCGTGCCGACGGCGCCCAAAGCGGCCACGTCGGCGGCTTGATCAGACCGCCGTGTCGCCGCCGTCCACCGGCAGGATGGCCCCGGTGAGATAACTGGCGGCGGGTGACGCGAGGAAGCAGACCAGCGCCGCAGCCTCCTGCGCTGAACCATGCCGCCGCAGCGGAATGCGCGCCTCGATCTGCGCGCGCTCATCGGCGGCATTTTCCCGCGTAGTCCAGTATGCGTCAGTCAGCGGCGTATCGAGCCAGCCTGGCAACACCGCATTCACGCGGATGCCGTCCGGCCCCAGTTCGGCAGCGAGGCTGCGCACCAGCCCCGCAACACCGGCTTTGGTCGCCTGATAGCCATGAGTGAAGGGCTGCCCGCGCAGTGTTGCGGTGGATGAGAGCAGGGTGATGCTCGCATTGGCCGATTGGCGCAGCTCCGAAAGCGCCGCTTGCGCCGCGAGGAAAGGCAGGCGCAGGTTGATCGCTGCCGCCCGGTCCCACATCGCCGCGGTCCAGCGTTCGATGGGTGCACTCTCCATGGCGCTGGCGGCGATCACCAGCGCATCGAGCGTGGGGAGGTGGGTGAGCGCTTGCGCGACGGCGTACGCTGGAGCCTCAGGATCGGCGAAGTCGATGGCGACGTAGGGATAGACACCTTCAGGCGCTGCTCCTTCATCCGCCAGCGCCACCTGATGTCCAGCCCGCGCAAATTCCCCTGCAATCGTGCCGCCCAGTCCGCGCGTGCCGCCGATGATCATCATGCCCGCCATATCTGCGCACTCCCGCAACCGAAAGGCGCAGCCAAGCACGGCCGCGCGGTGCCGCCCATGGCCGGATCGGCAACGGGGGAGGCATCAAAAAGCAACTCTCGGCAACGCCCCGCGCGCGTAAAAGAGCAAATATGACCCAAGTCCTCTCCGCAGGGGCGTCCACGCCCGCATTCGACCGCGCCGATCCGCGCGCCGTGCGGCGTGCGATCCGCGCCGGGGCATTCACCGATTTCACCAACCACGTCGCCCGCGACTTCATGCAGGGCAATCTCGTCGCTGTACCCGCTGCCTATGCCGATGATTTCGAGGCTTATTGCCGCGCCAACGCCCAAGCGCTGCCGATACTCGGCCGCAGCG
Source organism: Sphingobium sp. B10D7B (assembly GCF_025961955.1). Classification (NCBI taxonomy): domain Bacteria; kingdom Pseudomonadati; phylum Pseudomonadota; class Alphaproteobacteria; order Sphingomonadales; family Sphingobiaceae; genus Sphingobium; species Sphingobium sp. B10D7B. Next base: position 2,968,159 of record NZ_JAOQOQ010000001.1, read on the forward strand.
AGCCGGGCGTCCGTGCGATCCCCGCGCTCGCCGACGATCTCGACATCGCCCGCGATACCGGCGGCTATATGGTGTTCCGCGATGGCGAGTTGGTCGAGACCCCGCGCGATGCCTCTGCCGTCTGGGCGGACGATCTCGTCGCCTTCGTGCTTGGCTGCTCCTTCTCCTTCGAAGCCATTCTTCAGCGCGCCGGTGTACGTCTGCGCCATCTCGATGAGGGCAATGTCTCGGCCATGTACGAGACGGATCGCGAGACCACCCCCGTCGGCCCGTTCGGTGGGAAGCTCATCGTCTCGATGCGCGCGCTCAGCCCCGCCGATGCCATCCGCGCGACGCTGCTCAGCGCCCGCTACCCGCAATGTCACGGCGCGCCGGTTTCGCTCGGCCTGCCTGGCGATCTGGGGATCGCCGATCTTTCGCACAGCTATGGCGGCCACGGCCTCACGACCCTGAACCCCGGCGAGTTGCCGGTCTTCTGGGCGTGCGGCGCGACGGGCCAGAATGCCGTGCGCAACGCCCGTCTGCCGCTCTGCATCACGCACCACAAGGCGCACATGGTCGTCACAGACCTGCCGCTCCCCAAGGACTGACCCTCATGAACATCGATCAGATCGTCTCCGATTATTACGAAAACGGCTATGTCGTCCTGCCCGGCCTGCTGGCGGGTCCGGTGCTGGACAATCTGCGCGCGCTCACCGACCGCGTCGCCGCCAAGGCGGAGACGGTGGAGGGCGATGACGCCTGGTTCGATTTCGACACGGACGTTCGGGGCAACCGCACCATCCAGCGGATCAAGAAGCCCAACCGCATCGACCCCTATTATGCCGAGCAGGCGGGCAATGCGGATATTCTGGCGGTCCTCACCCGCATCATCGGCGCGAACGTGCGCCTCTCGCACACCAAGATCAACATGAAGTCCGCCAATGGCGGCGCCGCGCTGGAGTGGCACCAGGACTGGGCCTTCGCGCCGCACACCAACATGTCGACCTGCGTCGCCTCGGTGATGCTGGATGGCGCCAATGCCTCCAACGGCGCGATGCAAGTCATCCCCGGCAGCCACAAGGGGCCGCTGCTCGATCATCATGACGAGGAGGGCTATTTCTGCGGCGCGGTCGATCCAGCGGCCTTCGACATGACGAAGGCTGTATTGCTGGAAGGTCCGCCCGGAACCGTCAGCTTCCATCATCCGATGACGCTGCACGGCTCGAGCGTGAATCGCTCGGGCGATCCGCGCCGCATCCTCTTCTATGAATATGCCGCCAGCGATGCCTTCCCGCTCTTCTACAAGGTGGATTGGGACGAGTATGAATCGCGCCTCGTCTGCGGCCCCTCGACGCGAGAAGTGCGCTTCGAGCAGAATTATGTGCGCCTGCCCTTCCCTTCGCGCGCGGGCAGCTCGATCTACAAGATTCAGGCCGGCTCGAAGCGCAAATTCTTCGCGGACGCGCAGTGATGGCGGGCAGAACCCCCATCGCTTTCGTCACCGGTGCCAGTGCGGGCACGGGGCGGGAGATCGCGCTGGCGCTGGGCGCGCAGGGCTATGATGTCGCGATGGTCGCGCGGCGCACCGCCGCCATGGAGGAAGTCGCCGAGCAGATCCGCGCGAATGGCCGCCGAGCGCTGGTGCTGACCGCAGACGTGCGCGATGCGCCCGCGCTGGAGGCCGCTCTCGATAGCTTCCTAGGCTGGTCGCAAGGCGTAGTGGACGTCATCGTCAATGCCGCCGGCCACACCGGCCCGCTGTCACCGCCCATCGGCGAGTTTGGCATCGAAGAGTTCGACAGCACCATCGCCACCAATTTGCGGGCGCCGTTCATCGTCATGAGCCGCCTGCTGCCGGTGATGCGCGCGGCGGGGCATGGGCGCATCGTCAACATTGGCGGTAATCACGGCATGCGCGGCCGGGCCGGTCGCTCGAGCTACTCCGCCTCCAAATGGGGCCTGCGTGGCCTCACGCGCAGCGCGGCGCTGGAAGCGGGACCGGACGGCGTGACCGTCAACTACGTCGCGCCCGGCCCCATCGCCGTGCCGCGCATGAAGGCCAATTGGCGCGCCATGGCCGAGTTGAAAGGCCTGTCGGAAGAGGAAGCCCTGCGCGCCTATGTGGCGGACATGGGCATCCCGCTCAATCGCCCCAGCGAGATGGCGGACATCGTCGGCATGGTGCTTTACCTTGTCGGCGACGGCGGCCGCAACTTGACAGGGCAGGAACTGGTCGTGGACGGCGGCGCGACGCTTTGAGGCTTGGACCATCCGATCAATCGATGATGCGGTGAGTCCAGTTTGTCGATCATCCCGGCAGCGCTTTTGCAAGACTGAGTTCCAAATCGGCTGGACGCCCCGCCGTTCGTCCTGAGTAGCTACTGAGCTTGTCGAAGCGGCGTATCGAAGGACCGCTACGTGCGCTGCGATGCTTCGATACGGCTCTTCGATCCGCCCCAGCGGCGCTACTCAGACCCTACTCAGCACGAACGCGGAAGACCGGCGAAGAGCGCTCCCCAACGACTTTTAGTCATGGCGCTAGCGTTCCGCGAGACCCAATAGCGGACGACCGGGCAGGCAAGGATTTGTCCGCGTCAACCAACCCCGTTGCCCCACCAGCACCTCCCCGGTGCCACAATCCCCCGCGACACTGTCCCCCAGCGGGTTAGAACGGCAGGATGCACAAGGAGTGACTCCGCCGATGATGACCCGCCCTCTGCGCCCTGCGCGCTCGCACCGATCAGATCGATTGGCCCGCCTTGCGCTGTGGTCCGTACTGCCTCTGGTGGCGCTAGCCCGGCCGGCGATGGGACAGGAGACCGCGCCCGCGCCTGAACAAACGGCGCAGCACGCTGCCAGCCCGGTTGACCTGGGCGATATCGATGGCGATGGCGGCGTTTCAGCTTTCTATCAATGGACCGGCGAAATCCCCGCACCTGGCCAGATGCTGCGGCAAGAGCCGTTGCCGGCGGATCGCAGGCAGCCGGAAAGCGGCCAAGCACTGCGCATCCTCTATTCCTCTATGAGCGGCGTGGGAGGTCAAGGGCCGATCGTCGTTTCGGGCATGCTATTCCTGCCCAAGGGAAGCGCACCGAACGGCGGTTGGCCGCTCGTCTCGTGGGCGCATGGCACGACCGGTTTTGCCGATGTCTGCGCGCCCTCGTGGAATGGCACGTCGCTGCGCGATCAGGGCTATCTGCAGCGCTGGCTGGAGGCGGGCTTTGCCGTCGTCGCGACCGACTATGAAGGGTTGGGGACAGATGGCGTCCACCCCTATCTCATCTGGCGTTCCGAGGGGCATGCCGTGCTGGACGCCGCCCGCGCCGCCTCCGCCGCTTATCCCGCTGTGCTGTCGCGCCGTGTGGTACTCGTCGGTCAGTCGCAAGGTTCGGGCGCGGCGATTGGCTCTGCCTATCTGGCAAAGAGCTATGCGCCACAGCTAGACCTGCTCGGCACCGTCGCGACCGGCCTCGTCATGACCTTCGATACGCCGGAGGCCGCCGGGCAGGCAGCAAAGGGCGAGAAGATGACCGATCCCCGTGCGATGGACCCGGGCTTTGCCATGCTGCGCATCGCCGGCACAGATCGCGCGCTCAATCCCGATCTTGATCCGGCTGATTTCGTCACGCCCGCGGGCTATCCGCTGCTGCGCCTTTCGCGGCGCGGCTGCCTGCGCGACCTGATGGCCAAGGCGGAGGAGATGGGACTCAAGGACGGGCAGGCGGTCTTCGCAGCGGATCTCGCGCCGCTCGACAGCAAGATGGACGCCGCCTTCGCCTTTACCGATGGGCGCATCCCCGGCCCGCTGTTCGTCGGCACCGGCCTTGCCGACGACATGGCCGGCACGCAGGGACAGTACAACGCCGTGCGCGCCATGTGCACGGCGGGGACGCAGGTCCATTGGCACACCTATCCGGGTGAGGACCACAGCACCGCCGTCACGGTTTCGGCTGCCGACTCCATCCCCTTCGCGCAGAATCTGCTCAAGGGCCATGTGCCAGCCTCTAACTGCGCAAGCATCCAGCACCCTGGGCCAGTCCAGCAGCGCAAGGGCGCTTATATCGACTGAGCGACGGGCGACTTCACAAGCCCTTTCCCGGCGGGCGAGCCCGCTTTTGCGCGTGATTACTGCGCGCGCAATTCGGCGTAAGCCCCACCCTTAGCCCCCTCCAGTCAGGAGACGCGTTGGGTGAAGGACAGTCGCGCGCCGGAACCGCCTCGGCTATACATCCCGTCCCGCCATTTCTGCCAGGCAGGCGCCCAGCGCGCCTGCGCCGATCAAGTCGGCCCTCGACTTTCGCGCATAACAAAGCAGAACGGCGGAAGCATCGCTGCTCCCGCCGTCCGCGCGACCCGAAGGACTATTTGCCCTTCGTCTCAAATCCTGTCGTCAGTAACGATACTGGAACGTCAGCCCCACCGTGCGCGGGCGGTAGGTCTGGTTGTAGTAGAGCGGCGAGCCTACCGAGTCGTGATTGCGTGCCAGCAGGTCGTTCGAGTTCAGCAGATTGTCGACGAAGACGGAAAGGTCCACGCCGCTGAACCGTGCGCCGGCACGGGCCGAGACGAAGTTGCGGCCGGGCAGTTCGGTCAGGCCGGCATCATAGCCATAGGTGCCGGGCACCGCGCCGCGGAAAGTGTGGCTGGCGAAGGAATATTCGCCACGCACATAACCGTCCACACCTGCGCTGAGCTCCCGTTCGTAGCTGCCATAGACGCGGCCGGTCCAGGCCGGTCCGCCGATGTGCTGCCCGTCGGCCTTGAGCACCAGCCCATTGCCGCCGAGCACGTCGCTGTCATAGGTCAGATCGACATAGGCCACGTTGCCGCCAATGTTCAGGCCGCGGGCCGCGCGCAGATCCAGCGAGAGTTCGCCGCCCTTACCCGTCGCGTTGCCGAGATTGTAGATGAACGAGAAGGCGCAGGTCGGCAAACGCACGGATTGCTGGATGTTCTTCCACTTCATCACATAGGCACTGGCACCGACCTGGAGCGCACCGCCGAACAGCGAGTTCTTGGTGCCTGCCTGATAGGACCAGAGGTTATCCGACTCATAGGCAGTCGGGCTCTCGGTCAGGCCGAGCGTGGCAAGGTCGCCCGTGCACAGGTCGCTGACGATCTTCGCCTGAGCACCACCGGGGCGGAAACCCTTGGTCGCCGAGGCATAGATCATGTTGTTGGGCGCGAACTTGTAGGAGATGCCGAAGTTCGGCGTCCACGCGTGTTCCTTCATGCTGGCCGTCGTGACGGTGCGCACGCCCCGTGAGGTCGGACCATCGGTGATGTTGGTGAAGTCGAAATCAACATGGCTGTAGCGGATCGCGGCGGTCAGCGTCAGCTTGTCGGTCGGCTTGAAGTCCAGGCTTGCGTAGCCGGCGATCTGTTCGTCCTTGGCATCCACCAGGTTCACATAGCTGTAGACGCCTTGATATTGCTGGAAGCCGTTCACCAGAACGCCAGGAATACGGCCAGAGCCAGTGTAGTTGGCGAATTCCTGTTTGCTCTTCGAGTAATAGACGCCGGCCGTCCAATCGAGCAGCGCGTTCTCGTAGGACTGCAGACGCGCTTCCTGAACGAAGTTCTTCTGACGCATGTTCAGGTATACGCCCATGTTGTTCAGGTCCTTGTTGGCGTAGGTGCCGAAAGGACTGCCCGAGCGCAGGACCGAGAAATAAGTCGCGTAGTTCAGCGTCTGCTTCTGCTTGCGATCGAAGTAGGACGTGTTGGTGATCAGGTCGATATTGGGCGCAACTTCCCATTCGACCTTCAGGGCCGGCAGGTAGAAGGTGTCCGTGCTCGGTTCGAGCGCGTAGACGCCGCTGTGATAATCATTTTCCGCAGCCAGGCCGTAGCCTTCCCAGAAGTCATCGCGCGAGCGGGTGTGGACGCGCTGATAATAGAAGCTCGGGGTGATGGTGAGCGTCTCGGTCGGCTTCATGCCCAAAGCGGCACGGAAGACGGCGGCGTTGCCGGAATTGATGTCCTTAGCCTTCACCACGTCGGTGCCGTGCACGACCTGATCGATGTAGCCGCCCGTGTCCTGATACCAGCCGCTGAGGCGGAAGGCGACCTTGTCGCTGATCGGCGCTCCGAAAGCGAGACCGGCCTCGTAGCTGGGCGAGCCCTCCTGCGTGAAGGAAACCTGCGCGCGGCTGTAAATTTTAAGCGAGTCATAGTTCGGTTCCGGCGTGATGAAGCGCACCGCACCACCCTGCGCACTGGCGCCAAACAAGGTGCCCTGTGGGCCGTACAAAACCTCGACACGGTCGAGGTCGAAAATCCGGGGATAAGGGTTGCCGCCATAATAGCCAACGTTGCGGATCTGGATCGGCGTTTCGTCGATATAGATCGCGGTGGTGGCAGAGCCGACGTCCGAAGAAAGGCCGCGGATCGCGATGTTGCTGCCATTATTGGCGGTAGAACCGGCGCTCGAAGTGAAGTTCAGCGCGGGAGTCAGGCGGGAGAGGTCGTCGATCGTGCGCACGCCCTGCTGATCCATCAGGCGCTTGTCATAGCTGGTAATCGAGAGCGGAACCTCATTGATTGCCTGTTCGCGCCGCGTTGCGGTGACGACGATGACGCCCTGATCGTCAGCCGCATCCGCTGCGGCAGCATCGGTGGCGTCAGCAGCATGGGCCGTGCCGATGCATGTCGCCAGCGCAGCGACTGCGCAGGATATGGAAAGGGCACTGAATGTGCGCCCGGTTCGCGTCGACCCGATTTCGTTCTTGATGAGAGACATGACTCCGACCCCTTTTTCTCGATACTTGCGAGTAACCTCTCTTGCGCCACGCACCGTCCAGATGTCCTCGCGTGTAACCTCCCTGCTGTTGACCAGCATTTCTGGGCACCGCGTTCCCCGGCGCACGCACATCAAGACAAAGTTTTGCCCGCTGCACCATTGCAAGAAGCGAACCGACCTGTTGCTAAATGTGTAAGAGGAGCGCCCGGCGTTGTTGCAAGCGGCGTCGAGCGATCTCTTTTTTGCACCGCCTGGAGCGCCCAGGCGCTTTAGAGTGATGGCAGATCAAGGCCGTTGGGTTTTGGGTGAGCACAGGCAGAATAGGAAACCCGTCATGACACTGCGGACACTGCTGGCGGGACGCGTCCTTGTGGATGCGCAAGGCACGCTGCTCGGACCGAGCCGGATCAGCATCGGTACCGATGGACGGATCGTGACGGTCGAGCCGGTGCCCGCGGAGTTGTTAAGTCCGGAGGAGGCCGGGCGCCTGATCATGCCCGCACTGTCCAACGCGCATGATCATGGCAGAGGCCTTCGGACCCTCGCCTTTGGCGCGCCCGATCAATCTCTGGAAAGCTGGTTGCCCGACCTGCGCCGCCACCCTCGAGTCGATCCCTGGCTCAACGCTGTCGTGGCGCTCGGCAGGATCGCGTTGAGTGGTGTCGCCGCCGTCAACCATTGCCACAATACGCAGGACGGGCGCGCCTTGCTCGCTGAGGCGGAGGCTGTGTCGCGGGCCGCACGCGATGTGGGAATCCGCGTCGGGTTTGGCTGGCCATTCTTTGACAGAAACCCCCAAGTCTACGGCGATCTGGCCCGTCTCGCGGCTTTCTATCCTGAAGAACAGCGCGCGGAAATTCTCGCGTCCGCTGATGGAATGCGGGATTGTGCCACGAATTTCTCATGGTTCGAGCAAGCCAAGGCACTCGAGCACGACTATTTCACGCTTCAGTACCATCCGGTGGCGCCGCAATGGACAAAACCCGAGACGCTCGAGGCGATCGCGCGTGCATCAGCAGCGGACGGACGACGGGTGCACACACATATGTTGGAAACCGAGCTTCAACGGGATTGGTCGCGGGCCAATTGTCCGGGGGGTGTCGTGAGCTGGCTAGACAGCCTGGGCCTGCTCAATGAGCAGCTCACTGTCGCACATGCAATCTGGCTCGATGATCGCGACATCGCGCTACTCGCCGAACGCGGCGTCATCGTGAGCGTCAACCTTTCCTCCAATCTGCGTCTCCGGGCGGGCATGCCTCAGATCGGCCGTCTGCTCGATGCTGGCGTGCGTGTCGCGTTCGGGCTGGATGGCATGGCCCTGGACGACGACGAGGACATGCTTCGGGAGCTGAGGCTGGCATGGCATGTGGGCGCTCGCGAGACGAAGTGGGGCATGGGCCGCGACCCCGGCTCAATCCTGAAAGGCGTTTTCGACTGGGGGAGGCGGTCTATCCTCGGCGCTGCTTCGACGCCTGCCCATGCGGTCGCAGCAGGCCAGGATGCGGATCTTTTGATCCTTCGCTTCGGCGTTCTGGCAGCCGATTGCATCATGCCTGATCCCGATCCTGTTCGCCTCGTGCTCGGACGGGCCAGAGCCGAGCATGTCGAATGTCTGCTCATCGGCGGTCGCCCCGTCGTTCAGGGAGGGCAATGCACCGGGATCGATCTGAGCGCACTAGAAGTGCGCCTCGTCGAGGAAGCGCGAGACGCCTCCGCCTGGTCACCGGCGTCTGAGCGAGACATCGCGCAGGCAAAGTCGGCCATAGGGCGCTACTATTGTTGCGAATAGATACATCGATGCTGGTTCAAGCGAGCCCTGCGGCAGCTTCGTCAATTATAGCTCACCGTAACGGCAAAGCTGCCGGCGTAATCTCCCGAGGCTGTGCTACTCGGCACCGTGAGAGTACCCCCTACGCCCAACGTGAGGGAGCCCGACGTATTCAGTGTCTGTGCGCCGCTCGCGGATGGAGAAAGTGCAACGCTGAGCGTGCCCCCGCCGCTCCCGCTCATCGTCAGGCTGCCCGGCGTCGTGACCGTGATCGCCGTGCTTGCCTGTCCGCCAATGGAAAACTGCGCGCGACCGCTGGTGAGGCCGGGAAGCAGGACGGGGCTTCCCGTTCCGATGGACCGGGCGCCATTCACGTTGCTGATCGAGACAGTGCCGCTACCACTCGCAGGCGGCCGGATCGCGCCGAACGCCAGATCGCTGCTCTTGGTGAGGGTCAGCGACTTGCGAATGGTCGCGATTGCGTTTCGGGAAAGCGAGGAGGCGGAGGGGATTGTCGGCGATTTCGCGACGCCCACGCCCCATGAGGCTGACGCGCTCGTACTGGTAGAGGCATTATCGCCAAGAATCGGCAGGGTCATTCCAACGAGGAAGGTGCGGCTGCTCGTTGAGGAGAAGCCGGTCAGGGGAAAGGTGATCGAGCCATCGGGATTCGTGGTGACAGCGCCCACCGTTCCAGTGCCGGAAGCCACGGTGAAGTTCTTCACTTTCTGAGCCCGGCCACTGATCGTCGTCAGCGAAAAGAGGCGGACGATCGCCGTCGCGCTCGTGCACGCGCTGCCGCCCGAGCACCGGATGGTGACGGTGGCGGCCGACTTGGTGCCCGAGGCGATATTTCCCCCGCTGCCCGCCGCCGAGGAGACCGCGCCGCTCGTCGTAATGGCGAAGTCGGTGTCGCCGCTCGCCGCCGCCGCCACATTGCCGAAGTTCGGCGTGTTCGTTGTGATAGTGTTGACTGTGAAAGACTGGGCCAACGCCGACCCTTGTGGAAGCGCCACCCAGAGCATTGCCGCACAAGTCGCTGCCAGTGTGCGCAGCCGCCGCACCGGCGCCGGCTGCCTGGTGGGCCAAGCGCTGCGCGCCGCCCCAGATGCGGTCGCATGTCTCAATGCCTTGTCCCTTCGAAAATGACGGTTGCGTTCGCGTCCGGAGCCATGCCTCCCGCTTCCGGAATGGTGACGGAGACCGGCGCGGCCATGGCCATGCCCAGCCGCCCGGCCTGCTCGCGATCGAGTTGCAGATCATAGGTGCCAGGAGGCAGGCTCTCGAAATAAATGCTGCCGTCGAACTCGGAAACCGCCTCCTTCCGCGTGCCATCCTCACCCACAAGCGCAGCGCGCACGGACGACAGGCCCACGAGCTTGCCAGTCGGTTGCCGCAAGACGATGTGGACAAGCGCTTCCCCTACCGGCTTGAACGGATAAGCCAGCACCGCCACCTTGCCCCGGACGGGCGCAAATTCCACAATTTGGGGAGGGACGGCGACATAGGGCAAATCCACATCATCCAGCCCTATCGTGACTCGGGCGGAGGGGCCATATCCCAGGCCGGTCACCAGCGCTCGGCCGTTCGCGTCGGTGACTTCCTCCCTGGTCCCGCCTTTCAGCTTGAGCCCGGATACAGGCAATTCGCCCGGATCTCGTCGACCGTTGCCATCGGAATCGAAGAAACTTTCGAACGCCAGATTCCCACCCGATGCCGCCCCGGAGCGCCGCACAGCATAGCGCCTGCTCAATGGATTGGGTGCCAGACTGAAGCTTAGCTGGATGCCGACGCTCCAGTCCCCTCGGGGTCTGGAATAATCCGCGCTGAAGGTAAGATCGGCTATCGGCAAGCGGACATTCAATCCCGCTTCCGCCGTCGTATCCCAGGTCGTTACAAATGATTGTCCGGCCGCGAGCCGCAGGGAGGAGCCTTCTCCCACGCTTCGGTCGACTGCCAGGTTGAAGGATCGGGCCTGAGGAGAGGGCTGCACATCATAGTCAAAGCCGCCCCGAACTTGCCATTCATAGCCCGGATTGAAAGAAGCCGAGACATTCCCGGTCAATCGGTTCTGAGCCCCTGGTCCGGTCACGCGGTTATAATCCCAGCTGGCAGAGACCAGCGCACGGGCAATCGGAAGCGACATGCTCAATGTCCCATAGACGGCGCTCTGTCCGTCCACATAGGCGTCTTGACCGATCCGCAAGGCCACCGGAATGATCGAGCGGTTTCCGGCCTTCAAGCCAAAGTCGAAAGTTGCTTCGGTTCCAGATCGCAGAGCGCGCCCGTCACCACCATGGGGGGCGGCGTCATCGACAAAGCCATTTCGGAATTCGGCGCGTCGTATCGTCGATGCGATCCCGAACGGCTTGCCAGCGATGCCCACAGCAGCAGCATATCCGCTCAGACTGTCTCGCGCTGCATCGCCCTGAACAGCCAGGCCGAATGCCGAACCTCGCACGCCGGCCGAGAGGAGGAAGCGCGCGGCATCCTGCGTGGGCGAATAGCGCGCGAAACCGACCGCGCCTGTCCAGCGCTCGGAAAAGCCGTACAGCACATTCAGCGTACCGACGAGCCGCCCAGCGCCCACGGATGGCTCCTGCGAGCCCTCAAAGCCAACGAGGGTCTTGCCCTGCTCGCCAATGCCAAAGTCAATGATCATTTCTCCGGGAGCGGCCTGTCCGCTGCCGACGGAAATGACCCGGGTGGTCTCAGTGCGGCTGCCATTGGGGCCATAATCCACAATCCGGATGACATTGAGGCCACGAACCAAGGGGACATCGTCAAATTCATAGCGTCCTTCGACCGCCGTCGACTGCGCACCGCTCAGAATGTCGTTCACATAGATCTGGACGTCATGCCCACGCGCGAGCTCGCCGCGAATATCGACACGTTCGAAGATGCTCGCCTGCTCCAAAGGCCGGGTTGAAAACGCAAAGCCACGCGCGGCAACACTTCTGGGGCCCAGTGCGAGGGCCGGCAGGAATGTATCGCCCAAGGAAGCACTGGTCGCCCGCAGGGGGCCCAGCAAGCCACCCTTCGGCTCACGTCGCTCAAGAAGCAACCGCGCCAGAGCTGGCTTCCCACGATCGTCGGAGGCGAGATAACCTTGAAACCCGGCGTTCAAGAATGCGGCCGAAGCCCGCACGTCGAACCGCCTTTGAAAGGGTTGCCCCCGCGTATCCGAGCCCAAATCCATGGTTACATCGAAGGCGGGAAAAGACAGCATGCCAGCTGGCGCCGCCACCGAAAGAACCGGCTCCAGGACAGCGCCAGAATGTGCGATGCTCTTTCCCTGCGCCATCCGCTCAGTCCGCATCTGAACGGGCAGCTTCTCTCGGGCCTCCAGATTGAGCGTCAACTCCGACACATCCAATGTCATTCGAACCGGGAGCAGCCGTTCCATCAGGGAAAGGGTCAGGTAGATGTCGCCGCTGTCTTGCAGCGCGTCACCCGGCTTCAGAATGATGCGCGCAGTGCCCGCCCGCGCCTCACCCAGTGCAATGTCAAGGAAGATGGACTGGCGAGCCTGGCCCACTTGCCCCGTCAATCTACCATCTGCTGGTGAAACCTGAACATCCAGATCGAGAAGGCGCGTGAGCGCGCCGACGGGGATGAGCACGACATCGTCGCCCACCTGAAGTGCGGGAAGCGCATCCGATAAAGATGCCCGGTCAAGGACAACCTCAAGCAGCAAGAGTTGATTATCGTCAGCGGCCAGTTCGCCGCTGTCCGCCCAAAGAGGAGTAGGCTGAGCAGTGGCGATCATGAGCATCAGTCCAATCCACAGGCTACGGCAAGGAGATCTGGCTCTGCGCAAGTATCTTCCCCGGAGCTGTGTCTTGGTCGGTGAACACAACGCTGATTTGCTCGCCTCGCTGCGGATGAGAGCGCAAAGCGATCTTTACCTGTCGCCGCTCTATCTCAGGATAGACACCGATCCCCCGCACGACACCCAACGGCTCGTCCTCACGGCGCGCCTTCGCCTTTCGGATTTCGATATCGCCGAAAAGGGAATTCGGCCCACGCCTCACAAGGTCAAAAGTGACGACTGGCATAGGGCTGTTCAGCTCAGACCCCGGCCCAGGACTCTCCATCGTAAACCGTGTGTTTTCGATCGCGGCCTCAACCTGGGGCGTGCCGATGCGCACGATCACAGGGATGGAAATGCCCAGGACAGATGCGATGCGGAACGAAACAGCACCGGGCTCTGCATTCGCAGCCTGATCGGCGGTTAGGCCCGTGTCAGGTGGCGGCACCGCCGTCACCGTCAGATGCGTGCGATATTCGCCGGCGGGCCAGTCGCCGGTGCCACCTGCACGAAGACGGATTGTCTGCCCCGTCCCCGGCTTGAGCAGCACGCGCCTGGGCGTCACCAGCATCATGGAACGCGCGGACTGAAGCTTGGCACTGAGGTCCTTCACCTCCGACGCGCCGTCTGCTTCATCCGTCGGGCGGATCTGGCCGGTGGGCAACATGACCCGGTCGACAAAGCTTATGTCATATACCCCGGCAGCGGTGCCTTGGTTGAAGAGGAATATGCTCGCCGTTCGCCCCAGCCGATCAAAGGTGATCCGCTTTGGATTGATGTTGAGGCTGGCGCTTCCGCCGGCTTGCTCTGTGGTCGCAGGCTGGGCAGAAGAGGAAGTGCAAAAAGCGGATGGGAAGGCGCCAGCGACCAACGCGATAGCGATAGCGATGCTCTTGCGTTGGTTCGCGGATCGCGTGAGACGCTTCACGACGCCTGGGAGAGTCATCACCGGCGTCTCTCGCTCAATCATATTGCGCCAGGACCAGCAAAGGCCCGCCGTCGGATCCGTAGCTGTCGCGCAGTGCTTTCAAAAGAAACGGCGGTACAGACAGAAGGCCATCGCCGCTCAACCTGCCCATGAGAACATCTTCGAACCCCGAGGGACCGGCTTCAAAGGACGGGAAATTATCATCGCTCAGCGGCGCAATCGGGACACTAAGCGAACCCCCTGTGCCTGGCTGGACGAATGCTCGTGAGACCAGGAGCGAAAACGTCTGGTTGCTGCCCCCGGCGATTTGAATAGGAGCGGCCCGGGAAAGACCGGCCTTTTGGTCGCTCTCGTTTGACTGCGGCCCTGGCGACAAGATCATGACCCGGAGGCTCGACTGGAGAACCAGCACGGGTTGCAGAGCAATCTCTTTCGCCGATTGCGTGATCGAAGCCGGCTCCACGATCGAAACCTGGCCCTTCGCGGTCGCTTCAGCCGCATTCACCTGTGAGGCCGGAAGCGCCGCGCAAATGCACAGCGCTCCCAGCGCAGGAGCGGTTGCCAGCAACAGGCGCGCTCCCATCCGGATGGATGATGAGACCGTCACGAGACGCTCCTGTCACAGGTCAGTTGTAGGCGACGGTCGCCGTGAAGGTGCCCGAGTAATTGCCAGAGGCCTGCGTATTGGGCAGGGAGAAGCTACCGCCAACGCCGAAGGTTGCGGTGCCAGCTGTGCCGATGGTGCTGGACAATGTGCCTGTCGCTGCACTCGGCGTCAGCGTGACGGTGATCGTGCCGCCGGGCGTACCAGTCATGGAGAAGCTGGCGGGCACCGAAATCGAGAAGGTCTGCCCCCCTTCACCTGAGACCGTATAGGCTGCGCGCGACGTCGTGCCGCCAGCGGCAACTGCGTCGCCGGAACCAGACAGGCTGCGATTGCCTGTCGAAGCATCGACAGTGACCGTGTTGGTCCCTGCTACAGAGGGTTTCACGATCGTGCCGAACGCAAGGTCGCTGGTCTTTGAAATCGAGATCGGTTGAACGATCCGGGCCGTACCCGTGGTCGACACAGATGCTGAGGACTGAGCGTAGCTTGCCGCCGGGATGGAACCCAGAAGCGCAATTGTCGCGATAGACTTCAAGTTCACGAACATGACGATGTCTTTCTCTTACTTGATATGCACATGAATTTAATCGGAAAATATTAGACCCCGCGCGCCTTGGAGGCCCTCGGGCGGCTGCGTTTCGCGGAGCTTTGGATTGCAAGCGGGTGCGTCTGGCGAGCCAGTCGCAAGCAACTGGATCACGTGATGATCGGTACGGGCGCTCGCTGACCGTCGCCAAAGACGGGCCCTTGCCCGACGAGAGCGGAAAGGATCTGGAATGCGCGAGGACGACAGGTCCACAATAGTTCTCCGTTTCGGTAACCCCGCTATCCCTGTGAGGGACCGGAGGCTTTGCGTCCCATCGTCGCCGATGGTTTGCCGTTTCGACCGAGAATCTCGGGCGCTATTAGGTAAATTTTGATTTAACTATTATACACTACACAGTCAACGGCTATGTGCTGAACGACCAAATGGAGAATTGTGCGACTACTCCCATGTTGAACCGCAGATCGAGTGCCCGACTGGGAGACCGTTTGTTTTCAATGAAATAAACGCGAGTTTTGGATCACCAGAGCCTAAGCAACTCGCCAAGAACTTCGCGGACTGAAGCGAACCGACGATGCGCTTAGCTCGCGCCAACCCGAATTCCATGAGGATGTATTTCGTTGCAGCCGCTATGATCCCGACGAATTGCACATCCGGGCTAAATGCCAAGGCCCCTCCCGCGAAAAACGCCGCTTGGGCTCCTCTCCCCTCGCTTCGCCTGTCAGGGCGTGGAGCGCGCGACGCTGCCAAGCGTCGGTTCTCATCTAAGCGCTTCTGCGGTGGGCCGCTGCCTCAAGATGTCGGCGCAATGCCGGAGGGCGACGAAAGGCAGGCTTGAAAAGGTCTTCGTGCTACCGGCCCACCGCTATGTCAGAGCAACCGCCTCAACCACAGAGCCCACGAAATTCCGGCTGATCTGCTGGCCGGACCGCGCCAGTCTACGCACCTCGGGCAGCCGGGACGCTTCATATCGCGCGAGTGCGGCTTTGGGGTCGGCCCGCAGGGCCGCCGGGTCGAGGCAGCGCGCGAGGGTGAGAGCATCTTGCGCGGCGGTTGCAAAGCCATTGCCTGTCATCGGCGTGCAGACATGGGCAGCGTCGCCAACCAGACACATGCGGCCGGCGACGAGTCGGTCGGGACAATATTCCACGACCGGTGTGCCGAGCACCGCTTTGCGGGCGATACATTCCAGGATCGCGTCGCGCCAGGGCGATGGCCAGTGCCGGCGCGCCAGTGCGGCCAGCTCGTCGAACAGCGCATCCGACATGTCGTTCGGGCGTAGCGAATGCCGCACCAGCGCGCCCTCGACGGCCCCTGTGCTGCGGAGGATTGCGTTATGCCCGGCGTCGTACCAGCCCCAGCCGACCCGGCGGCGGCCGCGCTCCGGACTGCCATCGGCGGCGGTCAGCGGAAAGCCGAGAAGCACATAGGGCCCGGACTCGAGGAACTCCAGATTGGGCGGATAGCGGACAGACAGGGCCGACTCTTCGGCAAAGCCGACCCAGGCCAGATACTCCGCGAAGACCGCATCGGGGCGCTCCGGACTGATCTGCCGCCGCACGACGCTCTGATAGCCGTCCGCGCCGACCAGCACCTTGCCATCGAACTGCCGACCATCGGCGGTCCTTGCCCAAGCCCGATCCTCCGCCTCTCCCGTCGCTTCGACGCGGGCGTTCTGCAGGACCACAATGCCCGCCTCGTCCGCCGCTGCGCGCAGACCGCGATAGACCGATTGCCATGCCTGGACACCCGTGGCGAGCGCGCCCGTAGCGTGAGGACGCCCAGTCAACTGCTCAAGCAAGCCATAGCCGACCTGCAGCGCTGCCCCGGTCCGGTCGGTATCGGTCGAGCGCTCCAGCAACGTGATCGAGAAGCCATGCCGCGACAAGGCGAGGCCGGTCATGAGGCCAGCGAGCGAGCCGCCGACGATCAGAATGTCGCTCATCCGCTCCGGGCCCGACGACATCAGCTTTTCGGCGTCACCCAGACCTCGACGGGGGCGACGAACTTGCCGGGCGCCGGTTTGCCGACCTGCACGCGATCGATCGTCACCAGCTCGCCGCTCTCCAGATTGAAGCTGGCCCAGGGCTTGGGCATGCGACCGAAGGTCATTTTCTGAACGGGTTGGCCGGTGGCCGAATTCATGATGGTTGCGATGACACTCATCGCCCAGCCGATAGCCATCACGGCGTGCTGCGGTCCAGCGATATTGATAGCCTGCCGACGCCGCGCGGGTACATCCGACCGGTTCGTTTGAAATTTCGCTTTGCCGGTGCGCTGATAGGTCCCGTATCTCGCGCCGACCCCGTCGTCCGGCCAAGCTAACGGGAAACTCGCTAGCCAATATAGTCTTGCGAGCGAAATTCGCTCGCGCCGGGGGCCGACCATCTACTCATCTCAAAATAACGAAATATACGAAAGTAATTGACTTTCGTTATCAGGCCCTGCGAAAGTCGCTTCATGGCTATCGAGTATGATGTTCTGGTCGTTGGGGGAGGCATAAACGGCGCTGCGATTGCGCGCGATGCGGCGGGTCGTGGCGCGCGTGTCATGCTCGTCGAGCAGGACGATATCGCCGCGCACACCTCCTCGGCCAGCACCAAGCTCATCCATGGCGGGCTGCGCTATCTCGAGCAATATGAGTTCCGGCTGGTCGCCAAGGCCTTGGCGGAGCGGGAACGGCTGATGCGTGCGGCGCCGCATCTCATCCGCCCGCTCGAGTTCGTTTTGCCCCATGATCGCGGCATGCGCCCCATGTGGATGATGCGCATCGGACTGTTCCTCTATGATCGGCTGGGCGGGCGCAGCAGCCTGCCTCACTCGCGGGCGATCAGGCTGGCCGGGGATGGCTATGGCAGCGCCATTCAATCTCGGTTTGGCCGCGGCTATGTCTATGCCGATTGCTGGGGCGACGACAGCCGCCTCGTCGTCGCCAACGCGCAGGATGCCGCCGAGCATGGCGCGACGATCCTCACCCACACAAAATGCCTCGCCGCACAAAGGGATGAGCATGGCTGGCGCGTGTCCTTGCTGGGCACTGACGGCACGCCGTTCTCCGTGACGGCGCATGTGCTCATTAACGCCACCGGCTCCTGGGCCGCTGATTTCCTGCCCGAGCGGGCCGGCGTTGCGGGCGCGGGCACATTGCGGCTGATCAAGGGTAGCCACATCGTCACCCGCAAGCTGTATGAGGGCGACCATGCCTATATCCTGCAGAATCCGGACAAGCGCATCGTCTTTGCCATTCCTTATGAAAACGACTTCACGCTGATCGGCACGACGGATGTGGAGTGGCAGGGCGCGCCGGACGTCGTGACGATCGACGCCGCCGAAACGGATTATCTCTGCAACTCCGTGAACCGCTGGTTCGCAACGCAGATCACGCCGCAGGATGTGATGTGGAGTTTTGCCGGCGTGCGCCCGCTCTATGACGACGCGACGACCAACGCGTCGGAGATCAGTCGCGACTACGTCCTCTCGCTGGATCATGCCGGGGGCGCGGCGCCGGTTATGAGCGTTTTCGGCGGCAAGATCACCACGCACCGCGCGCTGGCGGAGGAGGTGATGGATAAGCTCGCCCGGCACCTTCCGAGCCTGCGACCGGCCTGGACAGCCACCGCTCCGCTGCCCGGCGGCGACCTGGACGCGCGAGGGCTGGATGGCCTCATTGCCGACCTGCGGAAGAAGGTCGGTTTTCTCGGCGAAACCACCATCCGCCGCCTGGCGGAGAGCTACGGCTCACGCATCTTCAAGCTGCTCGCGGACGTGAAGACGGCGGAGGAGCTCGGGCAGCATTTCGGCGCCGGGCTCACGCAAGCCGAAGTGGATTATCTTCTCGCGCATGAGTGGGCACGCTCGGTCGACGATATTGTCTGGCGTCGATCGAAACTTGGGCTGCATATGCGCGAGGAAGAGGTGGCGGCGCTGGAAGCCTATCTCGCGAACCATGCGAGGGTGGACGTCAACGCCGTCGGATAAATGACAATCGATAAACGTGGAGGGGCCAATGTCACCGGGGAAGGCATTTATTGGAGAACTGATCTCCGAATGCATTGCAGTGTTCATCATCATCACCATCGGCTGTTCTGCCGCCGCGATGTATTTCCTTTATGATCCAAGCCCTTACAGCACAGCCTATTTCGGGGTGTGCATCACCTGGGGCCTTGCCGTCACCATCGCCATCTATGTGACGGGCGCGGTCTCCGGCACGCACGCCAACCCGGCAGTCACGCTTGCGCTCATGATCTATCGGGGCTTCCCCGGGCGCAAGGTCGTGCCGTTCTGGCTGGCGCAGATCTTCGGCGCATTTCTGGGTGCTGCGGTGGTCTATATGATGTTCTCACCGGTGATCGACGCGTTCAACGCCACGCAGGGCGTGGAGCGGGCGGCCGGTGGCGGCGCCGGTGTATTCTTCACCGCGCCGGGCGCGCACATCACGCCGATCCGGTCGTTCTTCAACGAGATCGTGCTGACCGGCTTCCTGCTGCTCGGCATCTTCGCGATCACCGAGGAATATAACACGCAGGCGCCCGAGGCCAATTCGAGCGCGCTCATCATCGGCCTGCTGGTCGCCATGATCGGCGGCGGCGCGGGATATCTGGAAGGTTGGCCGATCAACCCCGCGCGCGACCTTGGTCCCCGCATTTTCGGCTATCTGGCGGGCTGGGGCGAATCCGCTTTCCCGGGGCCGGGCAATTACTGGTGGGTGCCCATCGCCGGCCCGTTCTGCGGCGGCGTGCTGGGCGCCAGCGTCTATCATTGGCTGATCCGGCCGTTCCTGCCCGCACGCCACAAGCGCGCCCTGCAGGAGACGATCCCCGCCGAGGCAGACGCGGCCAACTGACAATCGCGCCGCGCAGCCGGCGACCACAGGAGAGCAATCATGGCCCAGCCACCTTATATTCTCGCGATCGACCAGGGCACGACCTCGACGCGGTGCATCCTGTTCGATGCCGCCGCCAATCCGGTCGCTACGACGCAGCGCGAATTCAAGCAGCATTATCCCAATCTCGGCTGGGTGGAGCATGATCCCGAGGACATCTGGACCGACACCGTCGCCATGATGCGGGATGTGGTGGCCAAGGCCGGCGTCGATGTCGCGGATGTCGCCGCGATCGGCATCACCAACCAGCGGGAGACCGTTGTGGTGTGGGACCGGGCGACCGGCAAGCCCATCCACAACGCGATCGTCTGGCAGGACCGGCGGACCGCCGATGAATGCGCGCGGCTGAAGGACAGCGGCGCCGAAGAAATGGTCACCGCCAAGACCGGGCTGCTGATCGACCCCTATTTCTCGGCGACCAAGGCCGCGTGGATATTGGACAATGTCGCGGGCGCCCGCGCTGCCGCCGAGCGCAGCGAACTGGCCTTCGGTACGATCGACAGCTTCCTGCTCTGGCGGCTGACGGGCGGCGCGGTCCACGCAACCGACCCCACCAATGCAGGCCGCACCCTGCTGTTCAACATCATGGACCAGGCCTGGGACGATGAGTTGCTTAGCCTCTTCCGCGTGCCTGCCGCGATGCTGCCGGAGGTTCGGGACAATAGCTGCATCTTCGGCCAATGCGATGTCGACATTCTCGGCAAGGCCATCCCGGTCGCGGGGATGATCGGCGATCAGCAGTCCGCGCTCTTCGGGCAGGGCTGCTTCCGCACCGGCATGGCCAAATCAACCTATGGCACAGGCTGCTTCGCGCTCATGAACATCGGCACGGAGCCCGTGCTCTCGAAAACGCGCATGCTCACCACCCCTGCCTATCGCTTGGCCGGAACGACGACCTATGCGCTGGAGGGCTCGATCTTCGTCGCCGGCGCGGCGGTCAAATGGCTGCGCGACGGGCTCAAGATCATCACCCATGCCTCGGAAACCGACGGCATGGCCACCCGCGTGCCGGACAGTCACGGCGTCTATATGGTGCCCGCCTTTGTCGGCCTGGGCGCGCCATATTGGGATCCGCACGCGCGGGGGCTGATCTGCGGTCTTACGCTGGATGCGACGGACGCACACCTGGCCCGCGCCGCGCTGGAATCCGTCGCCTATCAGACCATGGACCTGATCGACGCCATGAAGGCCGATGTCGGCGAAGGCGAAACTGCCTTGCGCGTCGATGGCGGCATGGCCGTCAACGACTGGCTCTGCCAGTTCCTCTCCGACGTACTGGTCGCGCCGGTCGAGCGGCCCGCCATTGTCGAAACGACGGCACTGGGCGCGGCGTTCATGGCCGGGCTGGCGACCGGCGTCTGGAGCGGTCTGGATGACCTCGACCGGATCTGGACCCGCGAGCGGCGCTTCGAGCCGAAGATGCCGGAAACGACCCGATCGGCCGCCGTGGAGGGCTGGCGCAAGGCGGTCGAACGCGCCATTTCCTGAGCCGCGCTTTCCCACCGCTGTTCCACCGCATGAAGGGCAGGCCGCGCCGCCATTTCAGCCCACCCAATGAGGCCACGCGCCCGGATACAAGGACGCTTGCAACTCAAGGATCGAGGCGTCAGAACGCCGGCATGACGAGCGCATCCAACACCCGCCACCGCCAGATCCTGGATCTGGCGCGCCGCAACGGCAAGGTGACGGTCGAGGATCTCGTCGGCCGCATGAATGTGACGCCCCAGACTATTCGCAAGGATCTCAACGATCTGTGCGAGCGCGGTTATCTGTCGCGCGTGCATGGCGGCGCCATTCTCGGCTCTGGCGTCGAGAATCTGGAATATGAGGCGCGCCGCCGCCTGTCCGTGGCCGAGAAAAAGGCGATCGGCAAGGAGGCTGCGGCCCGGATTCCCGATGGCGCCTCCCTGTTCATCAATATCGGCACCACGACCGAGGAAGTCGCGCGGGCGCTGGCCGGCCGCAGCAATCTGATGGTCCTCACCAACAATCTGAACGTGGTCGATATCCTCTGCCGTAACAGCGCGATCGACCTGATCGTCGTCGGCGGCCGGGTACGTCATGCCGATCGGGCGGCGGTCGGCCCCACTGCGGTCGATTTCATTCGAAACTTCAAGGTCGATTTCGCGGTCATCGGCGCGTCCGCCATCGATGAGGATGGCTCGTTGCTGGATTTCGACCTGAACGAGGTGCAGGTCTCGCACGCCATCGTCGAGAACTCGCGCTCCGTCATCCTCGTCGCGGACAGCAGCAAGCTCACCCGCAGCGCGCCGGTCCGCATCGGCCACATCAGTGCCGTCGACATATTGGTGACCGACTATCTCGACAGCCCGGAACTCGCCGCAGTCTGCGCCGAGCATAATGTCGAGGTCGTCAACGCAATGCCCGAAAGCGCCACGACGGAATAAGGCGCAGCGCAGGAGGTTCGTGGGGTGGGCTCCCCTCCTCTTCCGAAGAGGGGTTCAAGATGGCGCCTAACCCCTCACTGCCCGCGCGACGGCCGCTTCGACCACGGCGCGATGAGCTTCCACAACCGGTTCGAGCAGCGCGGCATCCACCTTGTCGATGGTATCGTCCTCGACATGGCACCAGCGATGGATGCCCAGGCCGGCAAAGGCATTCACATAGCCGCGGTCGATGATCGAAGACAATTCGCCCGCGCCGCCGACGACTTCGATCGGCCGCTCATACCCCGCAAGCCCGCGAAACGCCTCAGTGGTCTCTGCCATTAAGCCCGGCGACGTCATCAGGACGCGCTGCGGATCGGCGCAGGAGAGAAGCTGGTGATTGCGGCTCAGCACCTCATAGGCATCGCGGGTGGCGAGCCCGGCGCCCAGATGGGTCCAGATCTGTGTCTGGGCGGCTGGCGGCCCCTCGGAGAGAGAGTAATGCGTGCCGGCGAAATCGAGCTCATGCCCGCCGGCGTTGATGGCGAAGAGCGAATGATCCGGGTAGCGGATCGCCGCCCAGCGGCACAGCTCCAGAAAGGCGGCAGTCCCGGGCGCCCGCTCGCCGACGCTGACGCCCCAGCCCGAGCGGGGCGTGGAGAAAGCCAGCCACTTGGGGCCCGCCTCGCGTCGCGCGATGATATTGCTGCTGTGGCCGGTCGCGCTTTTCCCCGTGAGAATGAGGGTCAGGGGTCGGCGCGCGGCAACGGCCTCGGCGATGATCGGCAGGTCGCGCGGCGCCATGAGCGCGATGGGCACGTCGGCGATGGGCTTCAGCCGGGTGTTGAGCGCCACGATGCTGCCGGTCGGCCCGGTCGTCACGATGACGATCGCGGCCGGCTTATTGGGGATGACCCGATCCAGCATCGGCTTGACCTCGCCCGAGAAAATCGCCGCGTGGCGACCATAAGACAGGACGACGATGGCGATCTTCCCGGCGACGCCCCGCGCCTCGAACGCATCGCGGACCAGAACGGCCGGTGCGGTAATGCCCTTCGCCGGCGTGGGGACGACGACCGGCTGCGCGGCCACCGCGACCCGCTTGTCCCCGGCGCGCAACTCCGTCACCGCCGGCTCGAATGTGGGGATCGGGAACTTGACCTCATCGACCTTGAAGCCGGCCGTCGCGAGGCGCTTGCCGATCCACGCCGCGGTGGCAAGATCGCCCGCAGAGCCCGAGACCTTGCTGCCGAACGAGGCGTAGGTCTCCATGTCTTCGCGCAGCTGCTTTTGAAGCGGAGACGCGAAGGGCGCGGCGCCGGTGGGTGCCGGAGCGGATGCAGCCGAGGCCGGCGCTCCGCCAGCCCAGACGGCAACGCCCGCCAGCCCGACAGAAGCCTGAAGCATATCACGCCTGCTCTGCATCGATGTGTTCCTTCTATGGGTCGCCCGCAGGCGCTGGTTCAGTTGGCCGGGTCCGCCCGGTCCCAGGGCGCCACGGGCTGGGTGAAGGCGAGGAGATCTTCGATCAGCGCCTGCACCAGCGGCAGGCTCATTTTGACATTGGGAACCAGGGCTTTGAGCCAGAGAGATTTGACTGGAAAGTCCGGCAGCAGTTGCACCAGCCGGCCAGCGCGCACGGCCTCGCGCGAGACGAACTCGCTCAGCATGACGATCCCCGCGCCCCTTAGAGCGGCATCGCGCAGGACGATGGCGGTGTTGACCGCAAAGCGCGAACTGACATCGACCGCCAGATCGCCTGACTCGCTTTCGAAGACCCAGGTCCCCCCGATCGACTGCGAGTTGAGGCAATCATGCTCGACCAGCTCGCGCGGATGTTTGGGGTGCCCCCGCCGGGCCAGATAAGAAGGCGCGGCGCAGATCACCATCGGATGCTCGCACAAAGGCACATCCATCACCCCGGCATAAGAGGCGGCCATGGCGCCGATCGCCAGATCGAAGCCCTCCTCGATGGGGTTTACGGAGCGATCGACCAGCATGAGATCGATGCTGACGCCGACATGGCTCTGCACGAAATCCGCGAAGAAGCGGCCGAAATAGCTGCTGGCCACCGTGGTCGGGCATTTGATCCGCAGATGCCCGTCCAGCGCCTGGCGGGATCGACGCGCGCCCGCGACGACATCGTCGGTCTGGCGCACCAGCGCGCGGATGCGCGGCAATTGGCGCTCGCCAAAGGCCGTCAGCTCGGCCTTGCGCGGCGTCCTGACGAACAGCACCGCGCCCAGTTCATCCTCCAGCCTCCCGATCCGCTTGGACATGACCGACGGGGCGATATTGAGCTTGCGCGCGGCAGCAGCGAGGCTGCCGCATTCAACCACGGCCAGAAAGGCGCGCATGTTAAGCAGCGTATCCATCAGGGCGCGCTCACGAACGGCCGCCCGCGCGTCATCATTTGAAAGTCACTCGCGCCACCGCAATCCCCTTCTCGCCGGAGACGGCATAATAGAGATAGATGCGGCCATCGTCGTTGAGAACGCCGGGATCGCGCAAGGCATGCTCCGCGCCCGTCGCCATGCCCCCGCGCGAGGAGACCAAAGGCAGATTGGCGCCTTCATAGGCCTTTTCCGGGCGCATCACTTCCGTCGGCGTCGAAGCCGTCCACTCCGACCAATCCGGCCGCAAATCGACGCTGGCATGGAGGATGCGTTCGGGCGAGTCCCCTACATTGGTGTAGAAGACATGCAGCGTGTCGCCGATGCGCGTCACGCCGGCATGACGCATCTCATCGAGAATGCGCGGGCCGGCTTCGAACGGCGGCAGGAGCGATGCCGACCGGAAGAACTGGCCACTGCGCAGCCAGACCGGATAGGCGCTCGCCTTGTCGGCCATGCCCAGGCCGTAGCTGCTGCCCTTGTAACTGAACACGCGAATATAGGGCGCCCCGAACGCGCCGGACGCAGCGGTAAAGCTCAGACCATCTGGCGACGTCGCAGCGAAGCTGCGCTGGGCATAGGGCCGGCCGCCATAGTCGCCACCAGGCATCTCGGTGGCGCCATGATAATAGAGCACGATCCGCTTATTCTCTTCATCCACGACAGCATCGGGAGACGAGATGTGGTGCAGCGCCGAGGTCTGCTCCAGCCGCAATGTGCCATCCTTATAGACGGTCCAGGGGCCTTCGGGCCGATCGGCATAAGCCAGGCGGATGTAGCCGCCGCGATGATGGCCGAAATACATATAATATTTGCCGAGCGGATTCTTGATCCAGCTCGGCACCCGGATCACCGACGGGCCGTTGATGTTGTTGCCCAGATCGCCTTCCAGCCCCGGCATGTCCGGATAGATGACGGGGCCTGAGCCGATGCGCTCGGCCACCACGGCCGAGACCTTGACGCTCTCGGTCGAGCGCGATGTCGGCGCCTGAGCCGTCGCGGGAGAGGCACCGGCGAGGATCGGAGAGATCAGGAGGCTGGCCAGCAACCCGGCATATGTTCGCTTCGTCCTGTTACCGCTGCGCATCTCTCTGATCCTCTCCATCGTTTCTATGGGCGCGTCAGGCCTGCCGGCTGGCCGCCTGCGCTGTCTGGCTCATCTCACCGGGCTGGTCATGCAGGAACACGCCCTGCCTGCGCAACTCTGCCTGCAGGCTGGCCACATCCAGCGCGCGCGGCTGGACGCCGGCGTTCACGCTGAGCGCGGCTGCGGCGCCAGCGGCCTGTCCGGTCAGCCAGCATTGCGGGATCTCGCGCATGAAGCCATGCGAGTTGGCATCGCAGCTGATGTGCTTGCCGCCTGCCAGCAAGCCATCGAGCTTGCGCGGCACCAGCGCGCCATAGGGCACCGAGATCACCGGATATTTGAGGCTGACCGATGGGCTGACGCCGACCTCGTCAGGCAGCGCAATGCCGTCGGCCCACTGGCTGCGCAGGATCTTGCCCATGCCGGCCAGACGCCTTGTGTGGCGCACGCCAAGCTGCGAGCCGCTCTGCAGCATATAGCATTGCTCGAAGCCCGGCGCATGCTCGAGGAAGAACTCGCAATGCGTCTGCATGAAGCGGTGCGAGCGGATCTCCAGTTCGGTCTGGTCATCCACGTCCAGCGCTGACAGGCCGGACTGGCGCGGGCCGAGGAACAGCGCGATGTCGTTGCGCCAGGAGACATAAGGCGGCTGGAAGAAGCCGAGGCGCTCACGGCCGAGCTTGGCGAATTCGGCATATTGCTCGGGCTCATTGGCGCGGAAGGCCAGCCAGCGGTCCATGTCCACACCGCCCAGCATGAAGCCGGTGTTGGCGCTGTGATGGACGTCGCCTTCCTCGATGTCGGTGTCGAACTCGGCCCCGGCGCGCGCGAAGATGTCGCCATCGCCAGTGGTGTCGACCACCACCTTGGCGCGCAGCGCCTGACGTCCGGCCTTGGATTCGAACACCACGCCCTCGACCTTGCCGTCGGCGACCATCGGCACCGCCGCCCAGCTGTGGAACACCAGCCGCACGCCGGCCGCCAGCAGCATCTCCTGGCTGATCAGCTTCAACCGCTCAGGATCGAGCGTGGGCGACCAGCAGACCGTGCCGTGGAACGCCGCAGTGCGCTGGCCCCAGTAGCTCGCCTTCTTGGGATCGCGCGAGCCCCAGTCGGCGCGCGGCGGCCCGGCGAGGCCCGCGGCGGGCAGGCGCCCGAGCACATCATTGGCAAAGCCCTGGATGACCTGGCGGCCGGTCCAGTCGGTCATCCGGTCGATCCAGATGACGAGGCCGCCGGTGGAAAGGCCGCCCAGATGATTGTAGCGCTCCATCAGCACCACATCGGCCCCGGCCTGCGCTGCCGCCCAGGCCGCCGCCGTGCCCGAAGGCCCGCCGCCGACCACCAGCACGTCGCAGCTGTGATACACCGGAATCTCGCGCGCGGGCTCGACCCAGGTCCCCGTGCCATTGGCCCGCGGCAGCACCCGGCCACCCGTCTCGAACACGTCAGAGGCCAGAAAACGATCCTCCGACTGGCGAACTTCCTGAACTTTAGGTCTGTCCATAATCGGCGAACCATATCCTTTCTGGGGAGGGATGGCGCTGCGGGCGCCATCCCATGAGTGTTGGTGAAGCGCGGGTGCCCTTACATCTTGAACCGCAGACCGACCCGGAATGCGCGGCCGACCTGATCGAACAAGGGCGATGCCTGGTCCGGGAAGGGCGGCGCGACATTGAAGATGTTGTTCAGGCGAATGAACATCTCCCGGCTCCGGTCGGCGTCCCGCGAGACATCGACCGTGAACGTCGCGTTGGTGTAGAAGGTGTTCTTCGTATCGTTGAAGTTGATGCTGTTCAGCGTGCCGGTCCCGACAACGAAATCATTGTCGATCTTGCCGCCCTGCAGCCAGCGCAGGTCCAGCGTGCTCGTCAGGCGGCCCAGTTCATGCGTAACCAGGCCGGACACGCGCCAGTGCGGCGTCACATATTCGCCCGCCCGTTCTTCCGTGCTGGCGGTGGACACGGCCGTGGTGGCCAATGTGTCCAGATATGTCCCCAGCAGGCGAATGGAGAGCGAGCCGGCGCCCTGACCGAAGATGTTCTCCAGCGAGGAGCGATACGCGGCTTCGAAATCGACGCCCTTGGTCTTCAGGCGATCCAGATTCTCGAAGCGGACCGTCACACCGGTGATGTCGCCGGCCGGGGCACCGCCAGAAGTCGTGACAAGGCCGCAGAAGTCGGAAATGCCGTCGACATAGCAGCGCTCAAGCACCTCGTTCGCGGAGATCGTCCCGATCACGCCCTTGATATCGATATCGTAATAATCGACCGAGAGACGCAGGCCGTCCAGCCAACGGGGCTGATAGACGATGCCCGCCGTGAGCGTATCGGCCTTTTCGGGATCGAGATTGGGGTTGCCCAGAGATGCGACCTCGACGGTGTAGTTGGTCGACCGGCGCGGATCGCGAATGTTCTGGCGCGCCACCGTCGTCGGCGCGAACAGCTCGGCAAAATTGCCCGCCCGGATATCGCGGGACCGCGTGGCGCGAAGCCGCAGTTCGCTCGACAATTCCCATGTGCCGCCGACCTTCCAGGTCGTGACGCCACCCGATGTGCTATAATCCGTGTAGCGCGCGGCAAGGTTGAGATCGAACGAGCGAATGAACGGCAGATCCTTCAACAGCGGGATCGCCAGTTCGCCGAACACTTCCTTCACATTGTAGCTGCCGGAGATCGGCTGGCGCGCGCCGCTCTGCCACTGGCCGGCCTGCGAAATGGCGTCCACCGTCGCATCGATCGACTCTTCGCGATACTCCGCGCCGAACGCGGCGTTGATCGGGCCGGCCCAGCCCTCGAACAGCGCGCCATTGGCGCTGAACGCTGCGACTTGCTGCTTAGTGACGAGGTCGAAGCGCGACGTGCCGGTGATGTAGGCAATGGCTTCCTGCGAGGGCGATCCAAAGCCGAACAGATTGAGCGGCGCGCATGCCGGGTCGTCATTGAGCGGATTGGCATCGGCATTCACGCGGCAGACGATGTTGCTGCCGGAGCGCACGGCGTCGATCGCCTTGCGATAATTGATCATGTTGATCTGGCCGACATACTCCTGAACGAAGTGGTTGCGGCCATATTGGTAATACGCATCGAACGACCAGTTCCCGAGCGTCCCTTCCACGCCGACGACGCCGCGATAGACCGACGGCGAACCGACATGTCCGCGCACGGCGCCCAGGCCCTGCTCGCGCAGGGAGCGGCCGAAGTTGAAGCAGGTCACGCCGGCGGCAAGCGCACGCGTGCGGAAGTCGTCGCTCAGATAGGGGTTGGTGATCGGCACCAGCACATTGCCGGTCTGCCCGCCGGGAATGGTGGTCGCCGAACAAGTGGGGTTGCCGGTGACGGAGCCCTGCTGACGCGGCTCGGCGAAATAGCCATTGGTGATCGACCGCGCGAAGCTGCCTTCCGCGAACAGAGTGAGGTTGTCGACCACCTCATAGGAGACGCGGGCCATCGCCGAATAGCGCTCGACCGGCTGCTGGAGGTTGCCGCCCGGATTGATGATCTCGGTGTAGTTGCTCGTGCCGCCGATCATCCGGTTGCCGAACACTTCGCCATAGCCGAACTGGCCGGTCTGCTGCCCCGGGAGGAAGGTCGTGCCACGCAGCGGACCGCTGGTGATCAGGCCGCCTTCCCACAGGTCGGTGCGGCGCACGTCGTCCGCGTAGATGGTCGCAGGCAGGCCATTTTGCGCATAAGCCGAGTTGCCGGCGACGCCACGGCTCACCCAGGGACGCGGGCGATAGGGCGTCTGGCCGATCCCCTCATTCTTGGAATATTCGCCGCCGATCAGAATATGGCCGCGCCCGCCGCCAAAGCTGGTTCCGGCCGCCAGCCCTGCCAGCACGTTCTGGGCATCGCCATATTGCGAAATGCCGCTCTGAACCGTGCCCTCGACGCCTTGGAGTTTGGACTTGAGAATGAGGTTGATCACGCCAGACACGGCGTCCGACCCCCAGGACGCCGAGGCGCCGCCGGTGACGACTTCCGTGCGTTCAATGAGAATGGCCGGGATGACGCCGAGATCGACGGTGCCCTCCGGCGCGGTCGCGACATGGCGGCGGCCATCCACCAGCACGAGCGTGCGCTGCGCGCCGACATTGCGCAGATCGGCAACCACCGTCGCGGATGACAAGGCCCGCGCAACGCCGTTGCCGGTCGTCGAGAAGGCCGGGATGAGGCGGAGCGCGTCATCGACGCGCGTCGGCGCCACGGACTGAATTTGCGCGGTGCTGATGACCGAGGTCGGCGTCGGCGCCGTGAAGCCGCTCGCCTGAATGCGTGAGCCGGTGACGACGATGTCCTGATCGGCCGCTGCGCCGGCAGAAGAGGCCGCACCGGCGACTTCCGGCTGCGCGCTCGTAACTTGAGCCGTCGCCGGCTCGGCGGCATCGTCGCTCACCTGCGCCAAGGCGCCGCTGAGGGGGCACAGCATTGCCGCAATGCAAACGCCCAAATGGAACCGCGAACGGGCTGCGCTGATAGCTTTCATCTGATCCTCTCCCTGCTCAAGCTCTTATTGCGCATCGCCAGACCGAAGACCCGAACCAGCAGAGCTGGGTTCGACACGATTCCCGTCCGGGCTGAGCGCGATAGGATCTGCGGTACGCGCGAGAGGGCCAGTTCAGAAGGCTATGTAGCTTTGGCGGTGCATTCTCGATTCGAGAATGGTCAGAGGCGCTTCGACCTCCCGGGGCGGTCACCGCGAGCAAAAACATCTTCGTGAAGCGAGCGGCCCGCCGTCTCCGGCATGAAGTGCAGGGCAAGCAGCCCGACCAGACAGGCCAGCATCATATAGAAGGCCGGCATCAGCTCGTTCCCGGTCAGCGTGATCAGGCCGCTGCCGATGGCCGGCGCCGTGCCACCGAAGATGGAGGTGGACACATTATAGGCGATGGCGAAGCCGGCGAAGCGCGCGGCGGTCGGGAAAAGCGCGGGGAATGTCGCCGAAATCGTCGCCAGCTGGGGCACATAGAGGAGGCCGAGGAGCACGAATGCAATCGTGGCGCCGAGGAAGCCTGTGCCCATGAGCAGATAAAGCGGCACAACACAGACCAGCAGGCCGATGAGCGAGAAGCGCCACATTGGTTTGCGCCCGATCCGGTCCGAGAGCGAACCGGCAAAGGGCAGGAACAGCATCATGAACAGCATGCCGACAATCGGGACGATCAGCGCATGTTGCGCCGTGAGGCCGATGCGCCGCTCGAGATAGGTCGGCATGTAGCTGAGCAGCGTATAGTTGACGACATTGAGCGCTACGACCAGTCCGCCCACGACCAGCATCGGGCGCCAGTGGCTGTGCATGAGCTGGCGGAGCGAAACCGAAGGCCGCGCTTCGCTCTCATGGGCGCGGAAGACCGGCGTGTCCTCCATGCGCGAGCGCAAATACATGCCGACAAGTCCCATCGGCCCCGCCACCAGGAATGGAATGCGCCAGCCCCATTCATACATTTGCGCCTCCCCGAGCAGCATCGAGAAGCTGAGCATGAGGATCGCGCCGAAGGAGAAGCCGGCCAGCGTGCCGAATTCGAGAAAGCTGCCGTAAAAGCCGCGCCTTTTGTCCGGCGCATATTCGGCCATGAAAGTCGCCGCGCCGCCATATTCGCCGCCCGTCGAGAAGCCCTGCACCATCCGCAGCAGGATGAGCAGCGCGGGCGCCCAGAGGCCGATGCTGGCATAGGACGGGATAAGCCCGACCGCGAGCGTGGCGCCCGACATCAGCAGAATGGTGAATGCGAGCACCGACTTGCGCCCCAGCCGGTCGCCCAGCGGTCCCCAGAACAGCCCGCCGAGCGGACGCACCAGAAAGGAGATGGCGAAGGTCGCGAGCGCGAACAGCACCGCATCATCCAGATCGCCCGGGAAGAGCGCAGCCGAGATATAGGTCACCCCATAGGCGTAGATGCCGTAATCGAACCATTCGGTGGCGTTGCCCAATGCCGAGGCCGCGATCGCGCGGCGCAGCGTGGCAGTCTCGACCGGCTGGTCGGGGGAGGCTGATAGCGAGGGAGCGGTCATTCGGTGTGTCCGTCGACAGTGTTGGGGTCCAGCAGCGAGGCCATGGGGGTGGTGCGCGGGACGATCTGGAAATCCTGCTGGTCGGGCGCCGGCACAGGCGGCGTCGATGCCTGCCGCCAGAGGCCGAAAGCGAGCGTCAGGCCCGCGCACAGCGCGATGAAGAAGAACAGGCCGCCCACGGGCGCCGCGCTCATCAGCAGCGCCGCACCCAGCGGACCGGCGGCAGCGCCGGCCGAGTAGAGCAGCACTAGCCGCCCGCTCGCCGCGACGCGCTCGGCCGCCAGCAACCGGTCGTTGCAGTGCGCGACGCAGAGCGGATACAGCGCAAAGCTCAGCCCACCGAATAAGGCGCCGAGCACCAGCAGGTCCAGCCCGCGCGATGCCAGCGTGGCGAGCATCAGGCTGACGACCAGCGTCGCGGTGAAGCAGCCGACGATGACGCGCCTCCGGTCCAGCCGGTCGGACAGGCGGCCCAGCGGCCATTGCAGGGCCACGCCGCCGAGGATCACGATCATCATGAACGTAGCCGTCGCGCTCAGGTCCAGCCCCAGCCGCCGTACATGGACTGCTGCCATGCCGTAAAAGGCGCCGAGCATCAGGCCGGTCGCCACCGCACCGACCGTGCCCAGCGGCGAGGCGGCGTAGAGTCCTCGTATCGTGAAGGCCTCTGCATCGACCGGCGCCGGCGCGCTGCTGCGGGTGAGGCAGAGCGGAATGATCGCCAGCGAAATGAGAATGGACGCGAGCAGAAACGGCGCGGCCGGCAGCGTGCCACTGGCGCCGAGCAGCAATTGCCCAACTGCCTGCCCGAGATAGAGCGCGACCATATAGGCAGCGAGGATGCTGCCGCGCGTCTCCATCTCCGCCCGGTCGTTGAGCCAGCTTTCGAGGCAGATGAAGACCCCGGCCACGCACAGGCCGTCGATCAGGCGCAGGCCTGCCCAGAACGGCGCGGACTGGATGAGGGCATAAGAAAGCGTGCTCGCCGAAAGCAGCGAGACGAACACCGCAAAGGCGCGGATATGCCCCACCCGCCGGACGATCTCGCCGGCCCGCAGCGCGCCGACGACCAACCCGGCGAAATAGGCCGTGGCGACCACGCCGATCACGATCGTGCCCGCCCCGGCTCGCTCCAGCCGCAGGCTGATCAGCGTCGACAAAAAGCCACTGCCCGCCATCAGCATGAAGATGGCGAGCAGGAGGCTGCGGACGGGCTGGATCGCGGCGAGCATCAGGGGTGGAGCAGCGCGCGGATCACGCCGCGCGCCGGTCCTCCGTCATGGCCGCGTCATCTTCCACCAAGGCGCGGTGGAGAGCGCCGACGGCGGTCTCATAATCCTCGACAGCGACGATGAACTGCACGTCGACATTGCGGATCTGGTGTTGCATCGCGATGATCGGCACGCCTTCATCCGCGAGCGCGCGCAAGGCATCGGCCAGCAGCCCCGCCCGCGAGATGTCGCTGCCAATCACCGAGACGATCGCCACCGGCTGGGCGGAGATCGCGGCATCGGGGTAGCGTCCCTGCAGATCCGCGATCACGCGCTTCACCGTCGGGGCGTCCGTCGAGAGATAATGGGTGATGGTGTTGGCATTAGAGGCCTTGCTGACGATCCACGCGCCATGGCGAGTCAACGCCTCGAGGATCGCGGCGTCATAGCCCTTCACCCCGACCATATCCTGCTCGAAGAACTGCAGGGCCTGCGCCTGGCGCACGCCGGTCACGATTTCAACGCGCGGCGTATCGGAGACATATTTGCCGCAGATGAGCGTGCCGCCATCCTCCCGGTCGAAGGTATTGCGCACGCGCAGCGGGATCTCCGTCTGACGCAAGCCCCGCCCGGCGCCGGGGTGAATGGCCTCCATGCCCAGATTGGCGAGCTGATCGGCCACGTCATAATTGGTGCGGCCGATCTTGCGGGCCTTGTCCGTCCCGACGAGGCGCGGGTCGGCGCTCGAAAGGTGGAATTCCTTATGGATGACCGCTTCGCGTGCGCCGGTCAGCACCGCGATGCGCGAGAAGGTCATTTCCGAATAGCCACGGGCATAGAGCCGCACCATGCCCTCGCTGCATCCGGCATAGCCGGTCACGATCGGCAGCGTGTTGCTGAGATCGATGGACGCGAAGGCCTGCAGGATGCGCTCATCCAGTTCGCGCATGTCCTGCTGGTCCCACAAGGTGAGATCGACGAACGCGGCGTTGACGCCCCGGTCGCGCAGCAGCAGCGCCGTCGAATGCGCGCTGTGCGCCTCGCCGAGGCCAGCGAGCAGCTCGCGCACCGTCACCAGCTGCTCCTTGAGGCAGAAGCGGCCGTGACTGCGCAGCCGCGCCAGATCATCGAGGCAGGCGGCGACGGTGGCGATCCGCATCTCGACAAAGGCGTCCGCTTCGGCGAGGCTTTCTTCGCGCACGAACATCCCGGCGTTTCGCGTCTTCATCGCGTCGCGCACCGCATCCATGGCGTGGCGCCAGCCATCGGCATCGTCATCCGCGACGAAGCGGGCATAGACCCCCGGCTCGCCGCTCTTCTTGTGCTCCAGCAGCAGGTCGGTCATGCCGGCATAGGCCGAGACGACGAAGATGCGGTTGTAGAGATCGGCGCCCTTGCGGCCGGCGATCAGCACATTGTCGAACAAAGTCGTTGTGGCGGCCATGGATGTGCCGCCGATCTTTTCCACACTATGGCTCATGCCAGCGCCTCCTCCATCAACGGTCCCTTCACAGGCGTAATCGCCTGCGACTCGCCTCGCGCGGCAATGAAGGCCGGGCGCGGCGTCTCGACACCGAACGGCGCGACCAGTCGGTTGCAGACGGCATTGTAGACCAGAAAGGCATTGGCGCGCGGAAAGGGCGTGATGTTGCCATTCGACCCATGCATGATGTTGCAGTCGAAAATCACCACTGATCCGGGCTTGCCGGTCGGCGCGACGATGCCGAACGTGTCGGCCAGCTCGGCGAGATTGTCCTCGTCCGGCACGCCATATTCCTGCTTCTTGAGAGACTGGCGATAATGATCCTGCGGCGTTTCACCGACGCAGGTGAGGAACTGGCGATGCGATCCGGGGATCAGCATCAGCGGGCCATTATGCGGCGTGTTTTCGGCCAGCAGCACGGACATGGACAGGGCGCGCATGCGCGGCATCCCGTCTTCCACATGCCACGTCTCGAAATCGCTGTGCCAGTAGAATTCCTTGCCGCGAAAACCGGGCTTATAGTTGAGCCGGGACTGGTGGATGTACACCTCGTCGCCCAGCAGGAAGCGGGCGACCTCGGCCAGGCGCGCATCGGCGGCCAGCCGCCCGAGCACCGGACTTTGCGCGTGGATGCGGAAGATGGAGCGGATCTCGCGGCTGCCCGGCTCGCTGATCACAGTTTCGTCTTCCAGCGCATCGGGATCGGCCAGCAGCTTGCCGGCGTGGCGCTGGAGGAACGCGACTTCCTCGCCGGAAAACAGGTCTTCCAGCACCAGATAGCCGTCGCGGTCGAAGCGCTCGGCCTGTGCGCGGCTGATGGGTGCGTCCTCGCTCCAGTCGCTGTGAACGACGGGGTCGCGGCGCGGCGAAAAGGCCGCCACGCTATCGTGGCGGGATGGGTAGAGGTCTTGCATGCTTCTCCCCCTTCTAATGGTTGAAAGATGGTTCAGTCGGCGAGCGCGGGCTCGCGCGGGGCACTGGTGTCGGCGGGATAGGCACCATGTTCGTCATGGACTTCCTTGCCGGTCACCGGCGGATTGAAGGTGCAGGCGCACAATATGTCCGTCTCCGGGCGCACGATGTGCCGGTCATGGTCGTTGAGGGCGTACATGACGCCGGGCGAGAGCTTGTGCGTCACGCCGGTGCCCAGATCCTCGATGGTGCCGGTGCCCTTGAGGACCAGCACCGCCTCCAGATGGTTCTGGTAGTGCATGTGCAGTTCCTCACCCGCCTCCATGGTGGTGACGTGGAAGGAAAAGCCCATATCGTCGTCCTTGAGCAGGAGGCGTGCGCTCTCCCAGCCCTTGGACTTCACGTTGCGGTCCGTCTTGCGGATGTCCTGCAGCTTGCGAACGATCATATTGCGTATCTCCTCTTACTCTGCGGCGACGCCATAAGGGACGCTGAGCGCGGACCGGATGCTCTCCTCGAGAATGTCGAGGCCGGCCGACAGCACGTCGTCCTCGATCACGAGAGGCGCGAGCACCTTCACGATCTCGTCATGCGCACCGCTGGTTTCGATGATGAGCCCCTGCGCAAAGCAGGCGGCGGTGATGGTTTCGGCGACCTCGCCCGAGCCGACATCGATGCCGCGCATCATGCCGCGACCGCGGGTGGAGAGGCCATGTTCGGCGGCCATCGCCTCCAGCCGCCGCTCCAGCAGCGCGCCGCGACGGGCGATGTTCTGCTGGAATGTGTCGTCGCTCCAGAAATGGCGAAGCGCGGCGGTGGCGGTCACGAAGGCATGGTTGTTGCCCCGGAAGGTGCCATTATGCTCGCCCGGCGACCATTGATCGAGCGCGGGGCTGAACAAAGTGAGCGCAAAGGGCAGGCCCATGCCGGAGAGCGACTTCGCCATCGTCACGATGTCCGGCGTGAAGCCCATGCCCTCGAAGCTGAAGAAGTTGCCGGTGCGGCCGCAGCCCGCCTGAATATCGTCGATAATCAGCAGCGCGCCATGGCGCTTGGCAATCGCCGCGATCTTGCGGAGCCATTCCGCCGACGCGACATTGAGCCCGCCTTCGCCCTGCACCGTTTCCACCAGAATGGCGGCAGGCGCATCGAGACCGCTTGAGGGATCAGACAGGCGGCGTTCCAGCAGCTCGGCCGTGTCGACGTCCGGCCCATGATAGCCATCATAGGGCTCATGCGCCACATGACTTAGCGGCACGCCGGCGCCACCGCGCTTGGCGGCATTGCCGGTGCAGGCCAGCGCGCCCAGCGTCATGCCATGGAAGCCGTTGGTGAACGCGATCACCATCTCGCGACCGGTGATCTTGCGGGCGAGCTTGATTGCGGCCTCGACGGCATTGGTGCCGGTGGGCCCGGTGAACATCGCGCAATAATCCAGCCCGCGCGGGCGCAGAATAACCTCCTCCAGCGCGGCGAGAAAATCCGCCTTCGCATCGGTGTGAAGGTCGAGGCCATGGGTAATGCCGTCGCTGGCGACATAATCGACCAGAGCGCTTTTGAGGACCGGATGGTTGTGGCCGTAGTTGAGCGTCGAGCAGCCCGACAGGAAGTCGAGATAGCGGCCGCCCTGATTGTCGTGCATCCAGACGCCCTGCGCCCGGTTGAACTGGCGCGGCATGGAGCGCGCATAGCTGCGCACCCCGGATTCGCGCCGCTCGTAAATGGCGGTGTCGGGTTTGCGAGCCGTGGGGTGGGGCAAGATGTTGGCGGTCATGCTGTCAGCGTTCCTTCTTCTGTTGCGGCTGCCAGATGAGGCAGCGGGCCGAGGCGCGCCTGCCACTCGGTGGTGTGCGCTCCGGCAAAATGTGGCTCGCGCTCAAAGCGCGCGGTCTTCTCGATGAGGACGTTCCACCGCCGCGCCAGTCCTTCGAACAGCGCCCAGGATGCACGGTTGTCCTGCGTGATCGTGGTCGTGATGTGGGTCACCCCATGCTGCTGCGGGCGCGCCAGCAAGGCCTCGATCATCCGGCCTGCGAGGCCGTGGCCCCGCATGGCGGCGGCGATGGCCACCTGCCAGACGAACAACGTCTCGGGCGATTGCGGCACGCGATAGCCAGACACCCAGCCCACCAGGGCGCCATCGCATTCCGCGACGGCACAGCTGTCGGCGAAATCGGTGCATTGCAGGAGGTTGCAATAGGCGGAGTTCGCATCCAGCGGCGGTGACGCGGCAATCAGGGCACTGACGGCAGGCCCGTCCGTGGCGGCGGGCTTTCGAAGCGAAATAGATCGCCCCTCGCGATCTAAAAAGTGCGCAGAAGCCCTTGGCGGCTCAAGAGCCGCTGTAGCTTGTCGATCAAAGATTGTTTATCTCCCGAATTATCTTTTCTGAGACGCGACGCTGTGCAGAGCGTCGTTCGGCGCCATATATGGCACCGATCTCGCTCACTTCAACCGGAAGAGGCAAATTTTAGTTCATCTGATAAAGTATATGCCCGCCCACTCCCGTCATTGCGGCGAATTGGCGTGGGGCGCGCCTTGCGCTATCGACGCGGCATGAGCCTCGATATTGCTTCATCCACTTTACGCGCCTTGCGGCGGATTCTCCGCGCCACGGAGATCGGCAGCCGCCAGCTCGCCACGGCCACCGGCCTCACGCCCTCGCAACTGCTGGTGCTGCGGGAAATCGCCGCCGCCCCCTCCGCCACGCCAAGCGCGATTGCCCAATCGCTGCAGTTCAGCCAGGCCACCATCACGGCGATCGTCGACCGCCTTGTCGCCTTGGGCTTTGTTCAGCGCGAGCGCAGCGAACGCGACAAGCGGCAGTTCCATCTGCATGTTCTGGCGGCGGGAGAAACGGCTCTCGCAGAAGCGCCCGATCCCCTTCAGGCGACCTTTACCGAGCGCTTTTCAGCTCTGCCCGTCTGGGAACAGGCGATGGTCCTCGCCGCGACCGAGCGCCTCGCCATGTTGATGGACGCCGAACATATCGACGCGGCCCCCTTGCTCGACAGCGGCCCGATCGACCGGGCGCGGCCGCATTCGTCCTGACCCCTGAGCGCTGATCCCGGCGCTTACAGAGCCTGCCGGACTTCCGCCATGGCGCGGGCGATGGCCGCCTTCAGCTCACCCTGCGAGAAAGGTTTGCCCAGCTTGAGGACGTTGAGGCCGCTATCCGTCGGCACCTCGCCATAGCCCGTGGCGAGGATGATCGGCAGGCGAATGTCATCCGCCATCAGCTGCATGGCAAGCTGCACGCCAGTCATGTTCGGCATGGCCTGATCGGTGACGAGCAGGTCGATGCCCGGATTGTCCCGCAAGATCTTGAGAGCATCGGCCGCACAATCGGCTTCCCACACCTGATGGCCGAGATCTTCCAGAAACGCCGCCGTGTTCATCAGGATGAGCGGATCATCATCCACGGCGAGAATTTTGAGCGGGCGAACCTTGCCGTCCGCAGACAGCGCCGGCTCCGCCTCCCGTGCCGGCCGGTTGGCGTCGTCGCTGGAGACGGGGAACCACAGCGCCGCCGTCGTCCCGACCCCGGGCGCGCTCGTCAGGGTAAAGGTGCCTCCGAGCTGGCGCACAAGGCCATGGATCATCGACAGGCCAAGACCCGTCCCCTTGCCGACGCCCTTGGTGGTGAAGAAGGGCTCGGTCGCCCGCGCCAGCGTCTCGGCATCCATCCCCGTGCCCTGGTCTATGACCAGAATGCGCACATAGCTGCCCGGCGCCAGTTCGGCCGATTCGCCCGGCGCAATCCGCTTGGTATCCGTCTCGATCCGGATCGCGCCGCCATCGGGTGAGGCATCGCGCGCATTCACCAGCAGGTTGAGCAGCGCCATCTCGATCTGGTTGGGATCGGCCACGATGAACGGGCCGTCCGCAACGCCATGAAATTCGAGCGGCCAGAGCGGCCCCAGCGTCCGTTGCGCCAATTCCTTCAACCCATCGAGCAGCGAGGAGACGTTGACCGGTTCGGGCGAGAGGTCCTGCCGCCGCGCAAAGGCCAGCATGCGCTGGGTCAGTGCGGCGCCACGCTCGGCGCCCTGCTGGGCATTGTCGAGGAGCCGCTTCGACATGGGGTCATCGGGGATCCGCTTGCCGAGCAGCGAGAGGCTGCTCGTGATGGCCATCAGCAAGTTGTTGAAATCATGCGCGACGCCGCCGGTCAGCTGGCCGATGGCTTCCATCTTCTGGCTCTGCCGCAGCGCATCTCTCGCCGCTTCGAGCTCCGCATTGCGGGCCTTGGTTTCGCTCAGGTCACGGCCGACCGCGACGAAGTTCACGCCATCGGGCTCCGGCGCGACGGTCCACTCGATATGCTTCCAGCCGCCATCGCGCGTCGCAATGCGGTTCTCGAACCGCGTCGGCTCCCCGGTTTGGGCCATGCGCTCGATGGCCTCCAGCGTCGGTGGCATGTCTTCGGGATGCATGAATGTCGCGTAACCGCGAGTGAGCAGCTCCGCTTCCGTCCAGCCCAGCACCTGCGTCCAGGCCGGGCTCACGGCCGACATCATGCCCGTGAAATCGGCGCGGGCCAGCATATCCTGCGACAAGGTCCACAGGCGGTCCCGCTCCGAGCGCGCGCGCTCCACGGCGACCTTGACGCGTTCACCCACCTCCTGAACGAGCGTTTCCTCCTCCGCCGTCCAGACGCGCGGCGTGGCATTCTGGACCGCGAGCAAGCCCACCCACTGTTTTTCCTCGAACAGCACCACGTCCACGAAGGCGCCGACCTCGCGCGCGCCAAGGCCGGCCTTTGCCTCGGCGCTCAGGCGCGCGTCGGCCTGCACATCGCGCACCACCACGGGCGTGCCGACGCGATAGGCGTTCAGCAGATCCGGGCCGAAGGCTTCGAGCGAATGTTCGCCGACGATCGATCCGACACCGCGATGATGATCGCGCTCGACGGTCATGCGGCCGTCGGTGATTTCCGCGTAGAACACCCGGCTGGCCGAGAGATACGCCCCAAGGCGTTCCGCTGTCAGGGCAATGACGTCGGCCGGCGTGGTCAAAGGGCGCAACGCGTCGGACAGCGACATCAGGAACGCTGTCTTGCGCTCGGCGGCGACGCGTTCGGTCGTTTCGGCGAGAATGCAGATAACGCCTGCCGGTTGCCCCTGCTCATCGAGCACCGGCGAATAATCGAGGTCCATCCACACCTGCTCGGGCCGGCCATGGCGGTGCAACGTCAATTCCTGATCACGATAATGGAGCGTCTTGCCGGCCAGCCCGACCTTCATGACATTGTCGTTGAAGTCGGCAACCTCGCCCCATCCTTCGCGCACATTGGAGCCCAGAAGCTCGGGGTGGCGCCCGCCCGCGAAGCCGGAATAGGCGTCATTATAAAGCATGACGCCTTCCTCGCCCCACAACATCACGATCGGCACCTGCGAGCGAAGCAGCAGCGAAACGGCGCATTTGAGACAGGGCGCCCAGTCTTCGATCGGGCCGAGCGGCGTGGCGCTCCAGTCCCTGTCCCTGATCAACGCAGCGCACTCGCCCCCGCCAGCCAGGAAGGCCAGATCGGCAGAGGCCAGATGCTGAGCGCGCGCAGGCATATTCTGGAGCATTCGTATCGAGATCCTATCGAGGGCCGCCTGCGAGATTTTGCGATCTTCGCCGATACGCCAAGGTCTGACGGTCTATCGCACCACCTACGGTCGCGAAATGCCATTTTGTACAGAGTCTGCTCGGCGCGTTCACCCAAAGACTAGCCTGTGCCCGCTCTGAAACAGGGAACAGGCTACAAACAGCAGAAATCTCGGGGCGTCTTGGAATGCAGAGGCGCCAAAAATGGCGGGCGCTGCGGCGTCATCCGACTCAGATGAGCCTGGACGGGAAGAAGTCTTAAGGGCGTACGCCCCACCCAGACTCAGTCCGCGTCGATCATGAACAGCGTATTTTCGCGATATTTCGGGTCCATGCGGTCGAACAGCGGATGGACATCGAAGGTGGTCTCAAGAACGTCCAGCTCGCTCAGGCCCGCCAGATTGTAGCTGCCGACCTTGGGTTCGCGCGGCTCGGCGCCGTCGCGGGTGATGGTGATGGCATCGATGAAGTAGCTGTCGTTGCGCTTGTAGAGCACATGCGGCGCGAGCACGAGCGCCAGCTTGTTGTAGCGGGCGGAAAGACAGCGACGCAGCGCGATCGCTTCAAAGATGCGACTATTGTCCATGGCCGGGCCATTGGCCGGTTTGTCGCCGATTATCAAGGCCCATGGCGTGTTTTGCCCGGCGGGCGCGTGGCGCGCCGTGCAGCCCGCGTACCGCGCACGCCCTCACGATGCGCAAAGGCAGCGGCGCGCATCCTCATATTCCGCGGCGAATCGCGCGATGAGCGCAGCGGCCGGCACCACGCCGGTGACCGCGCCAATGCCCTGGCCTGCGCCCCAAATGTCCTTCCACGCCTTGGCACCTGTCGCCGCAGCGAAGTCCATCGCCGAGGGATCGCTGGCGGGCAGCGCGTCGGGGTCGAGCCCCTGTGCGACGATGGACGCGCGCAGATAATTGCCGGAGACGCCCGTGAAGTAATCCGAATAGACGATGTCCGCCGCCTGCCCGTCCACGATGCCTTGCTTGTAGGCGGCGCTGGCCCGCGCTTCCTGCGTGGCGATGAAGGCTGAGCCGATATAGGCAAAGTCCGCGCCCATCGCCTGCGCGGCAGCGATGCCGCTGCCCGTGGCGATGGCACCGGAAAGGGCGATCGGCCCGTCGAACCACGTCCGCGTCTCTGCCACCAGCGCGAAAGGCGACTGGCTGCCGGCATGGCCGCCTGCGCCCGCCGCCACCAGGATCAGGCCATCCGCGCCCTTTTCGACCGCCTTGTGAGCGAAGCGCTGATTGATGACGTCATGGAAGACGAGGCCGCCCCAGGCCTTCACCGCCGCATTCACCTCCTCATTGGCGCCCAGCGAGGTGATGATCAGCGGCACCTTGAAGCGGGCGCAGATCGCAAGATCCTCCATCAGGCGCGGGTTGGAGCGATGAACGATGAGATTGACGGCAAAGGGCGCGGCCGGCGCCTCGGGATGGGCAGCATCATGCGCCGCGAGTTCGGTGACGATGCGCTCCAGCCAGTCCTCGACGCGGTCCGGCGCGCGCGCATTCAGCGACGGCATGGCACCGATGATGCCCGCCTTGCACTGCGCGATGACCAGATCGGGATTGGAGATGATGAACAGCGGCGCGCCGATGACGGGCAGACGCAAACCACGGCGAAGGCTCTCGGGAACGGACACCAGTTTCTCCTCTCCCGCCCGGCCTGACATGGCGACTTTCGCCCGTCAATGCCGGCGAAATTCGCATCGTTACCATTTCATTTACCATCTGCACGCTACCGCTACGGCAGAGCCAATCGAGGCCAAGGGGGTAAGCGGCATGGGACAGACAAGAACGATGCGGGCGGGTCTGACATGGGCAGCGCCGGATGTGACGAGCTTGCTGGCGCGGTTGTTCGACCGCACGAGTCGCGCGCAGGCATCGGTTCAGGGTCAGGCTGCACCCTCCGCATGGAGCCCGAGGCCGGCGCCTCGCCGCCGCATGAACGACGACCTGCCCGCCACTCCGGATGTCGCGGAGACAGCGCCGACGCCGCGCCGCCCAGCCCTCATGCTCGTCACCGAGACCAACGCGCTGCCCGCATGGGCGTCGTTCAGCGCGGTCATGCCGGCGCCACTTAGCGATCTGGAGGTCAGCGCGCTGGCCGCCGCGCAATGGCCCCGCGCCCGCCCGATAAGCGATGATGCAGCCATCCGCGTCGCCAGCGATGCGACGGAGGAGGACTCCGCCGCGATGCAGGCCGCGCTGAGCGAGGCGCTCGCCCGCCTGCGCGCACTGACCATCCAGTCCCGCCACTGACAAAGCCGCACCGCACGCCAGTCACCAGTCCTCAATCGTGAGGACCGCCAGCACCATCTCCACCCGGCCATGCTGCCCATCCATCACGGAATCGACCGCCAGATCGACGACGATATGATGGACGAGGGCGAACTCGGCGTCCGGCAACGTCTTGGTCAGCACCGTCGCCCTGTCCCACGCATCCGGACCTGCGAGGTGCAGCACGATCCGATGCTGCGCGCCGACGAACGTCGCGCTGCACCAGGGGCGCTGTCCGCCATCCTCCACAGCACAGTCCGGACCGGCCAGCGCCTGCAAGGCAGCCAGCAGACGGCCGTGACAATCGCGCCGCGTGCTGCGGGGCGGGGCAGCCTTGCGAGGCAAGGGGCTGGACGTGGCCGCCAAACGAGCCGGCCTGGATCTCAACAGCGCTCTCATTGCGCACCTTCTTCATAAATGTTCATGAAATGTTCTACGCGGCGCCGCGTGCGTTCGGAGGGTTCACGCCCCCGACGCAGATCATGCACGAAACGGGGATCGCGCACGCATTCGCGACCGAAACGGGTTGCCGCCATGCCTGTACGGCGCAGGAACAACTCAATGGATCTCAGGACCGTCATCGCCAACCGAACCTCCTCACTGGACTCGACAATAGGAAGACCCCTAGGTTCTAAAGTTATTTCCTACTTGTCTAGGAAAATTCCTATGTGTAGTGTCCCGCAATGGACAGCGTCGATGCGAGAGCCAATCTGGAACGGCTGATTCAGGAGCGTGGGGAAAGCTATGGCAGCATTTCCCGCCTGCTCGGTCGCAATCCGGCCTATATTCAGCAGTTCGTGAAGCGCGGCTCGCCCCGCAAGCTGGACGAGGCCGATCGCCAGCTGCTCGCCCGCTTCTTTGGCGTCGAGGAGGCGCTGCTCGGCGGCTCTTCAGCACTGACGCCCAACCCGATGAGACACAGCGCACCCCTGCCGCGCGGTCTCATCGCAGTTCCCCGACTCGCTCTCGGCGCTTCTGCCGGCGTCGGCGCGCTGGTCGAGGATGAGGCAGCGGCTGGCGCGCTAGCCTTCGACATGCGCTGGCTCAGAGCCCTGGGCGGCCAGCCCGATCAGCTCTCCATCATCCGCGTGGATGGCGAATCGATGGCGCCGACGCTCAGCGATGGCGACGACATCATGGTCGATCGGGCCGACGGCATCGATCGGCTGCGCGATGGCATTTATGTGCTACGCATGGATGATGTGCTGATGGTCAAGCGCGTCGCGCTGACGCCCCGCCGCGGGCTCTTCTCGATCCGCAGCGACAACCCGCTCTACCCGACATGGGAGGATGTCGACCCCGCCCTCGTCAATATCGTCGGTCGCGTGATCTGGGCCGGGCGCCGGGTGGGCTGATCGCCTCGCCGGCTATCCGGGGCGACCACGGCGCGCCAAGCGGCATGGCCTGATTTCGCTCGGCTCGACACGGCGTTCGCCGGGCGCGAAACGCGCCAGATAGCCGCCCGCCGCCGTCCGGCCTTCCATGCCGACGAAGCGGAAGCCGATCGCCTCGAACTCGCAGCGCAGCAGTGCCGGCGGCGTGCCATGATGCTCGGTCGGGCGGTCGATATCG
The DNA here is from genome assembly GCF_025961955.1 of Sphingobium sp. B10D7B. NCBI lineage: Bacteria > Pseudomonadati > Pseudomonadota > Alphaproteobacteria > Sphingomonadales > Sphingobiaceae > Sphingobium > Sphingobium sp. B10D7B. The sequence continues at coordinate 3,012,362 of NZ_JAOQOQ010000001.1, forward strand.
ACCACCACCACCTGCCCGCCGGGCTTGAGCGCCGGATAGAGCCGCCAGAGAAAGGCGTAGGGCTCGGCGATCTCATGATACATGTGCACCATCAGCACCCGGTCGAAGCTGTGCTCCGGCAGGCGCGGATCGTCCGGCGTGCCGAGCTTGACGCTGACATTGTCCCGATTCTCGCGGGTCACGCGCTGGCCGAGCTGGTCGATCACCTCGGCGATGATGTCCTGCCCGAGCACGCGGCCCCTCGGCCCCACGCGTGTGGCGAGCCGCACGGTGTAGTATCCCTCACCCGCGCCGATGTCGGCTACGGTCATGCCCGGCGCGATGCCGGCACGGTCCATGATTTCCTCGGCCTCGTTGACCCGGTCGCGCGCCTCTTCCGTGGACCAGCGCGTCGAGATGATCGGCGCCACCGGCCGGTCGGCGCGGGGGAAGGCTTCGGCCGTGTCGGGTCGGCCACTGGACGCCGGCGCGAGCGAATCACAGCCCGAGAGCAAGGCAGGGCCAAGCAGCAGGACCAGCGCGGCTGAGCGCCGCGCATCCCGCCCGCGCAGCATCAGTCGACATCCTCGACGTCGACCTTCTCCCCGGTCACCTTCTGGCTGAGCGCGGCCGCCATGAACGGATCGAGCGCGCCGTCCAGCACGTCATCCGGCGCGGTGGAGGTGACGCCGGTGCGCAGATCCTTCACCAGCTGATAGGGCTGCAGCACATAGGAGCGGATCTGGTGGCCCCAGCCGATCTCGGTCTTGGCCTGATAGTCGGTGTTGGCTTCCGCCTCGCGCTTCTGCAGCTCCGCCTCATAGAGGCGCGCCTTGAGCATGTTCATCGCGGTAGCGCGGTTCTTGTGCTGGGAGCGGTCGTTCTGGCTCGCCACGATGATGCCGGACGGCACGTGGGTGATGCGGACCGCGGAATCGGTGGTGTTGACGTGCTGACCGCCCGCACCGGACGCGCGATAGGTATCGATCTTGAGGTCGCTTTCCTTGATCTCGATCTCGATATTATCGTCGATCACGGGATAGACCCACACCGAGCTGAACGAGGTGTGGCGCCGGGCGGAGCTGTCATAGGGGCTGATCCGCACCAGCCGGTGCACGCCGCTCTCGGTCTTGGCATAGCCATAGGCATTCTCGCCCTTGAGCAGCAGCGTCGCGGACTTGATGCCCGCCTGTTCGCCCGCCTGATACTCGATCATCTCGACCTTGTAGCCGCGCTTCTCGGCCCAGCGCTGGTACATGCGCAGCAGCATCTCCGCCCAGTCCTGGCTCTCGGTGCCGCCGGCGCCGGCGTGGATTTCCAGATAGGTGTCGTTGCCGTCCGCCTCGCCGGAGAGCAGCGCCGTCACCTTGTCGCGGTCGGCCCGCTCGGCCAGCGCGGCGAGGCCGGCGATGCCCTCATTGGCCATCTCCTCGTCGCCCTCGGCATCCGCCATGTCGATCAGCTCGACGGTATCGTTCATCTCGGATTCGATGGCGCGGGTGGCGTTGATGGCTGCGTCGAGCCGCTGGCGCTCGCGCATCACATCCTGCGCCGCCTTGGGATCATCCCACAGCGTCGGATCCTCCACGCGGGCGTTCAGCTCATCCAGGCGGCGCAGCGCGCGATCCCAGTCGAGGAACCGGCGCAGCAAATCCAGCGCTGCCTGAATGTGGTCGACATGGGCCTGCGCTTCGGCACGCATGAGAAATCTCCGTCAAGTCCGTGGCCAGATGGTGGGCCGAATGCAGCCCGATGCGACGCCGCTTCCCCCCGGTCAAGGGGCGAGAAGGCCGGCCTTGGCACAGCGGGCGGAAAGTTGCTCTCAGAGCAACGATTGATCGGGCGGATCGGATGCGGCGGAATCGCCCTGCCGCGCGCGGCTGCGCTGCCGCCAACGATGGGCCACCCAGCCGCGCCAGCCGAGGTGGACGAGGCAAAAGCCCAGGATCGATGCCACAATGGCGAACAGCAGAAGCCCCAGCGCGGTGGGCGCCGCAACATCCAGCGCGCGCGCGCCGATCGAGCGAATCATCGTGTCGCCGCTTGCCGAGAGACGGTCGCCCAGCACGCCATGCCCCAGCTTGTACGCCGCGAAATAAATGGGCGGGAAGGTCAACGGGTTGGTGACCAGCGTTGCGCACGCGGCGGTCAATATGTTGGCCCGTGCGGAAAATGCCAGCATGGCCGCAACTGGCGTCTGCCCGAAGGGAATCAGGAAGCCCGCGAACAGACCCAGCGCGACCCCGCGTGCTGTCGACCGCCGGTTGAAATGCCAGAGCAGCGGGTGCGCGATGCGGTGCGCGAACGGCTTCATCCACCGATTCGACAGCAGGCTTTCGCGGGTCGGCAGGCGGCCGATCAACCAGCGCTTCAAGACGGGTCCTCCATGACAGGCGACCTGTCTAACCCATCAAGGCTGAGCATCGCGTGAACGCGGCGCACGAGGACGGGACAAGTAACGGGCCAGACACGCGATATAGGTCGCCGGGCCCGCGGCTCAATAGATGCCGCCCTGCTCCCCGGCGAAATCGCGGCTCACATCGCGGCGGGCCGCGGCCGGCTTGTCCTCGCGCGCGCGCTCTTCCAGCTCATCGCGCCGCATGGAAATGCGCGGCTCGGTTTCCGGCTTGAACGCCTCCCAGATGATCGCGGTGCGCGGATCGTCCGAGGGCCAGCCGCCGTAGACGCGCTTGCCGCTGCGCCGGTCGACCCGCACCATGCGGACGCCCGCCGGCGCCACGAACGGCGTCTTGGGCATATCCTTGAGAATGGGCGCCATGGCCGACTTCCAGATCGGCGCCGCCAGCGTGCCGCCCTGGGCATAGCCGCCCATGTTACGGGGCTGGTCGAAGCCGACATAGACGCCGGCGACGATGTCCGGCGATCCGCCCACGAACCAGACGTTGGTCGGGCCGTTGGTGGTGCCGGTCTTGCCGAACAGCGGCCGGTCCAGATCGCGCAGGCTGGTCGCGGTGCCGCGCTGGATCACGCCTTCGGTGATGTGCACCATCTGATAGGCGGTCATCGGGTTCATCGCTTGCCGCCCGCCATGGGCGAAGCGCGGCATGGCCTTGCCGTTCCAGTCATCGGCATTGCAGCCCTGGCAGGGTTTCCAGTTGCGCGGCCAGATCACCTGGCCGTTCCGGTCCTGCACATAATCCATCACCTTGGGGGTGAGCTGGCGGCCGTGATTGGCGAGCATCGCATAGGCATTGACCATCTTCTCGACGGTCGTCTCGCCGGCGCCGAGCGCGAAGGCGAGATAGGGCTGGTAATCGCCAATGCCCATCGCCTTGATGGTGCGGACGACGCGGTCCATGCCGGTCTGCGCGGCCGTGCGCACCGTCATCAGGTTGCGCGATTGCTCGATACCCCAGCGCATCGTCTGCGCGCCACCGCCCCCGCCGGAGAAGTTGCGGAAGCACTTCTGCCCGAGATTGGCGCCCTGCCACACGCAGAAGGGGCCATCGACGATGATCGAGGCGGGCGTCATGCCATTGTCGAGCGCGGCGGCATAAACGAACGGCTTGATGGTCGAGCCGGGCTGCCGCATCGCCTGCGTCACCCGGTTGTAGGAAGACAGGCGCGCATCGAACCCGCCCTGCATGGCGAAGACGCGGCCGGTGTGGACGCCCTCGATCATGAAGCCGCCGGAGACGCCCGGAACGTTGCGCAGCGCATAGGCATTGCCCTCGGGCTTCACCGCGATGACATCGCCGGGCTTGAGCGAATCGAAGGTCGGGCGGCCATTGCGCCGGTCGGCGAGCAGGGCCGAGGAGCGCGGCAATGTGCCGGTCTGCCCACCGGGCAGGCCGAGCGAGGCGCTGCTGCCGGACTTGTCCAGCACCACCGCGACGGTCCAGTCCGCATAATCGATGCCGAGATTGGAGGCGGCAAGCTCGCTTTCCCAGCGATCCAGATTGTCGATTTTCGCGATCGGCCCGGACCAGCCCTTGCCCGAATCATAGCGCAGCAGGCCCTCGCGCAGCGCCCGCGCCGCCTGCTCCTGCATGAAAGGCGAGAGCGGCGAACGCACCCACAGGCCGCCTGCATAGACGCTGTTGGGGCCATGCTCGGCAGCTTCGCCAAACTCGGCGATCAGGCGCCGGCGGATTTCCTCGATATAATAGCCGCCGACAGCACTGTAGCCGCTGCCGCGCTGCCGCACCGCGCCGAGCGGCTGCGCCCGCGCTTCCTCATATTGGCCCTGCGTGATGAAGCGGTTGCGCAGCATCTCGCCCAGCACCCAGTTTCGCCGTTCGAGCGCGCGATCCATGTGGACTTCGGGCCGATAGTTCGCCGGCCCTTTGGGCAGGATCGCGAGATACGCCGCCTCATGCAGCTTGAGATCGGCCACATCCTTGTCGAAATAGGCGCGCGCCGCAGCCTGCACGCCATAAGCGTTGCGGCCAAGGAAGATCTGGTTGAGGTAAAGTTCGAGGATCTGCTGCTTGGTCAGCACGCTTTCCATGCGCCAGGCGAGGATCGCTTCCTTGAGCTTGCGCGTATAGCTCACCTCATTGCCGACCAGCAGGTTCTTGGCGACCTGCTGGGTGATCGTGGAGGTGCCACGCGGCGTCTGCCCGCTCATCAGGCCCTGGAATGCGGCGCGGGCAAGGCCGGGATAATCCAGGCCGTGATGACTGAAGAACGTCCGGTCTTCCGCAGCCAGATAGGCATTCACCAGCATCGGCGGGAAATCGGAATATTGCAGCTGGACGCGCCGTTCGCGCGCGAAGCTGTAGACCGGCTGGCCATCGATATCACGCACCACCGTCGGCAGCGGCGGCTGGTAATCGAGCAGCGTGCGCGCATCGGGCAGATCGCGCGCGAACAGCAGCCAGAAGAGGAAAATCGCGCCAATGAAGGCCAGCAGCGCATAAGCCAGCCAGCGCCAGCGCCGCCGTCTCATCATGTCGCGCAGGCGCGCGCGCACGGCGTCAAGACGCCCGCCCCGCTGCAACCGGAAGCTCGTCGCTTCGTTTGTCGCTTCTTCCATGCGCGCCACCTAGACCAATTCTGCCGCGTGAGGGAACCGATTTTGCGGCAGGGTGCGCGCAAATCTGGAATTCAACGCTGCACCGATTGCCGCGCGAAATAGACCGAGACAGCGGCGGCAACGCCCTTGGCCAGTTGCAACCGGCCATCGCGCGTCGCCATCCATCCGGCCTCGGCATTGTTGCTGACATAGCCGGTTTCCAGCAGCACCGAGGGCGTATCGGCCGATTTGAGCACCACCAGCGAGGCTTGGCGGTGATAGGGCGTGCGGAAGCGGAAATGCGGCAGTCCCTCGCGATGCAGGATCTCGGCAAAGCGCGCCGAGGATTCCATCGTGTCCCGCCGCGTCAGATCGATCAGGATCGAGCTGACCGCCGTGCTGGCGCCCGAGAGGTCCACGCCATTGATGATATCCGTGCGGTTCTCGCGCGCCGCCAGCCGCGCCGCCTCGCGGTCGGACGCGACGTCGGACAGGGTGTAGACAGTCGCGCCGCGCGCCTCCCCGTCTTGCGCGGCGTCCGCGTGAATCGAAATAAACAGCCCGGCGCCCAGCTTGCTCGCGATGCTGTAGCGCTCCTGCAGGATGAGGAAGCGATCGTCCGACCGTGTCAGCGCAACGCGGATGCGCCCGGTCTTGAGCAACTCATCCCGAACGGCCTGAGCGATGGCCAGCGTCAGATCCTTCTCGCGAATCTCGAGGCTGGCATTATAGGCGCCGGGATCGTGCCCGCCATGGCCGGCGTCGATCACCACCAGCGGACGACGCGGGTCTTTCGGCCCTTCGATGGTCGGCAGGGGCACGGCCGGCGCGGCATCCGGAATGCGCACGACAAGGCGCGGCCCCTTGGGCGGGCGGCTCATATGGTTTGTGAGGTCGCCAGCGCCGGACGCAGGCGCCCAAGCCACAGGCGCCTGCCCCCCGTCCGACGGCGCGGCAAGGCTCAGCACAAGAGCAGAAAATGCGGTCAACAGGGCCATGGAAGGCGACTTTTGCCGTCCATGCGGCGCCAGCGCCAGCCAAAAGTTAACCGGCCGGCAAGGCTCTTGCGTGCAGGGTGCCGCCGCGTTGGTAAGCAGCCTGGCTTGGTCTGGCAGCGCGGGGCCTTCTGCTTTTCCACGTTGCTCTGCGGAGCAAGCCCTGCTAGCGCTTCGTTCTCCCGGACAACCCGCTGTGCCCGACTGGCGCGCGGTGGGGATTTTTCCGGTTAATCATCGCCTTCTGGGCGATCCGACAGGTTGATGTTGCATGGGGCATGGCTTGATGAGCTTGGAGCGCGCGAAAGCGGGCCTTCAGCCGCGAGCACTGTTCAAGCCGGTATCCGCAGGACGCGGACATGCCCAGGCGACAGACACGCAATCCTTTTTTGAAAACCGGGGTTTTCAGCGCCGCTGCCGTGTCGACACGACACGCAAGAGCGCGCCCCCCTACATGACACCGGGTCGCCATCCCCGCTTGCGGCGCATGGCGATGACCGGCTGGAGAGACTTTAATGACAATGCGTATGCTGATCGATGCGCGCCACCGGGAAGAGACCCGGGTCGCGGTCGTAACGGGGAACCGGATCGAGGAGTTTGATTTCGAGAGCGCTGAACACAAGCAGCTCAAGGGCAATATCTATCTCGCCAAGGTTACCAGAGTCGAACCCTCGCTGCAGGCGGCGTTCGTCGATTACGGTGGCAATCGCCACGGTTTCCTCGCCTTTTCGGAAATCCACCCGGATTATTACCAGATCCCCCGCGAGGACCGTGAGGCGCTTCTGGCTGAAGAAGCCGCGCACGCCGCCGAAGAAGCCGCCCTGCGCGGCGATGTCGACGACGAGGATGATCATGGCGAGGATGGCGTAGAAGTCGTCGAGCGCCCCAATCTCGACGAAGACGAAGAGAGCGAAGGCGAAGCGCCGGCCCGCAAGCAGAACGGCAAGGGCAATGAGCAGGCCGCCGAGGAAGTGCGCCGCAAGCGCATGGCCCTGCGCCGTCGCTACAAGATTCAGGACGTCATCAAGCGCCGCCAGGTGCTGCTCGTCCAGATCGTGAAGGAAGAGCGCGGCAACAAGGGTGCAGCGCTGACCACCTATCTCAGCCTCGCCGGCCGCTATTGCGTGCTGATGCCCAACACCAGCCACGGCGGCGGCATCTCGCGCAAGATCAGCAACGGTGCGGATCGCAAGCGGTTGAAGTCCATCATCGCCGAGATGAAGCTGCCCAACACCATGGGCTGCATCGTGCGCACGGCGGGCCTCTCGCGCACCAAGACCGAGATCAAGCGCGACTTCGACTATCTCGCCCGCCTGTGGGACGAAATTCGCGAAAACACGCTCAGGGCCGCCGCGCCGGAGCTGATCCACAATGACAGCGACCTCATCAAGCGCGCCATCCGCGACATCTATCACCGCGATATCGAGGAAGTGATCGTCGAGGGCGATGAAGGCTATCGCCAGGCGAAGGACTTCATGAAGCTGCTGATGCCGAGCCATGCCCGGCGCGTGAAGCAATATGCCGATCCGGTCTCGCTGTTCCAGCGCTTCGGGGTCGAGGACCAGCTCGCCGCGATGTATAATCCGGTCGTCCAGCTCAAGTCCGGCGGCTATCTGGTCATCAACCCGACCGAGGCCCTGGTCTCCATCGATATCAACTCGGGCCGCTCGACGCGCGAGCACAGCATCGAGCAGACTGCCACGGCCACCAATCTGGAAGCTGCGCGCGAGATCGCCCGCCAGTTGCGCCTGCGCGACATGGCCGGCCTCGTCGTCATCGACTTCATCGACATGGAGCACAACTCCAACATCCGTAAGGTCGAGAAGGCGATGAAGGAGGCGCTCAAGGACGATCGCGCCCGCATCCAGGTCGGCCGCATCTCCGGCTTCGGCCTCATGGAAATGAGCCGCCAGCGCCTGCGCACCGGCGTGCTGGAAGCCTCGACCCGGCCCTGCCCGCATTGCGAAGGCACCGGTCTCGTCCGCACGGCATCGTCGGCCGGCCTCTCGGCCCTGCGCATGCTGGAAGAGGAAGCCGCGCGCGGTCGTGGCAGCCAGATCACCCTGCGCGCCAGCCAGGAAGCGGCCTTCTACGTGCTCAACAACAAGCGCCGCGAACTCGATGAAATCGAGAACCGCTATGGCGTGACCATCCTCATCCTGCCCGATGGCGAGATCGAGGGCGCCCGCATGTCGGTCGAGGCCAGTGGCCCGCGCCCGACCATGCAGGTCAGCTATGCCCCCGTCATCACCGAAGAGGTGGAGGACGAAGAGGACGAGATCGAGGACGTCGAGGAAGAGGAAGAAGTCGCTGAAGAGCGCCAGCCTCGCGCAGACGACGAAGGTGGCGAGGGACGCAAGCGCAAGCGCCGCCGTCGCGGCCGCCGTGGCCGGCGTGACCGCGACGACCAGTCGCCGCAGGACAGTGATGGTGCGGCGTCCGACGAGGATGACGACGCGCAGGCCGATGCCGATGAGCGTGATGACGAGCAGGCCGAAGCCGGCCCGTCCGAATCGAGCGAGGCCGAAGGGTCTGACGAGGCACCGCGTCGCGGCCGCCGTGGTCGCCGTGGTGGTCGTCGCCGGCGGGGCGGACAGAGCGACGGTGCAGACAATGGCGCCGAAGCCCGCGAAGGCGAGGCGGACGACGCCGCAGACGCCGCGCCGGTCGAATCGGCCGACGCCGCCGAGGCAGTGCAGGAGACGGCCGAGCCCGCATCGCCCCAGCCTGCTGAGCAAGCGGAAGAAGCGCCCGCGCCCAAGCGCCGTCGTCGCACCCGCAAGGCTGCCGAAGCCACGGATGAAGCCGTGACGGTGGAAGTCTCGCCCGAACTGGCGGAGCCCCCGACCGCCGAAGCGCCTGCTGCTGAAGCACCGACCGAGGCCGCCGAAGAGGCACCGGCTCCCAAGCGCCGCACGCGTCGCAAGACGACCAAGGCTGCGGAAACGCCCGCCGCGACCGAGGGTGAAGCCCAGCCGGAAGCTGAGGCAAGCACCGAGGCGGCAGAAGAGGCGCCCAAGGCCGCCCCCAAGCCCCGCGCGCGTCGCAAGCCCAAGACCGTCGAAGCAGCTACCGAGGCGCGCGAGACGCTGGTCGCGGATGCCGCCGACACGGCAACGGACGCTGATGCGTCGGCGCAAGCCGATGGCGACAGCGGCGAAACGCCCCGTCGCGGCTGGTGGCAGCGCACGTTCGGCGCGTGACGCACACCGCCCTGCGGTCTGAGAACCGGCATGATGGATCGCCCGATCCGTCATGCCGGGTTCAGGCTCGCCGGGCTAAGGGGCCGGTCATGGATCGGCCGCTCTCCCCTCCCCGGCAGCTTGCCGGCCAACTCAAACCCCATCATGCCCGTGAGGCGGCTGTCGCGCCCTGGCTGATCGGCCGACTTCTCGCCGTTCTTGCGCTGCTCAGCCTGCTCGCCGCGCAGCCCGCCCTGGCCCAGTCCGTCCTGCGCGATGCCGAAACCGAAGCGCTGATGCGCGATGCCTCCATCCCGATCATCCGGGCCGCCGGGCTCGATGAGCGCAATGTGCAGATGCTGGTGATCAACGATCCCAGCCTCAACGCCTTCGTCGCGGGCGGACAGATCGTCTGGTTCCACAGCGGCCTGATCGCGGAGGCCGACGACCTCAATCAGGTGCAGGGCGTGATGGCCCACGAGCTCGGCCATATCGAGGGCGGCCACATCGTGCGCTTTGCCGATGGCGCGCGGGAAGCCACCGGCATCCAGCTCGTCTCGCTGCTGCTCGGTGCGGCGGCGATGGCAGCGGGCGGGGGCGAGGCCGGCATGGGCATCATGGCGGCCGGTCAACAGGCCGCGATGGGCCGCTTCCTCACCTTCACGCGCACGCAGGAATCGAGCGCGGACGCCGCCGGCGCGCGCTATCTCAAGGCCGCCGGCATCAGCGGCAAGGGCAGCATCGCCTTCTTCAAGAAGCTGCAGAATCTCGAATATCGGCTGTATGTGCCGCAGGACACCTATGTCCGCACCCACCCGCTCTCGCGCGACCGCATCTCGGCCCTGACGGCGCTGTATGAGAATGATCCGGCCTGGAACAAGCCAACCGACCCGGCCTTGGAAGCGCGCTTCCAGCGTGTGCGCGCCAAGCTGATCGGCTTCGTCAGCGAGCCGGAAAAGACCCTCAAGCTTTATCCGCCCTCGGACCAGAGCCTGCCCGCCCATTATGCGCGGGCCTATGCCTATCATAAGAGCGCCTTCACCGAGAAAGCGCTGGCGGAAGTCGATACCCTGCTCAAGGCCGCGCCGCACGACCCCTATTTTCTGGAGCTGCAAGGGCAGGTCATGCTCGAATCCGGCAAGCCCGCCGATGCCATCCCGCCGCTGCGCGAGGCCGTGCAGCGCACCAATGGCGAGCCGCTGATCGCCGCGATGCTCGGCCATGCCCTCGTCGCGACCGAGGATGACAGCCATCTCGATGAGGCCGAGCGCGTGCTGCGCAACACGGTTGCGCGGGATCGGCAGAATCCGTTCGCCTGGTATTCGCTCGGCGTCGTCTATCAGCGCAAGGGCGACACCGCCCGCGCCGCGCTCGCCACGGCCGAGCGCTACTCGATGGAAGGGCAGGACGCGCTCGCCCTGCGCCATGCCGATGTGGCACTGGCCGGCATCCAACCCAATTCACCCGATTATCTGCGGGCGCAGGACATTGCGATGGCCAGCCGCGCCGCCATGGAAAGGACACGAAAGAAATGACGAACAAGGCAGGCGCGGGCGCGCTGTTCCGCGCAGCCGGGGTGATCGTGTCCGCGCTGGGCACCCGCACCGGCGAGCGCAAGCGCGGGCGGATGGTGATGCCGGCTATGGCCGTTGCGCTGCTCGCCGGCGGCGCGGCGGTAACCTATGCGGCGACCAATCAAAGCCCGGCCCTGCCGACGGCGGACCGCGCCGCCATCGAATCGGTGGTGCGCGACTATATCCTCGAGCATCCCGAGATCATTCCGCAGGCGATGGAACGACTGAAGGCCAAGCAGACCGCCGGCACGGTCGATCAGAACAGGTCCGCGCTGGAAACGCCCTATCCGGGCGCATGGGAAGGCGCCGCCCAGCCCAAGGTCACCCTCGTTGCGTTCATGGACTATGCCTGCGGCTATTGCCGCGCCGCGCTGCCGCATATCGAGGAACTGGTGAAGGCCAATCCCGATCTGCGCGTCGTCTATCGCGAACTGCCGATCATTGCCGATGGTAGTGCCAATGCGGCGAAGGTCAGCCTGCTGGCCGCCAGCGAGAACAAGTTCATGGCCTTTCACAAGGCGATGTACGCTGCGGGCGGCGTCTCCTCGGATGCCATCCTCAAGGCCGCGCGCACGGCCGGGCTGGATGCCGACAAGGCGAAGGCGGCCATCGCGGCGAAGAGCGGCGATGATGAGTTCATGAGCAACATCCGCCTCGCCCAGGCCCTCGGCGCCGAGGGTACGCCTTTGTTCGTGGTGGGCGATCAGGTGTTCAACGGCCTGGTCGGCACCGAGACGCTACAGGCGGCCGTGGACAAGGCGCGCACCAAAGGCTGATTGACCGGAGACGGCCTGGTCAGCGCCGTTCAAGAGTTCCAGCCGGACATTGGAGGCCCCCTCCGCTGCCAAGAGGGGGCCTCCCTTTGCACTGGCCTCCAATGCCCGGACGGTGGGACGAGAGGCGCGCAAAGTGACGGTCAGGACTTGGTCCTGATTCCGATCAGTGCGTAGAGCGGGCAGAAGCTGACGAACGCGGTGAGCATCGGCACCAGGCCGATCCAACCCCACGGCGTTCGCGGGCCGACAAAGACGAGCGCGATCAGCCCGAGGCCAATCAGGATCCGGATGGTCCGGTCCAGTCGTCCGATGTTCGCAGCCATGGCCACAGCCCTCTCACCATTTCATCTGATGGTGATGCTAGGCGGGTGGCGGGCGCCTGACCTTGATGAAGATCAAACAGGCGCAATCTCAGTCCTTCAGGCTCAGTCCTGCAGGCGCAGCGCGTAGATTTTGGGCCAGTTCTTGCCGGTGACGTAGAGAAGCTGCGCCTTGGCATCCCACGCGATGCCGTTCAGCACGCCCTCGCCGCTCGCGCTCATATTCTTCGCCACCAGCGGCTGCAGATTGATCCAGTCGTCGATCTTGCCGGTAGCCGGATCGATGCGGGCAATGAGCGGCGAGAACCAGATGTTGGCGTAGAGAACGTCGCCGACCTGCTCCAGCTCGTTGAGAAAGCGCACGGGCTCGCCTTCCCATGTGACGGTGACGCGGCGCTGCTCCTTGTAGCTCTCGGGATCGAGAAAGCGCAGGTCCGGCGTGCCGTCGCTCATGATCAGCGCGTGGCCATCATGAGTGAGGCCCCAGCCCTCGCCGGTGTAGCGGAACGAGCCGATCGGCTTCAAATCCTTGCGGTTCCAGACGAAGCCGGTCTCGTCCTTCCAGGTGATGCTCACGATCCGGTCGCCCCAGATCGTACTGCCCTCGCCGAAGACATCGGCGCGCATGGGCCGCCGCTGCAGGATCTTGCCGTCACTCAGCCGCATGATCCGCACATCCGACTCGCCGACCTGGCCGGTGGTTTCGTAGATCAGCTCGCCATGGATGGTGAGGCCCTGGGTGAAGGCTTTGGTATCATGCGGCAGTTCGCGCACGATCTCCCATTTGATCTCCGCCTGCGCTGGCCCCGCGCTGAAGACGAGGACGAGGAGCGTGAAAAGCACCCGCTTCATTCGGCGTCTTCCGCGAGCGCATCGGCCTGCCAGACCGGCAGCGCGATCCCCTCGAGCGAATCGACCGGGCGATGATCCACCGCGAGCCCCAGGCCCGGATAGGCAATGCGCAGCCGAGCCGGGTCGGACCGGTCGAGCGGCACCACCACGAGCCGCCGGTTCACCTTGTTGCGATAGTGCATCCGCGCAGTATTCTCCTGCCCGACATAGCAACCCTTGCCATAATCGACGCCGTGCAGCTCTTCCGCGTTGCATTCCAGCCAGAGCGTCTTGTCCTCGCCCAGCTCCGCCACACCCTCGGGCACGCCCTGAGCCAGCCGATGCGCGCGATAGAAGTCCGAAGCGTCGCCCTCCCCCGCTGGGGCCAGCCACCGCCAGCCCAGCGCGGCGAGCCGGGGGTCGGCGGAGGCACCCTCGACCGGATCGGTAGACCAGTGCGCGGCAAGCCCTTCCTCGATGCCGATGGTGACGGGGCGGCGCAGCCGGTACAGCGTCAGCCTGCGGGCCAGCGCCTCGGCGCGGGATGCCTCGCAATCGATCAGCACATCCTCTCCGCCCGCCGGATTGGCCCAGAGCAGCATGTCGTAGAGCGCCTTGCCCTGCGGCGTGAGCAGCCCGGCATAACGCGGCGCGCCCGGCTGCAGGCCGAGCATATCCTGCGTGAGCAGGCCTTGCAGGAACGGCCGCGCCTCCGCCCCGCCGACATGAAGGATGGCCCGATCGCGCAGCGTGGTTGCGAGGGGCGGCGTGGCAAGGGGGGTGGTGGCGGACATGCGCTTTAGGTAGGGGGAGAGGAGCACCAAGCCAAGAGAGGTTCGCGCGATGGCCCAGACATTCGACCTGCTGCTGAAGGGCGGCACCGTCCACCTCCCGAGCGGCCCGGCACGCGTGGACGTGGGCGTCACTGCCGGCAGGATCGCGGCAATCGGCACCAGTCTTGGCGATGCGGGCGAAACGATCGACTGCGCCGGCCTCGACGTGCTGCCGGGCGTGATCGACAGCCAGGTCCATTTCCGCGAACCCGGGCTGGAGCATAAGGAAGATCTCGAATCGGGCAGCCGGGCCGCGGTGCTGGGCGGCGTGACCGCCGTGTTCGAGATGCCGAACACCAATCCCAATACGGACACCGCCGAGCGCGTGGCCGACAAGCTCAAGCGCGCCCATCACCGCATGTGGTGCGACCATGCCTTTTATGTGGGCGCGACCGGCGACAATGCCGAGCAGCTCGGCGAGCTGGAGCGCATCCCCGGCACGGCGGGGGTCAAAATCTTCATGGGCGCATCCACCGGCAGCCTGCTGGTCGCCGAGGACGAGGCGCTGGCCCGCGTGCTGGCCCATGGCCGCCGCCGAGTCGCCGTGCACTGCGAGGACGAGGCGCGGATGAACGCGCGAAAGGACGAGCGGATCGAGGGCGATCCGGCCAGCCATCCGGTCTGGCGCGACGATGAGAGTGCGATGATGGCCACCCGCCGCATCGTGAAGCTGGCGCGCGAGGCCGGTCGGCGCATCCATGTGCTGCACGTCACCACGCCCGCCGAGCTGGAGTTCCTCAGCCAGCACAAGGATGTCGCGACTTGCGAAGTGACGCCGCAGCATCTGACGCTGGCGGGCGAGGACGCCTATCCGCGCCTCGGCACCTATGCGCAGATGAACCCACCGATCCGCAGCGCCGCGCACCGTGAGGGGCTGTGGCACTGGGTCGGCCAGGGCGTGCCCGATGTGCTCGGCTCCGACCATGCGCCGCACACCAAGGAAGAGAAGGCCAAGACCTACCCCGCCAGCCCGAGCGGCATGCCCGGCGTGCAGACTTTGGTGCCGCTGCTGCTCGATCACGTCGCGAACGGCCGCCTGACGCTCCAGCGCTTTATCGATCTGACCAGCGCCGGGCCGCAGCGCATCTTCGGCCTGGTCGGCAAGGGACGCATTGCGACCGGCTATGATGCCGACTTCACCGTGGTCGACCTCAAGGCGCGCTGGACGATGCAGGCGGACTGGATGGCCTCGCGCTGCGGCTGGTCGCCGTTCGAGGGCATGAGCGTGACCGGCCGACCGATCGGCACCATCGTGCGCGGCCATCGGGTGATGTGGGACAATCAGCTCGCCAACGAGGCGGTGGGCGAACCGGTGCGCTTCGAGGCCACCGAGTTCCCCGGCCACTAAGGCAAAGGCAAAAGGGTGAAGGCGGAGCGATGGCGACAACGCGCAGCACCACGAGACGCAAGGCGCCCCGGCGCAAGGGCCTGCGCTTTCCCGGCAACCCCACCAGCCTGCCGGGCAAGTTGTTCCGCTGGCTGCTGATGCTCATCCTCGGCTTCATCGGCATCTCGTTGCTGCAGGTGCTGGTCTATAAATTCGTGCCGGTGCCGGTGACCATCACCATGCTGATGGACAAGAACGGCATCACCAAGGACTGGACGCCGCTTTCAGCCATCGATCCGGACATGCCGCGTGCCGCCATCGCCGGCGAGGATGCCAAATTCTGCCAGCATCACGGCTTCGACACCGATGCCATCCGGCAGGCGATGGAACAGAACGCACGCGGCGGGCGCATTCGCGGCGGTTCCACGATCAGCCAGCAGACCGCCAAGAATGTGTTTCTCTGGCAGGGCGGCGGCTTCTTCCGCAAAGGACTGGAAGCCTGGTACACGGTGCTGGTCGAAGCGATCTGGGGCAAGCGCCGGATCATGGAAGTCTATCTCAACGTCGCCGAGACGGGCATCGGCACCTATGGCGTGCAGGCCGGCGCAATCCGCTACTTCAACCACGGCGCCGACAAGATGAGCCGCACCGAGGCCGCCCGCATCGCGGCGGTCCTCCCCCTGCCCAAAAAGCGCGGCGCCATCGCCCCCACCGGCTTCACTCGCCGCCACGGCAACAACATCGCCCGCTGGATCGGCCACGTGAAAGCCGACGGACTGGATGCCTGCCTGGATCTGAACTGAGCGGGCAGACGCTGTTCCCGCACAAAGAGCAAATAAGCCGCGCAACAAAAAGGGCGGAGGCATCGCTGCCCCCGCCCTTTCCGATCTTTATCCCGCGCCGATCAGAAGCTGAAGCGTGCGCCCAGACGGATCGCGTACAACGACGATCCGTTTGTCGTCACCAGTTCGTCCGCCAGCACAGTGTCGCTACTCGGCTGCTCATATTTGTACTGAGCACAGCTGTTGGCGCCCACTGCCACGCAGCTCACCTTCGCAACGGTCTTGCGGAAGGGGAAGCTCGACCGAAGCTGCTGGCCCCATTTGTGGTTGAGCAGGTTCGTGAAGTTCTCGATGTCCGCGAAGAGCGCGAAGCGCGTGCCCAGAGGCAGCGGCAGTTCCTGCTCCACATGAAGGTCGATGCGCGTGAACGCCTTCGAGCGGAAGGCATTGCGCGGCGCAACCTGCCCGCGATAGCCTGCCAGCCCAGAGGACTGGATGATGCTGTCGATCCGCGTTGCCGTCGCCGCACTATCATAGATGACCTTCGGGTCGTTCACGCCGGTCGGCACGTAGAACAGATAGCGCTGTGCACTGCCGGCCGTGCCGAACACACCCGAGCGGCCGCCCGAGAGATCCTGCATCGTGTAGCTGTACCGGGCACCGGCACGGGTCGAGCCGAACAGGTCGATACGCGTCTTGTAATCCCCGAAGAACGCGCGCTCGAACGACGCATTGTAGCGGAAGGCCCAAGTCACTTCGTCGTTCGAATGGCCAGGCCCGCTCAGATTGGCGTCATAAGCCGCGGTGTTGCCGTAGATCGAGCTTGCCTGAGAGGACGTGAGCGAGGTGTCGTCACGCACGTCCTGACGGGTATAGGCACCGCCGAGCGTCAGACCCCAGTCCCAGCTCTTCTCGGCGCGCAGGACGCCGATCCAGCCGCGACCATAATCGGTGTTGGTCAGGAGCAGGTCCTGGCCGGTATCGTTCGCGTTGCCGATCTTGCTGGTGTAGCGCTGACGGCCGTCCGGCGTGAGCGAGCCTGCAACGGGGATCGACCGCAGATCGATGACCTTCACCTGCGAACGCACTTTCGAATACAGCACATCGGCGCCGAAGCGCCAGCCGTCGCCGAGCGGACCCAGATCGGCCTCATAGTCCGCCGACAAGGTCGCGCGGAATTGGTTGGGTGCCTTGAAGTTCGGATCGATCGCATTGATCGACGTGGTCGCGTTCGGGTTCGCAGACAGACCGTTGGCTGCGGCGACCACCGCAGTGTTGGCAGCAGCGGGAATGTTGGTGAACGACGGGTTGTTGAGGATGGAGGACGCATTTGCGCTGTTGGCGCCGCTCGCGGAACCGTTAAGCTGGTAAATGCCGCCGTCCGTCTGGCGCGCCGTGATCGATGTGTTGATCACGCCGGTGTTGGAGAAGGAGTTGCCGATATAAACGTCCGGCGATCCGCCACCAAAGATGCCGCCACCACCGCGAATGGTGAGGCGCGGCGTTGCCTTGTAGGTGAAGCCAAGGCGGGGCTGCAGCAGGTCGATGCCACTGATGTTGCTGTTATTCGAGAAGCCGTAGCGCGGGTAGAAGTTGGGGTTTACCGCCGCAGTGCTCTTCATCCCGAACACATCCCAGCGCAGACCGACGCCGACCGAGAGCGTCTCATTCACGCGCCAGTCGTCCTGAAGGCCGAAGGTGTACACATTGTAGGAGAAACTGGCC
Source organism: Sphingobium sp. B10D7B (assembly GCF_025961955.1). Classification (NCBI taxonomy): domain Bacteria; kingdom Pseudomonadati; phylum Pseudomonadota; class Alphaproteobacteria; order Sphingomonadales; family Sphingobiaceae; genus Sphingobium; species Sphingobium sp. B10D7B. The sequence goes on from NZ_JAOQOQ010000001.1 coordinate 3,029,664, forward strand.
GCGGCATCCGCAGGATTGAGCGAGGCCGCATTGTTGTAGCTGAAGCTCTGCGCCGTGCCCGCCTGGAAGTCTGCGATCGAGTCGAAATAATAGGTGCCCGCCGAGGGGTTGACGAACATGTTGAAGGACTTGGTGTGATTCCATTCCGCAAGAGCGCGGAGGTTGTGGTCGCCCGCCTTCAGCTTGGCGGAAACGGACCCGCCCCAGCTCTTGATGTTCAGCACATTCGACTGGCTCGGGCCACCGGCACCCAGGACGAACTGCGGTGTCCCGGTGGGGCACACGATGCTGGCCGCGGTCGTGGTAGCGCCATTCGTCGTGCGATCCGAGGTCGGCGCCGCGCAGACCGACATCTGGGCGCTGCGGCCCATCAGAGGGAACTGGCCGCTGTCATAGGTCTTGTAGAGCGCGCGGGTCTCGGTGGAGAAGCTATCCGACCAGTCGGCATTCCAGGCCAGAATACCGGCCTTCAGTTCGTTCGGCTTGCGATAGGCGTTGGATTCAAGGCCCAGATCGCGGGTGCCGGTGGTCGTGCTGACGTTCAACTCATCCTTGGTATAAAGACCGGTCAGCGAGACGCGCTGCGTTTCGGAAAGGTTGGCGTCCAGCTTGCCGACGATCCGGTCGTCCTTGTCGCCATCGGTGCGGAGCAGGCCGCCGGCGTCGTAGTTGTAACGGCTCTGGGCGATGCCCACGATCTGCTGCAGGGCAGCGTTCGTCGCGCCGATGACCGGCGTGCCGGCATTGTCTTCCTGCGTACCGAAGGCCACCGGACGGGCAGCGCGCACGCGCTCGGCGGAGACCATGAAGAACAGCTTGTCCTTGATGATCGGACCCGAGAGGGTTGCACCGAAGTCCTTGCTGGTGAAATCGGGCTGCGTGATTCTCCCGGCGGTGTTGAGGATATAAGGCTTGGTGCGCTTCCCGGTCAGCTCGTCCGAGCTGAAGGTGAAGAAGGCCGTGCCATGGAATTCGTTGGTGCCCGACTTGAGGATGGCGTTCGAAACGCCGCCCTGGAAGAAGCCTTCGCGGATATCGTACGGGGCAACCTTGGTTTCGAACTGCCCGATGGAATCGAGCGGAACCGGGCCACGACGTGACGGCAGCGCGTCCGGGTTGAGGCCGAAGCTGTCGGTGACCGGAACGCCGTCCACGGTGAAGCGGTTGAAGCGGGGATTCTGTCCGGCGAACGAAACCTGGCGGCCCGTCGTCTGGCTGGTGTCGAGCGTCGCAAACGGGTCGCGCGCGGCAATGTCGCGGATATCGCGATTGACCGAAGCGATCTTGCCGATCTGCTCAGCGGTCATGACCATGGCGGGGCCCTGCGATACGTTGCCAGCGCCGCGGATGGCCGATGCCGTCACGACGATGGCGTCGCCCGAGGCCATCTCAATCGGCAGCGTGAAGGACTGGCCAACGACCGTGTACACGTCCGTCACGCGGACATCTTCGAAGCCGGATGCGGCGACCTCAACCGTGTAAGGCCCACCAATCCGCAGGCCGCTGGTCGAGAAGCTGCCGTCGGCGCCCGTCGTGGTGCGCGAGACGGTGCCCGAGGGGACGTGCGTCACGGTGACGGCGGCGCCGGCGACCGGCGCGCCTTCTGCCGTGACAGTGCCGCGCACGGACGAGGTGGTTTCCTGCGCATGGGCAGGGCTGAGCGCCACGCAGGTGGCGATGCTCGCGGCCGAGGCAGCGAGGAAGAAGCGGAAGTTGCGCATCGAAGATCCCCTTTAGATCATCACGAAAACTGGTCTTGAGCCGTCCTGATCACGGCTGCCTTCACCCCTCTGGGCTCGGACACATCCTCTCGCCTGGTCTGCGATCCTTATGTCATCGCCCGTGTCTGGCGGACGTGACTCAATTATGACGATGGCGGGTTCATACTGGCGACCGGCCCACTCTCGCCATTGCGAAATGAGCGGTATGTACCCGAAATAAGGAGCAAAATTCCGCAAACCGCTCATTATGCGGCGATAAAATCGCGCGATATCAATGGCATATTGTGCAGTGCGGCATCCATGCAACGCTCGCGCAGAATCTTGCCATAAGATGAACGGATCGGCGGGCCAATCGGTCGTCCGGGCTGCCGGCGAGGTTCAGTCTCGCGAGACGGCCTGCCATGATAGAAGCGGACGCCACCAGGGCAGGATGAAAAGCACAAGCAGCAGCCAGATCAGGCCGACCGCCCAGCCGCCCGCCACATCGCTCGGCCAATGCACGCCGAGCCACACCCGGCTGGCCCCGGTGGCGAGAATCATCGCCGCGCAGATCCCTGTCACCACCCGGCTCCGCGCCAGCAGCGCGATGGCGCCATAGAGCGCCATGGCGCCGGCGGCGTGCCCGCTGGGAAAGCTGGTGCCCACAGTCTCGACGAGGCTGGGGAGCATATCGGGGGAGAGCATCATCGGGCGCGGCGCATTGAAGCCGAGCTTCACCACCCCGATGACGAGCGCGGTCCCCACGCCCGCGACCAGCAGCGGGATCAGGCGTTCGGGATGCCCCAGCTTGATGAAGACCAGCCCCACCGCCAGCACGATCAACGTGCGACCGCCGACCGCGCCCAGCCGGTCGAGCGCCACCGCGCCATGCGTCACAAGCCCCGCACCGCGCACGCCGTGCAGCTTGCCCGCCAGCCCCATCAGCCGCTCATCGATAGGCGCGAACAGGCCGGTGGGCTGGAGGAAGCCGATGGCCGCGACCAGCAACGCCAGGCCGAGCGCAAAACTGAGCGCGACGCCCGGAGTTGGCAGTTGCCGCATCCGCCGTTGGATCAGATGTGCAGCGCCCGCCCATAAGCGGCCAGCACGCTCTCGTGCATGGATTCGCTGATGGTCGGGTGCGGGAAGACCGTCTGCATGAAGTCCTGCTCCACCAGCTCGGCCGTCTTGCCGATGGTGTAACCCTGGATCATCTCGGTCACCTCGGCGCCGACCATATGCGCGCCGAGCAGCTCGCCAGTCTTGGCGTCGAACACCGTCTTCACGAAGCCTTCCGCCTCGCCGAGCGCGATCGCCTTGCCATTGCCGATGAACGGGAAGGTGCCGACCTTGACGGTGTAGCCCGCGTCCTTCGCCTTCGCCTCGGTCAGGCCCACGGAGGCGACCTGCGGCTGGCAGTAGGTGCACCCCGGAATGTTGAGCGGGTCCATCTCATGCGGGTGGACATCCTTATTGCCCAGCGCCTGCGCAATCGCCTCGGCGGCGGTCACGCCCTCATGGCTGGCCTTGTGGGCGAGCCATGGCGGCGCGGTGACATCGCCGATCGCCCAGATGCCATCGACGCCGGTGCGGCACAGGCCGTCGGTCTTGATGTGGCCGCGCTCCAGCGTGACGCCCAGCGCCTCCAGCCCGATATTCTCGGTATTGGGGACAATGCCGATGGCGACGATGCAGTGGCTGAACTCGCTGGTTTCGCTCTTGCCATCCTTGCCCTTGATGGCGGCGGTGACGCCCTTGTCGCTGGCCTTGAGGCTCTCCAGCGAAGCGCCGGTGATGATCTTCATGCCACGCTTCACCAGCTGCTTTTCGAGAAACGCAGAGACGTCCTTGTCCTCGACCGGCACGATGCGATCCATCATCTCGACCACGGTCACGTCAGCGCCCATGTCGTTATAGAAGCTCGCGAACTCGATGCCGATGGCGCCCGAGCCGATGACCAGCAGCTTGCCTGGCATTTCCGGCGGGGTCATCGCGGTGCGATACGTCCAGATGCGCTTGCCGTCGGCTGGCGCGAAGGGAAGGTCGCGTGCCCGCGCACCGGTCGCCACGATGATGTGCTTGGCCGCCAGATCGGTCTTCTTGCCGTCCTTGTCCGTGACCGAGAGCTTGCCCTTGCCGGTGATCGTACCCGTGCCCATGTGCACGGCGACCTTGTTCTTCTTCATCAGGTGCGTGACGCCGGCATTCAGCTGCTTGGCAACACCGCGCGAGCGCTTCACCACCGCCTCAATGTCCGCGCTGATCTTCTCGGCGGCCAGGCCATAATCCTTGGCGTGGCTCATATAATGGAAGATCTCGGCCGAGCGCAGCAGCGCCTTGGTCGGGATGCAGCCCCAGTTAAGGCAGATACCGCCGAGCAGCTCGCGCTCCACAATGGCCGTCTTGAGGCCAAGCTGGCTCGCGCGGATCGCCGCGACATAGCCGCCGGGGCCGGAACCGAGAACGATGACGTCATAGGATTCAGACACGAAATGCTCCATCCATGATGCCCTCTCCCCTTGAGGGAGAGGGGTCTAAAATGACCGACTGCGCCTTCATTGCGCGTTCGCCAGGGGCGGCACCCTGCGGGGGCGGCGCACTTCGTCGATGGCGACGAAGATGAACCGGGCCTGCGTGACCTTGTAGGTTTCCTCGCTGTGCCGCGCGCGGCGCCAGGCCTCGACCTCAATGGTCATCGACGTGCTGCCCACCTTCACGAGCGTCGCGAAGACGGAGACCTCGTCCCCCACCAGCACCGGGCGGTGGAACTGCATGCCTTCCACGGCGATGGTGACAGCCCGGCCCTTGCTGTGCCGCGAGGCGACAAGCGCCGCCGCCATATCCATCTGGCCCATCAGCCAGCCACCGAAAATGTCCCCATAGGGATTGGCATCCGCCGGCATCGCGGTGATCCGCGTCGCGGGCGCACCTTCCGGCAGGACATCCTCGTCAGCGGCCATGTGTGCGCTTACGCCACCAGACCCAGCGGCGCCTCTACCAGTTCCTTGAACACCTTCATCAGCTCCGCACCGTCGGCGCCATCGATGGCGCGATGATCGAAGCTGCCGGTGGCGGACATGACGGTCGCGATGCCGAGCGCGTCGTCGATCACATAAGGCCGCTTCTCGCCTGCGCCGATCGCCATGATCATCGCCTGCGGCGGATTGATCACTGCCTCGAACTGCTTGATGCCCATCATGCCCATGTTGGAGAGGCTGGCCGTGCCGCCGGTGAACTCTTCCGGCTTGAGCTTGCCTTCCTTGGCGCGGCTGGCGAGGTCCTTCATCGCGGTCGAGATGGCGGAGACGGACTTGGCGCCGGCATCGGTGATGATCGGCGTGATCAGTCCGCCCTCGATGGACACCGCCACCGAGATGTCGGCCCGGCTGAACTTGAGCAACTGGTCGCCGGCGAACTGCACATTGCATTTGGGCACGGCGATCAGCGCCTTGGCCAGCGCCTTGATGAGCAGATCGTTGACCGAGAGCTTCACGCCCTGCGATTCGAGCGCCTTGTTCAGCTCGCCGCGCAGCTTGAGCAGCGCATCGAGGCGCACATCCACGGTGAGGTAGATGTGCGGCACCTGCTGCTTCGATTCGGTCAGGCGGCGCGCAATGGTCTTGCGCATGTTCGAGAGCTTCTCGACCTCGTGCGGAATGCCGAAATCCTGCGCGGTCGCGGCCACAGGCGCGGCCGGAGCCGACGCTGCGGGCGCCGCTGAGGGGCTCGCGGCGGGCTTTGGCGCGGTGCTGCCGGGCTTCACGCCCTCCAGATCGGCCTTCACGATACGGCCATTGGGACCAGTACCGGAAACCGCGGCCAGATCGATGCCGCTGTTCGTGGCGATGCGGCGGGCAAGCGGGCTCGCCTTGACGCGATCTCCAGAGGAGGCAGCGGCCGGCGCAGCGGTCGATTTCGCGACTTCCGGCTCCGGCTTGGGGGCGCTGGCGGCTTCCGGCTTCTTCTCCGGAGCGGCGTCGGCCTTGGTTGCGGGCTTGGCTGCAGCGGGGGCATCGCCGCTCGGCACCTCCTCGCCTTCCTCGACCAGCACCGCGATGACGGTGCCGACCTTCACATTGTCGGTGCCTTCGGCGACGAGGATCTTGCCGACGACCCCTTCGTCCACGGCTTCAAATTCCATGGTGGCCTTGTCGGTCTCGATTTCGGCGAGCAGATCGCCGGACGAGACGGTGTCGCCTTCCTTCACGAGCCATTTCGAAAGCGTGCCTTCCTCCATGGTCGGCGAGAGGGCGGGCATCTGGATATTGATCGCCATGGGGGCCAGGCTTTCCTGTTTTTCGGGTTGGACAATCACCGGCCACCTTCACGCTTTGCCCGTCGGGGTCAAGGCCATCCCTTGCATCCAGACCGAATTTCCCGCACCTACCGAGCCGGTTTCTTCGGGGGAGCAGGCGATGATGCGGACTTATCTCGTCGTGGTGGACGAAAGCAGCGAGGCGGAATCGGCCCTGCTGTTCGCCGCGCGCCGCGCTGCCAAGACGGGCGGCGGCGTGCATATGCTGGCACTCGTGCCCAAGACCGAGTTCGTCCAATGGGGCGCCGTGCAGGCGACGATGGAGGAAGAAGCGCGCGCCCGCGCCGAGGCGCTCGCGGCCAGCGCCGCCGGCACGCTGATGGCAGAAGCCGGCATCCAGCCCGCGATCACGGTCAAGGTCGGCGATCCCGTGGCATCGGTGAAGGAGATGCTGGCCTCGGGCGAAACGGTCGCCGCGCTCGTGCTGGGCGCGGCACCCAAGGGCGCGCCCGGCCCGCTGGTGGCGCACTTCGCCGGCAATGACGCCGGCACACTGCCCTGCCCGGTGATGATCATCCCCGGATCGCTGAGCCGCGAGGATATCGAGCGGCTGAGCTGAGGGTCTGCTGCCTCCAAGTCAAATCAAAGCCGTGCTCCTGCGAAGGCAGGAGCCTAGGGCGGCGAGGTTCGTCGGTTGAGCCCTGGGCTCCTGCCTTCGCAGGAGCACTGGAACGTCTCAAGACCAGCCCTACCGCAACGAAAAAGGGGCCGACTTTCGCCAGCCCCTCCTTCAAAATCCGATTGCGACGGGTTCAGCCCGGCTGGTTGGCCCGTTCGGCGCCATTGCCGTCCAGATTCTCCGCGACGAACGCCCAGTTGACGTGCTTCTTGAGGATCGTGTCCGCGAAGTTGGGGCGCGCGTTGCGATAATCGATGTAGTAAGCGTGCTCCCACACATCGAGAATGAACAGCGGCGTATCGCCATGCGCCACCGGGCAATCGGCGTCGTGATAGCTGGTCACTTCCAGCTTACCATCCTTGAGGATGAGGGCGGCCCAGCCGCTGGCGAAGTGGCCGACGGCTTCCGCCTTCAGCTTCTCGATCAGCGCGTCGGTCGAGCCGAAGCCTTCGTTGATGAGATCGGCCAGCTTGCCGCTCGGCGCCTGCGTCTCGGGCGAGAGGCACTGCCAGAAGAAGCTGTGGTTCCAGATCTGGCCGACCTGGTTGAACAGCCCGCCCTTGGAGGACTTGATCAGCTCCACGAGCGACTTGCCCTGCAGGGCCGGATCGGCGGCGACCAGCTCATTGGCCTTCGTCACATAGGCATTGTGGTGCTTGCCGTGATGATAGTCGAAGGTCTCGGCCGACATGTCATCGCCAAAGGCGGTCTTGGCATAGGGAAGGTCGGGCAGTGTGAATGCCATGGCGCTAATCTCCTCTTGGTGCATTAAAGTCGTTCTGCAGGCGAAACGCGCAGGCGCGCGATTCGTGTCGGTTGCCCGCAGCAGATGGCGCGTAGACCGGCAGCTTTCCAGTCATCTCTCCCGATCAGCGCCAAATATAATTTCGATATGACAGCGGCGCGACTTTGGCATAGCCTGTGCGATGGCCGATAACCGGCTTTAGGGGAGGGTGCGGTCAAAGCACCCGGCAAACGACTGGGGGAGCATCATGACGAAACTGTTCGGCAATCTGCATCTCGTCCTGCTGATCGGGGTTATTCTGACCCTGGCTGTCATTTACGGCATTGGCCCGAATGGCGAATCCGTCTCCGCCGCCTTGCGCTGGCTGCACACCTTCTTCGGCATTTTGTGGATCGGCCTGCTCTATTACTTCAACTTCGTGCAGATCCCGACCATGCCCAAGGTGCCGGCCGAACTGAAACCGGGTGTCTCCAAGTTCATCGCGCCCTCCGCGCTGTTCTTCTTTCGCTGGGCCGCGGCGCTGACCGTGCTGACCGGTTTGCTGGTGGCGTGGCGCACAGGCTATCTGCACGAGGCGTTCGCGTTCAAGGCGCCCTATCAACTGATCGGCCTTGGCATGTGGCTCGCCCTGATCATGGCGATCAATGTGTGGTTCGTGATCTGGCCGGCGCAGAAGAAGGCGCTGGGACTGGTGGCCGCCGATGATGCGACCAAGGCCAGCGCCGCCACCCGCGCGATGATCTTCAGCCGTACCAACACGCTGCTGTCGATCCCGATGCTCTACTGCATGGTCAACTTCAACGGCGGCTGACCGACCGGCGCCCTGCGCGAGGCGGCAAGCGCCTCAAAGCAGGGCGTGTTTCTTCAGGCAGTGCCGCAACTGGTCGTAGGAGAGCCCGATCGCCTTGGCCGTGGCGCGCTGGTTGAAGCGGTGGCGCTGGAGGGCATGGCGCAGGATCGCGGCCTCATGCGCGTCGACAGCGCCGCGAAAGTCGGCGACATCGTCCAGCGCGATCAGCAATCGCCCGTCTTCGGCCGCGCCCTCCTCGGAAGGACCGGCAACAGGCGCCGCGCTGGCGGCAGCGGGCTTGCCCGGCATCGGCTGCGGCTTCCATGGCGAAGCAAAGGGATCGAGCTGGATCTCGTCGATCGGCCGATCCGGATCGGGCCAGCGATACACGGCGCGCTCGACAACATTGCGCAGCTCGCGCACATTGCCGGGCCAGCGATAGGCGTTGAGCGCCGTCATCATCCGCTTGGAAAAGCCCGGCCATGACGACCAGCCGCATTCCGATGCCATCTTGCGCCCGAAATGCTCGACCAGAACGTCGACATCGCCCTCGCGCCCGCGCAGAGGCGGCAGGGTAATCACTTCGAAGCTCAGCCGGTCGAGCAGGTCGGCGCGGAACCGCCCGGCTTCCACGGCATCGGGCAGATGCTCGTTGGTCGCCCCGACGATCCGCACATCGACATTGAGCGGCCGCGAACTGCCGATGCGCGTCACCTCGCCATATTCCACGGCGCGCAGCAGCCGCTCCTGCGCTGCCATGGAGAGCGTGCCCAGTTCATCGAGGAACAATGTGCCGCCATCGGCCTCCTCGAAGCGACCGGCCCGCGCCCGCGTCGCGCCGGTGAAGGCGCCGGCCTCATGGCCGAACAGCTCGGCCTCGATCAGCGTCTCGGGCAAGGCGGCGCAGTTCATGATGATGAGCGGCCCATCCCAGCGCTGGGAAAGGCGATGGATGCGCTCGGCGATCAGCTCCTTGCCAGTACCCCGCTCGCCGATGACCAGCACCGGGCGGTTGAGATCGGCCGCGCGGCCGGCCTGCTCGACCGCATCCAGAAAGGCGAGGGATTCCCCGACAAAATGCGTCGTCTTTTCCATTCCCAACTTTTAGGGATATTTCCCAACTCATTGCAACAAACAATGCTTCGCGCGCACCTCGATCAAGAAGAAATTGGCGAAAATCCGGGCTTCTCAAAAATTGGCACGCCCCCTGCACTGCATTGGGCAATCCGCCAATGAGCGGGATTTGAAGGCCTAACCAGGATCAGGAAGAGACCGCCATGTTGAACACAATCGACCGCTTCGGTGCTCAGACCGCTGCAGCATGTCTTACCCTCATTTTCAGCGCCATCATGGTGATCGGCGCTGTCGGCCCTGCTGTCACCGGCAACCCTGCCGCCACGACTGCAGCGGCTCTGGACAACACACCGGACAAGCCGTCACAATCCCTTGTGTGACGGCTTCAAGGTCGGGGCAGCACACCCCCGCTGCCCCGACCGAACCGCCTCAGTTGGAGTATGTACATGAGTATTTTCTCTCGCACCCGGGACATCATTGCCGCCAACGTGACCGATCTGCTGGATCGCGCCGAGGACCCGGCCAAGATGATCCGCATGATCATCCTCGAAATGGAGGAGACGCTGGTCGAGGTGCGTGCATCGGCAGCGCGGACCATCGCCGACCAGAAGGAGATGCGCCGCCACATCGCCAAGCTCGATGCCCTGCAGGAAAGCTGGGTCGAGAAGGCGCAACTCGCCCTCTCCAAGGATCGCGAAGACCTTGCCAAGGCCGCGCTGGTCGAGAAGCAGAAGGCCGGCGACATGGCCGAGCAGCTGCGCGGGCAGATTGCCATGCTGGATGAGGCGCTGGCCGCATCCGAAGAAGACATCGCCAAGCTGCAGGCCAAGCTGCGCGAGGCGCGCGTCCGGCAGAACAGCCTCGTCGCCCGCATGGAGAGCGCACAGACGCGCCGGCGTGCGCGCGAGATGTACAATGGTGAGCGCGTGCAGGATGCCTTCTCCCGCTTCGAACTGCTGGAGCGCCGGGTCGATCTGGCCGAAGGCGAGGCCGATGCCATGGGTCTGGGCGGTCAGCCCAAAACGCTGGAGCAGGAAATCGCCGAGCTTCAATCCGCCGACAAGGTGGAAGCCGAACTCGCGGCGCTCAAGGCCGCGCAAGCCAGGAAGGATTGATCCATGGAGGACGTCTTTCTGCCCATCGTCATCTGCGGCATGCTGTTCATCGGCATGCCGTGGCTGATCTTCCACTATGTCACCAAGTGGAAGCAGGCGCCCAAGATCACCGATGAGGACGAACGGCTGCTCGATGAGATGCACATGCTCGCCCGCCGCCTGGAGGAGCGCCTCCAGACGGTCGAGCGGATCATTGCCGCCGACAATCCCGATTTCCGTCCAGCCCGCCCGAGCGCGAGCGACGATCCCTATTTCGACAGGAGGAACTGAGATGTCCGCCCGCCGCACCAAATTCTACCTCGACAAGAAAAATGCCAAAGCCATGGGCGTCTGCGCTGGCATTGCCGACTATATGGGCATCGATGTGCTCTGGGTCCGCATTGGCGCCGTGCTCGTGACGCTGGCCGGCGGCTTCCCGTGGACGGTGATCGCCTATCTGCTCGCCGCATGGATGGCCGAGCCCAAGCCGACCGGCCTCTATGCCGACCGGGAAGACGAGCGCTTCTGGCAGGGCGTGCGTACCAATCCGGCGCGCTCCACCCGCGATGTGCGCAGCAAGTTCCGCGACATCGACCGGCGCCTGTCCGACATTGAGACCTTCTACACCAGCCGCAACACCCGGCTTGCCGACGAGATCGACAGCCTGCGCTGACAAGACGCGCGAGGCGAATGAGAGGCGCAACAGCGCTCGATTACAGGGAAATTTCAACCATGGATCCTATCACCGCGGACGCCGTCGTCGAATCGATGCCGCTCATCGTCGGCGCCAGTTCACTGCTCGGCCTGCTGGCCATCGCCGGATGGGTCTTCAACACCTGGCTGCGCGTCCGGCACGGCTATCCGCTCGAGAACAGCTGGGGCAAGGCCGTCTACCCGCAGAAGAATGAGGAGCTCAGCGAGCGGATCAAGCTGCTCAGCCAGGAGAATGCGCAGCTGCGTGCCGAGCTTGGCGCGGTCAAGGATCGGCTGGCCAATGTGGAGCGCATCGTGACCGACAGCGCCCTTCATCTGACCAACGAGATCGAAAGCCTGCGCACCCCCTCCAACTGATCGCCATCCAACTGGCCGGGAGTCCCATCATGCCTGCTTCAATGCTGTTATTCTTCATGATTGTCGTCGGCATCCCGGTCATCGGGGGCATCTGGAGCAAATATATGCGGCAGAAGATGAAGCTGCGCGAGCGCGAGTTGGACGTGCTCGGCACACAGACCGCAGAAAAGGCCGCACAATATGCCGCGCAAGTCGAGCGGCTGGAGCAGCGGGTGCGGGTCCTGGAGCGGATCGTGACCGATCGCGGCGCCGCTCTGGCCCATGAAATCGACCAGCTCGGCGGCGCTGAATCCGCCCCTCACGAAATCCCCACGCGGACCGACCACTAAGACATCGACAGGAGGAGATAGAGTCATGACCGATCTTGACCTCGTGAAGCACGCCATGCCCGTGATAGCGCTAACTTTGTCGTTTGCACTTGTCGCCCTGGCCTCGCTCAAGGGCTGGAACGGATGGCTGGCGCTCAAGCGGGCGGAGCTGGAAATGGCTAGTAGCCGCGCCGCCCCGCGCGCGCCGACCCCGGACGCGCCCTTGGCCGGCGGCCTGATCGAGATGGCCGATCTCAAGGAGCGCATTCGCAAGCTGGAAGCCATCGCCGCCGGCATCGACGTCTGACCCGCAGAGTTTCACTGGCCTCCCGCGCGCCGCGACCTATATGGGCGGCATGACGACATTGCAGACCATCCAGGACGATTACGAACTGCTCGAAGGGGATGAGCGCTACCGGCTGCTGATCGATCTGGGCCGCGAACTGGAGCCGATGCCGGACGCGCTGAAGACGGACGCGACGCTCGTGCGGGGCTGCTCCGCCTCCGTCTGGGTCTACCCGACACGGCTGGACAATGGCGCGCTGCATTTCCTGGCGGACAGCAATGCCGCCATCACCAAGGGCATCATCGCCCTGGTCCTGCTCACCGTGCAGGACCGGCTGCCGGCGGAGGTCGCGACGTTCGATATCGAACAGGCGCTGGCACCCTTCGACCTCAAGCGCCAGCTCTCGTCCAATCGCACGCAAGGGCTGCCGAACATGATCGCGCTGATCCGGGAAACGGCGACTCGCCTGCAGGCGGAGGATGCTGCCGGTTGAAAAGGGGGCGGTTGACAGGCTCGCATCACAGCTTGCAGGTTGGGCGCCATGCCGGTGAGCCGTTTTCACCGCAGCTTCATTCGCATGCGGCCTCCGCCACGAACCGGGCGGGCGCCAGAAGAAACAGGTGGCGCATTGATTGATCCCAAGCATTTCCGCGACGTTCTCGGCAGTTACCCCACCGGCGTATGCGTCATCACCTCAAACAATGCGGACGGCCAGCGCTGGGGCCTCGCGGTCGGCACTTTTTCTTCGATCTCGCTAGACCCGCCGCTGGTCGGCTTCCTTCCCGACAAGCGCTCGGGCAGCTGGGCCAATATCGCCACCACCGGCCGCTTCTGCGTGAATGTGCTGGGCAATGCGCAGCTGGAGACCTGCCGGCGATTCGCCTCGCGGCATGACGACAAGTTCGAGGGCATGGCCCATGGCACCAGCCCCGGCGGCCTGCCGATTCTCGATGGTGCGCTCGCATGGATCGAATGCGCGATCGAAAAGGTCGTGGAATTGGGCGACCATCTTCTCGTCGTCGGCGCGGTGCAGGCCATGGAGCGTGCGCCCGAGGGATCGCCGCTGATCTTCTATCGCGGCGGCTATCACCGGCTGGTCGATCTGGAAGACGCCACCGCTTGACCGGCTCACGCCCGGCCGAACGGCAGGATCGCCTCCAGCACCGGTAAAGGCGGCTTGCCCGGCACCTGCCGGCCGTTCCGCATCAGGAAGACATGGCGGACGATCTCCGCCTGCTGCTCGATCCCGTAGCGCGCGAACGGCTTGCCCGGCTGGAAATCGTAATCATAGCGGCAGAACGGGTGCCGTCGCAGCAGCAGGTTGATGCCGGTCTGGTGCTGCCAGACATGCGTCATTTCGTGAATGAACAGCCCTTGTGCCGCCAGATCGCCGGCACCGAAGCAATCGCAATAGCTGCGCCCCTGCGGATGGAAATGAATATGCCCCCGCGGCGCCATGACGATGGCACGCGGCTGGAAGGGCCACCATTTGCGGTTGCGAATTCGCACCTCATCGAGCGCAATCGCATCGCCGAACATCCGCTCGACCAGCGCGCGCTCCGGCTGGGACAGCGGCCGATCGACGGCGCCAATGTGCGGGGATGGGACGGCCATACAGCCGAGATAGGCGCCCCTGCCTCACCGGCAAGGCCCGTCCGTCCCGGCGCATGCCCGCCGGCCGTCACTCGCTCTTGAGATCGAGAACCGACACCGCCGCCAGAATGACGCCAAAGACCGCAACCATGCCGATGAAGGTCAGGACCGGCCACTGCATAAGAAGGTTCATCGCGAATGCTCCTGCAAACCATGTGATGAGCCCTCTTTTCACCGAACGGCGCCGCCGACATTGATCGGCATCAAACCCGCGCGCGCGCCCCGTCCCGGCGGAATTTTTTACGGATGATCACAGCTCCCCTCTTCCCGTGCGCAAAAACCGACAACCTTGCCCAAGTCTGACAGGTCCATTCATCGGGCGGTCATCTGGGCTGACTTAGAAAAGCGATGTGGCGCGGGGACTGACCTCGGGATTCCCCCCTGTTGCCCGGGCTTCGCCCCGCACCACATGCGCAAAAATTTAGGCGCTTTCTTCGAGCCCCCGCTCCATGCCCCCCGGAGCGGGGGTTTTCGATGTCCGCGCGATCCGCCCGGCCTGGTGCCGCGGCGCACAGCCGCTCGAGTCAAAATAATCGCTTCGCGGCTTGGGTTCGGCGCCGAGGGCGGCTAGGGACTTTGGCCATGTCGACCAAGCAGACTCTCAAGATCGCCTCCTGGAATATCAACAGCGTCCGCGCCCGCCTCGAAATCGTCGAGCGCTTCCTTACCGAGTATCAGCCGGACGTTCTGTGCATGCAGGAGACCAAGGTCGTGGACGGCTCCTTTCCGGAGGGCCTGTTCCGCCGGCTCGGCTATAATCATCAGGTGCTGCATGGCCAGCCGATGCACCATGGCGTGGCCATCGTCAGCCGCATTCCGGTGCGTGAGGACGAGCGACTCGACTGGCAGGCCAATGGCGAGGCGCGCCACATCGGCGTGCGGCTGGAAAACGGCCTGCGTATCGAGAATGTCTACGTGCCCGCCGGCGGCGAAGAGCCGGACCGCACGATCAACCGCAAGTTCGGCCAGAAGCTCGATTTTCTGCAACGCATGATCGATTGGTCGGGCAAGCTCGGCGGATCGACCCTGCTGCTCGGCGACTTCAACGTCGCGCCGCTGGAGTGCGATGTGTGGAGCCACAAGCAGCTCATCAACGTCGTCAGCCACACCCAGATTGAGCGCGACCTGCTCGGCCATCTCCAAAGCTCGCACAACTGGATCGACCTTGGCCGGCGCTTCGTGCCCGCGCCCGAGCGGCTCTACACCTGGTGGAGCTACCGCGCGCAGGATTGGGCGAAGTCTGATCGCGGCCGTCGGCTCGACCATATGTGGCTGAGCCCCGACCTCGCGGAGACAGCGGTCTCGCATCAGGTCGCCGAGGATTGCCGCAGCTGGACGCGCCCCTCGGACCATGCGCCGCTGATCACGGAATTCGCTTTCTGATGGGCGCGCGATAATGGACGGGCGCGCTGCGGCTCGCGCCATCGATGCCCTTCGGCGCGGCTGGCCCATCCGGCTGGTCGATGCAGGTGGGGCGCTGACGCTGCTGCCTGTGGAAGGCGCGACGCCGACGAGCCTCTCCTCGTTCGACCCGGCGGCAGAGGCGCCCCTGCTGCTCTCCGCCGCGCGCGCCGTCACGCTCAAGCTCGCCAACCAGCGGGAGGCGGCGGACCCGCAAGCGCCAGCGCTCATCGCTCGCGAGCGCTGGATCGATTCGCCGGCCGCCGCTATGGCCATTGCCGATCCGGTGCGCGATCTCGCGACGCCGCTCAAAGGCCCGTTCCGCGCCCTGCCGGTGCCGCACCCGGCCCTGGCCGCCGCAGCTCTCACCCTTGCGCGCCTCGCCGGCATGTTGCCCGCCTTCTTCATCGGCTCCGAGGATGCCGAGGCGGAGGTGCAGCTGAGCGCGGACGACATCGCCACTTATGCAGACCCGACCCGGCTCGCCATCGCCGCCCGCGCGCGGCTGCCCGTCGAAGCCAGCGTGGATGCGCAGATCGTCGCCTTCCGCTCGCCCGAAGATCCGCGCGAGCACATCGCCCTCGTCATCGGCGAGCGCGACGGCAGCGCCCCGGTCGTCCGCCTGCACAGCGAGTGCCTGACCGGCGACGTGCTCGGCTCGCTCAAATGCGATTGCGGCCCGCAATTGCACGGCGCTCTGCACGAGATCGCCCATGCGCGCTGGGGCGTTCTGCTCTACCTGCGGCAGGAGGGGCGCGGCATCGGCCTCATCAACAAGCTGCGCGCCTATCAGCTGCAGGATCAGGGCTTCGACACGGTGGACGCCAATGTCCGCCTTGGCTTCGCCATCGATGCGCGCGATTTCGGCGTCGCGGCACGCATGCTCCATCTGCTCGGCATCGACGAAATCCGGCTGCTCACCAACAATCCGGAGAAGGTCGCCGGCCTCGAATCACAGGGCATCCGCGTTGCCGAACGGCTGCCGCTGGCTTTGCCCTCCAATCCCCATAATGAGCGCTATCTCGCCACCAAGCGGGACCGCACCGGCCATCAGTTGTGAGCGAAGCGCCAGCCATTCTGGTCGATGGCGAGGCGGGGCGCCTGACCATCGGCGACTGGTCCTGCGCCTGCGTCATCGGCAAGGGCGGGCTCATCGCTGCGGCGGACAAGCGCGAGGGCGATGGCGCCTCGCCCATCGGTGATTGGCCAGTGCGCGCCGCGCTGCTCCGCCCCGGCCGCATCGATGCCACTCAGGCGCCCGCAATCCCGTGGCGCTGGCTCCGGCCGAACGATGGCTGGAGCGACGATCCCGCCGACCCGGCCTATAACCGCCCCGTCCATCTGCCGCGCCACACCAGCCACGAGCGGCTTGCGCGCGAGGATCAGGCCTATGACGTCATCATCGTCCTTGGACATAATGATGCGCCGCCAGCGCCCGGCATGGGCAGCGCGATCTTCTTCCACCAATGGGTAATCGGCGAGAACGGCCAGCCCAAGGCGACGGAAGGCTGTGTCGCCATCGCCCCGGAGGATATGCGCACCGTCCTTGGGCTGCTTCGCCCCGGCATGATGCTCCGCTTGCGATAGCCCCTCCTGCCGCGTTCAACGGCTCGTCGCGAAACCACCCCATGGTAAGCGGCGCTTAACCACAGGGGCCTCACCTGCCGGGACGACCACAAGGTGATTCATGAACGCATATCTCGAAGATGGGCGGACCGACGCAGCCTGGCAAGCCATTTGCCGGTCCCAGGGCGTCATCGAATTCAACCCGGAAGGCACCATCTTGTGGGCCAATGACGTCCTGCTCGAGGCATTGGGCTACCGCCTCGATGAGGTGGTCGGCGAGCATCATCGCATCTTCTGCGCGCCATCCTTCGTGCGCTCCACTGACTATGCGGCCTTCTGGCGGACGCTGACCTCCGGTGAATTCCACGCCGGCCGCTATGAGCGGCGCTCACGCGGCGGCGCCTCGGTCTATCTTCAGGCCACCTATAATCCCGTTGTCGATTGTCAGGGCAGACCGGTGCGCATCCTCAAGATCGCATCCGACGTCACCCGGCAGGTCCAGCTCGAACAGGAAGTGCAGGCCCGCTATGAGGAAAGCCAGCGCCTGCAGGGTGAGTTGCAGCGCGGCAATGCGCGGCTCCAGTCCACCATGGCCGAACTGGCGGCCATCGTGACCACGATCGGCGCCATCGCCAACCAGACCAACCTGCTGGCGCTCAACGCGCGCATCGAAGCCGCCCGCGCCGGCGAGGCCGGTCAGGGTTTCGCGGTCGTCGCCAATGAGGTGAAGAAGCTGGCCGGGGACACCCGCCTCGCGACCTCCCGCGCGGTGGACATGATGAAGCACAGCATCGCGCCGGATATCGCCGCCTGAGCTACTCCGCCGCATCCTCCAGCGATGCGCTGGGTTCGGATGCCGCCAACCCCGCCTCCGGGTTCATCCGCTCGGCCTGCTGGCGCATCCACATCTGCGCATAATGGCCGCCGAGCGCGAGCAATTGCGCGTGCGTACCCTGCTCGACCACGCGGCCGTCATCCATCACGATGATGCTGTCGGCATGGACGATGGTCGAGAGCCGGTGCGCGACGATGATCGTCGTGCGCCGCGCGGCTACGTCATCGAGCACGGTCTGGATCGCCGCTTCCGTGCGGCTGTCGAGCGCACTGGTCGCCTCATCCAGGACCAGGATCGGCGGATCTTTCACCAGCGTGCGCGCGATGGCGACGCGCTGCTTCTCGCCCCCGGAGAGCTTGAGGCCGCGCTCGCCGACCCGCGTGTCGTAGCCCTTGGGCAGCGAGTCGATGAAGCGGTCGATCGCCGCCCCGCGCGCGCCGGCCTCGATATCCGCCTGCGTCGCGCCGTCGCGGCCATAAGCGATGTTGTAGCCGATGGTATCGTTGAACAGCACCATGTCCTGCGGCACGATGCCGATGGCGGCGCGCAGCGAGGTCTGTTGCACGCGGGCGATATCCTGCCCGTCGATGAGGATGCGGCCGCCCTGAATATCGTAGAAGCGGAAGAGCAGCCGCGCGATGGTCGACTTGCCGGCGCCGGAATGCCCGACCACCGCCAGCGTCGTGCCCGCCGCGACATGGAAGCTCACGCCCTTGAGGATCGTTCGGTCGGGATCATAGCCGAACACCACGTCCTCGAAGCGGATATCGCCCGCTGTCACCGCAAGCGGTGGCGCATCGGGCACGTCCTTGATCTCGGTCTCGGTATCGATCAGCCTGAACATCGCCTCCATGTCGATGAGGCCTTGGCGGATCGTCCGATACACCATGCCGAGCAGATCGAGCGGGCGGAAAAGCTGCATCAGCAGCGCATTCACCAGTACGACATCGCCCGGCGTGAACCGGCCCTGCGCCCAGCCCCAAACCGTGAACGCCATCGCGCCGCCCATCATCACATTGGTGATGAGCGCCTGGCCGATGTTGAGCATCGCAAGGCTGTTGTTGCTCTTGGTTGCCGCGTTCATGTAGCTGCGCTGCGCCGCCCCGTAGCGAGCCGCCTCGCGGTCTTCCGCCGTGAAATATTTGACGGTCTCGAAGTTCAGCAGGCTGTCCACGGCATGGGCCGTCGCCCCGGTATCGAGATCGACCATCTCCCGCCGCAGCGCGTTGCGCCATTCGGTGATCTTCTGCGTGAAGGCCGTGTAGAGCGCGATCATCACCAGCGTGCCCGCCACCAGCCCGAAGCCGAACTTGACCTGGAAGATGATGCACACCGCGATCAGCTCAATCGCGGTCGGCGCGATGTTGAAGAGCAGGAAGTGCAGCATCGTCTCGATGGACGTGGTGCCTCGCTCGATGACCTTCGTAACGCCGCCGGTCTTGCGGTTGAGGTGGAAGCGCAGCGAGAGATTGTGCAGGTGGCGCAGCGTCTGCTCCGCCATCAGCCGCTGGGCATTGCGCCCGACCCGCTCGAAGGCGACATTGCGCAGATTGTCCGAGACGACGCCGCCAAAGCGCGCGCCGGCATAAGCCAGCACCAGCCCCAATGCGACGGCCACCCCCGCCTGCATCCCCGGCCCCATCCGGTCAATGATATCCTTATAGGCGAAGGGCATGACGAGGATGATCGCCTTGCCCAGCAACACCAGCACCAGCGCGACGATGATTCGCGCCTTGAGATTGGGTTCGCCCGCCGGCCAGAGATAGGGCAGGAAGCGCCGCAACGTCGCCCATGCGGGCGGCGTGGGCAGATCCTTATCCTGATTGTCCGGTGGCATGGATGCCAGTTAGGCGCGCGGCAACCGCTTGCCAAGGGTGGTGATCATCCCAATGCGCAAGAGCAACCCTGCCCGGTCACGCCCGCGCGCTGAAGACGCTCCAGCCGGTGGCTTCGGCCAGCCGTTCGAGGGCACGCGTGCCGAGGTGGGAGTTGCCGCTTTCGTTGAGGCCGGGCGACCAGACGGCGATGCTCGCCTTGCCCGGTACGACGGCGAGAATGCCACCGCCGACGCCGGATTTGCCCGGCATCCCGACCCGGAAGGCGAAGTCGCCGCTGGCATCATAATGGCCGCAGGTCAGCATCAGCGCGTTGATGCGGCGGGCGCGGCGGGGCGAGACCACGCGCCCGCCCGCCGGCTGGCGTCCATCCAGCATGAGGAAGCGGCCGGCCTGCGCCAGTTGCACGCAATCCATGGCGATGGCGCATTGGTGGAAATAGCAGCCCGTCACCAGTTCGACGGGATTGTGGATGTTGCCGAAGGCCCGCATGTAATTGGCCAGCGCGATGTTCCGGTAGCCGGTCTCCGCCTCGCCGCGCGCCACGCTTTCATCGATGGCGATGCTGTCATCGTCCGCCAGATAGCGCACGAAGCGCAGCAGCGCGCCGATGGACTCGCGCGGTTGATGGCCGGAGAGATTGACGTCCGCCACCACCAGCGCACCGGCGTTGATGAACGGATTGCGCGGAATGCCCTGTTCGGCCTCGAGCTGGACGATGGAGTTGAAGGCATTGCCCGAAGGCTCGCGGCCGACGCGCTTCCAGAGCTGGTCCCCCACCTTGCCGAGCGCCATGGTGAGCGCGAACACCTTGGAGATGGACTGGATCGAAAAGCTGGTCCGCGCATCCCCGCCGATGGCGATGGTCCCGTCCGCGCCGACAATGGCCATGCCAAACTGGTCGGGGGACACGTTGGCAAGGCCGGGGATATAGGTCGCGACGGCGCCGCGATCCCGTTCGGCCGCCATGGCCGAGACGATCTCGTCGACGATTGTCTGCAGGTCGCCAGCCATCGGAGCGATCAATGGATAACGATATCGGCAGGCTCCTGCGGCAGCTCATCGCCTGAGGTGCTGGCGATCACCTGCGCCGCGACCAGATCGCCCACCACATTCACCGTGGTACGGCACATGTCGAGGAAGCGGTCCACACCCAGCACGAGCCCGATGCCCGCCGGGGGCACGCCCACGCTGGCGAGGATGAGCGCGATCACCGGCAGCGTGCCGGCCGGAACGCCCGCCGTGCCGATCCCGCCCATGATGCAGATGAGCATCACGACGAGCTGCTGGCCCAGCGTCAGATCGACGCCGAAAAATTGCGCGAGGAACAGCACCGTCACGCCCTCGAACATGGCTGAGCCATTCTGGTTGGCAGTGGCGCCGATGGTGAGCACGAAGCGGGAGATAGGGCGCGGGAGCTTCAGGCCTTCTTCGGCGACGCGCAGTGAGGTGGGCAGGGTTGCATTGGAAGAGGCCGTGGCGAAAGCCATCACGCTGGCTTCTTGCGTCTCGCGGAAGAAGGCGATGGGGCTTTTGCCCGCGATGAACTTGAGGATGAGCGGAAACACGCCGAACATCTGCAGGCCGAGCGCCAGCAGCACGACAAAGACGAAGGCGGAGAGACGCCCGATCAGTTCCCAGCCGAACAGCGCGGCCAGATTGAACATGAAGCAGAAGATGGCGATGGGCGCGAGCTTGATGACGAGGCCGATAAGCCGCATCGAGACCTCGAAAATGCCCTCGAACCCGGCTTTGAGCGTGGCTGTCTTCGCCGGATCGACCAGGAGGAAGCCGACGCCGAAGAACAGCGCGAAGAACATCACCGCCAGAATGTCATTCGCGCCCATTGCCCCGACGATATTGGTCGGCACGATCGACAGCACAGCGTCGACGCCGGTTTTGGACTCGCCAGCCTGCGCTACGATGGAGGCAGCCCCTTCCGCCGATTGCGCGATCATACTGCGGGCCAGCGTCGGATTGATGCCGCCGCCAGGCTGGAGCAGATTGACGAGCGCCAGAGCGATGGCAACCGAAATGCTGGAAACGACGACCGTGTAGAGCAAGGTGCGCAGGCCCACGGTCTTGAGATGCCGCGCCTCCCCCATATCCGCGACGCCCACGATCAGCGCCGAGACCAGCAGCGGAATGATGAGCATGAACAGCAGGCGCAGGAAAATCTGGCCAATGGGCTGCGTGACATAGGTGGTGACGAGCGCCACCCAGGCCGCGTCTGCTGCAACGCTGTGGACGATCAGCCCCAGCACCAGCCCCGCAAGGAACCCGCCGAGCATCCAGTATTGCAGGCGCGTTTCCTTGCGGTCTTCGCCCGCGCTGGCTTCGGTCATGCTCGATCCCCTTTTGGTGTTGCGAAGCAGGCTAACAGTGCGGGGAGCGCATCGCAAATACGCAAAAAGCCACTCAGCATCCCAGAAGATGCAACGCCACCTCGCGCTGATGCGGAGCACGGCGATGCTCGACCAGATAGATGCCCTGCCAGGTGCCGAGCGCCAGCCGCCCGCCGATCAGCGGCACGCTGAGCGAAACACCGGTCAGGACCGCCTTGACATGCGCCGGCATATCGTCCGGCCCTTCATCGTCATGGAGATAGCGCTGGTCCTCGGGCGCCATCCGCGCCAGCCAGGCGAGCAGATCTTTCTGCACCGCCGGCGCGGCATTTTCCTGAATGGTGAGCGAGGCGGAGGTGTGGCGGCAGAAGACGGTCAGCAGGCCTTCGTCCATGCCCTGCGCCAAAGCCCAGCGCGCAACCTCGCGGCTGATCTCTACCATGGCCTGCCCCGGCGTCGCGATGCGCAGGACCGTGCTAGCCTGCCGCAGATCAGCCATGACCGGCGAGCGCTAAGATCACGAGCAGCCCTCGACCCACTGGACCTGCTCCCACTGGCCGATGCGCCAGCTCTGCACGGTCTTGCCGTCCGTCTCCGCGATCAGCCCCGTCGGCGCATTGGCCCGATGGAACACCAGATAATGGCCGGTCGGGCCGGTATAGGGATGCGGCTGCACCTCGGCGGAACGGAGCCGCTTGATCGCCTCGGCTTCGCTCTGGCCCACGCGCAGGCCAAATGGTCCCTCATGCTGCGCATCGGAGACGTCGACCCGCACGACATGGTCGCCATCCAGCATCACCGCTGCGTCCGGCCAGCCCTTGAAATGCGCATAGGTACAGGTCGAGCCCGGCATGGGATCGTCCCGCCCGGCGACCGCAAGCCCTTCAGCGGCCAGTTCGGCGAGGGTCGCGCCGATGCGGATCGGCCCGACCTGGTCGAGCGTCTCTGCCTCCGCCGGCTCCTCGGCCGCATTGGCGGCGTTGCCGCTATCATTGGCCGGCACAGCAATGTTGCGACCCGCCTGCGCGCCATTGTCCGGATCGGCAGGCTGGGACTGGCAGGCGGCAAGGCTTGCCAGAGCGAGGATCGCGAGGGCCGCCCTCATCCGCACTGCGCCCGGTGGAGCAGCGCCTGATCGGCCAGCACCAGCGCCATCATCGCCTCGACCACAGGGACGCCGCGAATGCCAACGCAGGGATCATGGCGACCCTTGGTGCGGATATCCGCTGCCGCGCCCTCGCGCGTCACCGTTTCCTGCGGAATGAGGATCGAGCTGGTCGGCTTGAACGCCACGCGCACCCGGATCGGCTGACCGGTAGCGATCCCACCGGCGATGCCACCGGCATGATTGGCAAGGAAGACGGGGCGACCGTCATTGCCCGGCCGCATCGGGTCGGCATTCTCTTCGCCGCGCAGGCGGGCAGCGGCAAAGCCGTCGCCAATCTCCACGCCCTTGACCGCGTTGATGCTCATCATCGCCGCCGCCAGTTCGCTGTCCAGTTTGGCATAGAGCGGTGCGCCCCAGCCGGCAGGCACGCCCATGGCGACGCATTCGACCACGGCGCCGAGCGAGGAGCCATCCTTGCGGGCCGCATCGACAAGCGCTTCCCAGCGCGCCGCCGCAGCCGGATCGGGGCAGAAGAAGGGATTATTGCCGATCTCACTGGCATCGAATGCCGCAGGATCGATGGCGTCCCCGCCGATCTCGCTGACATAGCCGAGGATCTGGACCTGAGGCACAACCAGCCGCGCCACGGCACCCGCCGCAACCCGGCTCGCCGTTTCGCGCGCGGATGAGCGCCCGCCGCCGCGATAATCGCGCAGGCCATATTTGGCATCATAGGCATAATCGGCATGGCCGGGCCGATAGGCCTGCGCGACCTCGGAATAGTCCTTGGAGCGCTGGTCGACATTCTCGATCATCAGGCTGATCGGCGTGCCGGTCGTCTTTCCGTCGAACACGCCCGAGAGGATGCGCACCTGATCCGGCTCCTGCCGCTGGGTGGTGAAGCGCGAGGTACCCGGGCGGCGCTTGTCCAGCCAGGGCTGCACATCGGCCTCACTCAGCGCCAGTCCCGGCGGGCAGCCATCCACCACGGCGCCGATGGCCGGGCCATGGCTCTCACCCCAGGTGGTGAAGCGGAAGACCCGCCCGAAACTATTGAAACTCATGCCATTCTTTCCAGCTCAGCCGCCAGGGCAGCGCAGACGGCTGCGCTGCCGCTCATCCCTTGTCGAGCGCGATATCCGGCGCGTCCTCGGCCTTCATGCCGATGACGTTATAGCCTGCATCGACATGATGAATCTCGCCGGTCACGCCGGAGGCGAGATCAGACAGCAGATACAGCCCGGCCCCGCCGACATCCTCGATGGTGACGTTGCGGCGCAGCGGCGAGTTCAGCTCGTTCCACTTGAGGATATAGCGGAAGTCGCCGATGCCCGATGCCGCGAGCGTCTTGATCGGCCCGGCCGAAATCGCGTTCACGCGGATGTTCTGCGGCCCCAGGTCCATGGCGAGATATTTGACGCTGGTCTCCAGCGCGGCCTTGGCGACGCCCATCACATTATAATGCGGGATCACCTTCTCGGCGCCATAATAGGTCAGCGTGACGATCGACCCGCCTTCGCTCATCATCGGCACCGCGCGCTTCGTCACGGCGACGAGGCTGTAGGCCGAGACGTTCATGGTCAGCAGGAAGTTTTCCAGACTGGTGTCGACATAACCGCCACGCAGTTCGTTCTTGTCCGAGAAGCCGATGGCGTGGACCACGAAGTCGATGGTCGGCCAACGCGCGGCCAACCCCTCGAAGCAGGCATCGACAGACGCCATGTCCGACACGTCGCAAGGCAACAGAAAATCAGAGCCGACTTCCGCCGCCAGCGGGCGCACGCGCCGCTCCAGCGCCTCGCCCAGATAGGAGAAGGCCATTTGTGCGCCCTGCGCGTGAAGTGCCTTGGCAATACCCCAGGCCAGCGACTTGTCGTTGGCCAACCCCATGATGAGGCCGCGTTTGCCGGCCATAAGGCCTGTCATGATGTTGGATCCTCCGTCTCTTCAGCCGGTTCTTCCCCGTCCGGGAAATCAGCCAGCGCGGCGTTGAGTTCGGCGCCAATTACCACGCCAAGCCCAATGATGAAGAAAAAAATGAGCGTGATCATCGCGCCCGCCAGGCCGCCATAGGTCAGGCTGTAGCTGGTAATGTTGGAGAAGAAGAGCGGCAGCAGCAACGAGGTGACATACCACCAACCGGCCGTGAACGCCGCGCCGGGCCATTTCGGGAAGCGCTTGGCGCGATAACGGCTCGGGGTCAGCGCCGCGAAGATGAAGTAAAGCGCGAGATAAAGGATGATCGCCGGCACGAAACGGGTGGCGGTAAGAATGGCGAAAGCCTGGTCGCTGCCCGGCAGCAATTTCTCCACGACCGTCTCCGCCGCCACCAGCAGAACCTGCAGGGAAAGCGCCAGCAGCGCGCCAAAGACGCTGAGCACGATGATCCCCATGGCCCGCAACCTGTAATGCCAGAAGGGCGATGTCGAGCGCGTGCCATAGGCCCGGCGGAGAATATCACGGATCGTCTCGATCAGGCTGCCGACGGTCCACAGGCCGATGATCGCGCCCAGCCAGAGCAAGGGGCCGGTCCGCGCCTCCAGCACATCCACGATCGCCGGCCGCAGCACCTGTGCGACGCTGGGCGGCACCGTCAGCAGAAAACCGTTCACCGTTTCGAGACCGGCGCGGGTGCGCCCGAGGATCTGCGCGATTGCCGCAGCAAGGATGAAGAAGGGAAAAACCGCGACCAGCGTCAGATAGGCGAGATTGCCGGCATGGATGAAGCCGTCATTATAGACGCCCACCGCGACGCGCTTGACCACGGCCAAAGCGCGGCTCGCCCAGCGACTCCGCTCGATTTCCGCGCGCAGGCGCTCGCCCCGATCGCGCAACCGGCGACGGCGCGCTTCAGGCGATTGCGGAGAGGGATTGGTCAGCACGCCCGATCTCTAGAACAAAGCGGCAGGCGAGGGAATCGCGCACATGCACCCCTCGCCCCGGCCATAGCGCAGGGCTTGCCCGCGCCGGGATCACACGCCCAGATGCGTTCGCAACGGCCGCGTATCGCTCCAGCTCTCCACGAAAGACTTGAGCGCGGCATCATGGCCCGGCACGTCGATCATCAGCGTGACGAGCTGGTCACCGCGACCACCGCTTTTGCGATGGAAACCCTTGCCCTTCAGCCGCAGCGTCTGCCCGGAATGCGCGCCCGCCGGAACGGCGAGCATCACCGGCCCATCGACCGTGGGCACCTTCACACGCGCGCCGGCCACGGCCTCGTTGAGGCTGATCGGCAGGTCCAACCGCACATTGTCGCCATCGCGCTTGTAGAAGGCGTGATCGCCGATCTCGATGGTGACGATGGCATCGCCCGCGCCCGCCGGTCCCGGCTGGCCCTTGCCGCTCAGCTTCATCTGGGTGCCGTTCTCGACACCGGCCGGGAGCTTGAGGTCGATGGTCTTGCCATCGGCGAGCGTGATGCGCTGCGGCGCCAGCGTCGCGGCATCGGTGAACGGCACGGACAGGCGATAGGCCATGTTGGCGCCCCGCTGCGGTGGCGGCGCGCCGCGCCCGCCAAAGCCGAAGCCGCCGCCCGGTCGCCCGCGTCCACCGCTGAACAGCCCCTCGAAAATATCCGAGAAGTCCGCGCCGCCGGCCCCGAACTCAAAGCCTTCCGGCCCGCCGCCCTGCGAGCGGCCCCCGCCCTGTCCGCCAAAGCCGAAGGGATGCGTGGGGTTGCCGTCGGCATCGATCTCGCCCCGGTCGAACCGGGCACGCTTGTCCTTGTCGGACAGCAGATCATAGGCGCGCGTCACCTCGGAGAATTTCTCCGCGGCCTTGGGATTGTCCTTGTTCCGGTCCGGATGCAGCTCCTTGGCGAGCTTGCGATAGGCGGACTTGATCGCCGCCTCGTCCGCACTGCGGGGGACGCCCAGCAGCGAATAGGGATCAGCCATGTCGTTCTACCCACCCGTTCACGAAGATATCATGCCTCATGGCATTCATCTGGCGATTGCGGCGCGGCGCCGCAAGTGGGGATGCGCGTGCGGCTAGCGCGCGGCGACGCGTGCCGGCCCGTTCGGAAAGCGCTCGAACATCGCCTCGGCGAGGCGCGTGGCGATCGCCTGGTCGCTCCAGCGCGAATCGCCCTCGCGCGTCGCGATCTCGGCCCGGCCTTCCCACAGGGGCGCGCCGGTAGCCTTGTCGAGGATGCGCGCTTCCATGCGGGTCGACACCAGCGCCTTGCGCGGCTTGGAGAGATCGACCGCGAGCGCCATGCCCATCGTCGAGCCATAGGTGCCGGTTCCGACCATCATTTCGCCGCTCACCGGCTTGCGCTTGGTCTCCTCGGGCACCAGCGTCTCGCGGCGGATGCGCAGTTCGGTCACCTGCCCGCTGTCGCCCTGCGACTGCGCCAGCGTATCATAGCCGGCCTTCACCAACTGATCGATCACCGCCGCTTCAAAGGGCGCGGTGCCCGGGACATCATCGACCGCGCCGGTCAGCGTCGAAACCTGGACCGGCCCGCTGCCGAGCCGCGCGGCCCCGCCCTCGGCGGTGAACTGTGCGGCATCGACCTGCCCTTCGCGCGAGTCCCGACCGCTGCTCACGAGGGGTGCACGCGGCGAATCGATGCGCGAGCCGCCCCAGCGATCCGGGCCGCGACCCCATTGGGCAACGCCCGGCGCGGCGGTCGCGAGGAGGGAGAGGGCAGCGATGAAGCGGACAGGGACGGAGGCGTTCATGGTGGTCCTCTTGCGCAGAGCTTGTTTCCGCGCCAGCCCACCCAACTGGTCCAGCATCGGCGCGCATAGTCTATCGACCCACGCCTTGCCCCCATATGAATGGGCATCGCGCCTCCGGGGCAAGAAGCGACAGGAGAGTTTCCACGCGCGGCCGCACAGGCTAGGTGAAGCGCATGACGACACAGACCGCGACCTCATCCGAACCGACCACGCTGACGGACGACCCCTTCGCCCTCTTCGCCCAATGGATGGCCGACGCCCGGGCCAGCGAGCCCAATGATCCCGAGGCCATGGCGCTCTCGACCGTCGATGCGCAAGGCCGCCCCTCCACCCGCATGGTCCTGCTCAAGGGCTATGGGCCGGAAGGCTTCACCTTCTACACCAATTTCGAGAGCCGCAAGGCCGGGGAACTGCTCGCCCATCCGGAGGCCGCCTTGCTGTTCCACTGGAAGTCGCTGCGGCGCCAGATCCGGATCGAGGGACCGGTCGGCCCGGTGAATGCCGCAACGGCCGACGCCTATTTCGCCTCGCGCCCGCGCGTGTCGCAAATCGGCGCCTGGGCGTCCGACCAGTCCCGGCCGCTGGATGCGCGCGAGACCTTCGAGGATCGCATCAGGGAGGTCGAGGCGCGCTTCGCCCGCGTCGACGTGCCCCGCCCGCCGCACTGGTCGGGCTTCCGCCTTGCCCCGCGCGCAATCGAGTTCTGGCTGGACCGGGCCTTCCGCCTGCACGAGCGTCGCCGCTACGAAGCCGACGGCGCAGGTCGCTGGGCCGCGCAGATGCTCTATCCATGAGGCATGGCCGGTGAGTGCGGCGACGCCTGCGGCGCGCGAGGATCATCTCGCCACGACCGGCGCGATCAATCGCAAGGCCGCGCTCGCCAGCGTCGCCGTGGCGCTCATTCTCGCGGCGGCCAAGAGCTGGGCCGTGCTGCGCACCGAGTCCATCGCCATGCTGGGCTCGCTGGCCGACACCGGACTGGATCTGGTCGCCAGCCTCGTCACGCTCTTCGCCGTCCGCCTCGCCGCGCGCCCGGCGGATTACGACCACCGGTTCGGCCACGGGAAGGCGGAGGCTCTGGCCGCATTGTTTCAGGTCTCGCTGATCAGCGTTGCCGCCGTGCTCATCATCCTGCGCTCAGTCGAGCGGTTCGGCAGTGCCGGCACGCCCACGGCGATCGAATATGGCATCGGCGTCTCCATCCTCGCCATCGTGCTGACCATCCTGCTCGTCAGCTATCAGGCACGCGCGATCCGGGCGACGGGATCGGTCGCGATCAGCGCAGACAGCCTGCATTATCGCAGCGATCTGCTGCTCAACGGCTCGGTCATCCTCGCGCTGGTGCTGGAAACGGCGCTGCACCTGCGCGGCGCGGATGCGCTCTTCGGCCTCGGCATCGGCCTGTGGCTGGCGCTCAATGCGGGCCGGACGGCGATGCACGCCATTGGCGAGCTGATGGACAAGGAATGGCCGCTGGAAAAGCGCCAGCGCTTCCTCGACATTGCCGAGCGGCACCCCGCCCTGCACGGCATCCACGATTTGCGGACCCGCAGCAGCGGATCGCATGACATCGCTCAGTTCCACATCTGGCTCGACCCGCATATGTCGCTGAAACAGGCGCACGACGTGATGGAGGACATCACCCGCGACCTGACCGCCGACTTCCCCGGCCTGGAGCTGATCATCCACCCCGACCCCGCCGACCAGCCGGAAAGCGACCTGCTCACCCAGCAGGATGCCCGCACGGTGCTCGTCAACGAAGCCGCCGCGAGCGACAAGACGCCCGGGCCGGAGACGCCCGCCCCATGACGGCAGCGCCGATGATCCTCCCTTTCGTCCAGGTCGATGCCTTTGCGCATGCGCCGTTCACCGGCAACCCCGCCGCTGTCATGCCGCTGGATCACTGGCTGGCGGACGATGTGCTGCAGGCGATCGCGCAGGAGAATAACCTCGCGGAGACGGCCTTCGCCGTGCCGCTCCCGCCCGGCGCCGGGGCGGACTATGACTTGCGCTGGTTCACGCCGACCGTGGAAGTCGCGCTGTGCGGCCACGCCACGCTGGCGAGCGGTCATGCCCTGATGGGCGCCGCGCGACAGAGCCTGCGCTTCCGCACACAGCAGGCCGGGGATCTGGTGGTCGAACGCGTGGCGGGCGGTGAAGGCGATACCTACCGGCTCGATCTGCCGGGCATGGCCATGACGCCGGCGGACCTTTCAGAAATCGCTGCCCTGCTGGGTAGCCCCACGCCGCAGGAGACGCACGCCCGCGACGGCGGCTATCGCCTGCTCGTCTATGCGGACGACGCGCAAGTGCGCGCGCTGCGCCCCGATTTCGCGGCGCTCGGCAAGCTCGGCAATTTGCTCATCATCGCCACCGCGCCGGGCACCGAGACCGATATCGTCAGCCGCGCCTTCGTGCCGGGCGCAGGGATCGACGAAGACCCGGTGACCGGCTCGGCCCATTGCCTGCTCACGCCCTATTGGAGCGACCGGCTCGGCCGCGACCGCTTCACCGCCTATCAGGCCAGCACGCGCGGCGGCTATGTCGACTGCGAACGCGCCGGCGACCGCGTCATCCTCACCGGTCGCTGCCGCACGGTGATCGAGGGGCAGTTTTTGCTTTCAGGGTGGTAAGCCGTCATGAGCAAGAGAGAACTGACGCAAAACGAACGTCGGCAGTTCCACTTGGGCTGCGCCGCCTTGCTCCTCATTCTGGCGTTCGGACTTGTGCGGTCAGCCGGCAGCGCAATGTGCGACACAACGACGTTTTATGAAAGTCTTTCGCCCGACGGTTGGACCGAAGCGCGCGTTCAAATGACGGACTGCGGCGCTTTGTCTGGCTTTTCCAGAGTCGTCTGGATACAGCCCCGCTGGCTTCCAACGGATCGGCTCTTCGCCTGTCGAGCCGTAGCGATCGATGGTCAACCAGCTGTTCGTCTGGAGTGGGCGCAGGCAACGCTGGTCGTCGCGACCGACGCACCGCGCGCAAGCGTCATCCACGCCAACGCCTCGTGCTACGGTTGGTCCGTTAAACTGGCAGCGCCACACTCCTGACCAGTCACGAAAACCGCCGAACCAGCCGCGCCATGGCTTCGCGCAGGGCGTCCATGTCTTCCTCGCGGGTGATGCCGAGGCGGACGATGACCAGTCGCTGCTCGGGCGAAACCAGCACGAACTGGCCGCGCTCGCCCACCGCCGCCATCACGCCGGCACCGGCCTGGCCCGGAAAGAGCGGTGAGGGGTCGCCACCCCGGTTGAGCCAGAGATGCCCACCAAATGCGGCATGCGCCGGCGATGGCGCCGTCATGAAATCGAACCAGGGGTCGGCAATGAGCTGGCGCCCCGCGACATGGCCGCGCTGGCGGATGAGTTCGCCGATCGCCGCATAGTCGCGCGCCGTCATATGCATCATCAGCGCGCCCTCGAGCGTCCCGCGCGCATCAAATTCCGGCACGAAATCCTTGAGCCCGAGCGGTTTCGCGAAGCGGGCATCGAGAAACCGCGCCATGGCAGCGCGGCGGGCGAGCGGGTCCTGATTCGCAGTCAGCCGGTCCGTCATGATGCCGGTGAGGATCATGGTGCTGCCCGCGCTCGGCGCGAAGGTCGCGCCTGGAGACTGCACCAGCGGCTTGGCCGCCGCGAACGCCGCCTGATCCGTGCTCCCCTCGCCGGCGAGCATGGCGAGCGTGTCGCTCGGCTCGCCTGGTTGCCAATCTTCGCGATATTGCAGGCCACTGCTCATCTGCAGCAGGTGCCGCAAGCTGATCGCGGCGCGCGGATCGCCGGTCTGTCGCCAGGCGGCCACGGGGGCCGGATCGTCCAGCGCCAGCAGACCGTCCGAGACCATCATGCCGGCGATAAGGCCGGTGACCGTGCGGGCAATTGACCAGCTTAAAAAGCGGCTCTGCGGCGTGAACCCATCGGCATAGCGCTCGGCCACGATCTCGCCCCCGCGCATCACGATGAGCGCGCGTGTCTCGCCCACGTCCGCGCCATCGCCGGGATCGAACAGCGGGTCCACCGCCTCGCGCAGCGCCATGGCGGAGAGGCCGGGGCTGTCCTTCAGCACGGCATAGCGGCTGGCCGGCACGTCCTGCGATGCACCCGCCCCGGCGAGCATCAGGCTGGCGGCGGTGACGCACAGCCAGCGGGAAAGGCTTTTGATCTTCATCGCGCGCGGCCTTATCACGCAGCGCGATGAAAGGGGATAATCAGATGTGGGGGCAGCGCGATCCTCTCAAGCGCAAGGCCATGATGAAGCGCGCGAGCGGCTGGTTCGCCCTGCTGCCGGTGGTTCTGGTTGCCTTCTGGGTCGCGGTGAGCTGGCCCGGCTGGCAGCGGGAGGCCGACCAGGCCGCCGGCCTCGCCGCGCGCTTGGGCTGCTCGTGCCGCTATGTCGAGAATCGCCCGCTCGAAAGCTGCCAGAGCGATCTGGCCGGCGTGCCGTGGATGGCGCTCGTGCGCTATGAGGATGCGCCCGAGGCCCGGCGCCTGACCGCCAAAATACCCATGCTGGCCACGCGATCCGCGCGGCTCAAGCCCGGCTTCGGCTGCATGCCCGAACGCTGAAGATGACAGGGTGGACCGACACGTCCCCCCTCCTCTTCAGAGGAGGGGCTAAGATAGATCAGTGCCCGCCGCGCATCCGCTGGACGAGGTGAACAACCGCCGCCACCACCAAGCCGACGAGGAAGCCGAACAGCGCCGCCAGCATCGCGCTGATCGTCCAGACAATCACCGGAGCGTGGCTCACCGCTTCGGCAATCGTATGTTGGCCATGAGGCAGCACAGCCAGCGGCGTCCCTTCCAGCCCGTGCAGAATGATCCCGCCGCCGACCCACAGCATCGCCACCATGCCAATCGATTCGAGCAGGCTCAGCACGCCCGGCATCATCCGCACCAGCCCGCGACCAACCCGCTGGACCAAAGGGCCACCGGTCTTGGCGAAGTGCAGGCCGATATCGTCGAGCTTCACGATCAACCCGACCACGCCATATACGGCAACCGTGACCAGCAGGCCGACGACGGCGAGGACCAGCGCCTGCGTGAGCAGCGGGCGGCTTGCCACGTCCGCCAGGGCAATCGCCATGATCTCGGCCGAGAGAATGAGGTCGGTGCGGATCGCGCCTGAAACTTTCGCCTTTTCCAGCGCCACGGCGTCGCCATCGGCGGGGAGCATGTCCTCCTCCTGCGCATGGCCGCCCCGCAGCATCTCGATGATCTTCTCGGCCCCCTCGAAGGCGAGGAAGGTGCCGCCGACCATCAGCAGCGGCGTGATCGCTTGCGGCAGGAACGCACTGAGCAGGAGCGCGAGCGGCAGAAGGATGATGAGCTTGTTGCGCATGGACCCAAGCGCGATGCGCCAGATCATCGGCAGCTCGCGCTGCGGCGAAAAGCCGGTGACGTAGGTCGGCGTCACGGCGGCATCGTCGACCACCACGCCCGCTGTCTTCACGCTGGCCCGGCCGGCAGCGGCCGTCACATCATCGACGGATGCCGCAGCAAGGCGGGCAATGGCGGCGACGTCGTCAAGCAGGGCGGCGAGGCCGGAGGCCATAAGGAATGCTCCTCGTCAGGATATTGCAGCCACCCTGCCTGATTTCCCGGCGGGCGGAAAGATCGGGCAACAGGTCAGGCAGCAGGCTCGGGCGGCAACGACCAGTCGATCGCCCCCCGCCCCTGCGCGGTGAGAAACGAATTGGCCCGCGAGAAGTGCCGGCAGCCGAAAAATCCATTATGGGCCGAGAGCGGCGAGGGATGCGGCGCCTTCAGCACCAGATGCCGCCCCCCCGCGCTCACATCCTGCACGAACGCCGCTTTCTTCTGGGCGTAGGCCCCCCAGAGCAAGAAGGCGACGGGCTTGTCCTGCGCGGCGACGGCGGCGATCACTGCATCCGTGAACCGCTCCCAGCCCTGATTGGCATGGGCGCCGGCCTGCCCCATCTCGACGGTGAGCACGCTGTTGAGCAGCAGCACGCCCTGCTCCGCCCAATGGACGAGGTGACCATGGCCGGGCGGGGTAAAGTCCACATCCGTCCGCAGTTCCTTGAAGATGTTGACGAGGCTCGGCGGCGGCCGCACGCCCGGCTTCACCGAGAAGCACAGGCCATGCGCCTGCCCCGGCCCATGATAGGGATCCTGCCCGAGGATCACCACCCGGACATCCGGCAGGGGCGTGAGGGCGAGCGCGTTGAACCAGTCGCTGCCGCGCGGGAAGATTTGCGCGCCGGCCGCCTTGCGGGCCTGAAGAAAGGCTTTCAGCTGCGCCATGGAGGGCGCGGCGAACGCTTCGGCCAGTGCCACCCGCCAGCTTTCATCGAGCGAGGCAGGGATGGAGGGCGGGGTTATGGCGGTGTCGGCATCGGCAGTCATTCGCCCGGCTTAGAGCATTTGCGGCGCCGGGCAAATCGGTCCGCATAGGCGCGAACGGCAGACAGCCGCTGCCGGTTGACACGCAAGGCGATGAAACGCATGGGATTTTCATGCGGATATGCATCAGGCATTTTTCCATCCGCCATCATGCGGGGCAGCTTCTCGCGGGCATCTAGCCCCGGGACCCGGTGCCGTGCGCGCCAGGCTCGGGGCACCTTTCGCTGAACCGACGTGTGACGTTCCAGACGCGCACGCCCCACGCCCGAAAGTCCGCATGATGCCACGCCATTCCATCAAATTCCGCCACCCCGCTAAGGCCTGACCAGAGCACGCACGCCAGCCTTCACCGCGCGCTGAGTCCTGCTCGGCCCGGCAATGTTCGGTCGCTTCGTCTCTGTCTGCCCCACGCGCGCCCTGTCGGCGCCGTCCCGCCCCAGCCATCAAATTTAAGTCCAGAGAAGAAAGACCAAACATTGCTGAGAATTGACGATAAGCTTCGCCCGGTCCTGCATGACGTCATCCGCCGTAATGGCGGCGAGCCGGAATTTCATCAGGCGGTGACCGAGGTGCTGGAAAGCCTCGGCCGCGTCGTCGCAAAGCGGCCCCATTATCTGGACAATGCCCTGATCGAGCGGCTGTGCGAGCCCGAGCGGCAGATCATCTTCCGCGTGCCGTGGGTGGACGATAATGGCCAGGTGCAGATCAACCGGGGCTTCCGCGTCCAGTTCAACTCGGCACTCGGGCCCTACAAGGGCGGCATCCGCTTCCATCCCTCGGTCAATGTCGGCATCATCAAGTTTCTCGGCTTCGAGCAGACCTTCAAGAACGCCCTCACCGGCATGCCGATCGGCGGCGGCAAGGGCGGATCGGACTTCAACCCCCGCGGGCGCTCGCAGGGCGAGATCATGCGCTTCTGCCAGTCGTTCATGACCGAGCTGTTCCGGCATCTGGGCGAATATACCGACGTGCCGGCCGGGGATATCGGCGTGGGCGGGCGCGAGGTCGGCTGTATGTTCGGCCAGTATAAGCGGCTCACCAACCGCTATGAGGCTGGCGTGCTGACCGGCAAGGCGCTGTTCCATGGCGGCTCGCGCGCCCGCACGGAGGCCACCGGCTATGGCGCGACCTATTTCGTCCAGCGGATGCTGGCGACCCGCAAGCAGAGCTTCGATGGCAAGCGCGTAACCGTGTCCGGCTCGGGCAATGTCGCCATCTACACCATGGAGAAGGTCATCGAGTTCGGCGGCATCATCGCGGCCTGCTCGGACTCGAACGGCTATGTGATGGACGAGGACGGCATCGACCTCGAACTGGTCAAGGAAGTCAAGCTCGTCCGCCGCGACCGGATCAGCGACTATGTGCGCCTCAAGGGCGGCAAGAGCCATTATGTCGAGGGCGGCTCGGTTTGGGATGTTCCCTGCGACATCGCCATGCCGTCCGCCACCCAGAACGAGCTGACCGGCAATGACGCCAAGACGCTGCTCAAAAATGGCGTCATCGCGGTGGGCGAAGGCGCCAACATGCCATCCACTCCGGATGCGGTGCGGCTGTTCCAGGAAGCCGGCATCCTGTTCGCACCTGGCAAGGCCGCCAACGCTGGCGGCGTCGCCACCTCGGCGCTGGAGATGCAGCAAAACGCCTCCCGCGACAGCTGGTCCTTCGAGAAGACGGAAAGCCGCCTCGCCTCGATCATGCACGACATCCACGACCGCTGCGCGGAAACCGCCGAGGAATATGGCGCCCCCGCTGACTATGTGCTGGGCGCCAACATCGCCGGCTTCGTCCGCGTGGCCGAGGCGATGGACGCGCTTGGGGTAATCTGACGCGCGGCGGACACAAACAAGGCCGCCGGAACACCGGCGGCCTTCGCATGTCCGATCGGATCAGCGCTGGTTCTGGCGTTGACCGCCGCCCTGCTGGTTCTGATCGTCCTGTCCGCCCTGCTGGCGACCGGACTTGTCCGTGTTGGACTGGTCCTGCTGGCCGCCCCGGCCGGGCTGGCGCTGTTGATCATTCTGCTGGTTCTGGTTTGCCATGGTCCATCCTCTCTTGTCGCCCTTGATGGGCATGGGAGAGAAACGGATGGAAGAGCGGCCGGTGCCCGGCTTTGCGACGAATGCCGGAAAAGCGGACGAGTTGAAAGGAGCGTCGGACGGGCCGGGTAGGCCGTCAGCCGATCTGCTTCCAGGCCGACGCGATTTCCGCGATGAAGCCGTGAGCGCTCTCCATCAGGCTGGGATCATTGGCGACGGTCGCCTCCAGCGTCCGGCGGCGCGTCTCGCGGTAGATGGTCGCCAGGCTGATGGCGATCTCGCCACCCTGCTCGAAATCGAGGCTCGTCTCCAGCGCGTGGAGAATGGCGAGCGCGCGCGTCTGCCGGTCCAGGCATTTGTGGCGATCGCCGGCCTTGAGCGCCAGTGCGGCGGTATCCAGCGCGAGCAGCAGCTCGTCGAACAGGATGCGCACGAGCTGGTGCGGCGTGGCGCCCTCGACGCGGCTGCCGCTATCCACCGCCGCATAATGGCGGAGCGCGGCCATCGGCCTCATCGGATGCGAACCCATGTACATACAGCGTATCCCTTATTGGTGTGTCCAGCGTCTGCGCCCGGACCGTTAGTCGTTGTTCTTGCTCCAGATCTTGACCTGCTGCTCAAGATAGGATTGCGTGGCCTGGAACTGCAGCAGGCGCGTTTGCATCTTCGCGTAGGTCGCGGTGAGCTGGGTGCTGTAGGTGCTGCGCTGATCGCCCAGCTTCTCCAGCTCCTTCTCCAGCGCGGCTTTCTGCTTCCCGTAAATGGCTGCGGAACTGGCGAGCGGACCTTCGCTGCCGTTCACATAATCGGTGATGTCCTTGAGCGCGCCGGCAATGCCCGGCTGCGTCGCGCTGGGCACGGCGGGATTGAGCATCTGGGTGACGCCTTCCGGATCCGCCGCCAGCGCCGCTTCGAGCCGCTTGGTATCGAGCGTCAGCGTGCCGTTGCGCTCGGTGCGCACGCCCAGGTCGCTCAGCGTACGATAGGTGCCGCTGTCGGTCAGCGGCTGCGAGACCAGGCCGGCGAGACGACGCGACAGATCCCGCACGCCAAAGTCGCCCGAGAGCAGGCCGGCCGTATCGCCCTGCGCGACCGTCGCGTCGTTGAGGGCGCCCTTGAGCTGATTATAGGCGGTGACGAACTCGCGAACGAGATCGCTCATCGTGCTGGTCGGCTGGTCCGTGGCGAGCGTGATCGTCTTGCCCGGCTCCGCCTTGTTGAGGTCGATCTGGATATTGGGAATGGCGGTGGTGATCTTGTTCGAGCCGAATTCCATATCGACATTGTCGATGCGGATCAGCGCATTCGCGGCGACCTGGCTCTGCGTCAGCGTCCCGGCGGCGCCATCCCAGACGAAGCGCTGGAGATTGGCATCCGCATCGGCCTCGGCAGTGAGCGTGAAGGCCTTGGCCGTGCCGGTCTCGCCCTTGAGCACGAGGCGCGCGCCGGACTGATCGGTGACGATCGAGGCCGTGACGCCCGCATTCGCGCCGTTGATGGCCGAAGCAAGGTCGCCCAGCGTGCCGGTGCCGCCGACGGTGATCATCGTCTCGGTGCTGCCCACGGTGAGCTTGAGCGTGCCGGTGCCGGCGACGGCGGCGCTGTCGGCCAGCGCGGCGGACTGGAGCACCTGCCCGGCGGCAAGCTGGCGCACCTCAAGCTGCGCCGGCAGGCTCTTGGGTACGCCGCCGGGAATGAGCGAGACCGCCGCGATGGTCGGATCATTGGAGACCGGATTGCCGCGATAGCCGGTGCCCTGCAGCAGGTCGGTCAGGGCCTTCGAGAAGGTCTCGAGCGAGCTTTTGGCGGAGGCCAGCGCCGACACGCGGGCGCTAGCGGTGTCCAGCCGGGACTGGACAGCGCTCTGGCGCGGCTGGAACGAGGCATTGGTAAGATCGGACACCATCTGGGTGATGTTGATCCCGGAGCCGATGCCCAGTGCGCTCGCAATATCCGTCGCCATATCCGTCGTCCTTTCAAGGCTTCAGAACGGCAGCGGCGCGCGCGGCTTTAGTGCCATGGGCAAAGAATCAGGGCAGGCGCATTCAGTCGTCGAACAGCGACGCGCTTGGCGCCGGAACCCTCAGTGCGAGGCGGCTTCCACCATGAGCGACGTGACCGATGCCTGCGCCGCCTGGGCCAGCCCGGCCTGTCGCGCCACCGCCTGCGCCACGTTGGCGACGAAGGTGACCATCTGCTCGTCGGTCGGCGGCATGGGGAGCATGACGACGGGGCTCGGCATCAATGCGACGATGGCCCGGTCGGCCAGTTCGACGCTCGATTCAGCATTGCGGGCCGAGGGCTGGATATGCGCCAGCACATCGGCAATCTCGGCATGGATGCGGGCATAATCGGCAGCGGCGGCGGAGCGTTCGCGATCCCGCAGCAAGGCGGCGCGGGAAGTCTCGCCCTCCGCCCCGCCATGCATGGCACGGGATTGGGAAACGGCAGGCACGGCCAAGGGGCTGCGCTCCGTTGCGCTGGTCACCGGGGTGACAGCCCCGGCGCGGGGCAAGAACTCGTTCATGACACATTGCCTTCTAATGTGTCCCCATCAACAAAAGACGGACGAGTTCGGCTAAGCTTTAATTCACGATATTGCGCCCATCCGCATCGAATCGCATCGCATCGGGCAGATCGATGTGCGGACGGTCCATCTCGGTCGCCATGGCATGCTCGATCCGGTAGACGAAGGCGAGGATCGCGGCGACGGCCATGAACAGCCGTTCGTCCACTTCCTGCCCCGCGCGCGAGGTGAAGTAGATGGCGCGGGTAAGCTCGGGATATTGCAGCACCGGCCGGCCCTGATCGGCCGCGAGGGTGCGGATCGTGGCGGCGATTTCATCGGAACCGCGCGCGACTACCACAGGCGCCGCATCGCGCCCCGGATGATAGCGCAGCGCGACGGCGAAGTGCGTCGGGTTGGTGAGCACCACCGTGGCCTCTTCCACCGCCTTACGCACCGAGCCGTTGAGCGTCTCATATTGCCGCCGGCGGATCGCGCCCTTGAGTTCGGGAGAGCCTTCCGTCTCCTTGTGCTCCTGTTTCA
The DNA here is from genome assembly GCF_025961955.1 of Sphingobium sp. B10D7B. Taxonomy (NCBI): domain Bacteria; kingdom Pseudomonadati; phylum Pseudomonadota; class Alphaproteobacteria; order Sphingomonadales; family Sphingobiaceae; genus Sphingobium; species Sphingobium sp. B10D7B. The sequence continues at coordinate 3,068,550 of NZ_JAOQOQ010000001.1, forward strand.
CTTCCTGCTTGCTCATGTTGAGCCGCTTCATGCGCTGGAAGATCTGCGCCGGCACGTCGATGCCCGCGATGAGGAACAGGGCCGCCGCGAGCGCGAGCGTGACGACCACGAAGATGTGGCCCATCTCGCTCATCGCCGGCATCACCCCGGTCTTGGCCATGCCGTGGATCGCATCGAACTGCCGCCACAGCAGCACGCCGCCGATGCTGCCGAGCAGCACCACCTTGGCGAGCGATTTGACCAGTTCGATAATACCCTGCATGCCGAAGATGCGCTTGAGCCCGTTGATCGGGTTCATCCGCTCCGGCTTGGGCACGAGCGCGCCGGTGCGAAAGCCAAGCGAGCCCAGCACGGCAGGCGCGGCAATCGCCGCGACGACCGTCGCCAGCAGCACGCCCGCGAGAGGCAGCGCGATGATGGCAAGCAGATGATAGGCGCGCTGCTCCGGCGCGAAGCCCGCAATATCACCCTGATCGAACCGCAGGGCTTCGGCGAGCATCAGGCGGATGGCGTCGATCAACGCCGGCCCGGCAATCGCGAGCCAGCCGACGCCCGCCATCACCACCATGGCCGTGGAGAGTTCGCGGGACTGGAGAATGTCGCCCTTGCTGGCCGCGTCCGTCAGACGCTTGGCTGTTGGCTTCTCGGTCTTTTCGCCGCCGCCGGAGGCTTCCTGCGCCATGCTTCAGCCGCCCGCCAGCAAGCGGCTCATGTCGAGTCCTTGGCGCAAGGCGTCGCTGATCGCCTCGCCCATGACCGGCGCGGCGATGGCGAGCAGTACGAGGCCAGCCAGCAGCGTCGCCGGCAGGCCGACCGCGAAGAGATTGAGCGACGGCGCGGTGCGCGCGAGCATCCCCATGACGAGTTGGACGAGAATGAGCGTGAAGGTGACCGGCAGGGCGATGATGACGCCCGAGGCAAACATGGTGCCGCCGAACTGCGCGATGCTCTCGAACGCGCTCGCCGGCATGAGATTGCCCGGGGGCAGCGCCTTGTAGCTCATCACGACGTATTGGATGAGCAGCAGATGCCCATCCATGGCGAGCAGCAGGAAGGTGGCGATGATCGAGAGGAAGCGGCCGACAACGGGCGTGGGCTGGCCCGAAAGCGGATCGACCATGGAGGCAAAGCCGAGGCCCATGGCATTGGCGATGGTCTCGCCGGCGATGAACGCCGCCGAATAGCCGATCTGCAAGGCGAAGCCGAGGCTGAGGCCGGCGATCACTTCCGCCGCAACAAGGGCGATGCCGGCGATGCTCGCCAGCCCTTGCTCGGGCAGCGCAAAGGGGGCGCTGTTGAGCGCGGCGATGCCGATCGCGAGGCTGAGGATGATGCGCAGCTGCACCGGCACGGCGGCGGCACCGAAGATCGGCGCGGCCAGCAGCGCGGCGCCGGGCCGGATCATCGCCAGCATCCAGAGCCACAGCTGCGCCTCTAGGCCCGCAAATGCCGGTGCGATCATCTGAGCAGGTCCGGAATCCGCTCGAAGATCTCGCGCGTGAAATCGGCGATGAGCATCAGGATCGCGCCGCCGAACAGCGCCAGCGTCACCGCGACGATGATGAGCTTGGGCACGAAGGAGAGCGTCGCCTCGTTGATCGAGGTGGCCGCCTGAATCATGCCGATGATAACGCCCGCCAGCAGGGCCGGGATCAGGATCGGCCCGGTCGCGAGCGCGGCAACCCACAGCGCCTGCTGGGCGAGGCCGACGAAGAAATCGCCATTTTCCATGCGATGTGCTCCCTTTTCTGCCCGCTCAGGTCGCGAACGAGCCGGCGAGGGAGCCCATGGTCAGCGCCCAGCCATCCACCAGCACGAACAGCAGCAGCTTGAACGGCATGGAGATGATCGTCGGCGAGAGCATCATCATACCGAGCGCCATGAGCGTAGAGGCAACGACGAGATCGATGATGAGGAAGGGCAGGAAGATCATGAAGCCGATCTGGAAGGCGGTCTTCAGTTCGCTGGTGATGAAGGCCGGCAGCATGATCGAGAAGGGAATCTCCTCGGGCGAGCGGAAGGCCGGCACGTTGGCGAGGTTCTGGAACAGCGCAAGGTCGTTCTGGCGGGTCTGCTTGGCCATGAAGCCATGCAGCACCTTGCCCGAGCGGCTCACCGCTTCCTCGATGCTGATCTGGCCCTCGCCATAAGGCGTGTAGGCACTGGCGGTGATCTGGTCGATCGCCGGGCGCATCACAAACAGCGAGAGGAACAACGCGAGGCCGACGAGCACCTGGTTCGGCGGCGTCTGCGCGAGGCCGAGCGCCTGACGGAGCAGCGAGAGCACGATGATGATGCGCGTGAAGCTGGTCATCATCAGCACCAGCGACGGCAGCACCGTCAGCAGGCTCATGAGGACGAGAATCTGCAACGAGATGGACAGCGGGCGCCCATCGCCCGAAACATCGTCGAGCGCCCGGGTCAACCCGCCCGAGGCAGCGGCGGCACCTTGCGGCAGCGCGCCGGTTGCCGGCGCCTGCACTTGCGGCGCGGGCGCGGCGGCGGGTGCAGCCGGCGCGGCGGGCGCAGCTTGGGCGAAGGCGGGCTGCGTGAGGCTCAGCGCGCCAAAGAGCAGAGCGCAAAGGAGGATCAGCAAACCCGTGCTCCTGCGCAGGCAGGAGCCAAGGGCGGCGAGGAACGGCGACTGCGCCTTGGGCTCCTGCCTGCGCAGGAGCACTTGGGTGGTCGCCAGAATGGGGTCAACCATGACGGGTTTCGCTCTCCGCGATCTTCTCGACCTTGCCGCGCGAGACCGAGAGCAGCAGGCGCTTGCCCTCGAACTCCACGACCGCGAGCTTGCCGAGCGTGCCCATGGGCAGCACATCGACCAGCTTGACCATCCGGTCGCGCTGGCCGGCGCCCAGCATGCCGGGCTGATATTTGCGCCACAGCCACAGCGCGCCATAGGCCATGCCGCCGACTAGCGGCAGCATGATGAGCAGCTTGAGGAAATACCAGGCGAGCGCGCTCATGCGCGGCGCTCGAGCCCGGCGAGGCGCGCCTCGGTGGAGGCGATCTCGACAATGCGCACGCCATAGCGGCCGTTCACCGTCACCACCTCGCCCCGGGCGACCAGCGTGCCGTTGACCATGATGTCCAGCAGATCGTCAGCCTGACGATCGAGCTGCACGACGCTGCCCTCGCCCAGGTTCATGATCTCGGCCAGACGCAACTGTGTGGCGCCGACCTCGACAGACATGCGGACGGGGATATCCGCCAGCAGGGCCATGTTACGGCCCAGACCCATGTCCACCGGTGCGGCGGCCTCAGCCCGGAGTGTTTCGCTCATCTCGCTCATTATGTTGGTCCTCAGGCCAGTTTTTCGATCATGAAGGCGGCACTGCCGTCCTGTTCGCCCACGGTGCCCTGCGCGAATACGCGGTCACCGACGAGAAGCGGCAATTGCCGCGCGATGTGGATGGGGATGACGTCGCCGGGCTTCAGCGACATCAGCTCCGCCATTTTGAGATTGGGCCGCGCGAGCACCGTGCGGACGGGGAAGCGCACATCGTCCAGCCGGGTGGCCAGACGGGTCCGCCACACCGGATCGGCCGGCCGCGCCTCGTCCCCCGCCTTGGGCGAGCCGACGATCTCCAGCCCGCCAAAGCCGGCCTTGGGATAAATGAACTCGATGATGCGCGGGCGATGATCGCCCATGTCGACCTCGAACCCCTGCACCACGATGGCCGTCTCGCCGGGCATCAGCTGGGCGTGGGCCGGATTGGTCTCACGGTTGATCAGCACCGGCTCCAGCGGGGCGATCTCGGCCCAGCATTCGACCAGCGCCGCGATGATGCCATCGGCAAGCCGGGCGCCGAGCCGCGTTTCCGTGGGCGTGAACTCGCGCTTGTCGCTGCTCGCGCGGTCGCCCTTGCCGCCATAGAAGCGGTCGACCAGCAGCGAGACCAGCGGCGCGTCGATGCGCAGCACCACCGGCCCCTTGATTGGGTGCAGGCGATAGAGCGAGAGGCTGGCGAACTCCGGCGCGCTCGCATCCCACATCATGAACATGGTTTCTTCGAGCGGCAGCGCGGTGACCAACGGACGCGCGCCCCCATAGGGCTCGATGATCGCGCGCAACCGGCGGCTGACCCGCTCGCCGAGTTTTTCCAGTCCGCTGATCGCGGCGACCGGCTCACTGGTCTGTCGCCCGAGCGCGAAAGGCTGCACGTCATTCATCGTTCATTGTCCCCGTCCGACCCCCGTCGGACACGGCGCTACTGAATAACGAAATTGGTAAAATAAACGTTATCAATGCCGCCGTAGCCCGTCTTTTCCTTCAAAACATCGTTAATAACGGTCAGAAGTTTCGCCTGGAGCTTCTCCTTGCCCTGCGGGGTCGAGAGGTCGAGCTCCTGCTCCTGCGCCATCATCATCAGGATGGCGGAGCGGATCGGCAGCTCATGCGCCTGCACCGCCTCGATCACGCGCTGGTCGTAATAGGTCGACACGGCGATCGAGACCTGCGCGAAGGAGTCACTGTCCGCGAGGTTTGAGGTGAACGGTGCCGGGATCTGGAAATAGGTCGCCTGATAGGCCGAGGCATTGGCCGGGCGGGGCAGATCCACGCCCTTGCCCTCGCGCTCCGGCGCATGCTGCTCGGCGGCCTTGGCGGCCCAGGTCTTGGCGACCTCCTCCGGCTTCTCGCCAGTCAGCACCAGCTGCGGGCGAAAGGCATCTTCCGCCGGCCCGCTATCCTTGTGCATGGAACCAGCGGCGAAGAACCCCGCCGCCGCGCCACCACCACCCAGCAGCGCCACGGCGCCAAGGATGATGATCAGCTTCTTCTTGCCGCCGCCCTTCTTCTTGGCGGCGCCGGCGTCCGGTGCGTCACTCATCGATCGATCCCCTTAAGCAAAGCGCACATGCCCATCGGCACTGTCGCGCGCGGCGACCCTGCTCTCATCGGGCTGGCGAGATTGTTCCCCGGCGACGCGCGTGAACGATGTCCCGCGATCGCCATCCTGTCCGCGACCCTGCTGCTGCATCTGGCTCGCCAGATCGCGCTGGGCCTGGCCCTGGGCCTGATTTTGCGCCTGATTTTGGGCCTGGCTTTGCGCCTGCCCCTGATCGCGCGCGGCATCCGAGGAGGCGCCGGCCTTCTCGACCGTGATCTGCCCGAGGTGCAGGGTGGCAAGACGTGCATCGGCCTGCAGCGTGCCGCGCCCTTCGTTGAGGCGCCGTGCGGCTTCATCCGTTTCCGCTGTCAGGCGGATATCCATGGCGCCTGCGCCCTGGAACACATCGACCTCAAGCCGGCCCAGATGCGGCGGATTGAGCGAGAAGCGGCTATGCCCGCCGCCTTCCGCCAGCCCGGCAATTTCTCGCGCCAGCCGGTCGATCCACTGGCCGGAGACGCCCATGTCGATAACCTGTGCGCCCAGCGCTGAGGCTGCCGAAGGCGCTGCCTGTCCTGCACCGCCACTGCTGCTGACAGCGCCGCTCTCGGTCGAGATGCCGACGGGCAGGTCGACCACGAAGCGCTGGGCCGTGTCTGGAGCCGGCGCTGCGGCCTTGCCGGTCGTCGCGCCCTGCGCCGCCAGAGCATCTGCCAGGCTGGCACCCTCCGCCTTTGGAGAGTCCGCGCCATCGGCCTTGGGGGCAGCGAGCGCTGCCACGCCGGCGGCTGCCGTCGCGCCATCCTGCGATGAAGCGGCGGCACGGCCTCCTTTGGGTCCGGTCCCGGCGGCGACGTGCGCAGCCATGGCCGGCATGCCGGGTGCGAGCGGGAAGGGAATGACCTGCGCCTGCAGGGGCTGCGCGGGCGCCGCAGCGTTGGTGGCGCCATCATCCGTCGCGGCCGTGTCACCGGCCTCGGCGTCTGCATGCGGCTCGCCTTCGGTCAACGCCAGGGCGGCATCCTGGGGCGGCTGCGCTATCGCGGCGCCCTGCTGGGCCTGCTGCGCCTGCAGCTGAGCCGCGACGGTAACAGCCTGTTGGGGCTGGCTCGCGAACCGATCGGGCGCTGTCAAAGCCAGCTTTCCACCGCCGACCAGCGCGAGGATATCGGCGCTGAAGCCTTCGTCCGGGGCACCGGCCGGTCCGGTCGTGGCGGTCCCGTCATTGTCGACGACAAGGCTGAGGCCCGCGCCGCCTGCCGCCGGAGCGTTGCCGTTGAGCGCAGCCAGCTCGACAAGCGCAGCGAACTGCCCGCCCGTGGCGAGGCCCGGCTCCCCGGCCTTCGCATCGGCAGCCGGAGCGCGCCCCGTCATCATGCTGAAGAGCGACGTGATGTTGATCATTCTTCCAGTCCCCTGTTCTGCATCCGCCGGACGCGCGGCTGCGCGGCCAGCCGGGCTTCGCGCTGCGCTTCCCGTGCGGCCTTGGCCTTGTCCTTGAGGCGCTCGGCAATTTCGCGTTCACGATCCGCCACCACCCGTTCCGCATCGCGCGCGTCGATCCGCCGATTGGCATCGAACAGCGCGCCATCAAGCTGCCGGCCGGCGCGCTCCAGGCGGCTGGCGAGTTCGCGCCGCGCAGCGAAGAGTCCGCCGATTTGCTGCCCGCTCTGGCCGCACAGCTCCTCGCGCACCTGCGCGATGCGGCGGGCATTGCTGGCGATCTGGCTCGCCTCGTCCTGCGCCAGCGTGAGCGCGGCGACGGCCTGATTGTGCTGCACGTCCCGCACCCGGACGAGGCGCTTGCGCGCGGCGACCATGCGGCTCATGCGCCAAACTCCGCGATCAGCGCCGCGGCGCTCGTATCGACGTCAATCGTGGACTTGCTGCTCTGGCGCAGGAAGCCGAGCAATTGCTGCCGGCGTTCCACGGCCTCATCAATGGTCGGATCGTTGCCGGGGCGATAGGCGCCCATCAGGATGAGATCGCGATTTTCCTCATAGGCCGCCCACAGCCGCCGATAATTGGCGGCGGCGCGCAGATGCTCGTCATCGACGATGTCCGCCATCACGCGCGAGAGCGAGCGCCCGACGTCGATAGCCGGGAAGATGCTCTGCTCGGAGAGATGCCGCGAGAGGACGATGTGCCCGTCGACAATAGCGCGGGCGGTATCGACGATGGGATCGTCGGTATCATCGCCATCGGCCAGCACAGTGTAGATCGCGGTGATCGACCCGCCCGAGCGGCTGTCCACGCCTGCGCGCTCGACGAGGCGGGGGATGAGCGACAGCGCCGAGGGCGGATAGCCCTTCATCGCCGGCGGCTCGCCCAGCGACAGCCCGATCTCGCGCTGGGCATGGGCGCAGCGGGTGAGACTGTCGATGAGCAGCAGCACCTGCTTGCCCCGCGCGCGGAAATATTCGGCGATGGCGGTCGCGCGGGCAGCCGCGCGCAGGCGCAGCACCGGCGGATGATCGGCCGGCACGGCAACCACGACGCTCTTGTTCATGAGCGCGCCGCCGATCTTTGTCTCGAGGAAGTCGCTGACCTCGCGGCCGCGTTCACCGATGAGGCCGGTGACGATCACGTCCGCCTCGGCGCCAGCAATCATCTGGCCCATCAGCACCGATTTACCGACGCCTGACCCCGCCATGATCGCGATGCGCTGGCCGCGCCCGGCGGTCAGCAATGCATTCACGGCGCGCACGCCGAGATCGAAGCGTTCCAGCACCCGGCCGCGATCCAGCACATTGCCGCGCACGCCGGCGAGCGGCCACTGCCCATTGGCGAGCACCGGCCCCTTGCGATCGAGCGGCTGGCCCATCGCATCGATGACGCGGCCGATCAGCCCCTCGCCGACCTGCACCATATTGGCGGCGCTGTCCGGCTCGACGCGCGCGCCATTTTCCAGCGGCGCATCCTGATCGAGCGGCACCAGCACGGCGCGACTGCCCCGGAAGCCCACAACCTCGGCCCGCACCGACGTGCCATCGGCCGCGCGAATGCGCGCGCCGGCGCCGATGGGGCGGGAAAAGCCGGTGACTTCCAGCATGCCGCCATCATGGCCGACCAGCCGGCCGACGTGACGGGGCGCCTGATTGGGCACCTGCATATGATCGAGCAAGCGCGTAGCGCGGGCGAGTTCCGCCTGGATCACAGCCGGCCCTCCATATCGTCCATCAGCGCCTTGAGGCGCGCGAGGCGCACGTCCGGGCCATCCTCGATCCAGCCCTCCGCCGTGGCGAGACGGACGGATCCGCGTGGCACATCGGCGCTGGCCGCCAGCGAGAAGCGCAGCGGCTCGGCCTGCAGCAGCGGCAGATCCTCGGGGTTGACCTCCAACCGGCCCTTGGCGTCGTCCGTGTCGATGCAGGCGGCAACCGCCTCGCAGCGCGCCCGGAGCACATCGGCATCGATCGGCACTTCACCCACAATCTGCCCGACCAGACGGATGACCGCCTGGGAGAGCAGCGTGGCGAATGCGCCTTCATCCACTTTGCCGAGCGCCAGAACAGCGGCAGCCAGCTCCCGCCGCGCCGCATCGTCCTGCTCGGCGGCTTCGCGCGTGATGCGCTCTCCTTCCTGAAAGCCCTGCACGAAGGCATCGCGCGCGGCTTCCTCGATGGGGTCGACCGGCGCCTGAGCGGCCAGCGTCTCATCATAGTCGCCGCCCGGCCCGCTTCCGCCGGGGAAGGTCACATTCCAGGCCCGATGGCCCTGCTCCTCGGCATAGAGGTGGCGAAAGCCCCTGCCATCGCGCCCGACGCTGCCGAAATTGCCCCAGCTCTCCAGCGGTGCGGCGCCGCTGACACTATCGGCCGACCAGATCCTAGACATAGTCGTCGCCCTTTCCGCCCAGCATGATCGCCCCTTCCTCGCCCATGCGGCGCGCCTCGGCGATGATCGCCTTTTGCGCTTCCATCACTTCGGCAAGGCGCATCGGGCCGCGCTCGTCCATCTCGTCCTGAATGGACTGGGCGGCGCGCTGCGACATGCAGCCCAGGATGCGCGTGCGCAGCGTGTCGCTCGCACCCTTGAGCGCGACGACGAGAATGGCGTTGTCCACCGCCCGCATGAGCGTGCCCAAATCCTTGTCCGACAGGGCCTGCAGATTCTCGAAGACGAACATCTCATCCTCGATGAGCTGGGCGACATTGCGGTCGCGCTTGTTTAGCGCCTTGATGATGCGCTGCTCATGATCCTTGCGGATGTTGTTCATGATCGCGGCGGCCTCGCTGGTGCCACCGCGCTTGGTGGTGCCGGCGGAGGAGCGGCCCTGCGCCGGGCGGGAGGCGATGAGCTGCTCCAGCTCGTCCAGCGCCTCGGTGCTGACCGGGCCGAGCGTGGCGACGCGATAGACGACATCGTCCTGCACCTCGGCCGGCAGCAGCTGCAGCGTTGCGGCCGCCACGGCCGGATCCAGATGGGCCAGCACGATGGCCATGATCTGCGGGTGCTCAGGCTCGATGATCGAGGCGATCTCGGCCGGCTCCATCCATTTGAGCATAGAGAGCTTGGTCGAGCGCGTCGGCGGCGTGATGCGCGCGAGCATATTGTCCGCGCGGTCGGGGCCGAGCGCCTTGTGCATGGCGCCGCGAATATGCTGCGTCGCCCCGTAGCCGATGGTGGTGCGACCGCGCGCCTTGGAGACGAACTGGTCGAGCGCGGCATTCACCTCGTCCACCTCGACATCGGCGACGTCATACATGGCGTAGCCGAGCTGGCGCACCTCGTCCGGCTCCAGCCGGGAGAGGATCTGCGCGGCTTCGTCTTCCTCGAAGAGCATCAGAAGCACGGCGGCAGCGGCGCTGCCGGTGAGCGGGCGGGCGGCGTCGACCTCAGCCATCGGCCTTCACTCCATCCTTGAGGAGATCGCGAACGACGAGCGCAGCGCGATCGGGGTCCTGCTTCACAAAGTTGCGGATCAGCGTGGCACGGTCGCTATAGTCATGCGTGGCGCTGATCATATCGAGGGTCACCGGCTGGGCGGGGTCATGCACCGCCGCCGAGGCCCGGCCGATCTCGGCCTGGATTTCCGTGCCGATCTGCTGGCCGATCTGTGCATCGAGCACCTGGCGCTCGGCCTGCGCGGCGGACCAGCGCTTGAGCAGCGGGCGGCCGATGCCGACCAGCAGCAGCAGCGCGACGAGCAGGGCCGAGACGTTACGGGCGAGCATTGCCACCCAGGCTTCCTGATACCAGGGCGTCGCATCGGTGGCGGCGTCCCCGGCGGCTTCGGCGAACTTGCGGGAGGAAATCGCCACCACGTCGCCGCGGGCCTGATCGAAGCCGATTGCGCCTTTGACCAGCGCCTCAAGCGCGGCAATCTCCTGCGGCGTGCGCGGCTTGCCATCGGTGCCCTGATCCAGCGCGACGGCGATGGACAGGCGCTGCACGGTGCCCACGGCATCCCGCGTCACGGAGACTTCGCGGCCCAGCTCGAAGCTGCGGTTGAAGGTCTCGGTGGTCTTGAACGGCGGCATGCCGGGTGCGGGCGGCGTCTGCATGGCGTTGGCCTGTGCCTGCGCCTGTGTCGGCGGCGGTCCGCCCGGATCGGCGGGATTGACCGGCGGATTGGGCTGCAGCGCGCCGGGGATGCCGCCGGGCGCAGCATTGGCATTGCCCTGCGCATCCGTGTTCCAGCTGCCGGTTTCGGCGCGCAGACGGGCTTCGTCCTGCGGATAGGTTTCGCGCGTGGCCTGCCGCTCGGCGAAGTTCACCTCGGCATGCACCTCGGTCGAGAACTTGCCGGCACCGATGATCGGCGTGAGCAGCGCGGTCACAGCCTGACGGTAGCGATCTTCGATGCGGCTCTGGATCTGGATCTGCCGATCCGTCTCCGCGCCCGCCCCCGTCGCATTGCTGAGCAGGCGGCCATTCTGATCGACGACCGACACCGATTCCGGCGCCATGTCGCCCACGGAGGAGGCGACGAGATGGACGATGGCCTCGACCTGCCCTTCGGACAGCGAGCGGCCATTGGCCAGCTGCAGCATCACCGACGCCGTGGGCCGCGAGCGTTCGCGCAGGAAGATGCTCGGCGCCTCGACCGCGAGGTGAACCCGCGCCTTGGTGACCGCATCGATCGCCTCGATGGTGCGGGCGAGATCCATCTCGCGCGCGCTGCGCAGCTTCTCGCCCTCGACGGCGCGGCTCGCGCCCATCGGCATGGAGTCGATCAGCGTGTCGCCGGTCGGCGCGCTCCGGGGCAGGCCCTCGGCGGCGAGCTTCATCTTGGCGTTGAAATAATCGGTCTCGGCGACGGTGATCGCACCGCTCGTCTGATCGAAATTATAGGCGATACCGCTCTTGCCCAGCGCCTCGGCCACGGCGGCCTGGTCGGCCTCCGGCAAGCCCCGGAACAGGTCGCGCTGCGGCGGTTCGCGCAGCGCCAGCCAGGCCAGCGCGGCGAGCGCGGCAACGGTGATGAGCCCGATCATCGGCAGGCTGCGCTGCACGGCGGGCTGCTGGAGCAGGCCCGTGAGGCGCAGCTTCATGCCCTGCGCACCGGCCGCAAAACCCGCGCCAGACCCGGAAAGGGCGGGCAAGCCGGGCTGCATCGCTGCCTGGTTGCCAGTGGTGGTGGTGATGTTCGCGTCGCTCATCTCATTACACCGGCATGCTCATGATGTCCTTGTAGGCGGACAGGAGTTTGTTGCGGACCTGCAGGGTCGTCTCGAAGCCCACGGACGCCTGCTGGCGCGTCAGCATGACCGCGGCGATGTCCGTGGTCTCGCCGCGCTCATAAGCCGCGGTCGCGTCGCTCGACTGGGTCTGCAGCTTGTTCACGCCCTCGATGGCGCTGCGCATGGCGTCCGCAAAATCGGCACCACCTGCAGGGCTGCTGGCGGGCGCGCCGCCCGTCGCGGCACCGGCGGCGCTTTTCGCGGCGTCCTGGATCGCGGAGTTACGCTGGAGAATGCTCTGGCGCAGGGCCAGCACGCTATCGACGGAAAGTCCCGACATGATGATGCCTCCTGCGCTCAGCTAGCCAGCGCGAGGTCACGCATTTCAGCGAGACGGTAGCGCAGGGTACGTTCGGAAATGCCAAGGATGCGCGCCGCGCGGGCGCGGTGCCCGCCGGTGTCACGCAGGGCGAGGCGAATGGCGTCCATCGCCGAGGCGCGGGCGACATCCTGAAGACGAGCGCGGGCCGGCAGCGGTGCGGGCTCGGCCGGAATGGGCGCGGGCATGGCGTTGCCGGCGAGGCTGAGATCGCTCACGTCGATCTGGTCGCCTTCCCGCAGCACGATGGCCCGCTGCAGGACATTGCCCAGCTCACGGGCATTGCCCGGCCAGCTGTGCGCGGCGAGATGCGCCAGCGCAGCGGGCGTCGGCCAGGCAAAGCCGGACTGGCCGCCCTGATGGCGCAGCAGAAACGAAGCGGTGATCGCCGGAATGTCACCCGGACGGTTTGCGAGCGCGCTCAGGTGCAGCGGCATCACGTTGAGCCGCCAGTAAAGGTCTGCGCGGAACCGACCCGCGTCGGCTTCCGCTGAAAGATCGCGGTTGCAGGCGGCAACGACGCGCACATCGACCGGCACCGGATGCGTCGCGCCGACGGGAAGCACTTCGCCTTCCTGCAACGCGCGCAGCAGCTTGGCCTGCAAAGCCAGCGGCAGTTCGGCGATCTCGTCGAGGAACAGCGTGCCGCCATTGGCAGCGAGGAACAGGCCGTCAGACGACGCGCCAGCACCGGTGAAGCTGCCCTTCTTGTGACCGAAGAGCATGGCTTCCATCATGGTTTCCGGCAGCGCCGCGCAATTGACGGCGATGAAATCCTTGTCGGCGCGCGGGCTCATATCATGAAGGAAGCGCGCAATGCCCTCCTTGCCTGTGCCGGTCTCGCCCTGAACGAGCACCGTCGCATCGCTGGCGGCGATCCGCTGGGCGAGGCGCATCAGCATGGCGCTGCTCTCATCACCCACCGCCGGCATCCGCGCCGGGCGGAGCAGTTCGGCGATCAGGGCAAAAGCCATCGCCTTGTCCTGCGCACCGAAGGCAATGCGGGCGGGGAAGCCATTGGAGGCGGGCATGAAGCGCGGCGCACCCTCGCGCCACTCGATCAGCAGGTCGCGACACGTTGCGTCGGCAATTTCCTCGGCGAGGAGAATGCGCTGGATCGATTTACCACGCGGCGTGTCCGCACCCACCGTTCGTACAGAAAAGCAGGCAGTATCGAGCCACACGTCCAGATCCGGCAACAGCCGCTGTACGCGCTGACTCATGTCGACATGCAACATGCGTAAGCCCCCGTTTTGGTCCAGTCCGGGCTCTTGCGAGCCACCCCGTCTTGCCCGTTAAAAGTGATAAAAAATGCTTAGCATCCGGTTAACGACGGCGAACCATTGCCGCAGTGCGGCAGGATTTTGCCGACCGGCTGAAGGCGCGAAAATCATGCCGCGCATAACATGCAAAGCCTCCACTTTCCCTCTCGACGAGCCCGGCCCATCGCGCTTTGTTGCAAAATATGTCTTTATATTTCACAATGTTAGTTGGTGATTTCGGGAAATTTGAGACGGGGACCTAAAGCTCCTGAGGCCTTATCCGTTCTGTGGTTTCGAGGCCGCCACCGCCAAAGGGCAGCGACCCTCAGTGAAGCGGGAAAGGAAACCACATGACTGTTATTGCATCCAACGTGTCCGCGATTCGGGCCCAGAATGCCTCGGCCGCTGCGAATCAGGGCCTGTCGCAGGCCATGGAGCGCCTGTCCTCCGGCAAGCGCATCAACACCGCGAAGGACGACGCCGCCGGCCTCGCCATCGCCACCAAGATGACCGCCGAAGTCCGTGGCCTCGCTGCCGCACGCCGCAACGCCAATGATGGCCTCTCGCTGGCGCAGACCGCTGAAGGCGCGCTGGGCGACATCTCCAACATGCTGGTCCGCATGAAGGAACTGGCTGTGCAGGCGAAGAACGGCACCAACGACACGGCCGCTCGTGACAATCTGCAGGCGGAAGTCACGGCACTGACCGACCAGATCGCCAAGGTGCAGGGCCAGGAGTTCAACGGCGTGGCGCTGTTCAGCGCGACGGCCACCTCGATCCAGGTCGGCACCGGCTCGACCGACACTGTCTCGGTTGACACCTCGACCGTGACGACGGCGCTCACCGCGCTCGCCACCGCCGCACCGAACATCGGCGGCGCCGGCACGACGATCGGTGCAGCGATGACCGCCATCGACACGGCGATCGAAGCGGTTGCTACCGGCCGTGCCAATCTCGGTGCCACGCAGAGCCGTCTCGAATCGGCTGCCAGCAACCTGACCACCACGATCACCAACCTGTCCGACGCCCGTTCGCGGATCGAAGACGCCGACTTCTCCGAGGAATCGACGGCGCTCGCCAAGAACCAGATCCTCAGCCAGGCCTCCACGGCGATGCTCGCTCAGGCGAACCAGAGCCAGCAGGGCGTGCTCAGCCTGCTCCGCTAAGGGCAGCACCTAAGATCGGACGGCGAGGGTACTGGTCCACACTCGCCGGCCCGGTTGACCCCCGGCACCATAGAGTCCCCATCGTGCCGGGGGTCAGCATCCCCAACAGGGAATATGGAAACCCTTCGCTCCCCCGGGCGGAGGGTTTCTTCTCTTGTAGGCGAGCGAGGCGCCGGCCCCCGGCGGACAAGCGAGAGGTGTTGATCGGGCACGTGGAGCGCGCATGAAGGCGCCGCTCGCCAGCCTGATGCTCATGCGGACATGCAATGGGCGGAGGCCAGAAGGGGAGTGGCCAGCCATGATCCCTTCCATCGCACCACCACTCCGTTCGCTTCGAGCGAAGTCGAGAAGGGTGAAGCGTACCGTGTCTCGACTTCAGCCTTCGGCTGAAGTTTATCCTGAGCGCCCGCCCTGCGGGCAGTCGAAGGGCTCGACACGAACGGGAGGTTAGGCGGCGTGGACAAAATTCCGAGCTTGGGAAAACAGTGTCGGTTCCGCTCCGATCCAGCACGTGGCGTGCCAAGGATCCACTTCCGTTCGTCCTGAGTAGCTGCTGAGCCTGTCGAAGCGGCGTATCGAAGGACCGCCCCGCCCATCCGGGCAGAGCGCTATTCCTCCGTGGTAATCAACACCGCTTCGCCGACCACCAGAAAGAGCAGGAACGGCGCCCAGGCCGCCAGCATCGGGGGGTACACCCCCAGATTGCCCATGGAGAGCGCGAAATTATCGGCCACGAAGAAGGCGAAGCCCAACGCCATGCCGATCACCGCGCGCACGAACAGCTTGCCGGAGCGTGCAATACCAAAAGCGGCGACAGAGCCCAGCAACGGCATGAGCAATGCCGACAATGGCCCGCTGATCTTATGCCAGAGCGACCCTTCGAGCGATGCAACCGGGCGCCCCGCCTCGCGCAAGGTATCGATCGCCTCGCTCAGGTCGGCAAAGGACATGGCGTCGGGATCGACCGAGGACAGCGTGAACTGGTCCGGCGTAACCCCCTTGCCGACAACCATCCGGTCGACATGGCGGCTGACCCCGCGCACGACATCGAACACGCGGATATCCTCAAGCAGCCAGCCATCCGGGGTAAAGCGCCCGTGCTTGGCATAGACGATCGAGATCAGGGCATTGTTATGCCGGTCATAGACGTTCACGTCCTGCAGCCGCACGGCATCGCCCCGGCCGGTGATCGTCCCGGCCCGGATGAGGTCATCCTCATGCCGCACCCAGACATTGCCCTTGACCCCCGGGTCCGAAGGGATGGGGCCGAATTTGGCGGCCTCCCAGGCGGTGAGCGTCGCGGTGGCGCGCACGACCACCCGTTCGTTGAACACATAGCTGATCGCGGCGACGGCAAGACTGGCCAATATGAGCGGCGCGAGAATCTGGTGGGCCGAGAGCCCGCCCGACTTCATCGCCACCACCTCGCTATTGGCATTGAGCGTCGCCAGCGTGATCAGCGTGCCGAGCAGCACCGAGAAGGGCAGGAAGCGGGAGATGATCTGCGGCGCGCGCAGGCTGACATATTGCCACAGCTGCGCATCGCCATTGCCGGGATAGGCCAGCACCTTGCCTGCCTCGCTCAGCAGATCGAGCATCTGCAGGATCAGCACCAGCATCGCCAGCATCGCCAGGCAACGCAGCAGGAAGGTCTTGCCCAGATACAGCGCCAGCGCGCGGGAAGGGAAGAAGTTGAGCAGCATGGCCTATCCCCGATGTGCCTTGCGGTAACGCCGGTCGCCAAACCATTTGAGCAGCGACTTGAACAGGCCGAGCAGCTTGGCGAACTGACGATCCAGCGCGCCGATGGGCTGGCCGCCGGGCACATAGGCGGTCTGATAATAGAGCCAGGCGATGATCCCGGCGAAGATGAGGAACGGCCCCCACAGGCCCAGGAACGGATCGATCCGGCCCAGCGCCCCCAGCGACTGCATCGTCTGGTTGATCTTGTGATAGGTGACGATGAAGACGATCGACAGGAAGACGCCGAGCGCGGAGGTCGAGCGTTTCGGCGGGATCGCGAAGGCAATCGCCGCGAGCGGCAGCAACATCATCATCGCCACTTCCACGACGCGGAAATTGAAGTTCGACCAGGCCTGCGCCCGGCCCAGCGCCGTATCGCGGGTGAGGCCGGCGCGGAACAGCTCCGGCAGGCTCAGCTCCACATCGCCATCGCCGCGCGTACGGAACTCCTCGATCTTCGGCAGCGAGATCGGCAGATCGTGGTTGGAGAAGGAGAGGATGCGCGGCTCGGTGAAGCTCGGAGAATTATGCACCAGCACGCCATCTGTGAGGCGCATGATGATCGTATCGGGGTCGTCGGTCGCCAGGAACTGGCCGCGCGCCGCCGTGACCGCCAGCGACTGGCCGCCGTCGCTATCCATGCGCGCGAAGATGCCGCTCAGCTTCTTGCCTTCGTCCTCGCTCTCCTCGATGCGGATGGTGATGCCATCGCCCAGCTTGGTGAACTCGCCAACCTTGATGGATGCGCCCAGCGCGCCCGAGCGCAGCTCGAACCGCAGCCGCTCATAGGCATATTTGCTGTCCGGCTGGATGAAGCCGACAATGGTCAGGTTCAGGATCGCCAGCGCGATGGCGTACATATACGGCACTTTGAGCAGTTTCGTATAGGAAAGGCCGACACCGCGAAGGATGTCCAGCTCCGAGGACAGAGCCAGCTTGCGGAAGGCGAGCAGGATGCCGAGCATGAGGCCGATGGGAATGCCAAGGCCGAGATATTCGGGCAGGAGATTGGCGAGCATCCGCCACACCACGCTCACCGGACCGCCCTCGGTCGCGACGAACACGAACAGCCGCTGCATCCGGTCCAGCACCAGAAGCATCGCCGCAACGATGAGGCTTGCGAAAAGCGGGACCGCGATCAGCCTCGCCATGTAGCGGTCCAGAGCGGTCAGCATGAGAGTCCGCAGGTTCCTTGAGCCGGTTCAGGTGGCCCGGCCGGAAGGTCCGGACACGGCAAGGCCGTAAGCGGGATGCGCCCGCGCCGCAACCTTAGAGTGTATCAGCGCCCGCCAGATCATAGCGCCACGCGCCAGCCGGAGCCGGGAAGGCGCCCGGTCGTGCGACCAGCGGGCGGCTTGACCGGGCCTTCACACAGGCCCGGCCGGTCGATCAGCCAGCGATGGCGCCCGTCATCCGGCCCGCCGTGGCGAACATCTCGAGAATCTGGCCAACCTGCTCGCTCGAATGCTCGGCACAGAGCGAGCAGCGCAGCAGGAAGGTGCCGGCCGGTGTCGCGGGCGGACGGGCCATGTTCACATAGAGCCCCAGCTCCAGCAGCGCCTGCCACATCGCCACGGCCTGCGTCTGGTCGGTGAGGATGACGGCGATGATCGCCGATTGCGGCGTCTTGGTGCCGAGCGTGAAGCCGAGATCGATCAGCCCCTTGTGCAGGCGGCGGCTGTTCTCCCAGAGATGCGCGCGCTTCTCGCCGGCGTGCATCAGCTTGCGGATCGAGGTCGCGGCGGTGGCGACGACGCTCGGCGGCAGCGAAGCGGTGAACACATAAGGCCGGCAGACCAGGCGCATCACATCGAACTTGGGATGGTCCGAGACGCAGAAGCCGCCGACCGTGCCGACCGATTTGGAGAAGGTGCCGACGACGAAATCGATCTCCTTCTCGACGCCCTGCTCCTCATAGACGCCACGACCATTGGGGCCGAAGAAGCCCATGCCATGCGCCTCATCGACAAGGATCATGCAATTGGGGTGCTTGCGGATCGCGGCAACCATGTCCGGCAGCGGGGCGACGTCGCCGAGCATCGAATAGACGCCTTCCAGCACGACGAGCTTGAGCGCATCGGCCGGCAGGCGCCCGAGGCGCTTGTCCAGATCCTCCACGCTGTTGTGGCGGAAGCGCACGATCTCGGCATTGCCGAGCGCGCAGCCATCATAGATGCTGGCATGGCTGTCGGCATCCAGCACGATGTAATCGCCCTTGCCCGCCAGCGTGGAGATCATGCCGAGATTGGCCTGATAGCCGGTCGAGAACACCATGGCGTGCTTGGTGCCATAGAAGTCCTTGAGCGCATCCTCGCAGGCCTTGTGGGTCTGGTAGGTGCCGTTGAGCACGCGGCTGCCGGTGGTGCCGGATCCGAACTCGTCGAGCGCCTTCTTGCCCGCCGCGACCACGTCCGGGTCGAAGGTCATGCCCATATAATTATAGGTGCCGAGCAGGATCGTCTCCTTGCCCTTGATCACCGCAAGCGTGGGCGACTTCACTTCGTCCATCACGATGGCGAAGGGATCGCGCACGCCGGTCGCCAGCAGCGCCTCGCGCTCGGCGATCAGGGGATCGAACTTGGAGAACAGGTCCTTGTCGGCCTCCGCCACGCGCATGGTGGTTTCCGCCCCGTCGATCACGCTCGCCATGGCTTCAGCCCTCCGCCTTCAGCTTCATCACCGCATCGACGAGCTGGCCGACCGTCTCGATCTCCGCCTGCATGTTCATGGTGATGATGATCTCGAACTCGTCCTCGATGGCGGCGACGAAATCCATGACGGTGAGGCTGTCCCACTCCAGGTCGCCGGCGAAGGTGGTGCTGTCGCTCAAGGCGACGCCCTTCTTGTTGAAGGGTTCGATCTGCGCTGCGATCTGCGCGTAGACGTCCTGACGGTCCGACATGGCTGCGACTTTCTTTCCGTAATAGCCCAATAAGGCCCTGTTGCGAGCCGAATGCCCGCTTCGCCCTGCCTATGGCAAGCGAATAAGGCGGGATTCGGGCATCAGCGCGGCAGCAGGCCCTTGTCGCGATAGGCCTGCGCGGTCATGGCAAGGCCCGCCTCGGGGGCGATGGTCGGGCGCCAGAGATCGGCTGGCGGATGCAATGCTGCCTTCGACACCCAGTCGGCATGGCAGAAATAAGCGGCGCGGTCGGGCGTCAGCCGCGCCTTGTCGCCGCGCAGCAGCCGGTCGATGCGGGCACCGAAGCGGACCAGGGCGGACGGCATGGAAATGGTCCGCACCGAGGCACGCCCGACGGCGCGGCCAATGGCCCGGGCGAAATCGACATGGCTCCAGCCTTCCGGTGTGCCATCGTCCACTTCATAGACTTTGCCCTGCGTTTCGCCGCCCTGCCGCGTGCCGAGCCGCACCAGCAGATCGGCCAGATCATCGACATGGATCGCCGAGAGACGCCCGCCCGGCGGCAGCAGCACGAAGCCACGCGTCGCCATCTGGAACAGCTCCAGCAATTCGGCATCACCCGGACCGTAGATCGCAGGCGGACGGATCATCGTCCAGTCGAGCGCGCTGGCCTGCACATGGCGCTCCGCTTCCGCCTTCGACCATCCGTAATCGGAGAGCCCCGGCTCGCGCGCCGCGAGGCTGGAGACATGCACGAGCCGCACCACGCCCGCACGCTGCATGGCGGCGATAACGGCAGCGGTGCCGGTGGCATTGCCCGCCTCGAACCCGGCACGGGTCGGTGCATTGACTACGCCGGCAATGTGCATGACGGCATCCGCGCCGGCGACCAGCGCATCCAGCGCGGCGGCATCCTCCAGCGAGCCGGCAATCCAGCTTACGCCCTCGCGCGGCGGCTGGGGGCGGCGGGTCAGCGCGCGCACGGCATGGCCGGCGGCCAGCGCCGTCTCCACCGTCGCCTTGCCGACAAAGCCGGTGGCGCCGGTGAGGGCAAGGGTGCTCAGAGCAGCACCATATAGCTGCGGTGGACCATCGCGGCGCGCGGGGTGCCGCCGAGCAGGCCGGCGACCTCAGCGCTGCGCTTGCCGATGATCCGCTCGGCATCCTGGCTGTCATATTGCGCGAGGCCGCGGGCAATCACCGCGCCATCCGGCCCGACGATGTCGATCACGTCGCCGCGCGCATAGCTGCCATTGGTGGCGGTGACGCCGGCCGGCAGCAGGCTGCGGCCCTTGCGCAGGGCTTCCGTCGCGCCGGCATCGACGCTGAGCTTGCCCTTCACGGTCAGGCGCCCGGCCAGCCAGCCCTTGCGCCCGCCGCGTTTGGCCGAGGCGCGGAACAATGTGCCGCGTCCGCTGCTCTGCCAATGGCCGAGCGGCGCATCGACGCGGCCGGAAATGATCGCCAGATGTGCACCCGCGCCGGTGGCGATCTGCGCAGCCTGCAGCTTGGAGATCATGCCGCCCGATCCCATGCCCGAGGCGCTGTTGCCGTCTCCCATGGCCAGAACGGCGGCATCGATCTTCTCCACCAGCGGGATCAATGTGGCATCGGGATTGCTGTGGGGGTTCGCCGTGTAGAGCCCGTCGATATCCGAGAGCAGCACCACCGCATCTGCGCCCGCAGCCTGGCCGATGCGCGCGGCCAGCCGGTCATTGTCGCCAAAACGGATTTCCTCGGTGGCGACGCTGTCATTCTCATTGACCACCGGCACCACGCCGAGGCCCGCGAGCCGGTCCAGCGTGGCGGAGGCATTGAGGTAACGGCGGCGATCCTCAAGGTCGCCCAGCGTCACCAGCATCTGCGCGGCGGGAATATCGTGCCCGGCAAGCAGGTCGGCCCAGACCTGGCTGAGCGCGATCTGGCCGACGGCGGCCGCAGCCTGCGCATCCTCCAGCGTCGCCCGCCCCCCCTTGGCGAGGCCCAGACGGCGCGCGCCAAGCGCAATCGCGCCGGAGGACACGACGATGATCTCCTGCCCATCCGCGCGGCGGGCGGCGATCTCGTCCACAAGGCTGGTCAGCCAGTCGCGCCGCACGGAGCCGTCCGGGGCGACGAGCAGCGCCGAGCCGACCTTGATGACAATGCGCCGAATGGCGGCGGGCGGGAAGCCGGTGAGGGCGTCAGTCATGATGGGTATCCCCAACGCACTCTTCTCTCATGCCCAGAACAAACCCCCCGTTCGTGTCGAGCGAAGTCGAGACACGCGAGACCTGTGCCAGCCGTGTCTCGACTTCGCTCGACACGAACGGCGCGGGGGACGGGGGAAAAGCCCCTCCTCTTCAGAGGAGGGGTTGGGGTGGTGCTGGACGATGGGGCGTGAGCGCTGCGCAGTCGATGCTGGCGCATCACCACCCCCGCTCCCTCCTCTAATGAGGAGGGGAGATACATCCTCAAATGGGGGACCATGGCTTGTCCTCCACCTCACCTTCCTGCGCGGCCTTCTCCTCGGCCTCGGCGCGGTGAACCTCGCCCAGCATGGGCAGCACGGCGTCGAGCAGCGCCTCCATGCCCTCGCCGGTCGCGCCGGAGATGATGAAGGCCTTGCCCGCGCCGGCCTTCTTCAAGTCCTTGGCGACATCTTCCATCAGCTCCTGCCCAAGCAGATCGCCCTTGTTAAGCGCGAGAAGCTGCGGCTTGTCCTCCAGCCCCTCGCCATAATTCTCCAGCTCGGTCTGCACGATGCGCCAGGCCTCGACCGGATCGTCCCCGGTCGCGTCGATAAGGTGAATGAGCACCCGGCAGCGCTCGATATGCCCGAGGAACCGGTCGCCGATGCCTGCGCCTTCCGAGGCACCCTCGATCAGCCCCGGAATATCGGCCAGCACGAACTCCCGCCCCTTGTGCAGCACCACGCCGAGCTGCGGCTTGGTCGTCGTGAACGGATAGGCGCCGACCTTGGCCTTGGTGTTGGTCACCTGATTGATGAAGGTCGACTTGCCGGCGTTCGGCAGCCCCACCAGCCCTACATCGGCCAGCAGCTTGAGGCGCAGCCACACCCAGCGCTCCTCGCCCGGCCAACCGGTGCCGTGCTGGCGCGGCGCGCGATTCGTGCTGGTCTTGAAGCTGGCATTGCCGCGCCCGCCATCGCCGCCGCGCAGCAGGACGATCCGCTGGCCGGGCTCGGTGAAGTCGGCCAGCACCTCGCTATAGCCTTCTTCATCCGGCTCGGAGATGACCTGCGTGCCCACCGGCACCTTGATGACGAGATCGTCCCCGCCAGCGCCGGTGCGGTCGCCACCCTCGCCATGGCCGCCGCGCGGCGCCTTGAAATGCTGGGTGTAGCGGAAGTCGATGAGCGTGTTGAGGCCGGGCACCGCCTCGAAGATGATGTCGCCGCCCTTGCCGCCATTGCCGCCATTGGGGCCGCCATATTGAATATATTTCTCGCGCCGGAAGCTGACCGCTCCCGGCCCGCCCGCACCCGAGCGAATGAAAATCTTGGCCTGATCTAGGAAATGCATCGGCCGCCCATAAGGCCTTTGCCGGCAAAGGTGAAGCGCGGCCTCATACGGGCCCGCCTTCCCATGCTTCCATTTCTCCGGCGAGGCGTTACCTCAGCCGGGTTCGACTGGTGAAAGGCACGCGCGTGACCGTCATAGCAGCACGGCGATATCGCAATGGCGAGGTTGTGGGGGATGTCGACATCCACTGCCCCCGCCATGACCGGCTGCCGGCGGGCGAGTTCGTCTGGATCGGCCTGCATGAGCCGGATGCCGAAGAACTGGCCCAGGTCGGCACCTGTTTCGGCCTTCACCCGCTCGCGCAGGAAGACGCGCGCAAGGGCAAACAATTGCCCAAGCTGGAGCTGTATGGCGACCAGCTCTTCCTGATCCTGCGCACGGCGCATCTGGAAGGCGATCTCATCGGCTATGGGGAGACCTCCGTCTTCCTGGGTGCCGACTTCATCGTCACCGTGCGCCACGGTTCGGCGCGGGCGCATTCGGAGCTGCGCGCCCGGCTGGAGAGCGCACCCGCCGCCCTGGCCCACGGCCCGGATTATGTGCTGCACGCGATCATGGACTTCATCGTCGACGGCTATTTCCCGGTCGTCGATGCGCTGGAGGAACAGGTGCTGGCGATGGAAGCCGCTGCCGGCGAGGCCTTCCTCGACTCAGACCAGATCCGCCAGATCTTCGCGACCCGCCGGGAGATCGTCCGCTTCCAGCGCATCCTCGGGGTGATGAGCGATGTTGCCGGGCGCATGGTCAATCATGTCCAGCCGAATATCGACGAGAACATGCTGCCCTATTTCCGCGACGTGCTGGATCATGTTCGGCGGGTCGAATATCGCGTCGCCGGGCTGCGCGACTATCTGACCTCCGTCGCGGAAACCAGCAGCCTGCTCGAACAGCGCCGCCAGGGCGATATCACCCGGATGCTGGCGGCCTGGGCCGCAATCCTCGCCGTGCCCACCGCCATTGCCGGCATCTACGGCATGAACTTCAGCAACATGCCCGAATTGCAGTGGCGCTATGGCTATTTCATCGTGCTGGGCGGGATCGCGATCATCTGCGCGCTGCTGTATCGGCGCTTCCGCAAGCTCGGCTGGCTATGAGCGGTCCGCGGCCGCGCTCGGGGCGAGCACGGCCATGGACTTCAAACGCGTCGACAGCACGCGACTTTCAAGCTGCGACGGGCTCGCGATCCGCATAAATTTCCACCGCCACGTCCTCGCGCATGTCGCCTTCGCCGCCCTCTTCGTAGAATTGGCAGAGGTCGGCGCGATTGCGGCCACGGCTGTGGCGCGGCTCGGGGCGGCCCGCCGGCCGGAATCCGAGCTTGCGCAGCACCCGGCCGGACGCCGGATTGTCGGTGAAATGGCTGGCGCGAATGTTGCGCACGCCGGTCGCGCGGGCGATCTGCATCACGGCCGAAGCCGCTTCGGTCGCGAAACCCAGGCCCCAATAAGGGCGCGCGATCCAGTAGCCCAACTCCAGCGCGCCATCGTCCTGCGTATGGATGCCGCAGGAGCCGATAAGACGCGGTACTCCCTGGGTGCGCTTCATCACCAGGAACTTGGGCTGCAGCGGATCGTGATCGCCGGCGAGGAAATCGACCGCATCGTCCAGCGTATAGGGCCAGGGCGCGCGGGCAAGATTCCGCACGATCGCTTCATCCGCGATGGCGGCATAGAGCGCCTGCGCATCTTCCGGCCAGCCGGGCCGCAGCAGCAAACGGGGGGTACGTGCAAACATGGTCTTGTCTCCGGTTCCGGGGCGCTCTGCCGCAGACAGATGACGCCTGTGAGACAGCCTTGCGAACGCTGCGAGCAACCGTGCTCCTGACGCGTCGAGGTCTATCGAGGGTCCAGGGAGAACAAGAAAAAAGGGAGGAGGGGCGATCCCTTCTCCCTTGGTTTCAGATGAACCGGCACCGGCTCACCAAGGGATCGTCCCGCTGGACGATCCCTGTCATGAATCGTCCGATTATTCGGCGGCTTCCGCCATCACGTCCACGGACACAAATTTGCGACCGAGCTTGCCGTCGTGGAACACCACGCGACCTTCGGTGAGCGCAAACAGGGTGTGGTCCTTGCCGATGCCGACATTGCGGCCCGGGTAGAACTTCGTGCCGCGCTGACGGACGAGAATATTGCCGCCGAGCACGCTCTGGCCGCCGAACTTCTTCACGCCAAGGCGCTTCGATTCTGAATCGCGACCGTTGCGCGATGAACCGCCAGCTTTTTTATGTGCCATGGTCTAAACTCCTCGAAACTTTCAGAGCATTTTCAGCAAAAGTGGAAACCGGTTTTGCGTCCGAAACTGCTCAATCAACCAAATTCAGGCTCAGGCTTCGGCGGCTGCCGGAGCGGCGTCGGCCTTCTTGGCGGCGGCCTTCTTCTTCGGCGCTTCGCCGCCGATCGCCACGATCTTGAGGATCGTGTGCTGCTGGCGATGGCCGTTGCGACGACGGTAATTGTGCCGGCGACGCTTCTTGAAGACGATCACCTTCTCGCCCTTGGCCTGGGCAATGATCTCAGCCGAGACCGTGAGGCCCTTGCTGTCCTTGATTTCCGAGCCGTCACCCGCGAGCAGGACATCGTCCAGCGTGACGGTTTCGCCGGCTTCACCAGCGATCTTCTCGACGACGATCTTGTCTCCGGCGGCGACGCGATATTGCTTGCCGCCCGTACGCACGACAGCGAACATGGGCTTAACTTCCATCAATCAAATGCTTGGCGCGAACGGCATGGCACAGCCATTTGGAGCTGTCCGCGCGGGAATGTGGCCCCTTAGTGAGGGTCGCCGGACCTGTCAACGGAAAGACTCGGATTTTCGCCGCGCAACCTCACGCGCCGCGCCATCAAACCGGCAACGGGCACCGGCTGCGCGCCATGGTTGAAGCGCTTCTCCCGCCACCCTAAATGAAAGGCATCATGCTGCGCCGACTCACCGCCTTTTTCGCCCTGATGATTCTGGGCTCCGCCGTCAACGCGCAGGCCGACCCGCGCGCCTTCCCGTCGCTGGCCAAACGTCCGGTGGAGAGCCGCGATCGCACGGTGCCCCCGGCCCCGGCGATCAAGCCCGCCGCGACGGACCCGGCGCTCGCCACGCAGGTGGATCGCTTCACCCGCGAGGCGGGCAGTGCCGACACGGCCTTTCAGAGCCTGCTCGCCGGCAGTCGCGCCAGCGTGGCAGCAGGGGCAGGCGCAGCGCCCAACAGCGAATCCTGGGTGACCGCCCAGACGGCGATCAGCGCGCTCGACAGTGCCCGCTATGAAAGCGTCGCCGCGCTCGCCGCGCTCGATACGCTGTTTGTTGAGCGGCAGGACGCGGAGGATGCCGCCCGCGTCGCCGCAGACCTCGCCGTCATCGATCCGGCCCGGGTGCGCGTCCTGGCAATGGTCGACGCGCAGAATGATGCGCTGGATGCCCTCAGGCGCCAGCTTCCGCAGCCTTGAGCGCGGCGGTGTGCAGCGCCGCCTCCTCGACATAGGCCTCCACGCCGCGGCGCATCCCGTGCAGGTCGGCCTCGCCGAGATCGCGCATATATTTGGCCGGTCGCCCGCTCCAGAGCTGGCCTGACGGCATGCGCTTGCCGGGCGTGAGCATCGCGCCTGCCGCGAGCATCGCATCCCCCTCGATGACGCATCCGTCCATCACGATGGCGCCCATGCCGACGAAGGCGCGATTCTCCAGCGTGCAGCCATGGATGATAGCCATATGCCCGATCAGCACATCGTCGCCGATGATCGCCGGATGGCCCCCATCGCCGAAATCGCTCTCGACATGGACGGTGCTGCCATCCTGAATGTTCGAGCGCGCGCCGACGCGAATGGCGTTGATGTCCGCCCGCAGCACGCAATTATACCAAACGCTGGCCTGCGGGCCGATCTCGACGTCGCCGATGATGACGCAGCCCGGCGCCACGAAGGCGGTCTCGTGAATCTTCGGCGTCTTGCCGTTGAAGGGAAGGATAAGAGGCCTGGTCATGACTTGTCCTCGCTCAGCGCCGTCCAGTCCGCCCGCCGCATCTCATAGATGATCGTGGGATTGTCGGCAGCGGGATAACGGCTGTCACCATAGTCCAGATCGGCACGACGCCGCATGCCGAGCTTCTCCATCAGGCCCCAGGAGGGCGGATTGCTGAGCGAGGTCTGCGCGAAGACCGCCGGCAGATCCCACGATCCGAACGCCCGCGCCAACATCGCCCGCGCAGCCTCCTGCGCATAGCCGTTGCGCCAGCAATCGTGCCGGATGATCCAGCCGATCTCCCACTGCCCGGCCAGCGCGGCCGGGGCTTCCGGCGAATCGATGACGCCAAGCCCGCAATCGCCGAGCAGCAGCCCATCGGCCTTGCGCTCGATCATCGCCAGCGAGATGCCCTTGGTCTCCCAATCGGCGGCAATCCGAGCGAAATTGTCTGCAATGGCCTCCGCCGGTCTGGGGCCGCCCAGATAGGCCCGCACTTCCGGCGTGTTCATGTGGGCAAGCCAGACCGCCTGATCGCCCGGCCGCTCGGTCCGCAGGATCAGCCGCTCGGTTTCAGCGATCATTCTGGCCATGGCGCTCCCTCACTGGCCCGCTCAGCCGCCCAGCAGCCGGGCGGCATGCAGCGCGTGATAGGTCAGCACGCCCGTGCAGCCGGCCCGCTTGAAGCTCATCAGCGTTTCCATCACCAGCGCGTCGCGCTCGCCCGCGCCGACGGTCACGGCGGCCTCGATCATCGCATATTCGCCGCTCACCTGATAGGCGAAGACCGGGATGTTGAAGGCATCCTTCACCCGCGCGACGATATCGAGATAGGGCAGACCGGGCTTGACCATCACGCTGTCCGCGCCCTCGGCAATGTCCATCGCCACTTCGCGCAGCGCCTCGGCGCCATTGGCCGGGTCCATCTGGTAGCTCTTCTTGTCGCCCTTGAGCAGCCCGCCCGAGCCCACCGCATCGCGGAACGGACCATAGAAGGCGCTCGCATATTTGGCGGCGTAGGCCATGATCTGCACATTGGCGTGACCATCGGCCTCCAGCGCTTCGCGAATCGCGCCGATGCGCCCGTCCATCATGTCGCTCGGCGCGATGATGTCCGCCCCGGCGGCGGCCTGATTGAGCGCCTGGCCGATCAGCATCTCCACCGTAGCATCGTTCACGACATAGCCGGCTTCATCGAGCAGGCCGTCTTGGCCGTGCGCGGTATAGGGGTCGAGCGCCACGTCGGTCAGCAGGCCGATCTGTGGCACGGCATCCTTGATCGCGCGGATCGCCTCGCACATCAGATTGTCCGGATTGAGCGCCTCCGTGCCATCGTCACTACGCAAATCATGCGGGGTGTTGGGGAACAGGGCGAGGCAGGGAATGCCCGCCGCCGCAGCCTCCCGTGCGCGCGCCACGGCCAGATCGACCGACCAGCGCGAGACGCCCGGCAGCGAGCCGACCGGCTCCTCGACCCCGCGCCCCGCCGTGATGAACAGCGGCCAGATGAAATCGGCCGGCGTCAGGCGATGCTCGGCATGAAGGCGGCGGCTCCAGGCGGCAGCGCGGGTACGGCGAAGGCGAAGCTCGGGATAGGCAGCGTGCGTCATGCCGGCGGGATAGGCCTCTCGCGCGCCCCGATCAATGGCTGCGGCGCCGCTCGCCCTTGAGAGACGGTGGGGCGCGCCCATCCACGTTCATTCCTTCGACAAATGATATTCAATCCGTTACGCCGTCGCAAACGGCCGATATCCGGCCAACAACAGATCCGAGGGAGAGGCAGGCATGGCATCCACCGCCGCCACCACATTCAGCGCCGCGCTGGCCAGCAGGCCCGTGCGCAGGTTCCAGTGGATCACGGTCGGCATCTGCCTGCTCATCCTCGTCAGCGATGGCATCGACATGCAGCTGCTCGGCATCGTCGCGCCCCTGGTGATCGCCGATTTCGGCGTGGATCGCGGCACATTCGGCATTGCGATGAGCGCGGCGCTGATCGGCTTCGGTCTCGGCGGCTGGCTGGGCGGGATGCTGGGCGACAGGATCGGCCGGCGCTACGCCCTCGCCTTCGCCGCCATCATCTTCGGCATCGGCACCATCGCGGCGGGCCAGGCCGGCAGCGTGACCAGCATGGCTCTGTGGCGCTTGGTGAGCGGCATCGGCTTTGGCGCGGCCTATTCCAACGCGCTGACCATGGCCAGCGAGTGGCTGCCGGACCGGCTGCGGCCGATCACGGTCAGCTCGCTCTCGGTCGGCACGCCGATTGGCGGCGCCGTCGTCGGCTGGGTCGCCCCGGCCCTGTCGGACCTTTATAGCTGGCGCTGGACCTTCATGGTCTTCGGCATCGCGACGCTCTTCCTCATCGTGCTGATTATCGCTGTGCTGCGCGACAGCCCCTCCTTCCTTATCGCGCGCGGCCGCAAGGCGGAGGCGCAGGCCGTTGCCCGCCGCGTGCTGGATGAAGACATCGACCTCATGCCGGAGCGCCATCGCGCGGATGATGGCGCCGGCGTCGCCATCGGCGTGCTCCACCGCAGCAATCTGCGGATGAACATCGGCGTCTGCACCTCCTTCACCGCCTGCGCCCTCGTCGCCTATGGCATCCTCAACTGGTCCACCACATTCCTGACCGCCGCCGGCTTCACCCTGCCCCAGGCGGGCAATGCCGTCTCGGTGGCAGGCATCACCTCCATGATCGCAGCGATTGCCGCCGGTTTCCTCAGCCGGCGGCTGGGCACCCGCACGGTGATGAGCGGCATCAGCATCGCGCTGTTCCTCTGCATCGTCGCGCTCGGCTTTTTCGTCGAGACGCTCTCGCCCGTGCCGACCGAGACCGAGCGGCTGATCGTGGTCAGCCTGATCGGCGCCTCGGCGGCGGCGTTCAGCGGCGGCATCGCGACCATGTATGTCATCATGACCCATGGCTATCCGCCCTCCTGCCGCTCGTCGGGAATCGGCTTCGGCATCTTCATGAGCCGGGTTGGCGCGGTGTCGGCCAGTGCATTCGGCGGCGCGCTGCTGGAGC
The DNA here is from genome assembly GCF_025961955.1 of Sphingobium sp. B10D7B. Lineage (NCBI taxonomy): Bacteria > Pseudomonadati > Pseudomonadota > Alphaproteobacteria > Sphingomonadales > Sphingobiaceae > Sphingobium > Sphingobium sp. B10D7B. The sequence goes on from NZ_JAOQOQ010000001.1 coordinate 3,097,924, forward strand.
TGGGCAATGGCAGCGTCATCCCCTTCTTCGCAGTTCTGGCGGTCGGCGCCATTCTCGTCTCGGCAGCCTCCTTCATTGTCGACCAGCATATGCCGCCCGCCGGGCGCCCCGTCCCGCTGCCGGCCTGAGCGGATCGAGCCACGGGAACCGAATCCGCGCAGGCCCGCTTAAGGCGCATGCTGGCGCGCGCACCATTTGAGGATGTTCTGGAGGAGATCGCCTCAGGCGACCTCTCGTCCGGCTCCGGCACGGCCGCAGCCTGTGCGCTGGCGATGGGCATTGCCTGCCTGCGCAAGGCGATCGCAGTGAGCCTCCACCATCCCCCCATCGACCCCGCCCTGCACGATTCGGCGGCTCGGCTGTGCGCCCTGCAGGATCGCGCGCTCGCCGCCGCCAAGGCGGACGCCGTCGGCTTTCCGCGCCTCGTCCGCGCCCGCCCGGATGGCGAGAAAGCGCAGGCGGCAGACGATCTGGTGGCGCTGGCCGACCGCTTCACATGGCTCTGCGCGCAACTCATGTCGGAAGCCGAGCGACTGGCGCCGCTGCTACGCGCCAACATGGCCAATGACATCCTCGCCGCTCGCCGATTGGCCGACGCCGCCTCCGCGATCATGGAGGCCAATGGCTCGGAGAATGCAGGCGACGCAACCGAAGGCGCATAGCTCCCCTACCCAAGCGCCGCTGCGCTTGCTAATCGCGCGGCATGACAGATTTTCGCGATCCGCTGGACAGCATCAAGGACCACCCCTTCGATTCAGCCCTGTCCGAGCGATATCTGGTCTATGCGCTCTCCACGATCACCGCGCGCTCGCTGCCCGATCTGCGCGACGGCTTGAAGCCGGTCCACCGCCGCCTGCTGTGGGCGATGCGCCTTTTGCGGCTCGAACCGAGCGGGCCGGCGCCGGATATTTTGGTCGCCAATCCCGAGCGGAACACCACCAGCTACAAGAAATGCGCCCGCGTCGTGGGCGACGTCATCGGCAAATATCACCCGCATGGCGATGCCTCGGTCTATGACGCGATGGTCCGGCTGGCACAGGATTTCTCCCTGCGCACCCCGCTGGTCGACGGGCAGGGCAATTTCGGCAATATCGATGGCGATAACGCCGCCGCCATGCGCTACACCGAGGCGCGGCTGACGCAGGCCGCTGCCGATCTGATGGCCGGCCTCGACCACGGCACCGTCGATTTCCGCCCGACCTATAATGGCGAAGAGGAAGAGCCCGAGGTCTTCCCCGGCCTGTTCCCCAATCTGCTCGCCAATGGCGCCAGCGGCATCGCGGTGGGCATGGCGACCAGCATTCCGCCGCACAATGTCGCCGAGGTGATCGACGCGGCCACGCTGCTGATCGACCAGCCGGAGGCCGATCACGCCCAGCTCATGCAGTATATGAGAGGGCCGGACTTCCCGACCGGCGGCGTGCTGGTCGATCCGCCCTCGGTGATCTCGGACGCCTATGCGACCGGCCGGGGCAGCATGCGCCTGCGCGCCCGCTGGCACCGCGAGGATGAAGGGCGCGGCACCTGGATCGCAGTGATCGACGAGATTCCCTATGGCGTTGCCAAGGGCAAGCTGATCGAGCAGATCGCCCAGCTCATCGCCGACAAGAAGCTGCCGATCCTCGCCGACGTGCGCGACGAGTCGGACGAGGTTCTGCGCATCGTGCTGGAGCCCCGCGCCCGCACGGTGGACCAGGACGTGCTGATGGACAGCCTGTTCCGTCTCACCGATCTGGAAAGCCGCTTCCCGCTCAACATGAACGTGCTGGATGCCAGCCACACGCCGCGCGTCATGGGCCTGCGCGATCTGCTGACCGAATGGCTCAAGCACCAGATCGAGGTGCTGGTCCGCCGCGCCCGGCACCGCATCGAGCAGATCGACAACCGGCTGGAGCTGCTCGACGGCTATATCATCGCCTATCTCAACCTCGACCGGGTGATCGAGATCATCCGCAGCGAGGATGAGCCCAAGCCGGTGATGATGGCGGAGTTCCAGCTGACCGACCGGCAGGCCGAGGCGATCCTCAACATGCGGCTGCGCTCGCTGCGCAAGCTGGAGGAAATGGAGTTGCGGCGCGAGCGCGACGACCTCGCCGCCGAACGCGAAGATCTGCACAAGCTCGTCGAATCGCCCGCCCGCCAGCGCACCCGCCTCAAGCGCGACCTTGCCGATCTGCGCAAGCGCTACACGCCGGAAAAGGGCATCGGCGCACGACGAACCGGGCTGGAGCAGGCCGGGCCGGCGCGCGAAATTCCGCTGGAGGCGATGATCGAGCGCGAGCCGATCACCGTCATCATGTCCCAGCGCGGATGGATTCGCGCGATGAAGGGCCATGCCGATCTCACCGCGACCGATGCGCTCAAGTTCAAGGAAGGCGATGGCCCGGCCTATGCCTTCCATGCGCAGACCACCGACAAGCTGCTGCTCGCCGGATCGGACGGGCGCTTCTACACGCTGGGCGCTGACAAGCTGCCGGGCGGACGCGGGTTTGGCGAGCCGGTGCGGCTGATGATCGATCTGGCCAATGAGACCGACATCGTCGCGCTGTTGCCGGCCAGGGCGGACGGCAAACTGCTGCTCGCCGCCAGCGACGGGCGCGGCTTTATCGCGGCGATGAGCGAGATCATCGCCGAGACCCGCAAGGGCCGGCAGGTGGTGAACCTCAAGGCCGGCGCGCAGCTCAAGGTCGTGCGGCCGGTGGCACCGGGGGCCGATTCGGTCGCTGTCATCGGCGAGAATCGCAAGCTGGTCATCTTCTCGCTCGCCGAACTGCCGGAAATGGCGCGCGGACAGGGCGTCACCCTGCAGCGCTACAAGGATGGCGGCCTCTCCGACGCGATGACGCTTACGCTGGCGCAGGGCCTCTCCTGGACGATGGGCGGGGACAGCGGCCGGACTCGCACCGAAACCGACCTGCTCTCCTGGCGCGCGGCCCGCGGCGCTGCCGGGCGAATGCCGCCCAACGGCTTCCCCCGCGACAACCGATTCGACTGACCCGTCAGCGCACAAATCCTCCTTTTCCCGTCACGGGACGAGGGGGACTGTTGCAGCATCAACAAAAATAGGGGCTTGCGCCAGACTTTCAGCCTTAATTTACCATGGGCCGTTAACCCGGCGATCCATGACGGCAAGCGCAAAACGCGAGACGGAGCATGTAGAGGCAGCGGCACGCCCGCGCCCTGCGCCCTTTGACGCCTCCATGACAGCGCCCTTGCCGGCGGTCGACGACCTGCGCGGCTATACCGCCTTCCTCAAGGCGCTCCCTTATCCCGCCGCGCTGTTGACCCAGTCCCCCTCAGGCCTGCACGTTCTGGTCGGCAATGCGGAGTTTTTCAGCTTCGTCGAGGATCAGGCCGCCAACGAATTGCTCGACAGCGAGGACAGCCAACGCAGGCAGCGCAACTGGCGGCACCGCGCGCAGGCGATGTTCGATTCGCAGCGCCGCTCCGACCGCTTCGAGCTGGAATTTCATGACCGGCTCGGGCTGCGCGCCTACAGCTGCTCGCTGACCTGGGTTGAGGAAGACGATGCGCAGCCCGCCCGGCTGGTGCTCTTCACCGCCACGGACCGCACCAGCGAGCGCAATGCGGAAAGCACATTGCGCAAGGAGCTGATGACGGACAGCCTGACCTCGCTGCCCAACCGCATCGGCTTTGTCGAGCAGATCGAAGGCCTCGCCGAAAACGGCCGCCCGGCCGCCAGCAAGGCGACCTATGCGATCATCGGCTTCGATCTCGTGCGCTTCAGCCGCATCAACGAATCGCTGGGCGCCATGGCGGGCGACGAGCTGATCATCACCGTCGCGCGGCGCGTCAAATCCGTGCTGCGCGCGGGCGACGTGCTGGCCCGAATCGGCGGCAACGAGTTCGCCATCTTCGCCCATGTCGGCCACGGCCTGTCCGAAGTGCTCCAGATCGCCGAGCGCGTGCGCAAGGCGTTCGAGGCACCGATCCGCCTCTCCACCTATCTCATCAACGTCGAGGTCGCGCTGGGCTGCGCGCTGGCGCAGGAAGACAGCGACGATATCGAGCGGCTGCTCCGGCAGGCGCAGGCGGCCGTGAAGCGCGCCAAGAAATCCGGCGCGCTGGAGGTCTACCGCGCCAATGTGCTCCGCGAGGCGCTCAAGCGCTTCACACTGGAGAACCGCCTGCGCGAGGCGATCGACAATGGCGAGCTGACCATGGTGTTCCAGCCGCTCATCAACCTGCAGACCGGCGCGGTGAAGGGCTTCGAGGCGCTCACCCGCTGGGAAGATTCGGTGCTGGGGCAGGTCTCCCCCAATGAGTTCATTCCTGTCGCCGAGGAATCGGGGCTGATCGTGCCGCTGGGGCGCTGGGCGATGTGCGAGTGCGTGCAGACCCTCGCGGATTGGGACAGGCGGTTCGGGGAAACCCTGCCGATCACCATGAACGTCAACCTCTCACCGGTGCAGATGGTGCGCGACAATGTGCCCCGCGCGGTGGAAGAAGCGCTGCGCTATGCCGGCATCGCCGGCAACCGCCTGATCATCGAGCTGACCGAAAGCGCGCTCATCGCCGACCCGGACAAGACCCGGCAATTGCTCGGCGCGCTGCAGGCGATGGACGTGACGGTGGCGATGGACGATTTCGGCACCGGCTTTTCCAACCTCGCCAGCCTCCAGTCGCTCCCCATCGACGTGCTCAAGATCGACCGCAGCTTCGTGACGGACATGATCGGCGACGCCGACAAGATCGCCATCGTGCGCGCCATCGTCAGCCTCGCCGGCGCGCTCGGCATGGAAACCACGGCGGAGGGCATCGAGACCCCGGACATGGCCGATGCCCTGCGCAAGCTCGGCTGCCATTTCGGCCAGGGCTATCACTTCGCGCGCCCCCTGCCGCCGCAGGAGGCCTTCCACTACTGGCTGGAGCGCAGCGCCGCCCCCACCATCTGACGCGCCATCTCGCGCGTCTCATCCGGCGCGGGAAAGCCCCGGTCGATCCACGCTCTCTCCAGCGCCTGAAGCGTCCGCGCCACCAGCGGGCCGGCCGTCAGCCCCATCGCAATCAGATCGCCCCCCGAAAGCGGCAGGCGCGGCGCCTGCCAGCCGATCAGCGCGGGCGCGCAGTCGGGCGAAAAGGCCCGGCCCAGCAGGATGTGATCGACCGCGCTGTCCTCGCCCAGCGCATAGGCCAGTGCCTGCGGAGTGGCCGCCGAGGCCAGCGTAGCCGCCGCGCGCAAACGCTGCCGCGCCTTGTTGGAGAGGCGCAGCCGTGCACCGACCTGATCGGCCAGCGCGCCATCGGGCGGCAGCAGCGCCGCCAGACGACGCAAGCCGGCCGGCGCAATGCCCGTCGCCTGCTCGGCGGCGATCAGCGCGCGCAGGGCGGCCACGCCATGGGCATCGATCTCCGGCAGCACGGATGCCAACACCCCATCGCCCACCATCGCCGCGATCACGTCGGCTGGATCGGGCAGACCGAGCAGCTTGAGCATCTCGTCCGCGACGCGCTCGCGAGAGAGCGCCATGAGGCTGGTCGCGTGCGCCACGCAGGCGCGATAATCCGGCGCGTCGCGATCCAGCGTGCCAAACCGGGCCGTAAAGCGGAAATAGCGCAGGATGCGCAGATGATCCTCGGCGATGCGCTGATTGGGATCGCCGATGAAGCGCACGCGGCGAGCCAGCAGATCGGCGCGCCCGTCGAAATAATCCGACAAGGCGCCGCTGGCGGGATCGGCATACAGCGCGTTCATCGTGAAGTCGCGGCGTGCCGCGTCATCCCGCCAATCCGTGCCGAAGGCGACCGTGGCCCGGCGCCCATCGGTGGAAACATCTCGCCGCAATGTGGTGATCTCAATCGGGCGATGATCGAGAATGGCCGTGATCGTGCCATGCGCGATGCCGGTCGGCACGGCGCGCAGGCCAGCGGCCTTCACGCGGCGGACCACCTCTTCCGGCAGGTGAACGGTCGCGATGTCGATATCCTTGACCGCGATGCCCAGCAGGGCATCCCGCACCGCGCCGCCGACGAAGCGCGCTTCGCCTTGGTCCGCGCCCAGCGCCTCGCAGAGTGCCAGCAGGCCCGGCCAGGCCCGCCACTCGGCATCGGGGAGCCGCTCGGGGAGGGCCGCGCTCATGCTGCCGCCTCGATGCGCCGGGCGAGGTTGACCAGCATCGCTGCCGTCACGCCCCAGATGCGGTGCTCCTGCCACAGAAACTCGTAATAGCTGCGGGTGCCGCCTTCCCAGTCCACGGTGCGCAACGCCCGGTTGGTGGGATCGAGCAGAAAATCGAGCGGCACCTCGAAGATGGCGTCAACCTCCGCCTCGGACGGCCGCAACGCCAGATCGGGCGGGACGATGCCGACAATCGGCTCGATCTCGAACCCCGTGCCGGTGCGGAAGCGATCCGACCGGCCCATCACCTCCACCGCCTCGGGCGGGAGCGCGATTTCCTCATGCGCCTCGCGCAGCGCTGCCTCCACCGCATCGCGATCACCCGGGTCCAGCCGGCCACCGGGAAAGGCGACCTGTCCGGCATGGGCGCGCAGCCCTGCGTGGCGCAGGGTGAAGATCATGCCCGGATCGGGGCGGTCTGTGACCGCGATCAGCACCGCTGCCGGCGTGAACGGCCCCGCCGGCTCGGGCCGGTTGCGATACAGGAAGAAATCATGGGTATGCGCCGAGTCGAATTCCGGCCGCAGCGAGGCCGTGAGTCGGTCCCGCCAACTCATGCCGCCGTCTCCAGCGCGTGAAAGACGCCGCCGCTCCACAGACCCAGAGGATCGTGCCCCTCCGCAATGGCAAGTTCGGCCAGCGCATAATAGACCGGGCGGATCAGCCGCGCGCGCAGGCCAGCCTCCAGCCCGAGCGCGGGACGCGGCCCCGCCGCATTCTCTTCCATCCCCAACGGATGGGCGCCGTCAGCCGTGACCCACTGCCCGGTCGCCCCAATGCGGAACCGCAGCGTGCGCGCCTGCCCGTCCCCCTCGCTCGCCATTTCCACCGCGAACAAAGGCGCGTCCTCGACCTCGATGTCGAGCATCTCGACCGGCGTCACCAGCACATGCCGCCCGTCCGGCTCGCGCCGCAGCAGGCGCGCGAACAGACTCACCAGCTCGGGGCGGCGGATCTCGCGCTCTTCATGAAACCAGCGGCCCTGCGCATCGATTCGCATGGCGCTGTGCCCGCAGCGCGTGGGCGACCAGTCCATGACCGGATAAGGGCGCGCCGGATCGGCATCCTGCGGGACGCCGGCAATGGGCAGATCGGAACCGGGATCGAGAGGCGCAACCATGCGCTGCAGATAGGCAAGGCCAGCCGGCTTGGCAAAGGGCGTCTCGCACTGGTGCCACGCGGTGCTGACCGCGATCAGCGCGCTCAGACCGCCGGCGTGGCCGTCGCCCCCGCCACCATGGCCGTGCCGCGCGGGCCAAGACTGCCAGCGGAGGGCAGCGCCACGCCGGGCGCCGCGCGGGTCAGCAAGCGGTGCCGCTCCACCGGACCGGGCACGGCCCAATCCCCCGTTGCATCGGCCGTAAAGCCCCAGAAGCGGCCATAATATTCGGGATCGCCGATCATCACCAGCGGATCGCCCGGATGCAGATCGACGGTTTCGATCAGCCGGTCCATCAGCGCGCGGCCGGTGCCATGGCGCTGCATCGCTGGGACTACCGCGACCGGCCCGACCATGATCAGCGGTGTCTCGCGACCGTCCGGGCCGTGCAGGGCCACCGGCCAGCTTTGCAGCGTGCCGATCACTTGCCCGTCCGAATCGAAGGCGGCGAAGGAAAGGTCCGTGAACCAGGCCATGCCCAGGCGGATGCGATAGGCCGTGCGGCCGTGGCGCGCCGGGCCAAATGCCGCATCGAGCAGCGCGGTGATGGCCGCGTCTCCGGTTCCTGCCAGCTCGCCGATCCGTGTCACCGCTTGCCGTCCGCCTTCCAAGCGGGCAATAGCGCCCGAGGCGGCGGCCTTTAGCGCTTCACGCCCAAATGAAAAGGGTTATTCGAGGCTATGATGGCGGGACGCGAGGCGGGAATGCCAGGAACGGGAGGGCACAGCGCCAATCCGGCAAACGGCGTGAATCCCATGGATGACATGCTGCTGCTCGAGATCGAGGATCTTGAGGTGGATGTGCTGACCGGCATCTATTCCGAGGAAACCCATCTGCCGCAGCCGCTGCGAATCAGCATTCGCGCCCTGCTCGAGCATCGCAGCCATTACGAGCCGAATACGCCGCTCAGCACGTCCAAAAACTATATGGACCTCAAGCATGCGGCGACCACGGCGATCACCCGGGGCCAGCACTTCATGCTGGTCGAGGCCGTGGCCGATCACATCATCGACACCATCTTCCTGCAGGACCGCAAGGCGCGCCATGTGACGGTGAAGATCGTCAAGCTGGCCCTCTCCGAGCGGAACGAAAAGATCGGCATCACTCTCTCCCGCTGGCGGAAATAGGGTCCGCAGACCCACATCCCTCCGCCCCCCCCCCCCGTTCGCGTCGAGCGAAGTCGAGACACGAACGGGATGTGTGGGGGCGCGAAAACCTAACCCTTCTTCAGCCCAATCTCCCGCAGCCGCTCATGCAGATAATCATGCGCGCTGATCGGCGGTTCACGCAGCGGATTTTCCGCGCTCACGCATTGCGGCAGCGCCTCGATCATCACGTCCGGCTCCAGATGCAGGAAGAAGGGCATGGAATAGCGCGGAATGTGGCGGCGCTCGGGCGGCGGATTGACGACGCGGTGGCTGGTCGAGGGCAGCACATGATTGGTCAGCCGCTGCAGCATGTCGCCGACATTGATGACCAGCGCGCCAGCGGGCGGCGTGGCCGGAATCCACTCACCCTCGCGCGTCAGCAGCTGCAGCCCGCCTTCCTCGGCGCCGAGCAGCAGGGTGATGAGGTTGATGTCCTCATGCGCGCCCGCGCGAATGCCGGGCGCCTGCGCGGAGACGGGCGGATAATGCAGCAGCCGCAGGATGGAATTGCCCTCGTCGATCTTGGCGTCGAACCAGTCGGGCGCGAGGCCGAGATGGCGCGCGACGCCGGAGAGGATGCGCGCGCCCACGGCATCGAACGCCGCGAACAGCGCCTTAAAAGTCTCCTCGAACCCCGCGATCTCGCCCGGCCAGATGTTGGGCGGCATATCCTCGGCGAGGGGATGACCGGCCGGCAGGGCGCGGCCGACATGCCAGAATTCCTTGAGGTCATTCTCGCTGGCGCCCTTGGCGACCTCTGTCCCGAACGCCGTGTAGCCGCGCTGTCCCGCGCCGCCGGGTACCAGATAGGTGCGCTTGACCGGATCGGGCAGCGCGAAGAACGCCTTTGCCAGCGCCCAGCCCCGCGCCACGAGGTCCGGGTCCATCCCGTGATCGGTGACGATGGCGAAGCCAAATTCGCGGAAGCTGGCGCCGATCGCGTCGGCAAATTCCTGCGGCGAGAGGCGCGCGAGCGAGAGAGTGGGGACATGCCCCAACGGATCGGATGACGTCATGACGGTCTGACTCGCACTGAAATGGTCAGTCCTGACTAGGCGTTCGCGGCGGGGCTGTCACGCCGGGGCTTGGTGACAGCAAAGGCCTTGCACGCCGCGTACCGGCATGGAATGGCGCCCGGGCAGGCTGGCAAAGGAGGATCGATCGCCCATGCGCTACTGGCTGATGAAATCGGAGCCCGATGTGTTCTCCTGGGACGATCTGGTCGAGAAGGGCCGCGCTGAGTGGGACGGGGTGCGCAACCATGCCGCCAAGCTGAACATGAAGGCGATGGAGGTCGGTGACCAGGCGCTGTTCTATCACAGCAATATCGGCGTCGAATGCGTCGGCATCATGGAGATCGTGCGCGGGGCCGAGCAGGACAGCACGGACGAAACCGGCAAGTGGTTCGCGGTGGAAGTCGCTCCGGTGCGCAAACTCGCCAAGCCGGTCACGCTCAAACAAATCAAGGCCGATCCTGCATTTGCGAACATGGCTTTGGTGCGACAATCGCGCCTGTCCGTGTCGTCGGTGAGCGACGAGGAATTCCAGAGGATCGTTGATTTATCGGAGCAATAATCATTCCCGATTGAATGCGCAGGCCATAACGATTGCAGTTTTTGCATTCGCGGCCCGGCCTTTGCAATTGAACTTTGCTGCGTTGCAACACAAATGGCCTCCAGAGACCCGGGCGCTACGCCCGATCAATTCCGGGAGCCACGACATGACCATTCTCAAGAAGATTTTTGCTGCCTACATCTCTGCCGCTGCCATGAGCGTTCCGTTCGGCGGCCTCTAAGCAGATGAGGCACGGCGCGACCCACTGAGGTCGCTCTGCTGCAAATCAAAAAGGCGACGCTGCAAGGCGTCGCCTTTTTTGCGCCTTTTTGCTGGCGAATCTGCGGCCGCTTCCCTACAGCGCGGAACAATGATCGGCCCGGCGCAAATTATCCCCGGACTTATCCACACTCATCCACAGTTTTGATCGCGGTCCCCGCATTGCAGCGGCGGATAATGCTTCGCACGACTCGATTCTCGTGAGACCATCAAGCCATAGAGAGACAGAAATGTTCTGTTAAATCAGAATGTTGAGTCGATCTTACGGACCAAGACCTGCGCGCGGCAACGTGCTCAGCGCATTGGTTCGGCCCGCCGCCAACCGCAGGATCACGCTTCCCCCGGGAACAGGATCGCGAGGCAGCGGGGATGGATGCAGGCTCTGCCGTCTAGGCATGATCCCACATCCGCAAAGGCCGCCACGGCTTGCCCTTCGGGCGAGCCTCGCGCGGTCGATCCGAAGGCGGCCTGCCGCAGCCGGATCAGCACGTCGGACTTCCGCAAGGAATAGGACGTGAGGCGCACGATCTCACGATCGAGAGCGTCGTGCCAGACGCCGGATGTCCCGGAGACGGGCTGGAAGGCGATGGCATCGTGGGGGCCGGTAGCGATGCCGGCCCCCATTTTCATGAGTCGCGTGCGGTGAAAACTCCCCGCGCCGGTCTTCGCTCAGGCCATCAGCGCCTCGGCCTCATCCAGCGTATCCGACAGGAGCTGGACCACGGCACGATAGGGCTCCGGCCCCGCCATGTTCAGCCCCGCGCGCTTGAGAATCTCAACCGGATAATCCGAGCCGCCGGCCTTGAGCACCGCCAGATAATTGTCCCGCGCCTTCGCCCCGCCGCGCTTGATCTCTCCCGCGAAATAGACGGCGGCGGAGAAGCAGGTGGCATATTGGTAGACATAGAAGCTGTTGTAAAAGTGCGGGATATAGGCCCATTCATTGCCATAGGCCGGCTCCATGCCGACCTTCGGCCCATGGTAGCGCGCCAGCAGATCGGTGTAGAGCGTAGTGAAGGCGCCACCGGAGAGACCGTCGCCCGCCTCGGCCCGGTCATGCGCCACCAGCTCAAACTCGGCAAACATCGTCTGGCGGAAGAAGGTGCCGCGAATATTCTCCATCCGCTGGCCGAGATAGAAGAGCTTCTCCTCGCGCGTCTTGGCCTGCGACTCCATATAATCGAGCAGCAGCAGCTCGTTCAGCGTCGAGGCGATTTCGGCGGTGAAGATCGGATAATCCGCTTTCTCGAAAGGTTGCGCGGCATTGGCGAGCAGGCTGTGCATGGCATGGCCCCACTCATGCGCATAGGTGCTCAGGCTCTCATATTCGTCGCTCAGGTTGAGCAGCAGATAGGGATGCACGTCATAGGCGCTGGACTGCATATAGGCGCCCGGCCGCTTGCCGGGCCGTGGCCACGGGTCCATCCACCGCGCAGCCGTCGCGCGTGAGAGAGAGGCGGCATAATCGGGGCCCAGCGGCTGCACCGCAGCAAGCGTCAGTCGACGCATCTCGTCGAGCGAGAAGCGGCGCCCCGTTTCGACCAGCGGCGGATAGATATCGTAATAATGGAGGTCCGGCAGCTTGAGCATCCGGCGGCGCAGCTCGAAATAACGGTGAAGCTGGGGCAGGCCCTTGTTCGTTTCCGCCACCAAGGTGCGATAGACGCCCTCAGGCACATTCGATCCGGCGAGGGCCGACGCCAGCGCGGTGGGATATTTGCGCGCCTTCGCATCGAAGATATTGCCGCGGACCTGCGCCAGATAGGTCGCACCGAAGCTGTTGCGGAACTCCCCATAGGTCTTCCAGAAGGCATCGAACACCGCCTTGCGATCCGCCCGCTCGGGCGCCGCGCGGTGGACGGTATAGCCCTGATTGTCGAGCTTCACTTTTTCGCCGGTGGACAGGGTGATGCTGGGCCAGGGAATGTCCGAACTGCGCAGCTGGTCCGAAATGTCGCCCGGTGCGGAGAGCACGGATGTTGCGCTCGCCAGCAGCCCTTCCCCTTCCGGCGAGAGCGTATGCGGCGCGCGACGCAGCATGTCGGCCAGCGCATGATCGAACCGATCGCGCAACACGGCATTCCCGGCGATGAACTGCTTGATCTTCGCCTCGCCGATGCTGAGCACTTCCGGCGCGATCCAGGCGCTGGCCTCGCTGAACGCGGTGAACAGGTCAACCGCCTGCCCCTGCTTCTCCTGGTTCGCAGACACGCGCACATCTTCGTCGGCACGCAGGCTGGCATAGACATAGACGCGCAGGATTTGCCGGTAGAGATCGGACTGCATGGTGAAGGCCGCCGCGAGCGTCTCGGCACTTTCGCCGAGCCGCCCCTTATAGGCCGCCATGCCCTTGACCGCCTCGAGCGCGGACCGGCGGGCGGTGTCCCACGCGGCATCATCGGCATAAAGCGCGCTGAGATCCCAGGTGAGATCCCGGTTGGAGGCGGTTTGCGCGGCAAGCGACGCGGGCGCCAGCGCGGCGAGGCCGGCAAGGGCGGCGGCGGCCACGGCTTCGCGGCGGGAAAGGTCGGTCATGCGGTCATCCTGATCGGGCGCCGCGGAACAGGCAGCGCCAGGTTGCGATGCCCCACTGTGTCGGCATTGCGCGCCGATGGGAAGATGCTTGTGCGAAACCGTCCGCGCCCGCACGGCCCGCCGTTGCCCAAAGGAAAAGGCCGCCGGTTTCCCGACGGCCTTCCCTGATAGAAGAAACGGTGAACTTCTTAGAAGTCCATGCCGCCCATGCCGCCCATGCCGCCGGGCATGCCAGCCGGAGCCGAGGACTTGTCCTCGGGCAGCTCGGCAATGGTCGCCTCGGTGGTGATGAGCAGACCGGCAACCGAAGCCGCGTCCTGCAGAGCCGCGCGCACAACCTTGGTCGGGTCGATCACGCCGGCTTCCACCAGGTTCTCATAGACGTCGGTCGAAGCGTTGAAGCCCCGGGTCTCGTCATTTTCGCGCAGCAGGTTGCCAGCGACGACGGCACCGTCGAAGCCCGCATTCTGAGCGATCTGACGCAGCGGCGCTTCGATGGCCTTGCGGATGATGTCGATGCCGCGGGTCTGGTCGTCATTGACGCCCTTGAGGCCGGCCAGCGCCTTGGTGGCGTACAGCAGAGCCGTACCACCGCCGGGGACAATGCCTTCCTCGACAGCCGCGCGGGTGGCGTGCAGCGCATCGTCAACGCGATCCTTGCGCTCCTTCACCTCGACCTCGGACGCACCGCCAACCTTGATGACGGCCACGCCGCCAGCCAGCTTGGCCAGACGCTCCTGCAGCTTCTCGCGGTCATAATCGGACGTGGTCGTCTCGATCTGCGCGCGGATCTGCTCGGTGCGGCCCTTGATGGCATCCGCATCGCCAGCGCCATCGACGATGGTGGTGTTGTCCTTGTCGATGGTGACGCGCTTGGCGGTGCCGAGCATGCCGACCGTGACGTTCTCGAGCTTGATGCCGAGATCCTCGGAGATCACCTCGCCCTTGGTGAGGACGGCGATGTCTTCCAGCATGGCCTTGCGACGGTCACCGAAGCCCGGTGCCTTCACGGCAGCGACCTTGAGGCCACCACGCAGCTTGTTGACGACGAGCGTGGCCAGAGCCTCACCCTCAATGTCCTCGGCGATGATGAGCAGCGGACGGCCCGACTGCACCACGGCCTCCAGGATCGGAAGCAGCGCCTGCAGCGAGGAGAGCTTCTTCTCGTGGATGAGGATGTAGGGGTCAGCCAGCTCGACCTGCATCTTCTCGGGGTTGGTGATGAAGTAGGGCGAGAGGTAGCCGCGGTCGAACTGCATGCCTTCCACGACGTCCAGCTCGAAATCGAGGCCCTTGGCTTCCTCGACCGTGATCACGCCTTCCTTGCCGACCTTTTCCATGGCCTCGGCGATCTTCTCGCCGACTTCGGTGTCGCCATTGGCCGAGATAATACCGACCTGGGCGATTTCCTTGTTGCCGGAAACGGCCTTGGAGCGGGCCTTGAGGTCCTCGACAACCTTGGTCACCGCGAGGTCGATGCCGCGCTTGAGGTCCATCGGGTTCATGCCGGCCGCAACCGACTTCATGCCCTCGCGCACGATCGCCTGGGCGAGAACGGTCGCGGTGGTGGTGCCGTCACCGGCAATGTCGTTGGTCTTCGAGGCCACTTCGCGCACCATCTGGGCGCCCATGTTCTCGAACTTGTCCTTGAGCTCGATTTCCTTGGCGACCGACACACCGTCCTTGGTGATGCGGGGGGCGCCGAAGCTTTTGTCGATCACGACGTTACGGCCCTTGGGACCGAGGGTGACCTTCACTGCATCGGCGAGAATGTCCACGCCGCGCAGGATGCGCTCACGGGCATCGCGGGAAAATTTGACGTCCTTGGCTGCCATGTTGCTAGTCCTTCCTTAAATTCAACGGAGTGCGAAAATCAGGCGATGACGCCCAGAATGTCGCTTTCCTTCATGATGAGCAGGTCTTCACCGTCGACCTTGACCTCGGTGCCGGACCACTTGCCGAACAGCACGCGGTCACCGGCCTTGACGTCGAGCGGCGTCACCTTGCCGTCTTCCGCCTTGGCGCCCGTGCCCACGGAGACGATCTCGCCTTCCTGCGGCTTTTCCTTGGCGCTGTCGGGAATGATGATGCCACCGGCAGTCTTCTCATCGGCTTCGATGCGGCGAACGAGCACGCGATCGTGCAGCGGACGAAATCCCATTATCCAAGTCCTTTCCATAGCGGCGGGCGCTGTCGCTCTCCGATGGATCGCCCGGCCGGCCCTTGCCGAAGCCTGCGCGCCCCCCGGATACCGACTCCGGCACCCCGCCTGTGAAACACTGTGTTAGCACTGTCAGCGAGTGAGTGCTAACGGCCGCCATATGGGTCGGTCGAACCCCACGTCAAGGCGCAGTGCAGCAAAAAACTATTCGTTCTTTTGCCCGCGCGGTGGACCGTTCGGCGTTCTCGGCCGTTGGACGGTATCGCGTCGAAGGCGGGCGATCCATCGATGACGGTCACTCATCCGCCTCAAGGACCGGCTGAACGCCCCCAAATGATATTGCGAACTAATCGCAAAGAAAAGCCGAAATCTGGCCCGATCGTCATTGAACGGTAAGGAAATTGGGCCTATGGGCGCCTCATCGACCACCGCGCAAAGAAGGAGACGCGCATGGCCCGGAAGAAGATCGCGCTTATTGGTGCCGGCAATATCGGCGGCACGCTTGCTCACCTCGCGGCTCTCAAAGGGCTTGGCGATATCGTCCTGTTCGACGTGGTCGAAGGGATTCCCCAGGGCAAGGCGCTCGATCTTTCGCAGTGCGGTCCGGTCGAAGGCTTCGACGCCAAGATCACCGGCTCCAACGACTATGCGGACATTGCCGGGGCCGACGTCATCATCGTCACCGCCGGCGTCGCCCGCAAGCCGGGCATGAGCCGTGACGACCTGCTCGGCATCAACCTCAAGGTCATGAAGGCCGTCGGTGAGGGCATTCGCGACAATGCGCCCGACGCGTTCGTGATCTGCATCACCAACCCGCTCGACGCGATGGTCTGGGCGCTGCGCGAATTCTCCGGCCTGCCGCACAACAAGGTCGTCGGCATGGCCGGCGTGCTCGATTCGGCCCGGTTCAGCCACTTCATCGCCGAAGAGTTCGAAGTGTCCGCCAAGGACGTCACGACCTTCGTGCTCGGCGGCCATGGCGATACCATGGTGCCGGTCGTGCAATATTCCACGGTCGCCGGCATTCCCGTGCCCGACCTCATCAAGCAGGGCCGCTCCACCAAGGAGCGTATCGACGCCATCGTGCAGCGCACCCGTTCGGGCGGCGGCGAGATCGTCGGCCTGCTCAAGACCGGCTCGGCTTATTATGCGCCCGCGACCAGCGGCATCGCCATGGCGGAAGCTTATCTGGGCGACCAGAAGCGCCTGCTGCCCTGCGCCGCCTATGTCGAGGGCAAGTACGGCGTCGACGGCCTGTATGTCGGCGTACCGGTGATCATCGGCAAGGACGGCGTCGAGCAGATCGTCGAGATCGAGCTGGATGACGAAGCCAAGGGCAATCTCCAGGTCAGCGTCGATGCGGTCAAGGAACTGCTGGTGGCGTGCAAGGGCATCGATCCGAGCCTGGCGTAAGCGATGAAGCGCATCGCTTGCTCTTCCTGTTCCCCGGCGAAGGCCGGGGCCCAGCAGCGGCGGTGATGCAATGACCTGCGCCGGCTATGTCTACATCATGGCAAGTCGGCGGAACGGGACGATTTATACCGGTGTGACGAGTGATCTGGTGAGACGGGTCACGCAGCATCGGACAGGAGAGATCAAGGGCTTCACCAGCAAATATGGCTGCAAGCTACTGGTTTGGTACGAAGCCCATGACGATCTTCAGAACGCGCGGCAGCGCGAACTGCGGATCAAGGAATGGAAGCGTCAGTGGAAACTGCGCCTCATTGAAGAGATAAACCCGGACTGGAACGATCTGTTCGAGTCCATCTGTCAGAACTGGACCCCGGCCTTCGCCGGGGAACAAGGAAGCGAAGCGAGCCCATGAGCATCCTCGTCGACAAGAACACCAAGGTCATCACGCAGGGCATGACCGGCGCGACTGGCACGTTCCACACCGAGCAGGCGCTGGCCTATGGCACGCAGATGGTCGGTGGCGTGACGCCGGGCAAAGGCGGCACCAGCCACATCGGCCTGCCGGTGTTCGACACGGTGGAAGAAGCCGTGGCCAAGACCGGCGCCACCGCGAGCGTCATCTACGTGCCGCCGCCATTCGCCGCCGATTCGATCCTGGAAGCGATCGACGCGGAAGTGCCGCTGATCGTCACGATCACGGAAGGCATTCCGGTGCTCGACATGGTGCGCGTGAAGCGCGCGCTCTCCGGTAGCAAGTCGCGCCTCATCGGCCCGAACTGCCCCGGCGTACTGACGCCGGACGAGTGCAAGATCGGCATCATGCCCGGCTCCATCTTCCGCAAGGGCAGCGTCGGCGTCGTGTCGCGCTCGGGCACGCTCACCTATGAGGCGGTGTTCCAGACCTCCAATGCGGGCCTTGGCCAGACGACGGCCGTCGGCATTGGCGGCGATCCGGTCAACGGCACCAACTTCATCGACGTGCTGGAGCTGTTCCTCGCCGACGAGGCGACGCAGAGCATCATCATGATCGGCGAGATCGGCGGCGATGCCGAGGAGCAGGCCGCGCAGTTCCTGATCGACGAGGCCAAGAAGGGCCGCAAGAAGCCGATGGCCGGCTTCATCGCGGGCCGCACGGCGCCTCCGGGCCGTCGCATGGGCCATGCCGGTGCGATCGTCTCCGGCGGCAAGGGCGATGCGGAAAGCAAGATCGCGGCGATGGAAGCAGCGGGCATCAAGGTTGCGGCCAGCCCTTCGGAGCTGGGCACGACGCTGCTTGAGGTGCTCAAGGCGTAGGTGGTTAACAGCCGCTTCACCCGGGACGCCTTAAAAGGCCGGTCCGGGATGGCGGCACAGGCGTCTTCCGCCCGGCGGAGAGAGGCAAGGATCGAACCGATGGGTTACGAGAATCAGGAATTCAGCGGCGCGCAAGAGGCCGAACAAGGGCCGAGCTGGGCGCGCAAGGGCTGGCCACTCGACAGCACGGATGACCTGACCGCCGCGCTCGACCCCACGCAGATGCAGGTGGCGATCAAGGCCGCCGCCGCCAAGAGCGGCGCGCCCGCCTCGCAGGCCGATGTCGCCAAGGCGGCCGCCGATTCGATCCGCGCGATGATGCTCATCCGCACCTACCGGGTGCGCGGCCATCTGGCGGCCAATCTCGATCCGCTCGGCCTCAGCCAGCGCGACCTGCCGGCCGATCTGACGCCGGAATATCATGGCTTCTCCGGCGCGGAGCAGGACCGCAAGGTCTATGTCGGCGGCGCGCTCGGCCTTGAGTGGACGACGATCCGCGAGCTGGTGGACATTCTGCGCGCCAATTACTGCGGCAATGTTGGCCTGGAATATATGCACATCTCCGATGTGGAGGAGCGCCGCTTCCTGCAGGACCGCATGGAAGGCAAGGACAAGGAAATCATCTTCACGCCCGAGGGCAAGAAGGCGATCCTCGCCAAGGTCATCCAGGCCGAGCAATATGAGAAGTTCCTCGGCCGTAAATATGTCGGCACCAAGCGCTTCGGCCTCGATGGCGGCGAGTCCATGATTCCGGCGCTCGAAGCCGTGATCAAATATGGCGGCCAGCTCGGCGTGCGCGAGATCGTGTACGGCATGGCCCATCGTGGCCGCCTCAATGTGCTGGCCAATGTGATGGCCAAGGGCTTCCGCGTGATCTTCCACGAGTTCTCGGGCGGCACCGCCAATCCCGAGGATGTCGGCGGCTCCGGCGACGTGAAATACCATCTCGGCACATCTACCGACCGTGATTTCGACGGCATCAATGTCCACATGTCGCTGGTGCCCAACCCCTCGCACCTGGAGACGGTCGACCCGATCGTGCTCGGCAAGGTGCGCGCGCAGCAGTTGTTCCGCGACGATATCGGCCCCGGCAAGCACAAGCAGGTGCTGCCCGTGCTCATCCATGGCGATGCGGCCTTTGCCGGCCAGGGCATTGTGTGGGAGTGCTTCGGCTTTTCCGGCGTGCGCGGCTACAATACCGGCGGCTGCATCCACTTCGTCGTCAACAACCAGATCGGGTTCACCACCAGCCCGCAATTCTCGCGCGGCTCGCCCTATCCGAGCGATGTCGCCAAGGGGGTGCAGGCGCCGATCATCCATGTGAACGGCGATGACCCCGAGGCGGTGACCTTCGCCTGCAAGCTGGCGATCGAATATCGCCAGACTTTCCATCGCGACATCGTGATCGACATGTGGTGCTACCGCCGCTTCGGCCACAATGAGGGCGACGAGCCGAGCTTCACGCAGCCGCTCATGTATGCGCGCATCAAGCAGCATCCGCCGGTGAGCGAGGTCTATGCCTCGCGTCTGCGCGAAGAGGGCGTGGTGGACGATTCGTTCCTCTCCGCGCAGGTCGAGGGCTTTGTCGATCATCTCGAGGAAGAGTTTGAATCGGCCAAGACCTACAAGGCCAATCATGCCGACTGGTTCGCCGGTCGCTGGTCCGGCCTGCATCAGCCCGCCGACATCGAAACCGCGCGCAAGAATGTCGAAACCGCCGTCTCCCCCAAGCTGTTCGAGAGCCTGGGCCGGACGCTGACAACGGTGCCCGAAGGCGTGAACGTCCACCGCACCTTGCGGCGCGTGCTCGATGCCAAGGCCGAGATGTTCAAGACCGGCGAGAATTTCGACTGGGCAACGGGCGAGGCACTGGCCTTCGGTTCACTGCTGTCGGAAGGCTATGGCGTGCGCCTGTCCGGTCAGGACTCGGGGCGCGGCACGTTCAGCCAGCGCCACGCCGTCTGGGTCGATCAGGACAGCGAGAAGAAGTATATTCCGCTCAACACCGTGCCGCACGGCCATTTCGAGGTCTATGACAGCCCGCTCTCCGAATATGGCGTGCTGGGCTTTGAATATGGCTACGCCATGGCTGACCCCAAGAGCCTGGTGCTGTGGGAAGCGCAGTTCGGCGATTTCGCCAATGGCGCGCAGATCATCATCGATCAGTATATCGCCTCGTCCGAATCCAAGTGGCTGCGGGCCAATGGCCTCGTGCTGCTGCTGCCGCACGGCTATGAAGGGCAAGGGCCGGAGCACAGCTCCGCGCGGCTCGAACGCTTCCTGCAGCTCTGCGCGGAAGGCAATATCCAGATCGCCAACTGCACCACGCCGGCCAACTATTTCCACATCCTGCGCCGGCAGATGCTGCGCCCGTTCCGCAAGCCGCTGATCATCTTCACGCCCAAGTCGCTGCTGCGGCACAAGCTGGCGGTGAGCAAGGCCGAGGACTTCCAGGGCGATCGCCATTTCATGCGCATCCTCTCCGACCCCGCGCCCGCGGCGGACGAGAAGACGCGCCGGCTGGTTCTGTGCTCCGGCAAGGTCGCCTACGACCTCATGGAAGCGCGCGATGCAGCAGGCGACAAGGACGTGCAGATCGTCCGCATCGAGCAGCTCTATCCCTTCCCGACCGAGGCGCTCGCCACGCGCCTCAAGCGCATGACCGCGCTGGAGGAAGTGGTGTGGTGCCAGGAAGAGCCGCGCAACAATGGCGCGTGGTTCTTCGTGGAGCCGTATATCGAGGAGGCGCTCGATCAGGCCGGCAAGGCACCGATGCGCGCCCGCTACGCAGGTCGCAAGGCTTCGGCATCGCCCGCCACGGGCCTTGCCCGCCGTCACCAGGCCGAGCAGGGTGCGCTCATCGCCGACGCGCTCGGTCACAATGTTCGCGCCGAAATCAAGCGCCAGAAGAAAGCATAGTCCGCGCAGGTCGCGCCGGGCAGGAGGAAAGACATGGCCACTGAAGTGAAAGTGCCGACTCTGGGTGAATCCGTCACGGAAGCGACGGTAGGCCAGTGGCTGAAGAAGCCCGGCGACGCGGTGAAGGCCGATGAGCCGATCGCCAGCCTGGAAACCGACAAGGTTGCGGTGGAAGTCCCCGCACCGGTTGCCGGTGTGATGGGCGAGTTGCTGGTGAAGGAAGGCGACACCGTGAATGTCGGCGCCGTCATCGCCACCGTGCAGGAAGGCGCGGCTGCGGCTAGCAAGCCTGCGCCTGCCAAGGCGGAAGCTGCCGCGCCGGCACCGACCAAGACCGAAGCGGCTCCTGCACCGACGCCGGCACCGGCTCCCGCCCAGGCTGTGCATGACGGCGACAGCACGCTTGGCGCCATCACCCTCTCCCCGGCCGTGCGCCGGCTGGTGCTCGAGCATGGCCTCGACCCCAGCAAGATCAAGGGCACCGGCAAGGACGGCCGCCTGACCAAGGACGACGTGATGGCCGCCATCGCCGATGGCAGCGCCGTCGCGAGCGAGTCTGCCGCAGCCACGCCCGCAGCGGCACCGGCCGCCGGCACGTCCGGCCCGTCGCGCAATCAGGAGCGCGTCAAGATGACGCGGCTGCGCCAGACGGTCGCGCGGCGCCTCAAGGAAGCGCAGAACAACGCCGCACTGCTGACCACGTTCAACGATGTGGACATGAGCGCCGTCATCGCCGCGCGCGCCAAATACAAGGATCTGTTCGAGAAGAAGCACGGCGTGCGCCTGGGCTTCATGGGCTTCTTCGTGAAGGCCGCGTGCATGGCGCTCAAGGACATCCCCGGCGTCAATGCGCAGATCGAGGGCGACGAGATCGTCTACAATGATTTCTGCGACATCTCGGTCGCGGTGTCGGCGCCCAATGGCCTCGTCGTGCCGGTCATCCGCAATGCCGAGACGATGAGCATCGCCGAAATCGAGAAGACCATCGCCGATTTCGGCAAGCGCGCCAAGGAGGGCACGCTGTCCATGGCGGACATGGCCGGCGGCACCTTCACCATCTCCAACGGCGGCGTGTTCGGCTCGCTGATGTCGACGCCGATCATCAACCCGCCCCAGTCCGGCGTGCTCGGCCTGCACCGCATCGAGGAGCGCGCCGTGGTGGTCGATGGCCAGATCGTCGCGCGCCCGATGATGTATCTCGCGCTCAGCTACGATCACCGCATGGTCGATGGCCGCGAAGCGGTGACCTTCCTCGTCGCGCTGAAGAACGCCATCGAGGACCCGACGCGGCTGCTCATCGATTTGTGAGGCAGGCAAACATCGCAAACTAGCCCGTGCTCCTGCGAAGGCAGGAGCCCATCGGCGGAGATGAAACGACGAAACGTGGCTTCCTATATCTGATGGCCAGCAAGCCTAATGGCACGCTGTACCTCGGAGTCACGAGCGACCTTGTCGCGCGATGCCATCAACATCGCGAGGGCCATGTCGAAGGGTTCAGCAAACGCTATGGTTGCCGGCTCCTTGTTTGGTACGCAGTATATGACGATCTGCAGGAAGCGCGGCTGCGCGAACTGCAGATGAAGAAATGGAAACGGGCCTGGAAAGTCCGCCTGATCAGGGAGAACAATCCCGAATGGCGCGATCTGTGGTCGGTGATTGCGACCTAGCCGTGGGTTCCTGCCTCCGCAGGAACACAAAGCGGTGACCGGTCAATGGAGCGAGTAATGGCAGACCAGTTCGACTATGACGTTCTCGTAATCGGCGCCGGGCCGGGCGGTTATGTGGCGGCGATCCGCGCCGCGCAGCTTGGGCTGAAGACCGCCTGCGCGGAAAGCCGGGAGACGCTGGGCGGCACCTGCCTCAATGTCGGCTGCATTCCCTCCAAGACGCTGCTGCACGCCTCGCACCTGTTCCATGAGGCCAAGGATGGCGTGCTGGCCAAGCACGGCATCAAGCTCGGCTCGGTATCGCTCGATCTGCCGGCGATGCTGGCGGACAAGGATGCGGCGGTGAAGGGCCTCACCGGCGGCATCGAGTTCCTGTTCAAGAAGAACAAGGTTGAATGGCTCAAGGGGCTCGCCAGCTTCAAGGACGCGCACAGCGTCGAGGTGGCCGGCAAGACCGTGACCGCCAAGAACATCGTCATCGCCACCGGCTCCAGCGTAACGCCGCTGCCCGGCGTCGAGGTCGATAATGACAAGGGCGTGGTGGTCGATTCCACCGGCGCGCTGGCGCTCAAGAAGGTGCCGGATCATCTGGTGGTGATCGGCGGCGGTGTCATCGGCCTCGAACTGGGTTCGGTCTGGGGTCGCCTGGGCGCCAAGGTCACCGTGATCGAGTATCTCGACCAGATCCTGCCCGGCATGGATGGCGAGGTGCGCAAGGAAGCCGCCAAGCTGTTCGCCAAGCAGGGCTTCGATATCCGCACCGGCACCAAGGTGACCGGCGTTGCCGTCAAGGGCGGAAAAGCCAGCGTGACGGTCGAGCCGGCCGCCGGTGGCACCGCCGAGACGATCGAGGCCGATACGGTGCTGGTCGCCATCGGCCGCCGCCCGAACACACAGGGCCTCGGCCTCGACAAGATCGGGCTGGAGCTGAACCAGCGCGGCCAGATCGAGACCGGTCCCGATTTCTCCACCAAGGTCGATGGCGTGTGGGCCGTTGGCGACGTGATTCCCGGCCCCATGCTCGCGCACAAGGCCGAGGATGAAGGCATTGCCGTCGCCGAGAACATCGCCGGCATGACCGGCATCGTGAATCATGACGTCATCCCCAGCGTCGTCTACACCAGCCCCGAGATCGCCGGTGTCGGCCTGACCGAGGAAGCCGCCCGCGAGAAGGGCGAGATCAAGGTCGGCAAGTTCCCGATGATGGCGAACAGCCGCGCCAAGGCGATCAGCGCCACCGACGGCTTCGTGAAGGTGATCGCCGATGCCGAGACCGACCGGGTGCTCGGCGTATGGATCGTCGCCGATCCCGCCGGCACGATGATCGCCCAGGCCGCGCAGGCCATGGAGTTCGGCGCGACGTCAGAGGACATCGCCTACACCTGCCACGCCCACCCGACGCACAATGAGTCGGTGAAGGAAGCCGCGATGGCAGTGCTCGGCAAGCCCATCCACATGTAAGGAATGGCGTTCCTGACCGGCCCGTCCGGTCAGGAACAATCCCTTTTAGCCCGCATATGAGCGTGTTTGCTGGCTGAGCTGAATGCCGGCGAGAGCGTCGCGCACACCCGGCCCTGCGCTCACGAGACTCTTCCGGGCCTCAACCAGCCCCGCTTACTGCATCCCCGATGGCAGGATCGACGGCGATTCCCGTTGCGGCTGTTGCTGCGCCGGCGGGGCCTGACGCTGTTGCGGGGCCTGGCGTTGCTGGCCCGGCTGGGCGGGTGCGGGGCGCGCGGGACGTTCGTCACGGCCGAGCACTTCATCGATCCAGCGCTGGTCGATCCGGCGCGGCGCTTCGGTGCCACTGGTGTCGCCGGGCGTCGCGCCTTCGGCACCGCTGCTCTGGCCCTCGGCGGGCGGCAGGGGCAGGCCGTTCTCGTCCACCATCATGCCATTGTCGGGCGAGCCATAGGCCTCTTCGTCCGGTTCGAGCTGCCACTCGGGCAGCACCACTTCGGTCTCGAAATTCTCCACCGGGCGATTGGCGACGGCGGTGCGCATATAGGCGGCGAAGGCCCGCGCGGGTGCTCGCCCGCCGGCCAGCCCACCCACGGCGCGGCTATCGTCGCGGCCCATCCACACCCCGGTGGTGATGCCGCTGGAGAAGCCGACGAACCAGCCATCCTTGTTGCTGCTGGTCGTGCCGGTCTTGCCCGCCACCGGCCGGCCGATCTGGGCCGCGCGGCCGGTGCCGGTGTTCACTGCCGTCTGCATCAGGTCGGTCATCCCCGCGGCGACCCAGGGCGCCACCAGCACGCGGCTGGTATCGTCCTCATGCTCATACAGCGTGGCGCCATCGGCCGTGGTCACCTTGAGAATGCCATAGGGCCGCACCGCCACGCCCTTGCGCGCGACAGATGCGAAAGCCTGCGTCATGTCGATCAGGTGGACCTCGGACGTGCCCAGCACCATCGAGGGATGCGTGTTGATCGTCGTGGAAATGCCAAAGCGCCGCGCCATGTCGGCGACGGTCGAAAAGCCCACTTCCATGCCCAGCTTGGCGGCGACGGTGTTGATCGAATAGGCAAAGGCCGTGCGCACATCGATCTCGCCCACATTGCGGCGATTATCGTTGCGGGGCGACCAGCCGTTGATCGTCACCGGGCTATCCACCACCGGCGTCTCGGGCGTGTAGCCGGCCTCCAGCGCAGAGAGATAGACGAACAGCTTGAAGGCCGAGCCGGGCTGGCGCTGGGCGACAGTGGCGCGGTTATAGTTGGAGCTGACATAATCCAGCCCGCCAACCAGCGCACGCACCGCGCCATCGCGGTCAAGGCTGACCAGCGCGCCCTGCGCGCCCCCCGGCACATTGCCCTTGAGCGCCGCGACGGCGGCCCGCTGCATCCGCGGATCGAGCGTGGTGTAGACGTCGAGCGGCTGCTCGCGCTCGTCGATCAGCGTATCGAGC
Source organism: Sphingobium sp. B10D7B (assembly GCF_025961955.1). NCBI lineage: Bacteria > Pseudomonadati > Pseudomonadota > Alphaproteobacteria > Sphingomonadales > Sphingobiaceae > Sphingobium > Sphingobium sp. B10D7B. The sequence continues at coordinate 3,123,102 of NZ_JAOQOQ010000001.1, forward strand.
TGCGGCAGCACCCAGTCGGTGAAGTAGCGCACGCTGTCCTGCGCCCTTTCCGGCACCAGCCGCACGCTATCGAGATCGGCGGCGGCCCGCTCGGCACTGGTGAGGTCGCCATTGGCTGCCATCACGTCCAGCACCACACTGGCACGGCCGGAGGCGGCATCGGCATCGGCGGTGGGCGAATAATGCGAGGGCGCCTTCACCAGTCCGGCGATGATCGCCGCTTCCTCAAGGCTGAGCGTCGTCGCCGGGTGATTGAAGAACTTGCGGCTGGCGGCATCCACGCCATAGGCGCCACCGCCGAAATAGACCTTGTTGAGGTACAGCTCCAGAATCTGGGACTTGCTGAACTTGCGCTCCATGGCGAGCGCCAGGATCATCTCGCGCAGCTTCCGCCCGGCGGAATAGCTGTTGTTGAGGAAGATATTGCGCGCGAGCTGCTGGGTGATGGTGGAGGCGCCCTGCAGACGCCGGCCCTCGCCACGGCGGACATAGCCCACCCACGCCGCGCGGGCGACGCCGATCGGATCGACACCGGGGTGCATATAGAAGCGCTTGTCTTCAACGGAAACCAGAGCGCGGGTCATCACCTCGGGAATCTGTGAATGGTTGAGCCAGCGCCCATAGCTCGGGCCGAGCGAGACGAGGACGGAGCCATCCGCGGCATGGACGCGGATCATCTGCCCATTGGGCGAGCTTTTGAGCGAGTCGAAGCTCGGCAGCGACTGCATCGCGATGACGACCGCGATCACCAGCGCGATCAGTCCCCCGATGGCGAGTGCGATGCCGACCTTGATCAGCCGGATGGTCCAGAGCCTGATCGAGCTCCCCGATTTTGCCTTGGCCATGCCTTGCCTTGTATCGCTCCGAACCGCTGCGTGCTGCAACTGTGCAGGACGCTACAAGCGTCCAGCGCCTTTACAAGCGCTGAATAGGATATCAATCGTCCTGTGCGGTGCCCTGCGGCTCGAAGTCCAGCGCGACGCTGTTCATGCAGTAGCGCAGGCCTTCCGGCCCCGGCCCGTCGGGAAAGACATGGCCCAGATGCCCGTCGCAGCGCGCGCAGCGCACCTCGACCCGGCGCATGCCGTGGCTCGTGTCGGTATATTCGCTGACCGCCTCATCTTCCAGCGGCGCGGTAAAGCTCGGCCAGCCCGAGCCGCTGTCATATTTATGCCCACTGTCGAACAGCGGCATGCCGCAACCCGCGCAATGATAGATGCCGGCATCCTTGAGCTTGTCATAGGCACCCGCAAAGGCCCGCTCGGTGCCATGTTCGCGCAGCACATGATATTGTTCGGGAGTCAGGCGCTCGCGCCACTCGGCATCGCTGAGGTTCATCTTGTCCATGCGCGGAATATCGGGTGCCTGCCCGGGCGCGTCAATGGCGGCCGTTCGGGAGGCGCGGACAAAATCGCCGAATTTGCGGGAAGCAGAAGCCCCCCTTTGAGCCCTTCTTTTTCGTCATCCCGGACTTGATCCGGGATCCCGCTTCTTCTGGTTTCTCAATCTGTCTGGACCTGCGATCTTCAAGGCAGTGGGATCCCGGATCAAGTCCGGGATGACGTCGCTAACGACGAGATAGGGTCCGGCGCCATCGCCCCGGAATTGTCCACGCCCCTCGGGCCAATCGACATTCAGATGATGACGTGACGAAAATGGCGGTTTTCCGTGACCCGGAGCGCAGCGTACTTCAGGTACGTGAGCACCGGAAGCACGGAAGGCCGCCATTTGCAGGCCGTCAGGGCTGAATGTCGATTGGCCTTAGCGCCCGCGTGCGCCCAGCCGTGCGACGTTGATCAACTCCTGCGCCAGCACTGTCTCGCCGATCTGGTGCGAGAGGCGGCTGGTGCGCTCGGCTTCGGCCAACCGGTGAATGGCCTTGTCCAGCGCCTCGGCACTCCAGCGGCGCGCCACCTCCTCGTCGCCGCGCCCGCCAAAGCGCGGCGCCTGTCCGCCCTGCGCCTGCGCAAAGCCGATGGCGCGTTGCAGGGTAAGGCGGGCAAGCCCCGCCAGCGAGCCGCCACTCTGGCGCAACCGGGCCATCTCATGCTCGGTGGCGCGGACATTGCCGGAGAGCACGACCATCGCCGCCTTGAAGAGCTGCTGGTCGCCCCCTTCCGCGCCCAGCGCATCGAGCGCCTCGGGCGTGGCGGCCTTGGGCTCCTCGGGCGAGGCATCCAGATACAGTGCCAGCTTCTCGATCTCGCCGGCCAGCAGCCCGCGCTCGGCACCGGTCAGCGCAACCAGCCGCCGGGCCAGATCGCCGGGCAGTTCGAGACCCAGCTCGCGCGCCATGCTGACCGCCAGCGCATCGGCATTGCGGCCCTCCGGCGCATAGCTGACGATGGCCATCACCGCCTTGTCGCCCTCGCACAGCTTGAGCAGCTTGCTCGTCTTGCGCAGATTGCCCGCGATCATCACCACCGGATTGCCGGTCGCCGGCGCCTGCAGCAGCGCTTCGACCGCCGGCACGACTTCCTCACCCGCTGGCTGCACGCGCACCCAGCGCTTATCGCCGAACATGGAGATGGCGGCAGCTTCATCCGGCAGGCGCGCCGGGTCGCTGCGCAGCGTCGCCCCATCCAGGTCGATCCGTTCGGCACCCGCCCCCATGGCCTTGCCGACGCGGGCGCTGAGCGCTTCGCTGCCGGCTTCATCCGGCCCGTACAGCAGATAGAGGCGGATGTTCGGCGCGGGATCGTCCAGCGCCTTGAGCGCGGCCTGATTGTCCGCCCGCAGGCTCATTCGCGCGCGGCGAGCGCCACGCTGGCCAGCACCCGGTCGGCGACGATCTCGGTCAGTCGCTCCAGCGCGCTGTCCTCGGCCGCAACCGTCGCATATTCGCTGGAGGCGACATCGATGCCCGCGTCCCAGCTTGACGTCTCGTCGAGCACGGTCTTGCCATCCTGCGTGTCAACCAGCTGGTAGCGCGCGCGCAGGGTCCGGCGTTCGCGCGTCACCGTGTCATCCGCGCGCACGCCCAGGCCCTCGATGCGATCATCGAGCTGCACCTTGAGCAGAAAGCGCGGGGCAGCATCGCCCATCGCCGCCAGCCGGTCGTTGAGCGCATTGCGCATCAGCCAGCCATTTTTTCCGGGGATCGGCTCCACCTGCACGCTCGCCAGCGCCTGCGCCGCAGCCCCGCTGCGCCCGCCCGCATACATGGGCTTCAATCCGCAGGCCGAGAGGCTGGCGGCAAGGGCGAGGCCCAAAACGAGGCGGGAGAAAGCGCTGGTCATCAGATGACCAGATTGACCAGACGATCCGGAACCACAATCACTTTCTTCGGCGCCCGGCCTTCCAGCTGCCGCGCGACATTGGGCGCGGCAAGCGCAAGGCTCTCCAGCGTCGCCTTGTCCGTGCCCTTGGCAACGGTGATCGTATCGCGCAGCTTACCCATCACCTGAATGGCGATGGTCACTTCGTCATCGACCAGCAAGGCCGGATCGACAGATGGCCACATGGCGTCGGCGATCAGGCCCTCATGACCCATCTCGGCCCAGGCTTCCTCGGCGATGTGCGGCGTCATCGGCGCCACAAGCAGCGTCAGCGCGCGAATCGCCTCGGCGCGGGTGGCGGACGGCGCCGCCTTCTCGATGGCATTGGCCAACTCGTAGATCTTGGCGACGCCCTTGTTGAACGCCAGCGCCTCGATGTCCCTGGCGACGCCGTCGACAGTCTGGTGCAGCTTGCGCTTGAGGCCCAAGTCCTCGCTGCCGTCGCCGGTTTCGCCGACCTGCCCGAAAATCCGCCACAAGCGATTGACGAAGCGCCATGAGCCCTCGATGCCGGCCTCGCTCCACGGCAGGTCGCGTTCTGGCGGCGAGTCCGAGAGCATGAACCAGCGCACCGCATCCGCGCCATAGCGCTCGATGATCTCGTCCGGGTCCACGACATTCTTCTTGGACTTGGACATCTTGATGACGCGGCCGATCTCGACCGGCGCGCCATCGGCCAGCAGCGTCGCGCCCTCGGCGGTGCGCGTCACTTCGCTGGGCGCATAATAGAGCGGCGGCAGGCCTTCGCCCTGCCTGCGGGCATAGGTCTCATGCGTAACCATGCCCTGCGTGAACAGGCTCTCGAACGGCTCGGCAACGCTGATCTTGCCGATATGAGCGAGCGCGCGCGTCCAGAAGCGGGCGTAGAGCAGATGCAGGATCGCATGCTCGATGCCGCCGATATACTGGCCGACCGGGAGCCAGCTCTCGGCCTCGGCGCGGTCGAACGGCTGGTCATCGGGCTGGCTGGCGAAGCGGATGAAGTACCAGCTCGAATCCACGAAGGTATCGAGCGTGTCGGTCTCGCGCACGGCAGCTTTGCCGCATTTGGGGCAATCGACATGCTTCCACGTCGAGTGCCGATCGAGCGGATTGCCCGGCACGTCGAAGCTCACATCCTCGGGCAGCACCACCGGCAGCTGCGCCTTGGGCACGGGCACCACGCCGCAATCCGAGCAATGGATGAACGGAATGGGCGTGCCCCAGTAGCGCTGGCGCGAGACGCCCCAGTCGCGCAGGCGCCAAACGGTCGTGCCCTTGCCCCAGCCCTCGGCCTCAGCGCGGCGGATGACTTCGGCCTTAGCGTCTTCCACGGCCATGCCGTCGAGGAAGCGCGAGTTCACGAGGCGACCGGGGCCAGTATAGGCCTCGTCATGGATCGGCGCCTGCTCCTCGCCCTGCGGCGCGACGACGCGCTCCACCGGCAGCATATATTTGCGCGCGAAGTCGAGGTCGCGCTGGTCGTGCGCCGGGCAGCCGAAGACGGCGCCAGTGCCATAATCCATCAGCACGAAATTGGCGACGAACAGCGGCAGCTTCCAGTCCGGATCGAGCGGATGGACAACGCTCAGGCCCGTATCGAAGCCCTTCTTCTCCTGCGTCTCCAGGTCAGCCGCGGCGGTGCCCGACCGGCGGCATTCCTCGGCGAACGCGGCGAGATCGGCATTGTCCTGAGCGAGCGCCAGCGCAATCGGATGATCGGCGGCAATCGCCGCGAAGCTCGCGCCGAACAGCGTGTCCGGCCGGGTGGAGAAGACCTCCAGCTCCTGAATCTCGCCAACCGGCGTTGCCAGCCGGAACCGGAACTGCATGCCCTGCGACTTGCCGATCCAGTTCTCCTGCATCAGCCGAACCTTCTCGGGCCACTTGTCCAGCGTGCCCAGGCCGGCGAGCAGGTCGTCGGCGAAGTCGGTGATGCGCAGGAACCACTGGTTGAGCTTGCGCTTCTCGACCAGCGCGCCCGAGCGCCAGCCGCGTCCGTCGATCACCTGCTCATTGGCGAGCACGGTCATATCGACCGGGTCCCAGTTCACCGCGCTTTCCTTGCGGTAGACGAGGCCGGCTTCATACAGGTCGATGAACAGCGCCTGTTCCTGGCCGTAATAATCCGGCTCGCAGGTCGCCAGCTCGCGGCTCCAGTCGAGCGCGAAGCCCAGGCGCTTCAATTGCGCCTTCATCGAGGCGATATTGTCGCGCGTCCAGCTGCCCGGATGGATCTTCTTTTCCATCGCGGCATTTTCGGCGGGCATGCCGAAGGCATCCCAGCCCATCGGGTGCAGCACGTCATGGCCCTGCATCCGGCGGAAGCGGGCCAGCACGTCACCCATGGAATAGTTGCGCACATGGCCGATGTGAATGCGCCCGGAAGGGTAGGGGAACATCTCCAGCACATAGCTTCTCGGCGCGCCCTGGCGGGTGCCGGCCTTGAAGCTCTCCCTGTCGTCCCACACGGCCTGCCAGCGGGCGTCAGCCTGCGCAGGGTTGAAGCGTCTGTCGCTCACTCTCGCCTCGTTCATCAATAGGGCCGGTCCGGCCCCGTGACGGGCGCCGAGGCCGGGCTTTGTCAGCCGCTGATCGCGCGGCGCCGCAGGTCGCGGGCACGCGTCAGGATGATTTCTTCAAGCTTCTGGGTCGTCGCCGCCTGCACGGGGGCATCGATCCACTGGCCGTTCTGCAGGGTCTGGCGGCTCGCTGCCACGCGCAGGGCATCGGCGCGCAGATCCTGGTCGAGGATCGTCACCGTCAGCTTCATGCGCTCGTTCGTCGCGGCGGGATTGATGTACCAGTCGGTCAAGATCACGCCGCCGTTGGAATCGGTCTGGAGCAGGGGCATGAAGGACAGCGTCTCGAGGCTGGCGCGCCAGAGATAGCCGTTGATGCCGATGCTGGTCACGCGCGAGGCGGCCAGATCGGCCTTGGGGCGATCCTTCCCGCCGCCGCAGCCTGCCAGCAGCCCGCAGGAAAGCGCCAGCAGCAGGCCGCCCTTCAAAGTCTTGTGTCCGCTCAGAACCATGCGTTGCCTATCCCGTGATGTCCGGTGGTGACCGGGCTCCCTGTCGATCAGCCTCTATAGTGAGGCAGGGCGGCGGCACAAGTGGCGGATTGCGCGGGCTCTGCCGCTCGCGCCGCTGCCGGCATCGGCCCGGCGCAATTTCGGTTGCGATGGGTTGATTTTTGCAACCGTGTTGAACAATGGTCGTTTCACGAAGGGATTATAAGGGGATAACCGGCTCGCCGGTGGCCACTGTGGAGAATCGGTCACGCTTTCCAGCGAATCGTCTCTGCTTCTGGTCCGCGCTATCCCCTCATGATATAAGAACACAGACCGGCCCTCAAAATGGAGTCGGCGCAGGGAGCGAACGGTGACGGTGAAGACGGGAAAGATCGCGTTGGCGGGGGCTTTGACAGCCGCCCTTTCGCTCGCCCTCACCCCGGCGCTTTCCGCTGTTCTCGGCGCAGAATCGAAGGGCCTGGATCAAAGCGGCGTGTCGCTGAAAATGCTGGGCAGCATCGGTTCGTTCACGCCGGTCACCCATGATGAGAAGCTGGCCAAGGCCTATGCCCAGGCCGCGCGCGAATCGCAGAGCAAGGGCTTCCGTTTCACGCCGACCAGCGGTTCGGCCGCCGGCAATCGCTCGCTGACCATTCTCGTCCGCACGCCCAACGCCATGGCCTCCGCGCTGGATGGCCGGTCCGAGCGGGTTCTGCCCAATCTCGGCGTCGCGCCTGTCGCATACCGGCTGGGCGTGACCAAGGGTCTCGCGCGGTTCACGCCGGGCACCCGCATCGAATCCTCCAGGCTTGACCCGATCATCGAGAAGTCGATCAGCGAACCGGTCGCCAGCTTCACGCTGCGCCCGAAGCAGGATCGCTTCTCGGCGAATGTCCAGCTTGAGCACCGCGAAGTCGCTGCCGCCTCCCCGGCGGAAGATACGCCGGCCACGCTCGGCGCCGAGCCCAGCTATGCTGTCGATCTGTCGAGCAGCTACTCGCTGACCCGCAACCTGAACCTGAAGGCTGGCGTGCGCTATGCCGGGCCGAACAACCGGCTTGCGCCGACCGTCACGGATCAGGCGCAGGACAGCCAGGCCGTCTACGTCGGGACCACCTTCAAGTTCTAAGCCCGCTTGTGCGCTGACCTTTGGTTTGCGAGCGCGATGAGTCGCGTCCGCAAGCGCTGCGTTCTTCCGTCTCGATGATTGACACAGCGGCGCCCCACAAGGCAGCACCGCAGTGCAGGCCTTCAGATGGCACCGCAACGGGGAGAGGGACTATGCGCATAAATCAGATCGCCCATCATCGTCGCGATCACGCCGAAAAAAGCCGGATCGGACGCACGACGGGCATCGCCGCCATGGCCCTCGGCCTGCTTCTCTCGGCAGCCCCCGCACGGGCGGACTGGATCACCAGCTGGTCCGCCGCGCCGGTCCGCCCCCGCACGGATCTTGGCCCACTGATGGCGCCGAGAAGCTATAACAATCAGACGCTGGTGCAGACGCTCCGCATCGCGGCCGGTGGCAAGGCCCTGCGGCTGCGCCTCACCAATGCCTATGGCGAGAAGCCGCTGGAGATCGGCGGGGTGCGCATCGCCCTGCTCGATCCGCAAGGCGCCGAAGTACCGGGCTCGGCCCGGATGCTGCGCTTCGGCGGCGCGGCGACAGCCCGTATCCCGGCGCGCGCGCCATTGCTGAGCGACACGGTCGACATGCCCGTGCCGGACCTCGCCCGCCTCTCCGTGCAGATCTATGTGCCGGGCGATACCGGCCCCTGCACCTGCCATGAAAGCGGGCTGGATACACTGCGCGTCTCACCCCCCGGCAATTATCTCGGCAAGCCCTTCGAGCCGGTGCAGCAAGGCCCGCACCGCCCCTTCCTCGCCGCCGTGGAGGTCGATGCGCAGGACGGTGCCGGGACGATTGCCATGCTGGCCGATTCGATCACCGACGGCATCGGCTCCACGCCCGGCGCGAACCGGCGCTGGCCGGACTTCCTCGCCGCCCGTCTCTCCGCCGCCGCTCCCGGCAAATGGGGCATCGCCAATCAGGGCATCAGCGGCAATCGCGTGCTCAGCGATGGCTTTGGCGATAGCGCGCTGGCCCGGGTGGACCGCGACATCCTCGCCCTGCCCGGCATCCGCTATCTGATCGTGTTCGAGGGCGTGAACGATCTCGGCATCGCTTTTGGTGCCGAGCGCATGGCCCAGCAGGCTGGCCGGCCCAATGTCCTCGCCGATGGCACCAAGGTAACGCTGGAGACGATGCTGGAAGGCTATCGCCAGATCGCCGAGCGCGCGCGGGCGCGCGGCATCACCGCGGTCGGCGCGACGATCGCCCCCTATAAAGGCGCGACCTACTGGACGCCGGAGGCCGAGGCCGTACGGCAAGGCATCAATGCCGCCATCCGCTCCGGTACGATCTTCGATGCCTGGCTGGATTTCGACGCCGCCTTTGCGGACCCCGCCAATCCCCAGCAGATGCGGCCCGGCTATCATATGGGCGACTTCCTGCACGGCACCGACGCGGGTTATGAGGCGCTGGCCGCGTCCATCGACCTCTCGCTGTTCAAATAGCGCCACCGCGCGGGCCACGTCTGGGCGTCAACCCGTCGATGGCCGCATAACCCACAGCCCCAAGGCGCCGCACCAAGGCGGCATGGCGTGGGTGAACCCCGCCAAGCGCGATCACCGGCAGGGTCGCCAGTCGTGCAAGCGCCGCAAAGCGCGCAGGGCCGAGCGGTCGCGCGCCGGGGTGCGACCGCGTACGAAACAACGGGGACAGCAGGACGACATCCGCACCGGCGCGCTGCGCCGCCCGCATTTCCTTATGGCTGTGCGCCGGCGCGCTATGCAGCCAGCGCGGGTCGCGCGGTCCGGCGGTCGGGCCATGATGGCCATCTGCCCCCCATTGCATGGCCGTCCTCGCATCGCCGGCGAGCAGGATGCGGCAATGGCGCTTGCCCGCTGCCCGCCGCACCTGATTGAACAAGGCCCGCCGTGCAATGGGGTCGAGGCGATAATGGCGCAAGATGACGGCCGAATGGCGCGGCAGACGCGCGATGGCGCGCAACAGATCGTCCGTCGCGACGCGCTCGTCACTCATCAGCCACAGGGTTGACGGGGGGGTGCGCGATTTGCCTTGGCCTGCGTGCATCGCGCCTTTTATAGCGGCGCCGATGAATGGGCAAAATAATCAGATGAGCGCCGAGAGTACGGCCGAGAGCCGGTTGGCGCATGTGCGGGACAGCATCAGCAGGGTCGAGCGCGTCGCGGGTCGTCCTGCGGGGTCGGTGACGCTGATCGCCGTCAGCAAGACGCATCCGGCCGAGGCGGTGCGCCCGCTCATCGCGGCCGGGCAGCGCGTGTTCGGCGAAAACCGCGTTCAGGAAGCGCAGGCCAAATGGCCGGCGCTGCGCGAGGCTTATCCCGATATCCGCCTCCACCTTGTCGGCCAGCTTCAGTCCAACAAGGCGGAGGATGCGGTCGCGCTGTTCGATGCCATTCATGGCGTCGACCGCGCCTCGCTGATCGCGGCGCTGGCCAAGGCCATGGACAAGGCGGGCCGCCGGCCGGACTGCTTCCTGCAGGTCAATATCGGCGAGGAAGAGCAGAAGGGCGGCTGCGCCATCGCCGATGTACCGGCCTTGCTGGCGCAGGCGCGCGCGGCGGACCTGCCGGTCGTCGGGCTCATGTGCGTGCCCCCCGCTGAGGTCGAGGCCGCGCCCTATTTCGCCCTGCTCGACAAGCTGGCCCGCGATCATGGATTGCCGGGCCGCTCCATGGGCATGTCCGGCGATTATGAGACGGCGGTGATGCTCGGCGCCACCCATGTACGCGTGGGCACTGCATTGTTCGGTGCCCGCGACGCCATCTGAAGGCCGGCCGCGTCAGCCCGGCTTGCGCTGCGCTTTCACCGCGCCGGCCCACCATTCCAGCTCTTCCGCAAAGCCGGTGAAGCTGCGCACCAGCGCCGCGCCACCCGCGCCGCTTGGTTCGCCGGCCGCATCGAGACTGTCCGTGATCCCGCCGACCGCCACGCTGGCGGGAATCACGGCGATGCCGAGCGTCGTCAGCGTCGGATGCCAGGCGTAGCTGGAGCGCGCGCCCGCCATCCGCCCTGCCGAATAGCTGACGATGCCGGCCGGCCGCCGCCGCCATTCCTGATAATAATGGTCGATGAGATTCTTGAGGCCCGGCTGCAGACCTGAATTATACTCGCCGGTGACGAACACGAACCCATCGGCCGCGCTGATCTTGTCGGCCAGCGCCGTCATCTCGGCAGGGGCGGTGCCGGGCGCATAATCGGAGAGGCGCTTGTCCAGCATCGGCAGGCCGACCGCCCGCGCATCGATCAGCTCCACTTTATGGCCTCGTTCGGACAGCGTGCGCACGCAATAGTCGGCGAGCCTGATGCCGGCGCGCGCCTCCCGATAGGATCCATAGAAGACGAGAAGCGAAAGGCTCATATTGTCGGGCTCCGTGGCAATGTCGGCGCGAGCCTAGCAGCCTGTCCCATCCTGCGCGACTGGCGAAACGCCGGAGCAGCAGAGGGGGCAGCAGAGATGGAAAGCCCGCCGATCTGCGCTAAGGAAGGCGCATGACACCGCAGGATCTGCCCGTGCCCGTCGACGCGCTGCTCTCCGCCATGGGGCTGGTGGGCATCTTCGTCTTTGCGGCCTCGGGCGCGCTGGCGGCGGCGCGCCTCGGCCAGACCCTCGTCACCTTCGCCTTCTTCGCCATCACCACCGGCGTTGGCGGTGGCACGGTGCGCGATCTGCTGATCGGGGCGCCGGTCTTCTGGATTCACGATGTGCGCCCCGCGCTCATCTGCCTCGGTGCATCGCTCGTGGTGTGGATGACGCCCGAGCGCTGGTGGAGCGAGCGCGCGCTCGACTGGCTGGACGCCGTGGGGCTGGTCGCCTTCGCCGTGTTCGGCACCGCCAAGGCCATGAGCCTCGACATCCCGCCCTTCATCAGCGCCCTGATGGGCATCATCACAGCCTGCGTCGGCGGCATCATCCGTGATCTGCTGGCCGGCCACCCCTCCATCGTGCTGCGCCCGGAAATCTATGTGACCGCCGCCGCCCTGTCGGCGGGCCTCTATGCCCTGCTCGCCAGCATCGGCATGGCAGCCCCCTGGGCCGCCGTGCTGGCGGTGATCGCCGGCTTCATCCTGCGCGCCGTCGCCATCGTGCGCGGCCTCGCGCTCCCGCATTATCGCACCGGCAACAGCCCGGATCAGGCAGGTGGCCCCTCGGGATAATGCGGCAGATCATCGGCCGATGTCAGCCAGCTCAGCGCACTTGAGGTCCAGATATGCTCGGTCGGCGGGTAGCGCTCGGGTTCATCCAGGCTGCCGATGGCAAGGCCGATCACATTGGCCGAGGCGCGCTCCGAGAACAAGGTGGTGCCGCATGCGGTGCAGAAGCCGCGTCGCAACGCCGCCGAGCTGTGATGCCATGCCACCGGGCCTTCAATGCGGACGGCATCGAGCGGCACCAGCACCCGTGCATAGAGCGGCGCGCCTGTCGCCTTTTGGCAGAGCCGGCAGTGGCAGGCGCGAATGTTGATCGGCGCGGCATCGGTGGCATAGCGGCAAGCGCCGCACAGGCAGCCGCCGGTGATCGCGTCCGCCATTCTCAGAGCGGCCGCTGCGCAGCGCGAAGGAGGATGCCGAGCCAGCCTGCCTGCTCGCCCGACGTCATGGCGCTGGCCGGCGTAAAGGCGCGGCATTCCAGGCAGTCCGCGCGGATGGACGGGCCCTCGACCAGCCCCTGCAGATCACGCATGATCCGCACGGCAATCTGGCGCTGCTGCCGCGCCGCATAGCTCAGCAGATCGCGCGGGGCGGTGAGGGCCGGCGCTCTGGCCTCCCCGCTCAGGAACATGCCGAGGAACTGCGCCAGCGAATCCGGCTCGGGGTCGAAATAGCGCGCGCTTGCGGCGTCACCGCTCAGCTTGGCGCGCCGCGCGGCTTCCGCCACGGCCTCTTCCAGCCCGCCAAAGCGGTCGACCAGCTTGAGCTGATGCGCCATGCCGCCGGCCCACACCCGGCCCTGCGCGATCTCATTCACGCGCTGCGGCGTCATCTTGCGGTTGCTGGCGACCAGACCGATGAACTTGCCGTAGATATCTTCCACGCTCGCCTGCGCCAGCGCGTTGAACTCCGGGCTCACCCCACCGATCACGTCCGGCTCGCCGGAGAGCGGCGTCGCCTTCACGCCATCGCTGGTAATGCCGACCTTCGCGAGTGCATCCTCGAAGCTCGGCAATATGCCGAACACGCCGATCGAGCCGGTGATCGTCGCCGGCTCGGCAAAGATCATGTCGCTGGCCGTGCTGACCCAATAGCCGCCGCTGGCCGCGACATTGCCCATCGAGACGACGATCGGCAGGCCCTTGGCCCGCGCCTGCGCCAGGGCGAGGCGGATTTCCTCCGCCGCCGCCGCCGATCCGCCGGGCGAATCGACGCGCAGCACCAGTGCCTTCACCGAATCCTCGGCCACCGCGTCGTTGATCAGGCTGGCGACGCTGGTCCCCCCGGCTTGGCCGGGCGCCGCTTCGCCATCCACGATTTCTCCGGCGACGGTGACGACCCCGACCTGCCCGCCGCTGCCTTCCTTATGCTTGCGCAAATAGCCCTCGAACGGGATGGCGGCATAATCGCCCGGCCGCGGGTCGCTCGCTTCCCCGACAATTTCGGCGACATGATTTCCGAACGTCACCGGATCGCCGAGCTTGTCGACCAGCCCCGCCGCCTGCGCCGCCTTGGCGGTATCGCCGCCATTGGCGCGCAGCAGCGCCAGCGGATCGGCCAGATAATCGCGCACCCGCGCCGCCGGACGCGCCTTGCCGACATGCTCCAGCCAGTCGGACCAGATCGCCGTCACCAGCGCCTCATTGGCGGCGCGCGCCTCGGGCGACTGTTCTGCCTGCGTATAGGGCTCCACCGCGCTCTTGAAGCTGCCGACGCGATAGACATGCGCCTTCACCCCCAGCCGGTCGATCAGCCCCTTGAAGTAGAGATTGCTCCCGCCCGGCCCGGTCACCCCGACCATGCCGAGTGGATCGAGCCACACCTCGCTGGCATGGGCGGCCAGCATATAGCTGGCATCATCATAATAAGAAGCGCGGGTGAGCACCGGCTTGCCCGCGGCGCGCACCTTGTCCAGCGCCTCGCCCACGCGCTGCATCGCGACCTGACCGCCGCCGCCAAAGCCATCCAGATCGAGCACCACGGCCTTGATTGCGCTGTCGCCCGCCGCCGCCTCGATGGCGCGCACCACATCGCGCAGGCGATACTCGCCCGACCCGCCGGTGCCCGCGACCATCGCATATTGATCGATCGGCCGCGGCTGCTCGACGATCGGCCTGTCCAGCGCAAGATAGAGCGCGCCGCTTGCGGGAAAGCTCTCTTCCATCCGCGCGGCCTTGAGGCCGGCGTAGAGCATCGCGAAGAAGAGGATGAGGAAGAGCAGGACCAGCGCGTCCTTCACCCCCATCATGATTTTCCAGGCAGTTTTCACAAGACTCAGCACGTTGGCGGCTCCTTTGCCGCTTCGCTAGCGCATCTTCCTGCCCGATGCACGTTCCTGTCAGATGCAGAAGGCCCCGGCGATTGCGAACCGCCGGGGCGCATCATGTTTGCTTGGTCGTCAGCCCTTCTTCTTCCAGGTGAAGAAGGCCGACATCACATAGTTCCACACGACGCTGACCATGATTCCCGCCAGCGCGGACAAAGCCCAATAGGCCTTGTTCACGAACAGCCAGTCCGCCACGCCGATATTGGCGGCCGCACCGAAGGCACAGACGAGGTTGAAGGTGATCCAGCCGCGCAGCAATCCCCAGCCCTGCAGGCGCTGGTCGCGGTACGTGAACATGTTGTTGAGCAGGAAGTTGCTGGTGATGGCGACGAGCGTCGCTGCGGTCTGCGCCACCGCGAAGCTCACGCCCAGCGCCACGAACAGCAGCGTCAGCACGGCAAAGTGGACGACCACACCCGTGCCGCCGACCATGGCGAAGCTCAGGAAGCGGACGGGCACGATATGGCCCACCGCCTTGTCCATGAGCAGCTGCACATATTCCCAGAGCACCAGGCTATCGAGCTTGCTCTCGCCGAACTGGCGCGTGCGGAAGGTGTAGGGCACTTCCGCGACGCGCAGCGGCGTCGGCGCGCTGGCCGCGATATCCAACAGGATCTTGAAGCCCACCGTGGAGAGATTGGGCAGCGAGCGCATGAAGGCATCGCGCCGCATCATCATGAAGCCGCTCATCGGGTCGGAAATCGGCGTCTTGGTCAGTTTGAGCGCCAGCTTGGTGGCGAACTGGCTCATCCGCTGGCGGCTCTCGCTCCAGTCGCCCATCCCGCCGCCTTCGACATAGCGGCTGCCGACCACCAGATCGACATCATCCGCCCTGATCCGCTCGAACATGGTCTTGAGCACCGATTCGTCATGCTGAAGATCGGCATCCATGATCGCCACATAGGGGGCGGATGTTGCAAGAATGCCCTCGACGCAGGCGCTCGACAGGCCACGCCGCCCGAAGCGATGGAGAACGCGCACGCGCGGATCGCGCTGGGCGAGCGCCCGCACCTTGCCGGAGGTATCGTCGGGCGAATTATCGTCCACGAACACCAGTTCCCAGGCGACGCCGGGCAGCGCCTTGTCGACCAGATCGGCGAGCAGGGCCACATTCTGCGCTTCGTTGAAGGTCGGAACGACGATCGCAAGCTCGGCCGGAAGCATCTGCGCCGCGACCGGAGCTTCTGTCATGGTCTGGATGGTCACTCGGAAAGGTCCTCAATGGCTGGCGCGGCGGGTTGACGGGTCGGCGCGGATGCAGGGTCGGGATGATGGTACAGCGTACCGGTGAAGGCGAAATTACCGGGACGATCGATTGTTTCCGCCGGGCGCCATCCGGCCGCCGTCAGGGCGGGGACCAAATCCCTCGTCGGCGGGGGCGTCTCACCCCGCGCCAGGGCGCGCAGATCGTTGTGGCTTTTGAGTTCGACATGGCTGACCAGCAACGTGGCGCGGTCGGCCAGCGCGGTCAGCGGCTGCGGCCGCCCACCCGGATCGCCGCCGCGCGTGATCCGAATCGCGGATTGCCCGTCCGCCGTCAGTAGCCATTGCGGCAGATCGTCGCGATGGGTGCGATAGAGCGGGAAATAGGCCCATGCCCACGCATCGCCGACATGCAGCACGGCGAGCGGCTTCTCCGCCTTGGCCACCATGGCCTCCAGCGTGCGCGAAGGCCCGTGGATGAACCAGTCGGCCCGCACCAGGAACATGACCAGCGCCGCCGCGCTACCGATGACCAGAAGGGCGGTGCCTGCGTGGCGAACCCAGTCGGCGATCCGCCCGCGCTTCGCGATGGCCCCGTCAGCGGCGAGCGCGAGGATCACCGCGAGCGGCGCCAGCATCCAGATATTATAGCGCGGCGCGAGCGCATCGAATTGCGAGACCAGCAGCGCCGCCGCGATGGTCACGATCATGCCCGCAGCCAGCGCCAGGATCAGGCCGATGACCGGATCATGGCGGATGGCTGTTCCGCGTGTGGCGGCCTGCCCGCCAAGACCGACTGCCGCGACGAGCAGAAGGATGGCGCCCCCCGCAAAGCACAAGGCAGCCACCGGCAGATCGACCAAGGTCGCGCCACTCACCAGCATCTGCGCCAGAAAGGCCGCGATATCGCCCAGACCGACCCCGCCGGCCGGCGCGGCGGAACCGGGCGCCGGCGAACTCAGATTGGCCGCACCCAGAACGAAGGGCGCCAGTCCTGCCCACAGCAGCAGCAGCAGCGCGTAGGCCAGTACCACCCGCACGGCGCCGCGCACAGTCCGCGCATCGATGAAGATGGCCAACGTATAGGCCGATGTCGCAACGATGCCGAAGAAGTGCGTGTAGCCGCTCAGCACACCGAGCAGCACGAACAGGCCCAGCCGCCGCACGCTTTGCGCCACGTCGCCGCGAATCACCATCGCCGCCTGCGCACAGCTGATCGCGAGAAGGATGGGATAGGCCCGGATTTCGACGGCCATGGAGACCAGCCGGGGGGAAAGCACCAGCAGCAGCCCGGCAATCAGGGCCGCGCGCAACCCGTAGCGGGATGCCAGCGCGCGCATCAGGATCAGGATACCGCCCGCCGTGATCGCGGCATGATAAAGCCGGAACGCCAGCTCGTTCGCACCCCACAGGTGCCAGCCGATCATATCGATGAAGTAGCTGAGCGGCGGCATCCGGTCGTCCGGCACGCCGAACCCGGCATCATAGCCGCCGGCCAACCAGGAGAGCAGCGTGCCGGGCGCGAGGGTGACGCCGGAAAGCTGGGTCGTCTCGTCGATCCAGATATTCTGGAGGCGCGCGAAGAGGACTGCCGCGATGGCAAAAATCACGAGGACGGGCGTGGCCGCAAGCCAAAGCCGTCCTGCACCGCTGGACCCCTGCTTCATTGATTCCCCACGTCCCACAGGCCCACCGGCCCGCATATCAGATCATCATTCAGCTAGCCGCTAGCACCGGCAGCCTAATTTTACGTCAACTGGCGTGCGCGCCATGGCCGAGCGCGAGATACTCCAGCGACTGCATTTCCATCAGGCGGGAGACCGTCCGCTCGAACTCGAACTTGCCATCACCCTGCGGATAGAGATGCTGAGGCAGGGCGTCCGCACCGCCGATCAGCTTGACCTTATGCTCGTACAGGGCGTCGATCAGCGTGACAAAACGCGCGGCCTCGTTGCGGTTTTCCGGCCCGAGCACCGGAATGCCGACGATGATGACGCTGTGGAAGCGCCGCGCAATGGCGAGATAGTCCGCCGCGCCGCGCGCCTCTCCGCACAGGCGCTTGAAGGAAAACACCGCCACGCCCTTGAGGCTCTTGGGCACATGCAGGCTGCGCCCGCCGCCCACGCTCAGTTCCTCGCTCGGCACATTGGCGCTGTCTTCAGGCGGATAGTCCGTCAGGCGGAAGAAGATTTCGCGCAGCTTGGCAGTGGTCTCATCGCCATTGGGGACATGCCAGATGTCCATGCCGCCCAGCCGATCCAGCCGATAATCGGTTGGCCCGTTGAGCGGCACCACGTCGAGCCGCGCCTTGAGCAGATCGATAAAGGGCAGGAACAGCTCGCGGTTGAGCCCATCCTTGTAGAGATCGTCCGGCGCGCGGTTGGAGGTGGCGACCAGCGTCACCCCAGCATCGAACAGGGCGGTAAACAAGCGGGACATGATGGCGGCATCCGCCATATTGTTGACCACCATTTCATCGAACAGCAGCACCTTGGCCTCGGCCGCGAGTTGCGCGGCGACGGGCGCAATCGGGTCGCCGCTCTCGCTCTCGCGCACCGCCCGCAGCCGCGCATGCACATCGAGCATGAACTCGTGGAAGTGGATGCGGCGCTTGGCGGGGCCATCCAGGCAATCGCGCATCAGGTCCATCAGCATGGATTTGCCGCGCCCGACGCCACCCCACAGGTACACGCCGCGGATCGGCTCGGGCGCCTTGCGAAGCATCCGCCAGAGCACGGAGCCTTTCTTCGGCGCGGCTTCCAGCTCCTGCTGCAGCCGGTCGAGCCGGATCGCGGCAGCGCGCTGATCCGGATCGGGTTTCAGCTCTCCAGCGGCGATAAGGTCGTCATAACAGGAGAGCAGGCCACTCATGCGTCGCGCGGGGAGGCCTCCGCCGGGGCGCTGTGCTGCACGCGCGGTTGCATGATCTCATATTTGGGCAGCGCCGGGTCGAAATAGTCCCAGGCCACGGCATCCTTCATGTAGATGACGCTTTGCGGCGAGACGCGGTCGGGCTCGTCGAGAGACCCGGCCTGCACCATGATGAACTCGCCCGGCAGCGTGCCGGAGGTGAAAATCCGTCCGCCGCATGTTCCGCAGAAATGCCGCGTCACATCCCCGCCGGTATCGCCATGGTTGGTATAGGTCTTGGGCGTGCCCTCGATGGCGAGCTGGCTGTTATGGATGCCGATGATCGTGGTGTGGCCGGTGCCGGTCGCCTTCTGGCAATCCTTGCAGCAGCATTGGGAGACCCAGAGTGTGGGGCCAGTCAGCTTGTAGCGGAGCTCTCCGCACAAGCAGCCACCGTCGAGAACCTCGCCTTCCTTCACCATCGCCGATCTCCGAATTGTCGTTGTCTCGGTCGACTGTGACGTCAAATCGCGCGTTCGACCATCATCTTTCGCGTCTCGGCAATGGCCTTGGCGGGCGACAGCCCCTTGGGGCACACATTGGCGCAGTTCATGATGGTGTGGCAGCGATAGAGGCGGAAGGGATCTTCCAGATCATCGAGGCGCTCACCGGTCATCTCGTCGCGCGAGTCGGCCAGCCAGCGATAGGCCTGGAGCAGGATCGCCGGGCCAAGGAAGCGATCGGAATTCCACCAATAGCTCGGGCAGCTGGAGGAGCAGCAGGCGCACAGGATGCACTCGTAGAGCCCATCCAGCTTCTCGCGATCCTCAGGGCTCTGCAGCCGCTCCTTGCCGCTCGGCGGCGGGGTGACGGTCTGCAGCCAGGGCTTGATCGAGCTGTATTGCGCATAGAAATGCGTGAAGTCCGGCACCAGGTCCTTGATCACGTCCATATGCGGCAGCGGCGTGATGCGGACCTCGCCCTTGCAGTCCTCGATCGCGGTCGTGCAGGCGAGGCCGTTCTTGCCGTTGATGTTCATCGAGCAGGAGCCGCAAATGCCCTCGCGGCAGGAGCGGCGGAAGGTCAGCGACGAATCCTGCTCGCCCTTCATCTTGATGAGCGCATCGAGCACCATCGGTCCGCAGCTATCGAGATCGATCTCGAACGTGTCGTAGCGGGGGTTCTCGCCGCTATCCGGATCGTAGCGATAGACCTTGAACTTCTTGACGTTCGTGGCGCCGTCCTGCGCCTTATGCACGGTCCCGTTCTTGCGAACGACGCTGTTTGCGGGGAGGGAGAATTCGGCCATCGTCTGTTTCCTGCCGCCTGCTGGCTGATCGGGCGCTTGATGCCGCGCCGCAATAAAAGCAATGCGGCGTCCTAGCGCGTGTGTCCGCGCGGCTCAAGCACCGAGCGGAGGCCAAGCGAAATTGCTTGTAACCACCGCCATCCTGCATCCAAACACCCCGCCAGACGTTCCCGGCGAGCATGACGGTCACAATGAGCGACTCCCTCTTCATCTATAATGAGCGCAGCGGCACATGCGATCCTGCGCTGGTGTCCGCGATCCAGGCCGCGTTCGCGCAGGCCGGACGGCCCATCGGCACCGCCCGGCCCATCGACGACGGCCCGCTGCCAAACGCCGCGCAGGCCCGTGAGCGCGGCATCGGCCTCGTCATCATTCTCGGCGGGGATGGCTCGCTGGCCTCCACGGCGCAGGCGCTCGCCGGCTGGGATGGCACCTTGCTCGCGCTGCCCGGCGGCACGATGAACCTGCTGGCCCACCGGCTCCACGGCAATCTCGATCCGCTCGCCATCGCCAAGGCCTATCTGGCGGACAAGGGGACCGTGATGGCCGTGCCGGTGATCGAGGCAGACGAGATCACCGCCTATACGGGCATCATCGTCGGCCCCACGGCCGCGTGGGGCAATGTGCGCGAGGCGCTGCGCAATCATGATCTCGCCGCGCTGGCTGAAAAGGTGCCGGAAGCCATTACCGCCACCTTCGAGGCCCCGGCCGTCTCGCTCGCCGGCGATCCGCGCGATTATCCCGCGATCTTCGTCGAGCCGGCCAAGCAGGGCCTGCATGCTTATGGCGTGCTCGCCCGCAATGCCGGCGAGCTATTCGCGCATGGCTGGGCCTGGCTCTCGGGCGATTTCCGCAATGGGCCCTCCGAATCGCTCGGCGCCGCCGATCATCTGGAGATAGAAAGCGCCGGCAAGACGCTGGACCTGCTCGTCGATGGCGAGAAGGCGACCACCAGGGCGCCCTTTAACCTCCGCAGCGCCCAGTCGGGCGTGCGCTTCTTCGCCGCACAGGGGGACGCAGGCTGGCGCTGAGCCATAGCGCCGCCGCCCGCCGTACGACATTTCTCCCCCTCAAGCCCCGCGCCGGGCTCTTCCCACCAGCCCGCGGACATGCTGAAATGCAGCCATGTCCATGCTCACGCGCCTGCTCACCGCCGCTCTGGCTTTCTCCGCGACCACCGCGCTGGCCGAACCGGCCGACCCCGCCGATCCCAATCTGCCGCGCCTCAAGAAGGTGCTCGCCGCCACGCCGCTGATCGACGGGCATAATGACTGGCCCGGCGCCATCGCCGGCCATGATGGCGATGCGCGCTGGTCGGTGGACCTCACCCGGCTGAACACAGAGGATTTCGATACCGACATCACCCGGCTGCGGCAGGGCATGGTCGGCGGACAATTCTGGTCCGTCTATGTCCCCGCGACGCTGCCGCCGCTGGAACAGGTCAAGAAGACGCTGGAACAGATCGACCTCGTGAAATCCATCGTGCGCCGCTACCCGGCCGAGTTCACGCTCGCGCGCACCGCCGCGCAGGTCCGGGCCGCGCACAAGGCCGGGCGGATCGCCTCGCTGATCGGCGCGGAAGGCGGCGGCCAGATCGACGAGAGCTTCTCGGTCCTGCGCGCTTATGCCGAGCTGGGCGTGGGCTACCTCACCCTGACGCACAGCCGCACCATTGCCTGGGCGGACAGCGCCACCGACGATCCGGCCCATGGCGGGCTCACCCCGTTCGGCGTGGCGGTGGTGCGTGAGATGAACCGGCTGAACATGCTGGTCGATCTCAGCCACGTGAATGAGGACACGATGCTGGACGCGATCGCCGCCAGCCGCGCGCCGGTCATCTTCTCCCATTCCAGCGCACGGGCGCTGTGCGATCATCCTCGCAACGTCTCGGACAAGGTGCTCAAGGAGGTCGCGCGCACCGGCGGCATCGTCATGGTCGCCTTCGCGCCCAATTATATTTCGGAGCCGCGCCGGGTGTGGGGCGTGCAGCAGGGCGCCCAGCGCGCGCTCTACAACCAGCCGCCGCTCAACGGCCTCTATATCGGCCAGCCGGACCGGGCGAAGGCCGCCATGGAAGCCTGGCTCGCCGCCAATCCCGAGCCGCACGTGACGGTGCAGATGGTCGCCGACCATATCGATCATATCGCCAAGGTCGCCGGCTATGATCATGTCGGCCTTGGGGGCGATTATGATGGGCTGCCGGCCCTGCCGGACGGCATGACCGGCGTTGAAAGCTATCCGCCACTGTTGCTGGAGCTGATGAAACGCGGCTGGAGCGATGCCAATATCGCCAAGCTGGCCGGCGGCAACATCCTGCGCGTCATGGAACAGGCCGAGAAGGTCGCCGCCTCCCTGAAGGACGAACCACCCGCCACCGGCACGCGCGAGGCGATGGACGCCGCGCCGAAGGGCTAAGGCATCCCCTCAATTCACCCCCTCAATTCACAGGCGCGCGCCGCCTGTAACTCAGCGCTTCCGCCACATGCGCCCGCCCCACGGTCTCCGCGCCTGCCAGATCGGCAATGGTGCGGGCGACCCTGAGCACGCGGGTATAGCCCCGCGCGCTAAGCTTCATCGCGGCGGCAGCCTGCGCGAGGAGATCGCGCACCGGCGCGTCGGGCGCTGCATGGACATCCAGTGCATCGCCGGTCAGTTCCGCATTGGTGCGCGCGCCGCCGCTTGATGCCGCGCGCGCCGTCTGGCGGGCACGGGCCTGCGCGACGCGGGCGGCAACCTCCGCCGATCCTTCGACCGGCGGCGGCAGCAGCAGATCGGCCGCCGAAACCGCGCCGACCTCCACATGCAGATCGATCCGGTCCAGCAGCGGCCCCGAAACCTTCGCCTGATAATCGCCCGCACAGCGTGGCGCCCGCGAGCAGGCCAAAGCGGGATCTGCGAGATGCCCGCAGCGGCAGGGGTTCATCGCGGCAATCAGCTGAACCCGCGCCGGGAAGGTCACATGCGCATTGGCGCGCGCGACGCTGACCTCGCCCGTCTCCAGCGGCTGCCGCAAACTATCCAGCACCGCGCGCTGAAATTCGGGCAGTTCGTCCAGAAACAGCACGCCCAGATGCGCGAGGCTGACTTCGCCCGGCTTCACCCGCAGCCCGCCCCCGACCAGCGCCGCCATGGAGGCACTGTGATGCGGCGCGCGATAGGGGCGGTTCTGGCTGATCCGCCCGCCCGACAGCGTGCCAGCCACGGAGGCGACCATGGAGACTTCCAGCGCTTCGGCCGGCGTGAGCGGCGGCAATATGCCGGGCAGGCAACTCGCCATCAGGGATTTGCCCGCGCCCGGCGGCCCGACCATCACCAGATTATGCCCGCCAGCCGCCGCGATCTCCAGCGCCCGCTTGGCGACCTCCTGGCCCTTCACTTGCCGCAGATCCGGCCCCGGCACAGGCGGTTCGACAGTGCCGGGTGCCGGGCGCGGCAGCACCGTCGCGCCCTTGAGATGATTGATGAGACCGAGCAGATCCGGCGCAGCCAGCACGCCTTCCGAACCTGCCCAGGCAGCCTCCGACCCCTGCGCCGCCGGGCAGATCAGCGTCTTGTCCGCCTGCGCCGCATGGAGCGCGGCCAGCAGCACGCCCGGCACCGGCGCGATGCGCCCGTCCAACCCCAGCTCACCCACGACGAGATGATCGGCCAGTTGCTCGGCATCCACCACGCCCATCGCCCCCAGCAAGGCGAGCGCAATCGGCAGATCGTAATGCGAGCCTTCCTTGGGCAGGTCGGCCGGCGAAAGATTGACCGTGATGCGCTTGGGCGGCAGCGAGAGGCCAATGGCGGCGATGGCATTGCGCACGCGCTCGCGGCTTTCCGCCACGGCCTTGTCGGCCAGCCCGACGACGATGAAGTTCGGCAAGCCGGAGACAAGCTGGCACTGCACCTCGACAGGCCGGGCCTCCAGCCCGAGAAACGCCACCGTTTCCACCGTCGCAACCAAGACTTGCCCCCTCTTTGTTCCCCTCCCTGTCTATGTCGGGTCAGAGGGGCAAAGTCGAGCCGCTTTCGTTGGGCTGGTATCGAGCCGGCAAATTGAACAGCGCCGCGAAGTGCGCCTCCAGCGCCGCATCGCCGTGCACGCTGAGTTCGCCCGTCTCGGCAAGCTGGTCTACGGGCATCTTGCCGTAGAAGCGCTTGGCAAGGCCGCGCGCGCTGCCCTCATAGGCGAGGTCCGGCGCCGAAACCTCGCCGGCTTCGACATGATAAACGCCGCGATCCAGACTGGCCCGATAGGGCGTTCCGTCGATGCGAAAGCCGATCCGCAGCACCATGTCCGCCGCCGCTGCGCGATCCAGATTGATCTTGAAGGAGAGCATCATCGCCGTGCCGTTGAGCGGCAGCATCCGGTCATGCGTCGGCGAGCGATAGGCCCATTGTGCCATCGCCAGCACCATCGGCTCGGCCTCCTTGCCCCACGGCGTCAGGCCATAGACCTGCACATTGGCGGGCGGCGGCAGGCGCAGGCGCTCGACAATGTGGCGCTCCTCCAGCTCGGTCAGGCGCTGGGTCAGCACATTGGCGCTCAACCCCGGCAGGGCCGCGCGCAGATCGGAAAAGCGACGCGGCCCAAGCAGCAATTCTCGGACGACAAGCAGCGCCCAGCGCTCCCCGACCAGATCGAGCCCGTGCGCGAGGCCGCAGGCGTCGTCAAACCGGCGCTTTTGCGGCGGCTTCGCCTCGTGAGTTATTTTTTCTAACTCCATAGTTGCAACATCTAATTTCTTCCGTCAGGATCGTCAAGGTCGGTGATTCGCATGGGTCGATACGGCGAGAGGGTTTGGGAGAGGACGGGTAGCTGCCATGGAACGGATGATTTTCGTCAATTTGCCAGTCACGGATCTGGCACGGTCGATGCGCTTCTATGAGGCGATCGGAGCAGTCAACGATCCGCAATTCACCGACGAGAGCGCCGCGATGATGCGCTTTTCCGAGACGATCTGCGTCATGCTGCTCACCCGCGAGCGCTTTGCCAGTTTCACGCCGCGAAAAATTCCCGATGCGCATGAATGTGCGCAAGTGCTGCTCGCACTCAGCGAGGAGAGCCGTGCGTCCGTGGATGCGATCACGGAGCGCGCGGCTGCCGCGGGCGGCACGCCCGATCCCAATCCGCTGCAGGACCACGGCTTCATGTATGGCCGCAGCTTCGCCGATCCCGATGGCCACATCTGGGAAACCGCGTGGATGGACATGAGCGCCGTCCCGCAACCGGCCTGAGCGCTTCGGCAGGAGATGCGACCATGTCCTTCCAGGCCTATCTGGACACGATCAAGGCAAAAACCGGCCAGTCGCCGGACGACTTGCGCGCTTACGCCGCCTTTCAAGGCTTTCTCGACGACGAGAAGAAGCTGCGCCCGGAGGTGAAGGCGGCGACGCTGGTCGCCAGTCTCAAGCGCGATTTCGATCTCGGTCAGGGTCACGCGATGGCGGTCTACGCCCTGCTCAAGGGTACGCGCAAGGAAGGCGACTGAGCCCCTGCGGCATTCAGACCGCACAGAGAGGAGTGATACATGTCTCAGAGGGATAGCGCCTCCATCGAGGTGACTGCATTTTCATGGGTGCCGCCGTTCGCGCGCGGCCATGTCCGCGATCTGCGGGTGCGCTGGGCGCTGGAGGAGGCAGGCCTCGATTATCGCACCCGCCTGATCAGCGCCATCGACCGGCCGGCGGACTATTATCGCGAGCAGCCCTTCGGCCAGGTGCCGCATTATCGGGAAGGGGATGTCGCCCTGTTCGAGAGTGGCGCCATCGTCCTCCACATCGCCGAGAAGGACGAGCGGCTGATGCCGCGCGATCCCGTCGGGCGGGCGCGGGCGATCACATGGGCCGTCGCCGCACTCAACAGCATCGAGCCGGGCATCATGCATCTGGCCGATATCGACCTGTTCTGCGCCGGGCAGGAGTGGGCGAGGCTGCGCCGCCCGGATGCCGTCAGGCAGGTGGAAGGCCGCCTCGACCGGCTTGCCGCAGCGCTGGGCGACAAACCCTGGCTGGAAGAGCGCTTCACGGTCGGCGACCTTCTGATGATCGAGGCGCTGCGCAATCTCTCGCCGGATCGCCTCGCCATACCGGACGTGCTGACCGCCTATGTCGCGCGCGGCGAGGCGCGTCCCGCATTCAAGGCCGCCATGGCGGCGCAAATGGCCGACTTCATCTCCGATGATGCGGTCCAATCAGAAGGAGTATCCGCATGACCTATATCGATGGCATCCTCGTGCCGGTGAAACCCGGCCGCAAGGCAGACTATCTGGAGATCGCCCGCCGGGTCGATCCACTCTTCATCGAATATGGCGCGCTGCGCGTGGTGGAGGGCTGGAATGACGATGTGCAGCCCGGCAAGACCAACGATCTGCGCACCGCCGTCCTGGCGGAAGAGGGCGAGGACGTCGTCTTCTCCTGGATCGAGTGGCCGGACAAGGCGACCCGCGATTCCGGCTGGCAGAAGCTGATGGCCGACGAGCGCATGGCGCACGCCCCGGAAGACAATCCAATGGTCGGTCCGCGCATGATCTACGGCGGCTTCACCGTGATTCTGGACGAGCGCAAATAGCATTGGCGGGAGGAGGCGGCCCCATGACCAACAGGCAGGGCGAATTCATCTGGTACGAGCTGATGACCACCGATCTCGAGGCCGCCCGCGCCTTCTATGGGGCCGTGGTCGGCTGGAGCATCGCGGAGCGCAGCG
Organism: Sphingobium sp. B10D7B; assembly: GCF_025961955.1. Classification (NCBI taxonomy): domain Bacteria; kingdom Pseudomonadati; phylum Pseudomonadota; class Alphaproteobacteria; order Sphingomonadales; family Sphingobiaceae; genus Sphingobium; species Sphingobium sp. B10D7B. The sequence goes on from NZ_JAOQOQ010000001.1 coordinate 3,149,011, forward strand.
ACATGCCGGGCATGGACTATCGCATGATCCGCACCGCCGATGGCGAGGTCGGGGGCATGATGGCGCTGGATGCCGAGATGATCGCCGGCGGCGGGCGCCCGATCTGGCTCGGCTATATCGGCGTCGATGATGTCGATGCGACAGCGGCGGCGATCCTGGCCATGGGCGGTCGCCTCTACGTGCAACCGCAGGACATCCCCGGTGTCGGCCGCTTCGCCATGGCGGCCGACCCGCATGGCGCGCCCTTCTATATCATGCGCGGCAGCGTCGAGGGGGGCGTCAGCCGCGCTTTCTCGCCGCAAGCGGTGGGCCATTGCGGCTGGAACGAGATATCCTCGCCGGACCAGCCGGCAGCGCTCGCCTTCTATACAAGCCTGTTCGGCTGGACCAACCCCTCCGCCATGCCGATGGGGCCGATGGGCGACTATCGCTTCCTGTCCGTCGGCGATCTGCCCATCGGCGCCAGTCTGGAACAGAAAGACCAGCGGGCCGAATGGCGCTTCTATTTCCGCGTGCCATCCATCCGCGCTGCGATGGAAGCAGTGGCGGCGCATGGCGGCACCATCACCACAGGCCCCCATGAGGTTCCCGGCGGTGACTGGGTCGTCATGGGCACCGATCCGCAGGGCGCGCGTTTTGCGCTTGTGGGCGGTCGATAAGGAGGAGCGAGCATGACCAGCGCGATCACGCCCTGCATCTGGATGGACGGCACCGCCGAGGAGGCCGCGACCTTCTACGTCTCGCTCTTCCCGGATTCCCGCATCGACCGGATCGTCCGCTATGTCGATGACTCGCCCTTCCCGCCCAGTTTCCCGGCTGGCACGGCCATGCTCGTGCTGTTCACGCTGAGCGGCCGTCCCTTCTCCGCGCTGAACGGCGGGCCGATGTTTCCGCAGACCGAAGCCGTGTCGTTCGTCATCCCCGTGGATGATCAGGCCGAGCTGGACCGCGTCTGGACCGCCCTCACCGCGGATGGCGGCGCGGAAAGCATGTGCGGCTGGTGCAAGGATCGCTTCGGCGTCTCCTGGCAGGTCGTGCCGCGCCGGGCGCTGGAGATGCAGGCCAGCGATGACGCAGCCGCCGTCCGCCGCATGAGCAGCGCGCTCATGACCATGCACAAGATCGACATCGCCACGCTCGAAACCGCCTTTTCCGGAGACTGACCCCGTGAGTTACATCCTCTACGCCCATCCCTTCTCCAGCTACAGCTGGAAGGCGATGATCGCGCTGCACGAGAAGGAACTGCCCTACACGCTGCGCAATGTCGAAGACGAAGGCGTGATGGACGCGCTGCGCGACCAGTGGCCGCTCGGCAAGTTCCCGGTGCTGATGGATGAAGACACACCGGTGATCGAGGCGACGACGATCATCGAATATCTCGACCTGCGCCACTATGAGCGCGCGCCCTTGATTCCCGCCACTGCCCATGATGCGCTGGATGTGCGCTTCATGGACCGCGTGTTCGACAATCATGTGATGACGCCGGTTCAGGCGGCGGTGACCGAGGCCCTGCCCCACCTCATCGGCGCGAGCGATCCGGTGCGCACCCAGCGCGCGCGCGATGCGCTCGAGACCATCTATGGCTGGCTGGAAGCGCGGCTGACCCGGCATCTCTGGGCCTCGCCGCAAGGGTTCAGCATGGCGGATTGCGCCGCCGCGCCGGCTCTGTTCTATGCCGATTGGGTCCACCCGATCGGCGAGCGCTATCCGGAAGTGCGCGCCTATCGCGGACGGCTGAACAAGCGCCCGTCGGTTGCCCGCTGCATTGAGGGCGCGAGGCCCTATCGCCATTATTTCCCGCTTGGCGCGCCGGACCGGGATTGAAATCCTTAACCGACCGGGCCGGCTGCCGAGGGGTCACGCTCCCACGCTCCCCCCGGCCTGTAGCCTGTAACGATCAGCGCTGGCTCGCGATCCGGGTTTCACCGCCCTTGCTGATCTGCACCGAGTCACCCGCGCCTTCGATCCGCGCGCCGGCATAGCTCAGCTCCTTCTCGGTCACGCAAACCCGGCGGGACATGCGCGTGCCGGTCGTCGCCTGCTGTTTGAAGCAATAGAAGGTCTGGTCGCCACGCTTCAGCACCTTGGCCGGAATCTGATAGGTGGTTTCGGCAGCAGGCGCGGCCAGCGCCGGCTGGGCCAGCGGCAGGATGGCGATAGCGGCAGCGGCGGCGATCAGATGAAATTTGCTCGACATGTTGGTTCTCCCTACTGAATTTTTTCAGTCCCGAATGACTGACACACAAGGCATTGCACTTTGCGTGCCAAATCATAAAAACACGTCTTTTCAGTATGTTGAAAATCATGAGGCCCAGCGCCTTCAAAAGCCCTCTCCCACAGGTTGGTTATTCGTTCAGATAGTTGGCGAAATTCACCATCGCGCACCGCCAGCCATATCGAGAGCACGCTATTTTGTTTGGGCGTCATCCGCTCTACGCTCTCCGCCGCGAACAGAATGGGGGGCACACCCCCCGTGAGGAGAGCCAGATGATGAGGATGACGAAGGCGGCGTCGAACGCGCCCGCCAAGGCCCGCGAGGCACGGCGCTGAATGGTCTGGCCGCACAGCTTCACTGATCTGCGTGACGCCGCCCGCCGCCGGCTACCGCGCTTCCTGTTCGATTATGTCGATGGCGGGAGCATCGATGAGCTGGCCCTGGCGCGTAACAGCGCCGCCGTTCGCGCCGTCACCTTGCGCCAGCAAGTGCTGAACGACGTCTCGGCATCCGATCTTTCGACCACTTTGTTCGGGCAAAAGCTCGCCATGCCCCTGATGCTCGCGCCGATCGGCATGGGCGGATTGCTGGCGCGGCGCGGCGAGGCGCAGGCGATCCGTGCCGCCCATGCGAACGGCGTGCCGATGGTCGCCTCGACCGTGACGGTCTGCTCGGCGGAAGAAATCGCCGGCACCGGCCACCCCTTCTGGTTCCAGCTCTACATGGCCAAGGATCGCGCGTTCATCGCCGACCTGTTAGCCCGGGTGAAGGCTCTGGGCTGCAACACGCTGTTCATGACCGTCGACCTGCCCCTGCCCGGCCCGCGCTGGCGCGACCAGCGCTCGGGCCTCTCGGGACCGCCCGGCCTGCGCGGTCAGGCCCGGCGCTGGCGTGAGATCCTTGCCCATCCCGGCTGGGCCTGGGATGTCGGGCTGCATGGCCGCCCGCATACGCTCGGCAATCTGGTGCCGATCATGAATGGCAAGGTGCGCATGGGCGATTTTCTGCGCTGGAGCGGCCAGAACTTCGATCCGTCCGTCACCTGGAAGGATCTGGCCTTCATTCGCGAGCATTGGTCCGGCACGCTGGTGCTCAAGGGCATCATGGACCCGGCCGACGCGGTCCGCGCGGCGGAGATCGGCGCGGATGGCATCGTCGTCTCCAACCATGGCGGCCGCCAGCTCGATGCCACGGTGGGCACCGCGCAGGCGCTGCCGGATATCGTGGCAGCGGTGAGTGACCGCCTCACCGTGCTGATCGACGGCGGCATCCGAAACGGCCTCGATGTGCTGCGCATGCTGGCGCTGGGTGCCAAGGGCGTGATGATCGGCCGCCCCTGGGCCTTCGCCCTCGCCGCCGGGGGCGAGGCCGCCGTTTCCCGCATGCTCGCGCAATATGCACTCGAACTGCGCTCCGGCCTCGCGCTCACCGGCTGCGCCCGCGTCGCGGACGCCGGGCCGCATTTGCTCGACAAGCGGGGCGGATACTAGCAACCTTATTAAGCCCCTCCTCTTCAGAGGAGGGGTTGGGGTGGTGCCACGACTTCGCCGTCATTCAAGCCTGCGCGATGCTGGCGCATCGCCACCACCCCCGCCCCCTCCTCTAAAGAGGAGGGGAGAACATAGCCTCCCCGTCAGGCCGCCTGTTCAAGGGCGGTCGAGCCGCTTTCCAGCAACATCGTCGCAGCCGCCGTGTTGGAAATGGGGATGTGATAATTCCGGCTGACCTCGGCCACATCCTCGCCCAAGCCCCCACGCGCCGCGATCCAGTTGACGATCTCGATGCCCTGGCTGCCGGCTTCCTCGACAATGTCGAGCGCGCTGATTTTCGTCAGCGCATCCGGATCGGGGCCGAGATTGTCCATGCAGAACTGGTCGTAGCGCTGGTTGATGAAGCCGGCGCGTTCCCCATCCAGCTGGTGGGAGAGGCCGCCGGTGCCAAACACCACGATCCGCTCATCGCCCTGCCAGCTGCGCAGCGCCTTGCCGACCGCGCGACCCAGCGCCAGGCAGCGCTTGGGGCTCGGCAGCGGATGCTGCACGGTGTTGATGGCGATCGGCACGATGCGCACCGGCCACTGGCCGCCACCCGGCCATGACAGCTGGAACGGCACGACCAGCGCATGATCCACCAGCATCGACTGGCAGGTCGTGACGTCGAATTCGTCTTCCACCAGTCCCTCGATGATGTGCCAGGAGAGGGCAGCGTCGCCCTTGAATCCGTTCTGCACCGGCAGGCCCCAGCCCTCATCGGCATTGTGGTAGCTGTCCGCCGCGCCCACCGCGAAGGTCGGCATCTTATCGAGGAAGAAGTTGAGGCCGTGATCATTGTAGAAGACCACGGCAACGTCCGGTCTGGCGGTTGCAAGCCAGCGATGGATCGGCTTGAACCCATCGAAGAACGGGCTCCAATAAGGGTCCTGCTCCTGACCGCGCGCAATGGCGCCGCCGATTGCCGGCACGTGGCTGGTGAAGATACCGCCGAGAATATGCGCCATGGCTCAGGCCTCCTCTTGCTGATGGGCTGCGTCGAGCAGCATTTGACGGAAAGCCTCGACACTCATGCCGGTCTGCTGCGCCCCCACATCCTGCACGTTGAGGCCGTAGATGCCGGCCAGCTTGGCGAGATAATAGATGTTGCCGCCCGCCTCGATCATCTGGAGGACGTTGCGGGCGCGGACCGCCTCGCGCTGCTCCTCGGTCAGATGGAAGCGCTCGAAATAGGCTTCCTCGTCCGCCTGATAGGCAGCGCGATTGGCAGCATCGTTGAACGAAAAGCACATCGCGTTCAGCGCGAAGCCGCGCGCCGCCGCGTCACCGTCGAAGACCGGCGTACCGGGAATGATTCGTTTGGCGGTCGTTCCCGCCTCGATCGTTTCGATCGCACCCATTGATCCATGCTCCTGCTTCAGGACTGCATCCGTCACTGCGCTCGCCGCGCCGGGCAGACATTGACCTTGATCAAGCAGGGGATGTTGATCGCGCGGGGGGTCGTCGTCGCAGCGCCCCTGGCGCTAGGGGGTCACCAGAAGGCGCGGCGATTAAGCTCGTGACCGAAGGCAAGCAGGGCGACGCCGAGCAGCGTATAAGGCGTCTCGCCGGCCCAGCCATGCGGCAGGCTGAGCGCCCCGGCCATGATGCCAAGGCCGAGCGCGCCGACCGCGACCGGCAGGGCCATGCCATGCTTGAGCGCGCCGTGGCCGAGCGCCAGCGCGCCGAGCACCATGGCGATCATCAGGCCGGCTTCGTGGATGATCTCCGCCTCGAAAATGCCCGCGACAGAAGACAGCACGCCCACGGCAATCGCCGTCGTCAGGCAATGCACGGCGCACAGGCCGGACAGGCCGATGGCCAGCCGGTCGAGCTGTGGCATTGTCCACATCCGGGGTGCGGTGAGCGTTCTCATTGCAAGGGCCATACGCCCCCTCGCGGGAAGATACAACATATCCTTTGCCTCCGGGTGAGCCCTTTATGCTGGGGGCTTGCTTCCGCCGATCCCGCGGCGCATGGGGACCGGATGGCTGAACTTGCGCACTCGTCCTCGCCCGGTGCGCCCGCGGTCAGCGGGCGCCATCTTGGCCGTCCCGCCACGCTGGCACGCTGGCTGTTCGTCGTCGCGGGCCTGATTCTCTTCATGGTGGCGGTGGGTGGCATCACCCGCCTGACCGAGTCGGGCCTCTCCATCACCGAGTGGAAGCCGGTGACCGGCACCCTGCCGCCCATGAACGAGGCACAGTGGCAGCAAGAGTTCGACCAGTATCGCACCAGCTCACAATATGCGCTGATGAACAAGGGCATGACACTCGAAGCGTTCAAGCACATCTATTTCTGGGAATATTTCCACCGGCTGGTCGGCCGCATCATCGGCCTTGCCTATGCCGTGCCACTGGCCTGGTTCGCGCTGCGTCGCGCCGTGCCGCGCGGCTTCGGTGTCCGCTTGCTGGTGCTGCTGGCGCTGGGCGGCGCCCAGGGGGCCGTCGGCTGGCTGATGGTGAAGAGCGGCCTTGTCGACCGGGTGAACGTGCAGCCGGCGATGCTCGCCGCGCATCTGGGCATGGCGCTGATCCTGCTCGGCGCCGTGGTGTGGACGGCTTGCGACTTCCTCCGGCTGGCCCGACATGATGCCGCCAATCCGGTTAGCGCCACCACTCCGGCCAGCCTCGCGCCGCGACGGGCCGTGCCGACATGGGCGGGCACCATTCCCGTGCTCATCCTCTTCGTCCAGTTGCTGCTCGGTGCGCTCACCGCCGGCCTACGCGCCGGCTATGTCTCCAACACATGGCCGATGATGAACGACCGCTTCGTGCCGGACGGCATCGCGTGGTGGGGGTCGCTGTGGATGACGCTGACCAGCGACCCGTTCCTCGTCCACTTCCTCCATCGCTGGTGGGCCATGGTCGCGGCGGGCGCCATGCTGTGGATGGCCGGGCGGCTTCATGCCCAGGGCGCGCTCCGCCTCTCTTATGCGCTGACCGGCGCCACGCTGGTGCAGGTGATGCTCGGCATCGGCACTGTGCTGACCGGCGTGTCGCTGCACATTGCCGTCACGCATCAGGTCACCGGCGCGCTGCTCCTCGCCATCGCGGTCGCCGGCGCGCATCGGATCGGCCAGCGGGATCGCGAATCGGATCTCACGCCTGCACGCGCATGAGCGAGATCGCTCTGGTCTACGTGCCTTATGGTTCGCGCGCCGAGGCTGAAGCGGCGGGCCGCCAGATGGTGCAAGAGCAGCTGGCCGCCTGCGCCAATGTGCTCGGCGAAGGCTGCTCGATCTATCCGTGGGATGGCGTCATCGAGCAGAGCGCCGAAACCGTGGTGCTGTTCAAGACCGCGCCGGACCGCTGCGCGGCGCTCATGACCGCCATTGCGCAGGCCCATGCCTATGATCTCCCCGCGATCCTCACCTGGCCCGCGCACACCACTGCGGCCTATGCCACCTGGGTGCACGAAAAAACCCGGCCTGACGCCCGTCCGGACTGATAGGGTATCCTGATACCCGTCAGCAAGGGCGTGCTTTTTCTTGACTCTCCGCCCCCTCATCGCCATTGGGGCCGCGCGGGCGGTGCCTTTTCCGGGGCGCCGCTGTTGTTATTTTCTGGATACTCATTCCTGGAGGCAAGAGGCCATGAAGGCGCTCATGAAGACCACCAAGCCGGCAACCCCGGCCACGGTCGAGAAGAAATGGTTGCTGATCGACGCCGAGGGTCTCGTCGTCGGTCGCGTCGCGAGCATCATCGCGAACATCCTGCGCGGCAAGCACAAGCCCAGCTTCACCCCCCATGTCGACTGCGGTGACAATGTCATCGTGATCAATGCCGACAAGGTGAAGTTCACCGGCAACAAGCTGACCGACAAGCGCTATTACAAGCACACCGGCTATGCCGGCGGCATCAAGGAGACCTCTCCGCAGAAGGTGCTCGAGGGTCGTTTCCCCGAGCGCGTGCTGGAGAAGGCCGTGGAGCGCATGATTCCGCGCGGTCCCCTCGGTCGTCAGCAGATGCGCAACCTGCGCGTCTTCGCGGGCAGCGAACATCCGCATGAAGCCCAGAACCCCGAAGTGCTCGATGTTGCGGCGATGAACCGCAAGAACAAGGTTGGTGCCTGATGTCCGATACCGTCAACTCGCTGTCCGATCTGCAGGACCTCACCCAGGGTAACGCCGATGCGCCCGCCCCCACCGACGCCGTGCAGGCACCGGTGAAGGTGTCGAACGCGCCGCTGCGCCAGCAGGAGCTGGACAAGCAGGGCCGCGCCTACGCCACCGGCCGTCGTAAGGATGCCGTCGCCCGCGTGTGGGTGAAGCCCGGCACCGGCAAGATCACGGTCAACGGCCGCGATCAGGAAACCTATTTCGCACGTCCCACGCTGCGTCTCGTCATCAACCAGCCCTTCACGGTCACCGACCGCACCGGCCAGTATGACGTGATCTGCACCGTGAAGGGTGGCGGTCTCTCCGGTCAGGCCGGCGCCGTGAAGCATGGCATCGCGCAGGCGCTCAGCAAGTATGAGCCCACGCTGCGCGCCGCCGTGAAGGCAGAAGGCTTCCTCACGCGCGATCCGCGCGTCGTCGAGCGCAAGAAGTACGGCCGCGCCAAGGCTCGCCGCAGCTTCCAGTTCTCGAAGCGCTAAGAACGTCGACGTCGTTTCGCGGAGCAGACCATGGTCCGGCTCCGCGGACGCGCAGAAGGTTCAGAATATCCCGTCCGGGACCGGAACAAGGGCTGCTCTTCAGGGCGGCCCTTTTCTTTTAGGCGCATTATGGGCGCAGCGCGCATAGCTTCACGCGCGAAGGCTTGACCTACGACAGGGCTCACCTACTTTGGGTCTGCGGGCCGGGCCCCTCTGGCGATCCCCTATGGATCGTGATGTCGGACCGCATCGAGTGCGCTCGGTGCCGGGTCCAGACTTATTGAACACCTGCATCAGCCACCCGATCGACAATCGTTCCATCGGAGGTTTTTCATGACATCAGCCCAATCCATGCCCTGCCCGGTTTGCCACGTGCCGCTCGTGATGAGCGAGCGCCAAGGCGTCGAAATCGATTATTGCCCCCAATGCCGTGGCGTGTGGCTGGACCGGGGCGAGCTGGACAAGATTATCGAGCGCGCCAGTGCCGAATTGGCGCCTGCCGCCCCGCCGCAGACCCGCGCCGAGCCTTATCCGCCCCAACCTCAGATCCAGCAGCCGTACCGCGACGAGCGATATCGCGAGCAGGGCTATCGGGATGACGGCTACCGCTCGCATAAAGGCTATCCCAAGCGGAAGAAGTCGTTCCTCGAAGAGCTGTTCGACTGATCGAGGGTTTAGCTCTCACAAGCCGTCCACGCCCAGCTTCAGCCGCCGCTCGATGCCGATCCGGTCCAGAAACGCGGCATCGTGGCTCACGACGAGCAAGGCGCCGTCATAGTCGGCGAGCGCCTGCTCAAGGAGCTCGATGCTCTCGATGTCGAGATGATTGGTCGGCTCATCGAGGATTAGGAGCTGCGGCGGCACCGGCCCGCTTGTGATCACGCACAGGGCGGCGCGCAGCCGCTCGCCGCCGCTCAGCACCGCGACATCCTTCAGGGCATCGCGGTTGCGGAAGGCGAAGCGAGCCAGCGCCTCATGCGCCATGTGCGGGGTCATACCGGGATGCGCGGCCAGCATCGCTGCTTGCAGGGTCTGGCCGGGCCTCAGAAGGTCGGCATGCTGGTCGAGCAGCGCGATCCGGCCCGGCCCGCGATGGATGGTCCCCGCGCTCGGCTCGGCCAGGCCGACCGCCAGGGCCAGAAGGCTGGTCTTGCCACTGCCGTTCGGGCCCGTGATCGCGACGCGCTCCGGCCCGGTCATAGCAAAGGACAGCGGGCCGAACAGCCGGCGCCCGCCCCGTGCCAGCACCACATCCTCAAACCGCAACACCGTGCGATTATGCGGGAGACGGGCCGCTGGCAGACGAATTTCCAGCGGCATCAGAACCTCAACTTGCGCGCGGGCAGCCTCCAGCGACTCGCTTGCCGCGTCGATCTGGCGCTCAGCCTGATGACGCTCGCGCGCCCCGCTTTGCTCGGCTTGCTCCGCCCGCTTGCCGAGCAGAATGCGCGGCTGATCCCCCCGCGCCCGGGCAGTGCGCCCGGCCTTGTCCCGCCGGGCCTTTCGCTCGGCCTGAGCCTGGGCATCCCGCTGCTGCCGGGCGAGTGTGCGCTGGCTGCGATCCAGCTCGTCCTCGGCCCGTGCGCGCATCGCGTCACGACTCGCCACAAAGGCGCTCCAACCCCCGCCGACGCTGAAGGCCCCGACCGGCGAGAGCTGGACGATCCGGTCCATGCCTTCCAGCAGCGCGCGATCATGGCTGGCGACGAGTGCGCCGCCCGGCCAGCAGGCCAGCAACTCCCCCACCGCGGCCCGGCCGGCGTCGTCGAGATTGTTGGTGGGTTCATCGAGCAGCAGCAGTTCGGGCTCGGCAAGCAGCATCGCCGCCAGCCCGACGCGGGTGCGTTCCCCGCCCGACAGCGTCGCGCAATCGCGATCAAGGCCGGTGCCGGTCAACCCGACATCGGCCAGCGCTCGCTCAAGGCGCTCGGGCAGAGTCCAGTCCGCCTCCGCTGCATCCTCCAGCGATCCTTCGCCCGCGTCCAGGCGCGCGAGTCTCTCCAGCGCATCGGGCAAGCCGAGCGCATGTGCAACGCTGCCAGCATCCGGCTGGATCTGCCGCAAGGTGCCGATGCGCCCGGTCCGGTGGATCGTCCCCGCCTGTGGCGCGCCGCCCTCGGCGATCATGGCGAGCAGGCTCGACTTGCCGGCGCCGTTGCGCCCGACAAGGCCGACCCGCTCCCGCCCGATGGCCAGAGTCAGGTCAGAGAAAAGCGCCGTCCCGTCAGGCCGGGCGAGCGTGACGTGATCGAGGGTGAAAAGAGCGGGATTTGGGCCGGGCATGGAACACCTGTGACGAAGGAACAATCGGGCGGATGTCCGGTGCCTTGTCCATGATGATGTGCTCCTGCTGGCGTTGAAGGGGCGATGTAAGCGCGATCGTGCGCGGAATCAAATCCGCCGCACCAAGCGCGCGACGAGAAGCATCGCGGCGGGAAAGCTGAGCGCCCACAAGGTGCCCACCCAGATCAGCCACGGCCAGAACATCTGCAGCGCCAGCGCCGGCATCAGGAGGCCGTTGGCGAGCAGGGCTGCATGAGCCGCGCGACCGCCCCGCCCGGCGGGAAGCGCGAAGGCAGCCAGCAGGGAAGCGAGACTCATCAGAGCGTAGCCCAGCAGATCCACCGCGAAGAGGAAGCTACGATAGGGCAGGAAGAGAAAAGGCTCGATGCCTGCCGTATCGCCGCTGGCGAGTCTCGGCGCGACGAAGGTGAGCTGAACGAAATAGACGAGGCCCGTGAGCGTGGCATACATGATCGCGAAGCCAAACGCGCTTTGACTGAAGGCCCGACGCCCCGGCGGCGCGAGCCGATGCAGGGCGGCCATGAGGATCACGAAGGCTGGGCCGAGCAGCAGCGACGGGGTGAGCAGCAGCGCCAGCCCGCGCGGGGCGCTGGCAGCATTCGGGCCGCCGGCAGAGCCCAGTAGGCCAAGCCATTCGAGGAGTTGCCCACAGACATAGGCAAGGGCGAGCGACGCGCAGGCCAGTGCAGCGGCATAAGCGAGCCGTGCGGCGATCGCGCGGTCCTGTTGCTCTGATGGGTTGCCCATCGTCTGCCGCTCGTCTTTCAACATGTGCACAGGATAGGTTAGCCATCGTCGCCGGGCTTTGCGCGGGATCAACAGCATCCTCCATATTGCCCGCTGGCGGCGGGGGTGCTAACCGCCAACCTCATGCACACGCCGCCTGAAATCATTCACGTTCATGCTCGCCGAGTCTCCTGCGATGGCTCGGGCCACGGCATCCCCGCTGCGCTGGGGCATCCGCGCATATTCCTGGAGATCGACGAGCATGGCTATGTCGACTGCGGCTATTGCGACCGGCGCTTCGTCCTTGCCGGCGGCCCGGCCGACACCCCGGACATCGTGAACAAGCCAGACATTTCGTCCGGCGCCAGCCTCTGAACGGCTGACGACCCAACCGGCGAAGACCGGGCCATCAACGGAGAGGATCGACCGCCCATGCCATTGCATCCCGTGCCGGTCGACGATCCCGCTGTCTGGACCAGTGCCGAAATCGGTGGACGCGAAGGCTTCACCCATCGGCTTTCCCCTGCGCAACGCGACGCTATCGATCGCGCCGTGCTCCGCGTGCGCGGCCGAGTCGCGCATGACCTCCGGCGCGAGGATTTCTCCTGCCCTGAAATCGACGCGCTGATGAAGGCAGCGCGCTGGCAGCTTTTCCATGGCTGCGGCGCGGTCATCCTCTCCGGGATCGATGCGGGCCGTTATGATCTGGCAGATCATGAGCGGCTCTATTGGGGGCTTGGCACCCATATCGGCACCGGCGTCGTGCAAAGCCCACGAGGCGACCATATCGCCCATGTCCAGAAGGAAGAGGGCGGGCCGCCGCGCGGCTACACGTCCGATCTGGAACTGCGCTCCCATACCGATTTTCACGAAGTCCTCTCGCTCTACGGCCTTCGTGCCTCGGCGCAGGGCGGCGAGAGTGGTGCTGTCAGCCTGCTCGCCATCCATAACATCATGGCCCGCGAGCGACCCGATCTTCTCGCCCGTCTCTACGAGGGCCATTATATCGACTGGCCCCAGCGGCAGCAGCCTCATGAAGAGGCGCTGCCCTTCTTCTGGACACTGGTTGGCAAGACCAGCGGGTTCAACAACCGCGTGTTCCTGCGCCATGGCCGCGAGCCGGAGAAGCTGCCGGCTGCGTTCCGCGAGGCGCTCGCCCTGTTCGACGAGATCGCGCTGCGGCCCGATGTCCGCGCCGATTTTGTGCTGCAGCCCGGCGAGATGTTCTTCTGGCACAATTTCCTCGTGCTGCACTCGCGCCAACAATTCCATGACACGCCCGATGCGCGCCGCCTGCTGCTGCGCTTGTGGCTGAACATCCCGGACGGACGGCCGATTCATCCCGCCATGCGCAGCCTGACGGCGGAGATTGATGCATATCATGGCGGGGTTGCGGTGCCGGCCTAGGAGGGACCGATCATCTTGGGAGGACGGCCCATGCCTCGTATCCTGCTCGCTCTTCTATGTTTTCTCATCGCGATGCCGGCGGATGCCAGCACGCCCTGGTCCCGCCCCGCGGCAACCACGCTGCTCGATTATGGCCGAAAGATCGACTCGCACGGCCTCGATCCGCGCGATTATGAGCTGGACCGGCTCAGCACTGCCCTTGGCGCTGGAGACCAGCGCGGCCTGGACATCGCCGCGACGCGCAGCTTTGCCTTGATAGCCCGCGACCTCGCCAATGGCCGGGTGCCTGTCGATCAGCGCCGCCTCTCCTATTTCCGCACCCCCAATCTCAGCCCGGACGCGGTGCTCGCCCTGATCGACCGCGCGCTGAGCAGCGGCGATATCGCTGCCGAGCTGGACCGGCTGGCCCCTGCCCATGCCGATTATCGCAGGCTTCGGGCCGCGCTGCTGAGTCTGCCGGCCGATGCCGTGGCGGACCGCGCCCGGCTGCGCGCCAATCTCGAACGCTGGCGCTGGCTGCCCCGCGACATGGGGCCGCGCTACCTGATCGTGAACGTGCCGGAATATGTGGCGCAATTGGTCGATCGCGGCGCCGTGCTGGCCACCCACCGGGTCATCGTGGGCAAACCCGGCACGCCGACGCCCCAATTCGCCACCACCGCTACAGGGGTCATCCTCAACCCGACGTGGACCGTGCCACAGTCGATCGTGCGCGAGAGCGTCGGCGCGTTGATCCGCACGCGCCCGGCCACGGCCCGCGCGCGGGGCTATAGCTGGACCCAGCAGGGCGGCAGCCTGCAGGTCGTGCAGCAACCAGGCCCCGGCAATGCACTCGGGCAGATGAAGATCGACATGCCCAATCCGCTCGCCATCTTCCTGCACGATACGCCGAGCAAGAGCCTGTTCGAGAAGGAAGAGCGCACCTTCAGCCACGGCTGTGTGCGCACGGACCAACCGTTCGACCTCGCCGTGGCGATGCTCACCGGTACGGACTGGACGCGAGCGCGGATCGACGCTGCAGTCGCCGCCGGCACCCCCGTGACGGCCAAGCTGTCCGCACCGATTCCGGTCTACATCGTCTACATGACCGCGCGTGCCGATGCGAAAGGCCGGCTCAACAGGTTCGATGATGTCTACGGGCTGGATGGCGACATTGCCGCAGCCCTCGGCGCCGGCAACCTCGCCGCGACCCGGCAACTCTCCAGCATGGGATGTCTGGCTGGCTAGGCGCCCCGTAACACGCTCGTCAGTGGCGGCGCCTTACACCTTGTCGGCGTAGAGCATCCGTCCGGGGCCGAGCCAGTCGAGCAGAGGGTTGATCTGCGTTTCGCTCACGGCAAAGCAGCCCTCGCTGCGCCCCAGCTTGCCGAGGCGCTTCACCATGTCGTCATTGCTGTACCAGGCGCCGTGAATCACGATGGCGCGCGATTCGGCATTGTCGTTGCTCGTCTCCAGCCCGATCAGCCGCTGCGAGCGTCCATGCTGGCCAGTATAATGAGCGCCGGTGAGATAGGCCCCGCGCGAGCTGGCGTTGGAGCCGGGCGCATTGCTGAAGCTGTGCAGGAAGCCGCTATGCGCCGGATCGGACCCACGCCCGTGCGCGACGGTCAGCAGCCGGTGGAGGCCGCTCTCGCGATCGACCAGCAACATCCGCGCGGCGGCCGAGGGCAGCGAGAAGTCCACGACGACGAACCGGTCGCGCAACTTGACGCTATACTGGTCCATGGCCGCTTCCGCCTTGGCAACGAGCTTGGCCCATTGCGGCGGCGTGCGCACGGCGGCGCGCACACTGGCAGGCACCAGAGCAGCCGATGCGGCGGCTCCAGCGAGCGTAAGAAACTGACGGCGATGCACAACGGACATGACGGCTCTTTTCGATCAATCGATGATTGCAACGCGCCCCGCATCCCGTCCCCCCGGAGGCTTCGATAGATCGGAAAATAGGGGAAGAGCCCTCATTTGCCAAGTCCCGTGCGGTGCATCGTGCCTTTCGATGGCCGCACGTTGGGGAAGAAAACCCCGGATCTGACCAACCTGTGCTCCTGCGAAAGCAGGAGCCTAGGGTACGCGGGACCGCCTAAACCGCCCTGGGCTCCTGCCTTCGCAGGAGCACGTAGTTGGTTGGGTGGAGAGCAGGTGATCATCTCAAGCTGGCCGAGGCGGGACATGATTATCTCGGGTGGCAGCGGCGCGCCGCCTGCCGGTCCGGATGCACACCGCACCCAGCCCGCCTCTTCACCCCTTCATCCCTCGAGCTGCTTCTGCAGCGTGCGGATATCCGCATCCATCTCGGGATTATCGAGACGCATCGCCTCGATGGTCTTCACGGCGTGGATCACCGTGCTGTGGTCCCGTCCACCGAACACGCGGCCGATTTCCGGCAGCGAGCGCGGCGTGAGCTTCTTGGCCAGATACATCGCCACCTGACGCGGACGTGCAACCGCACGGGCGCGACGCTGTGAGCGCATTTCGGACTGGTCGATCCGGTAATGAGCCGCGCACAGCTTCTGGATCTCGTCGATGGTGATGCGCCGGTGGCTGGCTCGCAGCGATTCGGCCAACATCGACTGTGCCAGTTCGGTGGTGATCGCCTTGTCGACGAGCTGGGCATAAGCCACCAGCTTATTAAAGGCGCCCTCCAGCTCCCGAATGCTGGTGCGGATGGCCCCGGCGAGCAGGGCGATGACGTCGTCCGGCACCGCAATGTCCGCCACTGCTTCGCGACGCGCTTCCAGAATTTTCATGCGCAGCTCGAGGCCTGCAGGCTGGATGTCGGCGACCAGCCCGCCGGCGAGGCGGGACAGGATGCGCGGATCGACCGAGCCAAGCTGCTGGGGCGGCCGATCGGCGGCGATCGCGATCCGCGCACCGGCATCGATGAGATCGTTGAGCGTGTGGAGGAATTCCTCCTGCGTCGGCCCCTTGCCGGCGATGAACTGGATGTCGTCGATCAGCAGCATCCGTGCTTCGCGCAGCCGGGCCTTGAACGAGAAGGTGTCGTTGGCGCGAATCGCGGCCACGAACTCGTTCATGAACCGCTCGGCCGACATATAGAGGATCGCCCCCTCCCTCGGCGGCGCACCGGTGCTGCCGCCAAGCGTCTCGCCATAGGCCTGCGCAATGGCGTGGAGCAGGTGGGTTTTGCCAAAGCCGGTCGGGCCGTGGATGAACAGCGGATTGAAGGCCGGGCGGGTCGCGCCGGCCATGGCCTTGGCAGCCGACGCCGCCAGCACATTGCTCTCGTCCGTCATGAAGCCGGCGAAATCGTGACGCGGCTCGAAGCGGTGCGCAGCGCGCCGCCCCGCCGACTCGCGGTTGCTCGATGCGTCCTGCGAGGACGCAAGCGCCCGCGCCGACTGGCCCGGACGCGCCGTGCTCTCCTGTGGGCGGAAGCCGCGCGGGGTGACCGGCACCGTTTCAGGCGCCTCGCTGGCGCGGACGATGCGCAGGTCATGCACGCCGACGGGCGTCGTGCGCCAGGCCAGAGCAATACGGGTGGCGAAATTGCTGGAAACATAGCTCGCCGCGAATTCCGACGGCGCCTCGATATCGAGCGTGCCGGACTGGGCGCAGAAGCTGCCCAGCCGCAACGGCCGAATCCATTGATCGAACAGGCGAACCCCGACGGCCCTGCGCAGCCCCGCGCGGATCTCCGTCCATGCCTGTTCCAGCGCCTCGCGCTCGGGCTGCTCGCCGATGTCGGCTGGCCCGATGCCGTCGGCAACGCTGCTGAAATGTTGCTGATTCACGTGTTGCCCCATGTCTTCCCGATCCCCGATCGTCCTACTCCTCGCAGGTGATCTGCTGTCAGACGCTGGACGCGAAAATCCCTCGCGGGAGTGCCCCTCCCACGTCCAGTGTTCAACTCAGACCGCTGTATGACGTGGCTACGATTCGAGCCCCGCCGAGGGCAAGTTGTGGCAGTGCTCGCCCCCCCGATCAAGCACGCCCTCTGTCAAAAATCTGAAATAAAATGCTTGACCACGGAATCCCGACCGGAAGGACGGTTAAACAGATAACCAACTGATATTTAACACATTTTTCCAGCCTTGAGAGGCCGGAATTTGCTGCGCCCGCTGCGAATCGTTGGGATTCCGAAGATCAGGTCACGGCGCTCCTGCGCCCCGAAAGTTTAACCGTTCGGACACCATTTGCGCTTGTCCTCTTCTTGTTCTCATACGGCTCGCTCAGCGCGCTCCGTCGGGTTCCATCGAGGCCTGCGACTCGGACGTCCAGCCACCGCCCAATGCCTTGTGGAGTGCAATCGCAGCCTGCACCGCCCCCGCCTGCGCGCGGTTCAGCTGCTGCATCGCGGACTGGCGCACCAGAGCGGCCCGCGCCAGGGCGAGCCGGTCGTCCTCGCCAGCGGCCTGGCGGCGGGACACCAGCGCATAGGCAGCCTCTTCCCGCGCCAGCGTCTCGCGTGCAGCGGTGAGACCCTCCACGCTGCGGTCGAATCGATTGATCGCGTCTTCACTGTCCGCCAGCGCGCCGACCACGGCGCCATCATAGCGGGCCGCCGCTGCCTGCGCGCGCGCATCGGCCGCACGCACCATCGCCCGCGCCCGCCCGCCGTTAAACAGCGGCCAGAACAGGCCGCCCCCGCCCTGCAGCCGGGTGCTGTCCCCGCTCACCAGATCGCCGATCGCGCGGGCCTGCTGGCCGACAGCCAGGCTGAGCGACAGGCGCGGGAACAGATCGGCCCGCGCCGCGCCGATGTCGGCCGTGGCTGCCGCCAGCTCCCGCTCGGCGCCGAGAATATCCGGCCGACGCCGCAACAGCTCGGAGGGCAGGCCCGCCGCAATGGCCGGCGGCGGCGCAGGAATGGCGCCCGGCCGCTCCAGTTGCGGGACCAGCGCGGCGGGTTCCTTGCCGACCAGCAGCGCTACCTGCACGGCCGCGCTCCGCACGCCGGCCTGCGCCTGCGTCACCGCCAGCCGGGCAGTCTCGGCCTCGCCCCGCGCGCGGCCGGCATCGATGGCATTGGCTTCGCCAGCACGCTCCAGCAGCCCTGCCAGATCGGCGAGCTGCGTGCGCGCGGCAAGCATCTCCTGCCCGACCGCAAGATCCGCCTGCGCCTGCCGCAGACCGACATAGGCCCGGGCCAGCTCCGCGATGAGCTGCATCCGCGCCGCTTGCGCCGAGAGCGCCGCCGCCTCGCTACGCGCCTGCGCGGCCTCACTCTGGCGCGCCTGCCTGCCCCACAGATCAAGTTCCCAACTGGCGTCGAAGCCGACATCGAACAGCGGGAAGTCCCGCGCGAAACCGGGAATCTGGCCCACCGGCATCTGGCCATTCTCGCTCAGCACAACCTGATTGCCGCTCGCGCTCGTTGTTACCTGCGGCAGGCGCCCGCCGCGCACGGCGTCGCGATTCGCCCGCGCCTCCGCGACCCGCGCCTGTGCCTCGCGCAGATCGGGATTGCCGGCCAGCATTTGCTCGACCAGTCCGTTGAGCATGGGATCGTGCAACTGCTCCCACCACCGCTCGGCCTTCACGGCGCCTGTCCCAGCCTCGCCCAGCCAGCGATCCGCCAGTTGGGTCTGCGGCGGCGCATAGGCGGGACCGAGCGCACAGGCGGAGAGCAGCAGCGGTGCCAGCGCAGCGCCGGCGAGCGGAGGGAGAGGGGTAACACGCATGGCTTCACTCCATTCGGGCACGGAACAGCCAGGCCGCCGCACTCAGAGAGACGAGGGCTATGATGCCAAGCGGCCAGAGCTGATGAAAAACGACGGCGGCGGGCATGGCCTTCAAGAACAGGCCCTGCACGATGATGAGGAAATAGCGGACCGGATCGGCGTGCGTAATGATCTGCAACCAGTCCGGCATATTCTCGATCGGCGCGGCATAGCCGGAGAGCAGGATGAGCGGCACGGTGACGATGAAGGAGCCGAGAAACGCCTGCTGCTGCGTCATCGACATGGCCGAAACGAGCAGACCCAGGCCGATGAGGGCAAGCTGGTAGAACAGCATCGCGATGAGGAAGAGCAGGAAGGAGCCGGTGAAAGGCACCCCGAACGCCACCTGCGCCACCACCAGAAACAACACGCCATTGACCATGCCGACCAAGAGCGGCGGCACCATCATGCCGATGAGAATCTCATGCACCCGCATGGGCGAGACCATCAGCTGATCGAACGTCCCAAGTTCCCGCTCGCGCGCCACCGCCTGCGAGGTGATGGCAATGCCGGCGATGGAGATGATCAGCGCCACCAGCCCCGGCAGGGTGAACCACATATAATCGAGGCTGGGATTGTACCAATGCGTCACCGCGCTGCCGCCGGCCATGCGCGCGCTGATCGGCGCCAGGTCCGCCCCATAGCCCGCCGCGATCTGGCTCACATAGCCCGCGACGATCTGCGCAGCATTGGACCGGCGGCCATCCAGCACCAGGCCCAGCGTGGCGCTCTGCCCACGCGCAAGGCGCTGGTCGAAATCCTCCTGAATGACGAGCGCAGCCAGCACCTTTTGCTCGTCGATCGCCTCTTCCATCGCCGCCATGGAGGGCAGCACGATGACGGCCCGAAAGCGCGGACTGCCCTCGATGCGCTGGAGCAATTCCTGCGCATGGGCGCCGCCGGAACGATCGACGAGGCCGATGTCGACATTCTTGACGTCCAGCGTGGTGGCGAAGGTGAAGATCAGCAACTGAATCAGCGGCGGCAGCACAAGCACGATGCGCGACTTGGGATCGCGCAGCAGCGCCCAGATCTCCTTGACGATCATCGCGCGCAGGCGGGTGAACCGGGCGGCCATCAGTCAAGGCTCCGCCGCGTGGCGCGGAAGCACAGGATGAAGAACAGGAGGCCAAAGCCCAGCATGATGAGGATGTTGGGCAGGATGATCGCCCAGATGTCGCCGGCCATGAACACGGTTTGGAGCGCGGGAATGAGGTAGCGCGCCGGCACGGCATAGGTCAGCGCCTGGATCGGCCAAGGCATCGATCCGATCTCGAAGATGAAGCCGGAGAGCAGGAAGGTCGGCAGGAAGGAGGCGAGCAACGCCACCTGACTCGCCACGAACTGGTTGCGCGTCGTTGCCGAGATGAACAGCCCCAGCCCAAGCGCCGGCAGCAGAAAGGCGGCAGCGATGGCGAACAGCGCAAAGATCGACCCGTGGAAGGGCAGCCCGAAGGCGGTCACGGCAATCACTGTACACAGCGCCATGGAGACCATGCCGAGCAGGAAATAGGGCAGCACCTTGGAGAGAATGAACTCGGTCATCCGCATCGGCGTGGCCAGCAGCGCCTCCATGGTGCCCCGCTCCCATTCACGCGCGACGACCAGCGCGGTGAGCAGCGTCCCGATCATCGTCATCACGATGGCGATGGCGCCGGGTACGAGGAAGTAGCGGCTCTGCAGGCCCGGATTGAACCACATGCGCTGAGAGACATCGATGGGCGGCGCAGCCCCGCGCCCGAGCCGCATTCCCAGCTCGTCGGCCATCCATGTCTGGCGCACCCCCTCGGCGTAACTGGCGACGAAGTTCGCCTGATTGGGCTGGGTGCCATCGGTGACTATCTGGATTGGTTGCGGTGTCCCGTGCGCCATGGCCCGGCCGAAATCGGGCGGAATGACGACGAAGCCGCGAATCGCCCCCTGCTGCATCAGCGCGCGGGCGGGCAGCACGGCATTGAGCGGGGTGACCTGAAAATAGGGCGAATGGGCATAGGCCTGCGCCAGCCGCGCGGCCGGCGCGCTGTCATCCTGCACGACCAAAGCGATCTTGGTGTCGCGCGGATCGAGGGAAATCGCATAGCCGAAGAGGAAGAGCAGCAGCAGCGGCATCGCAAAGGCGATGAGGAAGGTCGAAGGATCGCGCCGGATTTGGGCATATTCCTTGACGATCAGCGCCAGCAGCCGGCGGCGCGAAGAGCCCGCTATGGCGCCGGCATTCGCCTCCACCTGCGCCAGCGTCGGGTCGGGATCGGTCCTGCTCATGCCGCGGACTCCGCCTCCCGGTGGGCGTCGGACGCCTCGATGAGGGCAATGAATGCATCCTCCATCGTGGGATCATCCTTGCCGGTCAGTTCGCCGGCTTTGGCCTTGAGCGAATCGGGCGGACCGCTGGCGATCTGCCGCGCGCGATAGATGAGCGTCACATCGTCGCAATATTCGGCCTCGTCCATGAAATGGGTGGTGACCAGTACCGTGACGCCGCGCCGGACGAGTCCGTTGATATGCGTCCAGAACTCGCGGCGCATCACCGGATCGACACCGGATGTCGGCTCATCGAGGAACAGCACCGGCGGCTCGTGCATCACCGCGCAGGCCAGAGCGAGGCGCTGCTTGAAGCCGAGCGGCAGCGTCCCGGCATTGCGCTTGAGGTTGCCGCCGAGCTCGAAAATGTCCGTCACCCGCTCGATCGCCGCGCGCGCCTGTGCGCCAGCCAGATCATAAGCCCCGGCGAAGAAGTCGAGATTCTGCGCGACCGACAGATCGCCATAGAGCGAAAATTTCTGCGCCATATAGCCCAGCGATCCGCGTGCTTGTGCTGCTGCCCGGCGCAAATCGTGCCCGGCGACCGATCCGCTGCCCTCGCTCGGCGTGAGCAGGCCACACAGCATCTTGAACGTGGTCGATTTGCCGGCGCCATTTGGCCCCAGCAGGCCGAAAATCCTGCCACGCGGAACCGTGAAGCTCACATCGCGCGCCGCCGTGAAGTCGCCAAATCTTTTGGTTAGCCCCCTGGCCTCAATGGCGGGTGCGTCGCTGGCGGGAATCTCGCGATACGCCGCCGCCAGCGCGCTGGTCCCCTCCGGCCCGCCCCCCAGCCGCTCGATGAACCCGTCCTCGAAGCGCGCAGGCGCCCGAGACACCTGCGTTTCCGGCCCCATATCGAGCGCGTCGGCATCCGGCACCGGATGGCCCTCGCCGATGAGCAGGCGGATCGCGCGGCCCTGCAAGGTGCCGTCGATCACGTCCGGCCGGTCGAGCGCGCGGGTGAGCGCCTGCCGCCGGCGCTCGGCGAAACCAGTGACCCGAATCACGCGGTCGCTGATCGCATCGGTCAGGGTGGCCGGCGGGCCCGTGAACAGCGTCCGTCCCTCGCTCAGCAGATACACCGTGTCGCACAGCTCGGCCTCATCGAGATAGGCGGTGGACCAGAGCACGCCGATGCCCTCCTTGGTCAGCTCGGCAACCATGGCCCACAGCTCACGGCGGCTGATCGGATCGACGCCCACGCCCGGCTCGTCCAGCAGCAGCAATGGCGGCGTGCTCACCAGCGCACAGGCCAGGCCCAGCTTCTGCTTCATGCCGCCCGAGAGCTTGCCGGCCGGGCGCGCCTGAAAGCGGGCAAGGTCGGTGAATTCGAGCAGGCGTTTGAAGACGCTCTCCTGCGCGTCGCGCGGCACACCCCGCATTTCAGCATAGAGGACGAGATTCTCGCGCACGGTCAGGTCTTCATAGAGACCGAAGCGCTGCGGCATGTAGCCGATCGAATCGAGGCGGTCGGCAGGCGGCGCGCCGAGAATGGAAACGGTGCCTTTATCCGCCCGCATCAACCCGGCCAGCACGCGAATCAAAGTCGTCTTGCCGGCGCCATCCGGCCCCACCAGCCCGGTGACCTTGCCCGGCACCACCACCAGATCGACCCCGCCGAGTGCGCGCGTGTCGCCGAACGCTTTCACGATCCCGGTCGCCGTCGCGACCGGCTGGCTATCGCCAGCGCCTAGCGCGAGGTCAGTCATATCGGCCTGCCGCCATTATTCCGTCGCGATGGCGACGTCCCGCGCATGGTCAGCGCTTCGCTGCAGGAGCGGGATCGGCGATGGCAACGCTCACCGGCTGGCCCTGCCGCAGCTTGCCGTCCGGATCATCCACGACGATCCGCAAGCGATAGACCAAGTCGGTGCGCAGGTCGCTCGTCTCCACCGTCTTGGGGGTGAATTCCGCGCGCGGCGAAATATAGCCGATGATGCCGGAATAGGATTTGGGGTTGCCGTCCGCCGTGATCGTGACCGTCATGCCCGGCGCGATCCGGCTGAGCTGGTTCTCCGCCACATAGGCCCGCACGCGCACCGGGCGATCGATCGCGAGGGTGAAGACGGTTTCACCCGGGGCCACGATGGCGCCGGGTTCGCGCGCGCGCGTCACCACCACACCGTCCACGCTGGCGACCAGGCGCGCGTCGTCGAGATCCGTGCCGACGCCCTTGCGGGCTGCCTCGGCCGCCTGCAACGCCGCGCGCGCCGCCTCTATATCTTCGCGCCGCGCGCCGGTGCGCACCAGAGTCAGCGCCGCCTGCGCCTCCGCGAGCTGGGCATTAGCGCGATCGCGCATGGCGACGGTGGATTCCCACACATCGCGGCTGATTGCGCCCGGGGCGACCAGCGGCTGCCGGCGTTCATAGTCGCGCTGGGCATCGCGCGCCGCCGCCTCCGCTGCCGCAAGGCGGGCCTGCGCCTGAGCGACATCTTCCGGCCGACTGCCGCGCTGGAGTTTGAGCAGTTCCGCGCGAGCCTGCGCCACGCGCGCATCGGACTGGGCGACGGCGCTATCGATGGAGGCCCGGTCCAGCTCGGCCAGCAGCATGCCCTGCTTGACGCGCTGGCCTTCCTCGACCGGGATCTGCGCGATCCGTCCGCCGACCCGGAAGCCGAGATCCACTTCCCGAATGTCGACATTGCCATAGAGCGTCAGAGGCCCGTCATCCCGCCCCAGCAGCCCGAAGCCGCGCGTGCTCACGGCAGCGATCAGCAGGACGGCGACGATGATGAGCACGATCAGGCGCTGGCGGGTCATGGCGTCATTCCTCGGTGAGCAGGGTTTCGGCGGACTTGAGCAGGCTGGCGACCAGCGCCTCGCCCGTGGCGGAATCGAGATCGGGCACTTGCATCGTCCGCACCACGCAGGCGCGGCCGAGGCGCAAAATCAGCGCCATGCCCATGATATGGAGGATCAGCGGGCGGCGCTCCGCTTCGGCGAGCGAGGGCCGTGCGACAGCGGAGAGCAGAATCGCGGTCTCCACCAGCGGGCCTATCAATCCATCGTAGAGGCGCGTGAAGGCCTCGGTCGGGTGCTGCTGCTCGCGGGCCACGAACTGCGCAAAGGTCGCCGAGCGCGACGAGAGCAGGAAGCGCGCCAGCGTCTCCAGCAGCGCCAGCATCTGTGTGCGGGCCTGCGCAGGCGTCTGCGGTGGCTGCTTCTCGATGATGGCGATCAGCGGCGCGTAGATACTGCCCACGACGGAGGCGATATGGTCGGCGCAGGCGAGGTAGAGCCCTTCCTTGGAGCCAAAATGATAGGTGATCGAGGACATCGCCGTCCCGCTGGCGCGGGCAATCTCGCGCGTGCTTGCCCCATCGAAGCCGAAGCGGCCGAATTGTTCCAAGGCAGCTTCGATAATCTGCAACGGAAGATCGCTTCTTGCAGGGCTTTCTGTGCCCACGGATGCGGCCCCGATATCCGTTGCGAGCGCTTTCTTGCGCGTGCGGGTTACGGCCTCATGCATTTTCTTTGCCCGTCGTGGCGTGGCGGACGTGCTGGTGGCACTTCCCTGAACCGCTCGATCTCGACATCCTTCGTCGAGCGGCGTTCAACGATGACCAGCACAATGACGATGGAGACCGCATGAAGGATATTTGTTCGATCGAACGAACAATGTCAAATGGTGAGAGTAACCGTCAGTAAGGCTGGGTTGAACCGCTGCGACGCCCTAGCGACCCGTAGGAGCCTCCTCCTCGCGCCCCTCGAAAGGTTGATCCAGCGTGGCCTTTGAATCCGGCGCATCCGTCTTGGCACGGGCCTGCCCCTTGCGGCGGCGCAGATTGGCCCGCAGCGCTTCGGCGAGCCGGCGTTGGCGGTCGGAGGGCGGGGTACTCATGCCCTTGCTTTACGAATCCGGCTTTTGCGCTGCAAGTCGCCTTGACAAGGCCAGACGGTAAGGCCATAGGCGCGGCCTTGCTGACGCGGGGTACCCCTGCGAACGGCAGTGCTGCCGTAGCTCAGTGGTAGAGCGCATCCTTGGTAAGGCTGAGGTCGCGAGTTCAATCCTCGCCGGCAGCACCATTTTCCCCATCTGCTGTGAAGAACGCAGCGCCCGCCCCTGAAGGGCGGTTGCGGGCCATGATAAATCATCGACTTACGGCGCATGAGTGGCGCTGCAGACACACCTCACCCCGGTGAGTAAACGTGTAATCGACGTTTATTTGCCCCCTCCCCATCGCTCCCTACCTTTCAAGCACGGTTCAAAACATCTGAAAGGTATCCGTCATGAAGTCATCACTGCTTTACACCGCTGCGTTGCTGCTGAGCGGCGGCATTGCCGTGCCAGCCATGGCGCAGGACACCGCAGCGCCGGCTACTGCACAGCCGGCCGCCCCCGCGTCGCCAGCCTCGCCCGCAGCGCCGGCTTCTCCTGCCACGCCGGCCGCACCGGCTACGGCAGCAGCTCCCACGAGCTTTACGGATGCGGAGCTGGTCGGCTTTGCCAAGGCCGCTATCCAGGCGGACAAGATCCAGAAGGACGCAACGGTCGCTGCGGACGCCAAGCAGGAGCAGATGCTCGCCGCAGTGCAGTCCAATGGCCTGACGCCGGCGCGCTACAACGAGATTGCCCAGGCGACCCGGACCAATCCGGATCTCGTGAAGAAGATTCAGGAACTGGCCTCGGCCGACATGGCGACCCAGCAGCCGGCGACCGCAAATCCTTAAGACGCGGCGCGCACAACGCTGAAACGACTTGGGCGGCTCCCTGCGGAGCCGCCCATTTTCATGCCCGGTTGTCCTGCGCCTTCACCCGCAATCGCCACGCATGAAGCAGGGGCTCGGTATAGCCGTTCGGTTGCGCGACGCCCTCGAACACCAAGGCCCGTGCGGCTTTCAGCGCGAGGCTCTCCGGATGGCCTGCCATCGGTCGATAAAGCGGATCGCCGGCATTCTGTGCGTCGACCTTGGCCGCCATCTTCTCGAAGGCTGCATCGACCTGCGCCGGCGTACACACGCCATGGAGCAGCCAGTTGGCGATATGCTGGGAGGAAATGCGCAGCGTCGCGCGATCTTCCATCAGGCCGATGTCGTTGATGTCCGGCACCTTGGAACAGCCAACCCCCTGATCGATCCAGCGGACGACATAGCCGAGAATCCCCTGCGCATTATTCTCCAGCTCCTCGACGATCTCCTGCTCGGACCAGTTGGTGCCAGGTGAGAGCGGCACGGTGAGCAGGCCCGATAGCGGCGCCACCGGCTCGCGGCCGCGCTCCTGCTGGCGCGCCGCGACATCGACGGTGTGATAGTGCGTCGCGTGCAGCGTCGCCGCCGTCGGCGAAGGCACCCAGGCCGTGTTCGCACCGCTCATGGGATGCGCGATCTTCTGCTCGAGCATGTCGGCCATCCGGTCCGGCGCCGCCCACATGCCCTTGCCGATCTGCGCCCGGCCAGAGAATCCGCAGGCCAGACCGATCTGCACGTTGCGATCCTCATAGGCCTTGATCCAGGCGGCGCTCTTCATGTCGCCCTTGCGGATCATCGCCCCGGCCCGCATCGATGTGTGAATCTCATCGCCCGTCCGGTCGAGGAAGCCGGTGTTGATGAACACCACCCGATCCTTGACCGCCGCGATGCAGGCCATGAGGTTGGCGGACGTCCTCCGCTCCTCGTCCATCACGCCGACCTTGATCGTGTGCCGGTCCATGCCCAGCATATCCTCGATCGCATCGAACAGATCGTTGGTGAAGGCGCATTCCTCCGGCCCGTGCATCTTGGGCTTCACGATGTAGACGCTGCCGGTGAGACTGTTGCGCACCGGGCCGGCGCCCTTGAGATCGTGCATGGCAATCAAGCTGGTCACGATGCCATCGAGAATGCCCTCGGGCGCCTCGGCACCATCGGGCAGCACAATCGCCGGCGTGGTCATCAGATGGCCGACATTGCGGACGAGCAGGAGGCTGCGTCCCTTGAGCGACCATTCCGACCCGTCGCGATCCTTGAAAACCCGGTCCTGGTTGAGCCTGCGCGTCTGCGTTTTGCCGCCTTTCTCGAACGTCGCAGAGAGGTCACCCTGCATCAGCCCGAGCCAATTGGCATAGGCGGCCACCTTGTCCTCCGCATCCACGGCCGCGACCGAATCCTCCAGATCGACAATGGTCGAGAGCGCCGATTCGAGCACCACATCAGCGATGCCCGAGGGGTCATCCTTGCCGATGGGGTGATTGCGGTCGAACACCACCTCGATATGCAGGCCGTTCTTGCGGAACAGGCGGCCCTTGGGCGTCTGGCCGACATATTGGGTGCCATCCGCGATGGCGAAGCCCTTGGCGGGATCGCCCATGTCCGCCCAGCTCCCGGACACCAGCGGCACGGCCCTGTCGAGAAAGGCCTTGGCCCAGGCGATGACCTGCGCGCCGCGCTCGGGATCGTAACCGCCCGGCTTGGCCGTTCCCGGCAAGGCATCCGTGCCGTAGAGCGCATCGTACAGACTACCCCAGCGGGCATTGGCCGCATTGAGCAGGAAGCGGGCGTTGAGCACCGGCACCACCAATTGCGGACCGGCCAGCGTTGCGAGCTCGGCATCGACCTTTTGCGGATCGATGGTGAAGGGCGCCGGCTCTGGAACGAGATAACCAATCTCGCGCAGGAACGCCTCATAGGCCGGCTGATCGATCGGTTGGCCGGCCCGCGCCTCATGCCAGGCATCGATCTGCGCCTGAAGATCGTCGCGCTTCGCCAGCAACGCCCGATTGCGCGGTGCAAAATCGGCGAAGATCGCCGCCGTCCCGGCCCAGAAGGCTTGCGCAGTCAGCGCCGTACCCGGCAGCGCGCGCTGCTCGATGAAATCGGCCAGTTCCTGCGCGACCGAGAGTCCGGCGCGGTCCACCTTGTTCGTCATGCCTTGCATCCCCGCCGTTCAGCCCTGCGCCTTGAGGCCGGCCGCTGCCAGCCCGGCCAGCGCGGCCGCTTCGTCATTGTCCGATGTGTCGCCGGTCACCCCGACCGCGCCGATCGCCACGCCCTCATCATCGACGATGATGACGCCACCGGCCGCCGGGATCACCGCATGCGGCGCGGAGGCCGCAAAAGCCCCGATGAACCAGGGACGCTCCTGCGCCATGTCCCCCAGCTTGCGCGAGGAAACGCCCATGGCGAGCGCCCCGGCCGCCTTGCCCGTCGCCACCTGCGCGCGCGCGAAAGAAGCGCCATCGCCACGCTGAAAGGCGATCAAATGCCCGCCGGCATCCACGACGGCGGCGCTCAGCGGCTTGAACCCTGCGGCCTGCCCTTTCTCGAAGACACCCTCGATGACCGCATTGGCCTGTTGCAAACTGATCCGGCTCATAAATCTGTTCCTTCCGCTCACGTGCGATCATCGGGATTTGGCTGTGCGGGGACATAGCCGGCCCGTTCAGTCGAGACCAGCAAAGTCAGCGTCGAATCAGCCGCGAAGCGCAACGCCTTGCTGGCGACAGGACATCGGTCACAGCAACTGCCGAAATGCCAACGCCCCGGTCACAAAGCGGTTCAGCATCGCGCCAAAACGCATTAAGGGGCGGCCCACACTCCGCACTCGCGATGAAATACGAGGGACGTCATGACCGATACCAAGCTGATCGCCACCATCGATGCCGCATGGGAGGACCGCGCCAATATCGGCCTGTCCGCCACCGGCGACGTCCGTGCGGCGGTGGAGAAGGCGCTGGCGCTGCTGGACAGTGGCGAGGCACGCGTTGCCGAGCCCAGCGGTAATGGCTGGCAGGTCAATCAGTGGCTCAAGAAGGCCGTGCTGCTCTCCTTCCGCCTCAACGACAATACGTTGATCGACAACGGTCCCGGCGCCGGCCACTGGTGGGACAAGGTGCCCTCCAAGTTCGCCAACTGGGGCGAGGCGGATTTCCGCGCCGCGGGCTTCCGCGCCGTGCCCGGTTCCATCGTCCGCGCCGGCAGCTATATCGGCAAGAATGTCATCCTGATGCCCAGCTTCACCAATATCGGTGCGTTCGTGGGTGACGGCACGATGGTCGACACCTGGGTGACGGTCGGCAGCTGCGCGCAGATCGGCAAGAACGTCCACCTCTCCGGCGGCGTCGGCATTGGCGGCGTGCTGGAGCCGCTGCAGGCCGACCCGGTGATCATCGAAGATGACTGCTTCATCGGCGCGCGCTCGGAAGTCGTCGAGGGCGTCCGCATTGGCCAGGGCTCGGTGCTGTCGATGGGCGTGTTCATCGGCCAGTCGACCAAAATCGTCGATCGCGCCACCGGCAAGGTCTATATGGGCGAGGTGCCGCCCTATTCGGTGGTTGTGCCCGGCTCGCTCCCCGGCAAGCCGCTGCCGGACGGCACGCCCGGCCCGAGCCTCTATTGCGCCGTCATCGTCAAGACCGTCGACGCACAGACCCGCTCCAAGACGGGCATCAACGACCTGCTGCGCGACTGATCAGGAAAGGGGGCGGGGCCAGACCTCGCCCCACCTTCTCCCCATTCTCACGCTGCTTTGAGCTGGCGCAAATCCCGGCCGCTAGGCTCCTGGAACACCCGCAGATCGAAGGAGTCCAGCACGGCCAGCATATGGTCGAAGATGTCGGCCTGGATCGCCTCATAAGCCGCCCATGCCGTGGTGGTGGTGAAGCAATAGATTTCCAGCGGAATGCCCTGCGGCGTCGGGTCCAATTGCCGCACCAGCAGCGTCATCTCCTTCGAGATGCGCGCATTGGCCCGCAGATAGGCGGCCATATAAGCCCGGAATGTCCCGAAATTAGTGACCCGCCGGCTGTTCACCGGATCGAGGCCGTCATGGGCGATGCGGCTGTTCCATCGCTCCAGCTCCGCCTGCTTTTCCACCAAATAGTCGCCCAGCAGCGCAAAGCGGCGCAGGCTCTGCTCTTCCTGATCGGACAGAAACCGCACGCTGGTCTGGTCGATCATCAACGAGCGCTTGATCCGCCGCCCGCCGGATTCCGACATGCCGCGCCAGTTCTTGAAGCTCTCCTCGATCAGCCGGTGAGTCGGGATGGTGGTGATCGTCTTGTCCCAGTTCTGCACCTTCACCGTGTGCAGCGCGATGTCGATCACGTCGCCATCAGCATTGAGCTGCGGCATCTCGATCCAGTCACCGACGCGCAACATGTCGTTGGAGGTCAGCTGGACGGAGGCCACCAGCGACAGGATCGTATCCTTGAACACCAGCATGATGACCGCCGCCATGGCGCCAAGGCCGGAAAGCAGCAGCAGCGGCGACTTGTCCATCAGCTGGGCGATCATCAGGATCGCCGCCGCCGCGAACAGCACGATCTTGAGAACCTGGATATAGCCCTTGATCGGCCGGTTCACGGCGTGCGCCCGCCGCTGATAGAGATCGTTGACGAAGGTCAGTGCATGGCTGAGCGCCAGCACGATGGTGAGGATCACGAACGCGCCCGCCACATTCTGCACCACCGTCACCAGCGACGGCGGCAGATGCGGTACGGCCGCGATCCCGCGTGAGACGACCATAGCCGGGACGATATTGGTCAGCCGGGCCACCGCGCGGCCGAGCGCCGGCGTGTCGTGCGGCAGGACGCGCAGCGCCATGCGCAGCAGGATCGACTTGAAGATGAAGTTCGCGAGCGCCGCGACCGCGATCAGGATTGCCAGCCCGGCGAGACTTTCAGCCCAGGCCGGCAGACCGGCGAACCACCGATCGAAAAGGGGAATGGAAAAGGAAGGGTCGGTTGCCGTGGGAATAGAATCAATCATGACAAAGGGCGCGGCCGCGAGAGGGGCCGGCGATAAGCTCCTGTTTTATCGCAAATTGGGCGGCCAACCTGCCTGCCTTTAGGCATGAAGTCAAACCAGCGGCCGGATTGTGCGGGCCGCTGGCTGCTCCCACGATCTAGACCGGCGTTGAAATCTTCATGAGGACAAGGCCCGAAACAATCAGCCCGGCGGCAGTCAATCGCAGCACTGTAAGCGCCTCCCCAAAAAACGCGATGCCGACAGCGAATGCGCCAAGCGCGCCGATGCCCGTCCAGATCGTATAGGCGGTGCCGAGTGGCAAAATCTTCAGCGACCAGGCCAGGCAGGCAAAGCTGAGCAGCATCGCCGCGATCATGACGAGGGTGGGCCATAGCCGGGTGAAGCCATCCGACTGCTTCATGGCCGTCGCCCAGACGACCTCGAACAAACCCGCGATGAAAAGCGCAATCCACGCCATGACAGCCTCCTGAAAGCGCCGGGCCGTCCCGGTCTTGACGTCAGAGGCGGGAACGTGGTCGCCGCAAGGAAAATTTAGGCGCCACACCAGGCCCGATCAAGGGCAGTTACGCCCTGAGGTGATCATGCCCTCAGCCGCCGCCGAGCAGGCGCTGGCGGAGGCGTTCCATGCCGATGGCGTCAATGGCGACTGCCCGGTCGGGCGCCTTGAGCACCTCGGCCAGATAGCCAAGCGTCTGCGCCGCAAGATCGAACTGCTGCAAGGCGGTCGCCCGGCTCGTGACATCCACCGTTTCGACCAGTTGCGTGCCGAGGTCTTCGATCAGATGCCGCAGCACATCCAGTTCCTCGGCGATCCGCCGATCCAGCTCCGCAGTCGGGGCCGAGGCGCGGGGCGCCGTCCCAGCCGCAGCGGGCCGTGATGACGGCAGAGGCGCATCGGCGCGGGGCAGCCCGACCTGACTTGCGGCAGCGATCCAATTGCCCTCCCGCCAGCCGGACACCGAAATCGTGCCCTCAAAGCGCACGCCGCAGCGATTCTTGTCCACCCAGATGACCGTGGCGCCCATCTCAAGCTGCAAGCGCCGCAAGATAAGGCCAGCACCGACCGGCGGCAGCGCAGCGCCTTCCAGCAATGCGCCGTGCTCGGAGAGATTGCGGATGCGCACCGGAGCGGCGATCCCCTCCGCCTCGATAGTCGCGGACAGGAGCAGATTCGTGCGGGAAGGCCGAGCGGCCGCTGGGTTGGACTGGTCTGCCGGCATCGGCACAATCGGCTTCCTATCCAAAAAACATTCTCTAGAACCGTCGCTCGGTCCGGCGTCCGTCCGACCTCCCGGACGTCTGCGGGGCTGAGGAAATCTCCCCGCAAATAGCAGGCTCGCTTGCCGGCGCAAATCCCATCCGTCGACTCGCGCCCCATGCCGAGTCCCGAAATGCGCCGAACGGGCCGCGTTGCAATTGATTAGCGCCGGCGCCGGCACGTGCCTATATCGACGCTATGGCACCACCCAGAAAGCCCACCCGTCCTCAGCCCGCCGGCCTGCCGACGCGCGAACAGATCCTCGATTTCATCAGCAATGCCGATCAGCCGGCAGGCAAGCGCGAGATCGCCAAGGCCTTCGGTCTGCGCGGCAACGAGAAAATCGCGCTCAAGGCCCTGCTGCGCGACATGGCCGATGAAGGCCTGCTCGAAACCGGCAAGGCGCGGGCCTTCAACCTGATGGGCGGCGTCCCCAAGGTCACCGTGCTGCGCGTGGTCGAGTCCGATGGCGGCCAGGTCATCGCCGTACCGGAGCGCTGGGAAGCCGAGGGCCACCCTATTCCCAAGCTGCGCGTCATCGAGCGCGGCAAGCGCGGCGCTCTGGGCGTTGGCGACCGGATTCTGGCGCGCACCGAGCAGGCCGGTCATGGCTGGGTCGCCCATCCGATGAAGAAGCTGGCCGGCGCGACCGAGCAGATGCTCGGCGTGGTGGCCAAGGACGAGCGCGGCAAGCTGATCCTGCGTCCCGTCGATAAACGCATCCGCTATGAGACGCCGATCAGCGACCAGGGCGATGCGCAGCCGGGCGATCTCGTGCTGGCCGAGAAGAGTGGCCGACCGCCGCGCGTCACGGCGCGGGTGACGGACGTGCTTGGCGACCCCTTCCAGCCGCGTAGCTTCAGCCTGATCGCCATTCACAAATATGGCATTCCCGATGTGTTTCCCGAGGAGGCCGAGACCGAAGCCGCGAAGGTCCACGACCTGCCCCTCCACGCCGATGCGCGCGAGGACCTGCGCGCCCTGCCCATCGTGGCGATCGATCCGGTCGATGCCCGCGATTTCGATGATGCCGTGTGGGCCGCGCCGGACGATGATCCGACCAATGAAGGCGGCTTCAAGGCCATCGTCGCCATTGCTGACGTCTCTTATTATGTGCGCCCCGGCTCGGCGCTGGATCGCTCGGCGCGCAAGCGCGGCAACAGCGTCTATTTCCCTGACCGCGTGGTGCCGATGCTGCCGCATGCGCTCTCGTCGGACATGTGTTCGCTCAAGGCAGGCGAGGATCGCGCCGTTCTGGCCTGCCATCTCGTCATCGGACCGGACGGGGCGCTCAAATCCTGGCGCTTCACCCGCGCGATCATCCGTGTCGCCGCCAACATTCCCTATGAGATGGCACAGGCCGCGATCGACCGCGTCGAAGGCAAGCCCGAGCGGACCTTCTCAGACACCCGGCTCGACACGGGCCTGATCGATCGCCTCAAAGGCGATGGGCTGATCGACGAGGCGCTGGTGCCGCTCTGGGCTTGCTGGCGGGCGCTCGCCAAGGCACGCGATGCCCGTGGTCCGCTCGATCTCGACCTGCCCGAGCGCCGGGTCGTGCTCGACGAGGAAGGTCGCATCGTCAGCATCGCCATCCGTGAACGGCTTGATGCACACCGGCTGATCGAGGATTTCATGGTCACCGCCAATGTCGCCGCAGCCAAGGCGCTGGAAGCCAAGAAGGCGCCGGTCATGTACCGGGTCCATGAGCCGCCCAGCCGGGAGAAGCTGACGACGCTCAAGGAGTATCTTGAAACCTACGGCATCAGCCTGGCGCTCGGGCAGGTGATCACCACCAAGACCTTCAACCGGCTGATCGAGCAGATTCCGGATGATGCCGCCGCGCGCCCGCAGATCATGGAGCAGATCCTGCGCAGCCAGACGCAGGCCTATTACGGCCCGCGCAATCTCGGCCATTTCGGCCTGTCGCTCGGCTCCTATGCGCACTTCACCTCACCGATCCGGCGCTATTCGGACCTTTTGGTGCATCGCTCGCTGGTCGGCGCCTATGGGCTGGAAATGCCAGCCCCGGCGGACAAGTCGCTTCCCCGGGAAACGCGGCTCTCCTCGGAAGACGTGGCCGATCTCGCGCCCATCGGCGAGCGGATCAGCCAATATGAGCGGCGGGCGATGGAGGCGGAGCGTGAAACCGTCGACCGCTATGTCGCGGCATTTCTGGCGCAGCATGTCGGCGAAATCATGGCCTGCCGCATCACCGGCGTGCAGAGCTTCGGCTTCTTTGCCACCGTCGTCGAACTGGGCGGCGATGGCCTCGTGCCCGTCTCGACGCTCGGTGGGGAATATTTCCGCTATGACGAGGTGCATCAGGCGCTGATCGGCGAGGATAGCGGCGACCGCTATGCTATGGGCGATCGCATCGACCTGCGCATCGCCGAATCCGACCCGGTGAGCGGCGCGCTGCGCTTCGAGATTCCGCACGGCGCCAGCCACATGCCCGAACGCAAGGACCGTCGCCGTCCCGGCAGTGCGCCCGTCCGCCGCACCGGACGCCCGCCGAACATCCGGCACACCGCGCGCCGCAAGGGGCCGGTCAAACGCCGCTGATCGCGCGGGACATTGGATAAAGGGGCGCTCCATCTAGGCGCGCCCCGTCGTTCATTCCTGCGCTGTCAGGTCAAAAGGCATAGAACAGAGAAAACTGCAGCACAGGGTAAACCTTGTACTTGTTGACCTCGTCGTTGACATCCGCCTGCTCCTTGAGCAACTGCTCCTGGAAAGCCGCGTTGGTCGCGAGGCTACCGGTGGCCCGCAGCGCATCCACGCGCGGCGTGCCCTGGAACATGGCGCCGGCGTCCACGCCGAACTTGATGCCGCGCGTCAGGCCACCCGCATAACCCACGGTCAGCAACGGCGCGAAGTCCTTGGCGCGGATCGTGCCGGAGAGCGTGCCGATCTCGCTCGGGGTATAAGTGACATCGCCGATGGTCACAGGCTCGGTCGGCGTCGCCGTAGCGCTGACCCGGTTCTTGGCGATGCGGAAACCACCGGAAAGCCGGAACCCGCCGCCGAACGGATAGACGTCCGCGACGGCGCCATAGGATTCGAGCTTCAGCTTGCCCTCATAGGTCAGGTCGTTGACGTCGATGTCATGGCTGAAATCGAAGAAGGACGCGCTGGCTCGTACGCCAAACGTGTCATTGATCCTCATCCCCACTTCCGGCCCGGCGCCGAGCGTGCCGGCGGTGACGCCAACCGAGTAACGCGCATCTTCTGCGAAGGCGGGCGACACCGCCAGAAGCGTGGCGGTGCTCAGTGCGAGACAGGTCTTCATCTTGATAGGCATTTTTGCTTTCCCCCCAAATGTCGTGAGGGCGCGCTCATGCCCGAGCCGGGTACAGGCGTCATATCCTGTCAGGGATATACGCCGCGGACGCGATCGCTGTGTTTCGGCGGCCGATTATTCGTGCTGCCGGCCGAAGTCAGGCGCGGCGTCGTCCTGCCCTTGCTCGATGATCGAGCGGCGGATCGCCCGCGTCTTGCTGAAATGCTCGAACAGCGCGTCGCCATCGCCCCAGCGAATGGCCCGTTGCAGTTGCGAGAGATCCTCCGAGAAGCGCTGAAGCATCTCCAGCACTGCATCCTTGTTGGTGAGGAAGACATCGCGCCACATGGTGGGATCGGATGCGGCGATGCGGGTGAAGTCGCGAAAGCCGCCGGCCGAATATTTGATGACCTCGCTGCGCGTCACGCTCTCCAGATCATTCGCCGTGCCAACGATCGTATAGGCGATGAGGTGCGGCAAATGGCTTGTGACGGCCAGGACCAGATCATGATGCGCGGCATCCATGATCTCGACATTGGCGCCCAGTCGCTGCCACAGCGCCTCGACCCGCGTGACCGCAACCGGATCGGTCCCGGCCGGCGGCGTGAGGATACACCAGCGGTTCCGGAACAGCGTCGCAAAGCCTGCCTCCGGGCCGCTATTCTCGGTGCCAGCAACCGGATGCGCGGGCACCAGCGTCACATCAGGCAGGACACGATGGATTTCGGCGATGATGCTGGCTTGTGAGGAGGCCACCTCCGAGAGGATGACATCGGCTGCCAGATCGTCACGGATCGCCTCGGCAACAGGCGCCATCGCGCCCGGCGGCACGCACAGCACCACCAGATCGGCATCGATGACCGCAGCGCCGGGCGTGTCCGTCACGTCATCGCATAGGTCGATCCGGCGCGCGGTGTCCCGTACTTCCGGATTGGCATCGTGTCCGACCACCCGCACGGTCGGCGTATAGGCCCGCAGGGCGCGCGCCAGCGACGAGCCGATCAGGCCCAGCCCGATGATGGCAACGCGCGAAAAGGGCAGCATCAGGCGCCGACGATCCGGCGAAGCGCAGCGACGAGCCCCTTCATGTCTTCCGGCGTGCCGATGGTGATGCGCAGGGCATTGGGCAGATCCTGCCCGGGCAGCCAGCGCACGATATAGCCGGCGTCCATCAGGTCCTTATAGGCCGTCTCGGCGCTCGTCTCGCCCTCGAACAGTACGAGGCTGAAATTGGCCTTGGACGGCACGGCGCGCAGCCCCTTGTTGCTAAGCGCCCCGATCTCCGTCTCGAACCAGGCGCGCCATTCGCTGTTGTGCGCGCGGCTCTTCTCCACAAAGTCCTGCGCCTCCAGCGCCGCGACCGCCGCGCGGGACGAGGCGATCGGGAAGGAGAAGGGCTGGCGGATACGATGCATCGCGTCGATCACCTCCGCACTTGCATAGCCCCAGCCGACCCGGCCGGCAGCAAGGCCGAAGATCTTGGAGAAGGTGCGCGTGACCAGCACATTGGGTGCGGTGCGGGCGAGCTCCAGCCCGCCATCGTCATCCTCGGCGTCGAGATATTCGCTATAGGCCTGATCCAGCACCAGCAGAACATGTGGCGGCAGTCCGGCATGCAGGCGGGCGATCTCCGCGCGAGGCGTGAACGTGCCGGTCGGGTTGTTCGGATTGGCGAGGAACACCAGCCGGGTGCGGTCCGTGACATGGGCCAGGATGGCATCGACATCCGTCGCATAATCCTTGTCCGCCACCTCGACGGGCACCGCGCCGACGCGCCGCGTCGCGATGGGGTAGACCGAGAAGCCATAGCGCATGAAGATGATCTCATCGCCCGCGCCCGCGAAGGTGCCGGCGGCCATGTGCAGCACTTCATCTGACCCCGTCCCGTAGATGATCCGGGCTGGGTCCAGCCCGTGCCGCTGCGCAATCGCTTCGCGCAGCTCAACCGCAGCGGAGTCGGGATAGCGCTCCAGGCAGTCGGCAGCGGAGCGGAATGCCGCGCGCACCGGCTCGGCTGTGCCGAAGGGATTTTCATTGGACGAAAGCTTCACGACCTCGCGGCCATCATCCGCCTTCGACTTGCCCGGAACATAAGGCGCGATGGCCATGATCCAGTCTTTGGCGACGGGTGCGGCGGGCTTTTGAAGATCGTCTGTCATGGCGTGGCGCTTTAGCCCCGCTGTGTGCAATTGGCAAAGGCCTGTACGATTCACCCAAACCTCCGCGAGGATGCACTCCGCCGACACGCCCAGCCGGCCCGATTGACAATGCCCGTTCTTCGGCTCAAGCGCTGGATCATGTCCATGGAGAGTGCCATCGCTTCCACAGACCAGCGCTTCGGCCTGCGGCGGTCTATCCGGCTGGCAGGGCCACTCCGGCTCGATAGCGGCGCCAGCCTGACGCCCGTCGAGATCGCTTACGAAACCTATGGCACGCTCAACGCGCAGGGCAGCAATGCCGTGCTGATCTGCCATGCGCTGACCGGCGACCAGTTCGTCGCATCGGAACATCCGGTGACCGGCAAGCCCGGCTGGTGGACGCGCGCCGTGGGACCCGGCAAGCCCATTGACCCCGAGCGGCACTTCATCATCTGCGCCAATGTGTTGGGCAGTTGCCTCGGCTCTTCCGGCCCGGCCAGCATCGATCCTGCCACCGGCGCGCCTTTTGCGATGCGCTTCCCGGTCATCACCATCGCCGACATGGTCCGTGCGCAGGCGATGCTGCTCGATCATCTGGGCGTGGCCCAGCTTGCCGCTGTGGTCGGCGGCTCGATGGGCGGGATGCAGGCGCTGGCATGGCCGACCCTCTATCCGGAGCGCGTGCGCGCCGTGCTGGCGATTGCCACCACCGCCCGTCACAGCGCGCAAAACATCGCCTTTCACGAAGTCGGGCGCCAAGCGATCATGGCCGACCCGCGCTGGCGCGGCGGCGACTATTATGCGAGCGGCGAGCCCCCGGCTGCGGGCTTGGCGGTGGCACGCATGGCCGCGCACATCACCTATCTCTCCGAAGCCGGGCTGACCGAAAAGTTCGGCCGCAAGCTGCAGGCGCGGGAGGCGAAGACCTTCGGCTTCGATGCGGACTTCCAGGTTGAGAGCTATTTGCGCCACCAGGGCATCAGCTTCGTCGAGCGGTTCGACGCCAACAGCTATCTCTACATCACGCGGGCGACGGATTATTTCGATCTGGCAGAGGATCATGGCGGCAGCCTGGCCAATGCGTTCGCGCGGACGCAGGCCCGCTTCTGCATCATCAGCTTCGATACCGACTGGCTCTACCCGACGACAGAGTCGCGCAACATCGTCCACGCGCTCCATGCCGCCGGTCGGGCCGCAACCTTCGTCGAGCTTTCGAGCCCCTTCGGGCATGACAGCTTCCTGCTCGATGCGCCCGAGATGAATCGCGTTCTGGATGGCTTCCTACGAGGCGGTGCGTGACAGAGATGCCCGACCACATCGAGCTGAGCGACGATCCGGCCCGGTTGGACCGCGCACGCATTCATGGCTGGCTGGCCTCGAGCTATTGGTCGCCCGGCATTGCCCGCGCGCTGGTGGACCGGGCCATTGACGGATCGCACTGCCTCGGCGCCTATCGCAATGGCCAGATCGGCTTCGCCCGCATGATCACCGACCATGCCACATTTGCCTGGCTGAGCGACGTGTGGATCGATGAAGCCGCGCGCGGGGCTGGACTGGCACGCCGCATGGTCCAGTGGTTTCTCGATCATCCTGATTTCCAGGGCATCCGGCGTATCGGCCTCACCACGCTCGATGCGCATGGCGTCTATGCCCCGCTCGGATTCCGCAGTCCGCGAAGGCCGGACCGCTATATGGAACGGCTCGACCCCGCCTTTGACACGCTGCTGAATGGCGAAGAGACTCCGCCGCATGACTGACGGCCTGCGTCCGGATCTTGCGCTGATCGCGCGCCATGTCACCACGGGCTCTCGGGTGCTGGACGTGGGTTGCGGCGATGGCGCCCTCATGGCGGCGATGCGCGACGGAGCACACGCGGATGTGCGCGGGCTGGAGATCGATCCGGCCAATGTTGCGGCGGCCGTCGGGCGCGGCCTGCCGGTCGTTCAGGGCGATGCCGACACCGACCTTGGCTATTATCCAGACAAGAGCTTCGATTTCGCGATCCTCAGTCAGACGCTCCAGACCACGCGGCGGCCTGACAAGGTGATCGAGCAACTGCTGCGCATCGGCAAACAGGCGTTCGTGTCCTTCCCCAATTTCGCGCACTGGCGCGGGCGCCTCTCGCTGATGTGGGGCGGGCGGATGCCGGTGACGCCGCTGCTGCCCGAGCGCTGGTACGACACGCCCAACATCCATCACCTCACCATCGACGATTTTCGGGCGCTGGTGCGTGAGCGCGGCTGGACCATCGATGCCCAGTGGTTCCTCAACCATGGCCGAACGACGGGATCGGCCAATGCCAATCTGTTCGCCGAACACGCCGTCTTCCTGCTGCATGCCTGATGGGCGCAACACCACTCTTCAGAATTATGCTGCAGTGCAACAACGGGGTGGCCAGATGGCAACAGGCGGTGCATAGGGCGTGCCACGAACAGAACAGCGAAACGACGACATGACTGCTGCGGCCAAGCCCTTTCCCATGAACGAACGTGAATTTGTCGGCCTGATGGCGTCGATCATGGCGCTCAATGCGCTCGCCATCGATGCGATGCTGCCGGCCTTCCCGGCGATTCGCGCGTCCCTGAACGTGGCCGACCCCAATTCGCTGCAATATATGATCACGGCCTATATGCTGGCGAACGCCGTAGGATCGCTGGTCGCCGGCCCGCTGGCGGACCGGTTCGGGCGCCGGCCGATGCTGCTGCTCAGCATTACCTTCTCGGCGCTCGGCGGCCTCGCCAGCGCGCTGGCGCCGACCTACGAGATGCTGCTCACGATGCGCGCGGTGCACGGCTTCTTTGCCGCGGGCCTGGGCGTGCTCGCCGTGTCCGTGATCCGCGACCGCTACTCGGGCGACACCATGGCGCGGCTGATGAGCGTGATCTTCATCATCTTCATGCTGGTGCCGGTCATCGCTCCCTCCGTGGGCCAACTGGTGCTGACCGTGGCATCCTGGCGCGAGATCTTCCTTGTCCTTGCGGCTTATGCCAGCATCGTGCTGGTGTGGACATGGCGCCGACTGCCGGAAACGCTCGATGAAGACCAGCGCCAGCGCATTTCCCTGCCGGTCATCGCCCGCAACTGGGCGGCGGTCGTCAAGGATCGTCAGGGTCTGGGCTATATGCTCGGCGCAGGGATCATGATGGGCGGCATGTTCGGCTTCCTGAACAGCGCGCAGCAAATCTTCTTCGACGTGTTCGATGCCGGGGCTTTCTTCCCGCTCGCCTTCGCCTGCGTGGCGGGGTCGATGGCGGTGGCGAACTTCTCGAATAGCCGCATCGTCGAGCGCTTCGGTGCGCGCAGGGTTTCGCACCTCGCGCTCATCTTCTTCATCGTCGTCAGCATTGCCCAGCTGCTCGCCAGCCAGATGCATCCCGAGCCGCTGCTGCTGTTCATGGTGCTGATCGCGCTCAACATGGGCATGGTCGGCTTTACCGGATCGAACTTCGGCTCGATCGCCATGGAGCCCTTCGGTCACATCGCCGGATCGGCCGCCAGCTTCCAGAGCTTTGCGCGCATGGCGATTGCCACGCTGATCGGGGCAGCGACCGGACAAAGGTTCGACGGCACCACCCAGCCACTGGCGGAAGGCTTCATGGCCACCGGGCTGGTCGCGCTCGTCTTCATCCTGCTGGCCGAACGCGGACGCCTCTTCACCCGCCCGCGCCGCAACGCCATGCGGCCCCCACTGCCGCCGCGCTGAGCGGTCTCGGGCGAGCGCCGGACGAGCAACTGCGCCGTCCGTCCTTCATTTCCTGAGGCCCTCACCCTATCTGAATAGGGAAAGGCTGGCCCGTGCCCGCCTGCGGAGATCGTTTGTGCGCAAGGCAGTTCTCGGCCGTTTCGGCAACAATCATGGTCATTGGGTCGGCGATGGCTTCCCGGTTCGCTCGCTCTTTTCCTATCATGACCTTGGGCAACAGATCAGCCCGTTCCTGCTGCTCGATTATGCTGGGCCGCACGCGTTCGAACCGACGCAGGCGCGACGGGGCGTAGGACAGCATCCCCATCGTGGATTCGAGACGGTCACCATCGTGTATGATGGCGAAGTGGAGCATCGCGATTCCACGGGCAATGGCGGCATCGTCGGCCCTGGCGACGTGCAGTGGATGACGGCCGCCGGCGGCATTCTGCACGAGGAGTTCCATTCGCCCGCCTTCGCGCGCGCCGGCGGTCCGTTCCGGATCGTGCAGCTCTGGGTGAACCTGCCCGGCAAGGACAAGATGGCGCCGGCGGGTTATCAGGCGATTTTATCCGATGACATCCCCACCGTCGACCTGGGCGCTACTTCCGGGACAGCGCGCATCATCGCGGGCGCGCTTGGCGACACTCGGGGGCCGGCGCGCACCTTCACGCCAATCAACGTGTGGGATGTGCGGCTGAACGCAGGCGCGGACACGACGCTCGATCTGCCTGAGGGACACATTGCCCTGATCGTCGCGCTGAGCGGCCGCCTCACAATCAATGGCACCCAGCTGCTTGATGAGGCCGAGGTGTTGCTACTGAGCCAGGACGGCAAGCATGTTCAAATCCAGGCCGCCGGCGAGTCGAGCCTGCTCGTCCTCACCGGCGAACCGATCGACGAACCGATTGTCGGCTACGGGCCCTTCGTGATGAACAGCGAAGCGGAAATCCACGCGGCGATCGATGATTTCAACAGCGGGCGCTTTGGCGCGCCCGTGTGATCGCCGGACAGGATGCTGGTGGGCGATGACGGGCTCGAACCGCCGACATTCTCGGTGTAAACGAGACGCTCTACCAACTGAGCTAATCGCCCCCTCACGGGAATTCCCGCGCTTTCTAGGTTTTCCTGCTGCAGGTCAAGGGTACATAAGCGGAACAGAGCGGATACATTTGGCCGTAGCCGGACCTGAGAGTCCCGAACTATTCCCGAAGTCCGAAGAACGTTGGCTCCCCCGAAATGGAGAAATAGCGCTCGTCCAAGTCGGGCGTCGGTTTAGATCACCGCCAGCGTCGCCAAGTGGGACAAACCCGTCCTTCCCGCAAGGACCGCTCAACGACAGCTATTACCAGATTCGGCCGTTCGGCAGACCTCTCCTTGCACCGCCTACGCGAAAGTCTGGTGGGAGGACGCCAGGCTGGTTTCGGGGAATTCGCAAAGATGGCTGCCGATCTGACTGACCGAGATCGGAACTGGGAAAGCGTCAGCCTTTCCCAAGATCTCCTAGCCGCTGCGCTGTAGCTGCTGGAACACGCCAAGCCGATCCGTGATCTGCCAATGGCCTGTCAGCCGATCTTCGCTGTCGAACCTGTAAACCGTCGCGCCCGACATACGGATCACCCGGCCGGTTGCCGGGAACCCCGCCAAGTCACCTCGATGCGTACCGTTCCAAAGCCAGGTCATCACGACATTTTCACCCTCGGCGAACAATCCCTGAGTATCGAACCGTTGGTTGGGGAAAGCAGCTCTCGACTTTCGAACCCGATCTTTGAAACCGGCGCGATCAAGCGCTCTACCCTCCCAGGGATCGCCGGGATCGTGATGGATGGTGTATGTCTCTGCGACATAGCCATCGGCCGCGTCTGCATGCACTTGAGCTCCGGGCAGACCGGCGCAACCTTGAATGGACGGCCAAGCGGATGGCCGAGGAGCTAGGAATGAGCGAAACTTATGTCGGTCAGATGGAACGAGGACAGAAGCCCATCGAGACGCGTACCGCGGTAGCCGCCCGCTATCTCGCGCTGGCCCCTGTGGTCATGGTTCCTAGGATGAAGTTGGGTAAGCAGACCGACCCACATTGAGATGGCCGGCTGAACCCAAAGTTTCACAATTGGTTAACATCCGTGCCACCGCCAGCCTTTTCGGTTATGCATCGCGCGCGAGCAGGGCAGATTTGTGAGGGATTAAGAAATGATACAGATCGATGAAAATAATGAAGAGTTCATGCCGCCGCCACCGTCGGCATCAGATATCATGAAGATCCTTATTTGCATCCTGGGTGCGGCCGCCATCATAGTAGGCATTGATTTTCTGTTTGGATAGCCGGCCTTACGATAGTTCCTATTCGGGTTGATTATTTGTGTATTGTCCGGGCGCCCCATCCCTTTGCCAGCTTCCGCCCAAACTGTTGCCCGGGCAACTCGATAAAGCGATGTGTTATCGCCGCTGCTATCAAGACGATAAGGATGATTGGAACTGTCAGCAAAGCGCTGACTAGCACATCGCCAGTCAGCCTCGTTACCCCCTCGCTCTGCTCGACTAGATCCCTGCCGCTGATCCTTTCAGCCAGCGTCAGCCCATTGAAGTAGCGCCAGACGATGAACAAGTGGACCATGTAAATCGAGTAGGAGAGGGCGCCCAGCTTCAGCATGGGTGTTGTGAGAAGCGCCTTGCTGATCCAGCCGCGCTCCCGCGAGAACACCAGTACCACGGCGATAAAAACGAGCGGCGCCGCCAAGGTAAGCCTACCCGCC
Source organism: Sphingobium sp. B10D7B (assembly GCF_025961955.1). Taxonomy (NCBI): domain Bacteria; kingdom Pseudomonadati; phylum Pseudomonadota; class Alphaproteobacteria; order Sphingomonadales; family Sphingobiaceae; genus Sphingobium; species Sphingobium sp. B10D7B. The sequence goes on from NZ_JAOQOQ010000001.1 coordinate 3,192,574, forward strand.
CACGCGACAGAGACGAAGGCCAGACACAGCACCGCTGCCCCGACCTCAAGAGCCTCGTCGGCGGCCCGGCCTAGCGGCTTTTCTCTCCACGTCCTGGGCGCCTTCCACAGGAGGACGCCAGCCGCAAACCCGAACAGGCACCGGGTCAGGGCGCCGTCGTGGAACACGTACATGTTCCGGTCGCTGCCGAGCGCCAGCATGATCGGCGCGACAATGACGACCGCCACGCACATCGGCACAATGAACCTCGGCGCCACCTTCATGGCCAGCGCGAAGATCAGGTAAGTCCAGAATTCTACAGCGATCGACCATGACGGCCCATTCCAAGGCGCAGCGTCCGGACCGAGAAACGGCTGGACCAGCAGAAAACTTTGGATGAGTTGCGGGACCGTGTAATTGTCGCCGAACGGCTCGCGGGAGGCGGTACCAATCGCTCCCGTCGCATAGACAACCTCGAAGGCGAGGAACATTAGCAGCATGAACGCATGGAGCGGCCACACCCGAAAGAACCGCTGGACCATGTAGCGGCCAAGCGAATAGTCTCCAGCGAGGCGCTGTCCGTAGCTCGTGCCGATCACGAAGCCGGATAGCACGAAGAAGAAATCCACGAACAAGTAAGAGTTTTTCACCAGCGGGATGGATTCCAGCGGGCCGGGAATGTGGTGCAGCACGACCATGCAGGCGCAGAAGCCGCGAAGGCTGTCGAGTGCCAGATACCTATGCGACGAATCGACCGAAATTGACATGAGGCCCCCTGGCGGCTTGTGGAGCGCGGCATAGGGCGTTGTCCACTTCCGGTGCGTTAACGGCCTGCCTCGCACAGCGCCCGCCAACGTGCATTATGCTCCTGCACCTCGCCACGGTTTGCGCGGTATCCAGCCTGTTGCCCGGATCGTCGACGCCTTCCTGCCCGGCCTTCGCATTGGCATAGGTCAGCGCGCGCAGCGCGGTGCAGGCGCTGCTAGCAGTTTTCGGGGGTTCGGCTGTCCCGCAGGCAGTCAGCCCGGCGAGCATCAGCATCGCGGCGGATTGTCACAGCAGCATCATTGGCCCTTTCTGTCTGTCGGATGGTCTCCTGCGCGCCGTCGGCGCGCTCGGTCTGTTTTCCCGCCTCTGTGGCGCCATCCTCGCAATCGCCAGCCGGGAAACTGCGAGCCTCATGCATGGCGGCAATGGCCCGCCAGCCGTGATAGATCGGCGATCCTCGAGTTCGAAGTTGATGATGTCGATGCCGAGCGTGCGCGGATCGATCCGTTCGTGAGGACTGGCTGCAGCAACCCAAGGATATGCCCTGGGGCAACCGCTCGATGCTGTTCCGAGACCCGGACGGCAACCCGATCAACTTCTTCAAGCGGATTGCCGCGGCCTGACTGGGAACTGCCCGGAAACTACAGCGGGGTGAACAGCTGGTTTCGGCGTGAGCCGACATCCTCGCCACCGAGTTGAAGCGGCGGAATATGGTCGAATGGGAACAGCAATTTCCTAATTTGGCGATCGACTGAAAGCACGGCGCACGGATCGGGCGCTCCCAACGCAACAGCCCTCCGCGACAAGCGCTGGAGGGCTTCGCAAGCGCAAGATCGATCCGACTACGTCGGTTTAACGAACCGTGAAATCGAAGATTCTGGCAGTCATGGCACCATTGGCGCCGCCGCCGGCAAGCGAATAAATGAAACCGTACTCACCCGGCTCTAAATTCTCGCTAGGTTCGATCATGAAAACGCCGGGTCGCATAGCGGTATGCGAGAACATAATCCGGTCTTTGTCCATGACACCTGTTTTGGCACCGCCGATGTTCACGCTTCCTACGCGGGCCTCGCGACGGTCATCCTTTTTAGTAAGACGAATTAGGGTCAGCTCGGCGGGCGAATTGATCACGGTGTTCAGGCCGCTAGCCCAAGCTCCCGCGCCGTCACCATTCGACTCGCTGGAAAAGAAGTAAAATCGAGGCTTAGTTGAGACAGGCACACGCGAGGTTTCATTTTGCACCACGGCCTTGACGCTCATCGAAGCGAGCCCGCCTGTCAGCGCATAGCCGAAGATGCCGCCGGTTTTTGCTTGATTGGTTACCGTCGCTTCCATTCGCTGCATGCGAGGCGTACCACCATCCGCGTAGAACACATAGAGACCTGCTGGATGGGAAACCATCGGGTCCGGAGAATCGAGCGAGGGCTCAACTTTTGCCACATAGCGATTGCTGATTGCAGCCGCGATCACGGCCGATGAAACCCCCATTCCTTTCATCTCAATCATCTCGTCGGTCGAAAGGTCAAAGTCCACCTTGTCGGCCTGGATCTTGGCAATAACCGCATCGTCTCCAAGTCCGAGCTTTGTCAGTTGAAAGACGGCATCCCGGTTGAGCGGTTCTGCCTGCAACCATTGCGGCGTAAGAACAAAAGCAACCGCCACGCAACTACGCACCAAAAATTTCATATCCCCCCCGTAGGCAAGTGTGCCTAAAACCCATGCCTACCCGACATGTTTCGACAGAACTGTTGAATCTCAATGAGCAAGTCAACAGAGTTTGCCAGGCGCCAATCCCAAGCGACCGACTTTGACGATTGCTGGGCGAGATAACCTCGCTCACCTAAACTCCGTAAAGCACTCTTGGCTCAACCTCATCGTGATGCTTCTCCGTGTCCCTAAGATGGGGGTCGGGAAAACCATAACATTCATAACATGCACACAATTTCAAATAGTTACCCAATAACATCTACCATAATATTACCATAACCTGATTATGCCTTATCGAACTGATGTGCGGCTTTGAAAAAGTCCTTTGTTTTCAGAGGCATTATGTTTTGACGCCGCTGAGGTTATCAAAGATTATGGTTGAACCATAACTGCGTAAAAGGCAGATTTTAGCGGGTTACAGCGCAAGCTGTTCGCGATGTTATGAATGTTATGGTTTTCCCGACCCCGCCCACCAGCCTTGAGCTGAAGAGTGGAATTCAGAATTTAGGATTTGTACCGGCAGACGGGAAAGATTGACCCTTATGGCGGTCAAACAGGCGCGAGCGTGCATGAGAATGCATCTGCGTAGAACCCACTCAATCGGCAGCCTCGCCCGGCTCTTAGGCCGGCTTTCGGCGCTTTCGAAAATGCATCAAAACCGACATGCAAAGCGCGCGGGCGAGGCGGGGGGAAAAGCGCGTTTCGCGGGGGGCCGGCGCGCTGGGCCGGTTGGGCCGGCTACGGATCGATGCTAGGCTAGGAATCAGCCGCTGGCATTGACGGGAGGTCGCCATCTGCAATCACTTCCGGGCCGATCCCTCGAAGCTCTCCACATGGGCACAGTATATCGGCGCCACCCTTCCCCAGTCCGAGCTGCAAGCGGCATCCGAGGATATCTGGCCCCGCAAGCCCGCCATCGTAGTGCGCAGTAGCGAAGGGCGAACCATCGTTGATCAGATGATCTGGGGCGTCCCGCGAACGATGTCCGGCAAGCGCCCCGGCACGACGATCACCAAGCACATCACCAATGTCCGCAACCTCGATAGTCCGTTCTGGCGATCGATGATCGCGGCGCCGGCCCAGCGCTGTCTCGTGCCATTCACGCAGTTTGCCGAGCCGAAGATCGGCCAGGGCCGGGAAGAATGGTGGTTCACGATCAAGGAGCAGCCCGTGTCATGCTTTGCCGGCATCTGGCGGCCGAGCGCGGCGGGCATCGTATTCGCGTTCCTCACCTGCGAACCCAATCCGCTGGTCGCCCCGCTCCACCCCAAGGCCATGCCAGTCATTCTGCAGCCCGAGGATTATCAGACCTGGCTGACTGGTGATCTCGATGCGGCGCGCGCCCTCGCCCAGCCCTTCCCCAGCCAGCTTATGGCGGTGAACTGAGCGTCAGGTCCGGTATCTCCGCAGCGCCCTCTTCCAGACCAGCTTATCGGGAAGCGGGAGCTGGATCGTTTCCATGTCCCTGCTGGTTTCGATCAGCACTGGCCGGACGCGCCGACCGCGAGCAGCCGAGCATCGCCGGCAGTAAAATCGCGTTCTGGCTTCGCGAAACGTGTCGTTCCAGTGGCGCTGCTGAAACCACCACCACAGACCATGCGGATCGAACGGCGCCGCATGTCCGCACCGGCACACCACGCGAACGGCGTTGTGCCATGCTGCCGCTTCAAAAATACACGTCGCGACCCTTATGTCGCCAACATAGCGGGCCACTTCATCGAGCAGTGTTCAACAGCTTCGCGCATGCGAGCGCGCCAAACATAAACGGTCCCTCGTCTCGCGCGCCTGCGCGGATCTCTTCCAAAAACTGGCGGTTACCGTGGCCGCGCTCTTCCAGCGCCTTCGCGACGGCGTCGCGAATGTCGTCAATTCGGTCCATGTGCATGTTCTCCTGATAGAGAACATATGTTGAACATGGTGCGATTCGGTCAATGGAAGAATCTCGTGAACTTGGATGACGCGACGAACTGTCGTAAAAGCAAAATTGCAGGCGCCGACTCCGTCGGCCCTGTTTGGCGGTGCCCATCCCCCCCGGATACAACCGCCAATAAAGAGGGGCGTCGCTCCGCGGCGCCCCTCCATTCTTATCCGGTGCTGAGATATGCCAATCACATATCGCGTGGCCGAAATCGCACAACCTCAGTCCCGACCGCTTCATTCAGATCGAGAAACACCGACTGAAGCGGTGCCAGCTCCAGCTCGAAGAAAGCGTCGGTCGCCTTGGTCACGTCGCCAAAGCCGCCCGCGTTCGCGGGCACAATCCCCAGCAATTGCGGCGGCACCCGGTGCGCGGCGAGCACGTCATCGCGCGTGGTGTTCTTGATGCCGAGGAACTCATCGCTGGCGCCCATTTGCGCGATCGGCAGCAGCTTGATGCCGTTCTCTTTCCCGTTGGGCGAGTGGACGAACAGATTGCGGAAATTGCCCGGTCCGCGCGATCGCTTGAGGGCATCGCGCATCTTGTCCACGTCGCCCTCGGCGAATTCGCCGGTCGCATACATGATGTAGCCTGCATGGCTCCCGTTTTCATAGTAGCGCCGGCGGAACAGGGTGGCATTCTCATTGAGCAGGGCTGACTGCAGGGCCGAGATATATTCGGGCACGCCATAGATCTCCTGATTGAGATCGGGCGCCAGCAATTGGTGGACGGTGCCGAGCGGGAACTGCTCTTCATTCTTGAAGCCCGGCACCCACCAGAACGCGCCCGGCTCGATGCCCCGGCGCGTATATTTGGCAAGCGGATGATCGAGGCGCAGCAGGTCGCCCAGGCGGTTGCGAATCTCCTGCGCATAGGCGTTCCCGAGAACGAGATAATCGAGCACCATGCCGGCGAACACCTTGCGGCTCAGCCAGCGCGTCGGCTCGAGGCTGGCGGCCAGCATGTTGCGCTTGAGCATGATCGCGCTCGAATGGTGCGGCGAGGCTCGAAACGCACGGGAAAGGCCGTTGAGCGAGATCGGCGGCTCATACCAGCGGCCATTGTGCCCGCACTCCATCATATCGAGCATGGTAGCGCGGCTCAGCACCGGCTCGGGATCGCCGAAGCTGAAGGCTTGCACCTCGCCGACGGTGGCCGGCATAGCGGTGGACAGGGCACGTGCAGTCAGGCGGCGGGACCGGCGCTTGCTCATTCGATTATCTCCATTGTGCCCTTGGGCTTTTCTTTGCCGTCGAGCGGCTCATTCATGAGGATGTGCATCGTGGCCCAGGCGAGATCCGCGTGGCCGTCATTGCCACCGCGCCCGGCCTTGAACGTCATGCTGCGGCCGCTAGCGGTGAGCGTCTTTTTGACGGACACGAACGACGAAACGAGATCGAGCATGGAGGCATCGAAGGCGAGGCGGCCCCGGCGCACGACATTCTGCGCCTTCATCACCATCTGGGCTTTCAGCTCGAGCGAATATTCGATCTTCGCGACCGTGCAGCCGGGCATGGCACCCACCTTGGTGAGCAGCTGATAAACGCCCGCGCCCACGCCCTTGGCGTCAACGCCCAGATAGGTGCAATTGTATCGGCTGAGCATCGCCTTGATGAACTCGGCCTGCTGCTCGAAATCGAGGCCGCGCAGTTGGTGGCGCTCGAGGATCCTGAAAGGTTCGCCTTCCTTTTCCGGCGGCGCCGCGATCACTAGCGCGGCATTGTCGCCGTCCTCGCTCTCCTGCGGATCATAGCCCGCCCACACCCGGCGACTGCCATAAGGGCGCAGGGCGTCAGGATCGAAATCCACCCACTCCACAAGGCTATCGCAGCCGCAAGCGATGAGATCGTTGAAGCGGAAGGCCGAGAGGCTGTCATCCACGAATTCGCAAAGGAACAAGTTGGCGAATTCATCGGGCGCATACTCATCCTGCAGCTCCTCGATGTCGAAAAGATCGCAACCGCCGGCCTCAGCGTCGCGGATGTTGACGATGTGGCGCCACACCCGATCCGGCCCGACCGAACCGATCGTCAGCGCCGCATGGCTCACATCGATCTCGATCCGGTCGGCCTTCTTGCGCCGCTTGTTCCGGCGCTCGCCCGTCCAGTAGGGATAGGCCGGATGCGCCACGCTCGATGGCGTCGAAAAGTAGGTTTTGCGCCACTTCTTGTGCGTCGCCATCCCCGAGGCGACCTTGTTCAGCTCCTCGAATGAGTGAACCCAGAAGAACTCATCGAAATAGAAATTGCCGTGCCGGCCCTGCGCCGTGCGGAAATTTGTGCCGAGATAATGCAGCTCGGCCGCCGCTTCCTCCGACGGGCGAAGGTCGGACGTGATCAGCATCGGATCGCCGGTCAGCGCGACGCCGACCAGCTTGGCGAAACTCACGATATAGCTGCGGAACTGGTGGGCCTGCGCCTTGGAGGCAGAGAGGAAGATCTGATTGCGGCCCGTCTCGATCGCGTCGATCAGCGCCTCGAAAGCGAAATAATAGGTCGCGCCGATCTGGCGGGACTTGAGGATCATGCGCGTGCGCTGATCCTTGGCTTCCCACCACTGAGCCTGATAGTCGTACAGGCCTTGGAGGAAGATCCGCTTCAGCTCGGCGGCCTGTTCTTCCGTGAAGTGGTTCTTGCGCGCTTTCTTGCGCGGCCCGGCGTTGCGATTGGCGACCTTCTCATTGAGAACGCCTTCATGCCCGCCCTCGGCCTGATAACGGCGCACGCGGGCCATGGCGGTGATTGAGCGCGATAGGGCGTCCAGCTCGGCGAGATCCGCGTTGGTCTTCTTCTCCTTGGCGACCAGCACCATGAACCGGCATTCGAGGCTGTCCTCGATCTTGCTGATCGAGGGCGCATCGTCCCAGCGATCGCGCTGTTTCCAGCTTTCGATCGTCGCGCGCGGGATCGCGCTGCCCTTGTCGTTGACGATGCCATGCAGCGCGAATTCATCCGCGATCTGAGCGACGCCCCAGCCACGCCAATAGAGGCTGCGCGCATGCCGGCGCGGATCGAACTGCCAGAAGCTGGGCGGCCCTGCTGGGGCGGTGAGAGGCTGGGCAACGGTCATCGCGCCTGACCATGCCGTCCGCGCCGATCAGATCACGGTTCTCCATCGGGTGAGAAGCTCTCGCCCGATGGACTGGCTTGAGGATCACGCCCCGTCCGGCCCTTCTGGCGCCAGCACCGCCGATCCAAAGCAAGGGAACCCGCCCCCATGGCCAAGAGCAAGTTTTTCCGCATCGCCGTTGAAGGTGAAACCGTCGACGGCCGCGTGATCCAGCGCGAATGGCTCGAACAGATGGCCGCCAGCTACGATCCCAAGACGTACACGGCGCGGATCAACTGCGAGCATATCGCTGGCTACAGCCCGGATAAGCCATTCAACGCCTATGGAACCATTCTCGCCCTGCGGACGGCCGAGGTTGAGCTGCAGATTAATGGCCAGACCGTCAAGAAGCTGGCGCTCGAAGGCGAAATCGAGGCGAACGATCAGCTGCTCGCCATCAACAAGGCCGGCCAGAAGCTGTTCACCAGCTGTGAAATCCACCCCAACTTCGCGGACAGCGGCAAGGCCTATCTGGTCGGCTTGGCTGTTACCGATCAGCCGGCATCACTGGGCACCGAACCGCTCAAATTTGCGGCCATGACGCGCCCCAACCTGTTCACCAACGCGCTCGAAACAACGCTCGAGCTGACGGCCGAGCCGATCGAGCCCGCCGGCATCGCCGAGGCGATCAAGTCTGGCTTCGCCGGCGTCGCGGCCCTGTTCTCGCGCTCGGAAGAAAAGCCGAAGGAAGAGCCGGCCCCCAAGCAGGAGCCGGCGAACGACAACAGCTTCGATGTGAAGGCCTTCGCCAGTGCCATTGGTGATCAGGTCGCGGCTGCAGTCAAGCCGGCCAATGACGCGATCGCGGCGATCAATGCGCGCTTCGATGCACTCGATGCGAAGCTCGCCAAGACCGAGCAGCCCGGCACGTTCACGCGCACGCCGGCCACCGGCGGCAGCGGTGCGGTGGTCACGGATTGCTGATCACACGCCCCGCCTCCCCCTCCCGCACCCGCCCCACTGGAGCCTGACCATGCGTAACGAAACCCGCCTCCTCTTTGCCGCCTATGTGAGCCAGATTGCGCTCATCAACGGCGTTGCCTCCGCCGAAACCAAGTTCACCGTCGCTCCGGTCGTTGAGCAGAAGCTCGAAGAGAAGATCAAGGAATCGAGCGATTTCCTTGGCATGATCAACATCCAGCCCGTTGTGCAGCAGAGCGGCAACAAAATTGGCGTCGGTGTCACCCGCCCCCTTGCCGGCCGCACCAACACCGCCGGCGGCAACCGTCGGACGCCTACCGATCCCACCGACACTTCTGACGAAGGCGGCTACTTCTGCCGTCAGACCAATTACGATCACGCGATTCCCTATGCGAAGCTCGACGCATGGCGCCACAAGCCGGAATTCCAGACCCTCCTGCGCGACGTGATCATCAAGCAGCAGGGTCGCGACCGGATCATGATCGGCTTCAACGGCACGTCGGTCGCCGCAACCACCAATCGCACCGACAACCCGCTCCTGCAGGACGTCAACGAGGGCTGGCTCCACAAGATCCGCACCAAGGCTCCCTCGCGTCATCTTGAGGACGGCGCGCTGACCTCCGGCGGCGCGAAAGCCATCTACGTCGCCGCCGGCGTCGAAGTCGTGAACGGTGCCGGCACCAATACGGACACCGCCAAGGCCGATTACGCCAATCTCGATGCGCTCGCCTTCGACGCGCTGGATCTGCTCGACCCCTGGCACCGTGGTGACACCGATCTGGTGGTGATCGTTGGCTGGCAGCTGGTGAAGGACAAGTATCTCAACCTGCTGCAGGCGGCCGGCGACACGGCCACCGAGCGCGAGGCGGCACACCGCATTCTCACCCTGCCGATGCAACTCGCCGGCAAGCGCGCCATCATCGTGCCCTTCTTCCCGGAGACGAGCCTGCTGGTCACCAGCCTCGATAATCTCTCGATCTATTGGCAGGAAGAGACGCGCCGTCGCCACATCCGCGATGAGCCGGCCCTCGACCAGATCGAGAATTACGAGAGCGTCAATGAGGACTTCGTGGTCGAGGATTACGGCCGCTGCGCCCTTGTCGAGAACATCGTGATGGGCGCCAAGCCGGCCTGATCGGCGGCGCCTTAACCCCTTCGCTCCAACTGACAGGACACGCACCATGAGCCTCGCTCGCCGCCACAGGGATCGCATCCTTGCTGCACAGACCGTTGCGTCCGCTCCCAATGTTGGAGCGGCCACCCCCGCCGCTGCACCTCTCCCGGCGGCGGGGGATACCCGCCCGAACGGATCGCCCGCTGATCGCGCAGCCGCCCAGATCGCCATGCGCCTGACGCATGATCTGCGCCGCCTTCACGAAATCAAGAGCGTCGATCTCAAGGTCGCTGCCAAGAGCGAAATGCTGCCCGAATATGCCGATTGGGTGAAAGGCCTGCTCAATGCCGATGCCGGCGTAGGAACGGGCGTTTCTGCCGAAGTTCTGCCAACTGTCATGGTCTGGCTGATCGACGTGGGCGCGTTTGATGATGCGCTCCAGCTGGTGCCCTTCGTTCTGCGCCACAATGTGCAGATGCCGGCGCGCTACAACCGCGATGCCGCCACGATCGTGGTGGAAGAGATCGCGGAGGCCGCACTCAAGGCGCACAATGCAGGCGCCCATTTCGATCTGGGCGTTCTGCTCCGCGTGGCCGAGCTGACAGACGCGATCGACATGCACGATCAGGCCCGCGCCAAGCTGCGCAAGGCCACCGGCGCGCAGCAGCTCTACATTGCCGAGGACATGGAAGCCAATGCCGAAGGCCGGGCGATGATCGAGGCGGCGCTCGTGTCCCTCAAGGCCGCGCAGGCGCTCAATGATCGCATCGGTGTGAAGGACAAGATCAAGCGCGCCGAGAAGCTGCTCGCGGCGCAGGACGCCGCTGCGGCGGCCACCACAACGCAACCCAACCACGAAGGCGGCTCAGCCGCCTGACAAGCTCGCCCCCGGCGCTCGGGGGCGGATCGCGCGAGGCGGGAGGTTTTTACAACCGAAGGGCCGCCCTCTGTCCCGATTCTCACCCCCGTAAGCCGAGAGCCGGAAAGGACGCATGATGCTGACGCGCAACGACTATCTGCTGCTCGCCTTAATCGGCATCATGGTCGGGGGAATGGCGCCCCTCGCGCGAGCGATCATGGCATGAGCTTCGTCGCCAAGCCCCCGTCGCCTGAGAGCGGCCCACAGCCGGCGGAAACCGTCATCGAGAATGACGGCTTTTTCCCCGCGATCGATCCGCGCGAGATCCGCGAGCTGGCACGCATCACATCCAGCATCACCGCGCCGCGCCTGCGCGGCGCCATTCTCGCCGCCATGGATGCGACGGAGATCGATCTGCGCGCGTGGGTGGCCGAGCAGAAAGGGCAGGGGCATGCCACGCTGGCAGACGTTCCCGCGCTCCAGCTCGGGGGTGAGAGCCGCAATCTGATCCGCTATCGCCGCGTCATCGCTCTGCTCGCCAAGGCCGAGCTGATCGATCGACATCGCGACTTTGACACCACCGCCGCCGGCGCAAGCCAGGGCGATGAACTCGATGAGAGCGTGCGCGAGCTGCGCCGCGATGCCGCGCATGCGATCCGCGACATGCTGGGCCGCACGCGCACCACCGTGGATCTCATCTGATGGCCCGCATGCAGCCCCTCACGGCGCGGCAAGGCGACACCGTGGACGCATTGATCTGGCGCGAAGCCGGCCTTGGCTCCGGCTCGATCGGCACGGTGTTCGATGCCAATCCGGGCTTGGCCGATCTCGGCCCGATCCTCCCGCTCGGCACCGTCGTCATGGTGCCGATTTCCAAGGCGCCCGAGGCAACCCGCCAGCGCCCTCTCACTCAGCTCTGGGACTGATCATGGACCCTAAATCGATCCTGCCGGCCGCCATCGAAACGATCAGCTCGCTCACGCCCGCACTCATCGGCTCTGCCGTCGCCCAAGCGTGGAAGCCGGGCCTGAGCTGGCGCCAGCGCTTCGTGCAATGGGTGGTCGGCTCGACGGTGAGCTACTACGCCACGCAGGGCATCGTCGCCTTCACAGGCTGGAATGAGTTTGTGGCGCAGTCGATCGGCTTCGGCATCGCGCTGGTCGCCTTCGACGCAACGCCACGCGTGATCGCCTCGGCCTCTGACACGCTCACCCATGCGCCGGCCCGGCTCTCCGATCTCATCTTTGGCAAACGGAAGGATTGAGCCATGCAGCTCTCGCCGAACTTCTCTCTGGCCGAATTCACCGCCTCGGCCACCGCCAAGGCCCGGAAGATCGACAACAGCCCGGATGCGCAGCAGATCGCTGCGATGCAGCTGCTATGCGCCAAGGTGCTCGAGCCGTTGCGCGCGCAGTATGGCAAGCCTGTGCGCGTCACCTCTGGCTATCGATCGCCGGCGCTTTGCGTGGCCGTGGGATCCACGGTCAAAAGCCAGCATGCGCTGGGCGAAGCGGCCGATCTGGAGGTGGTCGGTGTCGATAACTTCACCGCCGCCACTTTCATTCGCGATGCCTTGCCGTTCGATCAGCTCATTCTCGAGAATTATGTGCGGGGCCAGCACGATAGTGGCTGGATTCATGTGAGCTATCGCGCCGGTCGCCTGCGGCATGAGGCCCTCACTTATTCGCGCCGCACCTATTTCACGGGTCTTTTGCCATGAAGGGGGCGCTCGGGATCCTCAAAGCTGGCTGGGCCATGCTGAGCGGCTCGCGTGAGACGCTGATCCTGCTGGGCCTCGCCGGCGCAGCAGCCGGGCTTTACGCCTGGGGGGCAAGCGGCCGCGCCGAGCGCGACCGCCTCGAGGCATGGGCGCAGCGGCTCTGCCTTGCCGCCGGCGGCGAGTTCACCGGCACCAAGCCCAAGGGCAAAGCCAAGTTGGACGGCTGCACCGCGCTGGTGGCGAGCCATGCCGCCTATAAGCGGGAATCGCAGAGCACCACCGCTGCCACCCTTGCCCGCGCAGCTGAGCGCACCGAGGCGAAGGCCACCGCCGATCGCACCCTTGCAACCGCGCAGTCCACCCGCCGCAACGCCACCGTTCAAGCCATGGAGAAAGCAGATGAGACGATCGCGCCAGATGATCGCGTTGGGGGTGATTGGTTTGATCGCCTCAATGACCTTGCAGGGCTGCGCCCAACGTCAAATTGAAACGGCGCCGGCCGTCATTGCGGTGGAAGTGAAAGACACGCCGCCGGCGGATCTGCTCGCCTGCCCGGCGGCGCCTGCGCCATTCCCGAGCAATGCATCGGCCACAATCCCGCCGGCGGTGCGATCGGCGCTCATTGCCCTGGCCACGGCCTATGCCGACACGCGCGATCAGCTGCTGCGCGTCATCCGCTGGCATGGGCCGGGCGCCTGCGCGGATCCGCGCCGATGAAAAAACCGGCAAGCCTTCGCGCCCACCTCACTGCATATCTGCCCGAGCTGCAGACGCACCCGGATCGCCTCGCCATCTATGTCGAGAGCGGCAGCGTCCGCGCACTGCAGTCGCGCTCCCATAGCTTTGAATATGCCTACAAGCTGCAGGTGGGCCTCTGGGATTTTGCCGGTTCGGCCGATAGTCTCATGCTGCCACTGCTGATCTGGCTGGAGACAGAGCAGCCCGAGCGCCTGCGTGATCGCGATGCGACGCCCTTCACCTTCGAGGCCGAGCTGCTGGACAGCGACGCCAGCGATATCCTGATCTCGATCGATCTCACCGAGCGCGTGATCGCCAAGCCCCGCGAGGATGGCACCGGCTTTGACCTTGAACACCCGGCTGAGCCGCCCGTGTTTGAGACGTTCCCGGGCATCGACAATCCGTTCCTTCAAGGCTGGGGCGGCACTGAGCCGCTCGTGGCGAGTGAAGCGCCTGGCGCCATTCTAACACCGGCGATCCCGCCAGACGCATGAGCGAGGAACTGCTCGAGCTGGAGGCGATGGCCGGCGCGATCGTGCGGGCGCTGAGCGCCGGCGAACGCCGCGCCATGCTGCGCAAGATGGCCCAGCGCCTTGCGTTGAGCCAGCGCCAGCGCATCGCCGCCCAGCGCGCGCCCGATGGCAGCGCCTTTGAGCAGCGCAAGCAAAAGGCGCCTGCCATTCCCTCGCGCGGCCCGGCATGCTTCCTCTATCCATCGAGCAGCGGCGTGCGCCGCGTCATCATGCGCGGCTTCTCATGGGACAGCGATCGCAAGATGACCGGCTTCGATGTGGAGGCCGGCGGCATTCGCTCTTTCCACTTCGACAAGGTGGTGAAGTGGCTTCCCGTGCCCGAGGAATATCGCGGGGGCGGCGGCAGCACATTGCGTCGCAAGGGCGGCCTGCGCCGCCGCGCTATGTTCCGGCGGCTCTCATCAGGCCGCTATCTCCGCTCTGGCGTGGACGATCGCGGCTTCTGGGTGGGCTTCAGCGGGAAAGCGAGCGAGATCGCCGGCATCCACCAGCACGGCCTTCGCGATAAGCCCTCGCTGCGCGCCCGTGCGATTTCTTATCCCAAACGCGAAATGATCGGGGCGACCGAGGCGGACCGGGAAATGCTCATCAACGTGCTTTATCAACAGCTCGGCTCGACGTGACGGGGGTGATCCAAGGGCGGCTTTCGCCAATGCTGTTAAGCTTATCGGACGTCCAGTTTGGCGTGGGGAGCTGACCTTCCAATCGATTTCCTTTTGAAGACCATCTGCTAGATGTGTCCGATGCCACGTCCTGCGAAAACAATGCCCGAGAAGATGATCAAAGTTGATCACGCAGGCGAGAATGGGGCCGTAAACATATATCGAGCGCAAGTGATCGGTGCGAGATTGGTCGCAAGGGATTTGGTTCCTGGTATCAGAGAGAACCAGACCCACGAACAGAGGCATCGAAGGCTCTTTGCTGAGCAACTACAAAGATGGAACGTGAGGCGGTGCATCAGCTATCATGCTTGTGGCATCGGCGGATTTGCTCTTGGTCTGCTTACCGGCTTCATGGGCCGTCAGGCGATCCATGCTACTACCTATGCTGTTGAGAGTGTCGTTTTGGAACACCTGCGACATCAATTGGATTTTCTTGGAAATACGAATGAAGACGCCTTTCTTTGTGTCGCCGCGATCATCGCCGATGAGCAGGAACATCATGACAGTGCCGTCACAAGCCTTCAACAGAGTCAGGCTTTGAACAAGCTACTTGTGTTCGTTGTAAAGATATCAACCGAGGCGGTCATTCGCTTTGGCATGAGATGACCGCTTTGTTGTCGTGTCCGGACAGGCGGCTAATGGCGCGAGAATACAGTCATTTTGCCTCAAGCGCTCTGTCGACCAGACGGCGGATCGCTTCGGGACGACTTACGAATGGCGGCCCCTGCGCCGCAATCCAGGCATCTATAGCCGATAACTCTTCAGCAGCCATCCGAACCATAACCGGCGTGGTATCTACGCGCGGTCGACCCCTCGATGATTTCTTGATATCTTCACTTGATCCACTCATGCATTGTTGATATCAAGTAATCAGGCCGGAGGGAAGCGCGAACTTCCCGCCGGCCCTGACCACATCGTGCTTACGAGGAGCAACGTCATGGCTTCCCATTCTTATACACCCTGCAATTCTGCGCGCCAAAGCGAAACCCTGCGGGCAGCACCATTCTGCGATAAAGCTTGCGCAGCCTGCACAATCCGCTGTGCCACCATCATGGCTGTGCGGAACGATTTGCTCGTGCAACTCGCGCGGGCAGAAGCCGCGCTTCTTGATGTGCAGCCTTTCCATCGGCCATTGATGCACTGATATGAGCATCCATCAAAGATTCGAGATCGTGCCTTTCAACGATCAGCAGATCCTTACCGTTCGCGATGAGGCAGGCGTTCACGTTGTCATGAAGCCGATCGTTGAGGCGCTAGGCTTAGCGTGGCACGGCCAATTTGAGCGCATCAAGCGTCACCCAGTTCTGTCTGAAGGTGTTCGTGTAACGCGAATACCTTCCCCCGGCGGGATGCAGGAAGCGACCGCCCTCGAACTTGAGGCCTTCCATGGTTGGCTTGTCACGATCAGCCCAGACCGGATCGCCGACGAAGATAAGCGCGCGCTCATCATCGAGTATCAGCGTCGCGCCTTCCGCGTTATCTTCGAGCATTTCCACGGCCCGATCCGTCAGGCCGAACCGGCTTACAGCCCGGTGCGCGATCTCATTGCTCTGCAAAATCAGGCCATGCGGCTGAGCGCGCGTCTCCAGCGTACCAGCAATGCCGCTGATCGACGGATGGTCCACGCCATGCTCGCGGGCCTGTGCGGCCAGATCGGCATCGAGACGCCACCGCTCGACCAGTTGGGCAGCGACGCGCCCACGGCGCCCGATCAACTCCGCGCCTTCTGGCACGGGCTGGAATTGCTGGCCGGGCTTGGCGTCGACGTGAACCACAGCCGCCGGGCGGACCTGCTCGCCGTCTCCCTGCCCGAACTGAAGGCGCTGTTTCGCGCGCACGGAATCGGTGTTGAGATCAACAAGCCCCTGCGAGAAAGCATGCGCCTGAGCGAACACCCGCGCTTCATGGCCATCAAATCCGTCAACAGCCGCCTGCTGCCCAAAGCTGTAAGCTGTTGGGTATTCCTCAAGGATGCGGCGGCCCTACCCGAACCGACCTAGCGCCTTCATCGGGCGAGAGCGTCTCGCCCGATGCGCCTCATAGAATAGGGCGCCTGCCTCGGCCGAAATGGCCGGCATGGCTGATGCAACTTTCACTGCAGTCGATCTCTCGCGCCTTCCCGCGCCCGATGTGATCGAAAAGCTCCACTTCGAGACGATCCTCGCCGAAGCGGTGGCGCAGATGCAGGCGCGCATGCCTGATTTCGAGGCGCGCGATAGCGACCCTGCCACCAAGCTGCTGCAGGTTACCGCCTATCTCGCCCAGCTGCTGCGCCAGCGCGTCAACGATGCCGCCCGTGCCGTCATGCCGGCTTATGCCACCGGCGCGGATCTCGACAACATCGCTGCGCTGTTCGGCATTGCCCGCCTCACGCTCACGCCGGCCAACACTGAGCTGGGGATCCCGGCCGTCATGGAGAGCGATGCCGATTTCCGGCGGCGCATGGTGCTGGCGCCCGAGGGTTATTCCGTCGCCGGGCCGGAAGGGGCCTACATCTTCCACGCGCTCAGCGCCGATCCGCTCGTGCTCGATGCCAGCGCCACCAGCCCCGAGCCTGATGACATCCGCGCGCTCGTGCTTTCAGTACTCGCGGATCACGATGCCAATCCGGCGCTGGTCAATGCCATGACGCTGGCGCTCGATAGCGCCACATGGCCCGGCCAAGTCGTCGTCTCTGTACTCTCACGCGCAGAGACTGGCGAGGCTTCCCCAGCGCTGATCGCCATCGTTGAGGCGCACCTCTCCGATGAGACGATCAGGCCGCTCACGGATCATGTGATCGCGCAGTCAGCCGAGATCGTCGGTTTCGAGGTGGATGCGACGCTCACCACATTTAGCGGGCCAGATGGCGCGGTGGTGCTCGATGCCGCGCGCGCGCGCCTCGATCGCTATGTGGAAGAGAGCCACCGGATCGGCCGCGATATTACGATTTCGGGCCTGCACGCGGCTTTGCACGTTGAAGGCGTGCAGAATGTCGTGCTGGCCCATCCCACCGCGGATCTCATCATCAGCCGGACGCAGGCACCCTTCTGCACCGGGATCTCGCTCACCTATGCGGGCACGGGCGAATGACCGCGCCCAGCATCCTGCCATCCGGCTCAACCCAGCTCGAGAAAGCGCTCGAGCAGGTGATCGCCGCAGCGCTCGATATCCCGGTGCCGATTCGAGAAACATGGTCGCCAGATCTCAATCCAATCGAGCATCTGCCGTGGCTGGCTTGGGGCCTCAGCCTCGATAACTGGTCATCGGACTGGTCGGAGGCGATCAAGCGCGAGCGCGTGCGCAAGGCGATCCCGATCGCGCGCCAGAAGGGCACCGCCGCCAGCGTGCGCAGCGTGGTGCAGAGCTTTGGCGGCTCGGTCGCGATCCGCGAGTGGTGGCAGCAGGAGCCGCGCGGAATCCCGCACACATTCGAGCTGCTGCTCAATCTTGAGCAGGCTGGCGCCCCGGCAAGCGCAGCCTTTGTCGATCAGGTCATTGCCGAGGTGAGCCGCGCCAAGCCGGTTCGCTCTCACTTCACATTCACCCAGGGCATCACGGCGCGCGGCGGCATCGGCCTTGTCGCGCGCGCGAGGCCTGCGCTGCTCGCCCGGCTCAGCTGCGCCGCGCCGGCCGCCTAATCGGAGGTTCCATGGCTCTTTCTATCATTGTCACCGATGCCGGGCGCGCTGCTCTGGTCAATGCCGCGAACAACGGCACTAATCCGGTGGTGATCACGCAAGCCGGCATCACGGCCACCGCCGTCGTGCCTTCAGCCAGCGCCACCGCCATTCCCGGCGAGATCAAACGCATCTCGACAATCTCCGGCGATGTGGTGGCTGATGACATGATCCACCTCATTGTGCGCGACGAAACGGCTGATAGCTACGCGCTGCGCAGCTTCGGCCTCTATCTCGCCGATGGCACGCTGTTCGCCATCTATGGCCAAGCTGCGCCGGTTGTGGAGAAGTCCGCGCAGGCGATGATGCTACTCGCGATCGACATTGCCTTTGCCGATATCGATGCCGCCCAGATCAGCTTTGGCGATGCCAACTTCATCAACCCGCCTGCAACCGAGGAGGTGCAGGGGGTGGTGGAGCTGGCGACGCCGGCGGAAACCATGGCGGGCGTGGACACCTCGCGCGCGGTGCATCCCAAGGGCCTGAAAGATGCCGTGACGAGCTGGCTCAACGCGCGCTTCGGCGAGGGAAACCCGTCGGCCTTCATGAAAGGCCTGCTCTCCACCGCTTCGGCGGCTGCAATGCGCCTGGCCCTTGGGATCAAAAGTGGCGCGCTTAAAGACGAAGGCGCCGGCGGCGGCCTTGACGCGGATCTGCTCGATGGCCAGCATGGCGCTTATTATGCTGACATTCCGGCCCGCCTTGGGTTTGTGCCGTGGGGGCCGAACAATGACGGCGCTGGCTCCGGCCTCGATGCCGGTCTGCTGGCTGGCCAGTTGCCCAGCTTTTACACCAATATCACTGCCCGGCTCGGCTACACGCCGCTCAATTCCACGGCCTATACTGCTTCCGATGTGCGCTCGAAGCTGCTGACGGTTGATGGCGCTGGGTCGGGCATCGATGCGGATCTGCTCGATGGCCAGCAAGGCGCCTATTACACCAACATTATCGACCGGCTCGGCTACACGCCTCTGAATAAGAACGGGGACACAGCGTACGGCTATATAATTTTCAACGCCGGGCGCGCTGGTAGTAGTTGGATCGGCGCGTCGGGTGGTGCCGAGCTAGAGGTAACGGCCAGCGCGGGCGGTGGCGCATTCATGGCCTTTCACCGCCCCGGCACTCATGCGTTCTATTTCGGGATGGACATTGATAATCAACTCAAGATCGGCGGATGGAGTTTAGGCGGCGTCGGCCATGTCCTTTGGCATTCGGGCAACGACGGAGCTGGCTCCGGGATGGATGCCGATATGCTGGACGGCCTTCACGCCGATGCTTTCGATCGATTTGTTGCGCAAAATCTGTCTGCCACCGATGGCTATGTTGTCCACTCGAACGGCCTCAAGGAATGCTGGACGATGCTCTGGGTGCCCGCCGACAGCGCGGCGACATGGGCGCTTCCCGTCGCGCATAGCTCGTGGGTGAATCCCGTCATCGCCATGTCGATCAACAATGGCGAAAACAACGCCCAGCAGACCGTTGGCATCGTCTCGGCCACGACCTCGCACGTCACCATCTATTCGGCCGTGAACTATGGCCAATATGTTCGCATCCAGACCAAAGGCGTTTGAAATGAAAGACATGACCATCAAGATTGGCGCGCTCGACAGCGCGACCGGCACAGTGCCCGTCACATTCATGCTGGGTGAGATTGAACACAAGCGCCCCGTTAACGCCGTGATCAAGGAAAACGGCACGCATGATCGCGCCGCAACCGTCGAGCGCGTCAATGAGGTAGCGCGGGGCGTAGCGGAAAAGATCAGGG
Source organism: Sphingobium sp. B10D7B (assembly GCF_025961955.1). Lineage (NCBI taxonomy): Bacteria > Pseudomonadati > Pseudomonadota > Alphaproteobacteria > Sphingomonadales > Sphingobiaceae > Sphingobium > Sphingobium sp. B10D7B. Next base: position 3,212,025 of record NZ_JAOQOQ010000001.1, read on the forward strand.
TCGGCGTCATCACCTCTGCCCCGCCGCACTCATCAGGCACTGAGTAAACCCGTGCCTTCATTCGACCCGCGATGGTCATGACAGGTGATGCCAACTTGCATCGGTCATTGAAAAAACGACCAGTTGCCTTCTCTATTTGGCAATTAGGTGGTGATTAACCGGCATCGGTGAAACTAACATTCATCAAGTTTGTTTGCCGGAAGTGGAGAAATCAACAACCCTTGCTGCTCTTGTAGTCGACGATGACGCGCTGATCCTGATGCATGCCTGCAATATTCTGGAGGACGCCGGGTTTCGCTGTTTCGATGCATCTGATGGGCAAGCTGCGGTCAAACTGCTTGCCGGACATTCCGCTTCAATCATTTTGCTTTTTTCGGATATCGAAATGCCCGGCGGCATCGATGGCTTTGCATTGGCACGTCACGTCGCTGAGCACTGGCCACACATCGAAATTGTCATTGCCAGCGGTAGGATAACGCCCGCACCAGGCGACATGCCGGACCGCGCGACCTTTGTTTCCAAGCCCTTCAGTACGCAAATGGTCCACGATCATCTTCGCGCAACCCTCCCAGACGGCAAAAAGCCCGAGCCGCTCAGAACGGCGGTTTAGTCTCACAATCCGCTGGCTTTGCACGCGACCCTTTGGAAACAACAGAGTAATCCATGCCATCAAGCAACGATGACCAGGAACGTCCTTCATCTTCAGGTTGCGGAGGGAATTTTGCCATAGCTGCAGTTTTCCTCGCGATTTCCGCCCTCGCGATTGTGGCGATGCTCCTTTAGTCCTGTGCTACGCGTGTCAGCGACAATGGCTGAATGCCGCGACGGGCCGCTTCATCCAGAACGGCAGCTTGAAGCGCAGACACACAATTGGCCGCTGCACTTCGTCGTGCCATCCAAGCCAGCTCATTATCGCTCATTTTCTTTGCCATCTCGGCGCAAGCTTGCTGCAACAGGCGCATCCCGGAATCCCGAAATCGAAGTCTGATCATGGGCGCAACTAGCCCGATAAGCTGCCCCGCAGTACCTGTCCCTTCGGGCAAAAATCGGCCTCAACTGTATCGATCAACGTGCCGGAACGCCTTGGAGGGGCTTGAGGGGCAACAGCCGCCTGCCTACCACTGTCCGAGCTCAATCATCTTCATCGGGCGAGACGTTCTCACCCGATGAAGCCCCGCGCATGAGCGATAACCGCGCGGCATGGTCCTGCCCATGCGCAACCCTTCCGACCTTGAGCACACCACCGGCGAAGTGATCCAGCTGGGCGCGATCGCCTCCGTGGATCCTGCGAACGCCACCTGCACCGTGGCCATTGGCGAGATCACCACCGGCGAGCTGCCATGGCTCGCCCAGCGTGCCGGCGGCGTCCGCTCATGGTCGCCGCCGACCGTTGGCGAGCAGTGCGTGGTGCTGGCGCCCGAGGGCGATCTGGCGAACGGGCTGGTGGTGCTCGGCCTCTACAGCAACGCGCACCCGGCACCCTCGACCAATCCCGATCTCGTGCAGCTGGCCCTCAATGACGGCGCGGTGATCGAATATGATCAGGCGGCCCATTCTTTGCGCGCGACGCTGCCTGCCGGCGGCACGGCCCAGATCGAGGCGCCCCGAGGCATCACCATCAAAGGCAATGTGACGATCGAGGGTGATATCAGCCTTGAGGGCGATATCAGCATGAGCGGCACGCTGACGGCCGAGCAGGATGTGCTGGCGGACGGCAAGAGCCTCAAGAGCCACCGCCACAGCGGCGTGACGGTCGGCGCGGCACAAAGCGGGCCACCGGCATGAGCGGGATGGATCGCCGCACGGGCGCCCCGCTCGACGGGCCAGACCATATCCGCCAGTCCGTGAGCGACATTCTCGGCACGGCAATCGGCGCGCGCGTCGGGCGCCGCGAATATGGCTCGCTGCTGCCCGAGCTGATCGACCGGCCAATGACGGCGCCGAACATTCTGCGCCTCTATGCAGCCACGGCACTGGCACTCTCGCGCTGGGAAAAGCGCCTGCGCCTGCGGCGCGTCCAGCTGGTTGCGGGCGATCGCCCTGGCACTGCCTCACTCACCATCGATGCCGAGCGCACGGATGCCCCTGCGCCGAACGCCCGGCTGCGCCTCACTTACCCCCTCAACGCTTAAAATCGAGGAACCGAGCAATGGCTTTCAAGCACGGCATCACCATCACCGAGATCGATACCGGCGCGCGCACGATCAGCGCCGTGGCCACCGCCGTCATCGGCCTTGTCGCGATCGCCAGCGATGCGAACGCGGCGACCTTCCCGCTGGATAAGCCCGTGCTGATCACGGATCTTGCCGATGCGATCAGCAAGGCCGGCGCCAACGGCACGCTCGCCAGCTCGCTGCGCGCGATCAGCGCGATCGTGAGCACGCCCGTGGTGGTGGTGCGCGTGGAAGAGGGCGGCGACGCGGCCGAGACGGCCAGCAATGTGATTGGCGGCGACGTGGCCGGCGAAAAGACCGGTATGCAGGCCTTGCTCGCAGCGCGCGCCCAGACGACGGCTCAGCCCAAAATCCTGATCGCGCCCGGCCTCGAGACGCAGGCGGTCACCAAGGCACTGGCCGTGGTGGCAAAGAAGCTGCGCGCTTTCGCTTATGCCCGCGTCGTCGGCGACACCGTGGCCGAGGCCGGCCTTTATCGCGCCAATTTCGATGAGCGCGAGCTGATGCTGATCACGCCGGACTGGCTGGTCTGGGATACGGCCACCAGCGCCAATGTCACCGGCCATGCAGCTGCCTATGCCGGCGCCATGCGCGCGCTGATCGATCAGCAATATGGGCCGCAAAAGACCCTCTCGAATGTCCCGGTGCCCGGCGTCCTTGGCATCACCAAGGATTTCTATTGGGACATCGAGAACATGGCGAGCGATGTGGGGGTGCTCAATCAGGCCCACGTCACCAGCCTCATCCGCACCGATGCCGGCTATCGCTTCTGGGGCAACCGCACCTGCGCAGCGGATACCAGCCTCTATAAGTATGAGAGCACGGTGCGCGTGGCGCAGCTGCTCACCGATACGATTGCCAAGGGCATGTTGTGGGCGGTGGATAAGCCGCTCACCCCGTCGCTCACCCGCGATATCATCGAGACGATCAACGGCTTTTTCCGCCAGCTCAAGGCGCAGGGCGTGGTGCTGGGCGCCAATGCGTGGTTCGATTCCGCGCTCAACTCGGTGGAGAGCCTCAAGGCCGGCAAGCTGCGCATCGATTATGATTACACGGTGCCGCCGCCGCTCGAGGATCTCGGCTTCAATCAGCGCATCACGGACAAATATCTGGCCGATTTCAGCGCGGCGCTGAGCGAGGCCTGATCGCCCGCCATCCTCTTTCCCCGATCATAGGAGCAAATCATGGGCCTGCCCCGCACTCTCAAAAATATGATGCTGTTCAACGAAGGTTCGGCCTATCTGGGCGAGGTCAAGACGGTGACCTTGCCCACGCTGACCCGCAAGATGGAAGAATATCGCGGCGGGGGCATGGGCGCGCCAATCAGCCTCGATATGGGCATGGAGGCGCTCTCGGCTTCCTTCACCGCCGGCGGCCCGCTGCGCGACGCCCTGCGCCAGTTTGGCATTCAGACCGTCGATGGCGTCTATCTGCGCTTTGCCGGCGCCTATCAACAGGACGACAGCGGCGCGGTGGATGCGATCGAGGTGGTGATGCGCGGGCGCTATAGCGAAATCGAGATGGGCGATCAGGAGGTGGGCGAGCCGGGCGAGTTCAGCGCCACGGTGGCGATCGCCTATTACAAGCTGATCTGGAACGGCCGCACTGAGATCGAGATCGATTTCATCAACATGATCGAGATCGTGGACGGCGTCGATCGTCTCGCAGCCCAGCGCAACGCCATCGGCCTATTCTAATCGTCCCGGCTCGGCTTCACCGGCCGGGCCGCGCCCCCCTTTGACCTTCTGGAGAGCAGCATCATGACCAACCCGGCTGAGCCGATCTTTCGCACCGTCACTCTCGACACGCCTATTCAGCGGGGCGAACAGTCGATCGACAGTATCCAGCTGCGCAAGCCCAAGTCGGGCGAGCTGCGTGGCCTTTCATTGGTCGACCTCGGCCAGCTCAAGGTGGACGCACTCACCAAGATCCTGCCGCGTATTTCAAGCCCTGTGCTGACCGAAGCCGAGGTGGCCAATCTTGACCCGTCGGATCTGCTCGCATGCGGCGCCGAGATTGGGAGTTTTTTGCTGCAGAGATCGCAGAAGGCGGCGCTCCACGACTGATCGAGGATGCCATGGCGGATCTGGCGATCACCTTCCACTGGTCGCCGGCCGTCATGGACGAAATGAGCGTGAGCGAGCTGCTGGGCTGGCGTGAGCATGCCGCCCGCCGATCAAGGCCCCCTGAGAAACCCGGAAAGCGCTAGTCATGGCATCCAAGAACCTTCGCCTGCAGGTCATCCTCGAGGGCCTCGATCGCGTGACCGCACCGCTCAAGGCGATCACGGGCGCCAGCTCGAACGCGCGCAAGGATCTGGCCGAGACGCACAAGCAGCTGCAAAAGCTCGATGCGGCGCAGCAGCAGGTGGGGAAATACAAGGCAGCCGAGGGCCGCTTTGCCGCCGACAAGCAGGCACTGGCGCAGCAGCGCGCGAAAATGGAAGAGCTGCGCGCTACGCTCGAAAAGACCGAGGCGCCGACCAAAAAGCTGCGCAACGAGTTCGCGCGGGCTGAAAAGCAAACCGCCCTTCTCACGGCCAAGGTCGACAGGGGCGGCGATGAGCTGCAGCAGCTCTCCCGGCAGCTAGGCGAGGCCGGCATCGACGTAGCGGACCTCGCGCGCCACGAGAATGATCTGGCGCTGCGCACGCACGATGCCAATCAGGCTCTGAAGCGCCAGACCGAGCAGCTCGACAAGGTGGCGAAGGCACAGCGCAACACCGATCGGCTCAATGAGGTGAGCGCCAAGGCGACCGGCCTTGGCCTCGGCATGGTGGCCGCCGGCACCGCCGCCGGCGCGCCGATCGTCATGGCAACCAAACAGGCGATGACGCTCGAGGCCGCGATGGCCGACGTGCGCAAGGTGGTGGATTTCGATTCCCCGCAAGCCTTCGCGCAGATGACCAGCGATATCCTGGACATGAGCGAGCGGATCCCGATGGCGGCCGAGGGCATCGCTGCGATCGTGGCGGCCGCCGGGCGCGCGAACGTGCCGCGCGAGGAGCTGCTGCGCTTTGCCGAGGATGCGGCTAAAATGGGCGTGGCCTTTGAGAGCACGGCCGAGGATGCCGGCGCGACTATGGCTAAGTGGCGCACCGCGTTCGAGCTGCCGCAAGATGGCGTGGTGGAGCTGGCCGATCAGATCAACGCGCTCACCAACACCTATGGCGGCAATGTGGGCGCCGTTACCGAAATGGTGACGCGCATCGGCCCGCTCGGCAAGGTGGGTGGCCTGGCTGCAGCCCAGATCGCCTCCATGGGCCAAGTGCTCTCGAGCGTGGGCGTTGAAAGCGAGATCGGCGCCACGGGCATCAAGAACATGATGCTGGCGCTCACCAAGGGCAGCGCCGCCACCAAATCGCAGCAGAAGGCGTTCGCATCGCTGGGTCTTGATGCCGAGCAGGTGGGCAAGGCCATGCAGAAGGACGCCGGGGGCGCGATCCTCGATGTGCTCGGTCGCCTGCAGAGCCTATCGAAAGAGGCGCAGGCTTCCACCCTTACGCAGCTCTTCGGATCCGAGAGCGTCGGCGCGATCGCGCCGATGCTCAACAATCTCGATCAGCTGCGGGAGAACTTCGCACTGGTGGGCGATAGCAGCCGCTATGCCGGCTCGATGAATGCCGAATATCTCGGCGCGATCGCCACGGCCGAGGGCGCCACCGGCCTTGCCACCAACGGGCTCAAGGCGCTCAACATCACCATGGGGCAATATCTGCTCCCCACGGTGGTGAAGGTCGCTGGCATGGTCGCCAGTGCGGCCAAAACCATGCGCAGTTGGGCGCAGGAGCATCCGGTGCTGGCCAAGGGCATCATGATGTTCGTCGGCGCCGGCGCGGCGCTGCTCATCCTTCTCGGCACATTGGCGCTCGGCTTCGCCGCTCTTACCGCCGCTGCCGCGCCCTTGGGAATCGCGCTCGGCCCGCTGCTGCTCATTGTGGCGGCCGTCGCTGCCGTCGCCGCTGCTGCCTATCTCATCTATGACAGCTGGGACGGCATCGTTGCCTATTTCAGCGGCCTGTGGAGCGGCATTCTTGACGCGATCCGGAACGCGGTGGGGTTCCTGCGCTCTCTCGACTTTGGCCAGATCGGCCGGGATCTCATTCAGGGCCTGATCAACGGCATGCTGGGCAAGCTGGCGGCGCTCAAGGATACGATTGTCGGCGCGGCCAGCAGCGTGGCGAAGTGGTTCAAGGAAAAGCTCGGCATCCATTCGCCCTCGCGCGTGTTCGCGGGGCTGGGCGGGTTCGTGATGGAAGGCCTCGATCAGGGTCTTGCTGCAAACACCGCAGGGCCGCTGCAGCGGATCTCCGAACTATCCGGCCAGATGACGCGCGCGCTGGCCGTGGGCGCCGGTGGGGCGGCCGTTGCGATCGCTGGACCGGCTGCGGCACAGGGCGGCGCCAGCGCATCTGCTGCGCCGGCTGCGGCATCCTCCACCTATCATATCGAGATCACGGTGAGCGGCGCCGGCGTGCCCGAAGACATTGCCGATGCCGTGCGCCGGGCCATTGGGCAGATCGAGCGCGAGAAGCGTGGGCGGGGCTATGGAGACGATTAAGGAGGCAGCGCGATGCATCTGATGGCTCTGGGCATGTTCGTTTTCGAGATGGGGTCGCTCGCCCCCGATGAGCTGCAGCGCAAGGCGGACTGGCTACATGCTCGCGCCCCGCGCATGGGCGCGCGCGACGCGGTGCAGTTTACCGGGCCGGGCACCGAGACTATCTCGCTATCGGGCGCCACCTATGCCGAGCTGAGCGATGGGCAAGTTAGCATCGACCAGTTGCGCGAGATGGCAAGCGCTGGCGATGCCGTTCCGCTGGTGAGCGGCGCCGGCGAGGTGCTTGGCAATTTCGTGATCGAGGCGATCGATGAGCGCCATGCCTTTCTGATGGCCAATGGTCGCCCGCGCCGCATCGATTTCGCGATTGATCTGCTGCGCGTCGATGATCCAGCGCCAGAGGATCCCGAGGCTGCGCAATGACGAGCCACAATATCGCTGACTGGCGCGTGACACTCGATGGCGTCGATCTCTCAGATCGGCTGCGCCCGCGCCTCGTCTCGCTCAGCTTGTCCGAGCGGCGCGATGATGAGGCCGATCAGCTCGATATCGTGCTGAGCGATACCGATGGCGGTCTTGCGATTCCGAAAGAGGGCGCGGTGTTGAGCGTCGAGATCGGGTGGAAGCAGGGCCGCAATGTGCCGATCGGCCTTGTTCACAAGGGTAGCTTCAAGGTGGATGATGTGACCCATGCCGGGCCGCCCGATCAGATCACGATCCGCGCGCGATCGGCGGACTTTACATCCGAGATCCGCAATCGGCGCGAAGGCAGCTGGAAGGATACCACGCTGGGGGCGGTTTTGCGCGACGTGGCGGGCCGCAATGGCCTTACCGCGAAGGTGGCGCCGGATCTGTCGTCGATCGCCCTGGCATCGATCGCGCAGAGCCGCGAGAGCGACGTGGCGTTCCTGCGCCGGCTCGGCCGCGAGCATGATGCCGTGGCGACGATCAAGGATGGGCACCTGATCTTTGCCCGCAAAGGCGCCGGCACCACCACCGGCGGCAAGGCCCTCCCGCATATCGAGATCCCCCGCAGCCATGTTTCGAGCCATTCATGGCACCGGCAGAGGCGCGAGGGGCAGGAAGGCGTCGCGGCAAGCTGGCACGATCGCGGTGAGGCGAAACGCAAGAGCGTGACGGTCGGCGAGAAGAAGGGCACCAAGCGCCTGCGCAAGATCTATCCCGATGAGGCCAGCGCCACGCGCGCCGCGATTGCCGAGCGCGATAGGCTCAAGCGAGCACCCGCCACGCTCGATCTCAGCCTTGCTCTGGGGCGGCCGGACGCATCCCCCGAAGCGCGGGCGACGGTGAGCGGCTTCAAGGATGATATCGATGCCACTACATGGCTGATCACCGAGGTGACGCATCGGCTCGATAAGAGTGGCGGCTATGTCTCGAGCCTGAAAATGGAAACCGGCTGAGCGCGGCTCATTTGCTTACAGCAAGCTTCATTTCTGCCTCGCTAGCGCCAAGAGCTAGTGCAGGCCGCTTCAGGCCTGCAGCACAGGCAAACACGCCTGCCTGAAGTCCTTCAGTCGCCTCCTCCAGCGAGGCCTTCACATGACCCTATTTGTAGCGAGCACCGCGCTAAGCCGACCGGCTTCTCAGACGAAGCATCTTATGCGAAAAGCGGGGTATCGGTCGCGAAGCTTAGGGGGAAGAGGGTGCGTTTCGTTCTTGCAGTCGGGGCCATAGCGATGATGCATTGGTCGATATCCGTTGCCGCCAAAGACCTTGATGCCGTCGCGGCCGCTCCGAAAAACCACCATATCGTCCTCGAAAACGATGATGTCCGCGTTCTTCAGGTTGAAGTTGGCCCAGGGGAAGTCGAGCCCATCCACAGCCATAGCTGGCCAAGTGTGATGCATATCGAGTCTCCTCAGCCATTGACTGACATTCTTTATCGCGAGGCCGCTGGTAAGATGGTGGAGGTTCGGCGCGTGGACATCCCCGCCGTGACACCGCCGGTCGCGCTATGGTTTCCGCCTGAAGAGGCGCATTCGATAAAGAACAATGGCGAGGGACCCTTCAGGGCACTTCGCATCGAATTGAAGCGAGCGAAGGCTGGGGGTCAATAGTTTGCCTAACTCTGGCGTCCAGAGGTAAAATCCCAAGCCCGGAAAGTCAGCTCTCCACGCCATCTCGGCCATAGCACTCAGCGGCAGCAATCATCAAAACCTGCCGTCCGTGCAGCCTCCGGCCGATAGTCTCGATTTAGCACTTTTGCGCTAAAAGCTGACTTTCCGGACACGACAACATTTCGGAGGTTGAAGCGGACGATAAGCCTTTTCGATAGCGGACTATCGGCGACAAGCATCAGCATGGCTTGTACGAGAGTATACAACGTCAGCTCCATCCGCTGCAATTTGGATGCGGCCCGCATACTCTTCCGGATGCGTTACTCGATCTCTGTTCTTTCCGGGGGCAGGCAGCAACGGCCAGAAGAAACCGGTGCCTTGCGTAGGAGCGAATGCATAGCGCCCAGTCGGTTCACGTTTCAGTAGCAGTGCAGGTCGCACATTTAGTTGATAGCTCGTCTTCGAAGGCTCGGCGATGTAGCTAAACGTGCGACGGGCAGGCTCGATGATGTAAATCGCATCTTCGCGGATATCGAGGGGCGGGGCGTCGTGAGCGACATAACATCCCCACACCAATCGTTGATTGATGGCTTCTGGACGCAGAAATATCGCTCCGAGCAGAACCAATGCGGCAAGGGGTATGACGATGATCCCCCAGCCTATGACTTTGGCCTTGAGCGGAACGTCGTGGAAAAGCGATGCTGCCATAACAGCAGTATGCCGAGGCTGGCCGCCGTCGTCACGTCGCAACGTCCGCTATCTTCAAATTGCAGCCAAAAGCCGACGGTCCGCTCCCCACTAATTTCTGGTCTAACGACAACGATCATGCATCGCCTTAAAACCGGACATTGACGCTGTGTGTCGGGCTCGGCTTAAGAGGCACGAAGATGCGAGGCGCCCTAATGGAATGTCGATGGCTTATCCTGTTCGCGGCGGCACTTTTATCTGGCTGTGGTGCGCCATCCATCAAAGTTAAATCAGGTGAACTGACGCAGAGCCAAGCAGACGGGATCGCTACAAGATGCGGCGGAGACGAAGGAATGCTTTTGGTCAAGGATGGCGAACTGACTCTTGTCCAGGCTAAGGAGTTCGATGTCACTTCCTGTATTATGAAAAGCCTTGATTCTGCGGGCATAACTGACTTCGCTTCGTCAGTCAGAAACGAAAAACACTGAATGCGCAGCGGCTGTTTTCATATCTGAACTCCTGTAAACCGTCTGTCCGCTTCCCACGCCAATACAGCGGTACCGATCGCCGGGCATGAGGCTTGAAACCGGACGCAATCGTCTGCTTGAATTTGTCCACGCTGCTTAGCACCAAGATTGGCGCCGTCCGGTCCATGTGCGGGCTAGGCCTTCGCTCACGAGTTGGTCGCCGAGGGACTTGCCGTCGCGGATGAGGACGCGGAGTTTTCGGTCGTACTTGTCGGCATCGCGGTCGCCGATCTGGCGGACCTCGAAGGGGCCGTCGTTGACCAGCTCGAGGAGGCGGCGCTTGGCTTGTTCGCCCCGCTCCAGTTCCTCGCTGCAGCGTGGGGAGCTGATTTCGGGGGCGTCGATATCGGCGATGCGGACCTTCACTTCACCGATCCAGAGCGTGTCGCCATCCACCACACAGTTCCGGCGGGAGGTGCCGCAGATGTCGTACTGGACGAATGTAGCTGGGGCGAGTTCCTGCGGGGCACCGCCCCCTCCCCGGCCCGAAAACGAGCTGAGAGCACCGATGCCCAAGCCGACGATCGCGGCAGCGCAAAGCATTCCGGTCACCTGCAAGCTATTCATGCCTCAATTTTCTCACCGACACGGCCAAACGTAAATCCGTCTTGTGCTCACAACTGAACATTTCTTGCTTTCCTACAGGGAGTTGGCCCATTTAGGCAAGAACGAATCAGGAACAAACGGATAAGGTTGGTGACGGGAAAGACGTGGCGGTTGACGCCGGGGTGCGAGTTTGCGTGCGATCGATGCAGTGTGCGGTGTGCGACGATCGCGGCGGTCAGGGACGATCTGTGGCGAGAGACCGAGCAGCTTCTGCGGGCGCAATCATTGGCGCCTTGCCCTGATCGGGCGCGACAGGTCCGATCGCTGCAAAGCCAGCTGGAAGGCGCTGAGCGAGAATTCGCGCGGCTTCGGCCCTCGTTGCGTCCGCTGGCACCAGTGCGAGCAAGCTCTGGAACATATCAGCCAGCGCGTCTTCACTAGGGAAAGCAACTGACAGGGTGACATACTGGACGACGGGCTTGGCGGCTTCGATGGCGCGCGCCTCCGGTTCGACCTCTCCCTCGTTCAGCCCGGCAAGCTTCATGACTTCAGCCGGGTCAACGTTATGCCTCGCCAGCACTGCGGCGATGCGGCGCGTCAAATCTAGGGGCAGCTCACCTTTTTTGTAACGCGATGGGGTTTCGTACGACGAGTACGTCCCGAAAGGCATGCCCAATGCTTCGGCGATGCCGCGCACGGTTAGTGGCGGGACTGCAGACTTGCGCAGGGCCTTCAATCGGGTGGCTATCGACTCCATCGCTCAAGTATGCGGAAATTTCGCACACCGGCTTATGTATTTTGCCATTGACCGGTGTGCGCAAATATCGCACATGCTCTCTGCATGGAACGCACACATTCCCTTTTCGACCTTTTCGGCGGCATACGGCCCATGGCGCGCGCGATCGGCGAAGCACCCTCTACCGTGGCGAGCTGGAAGAGGGGCGGGCGCATCCCCGCTGAGAAGCAGCCCGGTGTCCTCAAAATTGGGCAAAGCATCGGCTTGGGCATCTCCGCCGACCATGTCGTCTTCCCCCTCGGCTGTCCTGCCACTGATGCCTCGGATCTAGCCGATCCGGCGAATGCGGTCTGTTTCGAAGGGAACGCGGAATTGAATCGGGAGGGGCAAGCCTGATGCTGACCCTCGGCTCCATCCTTTTCCCAATGGCCGGGGCCGCTGCCCTCGCCACGATCATCAAAACCGGCGCGGATTATCGGGTGCAGGCGCGTGCCGCCCTCTCCGCGCTTTTCCACGGAGGATCAGATTAATGATCAGCAGCCGCATTTATCGGCCCGGCGAGATCATGCCGGCGAACGAGTGCCGTTATTGCCACGGCAAGGGCACATTGCAGAACGTCCACTCGTCCGCCTGGGCCGTGCCGCGGCTCATCCGCGTCCGCTGCACGCACAAGGTTGGCGACCCTTATGGCTTCGCCGAGCAGCAGCGCGATAATTTGCGCTACTGGCTGATCAGCCTTGGTATAGGCGGCGGTCTGCTCGCCCTTGCCCTCCTGCTGGGAGGCCAAGGCTGATGACCTTCTCCCGTGTCGATCAGGAAACCATCCGCGCCATCGTGCGCGAAGAAATCGCGCTCGATGAGCTGAACAGGCTTGAGGCTCCCACCTCTCCCACAATCAAGTCTGCCCAGCTCACCTTGCGCGGGGGGGCTGGCGCACCACCCACAGTGCCAGCCCCTACCACAATCGCCAAAGCTGCGGAATTCGTCGCGGCGCTACTTCGTGAGGAGCGGGATCGCCGCTGCGATATCGAGGCCGTGACCGTGCATCACCGGGGGAGGGGGACGGAGGTTCGCCTGATCGCCGGCGGCCGTTCGTTCACGCTCACCGTGAATGAAAGACAGGTGATGGCATGACAAAGCGTCGCGAACCGCTCAGCTTTGCGGCAGCCGTCAACACCGTGGGATCACTGGTAGGCTGGGCGCAGCTCGCCCAGATACTCGGCAAGTCCGAGCGGCTCATCCGCTACTGGTCTGATGAGGACCACCGCGCGCAGCCATCGCTTGAGCAGGCCATGGCGCTTGATCGCGCCTATCTCGCCGCCGGCGGCAATCATGCGCCGGTGCTCGAGGCCTATGCCGATCAGCTTGACCTGCATAACTGGACGAGCAGTCCCTGCCCTGCCGGTCTGGCATCAGACATATCCACCGCCACGCGCGAGACGGCCGAGGCGATCAGCATCAGCATCACCTTGATCCAGCCCGGTGCGACCCTGCCAGACATGCGCAGCGCCCAGCGAGAGGTGAATGAAGGAATTGACGCGCTCAATCGCGTCCGCGCCCGCCTCAACAGCATGATCGTTCATGATGGCGGCGCGACAAAACGGGGAAGCCGCGCGGGGCGGCTTTGTGCATGAGGAGGCCATGTTGGCACGAGAAAATCACCGGATGCCGGGCGCGAGCTGCCCGGCCTGCGGGGGCGGTGCGAAAGCGCGCCGGGTGGGCAAGGTCGCGCTCACCTATCGCGAGATCTATTATCACTGCCGCGATGAGCTGGGCTGCGGCCATGTCTTTGTGGCCGAACTCACGGCGATCAGGACGGTGCGCGTCAGCCAGCGAAATCCGCCAATCCATCCATTGCCGATCTCAGAGTGGCGCAGGGGGCCGGCGAACGACGATTCCCCCAATCCTGAGCCGAATGCTGGCGCGCTGAAAGCCTAAACGCCCCAGCACCTCACAGACTGAAATCGCCGCCCGGAAAGCCTCATTCCGGGAACGCTGCCCCTTTGCCTTTTGGATGCCATCCCGTGCGCGATGAATTGCTCAATGAACTGCTCCCTCGCCTCAAGCGCGACTATGGCTTTGCGGAAAAGGGCGAGTGGCTGCGCGAGGGCAAATGCCCCGAATGCGGCGCCAAGAAGTCGCTCTACACCCATGCGGAACACCCGTGGATGCTTCGCTGCGGCCGCCTCGACAGCTGCGGCGCCGAGATCTCCGTCAAGCAGAGCTATCCCGACATTTTCGATGACTGGTCGAAGCGCCACGAGCCGACGCCCGAGAAGCCCAACGCAGCGGCGGACGCCTATCTGCGCAGTGCACGGGGTTTCAATCTGGCTCCCCTTGCCGGATGCTACGCGCAGGAATGGTACAAGGATCCCGAGCTCAACATCAGCTCAGCGACCGTGCGATTTCCGCTGCCCGGTGGTGGCTACTGGCAACGCCTGATCGATCAACCCGGCCGCTTCGGTGATAAAAAGGCGACCTTCAGCCCCGGTTCAAAGCATCGCGGCCATTGCTGGCTCTACCCAGGCGATGGTTTCGAGACGCTCGCCGCAGAGCGCGAAATCTGGATCGCCGAGGGCATCTTTGACGCCATCGCACTGAGGCAGGCGGGTATTGCCGCCGTCTCGGCCATGACGTGCAACATTTGGCCCGAGCACTTCCTCGCGGATCTGCGCAAGGCCTGCGCCGACCTCAATCGACCGATGCCAAAGATCATCTGGGCCTTCGATCAGGGCGCCGCCGGCGTGGAATGGTCACGGCGCTTTGCCAAGCAGGCGAGGGAGGCAGGCTGGCCGGTGGGCGCCGCGCAGGTGCGCGTGGATGGCGAAGGCAAAAAAACCGACTGGAACGATCTGTTTCAGGCCGACAAGCTCAAGCCGGAGCACATCGAGGACTATCTCTGGGCAGGTGACGTCACGATTGCGCAGAGCGCCGATGAAAAGGCGTTCCTGATCTACAAGAAACATCGCTCGGCGTCCTTCCCGCTGGTGTTCAACGGGCGCCAGCTCTGGGCCACCTTTTCGCTGGAGCGAATCGAGCAGCACCTCGAGCAGCTGCGCGAGGCCGATCCTTCGATCGCCGAGCTTCCCTATGGTGAGCAATGGGAACTGGCGGCCCGCCAGTCCGTGGACATTGCCGAGCTGGCGAACTGCACCTTCCGCACCCTCTATTTCCAGCGCGATACCAACATGGAAGAGGGCGCCTATTATTTCCGCATCGACTTCCCGAAGACGAAGGGCGGCCCGCGCAAAGATGCGGTGAAGGCGCCGTTTTCCGGCTCTGCCTGCTCATCCTCGGGCGAATTCAAGAAGCGGCTCGCGGCCGTCGCGCCCGGCGCGCAGTGGGTCGGCGCCAATTACCAGCTCGATAAGCTGATGCTGCGCCAATGGACCGATATCCAGACCGTCGAGGCGATCCAGTTCACCGGCTATTCGATCGACCATGAGGGCTGGCTGCTGGGTGATCTGGGCGTCTCCAAAGGCAAGGTCGCGAAGATCAATGAGGACGATTATTTCGTCTTCTCCCGCAAAGCGGTGAAGCTGCGCACCAGCGATCGCCTGCTCTCAATCAAATATGATCCCGACAAGCTCGATATCCGGTGGACTGGCGACATCTATCGCGCGTGGGGCGCCAAGGGCCTCGCAGTGATGACTTTCTGGGGCCTTTCGCTCTTTGCCGAGCAGATCCGCGCCATGCAGGAATCGCTCGCCTTCCTCGAGGTGACCGGCCCCCCCGGCACCGGCAAAACGACCCTGATCGCCTTCCTCTGGAAGCTGATGGGCCGCGTCGGCAACTATGAGGGCTTCGATCCCACCAAGGCGACCAATGCCGGTATCGCGCGCACGTTGGGGCAAGTCGGCAATCTGCCGGTGGTGCTGATCGAGGGCGATCGCAATCAGGACACGCCACATAGCCGCCGCTTCGAGTGGGACGAGCTGAAGACCGCCTACAATGGCCGAGCCGTGCGGACGCGCGCGATCGCCAATGGCGGCATGGAGACATTCGAGCCGCCGTTTCGCGGTGCGATCGCGATCGTCCAGAATGACGCCGTGGAGGCATCGCCCGCGCTGCGCGAGCGCATCATGGGCCTGTGCATCACCAAGGATGGCTGGGGGCCGCAGACACGCGAGGCGGCCGAGCGGATCAATCGCTATGAGCGCGATCAGGTGAGCGGCTTCATCGTTCACATGGTCAAGCGAGAGGCCGAGATCCTCACGCGCTACCGCGAGCGCTTCGCCGTCCATTATGAGCAGATGCTCAGGCAGGACGGCATCCGCAACGACCGCTTGGCGAAGAATCACGCCCAGCTCGCTGCGATGTTCGACGCGATGCGCATCGTGCTCACCAACATTCCCGACGATGTGGCGAGCGAGGTGCAGGCGCAGTTTCGCGTGATGCTGGCCGAACGCCAGCGCCTTACCGAGAACGATCACCCGCATGTTGAGCTGTTCTGGGAGCGGTTCGATTACATTGAGGGGCAGGAAACCGAGAGTACGACGCACCGGATCAATCACAGCCGCATCGATGGCACGATCGCGGTCAACCTCGTGCAGTTTGAGCAGAAGTGCGGCGACCTGCGCCTCTCGCTGCCGCCTATCAATGAACTCAAGCGCCTGCTGCGCACCAGCAGAAGCCGCAAATTCATTGCCTACAAGCCGATCAATTCCGGCGTGACAGGCAAAACCACTGCCTGCTGGGTGTTCGAGCGCCCCGCAGGCTCCACCAGCAGCCACCCATAGGAGAGCGCAATCATGCAGCCACAGACTTCCACGCCCGTTGAAATGCGGATGATGGCCGTGCCCGATGGCATGGGCGGCACCGTCCACAAGCTTATGCCCGTCTCTCCCTCTGTCGCTGCAGGAAAGGGCAAAAAGAAGGCTCGGCCCGCGCCGGATCCAATCAACGCGAATCCCGATGCGGCGGCTCAGAACCTGCGCCAGCTCATCGAACGGCTCGAAACCCTCGAAGGGGAAAAGCGCGGGATCTCTGACGATATCAAGGATGTTTACGCTGAAGCCAAAGCCACCGGCTATGACGTGAAGGCCGTGCGGGCGATCTTGCGGCTGCGCAGCCTTGATCCCGGCACCCGCCTCGAGGACGCGGCCATCCTCGAAACCTACCTGTGCGCGCTGGGAATGGAATGATGCTGGTCGCCCTGCAGCGCACGCTGCTGATCCTCGCGATCATGATCGCAATCCCGTTCCTGTTCGCACGCGGCATCGCCCGCATTTCCGGAGACAAGCGATGAGCTTTGATCTTTTTTTCCGCTGCATGTCGGATGAGAGCGCGGATCCGCTCAGGGTCCCAAAAGCTGCGATAGTGGAAGAACTGGCGCGCGAGCTGCACATGCGGCGCCAGCATTATCCCGACCGGATCGCCAAGGGGAAAATGAGCCGCGAGGACGCCAATCGCGAGATCAGCATCATCGCTGCCATCCATGCCGATCTGGCGGTCGACCTGCTGCTCACCCCTGGCAGTGAGGACGCCGCTGCCAAGGCAAGGCGTGAGGCCGATGAGCGCCTCGCCCCGTTCGGTTGGCGCGAGCTGGTGAGCTGCCTGCGCCGCGAGATCGCCATGCGCCGAAAATTCTATCCGCGCATGCTCGCCACCGGCGATCGCTCGCCGGCCGATCTGCGCGCCCAGCTCGAGCACATCGAGGCCGCGCATTTCTACTATTGGGTACTCGGCCGCGCATGGTGGCCGGATGAGCTGGAACAGCACCGGCAAAATCCCACCGGTATGACCGACCGAGATCATCAGGCTTTTCGCGCGGCTTACGCCAAGCACCGCGCCCATTTCATCCCTCTCACAGTGGCGCCGCGAGGTGCTTATGCGACGGTCGCCGAGCCGGAGGGAGCAGCGGCATGACCGACGAAATACTGCTGACCCCGGCGGAGGCCGCCGCCCGGCTCCATATCAGCGACAAGACGTTGCGCCGGCTGCGCCAACAAGGTCATATTCGCTACGTTGCCATCACACCGCGTAAGATTCGCTACCGCCCGGAAGATTGCGACGCGTATGTGATGAGCCGCCTCCGCGAGGACGATCAGTGTCAGTCTACAAGCCGAAAAATTCCACGGTCTACGTCTACGACTTCCAGCATCGTGGTCGCAGATTTCACGGCTCGACGGGCCAGAAAACGAAACGCGCGGCGGAAACTGTAGAGGCGCAGAAGCGCGCCGAGGCAGCTCTCAACATCACCACTCGGCCGCCCATCACCCTCGATGAGGCGGCAGGCATTTATGAGGAAAAGCTCCGCAAAGAGGGGCGTTGGAGCAAATCGACCGAATGCTGGATTGATCGCATCGTGAATGCGATCGGGCCGCGATCGTTCATAGCGGACATCAATCATGTGGCGATCGGCAAATATTTCCGCTCCCGTGCCGGAGAGGTGAGCGGCGCCAGTGTCAACCGCGAGATCGATGTAGCGCGCGCGCTCTGGCGCGCTACTGCCAGGGCAAAATATGACGTGGGAGAAATGCCCGATTGGGCCTCAATGCGCTATGCCGTGCGCGAGCACGATCCCCGCGAGCTGCAGTTTGATGAAGAGGCTCGACTGCTCGAGGCGATCCGTGAGGACTATCAACCATTCGTGCGATTCGCGCTGCTATCGGGCTGGCGGCTTGCCGAGGTGCGCGGCCTGCTTTGGTCCGATATGGATTTCCCGGCTAAGGTCGCGTGGCGCACGGTGAAGGGCGGCCGGCGCATCAAACGTCCCCTCACAACGGAAATGATCGTTCTGATCGCCACCCAGCCACAGGCCTGCGCGCAAGTGTTCACCTATGTTTGCCAAAAGAGCCGTCAGAAGCGGCGGGAGGGCGAGCGCTATCCGATCTCCCAGAATGGATGGCGCAAGGTCTGGGCCGAGGCCCTGACCGCCGGCGAGATTCCCGATTTCCGCTTTCACGATCTGCGCCACACCCGTGGCACCCGGATCCTGCGCCAGACCGGCAACCTAGCCGCCGCTCAGAAGGCGCTCGCGCATAAGAACATTCGGACGACCTTGCGATATGCCCATGCGTTCGATGACGATGTGCGCGCAGCGCTCGAGGCGAGCGAGTCCCGAACTATTCCCGAAGCCCCCGCTGTACAGGCAATGAAAAAGGCCTAAGATCAGCATCTTAGGCCAAATCAGTAATTTCCGTGTAAACGAGACGCTCTACCAACTGAGCTAATCGCCCCAGCAGCATCGTGACGGTTCGTCCGTCACAGGCGCCCCTTATCGGTCGCTATGGGGGCGGGTCAAGCTGTGCTTCAACGCGGCGGCGCCAGAAGCCCGCCCCTGCGACGCACCTTGTCGACCCATCGCAGGGCCGCGTCCGCCGTCTCGTCGGTCAGGTCGATGAATACCCGCCGCCCATCGGTGGGATCAGCAAGCCGGACCAGGATTTTGCGCTCGGTCAGCTGCGTGATCCAGCGCAGCGCCGTGGTCGGCGGAACGGCAGCGGCAATGCAGAGGCTCGAAACCGAAACGCGCTGGCCGGCAAGGCGGGCCGCCAGCAGGTCCAACAGCATGTCCCAGGCGGGATCGGCGAACAGGTCCGCCGGCAGAAACTCGTCGCGGAGCCGCCGCGCCCGGATGAGGGCGCGGATCTCCGCGGCACTGGCGCGGCTTTCGATCGGCAATCGCTCCGCCGTGGCGGGCTGGGTTGGGAGCGCTGCGGCCTGAGGCTTTTGCGTGGAGGGCGGCGGGGAAAGCGCCTGTCCGCTTTGCGATGTCGAACCCGCCAGCGACGAGGCAGGCTTGGCGCTGCCGGACAGTCGCTCGAGCGTCTGGGCGAGCCGGCGGACTTCCTCGCTCAGTCTCTCCAGCCGAACGCCCTCCCCGTCCCCGGCGATATCGCGCATCGTCGCAGGCCCGGACGTCATTGGGCGCAGCCCGGCTGAGACGAGCATCGTGACGATGTCCGCAAGGCTGGGATCGCACAAGACCTCGGCCTCGACGCCTTCGAGAAGCGCAAAAGCGCGCTCGAGGGAAGCCAGATCGACGAGCACACAGACCCGGCGCCCCTTCAGCATGACTTGTGGCGCCAAGGAATGCTCCAGCCAGTCGTGGGCCTCCTCACCCCTTAGATCGAGCAGCAGCAGGTCGGGCACGGTCGAGACCGCCGACCAAAGAAGGGCTGTCAGGCTTGTAGACCCGATGCATTGCAGTCCCGCCCGCTCTGCAGCCCGCGACAAAAAGTCATTTGCCGGGCGATCCCCTCCCAACAGAATCGTCGGCTGCCCCAACGCTTCGCACAGCATCTGGTCGAGCCGGGGCGCAAAGCTTGCATCATAACGCGGGTTGTCATCGAAGCCTGTTAACATTTGGAGCCTCAATTGCTTGATCTGACACCAATATGCGCCATTCGATTAACCTTTTGAACCAGTTTTGTTCCATTTTGGATGAATTGGTTGTCCCGCCACCAATCCAGTTCTATCCGCACCGAGCCGGGGCGCCACGTCCGCGCTCTGATTGGCCCGGCCCGCGCTCGCGCTCCCGTTGACAGGTCGCATTGAACCGTTATGGCCCAACCGATCAAAACGCCCTGCGCTGCGACCGCACTGAACGGCTAGAACCATGCGGAGTGCCAGCCACTGATATTTTTCGAGGAGACCCGCTGATGACCGCGATCGGACAGGATACGCTTGGCACGCGCGACACACTGGATGTCGGTGGCAAGCGCTATGGCTATTACTCGCTGGCGAAGGCCGCCGCGAAGCTCGGCGATTGCTCGCGCCTTCCCTTCTCGATGAAGGTGCTGCTGGAGAACATGCTCCGCTTCGAGGATGGCGTCACCGTCACCACCAGCGATGCGCAGGCGGTCATCGACTGGCTCAAGAACCCCACGGCCTCCAGCAACGAGATCCAGTATCGCCCCGCGCGCGTGCTGATGCAGGATTTCACCGGCGTGCCCTGCGTGGTCGACCTCGCCGCGATGCGCGACGCGATGAACGCGCTCGGCGCGGACGCCAGCAAGATCAACCCGCAGGTGCCTGTCCACCTCGTCATCGATCACTCGGTGATGGTCGACGAGTTCGGCACGCCCAAGGCGTTCGAGGACAATGTCGCGCTGGAATATCAGCGCAACGCCGAGCGCTATGACTTCCTCAAATGGGGCTCGAAGAGCCTCGACAACTTCAAGGTCGTTCCTCCCGGCACCGGCATCTGCCACCAGGTCAATCTGGAGCATGTCGCACAGGCCGTGTGGACCTCGGTCGACGCCAATGGCGAAACGGTGGCCTATCCGGACACCTGCGTCGGCACAGACAGCCACACGACGATGATCAATGGCCTGGGCGTGCTCGGCTGGGGCGTCGGCGGCATTGAGGCCGAGGCCGCGATGCTCGGCCAGCCGGTTTCCATGCTCATCCCTGAGGTCGTCGGCTTCAAGCTGACCGGCACGCTGGCCGAAGGCATCACCGCCACCGACCTCGTGCTCACAGTCACGCAGATGCTGCGCGCCAAGGGCGTGGTGGGCCGCTTCGTCGAGTTCTACGGTCCCGGCGTTTCGGCGCTCAGCCTCGCCGACCGTGCGACCATCGCCAACATGGCGCCGGAATATGGCGCGACCTGTGGCTTCTTCCCGATCGACGGCAAGACGCTCGATTACATGCGCCTCACCGGCCGTGACGAAGACCAGATCGCGCTGGTCGAGGCCTATGCCAAGGTGCAGGGCTTCTGGCTCGACCCCGAAGCTGCCGACCCCATCTTCACCGACACGCTGGAGCTGGACATGGGCTCGGTCGTGCCCAGCCTCGCCGGCCCCAAGCGCCCGCAGGACAAGGTGATCCTCACGCAGGTGGACGAGGTGTTCAACGCCGACCTCGCCAAGGTCTACAAGAAGGATGCCGCCGTGCGCGTGCCCGTCGAGGGCGCGGCGCATGACATTGGTGACGGCGACGTTGTGATCGCCGCGATCACCAGCTGCACCAACACCTCCAACCCGAGCGTACTCGTCGCCGCCGGTCTGGTCGCCAAGAAGGCCACCGAAAAGGGCCTCAAGCCCAAGCCATGGGTGAAGACCAGCCTCGCCCCCGGCTCGCAGGTGGTCACCGACTATCTCGAGAAGGCGGGTCTCCAGACCTATCTGGATGCCGTCGGCTTCAATCTCGTCGGCTATGGCTGCACGACCTGTATAGGCAACAGCGGACCGCTCGCCGATCCGATCAGCAAGGCGATCAACGGCAACGACATCGTCGCGGCGTCGGTCCTCTCGGGCAACCGCAACTTCGAAGGCCGCGTGAGCCCGGATGTGCGCGCCAACTTCCTGGCCTCCCCGCCCCTCGTGGTAGCCTATGCGCTCAAGGGCACGGTCACGACCGATTTCGTCGAGACGCCGATCGGCCAGGGCAGCGATGGCACGGATGTCTATCTCAAGGACATCTGGCCCTCGAACGAGGAAGTCCGCTCGGTAATGGAAGGCGCGCTCACCCGCGACATGTTCCAGAGCCGCTATGCCGCCGTCTTCACCGGTGATGAGCGCTGGCAGGCGATCGACGTGACCGGCTCGGACACCTATGCGTGGCGCGCCGGCAGCACCTATGTCGCCAACCCGCCCTATTTCGAGGGCATGGAGATGACGCCCGCGCCGGTCGCAGACATCATCGACGCCAAGCCGCTCGCCATCTTCGGCGATTCGATCACCACCGACCACATCTCTCCGGCCGGCTCGATCAAGGCGGCCAGCCCGGCCGGCCAGTGGCTGCAGGAACGGCAGGTCGCCCCTGCCGACTTCAACAGCTACGGCTCGCGTCGCGGCCATCATGAGGTGATGATGCGCGGCACCTTCGCCAACATCCGCATCAAGAACCTGATGCTGGACGGCGTGGAAGGCGGCATGACCAGCTATGCCGGCGAAGTGATGCCGATCTATGACGCAGCCATGAAGCATGAGGCCGACGGCACGCCGCTCGTCGTCATCGCCGGCAAGGAATATGGCACCGGCTCCTCGCGTGACTGGGCGGCCAAGGGTACGCGCCTGCTCGGCGTGCGTGCGGTCGTCGCCGAGAGCTTCGAGCGCATCCACCGCTCCAACCTTGTCGGCATGGGCGTGCTGCCGCTGCAGTTCCCCGAGGGCACGAACCGCGAGACGCTGGGCCTCAAGGGCGACGAGAGCTTCACCATCCGCAACGTCGCCGGCCTCAAGCCGCGCCAGACGGTGACGGTGGAAGCGCGCCGCGCGGACGGCACCAGCTTCACCTTCGAGGCGCTGTGCCGCATCGATACGGTGAACGAGCTGGATTACTTCCTCAACGGCGGCATCCTGCCCTACGTGCTGCGCAAGCTCGCTGCCTGAGGTTCAAGGGACCGGGCACGCTGACCCGATCGATATCGAGAAGGGGGCGATGGACGGTGGTCTGTCGCCCCTTCTTCATGTGCCAGAGGCGGCGGTAGACCGCCCTCGCCGGGGTTGTGCTCCCCCTCCCCTCCGCTACATTCGTCGCAATCAGGAGAGACCATGACCCGCACCCTCAGAATAGACTTCGTATCCGATATCGCCTGCCCCTGGTGCGTGCTGGGCCTGCTCGGACTTGAAGAGGCGATCGGTCGCCTGGCAGGGGACGTCGATGTCGATCTGCATTTCCAACCGTTCGAGCTCAGCCCAGATATGGCGCCGGAGGGACGCACTGTCGTCGATCATCTTGCGCAGGCTTATGGATCAACGCCCGACGAGATCCTCCAGCGCCGCGCCGTGGTGAGCGATCGCGCCGCCGCTTTGGGCTTCGACATGAAGACCTCGCTGGAGACGCGCGTCTACAACAGCTTCAACGCCCACCGCCTGATGCATTGGGCAGGGCTGCAGGGCCGGCAGCCGGCCCTCGCGCGCGCCTTGTTCGAGGCTTATCACAGCCGCAACGAGAATATCGCGACCGCTGACGTGCTCCTCGACGCCGCCGAGCAAGCCGGGCTGGACCGGGATTCAGCAAGCGCGGTTCTCGGCTCGGACCAATATGCCAATGATGTGCGCCAGGCCGAATATCTCTGGCAGACCCGCGGCGTGACAGGCGTGCCGGCAGCGATCATCGACGGTCGCTACCTGATCTCCGGCGCGCAGCCCGCCGAGGCCTATGAGCAGGCGTTACGCCAGATCGCCGCACAGCCGCAATCGGACGGCAACCCGCCCGCCCCCGCGTAAAAGCGCAGGGCCGAGCCGCTTAGCCGGGCTTGCGGAACCGCAACGTCATGCGGTCGCTTTCACCCACCGCCAGATATTTGTCCCGATCGACCGCGCCATTGCGCAGCGTCGGCGGCAGCGTCCAGACGCCGGTGGCCCAATCGGCCGTGTCGCGCGGATTGGCGTTCACGTCGGAACTTGCCTCCAGAACGAAGCCGGCATCTTCAGCCAACTTGCGGACCGTCGAGACTTTCAGATAGCCGCTCGTCTTCTCGGCCGCGGTGTCGCGGTCTTCGGGCAGGCGATGATCGACCACGCCCAGCACGCCACCGGGCTTGAGCATCCGGAAGAACTGGCCGAAAATCTCGCCACCATTGCCGCGCATGACCATATTGTGGACATTGCGGAAGGTGAGCACAGTATCCGCCGCGCCATCTGGCACCTCGGTCAGCTCGACCAGCTTCACCCCGCCATAGAGCGCGGAATTGGATGCGATCAGCTTCTCTGTGGACTGGCGCCCCTGCCCGCCGGGCTGGACGCCATAATAGGTGCCGCCGCCCTTGGCCGCCAGAGGCGCAAGAATCTCAAGATACCAGCCACCGGAGGGGAAATATTCAACGACGGTCTGATTACCGCTCACGCCGAAGAAGCTCAGCGTCTCCGCCGGATGACGATATTTGTCGCGCGCGACATTGCTGGCTGTGCGGGTCGGCGCAGCCACGGCAGCGGCGATGTCCGGCTTGATGGCGACGGCTGCCTCGGTAGCCGCCAGTACCGGAGCGGTGGCGACGGCACCGCCAGCGAGCAGAAACGCACCGGCGAGCATGAGGGATGTCCTGAAAGGCATGGCGTGTCTCTCCGTGAGGGGGCGTTATGCGGCAAGATGTCGCAAGGCCGGACGGAGCGCAACCCAATGACGGACGAACGCGCTGCCCTTAGAGGCAGGCTTCCAGCAGCGCCTGATCGAAGCCGAAGCCCCGCGCCTTCTCCAGCGTATAGGGGCGCAGGCCCATCGAGCGATATTCGCCGATGATCCGCCCGTCCGCATCTTCATCCAGATACTCGAACTTGAACAGCTCCTGGGTGACGATCACGTCGCCTTCCATGCCGATCACCTCGGTGACGTTCGTGACGCGCCGCGAGCCGTCGCGCAGGCGCTTCACCTGCACGATCAGGTCCACCGAATCGGCGATCTGCTTGGAGATCGCTTCCTTGGGGATCTTGATGTCCCCCATCAATATCATGTTCTCCATGCGGCCCAGGCACTCGCGCGGGCTGTTGGAGTGGAGCGTACACATGGAGCCATCATGGCCGGTGTTCATCGCCGCGAGCAGATCGAAGCATTCCGCGCCACGAATTTCGCCCAGGATGATGCGGTCCGGCCGCATACGCAGGGCGTTCTTGACCAGGTCGCCGATAGTGATCGCCCCCTGCCCTTCCAGATTCGGTGGCCGGGTTTCGAGCGGCAGCCAATGCGGCTGCTGGAGACGCAGTTCCGCCGCGTCCTCGATGGTGATCACGCGCTCGCCCGGATCGATCATCTTGGAGAGCGCGTTGAGCATCGTCGTCTTGCCCGATCCGGTGCCGCCCGAAATGACGATGTTGAACCGGCAGGCCCCGGCGATCTTGAGCGCCGTCGCCATCTTGTCGGACATCGAGTCGCCCCGCGCCATGATGTCCAGCGTGATCGGCTTGGCGGCGAACTTACGAATCGAGATCGCCGTACCGCGCAACGAGAGCGGCGGCACGATCACGTTGACGCGGCTGCCATCCGGCAGGCGGGCGTCGGCCAGCGGCGTGGTCTGATCGACCCGGCGGCCGACCTGATTCACGATGCGCTGGGCGATCTGAAACAGATGCTCCTCATCGCGGAAATGAATCTGCGCGAGCTGCAGCTTGCCCTTCTTCTCGATGTAGGTCTGCGCCGGACCGTTGACCATGATGTCGCTGATATCCGGGTCCGCCAGCAATTCCTCGAGCGGCCCGAACCCGAGCAGCTCATCAACCAGCACCTTCTCCAGGGCAAACTGCTCGCGCCGGTTGAGCGTGAGCTTGAGCTGCGCCAGCACCTCCATGATGATCGGCCGGAATTCCTCGGCCAGCTCATCCTTGGTCAGCGTCGCGGCCGCTTCCGGGTCCACCCGCTCCAACAAGCGCGGCAGCACCTGCTCCTTGATGCGATGGACGTTGGCCTCGAATCCCTGCGAATGATCGGTCTGCGCATGCTCCGAATTCATCCGCTCATTGAGGCGCCCGAGGGCATCGGCGTGACGATCGGGGGTGGGGTTGGCCGGAAGATCGGGGGCAATAGGCTCCGCTGCTGGAGATGGACTTGTCGGGGCTGCTCCCGGTCCATGCATCGGCCGCGCCACCCCGAAGGATGGCTTGCCGCCCAAACCGTTCTTTCGTCCAAATGCGTTCATCATCGAACCACAGAATTGCGTAGAATCACCGCAACCACTTAGCCGCCATAGGTTGCGAAAGATTAAAGTCGGAACATCGCCGAGGCACTTCGCCTATCCGACGGTAAGCAGCAAACAGGCGGGTGCCTGCCTCCTCTCGATAATGAGCCCTGAGAAAGGCGGCGATGGATTGGTCAGATGCAAAGAAGGACTGGACGTTGAAGTACCGTCTGGGAACCCCGTAGCTGTGTTCCATTCGCTCGACGAGGATTAACGCTGGCGGACGACAGCGCAAATCGCGATCGGTTTGAAGCAATATCGTGGCGGCCAAAGAACGGATCAGCCCAGGATCAGACGGATGTACCGCGACATTCCCGATCGCAGGGAGCATCCAATAAGAATAGAGGTGAAGCGGCCACTCCAACCCTAGCCGCTCAATTGCAGGCCATTGGAACATTGGGTCGGCGGCCAAAACCGCCACTGGTTGTCCTTTTGGAACACTGCCAAGCAGCGCGCCCGTCTCTCGTTCCAACCAGTTTTGATAAGGCCCCTGCGCAATCCCGATATAGACAGCAAACCCGATAACAGCCGCGCCGAGTGGATAACGAGGGACTGCCCAAACGCCTTGAGACGTAATGCGAACGGCTACGGCAGCAAGCAAAGCGCCAGTAACCGGCAGAGCATGATATTGCCATCCTTTGAGTTGTACGAAATAGGCGAAACCGAATCCTACGGCAACGAGAGCAAATGCTGTGTCTATTGGTTTATCGGGGTCAGCAAGCCTTCTGTTCATCACGAAGGCCAGCCCACCGATCAGCCACACGATTTGCGCAGGCTCATCTATCATCAGCAAGAATGGAACTTCGTAGCCGTGATAGGCAGCGCGTACCATTGGCACCATGCGCGTCAGGAAGTCAGGCGCCAGCACTATGACCGCCGCAGCGTAGAGCCCTGCCATGACCGCTAGCACTGCTGTTTCGGGTCGCACGGGTGACCACCGGCGGCGCAACGAAAGGAAGAGCCAAGCCTCCAAAAGAACTGGAATAGCCAGGAAATAGTGCTTTAACGCGAAGCCGTAGGAGGCTGCCAGACCAATAGCGACTGCCAAACATGGCACAACTTCGTGCCCCGACTGTCGCCTAGATATCAGAGCAGCATAAGGCAGCGCGCAGATCAAAGCGAGCTGCTCGCGTTGTCCGAAATCGAACAGCGGCAACGGGACCATGAACCAGTAGCAAAAAAGCATGACTGCACAGCGGCGCGGAGCGGTTCCGAAGTCGCCGAGAGCACCGATCGCAAGCGCAGATGCCGTTCCCATAGCAACAACGGTGGCCACGAGCAGGTAGCGTGGGGCAACGCCAATTATATCTGAGAACTGTACGATGGGGATGGCAGACCAGAACCAAATCGGGGGGTTTAGCTCCCAGATATCCTTGTAAAGTACCGCCCCTTGGATAATTTGCCGGGCGATCCAGATCTGCCAAACAACGTCATGGGTTAGGGGAATTGTTGTGAGGACAATTGCAGTTATGGCACCTGCAAAGCAAATGCTGATTTCCGGCCACCAAGAGCGCATCGCATATTTCGCTGCGGAGAAATCAAATTCTTCGCGGAATACGTAAAATCGTGACATAATGAAAAATACCGTCGTGTATAACACCATGCCAGGTATTTGCAGTATAATCCCATTAAACTGGCCAGCCGCGCGCAGGGATAGTAGAATGCAGACGTTAGTGCTGTATGCGACTGCGAACGCGAATAGGAAGCGAAGCCCTTCCTGCAGCGCAGCTTCCCCCGTCCGACGAAACGTCCAAACACGGTTAGCAAAAAACGAGAATGAAAGGCCGCCTGCATAACCCACGACGTTCGCTGTCAGGTCACTACAACCTGCCGCGAGCATAGCTGCGATAATCAGGAGACTGAGCGCAGTGTTGACGGCGCCCACGGTTCCAAACCGAGCAGCTGACGAAAGGAGTTCGCTCATGCTACGTCCGAGAGGCGGGCCCGCAAACCTTGGTCAATATTGTGCACCGGATTAGCCGACGGCACCGGCAAAGCGACTATCTCTTTGATAAGAAAGAGAGGACGGCGCTTGGTTTCCATGTACATTCTGCCCAGATATTCTCCGAACACTCCTAAAATAAGGAGCTGAATGCTTCCGAGCACTAGGATCAGAGCGGCGAGACTTGTCCAGCCCGCGACCGTTCCTGACACAGCATAAGCATACCCCACCCAGCCGAGCGCAAGCACGCCGGCGAGAGCAAATAACAGGCCCAAGTAGGAAGCAAAACGGAGGGGCAACACGGAGAAGCTCGTCGCAGCGTCAAGGGCAAACGCAATCATCTTTCGCAGGGGGTAGTGGGTAGACCCAGCGAATCGCGGATCACGCTCATATGGGAGCGCACATTGATTGTAACCAAGCCAGCTCACCATTCCGCGAACAAACCTATAGCGTTCTGGCATTGCATTGAGGTGGGCAAGCACCTGCCGTGTCATTAACCGGAAATCGCCAGTGTCGGCCGGGATGTCAACTTCAACGATTTTACCCATCAAACGGTAGAAAATGCTGGCCGTTACCTTTTTGAATACGCCCTCGCCATGACGCGCAACCCGCTGGCCGTAGACGACGTCATAACCATCCCTTATCCGTTTGAGCATATCTGGGAGGAGTTCAGGCGGATCCTGTAGGTCTGCGTCCAGAATGAAGATCAACTCACCTCGACTCTGGTGTAGCCCGGCTGTTAGCGCAAGTTGATGGCCGTGGTTGCGCGCCAAATTCACACCGGTGACACGCCGACCCGCATTGACCGCCTTCATGATTTCTGACCACGTGGCGTCGGTCGATCCGTCGTTGACTAGGATGATCTCATAGCTACTCTCAAACGCAGCCTCGCAGACAACCGTCACCCGCCGGACCAGCTCCTCTATTCCGCCGTCCTCATTGTAGCAGGGTACGACTACCGATAGAGCGACTGACCCTATCTCGATCGCGTGTTCGCCAACCATCTGCTGCCCCTTCCAATCTGGAGCCGCACATAAAGGCCAGGCGTTGAGATTCTATAAAGGCTATTTTCCGAAGGCTCCTCGGCCCTCAGCCAGCCTTCTCAGCAAGCACCGTCAGGCCAGCTTCGCTCACTTCCGCAAAGCCCCCTTCGACCATGATCACGCGTGGCTCAGCGCCGTCGCGGTCGTAGACCTTGAGGGCGCCGTCCTTGACGGTGGACATGAAGGGCGCGTGGCCTTCCAGCACGCCGAATTCGCCCTCGGTGCCGGGCACGACGACCATGTGGACGTCCTGCGAGAGGACGAGCTTCTCAGGGGTCACGAGTTCGAAGTGCAGTGCCATGGTCTTCTCTCCCCCCTCACATCGGAGGGGTAAAGGGTGGAATGGTCGCGCCGGCTGAACATGCCCGGCGCCGACCCTGTTTCGATTACACCCCGCGAAAGGGTGCCGGCGCCTCCCGCCATCGGCGAAAGGCGCTTCAAGCCGTCAGATCAGGCTGCTTCCGCTGCCAGCTTCTTGCCCTTCTCGATGGCTTCGTCGATGCCGCCGACCATGTAGAAGGCAGCCTCGGGCAGATGGTCGTATTCACCATCGACGACGGCCTTGAAGCTCTTCACCGTGTCTTCGATCTGGACGAACTTGCCCGGAATGCCGGTGAACACCTCGGCGACGTGGAAGGGCTGCGAGAGGAAGCGCTGGATCTTGCGCGCACGGGCAACGGTCAGCTTATCCTCTTCCGACAGTTCGTCCATGCCCAGGATCGCGATGATGTCCTGCAGCGACTTGTACTTCTGCAGCGTCTCCTGAACGCGGCGGGCCGTGTCGTAATGCTCCTGGCCCACGACGGCGGCGGTCAGCACGCGGCTGGTCGAGTCGAGCGGGTCCACGGCCGGGTAGATGCCCAGCTCCGAGATCGCGCGGTTAAGCACGGTCGTGGCGTCAAGGTGCGCGAAGCTGGTCGCCGGTGCCGGGTCGGTCAAGTCGTCTGCCGGCACGTAAATGGCCTGCACCGAGGTGATCGAACCCTTGTTGGTGGAGGTGATGCGCTCCTGCAGCGCGCCCATGTCGGTCGCGAGCGTCGGCTGATAGCCCACGGCCGAAGGAATACGTCCGAGCAGAGCGGACACTTCCGAGCCGGCCTGGGTGAAGCGGAAGATGTTATCGACGAAGAAGAGCACGTCCTGCCCTTCCTGGTCGCGGAAATATTCGGCGATCGTCAGGCCGGAAAGCGCAACGCGCGCGCGGGCGCCCGGCGGCTCGTTCATCTGGCCGAACACCAGCGCCACCTTGGAGCCTTCCGGCGTCGGGTTGCCGTCGGCATCCTTGGCGATAACGCCGGCATCCAGGAACTCGTGATAGAGATCGTTGCCCTCACGAGTCCGCTCGCCAACGCCAGCGAACACCGAGGTGCCGCCATGGCCCTTCGCGATGTTGTTGATCAGCTCCTGAATGAGCACGGTCTTGCCCACGCCGGCACCGCCGAACAAGCCGATCTTGCCGCCCTTGGCATAAGGCGCGAGCAGATCGATGACCTTGATGCCCGTCGCCAGAATGCTGGTCTCGGTCGACTGGTCGACGAACTCCGGAGCCTTCGCGTGGATCGGCGCGGTGGTCGCGGCATTCACCGGGCCACGCTCGTCGATCGGCTCGCCAATCACGTTGAGAATGCGGCCGAGCGTCATCGGGCCGACCGGCACCGAGATCTGCGCGCCGGTGTCGACCACGTCCTGACCGCGGGTCAGACCGTCGGTGGCGTCCATGGCAATCGTGCGCACGGTGTTCTCGCCCAGATGCTGCGCCACTTCGAGCACCAGCCGCTGGCCGTTATTGTCCGTCTCGAGCGCCGAGAGAATCGCCGGGAGCCGATCCTCGAAGATCACGTCGACGACGGCGCCGATCACCTGGCTGATCTTGCCGACATTGTTGGTGGCTGCCATGTCTCTGCTTCCTTGCCTGCTTGTCCGTTAAAGCGCTTCTGCGCCCGAAATGATTTCCACCAGCTCGGTGGTGATCGCGGCCTGACGGCTGCGGTTGTACTCGATCGTCAGACGATTGATGAGATCGCCAGCGTTGCGCGTCGCATTGTCCATCGCGGTCATCGATGCGCCCTGCTCGCTGGCCATGTTCTCCAGCAGCGCCTTGAAGATCTGGATGGTAATATTGCGCGGCAGAAGATCCGCGAGAATCGCTTCCTCATCCGGCTCATATTCGACTGCGGCGCCTGAAGAGGCAGGCGCGTCCGCCGGCACAGCGACCGGAATGATCTGCTGCTCGGTTGGCGTCTGCACCAGCGGCGAGCGGAACGCGGCATAGAAGAGATGTGCCACGTCGAACTCGCCGGCGAAGAAGCGCTCTGAGATGTCCTGCGCCACGGCCTGTGCTTCGTCGAAACCGGGCGTGCGAACGTCCGTCGTATCGAACTGACCGGCGATGAGGCCGGGGAAGGTGCGCGCGATCACCGCGCGACCCTTGCGGCCGATGAGGTAGAACTTCACCGTCTTGCCCTGTGCGATCAGCACCCGCGCCTTGGCGACAGCCGCCTTGACGATGTTGGCGTTGAAGGCACCCGCCAGACCCTTGTCGCCATTGGCCACAACGAGCAGATGCACGTCGTCCTTGCCCGTGCCCGCAAGCAGACGCGGTGCGCTGTCGCCGGTCACCTTGCCGGCAAGACTGGCAACGACCTTCTCGAGCCGCTGGGCATAGGGGCGCCCGGCTTCGGCCGCCGCCTGCGCCTTGCGCAGCTTGGCCGCAGCGACCATCTGCTTGGCCTTGGTGATCTTCTGGGTCGACTTGACCGAGGCGATCCGACCCTTGAGTTCCTTGAGCGAAGCCACTGGCTCAACCTACCTTTTCATCGTCGTGCCGGTCATGCCGGCATCAGGTCCCCACCGGCTAGGCCGATGGGGATGCGAACCATCTCAGGCGAACGTCTTGCCGAACGCGTCCAGCACGTCCTTGACCTTGGCCTTCACGTCGTCGCCGAGGTCACGGCTGTCGCGAATCGCGGCCAGGATATCGGCATGGTGGGCGCGCATATGGGCCAGCATCGCCGCCTCGTAGCGGGTGACGTCGCTGGTCGCGATGCCATCGAGATAGCCATTGGTGCCGGCGAAGATCGACACGGTCTGCTCCTCGAAGGGCAGCGGCGAGAACTGCGGCTGCTTGAGCAGCTCAGTCAGGCGCGCGCCGCGGTTCAGCAGCTTCTGCGTCGAGGCGTCGAGGTCCGAGCCGAACTGGGCGAACGCCGCCATTTCGCGATACTGGGCCAGCTCCAGCTTGATCGAGCCGGACACCTTCTTCATCGCCTTGGTCTGCGCCGCCGAACCCACGCGAGACACCGAGAGACCCACGTTAATGGCAGGACGGATGCCCTGATAGAACAGGTTCGTTTCGAGGAAGATCTGACCGTCGGTGATCGAAATCACATTGGTCGGAATGTAGGCGGACACGTCGCCGGCCTGCGTCTCGATGATCGGCAGCGCGGTGAGCGAACCGGCGCCATTGGCGTCGTTCATCTTGGCGGCACGCTCGAGCAGACGGCTGTGCAGATAGAACACGTCGCCCGGATAGGCTTCG
Source organism: Sphingobium sp. B10D7B (assembly GCF_025961955.1). Taxonomy (NCBI): domain Bacteria; kingdom Pseudomonadati; phylum Pseudomonadota; class Alphaproteobacteria; order Sphingomonadales; family Sphingobiaceae; genus Sphingobium; species Sphingobium sp. B10D7B. Next base: position 3,244,419 of record NZ_JAOQOQ010000001.1, read on the forward strand.
CGGCCCGGAGGACGACGCAGCAGCAGCGACATCTGGCGATAGGCGACGGCCTGCTTGGAAAGGTCGTCGAACACGATCACGGCGTGCATGCCATTGTCGCGGAAATACTCGCCCATCGCGGCGCCGGTATAGGGCGCGAGGAACTGCAGCGGCGCCGGCTCGGAAGCAGTCGCGGCAATGACGATGGAATATTCCATTGCGCCATTCTCTTCGAGCTGACGGACGATCTGCGCAACGGTCGAGCGCTTCTGGCCGACGGCGACATAGATGCAATAGAGCTTCTTGCTCTCGTCGGTGCCGGCGTTCGGGCCCTTCTGGTTGATGAAGGTATCGATCGCGACAGCGGTCTTGCCGGTCTGACGGTCACCAATGATCAGCTCGCGCTGACCACGGCCGATCGGCACCAGCGCGTCAATGGCCTTGAGGCCGGTCTGCACCGGCTCATGCACCGACTTGCGGGGAATGATGCCCGGCGCCTTCACCTCGACGCGCGAACGCAGGTCCGACTGGATCGGGCCCTTGCCGTCAATGGGGTTGCCGAGGCCGTCGACCACGCGGCCGAGCAAGCCCTTGCCGACCGGAACGTCCACGATGGTGCCGGTCCGCTTGACGACGTCACCTTCCTTGATCTCGGCGTCCGAGCCGAAGATCACGACGCCGACATTGTCGGCTTCCAGGTTGAGGGCCATGCCCTGCACGCCGTTGGAGAACTCGACCATCTCACCGGCCTGAACCTTGTCGAGGCCGTGGATGCGCGCGATGCCGTCACCGACGCTGAGCACGGTGCCGACTTCGCTGACTTCCGCTTCGGCGCCGAAGTTGGCGATCTGGTCCTTGATGACCTTGGAGATTTCTGCGGCGTTGATATCCATGTTCAGCCTTTCATCGGATTCTTTGGCGCGTTAGCCGCGCATCGCCTGGGCGAGCTTGTTCAGTCGGGTACGGAGCGAGCTGTCGATCATCTGGCTGCCCATCTTGACGACGAGGCCACCCATGATTTCGGGATCGACGGTAAGATCAAGAGCCATGTCGCGGCCCGTGCGCGCCTTGAGCTGCCTGGCCAGCGCATTCTGCTGGTCCTGGGTCAGCGGGAAGGCGGAGGTCACTTCTGCACGCGTCTCGCCACGATGGGCAGAGAGCAGCGTGGAGAATGCCCGAATCACGGCAGGAATCTTCGAGAGGCGGCGATTCTGCGCCAGTACGCCCAGCGTCCGCTCCGTCAGCGAATCGAGCCCGAGGCTCTGCGCCACGGCCTTGATCGCCTTGGCGGCATTGTCGCGGCCGACCAGCGGGCTCTGCGTCAACGCCTTGAGATCGTTCGACTCGGCCAGCGCGGCCTTGAGAGTCTCGAGGCTTGCCGCCACCGAATCGAGCGCCCCCTTGTCCCGCGCCAGCTCAAAAAGCGCGAGCGCATAACGCCCCGCCAAGCTAGCCTGAATACCGCTGGAATGCTCCACGCGCGCCTTGCCTCTTGTCCGAATTGAATCGCGCCAGAAAAGGGGAGGTACGGCTGCACCCCCCTTGACACGGGGGGGCGGTTAGCAGGGGTCGCCCTGCGATGCAAGTCGGGAGGGACAGGCCGGGCACGGATGCGCCGGAAGGCGTGGCGTCAGTGCAAAATGCGGTACAAACGCGCGCCCGGCAGTTGCAGGCGATCGTCGGGGACAAGCCAGGCCGGCACCTGCCCATGCGTCAGACTGGCAGCAAGGCCGTGAGGCGCGGCCTTGAGATAATTGCGCGCCTCCGGCGCGGTCGGACACAGCAGCAGATATTGGGCAGGAGTCGCCAGGACGATCGCGCGCGCCTCGTCCGGCTCGGCCGTGAAGGCGCGAATGACTGTCGCCATCGCGGCGCTGTTCCGATGATAGCCCGCTGCGACGATCGAGAGATTGGTGCGATAGAGAATCAGCGGCCCCATATCGATCGGAGCGAAGATCTGGTCCGCACCCAGAGCCTTGAACATCGGGCTGTCGATGGCGGTCGGGCAGTCGCCATCCGTCCGCGCGTCGGTGCTGCCGTCATCTGGCGGGAACAGCATCTGGCCGAGCCCATAGGCCGGGAGTGCCGTCGAGAGGAGGAGGGTGCCCGCCATGGTGAGGCTCCAGCCGATTCGCGGCCGAAAACGATGGCGCTGGCCGGCGAGCAGCATGATGGCGGCGGCCATGCCGGGCAGCGCATAAAGCTCTGCCACCGCTGTGGCCCGCATCACGGTCATGCCGAGCAGCCAGGCGAAGGCGGCCGCCAGCGCCAAGCCCAGCCACATCATCGCATGGGGCAACCTGCGACAAGCCCAAGCCCGCAAAATGGCGGCGATGACGCCGGGGAGAGGGGCCAGAATCATCAAGGTCGCGAACGCGCCGCCCTGTCGCCAGAAGGGCAGGCCCTCGCGGACGCTATAATACCAGTAATCGCGCACCAGAGGATCCAGCCCGGCAAATGGCCCCGCGAGACAAGCGGGCGCGATCAGCGCGACCGCGGCCGCAGCACCAGCCCCACCGACAATGAGCGGGACGAGGCGCATCGTTGGATTGGCAGGACGAAGCAGGCGGTCGACCAGGAAGAGCATTGCGCCCGCAATGAACAGCGCGGCGATGTAGGGCGCGGAGATCGCGTCGCAATGGCTCTCCACAATCAGGCCAGCGCCGCGGGTGCCGAGAATCAGCAACAGGCTCGCGCCGATCAGCGCCGCCATGAACAGATGGATGCGCCGATCGCCGGTGCGCACAAACGCCAGCGCATAGAGGCCGGCGAACAGCGCCGCATAAGGCAGGCCCTCAATGGATACATGCATCCAGACCGCACAAGCCAGCGCACATCCAACCGCAGCCCAGCGGCCGGGCCGGGTCCACGCCAGCAGGGCGCACGCCGCCATCAGCAATTGCCAGCCATGATGATCGACCCGCATCGGCGCGAACTGCAGCCCGACCATGAGGCAGGCGGGCAACAGGGCGAGCATCAGCAACGCGACCTCCCGCCCGGCGATATCCCGGAGCAGCCGGCCCATGACGAGCATCAGGGCGAGACAGAGCAGGGCCGGCACCGCCACCAATGCGACGACTTCGGCCATGGGCTGGCCGACAAGGGGCCGAAGCAGCACGATCATCAAAGCGATCGGCAGGTCCACCAGCCGGGACCAGTGCAGGTCCCCACCGGTCGGCAGATTCATGCGATATTGCGTGACGTCACTCCACGCCTGGCCGTTCAGCCAGTCGCGCACTTGGACCATGCGCATGTAATTGTCCGGATCGCCGAGCGAACCCGCCCTTGTCTCGGTCCAATTGGGTATGGCGAGAAGGGCCATGGCGAAGAGCCAGATGAGCGGCACGTAACGGTAAAAGGGCTGGGTGCGTCCCATGCGCTGGCCCGAGACATCCCCGGCAGTCATGCGAAAACGATCGCCTTGCGCAGCATATAGGTCGCCTGGAAACTGACAGCGACCGCCAGCGCCTTGGCGAGCAGGGGCATCAGCCCGAGCATCGCGCCGAGCGCGACGATACCGGTCGTCAGCGCCAGACCGATCAGCGCAGACCCCACGAACAGCGCCTTCTGACGAACGCGATCCGCGCCGCTCGCAGCGACGCCTTGCGCGAAGACCACACGCGAGGAGATCAGCCAGTGCATGAGGATTCCGGCCACATAGCCAAAAGCCGCCGCGGCGGCAGGGGCCATGCCTAAGTGCAGGCCAGCCATGAATAGCCCGACGTCGCCAGCCAGCGCGACGAGGCTGGCAAGACCATAACGCAGATAGGTGTGGCCGAGCAGCCCGGCCAGGAACGCGCTCATCACCCGATCATGCCACCATGCGGTGCCCGGCGGGCACGGCGCGCTGGCTCTCCAGCGCCGCACGCTCTCCCGCGCTCAGGGCACCCTCATGGCCCGCTTCATGATATTCGGCATCCTCATTGACGCCCCAAATATCGAACACCCGCTTGCCGGCGATGATGTTGCGCACGGTCAGCATGGCCGTCATCATCGCGTGATCCTGATTGTTATAGCGATGCATCCCATTGCGCCCGATCAGGTGCAGCGTGGGATATTTGTCTTCCAGCTCGGCGCGAATGGCCGCGACATTCGCCGCATAAGCCTCGTCATAGACGGGATAGGCTTTCTCCTGACGCACCACAGCGCCGCCGACAACCTGATCGGCGCTGATGAGGCCCATCAGAACCATCTCCTCGGTCGCCAGCGCGATCAGCTCGTCATCGCTGGATGACCAGAGCCCGTCGCCCTCGAAGCAGAAATATTCCAGGCCCACGCAAGCGATATCGGGATCGGGCACCATTTCGGGCGACCAGCTGCGGAAATTCTGCACCCGGCCCACCTTCACGCGCGGATCGTGGATGTAGATCCAGTTGTCCGGAAACAGGTCCTCCGAGCGGATCATCAGCGCGACCGTCAGAAAATCGCGATAGTTGAGCGCCAGTGCGTGCCCGAGCGTGTTGGGTACCGGATGGATGCGACTCGCCAGCTCGCGCATCGGCGCGGAGCTGATCACATGGTCGGCACTGATCGCGACCGTATCGCCGGCCGCCCGCGTCGCGGTAACGCGCCACCGGCCTGTAACCTGATCGCGGTGAATCTGCTTAAGGGCATGGCCCATCAGCACATGATTGCCGCCTTCGACCACGCGATCGCGCGCCGCATCCCACATCATCCCGGGCCCGAGGCGCGGGTAGCGGAAATTCTCGAGCAGGGTCTTGGCACCCATGCCGTTGTTTGGCTTTTTGTTGAGGCCAAGGCTGCGCTTGAGGCCGTCCAGCACCGCCTTGCCCAGGCTCAGGCCCTTGATGCGCTGCGCCGCCCAGTCGGCGGACATGGTATCGCACGGCATCCCCCACACCTTCTCGGTGTAGGTCTTGAAGAAGATGGAATAGAGCTTGCGACCGAACTGGTTGACCACCCAGTCCTCGAAGCTGCGCACCGGCTTGATCGGCGCGATCTTGGCCTTGGCGTAGCTCAGCATGCAAAGGGTCGAGCGGATGATGCCGAGATTGCGCAGCGCCTCGAAGGCACGCAGCGGATAGCTGTAGAAGCGGCCCTGATAATAGATGCGGCTCATGCGGGGCCGCTCGATGAAATCGTGGGGCAGAATCTCGTTCCACAGATCGACCACCTCCTGCGATTTCGAGAAGAAGCGGTGGCCGCCGATATCGAAGCGGAATCCCTCATGCTCGACCGTGCGGCTGATGCCACCGACCTGCGCGGTATCCTTCTCGATCACCGTCACCCGCAGCCCCGCCTTGGTCAGCAGATAGGCAGCGGTCAGCCCGGCCGGGCCAGCACCAATGATGGCCACATCAACGGAATGGGCGGAATTCGACATTCAGGCAGGTCCCCGGAACCGAACAGGTCGACTCCGGGAGTGAAGGATCTTGCCTAATATTCCATTAATCCACGCCGCTCGGTACCTCAGCGCGCCGGGCGCTGCCGGTTGGCGACGAGATGATCCACCACGGCCGGGTCTGCCAGCGTGGAGGTGTCGCCAAGCTGATCCACCGCGTCCTCGGCAATCTTGCGAAGAATCCTGCGCATGATCTTGCCCGAGCGGGTCTTAGGCAGGGCAGGGGCGAACTGGATCGCATCGGGCGTGGCGATCGGGCCGATCTCGTGGCGCACCCATTGCACCAGCGCCTTGCGCAGGTCGTTATCGCCCTCAATGCCGACATTCAGTGTGACATAGGCGTAGATGCCCTGTCCCTTGATGTCATGCGGCATGCCTACCACGGCCGCCTCGGCCACCTTGGCATGCGCAACCAGTGCCGATTCGATCTCGGCCGTACCCATGCGGTGGCCCGAGACGTTGATGACGTCATCGACCCGGCCCGTGATCCAGTAATAGCCGTCCTCATCGCGCCGGCAGCCATCGCCGGTGAAATATTTGCCGGGATAGGTGCTGAAATAGGTTTGGAAGAAGCGCTCATGATCGCCCCACACGGTGCGCATCTGGCCCGGCCAGCTCTCGGCAATCACCAGATTGCCCTCGCACGGGCCTTCGAGGATCTTGCCTTCGGTATCGACGATCTGCGGCACCACGCCGAAGAACGGCTTGGTGGCACTGCCGGGCTTGAGGTCGATCGCGCCGGGAAGGGGCGTGATCATGTGGCCGCCGGTTTCGGTCTGCCACCAGGTGTCCATGATCGGGCAGCGCCCGTCGCCGACGACGCGGTGATACCAGTCCCACGCCTCGGGGTTGATCGGCTCCCCGACTGAACCGAGGATGCGCAGGCTCTTGCGGCTGGTCTTTTCCACCCAGGCATCGCCCTCGCGCATCAAGGCGCGGATCGCGGTCGGCGCGGCATAGAAGGTGCTCACGTTGAACTGATCGACCACCTGCCAGAACCGGCTGAAATCGGGATAATGCGGCACGCCCTCGAACATCACCGTCGTCGCGCCGTTGGCGAGCGGGCCGTAGACGATATAGCTGTGGCCGGTGACCCAGCCGATATCGGCGGCGCACCAATAGATATCGCCGGGGCGGTAATCGAACACATAATGATGCGTCATCGCCGCCCAGAGCAGATAGCCTGCGCTGGTGTGCAGCACGCCCTTGGGCTTGCCGGTGGAGCCGGAGGTGTAGAGGATGAACAGCGGATCCTCGGCGCCGATTTCCTCGGCCGGGCAATCGTCCGAGACGCTGTCGCGCAGCACGTCATACCAATGATCGCGGCCGTCTGTCATCGTAACGGCATTGCCGGTCCGGCGCACCACAATCACGGATTCCACGCAGGTGCAGTCGTCCAGCGCTTCATCCACATTGGCCTTGAGCGGGATGGTCTTGCCCCCGCGCACGCCCTCGTCGGCCGTGATCACCACCGAGGAATCGCAATCGGTGATGCGCCCCGCGAGACTGTCGGGCGAGAAGCCACCGAACACCACCGAGTGGATGGCGCCGATGCGGGCACAGGCGAGCATCGCCATCGCCGCTTCCGGGATCATCGGCATGTAGATGGTGACCCGGTCGCCCTTGCGGACGCCCTGCGCCTTCAGCACATTTGCAAAGCGGCAAACTTCCCCGTGCAATTCGCGATAGGTGATCGTGCGGCTCTCATCGGGATTGTCACCAGCCCAGAGGATCGCCGGGACATCGCCACGCTCCGCCAGATGCCGGTCGAGGCAATTGGCCGCGATGTTGAGCGTGCCGTCCGCAAACCATCTGATACCAAAATTGGCTTCATGGAAGCTGGCGTCCTTGACCTGGGTGAAGTCCTTGATCCAGTCGAGCCGCGCCGCCTCCTTGCGCCAGAAGCTGTCCGGCTCTGCAATCGATTGCGTATAAAGGCGTGAATAATCGTCACCGGTCACATAGGCGCGCTCGCGCCAATTCGCAGGCACAGGGTAGAGGGGCTGGCTCACGCACTTCTCCAAAGACTGTTATGCGCCAACCTTAGCCGTTTTGCCGGCCATGCCAAGTCCATCGCGAACGGCACGGAACGGCGGTCCCAGAAGCCGGGACCAGTCTCAGGCGTCGTTGCTCCACAGCAATTGGCCGTCCGGATCGGTGATCTGGGTCAGCCGGCGCGCCGCCCGGCGTGCAAGCCGCTGCACTTCGACCTTGCGCCGCGCGGGCGCCAGAGGCTCGCTGGGCGCGGGGCGAAGGATCTCGGCATCATATTGGTCGGCGACGATAAGGCCCGTGCGCCCTGGCCACAGCGCCTCGGACTCGAACAGCGTCAAATCAAAGCCGGCAGGCACGGCCCAGAAATAGCGATCGCAATAATCGAAATAGTCCGGCCATTTGCCGTCCCCGAGCAGGTCGGCACGGCTGCATTTGATTTCCACGGCAATGATCTGGCCGCGGGCATCCACGGCCATGATGTCCAGCCGCCGACCATTGGGGAGCGGCACTTCGGAAATGCCGAAAATATCGTGGCGCGCAAAGAGACGCAGCACTCCTCGCGTGACGGCCAGCGCCGTTCCATCGGTCAATGCAGGATCGCAGGCGATCACAGGTTCAGGCGCAGGTTCAGGATGTGAGGCCATGTGGCGGGATTAGAACACAATGGGAACAACTGCAAGCCAAGCTCAAACGAGACGGGCCGGCCCAGCGCTCTGCTGGCCCGGCCCGGCTGGTGACTGATTGGTTGGCTCAGCGGTAGAAGATATGACCGCCAATGCGCGTGAGGCGATCATGCTTCCAGTTCGGCGACACGCGCGCGGAATGGAAGAACAGGGCGCCTTCGACCGGGTTGTCCCAGCTTCCATCCAGAGCGATCTGGGCGATTGCGCGCGCCGTGCGCCACTGACCGGCATGGGTCGGCGTAGGCAGCTGGCCCTGACGAACGAAACTGAACTGACCCGGCTGCGTGACGACGCCGCACAGGCTGGTGGGGAAACGCCCGGACCGCGCCCGCTCAAGCACGACATTGGCGACGGCGAGCTGGCCGGTCAGGCTCTCGCTGCGCGCTTCATAGTAAATGGTGGTGGCGAGACATTTCGCATCAGCGTCGGAAATCTCTTCGACATTGGCCTGCTGGACCAATTCGGCCAGCGAATCGACAGAGTCGGCAGAAGCGGCTTCGTTCGGAGCCGTCTCGGCATCGGGTTCAACCGTTGCGGGAGTCGTCAGGCTTGCAGCGACGACGGCGGGAACCTCGAGCATGGTCGAGAAACCTTGGCGGGCTGTCCCCTCAGGAGCAGCAGCCAGAGCGATTGTGGACGAGAGAAGTCCAACGGTCGCCACGATGGCGACCACGACACGATTGGGCATTCATTCTCAGTACTGTGCGGTGGGTCGGAGATCGGAATGCAGGTCGCATCTATCGTGCGACGCTCAGCGCTCCGGTCCGCCCCCCGTCTGCGTGTTTGCGATGACCTGTCCCCATGACGGCCACACGCAACCTGCGCGAGTTGGTGGGGCCTTTGGCCGCTCAGCCGGGAACTGTCAACTCGTGCACAGTATCTCAACGGCGAGCCGTTCCCCGTCTGCGACATCCAGTTCCACGAACCAGATATCGGGGTCCACCCGGGTTCTTCTGTCTATATATTGTGATATTTCAGAGTCTTGGGTTAAATCCCGTGGTCCGCAGGGCGTAAGAGAAAGAGTCCCGTCAAGGGACGTAACACGCTCAAAAAGCCCGATTGTCCGGCCGCGATCCACCGCCTGCACGACGATGGTTCCGCTCAACGGCTCCCCCTTGTGAAGCACGGTGCCATGCCCCCCTTGCGCTTGGACACGGCGCAACAGAACCCCGATGAGGATCTGACTCGTCAGACGCGCGGTCACTGGTCTCCTGCTTCCGGGCGCACATAACCCGGCAGGCCAACCAGCGGGATGGTGGAGCGCATGAACGTGCCAGTACCGCGACCGACTTCCTCACCCTCGGCATCAATAAGGCGCGCCTCGGCGACAAAAACGCGCCGCTTGCCGCTCAGCCATTTCCCTTCCGCTACGATCGGCCCAGCCTTGAACGGGCGGGTGAACAGCAGGTTGAATGCGGTGGTGAGGAGGAAGCGATCCGTGACGAGGCTGTTGGCGGCATAAAAAGCCGCATCGTCCAGCATCTTGAAATACAGCGTGCCATGGGTGGCGCCTGCGGCATGGAAATAGTCCGGCGTCACGTCGATGACGATGCGCGCCTCGCCGGGGGCCGAGATATCTAGCCTTGAGGGGAATAATCCGTTGATCGGCGCCGAGGCATAGAGCCGTTCGAGCGCCCGGAAATGCGCGGCCTCGCCGGATGGCGGCGTGCCGTCAGGCTGCGTCACGCGACTCGCCGCCGGCGAGCAGGGCATAGAGCGCGGCGTCCGAGCCGACGCCCCGAATGCGCGCAAGATGGCGCTCGTTGCGCAGCAGGCGCGAGACGCGGGCCAGGGTCTTGAGATGCTCGGCGCCGCTATCCTGCGGAGAGAGCAGCATGAATACGACATCCACGGGCACATCATCGATCGCATCGAACGGGATCGGCTCGGCCAGCAGCACCACGGCGCCGTGGACGCTCTCAAGGCCTTCCAGCTTGGCGTGTGGAATCGCGATTCCGCCACCAAAGCCCGTCGAGCCAAGGCGTTCCCGCTCGGTGATGCGCTCGACAACCTCGGCGGCATCGAGCCCATAGGCATCGGCCGCCAACTGACCCAGCTTCAGGAAAAGCTGTTTCTTGTTAGGAAGGGCCACCGCGGACGAAACAGCGTTCGCCGCGAGCAAGTCGCTGAAATTATCCATGTTCAACCCGTGTCCTGCGGCCGACCTGGGGATTTCTGCGCCGGGGTGAAGTCCACCCATCATGGCCGCCTGGAAAAAACTTGGCCGGCTGATAGGCGCAAAGGCCATTCGGGTCAACCGGTTGCCGGGGACGGGGTGGGGAAGGGGAGGGGGAGGGCTGCGCATCGCGCGCAGCCCTCGAGCGCATTCAGGCGCGGGGCGGCTCTACCCAGCCGATGGTCCCGTCAGTGCGACGATAGACCATGTTGAAGGTGGCCGTGCTGCTGTTGAGGAACATGAGCGCATTGGTATTGCGCAGATCGAGCATCATCACCGCATCGGATACGCTGGCGCGCGGAATATCCACGCGCATCTCCGCGATCACCACCGGTGCGTCGACATCCACTTCCTCTTCCGCTTCGCTGGATTGGAAGACCACATAATTGGCATCGTCGATGCCCGGCGCGTCACGCTGCGCTTCGGCGGCGAGCGCCTGGCTGTGGCGATCCTTCAGCCGCCGCATGTACCGGCGCAGCTGCTTTTCGATACGTTCCGCGGCCTGATCGAAGCAGACATGGGCATCATGGGCCTCGCCCGCGCCCTTGAGGATCAGCCCTGCCATCACATGGCAGACGATGTCGCAGCGAAAGGCGCCATGAGGCGCGTTGCTGAACGTCACGCTGGAGGAGATGGTGCGCGAGAAATACTTGTCGGCGATCGCCTGCATCCGCTCGGCAACATGCGCCTGAAGCGCCTCGCCAGTGTCGACCTGATGACCCGATACGCGGATTTCCATCTGATTTCTCCTTCTTGTTGGACCTGATGGTCTATGAACGTGGCGCGCCCCCTAGTGAGGATAATCCTCAGACCGGGCGATCGAGCCACAAAGGGTGATCGATCTTTTCCAGAAACGCGGCATGACGCGCCAGTTCCTGCGGGCTCGGCGAAAACAGACGGGCCGGGCGGAACGGACGGGCAGCCGGAATGGCCATGGATTGTGTGGTCGTCACGGTGACGGTGATCTGTTCTTCCGCCATCAAGGTGAGGCCGATCTGACGCCCGCCGGTCAGTTCGATATAGAGCTGCGCCAGCAATTCCGCGTCCAGCAACGCGCCATGCTTGATGCGGTGGCTACGGTCGATCCCGTAGCGGCTGCACAGGGCATCAAGACTGTGCTTGGCACCGGGATGAAGAGTCCGGGCAATCGTCAGGCTGTCGATCATCCGCCCCATGTCGACGGTGGGATGGCCGCACCGCTCCAGCTCGGCATTGAGAAAGCCGAAATCGAACCGCGCATTGTGCGCGACCAGCATGGAATCGCCGAGAAACTCGAGCAACTCTGCGGCCTTACTGCCGAACAAAGGCTTGTCGGAGAGAAAGCGCGCGGACAGCCCGTGAACCGCCTCGGCCGAGGCCGGCATATCGCGCTGGGGATTGAAATAGGCGTGGTAGGTGTCGCCGGTCGGGATGCGATTGATCAGCTCGACACAGCCGATTTCGACAAGACGGTCACCGCTGAGCGGATCGAAGCCGGTGGTTTCAGTATCGAAGACGATTTCACGCATCGTGGCATTTCACTCGTTGGGGAGGCATTATCGGACCAGCGCCGTGCGAAGGCAAGCAACGAGACGAAAAATCCGCGCTCTCATCCGCCATTTTGGCTGTGCCGTATCCAGCACCAGGTCGGCATGGCGTCGCTTGAGGTGATCGGGAAGCTGACTGGCCTTGATGGCTTCAAACCGCTTTACCGTCATGCCGGGCCGGCGAAGCACGCGCCGCCGCTGGAGAGACGGCGCGGCGGAAACAACGACGACCATGTCCATTTGCCGCTCGCCCCGCGTTTCGAACAGCAGCGGGATATCGAGAACGACCATCGGCCGGCTGCGGTGGCGGCGCAGAAAGGCGGCGCGTGCCCCGGCAACGGCGGGATGCACGATCCGTTCCAGGGCCCGCATTTCCTCCGGCTGGCCGATCACCCAGGCACCAAGCATCCGGCGATCGACGCCGGCAGCGCTGGTGGTGCCGGGAAAGCGCGCTTCAATCGCGCCAAGCAAGGCGCCGCCCGGCCCCTGCAATTGATGGACTGCGGCATCGGCATCGAACACCGACACGCCCGCTGCGCGAAACATGGCGGCGGCGGTCGATTTGCCCATGCCGATCGATCCGGTCAGTCCGATGCGGAATGGACGATGTCTCACGCGCAGACCCGACAAGCGGCGGTCAGGCAGGCACGAGCAGGCGTTCGCGCAGCTGCGCATCCAGCTCGCGCGGCGGCTGGGCATCGAAGAAGATGTCAAAGGCAAGCGCAGCCTGGCCGATCAGCATCTCCAGCCCGTCAATACACATGAGGTCGCGCTTGCGCGCTTGCGCCAGCAGCGGCGTTTCCAGCGGGGCATAGACGATGTCGTAGACCATTGCCTTATCCGGCAACGGTGACAGATCGGGCGTCCATGCCGGCTGCCCGACCATTCCGAGCGAGGTGGAATTGGCCAGCAGATCAGCTGCCGGCAGTGCCGCATCGAAGCCCTGCACGCGGCCAGCCAAACCCAGTCGATCCAGCAAAGCCTTCCCCTTGGCGGCATCGCGTGCCACGATCGTCAGGTCGGTCACGCCCACAGAGCGCAGGGCGAAGCCGATTGCCTGCGCCGCACCGCCGGTTCCGGCAAGAATCGCGCTGGTGCCGCTCCAGCCGCGTGCCAGCAAGGGTTGCAGAAAACCGCCCGCGTCGGTGTTGGTGCCGATCAGCGGCCCGCCGGTTTCGCAGGCCACCGTGTTGATGGCGCCGATGCGATCGCGCACGCCGCCGGGATCATCGACATAATCCAGCGCCGCGATCTTGTGCGGAATAGTGATGTTGCAGCCCAGCCAGTCCGGATCGGCCCGGCGCCTGAGGAAATAGCCGGCCAGTTCCTCCGGCGCGACCCGGGTCTTGCGATACTCCGCGTCGATGCCCAGCTCTTCCAGCCAGAAATTGTGGATGACCGGCGACTTGCTGTGCGCGATGGGGTCGCCGATCACCTCGGCATATGGTTTTCCCTGACTCATGCCGGCAAGATAGAGCGCACGCGCAAATAGTCGAGCAAAGGAAGCAGGGGCAGGCCCTGCACGGCAAAGAGGCTGCCGGAAATGCGCGAGAAAAGCTGCGCGCCCGGCCCCTCGATCCGATAGCAGCCGACACACCAGCGGCACTGCTCCCAGTCGAGGTCCAGATAATGGTCGATGAAAGCCGCGCTGAGCGGACGCATCTGGAGCGTGACGCTCTCGATCTGGCGCCATTGCGCCTGCCCGGCCTGCGCGATCACGGCCGCGCTGTGGAGCTTGTGCGCCCGGCCGCTCATCCGCGCGAGCAGATCGGCCGCGGCTTCCCGTGTCTCAACCTTGTCGATCAGGCTGCCATCATCCAGCTCCAGCGTCTGGTCGCAGCCCAGCACGAACGCGTCCGGATGTCGCATCGACGGGCGACGGCATTTCCATTCCGCCAGTGCGTCTGCCAGATCGCGGGCGTTCAGGCCTTCGCCGACCAGACTGGCCTTGATCGCATCCTCGTCGACACCGGCTGGAACCGTCTCAAATGGCACGGCAGCGTCGGCGAGCAGCCGCCGGCGACTCTCGCTTTGCGAGGCGAGCAGGAGCGGGGGCGTGGTCATACCGGCCCAAGCCCCGGCAGGCCGCTGCTGCTCTTCAGTCGTTCCTGATACAGGTTGACGATGGCTGCGGCGGTTTCTTCGATGGAACGGCGCGTGACATCGATGACCGGCCAACCCTGATCGGCAAACATGCGGCGGGCGTGCGCCACCTCGCCATTCACGCGTTCGAGATCCACATAGGCGGTTTCCGGCGCCTGATTGAGCGAGAGCAGCCGATTGCGCCGCACCTGCACCAACCGCTCGGCGCCGGCGGTCAGGCCGACGACCATCGGATGCCGCAATTTGAACAGGCTTGGGGGAGGCGGGGATTCCAGCACCAGCGGGATATTGGCCGTCTTGTAGCCGCGATTGGCGAGATAAATGCTGGTCGGCGTCTTCGACGTGCGGGAGACGCCGGCAAGGACGATATCCGCCTCTTCCCAATTCTCCCAGCCGACCCCATCATCATGGGCTATGGTGAACTGGATGGCGTCAATTCGCGCGAAATAGGCTTCGTCCAGCACATGCTTGCGACCGGGACGATTGCGCATTTCTTGGCCCAGCAGATTGGACATGGCATCGGTCACCGGATCGAGCGGCGCGACATAGGGAATGCCGATGGCCCGGCAGCCATTTTCCAGTCGGCGACGCAAGGTGGGGTTGGCCAGGGTGAACAGCACCATGCCCGGATTGCGCGCCACTTCTTCCAAGATGCGCTCAAGATGCTGCTCGGAGCGCACCATCGGCCAGAAATGGCGGATTGTCTCGACATTCTCGAACTGGGCGAGCGCCGCCTTTCCGATATGCTCGAGCGTTTCGCCGGTGGAATCCGAAAGCAGATGCAGGTTCAGGCGGTCCATATCCACCGTTCATGTGGAACATTGCGGGATAACACAAGGGACAGAACTGTGGATAACCGCCCCTCCTCATTTCATGCGCACTCACCCTGTCGGAACCCGATCATCTATCCACAGGCCCACAGGCTTGCCCACAGGCTGTGAATCATGGGGATGAGCCTGATGACTCGTCGCGCCTTCATGGATCCGTTCAGGTCAAGCTGTTGGCAAAAGGGTGATGAGCGAATAATGCCCGTTGTCCACTCCCCAACAGAATCCAACAACCTTCTCTTTTATATAAATAGGATATTGGTCTGTGCATGACTCGTCCGTGATCGATCCCGGTGTGACGGCACCGCTGCTGAGCGTCCTGCTCGGCGCTGTCCCGGCGCGTCCGCCCCTCTGGCTGATGCGTCAGGCCGGGCGATATCTGCCGGAATATCGGGCTTTGCGCGCCGAGAAGGGCGGTTTCCTCGATCTTTGCTATGACAGCGAGTCCGCGGCCGAAGTCACCTTGCAGCCCATTCGCCGCTTCGGGTTCGATGGCGCGATCCTGTTTTCCGATATTCTGGTGGTCCCCCATGCTCTGGGTCAGGATCTCTGGTTTGAGGCCGGGGAAGGACCGCGCCTTGCCCCGCCGCTGGTCGAGGGCGAGCTGACAAGTCTCGTACCGGCACCGCAGCGGCTGGCGCCTGTCATTGACACGGTCAGGCGCGTGAGGGCCGCGCTGGCCCCGCAGACGACGTTTCTGGGCTTTGCGGGCAGTCCCTGGACGGTGGCGACCTATATGGTCGCCGGGCAGGGCAGCAAGGATCACGCGGCCGCCCGTCGCATGGCCTATCAGCAGCCGGCGAAGTTCGGCGCCATCATCGATGCCGTTATCGAAACGACGGTCGATTATCTCTCCGACCAGATCGCGGCCGGCGTGGATGCCGTGCAGCTTTTCGATAGCTGGGCCGGTTCGCTTAGCCCGGCACAGTTCCGCCAATGGGTGATCGCGCCCAACGCGCGTATCGTCAAAGCCTTGAAGCTGCGCCATCCCGATACGCCGATCATCGGCTTTCCAAAGGGGGCAGGGGCCAAACTCGTCGACTATGCGCAGGAAACCGGCGTCGATGCGCTGGGTCTCGATGAGACGCTCGATCCGGCCTGGGCGGCGCGTGAATTGCCCGCCCATCTGCCGCTGCAAGGCAATCTCGATCCGCTGGCGCTGATCGCGGGCGGCGAGACGCTGGATCGGGCGGTGGACGCCATTCTCGAGGCTCTGTCCGGCCGGCCGCACATCTTCAACCTGGGTCATGGCATCTTGCCAGACACGCCGATTGCCCATGTCGAGCAACTGGTGGCGCGCGTTCGCGGGTGATCGGCGGCTCTTGGAAAACGCAAACCAGCGCCTCGCACCCCGTTCCAATTCCTGGCTGGCTGGCCTAGAAGGCTTGGCGATCGCGCGCGGTTGTTGAAGCACGACGAAGAGGTTCAGTCTCCATGTCCATCCTGCCCGGCATCGGCTTTCTTGGCGCTGCTTATCCGTGGGTTCTTGCCGCACATGTGATCTTCGTCATCTTCCTGATGGCTAGCCTGTTCATGATCCCGCGCTACTTCATCTACCATCATCAGACCGAGCCCGGCTCGGCCGAGGATCAGGCGTGGATCGAGCGTGAGACGCGAATGAAGCGCATCATCATGAACCCCTCGATCATACTGGTCTGGGTGCTGGGCCTGCTGCTGGCCTTTCAGACGGGGGCCTGGAGCGAGGGCTGGTTCCATGCCAAGCTGCTGCTGGTGATCATCCTGTCGGGCTTTCACGGCTGGATCGTCGGCTATTCCAAGAAGCTCGCGCGAGGCTTGCGTCCCTGGCCGGAAAAGCGCCTGCGCATGATCAACGAGGTGCCGGCGCTGCTCGTGACCCTGATCGTCATTCTGGTGATCGTCCGCCCGTTCTGAACGGACCTTGCGAGCGGTGAGACGGCCATCGCTCTGCGCTTGACTTGGAATCGGCCAGTGCGTAATTCGGGGCGTTCCCTTTACAGGCGCTGACCTATGCGCCTGATTGCCCTCTCCAGGCATTCCGGCACAGTCATATTCCCTTTATTTTCACTCCCGCCGTCGGACCCAATCCATGCATCTTAAAGATTTGAAGCGCAAAGCCCCGGCCGAGCTGGTCGCCATGGCCGAGGAACTCGGCGTCGAGGGTGCCTCGACGCTGCGCAAGCAGGACCTCATGTTTGCCATCCTCAAGGAGCAGGCGGAAAATGGCGAGCAGATCATGGGTCTGGGCACCATTGAGGTGCTGGCCGATGGCTTCGGCTTCCTGCGCAGCCCTGAGGCGAATTATCTGGCCGGCCCGGACGACATCTATGTCTCGCCCAATCAGGTCCGCAAATTCGGCCTGCGCACCGGTGATACGGTGGAAGGCGAGATCCGCGCGCCCAAGGATGGCGAGCGCTATTTCGCGCTGACCAAGCTCGTCTCGGTCAACTTCGACGATCCCGATGTGGTCCGTCACCGCGTCAATTTTGACAATCTGACACCGCTTTATCCCGACGAAAAGCTGCGGCTCGACACGCTTGATCCCACGATCAAGGACAAGTCGGCCCGTGTCATCGACATTATTGCGCCGCAGGGCAAGGGCCAGCGCGCGCTCATCGTGGCGCCGCCGCGGACCGGCAAGACCGTGCTGCTGCAGAACATCGCCAAGGCGATCACCGACAATCATCCCGAGGTCTTCCTGCTGGTGCTGCTCATCGACGAGCGGCCGGAGGAAGTCACGGACATGCAGCGCAGCGTGAAGGGCGAGGTGGTTTCCTCGACCTTCGACGAGCCCGCTACGCGCCACGTTCAGGTCGCCGAGATGGTGATCGAGAAGGCCAAGCGCCTTGTCGAGCACAAGAAGGATGTCGTCATCCTGCTCGATTCCATCACGCGCTTGGGCCGCGCCTACAACACCGTCGTTCCCAGCTCCGGCAAGGTGCTGACCGGCGGTGTCGATGCCAACGCCCTGCAGCGCCCGAAGCGCTTTTTCGGCGCAGCGCGGAACATCGAGGAGGGTGGCTCGTTGTCGATCATCGCCACGGCACTCATCGATACGGGTAGCCGCATGGACGAAGTGATCTTCGAGGAGTTCAAGGGCACCGGTAACTCGGAAATCGTCCTGGATCGCAAGGTCTCGGACAAGCGCATCTTCCCGGCGCTGGATGTCGGCAAATCCGGCACCCGTAAGGAAGAGCTGCTGGTCGAGAAGGACAAGCTCTCAAAGATGTGGGTGCTGCGTCGTATTCTCATGCAGATGGGCACGATCGACGCGATGGAATTCCTGCTCGACAAGATGAAGGATTCCAAGACCAACGAAGACTTCTTCGCCACGATGAACCAGTAACGCATTTCAACAGGGGTTACGCGCTGCCATGGCTGAAATCTGGTCACATATCGTCTCGGACGTCTCCACGCTGTTCTCGGGCGATATCAGCGCCTGGTCCGCGTTCGTCAAAGTTCTGTTGATCGACGTCGTCCTGGCCGGGGACAATGCCATCGTCATCGGCGCGCTGGCGGCGGGATTGCCGGCGCATCAGCGCCGGATGGTCATCTTCATCGGTATCATTGCCGCGCTGGTGCTGCGCATCGCCTTTGCGCTCGTGGTCACGCAGCTCATGCAGATCATCGGGCTGATTTTTGCCGGCGGCATCCTGCTCCTGTGGGTATCCTGGAAGATGTACCGCGAGATCGTGCAGGGGGCAGGACACAATGCCGGCTCGCCTGAGGTCGAGGGTGACGAGCATTCCGGGCTTCGTCCCGCGAAGAGCTTCATCGGCGCGGCTTGGGCTGTGGCGGTTGCAGACGTCTCCATGAGCCTCGACAATGTGCTGGCGGTGGCCGGTGCAGCCCGCGAGCACCCCGGCATTTTGATGATCGGCCTGGTCTTCGCGGTCGCTCTGATGGGCATCGCTGCGAATATCATCGCGAAATATATCGAGCGCTATCGTTGGATTGCCTGGATCGGATTGCTGGTCATTCTCTATGTGGCCGCGACGATGATCTACACCGGCATCACAGACAAGGATATCGGGCTGCTCCAGCTCTTCGCCTGAGCCGAGAGGCAAATCGCTAAACAGGAACCGGCAGCGCTCAGCAAAAGGAGCGCTGCCGGTTTCCTTGTTTCTGGCTCACCAGTGCCGGGAGATAATCGCCGGCCGAGGGCAATTTGCTAGCGAAATGAGCTCCGATGCGGCATGTCAGACCCACCCTATCTGGCGCGGAGCTCTGCCATCATGAAGTTCAAGGTCGATGTTGAGTGCACCCCGGAAGAGGCACGGTCGTTTCTCGGTCTGCCTGATCTGAAGCCGATCCATGATCTTTATATTCAGGCGGTACTCGATACGATGAGCGGCCAGACCAACCTTGAGCAGATGGAGCGGATGTTCCGCAGCATGTCGCCGCTGGGTGATGCAGGCATGAAATTGTTTTCCAGCCTCATGGATATTGGCATGGGCGCGGCGGGCGCTGGCTCTCCTTCAAAATCCAAGAATGACGGCTGAGTTTTCCACGTGGTTTGACGGTCGATGACGGATCGGGATACGATTTTTGCGCTCTCCAGCGGGCAGCTGCCCGCGGCAATTGCGATCATCCGGGTATCTGGGCCTCTTGCTCTTGAAGCTGCTCACGCCATAACTGGCCGGGACGCACCAGCGGCTCGGCAAGCGACGTTGCGGCGATTTTTCGATCCGGCGAATGGCGACTTGCTCGATGAAGGTTTGCTGATTTGCTTTCCCGGGCCAAATACAGAGACCGGCGAAGACATGGCCGAATTCCAATGCCATGGCTCCCATGCGGTGGTGCGGGCGTTGGAAGCCGCTCTGGCTGCCATGCCGGGCTTTCGGCGGGCAGAGGCGGGCGAGTTTACCCGGCGCGCCTTTCTGAGCGGCAAGATGGATCTCGCCGGCATCGAAGGTCTGGGCGATCTGATTGCGGCCGAGACGGCGCTGCAACGTCGCGCTGCCATGGCGATGATGGGCGGAGCGTTCTCGCGCAAGATCGAATCCTGGACGACAGACCTTCGACTGCTCGCCGCACAGATCGAGGCTCAGCTCGATTTTTCCGATGAAGGGGACGTATCGGGCGCGGACCTCGCGCGCATCGCAGCCGCAGCGATTGAGATCAGCGCAGACATGCGTAAGGAACTGCAGCGTCCCTCCGCGGACCGATTACGCGATGGTATTCGCGTCGCCATCAGCGGTCCGCCCAATGCTGGCAAGTCGTCCCTGTTCAACCAGCTGGTTGGACGCGATGCTGCGATTGTCTCCCCTCATGCGGGAACGACCCGCGATGTGATCGAGGCGTCAGTCGCCCTCAATGGCATCGCATTCGTGTTGTCTGACTCGGCGGGGCTGCGCGAAGCCGGTGACGAGATCGAGCAGATCGGCATCGGCCGCGCGGAAGCCCTTTTGGCCGAGGCCGACATCGTGCTGTGGCTAGGGCGGCCTGAACAGGCGCCCCCAGGTCGAGGGGAATTGGTACAGGTCGCACCGAAAGCCGATCTTGCTCTCGCAGATCGCGAGGCATCGAGCCTGCACGTGTCGAGCGTGACAGGGGAGGGGATTGATTCTCTCGTTGAGGAACTGTGTGCGCTGGCCGGCAGCATGCTGCCGGCGCCCGGCGATTATGCGCTGTCACAGCGGCAACGAGCTGTCATAAAACGAGCGGGTGATGCTTTGGATGCCTGCACAGGTGAGCCAGACGAAATCCTGGTTGCAGAAAATCTTCGTCAGGTGCTGGCCGCTCTGGATGAATTGACCGGACGCACCACGACTGAGCTTGTACTGGACGAGGTGTTTCGCGGCTTCTGCATCGGCAAATAGGGGGTGTTTGTTCCACGTGGAACATCGGCCGGCCCCGCAATGCTTTGACGCTCTTTGATGTGGCCGCTAGGGGCTGGGACATGAGCAAGCATGCGCAAGCCATGTTCAATGTCATCGTTGTCGGCGGTGGCCATGCCGGCACGGAAGCTGCGGCCGCTGCCGCGCGCCGAGGCGCGCGTGTCGCTCTGGTAACGGCCGATCCGATCCGCATCGGGGAAATGTCCTGCAATCCTTCCATCGGCGGGTTGGGCAAGGGCCACCTCGTACGTGAAGTGGATGCATTGGATGGGTTGATGGCGCGCGCCGCAGACAGCGCCGCGATCCATCGCCGAATGCTCAATGCCAGCAAGGGCGCCGCTGTTCGCGGCCCGCGTGTCCAGGCCGACCGCCGGAAGTACCGCGCAGCCATTCAGAGTATGATTGCGGCGCAACCGGGCCTCTCGGTCATTGGCGGTGAAGTGGCGGCATTGGATGTCGGTTCTGCCGGGGCTTTGAGCGGGGTTGTGCTCGCGGATGGACAGAAGCTGGGCGGACAGGCCGTTGTCCTCACGACCGGAACATTTCTGGGCGGCCTGATGTTCAGGGGCGCGGAGCGAGTTGTCGGTGGGCGGATCGGTGAGCATGCCGCGAGTGCCTTGGCTCAGCAGTTGCGAGACCTCGATCTACCAATGGGCCGCCTCAAGACGGGGACACCGGCCCGTCTGAATGGACGCACGATTGATTGGGCCCGGCTGGAAGAGCAGCCGTCAGATCTCGACGCCTGGTCGATGTCCTATTTAGGTCTGGTTGAACGCGAACAGCTGCCGCAACTTCGCTGCGCCATCACCCGGACCAACGGCGAAACGCATCGCATCATTCGCGATAACCTCGGCCTCTCACCCTTGTTCTCTGGCGATATTGAGGGGAGGGGACCACGCTATTGTCCCTCAATCGAGGACAAGATTGTCCGCTTCGGAGACCGGGAGGGCCATCAGGTCTTCCTCGAGCCCGAGGGTCTGGATGATCATCTTGTCTATCCCAATGGCCTGAGCTCGTCCCTGCCGACGGATGTGCAGATTGCATTCCTCCGGTCCATGGAAGGGCTGGAGCAAGTCGAGGTCGCCGTTCCCGGCTACGCGGTCGAGTATGACCATATCGACCCGCGCGCCTTGGATCGGACCCTTTCGCTCCGTGAGATGCCTGCGCTCTTTCTGGCCGGTCAGATCAATGGCACCACCGGCTATGAGGAGGCTGCGGCACAGGGGCTTGTGGCTGGCGCGAACGCTGCCGCTCATGCCTTGGGTCTTGATCCTTTACTGCTTGACCGGGCAGAAAGCTATATTGGCGTTCTTATTGACGATCTCTGCCTGCAGGGGATCACCGAACCCTACCGAATGCTGACCGCGCGCGCCGAGTTCCGGCTGCGACTGCGTGCGGACAACGCTGCAACGCGCCTCACGCCGACGGCCGTTCGGCTTGGCTTGGCAAGCGCTACCCGAATGACTTGTTGGCACGAGCGGGAGGAAGCACGCGCGGCGCTCGCTAACGTGTTGGAGAAGCAAGTGTCCGGCACTGATTTACGCGCGGCAGGGGCAAATGTTCGCGACGACGGTGTCCGCAGATCCCTCGCTGAGTGGGCTCGTTTCCCGGCAGTGGCGCGCGGGCATCTCGCCAAATATGCGCCGGCCCTGGAAACGGGAGAAGACGGCCTTGTCGAAGAGCTTTTGCAGGACGCGATCTATGCGCCTTACGTCGAAAGGCAGGACGCGGAAGTGAGGGCCCTCCGCGCCAATGACGCCATTGCGCTGCCCGCCGACCTCGATTTTTCTGCGGTCGGCGGTTTGAGCACAGAGATGGTCGAACGGTTGACCCTTGCGCGCCCCGAGACGCTTGGTGGTGCCGCCCGGATCAGGGGAATTACGCCGGCAGCTTTGGCCGCGCTGCTCGTCGCAGCGCGGACGGGCCGCGCCGCATGACGGAGGAAGAGGCGCAAGCGTGGCTCTCCGATCAAGGCTGGTGGGATGGTCCAACCGGGGATAGGCTGCGGACTTTTGTGGACCTCGTACTGGAAGAGGCCGGCCGGCAGAACCTCATTTCTGTTGGGACCAAGGCATCCATTTGGGCGCGGCATATTGTAGACTCCGCCCAGTTGCTAACTCATGCGGTATCCGATCAAACGCCCGCCGATGGACTGTGGCTGGACCTCGGAACCGGCGCTGGGTTTCCGGGCCTGGTTATCGGCTGCTTGCGCGAGGCGCCGATTCGTCTCGTAGAGGTCCGTCCCTTACGAGTCGCTTTCCTCAAACGCTGTGCCGAAGCTCTCGATCTTGGTCACGTGGAGGTGGTTCAATCCAAGGTGGAATCGGCCGGATTTGATCGGCCCGCCGCGGTGATCAGTGCTCGCGCTTATGCGCCTTTGGATCGACTGCTCGCCACAGCGCATCATTTGGCGGACGAAAACACAATCTGGCTGCTTCCCAAGGGCCGGAGCAGTGAGAAGGAACTGGAAATTGTCCAACCGGACTGGCAAGCTGTGTTTCACGTGGAACAAAGCGTCACGGACGCCGAAAGCGCCATTCTAACAGTCCGCCAGCTGAAAAAACGTGTCCCGGTCAGAGCGACCGATAAAAAGCCGGTCAGTTCGAGACGGAATGGCAAGAGGCGCAAAGCGGCAGCGACGTCGGCGAGGCCAAAAGGACAGTCATGATCAGCATTGCAATCGCGAACCAGAAAGGCGGCGTTGGCAAAACCACCACGGCGATCAATCTCGCTACTGGCTTGGCTGCCACTGGTCACCGCACCCTGCTGATCGATCTTGATCCGCAGGGCAATGCCTCCACGGGGATGGGGGTCACGACGAAGGATCGCGCGCGGTCGAGCTACGATCTTCTGATGGGGGACTGTGAGCTTGACGATGCGGTGATTCGCACGGTCGTGCCGGGCCTAGACCTCATTCCTGCCACACAGGATCTCTCTGGGGCTGAGATCGAACTGATCGATGTCGAGCAAAGGACCCATCGTCTTGCCAACGCTTTAAACAATACGGAGGCCGGTCGTTGGGAGGTCTGCCTGATTGACTGCCCGCCGTCGCTAGGGCTGTTGACGGTCAATGCCATGGTCGCGGTGCAGTCGATCCTTGTGCCGCTGCAATGCGAGTTCTTTGCCCTTGAGGGCCTGTCGCAGCTGCTGCAGACCTTCGAGCGCATTCGGGCGCGGTTCAATCCGGACCTGTCAATCCTCGGCGTGGCGCTAACGATGTACGATCGCCGGAATCGGCTGACCGATCAGGTCGCGGACGATGTGCGGGCCTGTCTCGGCGACCTCGTGTTCAAGACGGTCATCCCGCGCAACGTGCGCCTCTCGGAAGCCCCCAGCCACGGGCTGCCCGCCCTTATCTACGACATGCGCTGTGCCGGATCGGAAGCCTATATGGCGCTCGCGCGCGAACTGATCGAGAAGCTTCCCAAGGAGACCGTAGCGGCATGAGCGACGCAGATGTATCCGGCAAGCCGCGTCGTTTGGGGCGTGGTCTTTCTGCCCTGCTCGGTGAAGCCGAACGCGACGTATCGGTTTCCGAGGAGGGCCGGGCTGGGGCGGATAGCGGGACAAGCGATGCGGACCGGCCCAAGGCCGTGCGCTTCCTTGAAATCGTGCGCGTGTCGCCTCATCCCGATCAGCCGCGGCGACATTTTGATGAAGGTGCGCTCTCTGAACTCGCAGACAGCATCCGCGAGCGGGGAATCATCCAGCCCATCGTTGTGCGACCGCTTGGGAATGATCGCTATCAGATCGTCGCGGGTGAGCGGCGCTGGCGGGCCGCGCAGAAGGCGCAGCTTCACCAGATCCCCGCGATCGTCCGCGACTTCACCGAGGCGGAGACGCTTGAGATCGCGCTGGTTGAGAACATCCAGCGCGAGGAGCTGAATCCGATCGAGGAGGCGCAGGCCTATCAGCGCCTGATCAATCAGTTTCACCACACCCAGGACGCGCTGGCCCGGATCGTCGGCAAGTCGCGCAGCCATATTGCGAACCTGATCAGGTTGCTGGATCTGCCGGAGCCTGTTCAGGAGTTGGTGATGACCGGGGCCCTGTCCATGGGGCACGGGCGCGCCCTTATCGGCTCCGCCGATTGCGCGGACCTGGCGAAAGATGTTGCGTCAAAGGGCCTTTCCGTCCGCGAAACCGAGCGCTTAGTTCGCTTGGCACGTGAAGGAAAATCGGCGCCACGTGCTGAGGCGCGGCCCGCGTTGGGCCGTGATCCCGATCTGATCGCCATGGAACAGCATCTGTCTGATCTGCTCGGCCTGCGCGTCGGCATCAATCATGAGGGCGGGAAAGGCACGCTGACCCTGCAATATTCCAGCCTCGAACAGCTGGACATGATCTGCCAGAAGCTGACCGGCGGCGGCTTCTAATCGCTTCCTTCGGGCGTCAGCGCCGCTTGGCCAGCGCGTCGAACGCCTGAAGGTCGCGCAGAAGCGCTGGCAGGTCGCGCAACGGCACCATGTTCGGGCCGTCGCTCGGCGCGCGGTCAGGGTCTTCATGCGTTTCGATGAATATGGCCGCGACGCCGATTGCAACCGCAGCGCGCGCCAGCACGGGCACGAAGCGTCGTTCGCCGCCTGAGCTTTCTCCTCGTCCGCCCGGCTGCTGGACACTGTGGGTGGCATCGAACACGACCGGGCAGCCGGTTTCTGCCAGAAGGGGGAGCGCCCGCATGTCGCTGACCAATGTGTTATAGCCAAAGCTCGCGCCGCGTTCGGTCAGCATGACCAGATCGTTTCCGGCACTGCGCAGCTTGCGCACGACATTCGCCATGTCCCAAGGGGCCAGAAACTGCCCCTTCTTGACGTTGACGACGCGGCCGGTTGCGGCAGCAGCCAGCAAGAGATCGGTCTGGCGGCAGAGGAAGGCCGGAATCTGGAGGACATCCACCACCTCAGCGACTGGCGCGCATTGCGCCGCATCATGCACATCAGTGATCACCGGGCAGCCGAACTGCGCTTTCACCTCTGCAAACACATCCAGCGCTTGGGCTAGGCCGATGCCGCGCGGCGCATCCACGGAGGTGCGGTTCGCCTTGTCGAAGCTGCTCTTGTAGATGAGCGGCATTCCAAGCGCGCTGGTCATCTCGACAAGGGCCTGCGCCGTCTCCAGCGCATGCGCCCGCGATTCCATCGCGCATGGCCCGGCGATCAAGGCGAGAGGGCGGTCATTTGCGATGCGCATCTGCCCTATGGTGATGCTGCGCGGTGCTGTCTGTGTCATGCATTCCGCATAGCTGGACTGCGCGATCCCGCAAAGCCTGCGCAGCGCCCACGCATCACAGGGGAGGCTGGCCGTTTATCCCTTCTGCTCCCAGACAGGCGGCGAGACCCCTGCGATAATCTGGAAACCGCGGCTCCCAGCCGAGCAGGCGTTTCGCCTTGCCATTCGCGACACGCCGGTTCTCGCTATAGAAAGCCCGTGCGGCCGGAGACAGGCCCGCATCTTCCAAAGATTGCATGGGCGGGACAGGAAGGCCGAGGAGGGCACAGCCGAACACAATGACGTCATTCTGCGAACAGGGCATGTCGTCGGCGAGATTATAAACGCCTGAGCGCCCGGCCATGCCGGCCAATATGCCAGACACGATATCCTCCACGTGGATTCGGCTAAATATCTGATCAGGGAGATCTATTTTGCGGGCCCGGCCCTCGCGAACACGATCCAGGGCACTGCGCCCCGGGCCGTAAATGCCGGGCAACCGAAACACCCGAACGCGCGCGCCAAGATTCTGCCACGCTAGATCAGCAGCGGCTCGAGCATTGCGCCGGCCTTTGCCGACGGGTGCACTTTCATCCACCCATGCGCCGCCGGTATCCCCATAGACCCCGGTCGACGACAGATAGCCGATCCAACCGGCAGGTGCTTCTTCCAGCAAGGCACCATAGTGCTGCAGCACTGGATCGCCTTCGTCCGTTGGAGGAACAGAGGACAGGATGTGGGTCGCCCGGCGCATGGCGTTTGTAACCGCCGCGTCGTCATCGAATGCGATCGTGCCGGCACGCCCGGTCGCCTCGACCGTCCAACCGCGCGATCGGAGCGCCTCGGCGAGCCGTGTAGCGGTGTAACCAAGTCCAAAGATCAGCATGTGGGGCATCAGGTCGAGTTCCGCATATGGCTGCCCCTAATGGGCAGCCCCCCAGCTCGATCCGGTGCCAATTTCCACGCCAAGCGGCACGGTGAGCGTAACGAGTGGCTCTGCGGCGCTGGCCATGACAGACCGGATGATCGGCGTGGCGGCCGCCACATCGTCTTCCGGCAGCTCAAACACCAGCTCGTCATGGACCTGCAGCAGCATCTTCACCCGGTCCAGCCCGGCATCCCGAAGAGCCGGACCCATGCGCACCATTGCGCGCTTGATGATGTCCGCGCTGGTTCCCTGAATAGGGGCGTTGATCGCGGCGCGCTCCGCCCCCTGACGGACGTGCTGCACCGGCGACTTGATCTGGTTGAACCAGGTCTTGCGGCCGAACAGCGTGGTCGTGTGCCCCGTGGAACGCACCTTCTCCAGTGTCTCGTTGATATAGGCCGAGATGCCGGGGAAGCGGTCGAAATAGCGGCTGATCATGGCCTGGGCTTCGTCCGCGTCGATCTCCAGACGGGCCGCCAACCCCCAGCGTGAGATGCCGTAGAGAATGGCGAAGTTGATCGTTTTGGCCCGCGCACGCGTCTCGCGGGTCATCTCGCCGAACAGCTCCTGGGCGGTCGCGGCATGAATATCCTCGCCGCGCAGGAAGGCGTCCCGCAACTGGGGCACGTCGGCCATGTGCGCCGCAAGGCGAAGCTCGATCTGGCTGTAGTCCGCAGCCAAGATCACATTGCCCTGTTCGGCAATGAAGGCATCGCGAATCTGGCGACCGGTTTCGGTGCGGATGGGGATGTTTTGCAGGTTTGGGTCGGTCGAGGAGAGGCGGCCGGTCTGCGCGCCGGTCAGCGAGTAGCTGGTGTGGACACGTCCGGTATCGCGGTTGATCTGGGCCTGCAGGGCGTCGGTATACGTCGATTTGAGCTTCGAAAGCTGGCGCCAGTCCAGCACCAGGCCGGCGATCTTGACGCCATCCGCCTTCATCCGCTCGAGCACGGTCACGTCCGTGGAATAAGCGCCGGACTTGCCTTTCTTGCCGCCCTTGAGGCCCATTTTCTCGAACAGGATCGCGCCCAGCTGCTGGGTCGATCCGATGGCGAAGGGCTGGCCGGCCTCAGCGTGAATCTCTTCTTCCAGCCGTGCCATTTCCTGCGCGAACCGGCCGGAGAGCCGGGAGAGATGATCGCGATCCACCTTGATGCCGCTGCGCTCCATGCCGGCGACCACCGGAATGAGCGGGCGGTCCACCAGCTCATAGACCCGGGTCGCGCCTTCTTGGGCGAGGCGGGGCTTGAACCGCGTCCACAGCCGCCAGGTCACGTCCGCATCCTCGCCGCCATAGCGTGTGGCGGCATCGAGCGGCACCTGCGCAAAGCTGATCGCCTTCTTGCCGGTGCCGGTGACGTCCTTGAAGCTGATGCACGTATGCTCAAGCACCGCGTGCGCAACCTCATCCATGCCGTGGCCGGCAAGGGACTGCCCGGCATCGAGATCGAAGCTCATCACCAGCGTGTCGTCGAAGGGCGTGACAGACAGCCCATGCCGCGCCAGCACGTTGAGATCATATTTGATGTTGTGGCCGATCTTCAGCACGCTCGCGTCGGCAAACAACGGGCGAAGGCGGGCGATGGCGTCCGCCATGGGAATCTGTGGCGGCGCTTCGGCGAACATGTCGTCGCCGCTGCGGTGGTCCAGCGGAATATAACAGGCCGTGCCGGGGGCGGTGGCGAGGCAGATGCCCACCAGATTGGCAGCCATGCTGTCGAGGGAATCCGTCTCCGTGTCGATGGCGATGATGCCGCTGGCGTAGGACTGCGCAATCCACGCATCCAGCCGCTCCAGCGTCGTCACCGTCTCGTAGCTCTCGCAGTTGATCGGGGGCAGGGGGATGAAATCCGGCGTCGTCGGGTCGAGCGCGGCGTCCACGACCGCCTCGGCGACGGGATCCGCCGTCTGCCGGCCCGGCGCATGGCTGGCCATGCGGGCCAGCAGCGCCTTGAAGCCCTGATCCTCAAGAAAGGCGCGCAGCGGCTCGGCGGGGATGCCATCCAGCTTGAGATCATCGAGCGCGTGCGGCAGCGGCACTTCGCAGTGGAGCGTAACCAGTTCGCGCGAGAGGCGGGCGAGCTCGGCATGCTCGATCAGCCGTTCCTTGAGCTTGGATGGCTTCATGTCCGGCGCTGCGGCGAGCACCGCATCCAGGTCGCCATATTCCCCGATGAGCTTCGCAGCGGTCTTCGCGCCGACGCCGGGCACGCCGGGGACATTGTCGACGCTGTCGCCCATCAGGGCCAGCACATCGCGCAACTGCTCGGGCGCGACGCCGAACTTGTCCTGCACATAATCCGGCCCGCGCCGCTCGTTCTTCATGGTGTCGAGCATGTCCACGCCGGGCTGGATGAGCTGGGCCAGATCCTTGTCGGAGGAGACGATCGTCACGTCCCAGCCCTGCGCCACCGCCTGGCAGGTGTAGGTGGCGATGATATCGTCGGCTTCGAATCCGGCTTCCTCGATGCAGGGCAGCGAAAAGGCGCGGGTCGCCTCGCGGATCAGCGGAAACTGCGGGATCAGGTCTTCCGGCGGCGGCGGCCGGTGGGCCTTGTACTGATCGTAAAGATCGTTGCGGAAGGTGTGCGAGCCCTTGTCCAAAATCACTGCGAGATGGGTCGGCCCCTCCTCCTTGTCCAGCGCGTCGGCGAGCTTCCATAGCATCGCCGTATAACCATATACCGCGCCGGCGGGTGTGCCATGGCGGTTGGTGAGCGGTGGAAGCTGGTGATAGGCGCGAAAGATGTAACTCGAGCCATCGACGAGATAGAGATGATTGCGGGAAGCCATGCGGAGCGGGATAGCGCGGCCACGGGCGGGAGGCCAGCGCCGATCAGGCTCCATCCACGGCGAGGCGCCCCAGAGCCGGGTCATCGGTGAAGAAGCCATCCACCCCAAGCGACAGGTAGCGCCGGATCTCTGCCACCGAGCCGCCCTCATGTCGGGCATTCTCGCCACCGGGACCGCGCAGATCGCTGGGCAAGAAGCGGTTCTCGGGCCGGAAGGTGTACAGATAGACGCGCAGCCCGGCGGCATGGGCATCGGCCACAAGGCGGGTCGGCTGGGCGAGGCGGCCTTCGGCGTCCAGCGGCATGACCGAGCGCGAGGAGGGGCCGACGGCATCGGCATAGCCGGCAATGGCGGCGAGCCCGGCTGGCGATGCCATATCGCCATAAGTTGTCTTCAGCCCGGCGAGGGCGGCATCGGCGGGCTGGCGATCGAATGTCTCGAACAACTGGAGCAGCTGGATGTTCGTCGGCCGACCGATTTTCTGCCGAATGGCGCGCAGATTGGTGGTTTCGAACGACTGAATCACGATCGGGCAGCGGCGCGTATAATCGTGGCCGGCCAGCGCCCTGAGCAGGACGTCTTCAGGCGGCAGGCCGATGCTGGCGAAGTATGTGGAGTGCTTGATTTCCGGAATCAGGCCGATCGTCCTGCCTTGCGTGCCCGCCTGCGCCGCGACGAAGGCGATGATCTCGTCCAGCGTCGGGATGGGGAACTGGCCGTCGTAGCTTTGGCTTTCCGGGCGGATGGCACCCAATCGCTCCACGGCACGCAGGGTCTTGAGTTCCGCGAGCGAAAAATCCTCGGTGAACCAGCCGGTGACCGCCTCGCCATCGATCTGCTTTGTGGTCCGGCGGTCTGCAAATTCTGGGCGCTTTGCCACATCGGTGGTGCCGCCGATCTCGTTTTCATGTCGCGCAACGAGCACGCCGTCGCGCGTCATCACCAGGTCCGGCTCGATGAGATCCGCGCCGTCCGCAATGGCCCGGCCATAAGATTCCAGCGTATGCTCGGGCCGCAGGGCGCTCGCGCCGCGGTGAGCGAATACGAGAGGCTGGTTGCCGTCGAGCGTCTGAGCGCGCCCCGTCTCTCCGCCGAGAGCAGGGGTCGCCAAGGCCGCGACGCCCAGACCGATGGCATCCCTTCGGGTCAACATTCCACCTCCATCGCGAGAGTCAGGACGGGCACGAGCCTATGCGTCGTGCTGGCGCATCTTCGTGACAGGACGATGGCGCTCATTTTGCCTCCTGCCCTCGCGCCCGTTGCCTGATTGGACTTGCCGCGATAGGAGGCCCCCAAGAAAAATCCGGATCACATAATCGAAGGAGCCGGCCGTGGCAGGCCATAGCAAATTCAAGAACATCATGCACCGCAAGGGCGCGCAGGACAAGAAGCGCTCGGCCATGTTCTCCAAGCTCTCGCGCGAGATCACCGTCGCGGCCAAGATGGGCGCGCCGGACCCGGACATGAATCCGCGTCTGCGTCTGGCCATCAACGCGGCCAAGGCGCAGTCCATGCCCAAGGACAACATCCAGCGCGCGATCGACAAGGCGAGCAAGGGTGACGCGGAGAATTACGAGGAAGTGCGCTATGAGGGTTACGGCCCGGGTGGCGTCGCGATCATCGTCGAGGCGCTGACCGACAACCGCAATCGCACCGCAACCAACGTTCGCACGGCTTTCTCCAAAAATGGCGGCAATCTGGGCGCGTCCGGCGCGGTGAGCCACGGGTTCGATCGCATGGGCCTGATCACCTATCCGGCCTCCGTCGGCGATCCGGACGCGATCTTCGAGGCTGCGCTGGAAGCGGGTGCGGACGATGTGTCGTCAAACGACGATGAACACGAGATCTGGACGGCCATGGATGCCCTGCACGAGGTCGCCAAGGCGCTGGAGGACAAGCTCGGCGCCGCAGCGAGCGCCAACCTCGCGTGGAAACCGCAGACCACTGTGGAACTGGACGAGAGCAATGCCGGCACGCTGCTCAAGCTCGTCGACGCGCTGGATGATGACGATGACGTTCAGACCGTCTGGGGCAATTACGAGGTTCCCGACGACGTGATGGAAAAGCTGGGGTGATCGCCCGCATCTTGCGGTCATGATCATTCTGGGTCTCGACCCCGGTCTCGGGACCACGGGCTGGGGCCTGATCCGTGCGCAGGGCAATCGCCTGTCTCATATTGCCAATGGCCAGATCCGCACGGCGGCGAGCGACGCCTTGCCTGCCCGGCTGGTCGCGCTGGATGCGGCGCTGGCGGCCCTCATCGCGGAACATCGGCCGGCGGAAGCGGCGGTCGAAGAGGTGTTCATCAACACCAACCCGCAATCGACGCTCAAGCTGGGGCAGGCGCGGGGCGTTATTTTGCTCGGCGCCGCGCGCACCGGCATACCGGTCGGCGAATATGCAGCCCGGCTCGTCAAAAAAGCCATTGTGGGCGTCGGCAATGCAAGCAAGGATCAGATCCACGCCATGGTGATGCGATTGCTGCCGGGAACGAGCGTGGTCGGTCCTGATGCAGCGGATGCACTTGCCGTCGCCATCACCCATGCGCATCTTCGCGCCAGTCGGCGGCTCGAACGAGGCGAGTGAGGTCGGGAAGCGGTCCCCGTGCGGGACGGGCGTCCGGTCGTTTTAGAAGGAGTTGGGCATGAAGTCGGCCCTCAGGCTTGGCGCAATGGCGATGATAGCGAGCGGCGTTGCGGCTGCACCCGCAGCGGCCGAACTGCCGCCATCGGTCAAGGCCATGCTGGATGCCGCCATCGCAAGCGGGGATGCCGGGGCGCTCGCCACCGTCGCGCGCTTTGCCAAGCAGACGCATCCCGACAATGCCGCGGAGATCGACGAGAAGATTCAGGCGCACAAGGCCGCCATTGATGCCGAGCGGGAAGCCCGGCTGAGGCAGGCGAGCTTCTTTCACGCCTGGTCAGGCAGTGGCGAACTGGGTGGCTTTATCACCACCGGCAATACCGAAAGCTCCGGCATCAGCGCAGGTCTCTCGCTTGAACGGCGTGGGATCGATTGGCTGCACAAGTTCCGCGCCAATGTCGACTATCAGCGCAGCGATGGCGTCACGACGCGCAACCAGTGGCTGGCAAGTTATGAGCCCAACTTCACCCTGAACGACGCGATCTACGCTTATGGGCTCGCGACATACGAGAAAGACCGGTTCCAGGGTTTTTCGGACCGCACCACGGCCTCGGGCGGCGTCGGTGTGCGGCTGGTGCGGCAGGCCGATTTCAGTCTGGACATCAAGGGCGGGCCGGCTTGGCGGCACACCGTCGGGATCGACGAGCCCGACACGACTGAACTGAACACGCTGGCCGCCGCCGATCTGCGCTGGCAGATTTCACGCGCCTTCGAGCTCAAAAACAATGCCCAGGCGGTGTGGAGCTCCGGCAATAGCAGCTATGCGAACACCACTGGCCTCACCGGCAAGCTCAACGGTTCGCTCTCCGCGCGCCTCTCTTATGCGGTGCGCCATGAGACGTCACCGCCCGCAGGCTCGGAGATGACGGATACGATTACGCGCGCGACGCTGGTCTACGATTTCTGACGCGCGCCCGGCGTCTACAGCGTCAGGCCTTGCCCCAGAACATGAAGACGACGGCGCCAATGAGGCAGGCCAGCGCGCCGAAATGGCGCCAGTGGAGCGGTTCACCCAGAAAGGTGACCATGAAGACGCCGAAAACGGTTAGCGCGATGACTTCCTGCGTGATCTTGAGCTGGCCCGCGCTCCAGCCGCTGGCGTAGCCGATGCGATTGGCTGGCACCGCAAAGCAATATTCGAAAAAGGCGATGCCCCAGCTGATCAGGATGACCAGGGTGAGCGGTTTGCTCATGCCGCCCTTGAGATGCCAGTACCAGGCCGTGGTCATCAGGATGTTGGATGCGAGCAGCAGCGCGATTGTGGGCATGAAGCTCAAATGGCAGGTTCGCCGCGGGAAGGCGATGGGGAAAATACGCCGCTCGACGGCGTGATTTTCCCCGGTGCGATTAGCGGGCGACCATCGTGCTGCGCGCGATCCGAACGACCAGCGGGACCATGCCGGGATAGTTGGCCCGATCATAGGTCGATCCCGCGCCCAGATGCTGCGCGATCCGGCGATGGGCCTCGCCCAGCGCATGATAGGGCACGCTCGGCAGCAAATGGTGGAGCGCGTGGTAGCGCAGGCCCACCGGCGCCCACAGCGCAGCCAGCGGTGCGGGCGGGGGGACGTTGACGGAATCGAGGAACTGGCCGGTCACCGTCATCGTCTCGCCCTCATTCTCCCAGAGGTGCGCGACCAGCGTGCGGAGCTGATTGGCCACCATCGCAACCGAGAGAATCGCAAGATAGGTGAGCAACGGGCGCCAGCCGAGCAGCGGCACGCTGGCGATGAGCGCCATCGACCACAGGCTGGTGCCGGCCTCCTGCCAGGCCCACATCCGCGCAAAATCACCCTCCGGTGCGCGGCGCCGATAATCGGGATTGATGGAGAGCGCCGAGTAGCGCGCGACGATGAAGCGGCGCAGCGGCGGAATGACGAGGCTGAGCGGTGCCAGCACGCCGAAGCGCACGATGAACGCCACCGGGGCCAAGGCGGCCACGAGGATGAACAGTGGCAGGCTCCACGGCTTCATCAGCGCAAGCGGCAGATATTCCGGGTCATCGATGGTGCCGTAGCGCGTCTTTGCATGATGCTGGGTGTGCACGCCTTCATAGAGGAAGGAGGGGAACAGCAAGGGAATGCCGATCAGCAGGTTCCACGTGAAACGAAAGCCCGGCAGCGCACCTGCCCGGATGTGCGTCAGTTCGTGAATGAAGCTCGTCGCTCGATACAGTGCCAGGGCGGAAATCAAGCCAGCGAGGGCCACCACCCAACCTTGCGAGGCCAGCATGGCGAGCGCCATAGCCGCGTAGCCGATCAGCGCGGAGGCCAGGAAATCGGGCCAGTAGATGCCGGGCCGCGCGGTCGCCAGATCGCGCGTCAAATCCACGGCGGCGCGGAGCATCGCCATGTCATCGGGCGTGGTTGCCAGCGCAGGGCCCGCTGCGGCGGGGGCCTTGCCGGCTGGCGCGGACGGCGCTGCGTCCAGTCTCTGGTCGATTGCGGTCATGCAAAGGGGTCCTATCGGTCGAATGAGCACAGATCATGGCAGCAATGTGATTTTGTTCTGCCGCCACGGCGCGCGGCTTGACAAATCCGCCGCCAGTTCCGCAGTGCTGTGCCCTCTCAGCAGCGCCTCATGGTCGAAGCGCGGGACAGGGGTATCGCCGTGACGTCAGCCGATTTAGTGATCACTCCCGTCTCCGGCAAGGCCGACATGGCGGCGTTCATCGATTTGGCATGGACCATCTATGCCGATGATCCCCATTGGGTGCCGCCGCTGAAGAGCGAAGTGCGCGGCCTGCTGACACCGGGCAAGAACCCGTTTCACGAACATGCCGAGCATCAGTATTTCCTCGCGCGGCGCGGTGGCAAGGTCGTCGGGCGCATCAGCGCGCATATCGATCATCTCGCCATTTCCATGCCTGCCGAGCAGGGCATGGGGCCGGGGACAGGCAATTTCGGCATGTTCGAAGCCATGGATGAAGCAACCGCGCACGCGCTGATCGCGACGGCGGAAGGCTGGCTGCGCGAGCGGGGGATGACCCGGGTGCTCGGCCCGATCTCGCTCTCCATCTGGGAGGAGCCGGGCCTTCTCGTGAAGGGCTTCGACCATTCCCCTACGGTGATGATGGGCCACAACAGGCCGGAATATCGCGCCTGGATCGAATCGGCTGGCTATGCCCATGCCAAGCAGCTCGATACTTATGAGCTCGACATCACGCAGGAATTTCCGCCGCTGATCCAGCGGATCGTCCAATCCGGCGAGCGTAACGAGCGCATTCGCATTCGCCATGTCGACAAGAGCGAGTTCGACCGGGATGCGGCAATCATCCTGCACATTCTCAACGATGCCTGGGGCCGCAACTGGGGCTTTGTGCCGATTACCGACCATGAGGTTGCGCATTTCGGCAAGGCGCTCAAGCCGCTGGTGTTCGAGGATCTGATTCGCATCGCTGAGCTGGATGGCGAGCCGGTGGCCTTCATGATGACGCTGCCGGACATGAACGAAGCGCTCGCCCGCCTTAACGGCACGCTCTTCCCCTTCGGCTGGGCAAAGCTGCTCTGGTGGCTGCGCAAGCCCAAGGTCCGCACCATGCGCGTGCCGCTGATGGGCGTGGTCCAGCGGCTCCAATCCTCGCGCATGGCGAGCCAGCTGGCCTTCATGATGATCGAATATATCCGCCGCGACGCCATCACCCATTATGGCGCGACGCGCGGGGAGATCGGCTGGATCCTCGATGATAATCAGGGCATGAAAGCCATTGCCCAGGCGATCGAGAGCCGCATCAACCGCAGCTATGTGATCTACCAGAAGGCGCTTTGACCACTTCGCAAATCCGTACCGGCAACCCCTCTCTTGCGCGCAGGGGACTGCCGGGCCTAGGGACGGGCAAGGCCCTTATCGGAGACGCGCCATGTTGCGGCAACTGACCCCATCCCTATTCGTCGCCCCGCAGATCGATGCGGATGTCGTGGCGCAGGCTGCGGCGATGGGCATCTCGCTCATCGTGAACAACCGACCCGAGGGTGAGTCCGCAGACCAGACCTCCGGCGACACGATCGAGGCGGCGGCGCGGGAGGCGGGGCTCGATTATGTCGCCATTCCCGTCTCGCATAGCGGCTTTGCGCCCTGGCAGCTCGATGCGCTGGATGAGGCACTCGCGAAGAATGGCGAGGGCAAGGCGCTCTGTTATTGCCGCTCCGGCACCCGCAGCACGCTGCTTTGGGCCTTGGCGCGGGCGCGGGCGGGCGATTCGCCCGATGTCCTGGCCGAGCAGGCGGCCGCGGCGGGCTATGATCTCTCGCCTATTCGCGAGATGATGCACGCACTGGCCAACCAGAGGGGCTGACGGCCCCCGCCAGCACTCCTGTTCAGAACGCGAGGCGTAGCGCCGGCCAGAGCAGCATCAGCACGCCGATCATGCTGATGCCGAATACCATCGTCCGCACCACGGGAACCCCTGCAGCATAAAGCGGCAGATACACGATGCGCGCGCCGAGCCAGAGCGCGGCGCCAATGGCCGTCCACCGATCGAACAGGCCGAGCTGCGCATCGATGAGGATGGCGATGGCGACGATCGGAAAGGTCTCGAAATAATTTGCCTGCGCTCGCGCCAGCCGCCCGACGAGGGGCTTGGGCTCGGGCAGCGACTGATCGCGCGCGCCGACATTCCAGGCGGTGCCATATTGCGCGGTCTTGGCCCGCACGGCAGCGAAGATGTGAACGAGGGCCAGCAGGCAGCCCCAGGCCAGAATGATCAGTTCAATCGGCATCGTTCAGTCTCCTCATCGGGCGTCTTTCGCCGGATGAGGAATAGGACGGTCAGGCACGAAATGGAATTGCCGTGTCCGGGAAGGCAATCGTCACCTTGCGGGAGCCCGAAAAAAAGGCCGGCGCTTTCACGCCGGCCCAGGGATGTTCGCAGGAGGAACAACGGACGGCGGGGACCTTTCGCCCCCGCCGAATTCGGATCAGTTGTAAGCGCGCTCGCCGTGCTCGCCGAGGTCGAGGCCTTCCTGCTCGACTTCGGTGCTCACCCGCAGGCCGGTGAGGGCCTTGGCGATGAACATGGCGATGACGGTGCCCACGGTGGCGATGACGATCGTGGCAAGCACGGCCGTGATCTGCGTGACCAGCTGGCCGCCCATCGCATAGTCGGCGCCACCAGGGCCGCCGAGCGAGGGCGAATAGACCACTGCGGTGCCGATGGCGCCGATGATGCCGCCCACGCCGTGGATGCCGAAGGCGTCCAGCGAGTCGTCATAACCCAGCGCCGGCTTCACCTTCGCGACGAAGAAGTAGCAGACGATGGAGGCAACGGCACCGAGAACGATGGCACCGAACGGACCGGAGTTGCCCGCAGCGGGTGTCACGGCGACGAGGCCGGCGATGATGCCCGAGCAGAAGCCGAGAGCCGAACCCTTGTGGCCCATCACGCGCTCGGTGAGCATCCAGAAGAGACCGGCCGAGGCGGTGGCGACGAAGGTGTTGATCATGGCGAGAGCCGCAGAGCCATTGGCCTCAAGCGCCGAACCGGCGTTGAAGCCGAACCAGCCGACCCACAGCAGGCCGGTGCCGACCATGGTCAGCGTCAGGCTGTGCGGGGGCATCGGCTCGCTGGGGAAGCCCTTGCGCTTGCCGAGGATGAGGGCGGCGACCAGTGCGGAAACGCCCGCATTGATGTGCACGACCGTACCGCCGGCGAAGTCCAGAGCACCCATGGCGAAGAACACGCCGCGCGCTTCCCAGACCATGTGGGCGACCGGGAAGTAGACGATGGTCAGCCAGACGATGGCAAAGACCATGATGGCCGAGAACTTCATGCGCTCGACGATGCCACCAAGCACGAGGGCGATGGTGATCGCGGCGAAGGTCATCTGGAAGCTGACGAACACATATTCCGAGATCACTTCAGACGTGAAGGTCGCGGCCGTCGAATCCGGCGTGATGCCAGCAAGGAAGAACTTGCCCCAGCTGATGAACTGATTGCCTTCAGGACCGAAGGCGAGGCCGTAGCCGTACATCACCCAGATGAGCATCGCGAGCGCCGCAACGGCGCCGATCTGCGTCATGGTGGCGATCATGTTCTTGGAGCGCGTCAGGCCGCCGTAGAACAGGGCGAGGCCGGGCAGGATCATGAGGAGAACGAGGACGGTGGACGTCATCATCCATGCGTTGTTACCCGGATTGGGAACGGCAGGCGCGGCTTCCGCTGCGGCCTCCTGCGCCCATGCGGGCAAGGCGGCGAAGAGCGAAAGGCCCAGAGCCCCCGCCGCGCCGCAGAATGTCTTGAAAGGTGTCATGCGTTACCCCCTTTAACTTACAGCGCGGTTTCGCCGGTTTCGCCGGTGCGGATGCGGATGGCCTGTCCCACGTCGAGGACGAAGATCTTGCCATCGCCGATGGCGCCGCTGTTGGCGGCCTGCTGCACGGCTTCCACAACACGCGGCGCGAGGGCATCGTCACAGACGACCTCGACCTTGATCTTCGGAACCATGTTGGTGGAATATTCCGCACCGCGGTAGATTTCGGTCTGGCCCTTCTGGCGGCCAAAACCCTTCACTTCACTTACTGTCATGCCAGCCACGCCCAGCGCAGAGAGAGCTTCACGCACCTCGTCCAGCTTGAACGGCTTGATGATTGCCATAATGAGTTTCATCTCTTGCGCCCCCATTGGTTGCAGGGGAATGCCAAGCAAGAGCTGTGCCAAATCATAAACGAGGCGTTAAAGCGGTTGGCAGTCGAGCCTCGTTGAGGCGATTGCCTCAAATTGAGGCGGCACGTGTGGGCAGTGCTTAAAAAGTACGCACAGATCGTTGGCAGTTATCAGGTAGATAGGGCATCGAGGCCCAGCGACGTCAGATCGAGCGGGAGCGGCCCTGCGGATAACTGCCCAGCAGACGGACCCATTTGCTGTGGAACGCGAGTTCCTCCAAAGCGCGATCAACAGCGGGGTCGCCGGGCATCCCCTCGATATCGGCGTAGAATTCCGTCGCCGAGAAGCTGGCGCCGCGCTGATAGCTCTCCAGCTTGGTCATATTGACCCCGTTGGTCGCAAAGCCGCCCATTGCCTTATAGAGCGCGGCGGGGATGTTTTTCACCTCGAAGAGGAAGCTCGTCATCACCGGCCCGTCGCGCGAGGGCATGATCGCATCGCGGCCCAGCACGACGAAGCGCGTCATGTTGTCGCTGCTGTCCTCAATCTTCTCATCATGGATCGTGAGGCCATAGAGTCGCGCGGCGAGCGAGGGCGCAATCGCCGCTGCGCCGGGCTCGCGGACCTCGGCGACCAGCGCGGCCGCGCCGGCGGTGTCGGCATAGACGATCGGGCGGATGCCACGGCTGCGCAGATATTTCCGGCACTGCCCCAGCGCCTGCACATGGCTGAGCGCGCTGACCGGCGGCGTCTCGTCCGCGCTCATCAGGCTGTGGTGGATCGGGAGGAAATATTCGTCGATGATCGACAGGCCGGATTCGGGCAGCAGAAAGTGCATGTCCGCAACCCGCCCATGCAGCGAATTCTCGATGGGAATCATCGCGCGGTCGGCACGGCCATCGCGCACGGCATCCAGCGCGTCTTCGAAGCTGAAGCAGGGCAGGGGCAGGCCGTCCGGCGCAAAATCCATCACCGCCAGATGCGAATTGGCGCCCGGCGCGCCCTGAAAGCTTATCGCACGCTCAGGCGCGCGCGCGGCGGCGTCCGTCATCTCGGCGACAAGGCGCTGCGCGGGGAGCGGGTAAGTGTCCATGATGGCCGCTGCGCTTAGGGCTTTGGGCCTTGCCGCGCAAGGCGCCGGCGCCTGTGTCGCGACACAGGCCTTCCGACAGGCTTGCACCCGCGCAATGCAGTCATTAAGGGGAGCGCCGACGGGCACCGGCAGCGCCGCGATTGAGGAGGTCGCGCGTCGGGTAGATTTCTGGAGATTGAGGGCGCATGAGCGATCGTTTCAATACCATTGCAGGCTGGGCACTGTTTGGCGGCATCATTGCGCTTGGCAGCGGCATTGTGAGCAGCAAGCTGTTTCACGCCGAGCGTCCCGAGCCGATGGGCTACGCGATCGAGGGCGTTGAGGCGGAAGGCGAGGGCGGTGCGTCAGGTCCTTCGCTGAACACGCTGCTCGCCTCGGCGGACGTGGCGGCTGGTGAGAAGGTCTTCGCCAAGTGCGTGGCCTGCCACACGGTCAATCAGGGGGGCGCCAATGGCATCGGCCCCAACCTCTGGGCCATCGTTGGCGACCCGATCGGCCATGGCCGTGGCGGCTTCGCTTTCTCGGATGCGCTCAAGAAGGTGGGCGGCAACTGGACCTTCGAGCAGCTGGATCACTGGCTGACCTCGCCGCGTTCGTTCGCCAACGGCACAAAGATGAGTTTCGCCGGTCTCAGCAAGCCTGAAGATCGCGCCAATCTGATCGCCTATCTCAACACGCAGGGCTCGAACCTGCCTCTCCCGGCTGCCGATGCACCGGCCGAGGCCCCTGCGGCAGAAGGTGGCGCCGACAATGCGGCTGCTGCAGACAATGCGGCGGAAGCGGGCGCCGAGGGCGCTGCCGCCAACGCTGCGACGCCGCACGAATAATCTCATTAGCCAGAGCCCAGGCTTGGGTTCGGTCAAATATTCAAGCAGGCGCGGGGCAACCCGCGCCGCTTTTGTTATCGGACCCGCTGGTATCAGCGAGCCGGACGGGCGCGGACCTCAGCAGCCCGGCTGGCTATCCGCATAAAAGCTCTCGACCACGGCCCAGCCTTCTTCAGCCGTTTCGACCCAGCTGATCAGATCGAGATCGCGTGGGCTGATCACGCCTTCCTCGGCCAACGCCTCGAAATTCACGACGCGTGTCCAGAAGTCCTTGCCGAACAGCAGGATGGGGATGCGCTTCATCTTGCCGGTCTGCACCAGGGTTAGCAGCTCGAAAAATTCGTCGAACGTGCCGAAACCACCGGGGAACACTGCGAGCGCGCGAGCGCGCAGGGTGAAGTGCATCTTGCGCAGCGCGAAATAGTGGAACTGGAAGGATAAATCGGGCGTCACATAGGGGTTGGGCGCCTGTTCGTGCGGCAGCACGATATTGAGCCCGATGGTTTGCGCGCCGACGTCCGCCGCGCCCCGATTGGCCGCCTCCATGATAGAGGGGCCGCCGCCCGAACACACGACGAAGTGATGGCAGCCAGCTTCGTTCGGCGGACATTGCGCCGCGATTCGCGCCAGCTTGCGGGCTTCCTCATAATAACGCGCCTTTTCGGCGAGACGCTCGGCGACTTTCCGGGCGCGCTCGTCGGGCGCGGCATCGATCAGCGCCTGCGTGGCCTCTGGCTCAGGAATGCGCGCCGAGCCATAGAAGACGAAGGTCGAGGCGATCTTCGCTTCATCGAGCAGCAGCTCGGGCTTCATCAACTCGAGCTGGAAGCGGACCGGCCGCAGGTCTTCCCGCAGCAGAAACTCGTTGTCCTGGAAGGCCAGCTTGTAGGATTTGCTTTCTGTCTGCGGGGTGGGGATGATCCGCTTGGCATCGATGGCTTCTTCGCGGGCACGGCGAAACTTGCTTTCGCGCACTGTAGGCTGGTCTGTCATCCAGTGGCGCTAGACGATTTCGGCGGAGAAGAAAACCGGCGGGTTCAGCGGCAAAAACTGCCCCGTCCGCCCATGTCGAAATGGAAATGGTCGCGGTGGGCGCTGTTATAGTCCGGGCCGAGCACTGTGCGGAATCGCTTGCACGCGCTCTGGTGGAGGACCCGCAGGAACTGGGCGTGGGTGCTCTCGCCCTGCCAATCGTTCACCAGGCTGATTCGGCGCCCGTCGGCCAGCACGAAGGCGGAAATGTCCACGGCATTGGCGTGCGCATGTTCGCTACGCTTGCCGGCGATGGTCCCGCCGGTGCCACGGACATCGCGGCAGGCATAAGTGCCGAAGGTCTCGACGCGCACCACTTCGCTGCGCAGATAGAGTCGCGCGGCGGGGCGCACCGCATATTGCACCCAGGCCGCGAAATTGGCGGCGAGGGGGCAGGTCATCGGCCCCAGATTGGCCACCGGCGTGCCGATCTCCAGCAGGCGGATGGTATCGATTGTCGTGCAGCCGCCGCCGCGATCCTGATTGGGCAGCGGCTCGAAGCGGACCTTCGCGGTCGAGAGGCGCGCCGCGCACATGCGATAGCTCTCGCTGTTCGGCATTGTGCGTTGTGCCGGCGCGGCAGCCACCGGCGCCCTTGCAC
Organism: Sphingobium sp. B10D7B; assembly: GCF_025961955.1. Taxonomy (NCBI): domain Bacteria; kingdom Pseudomonadati; phylum Pseudomonadota; class Alphaproteobacteria; order Sphingomonadales; family Sphingobiaceae; genus Sphingobium; species Sphingobium sp. B10D7B. The sequence continues at coordinate 3,286,615 of NZ_JAOQOQ010000001.1, forward strand.
CGGTGCGCGGGCTGGGGCGGTCGGCGCAGGCGGCAAGACTGGTGACCAGCAACAGGCCGACCAGCCTGCGCATTCCTGCCCCAAATCCCACCGATGACGCCCAATGGATCATGGCGCCGTTTATCACGCATCGCAGCTGAACAAAACCTAGACAGTGCAAGGGGATGCCTCGACCGCCGCGCGCGGTCTGGCGCATGTCCGCCCAAGGTCCGTTCAGCCCGGGCGAGGCACGCCGGCCCCGATCTTAGCCCGATCTTACATTGACACCCGTCTGCAAATCTCTATGGCCGCCGGCGGGCCACGCGGTCCCAACGCCGCGCGTGCTCTCTGCAAGGAGACGCATACCATGATTGACGTTACGAAGCCGGCGACCACGCCGGCCCGCCCCCATTTCTCGTCCGGCCCCTGCGCCAAGCCGCCCGGCTATGATCCGGCGAAGCTGGCCACCGAAGTGCTCGGACGCTCCCACCGCTCAAAGCTCGGCAAGGATCGCCTCGCTTATTGCATCGCCCTGATGCGCGAGCTGCTGAACCTGCCCGAGACGCACCGCATTGGCATCGTGCCCGGCTCCGACACTGGCGCCTTCGAGATGGCAATGTGGACGATGCTGGGCGCGCGCCCCGTGACGACGCTCGCTTGGGAGAGCTTCGGTGAAGGTTGGGTCACCGATGCCGCCAAGCAGCTCAAGCTCGATCCGACGGTTCTGCGCGCCGACTACGGGCAGATCCCTGGTCTGAATGCGGTCGACTGGTCGAATGACGTGCTCTTCACCTGGAATGGCACCACCTCGGGCGTGCGCGTGCCCAATGGCGACTGGATCGCGGACGACCGCGAGGGCCTCTCCTTCGCGGACGCGACCAGCGCCGTGTTCGCCTACGACCTGCCGTGGGACAAGATCGACGTCGCCACCTTCTCCTGGCAGAAGGTGCTGGGCGGTGAGGGCGGCCATGGCGTGCTGATCCTCGGCCCGCGTGCCGTCGAACGGCTTGAGCAGTACACGCCGAGCTGGCCGCTGCCCAAGGTGTTCCGCCTGATGTCCAAGGGCAAGCTCGCTGAGGGCGTGTTCAAGGGCGAGACGATCAACACGCCGTCCATGCTGGCGGTCGAAGATGCGATCTTCGCGCTCGAATGGTCCAAGACCATCGGTGGCGCCAAGGGCCTCATCGCCCGCGCGCAGGCCAATGCCGATGCGCTCAATGCCATTGTGGAATCGCGCGACTGGCTCGGGCATCTTGCCGCCGATCCGGCGACCCGCTCGATCACCAGCGTGTGCCTCACCGTCGAGGGCGCCGACGCCGACTTCATCAAGAAGATGGCCTCGCTGCTCGAGAAGGCGGATGCCGCCTATGACGTCGCGGGTTACCGCGACGCTCCGGCAGGCCTGCGCATCTGGTGCGGCGCCACGGTCGACACCGCGGACATCGAGGCGCTCGGCCCCTGGCTCGACTGGGCCTATGCCGAGACCAAGGCCGCGCTGAGCGCGACTGCCGCCTGACCCCGCTTCCGGTGCTCCTGTGAAAACAGGAGCCCAGGGCCCAGCAGCATTGCCATCCCGCCCTGGGCCCCTGCTTTCGCAGGGGCACTGTCTCTCTTTGAAGGACAGTAAAATGACCAAGCCCAAAGTTCTCATTTCCGACAAGATGGACCCGCAGGCCGCGCAGATTTTCCGCGAGCGCGGGTGCGAGGTGGACGAAATCACCGGACTGAAGCCCGACGAGCTCAAGGAAATCATCGGCAAATATGATGGTCTGGCGATCCGCTCGGCCACCAAGGTCACCAAGGAAATCATCGACGCCGCGACCAATCTCAAGGTCATCGGCCGCGCCGGCATCGGCGTCGACAATGTCGATATTCCTTACGCTTCGGCCAAGGGCATTGTGGTGATGAACACGCCCTTCGGCAACTCGATCACCACCGCCGAACACGCCATCGCCCTCATGTTCGCCCTCGCCCGCCAGCTGCCGGAGGCCGATGCCTCCACGCAGGCCGGCAAGTGGGAGAAGAACCGCTTCATGGGTGTCGAGGTCACCGGCAAGACGCTCGGCCTGATCGGTGCCGGCAATATCGGCTCCATCGTCGCCAGCCGCGCGCTGGGCCTCAAGATGAAGGTCGTCGCCTTCGACCCGTTCCTGACTCCTGAGCGCGCCATCGAAATGGGCGTGGAGAAGGCGGATCTGGACACGCTGCTGGCCAAGGCGGATTTCATCACGCTGCACACGCCGCTGACCGACCAGACCCGCAACATCCTCTCGGCCGAGAATCTGGCCAAGACCAAGAAGGGCGTGCGCATCATCAACTGTGCGCGCGGCGGCCTGGTCGACGAGGCGGCGCTGAAGGCCGGTCTCGACAGCGGGCACATCGGCGGCGCGGCGCTGGACGTGTTCCAGACCGAGCCGGCGACGGACAGCCCGCTGTTCGGCACGCCCAACTTCATCTCGACCCCGCACCTCGGCGCGTCCACCAGCGAAGCGCAGGTGAACGTGGCGCTGCAGGTCGCCGAGCAGCTCAGCGACTATCTGCTGAGCGGCGGCGTCACCAACGCGCTCAACATGCCGAGCCTGTCGGCTGAGGAAGCGCCCAAGCTCAAGCCCTATATGGCGCTGGCCGAGAAGCTGGGCAGCCTGGTTGGCCAGCTTTCGCGTGACGTCATCCCCCGGATCTCGATCCACAGCGAGGGCGCGGCGGCCGAACTCAACCAGAAACCGATCGTCTCGGCCGTTCTCGCCGGTTTCCTGCGCACGCAGACGGACACGGTGAACATGGTCAACGCGCCCTTCCTCGCCCGCGAGCGCGGCATCGAGGTGCGCGAGATCAAGACCGAGCGCGAGGGCGACTACAGCACCCTGATCCGCGTCTCGGTGAAGACCTCGCAGGGCGAGCGCTCGGTGGCCGGCACGCTGTTCGGCAACGGCGCGCCGCGTCTGGTCGAGCTGTTCGGCATCAAGGTCGAGGCCGATCTCGATGGCACCATGCTCTACATCGCCAATGTCGATGCGCCGGGCTTCATCGGTGGCGTCGGTGGCATTCTTGGCGAGGCCAAGATCAACATCGGCACCTTCCACCTTGGCCGTCGCGAGGCTGGTGGCGAGGCGATCCTGCTGCTCTCGGTCGACGAGACCGTGCCGCAGACGCTGGTCGACAAGATCTGCGCCCTGCCGAACGTGCATCGGGTCTGCCCGCTCAAGTTCTAAATCACGGCCTGGCCCGGCGTGTCATCACGTCGGGCCGGTCACGCTTGTAATTTATCCTCGCTTGGCGAGCGGAATCGGCTAAATGCCGCGCCATGACTGAAGCCATCGCTCCCGGATTGCTGCCCGAAGGGCTTGCCGATCGTCTGCCGCCCAAGGCGGAGGCCTCCGCCCGCCTCGTGCGCGAAGTGCTCGATACCGTCGCATCGCATGGTTATCGGCGCGTGATGCCGGCCCTGGCCGAGTTCGAGGAAACGCTGGTCGCGCGCCTGCAGTCGGCCCGCGCCGAAGATCTGCTCCGCGCCGTCGATCCGCTCTCCCAGCGCAGCCTGGCGATCCGTCCGGACATGACCGCCCAGATCGGCCGCATCGCCGCGACCCGCATGGCCGCGACCCCGCGTCCGCTGCGCCTGTGCTATGGCGGGCCGGTGATGAAGCTGCGGGCCGACCAGTTGCGGCCCGAGCGCGAGCGGATGCAGGTCGGCGCCGAGATCATCGGCACGGACAGCGTCGCGGCGGCAGTCGAGATCGTCAACGTAGCGATCGAAGCGCTGCAGCGCGCCGGCGTCAGCGGCATCACCATTGACTTCACCTTGCCCGATCTCGTGACGATGCTGGCCGATGGCCCGATGCCGCTCCCCCAGGGCGACGTCGAGGCGGTCCGTGACAGTCTCGACGCAAAGGATGCGGGCTCGCTGACAGCGCTGGGCGCAGCGGCGAAGCCCTATATGGCGCTTATAGAGGCGACAGGGCCTTTCCACCCCGCAATGGAACGGCTCGAGGCATTTGACGCGGGTCCGGCCAAAGGTGCGCTTCGCGAATTGATCGGCGCCTTGCGCGCGATTGCCAAGCCCATTGGCTGGGACATCACGCTGACGCTGGATCCGACCGAGCGCCACGGTTTCGAATATCAAAGCTGGTTCGGCTTCTCGGTTTTTGCCGAGGGCTTCATTGGCGAGATCGGGCGCGGGGGCAGCTACGCGGTCGCCCGCGCAGATGGCGGCAGCGAGCCGGCCATGGGCTTCTCGCTCTACCCTGATCCGCTCATCGACGCCGGGTTCGGCACCACCGCCGCGCAGCGGGCGTTCTTGCCGATCGGCCATGATGGTGCCCGGGCTGCGGCGCTCCGGGCGGAAGGCTGGGTGACCATCGCCGCGCTGGACGAGGCCGACGACCCGCTGGCGCTGGGTTGCGAAGCGATTCTGGACGGCACCGAGCTTCGGCGATTGTAAGGTCCCGGCTCGTCCGCATGGGCAGCGGACTGGAAACACAGCGATTTTCCCTGCTAGGGCGTCAATGGAATGACGCACGTGGCAGAGGAGCCGATCGCTTGACCAACAAGACCTACGCGGTTTCGCGCAACCCCCTCTGGGTCAGCTGGCGGGAACGCTCGATTGCGACGGTGGATCACGACGCAATCCTGCGGAGGATCGTCGAGGAATCCGGCTGGTCGCCGCGCTACGTCTTCATGACGGTCATATCCGCCGGTATCGCCATTCTCGGGCTGCTGCTGCCGTCCAGCGCGGTCCTCATCGGCGCCATGCTGCTGTCTCCGTTGATGATGCCGATCATAGGCCTGGGCTTTGCGCTTGCAACGCTGGATTTTGCCGAAATGCGCGCATCCGGCTTCGCGTTGGCGGTCGGCGCGGTGATTGCGATCGCGTTCACCGCGCTGTTCGTCCTGGTTTCACCGGTGCAGACCGTGACGACGGAAATCGCGGCCCGCACGCGGCCCAATCTCTTCGATCTTCTCGTCGCTTTCTTCTCGGCACTCGCGGGTGGTTATGCGCTTATTCGCGGGCGGGGCGAGACGGTCGTGGGCGTCGCCATCGCCATCGCCCTCATGCCGCCGCTCGCCGCCGTCGGCTTCGGCATCGCCACATGGAACTGGACCATCGCGGGCGGTGCTTTCCTGCTCTTCATGACCAACACGGTCACGATCACGCTCACGGCCGCATTCATGGCGCGGCTCTACGGCTTTGGCTCCCACCTCACGCCGGCGCATACCCGGCTGCAAAGCATCGTCATGGTGGTCTGCATGACGGCGCTCTCGGTGCCGCTGGCGCTCACCTTGCGACATATCGCCTGGGAGACGTTGGCCGCCCGCCAGGTGCGGGACGTGATCCAGCGCCAATTCCCTCAGACGGCACGCATCAGCGATCTGGAAACGGATTTCAATCGCCAGCCCATGCGGGTCGTCGCCACCGTGCTTACGCCCACTTATGCGAAGGATGCCGAGCGGGACACCGCGACCAGCCTGCGCGATGCGCTGCAGCGGGACCTGGATGTCACCATCGACCAGATCCAGGTGGGGGCGGGCAATAGCGAGGCGGCTCAGGTGGCCGCCGCCCAATCTCGCGAGCGCACGCAGAGCCTTGAGCGCTTTGCGACGACGGCGGTGGACCGACTGGCCCTCGTCGCTGGCGTGTCCAGCGATGCGGTGCTGGTGGACCGGGGTCGGCGCCAGGCCACCGTTGCAGCCGAGCCGCTGTCCGGCGCATCGCTCGATCTCTACCGCCAGCTGGAACGGCGCGCATCCGCCGGCCTCGATGGCTGGACGCTGGTTCTGACGCCGCCGCCCGCCCCGCTGCCGGTCATCGGCTTTTCGGGCGAGGCATTGACGCAGCAGGGCGCTGCCGATCTCGATCTGGCCGTGTGGGCGGCGCGGCGGGTGCCTTTGGGCATCACCATCACGGGGCAGGCCGCACGCGCCGAGATGGTGCGGGAGATCCTGCGCGCCCAACAAATTCCGGACCAGCGCCTGCTGATCGCGCCAAATGGCGATGCAGATGTCCGCCTGACTTGGCGCCTGCCGGACTGATGCCGATCCGCTGCGAGCGGCGGTGGGTTACCAGTCGCTGCCCTCCGCCACCGCCTCTTGCTCCTCGGGCCGGGTTTCCCGTCCAAGCGCCGCATTGCGATGCGGGAAGCGGCCGAAGCGGGCGATGATCTCGCGGTGGGCCTTGGCGAATTTCAGATTATGCTCGAAGCCCGGCGCGCTGAACAACGCCACGCACAAGTCCTGATCGGACAGGTCCTCGCTGTGCATGAACGGCATGTAGAAGAAGGCGCGGGCGCCCTCGACGAATGCTTTGTCGAAGCCACGCTGCAATGCCGTGCGGGCGATTTCGCGGGCGAGCGGATCGGTCGCGAAGGCGCGAGCCTCGCCCCGGAACATGTTGCGCGGAAACTGGTCGAACAGGATTAGCGCCGCCAGCGCCGTGTCGGCATCGGCCACGAACATATCGGCAGGCTTGTCGCGCTGCGCTTCCCAGAGCGAACGGAAGAGATGCGTCAGTCGCACATCCTCTTCCTCGCTCGAATCGAACCAGCCCTCCGGGCCGATCTCATTGAGCCAGTGATTGAGCACCGCCGGCACCCAGTCGGGATCGACATGCACCTGCGCCGGCTTGCGCTCGGGGAAATGGTCCTGCACGCGCAGCGGCAGGCCATCGATGCTTTGCGTCCGGGTTGAGATGCGCGCCAGCCGTTCCGGCGTTTCGTTCTGCTCATGATAACGAGAGAGCGTGTCGCGATCCTTCTCGTGCCGCATGAAGGGCACGCCCCAGCCGCAACTCTCCTGCACGCTCTCCACCGCGATCATGAAGATCTGCCTTGTACCGGGCAGGATTGTGAAGGGCCGCGAGGCGAAATCCCATTCATCATCCTGAGGCAGCACTGCCTTGCCGCGCCCATAGAGTCGCAGGATCAGCGGGGGCTGGTCGAACGCACAGAACATGATGGTGATGCGCCCGTCCGCTGAAAGATGGGCCTGGGTCTCGTTGCCGGATCCCCCCACATCCAGATAGCCGACCAGATTGGGCCCCAGCACGCGGAAGCTGTCCATGCCCTTGGGACTGAGGTTGATCCGCGCGCCGTCCGCAGCGGTGGCGACAAAGAAGACCGGCTGTTTCTCGATGAAACTGCGTTGCTTGTCGGAAATGGCAGTGAAGAATTCAGACATGGGCCTCAGGTCTTGCTGGTCGGATGCGCACATTGACGCGCATGGTTCATGCGCATAGCTTGCGCATATGAAGCTTGATCCTATCGCGTCCGGCAAGCGCAAGCCAGTCAATCTCTCGCTCGATACTGGCGTGGTGGAGGCCGCGCGGGAGGCCGGGATCAATCTCTCCCAGACTTGCGAAGCGGCCCTGCGCGCGGCGGCGAAGGCAGAGCGCGAGCGGCGCTGGCAGGAGGAGAACAAGGAGTGGGTCGAAGCCCACAACGCGTGGGTTGAGAAGAACGGCCTTCCCCTTGCCCGTTACCGCATGTTTTAATGGCCCAATATGATGTCGTTCGGCTGAGGTCGGGGCAGTATGTCGTAGACTGTCAGGCTGAGGTGCTGTCGGGCATCAACACACGGTTTGTCGTTCCGCTGGCTTACCCAAACGACGCGCCGCCGCCCCGGCCGGGCCTCAATCCCCGCTTTCGTATGCAGGGCGAAGACTGGGTGCTTGTCACCCAGTTTGCAGGTGCAGTGTCCGTGTCGGAAATCCAAGAAATCGCCGGCTCCCTCGCGCAAGAAGAATACCGGATCAAGAACGCGCTCGACATGCTGCTGACCGGGGTGTGAGGGCGTCGGCTGGTCGTTCCGACCGGCGCCTCAACCCCCGGTGCCGCCGACCGTCAGCCCTTCGAGCAGCAGCGTCGGCTGGCCCACGCCAGCGGGCACGCCTTGTCCCGCCTTGCCGCACATGCCGATGCCTTCATCGAGCGCGAGGTCGTTGCCGATGCCGACGATGCGGTGCAGCGCGGCGGGGCCATCGCCGATCAGCGTTGCGCCCTTGATCGGGTCGCCGATCCTGCCATTCTCCACCTTGTACGCCTCGGTGCAGGAGAAGACAAACTTGCCCGAGACGATGTCCACCTGCCCACCGCCAAAGCTGCGCGCGAAGATGCCGGTCTTCACGCGGCTGAGCAGCTCGGCGGGATCGTCGTTGCCCGCGCGCGCATAAGTGTTGGTCATGCGTGGCATCGGCGCATGGGCATAGCTTTCGCGCCGGCCGTTGCCAGTGGGTGCCACGCCCATCAGCCGCGCGTTGAGCCGGTCCTGCATGTAGCCGCGCAGAATGCCATCCTCGATCAGCACATTCACCTGCGTCGGGGTGCCTTCATCATCGATGCTGAGCGACCCGCGTCGCGCGTCCATCGCGCCATTGTCGACCACCGTCACGCCCGGCGCCGCCACGCGCTCGCCAATCTTGCCCGAGAAGGCGCTGGTGCCCTTGCGGTTGAAATCGCCTTCCAGGCCATGACCGACCGCCTCGTGCAGCATCACGCCCGGCCAGCCGGGGCCAAGCAGCACGGTCATCTCGCCCACCGGCGCGGGCACCGAGCGGAGGTTGACCTGCGCCTGTTTAAGCGCCTCGTCGATCGCGCGCTGCCAGGTCGCCTCCTCGAACAGAGAATCGTAGAGATAGCGCCCGCCAATGCCAAAATAGCCGGTTTCGCGCCGCCCATCCTCTTCCATGATGATCGAGACGTTGAGGCGGACGAGGGGACGCACGTCGGTTGCCACGAAGCCGTCCGGCCGCACGATCTCAACCACCGACCAACTACCGGCCAGCACCGCAGAGACCTGCACCACGCGCGGATCGCGGGCCCGCGCTGCTGCGTCGATCTTGGCCATCAGGTCCACCTTCTGCGCGAAGGGGACGAGATCGAGCGGATTGGCGTCGGTATAAAGATGCCGGTTGGTGCGCTGTGGCGCCGTTGTCATCGGCTGCCGCGCCGGGTCGAGCAGCTGGAGCGTCTGCGCTGCCTTGCGGATCGCCCGCTCGCTGATGTCATTGGCGTGCGCGAAGCCGGTCATCTCGCCAGAGACGCCGCGCAGGCCAAATCCGGCATCGGTGGAATAATCCGCTGTCTTCAGCCGCCCATCATCGAAGCCGAAGCTCTCGGTCGCGACATATTGCAAGTAAAGCTCGCCATCCTCGCAGCCGGTAAGCGCCTCGGCGGTGAGCCGGCGGGCGCTATCCGGGTCGAGAGACCCATCGCGATACAGGAAGGAACGCACGTCTGTGGTCTGGGGAGCAGCATCTGTCATGGCCATGATATAGGTCCTTTGGGGCACATCGCAAAGCCGCGCTGGAACCGGGACGTGCCGGTCGCCATTTAGAGGCCATGGCCGACTTCTCCTGGATTCGCGCAGAGGCGCATGGGCTGCATGTCGTGCCGGCCAAGGCGTGGGTCGATCCGGCCGATCCGGTGGAGACAGCCCTCGTCACGCACGGCCATGCCGATCATGCCCGGGGCGGCCATGGCCGCTGCATCGCGACGCCGGAGACGCTGGCCATCATGGACCTGCGGTACGGTCCGCCCGGCGCCGCGCAACCGGTGGCCTACGGCGAGACGATCAGCCTGCCGGGGAGCGTGCAGGCGACCTTCCTGCCGGCTGGGCATGTGCTCGGGTCCGCGCAGATCCTGTTTGAACATGCCGGCGAGCGGGTGATCGTCACTGGTGACTATAAGCGCCGGGCCGATCCGACATGCCCGCCTTTTCAGGTTACGCCCTGCGATGTCTTCATCACCGAAGCCACGTTCGGCCTGCCGGTCTTCCGTCACCCGGCCATCGGCGAGGAGATCGGCAAGCTGCTCAAGGCGCGCGAGGCCAATCCGGATCGCTGCATCCTTGTAGGCGCCTATGCGCTGGGCAAGGCGCAGCGCGTCATCGCCGAGCTGCGCCGGGAAGGCTATGCCGCGCCGATCTATCTGCACGGGGCGCTGGAGCGGATGTGCCGGCTGTATGAGGAGCTGGGCGTCGATCTTGGCGAGCTGCGATTGATCGCGGGGATGCCCAAGGGTGCGCTGGCCGGGCAGATCATCCTCTGCCCGCCTTCGGCCCTCAACGATCGCTGGAGCCGTCGCCTGCCCGATCCGGTCACGGCCATGGCAAGCGGTTGGATGAGGGTGCGGCAGCGCGCGCGGCAGCGCAATGTTGAGCTGCCCCTGGTGATCTCGGATCATGCCGACTGGGCGGAACTGACGACCACGATCGCGGAGGTGAATCCGGCGCAGACCTGGATCACTCATGGCCGGGAAGATGCGTTGCTGCGCTGGTGCGAGCTGCACCAGCGCCGTGCCCGCGCGCTCGCCCTTGTCGGCTATGAGGATGAGGACGACTGATGGAGGCCTTCGCCGCCCTGCTGGATGCGCTCGTCTACACCCGCTCGCGCAACGGCAAGCTTGCCCTTATCGCCGCCTATCTGCGCGAGACCCCCGACCCTGACCGGGGCTGGGCGCTGGCTGCGCTGACGGACGGCCTCGATTTTCCGGCGGTGAAGGCCGGCACGATCCGTGCCTTGCTGATGGACCGTGTGGACCCGGTTCTGTTCAAGCTCAGCCGGGATTTCGTCGGCGATACGGCGGAGACGGCAAGCCTGCTCTGGCCGGAAAATCCCGCCGCGCTCGATCCGCCGAGCCTGAGCGAAACGGTGGCCGCGCTGTCCGCCATGACCCGCCAATCCGTGGCGCCCGCGCTGGCAAACCTCATGGATCGGCTCGATGTGAATGGCCGCTATGCGCTCATCAAGATGGCGACGGGTGCGATGCGCATCGGCATTTCGGCGCGGCTCGCCAAGGTTGCCTTCGCGCAGGCGTTCGATGTGCCGGTGGACGATGTCGAGGAATATTGGCACGGCCAGACGCCGCCTTATGGCGCGCTGTTCGATTGGGCCGCCAAGGGTGGCCCTCCGCCGCGCGTCGACCATATCCCCACCTTCCGTCCCTTCATGCTGGCGCATCCGCTGGAGGATGATGTCATCGCGCGCGAAACGCTCGATATGGCCGACTATGGCGCCGAGTGGAAATGGGACGGCATCCGCGTGCAGATCGTCCATGTGCCGGAGTCGGATGGCGCGGGGCCGGGCGGGGACACGCGGCTCTTCTCACGCACCGGGGACGACATCACCGGCAGCTTCCCGGATATCGCGGCGGCATTTCGCGAGCCCGGCGTGCTCGATGGCGAACTGCTGGTGCGGGGCAGCCATCAGGGCGGCGAAGAGGGCGGCGCGGCGAGCTTCAACGCCTTGCAGCAGCGGCTGGGGCGCAAGACCGTCTCAAAGGCGATGCTCACCGATTTTCCCGCCTTCGTCCGCCTCTACGACGTCTTGCTCTCCGACGGCGAGGATCACCGCGCGCTCAGTTGGGAGCAGCGCCGCGCCGTGCTGGAGGCGCTGCTCCCCCGGCTCGACCCCACCCGCTTCGACATTTCGCCGCTGATCGAGGCTGCAAGCCTTGCCGATCTTGCCGCCATTCGCGAGCGCGCACGCGATGATGCCATTGAGGGCGTGATGCTCAAGCGGCGGGATAGCCCTTATGTCGCCGGCCGCCGCACGGGCCTGTGGTACAAGTGGAAGCGCGATCCCCTGCTCGCCGATTGCGTGCTGATGTATGCCCAGCGCGGCAGCGGCAAGCGCTCCTCCTTCTACAGCGATTTCACTTTCGGTTGTTGGGATGGCGATCCCGATGCCGGCGCCGAGCTGCTGCCTGTCGGCAAGGCCTATTTCGGCTTTACCGACGAGGAGCTGAAGTGGCTCGATTCTCATGTCCGCCGCCACACCCTCCATCGCTTCGGACCGGTGCGGGAGACGGATAAGAGCCTGGTCTTCGAAGTCGCGTTCGATTCGATCCATGAGAGCAAGCGCCACAAATCCGGCCTCGCCATGCGCTTCCCGCGCATCAGCCGCATCCGCAATGACAAGCCCGCCCATGAGGCCGACCGGATCGAAAGCTTGCGGGCGATGATCTCCGGCTAGGGGAGTCGGGAGGGCTTACCCGCCAATTTCGGCGATCAGTTTCTGCCCATCTTCCTCATCCCACTCCAGCGCACCGACGATGCGGGCGACTTCCTTGCCCGCGCCATCGTAGAGAATGGTCGTCGGCAGCGTGCCGGTGCCATAATGGAAGCCGAGCGCATTCTCCCGGTCCAGCCAGGTTTGCAGGGTGGAGAGCTTGCGCGCCGACCAGAAGGCGGGAACGCCATCCGGCTCCATGTCCTGAGAAACGGCGATCACTTTAACGCCCTTGCCCTCCGCAGCCTTGGCGGCGCGGTCGAGGGCAGGCAGTTCGGCCACGCAAGGCGCGCACCAGGTCGCCCAAAGATTGACCAGCATCGGCTTGCCCTGCGCAATGGCCTTGAGCGTCGTCGGTTTGCCCTCGATGGTGGTGAAGGGCTTGTCCGGCATCGCCTCGCCCTTGTGGCTGCGGTCAATGACATGGGAGAAGGTCTTGCCCGCGCTCCCCGGTGCGGCTTCGTCCGGGCTCACTTCATCGGGGGAGAGGGCATTGCCCACCGCGGCGGCGTTGCCGGCGCCTTGCGCGTTTTGAGCGGATTGCCTATCGCAGCCGCTCGCGGCCAGTGAGAGGCCGATCAGCATAGCAAGGGCAGAAATAGAGCGCATGGCAGACTCCGCAAGCAAGGGCGCGAACAGCATGTGGGGCGGTCGCTTCGCGGCCGGGCCGGCCGCCGTCATGCGCGAGATAAATGCCTCGCTTCCGTTCGACAAGCGCTTGTGGCGGCAGGACATTGCCGGCTCCATCGCGCACGCCCGGATGCTTGGCGCGCAAGGCATCCTTGCGCAGGACGAGGCGGCGACGATCATTGGCGGGCTGGAGGCGATCCAGGCCGAGTATGAAGCCGGTGATCTGCCCGAGGATCTCGACCTTGAGGACATTCATATGGCCACCGAGGCGCGGCTGGCCGAGAAGATCGGGCCGGTGGCGGGGCGGCTGCACACCGCACGTTCGCGCAACGATCAGGTGGCGACCGATTTCCGCCTCTTCGTGCGCGATGCCATTGATGAGGTCGATGCCAGCCTCAAGGCGCTGCAACGCGCGCTGATCGGTCGGGCGGGCGAGCATGCGCAGAGCGTCATGCCCGGGTTCACCCATTTGCAGAGCGCCCAGCCGGTGACGCTCGGCCATCACCTCATGGCCTATTATGAGATGATCGCGCGGGATCGTTCGCGCTTTGCCGATGCGCGCGCGCGGCTCAATCTCTCGCCACTCGGTGCGGCGGCGCTGGCGGGCACGGGCTTTCCGACCGATCGGCATATGACCGCGCAAGCGCTCGGCTTCGACGGGCCGACGCGCAACAGCCTCGACAGCGTTTCCGACCGGGATTTCGCGCTCGATTATCTCATGGCCGCCACCCAGTGCAGCCTGCACCTCTCGCGGCTGGCGGAAGAGTTCGTGATCTGGGCAAGCCAGCCCTTCGGCTTCATTTCGCTGCCCGATGCCTATTCCACCGGCAGCTCGATCATGCCGCAAAAGCGCAATCCCGATGCCGCCGAGCTGGTGCGCGGCCATGCCGGGCGGATCATGGGCTGCATGACGTCGCTGTGCGTCACCATGAAGGGCCTGCCGCTGGCTTATTCCAAGGACATGCAGGACGATAAGCCGCCTTTGTTCGAGGCGCATGATCTGCTCGGCCTCTCCATCACCGCGATGACCGGCATGGTGGAGACGACGACCTTCCGCACCGAACGGATGCGGGCGCTGGCCGAAAGCGGCTTCGCAACCGCAACCGACCTTGCCGACTGGCTGGTGCGGGAAGGCAATGTGCCGTTTCGCGAGGCGCATCACATCACCGGGCGTGCGGTCAAGGCAGCGGAAGAGGCGGGCGTGCAGCTTGCCGCGCTGCCGATCGAGACGCTCAAGGCTATCGACGCGCGGATCGACGAGCGCGTCTATGCGGTGCTGACGGTGGATGCCTCTGTCGCCAGTCGCAAGAGCTATGGGGGCACCGCACCCGATCAGGTGCGCGCGCGGATTGCCGAAGCGCAAGCCGCGCTGGATGGAGAGACTGGTCGATGAAAGCGATGAATCACAAGATGATCGCGCGCGCCGCTCTGACGCTGCTCGTGGCGGCTGGTCTTGCGGGCTGCGGCTCGGTGAAGGATCTGCGCCCCAAGGAGGGCATGGGCCAGGTGCCCAAGGCCGCCGCCGCGCCTGAGCGGGAGACGCCCAAGCAGCTCATGACGCCATCCACCCAGGCAAAGCCCGACCGGCAGGCAGATCTGCTCGACCGATCCATGGAGCGCGCGGAGGACCCGTTCGATTTGCCGCCCGGGCCGAACAACGGGCGGAGTGGGGACTAAATAGATTGCTGGTGCTCCGTTCGTGTCGAGCGAAGTCGAGACACCAAGGACAGCGCTAACGTGTCTCGACTTCGCTCGACACGAACGGGAACGTGGTGGTGGAGTTCTGGCCATCGGCGGCTTCCCCCGCTTGTGCCCCGCCTGATGCGGGCATAGGACTGGGACATGGATATTCAGACCACCCAAGCCGCCGCCACGCCGCCTGTCATCCGCCGCGAGGATTATCGTCCGCCGCTCTGGCAGGTGACGCAGATCGGCCTCGACTTCGATCTCGATGCCCGCGCCACCCGCGTCAAGGCTCGGCTTGAGGTCACCCGCGGCGGCGATCATGCCCAGCCGCTGCGACTGGATGGCGACGGACTGACGCCGCTGCGGGTCGCCGTGGATGGCCGCACGCTCGACTCCTCCGACTGGCGGCAGGAAGATGGCGCCCTGCTGATCCCACTGACCGGCGAGAGCCACGTCGTCGAGACCGAGGTCGAGATCAATCCTGCGGCCAATACGCAGTTGATGGGGCTCTACGCCTCTGGCGGCCTGCTCTGCACCCAGTGCGAGCCGGAGGGCTTCCGTCGCATCACCTTCTTCCCCGACCGGCCGGATGTGCTCTCGCGCTATGATGTGACGCTGCGCGCCGACAAGGCGACCTATCCCGTGCTGCTCGCCAATGGCGATCCGGTGGAGGCGGGCGATCTGGAGGACGGGCGGCATTGGGCGCGCTGGACCGATCCGTTCCCCAAGCCGAGCTACCTGTTCGCGCTGGTCGCGGGCAATCTCGCCTGCAATGCGGACAGTTTCACGACCATGAGCGGCCGGCCGGTGAAGCTCGGCATCTGGGTGGCGGAAAGCGATTTGCCTCGCACGGATCATGCCATGAAGGCGCTCAAGGATTCGATGGCGTGGGACGAGCGCGTCTATGGCCGCGAATATGATCTCGACGTTTTCAACATCGTGGCCGTGGCGGATTTCAACTTCGGCGCGATGGAGAACAAGGGCCTCAACATCTTCAACACGCGCTACATTCTGGCGGACCCGGAAACGGCGACCGACCCGGATTATGACGCCATTGAAGCGGTGGTGGCGCACGAATATTTCCACAACTGGTCCGGCGACCGGGTGACCTGCCGGGACTGGTTCCAGCTCTCCCTCAAGGAAGGCTTCACCGTCTACCGCGATCAGGAATTCTCTGCCGACATGGGCTCTGCGGCAGTCAAACGGATCGAGGATGTTCGGGTGCTGCGCGCGGCCCAGTTCCAGGAGGATGGCGGTCCGCTCGCCCATCCGGTGCGGCCAGAATCCTATATGGAGATCAGCAACTTCTACACGGCGACCGTCTATAACAAGGGCGCCGAGCTGATCCGCATGATGGCCCGGTTGCTGGGGCCGGAGCGGTTCCGCAAGGGCTCCGATCTCTATTTTGAGCGGCATGACGGGCAGGCGGCGACCTGCGAAGATTTCGTGCGGGCGATGGAAGATGGCGGCGGGATCGATCTTGCGCAGTTCCGGCTCTGGTACAGCCAGGCCGGCACCCCGCGCGTAACGGTCGAGGCTGCGCATGATGCGACAAGCGGCACGGTGACGCTCACCTTGCGCCAGACCGTGCCGCCGACGCCGGGGCAGGGCGAGAAGCAGCCCATGGCGATCCCATTCCTCTTCGCCTTGTTCGACCGGGAAAGGGGCGCCCATGCCGGCGAGGAGTTGGAGGTGCTGACGCAGGCGGAGACGGTCATCACGCGCACCGGCTTCGCGCAGCCGCCGGTGCTTTCGCTCAATCGCAGCTTCTCCGCGCCAATCGTGGTGGAAGCCGAGCAGAGCGCCCAGGATCTGGCCTTTCTCGCCGCGCGCGATGACGATGCGTTCAGCCGCTATGAGGCGCTGCAGCAGCTCATGATCAATGGCCTGCTCAGCCACATTGCGGGCGGACCGCTGGAGAGCGGCGTGATCATCGACTCGATCCGCCGGACGATCAGCGACGACACGCTGGACCGGGCGCTGATCGCCGAAGCGGTGAAGCTGCCAAGCGAGGCCTATCTCGGCGACCAGATGCAGGTCGTCGATCCCGACGCCATCCATGCGGCGCGCGAGGCGCTGCAGCACGAGATCGGCGCGCAACTGGAGCAGGACTGGCGCCGGCTCCATGCCGATTGCGCGCGCAATGGCTTCTCGCTCTCGGCGGACGCACGGGCGGCGCGCAAGCTGCGTGGGGTTGCGTTGAGCTATCTGGTCGCATCAGGCGCATCGGATGGCCCGGCGCTTGCCTTCGCCCAGTTCGAGCAGGCGGATAATATGACCGAGCGCCAGGCCGCGCTGGCTGTTCTCGCCAATGGCATGGCGGCAGAGCGGGACGCAGCACTGGCGGCGTTCCACGCGCGCTATGCGGGCAATGCGCTGGTCATCGACAAGTGGTTCCAGACCCAGGCTTTGGCCTTCCATCCGGAGACGGTCGATAATGTCGCGGCGCTGAGCAGCCACCCCGACTTTACCCTGGCCAACCCCAACCGCGCCCGCGCGCTTTATGGCGCGTTTGCCGCCAATCAATGGGCGTTCCACCGGGCGGACGGCAAGGGCTATGACATGGTGGCAGGCGCCATCATCGCGCTCGACAAGCTCAATCCGCAGACCGCCGCGCGGCTCGTGCCGCCACTTGGTCGCTGGCGCCGGTTCGATGCGCAGCGGGGTGCCGCGATGCGTGCGGCGCTGGAGCGGATCATCGCCGAACCCGGCCTCTCGCGGGACGTAATGGAGCAGGCGACGAAGAGCCTCGCCTGAGCGGGATAGGACTTCAGCCGGACGTCAGGTCCGGCTGGAGACCCAGGTCGCCACGGCATTGGCGACATCGTTGGCGGCAGCGCTGATCGCCGGGGCGACGCCATCTGCGTCGATGCGGCTCACCGGCGCGGAGGCGGTGAACCGCTGGCGCGTCACCGTCAGGCCGTCGGGCGAGAGCATGGTCGCATCGAACGTGACGACCGCTTCCCGGCGCGTCGCATCGATGCCGAATTCGACCAGATCGCCATTGAGGATGTAGCCAGTGCGGGCGAGATACTGGCCGGGGTCGAGCACGAGGATATTGCTGCGCGACCGGATCGTCTCGGACAGCAGCGACTGGAATTGCCGGGCCGGCGTGTCGACCCAGATCGCGTCTTTCACATAGGCAAAGCTCGTGCTGTTCTCGCGCACCGCCACGCGCGGAGTCGCGAGGGCTTTGGGCACGTTCGGCACGTCGATGAACAGGGCGGATTCACTGGCACTAGACGCCGATACCCCGGCCGGCACCGTCGCCGTGCTGGCAATGGCGAGCAGCCGGTCGGGCGGCTCGGCACCGAACTTCACGCACCCGGCCGCCGAGATTAGCAGACCCGTGATCAGGGCCGCCCGCGCTGCCTTGCGTATCGCTGCTCCGCTGGTCGCCGGGGTGGTCTGCACGTTCGCTCTGCTGTTCGTCATGGCTTGTAATCCGGCAATTTGGGCGAGCCGATCAAGGCGCCTGCACCCTGTTGTTCAACGGTATCCGTCACAGCCTGAAGCGAACGGGAGACCTGACGCAGATCGCGGACCAGCAGGCCGATTTGCGGCATGGTGTCGCGGGTAAAGGTCCGCATGCCCGGCTGTGCCTCCTTCAGGGTCGCATCCAGCGTTTCCAGCGTCGCGCCGGCATTGCGGATCGTTGTGCGCAGATCGCGGATGAGGGGACGACCCTCTTCGTTCACCAGCGCATTGGTGTTGTTCGCTGCCTGGGCGAGCGATTCGGCAGCCTTGGAGGCATTTTCGAGCGTCAGCTTGGCTTGTGTGATGGTATCAGCCAGTTCCGGCCCGCGCGCGGCGATGTCACCGGTCAGCTTGTCGAGATTCTGCAGGATGCCGGCAATATGCTTCTGGTTGCGATCATCCAGCAACTCAGTCAGGCGCTCGGTGAGCGTCGTCAGCCGCTCCAGCAGCATGGGTGCGCTGTTGAGAAGTTCGCCGAGGGCACCGGGCTTGGTCGGGATGACAGGCACGCCTTCCGGGCAGACCGACTGCGCATTGCGCTCCGGGCAGACGATCGGCGGTGCGCCGCGCACCGCGCCCTCAAGCTGAATTTCCGAGACGCCGGTAAAGCCCACGCCATTGATCGTCGCGGTCGTGCCCTGCAGGACGGGCGTCGTCCGGCTGACGACGATGCGCACGCGCACGAACTGGGGGTCGCGCTCCCAAAGCTCGATCGACTGGACCTGCCCCGAGGGCACGCCAGCATAAGTCACCGCCGATCCACGGGCGATGCCGCTCACCGACTGCTTGAAGAAGATGTCGTATTCCTTGCGATCGGATTCGCCGATGCGTGAGAACCAGAAGGCTGCCCCGACCGTCAAGGCCATCAGGAGCAGGACGACCGCGCCCACGAACACATTGTTGGATCGTGTTTCCATCTATTTCCTGCTTTCCCCCAACGGCTTTATGGCGCCGTGGTTCCACCCTGTCCATGTCTGCGGCCGATTGTGCATCACGCGCCTCTCTTCTTGGCGCTCTGGCCATGGGCAACGCGCCCGCGCGGCCCGTTGAAATATTCCTGGATCCAGGGATGATCGAGCGCAAGCAACTCGTCGATCGTGCCGACTGCGATGACCTTTTGATCGGCGAGCACGGCAACGCGGTCGCAAATGGCGTGGAGCGTGTCGAGATCATGGGTGATCAGGAACACGGTGAGGCCGAGCGTCTCCTGCAAGGCCCGCGTCTGCTCGTCGAATGCCGCAGCACCGATGGGGTCGAGCCCTGCAGTCGGCTCATCGAGGAATAGCAAGGCGGGATCGAGGGCCAGTGCGCGGGCGAGGCCGGCGCGCTTGCGCATCCCGCCGGAGAGCTCGGATGGGAATTTCGGCCCCGCATTATCCGGAAGGCCGGTCATCAGAATCTTGTAGGCGGCGATTTCCTCGCGCAGCTGAACCGGCAGATCGGGATAATATTCGCGCAGCGGCACCTGCACATTCTCGGAGACGGTCAGCGTGGAGAACAGCGCGCCGTTCTGGAACAGGATGCCCCAGCGCTTGCGGATTGCCAGCAATTCCGGGTCCGCAGGGTCGCGGTCCAGCATCTGTTCGCCGAACACCTCGATGGAGCCGTCATAAGGGCTTTGCAGTCCGATGATCGAGCGCATCAGCACCGACTTGCCGGTGCCTGATCCACCCACGACGCCGAGAATCTCGCCGCGCCGCACGTCGAGGTCCAGCCCGTCATGCACGGTCTGGTCGCCGAAGCGATTGGCCAGTCCGCGGATGGAGATGACCGGATCGTCGCTAGCGCTCATTTCCACCCCAGCCAGGTGAAGAACACCGCGAAGATGGCATCGAGCACGATGACGATGAAGATCGCCTGCACCACAGCGGCCGTGGTACGCAGGCCGACTTCCTCGGCATTGCCGCGCACCTGCAGGCCCTGGAAGCAGCCTGCGATCGCGATGATGAGGCCAAAGACCGGCGCCTTGATGAGGCCGATGTAAAGGTCGGTCAGCGGCACGACTTCACGCAGCCGCTGGAAGAAGGTGACGGGCGGAATGTCGAGCGAGACCGCGCACAGGAAGGCACCGCCGATCACCGCCATGACCGAGGCATAGAAGCCGAGCAGCGGCATCATGATGACCGCGGCCATGATGCGCGGCATGACCAGCGCTTCCATGGGCGAGACGCCGATGGTGCGCATCGCGTCCACTTCTTCATTGAGCTGCATAGTGCCGATCTGCGCGGCAAAGGCCGATCCCGAGCGGCCGGCGACCATGATGGCCGTCATCAGCACGCCCAGTTCGCGGAACGTCAGGCGCCCAACGAGATTGACGGTCAGCACTTCCATGCCGAACTGCTCGAGCTGCACCGATCCTTGCTGCGCGATCACGATGCCGACGAGGAAGCTCATCAGCCCGATGATGAAGAGCGCCGAAATACCGACGACCTCGATACGCTGGACGACCGCGATCAGACGGATGCGGGAGGGATGCCGCAGAAGCATGAACGATGTGATGACGACGGCGCCCAGAAAGCCGAGCAGGCCGATCATCGTGTTGAAGGTCATCCGGGTTGCAACACCCACTTCCTCAAGAATGCGCACGATCGGATGGGGCGGCACATTGCGCGTTTCCAGCGGTTGATCGTTGCGCGAGACGACGTCGATCAGGCGCATTGCGTCGTCACTGGCGCCGGTGATTTCCGCCTGCGTGCGTTTGGCGAGGCTGTGGACGATCCACGCGCCGATTGTGTCGATCTGGGTGACCTGCGTGAGGTCGATCCGGACGACATCGCCCTCTATCGCATCTGTGCGATTGGGCAGATCGCCGATCTGGGCGAGCGCAAGGCTGCCGGTGAAGGCAACCGTCCGGCCTGTTGCATCGTTGCTCTCGATGAGGTCGGCAGATTGCGTCATCTGAGCCACAGTGGGCCAGTTTGCGTTGCACGGCAAGCCGAATTGGACCATCTGGCGGGCCGCAGCCCGAGAGTACAGGGAGACATAGAGCGGTGCAGAGGATCGCGATCTACGACATGGACCGCACGATCACCGTGCGCGGCACCTATGCGGCGTTTCTCACGCACATGGCTCTCTCGCTGGCGCCGTGGCGGCTGATTTTCCTGCCTTTGGCGGGAATCGTCATGCTCGGTTACGTGCTGCGGCTGGTCGATCGTGGCCGGGCGAAGGAACTCAATCAGGCGCTGCTGATCGGGCGACGGGTCAATCGCGAGAGGATCCGCCCGGCCGTGGAGGCCTATGCCGACAAGGTGATTGCGCGCAACATCCGTGCCGGCGCGCTGGCCCAGATCGCGCAGGATCGCGCCTCCGGCTGCCGGTTGGTGATCGCTTCGGCATCCTTCCGGCTTTATGTCGAGCCGATTGCGAAGAGGCTGGGCTTCGATGATGTGATTGCTACCGATCATTTCAGCCAGGGTGTCGACTACATCCGGGCACGCATTGCAGGAGAGAACTGCTATGACGTCGCAAAGTTGCGGATGATCGAGGCGTGGATGTCCCGCGAAGGGATTGCCCGGGCCGATGCGCACGTCCGCGCCTATAGCGATCACGTCACCGATGCACCGCTGTTGGGCTTTGCGGACGAGGGCTATGCGGCCAATCCCCATCGCGCCTTGGCGTCACTGGCGGCGGAAGAGGGCTGGCCGGTTCTGCACTGGTGAAGTTGCGCGGCGCGACACAAGGCCGCGCTTAAGCCGGCAATCCGATCAGCGAAATCTGCCGCCCATAGCCGGGTTCTCCGGCATGGCAGGCGCGACGGTAGGAGAAGAAGCGCGCGGGCTGGCTGTACGTGTCCTCATCCAGCAAGGTGACCGTGCCGATGCCCGCCTGCGCCAGTCGCGCTCCGACATAGCCGGAGATGTCGAACTGCAGATGGCCAGAGCGGCCCTCGGCGAAAAAGCGCTCGTCATCCGGATCGCGTTCCAGGAACGGGCGCTCGAAACTGGCGCTTACCTCATAGCTCGCCTTGCCGATGCATGGGCCAATGGCGCAGGCGATGCTGGTGCGTGTCGCGCCCAAGGACGTCATGGCGTCAATGGTCGCTTCCGCCACGCCGTGGAGCGCGCCTTTCCACCCCGCATGGGCCGCCCCCACGACGCCATGGGTGGGATCGGCAAAGAGGATCGGCACGCAATCGGCGGTGAGGACGCCGAGCAGCAGCCCGGGGCGTGCCGTCACCAGCGCATCGGCTTCCGGTCGGGCGTCGAGCGGAAAGGCGTTGTCCGCAATGACGACGCGGGCGGAATGGACCTGATGAAGCGTTACCAGCTTCGATTCCGGCAGTACGGCTTCGCGCGCCAGATCGCGATTTGTCAGGACGGCATCGCGTTCGTCATCCGAACCCAAGCCGACATTCAATCCGGCGTGAATGCCGGTTGAGACGCCGCCCGTCCGTCCGAGAAAGCCATGGGGCACGTCGCCCAGCGCGCCGGCGCGCAGCACTTCGATGCTCATGCGAACCCCGCCGATGCCGGCCAGTCCGGGTGACGCAGGGCGAGGGCCTTGAACAGCGTACCCATCTGAGCGGGCTCAACCAGCCGGTCGCGCGCGGCGCGCAGATCCTCGGCACGCGCAGGATTTGCGCGGGTAAGCGTGGCTGCGCGCGCATCGATGCCCAGCGCCGTGAGCAGGGCGCCCTGCCCGATGCATGGTTGCGGCCGCAACCCGTGCGCCCGGCCGACGGCGGCAATCATGCCGAAGTCGACATGGGCGGTCAGGTCGCGGGTGCCCGGCGCATCAAGCGGATCGGCAAAGCGGTGCTGGCTCATCGCTTGCAGCGTATCGCCCGATGCCGGTCCCTCATAGCCATAATCGATGGTCAGCAGCGCACCGCCCTGTCGGCAGAACCGCTCTGCGAGATCGGCGACGATGGCTTCGGCCGCAAAATTGCGCTCGACCATGGATCCCAAAGGCGCATCGCCGAGCGCAAGGGGAATGTGCTGGCCGCAATCCTCACCGCCAAGGATGAAAGCAGCGGGCTCGCGCTGCACGAAGCGTTCGCGCCAGCCCGCGCCGGCGCGCTGGAACTGGCGGATCGGCAGGGCATCGAAAAACTCGTTGGCGATGACGATGAGCGGACGATCATCGGGCAGTGTCGCCACGCTGTCATGCCAGATCGCCCCCGGCACCGCAGCCTGCTGGTGTGCGCGCAGTGTGGGGCTGGTCTCGACGAGATGAACCGGCGGCGAGAGCCTGGCCTGGCCCATTGCTCGCAGGGCGTCGGCCGCGAGCGTACCGCGACCCGGTCCCAGCTCGACATAGGCGAACGAAGGGCCGACACCGGCGCGCAAGGCAAGATCGGCCATCCAAAGCCCGATCAGCTCGCCGAACATCTGGCTGATCTCCGGCGCGGTGATGAAGTCCCCGCGTGCGCCCAAGGGATCGCGCCCGGCATAATAAGCGGCATTGGCTGCCGCCATGAACTCGTGGAGCGAGAGGGTGTTGCGGCCCTGCCAGATGTCAGGCGACACTGTCCTGCCCGGCAATCGGCTCGACGCGGGTCCGGCGGCCCTTCGCGGTCACCACCAGATAAAGGCCCAGCACCAGCATCGGCAGGGTCAGCCACTGGCCCATATGAAGGCCGGTGCGTTCCGCGAACTCCATCAACTGGGAATCCGCCTCGCGGTAGAACTCGACGAAGAAGCGGGCGGCGCCGTAGCAGAGCGCGGCAATGCCGAACAGCTTGCCGGGTTCGTAGCGGGCTTTGGTTTTCCAGAAGAAGAAGGCGAGGATCGCGAACATCAGCGGCCCTTCCAGCAGCGCTTCATAAAGCTGGCTGGGATGCCGGGGCATGTCGCCTCCGCCGGGGAAAACGATACCCCATGGCACGGTGGTGACCTTGCCCCACAGTTCGCCATTCACGAAGTTGGCGAGACGGCCGAAGAACAACCCGAACGGCACGACGCAGGCGATATAGTCCGCCACCCGCAGGAAGGAGAGCTTCTCGCGCCGGGCCATCCACCAGATCGCGGCGATGACGCCTATGGTGCCGCCATGCAGCGACATGCCGCCTTCCCACAGCTTGAAGATGTCGATGGGGTTCTGGAGGATCGACGGCTGATAGAAGAGAATATAGCCGAGCCGTCCGCCCACGATGATGCCGAGCGTGGCATTGAAGATGAAATCGTCGGCATGGCGCCGTGCCATGGGCGCGCCGGGCTGGCGGAGCAGCACCGTCAGATACCAATAACCGATCAGGATGCCGGCGAGATAGGCCAGGCTATACCATTTGATCGCGAAGAAGCCGAGATCGAGGGCGACCGGATCGAGCCCGAGATTCTGGAAATAGATGGGCTGAGCAGCGGCCAGGACAGCAAGCGTCAAGTGTTTTCCCCGTCAGTTTTGCGCTGCATAGTGCAAGACGTCAGCAACACCAAGGCCGGAGAATGACAGGCCGCTGCAAGCCATATCCTCGGCAGGGAAAGCAGCCCTGGCGGCGAGAGCCTTCTACCGGCCCCGGGCATCGCGGATGCGGCCTGTATCCATGCCAGCGAGTTGTCGCTTGAGGTCTTCCGGCGCCGGCGCGATCAGGAAGCCGAAGCTCACATTGCCCTCGCGCGTTTCCACCACATGATGCAGGCGATGCGCTTGCACGATGCGCTTCATGTAAGGCGAGCGGGCCACGTAACGATGCTTCACCCGCTGGTGAACGATGATGTCGTGGAAGCCGAGGTAGATGGCGCCATAAGCGGCGATCCCGGCGCCGACGGCGGTCGCCCAGTTGCCCCAGCCCCATTGCACGCCGCCGAGCAACATCAGGATCGAGGGCAGGGCGAAGATCACGAAATAGAGATCGTTGAGCTCCCAATTGCCCTTTCGCGGCCGATGATGGCTGGCATGCAGAAACCAGCCGGGGCCGTGCATCACCCAGCGGTGCATCACATAGGCAAAGCCCTCCATCAGCGCGACGGTGAGGATGAAGAGAGCGACGAGTCTGAGGAACGACATGGTGCTCCCGCCTATAGGCTTGCGGGGACAGGCTGTGAAGCGAAAGGGCTGCCTTGTCTTGCGGGGAGAGCGCGGGTTAGCATGGCGTCATGATGATCCTCTCACGCCTTCGCCGGCTGACGATGCCCGTCGCCCTGGCCACCCTCTCGGCAACGGCGCTTGCCCCGGCCCACGCCCAGCGATCCGAAGCCGAGATTCAGGCGAAGATCGATGCCGAGCTGGAAGCGATCAACCGTGCCGAGGCCGCCGCGCGGGCGGCCGAAGCGGCCGCGGTCCAACGCAAGGCTGAGGAGGAGGCTGCCAAGGCGCGGGAGGTGGTCGAGACGCAGGTCTTTGAGACCGTGCCCGTCGTCCTGACGACCAGCGCCGGCGCCGTCACCCTTGCGATCGAGACAGAGCGTGCACCCGTGACTGCAGCCAATTTCCTCGCCTATGTCGATGGGAAGCGGCTCGATGGCACGTTCTTCTATCGCGCCTTCAAATGGGAGGACGGCACGCCCGGTGGATTCATCCAGGGCGGAACGCAGAACGATCCAAAGCGCATCCTGAAACCCGTGCCGCATGAGCCGACCAGCAAGACCGGGCTGAGCCATATCGAAGGCGTCATTTCCATGGCGCAAGGTGCGCCAGGGACGGCGACGGGCGATTTCTTTATCATCGTCGGCGACATGCGTGGCTTCGACGCGACGCAGGATCAGCCGGGTTTTGCCGCTTTCGGCCGGGTGATCGACGGCATGGATGTCATTCGCAGCATCTGGAACGCCCCGCGCAGCGCGACGAAGGGTGAAGGCGTGATGAAGGGGCAGATGCTCGAGCCTGCCATTCGCATCATCACGGCCCGGCGGGCCAAGGCCGACTGACCTGGTTCGAGGTCGGGTTGTAAGAGCGCGGCCGCTCCCTCGTCGCCCATAATAAAAAGGGGCCGCGACGGATGTCGCGACCCCTTTGTTCAGCCGTCTCCCCCCGGTGACGGCCGCACTTTATTCGATCAGAACGCTGCGCCGACCGAGAACACGACCGCTGCGTCGCTGCCGCGGATCTGGCCGGGCTCGTCGGTGTCGACATAGCGCACGCCGAAGGTCAGCTGCTTCCAGCTGGCGCTCACGCCAGCCGACCAGTCGAACACTTCGCCGTCAACGCCGCCGAGGAAGCTATCGCTCGTTGCGTAGCCGATGCTGCCGTCAACAGTGAACGGCGTGCCAGGGATGGCGAGCGACGGAGCGGCCTTGATGTAGAAGGCATCGTTCTTGCCGAGCGCGTCCTGCTTCCAGGCGTAGTTCGCCGTGACTGCCAGGCCGACCGGGCCAAGCGTGGTCTTGAGCGTCACATAAGGCTCGAAAAAGTCGGTCGCGACGTCGGTGACCGTGTCCTTCGGGTACAGATAATAGAGCAGACCGGCGTCGACCGTCACGCCCGGAGCCAGCTCCGTGGAGTAGCCGGCGAAGAAGTCGAGCTCAGCGGTCGCGCCATTGCCAGCGCCGTCGAGATCCGGGAAGTCGACGTTCGAACCCCAGGTGCCGAAGTAGAAACCGCTGTCGTGCGTGACGGTGATGCCGGCCTGGATGGCAGCATTCTGCTTCGTCTGCGAGAAGCCGCGGAAGCGGTAATCGGACACAACGGTGGCGGAGCCGGAAACCGTCAGGCCGCTGTCATCGTCCTGCGCGAGGGCAGGGGTGGCAGTAGCAAAAATAGCGAGGGCCGAGAGGCCCAGAATGGACTTACGCATGGGATTCCCCTTAACGAGATAAAAATGCGATCGTCCCTGCCTGCAGCGCCGGGCGATCGCTTCATTTTGGATCCGCATTTTGCTGCGGTTGAGCGGACTTGCCGGCAAGCCGCGATCCTGATGCCTCTGTCTTGTGCGACGCACAAGACAGAAACTGCACATATGTGTTGCGAACTCATGAAGTGTTGCAGCCGCGCCACGCTGGCTATTGACCGAAACCGTAGGGGAAGCAGGCGCATCTGGAGGTTTCGCCAGACTTGTTCAGGTGCGAAGTGCCCCCATCGGCGTTCAGCCAGGGTGCAGTGCAAGCAGCGGGCGACTCAAGGAGCGGCGTGGTGCTCCATCGCAAGGTGCCAACGCTGAAGCCCCTCTTCGAGGTCCGCGATGAGATCGTCAGGCTCTTCCAGCCCGACATTGATCCGCACCAGCAAACCCTTGGCCTCCCACTGTCGCGCCGTGCGCAGGCTGGCGGGATCGACCGGCAGGGCAAGGCTCTCGAACCCGCCCCAGCTATAGCCGATACCGAACAGCGTCAGCGCGTCGATTAAAGCCGCGCGGGCCGAGTCGTCGTTGCTCGCCAGTTCGAAAGCAAACAGGCCGGCGCTCCCGGCGAAATCGCGGCGCCACGCTTCATGACCGGGGCAGGATGCCAAAGCCGGGTGCAGCACGCGCGCGACCTCTGGCCGCGCTTCCAGCCAGCGGGCCAGCGCCAGCCCGCTTTCGCCCTGATGCTTGAGGCGCACGGCCAGCGTCCGCATGCCGCGCAGCACCAGCCAGGCATCGTCCGGGCTGACGGTCTGGCCCAGCATGTGGCCGCGCTTGTGGATGGCCGGCCACAGCGCCGCATTGGCGGTGACCGACCCCATCATGACGTCACTATGGCCGCAAAGATACTTTGTGCAGGCGAGGATCGACACATCAACCCCCAGGCTGAGGGCCGGCAGCAGCAAGGGTGTCGCCCAGGTGTTGTCGATCAGCGTGATGATCCCGCGCGCCTTTGCCACTGCGACAATGGCGGGCACGTCCTGCACCTCGAAGGTCAGGCTGCCGGGGCTTTCGAGGAAGATGGCTCGGGTATGCTCGGTGCAAAGCGCGGCGATATCGGCGCCGATGAGCGGATCATAATACATCGTCCGCACGCCGAACTCGCGCAGCATTCCATCGCACATCGCGCGAGTCGGGCCGTAGACGCTGTCGACCATCAGCAGTTCGTCGCCGGGCTTCAGCACTGCGAGCAAAGCGCCGGCAATGGCGGCGACGCCCGAGGGGTAGAGCATCGTGGCGGCCGCTTCCGGCTCCAACTGGGTGATGGCCTCAGTCAGCGACCAGCTCGTGGGCGCGCCACGCCGGCCATAATAGAGGCGGTGCGGATCGGCGGTCGTGGCGCTGCGCAGATGCGCTACATCCTCATACAATATGGTGGAAGCGCGCCAGACGGGTGGGTTGACGATCCCGCCGGGTTGCCCGGGCATCCCGGTCCATTCCGGGCGGCGACCAGCCTGGACCAGTCTTGTGCCCAGGCCAAGAGGTTTGCCGGTCTTTCCGTCGTCGCTGGTGCCGCTCATGCCGGACCGACCGCCTTGGGTGTCGCGGGATCGGCCCCCCATTCAGACCAGCTCCCGTCGTAGATTCGTACGTCCTCCTTGCCCAGTAGTGCCGCGCCGAACAGCAGATTGCAGGCGGTGACGCCGCTGCCACAGCTCATGATCAGGGGCTTGTCGAGGTCGACGCCTGCATCGTCAAAGGCTTGGCGCAGCTCATCGCCCTGCTTCCAGCGTCCCTGTTCGTCCAGCAACAGGTTCGACGGCAGATTGGCGGAACCTGGAATATGGCCTTCCGCCATGCCGGGGCGCGGCTCGGCGGCGTCACCCCGAAACCGGTCGGCGCTGCGGGCATCCACGACTTGCGCGGCGCAACTCTTCAAATTGGCGAGCACATCGGCCTTGCTGGCAATCGCGCTGTCGTCGCAGGCGGCGGTGAAGGCACCGTTGTTCGACCTGGCTGCCTCGCCTGCTTCGGTCGGGCGGCCTTCTGCCGTCCAGCGCGCCAACCCGCCATCCAAAATAGCAACCTGACGTGCGCCAAAGATGCGTAGCAGCCACCACGCCCGGCCCGCGCTGCTCAGCGGACTATTGTCGTAGATGACGATGCGGTCGTCCTGCCCGATGCCGAGGGCCGCCATCCGCTCGGCGAACTGGGCGTTGGTCGGCACCATCGCGGGGCGTGGATCGCTCGCGTCGTTGAGCGTCGAGAGATCGAGGAACAAAGCGCCGGGAATATGCTGCGCCAGATATTCCGCCTTGGGGTCACGCGGGGTGCCCGGCAAGAAGGCCGTGGCATCGAGGACCTTGAGGTCCGGCGCGCCGAGCGCCTTTGCGAGCCAATCGGTAGAAACCAGCATATCCATGGCGAAGCGTATCCTTGAGGTGGGATGGTTGGCGCAAGGGGTTCGCGCCGGCCACGAATCATATTAAGGCGCGTGGCATGACACTCAAGCATCTCGGTCAGACAAGCGGCCTTCCGGCAAGCCCGGAGGAGGCCGTTCTCGATTATGTGCCCAATCCCCGCAAGGGCCGGCCCTATCTGGTGCGCTTCACCGCGCCGGAGTTCACATCGCTTTGCCCCGTCACCGGCCAGCCCGATTTCGCGCATCTGGTCATCGATTATGTGCCGGGCGAGACGATTGTGGAATCCAAGTCGCTCAAGCTCTTCCTCGGCAGTTTCCGCAATCATGCCGGTTTCCACGAGGATTGCACGGTCGGCATCGGTGAACGGCTGACGGCCGAAATGCAGCCGCTCTGGCTGCGCATCGGCGGCTATTGGTATCCGCGTGGTGGCATTCCCATCGATGTATTCTGGCAGTCCGGTCCGCCCCTGGATGGCGTATGGCTCCCGGTTCAGGATGTCCCCGGCTATCGCGGCCGGGGCTAAGCGGGCGCCCGAGCGAACCGTTATTTGAGCAGTCCGCCCAACACGCCGCGCACGAGACGCCCGACCAGCCCGCCGCTGCTCTTGCGACTCGATCCACCGAGAATCGCCTTGCCGATCTCATTGGCGACCTGCCGGCCCACCGAAGAAGCGGCCGAGCGCGTCGCGGACTGGATGGCGCGGTCGAGATTGCTCGGCTTGGAAGCTTCCCGCGCCTGAGCGCGCGCTTCTGCCTCGCGCTGTTTGGCTTCCAACCTGGCCTGCTGCGCGGCTGCCTTGTCCGCCTCGGCCTGTGCCTTGGCTGCATCTGCGGCCGCGGCTGCGGCCTGCGTGCGGGCCAGCAGGATCTCCTCGGCTGATTCGCGGTTGATCGCCTCGTCATATTTGCCGTCGCAGGGCGAAATGGACTGGATGATCGCGCGCTCCTTCGCGTCCAGCACGCCCAGCCGCGAGCGGGGTGGCGCGATCAGCGTGCGCTGGACCATCGATGGCGCGCCATCTTCCTGCAGCAGGGAGACGAGTGCCTCGCCCACGCGCAGTTCGATGATCGCGGTTTCGACGTTCAGAGCGGGATTGGCGCGGAACGTCTCGGCGGCGGCCTTGATCGCCTTCTGCTCACGCGGGGTGAAGGCGCGCAGGGCATGTTGCACTCGGTTGCCGAGTTGCCCCGCCACATCCTCCGGCACGTCGATAGGGTTCTGCGTCACGAAATACACGCCCACGCCCTTGGAGCGGATCAGGCGCACGACCTGCTCGATCTTGTCGACCAGCGCCTTGGGGGCGTCGTCGAAAAGCAGATGCGCTTCATCGAAAAAGAAGACGAGCACGGGCTTTGCAGGGTCGCCGACTTCCGGCAGCGTTTCGAAGAGCTCGGACAGCAGCCAGAGCAGGAAGGTCGCATACAGCTTCGGGCTGCGCATCAGCTTGTCGGCGGCGAGGATGTTGATGAACCCGCGGCCCTTCTCATCGGTGCGGATCAGGTCGCTGATCTCCAGCGCGGGCTCGCCGAAGAATTTGTCGCCACCCTGCGATTCGAGCTGCAAAAGCTGGCGCTGGATGGCGCCCACGCTGGCCTTGGTCACATTTCCATAGCGGCTGGTGAGCATGTCGGCATTGTCAGCGCAATAAGCCAGCATCGCCTGCAGATCGCCCAGGTCGAGCAGGAGCAGCCCTTCATCATCCGCATAGCGGAAGGCGATGGTCAGCACGCCTTCCTGCGTTTCGTTCAGCCCCATCAGCCGGGCGAGCAGCAACGGCCCCATTTCGGAAATGGTGGCGCGGACCGGATGGCCCTGTTCGCCATAAAGATCCCAGAAGATCGCCGGATTATCCGAGAAGGCATAGTCAGCCATGCCGATTTCCTGCGCGCGGGCGATCAGCTTGTCGGCGTTCTTTGCCGTCGGCGAGCCAGCCATGGCGATGCCGGACAGATCGCCCTTCACATCGGCAAGAAAGACCGGAACGCCCTGCGCCGAAAAGCTCTCGGCCAGCCCCTGCAGTGTCACCGTCTTGCCGGTTCCGGTCGCGCCGGCAATCAGGCCGTGCCGGTTGGCGCGACGCAGGACCAGACGCTGCGGTTCGCCGTCGAGACTTTGGCCAATGAAGATGCTCGTGTCGTCGCTCATGCCCGTTCTCCAACCACGGGCCAGAGGTAGCTTGGCAAGGGGAGCAAGAAAAGCGGCACAAACAGAAAAGGGCGCGAGGTCATCGCGCCCTTTCACTCCGTCGGGGATGCCCGCTTTTACATGCCGCGCAGGCGGATGGGCACGAACGCCGGCGGCGATCCGCGGCGGACCACCTGCAGGAGCACGGCATTGCGGCCGGCATCCTTGGCGGCCTGCGCGGCCTTGCCCAGTTCTGCCTCGCTGGTGACCGGTTGGCCATTGGCCGTGGTAATGACGAAGCCGCGGCGCAGCCCCTTCTGTCCGGCATCGGTCGCGGGGTCGACAGCCGTCACCACCACGCCGCGCGTATCCGCCGGCACGCCGAGCTGGCGGGCGATGGCGGGCGTCAACGACTGGACGGCGATGCCGAGCAATTGCTGCGAGGCTTCCTTGGTGGCCTGGGCATCCTGGTCCGAGAAATCGTCCTCGGCCGGCTGGCTGAAGTTGGCGAGTTCCTCTTCTGCCGGACGCTCCTCGATCGTCGCGCGAATGGTCATGCGCTTGCCATTGCGAATCAGCTCGATCGGCACGCTGGAGCCGACTGGCAGATTGGCGACGATGTAGGACAGCGTCTCGTCCGGATTCACCTCGCGATTGTTAACCTTCACGATGACATCGCCAGCCTTGATGCCAGCCTTGTCGGCGGCGCGACCCGGCTCGACGCCATGCACAAACTCGCCGCGGTTGCGGGGCAGGCCAAGCGAATCGGCCATGTCTTCGGAAAGCTGGCCGATCTGGATGCCAAGATAGCCGCGCGTGATGGTCTGGCCCTTGCGCAGCGTCTCGATGATCGGGACAGCCTGCTCGGCCGGGATCGCGAAGCCGATGCCGATGTTGCCGCCGGTGGGCGAAAGGATCTGGCTGTTGATCCCGATCACATTGCCGTTCATGTCGAACATCGGGCCGCCGCTATTGCCCTGGTTGATCGAAGCGTCGGTCTGGATGAAGCGCTCGCCGCCACCGGTGTTGCGGTGGAGCGCCGAGATGATCCCGGCGGTGACCGTGCTGCCGATGCCGAAGGGATTGCCGATCGCGATCACCCAGTCACCCACGCGCGCCTGTGTCGAATCGCCGAACTTCACGAAGGGCAGCGGCTTGGTGGTGGAGATCTTGAGCACGGCAAGGTCAGAGCGCGGATCGGTGCCGATCAGCTTGGCCTCATATTCCGTGCGGTCGGGCAGGGTGACGGTGATCGAGTCGACCCGCGCGCCCCGCGCACCCGGCGCGATCACATGATTGTTGGTGACCACATAACCATCTGCCGAGATGATGAAGCCCGAGCCGAGCGACTGCGCCTGGCGGGTCTGCGGCTGGTCGCCCGAGCCGAACAGGGCGCCGAACGGCGTCCCCGCAAACGGGTTCTGCACCTGCACGCGCTGGCGGGTGGAAATATTCACCACGGCCGGCTGCAGGCGCTGCGCCATGTCGGCGAAGCTCATTGGCGCGCCGCGCGGCGCGGCTGCGGCCATATTCTCGTTCTGCGCGGTCTGCGCGACGACGGTGGATGAATTGGATGTCAGGGCAATGGCGGTGCCGCCGAGGAGGAGGGCTGCGGTAATAGCATAAGCGTAGCGCACGAAGATGTTCCTCTTCTCTTCATCTTTCGCCGGGTGTTCCGGAAGGGAAGGCCCGGAGCCGGGGAGTGACCCACCGGCCATGGAATCGCCCGGATGAACGGGCATTGAATGGTCAACGCGCGACGTAAAAACGCCGCGCCCTCAATCAGCCTTAGCGCCCCCGGAACTGGCGGAGATAGTCGTTGTCCGTGGACAGGACGGCGCTTGTCTCGCCCGGTGCGGTTTCGGCGAAGGTCGTCCGGTAGGACTGCATGGCGCGATAGAAATCGTAGAACTGCGCATCCTTGCCGAAGCTGGCCGCATACACCTTTGCTGCGGCGGCATCGGCATCGGCGCGGATCAGCTGGGCGCGCCGGGCGCCCTCTGCGCGGATGGTCAGCGCCTCCTGCTCGCGCGCGGTGCGCATCCGCTGGAACGCGCTCTGCAGCGGCGTGCCGTCGGGCAGGTCAGCGCGCATGATCCGCACGTCGATGATCTCCGCGCCATATTGCCGCGCGACCCGGTTCAGGCTGTTGGTGATGTTGTTCATCACCTCGCTGCGCTCGGGGCTGAGCAACAGGTCGAAGCGGCGGCGGCCCAGCTCGTTGCGCAGGGCCGAACCCAGGATGGGGCGCAGCGCGTCCTCGACCCGGGTTTCGCTACCGGCCGAGATGAACATGCGCCGGGGGTCGACGATGCGATAGCGCGCAAAAGCATCCACCTGAAGGCGCAGCTGATCGGTGGAGAGCACCTGCTGGCGCTCCATGGCGACCGACTGCACGCGCTTGTCGATCCAAACGACCTGGTCGACGAAGGGCAGCCGGACCTTGAGGCCGGCACCGGTGTTCCCGAACACCTCATTGGGTTTGTAGGCATTGTAGATGCGGACCGGTTCGCCGAAGCGCAGCACGACGGCCTGCTTGGTTTCCGGCACGATGGAGAAGGTGCTGGCCAGCAGGATCAGGCCGACTGTCGCCAGAACGGCCAGCAGGATGGGGTTGCGCAAGGAGAGGTTCATTGTGCGCCTCCCTGCTGCTGGGCTTGCGGCTGTGCAGGCGTCTCCACGCTCACATTCGCGCGGGGGCGAAGGGCTGGGAGCGGCAGATAGGGCGTCACACCGGGGGTTTCGACAATGGTCTTGTTCACGCCGGAGAGCACACTTTCCATGGTTTCATAATACATGCGGCGACGCGTCACGTCGGGTGCGAGGCGATACTCCTCATACACCTTGTCGAACGCGGCGGCCTCACCCTGCGAGCGGGCAGAGAGCTGCTGCGCATAAGCGCGGGCCTGATTGAGATAGGTTTCGGCAGCCTGCTGCGCAGCGCTGACTTCCTTGAATGCATCGTTCACGGCGGCTGGCGGATCGGCCTGCTTGATGGCGACGCCCTGAATGCGCACGCCCGCGCCGTAGCTGTCGAGAATCTGCTGCATCCGCTCCTGCACCTGCGCCTCGATCGCATTACGTCCGGCGCCGAGTGCGTCGGTCAGCGAGACCGTCGCCACCACTGCGCGCATGGCGGATTCGGAAACGGCGGTGATCGTTTCCTCAGGATTGGCGATCTGGAAGAGATATTGCTGCGGGTCGCGGATATTCCAGCGGACAGAATAGCCCAGATTGATGATGTTCTGGTCCCCGGTGAGCACCAGCTTCTCTGACTCATCGCCCGCCGAGCCGAGATCGACGGTGCGGATCTCTTCGACGTCGAGGATGGTCACATTTTCGAGCGGCGCCGGCAGCGACCAGTTGATGCCGGGGCCAAGGGTGCGGCTGTAGCTGCCCAGGATGGAGACGATGCCGCGCTCTTGCGGGCCGATCCTGTGAATGCTGGTGGTGGCAATCCACAGCACGACGATGGCGATGGCGGCATAGAACCAGATCGCGCGCCCACCGGGGCTGCGCGGCGTGCCGCCGCCCTGGCCGCCGAAGCTGTCCCGCGCGCGGCGCATCAACTCATCGATTGCGCTCGGGCCGCGCGAATCCGCGCCACCTCGGTCATCCCGGGGCGGTGGGGTCCACGGGTTGCGCGGACCTTCCTTGCCTTTGCCGGAAGACGGCTCCTCGCCCTGCGTGCCCCAAGGACCACCTTCGCTCATTGGCAAAGTCTGGCCGGGATTTTCCATCAATTCCTTACTCATGCCGTGGTTATAGGGACGGTCTTTGCGGAAATACAGGGCCGTGCTGCGATAATTGCCCCTTAGTGAGGGCGTATTCGGGCGCTCTTCGATTCACAAAACAGTCGGCATGTTCTAGAGCGCCCGCATGACTGACTCTCCGATCGATGATGCGTCCGCCCTTCCTCCCGCTCTGACCGCCCGGATCGAAGGCTTGGCTGCGGGCCGCGCCGGGGGACTTCGCCTGCGCGACAATGTCCTTAGCCTGGTGCTGGATGTGAGCGGAATGGACGCAGAGCAGCGTGATTCCCTTGCTGCGCAACTCGTTGCCGCGGGGACCAGCGAATTCGGTCTGGAGGATGTCCGGGTCGCGATGACGGCGGAACGCGCCGCGCGCCCTACGATCATCGCGGTGGGGTCGGGCAAGGGCGGGGTCGGCAAGTCGACGCTTTCGGTCAACCTCGCCGTTGCCCTCAAGGCGCTCGGCAAGCGTGTCGGCATGGTGGACGCGGACATTTATGGCCCCTCTCTGCCCCGTTTGCTGGATAGCGAGGATGCCAAACCCAAGGCGGAAGGCAACCGGCTGTTCCCGGTTCAGAACGCTTATGGCATCCCGATGCTCTCCATGGGCCACCTCGCCAAAAAGGGGCAGGCGATTGCCTGGCGTGGTCCGATGGCCGGCAATGCACTCGGGCAATTGCTGGATGCGGACTGGCAGGGCATCGACCTTCTGGTGGTCGATTTGCCGCCGGGCACAGGCGACGTGCAGCTCACCATGATCCAGCGCTACAAGCCGGCCGGGGCGGTGATCATCTCCACGCCGCAGGATCTGGCGCTGATCGATGCAACGCGCGCGGTCAGCTTCTTCGATCAGGCGAAGGTGCCGGTCATCGGCATGGTGGAGAATATGGCAGGCTATGTCTGCCCGCATTGCGGCGAGGTATCCGATCCGTTCGGGTCCGGCGGAGCAGAAGCGAGCGCCGCGCAAATGGGTCTACCGTTCCTCGGGCGCGTGCCGCTGGATATCGCAGTCCGCACCGCATCGGATGCCGGCAAACCGCCCGCTGCGGATGAGGGCGTGGCTGGCCAGCCGTTCCGCGCCATTGCCGAGCGCGTCGCCCGCTGGCTCGATCGAAACGGGTCGGGCGCTACGGCCGGTTGATGCGGACGCCGCGCAACAGGATGGGCAGCGGCGGCGGCGCAGAGAAGTCCGGCAAGGGGGTTCGTTCATCCATAAACCGCCGAACGCTCCTGATCGGGGCTGCGGCAGGCGGCGGACTGGCCCTGGCCTGGGGGCTCTGGCCGCGCGACTACGCGCAAACCGCGGATGCAACGGAGAGCGAGACCGCGTTCGGCGCGTTCCTGAAGATCGACCGGAATGGGCAGGTCATCGTCATGGTGCCGCAAGCGGAGCTGGGGCAGGGCGTCTTCACGCTGTTCGCGCAACTCGTTGCGGATGAACTCGGCGCTGACTGGCGCACCGTCGCGGTCCAGCCCGCCCCGCCCGGACCGCTTTACGCCAATCCCACGCTCCTGCGGCACTGGTTCTCCGGGCCGGTCACCGAGCAGTTCGGGGATCTGAGCGATCGGGCGATCGAGGAATATGCGCGTCGGTATAATCTGGTCCTGACGGGTGGGGCGACCTCGGTTGCCAATTTCCGCGACGCCTTGCGCGAGGCCGGTGCAACCGCGCGGGTGCTGCTCTGCATGGCGGCGGCCGATCGCTGGGGCGTCGGCTGGGAAAGCTGCGACATTGTCGCGGGGATTGTCAGCGATGGGACGAACAAGGCGCGGATCGGCGCGCTAGCCGAGGAGGCCGCCGCTTTCACGCCGCCCGAGCCGCTGCCCTTCCGGCCAGAAGGGCGCGAGGATGCCTTGATCGGCACCGAAGCGCCCCGGTTGGATGTGCCGGCGAAGATCGACGGATCGGCCAACTACGCGGCCGACATTCGGTTGCCGGACATGATCTACGCCTCGATTCGGCAGGGGCCAGTCAATGCCATCGCGCTCGAATCAATCAACGAGGCGGCGGCGCGCGCGGTGCCTGGCATGATCGACATCGTGCGGGAGGCAGGCTGGGTCGCGGTGACCGGCCGCACCTGGTGGGCGGCGAATCAGGCGTTGAGCCGGCTCGATCCCGTGTTCCGGCTCGATGGGCCGGAGCTGGACGATGCAGTCATCGATACCGCGCTGGAAGCCGCGTTCGAGAGCGGCCAGGGCGGGCGCTATTTCCACCGTGGCGATCTGGAGCCGGTCTTTGCCGGTGCGCAGGTCGTCAGCGCCACCTACGATGTGGCGCCGGCGCTGCATCTCGCGCTCGAACCCATGGCGGCGACCGCGCGCGTGCGGCCGGAGGGCGTGGAGCTTTGGATGCCTACCCAGGCCCCGACGCTGGCTCGCGATGCCGTGGCCAAGGCACTGGGCGTGTTAGCCCGGGACGTTACCATTTATCCCTTGTTCGCGGGCGGCTCCTTCGGGCTTAAGATGGAGGTCGATGCCGGCGTCCAGGCAGCGCTCATCGCCCGTGCCGCCAATGCCCCGGTGCAGCTCATGTGGTCCCGCGCGGAGGACATCATCCGCGATTATCCGCGGCCGCCGGCCCGCGCGCGGATGGTCGCCAAGCTGGGGCCGACCGGGCTGATCGAGGGCTGGTCCGCGAAGGTGGCTGCACCCGCCACGCTGGCCCAGCAGTGGCGGCGGATCGCGCATGGCCGCACTCGGGAGGAGGCGCGGGCCGACACGGCAGGCAAGGCCGATGCTCTGGCCGTCTCCGGCATGGACCTGCCCTATACGATCCCCAATTTCGCGGTGGATCATTTCCCTGCCGATCTCGCGCTGGCGACGGGTCGCTGGCGGGGCAATGCGGACAGCTATGGCTGCTTCTTTTCCGAGAGCTTCATCGACGAGCTGGCGGTGGTGTCGCAGATCGAGCCGCTCTCCTTCCGGATGCAGTTGCTCGGCAACAATCCCCGTCTGGCGCAATGCCTCACCGCCGTCACCGCGCTTGGCGATTGGCAGGGCGGCGTGCTGGGCAGCGGTCAGGGCATCGCCTGCCACAGCATGGCTGGCGGCCACATCGCGGTGCTGGTGGAGGCCGGCTTGTCGCAGGGACGGGTCGCGGTGAAGAAAATCTGCGCGGTCGCCGATTGCGGGAAGCTGATCAATCCGGGGATCGCCCGTCAGCAGATCGAAGGGGGACTGATCTTCGGCCTCGCCATGGCGCTCGGTGGCGCGCCGGCCTATGCCGGATCGTTGCCAGCCGGTCTGCAGCTTGGCGATTATGCCCTGCCACGCATGGCGGATGTGGGGGAGGTGAGCGTGGAATTCATCGACAGCAGCGCGGCCCAGTCCGGCCTTGGGGAAATCGGCGTGCCGGCGGTTGCGCCAGCGCTCGCCAGTGCGTTGGCGACGGTCACGGGGCGACGTTACCGTCGCTTGCCGGTCATGGGAGAGGATGGATGAACGAATCGCAGATGACGGGCGGCGCCATGGGCGCTCAAGGGGGCCGAGTGGCCGTGCTGGTCGTCAATCTCGGCACCCCTGATGCACCGACGCCGGCAGCGGTGAAGCGCTATCTGCGCGAGTTCCTGTCCGATCCCCGCGTCGTCGAGATTCCGCAGGCAGTCTGGCAGCCGATCTTGCGCGGTGTCGTGCTCAATGTGCGTCCGCGCAAGTCGGCGCATGCCTATCAGCAGGTGTGGACGGACGATGGCTCCCCACTGGCGATGCACACGCGGGATACGGCGCGGGGCCTGCGGGTCATCTGGGGGGATGCGATCACAGTCGATTGGGCGATGCGCTATGGCGCGCCATCCATCGCCGACCGTCTGACCGCGCTGAAAGAGAGCGGCCACGAGCGCATTCTCATCGCCCCGCTCTATCCCCAATATTGTGGCGCCACGACGGCGAGCGTGATGGATGCAGTCGGTCAGGCGTTGGAAGCGATGCGGTGGCAGCCCGCCATCCGCACCCTGCCGCCCTATTTTGACGATCCTGCCTATATCGAGGCATTGCGCGCCCGCATGCAAAGCCAGTTGGCGGCCCTGCCCTTCGCCCCGGATCGCCTGCTGGTGAGCTTCCACGGCATGCCCAAGCGCACCCGCGAACTGGGCGATCCTTATTATGCGCAGTGCGTGCAGACGGCCCGCCTGCTCGGCGAGGCGCTCGGGCGTGAGATCATCGTCACCTTCCAGTCCCGCTTCGGCCCCGCCAAATGGCTGGAGCCGGCGACGGACACCGTGCTTGAGGGACTGCCCGGCCAGGGCGTGCGCTCGGTCGCGGTGATGACGCCCGGCTTCTCGGCGGACTGCCTGGAGACGCTTGAGGAAATCGCCCTGCGCGGCAAGGAGAGCTTCGTCGCCGCGGGTGGCGAGCATTTCGCCTTTTTGCCCTGTCTTAACGCTCAGGCGGACGCTATTGCCATGTATCGGCAGCTTCTCGGGCGAGAACTTGCCGGCTGGGTGGAGCCGTCCAGCATTTGACCGAACCCTTGATGACGCGCAGGAGAGGCATTGAATGAGCAGAGTAGCGATCGTGACCGGCGGAACCCGCGGCATCGGCGAAGCAATCAGTCTGGCACTGCGCGAGAAGGGGTTTGAGGTCGCTGCCAACTATGCGGGCAATAGCGAGCGCGCCAAGGCCTTCACGGACAAGACCGGCATTCGGTCCTACGCGTGGGACGTGGGTGATCATCAGGCCTGCCTCGATGGCTGCGCCCAGGTCGCGTCCGACCTTGGTCCGATCGACGTTGTCGTGAACAACGCCGGCATCACGCGAGACGGCGTGCTCATGAAGATGAGCTTCGAGGACTGGAACGAGGTGATGCGCATCAACCTCGGCGGCTGCTTCAACATGGCCAAGGCCACCTTCCCCGGCATGCGCGAGCGGGGCTGGGGTCGCATCGTCAATATCGGGTCGATCAATGGGCAGGCCGGCCAATATGGCCAAGTGAACTATGCCGCCGCCAAGTCGGGCATCCACGGCTTCACCAAGGCGCTGGCTCAGGAAGGCGCCAAATATGGCGTCACCGTCAACGCGATCGCGCCGGGCTATATCGATACCGACATGGTCGCGGCCGTGCCGGCCGCAGTGCTGGAGAAGATCGTGGCGCGCATTCCCGTCGGGCGTCTGGGCCATGCGGAAGAAATCGCGCGCGGCGTGGCCTTCCTGTGCAGCGAGGATGCCGGGTTCGTGACCGGATCGACCCTGTCGATCAACGGCGGCCAGCACATGTATTGAGTCGGGCGGTGGAAGAGACGCCACCGCTTTATGCCGGCCCGGTCAAGCGCAGCATGACCATTGCCGGCCATACCACCTCGATCAGCCTGGAGCCCGTCTTCTGGCGGGCGCTGGAAAACAGCGCTCGCGCAGTGGACCTGCCGCTGAGCGCGCTCGTCGCCCGCATCGATGCCGAGCGGATTCAACAGAGCGAGCCGCCCAATCTCGCCAGCGCGATCCGGTGCTGGTTGCTGGTGCGCGCAGGATAAGCGCCGGGTGTTCCGGCGCCTGCCAAGCCTCAGGCGAGCAGCGCGCCGGCAAGTTCCTTGAGATCGGCCTCGGGCCGCGCGCCATAATGTGAGATGACCTCTGCAGCGGCGATGGCGCCGAGCGTGAGGCAGGTCGTCGGGTCCTGCCCACCCACATGGCCGGTCAGGAAGCCAGCGGCGAAGAGATCGCCCGCTCCGGTCGTGTCGATCACCCGCTCGACGGGCGCTGCCGCCACTTCATAGCGCGTGCCGTTCTGGATGGCGATGGCGCCCTTCTCGCTGCGGGTGACGATCAGCGTCGGCAGCTTGTCCGCAAAGCGTGCAATGGCCTTTTCGCAGTCCTGCGTTTGCGCCAGCGAGCAGATCTCGGTTTCGTTGGAGAAGAGGATGTCGATCATGCCGCCGTCGATCAGGTTGATGAAATCCTCGCGATGGCGCTCGATGACGAACGCGTCGGACAGCGTGAAGGCCACCTCGCGGCCCGCCTCGCGCGCGGCGGCGATGGCATCGCGCATGGCGGCGCGGGGCTGCTCGGGGTCCCACAGATAGCCCTCAAGATAGAGGATGCGGGCCGAGCGAATCATGTCGAGATCGAGCGCGGCCGCGGGCAGGAACTGGGATGCGCCAAGGAAGGTGTTCATCGTGCGCTGAGCGTCGGGCGTCACCATGATGAGGCAGCGCGCGGTGGGCGGGCCATCGCTCGCCACCTCGGTGTCATAGCGGATGCCCAGCGCGCGAATGTCGTGCGCGAAGATGCGGCCGAGCTGATCGTCGGCGACCTGGCCGATGAACCCGCATTTGCTGCCCAGTGCGGCCATGCCGGCCAGTGTATTGGCTGCCGACCCGCCGGAAATCTCAAGGCCGCTCGCCATATCGGCGTAGAGCGCCTCGGCCTGGTCGGCATCGATAAGCTGCATCCCGCCCTTGGTGAGCGCGCGGCTGGCGATGAAGGCATCGTTTTCCTGGGAAATCACATCGACAATGGCATTGCCGATGGCGACGACATCAAGAACAGCTTCGGACAAGAGGCATTCCTTCATGAAGGATGAGGCAGGGCAGGAGAAAGCCCGTCCTTATCCGCCTGATCTCGCCCCGGCAAGCAGCGTGGGGCAGGGCATGAGGAACGCCGGCCGCTTGACCGCCGCGCGTGCTCGGGCAAAATCTGTCCCATGGTGTTTCCCGCCTTGCTGCGCGCCCTCCCGCAAATCCTGTTGCCCGGCATTCGCGCGGTGCTCTGGCAGAGTCTCGCCATCACCGTGGCGATCTTTGCACTTATCGGCGCGGGCGTCTGGTTTGGATTGCGCCTGCTGCTGACCCGGACCGGCTGGCTGGATGCAGACGGTTTCGCCGGCGCAGCGCTCGCCGTCGCAATCGCGCTGGTCATCGGCTGGCTGCTGTTTCGCGCCGTGGCCATCGCCATCGTTGGACTCTATGCGGATCGCATCGTGGCGGTGGTCGAGCAGACGGACTATCCCACACGCCATGCGCAGGCGGCGGCCGTGCCTTTCGCCACCGAAATGCGGATCGCCTTGCGCTCGGCCGGCCGCGCGGTCGGCTGGAATCTGGCGGTGCTGCCGCTCTATGTAGCGCTGCTGGTCACAGGCGTCGGCGCGCCGATCCTGTTCCTCGTGCTCAATGCCTATCTGCTCGGCCGCGACCTTGCCGAACTCATCGAGGGGCGGCATCCCGGTCTTGCGGCGTTCACCGCTGGCCAGCGCTGGCAGCTGGGCCTCGTTTCGGCGCTTCTATTCCTGCCACCCGTCGTGAACCTGTTGGCGCCGATCTGGAGCGTGGCTATGGCCGCGCACATGTTCCACGCGCGGCGGAAGACCTGAACAGATGCTCTTGCGCTTTGGCTTTCCCCTGCTTGCCCTGTTCCTCTCCGGCTGCGGCGCGTCGCTGGTCCCGCAGACTGGCGGCCAGGCGCCCGCGGTCGGCTATGCGCCGGCCAAACGGCCCCAGCCGGGCGGCATCGTCGGGGCGGATGCGCGGGGCCTGCAACGGCTCTTCGGGGAGCCTCGGCTGGACATTCGCGATCCTGCGGTGCGCAAGCTGCAGTTCGCCAACGCCCAGTGCGTGCTGGATGCCTATCTCTATCCCCCGGCCGCGAATCGGGAGCCGGTTGTGACGCATGTCGATGCACGCAACAGCACGGGCGATGACATGGACGCCGCTGCCTGCGCGGGCCTGCTCCGCAGGCGCTAGGATGGCGCGCCGGGGCGCGTCGATTGACTTCCCGATCAGGCAATGACAGCTTGCAGCCATGACTGAGCATGTTGGCCAGCCTCGTTGCCCGTCGGGCAACCGATCTTATCGAGGTCAGATCCTCACGGGACGATAGCCCCGGGAGTCGGCGCGTCTCGCCCCGACTGTCGGGGTGAATTCGCGCATCTTGCCCAGCGTCCCCCAACAGGTGGCGCTGGCCCTCCATCTTGAAAGATCCTTCCATGACCAACACACAGGCGGGCCGCAGGCCGGCCATCCATATGATCGACACCGAAGCCGATCGCCTGACCGAACTGGCGCTCGGCGCCGAAGACCGGTTTCCCGAGGTCAGCGCCTTGTTGCTCGACGAAATCGGGCGCGCGACAGTGAAGACCGCCAGCCAGATCGGCCCCGATGTTGTGAGGATGCAATCCACGGTGTCGTTCATCGACGAAGAAAGCGGCGCCGAACGGTCTGTCCAACTCGTCTATCCCGGCGAGGCGGACATCAATGCCGGGCGCGTCTCCATCCTCACCCTGATCGGCGCGGCGCTGATCGGCCTGCGCGAGGGTCAGTCGATCAACTGGCCGGATCGCAGCGGCAAGCGGCGGCGGCTGCGCATCCAGTCCGTCAGCCACTGAAGCGCCATGTGGGCAGGCCGGGCGTCGGGACTTAGGGCGCTGTGCCTGGTCCCGCCGTCTACGGCACCTGTCGCTCGCAGTGATAGACGAGGCGCTCGTTCGGGCTGGATGGCAGACGCGCCTCGATCTCGCCCTGAATCTGCATCAGCTTGGCGAGCCGCTCTGGGTCGCTCGAGCAGCCGGACCAGCCGATCTTGTCCCGCAGCGCGCGCATCTCGGCGGCGCTCTGTGCGCTCACGAGATAGTTATCGGTGCGGTAGCGGCCGATAGCGGGGTCGAAGCGCCGCACCGAAACAGCGGCCTCGTCAGCCGGCACGAGGGCGCGGGACCAACCGGTCGCGCCGTTCTGGAACTGGGTGCGCCCGTCAAGGCACCCCTGCTGCGTCCAAGTAAAGCTCAGGTCCGCCGTTTCCGAGACGGTCACCCGGCTCAGCCCCGGTTCGAGCCGGCATAGCCAGCGACCGCTTTCGGCCGACGCCGCGCCGTCCGTCTCGTTGCCGACCGCATTGCCGGCATCCGGCAGCGGCTCGGCCGGTGCGTCGGCGCTGTCGAAACTCGGGCGCAGCGCAAAGGTCAGCACTGCAGCCAGCAGCAGCACGCCTGCCGCCCCACCAAAGCGCCGGGCGTGGCGGATGTTGCCGCGCGACTGGCCCAGTACGGCGGCACCACCGGTGAGAGCGGCAGCGGCGAGAAGCAGCGCGGCGATGGCGATCATGTTCTCGCGCCGGGCGATGACCTGCTGCTGGGCCTGCTCGCGCGCGGCGATGGCGCGTTCGCGGTCCTTCAGGGCGGCTTCGTTCTGCCGCCGCGCCGCCTCGGCCCGAGCGCGCTCGTCGGCGGCCTGCTGGGCGGCATCGATTTCCGCCATGGATCGGCAGGTTTCGCTGGATCGGCGTACCTGAACATTGGCCTGCCGCAGAAAGCTCGCAATCTCGCGCGTCGATACCGCAAAACCATATTCAGCATCGCTGCCGTCCGAGAGCGAGCCAAAGCTGTTGATGCCGATGACGCGGCCGCAATCGTCCACCAGCGGCCCGCCACTGTTTCCCGCCGCCAGTGGGGCGGTGTGCAGCACGGTGT
This sequence comes from Sphingobium sp. B10D7B, assembly GCF_025961955.1. Lineage (NCBI taxonomy): Bacteria > Pseudomonadati > Pseudomonadota > Alphaproteobacteria > Sphingomonadales > Sphingobiaceae > Sphingobium > Sphingobium sp. B10D7B. Next base: position 3,330,734 of record NZ_JAOQOQ010000001.1, read on the forward strand.
CGAACTGGCGGGAGGCGCGCCCTGCCGAGACATTGCCAGAGGTGCGCACGGCGCTCATCGGGCGAATGATATCCTCAATGCTCATGCCCTGCGCGCGATCGACCGAGCCGGGATAGCCAATGGCGGTCACCCGCGTGCCGTCTTCCACCGGGCCGGCCAGAAAGGTCGCGATGGGGATCGACGGTGCATCGTCGACCGCCAGCAACGCCAGATCATTGCCCGGCGAATAGGCCAGGATGCGGCCGCCATAACTGTTCGTTCCCTCGGAGGGGATGATGCCGATGACGATGTTGGACTCGCTGCGGGCGAGTTCGACGACATGCGCATTGGTGAGAACGCGCCCCGGCGCGATCATGACGCCGCTGCCATGGCCCACGAAATAGGCATTCTGGCCGTCCGTTGCCACCAGCGCCACCCGCACGACGCTGCGCGAGGCGGCGGCGATGTCCTGCACATCTGCCCGTGCCGGCGTCAGGGCAAGAGGTAGCAGCAGCGCAAGGGCGAGATGGAGGACCGCTTTGAAGGAGCCGAACAGTCCGGTGCGAGGCTTGATCATGGGGAACCTTTAACGCGCCCTTCGAGCTCTCGACAGAGGTTTTCACGGTCCACGCGCTTTGAACGCAATTTACGGGAAGCTTACCGGCATTGCCGGTGCGACAAGGACCTGCGGCTGACCCCGCGCCTTGCGTGAGCACGACCGGCCCGCTTACATCGGATAGCCCGCGCTCGATTTCGGAAGAGACAGGAAAAACCGTTATGCCCGCCACCGCGCCGGCCATTGATGAAGAGACGGCATGGGCGGCCTTCGCGGCGCGCGACCGCCGTATGGACGGGCGTTTCGTCGTCGCGGTCAAGACGACCGGCATCTATTGCCGCCCGAGTTGCCCGGCGCGCCGTCCCCGGCCAGACCATGTCGCGATCCTGCCGGATGGCATGGCGGCGCGAGCGGCGGGTTATCGGGCATGTCTCCGCTGCCGGCCGGACGATGTCGCGCCGGATCGCGCTGCCATCACACGAGCGCTGGCATTGCTGGAAGCTGGTGACGTCATGCCGCCTCTGGCCGAATTGGCACGCGCCGTCGGCTATGCGCCCCACCATTTCCAGCGCCTGTTCAAGCGGGCCGTCGGAGTCTCGCCCGCGGCCTACTGGCGCGGTTTGCGGGCGGAGCGGCTGACGCGCGCGCTCCACAAGACTGAAAGGATCACAGATGCGATCTACGATGCCGGCTATGAAGCACCCAGCCGCGCTTATGCCGACGCGCGCGCGCGACTTGGCATGACACCGTCCGCCTGGCGCAACGGCGGCGCGGACGTGACGATTCGCTTCACGGTCACGGCGACCTCTCTGGGCGACATGCTGGTCGCGGCGACCGACAAGGGCCTGTGCCGGATCAGCTTCGATGAGGAGGAAAGCGACCTTCGGCGGCATTTCCCGCGCGCGACGATCGTCGCTGGTGATAACGATTTTGCAGCATTGGTGGCGCAGGTCGTGGCTTTGGTGGATGATCCCTCACGGGCGGTGGATCTGCCGGTCGATGTCGCCGGCACAGCATTCCAGCAGGCGGTATGGGCGGCCTTGCGGGCGATCCCCATCGGTGAAACGCGCACCTACACGCAGATCGCGGCTGCGGTCGGCAAGCCGGCTGCCGTCCGCGCGGCGGGGTCGGCCTGTGGTGATAACAAGCTGGCGGTGCTCATTCCCTGCCACCGGGTTCTGCGCAGCGATGGCGGATTGGGTGGTTATGCCTATGGGACGGATCGCAAGACGGTCCTGCTGGAGAAGGAAAAACGGCAGAAGTAGGACTTTACTGCGGGAACATGAGGATAGCGTCGGCCCCCAATAGATCAGTGGCGAAAAAACAACGAAAACTCATTAGCTTACGCGCCGGCCGCCAAGTAAATTTTGCGTTCAACTTGTCGCCATTGCCTAACAACTGGCCGGATTCAGCCGGGGGACGCGAAACCAGCAGGCATGTTCGGCGGTTTTTTCCTCACTATGACACGTAACCATGAAACCCCTCGTACAGCGCTGACCGCGATTGCCGCCGTCTTGGCGCTTGGCTCCACCTCGGCTCTGGCGCAGGAGGCCGGAACCGCTTCACCCGCGGTCGATCCCGCTGGTAGTGAGATCGTGATTCCGGATGCGCAGCGTGCGCCTACGGCGGTCCCGCTCCCGACAACCGCGCCGCCGCTGACGACCGTGGCTCCGATCGTCACGCAGAGCCCGGCAGCGCCTTCATCGAGCGCCTTAACGACCGCCCCCATCGTTGCTCCGGAAGCCACAACCGCGGGTACTGCTGATACCCCTTCCCAAGCGCGTCAGGCTGCCCCGACATCCTCGGAAACGACCTCAGCGCCTGCCGAGCGCACATCGAGTGCCCGCGCGGAATCGACGCGTCCGACTGCGGCGCGTGAACCTGCTCCGCAGCCGGTCGCCAGCGATACTGTTGCGCCGGCTGAAGCCCAGCCCCAGGCGGTTGAGGCAGCCCCTGCGACTACGGCGCCGATGGTCAGTGAGACGCCGCAACCCGCGCCGCTTGAAAACACCGGTGAGGCTGCTTCTAGCGATAACACCGCGATCATCATCGGTGGTGCTGGTGCGCTCGTGCTTCTCGGGGCCGGCTTCATGGCCTTCCGTCGCCGCAAAACCTATGATCGTGAGATGGAAGCAGATGCGATGGAGCGGGAGGTGATCCGTGAACCCGTCATCACGCCGAAGCAGGATGCGGTCGTGAGCCCAGCCTATGCACCTGCTGGAGCGGCGCGTGCCCCGGTTGATTCTTCTGCTCCGATCATGCAGCGCTCCACTGTGGTCCGCGAGGGCGATCTGGAACAACAGGTGGCGGCGGCGCCGTCGCGGGAAAACCCGTTTCTTACCCGCAAGAATCGTCTGCGTCGCGCCAACTTCCTGATGCGCCAAGGCGCTCTGCCTGAGGCTGCGCCGGCGACGATGGACCGCCAGACCGCGGAAGCGCCCGCAACCCAGCCGCAAGCCCCTGCGCGTCAGACGGTTTATAGCTTCGGCGGGACGACCGTCCGCCCGACCCAAAAGCCGCGCACGACCTGATCTCCCGGTCAGTAGATTCAGATGCAGCCGCTCTTCGTAACGAGGAGCGGCTGTTTCATTACAGCGCCGTTCGCAATCAGACGAAGCTGTAGGGATCGATATCCACGCTCACCCGCGTCGTAGACTTCCAATCGATCTGGCCCAGCCATTTGCGGACGATGGCCTGCAGATCCACCCCGCGCCGGGCGTGGACGAGCAGTCGGAAGCGGTGTCGACCGCGCAGCACGGCCAGAGGCGCTTCGGCCGGACCATAAACGTCCAGACCATCCTGATGGGGCGCGATCTTCCCGATTCGATGGGCCGTCTCACGGGCCAGTGCTCCGTCGGTATCGCTGACGATGATTGCCGCGAAGCGCCCGAACGGCGGCGCGTTGGCGATTCGTCGGCTTTCCGTCTCCATCGCGTAGAAACGCGCGCCATCGCCATCGAGCAGGGCGCGGATCACCGGTGCCTCCGCAGCGCGGGTCTGGATGAAGACCCGTCCAGGCTTCTCGCCGCGCCCCGCGCGCCCCGAGACCTGCATGATCTGTTGATAGGTACGTTCAGCGGCGCGCAGGTCGCCGCCATCCAGCCCGAGATCGGCATCGACTACGCCGACGAGCGTCAATTCGGGAAAGTGATAGCCCTTGGTGACCAATTGCGTGCCGATGATGATATCCACGGCCCCGCCGGCCACGTCCCGCACAAAAGCAGCCGCCCGAGCCGGAGACCATAAGGTGTCGGAGGTGACGATGGCGGTGCGTGCCTGCGGGAAGAGAAGCTTCACCTCGTCCGCGATGCGCTCGACGCCGGGGCCGCAGGCGACCAGTGCATCGCTTTCATGGCATTCCGGGCAGGCGTCGGGCGTGGGGATGCTGTGGCCGCAATGATGGCAGGCGAGGCGCCGGGTCAGGCGATGCTCGACCATCCACGCCGTACAGTGCGGGCATTGGAAGCGATGGCCGCAATGGCGGCACAGGGTGAGCGGGGCATAGCCGCGCCGGTTGAGGAACAGCAAGGATTGCTCGCCACGCTCCAGCGTCTCCGCCATGGCCTTGACCAGCGGCGGCGCGAGCCATCGGCCCCGGTCGGGCGGGTCGCGCGTCAGGTCGAGGCCGATGATCTCCGGCAGTTCGGCGCCGCCGAACCGGCTGGGCAGGGCAATCTCTTCATAGCGCCCCAGCGCGACCTGATGGCGCGTCTCGATGGCCGGCGTCGCCGAGGCGAGGATGATCGGGCAGCTCTCGAACATGCCGCGCATCACCGCAACGTCCCGCGCGTGGTAGCGCACGCCTTCTTCCTGCTTGAAGCTGGTTTCATGAGCCTCATCCACGATGATGAGGCCGAGCTTCGGATAAGGCAGGAACAGCGCCGAGCGCGCGCCCACCACCACCTGCGCCTCACCGCGCGAGATCGCCCGCCAGGCGCGACGCCGGTCGGATTGCTTGAGGCCGGAATGCCAGGGCACCGGCTCACAGCCAAAGCGGGCGGTGAACCGGTCGAGAAACGGCTCAGTCAGCGCGATCTCGGGGAGCAGCACCAGCGCCTGCTTGCCCTGCCGCAGAGTCTCGGCCAGCGCCTCGAAATACACCTCCGTCTTGCCCGATCCGGTGACGCCATCGAGCAGCACGGTCTGGAAGGCATGGGCGCGAACATGCTCTGTCAGCCTGTCGGCCGCGGCCTGCTGGTCGGCGCTGAGCGTGACGGTCACGAAGTCGGGATCTGGATCGGGATAGGGCTGATCGGTGGAGACCTCCACGGCCTCCAGCGCGCCCTGCTTCACCAGCCCGCGAATCACCGCGTCGCTGACTTCGCCAATGGCGGCGAGTTCACGCACCAGCCCCTGTCGCTCGCCGATGCGTTCCAGCGCCTGCGCGCGCTGGGGCGTCAGGCGATCCGGCACGGCGCCGGTTGGACGATATTCCACCACCGTCTTCTCGCCATCCAGTGCGGACATGGAGGCGAGCGCCATGCGCAGCACGGCAGCGGGCGGAGCCAGATAATAATCGGCGGTCCACTCGATGAGGCGGCGCAGCGAAGCGGGCAAAGGTGGCGCATCCAGCACGCCGGTAATGGGGCGCAGACGATTGTCGCCGACCGGCGCGACGTCCGGAAAGCGGTCCGCTTCCCACACCACGCCGATCATCGGGCGCGGACCCAGCGGGGCGACGACGATCTGCCCGGGCTCCACGCTCATGCCATGCGGCACCCGGTAGTCGAGCGGGCCGAGCGCTGCGTTGAGCAGAATGATCCGGGCGCGGGTCATGCCCCGGCCTTAGAGACTGTGTGGCTCGGAGGAAATGGCATCGTCGGCCTCGCTTGCGCCTCCGCACGGCAGGCGGGCCTTACATCCGGGGGCGTGCGGCGCTATAGGCGGCGCCAATCTCTCCACAACCGGGAACCTCTGGCCATGAAATTCTTCGTCGATACCGCCGACACTGCCGACATTCGCGAGCTTGCCGCCACTGGCCTGCTAGACGGCGTGACGACCAATCCCAGCCTCATCCACAAATCGGGCCGCAAGTTCCTTGAAGTGGTGGAAGAGATTTGCGGGCTGGTCGATGGCCCCGTCTCGGCGGAGGTCGTGGCGCTCGATCATGAGACGATGATGAAGGAAGCCGCTGTGCTCCGGAAGATCGCCGAGAATGTCTGCATAAAGGTGCCGCTCACCATCGATGGCTTGAAGACCTGCAAGGCGCTCACGCAGGATGGCTGCCAGGTCAATGTCACGCTGTGCTTCTCGGCCAATCAGGCCCTGCTCGCGGCCAAGGCCGGCGCGACGTTCATCTCGCCCTTCGTGGGACGGCACGATGACAATGGCTTCGACGGCATGCGGCTGATCGAGGACATCCGGCTGATCTACGACAATTACGCCTTCGAGACTGAAATTCTGGCGGCTTCGCTGCGTCACCCTATCCATGTGCTCGAATGCGCGAAGATCGGCGCGGACGTGATCACGGCGCCGCCGGCGGTCATCAAGTCGCTGGTCAACCATGTGCTGACCGACAAGGGCCTCGCCGCTTTCGCTTCGGACTGGGAGAAGACGGGTCAGTCGATCCTCTAAGTCCTACTGCAGTCCAATAAGAAGGGCCGCTGTCTCCCGGGAGGCAGCGGCCTTTTTCTTCGGCTCAAAGGCTGGTGCGATCTACCGCCCGAAACCTTTCGGCGCGGCATCTACCACAGTCGATCCGCTCGGGCCGACCTGTTGGACTTCCAGTGCGCGCTCCGCGATCCCATCCCGGCCGAAGCGGAAGGCGCCATCGATGCCAGCGAAGCCCTCGGCGTCGCGAAGCCGCGCTGCCGGGAAGGCCGTGCCCGGCTTCCAGTCCTGCGCGATCCGCACGGTGAGCAGCACCGAATCATAGCCTAGCGACGCCAGGCGGTAAGGCGCCGTGCCGTAGGATGAGCGATATTTGGTGGCGAGCGTACGATAGAGACCATCGGATACGCCAGCATACCAGGCGCCGCGCAGCGCCGTGCTGGCGGAAAGACCGGATTCGGTCGCCCATAGCTCGGTGCCGAGAATACGCGCGTCCTTGGCGCCGGCGGTGCGCACCAGCGGCGCGGCCTGCAACGCGATGCGACCGACATCGGCGATCAGCAGCGCATCATAGCTGGAACTGGCCGACAGGCGCTGGACCGCCGACTGCACCGAATTGGCGGAACGATCGAATGTCTCCATCGCCACGACCGTGCCGCCGGCGGCTTTCACCTCGCTGAGAAACGCCTTGCCGGCCCGCTCGCCATATACGCCGCGCGGCACGAGCGCCGCGAAATCGCTGAGGCCCCGCGCCCTTGCAAAGCGCACGACGCGCGAGACCGACTGCTCCGGGCTGTAACCGAGCAGATAGACGCCGTTGCCGGCGACGCTCTCGTCATTGGAATAGCTCAGCACCGGGATGTTGGCTGCGCGTGCGATCGGCGCGACAGCGCGCACCTCGTCCGCCGTCAGCGGGCCGAGGATGAGCTTGTTGCCCTCCGCCACGGCCTTTCGCGCCGCCTCGGCCGCGTTGCGCCCGGTATCATATGTGGTGACGCGCAGCCGCTCGGTCTTGGTATCCAGCAGCGCCATGGTGGTGGCATTGGCCAGCGAGCGCCCGACGCCGGCATTTGTGCCACTCATCGGCACGAGCAGGGCAATGCGGTGACGCTCCGTATCGGTCGGCAGGCCCTGCGTCACATCCGGCTGCTGTGTCTTGGGTGGCGGAGCAGGCTGCTGCGCCGGTGGCACCACGCGGGTACAGGCCGCCAGCAGCATGGCGCCGATCAGCACAATGCCCTGCAGAATGCGACGGGGCGTCGGGGTGCCTCCAGCCGCGATGTCGAACCTCACTTGCCCCGCAAGGCTCCTCTCTGCCATGGCACACCTCATGTCCGCTTCACTTGAGCCTGGCCTATATATCGTTGCGGGACCGATCGGCAACTTGTCCGACCTGTCGCCCCGCGCTGCCGCGGTCCTCCAAGGCGCGGATGTGGTGGCCGTGGAGGACAGCCGGGTCAGTGCTAAATTGCTGCGCCACGCCGGGTCCGACCGGCCCATGATTCCCTACCATGACCACAGCGATGAGCGGGTTCGCGCCCGTCTGGTCGAGCGCATGGCGAGCGAAGCGGTGGCGCTGTTATCCGACGCGGGAACGCCGCTCATCTCCGATCCGGGATACAAGCTGGTGCGAGACGCCCGTGCGGCAGGCCGATCCGTGAATACGGTCCCCGGTCCCTGCGCGGCGATTGCGGCGATCACGCTCTCCGGCCTCCCCAGCGACCGCTTTCTGTTCATGGGCTTCCTGCCGCCCAAGATCAAGGCGCGAACCGACGCGTTGGCGGAGGTGGCGGGTCTGCGCGCGACGCTGGTTTTCTATGAGAGCGGGCCACGTTGTGCGGCGTCGCTGGCCGCTATGGCGACCGTGCTGGGCGATCGCCCGGCTGCGCTCTGTCGAGAGATCAGCAAGGCTTATGAGGAAAGCCTGACCGGCACGCTGACCGAGCTCTCGGCGGCCTGCGCGCACAAGGAGCCGCGGGGCGAGATTGTGCTGGTGGTCGGCCCGCCGGGAGAGCGCGCCGCGCCGGAAGCCGACGAGATCGATGCGGCGCTGCGCGACGCGCTGGAGCGGCTGACCGTCTCGCAAGCGGCGGGCGAAGTCGCCCGCGCATTGGGGGCGGACCGCAAGGCGCTCTACGCGCGCGCCATGGAGCTCAAGGGGAAGTGAAAGGCAGCCCGCCCACGCCGGCGCGGCTCGTCGCCGAGAAGCGCGGCCGGCAGGGCGAGCGGATCGCGGGCTGGTGGTTGCGGCTCAAGGGCTGGACGATCCTCGCGCGGCGGGTGCGCACCCGCGCCGGCGAGATCGACCTGATTGCCCGGCGCGGCAAGATCGTCGCCTTCGTCGAGGTGAAGACGCGGGCCAGCGAGGCGCTGCTCGATGAAGCGATCGATGAGCGGCGGCTGGCGCGCGTCGCGGCGGCGGCGGAAGCGGTCGCCCATAACTGGCTGGGGCCGGATGATGACATGCGCATCGACGTGATGCTGCTTGCGCCGGGTCATCGGCCACGCCATCTGGAAAATGTCTGGCACGGCGGCTAGCGCCTGCGGTCCCGGTTGCGTCGCGTGTCAGCGTCTCGGTTCAGAACAAGAACAGGGCTTGAAGCAGCCCGAACGGTGGAAGGTAAGAACGGATGTCGCTCAAGGTCGCTCTGCAGATGGACCCGATGGAGTCGCTGAACATTGCCGGCGATTCGACCTTCCACATCATGATCGCGGCTCAGGCGCGGGGGCACCGGCTCTATCATTATCGCACGGATGATCTGAGCTGGCGCGGCGGACGGCTCTATGCGCAGGCGCGCGAAGTGACGGTGCAGCGCGTCGAGGGCGATCATTATCGCTTCGGTGAGACGGTCCGACTGGACCTTGGCCGTGATATCGATGTGGTCTGGATGCGGCAGGATCCGCCGTTCGACCTCAATTATATCACCGCCACACATCTGCTGGAGCGAATCACAGGCGAGACGCTGGTCGTCAACGATCCGGCGGCCGTGCGCAACGCGCCGGAAAAGCTGTTCGTGCTGGATTTCGCGCGCTTCATGCCGCCGACGATGATCACGCGCAGCCTTGAGGAAACGCGCGACTTCCTTGCCGAACATGGCGAGATCGTCGTGAAGCCGCTGTACGGCAATGCCGGCTCGGCCGTCTTTCGCGTCGGCGCAGATGGCGCCAATCTCGCCGCTCTGGTGGAACTTTTCGGCGAGATGTGGGTCGAAAGCTTCATGGTGCAGGCTTTCCTCAAGGACGTGGCGCAAGGCGACAAGCGGATCGTCCTCGTCGATGGTGAAGTGGCCGGCGCGATCAATCGCATTCCGGGTAAGGGCGAGATCCGCTCGAACCTGGCCGCCGGCGGCACCGCCGCCAAGACCGAGCTGACGGCGGAGGAGCAGGAGATCTGCGCCGCCCTGGGGCCGGAACTCAAGAAGCGCGGCCTGCTGTTCGTCGGCATCGACGTCATTGGCGGTAAATGGCTGACCGAAATCAATGTGACCTCACCGACCGGTATTGTCGCTATCGATGCCTTCAACGGCACGGATACCGGCGGCATGATCTGGGATGCGGTCGAGCGCCGGCTGGCGGAGCGGGCGGCCTGAGGCTGCTGCAACAACCAGATGATTGATAAGCCGATGATGGGTGACGACAGATGAGCGATTGGGTCGTTCATCTGATCGATGCCGGCGGATATTGGGGCATCGCCCTGCTGATGGTGCTGGAAAATGTGTTTCCGCCCATTCCGTCCGAGTTGATCATGGGCATTGGCGGCATTCGCGTCGGCCAGGGGAAGATGGATGTGGTGCCGCTGCTGGCAGCGGGGACCATCGGCACCACCATCGGCAATCTCTTCTGGTATTATCTGGGGCTCTGCCTCGGCTATGCGCGCCTGAGACCCTTGGTCGAGCGCTATGGCCGCTGGGCGACGTTGCGGTGGCGGGAGGTCGAGTGGCTGGAGCGGATCTTCCTGCGCCATGGCGACAAGATCGTGTTCATCTTCCGCTTCATGCCGGTGTTCCGCACGATCGTCTCGCTCCCGGCCGGGCTGTTCGCCATGCCGTTCTGGCGCTTCGTCATCTGGACGACCGGTGGCGCGCTGATCTGGAACGTCGTCTTGGTCGGGGCCGGCTATTATCTTGGCGTGCGGTTCGAGCGCATCGATGATTATCTCGGCCCGCTGACCAATATCGCAGTGGCGTTTCTTGTCGTCGGCTATCTCTGGCGGCTGTTCACCTGGAAGAGCGAGCCGCGCGACCGGCCGTAATCATGTCTTATCCTTCCGCGCGGGGGTGCGCGTTGCGATAGACATCGAGCAGATGCGCCGCATCGACCTGCGTGTAGATTTGCGTCGAGGACAGGCTGGCATGACCGAGCAGTTCCTGCAGGGAGCGCAGGTCCGCGCCGCGCCCGAGCAGATGGGTGGCGAAGCTGTGGCGCAGTGCATGCGGCGTCGTGCGATCATGCAGACCGAGGCGCCCGCGCGCACCTTGCACGGCGCGGCGAATCAGCGCAGGGGAGAGCGGCCCCCCGCGTGCGCCCCGGAACAGCGGCGCGTCCTTGCCCGTGGGATAGGGGCAGAGGGCGATATAATCCTCGATGGCGCTGCGCACTTGCGGCAGCAACGGCACCACCCGTGTCTTGCCCCGCTTGCCGAGCACCCGCAGCGTCTCGCCCAGCGGCAGGGCATCGCCCGTCAGTCCCAAGGCTTCGCTGATGCGCAGGCCCGCGCCGTAGAGCAGCATCAGCACGGCCCAGTCGCGCGCGCCGATCCATCCATCGCGCGCGGTTTCGGCAATGTCCTCAGCGAGCGCGACGGCTTCATCCGGGCTGATCGGTCGCGGCACGCCGGGCTTGACGCGCGGCCCGCGCATTACCGGAATCGTGGCGCCCTCGCCGCCCACGAACCGCAGAAAGGCGCGCAGGGCCGAGAGCTCCCGCGCCGCCGAACTGTTGCCGATGCCTTCCGCCCGGCGCGCCGCCAGATAGGCGCGCAAATCGCTTGTCGTCAGCTTGGTGAGGGCCGCCGATGTGGGCGGGCGGCCGTCCATGTCCGCCATCCAGTCGAGCAGGCGTTCGGCGGTGGAGACATAGGCGCGCACGGTGTGAAGCGAGCGCCGCCGGCCTTCCGCCAGATGCGCGCGCCAGCCTTCCAGCAGCCCTGCCCGCGTTTCGCCGGTCATGACGGCACGGTGCCGGCGAGCAGCTCCTGCCAGATGTCCAGCAGATCGACCGGATACCAGGCCTCGTCATGGGCGGCCAGCTCCTGTGGCGTCCACCAGCGGTGCGAGAGCATGACGGCCTTTTCGAGATCGGTATGGCCTGCCGTATCGATTCGCGCCTCCGCGACGGGGACCGCGTAAAAGCGCTCCTCGGCATCGACGGGAATGCCCTCGAGCGTGACGAAGGTGACATGGCGCACCGCCACGAGCGGACCGGGTTCGAGGTCGAGCCCGGTCTCCTCGCGTAGTTCGCGCCGCGCGGCCTGCTCAAAGGTTTCGCCCCGATCGACCGCGCCGCCGGGCGTCACCCAAAAAGGCCGGCGATCATCGGGCGTGAAGCGGAAGAGCAGCAGCCGTCCTTGCGGATCGGTGACCAGCAGACGGGCCGCCGGACGTTTCGCGCGACGGGTCACGCCCCGCTCATTCACCTGCTCATTCACCCGGCGCGCGGGCTCGAATGGCGAGGGCATGCACCTTCTCACGCAGCAGATCGGCGAGCGCCGCGTTGACCATGCGCTGCCGCGCAACGCGCGATTGGCCGGTGAAGGAGTCGGCGACGATCTCCACGGTGAAGTGGCTTTCGCCGCTGCCATCATCGCCCATATGGCCGCGATGCTTGGCGCTGTCATTGATGACGGCGAGCTGTTGCGGGGACAGGGCATTTTCCAGCCGCTGTGCGATCTCTTGCCCGACCGGGCCTAGCGAAGCGTCAACCATGCGCCCTATATAGGCGTTTTGGGTCACGCAGCCACAGGGAAGAGACAGTCGTGTCAGGGTCGGGGTTCAATCAGGGTGCATCGCGCCGCCACACGCGCTTTCACGGCCGCGTGGAAGGTGAGGCGCGCCGCTGCTCGCATCCCGGCTGCATGGAAGCAGGTGAGTTCCGCGCGCCGCCCGAGGAAAAGCGCGGCGCACCCGATGGTCCGCCGCAATGGCGCTGGTTCTGCCTGGAGCACATCCGCGCGTTCAACACCGAGTATAATTACTTCAAGGGGATGAGCCCGGAGGAGATCACGCAGGCGCAGCGCCCTTATGGCGGCTGGGAGCGGGAGACGCGGGCCTTTTCGTCGGCCGCGGCCAGTGGCACGCCGCCGCCGCGCTGGGCCGATTTCTCCGATCCGCTCGATGCCATCGGCGCCCGCTTCAAGATGCGGGCAGCGGAAACCGCGCAACGGCAGGATGGCAAGCCGCTGTCCGGCGCGGATCGGTCTGCCCTTAAGACGCTTGGCCTTTCGACCGATGCCGACCGGCGCGCCTTGCGCACTCGCTATACCGAGTTGGTCCGCCGCTTTCATCCGGACCATAATGGCGGCGACCGCGCGCATGAGAAAGCGCTGCAAGACGTGATCGCGGCCTATTCCCATCTCCGCAAGGCGCCGGCCTTCGCCTGACGGACCTTGCCGCGCCGGGTCTACGCTGCCATAGGCGCCGGCCCGCTTTCAGGAAGGTGATTGATATGGCGACCGGCACGCCGGCCCGCGCGATGGGCTTCGACTTCGGCACCACCAATAGCGTGGCCGCGATTGCCCAAGACGGCACGTCGCATATGCTGGAGTTCTCGGGCGACAAGGCGACGGGCGCTGTCTTCCGGTCCGCGCTCTGCTTCTGGGAAGAGGGCGATCGCCGGTCGGCGCTGGCGCGCGAGGCAGGGCCATGGGCTATCGCTGAGTATCTGGAATTTCCGCAGGGTTCGCGCTTCATCCAGTCGTTCAAGTCGGTCGCCGCCAGCCCGCTGTTCGATCATGCCAGCATCTTCGACCAGCGCATGACCTTCGAGCAGTTGGGCGAGGCCTTTCTGGAGCGCATGGTCGCCCATGCCGGTGGCGCGCTGGGCTCCGGGCCGGATGAGCGGCCCGAACGGATCATCGTCGGTCGACCGGTGCGCTATGCTGGCTCGCGACCGGATGAGGCGCTGGCCCGCACCCGCTACGATGCCATGTTCCGCACCTTCGGCACCGATATCCATTATGTCTACGAACCGCTCGGCGCGGCGTTCAGCTTCGCCAGCCGTCTGTCGGAGCCAGCGACGGTTCTGGTCGCGGACTTCGGCGGCGGCACGAGCGATTTCTCCATCGTGCGGATGCGTCCCGCCGGCGACGGGCGGCGCTGCGAGCCGCTCGGCCATGCCGGCATCGGCATTGCGGGCGACCGGTTCGATTACCGCATCGTCGATCATCTCGTGCTTCCCATGCTTGGCAAGGGCAGCAGCTATCGCTCCTTCGACAAGGTTCTGGAAATTCCCCGCAGCCATTTCGCGGACTTTGCCGACTGGTCCCGACTCGCGCTGATGCGCAACCGGCGGACCCTGGAAGAGCTGGCGCGGCTGCAGCGCGCCGCCGTCGATCCCGCCGCCATCGGGCGCATGATCGCCATCATCGAGCGGGAGCTCGGCTATGCGCTGTACGATGCGGTCGGCCAGCTCAAGCGTGCGCTGTCGAGCGAGGATGAAGCGCATTTCCGCTTCGAAAGCGATGATCTGGTGATCGATGCCGATGTGACGCGCGCCCAGTTCGAGCGCTGGATCGCGCCGGATGTCGCGCGGATCGAGGAGACGGTCGATCAGGCCCTGGCAGACGCCGCATTGGACGCCGGCGCCATCGACCGCGTGTTCCTCACAGGCGGATCGTCGCTCATCCCCGCGATTCGCGCCATATTCGAACGCCGGTTCGGTGCCGAGCGGATCGCGACCGGCGGAGAACTGACGTCCATCGCGCACGGTCTCGCGCTGATCGGGCTGGAGCACGATCCGGCGGAATGGGCGGTCTGCTCCGCCTGATGGAACCCTACCTTCTATCGACAGGGCGCGCGGCAATCGGTTAGGGGCTGTGTGACTCGCAGGAAGATGATGACTATGACCGATCTGCCCAACACCAATTCCGACATGCGCAGCGAGGTGCTGCTCGATGCGCCCGATCGCGTCGTGAGCGCGCGCGAGGTGTTCGGGGTCGATATCGACATGGAGATCCCCGCCTTTTCCGAAGCGGACGAGCGCGTGCCGGATACGGACCCCGCCTATGTGTTCGATCCGGACACGACGCTCGCGATCCTGGCCGGCTATGCCTATAATCGCCGGGTGATGGTGCAGGGCTATCACGGCACCGGCAAGTCGACTCACATCGAGCAGATCGCGGCGCGGCTCAACTGGCCCTGCATTCGCATCAACCTCGATGCGCATATCAGCCGCATCGATCTCGTCGGGCGTGACACCATCGTCCTCAAGGACGGTCAGCAGGTCACCGAGTTCAAGGAAGGCCTGCTGCCCTGGGCCTTGCAACGCCCGGTGGCGTTGGTGTTCGACGAATATGACGCCGGCCGTCCGGACGTGATGTTCGTCATCCAGCGCGTGCTGGAAGCGGACGGCAAGATGACCCTGCTCGACCAGAACCGGGTGATTCGTCCGAGCCCGTGGTTCCGCATGTTCGCCACCGCCAACACGGTCGGCCTGGGTGACACCACGGGCCTCTATCATGGCACCCAGCAGATCAACCAGGGCCAGATGGACCGCTGGAATCTGGTGGTGACGCTGAACTATCTACCGGCCGAGACCGAGGCGCAGATCGTTCTCGCCAAGTCCGGCGAATATGATCATCCCGGCGGGCGCGAGGAAGTCGCGAAGATGATCCGCGTCGCGGAACTGACCCGTCAGGGCTTCATCAACGGGGATATTTCCACCGTGATGAGCCCGCGCACGGTGATCTCCTGGGCGCAGAACACGCTGATTTTCAAGGATGTCGGCTTCGCCTTCCGCCTGTCATTCCTCAACAAGTGCGACGAGGCGGAGCGGGCGCTGGTGGCGGAATATTACCAGCGCGTGTTCGGCAAGGATCTGCCGGAAAGCGTCGTCGGCAAGAGCGCCTGACGCGGCAAGGCGGCCCGAGCGCGGGCCGCCTTCGCGAATGGGTGATCAGGCGATGCGCGTGCGGGTCACCCGGTAGCGCAGGGCGACGCCGGCCAGCGCGAAACCGGCAATCATCATGGCCCACGTCGCCGGCTCGGGAATGGCGGGCGGCGGTGCCATCATCGCGCGCATCAGCGGGCCGGCGGTCTCCGTGTGCGACTCTGCCTGCGGCTCCGCGGCTTCGTCGAAATAGCTGCCCAGCACCGAATGGGTGAACTTGTAGGGCGCGCCCTCGAACACGGTTGGCGTCGGCTCAGTCACGGTCGCCATCGGCGTGGCGGGTGCCGGGCTGGTGAAATAGCTGTCGAGTACGGAGTGGGTGAACTTGTACTGGCCGCCCTCGAAAACGCCTTGCGAATCCGCATAATGGCCCAGCCAATTGTTGAGCTGGGCATAATTGTTGAAGTTGCGCACGCCATCCAGGCCCTTGAAGACCATCTGCTGGCTGCCGCCGCTGTTGATCGCAAAGCTGAAATCGCGCTGCGAGAAGCTGGCCTCGGTGTGCAGAATGCTGGTCAGCAGGGCGATGCGCGCATTGAGATTGACCGCCGCGCTGACGCTCTGGATCGGCAGGAGTGCGCCGCTCGTCAGCATCGCGGCAAGGCAGGCAGTCCGGATCATGGGCAATCGTCCTATCACAAAAAGCTGCGCGGCCTGGCCGCTCCAGCACCGTCCCTTGGGGACGCTGATAGGCAGGCAGGCCGCGTTCGAAAATGGATTTAACCAAGAAATCCTAATAATTTGGGTGCTGTTCCACAGCGGCACAGCTGCACGCGCAAAGGTTGACGGGCTGAGATGGGCAGCTCTGCCAAAGGGCAGGAGGGTTGACAGGATCGGGGCACTGGACCAGCCCATTGTACATCATGGCTGACCGTTCCCCCCTCGACCGCTTCAAGGAAGTTCTCACCGGCGCCTCGCGCGCTGTCGCACATGATGCCGAGGTTGAGCTCGGCTTCACGCCCGATGCACCGCACCTCGCCGGCAAGCAGATCAAGGTGCCCACGCCGACGCGCAATCTGCCGGCGGATCAGGTCGCGCTCGCGCGCGGCTTTGCAGACAGCTTCGCGCTCAAGCTTCGCCACCATGATGCGCGACTCCATTCCGCGCGGGCGCCGAGCGAGCCCGCTGCGCGCGCCGTCTATGATGCCGTCGAGATGGTCCGTTATGAGGCGCTGGGCTCCAAGAACTACGCCGGCATGCGGGCCAATCTCGCCGCCGCGCTGGACATGCGCACCCATTCCGACCCGATCACGCGTGCGCAATCGGCCGATGAAGTGCCGGTGCAGGGTGCGGTCGCCTTGCTGCTGCGCGAGAAGCTGACCGGGGAAGCGCCGCCGCCTGAATCGCTCAAGGGTATCGAATTTCTGCGCGAGTGGATCGACGAGAAGGCCGCTGACGACTTTGAAGGGCTGTCTTTGTGCCTCGACGATCAGCAGGCCTTTCAGGACAAGGTGCTCTCGATGCTCCAGCATCTCGAGCTGGTGCGCGCCGAGATTCCCCCCGAATCGCCCGACGAGGATGACGAGGACCAGGACGAGCAATCCGAGCAGCAGGACGAGGACAAGGAAGAAGACGAGGGCGAGGAGGACGATCAGTCCCGCGCCGACACGCGCGGCGAGGATAAGGGCGAGCCGGGTGAGGAGATGTCCGAAGAGCGCGAGGAGCAGGACGGCGACTCGGACGAGGATGGCGATGGCGACGCGCAGGATGACGATGGCGCCATGCCCGTGCGCCCCAATCGGCCCCTCTCGGACCTGCCGCCGGACTTCGACTACCACGCCTATACGACGAAGTTCGACGAGGTGGTGACGGCGCTCGACCTGTGTGACGCTGACGAGCTGGTGCGCTTGCGTGGATTTCTTGACCAGCAGCTCGCCCCGTTCCAGGGCGCGGTCTCAAAGCTGGCGCACCGTCTGCAGCGGCGCCTGCAGGCCCAGCAGAACCGCAGCTGGGATTTCGATCAGGAAGAAGGCATGCTCGATGCCGCGCGACTGGCGCGCGTCGTCGTCAATCCCGCGCATTCGCTCTCCTACAAGATGGAGCGGGACACCGATTTCCGCGATACGGTGGTGACGCTGCTGATCGACAATAGCGGCTCGATGCGGGGGCGGCCCATCGGCATCGCAGCGATCAGCGCGGACATCATGGCCCGCACCCTGGAGCGCTGCGGCGTGAAGACTGAAGTGCTGGGCTTCACCACCCGCGCCTGGAAAGGCGGGCAGAGTCGCGAACAATGGCTGGCCGCCGGGCGTCCGCCCCGGCCCGGTCGTCTCAACGATCTGCGCCACATCATCTACAAGAAGGCGGATGAGCCCTGGCGCCGTGCCAAGGCCAGCCTCGGCCTGATGATGCGCGAGGGGCTGCTCAAGGAGAATATCGACGGGGAAGCGCTGCTCTGGGCGCACAACCGCCTGCTCGCCCGCTCCGAGGAGCGGCGCATCCTCATGGTGATCTCCGATGGGGCGCCGGTCGACGATTCGACGCTGTCGGTGAACAACGGCACCTATCTGGAACGGCACCTGCGGCAAGTGATTGGCTGGATCGAAGGGCGCTCACCGGTCGAGCTGATTGCCATCGGCATCGGCCACGACGTCACCCGCTATTACAAGCGCGCCGTCACGATCATGGATGCCGAGCAATTGGGCGGGGCGATGGTGGAGCAACTCGCTGCGCTGTTCGACAAGGACTAGTTGGACGAGCCTTGCGTCGGGGAGCATTTCTTCGCCTGGGGAAGCTCCGATCATGACGCCGAAGCGGTCTTCGCCGATCTTCACCGTCCGTGCTGAGTAGGCTCTGAGGAGCGCCGCAGGCGCATATCGAAGAGCCCTATCGAAGCATCGCAGCGCACGGGCCGGTCCTTCGATACGCTGCTTCGACAGGCTCAGCAGCTACTCAGGACGAACGGAGGGCTGCTCGAAGAGTTATCCGTGCCGACGCCAGTAATAGCGCCCGTCAGGCGGCGCTGGAGGCAGGCCGGCCCGGCGTTCCCGCTCAGGCCGGCCTGTCCTTTATCACTTCAGCGCGGCGCAGGCTTCCTGGATGCGCGTGCAGGCCTTGCGCAGGATTTCTTCCGAGGTCGCGTAGCTCACGCGGAAGGCCGGGGCGAGGCCGAAGGCGCCGCCGTGGACGGCTGCGACGCCCTTGCTCTCGAGGAAATAGGTGATGAGGTCCTCGTCCGTGGCAATGGTCTTGCCCTCGGGCGTGGTCTTGCCGATGCAGCCGGCGGCATCGGGATAGACGTAGAAGGCGCCTTCCGGCGTCGGGCAATTGAGGCCCGGCGCATCGTTCAGCATGGCCACCACCAGATCGCGGCGCTTGCGGAATGCCTCGTTGCGCTCGATGAGGAAGCTCTGGTCGCCATTCAGTGCGGCCGTCGCCGCGGCCTGGCTGATCGAGCAGGGGTTGGAGGTCGACTGAGACTGCAGCTTGGCCATCGCTTTGATGATCCACTGCGGACCACCGGCATAGCCGATGCGCCATCCGGTCATCGAATAAGCCTTGGACACGCCGTTCACCGTCAGCGTGCGCTCGTAGAGATCCGGGCAGACCTGCGCGATCGTCTTAAACGGGGTCGGCGCATACCAGACATGCTCGTACATGTCGTCGGTGAGGATCAGCACATGCGGGTGCTTGCGCAGCACCTCACCGAGCGCCATCAACTCCTCGCCGGAATAGGCCGCGCCCGTCGGGTTAGAGGGCGAGTTGAGCAGCACCCAGCGCGTCTTGGGCGTGATCGCGGCGTCGAGCTGGGCCGGCGTGATCTTGTAGAGCTGGTCGGCACCGGCCGCGATGATCACCGGCGTGCCTCCGGCAAAGTTCACGATGTCGGGATAGCTCACCCAATAAGGCGCCGGGATGATGACCTCGTCGCCGGCTTCCACCGTCGCGACCAGCGCGTTGAACAGGGTGTGCTTGCCGCCCGAGTTCACGCTGATCTCGCTCGTCTTGTAGGAGAGCTCGTTATCGCGCTTGAACTTGGCGGCGATGGCTTCCTTCAGCTCGGCGGTGCCGTCGACATTGGTATATTTGGTCTGGCCACCGCGGATCGCGGCGATGGCGGCATCCTTCACGAAATCGGGCGTGTCGAAGTCCGGCTCGCCGGCGGAAAGGCCGATGATGTCCTTGCCTTCCCGCTTGAGGGCAATGACCTTGTCGGTCATCGCGAGCGTGGCGCTGGGCTGAATACGGCCGAGGGCGGCGGAAGTCCGGGACATGGAAAGCTCCTGACAGTCAGGGATGATGCGCGTGGCGCCCGGGACGCTCCCGGACGGCGCGGTGCATAGTGCGCTCAGCCTTGCGGCGCAACCAGCCTCGCAGCCATCAGCCCGCGCGCGGCATTACCGATGAGGAAACCGTCTGCCAGATCCTCGGGCCGGAGGTCGGCCTCCTGCGCCTTGCCCTGGTCGATCAGGCTCTGGCGCAGCACGCCCGGCAGCAGGCCGCGCGCAAGGGGAGGCGTCAGCAGGGTCTCGCCCCGCTGGAGGAACAGGTTGGTGAAGCAACCCTCCGTCAGATAGCCGGCCTCGTCGGTCAGCAGCACTTCGAACGTGCCCGATTGCCGCAGGGGCACTTCATAATGGCGCCGGTCCGTGGTCTTGTGCCGCACGCGAATATCGTCTCCGCCGAGCAGGCGGGGCGCGATGCTCACCGACGCCGGTCCCTCCGGCAAGGGCGGCATTTCGCGAACCTCGATACTGAGCGTGCCGATCCGGCCGAGCAGGATGCGCACGCGCCTCGGCTCGACAAAGCCGAAGGTCGCGGCCTGCAGCTCGTTGCGCAGCTCATGCCGGTCGAGAATGAAGCCGAGTTCGTGCGCGCTGCGTTCGAGTCGCCGGATGTGGAGGTCGAGAAGCGGCAGGCCGATCTCGGGATCGAAGGCCATGGTTTCGATGAGGTCGAAATGATGGGCCTTTGCGATCAAAGCACGTTCTCCCCAACGGCCAGAAACCGTCCCTTGTCGAGGCATTCCTGCCATTCTGCTTCCGGCTGGCTGTCCGCAACGATGCCGGAGCCCAGCCCGACGATGCCCGTCCGGGCGTCCTTCTCCAGCACGATGGTGCGGATGGCGACGTTGAACCGTGCGGTGCCGTCCGGTGCAATATGGCCAATGCTGCCCGTGTAGAGTCCGCGCCCGAACCGTTCGACTTCGCGGATGATCTCCATGGCGCGCAGCTTGGGCGCCCCGGTGATCGATCCGCAAGGGAAGAGGGCGCGCAGCACGTCCGCCGGCCCGAGTTGCGATTGCAGCCGGCCCACGACGACGGAGATCATCTGATGGACCGTGGGATAATGCTCGACATGGAAGAGAGCGGGCACCGCGACGCTGCCCGCCTGCGTCACGCGCGAGATGTCGTTGCGCAAAAGGTCAACGATCATCAGATTTTCGGCGCGCTGCTTGGGGTCGCTGGCGAGGTCACGCGCCGCGGCGGCATCGCGGGCTGGGTCGGCATCGCGCCGCGCGGTGCCTTTCATCGGCCGGGTCGTCACCATGCCATCGTCCAGCGTGAAGAAGCTCTCGGGCGAGAAAGACAGGACATGCCGGCCGTCATGGCGCAGCAAGGCGCCGTGGCCGGCGGCGGCGCGTGGCCGGATGGCGCGATAGGCGGCGAGGGGATCGCCATCGATGGCGACGCGCGCGGGGAAGGTCAGGTTCGCCTGATAGATGTCGCCGGCGCGGATATAGTCCAGCACCGTCCCGATGGCGCGGCCATAGTCCGCGCGCGAGATCATCGGCTCGATCGGGCCGATCGTGACGGGCGTCTCCGGCAACAGCGCATCCACGGCATCCGCCGCGATGAGCTGGGGCGCGTCGAACAAGCCGAACCAGAGCAAGGGCCCGGCATCGCCCTCGCGCGGCGCATAGCCGTTCAGCCGCGCCTCGAAGGCGTGGCCCGCCGCATAAGAGAGGTAGCCGGCGGCGTGGAGGCCGGTTTTGACGGCAGCGTCCACCCGCGCCAGCGCAGGCAACACATCGACCAGCCGATCGGCGCGGATGATCTCGACCGGGTCGCGGAATAGCATTGCGCTGCCCGATCCGTCTGCCCGCGCATCATCGAGCAGCACAAAGGGTGCGTCGGACGATATGGGCAGGGCGGGGCGAGTCATGGCGCCCTATTGGCAGCGTGATGGCATCAAGGCCAGCGTTTCAGCACCGTCAGACTCGGTGTAGAAGCTGGACAGGCGGCAGCGTCCAGGAGGTACGTCTCATGCAGGCTTTGATACATCTGGCTCTGGCGATGGGGAGCTTCGTCGGCACGCACCTTCTCCTGTCCCATCCCCTTCGTGCGCCTCTGGTGGCGCGGCTGGGCGAGCGGGGCTTTCTTGGCCTCTATACCCTCACCGCCTTTGCCACGCTGGGCTGGACGATCCTCGCTTTCCGGGCCGCGCCCGCAGCGCCGCTGCTGTGGATGGCGCCCATCGGCCTGTGGCACCTCGGCGGGCTAGTTATGGCGCTCGCCGGCGTCATGCTGGTCGGCTCGCTCATCGGCAATCCGGCGATGGTCGATCCCACCGGGCAGATGACCGCGCCCGAGCGCGCCCGGGGTGTCTATGCCGTGACGCGCCACCCGATGATGTGGAGCTTCATTCTCTGGGCGCTGGTTCACGCCACGCTCTGGCCATCCGGACGGACGCTGATCCTGAGTGGCGGCATCGCCCTGCTCGCCTGTGTGGGTGCGCTGGGGCAGGACCGGAAGAAGGCTCGGCTCCTGGGTGCGCCATGGCGCCAGTGGCAGGCGCGCACGAGCTTTGTGCCATTCGCCGCGCTCCTGTCCGGGAAGGCGGAGTGGCACGCGCTGTGGCCGGGCGTCGTTCCGGTGCTCGGCGGCGTCATCCTCTGGCTCGGTGCCACCTGGGCGCATCTCTTGCTGGGCGGACCGTTCGTGCCGCCTTGGCTGTGGATTGGATGACACAGTCTCTCCCAAAATCGACGCGCCACCCCGGTTTGGGCCGGCCGGCATCGTCAATGTCGTGGATTGTCAGCCGCTGTTCGGCGCATGGGCGAATCCGTGTCATCGGCTATCGCGGGAGCGGAAGGCGTATCATGTTCGGGTTTGGCAGGATCGCAGGCGCAATAGTGGCTATGCTCGCGGCGCTGGGCCTTGCGCTGTTGCTGCGTTCCGCGCCCGAGGCGGCGCGCTGGTCGCTGATGATCTGCGTGATGGGCTTTGTCGGCGCCACCATGCGCCTGCGCCGACTCGACGCCGGTTTCTGATCTGCGGCCGGGGTCAGCTGCCCCGGCGCCCGATCAGTCGAACAGCGAGCTGACCGAGCTTTCGTCCGCGATGCGGCGGATCGCTTCACCGAGCAGCGGCGCAATCGGCAGTTGCCGGATCTTGGTCGAGGCCGCGACGGAGGGCGTGGCGAGAATCGAGTCGGTGATGACCAGCTCGCGCAGGGCGGAGCCTTCCACCCGCGCGACTGCGCCACCCGAGAGCACGCCATGCGTCACATAAGCCACGACGTCGGTCGCGCCGGCATTCTTGAGCGCGGCGGCTGCGTTGCAGAGCGTGCCCGCCGAATCGACGATGTCGTCGATCAGGATGCAGAAGCGGCCCTTCACGTCGCCGATGATGTTCATCACTTCCGATTCGCCGGCGCGCTCGCGGCGCTTGTCGACGATGGCGAGCGGGGCATTGTCGAGCCGCTTGGCCAGCGCGCGAGCACGGACCACGCCGCCGACGTCCGGCGAGACGACCATCAGATTCTCATTCGGGAAACGGGCCTGAATGTCTGCGGACATCACGGGCGCGCCGAACAGATTGTCGGTCGGGATATCGAAGAAGCCCTGGATCTGTCCGGCATGGAGGTCGACCGAGAGGACGCGATTGGCGCCGGCGGTGGTGATGAGGTTCGCCACCAGCTTGGCCGAGATCGGCGTGCGCGGGCCGGGCTTGCGGTCCTGCCGGGCGTAGCCGAAATAAGGGACTACCGCCGTGATGCGCCGCGCCGAGGCGCGCTTGAGCGCATCGATCATGATCAGCAGTTCCATGAGATTGTCGTTGGCCGGATAGCTGGTCGACTGCACAACGAACACATCCTCGCCGCGCACATTCTCGTGAATCTCGACGAAGATTTCCTCGTCCGCAAAACGCCGCACGCTCGCATCGGTGAGCGGGAGCTCCACATAATCGGCAATCGCCTGGGCGAGCGGCATGTTGCCGTTGCCAGAGATGATCTTCATGTCGGGGTCCCCATGGCTGCGGTTGTCGCGGCCCCTCTAGCGAGCAGGTGCCCCGCTGAAAAGGCGCTTGTGACGGTTCGGGGACAAGGGGTTGCGGTCAATGGTGCGGCAAGGCCGCATATCCGGCTCGGCGACGCCCTTGCTCCCGCCCCCGCCCGCCCATAAAGCGGCGCTATGACAGCCTCTCTCCGGATCGCCATGGCCCAGCTCAATCAGAGCATGGGCGATATCACGGGTAATGCAGAGGCCATGCTGGCCTGCCGGGAAAAGGCGCGCGAGCAGGGCGCGGATCTGATCGTGTACCCCGAGTTGCAGCTCATCGGCTATCCGCCCGAGGATCTGGTGCTCAAGCCCGCGCTGGCCGCGCGCGCGGAGACGGCGCTGCACCAGCTCGCCGAGGCGACGTCGGATGGTGGCCCGGCGATGCTTGTCGGCACGGTCATCGCCAACAAAGGCCTGCTGTTCAATTGCGCGGCGCTGCTCGATGGCGGCAAGGTGGTCGCGATCCGCCAGAAGCGCGAGCTGCCCAATTACGGCACCTTTGACGAGAAGCGGCTGTTCGCGCCCGGGCCGCTGCCCGACCCGGTCGAGTTTCGGGGCGTGAAGCTGGGTCTGCCGATCTGCGAGGACATCTGGTTCCCCTTCGTCACCGGGCATCTGGCGGAAAAGGGCGCGGAGCTGCTCATCTCGATCAACGGCAGCCCCTATGAGGTGGCCAAGGACGATTTTCGCGTCCGGGGCGTGTGCATGGAGCGCGTCAACGAAACGGGCTTGCCGCTCCTGTATCTCAACCGGGTCGGCGGGCAGGACGAGCTGGTGTTCGACGGGGCTTCCTTCGTGCTGAATGCGGACGGCGATATCGCCCATATGCTGCCGGACTGGGAAGAAGCGCTGGTCATCACGCAGTGGGACCGGGGAGACGATGGCCGCTGGTTCTGCAAGCCGGGCGAGGTGCACGCGCTGGATGCGCACCCGGCGGATATCTATCACGCGATGGTCGTGGGGCTACGCGACTATGTGAACCGCAATCGCTTCCCCGGCGTGGTGCTCGGGCTTTCGGGCGGTATCGACAGCGCGCTTTCCGCAGCTGTGGCGGTGGATGCGCTGGGTGCGGATCGCGTCTGGTGCGTGATGATGCCGTCGCGCTTCACCGGCCAGGAAAGTCTGGACGATGCGGCGGAGTGCGCGCGTCTGCTCGGCTGCCGGCTCGATACCATCCCGATTTCCCCCGCCGTCGGCGCGTTCGAAGCCATGTTGGCGGAGGCGTTCACCGGGCGGACCGCGGATCTGACCGAGGAAAACATCCAGTCGCGCATTCGCGGCGTGACGCTGATGGCGCTCTCCAACAAGTTCGGCCACATGCTGCTCACCACCGGCAACAAGAGCGAGATGAGCGTGGGCTATGCCACCATTTATGGCGACATGGCGGGCGGCTATTCGGTGCTCAAGGATGCCTATAAGACGACCGTATTCGATCTCTCGCGGTGGCGCAATGCGGAGAAGCCGGCGCTTGGGCTAGGGCCGGACGGGCCGGTGATGCCGGAACGCGTCATCACCAAGCCGCCCACCGCCGAATTGCGCGAGGACCAGAAGGATTCGGACAGCCTGCCGCCTTATGAGGTGTTGGACCCCATTCTCTACGGCCTGGTCGAACAGGAAAAGTCGGTCGATCAGCTTGCCGCCATGGGTTTCGATCGTGCGACCGTCGCCCGCATCGAGCGGCTGCTGTACGTGGCCGAATATAAGCGCCGGCAGGCGCCTCCGGGGGTGAAGCTGGGCGGCCGCAATTTCGGTCGCGACCGGCGTTATCCCATCACCAATGCTTTCCGGACCGCCTGAACCATGACCGTCATTACCCGTTTCGCGCCGTCGCCGACCGGCCATCTGCATGTCGGCAACATCCGCGCGGCGCTCCACAACTGGCTGTGGGCGCGCAAGATGGGCGGGCAGTGCCTGCTTCGCATCGATGACACCGATACCGCGCGCAGCGAGGAGCGCTTTGTCGAGGGCATCCGGGCCGATCTCGCCTGGCTCGGCCTCGCCATGGACGGTGAGGTGCGCCAGTCCGCGCGGTTCGACCTCTATGAGGAGAAGTTTGCGGCGCTGCGGGCCGCCGGGCGGGTCTATCCCTGCTTTGAGTCGGCGCAGGAGCTGGACTTGCGGCGCAAGATCCTGCTCGGGCGCGGTCTGCCCCCGGTCTATGATCGCGCCGCGCTGGCGCTAAGCGCGGACGAGATTGCGGCGAAGCAGGCGGCCGGCGAGCAGCCGCACTGGCGGTTCAAGCTGGATCATGATGCGCCGATCGAATGGGTCGACCTGATCCGGGGCGACCAGCATTTCGACCCCAAACTGCTCTCCGACCCGGTGATTCGCCGGGCGGACGGGAGCTGGCTCTATATGCTGCCCTCGGTGATCGACGATATCGACATGGGCGTCACCCATGTGTTGCGTGGCGAGGATCATGTCTCCAACACGGCGACGCAGTTGCAGATGTTTGTAGCCCTCGGCGCATCGCTGCCGCAGTTTGCCCATATGGCCCTGCTCATCGGTGCGGAAGGCAAGCTCTCCAAGCGACTCGGCGCGGTCGGCGTCGGCGATCTGCGGGAAGCGGGGGTCGAGGCGATCACCATCAGCGCGCTGCTGGCCCGGCTCGGCACCAGCGACCCGGTGGAGCCGGTCATCGACATGGCCCCGCTGATCGAGCGCTTCGATTTCGCGCATTTCGGGCGAGCGCCCGCCCGCTTCTCGGATGAAGAGCTGCTCGGCCTCAACGCCAAGATCGTCCACATGCTGCCCTATGAGGCGGTCGCCGATCGCCTCCCGGCGCAAATCGACGCTGCCGCGTGGCCGGTCGTGCAACCCAATCTCGAGACGGTGGCGGGGGCAGCGGACTGGGTTGCGGTGCTCAGCGGCGAGATCGCGCGGCCCGATCTCGATGCCGAAGACCACGCGTTCCTCGCTCAGGCTGCCGAGGTTGCAGCGAATATCGACTTTGCCGCCGATCCCTGGCGGGCGCTGACGAGCGCGCTCAAGCAGAGCAGTGGGCGCAAGGGCAAGGCGCTGTTCCTGCCGTTGCGCCTCGCCCTGACCGGCGTGGATCACGGCCCGGACATGGCCGCGCTGCTACCGCTGATCGGGCGGGATTGCGCGCTCGCCCGGCTGCGTGCTGCCGCCACCAGCTGAGCGATACTCGGCGCCGGTAACGCCCACCGGCGGCCGACCCATACGCACTCTGACACCCTATAAAAACCGCTTCGCCTGACCTCTATTTAGTCATAGTATAACATCACAAATAAAATCAGGAGAGGTGTCATGTCCCTTGTGTCGTCTCAATCATCCTATGCCCCCCAGAGCGGCTATGCGGCCCGGCGGTCACCGGGCGCGCTGGCAGCGGCCATTGCCTTTAATGGCGGGCTCATCGGGCTGTTGATCGCCTTGCCGGCCACACATTATTTGAGGCCCGCACCGACCCCTCCCATTGATGTGCGGTTCGTGCCGACCGCTCCGTTGCCGCCGCCCGTCACACCGGAGCCGGAGGCGAAAGTGGAGACTCAGCCGGCTCGCCCGCTCGATACGCCACGCGACCCGGTGAGGGTCGATCCGCAAATCAACCTCGGCACCATGACCGATTTGACGACGAAGCCCTACCCGCCTTTGCCTGACCCGGATGCCGGCAAGACCATCGTCACGCCGCCCGCTGCGCCAGTCATCGTGCCCGCTCAGCCCGATGCGCGGTTTGCTGACCGGTTTCGCCCGCCTTATCCCCCCGCCATGCAGCGCGAAGGGCGCGAGGGCAGCGTCACGGTGCGGGTCAGCATCGACGAGCGTGGACGGGTGACCGCGGTCGAGCAGGTCCGCGCGAGCGATCCGGCCTTCTTCGAGGCGGCCCAGCGCCACGCGCTGCGGGCTTGGCGTTTCCGCCCGGCCACGCGGGATGGCGTGCCGGTCGCGTCCGAGCAGGTGCTCACCTTGCGCTTCGAACTGGAGCGTTAAGCGGGGCGTCACGATGACGCGCTGCTTTTCAAGGCCATGGTGCCTCCCTATGTAGGCGCCATGGCCATTTTTCCCCGCCCGGTTTCTCCACGGAGTGCTGCGTCCGATCTGCGCGAGATGTTCGCGCCCGATCGCCCGCACCGCTGGAGCATTCTTGCGCTCTCGGTGACGCTGACTGGCGTTCTGCTCTGGGGGTTCGCGATCGACTCGCGCAAGCCGGAGCAGGAACGGCAGATCATCTACATCGAGAATTGGGAGGCCAACCGGCCGGACAGTGCGATCATCCAGCGCCAGATTGAGGATTTCGCGCGGTATCGGGTGGCGCTTGAGAGCAAGCAGGGCGAGTTTCAGCGCCTCGCCGATAGTCTCGGTATCGACTGGCGCGAAGATGCCGCGCGCACCAAGCGCGAGCGCGAAGAACTGTTCGATGCGAAGGAAAAGGAGTTGCAGCAGAAGCTTGCTGCGGCTCTGGCCAAGGAAGGCGGCGTAGCGGGCAATACCGCGACGGCAACGCCCTGACTCTTCCGGGCGACAGCGCCTGGCTGATGGCAGCCATCGCCTTGTCCCACCGCTCGCGCGGTCGCACCGCGCCCAATCCCAATGTCGGATGCATAATGCTCGATGCCGCAGGCCGCGTCGTCGGGCGGGGCTGGACTCAGCCTGGCGGCCGCCCTCATGCCGAGGCGATGGCGCTGGCCATGGCGGGCGCATCGGCGCGGGGCGGCACGGCCTATGTCAGCCTGGAGCCCTGCGCGCACCAATCCGCGCGCGGCCCCTGCTGTTCCAATCTGCTGGTGGAGGCAGGCGTGCGCCGCGTCGTCGTGGCGGCAGGCGATCCCGATCCACGGACCAACGGTCGCGGCATCGCGCGCTTGCGGGACGCGGGGCTGATCGTCGATACTCTGCCAGAACTAGCGCCCGGAGCGCGCGAAGCGATGGCTGGCTTCTTCACGCGCCAGCGGGCGGGGCGACCTCACGTCACGCTCAAGCTCGCCACTTCGCTCGATGGCTGCATTGCGCTGGAAGACGGGACGAGCCAGTGGATTACCGGTCCGGCGGCGCGGGCGCATACCCATCTGGAGCGGGCACGACACGAGCTGATCCTGGTTGGGCGCGGCACGCTCACGCAGGATCAGCCCCGGCTGGACGTGCGCCTGCCCGGGCTGGAGTCGCGTTCGCCCGTCCGGGTGCTCCTAAGTCACAGCGGTGCGGCGCCGGATGGTTGGCTTGCGATCCAGACTCCGGCTCAAATCGCGGGCCTTCCCGGCGATCATCTGATGGTCGAGGGCGGCGCGCAAACGGCTGGCGCCTTTCTCGCGGCGGACCTGGTGGATCGCCTTTTGCTCTACCGCGCGCCGATCCTCATCGGGTGCGGTAAGGCAGCACTGGGCGATATCGGCCTCGATCATCTGGCCGAGGCGCATGGTCGCTGGCGTCTGGTTGACGCGCGCAATTTCGCGCCGGACCGGCTGGAGGTTTACGAACGCGTGCGGCCCGCATAGAGCAGCAGGCATGTTTACCGGCATCATCACCGACATCGGCACCATCCAGAGCGCGCAGCAGCGCGGCGATCTGCGTCTGGTCATCGGCTGCCATTACGACATGGAGGGCGTGGATATCGGCGCTTCCATCGCCTGTTCCGGCGTGTGCCTCACCGTGGTGGACAAGGGCGCCGACTGGTTCGCGGTCGATCTGTCTGCCGAGACCGTCTCGCGCACCGCGCAGGGCGCCTGGGCAGAAGGGCGGTTGCTCAATCTGGAGCGCGCGCTCAAGCTCGGGGATGAGCTGGGCGGGCACATCGTCACGGGTCATGTCGATGGCATCGGCGAAGTCGCCGGCATCACAGCCGAAGGTGATTCGCACCGGGTCACCGTGCGGCTTCCGGCCGATCTTGCCCCCTATGTCGCGGCCAAGGGGTCGATCACGGTCGATGGCGTGTCGCTGACCGTGAATGCGGTGGAAGACGGCCCGGAGGGCTCGACTTTCGGCCTCAACATCATCCCGCACACCTGGTCGGTGACAACCTTCGGCCAGCTCGCGCCGGGCCAGCCAGTGAATCTGGAAATCGACGTGCTGGCCCGTTATCTCGCGCGCATGAAGGATCATCAGGCCCGCAGCTAAGGCGAAGCTGCAGGAAGCATTGGCAATCACATTACAATGTGATATTTGCCCATCATGAGCAGCGAATTGATTGAAAACGTCCGTAAGCTGGTGCGCGATGGCATTCTGTCCCGCTCAGGTCTCGCCCGTGCCGCCGGGCTCCACGCCAACAGCCTGCGCCGGTTGGATGAAGCCGACTGGAATCCCACCGCCGACACGCTGGGCAAGCTGGAAAGCTATCTGCTCGCCCGCGCGCACGGGACGGCCTTGGCTAGCGCCGAGGAGATCATCAACGAGGCGCGCAATGGCCGGATGTTCATTCTGGTCGACGACGAAGATCGCGAGAATGAGGGCGATCTTGTCATCCCCGCGCAGATGGCGACCCCGGATGCGATCAACTTCATGGCCACGCACGGCCGCGGCCTCATTTGTCTGGCGCTGACCCGTCAGCGCGTCGAAACGCTGGGCCTCAACCTGATGAGCGCCAGCAACGGCACCCGGCATGAGACGGCTTTCACGGTATCGATCGAGGCCCGCGAGGGCGTGACCACCGGGATCTCCGCAGCCGATCGTGCACGGACCGTCGCGGTCGCCATCGATGCCTCCAAGGGTCGCGAGTCTATCGTGACGCCGGGCCATGTCTTCCCGCTGATCGCACGCGATGGCGGGGTGCTCGTGCGCACCGGCCATACTGAGGCGGCGGTGGACGTCGCGCGGCTGGCGGGTCTCAATCCCTCCGGCGTGATCTGCGAGATTATGAAGGACGACGGGACCATGGCCCGCCTCGATGATCTCATTCCCTTCGCGCAGAAGCATCGCCTCAAGATCGGCACCATTCGCGATCTCATCGCCTATCGCCGCCGCAACGATCATATGCTGGAGCGGCGCGCAGAAGCCACGTTCACCAGCCGCTGGGGCGGCGAGTGGCGCGCGGTGACCTTCTTCAATCGCGCGACCGAGTCCGAACAGGTCGCGCTCATCAAGGGGCATGTCACGCCCGAGCAGCCGACGCTCGTGCGCATGCATCAGGTGTCCGTCTTCACCGATATTTTCGGGGAAGAAGGGCCGCGCGCCAGCCTGCTCTCCCGCGCGATGGAAATGATCGCCGAGGCAGGGGCCGGCGTCATCGTCGTCATCAATCGCCCGAGCGAAGACCGGTTCAGCCGGCAGATGAAGATCCGTACCGGTGAGGCGAGCCCTGCCGGCATGGACGAGCTGCGCGATTATGGCGTCGGCGCGCAGATCCTGGCCGATCTCGGCGTGCATGACATGATCCTGCTCACCAACAGCCACCACAATCTGATCGCTCTGGATGGCTATGATCTGGCGGTTGTCGAGGAGCGGGCGATCACGGGCGTCTGACCATGGCGGGCGGAAGCGCTGCGGCAGTTCTGACCGGCCTTCTGCTGGCTTTGTTCTCGGCGCTCGCCTCGGCGGCGGCGCACGCGCTGCTCAAATCGGGCGAGAACAAGCTGGCGGTGCTGGCCTGGATTCGCTGCGTCGAATTCGTGCTCGCCCTGCCATTCGTGCTGTGGATCGGCCTGCCACCGGCGGTGCTCTGGCCCTGGCTGCTTGCTGCCGTCGTGGTTCATGCCATCTACCAGCTCGTCCTTTCCTGGTCCTATTCGGTCAGCGATTTCAATGCGGCCTATCCTATCGCTCGCGGCTTCGTGCCGGTGTTCACCGCCTTGCTCGGCATGGCACTGCTGGGGGACCGGCTGGACGGTTTTGTCCTGACTGGGATCGCGGTCGTGAGCGCCGGCATATTGGTGCTGGCGAGCGGCCGCTCCATTTCGCCAGCCGGCTTTGCCGCCGCCGCCATCGCCGGGCTGCTCACCACCTGTTACACGCTGGTCGATGCCAAGGGCGTGCGCGCCGCGCCGGATTCGCTGACTTTCATCGCCTGGTTCTTCCTGCTCGGCTCATTCCCCATGCCGGCGGCTCTGGCAGTGCGCCACGGTCGCAACGCCTTGTCCCTCATGATCCGCGACCGGGTCGCCGGGCTTCGGGCGGGGGTGATGGCCGTGGTTGCGTTTGCCCCGGCGCTGTTCGCGCTTGGTCTGGCGCCAGTCGGCGCGGTGGCGGCGGTGCGCGAATCGAGCATCGTCTTCGGGCTTGTGCTTGGCGCGTGGATGCTCAAGGAGAAGCTCGGCTGGCGCCGCCTGACGGGCGGTCTGCTGGTGATGGCGGGCACGCTCGCGGTGATTGCCGGCACGGCGTTCAAATAAGCTCACGAACATATGTCTTGAAAGGAACCGACATGGCCAAGTTTCTGATCGTCGAAGCACGCTTCTATGACCACCTCAATGATATGCTCATCGCCGGCGCGCGGGCGGCGCTGGAGGCGGCGGGGCATCTGGTCGACGTACTCACCGTGCCCGGCGCGCTGGAGATTCCGGCTGCCGTGTCGCTGGCCGCGGAGAGCGGGCGCTATGAGGGCTTCGTCGCCATCGGCGTCGTGATCCGTGGCGAAACCTATCATTTCGAGATTGTCTCCAACGAGAGCGCGCGTGGACTGATGGCGCTCACCATGGATGGCATCCCGATCGGCAATGGCATTCTGACCGTGGAAAACGAGGCGCAGGCGCTCGAACGTGCCGATCCGGCCCGCAAGAACAAGGGTGGCGAGGCCGCCGTTGCTGCGATCCGCATGCTGGAGATCGCCGAAGAGTATCGCTGAGACGGTCATGGCGATGGCGGCAGCGATTTCCTCGCGCGTGAAAATGCCGTAGAGCAGAGGCATGACCCTCGCGCCCTCCACCGCCGCGCCGCAGACCGCCGGTCTGCTGGCTGATGAGACCCTGGACGACCTGCGACTGCGGCTCGCGCCGTTGATCGCGGCCAATGCCGCCTTCGATGGCTGGTCCGACGCGGCGCTCGCGGTCGCAGCCGACACCGCTGGTGTGGATCGGGACGTGGCGGCGCTGGCTTTCTCCGGCGGCGCTCTGACCATGATCGATGCGTGGTTCGCCAGCGTCGATCAGGCCATGCTCGATGCCCTGCCGGCAGACCGTCTGGCCGCGATGAAAATTCGCGAGCGGATTACGGCACTGGTCGAGGCCCGGCTTGCGGTGCTGGCGCCCAATCGCGAGGCGTTGCGCCGCGCTCAGGCCGTGCTGGCGATGCCGCTCAACCTGCCGCGGGCGACCCGGCTGGGATGGCGCGCCGCCGATGCGATGTGGCGCGCCGCCGGGGACCGCGCGGTAGATTATAATCATTATTCCAAGCGCACCACGCTGGCAGGGGTCTATGCCGCGACCCTGCTCGTCTTCGTCAATGACGAGAGCACGGATTATGTCGACACCCGTGCCTTTCTGGCGCGGCGGATCGAAGGGATCATGCGGTTCGAGAAGGCCAAGGGCCGGCTGACTGGGCAGACCGACCAGCATTTCAGCATGGCGCGCTTCCTGGGCAGGCTGCGCTACCGGGGGCGCTAAACATCTGGCGTCCTGCCGATAAGCCACGGCCGCGCCAGCATCGCCTTGCTTCTATCGGGCGATATTGATAGTCGTTCGCAAAACCACCAGAGATCGATATTGCGTTGCGCCTGACCTCCCTAGAACCCAATCGCCCCGCCTATGTCGACAGTGTCGACTGGAACGCCATATCCGAGATGGACGGTCGCCGCTTGCGTGAGCTCGGCCTGCATGAGGGCGCCAGCGTCGAACTGCTCCATCGCGCCGGATTCACAGGTCGCGGGGCTCATGCCTGCCGCATCGGGCGCATGATCGTCGCCATGCGGGCGGCGCATGCCGATGCCATCCACGTCCGTACTGCGGCTGATGCGGGTGAGGCAGCGGCGTGATGGATGATCGCTTCACCATCGCGCTGGTCGGCAATCCCAATGCCGGCAAGAGCGCGCTCTTCAATGCGCTGACCGGCGCGCACCAGAAGGTCGGCAATTATCCGGGCGTCACCGTTGAGCGCAAGCTCGGAAGGCTGGTGCTGCCGGATGGGCGGACAGCCGATCTCGTCGATCTTCCCGGCACCTATAGTCTCGATGCGAAGAGCCCGGACGAGCAGGTGACCCGCAACGTCGTGTTCGGCCATCAGGAAGGCGAACGGCGGCCGGACCTCCTCGTCATCGTCGTCGATGCCGCCAATCTCGACAATCACCTGCGCTTCGCGCTGGAATTGATCGCGCTCGGCTCGCCCTGCGTTCTGGCGCTGAACATGGTCGATCTGGCGACCCGCGACGGGCTCGAACTGGATGCGACGCAGCTTGCGACCGACCTCGGCGTACCGGTCATCCCGACCGTCGCCGTGCGCCGGCGCGGGCTGGATGATCTGAAGGCGGCCATGGTGGCGGCAGTGCCGGCCCATGCCCCCGCGCCCGCCGTCCTCGCAACGCACGCAGCGCGGGACGCCGATGATCTGCGTCGCGAAGCGCGCCGAATCGCCCAGCGTGCCATCGTCGCCGAAACGCCGACCCGCCGGATCACGGCACAGATCGACCGGATCGTGCTCCACCCGCTCCTGGGTCCGCTCATCCTGCTGGCGCTGCTGTTCGTTATCTTCCAGGCCGTATTCGCCTGGTCCGAGGCGCCGATCGCAATGATCGAGGAAGCGTTCGCCTCTCTGCAGGCAGCGATGGAAGCGATCCTGCCCGAAGGTTTCGTGCGCGATCTCATCGTGCAGGGCGTCATCAACGGCGTGGGGTCAGTGGTGGTCTTCCTGCCGCAGATCCTCATTCTCTTCTTCTTCATCCTGATGCTGGAGGCGACGGGCTACATGACCCGCGCCGCCTTCCTGATGGATGGTCTGATGGCGCGGGTCGGCCTGTCCGGTCGCGCGTTCATTCCGCTGCTCTCCAGCTTTGCCTGCGCCATTCCCGGCATCATGGCCACACGGACCATCTCGGACCCCAAGGATCGCCTCACGACCATCCTCATTGCGCCGCTGATGACCTGCTCGGCGCGCCTGCCGGTCTATACGCTGATCATCGCCGCCTTCATTCCCTCGACCACGGTCTGGGGCGGGGTTGGCCTGCAGGGTCTGGTGCTGTTTGCGCTTTATGTCTCCGGCATCATCGGCGCGGTCATCGTCGCGATGCTGCTGCGTATGGGTGTCATCAAGGGGCCCGGCGGCAGCTTCCTGATGGAGTTGCCGAAATATCAGATGCCGATGCTGCGCGACGTCATCATCGGCCTGTGGCAGCGTGCGTGGATCTTCCTGCGCCGCGCCGGCACGATCATCTTCGGCACCACCATTGTCCTGTGGCTGCTGCTCTCCTTCCCCAAGCCGCCGGCGGGCAGTTCGGCCAGCCTGGTCGAGTATAGCGCGGCGGGGCGCATCGCGAGCGTGATCGAGCCGGTGCTGCGGCCGGTGGGGTTCAACCATGAAATCGCACTGGCGCTGATCCCGGCCATGGCAGCGCGTGAGGTCGCCGTGTCGGCGCTCGCGACGGCCAACGCCATCGAAGCGAGCGAGGATGAGGACGAGACCGCCCGCACACTTGGCGAACGCCTGCAGGGGCGCTGGTCGCTGCCGACGGCGCTGGCCTTCCTCGCCTGGTTCGTGTTCGCTCCGCAATGCCTGTCGACCATCGCGGTTGCCCGGCGGGAGACCAATGGCTGGCGCTGGCCGCTTTTCATGACGGCCTATCTGTTCGGGCTGGCCTGGCTGGCCGCGGGCGCGACCTATTGGACGGCGGTCGCCTTCGGCCTTTAATCGACGCGAGGCGGATGCAGAGCGGTATTGCGATCTGGACGAGACGCCGTTCAGCTTTATAAGCAGCCGTTCGATTTCCTATCCTCGTCGCGTTTTTCGGAGAGCTCCATGGCAGGCAGCGTCAACAAGGTCATTCTGGTCGGCAATCTCGGTGCCGATCCTGAAGTGAAGAGCTTCAGCAATGGCGGACGCATCTGCAATCTGCGCATCGCGACGTCGGAAAACTGGACCGATCGCGCCTCCGGTGAGCGCCGTGAGCGGACTGAATGGCACAGCGTCGTGATCCGCTCGGATGGCCTGATCGGCATTGCCGAAAAATATCTGCGCAAGGGCAAGAAGGTCTATCTCGAAGGCTCGCTGCAGACCCGCAAATGGCAGGACCAGAACGGGCAGGACCGCTATTCCACCGAGATCGTGCTCTCCGGCCCCGGCGCTGTGATGACGATGCTCGATGGCGGCCAGGGCGGCGGCGGTGGCGGCGGTCAGGGCGGTGGTGGCGGCAGCCGCAACGATAGCTGGGGCGGCGGTAATGACGACTTCGGCGGTGGTCGCTCCTCGTCTGGCGGCAGTGGCGCGCGCTCGAGCAGCAGCGCGTTCGACGACGGGCTGGACGACGACGAAATTCCGTTCTGACGGTCGCCCGGCGCACAAGGCGCGCGGGTTCCTTTCAGCGATAAAGCTAGCCGCCAGTCTGAATGGACGCGCGGAGCGCTTCTGTGCGTGGGTCTGTCCGCGCCTGCGGCGTAAGCAGTTGGCCGCCGAAGGGGCGGCCACGCCGCCGCCAATTATAGTGAGCATGTCCAAATCCCAGGGCGCGCAGTTAAATAGAGTTTAACTATAGTCTTCAGCGTAATCCCGCAGAGCAATTACGACGCGCGATTGGCGACGTTGCGATGCCATAAGACAATTCGCGTCGATTATCTTGGTGACTGCCCGGATTATTCCGGAATCTACGAAATTTTCACGCGAACGTGGGCCAGCGTGAAATTTCTATTAATCCTTCATCTTTGCAATCGGCTCTCATTAACCTTGACGGGCTCGATTAACTATGCCCATTAACAGACCGATGAGATCGCTTTGATCTCGAAAGGGCAAACCGTCGGTAACGGCGGGACGCAAAGCCTCCGGTCCTGAGCCTTCAGGATAGCGGGGTTGCCGAAAGGTCGAACATGATACCGCGTGATCTTCCGGGCTCCCCCAGGAGCCTTCGAAAGCCGCCATGCTCCGTAGCGGAGATATGCGGGTTTTCCTTTGAATATCTTGAAAACAGGCGCGTTTTCGCGCGCCAAATGTGGCGCGCGCGATGGCGAGGCTTGGCGTCTCTCACATTCTTGTCACCGCAGAATGAGCGGGCCGGCACGGTGAGGCGGCCCTGCGGCGCCCTGCGATCACGGGCTTTGCAGCAAGAGCAAGAGGCGGGTCGGGCTTCAGCCGGTCAGGGACTTGGCCGCCAGCCTGTCACGGTTACCGACCGCCGCGCGACAACCGCTCTCGTTAAAGATTTCAGAGCCGCCTGACGGCGCTCGCACACCGCGATGCAGGGGGCTGCATCGTGGCGCTCAATCACTTTCCGATGGGGAACAAGGGGATCGGAATGACCATGACGACTCGTAGCTTATTGCTGGCCGCCATCGCGCTGGCGGGCACATCCGCGCATGCGCAGCAGACTGTCGATCCCGGAAGGGTCGACGAGCGTCTGCGCGGGCAGCCGGCCATGCCCTCGGTCTCGCCGGTGGAACTCCCGCAGGCGCCCACATCGGAGGTTGCGCCGGAGAGCACGGCGCCGCTCCGCCTCTCCCTCATCCGGTTCGAGGGAGCGACCGCGGTGCCGCTCGACGTTCTGAACGCTCTGGCCCAACCCTATCTCAACCGCGACATCACCCTGGCTGACCTTTTCCGGCTCGCGGAAGCGGTGACGACGGAATATCGGCGCCGGGGTTTCGTGCTGTCCCGCGCGGTGGTCGCGCCGCAGCGTATCAAAAACGGCGTTGCGACGATCAACATCGTCGAGGGCTTCATCGGTGACGTGCGCGTCGAGGGCGATCCCGGCGGCTATCGCCCGCTCCTCGAAGGCTATTTCGCGCCGGTGCAGGCCGAGCGGCCGACATCGGGCGATGATCTCGCACGTGCGCTGCTGCTCGCGCGCGACCTCAAAGGCGCCAGCGTGCGTGCCGTGCTGACCCCGTCGAGCGACGAAGGTGCCGCCGATCTCTCTCTCCTCGTCGCGCGCCAACCGATCGAGGCCTTCGTCGCGGTGGATAATCGCGGATCGCGCTGGCTCGGGCCGGTGCAGCTCTTTGGGGGGCTGGTCTTCAACGATCTCGCGCAGCTGGGCGGACGCCTCGCCCTCACCGCCGTTGCCGCGCCGGATGAAAGCGGTGAACTGGCCTTCGTGTCTGGTGCCTATGATCAGCCGCTCGGCGGTTCCGGGCTGCGGATGAGCGGCTTTGCCAGCTTTGCGCGCACCAAGCCGGGCGACGAGCTGCGAGTGCTGGCCGTGAAGGGCAAAAGCTTCAGCTGGGGCCTTGCTCTTCAATACCCCATGTTGCGCAGCCGGCAGACCAACGTTCTCGGGCGGTTCTCCTGGCAATCGCGGGAGAGCAGTTCCCGCAATCGCCTGATCGATCCGGTTTTCGATGACCGCATTCGGACCGTCACGGCCGAATTGCTGGCTAATCATGCCGACCGGATGGGCGGCCAGACGACGCTGCGCGCCTCCGTGACGCAGGGGCTCAACGTTTTCGATGCGACAAGGCTGGGCGACCCCGCGAAATCACGGGGTACCGCATCGGCCATGTTCACCCGTCTCAATGGCGAAGTGACGCGGGTGCAGCCTCTCTATCGCGGATTGCATCTTCTGCTTGGCGCCACAGGTCAGTGGTCGACCGAAAGCCTGCTGGCCTCCGAGGAGTTCGGCTTGGGGGGCGCCCAATATGGCCGTGCCTATGATCCCTCCGAAATCACCGGCGACAAGGGCATGGCCGGCAAGGTGGAGCTTTTCTACACCATCGCCGCGCGCGGCATGGGGACGGTCGAACCCTATGTCTATTATGAAGGCGGCCGTGTCTGGCAGAACGATCTGCTGCCAGGCGAGCGCCCGCGCGCCGGATTGCGATCCTATGGCGCCGGCCTGCGGGCTGGCATTGCCGACCGTTTCAGCCTCTCGATGGAATACGCCAAGCCCGTCCGCCGCGCCGTCAGCGCAGAGGGCAACCGGGATGGCCGCATCTTCGTGTCCCTGAGCGCCGCTTACTGAGCCGGCGCGACCCTCGTCGCGCCGATCGTTCCGATTTCGTGGAGACCTGATATGAGCACGTCCACTCTCGCAGCACAGCCCGCCCTCTCACCCCTTCGCGGCCGCCGGACCGCGCTTCTGCTCTCGGCAGCCATTCTCGCGCTGGCCAGTGCACGCCCCGCTCTCGCGCAGGACGCAAATACTCTGCCGACGGGCGGCGTCGTGGTCGGCGGCAGCGCCACCATTGGCGCGCCTGCTTCCTCCAGCCTCGCCATCACCCAGACGAGCGATCGGGCGCTGATCGAGTGGAACAGCTTCGACATCGGGTCGAACGCGCAGGTCACCTTTTCG
Organism: Sphingobium sp. B10D7B; assembly: GCF_025961955.1. Taxonomy (NCBI): domain Bacteria; kingdom Pseudomonadati; phylum Pseudomonadota; class Alphaproteobacteria; order Sphingomonadales; family Sphingobiaceae; genus Sphingobium; species Sphingobium sp. B10D7B. The sequence continues at coordinate 3,369,455 of NZ_JAOQOQ010000001.1, forward strand.
CAGCCAAGCGCCAGCGCCATTGCGCTGAACCGCGTCGTCGGGGGCACCGCGCCATCGCAGATTGCCGGGTCGCTCAATGCCAACGGGATCGTCGGGGTGATCAACAGCAATGGTGTGATGTTTGCCGGCACGGCGGACGTGAACGTCGGCGGTTTGATCGCAAGCAGCGCCAATGTGGTGGATGCCGATTTTATGAACGGCGGCCCGCTCGCCTTCACCGGTATGCAGGGATCGACAGCCGAGATCGTGGTCAGCGCCGGCGCCAATATCAGCATTGCCGATCAGGGCCTTGCCGCGTTTTTTGCGCCGAGCGTGCGCAATCAGGGCGTGATTTCGGCCCGGCTGGGGCGCGTCGTGCTCGCCTCGGGTAGCAGCGCTACGCTGGATCTGGATGGCACCGGCTTTCTGGAGATCGGCCTCGGCGCGGACAATGCGCTGGTCGAGAACAGCGGCACGATTGCCGCGCGGGGCGGCCAGATCCTGCTCACCGCCCGGACAGCCGGAGCCCTGATCGATCAGGTGGTCAATAGCGGCACGCTCACGGCGTCCGGCATGACCTCCGAACCCGACGGAACGGTCGTGCTGTTCGCCCAAAGTGGCGATCTTGCGATGAGCGGAACCATCGATGCCGGTGCGGACGGTCTGGCCGGCGCCAGAGCGGCCGGTGGGATCGACGTCACCTCGGCGCTGTCCGTGTCTGGCGATATGCTCGTGGAGGGCGCCCGCATCGGCGGTGCCGGGCAGATCAATGTGGCGGACGGGGCGCTGGCGATGTCGCTCAATGTCGGCGGTGCCGATGTGAGCGGCAATGGCGATGTGATCGGGGATGCGCTCGGCGTGATCGGCACCGTCGCCGGTGGCACGCTGCTGAATCTGGGCGAGGGCATCTACGCCGCCGGTGCGACCATTTCACGCGACAATGTGACCATCAATGGTGGCGGTCTGGCGACCATCCGGCTTCCGCTGACGGGCGGCGCAATCAACGGGCTGACCGTCAATGCCGATGACGTGACGATTACCGGCATGCGGTTCATCGGTACGCTGCCCGAGGGCGCGACCGCATCGGGTTTCGATTGGGGAGGCTCGGTTACGCGTGGCATCGCGCTGCTCAATGGCGCGGACAATGCGACGATCGCCGGCAACAGCATCATCGGCGTGCGCAACGGCATTCTCGTCGACGGCCGCAATGTCGCCGATCTGCGGATCACCGGCAATCTGATCGACAATACAAAGAGCGGCATTTCCCTCCAATATGTCGATGGGTCCGCTCCAGGGTTGGTGATCAGCGGCAACAGCGCGGGTGCTTTCGGCAACGAGTGGGGCATCAACCTGCATCTGAACGGGGTGTGGAACGGCACCACGACCGCGTCCGGAAACGGTCTGCTCGGCGCCAATATCTCCGTGGACGAGCAAGCGCGACTGCTAGCGCTGAGCGGTGCCAATGGCGGCATGTCCGTGTTCAACCAGGCCTATACCGCCTCGAACCGGACGCATGTCACGGTCGCAACGAACGGTTCCGGAAGTGCTCAGGGATCAGCGGCGACACCTCTGTTGTCTGTGCAGGATGGCGTGAACGCCGTCGTGTCCGGGGGCACGGTGGAGGTGCGGGACGGCACCTACGATCTTGGCAGTTCGCAACTCGTCATCCGCAAGACACTGACCCTGACCGGCCAGTCTGAGAGCGGCGTGATCCTCGATGGGCGCGCGGTCAGCGGCAACGGGCTGGGGACGATCTCGGTCCTTGCCGATAATGTGTCTCTGTCGAATTTCACGCTATATGGCAGCACGCTCGCCGGCGGTAATTACGGCATCAAGGTCCAGCCCAATCCGGCAGGGCATGTCAGCACGCCGGGCGGAACGAGCGAGCGGGTCCATGACTTTGCGATCAGTAATGTGACGGTGCGCGGCTCGCGGCGAGCGGAGCTGGACCTTAATGGTGTGGTCGGCGCCCGCATCACCAACTTCACCGCCGATGGCCGCAGCGTCGCCGACGACGCAATTCTCACGGAAGGGGCCGGTGTGCAGATCACCGATAGTGCCAATGTGGTGCTGGAGGGCGTGCATACCTTTGGCAATGATTGGGGCGGCGTCGCGCTGTATCAGAGCAACAAGAGCAGCGGCTATAATGGGCAGACGACGAACATCACCATCGATGCTGCTCTCAACAGCTTCGAAGAACAGCTGGGTCTGTTCAGCCAGCTTGAATCGACCACGCAGCAGTTCGGCCAGCTCAACCTCACCGGCTTCGATTATGCGGTGCGCAACAGCGATCATCGCAGCGATGATCTCGACCGGCAGTTCATTTTCTATCGCACCGACCTGGCGGATGCGCTCAGTTTCGCGCGGGACGTGGGCAATGCTGCGGCCAGTTCGATCGAGGGATACGGCCCGGGCGGCCTGACCAACATCTTCACCGTGGCCGAAGGCCTGTCGATCAACACCGCGATCGGCGATGCGCGGTCCGGCGCGACGGTGAATGTCGCCGCCGGCACCTATGAAGAGACCGCGGCCGTCACCAAGGCGCTGACCCTGAGTGGCGCGGGCATGGATGAGACGATCATCACCGGCGGCATGACGATCAGCGGCAGCCCGAGCGGACTGACCCTGCGGAACTTCGCGGTGCGGGGCTCGGCCGGCTCCGCCGTAATCAGCAACAGCGGGACGATCACCGGGCTAACCCTGAGCGGCGTGCGGATCGACGGCGAAAATGCCGCGGGCCGCCACGGCTTCATCGGCGGGCAGATTGGTGGCGATATCGCGATCACCGGCTCGGAATTCCTCAATATCCGTGGCTGGGCAGCATTCGATACGCGCAGCGGCGCCGGCGGCGCCAATGACGGCGCACAGATTGGTAGTGTCGTGTTCAGCGGCAATCTGCTCGACCACACGGCAGGGCACATCGCCTTCCGGCAGCAGAGCGGCGACTTCGATTATCCGGATGTGACGATCGCTCAGAATATCGTGCGCAATGGCGGCGATTCGGACCTCTCGTTCGGCGCGATCTTCAAGGCGTTCCGCGCCGGAACCGTCAATTTCGTCGGCAACAGCGTCAGCGATGTCGGCATGAGCAGCTGGACGCCTAGCGGCGAAGCCACCTACGGCGCCGTGCTGATGATGCGCGGCGTGGAGGCGCTGAACCTCACCGACAACATTTTCACCAACAACAATCAGGTTCTGGCTGTCGAGCCCGGCTTTGGCTTGCCGACGGCGACGACCATCACCGGCAACAGCTTCATCAACAATCGCTATGATTTCTACCTGCCGACCAATGTCGCCGGCGCGGGGACACTCAGCTTCGGCAGCGGCAACAATTTCGTCGCGGGTGACGCCACCGTGCAGCATATTGTGTGGCGCAGCGCGAATGATCTCGATCTGACCGGAGTCAGCTTCAACGGCGTGCTGGCAAGCGCACTGACGCTGGACCAGCTCTTCGCTGTCGAAGATCGGATTACCCATGGCGTCGACGTGGCTGGCGCGGGTCTCGCCCATGTGGTGGCCGGCCAGCTCTTCGTCACCACCGCGTCCGGCCCGGATGCCGTGCGGCGGGCCCTGGGGCTGGGCCAAGATGGCGACAGGCTGAACCTGTCGGCAGGCACCCACAGTCTCACCGACACGCTGTTTATTACCAAGGATATCGATGTGGTTGGCCAGGGCTCCGGGCTGACCGTGATCGATGCCAGCGGGCACGGCCATTACGGCATAAGGGTGAATGCCGACGATGTCGCCTTGAGCGGCTTTGCGTTGGTCGGCTCCCAGGCGAACACCAGCTCCACCTATGGGATCAAGGTTGAAAAGCGCGGCGATGCCGACTCCCGCAACACCGGCTTTGCGATTACTGATGTGGCGATCAGCGGATCGCACAAAACCGGTCTCGACCTGAACGCCGTCGTCGGCGCGACCATCGATGAGGTGTCGGTCAGCGGCGTCGTGGCCGGCAACGGCATTTCGATCACCGACAGCGCCAATGTCACTGTGCGCAACAGCCAGACGGCCGGCAATGCCTGGGGCGGGCTGGCGCTCTATCAGGCCAACAACATCGACGGTGGTGGCAGTACCCAGCAACTCACCAATATCACGATCGAGGCGAGCAACAGCTTCGGTGAATCGAACGGCCTCTACCTGCAGAATTCGTCCACGATGACGGCGCCCGGTGCGATCAATATCCTGGGCTACGACTATATCGTCCGGAATGCGGAGCACCGGCAGGACGGCGCGCAGTTCACCTTCTTCCAGAAGAGCCGGCAGGACGCCTTCGATTATGCCGTCGACCTTGCAGCGGCGAACGCGAGCCTTGTTCAGGGCTGGTCTGGCACGGCGAGCAGCGGCACCTATTATGTCGGCGAGGGGCAGCTCGATGCTGGGGGGACGGCGATGCTCTCGCTCCAGTCGGCGCTCGACGGCTCCAGCATGGGTGATGCGATCTTCGTCGGCGCCGGCCGCTATAGCGAAGCGGCCAGCCTGTCCGGCTTGCGCGCGCTCATCTTCGAGGGCGCGACTTTGGACGGGATGACACTTGGCGGCGGCGCGGCTGGCAGCAGTGTCAGGGGCTCGGTGACGGTGGGACAGGGCGGCTTTACCGCCGCCGGTCTCCTCACCCTCTCCGGGGATATGGCGATTGGAGCACCGGCGGGCACCATCAGCCTCGCCTCGGTCGACGGAAACTATGGGCTGAGCCTGAGTGGCAACACTGTAGCCATCGGAAGCGCGGCAATCGGTCGTCTGGATGCCATGGGTACGATGCTCTCGGCCTCCAACATCGCCACGACCGCCGGCCAGACCTATACCGGCGCGACCAGTCTCTCCGGCACGTTCAGCACAGGCGGCAGCGCCTTCCGCGTGGATGGCGCGACCACGCTTGGTGGCGCAACCACGCTGGTGACGAACGGTGGGGCTGTCCGTCTGGGTGTCGTCAGCGGACCCCAGACGCTGGCCGTGGACGCCGGGCAAGGCCCGATCGAGCTGGGGTCGGTGAACGTCAGCAGCATCACGGCGACCGGGGGTCAGATCATGACCTCGGGCGCTGTCACGACGGGAGCGCAGAGCTACACCGGCGCGACGACGCTGGCCGGCACGTACAGCGCAACCAGCTTCTCCGTGAACGGCGCCACGACGCTGGCCGGCGCCACCACGGTCGATGCGCTGACGGTGGCCAGTTTCCTCGCCATCAACGGGAGTGCAGGCGGTGGCCAGACGTTTACGCTGAATGCGAGCACGGCGGCTCTGGGCAATATCGGCCAGATCACCCGGCTTGGCGCAACGCGCGTGACCGGCAATCAGGTCGTGCTGAACGGCAGCAGCTACACGGCGAGCGGGCTGGCGTTCAGCGGAACGGCGAACGGATCAACGCTGCGCCTGACACAGGCGCTCACCCAGTTCGATGCGCGTCCCGGCGGGTCGATCGCGATCAGCCCCAATCTGATCGGCACCGCCAATGCCGCGCAAAGCGTGGCGTTCCTCACTGGCACCGGTCTTGCGGGTGCCACAGGGGATGGTGACGTCAGCCTCGGCAATCTGGGCAGCGAAAGCGTGCGGCTGGGCAGCCTGTCCGTCACGGGCGGGAACTTCTCCGCCGCAACCGTCAAGCTGGCGGGCGACTTCACCTCGCAATTGAGTGGCAACCAGCTGTTCAGCGCGAACACGCTGGATACGCTCGGCAATGTCAGCGCGTCGGTGACTGGCAGCGAAAGCGGCCCCATCGTGGCGGGTGGCTCCGTGGCGGTGAGCGCGGGCGGTTCGGGCACGGGCTCGATCATCGCGGGCGGCCCGGTGCAGCTTGCCTACACCAGCAATGTCTCGCGCGACGTCAGTTCGCAGAGCAGCGTCTCGCTCACCTCGAGCGGCAGCGTGGGTGGCTCCATCCAGGCGGCCGGGCCGGTGGCGCTGAGCGCGACGGGGCCGGTCAGCTCGTCCGTCACCTCCGGTGGCTCTGCGTCCATCGCCTCGCAATCGGGTATATCGAGCACGGTCAATGCCGGCGGGGGCGTGAGCGTCTCGGCGGGGTCCGGCAATGTCAGCGGATCGATCAAGGCGACCGGGCCGGTCACCGTGCTGGCCAGTGCCGGGTCGATCAGCTCGCAGATCGTCACGGCGGGCAGCGCCTCGGTCACCTCGGGCACGGGCAGCATTTCCAGCGCGATCAACGCCGGTGGCGCCGTGTCGGTGGCGGCGCCCGGTGCGGTGACCAGCACCATCAGCTCGGGCGGCACGATCTCGCTGCAGTCGAACACGCCGCTCAACGTGCAGGTCAATGGCGGCGCGCTCGTCGTCGATGCGCCCGGCGGCACCATCGAGGGTGTGTTCAAGGAGATCAGCAGCAATGGCGACGGGTCGTTCGTGGTCAACGATCAGCCCGTGGTGGCTGGCGGCAAGATCAACCCGAACCAGATTATCACGGACACGTTCATCACGCCCGTCGGTGGCCAGGTGACCGGCACGGGCGAGATCATCCTGCCCGCCCATCTCACGCTGGGCGTAATCGCGCCCGCCAGCGCTTTGGCTGGGCCAGCGCGGCCTCCGATCGTCGTCAACACGGTCCAGCGGCTGGGCGAGCTGCTGCGGCAGGGCTACAGGGCGATCATCATCCAGATTGACGAGGGCCAGCAGGAGGTGGAGCGGGAGCTGGAATTGGCCAGCGCGCGCTAAGGATCAGCCTCGCCGCCGCTTGCCTAGATTTCCGCGATCTGCGCGCAGATCCGGTCGAGCGAGGCGGCCTCCCGCTCGACTTCCCGCAGGCCGATTTCCAGCGGGCAATTCTTGATATCCCGGCAATTCAGGATTTTGCCGGATGCGCCCTGTGCGCCGTCGATGATCAGCTGGCGGAACTGGGCGGTGCGCTGGAGGCTGCCATCGATGGTGGCGATCACCGCCAGCGCATCCTGATCGTGGCGGTCGCGCATGGCGACTAGCGCGCGCAGTTCGGCGAGCAGCTTTTGCAGCGTGGGGCGGGTTCGGCCACCCACGGAGCGCACATCGCCGAACGACTCGCGCATGGTGGAAACCTTGTCGGCGGTTGTGCGCTCAAGCTGGCCCCAGGCGAGAATCAGGCGTCCGACCGCCTGCAGCAGCGCGGCATCGCCATCGGCAGGCGCAGTCGCAGGTCGTGCGCCGGGGAAAAGATCGGGCTGGTCTTCTGAAAGTGGTTCGCCGGTCGGCGTGGGAGAACCGACCGGCGTTCCTTGCTCGACACCGGCATTGTTACCGGGCGAAGCAGAAGTTCGGTGGGAATCGGACACGTTGCTCATCCGTCAGGCAACAGCGCGCATCGGCATGATGGTGGGATCATCACAGCAGACACAATGGCATCTCGCCCCAAGACCAGCGAACCGACTCTTCGTCCCACTCTCTTTGCGGAGTGTTAAGTGTACTATATGCGGCCGATAGTGCATCCGAAAATTGCGTTGAACCAAGGCGAACGCCAAAAAAATGCAACGTTGCGTGCAGGGGGCGGTGCTCAGAAATCAACGGCGATGCCCTTGCGCTCCCAATCGCCGAAGCGCGTCGGGTCCAGTCCTTCGTCAGAAGGGCGCGGCTGCGCCGGGGCTTCCTCGGGCTGGGGCGCCGGCGGGCTTTTCGAAAGGTAGCTCGGCGGCTTGAGATGATCGGGGCGTTTTCCCACGCTTTAGTGCTCCGTTTTCGTGCCAATGGCACGCGGTTCGTGACCTGATGATGCCATAAGCGGCATTTCCCGGCCACGTATCGACTTTAGCTGTTATAGGGCCAAGCCATGTCCCGCCCAACCGCCAAATCGCAGCACGTCCCTCAAAATGCCCAACCTGCCGGTCTCCCTGCCCGGCGAGCGGCGCTCAGCCTGCTCGATGCCGTGATCCGGCGGGGGCAGCCGCTCGAACAGGCGCTGGGGGCCGCGGCCCGCAACATCAGCCATCCGCCAGACCGCGCCTTGGCGCATGGCATCGCGGCCGGGGTGCTGCGTTACATGACGGAACTGGATGCGCTGATCGACAGCGCAACCGCCCGTCCGCTGCCCGTGGACGCGAAGGCGCGCATGGTGCTGCGGCTGGCGCTGGCGCAGGCGCTCATCCTCGAAACACCCCCTCATGCCGTGATTGCGACGTCCCTGCCGCTGGTCGATGGCGGGCCGCGCAAGCTCGTTCATGGCGTTCTGGGCACCTTGTTCCGGCGCCAGCTGGCCCTCCCCGAGGCGCCACGCCTGCCGGACGAAGTCGAGGCGCGCTGGGGCGCGTCGTGGGGCGAAGAGGTCGTCGGCGCGGCGCGGCAGCTGATCGCGCACCGCCCCCCGCTCGATCTCACATTGCGCGATGCCGCGGCGACGGAAGAATGGACGAAGCGGCTTGGCGGCGTATCGCTCATGCCCGGTCACGTCCGTTTGCCGGCGGATAGCGAGGTAACAGCCCTGCCCGGCTATGCTGAGGGGCAATGGTGGGTGCAGGATCTCGCCGCCTCGCTGCCGGCCCGGCTGCTCGGGGCGGGGGAAGGTCGTTCCGTGCTCGATCTGTGCGCGGCGCCGGGCGGCAAGACTATGCAGCTTGCGGCTGCGGGTTGGACTGTCACCGCTGTCGACCAGTCCCAGCGCCGGCTGGAGCGGATGCAGGCCAATCTCGCGCGTACCGGGCTTGAGGCAGCTGTGCTGCGCGCCGACCTCACCAACTGGGCGCCGGACGCGCCGGTGGACGCGATCCTGCTCGATGCGCCTTGTAGCGCGACCGGCATTTTCCGGCGCCACCCGGACGTGCTGCACCGCGTTGGCCCGCGACAGATTGCCGAGATGGCCGAAATCCAGGCGGCGCTCGTCGCGCGCGTGTCGGGCTGGCTGAAGCCCGGCGGGGTGCTGGTCTACGCCACCTGTTCGCTGGAGCCGGAGGAAGGCGAGGCGCAGATGGACACCCTGCGCGCGAACCATCCCGAGATGCTGCCACGGCCGATCGACACGGCCTTGCTGCCCGAGGGGCTCGTGGCGGACGGGCATGTGCTGCGCCTTTTCCCCGGTGCGTTGATGCCGGCGGGCGGGCTGGATGGATTCTTCATCGCGAGCCTGTCCCGCTCTGACTCGGTTTAGGGCGCGCGCGGCGCAATCCATCCACAACTTTCGGCCTGTGGCAGTTGCACTGTCCGAATCGCAGGGTTAAGCGAAATTCATGATGCCATCCGTGCGTATTTCCCCGTCGATCCTCTCCGCTGACTTCGCGCGCCTGGGCGAGGAGGTCCGCGCGGTCGACGAGGCAGGTGCCGACTGGATCCATGTCGATGTGATGGACGGGCATTTCGTGCCCAACATCACCATCGGCCCGATGGTCGTGAAGGCGCTGCGGCCGCACACCCAGAAGCCGCTCGACGTGCATCTGATGATCTCGCCGGTGGACAGCTTCCTCGATGCGTTTGCGGAGGCCGGCGCGGATATCCTGACCGTGCATCCCGAGGCCGGGCCGCACATTCACCGCACGGTTCAGCGCATCAAGGCGCTGGGCAAGAAGGCGGGCGTCTCGCTCAATCCCGGCACGCCGGCCAAGATGCTGGACTATCTGCTCGAGGATCTCGATCTGGTCCTCATCATGAGCGTCAACCCCGGCTTTGGCGGGCAGAGCTTCATCGACAGCCAGCTTCGCAAGATCGAGGCCGTGCGCAAGGCGATCGACAAGACCGGCAAGGACATCGCGCTGGAAGTGGATGGCGGCGTTGATGCCGTCACCGCGCCGCGCGTCATTGCGGCGGGCGCCGATGTGCTGGTGGCGGGCACCGCGACCTTCCGGGGTGGCCCTGCATCCTACGCCGACAACATCCGGATGCTGAGGGGCGGATGAGCGCCCGGCCGCTCCCCACGCCCACGCCGCCCCCGGAACCGCCGGTGGAAGACGGTATTGAGCGGGGCAAGCGGCTGATTCGCGTCTCCGATGACCGCGGCGTGTCGCTGACCGAGCGGCTGGCCAATCACTTCTATCGCCTGAGCTGGGCGACGCCGTTCCACAATATGCGGCTCAAGGGCAAATATCCGCTCAAGCTGCTCGCCGTGCCGGATGACGGGATTCCGGGCGACGCGCGGGCGGGCAAGGCGCTGCGGGCGGGCTATTTCCTGTTTCGCGGCCTCAAGCAGCCCGTGGCCACGCTGGACTGGCGTCGCATCGAGCAGCCGGCGGAGTTCGTGGATTATCTCCACAGTTTCCGCTGGATGCGCGATCTGGCGGCCGCCACCACGCGGGACAATGCGGTGCCCGTCGCCGAGGCACAGATGCGGGCCTGGCTGACCGCCCATGCCGAAAAGCCGACCGACCCTGCCTGGCGCGCCGATAATGCCGGCTGGCGCATCCTCTACTGGACGGCCTATTCGCCGTTGATCCTCTCGAGCAACGATCTCGTCTACCGCAGCCTGGTGCTCAACAGCATCGCGCGCACGGCGCGTCATCTCGATCGGGGCGCGGACAAGGCGCCGCTCGGCCTGCCGCGCGTGATCGCGTGGACCGGCATCGTTGCTGCCGGCCTGTTGCTACCCGGTGGCGATCCGCGCAGGATATTTGGCGAGGCCGGGCTACGGCGGGCGCTGGAGACGGGCTTTTCGAGCGATGGCGGCATCATTTCCCGCTCGCCGCTGGAGCAGGTCGAGGCGATCACGCTGCTGGCGATGCTGCGCGCCGTCTACGACGTCCGCCGCGCCGACCTGCCGGCCTGGCTGGCTGAAACGATGGAGCGCATCGTCGCGGCCCTGCTCGGCATATTGCATGGCGATGGCGCGCCCGGAAGCTGGCAAGGCGGGGCGCCGCTCGATCCCGCACGGATTACCGCTATCGTCGCGGCCTCCGGCATTCGCGCCCGGCCGCTGCGGCAGGCACGCGACTGGGGCTATCAGCGGCTGAGCGGCGGCACGACTGTCGTTCAGGTCGATGCGGCCCCGCCACCGGTGGCCCGGCTGGCCTCCAATGGCTGCGCTTCGACAACGGCGCTGGAAGTCTCGGACGGGCCGGTGCGGCTCATCGTCAATTGCGGCGGCGCGGCACTGGCGGGCGCTTCTCTCCCGGCTGATCTGACCCAGGGTCTGCGCACAACGGCGGCGCATTCGACGCTGGTGCTGGACGATACCAATTCCACCGCGATCCTCCCCGATGGCGCGCTCGGCAAGGGCGTGAGCGAAGTCGAGCTGGATCGGCAGGAGCATGAGCAGGGCAGCCGGCTCGAAATTGCGCATGATGGCTATGCGCGGCGCCTTGGCCATTTGCATCGGCGCACGCTGGTTCTCACGCATGAAGGGCGGGAACTGCGCGGCGAGGACGTGCTGCTGCCCGGCAGCCGCCGCCGCAAGCCGGTCAGCTGCCCGCTCGCCATCCGCTTCCATCTCGGCCCCGATATCGAGCCGACATTGACCGCTGACCGGCAGGGCGCGTTGCTGCGTCTGCCCAGCGGTGCCTTGTGGCAGTTCCGGGTCGGCGCCGGGGAACTCGCAGTGGAAGAAAGCCTCTGGGTGGACGGCGAAGGCAGGCCCCACCCCACGCAGCAACTCGTGGTGAGCGCCACCACGGGGCCGGGCGGAACAAGCATCGGCTGGCTGCTCAAGAAATCGGGATAAGGACAAGACAGATGCAGGATGTGACGATCCGGCGGGCACTCCTTTCGGTGTCCGACAAGACCGGGCTATTCGAGCTGGGCGCCGCGCTGGCGCGCCATGGCGTGGAGCTGGTTTCCACCGGCGGCACGGCCAAGGCGCTGCGCGAGGCGGGGCTCGAGGTGCAGGATATTTCGGACCTCACCGGTTTTCCCGAGATGATGGACGGGCGCGTCAAGACGCTGCACCCCAAGGTGCATGGCGGCCTGCTCGCGGTGCGCGACAATGCCGAGCATGTCGCGGCGATGGAGGCGCATGAGATTGGCGCGATCGATCTCGTCGTGGTCAATCTCTATCCCTTCGCCGCCACCGTCGCCAAGGGCGCGGACCGCGACGAGGTGATCGAGAATATCGATATTGGCGGCCCTTCGATGGTCCGCTCGGCGGCCAAGAACCACGCCAGCGTGACGATCCTGACCGATCCGGCCGATTATGCGCGCCTGATGGACGAGATGGACGAGAAGGGCGGCGCGACCAGCTATGATTTCCGGCGGCTCTGCGCGGCCAAGGCCTATGCCGCGACCGCGGAATATGACGCCATGATCGCAAGCTGGTTCGCCACGGTGGATCAGGGCGAGCCGTTCGCGCCGCGCATGGCGGTGCCGCTGCGGCTCGGCCAGTCGCTGCGTTATGGTGAAAACCCGCACCAGCAGGCCGCGCTGTATCTGCCGGCCTTCGCGCCCCAGGGCGGCCTTGCCGATCACCGGCAGGTGCAGGGCAAGGAGCTGAGCTACAATAATCTGGCCGATGCCGATGCGGCGATGGAGCTGGTCAGCGAGTTCCGCGACGGGCCGCCCACGGTGGTCATCATCAAGCACGCCAATCCCTGCGGCGTCGCCACCGGCGAGACGCTGATCGACGCCTATCGCGCCGCCTTCCAATGCGACACAGTGTCGGCCTTTGGCGGCATCATTGCAGTCAACCGGCCGCTCGACGGGCCGACCGCAGAAGCGATCACCGAGATCTTCACCGAAGTCGTCTGCGCGCCGGATGCCGATGATGCGGCGCGGGCCGTGTTCGCGAAGAAGAAGAATTTGCGGCTCATCCTCACCGGCCCGCTGCCCGATCCGGCGCGCGCGGGCATGACGATGAAGTCCATTGCGGGCGGCATGTTGGTGCAGACGCGCGACAATGGCCGCATCAGCCGCGATGACCTCAAGGTGGTGACCAAGCGGGCGCCGACCGATCAGGAACTGACCGACTGCCTGTTCGCCTGGACCGTCGCCAAGCATGTCCGCTCCAATGCCATCGTCTATGCTAAGAATGGTGTGACGGCGGGCATCGGTGCCGGGCAGATGAACCGGCGCGATTCCTCCCGCATCGCGGCCATCCGCGCGCGCGAGGCGGCCGAGGCTGCGGGCTGGAGCGAGCCGCGCACCGTCGGTAGCGCCGTAGCGTCCGATGCCTTCTTCCCCTTCTCCGACGGCCTGCTCGCAGCGGCCGAGGCTGGCGCACGCGCGGTGATCCAGCCGGGCGGGTCGCTGGGCGACGACGCGGTGATCGCGGCGGCGGATGAGGCCGGGCTGGCGATGGTCTTCACCGGGATGCGTCACTTCCGCCACTAAGCTGTGCCGGCAGAAGTAGGCCTGCAGCCGGAGCGCGCCTCGGTCCGCCCGGTTCTGCGCGCCGGCGGGTTGATGCCGGGCGCCGCGATGTGACATGGTGCGGCTTCGCCCGCCCTGCCACTGCCCGGATCGATGCTCTTGTTTCTTCAGCCTGTCCCCGTCCTGCGCCTGAACCTCATCTTCCTCGCTCTCTTCTCCCTGCTGCTGGTTGCGGTGCCCGGGCCGCTGCTTGCGCAAAGCGCGACCAAGCCGACGCCCGGCTTCATCCGCGTGCGGCTGGAGACGGACATGGGCAACATCGTGCTCGCTTTGAACGCCCGTCGCGCGCCCAAGACGGTCGCCAATTTCATGATCTATGTGGATGATGGCCGGCTGGACGGGACGAGCTTCTACCGCGCCTTCCGCCGCAAGAACGATCCCAAGTCGGGCTTCGTCCAGGGCGGCATCGATACCGAGGCGCGGCGGGTCTACTTCCCCACCGTAGAGCTGGAGCCGACTGACCAGACCGGCCTCAAACATCTGGATGGCACCATTTCCATGGCGCGCCACAAGGAGCCGAATTCGGGCACCGGCAACTTCTCCATTCAGGTCGGCGCCAATCCCACGCTCGATGCGAGGCCGGGCTATGCCGGCTATGCCGCCTTCGGCCAGGTGGTCGCGGGCATGGATGTGGTCAAGCGCATCATGGCGCGCGACACCTGCTGCGGGCGCGGCGTGATGTTCGGCCAGATGATCAAGGACCGCGTCACGATCAAGCGCGCCGTGCGGCTCGATGGCACGCCCAAGCCGAGCGGCGTGGTGAAGCCCTGGCTGGTGAGCCCGCGCGGCGCGGTTCGCTAGCGGCTGAGCAGCGTCCGGGCCTGTCCGGTCAGTTCCGCGACCATGGCGGCGGAAGGCGCAGGGGCCTGCCGGGCGCGCGCAATGAAGTCCGTGAACTTCTCCACCGCAACCTTGTTCTCCGCGAGCCAGCGATCGAGATGCTCCTCGCTCGTCTTCGCGTCGGCGCGGGCCAGGAAGCCGAGCCGCATCTGCTGCAATTCCCGCGCGCTGCCGGCAACCAGCAAGCGTTCCCACGGGTCGCTCGGCGTCATCTGGGCGGCGAGGGCCTGAAGCCAGTCGATGCCGAGCAGGCTGCCCAGCCGCGTGAAGGCGGCAGCAACGCTCAGCGCGTCCTGCGACCCCTTCTGCGCGAGCAGGGCAAGGCCGATGGCGCCATCCATCTTCACCAGCATCACGGTCCGTTCGGCCAGTGCTTCCGGCACGCCGAGGCTGGTGAGCATAGCTCTCATGGCTTCGGCGGCCTTGAGCGGCTCGGGCTGCAGCAGGCTGTCGACCTTGGTCTTGAGCGTGTCGATGGCGCCATCGAGCATCGCCATGGCTTTGTGCGGCGCGATGCCGGTCGGCAAGGAGCGGTGCGCATCGCCGATATGGCCTGCCATCGCATTGGCGACGCTGCGGTAGAGGGCGAGCCGCGCCTGCTCGGAGAGATCGGCGCTGTCGATATCGTCCCAGAGCTGCCGCACGCCGAACAGACGCTCGGCGATCACGAAGGCATGGGCAATTTCATCGAGCGAGCAACTGGCTTCCTCGGTGAGGGCAAAAGGCAGGATTACGCCGAGGCGGTTGACGATGCGGTTGGCGATCTTGGTGGCAATGATCTCGTCGCGCAGCTGGTGGGCGGCAATCGCATCCCCCTCGCGCTGCCGCATCAGGGGCGGGAAGGCACCGATCAGGTCGCTTTCAAGCGCGGGATCGCGGGCAAGGTCGCTCTTCTCGATGGCGTCCTGCAGCGTCAGCTTCGCGGTCGAGAAGAGCACGGCCAGTTCCGGCCTTGTCAGCCCCAACCCTTCGCTGGCGCGGCGCATCAGTTCCTCGTCCGGGGCAAGACCCTCCACCTTGCGGTCAAGATGCCCGCCATCCTCCAGCGTGTGGATCAGGTGGACATAGGAGGCGAGGTCTGCGCTCCCCCCCTGCTCCGCAATGGAGAGGCCGAGCGCCTGCAGGCGGTTGTCTTCCAGAACGATGGCGGCGACCTCATCGGTCATGGCCCGCAGCAGGTCATTGCGCGCCTCCTGCGCAAGCCGCCCTTCGGCGACCTCCTTGTTGAGCGCGATCTTGATGTTCACTTCATTATCGGAGCAATCGACGCCCGCGCTATTGTCGATGAAGTCGGTATTGATCCGGCCGCCCTTGAGCGCATAGGCGATGCGCCCGGCCTGGGTGACGCCCAGATTGGCGCCCTCACCGATCACCTTGGCGCGCACGTCCTCGCCATCCACACGAAGACGGTCGTTTGCGGTGTCGCCGACCTCGGCGTTGTTCTGGTTGGCAGCCTTGATATAGGTGCCGATGCCGCCGAACCAGAGCAGATCGGTCTCCGCGCGCAGCAGCGCCGAAATCAGCGCCGCCGGCTCCATGGCCGTCTGGTCGGTGCCGACCAGCGCTTGCATCTGCGGGCTGAGCGGGATGCTCTTTTCGCTGCGGGCGAATATGCCGCCGCCTTCGCTGATCAGGCTTTCCTTGTAATCCGCCCAGCTTGAGCGCGGCAGCTTGAACAGGCGCTGGCGCTCCTTCCAACTGGCGGATGCATCGGGGTCGGGATCGATAAAGATATGGCGATGATCGAACGCCGCGACCAGGCGGATGCTCTTGCTGAGCAGCATGCCGTTGCCGAACACATCGCCGGACATGTCGCCCACGCCGATCACCCGCACCGGGTCCTTCTGCACATCGACGCCCATTTCAGCGAAGTGGCGCTGCACGCTGATCCAAGCCCCGCGCGCGGTGATGCCCATCGCCTTGTGGTCATAGCCGTTGGAGCCGCCGCTGGCGAACGCATCGCCCAGCCAGAAGTCATGATCGATGGCGATGGCATTGGCGACGTCCGAGAAAGTCGCCGTGCCCTTGTCGGCCGCCACCACGAAATAGGGGTCGGCGCCGTCGCGGATGACCATGCCCTTTGGGTGCACGGTCTTGCCCTTGACGATATTGTCGGTGACGGAGAGCAGCGCCCGAATAAACACGCGATAGCTCTCGGTGCCTTCGGCCAGCCACGCATCGCGGTCGCTTGCCGGGTTGGGCAGCATCTTGGGGTAGAAGCCGCCCTTGGCGCCAGTCGGCACGATCACCGCATTCTTCACCCGCTGGGCTTTCATCAGCCCCAGGATTTCGGTGCGGAAGTCGTCGCGCCGGTCGGACCAGCGCAGCCCGCCGCGGGCGATGCGCCCGGTGCGCAGGTGGATGCCTTCGACGCGCGGCGAATAGACCCAGATCTCGCGCCAAGGCAGCGGTTTAGGCAGGCCGGGCACCAGCGCGCTATCCAGCTTGAAGGCCAGCGCCTCCTGCGCGGCCGGGGTGAAGGCATTGGTCCGCAGCGTGGCGTTGACCACCGCACGGTAGAGCCGCAGGATGCGGTCTTCATCGAGGCCCTTGACGCCTTCGAGTGCGGTGTCGATCGCAGCATTGATTGTCGCGGCGTCGTCAGCATCCTTGCCGCGCGCGGGATCGTGCAGCGCGAAGAACAGGTCCACGATCTGGCGGGCGATATGCGCCTCGCGCCGCAGCGTTTCGACGACGGTCAAAAGGCCGTAGGCAAGCCCGGTCTGGCGCAGATAGCGGAAGATGGCGCGCAAGAAGACGATGTCGCGCGGCCCCAGCTGCGCCGTGACGATCAGTTCGGCAAAGCGATCATTTTCCGCCCTGCCTTCCAGCACGGCATCGAGCGCCTCGCTGACAATTGCCGCGCGGTCGAGCACCTCGGCCGCGGGGCCGCCATCCTGCCGCTCGAGGGTGAAGCGCTGGATATGGCCGAGCGAACCCTCCGCGCCCGCGCTGGTGCTGCGTTCCTCCAGCACCCGGAAGCCGAAATTCTCGAACGCCGGCACCGCCTCGGACAGCACGAGCGGTTCGAGCGAATAGATCTTCACCCGCAGCTGGTGGTCGCCATCCTGCGCGATGCGGTAGAAGCGCACGCTGCGATCATCGGGGCCGGTGAGTTGGTGCAGCGCCAGCACGTCCCGGGCGGCTTCGTCCGGCCCCGCGCTTTCCCGGTAGGACATCGGGAAGGTGGGCGCATAACGCTGGGCGAGCACGGCGGCGCGTGAGCTTTCGCCAAGCTCGATCAGGCCCTGTTCCACGGCCGGGGTCCAGCCGCGCAGCAACTGCGCGATCTGCAGGTCCAGCGCCTCGGCATCGGGCACTTGTCCTTCATCACGCAGGTCGAAGGTGAAGCGCACCAGCGCCAGACCGCTCTCTTCCAGCGCGATGGACCAGCCGAGCAGGCTGGCGTGCGCCGCCGAGGCGATCAGCGCGGAGATGCCTTCGCGACGGCTGGTCGAGAGGTCGTCGCGCATCATCCAGACGAAGGCGAAGAGGTGCCGGCCCAGCACATCGCTCACCAGCTCCAGCTTGGGGCGGGGCCGGTCGGCCAGCGACATGGCGGTGAGCGTGATGCGGTCCCGGTCCTGCGCGCTAAACGCCAGCATCAGGTCGTGCGGCAGGGCGGTGAGGGCGTGCACCAGCGATTTGCCGGCATGACCGGAGGGATTGTAGCCGAACCGTGCCATTAATCCCGAAAGCGTGTCGCGCAGGATGGGCACATCCTCCGGCGCGGTGGCGAGCGCTGCGCTCGTCCACAGGCCCGCATGGATGGAAATGGCGGTGATCTTGCCCTCTTCCCGCACCGGCACGAGGAACAGGTCGATCAGCACATGGCGATGGACCTTGGCCATCATGTTGGATTTGAGAATCAGCGGCCCGGCATGGCCAGATTCGAACCAGGCCAGGGCGGCAGCGGCGGACTGGTCCGAAAGCACGGGGCTTTCGGCGGCCCGGCAAATGCCCTTGCGCCGGCTTGGCTGGGCATTCGGCGTCCAAAGCTCGTGCCCCAATTGGGTGAGATTGCCCTTGAGCAGCCAGCGCAGAAAGTCGCCGCCTTCGCCGGCGCCCAGGCGATTGGCATCGGCATTGAGCGCATCGATCATCGCCCGCCAGTCGCTCACTGCGGAGCGGACGTGGCACAGGGTTTCCTCCAGCGCCCGACAAAGCTCCCGCCGACCGCGCGCGTCTATGCGGTCGGTCTCGATATAAATCAGCGATTCGCGGACGGCGCCGTCCTCATCGCCAATGGCCAGCAACCCGCCGTCCTCGTTACGCCGCACCGGGAGAATCGGGTGAGCGAGCACGTGGATCACCAGATCGGCCTGGCTCAGGCAATTGCCGATGCTGTCGACAAGAAAGGGCATGTCGGCGTTGATGATGGCGATGCGCTGCCGCCGGCTCGCGGCGCCGGCACTGCGCTCATCGGTCAGGCTGTCGATGAGGATGGCGCTCTCGCCATCCTTGCGCATTGCGGCGGCTTCCAGCACGAAACGCGCCGCCTCGTTCCATTGGTTCGGCTGAGGCGATTGCTGCTCGCTTTCGAGCACGCCCTTGGCCAGTGCCTCCGCGATGGCTGCTGTCAGCGCGTCGTCGCGATTGGTCTTGATGGTCATGGACATCCTCTTCCACTTGTGCCGGCCCTTATCTGCCTAACGCACATCTGTGGAAGCAGTGTCGGGCCTGTGTGGTTAAACCCCGCCAGCAGGGTCCGCAACCGGACCCTTGCTCGGCCTGCTTATGCTCCGCGCCTGCTCAGGATGCCGGAATCGCCTTGGCTGCTTTCGTCAGAACCCGTTCGGCCAGCTGGTCGGCGCCGTCCAGCACTGCCACCATGGCAAGTGAGCCATCGGCCTCTCGCCGCATGATCACCACGGCCAGCCCTTCGCCGTCCATGGCCAGTTGATCGGCGGGGAGGGCAGGGGCCTGCTTCAGCACCCGGCGGGAGCGCATGATGGCCTTGTGCGGCTCTTTGGGAGCTTCGTTGCGTCGCGCCGCGCGGACCTGCGCCACCACGCCCTTGAGGCCGCCCACCGTGGCATGAAGATGCGCGATCAGGGCGCCCGGCTGCATCCGCGCATCGAGCGCGAACTGGATGGCGCAGACGAACTCGGCCAGGCGCGTCTTGTCATAGTGCGTGCCGAAGACCAGCTTCACCAGCGCGGTCAGCGGGCTGCGAGGCTGCACGGCTATGCCGGAGTCGGCGAGTAGCGCGGCATAATCCTCCGGCCGGGCGGCGGCGACCTGCGCTAGTGCATGCGCGAGCCCGACCGCGCGGTAGAGCGCGTGGCGTGTCCGCCCCTCCTGGGCATGGGCCGCCATGGCGGCGTCGCGGGCCAGGGCCAGCATGTCGGCCAGCGCCGTGTCGTGGTCTGGCAGGGTGATCGTCTCGCTGGTCAGGTCCAGCGCATCGTCGGTCGGCACGTCTTCGGCGAAATCGGTCACGGACGCAGCCGCGATCGTCTGCGCGGAGGGGCCATCGGCCCAGATGGCGGTGGCGTCGGTCGTCCTCACGCGCACCGGCGCGGCGGCCTCGGCCTGCGCGATGATGCTTTCGGTCAGCGCATCCGTCGCGACCTCCTTCCAGTTGATCACGCCATAGACGAAGTCGATCGCGTCATCGCGGGTCGAGAAGGGCATCATGATGCCGCGATACATGACCTCGACGCCACGCTGGTTGGTGAACTCCGCCTCGAACCCGATCGGCGCGGCGTTGGCCACGATCTGCAGATAATGGTCGGTCAGGCGGGAGAGAAGGGTCCGCGCCGGAACTTGGCTGGCCCGGCGCACGGAGGTGTCGATGTCGCACTGCGCCGCCAGCGCGGGGCCGATGAAGGCAATGGTCGGATCCTCGACGCCCGCCGTGAAGTCCAGCAGCACGCTGTGCGAGCCGAAATCCTGAAGTTCCTCGGGATTGAGATCCTCGATGCTCGGCAGCGAACGATCGCGCAGCAGCGAAGACCAGTAATTATAAGCGCGGATGTGCATGCGCCGCTCGTCGAAGCGGACGAGCGGAGGGGCATCCATGGCTTCGTCCAGCGTGGTGACCGCGTCGGCCTGGCTGTGATGTACGTCCATTCGAGGATTCGCCTGTGGTCGCGTGCAAGGGGCGAACCCTGCGCCATGAAGGGTAAAGGCCCGGTAAAGGCACCAAATATCGCCGCCGGCCCGCGCGATACCACAGGCGAAAACGCGATCGGCGCTTGCCATGCCCGGCACACGCTGATAAGCGCCCCGCCTGCATGATCGTGTGCCGCACTGGACACGCATCATGATGATCGCCGGTTTGCCGGCGAGCCGGAGCCGCTTTAGCTCAGCCGGTAGAGCATCGCATTCGTAATGCGAGGGTCAGGTGTTCGAGTCACCTAAGCGGCACCATTTTTCCCAACGGGTGATATCCCCAGCTGATCGCCACGCATCTGGGTCTGGCGACAGTCCGCTTGACTTGCTGGAAAATGTTCCTGAAATGTTCTCATCTCAAGGTGGAGGTGGGGCGAATGATCGAGTTATCGGAGGACGGATGGCGACATGCCCTTTCGGCATGGTTGCCCAAGGGCAAAGTGCCTTCGTTGCGGGAACACGGCGATAGAGTGTAAGTTCAATCCTTGGCATGATCCGGAAGATGGCTGGTTCACTTTTGCCGGATCAGGACATTATTATGGCGGAGAACGGCCTAGGCCAGTGTCTTGTACGCCAAGCGGCTCTTGGCAAAGTTTCCGCGTTACGCCGTCTGCGCGGAACCGTCCCTCGCCCACCTCATGAGCCGCCGCAGATCGGCTAGGTTAAGGAAAACCTCGGTCGCGGAACGCTGGCGAAGGGATATAATGATGCCGCGACGGGCGCGCGGCCCGGTCAGGCGCCCACGTTGATGCGGACGATGCCGGATGGCTCGGGACGCCGGGTCAAGTTTGATGGCGTGCAGGGCGACTATGTGATCGACCGAAAGTTCAGGGTCGTGAACCGTCCCAGGGCGCGTGCCCAGTTGTTGCGACAGTCAGAAGCACTAGCGCATAATCGCGCCATTGGAACTTGGGAAGTGCCCAATGAAGCCGAGCGAATCGCTGCGCTAAAGCTGTTTAAAGAGATGAAGATCACGAACATCAAGGTGAGGGTGGTGAAGCCATGAGTGTGCTAGGGGTGGCGCGGATCATCGCTGATTTCATATTGTTTCTCGATCTCACCGATGATGAGGTTCTTGATCCTGATGCAGCTGTCCTCATGATGGAGGATATGGCAGCGAGGCTTCAAGATTTGGACAAAGCTTTCCTTCGAGAGCTGGTCGACGCATTTCCTACGATCGCCTCAGAATATAGCGGCGAGGCCCACAAATTGGTGCTCGACATACCCTATAGCTTCTATCTTGAGGAAACGCTTGCGGCCGGCGATCCGGTGAGGCTGGCCGAACTGGAAGCGCTCCGCGACGCGAGGGATTGAACGTCCGGTTTTAGGGCGGGTTGCGCGTCACCTATGCCGACGGCTTTGTGCTTCATCGCGTGCTGAAGGGTGGCTTCCGCAGTTTAGCCTTGCCGGCGAGCGCGACCAACCACGCGAGCGATGTCAGCTTTAGGGGCAGGGTCCCCGATGTGTCGGCAAACCGGGCGATTACCCGCTATTGCGCTAGTCGGAGGCTCTAGCGCATAATCGCTCTATCGGAACCTGGGAAGTTCCAAACGAGATCAGCGTACTGCTGCACTCAAGCTGTTTAAGAAAATGAAGATACCCAACATCAGGGTAAGGGTAGTCAAGCCATGATTGTTGAACAGATCGCCAGAATAGTCGCAGATTTTTTTCTGTTCTTGAATATGACTGATGAGGAATTGTTAGATCTTGATGTGTCTGTCCTCATGATGGAGGATATGGCAGCGAGGCTTCAAGATTTGGACAAAGCTTTCCTTCGAGAGCTGGTCGATGCATTTCCTGTGATCGCCTCAGAATATAGCGGCGAGGCCCAAAAATTGGTGCTCGACATACCCTATAGCTTCTATCTTGAGGAAACGCTTGCCGCCGGCGATCCGGTGAGGCTGGCCGAACTGGAAGCGCTCCGCGACGCGAGGGATTGAACGTCTGATTTCAGGCGGCGGTCGTGTCACGCACCTTTTGAAGCCGCCCTATGACGCGCGATCAATAGAAACTTCTCGGTGATTTGAGTGCCCACCTTTTTCGTCTGTGGCACCATTTTTTCCTAACGGCGGGTCTTGTGCGGTCGTCCCGGTCTGGCGGCGGCTTCAACTTCCTTGCCTTTTTAGCGCTCGCCCTCGCCGAAGTGCTACACCGCTCCCCAACCCGCTTGCTAAGCGTCTGTCCGGCTGGCAGGTTCGGCGGCACTCTATTCGACTGGGTGTTGGGGGAACGCGACGGACATGAGCCTGCATCAATCGCCTGCGCGCTATTCGCTTGCCGCGATTATTCTGCACTGGTCGCTTGCCGCTTTGCTGCTCTTTCAGGTGTCGCTGGGATGGCGCCTGGAGGATCTGACCGGCCTGCCGCAGTTCGCGGCCTATCAGCTTCACAAGACGATCGGCATCAGCATCCTGCTGCTCAGCGTGGCGCGCCTGGTGATCCGGCTGCTGGTGCCCCGGCCCCGCCCGCTCAACACGAGCCTGCTGCTTGCTGCCCTCGCCGGCGGTGTCCATGCCCTGTTCTATGTGGTGATGATCCTCGGACCGCTCACGGGCTGGATCATCGTCTCGACCTCGGCGATCAAGGTGCCGACACTGCTGTTCGGCGTCATTCCATGGCCGCATCTGCCGGTGAGCGCTGCCCTGCACGACCCGGCGGAAGCCGTGCACAGCCTGCTTGGCTGGCTCCTGGCCGGGCTGGTGATCCTGCATGTCGCGGGAGCACTGCGGCACCACTTTTTGCGCAAGGATATTCTTGGCCGCATGGTGCCTAGCGCCTTGGGCAGACGGGGCGCGCTCAATATGGTGGCCGGTCTCGCGATCGCGGGTGCGCTGACGGCCTTTGCACTGGCCTGGGTGCTGCCGTTCGGCGGCAAGGCCCCGGCGCAAGCGGATGCCGATCTTTCGGCATCAAACGTGGCGGCCGCGGATAATGCGGGTGACCCTGCTGTCAACGCCAGCAACGCAGCCGAAGACGCGGTGGCGGTCAATCAGGCTGCGGCGCCGGCAGACGAGCCAGCCAAGGACGAGGCGCAGAAGGCCGTCGCCTGGACGGTGCAGCGCGGCGGCACGCTCAATTTCCGCACGGCCTATTCCGGCTCCGACATCGAAGGCGGCTTTTCACGCTGGGATGCCGACATTTTGTTCAGCCCGGATGATCTGCCCCGTTCGCGCATCGCCGTGACGGTCGATCTGGCGTCGGTCGACAGCGCTGACAGCCAGCGCGACGACATGCTGCGCGGCGACGAGTTCTTCGGCGTGGCGGCGCATCCGCGCGCGACCTTCCGGGCAACCCGCATCACGCATCGCGACGGCAATCGCTATCGTGCGGCGGGTACGCTCTCTCTCAATGGGAAGCAAAAGCCGGTGACGCTCGATTTCACGCTGGATATCGACGGAGCGGTTGCAAAGGCGCGCGGCTCCACGCGAATTGACCGCACGGCCTTCGGCGTCGGGACAGGCGAGTGGTCAGATACCGGCACGATTCCCGACGCCGTGACGATCAGCTTCAATTTCCAGGCAAAACGGGCGGAGTAAAGCGGGAACAGGGCGCGCTCGGGTCGCGCTCGCGTGGTCCCTACTTTTTCTTCCCGAAGTCTACCGTCACCACGTTGGAGCCGTCTTCGGCCTGTGCGACCGGCGTATCGTTCTCCGCCATCTCCATGGTTTCGACGGCCTCGCCGCTCTCCATCACCTGGAATTCCAGCGAGAAGTTGACGGCCGGGTCCACGAAGAAGCGCAGCGCCGCGAACGGAATCACCAGGTGCGCCGGCACCTGATTGAAGGTGAGGCCGACCTCGAAGCTGGTATCGGTAACCTTGAGATCCCAGAATTTATGCTGCAGCACGATGGTCATCTCGTCCGGGAAGCGCTCGGCCAGCCAGGTGGGAATGCTCACCCCCGGCGCCTGCGTCTTGAACGTGATGTAGAAATGATGATTGCCCGGCAGGACGCCCGTCAGCGCAATATCCTGCAAAACGCGCCCGGGAATCGCACGCAGCGCCTCCTGCACGATTTCGTCATAGGGAATCAGGCTGTCTGCTGGCTCTTCCGTCATGGCCACAGTCCTAGCGCGGGGGGCTCGCCGGTCAAGCACAGAGCGTTACAGCCGTTAACGGTCGAGAAGCGCATTGCATGGTCCGCCGCGCGCGTTATAGGCCGCAGCCATGCGTAGCGCGGAGATCAGGCGGAAAACCGGCGAGACCGATATCGAGGTGAGCGTCAATCTCGATGGGTCCGGCACTTATTCCATTTCGACCGGCATCGGGTTTCTCGACCATATGCTGGAGCAGCTCTCGCGCCATTCGCTCATCGATCTCACAGTGAAGGCGGTCGGCGATCTGCATATCGACCAGCACCACACCACCGAAGATACCGGCATCGCGGTCGGCGAGGCGATCGCCAAGGCGCTCGGGGACAAGCGCGGGATCGCCCGTTATGGCGAGGCGCACGCGCCGATGGACGAGACGCTGACCCGCGTCGCGCTCGACATTTCCGGTCGCCCCTGGCTGGTCTGGAAGGTGGAGATCCCCATGCACCGGCTGGGTGAGTGGGATACCGAGCTGATCGAGCACTGGTTCCAGAGCTTCGCGCAGTCGGCGGGGATCACCCTGCATGTCGAGAACCTTTATGGCAGCAACAATCACCACATCGTGGAGAGCTGCTTCAAGGCGCTCGCCCGCGCACTGCGGCAGGCGGTGGAGATCGATCCGCGCAAGAGCGATGCGATCCCCTCCACCAAGGGCACGCTGGGCGGCTGACACTCCATGACCATCGCGCTCATCGATTATGGCGCGGGGAACCTCCACTCCGTGCACAATGCGCTCCGGGCCGCCGGGGCGCAGGGCGTCGTCATCACCGCTGATGCCGAGGTGGTGCGCCGGGCCGATCGCATCGTGCTGCCGGGCGTGGGCGCTTTCCGCGCCTGCATCGAGCCGTTGCGCGCGCTGCCGGGCATGATCGAGGCGATGCACGAGGCGGTGTTCGAGGTCGGGCGGCCGTTCCTCGGCATTTGCGTGGGCATGCAGTTGCTGGCCGATGCCGGCGAGGAGTTTGGGCGGCATGAGGGGCTGGGCTGGATTCCGGGCACGGTGCGACGCATCGAGCGCGACGATCCGGCGATCAAGATCCCGCATATGGGCTGGAATGATGTGGTCGGCGCGTGCGCCCATCCGCTGGTGGAGCCGGGCGAGGCCTATTTTCTGCACAGCTATCATTTCGAGGCGGCGGAGGCAGCGCATGTCGTCGCCACTACCGACCATGGCGGACCGCTGGTGGCGGCGGTCGGCAAGGACAATATTTTGGGCGTCCAGTTCCATCCGGAAAAGAGCCAGGCCTATGGCCTCGCGACCCTCGCCCGTTTTCTGGAGTGGGCGCCATGAGTGAAATTCCGCCGTTCATCGTTTTTCCCGCCATTGATCTCAAGGGCGGGCAGGTCGTCCGCCTGGCCGAGGGCGATATGGATCGGGCGACCGTCTATGGCGATGATCCCGCCGCGCAGGCCTTGATCTGGGCCGAGCAAGGCTCGGATTTCCTGCATGTGGTGGATCTGGACGGCAGCTTTGCCGGCCATGCCGTCAATGGCGCAGCGATTGCGTCCATCGTCCAGGCCTTCCCCGGCCATGTCCAGCTTGGCGGCGGCATTCGCGATCCGCAGGCGGTGCAGGGCTGGTTCGCGCTCGGCGTGTCGCGCGTCGTCATCGGCACGGCGGCGCTCAAGAACCCGCAGTTCGTCAAGGATATGGCGGCGGACTATCCCGGCGGCATCGTCGTCGCGGTGGACGCGCGTGACGGCATGATCGCGACCGATGGCTGGGCCGAGAAGTCTGACATGCCGGTGGTCGATCTCGCCCGCCGCTTCGAGGATGCCGGGGTTGCTTCGCTGCTGTTCACCGATGTGGGCCGCGATGGCCTGCTCAAGGGTGTCAACATCGATGCGACGGTCGAGCTGGCGCGGGCCGTGGACATTCCCGTGATCGCCAGTGGGGGCGTGGCGGATATCTCGGACATTCGGGTGCTCAGCCTCCATGCTGGCGATGGCATCGAGGGCGTGGTGACCGGCCGGGCGCTTTACGACGGTCGTCTCGATCTGCGCGCCGCCATTGCGGTGGCGAATGCGGGATGATGATTGCGCTTCCACACCCCGTTCGTGTCGAGCGAAGTCGAGACACGTCCCGCACTGTCCTCGCGCGTCTCGACTTCGCTCGACGCGAACGGGTGTAGGGGCGTAAATCCATGACCGTCCGCACCCGCATCATCCCCTGTCTCGATGTTGCCAATGGCCGTGTGGTCAAGGGCGTGAACTTCGTCGATCTGCGCGATGCCGGTGATCCGGTGGAGCAGGCGAAGGTCTATGATGCTGCCGGCGCGGACGAATTGTGCTTCCTTGATATCACCGCCAGCCATGAGGATCGCGGCACGCTGCTCGATATCGTCGCGTGCACGGCGGAAGTCTGCTTCATGCCGCTCACCGTCGGTGGTGGCGTGCGCAGCGCCGAGGATGCACGCGCGCTCCTGCTCGCTGGTGCGGACAAGGTCGCCGTGAACAGCGCCGCGGTGTCGCGTCCCGAGGTGGTGAGCGAGATTGCGGATCGGTTCGGCAGCCAGTGCATCGTGGCCTCCGTCGATGCGCGGCGGGTCGGTGAGGGCCGCTGGGAAATCTTCACCCATGGCGGCCGTCGCGCCACCGGCATCGACGCGCTGGCTCATGCCGCGCGGCTTGCGGAGCTTGGCGCGGGCGAATTGCTCGTCACCTCCATGGATGGCGATGGCACGAAGCAGGGCTATGACCTTGCGCTGACCCGCGCCATTGCCGATGCGGTCACCGTGCCGGTCATCGCCAGCGGTGGCGTCGGCACGCTCGATCATCTGGTCGAGGGCGTGACGCAGGGCCATGCCAGCGCGGTGCTCGCGGCCTCCATCTTCCATTTCGGCCAGCACAGCGTGCGTGAGGCGCGGGCAGCATTGGCCGCTGCGGGCATTCCCGTCCGCCATCTCTGAGCGCGGCGTCAGCGGGAAAAGCCATTGACGCCCGGCGACGCAGCGGCAAGGACAAGCGCCATGGACAGCCTCTTCCGCCTCGAACAGACCATCCTCGCCCGGCGCGAGGCCGATCCCGACAGCTCCTATGTTGCCCGCCTGCGCGCCAAGGGGCTGGGCAAGATGGCGCAGAAATTCGGCGAGGAAGCCGTCGAGACGGTGATTGCCGCGCTGAGTGAGGACAAGGCGGCCCTGACCGGCGAAGCGGCCGACCTCTTGTTCCACCTGCTCGTCCTGCTCGCCGATCGTGGCGTTACGCTCGCCGATGTCTGCGCCGAGCTGGACCGGCGCGAGGGCGTCTCGGGGCTGGATGAAAAGGCGAACCGCCCGAAATGACTGTCTTTACGGAGTGAGCCATGGCGATCGACCCGACCCTTCCCTATGACGAAAGCAACATCTTCGCGAAGATCCTGCGCGGAGACATCCCCTGCAACAAGGTGTTCGAGGACGATCACGTCCTCGCCTTTCACGACATCGCCCCGCAGGCGCCGACGCACATTCTCGTGATTCCCAAGGGCGCCTATGTGAGCTGGGATGATTTCTCGGCCCGTGCAAGTGAGGGCGAGATCGCGGCATTCGTGCGCGCGGTCGGCGTGATTGCCCGCGAGGCGGGGCTGGTGGAGCCGGGCTATCGCCTGCTCGCCAATGTCGGCGCGCATGGCGGGCAGGAAGTGCCGCATCTGCACGTTCATCTGTTCGGCGGACGCGCGCTGGGGCCGATGCTGGCGCGCTGAGCGCGGTTTGCCTCCTTCCCCTGTCGCAAGCCCCTTGCGCGTCGCCGATAAGCCTATAGGCTTATCGGTCAGTTCAGGGGGAGCGGCTGCGGCCGCGCTGTATAG
This sequence comes from Sphingobium sp. B10D7B, assembly GCF_025961955.1. Lineage (NCBI taxonomy): Bacteria > Pseudomonadati > Pseudomonadota > Alphaproteobacteria > Sphingomonadales > Sphingobiaceae > Sphingobium > Sphingobium sp. B10D7B. The sequence goes on from NZ_JAOQOQ010000001.1 coordinate 3,397,458, forward strand.
AGAGACGCGCATGATCTTTGGCCGCATCAAGCCACTCGACGCCATTCTCGCCACTGCCGAAAAGAAATCACTGCACCGATCGCTCGGGGCCTTCCAGCTCACCATGCTGGGTGTGGGCGCCGTGATCGGCACCGGCATTTTCGTGCTGACGGCGGAAGCGGCGCAGAAGGCGGGGCCGGGCATGATGCTCTCCTTCGTCATCGCCGGCTTCGTCTGCGCCGTGGCGGCGCTCTGCTATTCGGAAATGGCCTCGATGGTCCCGGTTTCGGGATCGGCCTATACCTATAGCTATGCGGTGATGGGCGAGCTGATCGCCTGGATGGTCGGCTGGGCCTTGATCCTCGAATATGCCGTGGCGGCGGGGGCCGTCTCGGTCGGCTGGTCCGGCTATGTCGTCGGCCTGCTCGAGCATGCGCTGGGCATCGACATTCCCAACATGCTGGTGCGCGGGCCGTTCGATGGCGGTCTGGTCAATTTGCCCGCCATGGGAATCGCCCTGCTGGTCACCTGGCTGCTCGTCATCGGCACGCGTGAGAGCGCGATGGTCAATGCCGTGCTCGTGGTGATCAAGGTCGCGGCACTCACTCTGTTCATCGTGCTGGCGCTGCCGGTGATGAACATGGAGCAGTTCTCGCCCTTCGCGCCTTTGGGCTTCGGCGGCATCGGCGCGGCGGCGGCGTCGATCTTCTTTGCTTATGTGGGCTTCGATGCGGTCTCCACGGCGGCAGAGGAAACCAAGAACCCGCAGCGCAACATGCCGATTGGCCTCATTGGCTCGCTGACCATCTGCACGGTCTTCTATCTGCTGGTTGCAGCCGGCGTCATCGGCACCGTCGGCGCCGAACCTTTGCGCGACGCGGCCGGGGCAGGCCTGTCGCCCGGCAGCACGGAACTGTCCAATGCCTGTCGCGCCATCGGCGATCAGGCCGTGGTCTGCTCGAAAGAAGCGCTGGCCTGGACCATGCGTGAGATCGGCTGGCCGCAGATCGGCAACCTCATCGGCCTGGCCGCTGGTCTTGCCCTTCCGTCGGTCATCCTCATGATGATGTTCGGCCAGACGCGCATCTTCTTCGTCATGAGCCGGGACGGGCTGCTGCCGGCGGTGTTCTCGAAGGTTCACCCCAAGTTCCACACGCCGCATGTCATCACGATCATCACCGGCGTTTTCGTGGCCCTGTTCGCGGCCTTCTTCCCGGTCGGCATTCTCGCCGACATTTCCAATTCCGGCACGCTGTTCGCCTTTGCCGCCGTCTCCATCGCCGTGCTCGTGCTGAGGCGGACGGACCCGACGCGCAAGCGGCCGTTCCGCACGCCGGCCATCGCGATCACCGCGCCGGTCGCGATCCTCGGCTGCATCTACCTCTTCTTCAAACTCGGTATCGAGACGAAGCTGATGTTCGTGGCCTGGGCTGTAGTCGGTCTCGTCGTCTATTTCGCCTATAGCCGCTCGCGCAGCCATGTCGGGCGCGGCACCGTCGAGGTGCATGAGGCCGATCCCGACGCGCCGCCGCAGCCCGTGCCGCCCATCGACTGACGGCACCGGTCAGCCGGGCTGCATCGATCATCTCAGGATTTGTTGCGCAGCCCCAGATCGTGCGCGAGAACATCCAGATTGGCGCCGGGGTGGATGATCAGCCATCGGTCCGGCTTGCTGGTGTCGACCACGGTCACGGCGCGCTTTGGGCAGATATCGAGGCAGCCGACCTCCAGAATGCCTGCGCCGGCCTTGCGACCCTTGCCGAGCTGCAGATGTTTGCGCAGAGCCTTGCCGAGGGTCTTGTTCCCCTCCGGCCCGAAACCGCCGCCCTTGATCTTCTTCTCGCATTTGCGACAGACCAGCACCGCGTTAGACCAGCGACTGCGAACCTGACGGGCGCTCATGGCGCGGGCTTCCAGCTCTTGCGCTCCTCGGCCACGCGCAGCACGTCATAAGCGGCTTGGATGGCCTGAAAGCGCGTGGCGGCGTCGGCATCGCCGGGCCGCACATCGGGGTGGCATTCCTTGGCAAGTGCGCGCCAGCTCCGCTTCACCGCCTCGAAATCGGCATCGCTCTCCAGCCCCAGCACATCGAGCGCGCGCATCTCGTCGCGCGAGCGGGTGCCATCGCCGGGGCCGGCCCATTGATTATGAGCGCTGGTCCGATAGCCGGAGGCGTCGCGCTGCTCATTGTGCATGCGCTCGTTGCGCTCTTCCTCGTCCAGCCCTGCGAAATAATCCCAGCCCTTGTTATACTCTGCGGCATGAGCCTGGCAGAAATACCAGCGGTCCGGGCTGTTGGGCGATTTGGGCGCGGGGCAGTTGCCGGGCTGGTCGCAGCCATGCCGGTCGCACAGCCGAACGGCCTGCGCTTCCCGCGCGGAGCCATAGCTGCGCCAGCGGGGAAAGCCCCAGTCATTGTTCCGTCCGCTTCTGGCCATCCGATCTCACTTAGTGCGGGTTCGTGGTGAAATCCACCGTAGCGCGGTGAAAATGCCGGCACCGCGACGGCCGCGCCATTGTCCTGCAGGCGATCAGCAAAAATGCCAGGCGGTCTGTAAGCCGGGTTCTGTCCACCGCCGCCGTATCCCGTAAAGGGACGCGCATGCGGATGGGCGACCATTCCTCTAGGGCCATGCTCTTCGCAGGGCCTCAAGCAACCAACCCGGGCGATCTCGGCCGAAACAAGCCTAGCAGGCCCGAAGACCTGCGCGCCGCCCCTATTCGGTCTTGCTCCCGGTGGGGTTTACCGTGCCGTCCGCCGTTGCCGGGGACGCGGTGCGCTCTTACCGCACCCTTTCACTGTTCACGCGGCCGAAGCCCAAGCCCGAAGGCGAACGTGACCTGCTCTCTGTTGCACTGTCCCTAACTCCCGCGAGGAGAGCCGCCGGACGTTATCCGGCACCGTTGTTTCGTGGAGCCCGGACTTTCCTCGCCGGACGCAAGCGCCCGCCGCGGCCGCCCGACCGCCTAGCGAACGGGGCTATAGGCGCAGGCGGGCGGAGAGTCATCAGTTCAGTTCACCTTCGCCCACTAAACTCAGGAAAAGAAAATTTTAAATTGGCGCAGACTGCCATCTGCGGAGTCACGTTAGAAAGGGCTAGGTTTTGTCGGCATGAGATGTCACTTCAGGATCTGGTGTTGGGACGAGAGGGGGAAGGGACAAATATGTCTATAGTTGTTGGACTGGCGCTGTTTACCGCTGCTGCCAGCACTGAAACAGCTGAGGCGGCTCAGGCACTTGCTACAATTCGGGAGCAGACCGCCCGCCTCGATCTTACGGCAGCGGCCAAAACAATGAACGCCGCAATCAGCGAGCGACTTCCGTCACCTGACTCCAAACAGCCCGATAGCATCCTCGACCGCATGACCATCGAGGCTGCTGCCGCTCAAAAGATTTTGCCGGCCGTCCGGACGATCATAGATCGGACGGTCAAAATCCCCTTGGCAGACGATGGCGCCCGTTATCGATTGATGCAGGCGCGTGCATCCGAAGTGAATGGCGACTTTAAGGGCGCCGAAGCGCTTTTTCGGGCGGTTGCCGACGAGACATCGGGCGACCTAGACGAACGGTGGCAGGCCCGCCTGGGCGTCGCGCGGCAGCTACTCATTACTGATCCGGCCGCTGCAATCACTTATCTGAAATCTTTTCAGCGGAGTGACTTACCGGCCAAATATCGTTGGGAGGCCGACCTGATCGAAGGCCGATCAGAAGCTATTGTTCACAGTGATGCGGTATCCGCAGACATCCTTCGACGAGCGTGGATTGGAGCCGTTGATGCGGCGCCCACAAGCGCTGCTCCAGCCCGCATTGCCGGGGACTTGGCCTTCTTGGCCGCTCGTTCGGCAAACCGCTCCAGCTACCTCGCGATGCTCGCGGTCGGGCATTCGCAAGTTACTTATGGATCCCCGCAAAATGCTGTTTTGGGCAACCTGCCAGTCTGTGGGGAAGCAGGCCTACGGCCGGAAGATGTGGTGATTGTCGAGCTTCTCCGGCAGCAACCGCAATTCAGAACGGATGTGGGGCTCGTATGGGCTAGCAGAGCAGGGATTGCGCAGCCATTTCTGGCGGCGTTGCTGCAAGCCGAATCCATAGACAGTCCGGCCCGTCAGATCAGCCATCTCGCCCTCCGGTGCAGGAGCTTGCCTGCCGCCTCGTATAAGGCGGGCAGAACTTTGGTAGATGAAATAGTTGCCTGGATGTCCGGCGCAGGCGTCTATTTACCGTGGGGGCAAACCGAGCAAGAGGATCTCCTGGAGAACCTGACGGAGCTTGGTCGAAGAGAGGCGAAATATGGCGCGACTTCGATCATGCTACTTCCCCCTTTGATTAATATTGAGATCGCCAGCGAACCTGCCTTCTTCACCGCGGACAAGAACGCTCAATTGCGCTTGCTGGAACTGTCGCAACGCACCCTGTCCATCCTTGATAACAACGACGCGCCCAAATCCTTCATAATGGCCTATCGACTGAAAATTCTAGGAATGTCAGTGGCTGCGCAAACTCGAACAGTTGAGCAGGCCGAGGTCGAGCTTTCCAGTATAATGGACGCCGCGGCCGCCGATTCCACCCTGCCCCTCGATTTGCTGTACGGGATGGCGGTGTCTCTAGACGATGCCCCCAACCTGTCGAGCACTATGAAGCGAGAGCTGCTGACCTCTACGCTCGCGGTGCTGCGGCGGCGCGTCGCGCCGACTGACCCGCGACGGCGAGCAGTCATTCTCCGCCTCGCTGGGCGAGAAAGAGAGCGGGGGGACATGAAAGCCGCGGCCACACTCTACGATGCGTTGAAGATCGCGCCGAGTGCCTGCTTGAGACCTGACACTCGGCCGACGTTCGTGTCAGCGAACATTCAGTCGGAGGACTATCCATCCGACCTCACCTTTTCCGGGATCGTCGGCAATACAACGGTCGAATTCGACCTAAGCAGTGCCGGCCAACTTGAAAATCCCCGCATCCTCATGGCCGATCCCCCCTTTGCTTTCGACCATGTGGCAGCGGCACGGGTGCCAACGATCCGTTACGATATGCAAGGCGGCTCATCCTGCCGGTTCCAAGTTCAAGACGTTCGGTGGCAATTGCCCTACTGAGCATCCTGTGTCGCCCCACGCTCGCTGCGGTGCCGCGGTAAGAAAGCAAATATGGAGGGCGACACTGCAGTCGTTCTCGTCGGAATTGCAGATCCCCAAGCCATTTCGTGGTGGGGACCCCCTACTGCAGCGGCCAGGTCCAGATGATGAGCGGGGTACCGATGAGCACCACCAGCAGCGAGAGCGGTGCGCCCAGGCGGGCATAGTCGCCGAAGCGGTAGCCGCCGGGGCCAAGGACCAGCGTGTTGCACTGATGGCCGATGGGCGTGAGGAAGTCGCAGCCCGCGCCCACGGCGGTGGCGATGAGGAAGGCTTCTGGTCGGTAGCCGAGGTCATGCGCGAAGACGCCGGCGATGGGGGCCATCACCAGCACCGTCGCGGCATTGTTGAGGAACGGCGTCACGGCCATGGCCGCGACCAGAATGAGCGCGACGGCGCCCCAGGGGGGCAGGGCGGCGGCGACATGAGCGAGATTGGTGGCGATGACATCAGACGCGCCGGTGCTCCGGATGCTGTCGCTGACCGGGATGAGCGCGGCGAGCATGATGAGGATGGGCCACTCGACCGCATCATAGGCTTCCCGCACCGGCAGCGCGCCGCTGATGACTGTGAGCGCGGCGGCAGCGAAGAAGGCGATGGCCACCGGCACATAGCCGCTCGCCGTGGCGGTCATCGCAACCGCGAGGATGAGCAGCGGCAGCCAGCCGCGATGTGACTTGCCCAGCTTGACGCCCCGCTCCGCCAGCGGCAGCGCGCCGAGATCGCGCAGCCGCGCCGGCAGCAGGCCGAGGGGCCCCTGCAGCACGATGACATCGCCCGCACGCAGGCTGATCTCGCCCAGCTTGCGCCCGAGCATCTGCCCGGCGCGCGAGACGGCGATGAGATTGACGCCATAGCGCTGCTGGAGGAGCAGCCGCTCCGCGCTCTGCCCGACCAGCGGGGACTCGGCCGTCACGACTGCCTCGGTGACGCCGATCTCGTCCCCTTCGCTGCCTTCGGGCAAATCGCGCGTCTCGCCGTCCAGCTCCAGCGCGTCGCGGGCGATGACCCGCTCCAGCGCATCCGGCTCGCCGTAGAGAATCAGCACGTCGCCTTCCTGCAACCGCGCATTGCCCTGCGTCGAGAGCGGACGCCGGCCGCGCAGACGGCTGGTGATCTGCACCTCATGGTCGTGGCGCTTGAGGAAGGCGGCGATCGTCTCGCCGTCGGGCGGCGTGTCCTCGCGCACGGTTGCTTCGGTGACATAGCCGGAGATGTCCATGGCATCGCCCATGGTCGCCGCGCCGCGACGATCGCGCGGGAGCAGCCGGTAGCCGAAACGCAGGAACAGCAGGCCCACGATAAACAGGCCAAACCCGGTCGGGAAATAATCGAACATGCCAAAGGGCTCGCCGGTCATCTCCGTGCGCACGCGGCTGACGATGATGTTCGGCGAGGTGCCGACCAGCGTCATCAGCCCGCCCAGCAGCGAGGCGAAGGCCATGGGCATGAGGAAGACCGAGGGACTGGCGTTGTTGCGCTTGGCCATCTGGAAGGCGGCGGGCATCAGCATGGCAAGCGCGCCGACATTCTTGACCAGCGCCGAGGCCGTGCCGACCGTGGCGGTAAGCAGCAGCAGTTGCGAGCGGACATGGCGCACGCGACCCGCGACGAATTTCAACCCCACCTCGATCGCGCCGGAGCGCTGCACGGCGGCCGAAAGCACCAGCGCCGAGCCGACGATGATGACGATATCGTCCGAGAAGCCGGAGAAGGCGTCGGCCGGATCGACAATGCCGATCAGGACCGCGAAGAGCAGAACGATGACGGCCGTGACGTCATAGCGGAAGCGCCCCCAGAGGAAGAGCACCATCATGCCGGCAAGCGTAGCGATAGAGAGCCATTGCGGCCCGGTCATCGCGTTCTCCCCCCAAGCCCGTTGCGGCGCTGTGCGACCACCCTCGCTGTCATCATCCCCGCCAAACGCCCGAAATAGATTTCAGTGTGCAGGCACTGAAAAATATTCCGGTCCGTACTGTCCGATCACCCTCAGTCGTCGCCGCGGGGCCTAGGCAGCAGCAGAGCGAGCAGGATGGCGCGGCATTCCCCGTCGATCACGCCGTCGATCAATTCCGGGCGGAAGCGGCGCTGGAATGCTGTCACCGCGGCTTCCGGCTCGGCGATATCATAGCCGAATCGCTCGAGCGCGAGCATGAAGGCGCCGTCGCTCCAGAGCGGGTCCATGAGATTGCGGGTCGGGCGCGGCAGGGCGAGGCGCAGCCGGGCGAGCTTGCTCCACGGGAACAGCTCGCCGGGGTCCTGCTTGCGTGCGGGCGCCACGTCGCTGTGACCCACGACATTGCCGCGCGTGATGCGGTGGCGCTGCATGATGTCGTGGACGAGCGGGATCAGCGCATCGATCTGGGCCTGTGGGAAGGGCCGATAGCCCCATTCATGGCCAGGATTGACGATCTCGATGCCGATGCTCGCGGAATTGACGTCGGTGATGCCGCGCCACCACGCCCGTCCGGCATGCCAGGCGCGCTTGGCCTCCTCGACCATGCGGACCACCTTGCCCTCCTCAGTGACGACATAATGTGCGGAGACCTTGCTATCCGGATTGGCCATCCAGTTGATCGCGCTCTGGGCGTCCGGCATCCCCGTATAGTGCAGGACGAGGATGGAAACCGGGAGCGTTCGGTCGTCAAAATTGGGTGACGGCGTCTCGATCATGCAGAACTGGGCCACTTTCCTTGCGCATGCCGGCATGTTGCCGGGCGGTGCGGTCAGCCCTGTCCTAGCTCAATGGCGGGTGCGGAGGAAGCGCCGCCTGCAGGCAGCATCATGCGCGGTTGATCGGGCCGGGCTTCACGGGCCTGATACAGGCAGCTGAGGCCCCGGCAGGCCGAAAAGCCGGACTCGGCACAGGCCATTTCGCCCGCCCCGAGCGCGAGATAGCCGCCGGGCCGAACCCGGCCCGACAGCGTTTTCCACGCGCGGCGGCGCCTCTCTTCGGAAAAGTAAAAGAGCACGTTGCGGCACAGGATGAGATCGAACGGCCCTGCGCCATGAACGGGGTCGAGCAGATTGTCCTGCTGGAAAACGATCATCTGCTGAAGCTCGCCGGCAATCTGCCATTCGTTGTCGACGGGATGGAACCAGCGCAGCAATTCGCTGATCGGCAGGCCGCGCTGCATGTCCATCTGCGAAAACCGACCGCGCTTTGCCTTGGCGATCGCGAGGGCCGATACGTCCGTGGCGTGGATGCTGACCGTGCAATCGGCCAGCGCGGCCGAGCGGTGGACGATCATGGCCAGCGAATAGGCTTCCTGCCCGGTCGAGCACCCGCCGCACCAGATGCGCAGTCGCCGATCCGCGCGCGTCCGGGCGAGTGCGGGCAGGACGCTGTTTTCGATCGCGTGAAAGACACTGACATCCCGGAAGAACGAGCTTTCGTGATTGAGCAGGGCGTCAATCACTTCGGCCTGCAGGAGCCCGTGAGGCGCCCGATCAATCGCGTTCACGAGCTCTTCCAGAGTACGCAGCCCGTGTGCGCGGAGCAGCGGTCGCAGCGACGTTTCGATACGCCATCGCCGTGCTTCCGAGAGCGTCTGCCCGGTCTCCCGGTGGAGCAATTCGGCGAGGCGACAGGCGGCGTTGGAAACTGGCTGCATGGTCATGCGCCTGCCTGCCATTGCTGCATGATCAGCTCGGCGATCTGAGCGGGCGGCAGAATGGCACTGGCGAGACCTCCCTTCACGACCGAACCGGGCATGCCCCATACCGCGCTCGACTGGTGGTCCTGCGCGATCACCCAGCCGTCCGCGCCGACAATGGCTTGCGCGCCGGCCAGTCCGTCGCGCCCCATGCCGGAAAGGATGACGCCGCAGGCGCCGCGTCCATAATGGCGCGCCAGGGCGGTGAACATCGGGTCGACCGCCGGGAAGCTCTCATGCAGGCAGCGCTGGGTGCTCAATCGCACCAGTATTTGCCCGCGCGCTCCTTTGCCGAGCGAAAGATGGGCAGTGCCGGGTGCCAGATGGATGGTGCCCGGCTGCACCGGCATGGCCTGTTCCGCCAGAACCACGGGCAGATGTGTGGCGCGGCGGAGCTGTTCTGCCAGCAGCGGCTGGAAGCTGGCAGGCAGATGCTGGGTAATGAAGATGGGAAAGGCCGGGTTGTCCTCAAGGCCCTTGATGACGGAGAGAATCGCGCTGATCCCGCCGGTCGATCCGCCGATGGCCACGGCGCGCACGAGCGTGCCTGGTGGCCGCAGGCGTGCGCTCGCCTCATCGAATCGTTCCGGCGTGCGGCTTCGTTCTGCCGCCGGCGCCAGATGGGCCAGGCGATCGAGCAGATGCTCCACGAATTGCGGGCTGAAATGGCCGGCGCTGGGCTTGGCGACGACATCACCGGCACCCAAAGCCAACGCCTGCAAGGCGACCTCGCTGCCCTCGCTGCATGAACCGCTGAGCAGCACCACCTGCCGGCGCTGATCGGAGCCAAGCAGATGAGGAAGCACCTGCAAGCCGTCCAGCTCGGGCATGTCGATATCGAGCAGCACCAGGTCCACCGACCTTCTGGCCACGAAAGTCAGAGCCTGCTTTCCGCTGGCGACCGTGCCAACGACGCGGAAGCGCGGATCTTCGCCGAACACCCGGCCCAGCACGCGGCGGACGACCAGCGAATCATCGACGATCAGCACATCGATGCGCGAACCATCGGTTCCGGAGCTGGCATCGGACAGGAGGGCAGCGCACGCCATTCCCGGCGCTCCCGAGCTCTTAGAGAACCCCGACGATCTGGAGCTTGCTCTCCAGCGTGTCGCGATCGAAGGGCTTCATGACATATTCGTCGGCACCGGCATCGACGGCGGCGCGGATATGGTCCACGCCATTCTCGGTGGTGCAGAAGATCACCTTGGGCGGATGGGCGAAATTGCGGCGGGAGAGTTCCTTGAGGAATTCCAGGCCGCTCATCACCGGCATGTTCCAGTCGAGCAGCACCACGTCCGGCACCTGCCCTTCGCACATGTCGAGCGCTTCACGTCCGTCCTGCGCTTCGTGAACGTCGAGATCGAGGGATTCGAGAATGTGGCGCGCCACCTTTCGGATCACCTTGGAGTCATCGACAATGAGGCAGTTCGGCATGAGTCGCGACCCCTGATACTTGCTTGGCTACGTAACCTACGGGCAGAGCGTGTCATTTTGGTAAATTCGTTAAATATTTCAGGCGGCCAGCGCGCCAGACGGGGCGTTGGTGAAATCGGCGAGTGTGAGCAGAAGATGGCTGTGGCCATCATAATCGACGAGGCCGGAAACGAACGGCCGCCAGGCAGGATCGATGCGGCCGCGCAATGGCTGCACGCCACCCTGCGCCTGGCAGATATCGGTCACGGCATCGATGAGGAAGCCATAGCTGTGCCCGGCAATGTCTGCGACGATCGCCAGCGGTGCGGTCTGTGCATCCGCCGCCGTGCCAAAGATGCGCGATTGCAGATCGATCACGGTGAGCACCCGGCTGCGCAGCGCCGCCAGCCCGCGCACATGCACAGGCGCCAATGGCACGGGTACGATGTCCCCCAGCCGCACCACGGCTTCGATGGCACAGGCACGCACGGTAATCGGGGCGCCCGCGATGGACGCGAACAGGAACAGCGAGTCGGTCATGCGGCCTTCCGTGCGAAGCTGGAGATCGCCGCCATCAGCCCGGCGCGGTCATAGCGGTAGATGGAGGGCGGCGCGTCGGGGTCGGCGGGCAGTTGCGGCTGTTCCCGCAGGGCAAGCACCGGAACGCCCATGGGCGCTGGGGCGTGGCCGCTGCCACATAGTACGACATCGGGCGGCGCGTCGCCTGCGGCGCCCAGAACGACGTCATAGCCGGCCTGAACGAGCAGCGGCGCCAGGATGTTGCGCATCCACGGGTCCTCGACATCGGCGATCATGCAGCGCACGGCCTGCGCGGCGGCGTCAGAGGCCGGGCGGGCCGCGACCTCCTCGAACAGCGTGAACGGATCGACCAGTTCCAGTTGCTGCTCGCCAACCAGCACCAGGCCGGCGATCCGTCCCCGGCCGATCGGCACGTCCAGCCGGGCGGGGATTTCTAGAATGTCCAGCACCTCTTCGATGAGGAAGATGAGCAGATCGCGCCCATCATGCAGGCGCATGGCCTTGAGCACACCGGTCTCATCCGGGCGGACGTTGAGCGCCGGCAGCAGGCGCTCCTCGATTCGCGCGAATGCGCGCCCCTCCGAGCGGCCGATCTGCGCACAGTCCAGTTCCTCGACGCGCTCGACGATGGGCAGCGGCATCAGCCGTTCCACGCCATCCCGGTCGCGATAGAAGAGCACCTGCAAGGTATCGATGGCCTCGGTCGGTTCCTGGCTGTGATGATCCCTGCGCGCCTTGTCGGCATCGACCACGGGCAATTGCGCGATCTGGAAGAGCCCGGTAGCGTCGAGCAGCAGCATTGGCTGGCCGTTGTCGGGGAGCGTCATACCCGCAAAAGCGCCGGCGGATGCGATCACCGGTGAGGCCGGGCGAATGACCAGTTCCTCATTGCTGTCGACGGTTTCGACACCCAGCACATAATTTTGGCCGGCCGAGGAGCGAATGACCATCAAGGTCCGCGGCCCGTTCGCTTCGGCCTGAGGGGCAAGGCCCAGCACGTCCTCAAGCGCCACAACCGGATGACGCTCGCCGCGAATGGTCGCGATGCGTCCGCCGGCGACCTCCTCGACCGAGACCATGGCGCTGTTTTCGTGGATCAGCTCGACGACATTGCCACGCGGCATGGCGAAGGTCTGGCCGCCGCACCGCACGATCAGGCCGGGAATGATGGTCAGTGTCAGCGGCACGCGCATGGTGATCACGGTGCCGTCGCCGGGCGCGGTCGTGATGTCGATCACGCCGCCGATCTGCTCGATATTGGCCCGCACGACATCCATGCCGACTCCACGCCCGGAGATGGAGGTCACCTCCCGCGCCGTGCTGAGGCCGGGCAGGAAGATCAGGTTCAGCTTTTCGGCGTCGCTCATCCCGGCCGCCTCGGCAGCGGTGACAAGCCCGGCCGCGACCGCCCGATCGACCAGGGCCGCCCGGTCCATGCCGCGCCCGTCGTCGGCCACCTCGATGACGATTTGGTTGCCCGATTGACGGGCGACGATGTTCAGGCGCCCGACGTCCGGCTTGCGGGCGGCGATACGATCTGCCGGCAGCTCAAGGCCGTGATCGAGGGCGTTGCGGACGATGTGGGTGAGCGGGTCGGCGACCATCTCGATCATTTCGCGGTCCATCTCGACATCGCCGCCGTCGAGAGTCACGGTGACCTTCTTGCCCAGTTCGCGGCTGAGGTCCCGCACCATGCGCGGGATGGCCGCATACAGGCGGTCGACCCGCTGCATGCGCGTCTTGCTGATCATGTCGCGCAGGTCCGCGACATTGGTCGACATCCGCTCGAAGCTGCTCTCCACATCCGGCGCGACGCCATGGTCGCGCATCCGGCGCGCCAGATCGTTGCGGGCGAGCACCATGTCGGAGATGCCGTTCATCAGCTGATCGATGAGCGCCAGCGGTAGTCGAATCGTGCGCGGCGCTTTGTCCCGCGGTGGGGCGGTCGGTCGCTCCGGGCTGGGCGTTGGGGGAGCGGGTGCTTCTACTGAGTCGGCGCGCGGTGCGGGCGGTTCGCGGGGCGGGGCCGGCATCGCTGCGGCAGGCGCGATCGGGTGAAAGAGCTCAAAGCCGCCAGACCGGAGTGACAGGGCATCCAGCAGCCCGTCATCATCGGCTTCATCCGGGACGGGCTCGCCGCCCAAGCCCCGCGCCAGCGCGCCGATTCGGTCCATAACCGCCAGCACGGCCGTGACGGTGGCGGGATCGGCCAGCCGTTCGCCGCGCCTGATGGCTGCCAGCACGTCCTCGGCGCCATGCGCCAGCCGCTCGAAACGGGGGAGGTTCAGGAAGCCGCAGCTTCCCTTGACGGTGTGAAAAAACCGGAAAAACGCGTCGAGGCGGGACTTGTCGGTCGGGTCCGCTTCCCACGCGACGACTTCGCCGGAGAGGACCTCCAGCGTTTCAAGAGTTTCCGCAATGAACTCCCCGATGATCTCGTCCATGCCGCCGCCTGTGGTTAACGCGGCGACACCTTTGGGGCCAAGTCGTGAAAGCCCGGTTAAGACCTGCCGGTCGGGCTCTCACACAGGCGGAATCAAGCCGGCAGGCGCGCGCCGAACAGCAGGTGGGGCTCATCAGCGCCCGAGATCATCAGCTCGCCGCCCGCTTCGGTCGCCACCGTGCGGATCATCACGGCTGCGGCCGTGCGGGTGGTCAGATCGCCATGCCCTTCCAGCCCGGCGCGAATGGCGGGGTCGAAGGTGATGCGCGTGCCTTCGCCGCGCACCGCGATCTCGGTCGATCCGCCCTGCTGTTCCGCGCCGATGGCGATCACGCCGCCGCGCGGCAGGGCTTCGCCGGTCAACAGCACCAGATTGAGCAAAAGCTTGGCGGCCGGCTTGGAAAGGCTGTCCCCGGCGATCATCCAGTCGAGCGAGATCTTGCCGCCGGGCGGAAACATGCCTTCCACGGCAGAACGGATCTCGTGCACGGGAATGGCCTCGCCATATCCGCCCCCGGCACCGAAGGCCAAGCGGAAGAATTTGAGCTTGCCCGCCGTCGTCCGGGCGCTGTCCGCCAGCAGCGTGAGGCATTGCTCGCGCATCCGCGGGTCGGTCTCATCGGCAAGCAGCTCGATGCCGTTGTTCAGCGCGCCGACGGGGCTGAGCAGATCATGGCACAGGCGAGAGCAGAGCAGGCTGGCGAAATCGATGGAGTCGGACGCGGTGGATTTGACCAAGACGGGGATATCCTCTCTTCAGGCGATGGCCGTGCCCTCATGGCGCTGCGGGCGCGCGGGTGCAAGCCGCCCATGCGGCGAACCGACCAGTTCGACGGGATCGAAAACGCCATGGATGCGGCCTGACGCAACAACTTGCCAGGCCAGAAGGTCGCCGCGCGCGTCGACGAGCAGCCAGATCTCGCCCGCCGCCCCCGCCATGGCCGCATCGATCGCCGAGGGGACGGCCTCGCCATGGGGATGCGAATGATAATGGCCGACAATGGCCGGCCCGCCCTGGCGCGCCTCGCGATGCGCGGCGATGAGTACGGCCGGATCGACCTCGAAGCGGTGCTCGGGCTGCTCCGCGACATTGGCGGCAGCGCGAAGTTCGGCGATGGCGATGTCGGTCGTCCCGCCGTCCGCGCCAGCCAGGCGCTGGCCCAGGAGGAGGCCGCAGCATTCCAGCGGGGCGGCGGCCTTCGCCTGCGCGCGGATCGCATCGCGCAGCGGTCTTGATATGTGCACGGCCATCCCCAGATATTAGGCCGTGGAAACGGGGGTTACCAGCATTACGGCGCTGATCACGCAGGCCGAGCACGGCATGAGACTGGATCGCGCGCTTGCGAGCGTGCTGCCAGCCCTGTCGCGCGAGCGCGTGAAGGCGCTGATCTTGGCAGGGCAGGTGACCGGGCCGGACGGCCGCCCGGCGGCTGATCCGGCCTACAAGGTGAAGGCCGACATGGCCTTTGCCGTGGAGATCCCGGAGGCGACGCCCGCCGAGGCGCAGCCGCAGGCGATCGATCTGGTGATCGCCCATGAGGATGCGCATCTGATCGTGGTGGACAAGCCGGCGGGCATGGTGGTGCATCCCGCTGCCGGCAATCCGGATGGCACGCTGGTCAATGCCTTGCTCCACCATTGCGCCGGGCAGCTTTCCGGCATTGGCGGGGTCGCGCGGCCCGGCATCGTCCACCGCATCGACAAGGATACCTCCGGTCTGCTCGTCGTCGCCAAGACCGATCAGGCACATGAGGGGCTGGCCCGCCAGTTCAAGGATCACAGCATCGACCGGCGCTATCTCGCCATCGTGCAGGGGCGACCTACGCCGCCTTCCGGCACGGTCAATCAATGGATCGGCCGTTCGGATGCGGATCGAAAGAAGATGGCGGTGCAGCGCGAGGGGCGCGGCAAGCACGCCATCACCCATTATCGCACGCTCGAGCGACTGGATCGGGCGGCGCTGATCGAATGCCGGCTGGAGACGGGGCGGACCCATCAGGTGCGCGTGCACATGGCCCATCTCGGTCACCCGCTGCTGGGCGATCCTGTCTATGCCCGCGGCGGCATCCACAAGGCGCTGCTCGCCGAACTTGGCTTCCATCGTCAGGCGCTTCATGCGGCCCGGCTCGGCTTCATCCACCCGGTCACAAGCCAGCCTCTCAGCTTTGAAAGCCCGATTACGGATGACATGCAGCAACTGTTCAGCCATCTTTGCGTATAAGGATGAGCGCGATGCCCCTTCTTGTTTGCGCGCTCCAGAAGGATGAAGTTTCGTGAGTAACGGCAGTAATCTCCCTGCAACGATCCCTGCGCTTGGCGGCGATGCAAGCCTGAACCGCTATCTGTCGGAGATTCGCAAGTTCCCGCTCCTCAAGCCCGAGGAGGAGTATATGCTCGCCAAGCGCTATCAGGAGCATGGCGATCCGGAGGCTGCGGCGCGGCTGGTGACGAGCCATCTGCGACTCGTGGCGAAGATCGCCATGGGCTATCGCGGCTATGGTCTGCCCGTCTCCGAGCTGATCTCCGAGGGCAATATCGGCCTGATGCAGGGCGTGAAGAAATTCGAACCGGACCGGGGCTTCCGCCTCGCGACCTATGCGATGTGGTGGATTCGCGCGTCGATCCAGGAATTCATCCTGCGCTCGTGGAGCCTTGTGAAGATCGGCACCACGGCGGCGCAGAAGAAGCTGTTCTTCAACCTCCGCCGCATGAAGAACCAGATCGAAGCCTTCGAGGATGGCGATCTGCGCCCCGAGGATGTGACGAAGATCGCGACCGATCTCGGCGTCTCGGAAGATGATGTCATCTCGATGAACCGCCGCATGGCCATGGGCGGCGACACCTCCCTTAACGTCTCGATGAACGATGACGGCGAAGGGCAGTGGCAGGACTGGCTGGCGGATGAAGGGCCTTTGCAGGATGAGCGGATTGCCGACGCGCAGGAAAGCGACGTGCGGCACGACATGCTGCTCGATGCGATGGACGACCTCAATGACCGCGAACGGCATATCCTGCAGGAGCGGCGCCTCGCGGAGGAGCCCAAGACGCTCGAGGAGCTGAGCCAGGTCTATGGCGTCAGCCGCGAGCGCGTGCGCCAGATCGAGGTTCGGGCGTTCGAGAAACTGCAGCGCGCCATGTTGCGGATCGCCGGCGAAAAGCGCTTGATGACGGTAGCCGGCTGACGAGTCTGCGGATTGCGCTCGTCGCCTAGGCGAAGGGGCAGTCGTAACGAATAGGGGACGCGATGCAGCGCAAGCGTGCCTCTGGCTCGTGGATGGGATTGGCAGGCCGTAGCCCGCGGCAGCAGGTCTGGCGCGTTCTGGCGATCCTCTTCGTCCTGTTCGTCCTGCCGGTGCTCATCGGCGCGGTGCTGTTCACCAGCGGGGCGCCCCTTGCCGACGCCCGCCCCACGCCAACGCCTCTGCAGGTCGGTGCCGGTCGGGCCGCAATCGAGCAGTTGCAGGCCAGCAGGCAGCGGCCCGGCGGTGTCAGCCTGCTTACGCTCACGCCCACCCACCTCGATGGCTTGAGTGCGCTCGCAACTCATGGCTTCCGCCCTGACCGGCTCGATCTCTATCTCCACGATGAGCGGCTTCATGTCGCCGCGAGCCATGCCCTGCCGCTCGGGCGCTGGCTGAATGTCGGTCTGGTCGTAAGCGGCCCGAGTAACGGATTTCCCGAAGTAGAGGCGCGCATCGGCGCGGTCTCGTTGCCGGCATATCCGACTCGGCTGCTGCTGGAGGGGTTGCGTCAGCTGCTGCGTCTGCGCGGCGCCGTGATCCCGCCGCTCGACACGGTCGTGCAGCGCTTCTCCATCCGCAATGGCGCGGTGATGGCGGCGGTGCAGTTGCCGCCAAAGACCGGCCTGCTCGATCAGTTTACCGGCGGTGACGCGATCGACGGCGCGCAGGTGCTCGATCGCTATTGCGCACTGGTGGCGCTGCAGGCGCGCGATCCGCAAAGCGACTTTGCCATACAGGTCCGCCGCGCTTTCCCCCCGGGCCGAGCCGCGACGACGGAAACGAATCGCGCGGGCTTTGTCGCGCTTGCGATGCTGGTGGTCGATCCGCGCGCCGGGCAACTGGCCGGGCTGGAGCCGAGCGCCACGCGCCGCTGTCCGCCGCCTGCGACGGCAATCACGCTCCATGGCCGGGACGACCTCCCCAAGCATTGGGCGCTGTCCGCCGCGCTGGCTGCGCAGACCGGTGTGCAGTTCTCATCCGCGATGGGCGAATGGAAGGAACTGGCGGACAGCCTGTCTGCCGCGTCGGCGTTCCAGACCGGCACCGCCTCGGGCTTCTCCTTCGTCGATCTGGCTGCGGACCGCTCCGGCTTCCAGATCGCGCAGGCCGCTGGCGATCCGCACCGGTCGCAGGACGTGGCGCAACGCCTGGCGGCCGTGACGCAGGAACGCCTGCTGCCGCCTGCCCTGCTTCAGAACGACGAGGGGCTGAGCGATGCCGCCTTCGCCGCGGGCTACGGCAGTGTCGAAGACCCCCGCTACACAAGGCTCGTTGCCGAGATCGACCGGACACTGGCTCGGGATGGATTGCTGGCGCCATCCGACTGAGCAGGCTGGCCACCAAGGCTTCGCCAGCGAACGCCCATTTGCCTGTTGCGCAAAAGCGGCTAGGGCATGGACCATGCTCAATACAGTTCTCGTGATGATCGGCGGCGCCATCGGCGCGGCCCTGCGCTACCAGTTGGGACGCGCGAGCCTGCGCATCATGGGGCCGGGCTATCCCTGGGGCACGCTCGCCGCCAACGTGCTGGGCGGGCTGGCCATGGGCCTCGTCGCGGGCTGGCTGGCCGCGCGCTATCAGGGCCAGCAGGGCGAGCAAATCCGGCTGCTCGTGGCAGTCGGCCTGCTCGGCGGCTTCACGACCTTCTCCGCCTTCAGCCTGGAGACGATGCTGATGATCGAGCGCGGCGAAGCGTTGAATGCGCTAGGCTATGTGCTGCTCTCCGTCGCCGCCTCCATCGGCGCGCTGGCGCTGGGCCTCACCCTCATGCGGAGTGCCACGGCATGAGCAAGACCGACCTCGCTGGCGTACGCCAGTTCACCGTACGTGCCGAGGATGATGGCATCCGCCTCGACCGCTGGTTCAAGCGCCACATGCCGGAAGCCAGCTTCGCCGTCGTTTCGCGTTGGGCGCGGACCGGCCAATTGCGCGTCGACGGCGCCCGCGCGACGCCGGGCGACCGCATTGCCGAGGGGCAGACCTTGCGCGTGCCCCCGCTCGATGTCGCTGCGGCAAAGGAAGCGGGCAAGGCACCACGCCCGCGCCCCATCCTGACCGAGGATCAGATCAACTTTGCCGAGGGTTTGGTCATCCACCGCGACGCGCAGGCCATCGTGATCAACAAGCCGCCGGGCCTTGCCACGCAGGGCGGCACCAAGACGCACGAGCATGTCGATGGACTGCTCGATGCTTTGATGTTCGAGCGCGACGACCGGCCGCGCCTCGTCCACCGGCTGGACAAGGACACCAGCGGGGCGCTGCTGCTCGCTCGCACCTCGCGCAGCGCGGCGCATTTCGCCAAGAGCTTCTCCTCGCGCACCGCACGAAAGGTCTATTGGGCCATCGTCATGGGCGTGCCCTCCGTATCGGACGGCTTCATCGACCTGCCGCTCGCCAAGCAGCCGGGCACCGGCGGCGAGAAGATGCATGTCGATGAGAAGGACGGCCTGCCCGCCCGCACGCGCTACCGGGTGATCGAGCGCGCCGGCAACCGCGCCGCCTGGGTGGAGCTGCAGCCGCACACCGGCCGCACCCATCAGCTGCGCGTCCATATGGCCGAAATCGGCCACCCGATCGTGGGCGACGGCAAATATGGCGGCAAGGAGGCGTTCCTCAGCGGATCGATCAGCCGCAAGATGCACCTGCACGCCCGGCGTATCCGCATCGATCATCCCGATGGCTCCCCGCTCGATGTGAAGGCCGAGCCGCCCTTCCATTTCGCTGAAACGCTGGCGAGCCTGGGCTTTGACGTGAACGAGGGCGATCTGCCGCTGGAGATCGACATCCAGCCGACCGCCTCCGACCGCAAGGCCGCCGACAAGCGTGCGTCCACCGCCCACGCCAAGGACATGCGCAAGGCTCGCCGTGGGGAACGCCGCTCCCGCAGCGCCCCGGACAAGCCCGAGCGCTTCAAGGGCCCGCCGAAGCCGCGCGGCAAGGGGGCCAAGCCGGCCGGGCCAGCCGCGCGCCCGGGTGCCAAGCGGCCCACCGGCGGCGCACGGCCGCGAAAGCCGGAGCGGGATTAAAGACAAAAGGCGCCGCGGAATGACACCGCCTGCTCCCCTCCTCTTCAGAGGAGGGGCTTGCGTATCCTTTTGAAGGCGAGGTGTTCTCATTCGATTTTGCGCTGCAGGCAGGGCCAATGCGCACGTCCGACAGCATCACCCCGCTTGATTTCGCAGGCGCACAATGACAAGGGCCTCTGCCATTGGAAAGGCGCAGGCCTTCCATTACATTCTTCATTCGACCGATCGAAAGGTCCGCCATGCGCACTCGCCTTTATCCGCTCAGCGAGCTGGAAGATATTCCCGGCACGACCGTGTTCAACGCCCGCCGCTCGCGTGAGGCCTATCACCTGCACAAATTCTGCATGTCGCTGATGGAAGCCGGCAACCGCGCCGAGTTCAAGGACCATGAGCGCGCCTATCTCGACAAGTTCAAGATGAGTGAGGAGCAGAAGCGCGCCGTGCAGGATCGCGATTTCAGCAAGCTCATCGATCTGGGCGGCAACATCTACTTCCTCGTCAAGCTCTCCAATACCGATGGCTGGAGCACGCAGCGTGCCGTGAGCTCGATGACCAACATGACGCCCGACGAATATGCCGCGATGATGCGGTCCGGCGGTCGCTCGCCGACTGGCCAGCGCTCCAAGCGGGAGGGCAACTGACATGGCGCGGATCACCGCCGGCATTGCCACCAGCCACGTCCCCGCTATCGGCGCGGCCTTCGACACCGGGCGCTCGACGGACGATTACTGGAAGCCGATCTTCGATGGCTATGAGTGGGTGAAGACCTTCGAGCAGGAGGAAAAGCCTGACGTGGTCATCCTGTGCTACAACGATCATGCGTCTGCTATGATGCTGGACGTGGTGCCGACTTTCGCGCTCGGCATGGCCGAGGAATTCGAGCCGGCCGACGAAGGCTGGGGCAAGCGCGAGGTTCCGGTTGTCGAGGGACATATCGAGCTGGCCGCGCACATGGCCGAGCAACTCGTCATCGACGAGTTCGACATGACCCTGATGAACAATATGGATGTGGACCATGGCTGCACGGTTCCGCTCAGCCTGATGTTCGGCAAGGTCGACAAATGGCCGTGCAAGGTCATTCCGCTTGCGGTGAACGTGACGCAGTTCCCGACGCCCTCGGGCGCGCGCTGCTGGGCGCTGGGCGAGGCGATACGCTATGCCGTCGAAACCTATCCCGAGGATCTCAACGTGCAGATCTGGGGCACTGGCGGCATGAGCCATCAGTTGCAGGGGCCGCGCGCCGGGCTGATCAATCCCGAGTTCGACAATGCCTTTCTGGACAAGCTCGTCGGCGAGACCGATGAGCTGCGCGCCATCACGCGGCTGGAATATCTGCGCGAGGCGGGCACTGAGGGCATCGAGCTCATCATGTGGCTCATCATGCGCGCCGCGCTCGGCACCGAGGTGGAGGCGTTGCATCGTTTCTATCATGTTCCGGCCTCCAACACCGCCGTCGGCCACATCGTGCTGCGGCCCAAGGAGATCGCGGAAGCGCCTGCGAAGGCGCGCGCCTGAGCGGCTTGGCCCTCTTCGCAGCATCCCAGGAAAGCCCGGCCTTGCGCCGGGCTTTTTCGTTTGTCGGCTCAGCGTGTCGGTTTGTCACATAAAGCTTCCTATATATAAAGAATCCTTTATATGATGATTTCGTACGGCGTGCGTTGCGCCGGTTGGAGCTGGAGACTGCCATGACGTCCAAACCCCCTTTCCGCGCCGACCATGTCGGCAGCTTCCTGCGCCCGCAGGCGCTTATCGAGGCCCGACACGATCATGCCGCCGGCAAGATCGACGCTGCCGCTCTGCGCGCGATCGAGGACAAGGCCATTGCCGATGTCGTGGCGTTCCAGGAGAGCGTCGGCGTCAAGGCGGTGACGGACGGCGAGTTCCGCCGCAAATTCTTCCACACCGACTTTCTGCTGCAGCTCGACGGCATCGAGGAGCACGGCGGCATGGAAGTGCAGTTCCAGAATGCCATCGGCAAGGACGTGCATTTCGCGCCGCCCAAAATGGTGGTGACCGGCAAGATCGCCCACGCCAAGCCGATCCAGCGCGCGGATTACGAATATCTCGCCAGCGTGGTGAGCGAGACGCCCAAGGTCACCATTCCTTCGCCGACCATGCTGCATTTCCGCGCCGGGCGCGAAGGGATCAGCGAGGCGGTCTACCCGGACATGGCCGATTTCTTTGCGGACGTGGCATCGGCCTATCAGGAGGAAGTCGCCGATCTCGCCGATGCCGGCTGCCGCTATCTGCAGCTCGACGATACCAATCTGGCCTATCTGTGCGATGACAAGCAGCGCGAAAATGCCCGCAAGCGGGGCCTCGATCCCGATGATCTGCCGCGCCATTATGCCAAGATGATCAACGATGCGCTGGCCACCGCGCCGGATGACATGTTCACGGCGATGCACCTGTGCCGGGGCAACTTCCGCTCCAGCTGGGCTGCCGAGGGTGGCTATGAGCCGGTCGCCGAGATCATGTTCAACGAGGTCGATATCGACTCCTTCCTCCTCGAATATGACGATGCGCGCTCGGGCGACTTCGCGCCGCTGCGCTTCCTGCCGAAGGGCAAGATCGTCGTGCTCGGCCTGATCACCACCAAGCTGGGTGAACTGGAGACCAAGGACGAGGTGAAGCGCCGGATTGACGACGCGACGAAATATGCCTCGCTCGACCAGCTTGCCCTGTCGCCGCAATGCGGCTTCGCCTCGACCGTCCACGGCAATGACATCGCCTTCGACCAGCAGAAGGCGAAGATGGAGCTGGTCGCCGAGGTGGCCCAGGAGGTCTGGGGCTGACGAGGACTAGACGCGCTCCTTCCCACCGCGCCGCGCGGGGGAGGGAGCGTCGCTCCTAAAGCGCCCGATCTGGCGGTAGCACCGCCGGGCCGGGCTCACGCAGATGCGGGTCCGGGTTCATGTGCAGGCGCGGTCCTTCGTCATCCCAGATGAAGCGCAGGTTGCGCACGCGGATCAGATAGCTGAGGCCAATCGCTGCGGAGAGAAAGCCGGCCGCGCCGCCCACGCCCATCGCAGCCCGCGCGCCATAGGTGTCGGCGACCCAGCCGATCAGCGGCGCACCGAGCGGCAGGCCGCCCAATGTGATCGCGACATAGATGGCCATCACCCGCCCGCGCATCGCCCGGTCCGTCGCCAACTGGACGAAGCCGTTGGATGAGGTGAGCGAAGTCTGGGCTGCCAGCCCCACGCCGATCAGCACCAGTCCGAACAGGATGTAGCTCGGCGAGAGCGCGGCGGCTGTCATGAAACAGCCGAACAGGAAGGTGCCGATAACGGCATGATGCATCCGCGGCCGGTCGCGCCGGGCGGTCAGTAAGGCGCCGGTGACCGAGCCGATTGCCATGATGGAGGTCAGCAAGCCATATTCGCTGGCACCCTGCTGATAGACGGTAGCAGCCATCACGCTGATGAAAATGCCGAAGTTCATGCCCAGCGTGCCGAAGAAGAACAGCATCAGGAACACGGTGCGAATGTCCGGTCGCCCGGCCACATAGCGAAAGCCATCGAGCAGCCGGCTCACCCCGCGCGGCTGCGCCGCCGCATGGGCATGCCGCGTCACCCGCACATTGAGCAGGCCGGTGGTGACGATCAGGTAGGAGAGCCCGTTGATCACGAACACCCAGCCCGTGCCGACCAGCGCGATGCACAGGCCTGCCAGTGCCGGGCCGATCATGCGGGCGGTCTGGAAGGCCGTGCTGTTCATGGCCACCGCGTTGCCGATGATCTCGTCCCCCACCAGATCAGAGACGAAGCTGTGCCGCGCCGGCGCCTCGAACGCCATGCAGCACCCGAGCGCAAAGCCGAAGATGTAGACGTGCCAGAGTTCCGCCAGCCCCGAAATGATGAGCGCGCCAAGGCTGAGCGCCAGCAGGGTCTGGAAGCACTGGATCGTGATGAGCAGCTTGCGCCGGTCGACATGGTCAGCAACCGATCCGGTCACCGCCACAAGCAGCACTTGCGGCAGGAACTGCAGCGCGGTGAGAATGCCGACCGCGCCGGCGCTATGATCGGTCAGTTCGGTGAGCACCAGCCATGTCTGGGCCGTGCCCTGCATCCAGGTGCCGATGTTGGAAAAGAGATTGGTGCTGACCCACAGCCGGAAGTTGCGGTTGGAGAGGGAGCGAAACATGCCATTGCCGCCTGACCTCATGCCGCCTCCTCTATCCTGTTCCGGCACAACGCCCGACGCGGCGTCTGGTCGCATGTCCATGCGGGTGAGCGACGCTGCTTGCCCGCGCAGTGGCAGGCCAGATCGCGCTAGTCCCCTTGTGCGGTCCGGGTCAACCGCACAACCGTCTTTATGGCGCCTGCCGGCCCTTGAACCCCTGCGCGACGACGAACCACTCCACCGACCCTTTGCGGCTGGATGGCGGCTTGGCGTGCTTGACGGTGCGAAAGGCTGCCTTGAGCTGGCGCAGCAGGCCATCATCCGTCCCGCCGGCAAAGACCTTTGCGACGAAGGCGCCGCCGGGCCGCAGGGTCTGCATCGCGAAATCGGCGGCCGCCTCGACCAGGCCCATGGTGCGCAGATGGTCCGTCTGCTGGTGGCCGACCGTGTTGGCCGCCATGTCCGACAGGACGAGATCCGGCGCGGCGCCCAGCTCCGCGATCAGTTGATCGGGCGCTTCGTCTGCCATGAAGTCCATCTGGAGCAGCGTCACATCGGGCAGCGGCTCGATGGGCAAGAGGTCGATGCCCACCACCTTCGCTTTGGGCAGCACCTTTCGCACCACCTGCGTCCAGCCGCCAGGCGCTGCGCCCAGATCGACGACATGGCGGACATCCTTGAGCAGGCCGAACTTCTCGTCCAGCTCCAGCAGCTTGTAGGCGGCGCGGCTGCGATAGCCCTCCGCCTTGGCCCGCTTCACATAGGGGTCGTTCAGCTGGCGTTGCAGCCAGCGCGTCGATTGGGCCGTGCGCCCGCGTGCCGTGCGCACGCGCGTGCCGACAGATTTGTCACCTCTGGCCATTATCCCAGGTCCCGGCTTGAGGCGCTGTCCGTCAGCGCACGGAGAATCCCTTCGCGAATACCGCGATCGGCGACGCCCAGCCGGTCTGCCGGCCAGATGTCGAGAATGCTTTCCAAGATGGCGCAGCCCGCCACCACCAGATCGGCGCGCTCGTCGCCGATGCAGGGCTGGGCGATGCGCTCCGCTATGCTCATGGTGGAGAGGCGCCCAGCAATATCCCGCATGGCATCGGCCGGCACGGTCAGCCCGTCGATCGCCTTGCGATCATAGCGCGGCAGGCCCAGGTGAACGCTGGCGAGCGTGGTGACGGTGCCGGACGTACCGAGCAGGCGCACCGGCACGTCCCTGGGCAGCCGCTCGGCAAAGGCGGCAAAAGCCTCGCGCATCCGCCGGAGCATTTCGGCATAGGCGGCGGCTCGCTCGCTGGCGGTGTCGCCATGGCCCGCCACAGCTTCCGCCAGCGACACGACGCCATGCGGCGCGCTGTGCCAATCGACGATGCGCAACTGATCGCCATCGCCATCGAGCAGCACCAGCTCGGTCGAGCCTCCGCCGATGTCGAAGATGAGCGCCGGGCCTTCGCCACGTTCCAGCAGCGCCTTGCAGCCGAGGACCGCAAGCCGCGCTTCCTCGCGGGGCGAAATGATGTCGAGCATGATCCCGGTTTCGCGCTGCACCCGGTCGACAAAGGCGCGCCCGTTCTCGGCCTGCCGGCAGGCTTCGGTCGCGACAGAGCGCGCCAGGACCACGCGGCGGCGGCGCAGCTTCTCGGCGCAGACGGAGAGGGCGGACAAGGTGCGGTCGATCGCGGCGTCCGACAGGCGCCCGGTGGCGGAAAGGCCTTCGCCAAGGCGCACGATACGGGAAAAGGCGTCCACGATCACGAAGCGGTCGCCATCCGGCCGCGCAATGAGCAGGCGGCAATTGTTGGTGCCGAGGTCGAGCGCAGCGAGATTGCCGCGCGGCAGCGGACGATTGAAGGATCGCGCCTTCTGTTTCGCGCTCCCGGCGGACACTAGTGTGCCGGGCTCCTGCCCCATGCGCGGCGCGGGCGTCGCCTTATGCGCCATGACTTCTTGACCTTCTCTTCCGGCGGGACTTCCGCCGGGACTTGCTACCACGCTAGACGTGCGTGGCGGGCGACGCAAGGTGGCTGCCATGCTCCGAACGATGAGGGTGGAAAATCGCCTTGACCGCAGGCAGTCCGCGCCCTATCTGCGCCCGCTCTTGCCCCGTCGTCTAAAGGTAAGACTACGGACTCTGACTCCGTCAATCGAGGTTCGAATCCTCGCGGGGCATCCAGCTTTTCAGATCATCGCGACCGCGTCCGCCCCTTTCGGGGCGGCGCGGCCGGTCGCCGGTTTCGCGGCCGGATCAGCGCGGGCCGCGGGTTCCGCGCGGGTCGCGCCAGCGGAAGGCCGAATCGGCAATGGGCGCGCCATATTTGAGGTTACTCAGGCGGATGTTGGTGCGGTTGCCCTGCGCATCCAGCGCCACCCAGCCATAGAGCGAGAGCCCGCCCGGCACGCCTGCCTTGCGCGTGAAGATGAGCGTGATGACGCCATATTCGGGGTGCTGGGGGTCACGCACTTCCACTGAGACGACGCGCGGATCGCCGGTATCGACGATCTTGCCATAGCGGGTGATGTCGCGCTTGGGGTCGAGCAATGCGCCGAGCGGTGAATTGCGGATCGGCCAGCGCTGCACCTGCGCAACCTGATAGTCGATCATGTAGAGCGAGCTGCCGTCGGCAACGATGAGCAGATCGCCGGCGCCATAATCGAACCGGATCTTGCCCGGCTGCTTCCAGAGCAGCTTACCATTCTGCACCTGCCCGTTGCGGTCGGTCTGGGTGAAGTCGCCACTCAATGTGGTGATGCCGCGAACCGCCGTGCTGACGCTCGCCAGATCGCTCGACCGCGCGGCCTGCGCAGCAACCGGGCTCGCCGGCACCAAGGCCGGTGCCGCGAGCGCGCTGAGCATCAGAGAGAGCATGGCGGAACGCCGAGTGAATTTGGGAAGTCTGATCATCGCGCCCGGATAGGTCCCTGCCGTTGAATATCCACTGAATGCCGCGCGCCGCAGCGCGTTCCCGCGCCCGGGGGCGGGGCAACGGACCGCTCTTATTTGGGATTGCCCATTTCGTCGCGCAGCACTTCCCGGCGGCCGACATGGTTGGGCGCGCCGACCATGCCTTCATTTTCCATCCGCTCAATGAGGCGCGCCGCGCTGTTATAGCCGATCCGCATCTGGCGCTGGAGCCAGCTGGTCGAGGCCTTCTGGTTCTCGAACACGAGCTGGCAGGCCTTGCGGAACAGCTTGGCATCGGCGCTGTCATCCCCGAGATCGACGCCATCGAGCGCGAAGCTGCCATCTTCTGGCTCCTCGGTGACGGCGGAGATGTAATCCGGCTGGCCCTTGGAGCGCCAATGGTCGGCGACGCCGCGCACCTCATCATCGCTCACGAACGGCCCGTGGACGCGCATCAGGCCCTTGCCGCTCGCCATGTAGAGCATGTCGCCCTTGCCCAGCAGCTGCTCGGCGCCCTGCTCGCCCAGGATGGTGCGGCTGTCGATCTTCGAGGTGACGAAGAAGCTGATGCGGGTCGGCAGGTTCGCCTTGATGACGCCAGTGATGACGTCGACCGAGGGGCGCTGGGTCGCGAGGATGAGGTGGATGCCGGCGGCGCGCGCCTTCTGCGCGAGGCGCTGGATCAGGAATTCGACTTCCTTGCCGGCCGTCATCATCAGGTCGGCCAGCTCGTCGACCACCACCACGATCTGCGGCAGGGGCTGATAATCCAGCTCCTCCTCCTCGTAGATCGGCTGGCGGGTCTGTTCATCGAAACCGATTTGCACGCGGCGGCCCAGCGACTTGCCCTTGGCACGGGCGCCGCGGACTTTCTCATTATAGCCGGCGAGGTTGCGCACGCCGATGGAGGCCATCATGCGATAGCGATCCTCCATCTGCTCGACCGCCCATTTGAGCGCGCGGATGGCCTTGGCCGGCTCGGTGACGACCGGGGAGAGCAGATGCGGAATGTTGTCGTAGATGCTCAGTTCCAGCATCTTCGGGTCGATCATGATCAGGCGCAGATCGTCCGGCGTCATCCGGTAGAGCAGCGAGAGCAGCATGGTGTTGAGGCCGACCGACTTGCCCGAGCCGGTCGTACCCGCGACGAGCAGATGCGGCATGCCGGCGAGGTCGGCGATCACCGGCTCACCGAAGATGTTCTTGCCGAGGATGATGGGCAGGCCGCCCTTCTGCTCGGCGAACTGCTGGCTGGTGATGAGCTGGTGCAGCACCACGGATTCGCGGTCCGCATTGGGCAGCTCGATGCCGATCACCGTCCGCCCCGGAATGGTGGCGACGCGCGCCGAGAGCGCGGACATGTTGCGGGCGATGTCGTCGGCGAGCTGGATGACGCGGCTGGCCTTGATGCCGGGGGCTGGCTCAAGCTCATACATGGTGACGACGGGGCCGGGGCGCACCTCGGTGATCGCGCCCTTGACGTGGAAGTCATCGAGCACGCTTTCCAGCAGTCGCGCATTGCGCTCCAGGCCCGGCCGGTCGATCTTGCTGACCGCGCTGGCGGGCGCGGGCGACAGCAGGTCGGGAGAGGGCAGCGCGCCATTGCCGAACAGATCTTCCTGTCCTGAGACGGGGCCGAACGCCTTGGGAATGGCGGCGCTGCTCGGCGACTGGATGGTGATCGGCTGGCGGGGTGTGGTGTCCACCGGGCGGCGTGGTTCCGCCTCGCGTTCGGGGTGCGGGTCGCGTTCGGGCTCGGCGACATCCAGGCTGCCAGCTTTCGCCGTTCGCAAGGAGCCAAGGCTGGAGAGCAGCGGCAGGGCGGGGCGGGCGAGATGCCAAAGCGGCTTTTCGAGCGCGAGGCTGCGGACCCACAGCCACAGGCCGGACGCAATGAACGCCGCCAGCAGTAGCCATTGCAGAATGAGGTCGGTGGTTTCGCCGAGGCGCGCGGTCAGGGCCGTGAGGCCGTGGGCGAACAGGAAGCCGATGACGCCGCCCCAGCGGGCCGGCAGCCCGACCAGCGGTTCGGGCTGGGCGATCCACAGGCCCGTGCCGATGAGCAGCAGGCCACCGAGGCATTTAGCGATCTGCCCCTGCCAGCCGCTCATGTCCGCATCGGCCCACAGGCGCCGCGCGAAGACGAGGATGAAGGGCAGCAACAGCAAGGCGGGCAGGCCGGCAAAGGTGAAGAGAATGTCTGCCGCCCAGGCGCCGGCGACGCCCATCAGGTTGCGCGTCTCCGGCCCGGCAGCGGTGTTCAGCGCCTGGTCGCTCACCTTGTAGCTGAGCAGTGCCAGCAGCAGAAACAGCGCCAGCGCGTACAGCCCGACCGAGCCAGCAAAGGTGCCGATGCGGATGAGGCTCCGGCGCAGCATCGCCTGCCATTCGGGGGTCCGATTCATCGGTGCCCGACTTGCCATTGCCACTCACTCCTTCGTCCGGCGCGGCGGGGTCACGCACGCGCCGTGCCCGAAATGTTCCGCGCGGCGACAATCCTCTTTCAGGGACTCGGCGTCAAGAGTCCCCGGTTTTTCGGCATGCTGGGGGCGCTACGGCCGACGCCGAGACTGCGAGCCTCACCGGCGAGGCGTCTCCCCGGTGCGAATGGCATTTCCGATTTCCAGCGTGTCGATCCGCAGCCGGCTGATCCGGGCCTGGCCAATGCGCAGCCGCCCGATGGCGAGCGTGCCGATCGCAATCGCGCCCATGGCCAAGGCACCCAATGCGAAAGCGCCGACCGCAATTGCGCCGGTCGCGGAGGCCCCCGTTGCCGTCGCACCGGTTGCTACCGCACCCGTGGCGCTGGCGCCGGTGACGCGCGAGGCAGCCTGCGTCTGCGGAGCGCGCAGATCACGGCTCGGCGCGGAGGGGGCCATGTCGGGCCGGTCGGTCATTCGGCCGCCACGGCGCTGGCATTGCCAGCATCGCTCATTTCGGCCTCAAGCTTGGCCGCTTCGATCTCGGCCGCCTTGGCTTCCACCAGCGCGACGATGTGCTCGATCATCTGGGCATCGTTGATGTGGTGATCGGTCACGCCGGAGAGGTAGACCATATGCTTGCCATTGCCGCCGCCGGTGAGGCCGATGTCCGTCTCCCGCGCTTCGCCGGGGCCATTGACCACGCAGCCCAGCACGGAAAGCGAGATTGGCGTATTGATGTGCTGAAGGCGGCTCTCCAGTGCCTCGACCGTGCGGATCACATCGAAGCCCTGCCTTGCGCAGCTTGGACAGGAGACGACACGGACACCGCGCGTGCGGATGCCGAGCGACTTGAGGATCTCATAGCCGACACGCACTTCCTCTTCCGGCTCGGCCGAGAGCGAGACGCGGATCGTGTCGCCGATGCCAGCCCAGAGCAGGTTGCCGATGCCGATCGCGCTCTTCACCGTGCCGCCGATCAGCCCGCCGGCTTCGGTGATGCCAAGGTGCAGTGGGCAGTCCACCGCGTCGGCAAGCTGCATATAGGCCGCGACGGCCAGGAACACGTCGCTCGCCTTCACCGCCACCTTATAGTCGTGGAAGTCTTGGTCCTGCAGCAGCTTGATATGGTCGAGCGCGCTCTCCACCAGCGCCTCGGGACAGGGCTCGCCATATTTTTCCAGCAGATCCTTTTCGAGGCTGCCGGCATTCACGCCGATGCGGATCGCACAGCCATTGGCCTTGGCGGCATCCACCACTTCCTTCACGCGCGCGGCAGAGCCGATATTGCCGGGGTTGATGCGCAGGCAGGCCGCGCCCGCATCGGCGGCTTCCAGCGCGCGTTTATAGTGGAAATGAATGTCCGCGATGATCGGCACCTTGGCCGCGCGGACGATCTGCTTCATCGCCGCCGTGCTCTCCACGTCCGGGCAGGAAACCCGGATGAGGTCGACACCGGCCTCCTCGCAGCGGCGGATCTGGTCGATCGTCGCCTTCGCATCGTGGGTCGGCGTGTTGGTCATCGTCTGCACGGTCACCGGCGCGCCGCCGCCGACCGGCACGTTGCCGACCATGATCTGGCGGCATTTGCGCCGCGCAATGTCGCGCCACGGGCGCAGGCCGGGATTATGCTCTGACATGATTGTCCTTGGAGAAGGGGCGTGTCCGGGGGTCGGTCATCATCCCGGCGCTTATAGCCCCGCTCTAGGGCAGAGGCGAGGGGGGATTGCGCGGATCGACCCGCTGTCGGGGGCAAGGGTCGCACCCCGTCGCAGGTCGCGATCAGGCGCGCGCGGGAAATCGTCCCGACAAGAGACAGGATGCGCCGAGCCGTTGGCATAGGCAGGAACCCGCGAACGCGCGGGACGTTTTCATCGCCGGAAGGATCGTGACATGGCGCATTCACCTGTGCAGGCTTTGAGCTCTGCCGTTCGTCACCCGGGCATTCACGTCAAACCATTCGATGGCACGGCCATTGGCGCGCGCTACGAGCCAGGCAAGCTCAATCACTGTCCCGATTGCGCCAGCACCCAATGGTATGTCGGACGGCTCAGCGCCCAGTGCGCCGTATGCGAAACGGCGCTGCCGCTCGCACAGGCCTGCTACCCGACCAGCCCACCGGTGTTCGTGACCCGCTTCGCCAAGCGAGCCAACAAAGCCTAGGCTTAGCCGCCGAAGGGCGGCTCGGGCAGACCCGGCACATCGACGGGGAAGCGGAAAATCGCGCCCGCATGCGGCTCGCGCGCCAGTGCCGTCTCGTCCAGCCCTGCCCGCGCCGTGGTGACATAAGCGGTGCACAGATCATCACCCCCAAATGCGATCATGGTCGGTCGGCTGACCGGCAGTGTCACCGTCTGCAGCAACTCGCCTTCGGGTGAAAGCCGCACCACCCGGCCACCCTCGAACAGGGCGCTCCAGTAACAACCCTCCGCATCGAACGATCCGCCATCGGGGCGCCCGGTGCCGTGCTCGAACTGGTGAAGGATGCGGCGGTTGGAGAGCGTGCCGCTCGCCGGATCGGCATCATAGGCGCGCAGGGCGTGGCTGGGGGTATCCGCGTGGCAGAAGGTCGTTCCCGACGCATTGAAGGCGGCGGCGTTGCAGGTGAGCATGCCGCTTTCGATCAGGTCGATCGTCCCGTTCGTGCCGACGCGATAGAGCGCGGCGTCATGTGCGCTCTTGGCCATGTTGACGCTGCCCACCCAGAACCGCCCGGCCGAATCCGTCCGCCCATCATTGAAGCGCAGGTCCGGCTTGTCCGAGAGAATCTGATCGCCAAAGGGCTGCGGCTCGGAGCTCCAGTCGGCCAGAATGGTGAGGCCGTCCTTCATCGCCAGCAGCAAGCCGCCGGCTGCGCGGAAGGCGAAGCAGCCGACCGGCTGGGCGAAGGCGCGCATTTCGTCGGCGCCCGTTTCGGGGTCGAAGCGGTGCAGTTCATTGCGCAGGATATCCACCCAATAAAGCCGGCGCTCGGCTGCGTGCCAGCGTGGCCCTTCGCCAAGTGCGGCGCGGGCATCGAGCGCGACCGATACGGCGGGCGAGGCTGCGGGGGCGGAGGGATGTGACGTCATGAACGATCTCCTGAGCCGGTATTCCCGGCGCTGACGGCGGAAAGGCCTATCAATCCTCGGCCGGGACGAGCCAGACGGTCAGCCCCGGCAGTTCGGGCGGGGCTTCTTCCGCGCTGAGCGGCAGGCGTTCCGCGTCGGCGCGGGCGCGGGCAAGAATGGCGGGCGGGGTGTCGGGGGCGAACAGGATGCGGTCTGCCTGGCCCAGCGTGCGGGCTTCCCGAACCGTCAGGTCATCCGGGTCGTCCGAGCGCAAGGCGATGACATGTACGGCGCGGGAGGCCGGCGCGATGCGTGCTTCCAGCCACGGGTCCACCGCAGGCGTGCCGAAGGGGTCGAGCATGCCGCCCGGCGCCAGCGCCTCGCCAAGCGCGCGGCGGCGGTCGCGGGCATCGGGCCAGGCCTCCCGCATTGCGACCTTGGCGGCATTGAGCGCGCTGGCGAGGGCGCCGAGCCGGGCCGGGAGGATCGTCTCCAGCCGCTGGCGCAAGGCTGCGGCCAGCCCCGAGGAGGCGCCGCCTGTGGAAACGGCGATCAATACCGGATCGCGGTCGACAATGGCGGGCGTGGTGAAATCGCACAGCGCCGGCCGGTCGACGACATTGACCAGCAGTCCGCGTGCCTTGAGCCGGTCTGCGGCGGCTTGAGCGGCTGTTTCATCCTCCAGCGCCACGAAGGCAATGCGGGCAGTGGCATTCTCGTCCGCAACCGGCACGCCGCCGGCCCGCTCGATCAGCCGGCGCTTGGCGTCGGCGGCCTCCCCGGTGCCAAGCAGGATGACCGGCTGGCCCGACAGCGTGACGAAGAGCGGAAGGCTGTGCATGGCGCTCTCCTAGCCGGTCCTGGCCCGTCCGTCTGCCCCTTGCGGCCGATGCTCAGTCCTTGAGAAAATCCGGCAGGCGCTCGGCGGCGATGATCGCCTCGGGCATGATGCGGTCGGCAACGACGGCGAACTGGTCGCCATCCACCATCACTTCGGGCACCAGCGCGCGCGAATTGTAGGTGCTCGCCATCGTTGCGCCATAGGCACCGGCGGTGCGGAAGATGCCGAGGTCGCCGGCCTTCACCACGTCGATATCGCGGGCCATGGCGAAGGTGTCGCCGCTCTCGCAGACCGGGCCAGCAATGTTGGCCACGATCCGCTCGCCGGTCGGCGCGACAGCCTCGAAATCGTGGAAGGCATCGTACATGGCCGGCCGGGCGAGGTCGTTCATGGCCGCATCGACGATCACATAGGGGCGAATGACGCCGGGCTTCACCCAGATGACGCGGGTGAGCAGCACGCCGGCATTGCCGACGATCACGCGGCCCGGCTCGAAATAGAGCGTGACGTCCCAGTCCTTTGTCGCCCGTTCCACCATCGCGCCATAATCGGCGGGCGTCGGGGGCACCTTTGTACGCTCATAGGGCACGCCGAGGCCGCCGCCCAGATCGATACGGTCGATGGTGTGGCCGGCCTCGCGGAGTTCGCCCATCAGCGCGCCGATCTTGCCATAGGCGGCTTCAAGGGGGGCGAGGTCGAACAACTGGCTGCCGATATGCGTGGCGATGCCGCGCAGGTTGAGGCCGGGCAGGGCGCAGAGCCGCTCGAAGATGCCGCCCGCCTGATCGATGGCGACGCCGAACTTGTTTTCCTTCATGCCGGTGGAAATTTTCGCGTGCGTGCCGGCATCGACATCCGGGTTGACGCGCAGCACGGCATCGGCGGTCTTGCCCATCGCGGCCGCGATCTCGGCGAGAACGGCGCCTTCCTCCTCCAGCTCGATGTTGAACTGGCCGATCCCGGCTTCCAGCGCCGCGCTCAGCTCGGCGCGGGTCTTGCCAACGCCGGAGAAGACGATGTCCTTGGCCGGCATCCCCGCCGCCAGCGCGCGCTGCATCTCGCCGCCCGAGACGATATCCGCGCCATAACCCTCGCGCGCCAGTACGCGCAGCACGGAGAGATTGGGGTTGGCCTTGATGGCAAAGGCGATGTGCTTGCGGGGCAGGCCGGCCAGCGCCTCGCGGAACACGCGGGCATGGCGCTCCAGCGTGGCGCGCGAATAGATGTAGACCGGTGTCCCGACGGCCTCGGCAATCGCCGCCATCGGCACGTCCTCGGCGTGCAGCACGCCATCCTTGTAAGCGAAATGATCCATGATCTGCGCCCCTAGAGGCTGGTGCGGCGGATGGAAACCGGCTTTTGCGTCTGGCGGGAGGGGTTATTGCCCCTTCGGCCATGGGCATGTTCATTGCACATGCAGGCAAGGGCAGGCATTGTTCCGGCTCTGGGGGCAGGAGAGTCTTGCCATGCTTATCCGTCAATCTGCCGACCTGACCGAAAACGACGTCACCGATGAAGCGCTGTATCTGCGCCGGCGCGAGTTCATTGCCGGGATGGCCGGCATCGGCGCCGCCGGACTGATCGCGCCGGCGGCGATGGCGGCGGATGCGCCCGCGACGGTAAAGTTCTCGCCCAACAAGATGAAGATCGACGAGACGCTGACGCCCTTTGCGGACGTCTCAACCTACAATAATTTCTACGAGTTCGGCACCGACAAGAGCGACCCGGCGGCGAATGCCGGCAGCCTGCGAATCGCGCCCTGGACCGTCACCGTGGATGGCCTGTGCCAGAAGCCGCGCAAGTTCGATATTTCGGACATCGTGCGCCGCTTTCCGTTGGAAGAGCGCATCTACCGGATGCGCTGCGTCGAGGCCTGGTCGATGGTCATTCCATGGATCGGCTTTCCGCTCTCGGCACTGCTGCGCGAGGTGGAGCCGCTCGGTAGCGCTAAATATGTGGCTTTCCAGACCCTCAACGATCCCAAGCAGATGCCCGGCCAGCGCCGGAACGTGATCGACTGGCCCTATCGTGAAGGCTTGCGGCTGGATGAGGCGATGAATCCTCTCACGCTGCTTTCGGTGGGCCTCTACGGCCGCCTGCTGCCCCGCCAGAACGGCGCGCCCATTCGCTTGGTCGTGCCGTGGAAATATGGCTTCAAGGGCATCAAGTCGATCGTGCGGATCACGCTAACCGACCGCCAGCCGCGCACCAGCTGGCAGATGCTCGCGCCTGACGAATATGGCTTTTACGGCAATGTGAACCCAGATGTGGATCATCCTCGCTGGTCGCAGGCGCGTGAGCGGCGCATCGGCGAGCTGCTGCGCCGCAAGACGCTGCCGTTCAATGGCTATGGCGATCAGGTTGCGAGTCTCTATCGCGGCATGAACCCCAAGAAGCTTTACTGACGGCATGACCAGGAAGACGCGCGATCGCCTGATCTCGGCGCTGATCTGGCTGCTGTGCGTGGCGCCCCTACTGCTGTTCGTCTGGCAGGGCCTGACCGATGGGCTGACGGCCAATCCCATCGAATATGTGTTGCGCGAGCTGGGTCTGTGGGGCCTGCGCTTTCTGTGCGTCACATTGGCGATCAGTCCGCTCGCCAAGCTGCTTAAGATGCCGGCGCTACTCCGTTATCGCCGCCGCATTGGCCTGTGGGCCTTTGCCTATGTGGCGCTGCATCTGATCATGTATGTGGCGGTGGACCAGCAGTTCGGCTGGTCGTTCATCGTCGCGGATATCGTCAAGCGGCCCTATATCACCATCGGCATGGCGGCCTTCGTGCTGCTGGTCCCGTTGGCGATCACCTCCGCCAATCGCATCCGGCGCAAGATGCGCGTGCGCGCATGGCGGCGCTTGCACCAGCTTGTCTACCTCATCGCCATCATGGGCGTGGTGCACTATTTCCTGCTGGTGAAGGCCGATACGCGCTCGCCGCTGATTTATGGGGGGATCGTGGCGGCACTGCTCGGCTGGCGAGCGGTCATGCGGCTGCGCGCAGGGCCTGCGCGGCCGGCTCCCGCAGCATCCTAGCTGGACCAGCCTGCCCCGAGCCTTTAGCGTCAGGCCCGTCATCAGGGGGATGGGCGCGACATGCCGTTTCGGTTCAGATCGTCCGGTACATCCGTGGAGGAGGGTTTCCGCCGGATCGCCTGCGAGCGGCTGGATGAAGCGCTCGCTCTCATTCGCGGCGTTGAGGAGCCGCCCGCGCGGATCGTTCATCAGCTGCGGCGGACCTGCAAGGCGATGCGCGGCCTGCTGCGGCTCGTCCGCCCCGCCTTTCCAGCCTATCAAACCGAAAATGCCGCCTTCCGGGATATCGCAGCAATGCTTTCCGGCGCGCGGGACAGCGAGGTGCTGATCGAGACGCTGGATAGCCTGATCGATGCGGACGAGGCGCGCCAGGACTGGGCGATGCTGCGCTCACATTGGGCAGCGCCGGGGCATGGTGCTGCCGGGGCTATGGCCGAGCAGATCGAGTCATGTCGGGCGCCGTTGCTCGCAGCCCGCGTCCGCGCGCCGACATGGGCGCTCACCGCGCGGGGCGAGGACGCGATCCTGCCGGGCTTGCGCAAGACGTATCGGCAGGCCCGGCAAGCGATGCGCGCGCTCGAGGCCGTCAGCGGAACGCCCGCTGCTGCGCAAGCCAGTCATGCATGGCGCAAGCACGTCAAATATCACGGCCAGCATATCCGCCTTCTGAGCCGGTTGAACCCGGACCTCGCGAAGCGGCGCCTCGCCAGGACCGACCGTCTCGGCGACCTACTGGGCGACCGGCACGATCTCGACATGCTGATCGCGCGCCTGCGTCAGGATGATGGATTGCTGTCCGACCCCGCTGCGGCGGCGCAACTCGCAGCCCTGGCGCACCAACGCGCCGAGGCTCTTGCCCGCAAGGCCGCCCGGCTGGGCGAGGCGTTGTTGGCGGAGAAACCCTCAGACTTCGCCGCGAACTGGGCTACCCCGCCGCGCCGGCGCTGAACCGCTCAGCTGTCGCCGCGGATGTCCGACAGCTTGCGCTCCCATGCCAGCGCGTGATCGACAATGGTGTTGAGATCCGCATAAGCGGGTTGCCAGGGCAGGGTGGCCTTGATGCGGCTGTTGTCGGAGATGAGCGCCGGCGGATCGCCAGCGCGGCGGCCTTCGATGCGGCGCTCGACCTTTCGGTTTGTGACCCGGTCCACGGCGTCGAGCACGTCGAGCACCGAGAAGCCGCGACCATAGCCGCAGTTCATCGTCAGATTGCGCTCCGGCTCGGCCATGAGCGCTTCAAGCGCCAGCACATGCGCGGCAGCCAGATCGCTCACATGGATATAATCGCGCACCCCGGTGCCATCCGGCGTGTCGAAATCCGTGCCGAACACTGCGACGCTCTCGCGTTTGCCCAGCGCCGCTTCCACCGCGACCTTGATGAGGTGGGTCGCACCCGCCGTCGACTGGCCGGACCGCCCCTGCGGGTCCGCGCCGGCGACGTTGAAATAGCGCAGCGCGCAGAAATTGAGCGGATGGGCCGCGGCGACGTCCGCCAGCATGATCTCGGTCATCAGCTTGGACATGCCATAGGGATTGATCGGCTGCTTTGGGCTGTCCTCGCGCACCGGGCTTTCCTTGGGAATACCGTAGGTTGCGGCGGTGGAGGAAAAGATGAAGTGCCGCACGCCGGCCTGCACCGCGGCCTCGAGGAGGGCGCGGCTGTTGGCGGTGTTGTTGCGATAATATTTGAGCGGATTCTCGACGGATTCAGGGACGATGATGGAGCCGGCGAAGTGCATGATGCCTTTGACGCCGTGCTGCCGCAGCACGCCTTCCATGAACGCGGCGTCGCCGATATCGCATTCCACGAACGCGGCTTTCTCATGCACGGCCCAGCGGAAGCCGGTGGTGAGATTATCGACCACGACGACCGGCCATCCCCCATCAACCAGCGCCAGCACGGCGTGGCTGCCGATATAGCCGGCGCCGCCGGTGACGAGGATGGTGGGCTTGTCGGTCATCGGATTGTCCTTGCTGCGTGGGGCCGCCTTGCCACGAGCGTGTTGCGCTTGGAAGTGCCCTTTGCCGCTCTACACGAACTGCGCGACAACCGGCAGGACGATCATCAACGCCAAGACGATCAGCAGTGCCCGCAGCCAGTGAGGGCGGGCGCGATTCATGACCGCCCCGACCGCTCGCTCAGCGCCGCGACAGCCTTGCGGACCTCCTGAGAGCGCCCGCGCGGGAGGATGACGATCTCGTCGCCCGACGCGATGACGATCAGGTCCTCCGCGCCGACCACGGTCACCGCCGGGCCATCGCTGCGGATCAGGCAGCCCTTGGCATCAATGGCATAGGCGGCGCCCTGCAGGGCATTGTCCGCCTCATCCTTGTCGGCAAGGTCGTAAAGCGCATCCCAGCTCCCCACGTCCGACCAGCCCATGCTGACCGGGACGCAGGCGACCTTGTCTGCCCGTTCCATGACGGCATAATCGATCGAGTCGGACGGGCATTGCGCGAAGGCTGCGGCATCCGGCAGGATCGCGGCGCCCTGGCGGGTGGCTGCCGCCATCGCCGCGCGCGCAGCGGCCAGCATCGCGGGCTGGTGCGTCGCCAGTGCGGCCAGAAAGTCACGGGCGCCGAACAGGAAGATGCCGGCGTTCCATACGTGCCCGCCCTGTGCGAGCATCTGCGCGGCGCGCGTCGCGTCAGGCTTTTCGACAAAGCGGCTGACCGTGTTGACGCCCGCAGCCAGTTCGTCCCCGAGCGCGATATAGCCAAAACCGGTTTCCGGTGCGGTCGGCTCGATACCGAAGGTCACGAGCCAGCCATCGGCGACCAGCGGCCGGGCGCGCTCGATGGCGGCGTGAAAAGCCGGGACGTCGGTAATCACATGGTCGCTCGGCATCACCAGCATGGCGCTGTCGCTCTCTTCCAGAGCCAACGCGGCCAGCGCGATGGCGGGCGCCGTGTTGCGGGCGCTCGGCTCGAGGATCAGCGTCAGCTCGGGTCCCGCCTGCTTGCGGATGATCTCGGCATGGGCCGCGTTCGCAACGACGATCGGCGGCGCGCTGCGTTCCAGACCGGCCACCCGGCCCAGCGTCAGCTCGAACATGGTTTCCGGCGCCGTGAGAGCGATGAATTGCTTGGGATGCTCGCTGCGGCTGACCGGCCAGAGCCGCGTGCCCGATCCTCCCGAGAGGATGACCGGCGTGATGATCTGAGCGGGCAATGACGGTCTCCTGATAGTCCGTGCCGAATGGCGATTCTGGCCCTAGTGGCGCAGGGACGGCCTGACCGCAAGGCGGCCCGCGATGTAACCTGAGGTTACAGCAACGCTTTCTTGATGGAGCAGGCTGCCGGGCCAAGAATGACGACGAACAGCGTCGGCAGGATGAACAGGATCAGCGGGATGGTCATGATCGCCGGCAGGCGCGCCGCCTTTTCCTCGGCGCGCATCATGCGCTCATGACGGAATTCGGCGGAGAGGATGCGCAGCGCAGAGGCCAGCGGCGTGCCGTATTTCTCGGTCTGGATCATCGTGGTGACGACACCCTTGAGCGCCTCGACATCCACCCGCTCGGCCAGATTCTCGAAGGCCATGCGCCGCTCGGTGAGGAAGGAGAGCTCGATGGAGGTGAGCTGAAATTCCTCGCCCAGTTCGGGATAGGCCGAGCCCAGTTCGCGGGCGACGCGCGCGAAGGCGGCGTCTACGGTCAGGCCGGCCTCGGCGCAGATCACCAGCAGATCGAGCGCATCGGGAATACCCTTGCGGATCGCATCGGAGCGCTTGGTGACCTTGTTGCCGACATAGAGGTCCGGCGCCTTGTAGCTGAGCAGCAGGGCCCCGGCGAAGGCGCCGAACTTCTTGAGCGGCCCCCAGTGCGGCCAGAGGTCAAGACCGTAGATCAGCAGAGCCGCCGAGCCGCCCACGGCGATCGGCAGCACCAGCCGCGCGAAGATGACCGCGATAGCATATTCCTTGGAGCGGATGCCGGCTTGGGCGAGCTTCTTCTGCGCATCCCGCAACTGATCGTCCTGCAGCACCTTGAGCGAGGACAGGAAGCGCTGCATCCAGTCCGTCGTGTCGCTCTGGTGGACGATCTTGGTCCGCCGCTTGGACGGGGCAACGATGATGCCGGCCTTGAGCTGCTCGCGGCGATCGTTCAGCGCCCGCAGTCGCCGACCCATCGGGTTGCGCACGGTCGTAGCGGCGTAGAGCGCGACCAGCACGGCGAAGGTCGCCATGGCGGCAAGCAAGGTGCCGAGATCGGCTGCGGTGAGGCCAAAGAGCGTGGCGCCGGTGGATTGCATGATCGCGCGCTCCCCTCAGATCTCGAAGCTGATCATCTTGGCCATGATGAACACACCGATGCTCATCCACATCATCGCGCCGATGGCGATGACCTGCATCAGGCTGAGGCCGAACACGCCATTGGGATCGCCGATGAAAAAGGCCGACATATATTTGAAGTTGATCCAGCTGATCAGCCCGAAGACGATGAAGGGCAGAGCGCCGATGATGTAGGCCGATGCCTTGGATTCGGACGACATGGCGCGAATCTTCAGCTTCATCTGCGCGCGCTGGCGCAGAACGTTGCTGAGGTTGGCGAGCGTTTCGGCCAGATTGCCGCCCGTCTCGCGCTGGATGTTGATGGTGATGCAGAAGAACTTGAATTCCGCCGTGCCGAGGCGGGCGGCGGTTTCCTGCAGCGCCTGGTCCATCGACTGGCCGATCTTGATCCGCTCGGTGATGAGCTTGAATTCCTCACCCACCGGCCCGGGGATTTCCTGGCTGACGACCATCATTGTCTCGCCCACCGGCAAGCCAGAACGCAGGCCGCGCACGAGCAGGTCGAGCGCGTCAGGGAAATTGGTAGTGAACTTGTTGACCCGCCGCGCAATCAGCTGACCGACGACGAAATGCGGAATCCCGAAGCCGATCGCGGTCGCGACGAGCACCGATAGAAGAAACGAATAATCGCGCAGCACCATGATGGCGAGCACGGCAATCGCCAGCGCGACGGACGTCGTGACATATTGGCTGAGCGTCCATTTCTTGCCCGTCATGCGTAGCCGAGTGGCGAGCAATTCCGGGTTGGGAATCAGCGATGTGAACAGATGCCCCTGATCGAGCCCCCGCGCGGCAATCGCCTTGCGCATCCGCGCTTCGATCTGGTTGCTCTCGCTGCTCGCATGGCGCCCACGAATGGCGGCGATCCGGCGGCTCCCGACACGGTCGGCGGACGGCCCGGAGAGGGCCATGACCAGCAAGGCGATCGCCATCGCCGCGAGCAGGATCAGCAGGAGAAGCTGGCTATTCATCAGGGTCTCATCCAGTTACGTCTTGCTCGCAGGCGCTGGCATCGCGTCAGTCGTTGCCCGGGACAGAATCGGCATCCATCTTCTTTTTCGCCTTGCCCGGAATCTTCACCTCCAGCAGCCGGCCGATCAGCGATCCGCCGCTCTTGCCTTTGGCACCCGTCTCGGCGAGGTCGGCCGAGTTCAGTCGGTTGCTCAGATCGAGCAAGGCCTGGCCCAGCTTGCTGGAGCGGCCGCTTTCCGCTGCCGTCTTGCCCAGCTTGGCCGCCTGGGCGGTGACCTTGGCGTCATAGGGCAGCACCACGTCGATGGCCCGCTCGATGCTCTGCTCGAAGTCCTTGCGGGTGATCTCCGCGACGCCGACCTGCACCTTGTTTGCGGCCACGATTACCTGCGATTGCGGGGCGTTCGTCTTGAGCCAGGAGAGGATGCGGATGGTATCGCGGGCCGCCGCGAGCGTGAAGTCGGTGACCAGCACGATGGCGCTGGATTCATGGATCAAATGCGGGTGCTGGACCAACATGCCACGCGGCATATCCACGAACGTCCATTCGAAAGCAGACCGCAGCTCTTCCTCCAGCTGGAAATAAGCCGATCCATCGGTCAGCAATGGCTGGCTGATCGGCGCTTCGGCCGAGAGCACGGCCAGCGTTTCGCTGGCGCGGACCATCGCGCGCTCGATGAAGAGCCCGTCGATGCGGCTGGGATTTTCCACGGCATCAGTGAGGCCGCGCCCCGGTTCGAGATCGAGCGCGAGGGCGCCGGTGCCGAAATGCACGTCGAGATCGAGCAGGGCCGTCGAGCGCTTGCCGCGCGCGCTGGTGAGATAAGCGAGTGACGTGGCGACAGTGGAGGCGCCGACGCCCCCGCGCGCGCCAACGACAGACACCATCATGTGCGCCCGCTCGCTCGCCACCTCGGCCTTGGGCGTCAGGAAGACCGCCTGAGCGCCGGTGAGAATGTCGCGCATGGTGTCGACGGCGAGCGGCTTGAGTAGATAGTCCTGCAGGCCGCTGGCGACGAGATCGCGGTACAGGCGCACGTCGTTCACCTGCCCCGAGGCAATCACCACCGTGCCCGGCTCGCAGACCTCCGCCAGACTGTTGATGTCGGTGAGCGGGTCGGCCGATTCGGAGAGGTCGACGAAGAGAATGTTGGGGCTTGCGGACATCGAGAGCGACTGCACGGCATTGCGCAGCCCGCCCTTGTAGAGCTTCTCGGTGGGCCAGCCCATCTCCTGCACCGCTGTCCGCAGAACCTCAAGGCTATGATCGTCGCAGACATAGGCGTGAAACGCATCGCGGCCATGCGGTCCGCCGGCTTTCCAGGGTGCGTTCATCTCACTTGCCTCCCACCGACATGCCCTGCAGGCCGCCGGCGCCCGTCGGGGCCGTCTCCTGATAGGTCTTGATGGCTTTGCTGTTCACGACGTTGGTGACGTCCAGGCCGCCCTCGCGCCCTTCCACCAGATCGCGCGGATCGGCGACCATGGCTGCGAGGTTGGTGGCCATGGCACAACCATAGTTGTCGCTCAGGCCGCCACTCAAATTGGCTTCCGCCTTGTCCCGCCATGTCGGACAGCCCGGCACGCTGGCGACCGAGCGGCTGACCACGACGCGCAGGCCGCCGATGGGCGGTGCGCCTGCCGTCAGTGGCGCCTCGCCATCCACCAGCAGGCCGAAGCGCCCCACGACCTGCGTCACGCCATCGCGCAGTGCCAGCGAGCCGCTGGTATCGCCGGCGAGCGTCACATGGTCGCCATAGCCAAGGCCAAGCGCGTTAAACCAGACGGTCAACCGGCGCTCGTCCATGCGGCTGAGCGTGCCTGCGCCGTCCGGGTTCAGGTCGAAGACGAAATCGGTGCGCTCGACGACCGGTTGATGCACTGGCTCGACCCCGCGATTGACCTCGCGGGAGCGGGCATCGGCGGACTGGCCAATGAGGGCCAGCGCCAGCAGGGTTGTGGTGCCGGCTGTGCGGAAGAAGCTTGTCTTGATCATCTCTCGTCCTTCCACCTCAGAAGCTGAAGCCGGGTGCGGCATTGCCCGAGCGCGCGGCGACGCTGCCCTGCTCGACCGTCTTGGGGGGCAGGGCTTGCGGCGTGGGCCGGGCGTCGCCGGATCTGCCGTCCTGGATCTGCCCGCCCAGAATGCGTTGCGCGTCATCGGCATTGCGATAACCGTCAGTCGGCAGCGCGATCTGGCGCGCGTCGACCGGGCGCACGAGATAGGGCGTGACGATGATCACCAGCTCGGTTTCCTGACGCCGGTAGCTCTGCGACTTGAACAGATTGCCAAGAATGGGGATGTCGCCCAGGAACGGCGTCTTCTCGATCGTGTTGCCGCTCGCCGTGGAGAGCAGGCCGCCGATCATGAAGCTCTGGCCCGAGCCGAGTTCCACGGTCGTCTCCGCGCGGCGGGTCTGGATGCCGGGAATGTCGAACCCACTCACGCGCACCGCGGAGCTGCTGTCGAGCTGCGAGACCTCGGGCCGCACGCGCATCGAGATGCGGCCATTGGCGAGCACCGTGGGGGTGAATGCCAGACTGACGCCATATTGCTTATATTCGACGCTGACCTGCTGCTGGGTTGCGATGGCGATCGGCACCTCGCCGCCCGCGAGGAAACTCGCCGTCTCGCCGGAGAGCGCCGTCAGGTTCGGATTGGCCAGCGTCACCGCCAGGCCCTGATTTTCAGCCAGATCAAGCGTGCTGAGCACATTGAGGCCGAGCAGATTGCCCGCGAAGGCCATGGACGTGCCATTCTCGATGACGTTGAACTGGCCCGTCGCCAGCGAGCCGGGGTTGCCCCGGCCGATGCCGAACTGGAAGCCGCCTGTCGTATCCTGCGTCAGGATGTTGAAGCCGAGCGATTTCGTGAAGTTCTTGTTCACTTCCGCAATGCGGACCTGCAGGTTGACCTGCAGCGGCGTCGCGGTGCGCAGCCGGCTGACGACATTGGTGTCGGCGCCCGAGAAGGCCTGGACGAGCCGCTGGACCTCCGCTGCGTCTTCCGGCGCCGCAACGGTGCCGGTGAGCAGCACCATGCCATTCATGGTGTTCACCTGCACATCCGATTCGGGCATGGCGAGGCGGAGCATCTGGTCGATGCTGGTGATGTTGTTCCCCACCCGCACGGCATTGGCGTAGAGCATCTTGCCATCACGCGCGGTGATGAACACGTTGGTTTCGCCCGATGCCTTGGCGATCAGATAGACCTGCCGCTGCGAGCGGACATGCACATCCACCACATTGGGGTTGGCGATCACCACATCGGTGAGATTGGCCGGCAGGTTGATGACCCGGCTTTCGCCAACGGCCAGCAGCAGCGTG
The DNA here is from genome assembly GCF_025961955.1 of Sphingobium sp. B10D7B. Taxonomy (NCBI): domain Bacteria; kingdom Pseudomonadati; phylum Pseudomonadota; class Alphaproteobacteria; order Sphingomonadales; family Sphingobiaceae; genus Sphingobium; species Sphingobium sp. B10D7B. The sequence goes on from NZ_JAOQOQ010000001.1 coordinate 3,441,836, forward strand.
CCGTCCGTCTTGGGCGCCATGGTCGCCTGGGCATGAAGGGCGGGCGCAACGGTAGCGCTGACGGTCAGGGCGAGCGCGGTGGCAAGAACGCCGGTCGCGGTGCGCGCCATACGGAGCCTGGACGGGCTGTTCATCTCACTTGCTCCCCAGCTCGACATTGGTGACGGCCGTCCCCCGCGCCACGCGCACCATCGGACCATTGCCGGACGGCGCGCCCGAGGGGTCGATGGGTTTGGCGGGAACGGTGCTGCGCTGGTAGCGCGACACGTCGGCACCGGTGGAATAGGTGGAGCGGCCATCGACCGGCCGCGCGGCGGTGATCAGCGTGTTGCCGCCATTCTCGGCATCCACCGCATCGATGTCGCCGGAGGCCAGCGCGGCTTCCAACTCCTGCGTGTTGTCCGCCAGCGAGCGCAGGGCCAGCGACAGAGCGCCAACGGTCTGGGCGACGCTGATCTTTTCGGCCATGCGCGGCGTGACTTCCATGGTCACGTTGGAGAATGTCCGCACCACCGGATTGCCCGATTCGTCGAGTGCGTTGGTGCGTTGATCGGTCGCCAGCACGCGCAGGTTACGCAGGATGGTCTCTGAGACCTTGAGGGGCGGGCCGTCGCCGCCGCCGGGCACGCTCTGCGTGAGCACCAGGTCGACGCGGTCACCGGGGAAAACAAAACCGGCAACGCTGCTCTGCACGGAGACAGGCACTGTCACGGCGCGCATGCCGGGGCTGAGGGCTGCGGCGAGGAAGCCGCGGTCGCCCGGCTTGATCAGCGATCCCTGCGTGACCGGCTGGCCTGCCGCGATGGCGGTGCGCACGACCGCGCCGACCATCTGGGCCTCGTCGGCTTTCCCCTGAATATAATAGGCGTCCTCGACCAGTTCCTTCGGCCAAGGCTGGAAGCGATAGGCATCCGGCCCGACGATCGTCCCGACCGGCAGCGGCTTGGTGGCCACCAGCACATGCGGCATCTGCGCGGTATCCGGCATGGCCGATGCCGTTGCCTGTGGCGATCCCCCGCCGCTGGTGAACATGGATCGGGCGAGAAACGCCGCCGCCACCGCTATGATCAACGCGCCAGCAAGCAGCGCGATCTTCTTCGGTTCCATTTCGAAACTCGCCTCCAGTCGGCGGAGCCACCCCCGGCCCCAATTCGCGTGATCATTAAGTCAAATGGTTAAGATAGCGTTCGCCGAGAACCCAAAGGCCCGCGAGCGCGATGGCGACGCCATAGGGGATCTCCGGCTGGCCGATTCGGCGCGTCGTCCGGTGGTGGACGACGGTCACGATGGTGACGAGGCCGCCGATCAGCGCCATGACGATGATGAGGGTCGACATTGCCGCCAGCGGAAGCCACAAGGCCAGCGCGCCAAGCATCTTGACGTCGCCCCCGCCCATCATGCCGAGCGCGAACAAGCCCGTGAACAGCAGGAAAACTGCGGCGGCCAGGCCGATTTGCAGCAGAACGTCAGGATAGAAGGACAGGCCATTGGCCCACCACCAGCAGGGCGCGAGCAGCGCGATGGCCAGATTGAGTCGGTTGGATATGATTCGGCTGCGCAGGTCCGTCGTCGCTCCCCATATGAGAAGCAAAGCCAGCATGGCGCTGAGCGCTGTCGATATCCAGACACCCGACATGATGGGGCACGACTAGAGTGTACGCCTTACCAAAGCGTAACCACTATCTGGCGCGCATTCCCTGGCTTTGTCGCGCTGCCACCGATTCGGAGCGGTGCCGATGACCTCGGTCGATATCCTAATCGTCGGCGGCGGTATCGCCGGGTTCAGTCTGGCCGCTGGCATTGCTGGCAACGCTCGGGTCATGCTCATCGAGCAGGAAGATCAGCCCGGCTATCACGCTTCCGGGCGGTCGGTGGCGTTCTGGGAAGAAACCTATGGCGGCCCCGGCGTGCAGCCGTTGACCAGTGCGAGCGGGCCGATGCTGGCGCGGCCGGAACCGTCATTTTCCGAGCATGGCTTTCTCTCGCCGCGCGGCGCCATCCATCTCGGCCGTCATGATCAACAGGTGCTAGCCGACCGCTTGATTGCCGATTTCGCGAGCAGCGACGTCCAGTTCACGCGACTCGGGCGGGAGGCGCTTGCCGAGGCTGTGCCGGGCATCCGCGACGAATGGACGATCGGTGTCGCGGCCCCCTCCTGTGCGGACATCGATACCGGCGGGCTTCTCGCTGCCTATCGGCGGGCCGCACGACGCGGCGGCGCGGAAGAGCGGCTGACGAATCGGCTGCTTTCAGCGCGGCGGGAGGGCGCTGGCTGGGCTGTGGAGACCAGCGACGGGCCGCTGGTGTGCGGCATCATCGTCGATGCAGCCGGCGCCTGGGCCGATGATGTCGCCCGGCGTTGCGGCGTCGTGCCGCTGGGCATCACGCCCCTGCGCCGGACGGTCGTGCAACTGCGCTGCCCAACGGCGCCCGCGCATGTCCCGCTGGTCATCGCGCTCGATGGAAGCTTCTACTTCAAGTCGGAAGGGCAGGGGCGCTTGTGGGTGACCCCGCATGACGAAACGCCGGACGATGCACGCGACGTGGTGCCGGAAGAGCTGGATGTCGCGCGCGCGGTCGATCGGTTTATGCAGGTCACCGACTGGCCGGTCGCGGCCGTGGAGCATAAATGGGCAGGACTCCGCAGCTTCGCGCCCGACCGGCTGCCGGTCTACGGCTATGACCCGGTTGTGCCCGGCTTTTTCTGGTTCGCGGGGCAGGGCGGTTTCGGCATGCAGACGGCGCCTGCCGCAGCACAGATCGGCGCGGCCACGTTGCTCGGCGAGGCGCTGCCGACGGCGGTCCGGCACATCGATGCATCCATCTATGCGCCGGATCGGTTCGGGTCGTCCCGCTGAAGCCGGACCTCATGGGCTCGGCTTCAGCCTGGCGGCTTATTTCAGGGTCTGGAGATAGGCGATGACGTCGGCGCGCTTGGCATCGTCGGCAATGCCCGCAAACGCCATCTTGGTGCCCGGCATCGCCTTCATCGGCGAGCGCAGATAGGTATTCAGCGCAGATGCCGACCAGGTAATGCCGCTCCCCTTGACGGCCGGCGAGTAATTGAACCCGGCGAGCGTTCCGGCCTTGCGGCCGACCACGCCGTGAAGCGAGGGGCCAAGACCATTTTTGTCAGGCTCGACAGAGTGGCACACGCGGCATTGTGCGAACAGCTTGGCGCCATTGGCGGCATCGCCCTCCGGCGCGGCGGCTGGGGCACTGGCGGGCGCCGAGGTTGCGACCTTCGCGGGGGCCGGTGTGGCCGCTGCGGTTTCCTTGGGTGCTGCAGTTTCGGCGGCAGGCTTTGTCGCTGCAGCCTCTGTCGCCTCGGCAGCCGGCGCGGGTGTGGTCGCCGCCTGATTGCCGGCTTCATTTGTGACAGGCACCGCCGCCGCGTTCACGGCGTTTTCCTGCACATTGTCAGGTTCGGAAACATTGTTCTGGGCCGGTTCGGCACTGCCGCCACAGGCCGAAAGCACGGCAAGGCAAGGCAGGATCAGGGCAGCGTGAGCGCGAGTCGACAGCGCGCGAAGGGTGGACATTGCAGCAACTCCCAACAATCTTATCTGTCGTCCTCTCCAACCCTCGCGGGCTTGTGCCCAAGCATCTGGCGTGGCGGACGGGCAGCGTCAACACTCAATTGTGCATTGCGATACGCTGGCCCGGCTAGGCGGCAATCCGGCCGGGGGTCAGCTCTCGGGTTGACAGGGGGCAAATGATCGGGCCTTTGGAACGACTTGCAATCAGGCGCGCCGGCCACGTGGGGGTTACTATTGGCTGAGAATTCTGAGGAACCGGCAGCCATCGTCCTGCCGACGATCACCGGCGGGAGCCGGCTGGATCGCGAATATGGGTTCACCTATCGCATGATCCTCGTCGCTCGCCGTTATCGCGCGATGCTGGACGAGCGCTTGCGTCCGCTGGGCTATGGCTCGGCCCGCATGGAAGCGCTCTCGACGATCGCCCGGTCGCCGGAACCGAGTGCTCAGATTGCCATCGCCAAGCGGATCGGCATTGAAGGGCCGACCCTGACGCGGATGCTCGATACACTGGAAGCCGATGGGCTGGTGGTGCGGTTGCAGGACCCCAGCGACCGGCGCACCAAGCTGATCCAGCTCACGCCGGCGGGGCAGGAAGCGCTGGATGAAATCATGGCGGTTGCCCACGCCTTCCGTGCGTCCGTACTGGAAGGGCTGAGCGACAAGGAGATCGATCAGGTCAATGTCGTCACCGACAAGCTTATGAGATTGCTGTACGAATCTCCAATGGGCTGATTGCCTTTCGGGGCCGCTGCATCAGGCGCTGGACTTGGCCTGCCGCGCTAGATAGTTGCATTGCGAACGATCTAGGGAGAGCGATCCGCATGGCAACGGGCACGAACGAGCAGGCAGCGCACGGCGCGCCGCGCATTGTGCATCTCGACAAGATAACGATGGGCGGGTTCGAGATTCCCCGGCCCGATATCGCGCATGAGTGGATCGAGCATGATTTCACCGAGCCGCAGGATGTGGCGGCTCGCCTCGCCGGCGCGCAGGTGGCGATCATCAACAAGGTGCGGCTGGACGCCGCCATGCTTGCCGCGCTGCCGGACCTCAAGCTCATTGCCGTGACGGCGACCGGGACGGACGTGGTCGACAGCGTCGCGGCCAAGGCCCGGGGCATCGAAGTGCGCAATGTGGTGGGTTACGCCGGCACATCCGTCGCCGAGCATGTGATGATGCTGATTCTCGCGCTCGCTCGCGGGCTGGTGCCGTTCCGCAATTCGGTTGTCGATGGCCAATGGGAGAATGGCCAGGCCTTTTGCGTCTTCGCTGCACCCGTGCGGGATCTTGCCGGGCAGCGGCTCGGCCTGTTCGGCAGCGGCGCGATTGCGCAGGCCGTCGCCAGCCGCGCGCAGGCGATGGGCATGGATGTTGTGTTCGCCGGGCGCCAGGGGCAGCCGGCCGGTGAGGGACGTATGGCCTTCGAGGAGGTGCTGGCGACCAGCGACATCATCAGCCTGCATTGCCCGCTGACGGACGACACGCGGCACATGCTCAACGCGCAGACGCTGGCCGGCATGAAGGCCGGTGCCGTCATCATCAACACCGCGCGCGGCGCCCTGATCGATCTCGATGCGCTGGAGGACGCGCTGGCGTCAGGCCATATCGGCGGCGCCGGAATCGATGTGGCGCCGGTCGAGCCGCCGCCACCGGGCAGCCCCATTCTGCGCCTTGCTCAACGCGACAATGTGATCGTCACGCCGCACTCGGCATGGCTGAGCGCTCAGGCGGTGACGGAAGTGGCGCGGCGCACCGGCGAGAATGTCGCAACCTTCCTGGCGGCCCGCTAAATGGCGATGAACCGGCGCGCTTTGCTGGAGGAGGCTTTTGCCGTCGCTGTGGCGGCGTGCAAGCGGCCCGAGACGATCATTGCGGCCCTGCCGCCCCGGCCCGAGGGGCGCGTGCTCGTCATCGCCGCAGGCAAGGGCGCCGTGCCGATGGCGCAGGCGGTGGAGCAGCACTGGTCGGATGCCACCGGCCTCGCCGTGACCCGCACTGGCTATGGCGGCCCGCTCACCCGCATCGAGCTGGTCGAAGCCAGCCATCCCGTGCCGGATGCCGCAGGTCTTGCGGCGGCAGAGCGCTGTCTTGCGCTCGCTGAGAGTGCGGAGGAAGGCGATCTGCTGCTGGTGCTGCTTTCGGGTGGGGCCTCGGCCCTGCTCGCAGCGCCATCCCCGCCGCTCGATCTCGCGGCCAAGCAGGCGGTGACCCGCGCGCTGGTGCGCTCCGGCGCGTCGATCGGCGAGATCAACATGGTGCGGCGCCACCTGTCGCGCATCAAGGGCGGACGCCTCGCGGTGGCCGCCTGGCCGGCGCAGGTCGTGACCCTTGCCGTCTCGGATGTGGTCGGCGATGTGCCGCAGGACATCGGCTCCGGCCCGACCGTGGGCGATGAAAGCACGGTGGCACAGGCGCAGGCCGTGCTGGCGCGCTATGGCATCGGCGATCCGGGTGGCTGGAGCGAATCGATCAAGCCGGATGATCCCCGCCTAGCGCGAAGCCGGTTCGACGTGGTCGTCCGCCCCGATGACGCGCTGGATGCCGCCGCCGCATTTTTGCAGGCGCAGGGTTACGAACCGGTCATTCTCGATCGGGAGGCCCATGGCGATGCGCGCGAAGTCGCGCGCCGTCATGCCCAGGCCGCGATCCTGGCGCACAATCGCGCCCAACGCTGCGCACTGCTCTCGGGTGGCGAATTGACGGTGACGGTTACCGGCCATGGGGTCGGTGGCCCCAATCAGGAATATGCGCTGGAGCTGGCCGGGCAGATCGCCGACCATCCCGGCGTGGCGGCGCTGGCTGCCGATACGGACGGGGTGGACGGCAACCGGGATGTCGCGGGCGCCTATGTCGATGGGGAGACCGGCTTTGCGCTGGACGAGGCCGGCATCGATGTTGAGGCGGTGCAGGCCGCCAACGATGCCGGGGGCGCGCTGGGTCAAGTGGGTGCACTGTTCACGCCCGGGCCGACGCTCACCAACGTCAACGACTTGCGGATCATCCTGGTCGATCCTTGACGGCTCGGCATCGCAAGCATTGAATTTGCAAATCATTTGAATCGGAATTAATAGAAGCTGCACAAACAGGTGAGACGGGAGAGGTGCTATGGACGTCAGGAGGCTGCATCCGATTTTTGGCGCCGAATTGTCCGGCCCCGACCTGTCGCAAGTCCCAGACCAAGCGCTGATCGATCTCATCGAACGCCTGATGGAAGAGCACGTCGTGCTGTGCATCCGCGGCCAGGGGCATATCACGGATGAGGAGCATCTGCGCTTTGCCCGTGCCTTCGGCCCGCTCGAACTGCCTGGCATGTATCGCCCGGACGAGCCGCGCCGGATGGCTTATGGCCTCTACGATGCCTCCAATCTCGACGTGAACGGCGAGATCGTGGACCGCGAATCGCTGCGGGCCAAGTTCGCCAAGGGCAATGAGATTTTCCACGCGGACAGCAGCTTCAACGACATGCCGAGCAAATGGTCGATGCTGCGCGGTGTGATCGTCCCGCCGGAGCGCGGCGACACCGAATTCGTGGATCTGCGCCATGTCTACGATGAACTTCCCCAGGCGATGAAGAACCGCATCGAGACTCTTGTTGCCGAGCACAGCTTTGCGGCCAGCCGCATCAAGGGCGGCGCCAGCCCCGAGGAAGCTGCCCGTATCCGCGAGATCATGCCGGGTGCGATGCAGCCGATGGTGCGAATCAGCCCGTCGGGTCGCAAGAGCCTGTTCGTGGGCAGCCATGCGTTCCGCGTCGAGGGGCTGAGCGATGCCGAGGGCACGGCCCTGATCGACGAATTGATCGCCTTCGCTAGTCAGGAGAAGTTTATCTACGCGCACAAATGGCGCCAGGGCGACCTGCTGATCTGGGACAATCGCTATGCGCTGCACCGCGGGACTGCGTTCGATTATGTGCGTTACAAGCGCGATTTGCGCCGCGCCAACGTCAATGAATATGGCGAGGAGCGCAGCGCGATCACCGCGCCGTTACGCGCCATTTCCAATTGAGGAGCGCCGGCCGGGTTGAACCGAAGGGCAAAGGCGACGGAAATGCTTGCATTGCTCCATGAAAAGCTGCAAGATAGTTAGGTAGCTAATTACATTGCTGAGGACCGAAGGCTGTCGGCACAAAGCCGTCCTCGTTTCATTCGGTCTTCAGGCGAGAGGAGCAGGCCCATGGATTATCCGCTGATCAGTTGTGACGATCACCTCGATCTCAATCAACTTCCCACCGATCTCTGGACGAGCCGGCTGCCCGACCATCTGAAGGATCGCGGCCCCAAGGTCGAGATGGTCGATGGCCGCGCCACCTGGATGAGCGACGGCAAGAGCCTGGGCGGCTGGTCCGGTGCGCCGAGCACGATGACCGGTCCCAAGCCGATCTTCACCGCCCTGGATCGCGGTGGCATTGTCGATCAGACCGAGCGTCGCCCTGCGGTCGCCGAACTGCGACTGGCCGACATGAATCGGGATGGCGTGTATGCGCATGTCATCTTCGGCCCGGTCACCTCACTCGATTTCGACGACAAGGAACTGCGCGACGCCTGCTACGGCGCCTATAATGAATGGCTCAAGGAGTTCTGCTCCGCCGCTCCTGACCGGCTGATCGGCGTGCCGATGCTGCCGCCCGAGCCGGAGGCGGCGGTCGCGATGCTGCAGAAGATCGTCGATCTGGGCGGCTTCAAGCAGGCCAATCTGCAGATCGCCATGGCCCAGCCGCGCCTTGAGGACGAGCGCTGGGAGCCGCTGTGGACCATGCTGGAGGAGAATAACATCATTCTCTCCTTCCACGTGACTGTGTTCCCGAGCGTCAGCCGCGCGTTCGACAAGTATAAGGGCAGCCCGGGCGCCACCTTCCTGCACGTGAAGATGTTCATCGAGCAGTTCATGGACCCGTTTGTGGACCTCTTTGCTTGGGGCATTCTCGAGCGTCACCCCGGCCTCAAGATCGTCATCGCAGAGAGCGGCATCGGCTGGCTGCCCTGGGTGATCGAGGAACTGGATTATCGCCACTGGCGCCTGTGGGAAGCCGAAGAATTCTGGAACGCGCGCGGCGGCATTCCGCACAAGATGAAGCCGTCCGAGCTGTTCAAGCGGCAGGTTTATGGCACGTTCCAGCAGAGCCCCACGGCAATCGCGCTGCACAAGTTCTATGGTGAGGACAAGCTGCTGTGGGCGACGGACTATCCGCACCCGGACAGCATCTGGCCGAACAGCCGCAAGGTGCTGGCCGAGTTCACCGAGGGCGCCGATCCGGCGCTGGTGCGCAAGATTGCCTATGAGAATGCCGCCAAGCTCTATGGGCTGGACATTCCGGCCCGCGTCGACGCGATTGCCGCTGAGTAAGCGCGCAATTCGCTGTGAGATAGGAAAAGGGAGGGCGCGCGCTCTCCCTTTTTTCATGGCCAGCCTGAGGCAGCGTTAGGTAGGCTGCGGCACTACGCGCGCGATGAACCGCGCAACCTCGCGCTCGATTTCCCTGTTCTCCGGCACCTCACCCCAGCCGAACCCGGCGTGCGGCATCGCTTCCCACACATGTAATTCGGCATCGACGCCCGCTTCTCGCAACTTGCGGTGGAAGAGCACGGAATTGGAGAGGAAGAGGTCGCGCGTTCCGGTCTGCACCAGTGTCGGCGGAAAGCTCCTGGTGAAGTCGCCGAAGAGCGGGGAAAGATAGGCCTGCGTGAGGTCATGGCCGCTGGCGTAGAGCGCGTTGCACTCCGGCAGCTCGCGCTTGAGCACCACATCCAGCCCTTCATTGGTGAGGAAGCTGTCGCCCGATTCGGTCAGATCGACTTCCGGCGTCAGCAGCACGAGACCGGCGGGGAGCGGCAGGCCCTGATCGCGAATCATCAGCGTCACAGCCGCGGCGAGATTGCCGCCGGCGGAACTGCCGCCAATTACGATGCGGCGCGGATCGGTCCCGGCCAGCAACGCCCGATATACCGCAAGGCAATCCTCCGGCGCAGCGGGGTAAGGGTGGTCGGGCGGCATACGATAATCCACCGAGACGACCCGGCAGCCCAGCGCCGCTGCCTGCCGGGCACCGGTCGCCTTGGCGAATGCGCCACCGCCGAAAACAAACGCGCCGCCATGAATGAAGAGATAGACCGGACCATCATCAGCTGTTCCGGCGTGCGGCACGCAATCATGGCAGGTCACGCCGGCGATCTGCACGGTGTCGATGGTCACTGGTAGCGTGGCGAGCATGGCTTGCGCCATTGGCTCCCACATGGCGTTGCTGGCCGCCAGCCGTTCCCGCCAGCCTGCCAGATCGGTCGCGGCAGGCCAGTTCGTCGCCGGCGTGGCGGCGCCCTCGATCAGTGCTTGCCGGGCTTGCGGGCTGATCGTCCGTGGCGGCGGGATGTCCCGCGCCGGGAGCTTCACGCTGGTCTGGCCGCCCTCTTCGTTCGTCATATTCTCTGCCCCCTAGTGACGCCTGCCGTCGGGCTCAGACGGTCACAACGATCTTCCCGATTTGCTGGTTCGATTCCAGATAGCGATTGGCTTCCACGATCTCGCTGAACGGGAAGGTGCGCGCGATCACCGGTTTGAGCTTGCCCAGCTTCAATCCCAGCAGGATGTGCTCCTGCGCGCGCTTGTACCGCTCGGGGTGGTTCCAGATTTCCGAGGCGACCCAGCCGCGCATTGACAGGCCTTTGAACGCCATATTCCAGTGGGGATAGGGGGTCGGCTGTTCGGACAGGCCGCCATAGATGAACAGAATGCCGCGCTCGGCCATCGCGCTGGTGAGCGTCTGCACATAGGGCCCCTGCACCGGGTCGAACACCAATCGCGCGCCTTTGCCGTCGGTGATCTGCATCACGGCCTCAACCAGATCCGTCTCCCCGGTCGCGATGACATGGGCGGCCCCGTGCGCTTTGAGCGTCTCGGCCTTGTCACTGGTGCGCGTGGCCGCAATCGAGATGGCGCCGGCCCAGTTGGCGAGCTGGATCGCAGCGAGACCGACACTGCTGGAGGCGGCGGGGATGATCACATAATCGCCGATGCCGGCCTTGCCGACCTCGATGATCGCATAGGCCGTCATATACTGCATCCACACCGCTGCAGCCTGCGCGGCGCTGAGCCCGGGTGGTGCGTGCAGCAGGCAGCGGGCCGGCACGATCGCCTGCTCGGCCCAGACGCCATACTGGCCGAGCGGATACATAGGCAGGGCGCAGACCCGATCACCGACGGCGAAGCCGGACACGCCATCGCCCAGAGCTTCGATGATGCCGCAGGCCTCATAGCCGATCAGCGTCGGCAATGTCGGCTTGGTGGGATAGCGCCCTGCCCGAAACATCGCTTCGGAGCGGTTGAGACCAATGGCTTCAACCCTGATTCGCACCTCACCAGGGCCGGGCGCGCCGACCGCGATCTCGTCGAAACGGAGCACGTCAGGCGGGCCCAGTTCATGCACGCGGACGACCTTTGCCATCTGTTCTCTCCTGTTGCGGTCAGCTCCGCCGTCTCAAAGCGGTTCGTCGAGCGGCTGCTGCTCGTCGTAGATCGGGTTGTACATGAGCGTTCCGAACTGGGCGACGAGATTGGCGCGGGCCTCGTTCGGCGCTTCCACCGGAATGGCACGGACCAGCGCCTTGCTGCGCGCTTCGATCCCGCGCTGGAACTCCGGGTGGGTCATGATGAACAGGTCGCGGCGGCGAATGCCGCGCAGCACGCGCTCACCCACTTCCTCGCTGGACATGAACAGGCTTGGGTCGAAGCCGGGTGCCGGCCGCGCATCCTTCTTCGCGCCGACGGCCTCGGGGGCCGGGGGCGGCGCATCGTTGCGCAGATGCTCGGGGCGGGTGGCGTTGGTTGTGCTGCCGAGCTGGGTCTGCACCGGGCCGGGGAAGAAGACCGAGGCGCCAAGCGCGGTGCCGCGCAGATCGGTGGCGAGGCTTTCGAACATGCCGGCCACGCAGAACTTGGCAGCGCAATACAGGCCGGCATTGCCGACTGCAGAAAAGCCGCCGGTCGAGGATGTGACGACGATCTGCCCTTCTTCGCCATGCTTGAGCATCCGCGGCAGCATGGTAACGAGCCCGTTGACGACGCCGCCGACGTTGACGGACATGTTGAAGTCCCAGTCCTTGTAGGTCGCCGTCAGCATCGAGCCGGTGACGCCCACGCCGGCGTTGAGCGCCAGCACATGGATATTGCCGAACTGCGCCTCGGCTTCATCGGCGGCGCGGGCCCAGCCATCGCGGTCTGCGACATCCAGCTTGATAGCGTGAACGGCCAGATTGGTCTTGGCAAAGCCTTCCATCGCCTGATCGAGCGCGTCCTGACGGATATCGGCGATGATGACCCGCATCCCCGCTTCGCCGAAGGCCTTTGCCATGCCCCAGCCCATGCCGCTCGCGCCGCCGGTGATGAAGGCCGTCTTGCCACTCACGTTCAACATCAGATCACCTCTCCTCAATCCGCCTGCTCATGCGGGATGGCACGGCCCTATCGAGATCAGAATGACTAAGTCCACAAAAAAGCGGCGGCGCGTGCTTGGCGTGGCTGCGGCACGCAACGGGCGGATGTCCAATAAGCCGGCGGTAGGCGCGGGGCCGATCCTGCTCGCAGCAAGCCGGCGGTTTGTTGATTAGGTCCTTCCGCCGGATGCCGCGCGCGATCAGCGCACGCGGTTCACGCGCACAGCTGCCTGCCGCCCGACTTGCATCAGATAGCTGCCGAGCGCGCCCTTGCGGATGGTGACCGAGTCCTGGGGGGCGGGCGGCTGGAAGGCGGTCATCCGCTCGGTCATCCGCCAGACGGCCCCGTCTGCGAGCGTGACCTGCCACAGCCCCGGGCCGATCTCGCGCACGCTTGCCAGGGTGGCGCTCGTTTCCTTGTCCTCCTGCGATGCGCGCGGCTGGCGCGTGGCGCGCTCCACCTGCTCGGCGCCGAAGCCGCTCGTTGCGGCCGGAGCGGGCGGGGCAGCCGGTGCGGGCGTAGGTGTGCGGCTCGCATTGCCGGAGCCGGCCGCGCCCGGCACAGGCGCGGGCGCAGAGGTGCCGCCTTGCGGCTGATTATACTGCGCCACCGAATCGTAGCAGGCGAGGCGGGCTTCCGTGGACCCAATTCTCGCGCAGGTCGCCAACTGGTCGTTCAGGCTGCCCTGCGCTTGGGCCACGCCGCTCAGTCCGGCTGCGACGATGATGAAGGCGCTGACTGCCGCCACGGATTTGCTGATCACCGGTCCTCTCGCTCCCACATATCTTTTCTTCTCGTGACGCGGTCGTCCGCGTGGCGAAAATCTTACTACGCCATCTATTGCGGGTCTAACGATTTTACGAATCGCTCGGGGATGACGATCATGTCTGATTATTTTGCATAAACATTGACCGCTGCTCGAAAATGCGATGAATCTGGCCGAATCACGCGAAAGGTGGGTCTTTGGGGATCGGTCATCATGAATAAGGGGCGCGCGGCGCTCGGTTCGGTCCGGGCGCGCATCAGCAGGGCTTCGATTATCAGCGCCGGGCTGGCCCTGTTGGGCCGGTCGGGCCTGGACGGCTGCACTCTGCAGGCCGTCGCTGCCGACCTTGAAGCCGATCCGGCCGAAATCGAAGAGCATTTCGCGAGCGACGATCAACTTCTGACGGCGTTGGCGCAGGACATGGTGCGTGCTGCCGAGGGCGGCGCGGCAGGCCCGGGCTGGCGCGGTCGCCTTGCCTTGCGCGCGCAGACCAGCCGGGTCGCTATGCTCTCCAGTCGCGATGGCGCCAGGCTGTTCGCGCATGTCGCCTCGCGCTTTCCTCTCGCGGTGGGGACGCCGGACGCGGTCGCACCCTTGTGCGAGGTCGGCCTCGCACTCGATGAAGCCCGCGTGATCGCGCAGGCGCTCGAGCATTTCGTGATCGGGTGGACGCTGGTCGAGCAGGCCCGTGCCGAACCATCGGGACCGGACAGTTCCTTCGATCGCCAGCTGGATGTCCTGCTCGACGGCATCGACGTCGACGCCCCGTCGCCGGCGCCCGGCCCGCGGGACGAGCGTCAGGCCCGGTTCCAGTCCAAGCTCTGGGTCTTTCTGCGCAATGCCCGCGAGAGCGCGAATATCTCCTTCGCCCGCACCGCGCATATCAACGAGCTGGACCGGCGGATCCTGCTGCTCCTTCATGTCCAAGGGGGCATGACCCTCGCGCAGATTTCCCTGGCCTGCGGTGTCGACAAGGCGCAGATCAGCCGTGCCATCAAGCGCATGGGCGAGGTCGCCCTGCTGCTGCGCAGCGGCATCCGCAGCCCCATCCGGCTCAGCCCGAGCGGCAAGCAGCTGGCGGATCGGCTGCAGCGCCATGCCGAGCTGCGCAATCGGGAGCTCACCTTCGGCATCAGCGATGAGGAACTTCAGACGCTCTCCGGAGTGCTGGACATGCTGCTGACCCGCGCCATTGCCCTGTTCGAGCAGGAGCGCAAGCAGGCGGCGAGCAATCAGCGGCCCGAGACCGTGGCATTTCAGGATCTCGTCGATGAAGGCCTGCCGGACGAAAACGGTGTGGCGGCGGACCGCTCACGCGTGTTGCCGCCGTTCGTCACTCTGTGCTCCTACATGCTGCGCGGCGGTGCCCTTGCCCATAAGCGCCAGACCAGCCTGTCGAATTTCGAGACCTGGGTCATGGCGGAAATCTGCCGCAATCCGCCGATCAGCTGGCCCCAGCTGGTGCTGGCATTGGCGCGCGACCAGAGCCAGGCGGGCCGCACCGTCAATCATCTCATCGAGATCGGCCTGATCGAGCGGACCGGACGCCCGGGACGCCGCCACGGCTTCTTCGGTCCGACCGAGAAGGGACGCGCGGTGAGCCAGATCATTGAGGAGACAGCGGTTCGGCGCAGCGAGTTCCTGTTTCAGGGCATCCCTGCCGACCAGCTCGACAGCTTCATGACGACATTCGATGCGCTGACGCACAATGCCGAAGTCCAGCTCGATCGGGAGCGGGCGATCCAGGAAATGGATCGGGATTGAAGGCCTCCGCCCGGCCTGAAATCGTTCAGGCCTAGTCGGGCAGCGGAATGAACTCGCGCTCGCCGGGCACGATGTCGAACCGGCCCTGTCGCCAGTCGTCCTTGGCCTGTTCGATGCGATCGCGGGAGCTGGACACGAAGTTCCAGTAGATGTGCCGTGGCCCATCCAATGGCTCGCCGCCGACCAGCATGATGCGGGTCGGGCCATTGGCGCGCAGGACGGTCTCGCTGTCCGGCTTGAAGATCACCAGTTCGCCGGCGTTGAAACCGCCGCTCTGGCCTTCCACCGCCAGCCCGCCCGAGATGACATAGACCGCGCGTTCGATATGGTCGGTGCCCAGCCGGTAGCGCGCGCCGTCCTGGAGCGTGACGTCGGCGTAGAGCATGTCCGAGAAGGCCTGCACCGGCGAGGTCAGCCCGTCGCTGCTCCCAGCGACGACGCGGATGCGCACGCCCTCTGCCTCCGTTTCGGGAATCGTGTCGGCGGGGTGATGGAAGAAAGCCGGATCGACCTCCTCCTTCGCTTGCGGCAGCGCGACCCAGGTCTGAAGGCCGAACAACGGCCCGCCTGCGGCGCGGGTATCATCGGCGCTGCGCTCGGAATGGACGATGCCGCGCCCTGCCGTCATCCAGTTGACGGCGCCGGGGCGCACCGGCTGGACCTTGCCCAGCGAATCGCGGTGGAGGATTTCGCCCTCCAGCACATAGGTCACCGTGGCGAGGCCGATGTGCGGATGGGGGCGGACGTCCAGGCCCTCGCCGGCCGAGAAGGTCGTCGGGCCGAACTGATCGAAGAACACGAAGGGGCCGACCATCCGGCGATGGGCCGATGGCAGCGCGCGCCGGACCTGAAAGCCATCGCCCAGATCGCGCACGGGCGGCAGGATGATCATGTCGACACTGTCGATGCCGGTCTGGCGCAAGGTCATCGGGACTGCTCCTTCAGATTGACTGCTTCATATCCTTTTACCGAATGACCAGCTCGGCTTGCCAACCGGCTTAGGCCAGTCTGGTCATCCAGCCATGCTCGTCCGGCTTCTGGCCGAGCTGCACGCCGACCAGTGCCTCGCGCAGCGCGCGGGCCACCTCGCCGCCGTCGCCATTGCCGATGACGAAATTGCCTTGGGTCGAGCGCACTTCGCCGATGGGCGTGATGACCGCAGCGGTTCCGCAGGCGAAGGCTTCCTTCAGCTTGCCGATCTTGGCGTCGGCCATCCACTGCTCGAAACTGTAGGGCTCTTCCTTCACCGTGTAGCCGGCATCCTCCGCGACGAGCCGCAACGAATCGCGGGTGACGCCGGGCAGGATCGAGCCGTTGAGCGGCGGGGTGATGATCGTGCCGTCATTGAACACGAACATGATGTTCATGCCGCCCAGCTCCTCGATCCACTTGCGCTCGACCGCATCGAGGAACAGCACCTGGTCGCAGCCATGCTCGATGCCGACGGATTGCGGCTGCAGGCTCGCCGCATAATTGCCGCCGCACTTGGCAGCACCGGTGCCCCCGGGGACCGCGCGGACATAATCATGGCTGACCCACAGCGTCACGGCCGACTTGCCGCTCTTGAAATAGCCGCCGACCGGGGACGCGATCACGCAATAGACATATTCGCGCGCCGGGCGGACGCCGAGGAAGGCCTCGCTCGCGAACATGAAGGGGCGCAGATACAGGCTGCCCTTGTCGGCATCCGGCACCCAGTCGATGTCCGCTGCGACCAGCTTGCGGATGCTCTCGACGAACAGATCCTCGGGCAGATGCGGCATGGCGAGGCGCGTGGCGCTCTGGTTGAAACGGGCGGCGTTGGCCTCCGGGCGGAAGCTTGCGACGGACCCGTCCGGCAGGCGATAGGCCTTGAGCCCCTCGAAAATCTCCTGCGCATAATGGAGCACGGCGGCTGCCGGATCGAGCGGGATCGGCTGGCGCGGACCCAGAACGGCATCGTGCCAACCCTGTCCCTCGGTATAGCGGATCGTCACCATATGATCGGTGAAGAGCGTGCCGAAACCGAGCGTCGCCATGGCGGCAACACGGTCCTCGGGCGAGGTGGGGGTGGCGAGCGGCTGGGTCGTGAAGTCCAACATGCGAAATCTGTCCATTGAGGGTGGATGGGTTCAGGTGGGGCAGGCGGTATCAGGATAAACGCAGGCTGTCATGCCCCCCGCGCGTCCGCTTGTGGCATCGGTGCCGCGCCGTTGCAGGCGCGCCGCGGTCAGCCCAGCCAGAACAGGGCAGCGCCCGCCAGCGAGGCGAGCAGGGACGCAAAGAGCGGAGCGGATGCGACGATGCCATTGCGTCCCCCGGCCAGTACAAGCGCCATCACGCCTTTGACGGCGGTATTGGCGAAGACCGGCGCGGCGAGGATGAAGCCCGCCGTAGCATTGTCGAGCGTTTGTGCGGGCAGGCCGGCAAGGGTGAGCACCGCCGCATCCACATCCATGAAGCCGGTGAGGCCGATGACAACCGCGATGCCTTCGTCGCCCCAGACATCCAGCGCCCAGCGCGCCACCAGCGAGAAGATCGCGACGAAGCCGGCGAGCATCAGCGCCGGGCCAAAATCGAAAGGATTGCCCAGCTTGACCGGTGGCCCATCCGGCGAATCGTCACGGCGCCAAGCGAGCAGGGCCATGATCGCCGAGACGACCAGCGCCGGCGCCAGCACCAGTGCGAGCGTCGGCAGGGCGCGGGGCACGAGGATGGCGGTCAGCACCTGCACGCGCACGAACATGACGATGGTGGCGATGGCAATGCCAGCGGTCAGCACGCCGCGTAATTCCGGCTCGGTGCGCAGGCGGCGGGCGTACCAGGCCGTCACTGCCGTGGACGAGACGATGGCGCCGGTCAGCGCCATCATCAATACGCCCCGGCTGCTGCCGAACCGGCGCGCGACGACATAGCCAGCAAAGGAGAGCCCGGCGACCAGCACCACCACCATCCAGATCTGGCGGGGGTTCCAAGCGTCGTAGGGGCCATAATTGGCATCGGGCAGCAGCGGCAGGACGACGAGGGCGACCAGCGCAAAGCGGGCGACGCCCTCGATCTCGGCTTCCGTCAGCCCGCGCAGCAGGGTGTGCATCGAGTGGCGGGCGCTCAGCAACACGAAGGCCGCGCCCGCCGCCGCCAGAGCGATGGCTGGCGAGAGCGCCACTGCGGCATAGCCGATGGCGAAGGTCAGGAGCGCCGCGACAATCGTGGTGGCCGAAAGCTGGTCGTCGCGAATCGCCTGGCCGAAACCAATGAGCAGCGCGCCGACGACGCCAAGCGCCATGATCGCGGCGATCATCTCCGGCAGGAGCGCCGACAGGCCACCGGCAAAGCCGATCAGGCCGAAGGTGCGGAACCCCGCCACCCGTTGCCCGGCCTGCTTGTCGCGCTGCGTCCAGCCTCGTTCGAGGCCGATCAGAAGGCCGGCGGCGAGAGCAGCGAGAAGCCCGAGCAGCGATGGAGATAGAGCAAGGCTCATGGTCAGAGCGTCAGCAGGCGGATGTCCGGCCCAGCCGCCGCGAGAAAGGCAATGGGGCCGGTGATCTCGATACGGGGGTCGAGGCTGCCCGCTGCTATAGCCGCCATGGCAAGGCCGCTCTGGCAGAGGCTGATCGTCACGCCTTCATCCAGCGCATCATCCAGCAATTGCGCGAGCGTCGGCTCCCCGGCTGCAGCCCAGGCGGCGTCCTGCGGGGCGCGGATCGGGGTGCGCAACAGGGCAGCCGCCTCGCCTTGCAGGAAGACGCGGGCCGCACTTCCCAGAGCGACCTCTGCCCGCGCGAGCGACAGGGCCGCGCGCAATCGGGCCGAATCGGCGCTGACGACGACGAGAGCGAGAGGCGGCCGCGCGCTCATGCGCAGGCGAGCGCGGCCTTGCAGGCCGGGTCCGGCGGAATGGCCATGGTCCGCAGACGACGGGCGAGCAGATCGAAGACGATGAGCTTGCCGGTCGCCGCTTCACCGAACGGCACGAGGGCGCGGATGACCTCCAGCGCCGCCATCGATCCGATGATGCCGGTCAGTGCCCCGACAATGCCTTCCTCGGCGCAGGTGCGGGCGGGGTCGGTGCGGGTTTCCCCGACCAGGCAACGATAGCAGGGCTGGCCGGCTTCCCATCCCCGCCAGACACCGATCTGCCCCTCGAACTGGCCGACGGCGGCGCTCACCAGCGGAATGCGCAGACGGGTCGCGGCGTCCGAGACGGCGAGGCGCGTTTCGAAATTGTCGCAGCCATCCAGAATGATGTCGGCATCGCGCAGCAGCGTCTCCGCGTTGTCGGCATCCAGCGCAGTGTTGATCGGGATGGCGTGACAATCCGGGTTGAGCCGGCGCACCGCGTCCCGCGCGGCTTCCGCCTTCCGACGACCGATGTCGTCGCTAGCGAACAGTATCTGCCGCTGCAGGTTGGAGAGGCTCACCCTATCATGATCGATGATCCGCAGGGTACCGATGCCGGCCGCCGCCAGATAGGCAATCGCCGGGCAGCCGATGCCGCCCGCTCCGATGATCGCGACATGCGCGCCGGCCAGCCTTGCCTGCCCAGCGCCGCCGATCTCGCGCAGCACGATGTGGCGGGCATATCGCTCAAGCTGATCGTCGGTGAAGTCCATCAGTGCGGCTGTGCGTCAGACTGTGCGGACGCCGGTGGAGCCGAAACCGCCCGCACCGCGCGCCGTATCGTCCAGCGTCGCGACCTCGACCATGCGCGCGATCTGCACAGGCGCAACGATGAGCTGGGCGATCCGGTCGCCGCGCTTGATCTCGAAATCATCCTCGCCCAGGTTGACCAGAATGACCTTCAGTTCGCCGCGATAATCGCTGTCGATCGTGCCGGGCGTGTTCGGCAGCGTGATGCCATGCTTGAGCGCCAGCCCCGACCGGGGGCGCACCTGCACCTCGAACCCCTCGGGAATGGCAAGCGCGAGACCGGTGGCGACGGCATGGCGGGCCATGCTCGGCAGCGTTACATCCTCGGCGGAGACCACGTCCATGCCGGCCGCGCCGGCGGTGGCGTAGCTGGGCAATGGCAGGTCTTCGCCATGGGGCAGGCGCTTCACCGCAATGTCAACGAGCGGCCAGTTCATCGGAAATCCTTTCAATCAGCCGCGTGGCGACAAGGGCTTTGGGCATGTCCGGCCAGTCTTCGACGCCCTGCGCCGTGACCAGATGGACGCTGTTATGCGATCCGCCCATGACATCGCCGGACACGTCATTGGCGACGATCCAGTCCGCGCCCTTGCGCTGGCGCTTGGCGATAGCGTGGTCGACGACAGTTTCGGTCTCGGCCGCGAAGCCGACGAGCAAGGCGGGGCGCTGGACGTGGCGCGCCAGCGTCGCGAGGATGTCCGGATTCTCGGCCAGCGCGAGCGGGGCAGGCGTGCCCGAGCCATCCTTCTTGATCTTCTGATCGGCCTCGTCGGCGGCGCGCCAATCGGCCACTGCTGCGACCAATATGGCAATATCGGCTGGCAAGGCTCCCTCCACGGCGGCCTGCATCTCCCGCGCGGTCTGCACGTCCACCCGGGTGACGCCACGCGGCGTGGGCAGGCTGACCGGCCCGGCGACGAGCGTGACGCGCGCACCGGCCTGGGCGGCGGCGGCGGCAATCGCAAAGCCCTGCTGCCCGGACGACCGGTTGGCGATGTAGCGCACGGGGTCGATCGGTTCGTGTGTCGGCCCGGCGGTCACCAGCACATGGCGGCCAAGCAGATTGGCGTGGCTGAGATCGGGCGCATGGATCGTTCTGCTGGTGTCGGTCAGCAGCGCGGCCGGTGACGGCGCCTCTGCCAGCAGCCGCTCGATGTCCTGCACGATGGCGGCCGGGTCGGGCAGGCGGCCCTTGCCCCACTCGTTGCAGGCCATGGCACCGACGTCAGGCTCCATCACATGGATGCCATCGGCCCGCAGCGTGTCGAGGTTCCGCTGGGTGGCCTTGTGGTGCCACATCCGCACATTCATTGCGGGTACGGCGAGCACCGGCTTGTCGGTGGCGAGCAGCACGGTCGTGGCAAGATCGTCGGCGATGCCCGATGCCATCTTGGCAAGGATGTTGGCGGTCGCCGGTGCGACGACGATCAGGTCGGCCTCGCGGCTGAGCTGGATATGGCCGATCTCGCGCTCCTCCTTGAGGTCGAACATGTCACCATAGACATGATCCTCGGTGAGCACGCCGAAGGAGAGCGGCGTCACGAATTTGGTGGCGGCGTCGGTCAGCACGGCGCGCACGGCGAGGCCCTTGCCCTTGAGCAGGCGCACCAGTTCCAGCGCCTTGTAGGCGGCGATCCCGCCGGAGACGATGAGGAGGATCCGCTGGGTCATGATGGTTCCATAGCGGCTGGGCGCCGGTCCGGCTAGCGGCTCGGCAGGGGCGGGGCGTCAGGCAAGGAGCGCCATGGCACCCGCGCCGGCTGCTGCCGCCAGAATCGCCACGCCCGCATATCGCCAGAACCAGCCGACCTTCACCTGCACCAGCTTCACCGCCGGCAGGGGCGGCGGGGGCGGGGCGCCACCCGGCTCGGGATAGGCTTCCTCCAGTCGCCGGATGAGGCCGGGCAGGCGGCGGATCGTGTCCACGGTTTCATGGATCGAATCGGCGAGCTTGGCTTCGGGGCCGAGTTCGTCGCGCAGCCAGCTCTTCACATAGGGGCCGGAGACGTCCCACATGTTGATCGTCGGGTCGAGCATGGTCGCCACGCCTTCGACCACAACCATCGTCTTTTGCAGCAGCAGCAGATGGGGCTGCGTCTGCATGTCGAAATCGCGGGTGATGGCGAACAGGCCATCCAGCATCTGACCTACGGACAGCTCGCTCACCGGCTTGCCGCGCATCGGTTCGCCGACGGCACGCAGGGCGGTCGCGAACTCGGCGACATTGTGGTGGGCCGGCACATATTGCGCTTCGAAATGGATTTCCGCCACGCGGCGATAGTTGCCGGTGATGAGACCATAAAGGATCTCTGCCAGCCACAGGCGCGCGCGCCGGTCGATCCGTCCCATGATGCCGAAGTCGATGGCGACGATGGTGCCATCGGCCTGCACGAACAGATTGCCCTGGTGCATGTCGGCATGGAAGAAGCCGTCGGCGATCGCTTGCCGCAAGAAGGTGTTGACCAGCCGCGCGGCCAGATCGCTCAGGTCATGCCCGGCCGCGACCAGCGCCGCTCGGTCGCTGATCTTGATGCCGTCGATCCATTCGAGAGTCATCACCCGGCCGTTGGTGCGATCCCAGTCGATCTGCGGGATGCGATAGCGCGGCACGGCGGACATGGCCTCGGCCAGTTCGGAGGCAGAGGCCGCCTCGCGCCGCAGATCCAGCTCGCGCGCTGTCCAGCGCTTGAGATTGGCCACAACCAGACGCGGTCGGAGGCGCGAGGCCTCGCCGCCCAGTTGCTCCAGATGCGCCGCCGCCCATTCATAAGTGTCGATGTCGCGGTTGAATCGCTCGCGAATGCCCGGGCGCAGCACCTTGATGGCGACCGCGCGGCCGTCCGTCGTCACGGCACGATGCACCTGCGCGATGGACGCCGCGCCGACGGCCTGCTCATCGACGCTGGCGTAGATCGATTCGAGCGGTCGCCCGAAGCTGGCTTCGATCTCGGCGCGGATCGCGGAGAAGGGCATGGGCGGGAGCGCGTCCTGCAGCGACAGCAGATCGCGGGCAGCATCCTCACCGACCAGATCGGGGCGCGTCGCCAGCGACTGGCCGAGCTTGATCGCGGCCGGGCCAATGGCTTGAAACGCCTCCGCATAGCGCGGCTCCTTGGGCACGCGCGCACCGAGCCGCGCCAGCCGTGCGAGGCGGCGGACTGGGGCGGGCGTATTGCCATCCCGCTCGATACCGCGCAGCGCGCCATGCCGGGCGAGGGTCCGCCCCCATGAGAGCAGGCGCCAGAGATGGGTGATGTGGGCTGTCATGACCTTATCGCCTTGCGAAACGCACCATGGCGCTGCTGCGCTGGCGAATCATATCTTCCATCCAGAATGAATGGCGACGAGGCCGCCCATGATCGGCTCGGCCTTCGCTTGCACGAAGCCCGCCTCTTCGATCATGCCCTTGAACTTGGGCATGTCCGGGAAGCGGCGGATCGACTCGATGAGATAGCGATAGCTCTCCGCATCGCCGGCGATCATCTTGCCCAGCTTGGGCACCAGCTTGTGCGAATAGGCGTCATACACATCGCCGAAACCGGGCCAGGTGGTGCTGGAAAATTCCAGGCAGAAGAAGCGGCCGCCATATTTGAGCACGCGATGCGCCTCGCGCAGCGCGGCCGGGATATCGGTCACATTACGGATGCCGAACGCGATGGTGTAGGCATCGAAGCTGCGATCCCCGAAGACCAGCTGCTCGGCATTTTGCGGCTGCCAGACCAGGCCCTCGATGCCGCGCTTCTGCGCCCGCGTCATGCCCACGGCGAGCATATCCTCGTTGATGTCGCTCACCGTCACACGCGCGCCATGCTTGGCCATGCGGAAGGCGATGTCGCCGGTGCCGCCGGCCATGTCGAGAATCGCCTCGTCCTTGCGCGGCTTCACGCGGCGGACGAACTGGTCCTTCCACAGCCGATGCATACCGCCGGACATCGCATCGTTCATGATGTCGTAGTTGCGGGCGACATTGGAAAAGACGTCGCCGACCAGCTTCGTCTTTTCCTCGGGGGCTACCTCACGATAGCCAAAGGACACTGTCTCGCTCATGGGGCCGGGCTCTAGCCGACTCTGCCGGTCGCGCAAAGGGCGAACCATGCCGGAGCGGCCGATGCCGCGCGGGATGGGCCGCCGTCAGCTCATGCCGGGTCGGCGAGCGCGACCGGCGCGCCGAGATGGGCCAGGAAATCCGGCTTGCCGATCGCGATCCCACGTGCCCGCAGCAGCGCATAGGCCATGGTCGCATGGAACAGGAAATTGGGCAGCATGAAGCCGGTGACATAATCCCGCCCGTGGAACCGATATCCCTGACCGTTCGGGAAGCGCAGCACGATCTCGCGGTCCTCGCTGCCGTCCAGTTGTGCGGGCGTCACGCTATGGACGAAGGCGATGGTCTTTGCGCACCGCTCCTGCAGGGCATCGAGGCTCGCCTCGGTATCGGGCATGGCGGGCGGCTCGATGCTGGCGAGACGGGCAATGCCGTTCTTGGCGCTGTCCGACGCCATCTGATATTGGGCGGTGAGCGGGCGCATATCCTCGATCAGCCGGGCGCCCAGCAGATCGGCCTCGGCAGCACGCACATCCGGGCGCGCGAGCCACCTCTCCATGTTGGTCAAGCTGTTGACGAGGAGGGGAACGGTGATCGCGTGCATGGTCAGGGTCATCAGCTCTCGCCTTTGCTGCCAGGGTGTTGGGCCAAGGTATTGGGCCGGGTGATTGGGATGTGCGCGCGCAGGCCGAAAGAGGCAAGGCGGCATTTCAAAACGCCTCGCCGCCACGCGTGCCCCTTGGGGTGAGCCGTGCTTGACCGGTTGGCGGCCTCTCTGTATAGGCCCGCCTGCCTCGCGGCCCGCAACCTGTGCTTTCACTAGGATTCGGTCGCTCGTCCGCTGGGTCATACAGAGCTTGAACATTGCCTATGCTCTTGCGGGGCCAGGGGGTCTTTACCGACCGCCGGGTCTCTTGTCGTTTGGAGGTCAGCCCCGGCTGGCCATCGGCCGACCCAGGACATGCAGATGGCAGAGTAACTGAAAAAAGGTGAAGGGCTTCATGCCAACGATCAACCAGCTGGTCCGCAAGGGCCGCGAGCCGCAGAAGGCCAAGAGCAAGGTCCCTGCGATGGAGCAGAACCCGCAGAAGCGCGGCGTCTGCACCCGTGTCTACACCGTGACCCCGAAGAAGCCGAACTCGGCTCTCCGCAAGGTCTGCAAGGTGCGCCTCACCAACAGCCGTGAGGTCATCAGCTACATTCCGGGCGAAGGCCACAACCTCCAGGAACACAGCGTCGTGCTGATCCGTGGCGGCCGTGTGCGCGACCTTCCCGGTGTGCGCTATCACGTTCTTCGCGGCGTTCTGGATACCCAGGGCGTCAAGGACCGCAAGCAGAGCCGTTCCAAGTACGGCGCGAAGCGTCCGAAGTAAGCAGGGGAGAACAGAGATATGTCACGTCGTCGTCGCCCCGAAAAGCGCGTCATCCTGCCCGATCCCCAGTATGGCGATCAGGTTCTGTCCAAGTTCATGAACAGCGTCATGTATGACGGCAAGAAGGCCGTCGCTGAGCAGATTGTTTATGGCGCACTGGCCACCGTTGAAACCCGCGCCAAGAAGGATCCGATCTCGGTCTTTCATGACGCCCTCAACAATGTGAAGCCGGGCATCGAGGTCCGCAGTCGCCGTGTTGGTGGTGCGACCTATCAGGTGCCGGTGGAAGTCCGTCCCGAGCGCGCCCAGGCGCTGGCCATTCGCTGGCTCATCAATGCGGCGCGCAGCCGCAGCGAGACCACGATGGCGGCCCGCCTCTCCGGCGAGCTTCTGGACGCCGCGAACAACCGTGGCAATGCCGTGAAGAAGCGTGAAGACACGCACCGGATGGCCGAAGCCAACCGCGCCTTCTCGCATTACCGCTGGTAAGCACTATATTGGACGCCGGGGCAGTCACAGGACTGTCCCGGCTTCCTGCACCACCGTTCGCTCGGGCCTGTCGAAGGGCTGTTCTTCCGTGAGGGGAGAAACGGGTCCCCGCCGAGCCAACCCGAACGGAGAGGAACCTTTCAGACCGCAGCCCCGCCGCACGCGGGCAATGGAGTAAAGATCATGGCCCGCAGCCACCCGCTCGAGCGTTACCGCAATTTCGGCATTATGGCGCACATCGACGCCGGCAAGACGACGACGACCGAGCGCATCCTCTATTACACCGGCAAGTCCTACAAGATCGGCGAAGTGCATGATGGCGCCGCCACGATGGACTGGATGGAGCAGGAGCAGGAGCGCGGCATCACGATCACGTCGGCTGCGACGACCTGCCTGTGGAAGGCTGA
This sequence comes from Sphingobium sp. B10D7B, assembly GCF_025961955.1. NCBI lineage: Bacteria > Pseudomonadati > Pseudomonadota > Alphaproteobacteria > Sphingomonadales > Sphingobiaceae > Sphingobium > Sphingobium sp. B10D7B. Next base: position 3,467,275 of record NZ_JAOQOQ010000001.1, read on the forward strand.
CGAGGGCAAGGGCCCCGAGCATCGCCTGAACATCATCGACACCCCCGGCCACGTGGACTTCACCATTGAGGTGGAGCGCTCGCTGCGCGTGCTCGACGGCGCGGTTGCCGCGTTCGACGGCGTTGCCGGCGTGGAGCCGCAGTCCGAGACGGTGTGGCGTCAGGCCGACAAGTACGGCGTGCCCCGGATGTGCTTCATCAACAAGCTCGACCGCACGGGCGCCAATTTCTATTATTGCGTGCAGACGATCATCGATCGCCTGGGCGCGACCCCGGCCGTCCTGTATCTGCCCATCGGTGCGGAGTCGGATTTCAAGGGTCTCGTCGATCTCGTGAACAACCGCGCGATCATCTGGAAGGATGAGAATCTGGGCGCCGAATTCTTCTATGAAGAAATTCCGGCCGACCTCGCCGACAAGGCTGCCGAATATCGCGAGAAGCTGGTCGAGCTGGCCGTCGAGCAGGACGATGCCGCGATGGAGGCCTATCTCGAGGGCACCGAGCCTGACGTCGCGACGCTCAAGAAGCTGATCCGCAAGGGTACGCTGAACCAGAGCTTCGTGCCGGTGCTGTGCGGCTCGGCCTTCAAGAACAAGGGCGTGCAGGCGCTGCTGGACGCGGTCGTCGACTATCTGCCCAGCCCGCTGGACATTGAGGACGTGCAGGGCATCAACCCCGACACGGAAGAGCCGGACAGCCGCGCCACCAGCGACGAGGCGCCATTCTCGGGTCTCGCGTTCAAGATCATGAACGATCCGTTCGTCGGCTCGCTCACCTTCCTGCGCGTCTATTCCGGCACGCTGAGCAAGGGCACCTATCTGAACTCCGTGAAGGACAAGAAGGAAAAGATCGGCCGTATGCTCCTGATGCATGCGAACAGCCGTGAGGACATCGATACGGCTTATGCCGGCGATATCGTCGCGTTGGCCGGCATGAAGGAAACGACGACCGGTGACACGCTGTGCGCCGAACGTCAGCCGATCATCCTGGAGCGCATGGAATTCCCCGAGCCGGTCATCGAGCTGTCCGTGGAACCCAAGACCAAGGCCGACCAGGAAAAGATGGGCGTCGCGCTCAACCGCCTGGCCGCCGAGGATCCGTCCTTCCGCGTTTCGACCGATCACGAATCGGGCCAGACGATCATCAAGGGCATGGGCGAGCTTCACCTCGAAATCCTCGTCGACCGCATGAAGCGCGAGTTCAAGGTCGAGGCGAATGTCGGTGCGCCGCAGGTGGCCTATCGCGAATATCTCAAGAAGGCCGTCGACGTCGATTATACCCACAAGAAGCAGTCGGGCGGCACCGGCCAGTTCGGCCGCATCAAGGTGAAGGTCACGCCGGGCGAGCGCGGTGCGGGCATCATCTTCAAGGACGAGATCAAGGGCGGTAATATTCCCAAGGAATATATCCCGGCGATCGAGAAGGGTATGCGCGAGACGGCGGCCACGGGCTCGCTCATCGGCTTCCCGATCATCGACTTCGAGATCAACCTGTATGACGGCGCCTATCACGACGTCGACTCGTCGGCGCTGGCATTCGAAATCACCGGTCGCGGTGCGATGCGTGAAGTCGCGCAGAAGGCCGGCATCACGCTGCTCGAGCCGGTGATGAAGGTCGAGGTGGTGACGCCTGAGGAATATCTGGGTGACGTCATCGGCGACATGAACTCGCGTCGTGGCCAGATCCAGGGCACCGACAGCCGCGGTAATGCGCAGGTTGTCGAGGCGATGGTCCCGCTGGCCAACATGTTCGGCTATGTGAACTCGCTCCGCTCGTTCACCCAGGGCCGCGCAAACTACTCCATGCAGTTCTCGCACTATGACGAGGTGCCGCAGAACGTCGCGGACGAGGTGAAGGCGAAGCTGGCCTAAGCCGGCACTTTCATCTGGATTTATGTAAATTTGCTGTTATGGGGGCGCCTTCGCGAGGCTTCCCCGAGCGGTTGAACCCAAGCTATTGAGCGAAAAGAGGTAGGAAATGGCTAAGGCTAAATTCGAGCGGAACAAGCCGCACTGCAATATCGGCACCATCGGTCACGTCGACCATGGCAAGACCACGCTGACCGCCGCCATCACCAAGGTGCTGGCCGAAACCGGTGGCGCCACGTTCACGGACTATGCCAACATCGACAAGGCTCCCGAGGAGCGCGAGCGCGGCATCACGATCTCGACCGCACACGTCGAGTATGAGACTGGCGCCCGTCACTATGCGCACGTCGACTGCCCGGGCCACGCTGACTATGTGAAGAACATGATCACCGGTGCCGCCCAGATGGACGGCGCGATCCTCGTGGTGAACGCTGCTGACGGCCCGATGCCGCAGACCCGCGAGCACATCCTGCTCGCCCGTCAGGTCGGCGTGCCGGCGCTCGTCGTGTATATGAACAAGGTCGACCAGGTCGACGACGAGGAGCTCCTCGAGCTCGTCGAGCTGGAAGTGCGCGAGCTGCTCTCCAGCTACGACTTCCCGGGTGACGATATCCCCATCGTCAAGGGTTCGGCTCTGGCTGCTCTCGAAGGCCGTGACGACGCGATCGGCAAGGATTCGATCAAGGCGCTCATGGATGCCGTCGACGCCTACATCCCGCAGCCGGCCCGTCCGGTTGACCGTCCGTTCCTGATGCCGATCGAAGACGTGTTCTCGATCTCGGGTCGCGGCACCGTGGTGACCGGCCGCGTCGAGACCGGCGTTGTGAAGGTTGGCGAGGAAGTCGAGATCATCGGCCTCAAGCCCACCAAGAAGACGACCGTCACCGGCGTGGAAATGTTCCGCAAGCTGCTCGATCAGGGTGAAGCCGGCGACAACATCGGCGCGCTGATCCGTGGCGTTGGCCGTGAAGAAGTCGAGCGTGGTCAGGTTCTGGCCAAGCCGGGTTCGGTCACGCCGCACACCGAGTTCGAAGCCGAGGTGTACGTGCTGTCGAAGGACGAAGGTGGCCGTCACACGCCGTTCTTCGCCAACTATCGTCCGCAGTTCTACTTCCGCACGACGGACGTGACCGGCGAAGTCGTCCTCCCCGAGGGCACCGAGATGGTCATGCCTGGCGACAACGTGAAGCTGGCCGTCAAGCTCATCGCGCCGATCGCGATGGACCCGGGCCTCCGCTTCGCTATTCGCGAAGGTGGCCGCACGGTCGGTTCTGGGGTTGTCGCGACGATCTCGAAGTAATATAGGCAGCGAGCCGCTCGGATCAGGTGATTCGAGCGGCCTGCTTTTTTCGCCGCTTCGCGCGGGCTCGTGAGTGCCAGAATGGCGCCGGGGCCATCAGGGTGAAGCGGTTTTGTTTTGGCTCTTTCACATCGGTTAGTGGACATGGAAACGCAGAATATCCGTATTCGTCTCAAGGCATTCGATCATCGCGTGCTGGATCAGGCGACCGGCGACATCGCCGATACCGCTCGTCGTACGGGTGCTCTCATTCGCGGTCCCATTCCGCTGCCGACCCGCATCGAGAAGTTCACGGTCAACCGTGGGCCGCACATCGATAAGAAGAGCCGTGAACAGTTCGAGGTCCGCACCTACAAGCGCATGCTTGATATCGTGCAGCCGACCCCGCAGACCGTCGATGCGCTGATGAAGCTCGATCTGGCTGCCGGCGTGAACGTCGAGATCAAACTGGCCTGATGGCCGTAGCGGGGCGGCCTTCGGGTCGCCTTGCAGGACATTTGGATACCGCCGGCTTCGGCCGGGCAGCGTCCTCCGTCGTTTCCGCCTCGTTTGTCGAGGGTCCGGAAGCATCCAGCCCGGACGGGGGAACGCATCGCAAAATCGGGTTGGCTGCCTGGGTCTTAGGGCCCTGGCGGTTTTTTCGTTGGATAAGCCCCCGCATCATGCAGGGGCCTCTATTGGAGGATTGGATCATGCGTACCGGCGTGATCGCGAAGAAAGTGGGTATGACCCGCCTGTTCCAGGATGATGGCCGCCATGTGCCCGTCACCGTCCTGGCGCTCGAAGGCAACCAGGTCATTGCCCGTCGCGAAATGGATAAGGACGGCTATGTAGCCGTGCAGCTGGGTGCCGGCGTTGCGAAGGCGAAGAATGTTGCCAAGCCGCAGCGCGAGCACTTTGCCAAGGCTCAGGTGGAACCCAAGGCGCAGGTCGTCGAGTTCCGCGTGGCCGAGGACGCCCTGCTCGATGTCGGCGCGGAAATCGCTGCCGATCACTTCATCGCTGGTCAGCTCGTCGACGTGACGGGTCAGACGCAGGGCAAGGGCTTTGCCGGCGCCATGAAGCGCTGGGGCTTCGGCGGTATGCGCGCCACGCACGGCGTGTCGATCAGCCACCGTGCCCATGGTTCGACGGGTAACCGTCAGGATCCGGGCCGCGTGTTCAAGAACAAGAAGATGGCCGGCCACATGGGCGACCGTCAGCGCACCCAGCAGAACCTCGAGATCGTCCGCACGGACGTCGAGCGCGGCCTGCTGTTCGTGAAGGGCAGCGTGCCCGGCTCGAAGGGCGCCTGGCTTCTCGTCAAGGACGCCGTGAAGGTCGATCGTCCGGCTGACGTGCCGTACCCGGCCAGCATCAAGTCGGCTGCGAACAATAACGCCGAGGCTCCGGCCGATACGCCTGCGCAGGACGTCGCGGCGCCCGAGGCCACTGAAGGCCAGGAGGGCTAAGTCATGAAGATCAAGGTTCTCACTCTGGACGGCGGCAAGGCCTCCGGCGATGTCGAGCTGAATGACGAAGTGTTCGGCCTCGAGCCGCGCGCGGACATTCTGCACCGTGTCGTCACCTGGCAGCTTGAAAAGCGCCGTGCCCCGGCCTCGGCGACGCGCGAGCGTTCTGACGTTGCCCGCACGGGCAAGAAGTTCGGTCGCCAGAAGGGCGGCGGTACGGCTCGTCACGGCGATCGCCGCGCCCCGATCTTCATCGGTGGTGGTAAGGCGCACGGTCAGCGCGCCCGTACCTTCGGGCACTCGCTCAACAAGAAGGTGCGTGCACTGGGCCTGAAGATGGCGCTTTCGGCCAAGGCCAAGGGCGGCTCGCTCACGGTTCTGGACAATCTGGACGTCAAGGACGGCAAGACCAAGGAACTGGCGGGTCAGCTCGCCAAGCTCAACCTCGGCAAGGTGCTGTTCATCGACGGCGAGGCGACCAACCTCTCCTTCGCCAAGGCCTCGTCCAATCTCGTCGGTGTCAATGTGCTCCCCGCCATCGGTGCCAATGTCTACGATATCCTGCGTGCGGACAGCCTGGTGCTGACCCGTGCCGCGGTCGAGCAGCTGGAGGCGCGCTTCAATGGCTAAGAAGCAGGCAGCAGCGGTGGCCACGCGTCATTACGACGTGATTGTCGCCCCGCACATCACCGAAAAGGCGACGCTGGTCTCCGAGCACAACGCGGTTGTGTTCAAGGTCGCGCGTGACGCTTCGAAGCCCGAGATCAAGGCCGCTGTCGAGGCGCTGTTCAATGTCAGCGTCAAGTCGGTCAACACGATCGTCCAGAAGGGCAAGACCAAGCGCTGGAAGGGCAAGCCCTACACGCGCTCGGACGTGAAGAAGGCTGTCGTGACCCTGGCCGAAGGCCAGTCGATCGACATCACCACGGGCATTTGAGGGCGGACTGAACAATGGCACTCAAGCATTATAACCCGACGAGCCCGGCCCAGCGTGGCCTGATCCTCGTCGACCGGTCCGGCCTCCACAAGGGCAAGCCCGTCAAGGCGCTGACCGAAGGCAAGCGCAAGACCGGTGGCCGCAACAACAAGGGTCATGTGACCTCGCGCGGTATCGCCGGCGGTCACAAGCAGCGCTATCGCATCATCGACTTCAAGCGTCGCAAGTGGGACGTCGAAGGCACGGTGGAGCGTCTGGAATATGATCCCAACCGCACGGCGTTCATTGCGCTGGTCAGCTATGCCGATGGCGAGCAGGCCTACATCATCGCCCCGCAGCGTCTGGCTGTCGGCGACAAGGTGATCGCGGGCAAGAAGACCGACGTGAAGCCGGGCAACGCGATGGAACTGGGTCAGATGCCGGTCGGCACGATCATCCACAACATCGAGATGAAGCCGGGCAAGGGCGCTCAGATCGCACGCAGCGCGGGCACCTATGCCCAGCTCGTCGGTCGCGATCGCGGCATGGTCATCGTCCGTCTCGGCTCGGGTGAGCAGCGCTACATCCGCTCGGACTGCATGGCGACCATCGGTGCGGTGTCGAACCCCGACAACCAGAACCAGAACCTCGCCAAGGCCGGCCGCAGCCGCTGGCTCGGCCGTCGCCCGCTCACCCGCGGCGTCGCCAAGAACCCTGTCGACCACCCGCACGGCGGTGGTGAAGGCCGGACCTCGGGCGGCCGTCATCCGGTTACCCCGTGGGGCAAGCCGACCAAGGGTGCTCGTACCCGTCACAACAAGTCGACCGACAAGATGATCATCCGGTCGCGTCACGCCAAGAAGAAGAGGTAAGCGATGGCTCGCTCCGTCTGGAAGGGTCCCTTCGTGGACCTGCATCTGCTCAAGAAGGCAGAAACCGCGCAGGAGAACAACGGCCGTGGCGGTCCGATCAAGACCTGGTCGCGCCGCTCCACCATCCTGCCGCAGTTCGTTGGCCTGACGTTCAACGTCTACAATGGTCGCAAGCACGTTCCCGTTTCGGTGAACGAAGACATGGTCGGTCACAAGCTGGGTGAATTCGCGCCGACGCGCTACTTCCCCGGCCACGCCGCTGACAAGAAGGGCAAGCGCTGATGGGCAAGGCAAAAGCTCCCCGCCGCGTCTCGGACAATGAGGCGCTGGCCGTCGGCACGCAGATCCGCGGTTCGGCCCAGAAGCTGAACCTGGTCGCCGCGCTCATCCGTGGCCGCAAGGTCGAGGACGCGATGAACGTGCTCGCCTTCTCCAAGCGCGCGATGGCGGTCGATGTTCGCAAGGTGCTCGCCAGCGCGGTCGCCAATGCGGAGAACAACCACAATCTCGACGTCGACGCGCTCGTGGTCGCCGAGGCGAGTGTCGGCAAGTCGTTCACCATGAAGCGCTTCCATGCGCGTGGTCGCGGCAAGTCCACCCGCATCCTGAAGCCCTTCAGCCGCGTGCGCATCGTCGTGCGTGAAGCTGCGGAAGAGGAGGCCTGATCCATGGGTCACAAGAGCAATCCCATCGGTCTGCGCCTGCAGATCAACCGCACCTGGGACAGCCGCTGGTTCGCGGAAGGCCAGGACTATGGTCGCCTGCTGCTTGAGGATCTCAAGATCCGCAAGTATGTCATGAAGACGCTGCCCCAGGCCGCGATCTCCAAGGTGGTCATCGAGCGTCCGGCCAAGCTGTGCCGCGTGTCGATCTATGCAGCCCGTCCCGGTGTCATCATCGGCAAGAAGGGCGCGGACATCGAGAAGCTGCGCAAGAAGCTGAGCGCGATGACGTCCAGCGACGTGAGCCTGAACATCGTCGAGATCCGCAAGCCGGAAATCGACTCCAAGCTCGTCGCCCAGGGTGTTGCCGATCAGCTCGAGCGTCGTATCGCTTTCCGTCGCGCCATGAAGCGCGCCGTGCAGAGCGCGCTGCGTCTCGGCGCCGAGGGCATCAAGATCACCTGCGGCGGCCGTCTGGGCGGCGCGGAGATCGCCCGTGTCGAGTGGTATCGCGAAGGTCGCGTTCCGCTGCACACGCTGCGTGCGAACGTCGATTATGCAGAAGCCGAGGCCCACACGGCCTATGGCGTTTGCGGCATCAAGGTCTGGATCTTCAAGGGCGAGATCCTCGGCCACGATCCGATGGCGACCGACCGTCTCATGCTGGAGGCTCAGACCTCCGGTGTGCGTCCGGCTCGCTGAGAATTGAGAGCAAGGTAAAGCATCATGCTACAGCCGAAGAAAACCAAGTTCCGCAAGACCTTCAAGGGTCGCATCAAGGGCGATGCCAAGGGTGGAACGGACCTCAATTTCGGATCCTACGGCCTCAAGGCTCTGGAACCGGAGCGGGTCACCGCGCGCCAGATCGAAGCGGCTCGCCGCGCGATCACGCGTCACATCCGTCGTCAGGGCCGTCTCTGGATCCGCGTGTTCCCGGACGTGCCGGTGTCCAAGAAGCCTGCCGAAGTCCGTCAGGGTAAGGGCAAGGGTTCGATCGAATATTGGGCGGCGCGCGTAAAGCCCGGCCGCATCCTGTTCGAGCTGGACGGCGTGCCCGGTCCGCTGGCTGCGGAAGCATTCAGCCGCGCAGCGATGAAGCTGCCGATCAAGACGAAGGTGGTGGCGCGTCTCGGCGACACCTCGCATCTGGGAGCATGATGGTCATGACCAAGATTTCTGACCTCAAGGCGAAGAGCGACGATCAGCTTTCGACCGATCTGGGCGAGCTGAAGCGCGAGCAGTTCAACCTGCGCTTTCAGGCTGCCACCAACCAGCTTGAGAAGCCGAGCCGCGTGCGCGAAGTGCGTCGCGACATCGCGCGGATCAAAACCCTCCAGGCCGAGCGTTCGCGCTCGTCCGCGAAGTAAGAAGGAAACAGGCCCATGCCCAAGCGCGTGCTGACGGGAACGGTGGTTTCCGACAAGGGTGACAAGACGGTCGTCGTCAAGGTGGAGCGCAAGGTGAAGCACCCGCTCTACGGCAAGATCATCCGTCGCTCGAAGAAGTATCACGCCCACGACGATGCCAACGAGTATCACGAGGGTGAGACCGTCCGTATCGAGGAGACGGCGCCGATCTCGAAGCTGAAGACCTGGAAGGTCATCGCGCGGGTCGACACCCACAAGTCTCCCGAGCAGGTCGCTGCAGACGCAGCAGCCTGAGCAGGTCTCAAGGATTTAACGGAACCACCGGGCCAGACACAGGCTGTGTCCCGGCAGGCCAATTGAGAAGGAACCGGATCGATGATCCAGATGCAATCCAATCTTGATGTCGCTGACAACAGCGGCGCCAAGCGCGTCCAGTGCATCAAGGTGCTCGGCGGCTCGAAGCGTCGTTTTGCCAGCGTTGGCGACATCATCGTCGTCTCCGTGAAGGACGCCGCCCCCCGTGGCCGCGTGAAGAAGGGTGACGTTCACCGCGCCGTGATCGTGCGCACCGCCAAGGACGTTCGTCGTCCCGACGGCAGCGTCATTCGCTTCGACGGCAATGCGGCCGTGCTGGTCAACAAGAATGCGGAGCCGATCGGCACGCGTATCTTTGGCCCCGTGGTCCGCGAGCTGCGCGCGAAGAACTTCATGAAGATCATTTCGCTTGCTCCCGAGGTGCTGTGATGAGCGCTGCACGTATCAAGAAGGGTGACACAGTCGTCGTGCTCGCCGGCAAGGACAAGGGCCGTACCGGTTCCGTCCTCCAGGTGATGCCCAAGGATGACAAGGTGCTGGTCGACGGCATCAACGTTCACGCCCGCCACCGCAAGCCCGACCAGGCAAATCCGCAGGGCGGCATCGATCGCAAGCCGGCGCCGCTGCACATTTCCAATGTTGCACTGGCTGTCGACGGCAAGGCCACGCGCGTCCGCTTCGAGGACCGTGACGGCAAGAAGGTCCGCGTCGCGGTTAAGACTGGGGAGGTCATCTGATGGCTGACAAGTACATCCCGCGCTCGCGCAAGCTGTATGACGAGACCATCGTCAAGGCGCTGAGCGAGAAGTTCGGTTACAAGAACCACATGGAAATCCCCCGGATTGAGAAGATCACGCTCAACATGGGCGTGGGCGAGGCGACCCAGGACAAGAAGAAGGTCACCCAGGCCGCCGAGGAAATGGAACTGATTGCCGGCCAGAAACCGGTCATCACCAAGGCGAAGAAGTCGATCGCGCAGTTCAAGCTGCGTGAAGGCATGCCCATCGGTGCTAAGGTGACCCTGCGTCGCGAGCGCATGTATGAGTTTCTCGATCGTCTCGTGACGATCGCGATGCCCCGCATCCGCGACTTCCGTGGTCTCAACCCGAAGAGCTTCGACGGCCGTGGCAACTATGCTTTCGGCATCAAGGAGCAGATCATCTTCCCCGAGATCAGCTATGACCGCGTCGACAAGGTGCGTGGCATGGACATCATCGTGACCACCACGGCCCGCACGGACGAAGAAGCGCGCGAACTGCTGCGTCTTTTCGGTTTCCCGTTCCCCGCCGAGGCGGAAAAAGAGGCTGCGTGAGCGTGGCCGGATCCAATTTCTAAGGAAGAGAGCTTAAGTCCATGGCGAAACTGAGTTCGATCAACAAGAACGAACGGCGCAAGAAGCTGGTGAAGAAGTACGCCGGCAAATATGCCCGTCTCAAGGCAGTGGCGAATGACACGTCGCTTGATGACAGCGAGCGTCTGATCGCACGTCTCAAGCTGGCCGAGATCCCCCGCAACGGCAACCCGACCCGGGTGCGCAACCGTTGCGAGCTGACCGGTCGTCCCCGCGCTTACTATCGCAAGTTCCGGCTTTGCCGTGTTCAGCTGCGCGATCTGGCCAACAAGGGCCTGATCCCCGGCGTCACCAAGTCGAGCTGGTAAGGATTAAGAGATGGCACTGACCGATCCCCTGGGTGACCTGCTCACCCGCATCCGCAACGGCCAGCGGGCACGCAAGGACAGCGTGGTTTCGCCCGCGTCCAAGCTGCGTGCGCGTGTGCTCGACGTGCTTCAGCGCGAGGGTTACATCCGCGGCTATTCCGAAGAGCAGGTGGCTGGCCATGATGGCCTGCGCATCGAGCTGAAATATTTTGAAGGCGAGCCGGCGATCAAGCACGTCGCGCGCGTTTCCAAGCCTGGCCGTCGCGTCTATTCGGGCTCCAAGGAGCTTCCGGTGGTACGCAATGGCCTCGGTATCACCATCGTCTCGACGCCCCGTGGCGTGCTTTCGGATGCCGAAGCGCGTGCACAGAATGTCGGCGGCGAAGTGCTGGCGGAGGTGTTCTGATGAGCCGCATCGGCAAAAAGCCGGTCACGATCCCCAGCGGGGTGACGGCCACCATCGAGAACGGTCAGCTTTCCGTGAAGGGCCCCAAGGGCACGCTGGCGCTCCAGATGCGCGACGAGATCAGCTATGAGCTGGAAGACGGTGCGATTTCGATCAAGCCGGCCAACGCTACCAAGGCGGCTCGGGCATTCTGGGGCATGCAGCGCACGCTGGTCCAGAACCTCGTCACGGGCGTGACCGAGGGTTACACCAAGGTGCTCGAGATCACCGGCGTCGGCTATCGTGCCACGGCCCAAGGCAAGAACCTGAAGCTGCAGCTCGGCTACAGCCATGATGTCGATTTCCCGGTTCCGGCCGGCATCGAGATCAAGACCCCCGATAACACCACGGTGGAAATCAGCGGGATCGACAAGCAGCAGGTCGGCCAGGTCGCGGCGGAAATCCGTCGCTGGCGCAAGCCGGAGCCCTATAAGGGCAAGGGTATCAAGTATCGCGGCGAGTTTATCTTCCGCAAAGAAGGCAAGAAGAAGTAAGCCATGGCGAAACTCTCTCTCTTCGATCGTCGCGCCCGGCGCGTGCGTACCGCGATCAAGGCGCGGGCGGGTGGCAAGCCCCGTCTGTCCGTGCACCGTTCCGGCCGGCATATCTATGCGCAGGTCATCGACGACACGCAGGGCAAGACCCTGGCCGCAGCGTCGACCCTGGACAAGGATGTGCGTGGCAAGACCGGCGCCACCTCATCGGCTGCAGCCGATGTCGGCAAGCGCGTGGCCGAGGCTGCTGCCAAGGCCGGCGTTACCAAGGTCGTGTTCGATCGTGGTGGCTTCCTCTTTCATGGTCGCGTGAAAGCGCTGGCCGATGCCGCTCGTGAAGGCGGACTGGAGTTCTGATGATGGCAGACGAAAACACCACCGGTGAGGGCAATCAGCCCGAGGCTGTTCTCGCGCCCGAGACCACGCCCCAGGACGTGACGGGTGTGGCCGCCGAGCCGCAGCAGCAACAGCGCCGTGGCCGTGGCGGCCGCAGCGGTGGCGATCGGGATCGTGGCGGCCGTGGCCGTCGCGACGACCGTCGCGGTCGTGGCGGTGAGGACGACAATGGCGAGGAATTCGTCGAGAAGCTCGTCCACATCAACCGCGTCTCGAAGACCGTGAAGGGCGGCAAGCGCTTCGGCTTCGCGGCACTCGTGGTCGTGGGTGACGGCAAGGGCCGTGCCGGCTTCGGCCATGGCAAGGCGCGTGAGGTTCCCGAGGCGATCAGCAAGGCGACCGCCGCTGCCAAGAAGGCAATGGTTCGCGTTCCGCTCAAGGAAGGCCGCACGCTGCACCATGATGGTCGCGGACACTTCGGCGCCGGCAAGGTGACCGTTCGTACCGCGCCGGCAGGCACCGGCATCATCGCCGGCGGTCCGATGCGCGCCGTGTTCGAGAGCCTTGGCGTGGCCGACGTGGTGACCAAGTCGGTCGGCACCTCGAACCCGTACAACATGATCCGGGCGACGTTCGCGGCTCTCACCGAGCAGACCAGCCCCAAGTCGGTCGCTCAGCGTCGCGGCAAGAAGGTCGCTGACCTGCTTCGTCGCGGTGGCGCCTCTGCCGAGGTCGCTGCGGCTGACGCCGAAGTGATTGCGGAGTAACTGACATGGCGAAGATCAAGCTGAAGCAGATCGGTTCCCCGATCCGCCGTCCGGCCTCTCAGGAGAAGATCCTGATCGGCCTCGGCCTGGGCAAGATGAACCGTGTCGTCGAACTCGAGGACACGCCGGAAGTGCGCGGCGCGATCCGCAAGCTGCCGCACATGGTGCAAATCGTCGAAGGCTGAAGCCTTTTACGACCGACATTGAAAACGGAGCGCGTAGCCTTGAAGGTTACGCGCTCCGTTTTCGTTTGTAGGTCTGCCGAAAGGTTTCTGGTTGAAGGCGGGTCAGTGACCGCGCGGGACGGCCGGGCGGGATGATGCTGCCGGAAGAGCCAGAGCGGATGCAGGTGCGCGCGGTTTGACATGCTGGGCCGGAGCGCTGCGGGGCGCGGGCGCCTTGGTCCGGATGCCCAGGGCCAGCGGGCCGACGACGGGCGTCTTGAGCAGAATGAGATGCAACGCCACCGGGCCGACCAGCCCGGCGAGGATTCCGACCGGCAGATGAATCGCGAGCGCGTCGATACCGACTGTGTGGAGCGCCATCCGCGCGGCGGCGGTGGCGAACACATGATAGAGATAGATGGTAAAGCTGAACTGCCCAACCTTGCGTGCATAGGGGTGGTGTGGCCAGCGCAGCAGAATGAGCAGGCTGACCGACATGCCCAGCAGCAGCGATGAGGCAATGCTCGTGTTCGGAGAGACGCCGAGCATCAGATAATCATAGAAGGCGCCACTGAAGGCAAGCAATGCAGCCACGGCGGCCAGCGGGACGATCAGCCGCCCATGCTGCGCGATCCACGCCCAGCTTCGATAGACGCACATGCCGAAGATGAAGAAGGGCGCCAGCAGGATCGCTTGGGGCAGTGCGAAAAGAGTCGGGATGGGCGGGGGCCACAAGGCAAGCAGCAAGGCGCCGGCGAACATTGGCCACTGCCCGCGATGATCGAGCGCGATGTCGATCAGGCCGACGACGATGAACAGCGCAAGGATTGCCTGCAAAAACCAGAAGTGGGCATAGGGGAAGATGGCCAAGCCCCAGAGAGCTTCGGGCGGGATGCCGAACCGCGAGCCTTGCATGTAGGCGACCGTTCCAAACAGGACGGCAGCGATCAGGCCAGGGAGTGCGATCCGCCGCGCCTTGCCGCGCAGAAAGTCGCGCATATGGCCTCGCGTGGGCGGGCGCAGGCAGTAGATGAAACCGGCGACGAAGGCGAAGGCCGGCATCCGGAAACTGGCGCCCAGATCGACGATGAACCGCGCGGGATGACCGTCTTCGATTCGCAGGCCGCTGTCGGTCTGGCCCACGACATGGAAGGCAACGAGGAGAACGGTCGCGATAATGCGCAACTCGTCGATGGAGCCGGGCGCGCTCGGGCGCGACCGATCACGAGCGTTAACCATGTAAAGCCCTAAAGCGAATGACTTTTCGAGCCTTCGCACCTGCAAAATTTGTGAATGCTGGGGTGCCGCTTAACCATGAGGCTTGTCACGCCGATAGCGCCGAGCCGTGTGCAGGACGCGAAGGACGGAGATCGGCCGAGACAGATTCTATGGGGTGACAAAGCAAAGTGCGGCAGCTATGGGCCGCACTTTCCACCAGCGCGACAACAGCGAAAGCGAGTGCACTTATGAAGCTGAATGAACTCAAGGATAATGCCGGCTCCCGCAAGGGCCGGATGCGCGTCGGCCGTGGTATCGGCTCGGGCAAGGGCAAGACTGCCGGTCGCGGCCAGAAGGGTGCCAAGGCACGTTCGGGCGTCGCGATTAACGGTTTCGAGGGCGGCCAGATGCCGCTCCACATGCGTCTGCCGAAGCGCGGCTTCAACAACATCTTCCGCAAGGACTATGCGGTCGTGAACCTCGGCATGGTCCAGAAGGCGATCGACGCCGGCATGCTCGATGCGGCTGCGACCATCGACCAGGCGGCGCTGCGCGCGGCCGGCATTTCGCGCGGCGGCAAGCATGGCGTGCGTCTGCTCGCCAAGGGCGAACTGACCACCAAGGCGAACTTCGCCGTGGCTGGCGCTTCCAGCGCTGCCATCGAGGCGGTCGAGAAGGCTGGCGGCAAGGTCGAGATTCTCGCCAAGGCTGCACCGGCCGAGGCCGCATAATCTCCTTGATCGGGAGACAGGCCTGACTGTGAGCTTGCATAGCCGACCCCTCCCGCCGATATGGGCGGGTGGGGTCGCTTGCATATGCCGTCATATGGTCAGGCGCCGGTCAGACGTCTAAGGGATAAGGCTGTTCGTCCCCCAAATCCTGGGCGAGCATCATTTTTCGGGATTGCAAGCGATCATGGCATCACGCGCCGACCAAATGGCAGCCAATCTGAGCCTCGCGAACTTCGGCCAGGCTACAGAGCTCAAGAAGCGGATCTGGTTCACGGTGGGTGCGCTCATCGTCTTCCGCTTTTTCTCGTTCGTCCCGCTCCCCGGTGTCGATCCGACCGTGCTGGCCCAGCTCTATCAACAGACTCAGGGCGGCATTCTCGACATCTTCAATACCTTCTCCGGCGGCAGCCTGCAGCGCATGAGCCTCATCGCGCTGGGCATCATGCCCTATATTACCGCCTCCATCGTCGTGCAGCTGGGCTCGTCGCTCTCGCCCAAGCTGGCCGCCATCAAGAAGGAAGGCGAAGCCGGCCGCAAGAAGCTCAACCAGTATACCCGCTATGGCACGGTCGGCCTCACGGCGATCCAGGGCTATTTCATTGCCGTCGGGCTCGAGGCCTATGGCGCGCAATCCGGGCTGCAGGCCGTGGTCGATCCCGGCATGTTGTTCCGCATCAGCGCGGTCATCTCGCTGATCGGCGGCACGATGTTCCTGCTGTGGCTGGGTGAGCAGATCACCAGCCGCGGCATCGGCAACGGCATCTCGCTGATCATCATGGCCGGCATCGTCGCACAGTTGCCGGTGACGCTCACCAACCTCTTCGAATCGGGCCGTACCGGCTCGATCTCGGGTCTGGTCATCCTTGGCATCATCATCGTCGGCCTCGGCCTCATCGCGGGCATCTGCTTCGTCGAGCGTGCCCAGCGCCGCGTGCTGATCCAGTACCCCAAGCGCCAGACCAAGCAGGGCGTGATGCAGGCGGACCGCAGCCATCTGCCGCTGAAGATCAACACCGCCGGTGTGATCCCGCCGATCTTCGCCTCGTCGCTGCTGCTGCTGCCGCTCACCATCACGCAGTTCTCCGGTGCGGGTGCCAATGCGTCGACCGGTGCGTGGGGCGACTTCGTGCTGTCGATCAACCAGTATCTCTCGCACGGCACGCCGCTCTACATGGCGCTCTACGGCGCAGGCATCATCTTCTTCTGCTTCTTCTACACCGCGGTGGTCTTCAACCCGGAAGAGACTGCGGAGAATCTCAAGCGCAACGGCGGTTTCATTCCGGGCATCCGTCCCGGCAAGAACACCGAGAACTATCTCGATTACGTGCTGACGCGGATCACGGTGATCGGTGCCATCTATCTGGCCCTGGTCTGCCTGATCCCCGAGTTCGCCATCGCCCGTGCCGGGATTCCGTTCTATCTCGGCGGCACGAGCCTGCTCATCGTCGTCAACGTGACCGTGGATACCGTCACGCAGATCCAGAGCCATCTCATTGCCCACCAGTATCGCGACCTCATCAAGAAGGCGCGTCTGAAGGGCCGGATGCGCTGAGCCGGCCGGGGCAACCCGGCCGCAGGCTTATCCTTCTTGTGAATTTTGGGGGAGTGACATGAACATCATCCTGCTGGGACCGCCCGGCGCCGGCAAGGGCACTCAGGCGCAGCGTCTGGTCGCTGCGCGTGGCATGGTTCAGCTCTCGACCGGCGACATGCTGCGGGCGGCGGTGAAGGCCGGCACCCCGGTAGGTCTCAAGGCGAAGGCGGTGATGGATGCCGGCGAGCTCGTCTCGGACGAGATCGTCTCGGGCATCATCGGCGAAGCGCTGGATCAGCTCGCGCCGGATGTCGGCGTGATCTTCGATGGCTATCCGCGCACGGCGGCGCAGGCTGAGAGCCTGGACGTACTGCTGGGCGCGCGCAACCGTCAGCTCGATCATGTCATAGAACTGGCGGTCGACGAGGATGCACTGGTCGACCGGATCACCGGCCGCTTCACTTGCGCAAGCTGCGGTGAAGGCTATCATGATCGGTACAAGACACCAAAGGTCGAGGGCGTTTGCGATCGGTGCGGGAGCACCGAGTTCAAGCGGCGGCCCGATGACAATGAGGAAACGGTGCGCACCCGCATGGCCGAGTATCGCGCGAAAACAGCGCCGATCCTGCCAATTTATGAGGAACGCAACATCGTCAGCCGGGTTGATGGCATGGCGGATATCGATGAGGTGTCGAACGCGATTGTGACCATTCTCGATCGCTGATCCTCCCCTCGTTCGCGAACGAGGCTGGTGCGCTGGGCGCAAATAGGACGGAGCGATAATGGTGATGGGGATCGAAGCGCGGGCGATAAGCCTTCTGGATGACGGAAGGCGCCGCTACGATCCGGTCAAGCCTGTCATCCGGTCCCATCTCGCGCGCCGCTTCCCTCGCCAGGCCCAGACGCGGATTCTGTTCATCTATGCCGATGACCAGATCGCCTGGCCGCAAATCTACCCTTTCTATCATGACGCGGATCGCTTTGACCGACAGGGCTATGCGTTCCGCGCCGTGCCCTATCCGGCGGAAAATGCGGAGCATCTGATCAAGGACGCGTCTGCCATCCTGATCCAATCCTTTTATGTGTTGCCGGATGGCGAGCTTGAGCGCGTATTGGAGCGGGTCAGGTCCGCCAATCCGCACGCGCCCATCACCTATCTCGACTGGTTCGCGCCGACCGATGTCCGCTTTGCCGACCGGGTCGCGGATTATGTCGATCTCTATGCCAAGAAATCGCTGATGCTGGACCGCGATCATTATCGTGTCCCCCAAGCGGCGCATACCAATCTCGCGGCTTATTACAGCGACAAGGCCGGGCTGATTGTGGACGAGCCAAACTGGCGCTGTCGACCGGACATCGTCGATCGCCTCGTGCTGGCGCCGGCTTTTGCGACCGCGCCGGTGCTGCTCAAGGCGTTCGAACAGCGTCAGGCGATCCCCAGCGGTCCCCGCCCCATCGACGTTCATGCGCGCTTCGCGCTTGCACCTGCGCAGTTACACGCCGAGGGTCGGGTCGACGCGGGTGAGCGCACCCATTGGTATGTGATCATGCGCCGCGAGGCCGAGCAGGCCGTGCGAGCCCTCGCTGCGCGCCATCAGGTGGCGTGGCAGGGGCGGGTCGATCGGGCTGCGTTCATGAGCGAGATGGACCAGTCGCAGCTGTGCTTCAGCCCGTTCGGTTTTGGCGAGATCTGCTGGCGCGATCTGGAGGCGGTGCTGACCGGCGCCGTGCTGGTGAAGCCCGACATGAGCCATCTGGAAACCTTCTGCGACATCTACCGGCCCGGGGAAACCTATGTGCCGGTACGCTGGGATCTGTCGGACCTGGAGGATGTCGTCGCGGACTTGCTCAAGCGCCCCGACGAATGCCGGGCCATCGCGGAGCGCGCCTTCGCGGCAATCAAGCGCCATCTTGATGGCCCCAAGCTCGACATGCTGCTGCAGCGATTGACGGCAGTGACCGCCTCGGCCGGCTAAGCCTGCCTTTTATTGCTCGGATAGTCCTGGCTGGGGCCTTTTGAACCGTCCCAGCTTGCGCAGGACGCCGTTGAAGATGGCGATCAGATCGGTTTCCGGTCCTGCAGGCCGTCCGCGCAGGATCCATAGGCCCAGATGGCAGAAGATGTAAGCCACCCCGCCGACCGCAATCGTCGCCAGCAGGCCGGACACGCTGTGCGCGACATGGGCGGGCAGGGCCATCTTGAAGGCGATCACTCCCGCGCACATGCCGCCCACGGCGACAAAGGTGCGCGCGCAGCCGAGAAACTGACGGCGGATGCTGACATGCACGATCTGCTTGGCGAGCAGCATGTTGAGCAGGACAGAGGCAAGGGTGGACAGAACGCGCGCCCCGAGCAGCCCCGTTATGCCGAACAGCAGAAGCCCGGTGATGATAAGCGGCACGCGGAATGCAAAGGTCATGAGATCGCGCACGAACAGCGCGCGGGTCGCGCCCATTGCCATCGCGAGCGGCGCGGTAGCGGTGACCAGATTCTCGAACGCGAAGGTGAAGGCCAACACCTGCATGATTGGGATGATCTCGATCCATTTCGGACCGAGCAACACGTGAACGAACATGTCGGCAACCAGGCCGAAGCCGGCGCCAGCCGGCACGCAGACAGCGAAAATGACGGTCAGCGTGCGCTGATAGGCCGCGGCGAGCCGGGCGGGATCATGCCGAACCGCGGTGAGACCGGGAAACAGCAGCCGGATGAGCGGCGTTGAGAGCTCGCGCGTGGGCATCCGCGCCTTCTCATCGGCGTAGCTATAGAAGCCCACCTCGCGCTGCCCCAGAACACCGCCCAGCACGAGACTGTCGATGCGCGCGTTGACGGTCGTCAGCACGGAACTGAAGGTCATCCAGATCGAGAAGGACCAGATCTCGCGCACCTTCGAGAGTCTGAGGCGCGGCAGATAGGGCGCATAGAGATGCGTGACCACCACGCTGAGGAACTGCATCAGCACGATCGGGATCACGATCGCCCAATAGGTCTGGTACAGATAGGCGATCACGACCGAAGCAGTGACGGCCGCCACGCGCGTTACGACCCCGGCGATCGCGTCCGGTGCGAAGGAGAGCTGCTTCTGGATCATCGGCCAGCGGGCACTGTAGAAGCCGCTGATGAAGGCCTGCCCCGCAAGCGCAAGCATGATCGGCGCCAGGCGACTGTCGTCATACATGGCCGCGACCGGCCAAGCTGCCCCGGCCAGCAGCAGCGTCAGCATCATCGCGCGGATGAAGCCTAGCGTGAACGCGCTGTGGAAGTGATCGTCCTCGATATCGTTGATCTGGATGAGCGCCTCGGACAGCGGCATGGAGGTCAAAGCCGTGACCACCGCGCTGACCCCCAGTGCAATGGCGACCAGGCCGAAGTCTTCCGGCATCAGCAGGCGCGCCAGCACGATCGACGAGGCGAAGGAGACTGCGTTGATGATGACCTGCGAGGTCATCACCCAGCCGGCCCCCTTCACGAGTCGCGTGGTCACCGAGGATGTGGGAGCGCTTTGGGACATGAAAAAGGGGCTCTGATTCGGAAACGGGCGACAGGGCGGCGGGCTGGAAGGCTCATAAGAACCCGGTAGGGGTTTTGATACTGTTAAAGAGGCGGTCCGTTCCGGCCTGCCGTTGACAGGGCACGAGCGTTGCAGTAACGACCGCCGTTCCCAATGCGACAAGGTCAACGGCAGCGCGAGCGAGCGCTCGCCGTGCTTTGCGCGTCCGGGTTCAACGCTACGAGATAGGATGCCCGCCAGAGCATCCTGTGGAGCAGGAGGATATATGGCACGTATTGCGGGGGTCAACATCCCGACCAACAAGCGCGTGATCATCGCGCTGACCTACATCCATGGCATCGGTCCCCGGACCGCCGTGGGCATCGCCGACAAGCTCGGCATCGATCACAGCCGCCGGGTTCAGGACCTGACCGACGCGGAAGTGCTGCAGATCCGTGAAACGATCGACGCCGACCTGACGGTCGAGGGCGATCTGCGTCGCGAAACCGCGATGAACATTAAGCGCCTGATGGATCTGGCCTGCTATCGCGGCCTGCGTCATCGCAAGGGCCTGCCGGTCCGTGGCCAGCGCACGCATACCAATGCGCGCACCCGCAAGGGCAAGGCCAAGCCGATCGCCGGCAAGAAGAAGTAACGCAAGGCCGGATGGCGCGATGCTGGCATGGCTGCGGCCATGCCATCGCGAGCCGCCCGGCGCCGGAGCGATCCGGCTTCTTCTGTTCCGCCGGGCGCATGTGCTGAAACATCGCATCCGCACCCGCCAGAACAGTCCGGACCAGACGTCCCCCGCCGTAGCAGGCCCGCCCCGATAGAGGCGCGCCAGACCCGGCAAGGCCCGCAAGGGCAGGGACGTGCAGGGGCAAGGCGCGACCACCGGACCATCCGGTTCCTCGCTCCCCGCCCCGGCAGCGTGCTAGCGCTCAGGTTCTGGTCCCGCATGGGATCGCTTCTTTCGACGGGCCTGCCGATCATCGGCGTCCGAAGCGGAATGGGTGATCGGCACGGGGGCCGGCAAAGGGACAGTTCTCCCGGGGCGGACAGGCATGGCAGGGTGTGTGCGACGCAGGAATTGCGAAACAGGCGCAGGCACCGGTTCAACCAGTTTCGAGTAGGAAAGTTAGTCAGATGGCACGGGAACCCCAGCGGCTTCGCAGGCGCGAGCGCAAGAATATCTCGGCAGGCGTCGCGCATGTGAACGCCAGCTTCAACAACACCATGATCACCATCACCGATGCGCAGGGCAATGCGATCAGCTGGTCCAGCGCCGGCATGATGGGCTTCAAGGGCAGCCGCAAGTCGACGCCTTATGCCGCGCAGGTCTGCGCCGAAGACGCCGGCCGCAAGGCCGCCGAGCATGGCGTGCGCACCCTTGAGGTGGAAGTCAAAGGCCCGGGTTCGGGTCGCGAATCGGCTCTGCGCGCTTTGCAGGCCGTCGGTTTTACCATCACGTCCATCCGTGACGTCACGCCGATCCCGCACAATGGCGTGCGGCCGAGCAAGCGCCGCCGCGTCTGATTCGGCCCGACGAGCAGGGCGGGGGTTTCTTTGCGGAAACCCCATCCCTGCCCGACCATTCCTTCTAAGGCCGGGGCCGGATCGCAGCTGCACTCCACCGTCCTCCGCCCAACTCCCAGGGGAAATACATGACTGTCAACATCCGGAACTGGCAGGAATTGAAGAAGCCCAATGGCCTCGAGATCAAGGCCGGGGGCGACCCGAAACGCCGCGCGACCTTCGTCGCCGAGCCGCTTGAGCGCGGCTTTGGCCTGACGCTGGGCAACGCGCTTCGCCGCGTGTTGCTCTCCTCGTTGCAGGGCGCCGCCGTCACCGCGATAAAGATCGAGAACGTGCTTCACGAATTCTCGAGCCTCGCCGGTGTGCGCGAAGACGTGACCGACATCGTGCTCAACGTGAAGCAGATCGCGCTCAAGATGGAGGGCGAAGGCCCCCGCCGTCTTCAGCTCAGCGCCACCGGGCCCACGACCGTCACCGCTGGTGACATCGTGGTGACCGGCGACATGGCCGTGATGAACAGCGATCTGGTGATCTGCCATCTGGACGAAGGCGCCAGCTTCAACATGGAGCTGACCGTCGACACCGGAAAGGGCTATGTGCCTGCCGTGAACAACCGCCCGGCCGACGCGCCGATCGGCCTCATCCCGGTGGATGCGCTCTACTCGCCCGTGCGCCAGGTGGCGTATAAGGTCGAGAACGCCCGTATCGGCCAGGAGCTGGACTATGACCGGCTCAACCTGACGGTTGAGACGGACGGCACCGTCAGCCCTGAGGACGCCGTGGCCTATGCCGCGCGCATCCTGCAGGACCAGCTGCAGCTCTTCGTCCACTTCGAGGATGCGCTGCCGACCGCCGGCCCGAGCACGGGTGCAGGCGCCGGTGCCGCCGCTGACGAAGGCGAGGGCGATGCAAACCAGATCAACCGCTATCTGCTCAAGAAGGTGGACGAGCTGGAACTGTCGGTCCGTTCGGCCAACTGCCTCAAGAACGATAACATCATCTACATCGGGGACCTCGTCCAGAAGACCGAGGCCGAGATGCTCCGCACGCCGAACTTCGGCCGCAAGAGCCTCAACGAGATCAAGGAAGTGCTCTCCAGCATGGGCCTGCGCCTCGGGATGGACATCCCGGGCTGGCCGCCGGAGAACATCGAAGAGATCGCCAAGAAGCTCGAGCAGGAACTGCTGGGCTAAAAGCATCGGGTCAAAGTGTACCTTTGACCCGGTTCAGCTTGGATGATGAGAAAAGCCCCTGCCGCAAGGTGGGGGCTTTTTCTATTTGGGGCATTCAGCAGATGATCGTGCTGCTGCGACCTTCTGAGCCAAGGTTCATGTAAGTCGCGTAGGGCCAAGCAGATCTGGTCAACGCGATCATTTGTTAATCAGTTCCACTTATTGCTCCAACCTTAACTAGTCCTCGCAGGGCTTCCATTGCGCGTGAGAGCGGGGGGCAACTTATGGACAAACAGTTTCTGATCTTAACGGGCCTGTTGGCTTCAGGCGCGTTCGGAGGAACGATCCTGGCGACGGCACCCGGTCAGCTTGCCGAAGCACCTCGGGCGGTCATGCCCCCAACGGCCAAGCGATCCCATGAAACTCAGAGCTTTTCTGTCTATTTCCGGCGCTGCGACTATGCGCGGGCCGCGGGGGCCGCGCCAATCCGCAGAGGGCAGCCGGGGTATCGCCCGGAGTTGGATCGGGACGGTGACGGCGTGGCATGCGAGCCTTATCGCGGACGTTGATCCTCTCGCGCGCCGTACTGAGCCGGGACGCCCACCAGGACGGTCAAACCTTCGGCTCTCTTCGCCCACGCTTTCGCTTGACTCTTCGCCTCCAACCCGCTTTAGGGCGGCGCTTCAAGTCCTTCTTGCAGGAGGCCGGGTTTTGGCGGTGCCCGTTATACATCGCCTGGTACGGGGTGCCTTGCACGGCCCCATAACGAACGAAGGACTGAACTCATGCGTCACAGATATGGCGGCCGCAAGCTGCAGCGTACTTCCGCTCACCGCACCGCGATGTTCCGCAACATGGCGGCCGCGCTCATCAAGCACGAGCAGATCAAGACCACGCTGCCCAAGGCCAAGGAACTGCGCCCCTATGTCGAGAAGCTGATCACGCTCGCCAAGCGTGGTGGCCTCTCCAACCGTCGTCTGGCCCATGCCCGCCTGCTCGACGACGCGCAGCTCACCAAGCTGTTCGACGTGCTGGCCGAGCGCTACAAGGATCGCGCCGGTGGCTACACCCGCATCATCAAGGCGGACATCCGCGCGTCGGACGCTGTGCAGATGGCGATCATCGAGCTGGTCGACCGCGACGAGAGCGCCAAGGGCCAGGACAGCGGCCCGGTGCAGACCGCCGATGAGGACGAGCTGGAAGCCGCCTGAAGCCGCCACAGCCCGCCTGACCAGACCAAGTATTTAAAAGGCCCCGCTGGCACGACCGGCGGGGCTTTTTGCTGTCTGCTGAGATGGAGCCGGGGTGACGGCGAGCCCGGCAATGCCGTGAGCGCGCGGGGCCGCAGCCCGCCCCGCGGCGAGACGTCTCTCCGATCTTCCCTTTTCGGTCAGAGGCTCTTGCGCTGCCGGCTGCCGCCATGGCCGAGTGCCGCGCTCATGCCGCGCGCGGCCTTGATCACGGCCGCGCTGAGGCTGGGCTGCATCTCGGCATCGTAGCGCACGGCGGGAATGGCGACGCCAAGGCTGCCGAAGATCTGGCCGCGCGCATTGAACACCGGCGCCGCCGTGCCATTGGTGCCAAGCGCGCTGGGGCTGGTTGCCACGAAGCAGCCCTGCTTGCGTACCCGCTCATTCTCGGTCTGCAGCAGCTCGTAGGTCATTGGCGGCGTGCCCGCCTCCAGCGGCGGCCCTTGCCGCTCGATGGCGATGCGTACATCGGCCTCGTCCAGCCAGGGCAGCATGGCGCGGCCGAGCGCGCCCCAGACGAGCGCGCGGGTCTTGTAGGTCTCCACGACATATTGGAGCGGGTGGAGCGCGTTGATCGTCTCGATGATCGAGCAGCTATGCTCGTTCGGCAAATAGAGCGCGAAGGCACAGGTCTCCTGAAACGCATCCGACAGGTCGGCGAGGAACGGCCTTGCAATGGCGCCATAATCGAATTGCGCGGCGACCATGGAGGAGAGGCGCACCAACTCGCGGCCGACGCGATAGCTGCCATGGCTCGACTTCTCGACAAAGTTCATCGCGCCCAGCGACTGCAGCAGGCGATAGGCGGTGCTGGTCGGGATGCCGACATCCTCGGCGAGGTCGCGCGGGGTGAATTCGCCATGCTCGGCGACAGACTTGAGCGCCCGCAGCGCGCGCTCGATCGCGCCGGTCATTTCGGGAGCTTCACTGGCCTTTGCCATTACCACGCATCCTTCTCGCCGCGCCGGCCGTTTCCCGCCCGCTCCGCGCAGCCCAGCTTCGAAGGCTCTTAGGGAGTGGGCGGTAAATTCGCAATCACCGGACCCCGGTCGCGCGCAATGCCAATTTGCGGCGCGGCTTTAGGGGAAGTTCTTGCGTTGGACCGTCCAGCGCGGATCGGTGCAGAGCGTGCAGTCCGCGCCGACGAACCAGCGCGCGGCGCGCGGGTCGCCCTTGAGCTGCCAGTCCAGCCAGGCCAGCGCCACCGTGCCATAAGCCCCGCCATTTTTGAGCAGGAAGGTGCCGGAATGGGCGACATCCTTGCGCACCGCGAGCATCGCGGGGATGCCGCTGATGCGCGAGAAGTCGTCCGTGCCGTTGGGCAGGGCGCTGTCCTTCTCGCCATGAATATAGGCAATCGTGCCGTGGATCGTCTCAAGCGATTTCTTGGTGATCTCGGGCGCGCCGGGCAGGCCGCCGGTGCCGATGTTCCACACGCCGCCATTGAGCATCAGCGTGGTGGTGACGCGCGGATCGGTGGACGACATCGCCAGCGCCTGCAGCGTGCCGCAACTATGGCCGGAAACGCCGATCTTGCTGGTATCGAGCCGGCCCTTGAGCCGGCTGCCCTCCTTGCTGTTCTGCGCCACTGCCCAGTCGATTGCGGCTTTCATCTCGTGCGGCAGCGTGCCGGTGGGGCCATCGAGCGGCGGCGGCGTCTCGGGCATGCCGAATTCGCGCGGCCAGCGCCCGAAATTATTCTCCTCGCCCTTGGGACCGATCTTGCCCAGCGCCACGACGAGATAGCCATGCGCGGCAATGTGATCGAGCATGTAGCGATAGGCGTTGCCCTTGTCCGCGCAGCCGCCATTCGCCCAGATGAAGATGGGGAGTTTCTTGTCGCGGAGCGCGGCCAGATTGGCCGGCTGATAGACGGTGTGATGATCGAGGCCGTCAATCTCGTCGGTCATCGTCACCCGATAGGGGCCGGCTCCGCCGCTGGTGGAGGTGGTCGCTGGGGCCGCCGTGGCCAGCGCCGCACCGAGCGCGAGGGATATCAGGGCTTTGCTGCTGTTCAACATTGCTGCCTCTCCGGCTTCATCGGGGGATTTGAGAAATGGCCGAGGCGGCGGCGGGATGATGGCCATCCCGCCGCCGCCTGCCGGTGCATCAGAAGGTGCGCTTGAGCGACAGCGACCACTCGCGCGGCATGCCGGGATTGGCCGCCACCGTGCCCGAGTTGTTGTTGGGGCCGATGCCGGTCCAGTACAGCTTGTTGGTGATGTTGGTCACCTGCAGGGCAAGCTGCCAGTCATCATCCGCTGAGTTCCAGGCAATGCGGCCGTTGAGCAGACCGTAGGACGGCAGATAGGACAGCACGTTGTTCTGGACCGTCAGGGTCTGCTGCCGCGAACGCCAGCTCCAGTCGAGGCGCGGCGTGATCGAACCGGTGGAGCCGAGATCGAACTTATATTGCGCGCCGACGCTGATCTGCCGCTTGGGCGCATAGGGCAGCGTCATGCCGTACCGCAGGCCGGCGCCCAGGCCGCCCGACGGTGCCGTGCAGGTCGTCGGCGTGAGGGCCGGCGAGCAGCCCGACAGCTGGTCATATTTGAAGTCCAACAGCGCCGCCGATGCATCGATGAGCAGATTGTCGACCGGCTCGAGCGACAGTTCGGCTTCCAGACCCTTGAGCGTGGCCTTGCCTGCATTGACGAAATAGGAGCAGGTCAGGTCGTTGGGCGAAATCGGGCAGCCCGCATTCGGCGCGGTCGTCACGCGGGAGAAGACGCTCGCGATGAAGTCCGAATATTTATTGACGAATGCCGAGACGTTCAGCTGCGCGCGCCGATCAAAGAACCGCGACTTGAAGCCGATTTCATACGCCTTGAGGTTCTCGGGATCGAACGGAACCGCCTGCGCCGGGGTATAAGGACGGGGATTGATGCCGCCACCCTTGAAGCCGGTGGCGACGCTTGCGTAGGTCATGATGTCCGGCGTCCACTGATATTGCAGCACGGCGCGCCAATCGACATTGTTGCCCTTGTAATCGCCCTCAGCGCCATTCAGTCCGCAGAACGCAACGTGGACGACGCCATAGTTCACGCCATTGACCGTGCAGGGGAAATAGGGCGCCGGGTTACCGGCCTGCACGCCGGGACGACCGCCCCGGAAGAAGCGGAACGTCTTTTCTTCCTCGGAATAACGGATGCCGCCATTCAGCTCGAGCTTGTCGGTGATCCGCCAGGAAGCATTGGCAAAGGCCGCCCAGTTGGTGGCGGGGATTTCGTCATATTCGGTGAAGATCAACAGACCCTGGTTGATCGTGCCGCGATAGGTGCCGAAGCGATTGATGTAGAAGCCGCCCACGACCAGATCGACCTTGTTGTCGAACAGGCTGGAGGCAAGGCGCAATTCCTGGCTGAACTGCCAGTTGGTCGCTTCATAATCGATCAGCGCGTTGCTGAGCGGTGTGGCATCGAAATCCTGCACCCAGTTGGCCGTAAAGCTGCGATAGGCGGTGATCGAGGTCAGCTTGAGATTGTCAGAGAAGCTGTAATCGATGTTGCCGCTGACGCCCCAGCCATTCACGCGACTCTGCGACTTGAAGCAATAGGGCGCGGAGCCATCCACCGGCTGCGCATCGCAGTAGGTGGAGTAATTGACGTAGGGGCTCTTGGTGAAGCTGTCCCCCGCGACGCCCCAGGGCGAATAGGGCACGAACGGCGAGGTGCCGGTCGTGGGATTCCACAGGTTGAGGCCGTTTGTGGGGGCCGTGGAATACATCGGATAGTTGCGGCTGAGGTTCAGCCCCGTCGTGCCCGGCGTGTAGCTGGTCGCGTTGGCCGTGCCGACGAAGATCAGCGTCTGCGGCGCGGCCTCCGAATCGTCGCGGGTGATGTCGCCGCTGATGTTGATTTCCAGATCTTCGGTCGGCACCCAGCGCAGGGAGCCGCGCGCCGCGACATAGGATTTCCCGCCTTCGGTGCCGAGCTGGCAATCGCGCCCGTCGGTCTGGGAGGGAATGTTGTAGACCGCGTCCAGTTGCGGATGGGTACAGGCGAAGTCATAGACCTTCACATAACCATCCTGATTGCGCGACACGCCCGAGATGCGGGCGAACAGACGATCCGGCACGATGGTGAAGTTGGCGGCAGCGCGTACATCCACGCGATTGAGGCTGCCGACGGTCGCTTCCACGAAGCCGCCGTCATTGCCATCCGGCTTCTTGGTGTAGAGCTTGATGGCGCCACCGATGGAGTTCATGCCCGCCAGCGTGCCCTGCGGCCCGCGCAGCACTTCGACCCGCTCCAGATCGAGCAGATCGAGCACCGATCCGGTGAGCGTCGAATAATAGACGTCGTTCACATACACACCCACGCCCGGCTCGAAGGCGAGGCTGAAGTCGGCCTGGCCGATGCCGCGAATATGGGCCTGCAGCGACGGGCCCTGCGGATTGCTCTCGCGCAGGTTCACGTTCGGCGCCTTGGTGGCGATCTCGGTGATGCTGGTCTGGCCGCGTGCCTCAAGCTGCTGCGCGCTCAGCGCGGTGATGGCGATCGGCGTCGACTGCACGTTCTGCGAGCGGAACTGGGCGGTGACGATAATGTCTTCCGTCTTCCCGCTTTCTTGCGGGGCGGCATCCGTCTGTGCGGAGGCCGCGGTGGCGAACAGGCTGGCGGGCACGCACAATGCGGCGGCCAGGGTGATGCGTGATATGCCACCGAGGCGGACATGGCCACGCGCGCGTCCTTTCAGAAACTCGGAAATCATTGGCTCTCTCCCTCAACTCGAATTTTGAAAAAATCGGCTGTCTGGACTCAGGATTTTGTCTTTTTACGTCGTCTGAAAACTGTCGTGGCCCGGTCGCTGCGGTCTGGCTTCGCGGCTGTATCTGCGCGATTGTGTGAACCGGATCGGGCCCTACTCCCCCTTCTTCCCCTCCTTCTTCAATGTCTGGCGCGCACCCTGCGGTAGAGTCGCTCAGGCGACGAGCCATAGGGTGTCGCGAGTGTCGTTACGTGCCTCCCCGCGCATGGCTGTCGCAGCGCAGATCGGCGGCTGGACCGGTCTGGGCGCCCTTGGAGTGTGATGCTTGTCCGGGCCATGCGCAGAGCGGGCGGACCGTCGTCACGGTCCCGTCCGCGTCCGCATGCCGGGCGAGGATCGCGCCGGGCGCGGCGCCTTGCTCCACCCATGCCACCAGCGCCGCGAGCAGATCACTCTCGGGCTTGCCGGTCGCGCTGCGGTCTTCCGATCCGCCGAAGCGGTCGGTGCCGGCCCCGCCCCGGCAGTGCTGCATGCCCGGCACCATGTAGAGCCGGGCGAAGGCGTCGCGGTCCTGCTCCGCCTCTGCGCCCATGCGCGCGAAGAGATCGAGCGTGGAGAGTGGCTGCACGGATGCATCGGCCCAGCCATGATAGAGGATCAGCTTGCCCCCGCGCGCCGCGAAGGCCCGCATGTCCGCGCTGCGGGCATCCATGGTCGCGAAGCTTTTCCGGGCGGCCGCGAGATCGGCGGCAAGATCGAAGCTGGCCGGGTCCCAGCCGGCGTCGCCCCGGCCTGCACTGTGACGCGCATGGCCGAACATCTGGACAGGCAGCGGTGGCAGGCCGCCGGGGCGGGCCGTGATGCCGGGCAGCAGACCGAAATCATGGGTCTTGCCGGTGCTGTCGGTGAGCGGGGCGACGATGTTCGCGATGGTTTTGACCGTGGCGGGCGCAAGGCAGTCTTTAGACTGGCCCGGCTTGCAGGCGAGCTCCTCGACGCGGAAAGCGCAGCTGCGCGGATCGTCGATAATGCCGTCGGCCGCGCCGTCATTCGCGTCGCAGCGCGCAATGGCGCGGCGGGAGACCAGATCCCAGTCCGCCGCGCTGATGGCGACGCCGTCGTTCTGCGTCTGGGCCAGATGCACATGCAGCAGCCGGGCGGCGAGCAGGGGCACGTCCAGACCCGGCGCGCCGATGAGCGCGCCGTCATAATCGCCGGGGTAGAGCTGTAGCTCGCGCAGGCCCTGCCGTCCCCCGCCGGAGCAACCGAGAAAATAGGCGTGCGCGGCCGGCGCGCCGTAAAAACCATCGATGATCGCCTTGGAGACTTGCGTCAGCCGGTGATAGGCGAGATGGGCATAGATTTCCGACTTGCGGGCATCGTCGATCCAGCGCTCGCCCTGGCGGTGCCCGGTATCGCTGGAGGCAGCGGCAAAGCCTTGCTCCACGCCGCGCGCCATGTCGGCATAGTTATAATAGCCCGCCTCGCCGCCGACGCCGGTGCCGAGGAAGCGCCGATTCCAGTCGCGGGGAAGCCAGAGCTCGAAGCCGATGTCGCCGTCGATCATGCCGGCCAATCGGCAGAAGTCCGCTCGCACCGCTTCGCCTTTCGGCGATGTCGGCGAGGTGGGACTCTGCCAGTGCGAAGCGGGCGCCGCCGTTTCGAGTGTGGTGAGCGTCACGTTGGCGGGGAGGAGGGCGCGGGCCGCTGCGCAGCGATCGGCAAAGGCCGGCGTTCCATTGGCAGCGAGCGCAGCCGAGGCGCTGCCGAGCAGGCCCGCCAGAGCGAGGGTCTTGAAAGCTGTGAGGGATCGCCGCGCGATCACAGCACCGCCCAATAGGAGAACACCGCGCGGTCGGCGCGGCGATCGATCTTGCCGACGAACATCGTGCGGCAGAGCCAGTCATGCGGGCCTTCCGGTGCATCGAAGACTGGGCTGGCGCCGGCATAATAGTCCGTCGGGTCGACGGCCTCGTAATTCTGGAGCCGGGCCAGCACATCCTTGTTGCCATGCCGCACGCCGCGGTTCTGCAGCTCGATGATTGTGCCGTCATCCGCCTGGATCAGATAGCGCGCCTCGAACTTGACGGTGTGGTCGGTGCGGATGGTCGGCCAGTCGCCGCCGCTGTGCGGGACGACGATCCCATTCAGGCGCGGGCCGCGTACGATGCCGCTTTCCACGCCCACAAAGCCGCGCTCGGCACCCCAGAAGGTGGGGCCGTAGCGATAGCGCTTGGTCAGCTCGATCTCGATCTCGAAGGCGAAATCGAGCGCGGGCGGCTGGCGCTCGGGCGTTAGCGATCTACTCATTAGCGGCCCCTCCTCATCAGCGTATCCAAGGCCCGGGCGGGCGCGGTTCGCGTTCGCCGAGCTGCTCGGAGCCGAAGCGCGCCATGTAGCTGCGCTGCGCGGCCAGCGGATCGGATTCGAGCCGAACGGTCTTGCCGAAGCGCATCGTGGCCCGCAGCGAGGTTTCGTAGGGCAGCCACACCGGCATGTGCGGATTGTCCGGCCGGCCGGTCCGCGCGAAGGACGTCCACGCGCCGGACATGGCGGCGCGCAACGCATCGGCCTCGGGCGTCACCGTGCCGACGCCGGAGTGCGCCTCGATATTGCCGAAGGTGAAGGCCAGCTCGATACCGTGAGGCGAAACGCCGTGCAGGCTGCCGGTGTCGGTCGGCCAGTCGACCAGATAGAGATAGGCCGGCGCCCGCCCGAGCGCGGCCTTGCTTTCGGCCTGGATCGTCGCGTCGAGCAGATAGGACCGGTCGGTGGTCAGCCGTGCGAACAGCCGGGTGTTGCTATGGTCGGGGAACATGCCCCGCCAGATCTCGATGGCCTTGGGCGCCTCGCCAGGCGGGAAGAACCGCAGCGATTCCTCCAGCACCCGCGCATCGCTCATGGTATCGTAAGAAGGTACATGGCCGAGGAAGATCGTCGTTTCCTCGATCGTGGTGCCGAGCATCATCGGCACGTCGGCGCTGAGCAGCGGCGCGTGCGGCAGGAATGGGTGCTGGACCACGCTCAGCCCGTCCACGAAGGGACGGAACTGGCCGGTCTCGTTGCGCACCTCGATGCCGGTGGCGGTGAGCGTGCGGGTCGGCACGTCCGCCAGCCGGCGAAGCCCGCCCTTGCGGATGCCGAGCTTGTGCAGGAGGCGGTCGGCGCGGTCGAGCGAGACCTCGCGCGAGTCGAGCCGGATGCCGGGGCCGCTCTGCGAGATGGCGCGGTGGAACAGGCCCGAAGCCGCCGGCATCGTCATCATCGCATTGATTTTGCGGCCGCCCCCGGAATGGCCGAAAATCATCACGCGGCCGGGATCGCCGCCGAACTGGCCGATATTCTCACGGACCCAGGCAAGGGCCAGCGCAATGTCGAGCGCGCCGGCATTGCCGGAGAGCGCATAACGCTCATCGCCCGCTTCCGAGAGATTGAGATAGCCATGGACGTTGAGGCGGTGGTTGATCGAGACCATCACGACGTCATGATTGCGCGCCAGCCAGGCGCCATTGCTGACGGGATCGTCCGAGCCACCGACTTCCCAGCCGCCGCCATGGACCCAGACCATCACCGGCTTGCTGCCGGTCAGCGAGCCGGTCCAGACATTGGCGACGAGGCAGTCTTCGGAATGCGTGGGCGTGTCGGGACCGCCGAGAAAGCCATGCTGCGGGCAGCGCGGCCCGTAGCGCGAGGCGTCGCGCACATCGCTCCAGGGCTTGCGTGGGACAGGCGGGAGGAAACGTGCGGCGCCCCCCGTCGGCTCGCCATAGGGAATGCCCTTGAACGCATAAACCGCGCCCTCGGTGATGCCCTGCACCTTGCCGGCCGATGTCGAAACAATGGGCCGCTCACCGACGGTGCCGATGGCGGCGAGCGAGGGCGCGGCGATCAATCCGACGCCAGCGCCGAGCAGGCCGCGCCGCGAGAAGGCCATGTGTGGCAGCCGTGACGCGCCGCCTGTGCGCGCGGTGGAGCACGGATCGCTCATCGCATCGCCTTCCGTGATCGAAAGGCGCGCTGAGACACGCGGATGCAGCCGGGATGCAGCATTGTCCTCTCCTGTGAACCAAGCTCCTGCCGCGACTCTTTCCTGAATCGTCTAGCAATCGTGAGATGAAACTTGCAAATTTGTTCATTCAGTGCAAGCTGGTTCCGTTCAATGAGAAAAAATTGCCGTTTCCCATTTCGTTGCGGAGCGGTTGAGCGGGGAAATGCGGATCGCCGAGTCGGGCCATCGGCCTAAACGAGGCGACCGTGCGGAGAGGGTGCGATTCGGTCCGGCGCGTGCGCGACGGGCCGGCGACGCCGGATCGGACGATCATGGGTCGGGAAGAGGTGAGAGGATGAAGATATCGCTAATGCTCGGTGCCCTCCTGCTGGTGGGCGTGACTGCCGCGATCAGCTGGTGGCTCGGGATCAATCACGAGCGCAGGCGCGAGCAGGCCAATATCGAGATGGTGCTGGCAATGTGGGATGGCGTCATCAATCGCGCCGATCCCGATGCGGTAATGAAATACATCGATGAGGATTACATCCAGCATAATCCCAATGTGCGGCAGGGCCGCGAGGGCGTGCTGGAGCTGATCTCGCTGATCCGCAACCCCCCGCCCGCAATGATCCCCCCCGGCAAGAAGACGCTGAAGAAGGCCATCGCGCAGGGCGACTATGTGGTGGTGATCTGGACCCAGCCGCAGCCCGATCCGCACAATCCCGGCGAGACCTACTCCGGCGAAGCCTTCGACATGTTCCGCATCGCCGATGGCAAGGTGGTCGAGCATTGGGACGATACCCGCAAGGCGCTGACACCCTGGCGGCGCTAGGGGCTGACCCCAGTTCCGGCGCCCAAGACAAGATTTGAGACCTGAGGAGAGGAACGTTCATGGCCAGTTTCGCTGACGACCGCGCGGAAATCGAGGATCTGCAGGCGCGCTATCTGTTCGCGCTCGATTGGCAGGACCCGGATGGTTACGCCGGCACCTTCGCCGAGGAAGGCGTACTGGATTGGGCCGGTGGCATCGTGCGCGGGCGCGAGGCGATCCGCGAGGAGTGCAAGGGCATGCGCACTTACTTCTCGGGGCGCGGCAAGGGCGAGGAGCCGACCCGCCCGCCGCGGCTGCGCCACTTCATCACCAACATCACCGTGAAGGTGGAAGGAGACAAGGCCTGGAGCCGCTCCTTCTGGTTCGAGATCGACAACGATACCCGCCTGCGCACGCCCTATGTGGGCGGCTATGGCCATTATGAAGATGAGTTGCGCCGCGTCGATGGCAAGTGGCTCTTCACCTTCCGCAAGATATGGAACGAGTGCATGGAGGACCGCGCCGCCGAATATGTGAACCCCGTCACGCAGATGGGTTGAGCAGTGTCCGGGCGTCCTGCCGTGCGGCCTTCCGGTGTGTCGAGCCTGCTTGGCGCCATGCTGGGCCTTGCCCTGCTGGCGGCCTGCTCGAACGCGCCACCCGGCAGCATGGCGGGACCGCCTCCGTTCGGTGCGGGCGACGATTGGGACAATCCGGGCGGGGATTGGGCGGAAAGTCGCTATTCCCGCCTCACCGATGTCGACAAGACCAATGTGGGTAGGCTCGGCCTCGCCTGGGAGTATGATCTCGGCACCACCCGCGTGCAGGAAGCGACGCCGGTCGTCATCGACGGGGTGATGTATACGTCGGGCAATCTCGGCCGGGCCTATGCGCTGGACGCGGCAACGGGCCGGCAACTCTGGGCCTTCTCGCCCGAGGTCGACATGCAGGTCAATCGCTACGCCTGTTGCGATCAGGCCAATCGCGGCGTGGCGGTGGCGGACGGCAAACTGTTCGTCGCCGCGCTCGACGGATGGCTCTATGCGCTCGACCAGAAGACCGGCGCGGTCGTCTGGAAGGCGGACAGTTTTCTCGATCGCAGTCGGGCCTATACCAGCACCGGCGCGCCGGAAGTGGCGGGCGACCTCGTCATCATCGGCAATGCCGGTGCGGAATATGACACGCGCGGCTATGTCATCGCGTTCGACATCCGCACCGGCAAGGAGGTCTGGCGCTTCTACACCATACCGCGCGACCCCGCGCTGGGGCCGCAGGAAAGCAAGGCGCTGGAGGCGGCGCTCAAGACCTGGAACCCGAAAAGTCGCTGGGATATCGGCGGCGGCGGCACGGCATGGGATGCGATCACCTACGATTCTGAATTCGATCAGGTCATCATCGGCGTCGGCAATGGCGGACCTTATGCGCAGGCAATCCGTTCGCCGGGCGGCGGGGATAATCTCTACCTGAGTTCGCTGGTCGCGCTCGACCGCAAGACGGGCGCGATGAAATGGCATTTTCAGGAAACGCCGGGCGACAACTGGGATTTCACCTCCGTCCAGCCGATGATCCTGACGCGCATGGCCGTGAACGGCGCCGAGCGCCCCGTGCTGCTGCACACGCCCAAGAACGGCTTCTTCTTCATGCTGGACCGGGAGACGGGCAAGCCGCTCGCTGTGCACAGGATGGTGCGCACAAGCTGGGCTTCGGGCTGGGACCTCAAGACCGGCAAGCCGATCGCCACGCCCGAATATTCGGACATCAATGCGGGTCCCAAGCTGGTCTTCCCGGCCCCGCCCGGTGCACGCAACTGGTATGGCGCGGCTTATGATCCGCAGCGCAAGATGTACGTCGCCCATTTTCTCGACATGGGCAATCTCATCATGGTGCCGCACGCCAATCTGACGATGCCGCGGCGCAAGCTGGCGCTGAACGCGGGCACGGAATCGATCTTCACGCCCTTTCTGGAAGCGGCGCTCCCCGGTCTGCCCAAGGATGTGCAGAAGACCATCACCGATCTGCCGCAATGGCAATGGGTGAAGGATAAGCCCTGGGCGGCCGATGTGCGCGCCGTTGATCCGGTGACCGGCAGGACGATCTGGAGCTATCCGCGCGAGGACGGCTGGCAGGACCGCAGTGGCGTACTCGCGACGCAGAGCGGCCTCACCATCTTCGGCACGCTGTCGGGTAAGCTGGTCATCCTGGATTCCGATACCGGCAAGGTGCTGCGCACGATCGACACCGGTCGCTCGATCCTTGCCGCCCCCATGACCTACCGGGTGAAGGGCGTGCAATATATCGCGGTGCAGACCGGCTGGGGCGGGGGCGGCTGGGGCTTGGTCCCCGATTATTCCGCCGCCTATGCCAAGGGGAACGCCAATCGCATCCTGGTCTTTCGGCTGGATGGCGGACCAGTGCCGATCCCGCCGGACGTCCCGCCGGAGGGGCCGATCCCGGCCCCGCCCGTGCAGATCTCCGGCACCGATGCCGATCGGTTGGCGAAGGGACGGGTGCTCTTCTCAAAGAATTGTTCGATCTGCCATTCCAACATGCCGCGCGCGCCGCTGCCGAGCCTGACCCGCATGAGCGAGGGCGCGCATCAGGCGTTCGAGCAGATCGTGCTGGAAGGGCTGCTGCTGCCCAACGGAATGCCGCGCTGGGACGATCTGCTGACGCGCGCCGACGTGCAGGCGATCCACGCCCATCTGATCGATCTGCAGAGCAAGGCATATGCCCGTCAGCAGGCCGGAGCGCCGCCGGAAACCCCGATCTACTCCCGCATCACCACGGCCAACTGATGAGAGCATGAGCGAGATGGATGATATATTCTCACTGTTCGGAAGGGTATCGCTCTCGAGAGATGTGGAGAGGCGTCCCCTGAGGATGAGCATCCTTGTCTGCCCGGCCTCGGACGCGGGTGGTCGCGTATGACCGGCGCAGCGACGGCCCTGCCCGAGCAGGATGGCATCGACATTTTCGAATCGGCCCGGCTCAAGCCGCGCTACTGGCTGCTCGTCGTCCTGTTGATGACGCAGGGCCTGTTCGAGTTTTTCGATTTCTACATCATCGGCTTTCTGGTCAGCGTCATCGGGCCGGAATGGAACCTCACCTTCGGCCAGGTCTCTATCGTGCTGCTCTCGGCGGGCGTGGGTCAATTGGTGGGTGCGCTACCCTTCGCCTGGTTCGCGGATCGTTACGGGCGCAAGCCGGCGCTGATTTCCGGCATCGTGCTCTATTCGTTGGCGGCCGGCTGCGCGGCCTTCGTGCCGGACGGGAGCTGGGTGCTGTTCGCGCTCCTGCGCTTCATCGTCGGGGTGGGCTATGGCGGCACGCAGATCACCTTGCTGATAGAGATCGCGCCGACGCGCTGGCGCACCATGATCGCAAGTGCGAGCGGCCTGATCGCGCCCGGCGGGGTGTTGCTGGCCTCGTTGCTGGTCGCCAATTTCCTGCCGACCATCGGCTGGCGCGGCCTCGCCCTGCTCGGTTTCTTCCCGCTCGTCATCGCCTTCGCACTCTACTTCCTGGTGCCGGAATCGGTCCGCTGGCTGGTCTCCCAGGGCCGCGCGACCGAAGCGCATGATGTGCTCGCCAAATATGTTGATCTGCCCAAAGACCAGATCCCGCTGCCGCGCGTGCCCAAGGAAGTGCGCCGCGCGCGCCTGCGCGACATCGCCTTGTATCCAGGTCGCTTCTGGCTGATCGTGGCGACCAGCTCGGGGCTCGGCATCGCGGGCTTCGGCGTGGCCTTGTGGGGCCCAACGGTGCTCACCATGCTGCTCAAGATCCAGCCGGCCGAGGCGGCTGCCTATTTCGTGTTCGTGAGCATCGCAGGCATCGCCGGTCGGGCGCTGTGGACGGTCACCCCGCATTTCATCGGTCGCTGGCGCTCCGCGCTTATCTGCCTGTTCGGCACGGCGGTGACGATCAGCGCGGCGGCCTTCCTGCACCCTTATTTCGTGGCCGGCGTGCCGGTCTTCCTGCTGTGCCTGATGTGCGGATCGCTATTCTACGATGGCGGGGCCTCCAACAGCTCGCCTTACGGAACGGAATTGTTCCCGGTCCGCCTCGCCGGGCTGGGCGGCGGCCTCGTCCAGATGGTCAGCGGCTTCGGAA
Source organism: Sphingobium sp. B10D7B (assembly GCF_025961955.1). Taxonomy (NCBI): domain Bacteria; kingdom Pseudomonadati; phylum Pseudomonadota; class Alphaproteobacteria; order Sphingomonadales; family Sphingobiaceae; genus Sphingobium; species Sphingobium sp. B10D7B. The sequence goes on from NZ_JAOQOQ010000001.1 coordinate 3,504,444, forward strand.
AGCTGCTCGGGCCGATCATTCTCGCGCTGATCGCCGGCAGCGGCAATCTGCTCTCGCCGCAGGCAACGGAAGCCGCGATCACGCCCGGCTTCCTCACGCTCGCCGCCTTTGCCGTCATCGGCTTCCTCGCCACCTCGATGCTGCGATACGAAACCCATGGCGTCCGCATGGTGACGGACGAGGACGATTTCGTTTCCGGCAAGGTCAACGCCAAGCCGCCGCCGTTCGCCTGAGCGCCGCCACCCCCTCCGTTCACACCCACATGCAAGGAACCGGTATGCAGCCGCCTGAACTGGAATATGTCTTCACCATCGAGATCGATCTGAGCCCCCGCTTTCGCTACGGCCCGACCACGGACGGGCTGGAGCGCGGCTATGTGGGCGTGCTCGGCGGCCGCATCACCGGCCCGCGCCTCAACGGGCGCATCGTGCCCCACACCGGCGGGGACTGGCCCAGCATCCGTCCGGACCAGACCTGCGACTTCAATGCGCGTTACCTGATCGAGGCCGATGACGGCACGCTGATCCAACTGCGCAACACCGGCGTGCGCCATGGACCCAAGGAAGTGCTGGATCGCCTGCAGAATTATGAGCCCGTCGACCCCTCCGAATATTATATGCGGGTGACGCCGCAGTTCGATGCACCGGAAGGGCCGCATGGCTGGCTCAGCCGGACCGTGTTCATCGGCAAGACAGACCGGCAGAAGACCAAGTCCGTGTTCAACTATTGGGCGGTGCTCTGAACATGGCGGAGTCCTCTGCAGGGCTGTTTCCGGTGGATCGGGCGATCGCGCAGGGCGCGGTCGTCGATCCGGCACAGGCCGGGAGCGCCGATCATGTCGCGCTGACGGCGCGCAACCGGGCGTTGATGATCGACTTCGTGACGATCCTCTATGAACAGCGCGATCCCCGCCGAGCCTTTGAGCGATATGTCCATGAGGATTATATCCAGCACAATCCGATCATTGCCGATGGCCGCGAAAATGCGCTCAAATGGCTGGAGCCGGTCTTCTCCAAACCGGGCACGGAGATTCAGGTCCGGCGGGTGCTGGTGGATGGCGACTATGCCACCGTGCAGATCATCGGACGGATGGGGCCGGAGGATGGCGGCAGTGCGGTCATGAACATCTTCCGCATCGAGGACGGGCTGATCGTGGAGCATTGGGACGTGACGCAAGCGATGCCGGCGGAAACGGCAAGTGGGCGGCCTTTGGGATAAGAGGGATACGACATTTCCGTTCGTCATTCCCGCGAACGCGGGAATCCAGGACCGAGCCGAATTTCCATCGCGCTCCTAGATTCCCGCGTCCGCGGGAATGACGGAGGGTGGTGGTGTCTGCTGCTCGCCGACGCTAGGCTGGCGCCGAACGAAGAATACAGGAGAGGCAAGCCATGGATCTGGGCATCAGGGGCCGCAAGGCGATCGTCAACGGCGCCAGCGCCGGCATGGGCAAGAGCGCGGCGATGGCGCTGGCCCGCGAGGGCGTGGACCTGTTCATCTCGGCGCGGGGCGAGGACCGGCTGATGCGCGCGGCGCAGGAGATTGCCGATGAGACCGGCGCGCGGGTCCTGCCAATCGTCGCCGATCATGCCAGCGCCGAGGGGCGCGAGCGCATTCTGGCGGCCTGCCCGGAGCCGGACATTCTCGTCGGCACCTGCGCGCCCCCGCCGATGACGCCGGACTATCGCGCGATCACGGACGAACAATGGCAGAGCGCCATCGAAATTTCGCTGCTCTCGCCTATCGAATTCATGCGCCGGGTGCTCGATGGCATGGTGGAGCGCCGATGGGGCCGGGTGGTGAATATCGCCACGGTGGCGGCGAAATATCCTGGCGAAATCCGGGCGCTCTCGGGCAGCACGCGGGCGGCGCTGGTGAACTACAGCGTCGCCGTCTCGAAGGTGGTAGCCAAGCACAATGTCGTCATCAACAACCTGCTGCCGGGCATGCACCACACCGCGACAGTCGAGGACCAGTTCAATGCCCGCGCGAAGGCCAAGGGCACAACCTATGAGGATGAGGTCGCCGAGTTCGTGCGAGACTGGCGGATCGCCAGCGGGCGCTTCGGCAATGCGGGCGATGTCGGGGCTTTCGTGGCGATGTTCTGCAGCGAGTTTGCCAACTACACCACGGGGCAGAGCCTCACCATCGACGGCGGTGCCACGACCTCGACCTTTTAGGGGCGGGCACGCGCTGCTGAAGTCGCTCATAGGTGACGCGCACGCGGCGATCTGCTATGGGCGCGCGCCATGACGAACCCCAATAGCCTCGATTACGAACGCCCGGTCATCACGCCGCCCGATGGCGAGAAGAAGGTGCTGCTGCACAGCTGTTGCGCGCCCTGCTCGGGCGAGGTGATGGAAGCGATGACCGCGAGCGGCATCGACTACACCATCTTCTTCTACAATCCGAACATCCACCCCAAGGAGGAATATCTGCTGCGCAAGGAGGAGAATATCCGCTTTGCCGAGCAGCATAATATCCCCTTTGTCGATGCCGACTATGACACGGTGAACTGGTTCAAGCGCGCCAAGGGCATGGAGAATGAGCCCGAGCGGGGCGCGCGTTGCACGATGTGCTTCGACATGCGGTTCGAGCGCACGGCGCTCTACGCGCATGAGCATGGCTTCCCGGTCATCACCTCCTCGCTCGGTATCTCGCGCTGGAAGAACATGAACCAGATCAACGATTGCGGGGAGCGCGCGGCGGCGCATTATCCCGACATCAAATATTGGACGTTCAACTGGCGCAAGGGCGGCGGCGCGGCTCGGATGATCGAGATCAGCAAGCGCGAGCGCTTCTATCAGCAGGAATATTGCGGCTGCGTCTTCTCGCTGCGGGATACCAATGCGCACCGGGTGAGCCAAGGCCGTGAGGAAATCCGCATCGGCGAGCTGTATTATGGGGACGAGCCTTCCGCGCAGGACTGAGCCGCGCGGGAGGGGTTTGACCACAAGAAACGGGACGCGTCCTTCCGGCCGCGCGTCTAGCTGACCGGCTCCACTTATGGAGCTGGATCATGACATTACTGGATCGCAAAGTCGCCATCATCACTGGCGCGAGTTCGGGGATCGGGCGCGCCGCTGCGCTGCTGTTCGCGCAACAGGGCGCGGCCCTCGTGCTGGTTTCCCGACGCGAGGCGGCGCTTGAGAGCGTGGCCGAGTCCATCAGAGCGCAGGGTGGTCGTGCGGCCATTGTCGCGGGCGACGTGCGCGAGGAGGAGACGCACCGCCGAGCCGTTGCGGTCGCCTGTGAGACCTTCGGGGGGCTGCATATCGCGTTCAACAATGCCGGGCTTGTCGGGACGATGCAGCCGTTGGCAGATCTCACGCCGGAGGATTGGTCGCAGGTGCTGGCGGTCAACCTGACGGCGGCTTTCCTCGGCGCCCGCGCGCAGATTCCCGCCATGCTCGATCAAGGCGGCGGCGCGCTTGTCTTCACCGGCAGCTTCGTGGGCAACAGCGTCGGCTTGCCGGGCATGTCGGCTTATGGGGCGGCGAAGGCCGGGCTGCTTGGCCTCGTGCGCGGCATTACGGCAGATTATGGCGCGCAGGGCATCCGCGCCAACGCTCTGCTACCGGGCGGGACAGCGACAGGGATGGCAGGCGATGCCGATCAGCAGGCCTGGGCGGCTAGTCTTCACGCGATGAAGCGGATCGCACAACCAGAAGAAATCGCGCAGGCGGCGCTATTTCTGGCCAGCGACATGGCGAGCTTTGTCACTGGCTCGGCGCTGTGGGCGGATGGGGGCAATGCCGCGGTCAAATTGTGATGCTGGGGACGTTGGCAGTCGGCGGGCGGGCTCTTGAAGGATCGGGCGGCCTTATCAAGGCCGCCCGTGTCACTCTCGCTTAGTTGCCGTCGATCACTTCCTGCCCGGCCTGACCAACCGATTCAATGTCCTTGCCGGCGCCTTTGACAGTCGCGCAAGCCTGGAGTGCGAGGGCCGCGCCGAGCAGCAGAATCAATGTGCCGCGCTGTTTCATGATCGTCTTCCTTTTGTTTGTTCCGGGCGATGAAATGCTTGAGCAACGGTTCGGTTGCGATTCCCGGTCGGCAGGCGCAGGTTGCAGGGAAGGTGTCAGGGAACGCGTGCCTCGTCGGGCCGTTCAGGAAGCTGAGACGGCTGCGCCTCGACCGCGCCGGATAGCAACCAGATGAAAGGGTCAGTGATGAGCGGGAAGATCGATGTCGCGGTAATCGTGGGCAGTCTGCGCAAGGACTCGTATAACCGCAAGGCGGCGCTGGAGCTGGCGCGCCTCGCCGATGACGATATGGCGCTGCGGATCGTGGAGATCGGCGATTTGCCGCATTATGATGAAGATGCGGAGACCGACAGTCCGCCGGCAGCTTGGACGCGCTTTCGCAAGGAGATCGCCCCGGCCGACGCGTTGCTGTTCGTCACGCCCGAATATAACCGCTCGGTGCCGGGCGTGCTCAAAAACGCCATCGACGTTGGCTCGCGGCCCTATGGCCAGAGCGTGTGGATGGGTAAGCCCGCGGCGATCATGACCGTCTCGCCCGGAGCGCTGGGCGGGTTCGGCGCCAATCATCATCTGCGCCAGATGCTGGTGTTTCAGGATACGCCGATCCTCCAGCAGCCCGAGGCCTATGTCGGCAACGCGGCCAAGCTGTTCGAGGATGACGGCCGGCTGACGGACAAGAAGACGGAGGATTTTTTCCGCAGCTTCCTCGACGCATTTCGCAAGCTGATCGACCGGGCGGGCTGACCGCCGCTCAGTTCACGATCGACTTGAGGCGTCGCCAGATTCGCGTGCGCAGCGGCGTGCGCGATTCGATGCTGAGGCCACGCGCACGAGCTGCCCGCATGAGATCGCGGGTCAGCGCGCGCAACTGGCGGTCGTTGAGTGCCGTCGACACCCGGTGATGGCCGCCGCGCATGCCGCTTTCGGCGATATGCAGCGTCAGGATGACGCCATGGTCCGCGCCGCGCCGCTCCCAATCGATAAGCGCCCCGGAAATATACTCCTGTCGCCTGAAATCCTGTTCCGCCATGCCTTCCTCTGTTGCGCCCGGCTTGCGCGCCGTCCTGCTCGTGCAATCCCTGACCGCCGTTTCTTAACGTTTTGGAAAGGCCGGGCCGAGCCGTTGGCCCACCGGGCGCGCATTGTCTATTGCGCATTGCACAATATTCGCATTCACTGCGCGGATGCTCAAAGCTGCAGTCTATCATCGCACGGCCTATCACTACAGCAGGCCGATCCGTCTCGGGCCGCAGATCATCCGGCTTCGACCCGCGCCGCATAGCCGCACCAAGGTGCCGAACTATGCCCTGCGGATCGAGCCGGAGGGCCATTTCATCAATTGGCAGCAGGACCCGCACGGCAATTGGCAGGCGCGGCTCGTCTTTCCCGATCCGGTCGACCGTTTCGTGGTGGAAGTGGATCTGCTCGCCGATCTCGACGTCATCAATCCGTTCGATTTCTTCGTCGAGCCTTATGCCGAGGAATATCCGTTCGCTTATGACGAGGCGCTGAAGACGGATCTGGCCGCCTATTTCGAGGTCGAGGCGCAGGGGCCGCTGTTCGAGGCGCTGGTGGCGCAGCACGCAGGCCATCAGGGCCGCACCATCGATTTTCTGGTGGAGATCAATCGCCAGCTCGAACAGCGCATCGGCTATGTCATCCGCATGGAAACCGGGGTGCAGACCCCGGAAGAGACCCTGCAGATCGGCACCGGCTCTTGCCGGGATAGCGCCTGGCTGCTGGTGCAACTGGTGCGGCGGCTGGGCTTCGCGGCGCGGTTCGTCTCGGGCTATTCGATCCAGCTCGTTGCGGATGTCGAGCCGGTGGAAGGCCCCAAGGGCGTGACGCGCGACGTGGTCGATCTCCATGCCTGGGCGGAAGTCTATGTGCCGGGCGCCGGCTGGATCGCGCTGGATGCCACTTCCGGCATGTTCGCCGGCGAGGGGCATATCCCGCTCTGTGCATCGCCCCATTATCGCTCGGCTTCGCCCATTGAGGGGCTGGCCGAGCCGGCGGAAGTGGACTTCCGCTTCGAGATGCGCGTCTCGCGCATTGCCGAGGCGGTGCGGATCACCAAGCCGTTCACCGATGAGCGCTGGGCCGCCGTGCAGGCGCTGGGCGAGCAGGTGGACGCCGACCTCGTCGCGCAGGATGTGCGGCTGACCACCGGCGGCGAGCCGACCTTCGTCGCCGAGAATGGCGGGCAGGAGGATGAGTGGAACGGCGGCGCCGTCGGCCCGACCAAGCAGGGCTATGCGGACAAGCTCGTGCGAGCGCTGCGGGAGAAATTCGCGCCGGGCGGGATGCTCCACCACGGTCAGGGCAAATGGTATCCCGGCGAGAGCCTGCCGCGCTGGGCCTATGCGGTCTACTGGCGCAAGGATGGCGTGCCGGTGTGGCGCGACCCGATGCTGATCGCGCGGGAAGAGGCCGAGGGCAAGCCGATCGCGACGCCGGCGCTTGCCGCGCGCTTTCTGGCGACTATCGCCGCAGGCCTTGAGGTTCAGCCCGATTATGTCGCCCCGGTTTATGAGGATGAGCAGGAGTGGGCGCGCAAAGCGGAAGATTTGCCCGTCAATGTGACGCCAGACGATAACAGGCTCAGCGATGTCGAGGCGCGCGAGCGGATGAAGAAGGCGTTTGCGATGGGGCTGGTCGAGCCCGTCGGCTACGCCTTGCCCATCCAGCGCTGGCAGGCTGCGCAAACCAAGCCACGCTGGCAGAGCGAGGTCTGGGCGGTGCGCCGGGGCAAGCTCCATGCCGTGCCGGGCGACAGCTCGCTGGGCTACCGCTTGCCGCTGGGCTCGCTGCCCTTCGTGCCGCCGGCCGACTTCCCCTACATCCACCCGCGCGACACGAGCGAACCCCGCGAGCCGCTGGCGGACTATCATATCCAGCGTGCGGAGCGGGCGCACCGGCCGGATGTGCGCGAGCAGATGGTTGCCTCCCGCGCGGAGGCCGGCGGCGCGGCAGCGCAGGAGTGGGTGGAGCAGGAGATCATCGAGGGCGCGGTGCGCACCGCGATCACCGTCGAGCCCAAGGCACATTATCTCTCCGTCTTCCTGCCGCCGGTGCGCGAATTGGAGGATTATCTGGAGCTGATCGCGCATGTGGAGGCCGCAGCCTGCGCCATGCGCGTCGAAGTGCGGATTGAAGGCTACGCCCCCCCGCCCGATCCGCGCCTGCAGGTGCTCAAGATCACGCCCGATCCCGGCGTCATCGAGGTCAATGTGCAGCCGGTCGCGACATGGGGCGAGACGGTCGAGCTGACCGAAACGCTCTACGATGTTGCGCGAGCGCTCAAGCTCACGGCCGACAAGTTCATGGTCGACGGGCGCGCGGTGGGGACGGGTGGCGGCAATCATCTCGTGCTCGGCGGGCCGAGCCTCACCGATTCGCCGTTCATCCGCCGGCCGGACCTGCTCAAGAGCTTCGTGCTCTACTGGCAGCGCCATCCTTCGCTCAGCTATCTCTTCTCCGGCCTGTTCATTGGCCCCACCAGCCAGGCACCCCGCATCGACGAGGCGCGGCATGACGGGCTGTACGAGCTGGAGGTGGCGCTGGCGCAGGTGCCGAAACCGGGGGAAGGCGCCACGCCGCCGCCCTGGCTGGTCGACCGGCTGTTCCGCAACCTGCTGGTTGACGTGACCGGCAACACGCACCGCACCGAGATCTGCATCGACAAGATGTTCTCGCCCGATGGGCCGACCGGGCGGCTGGGGCTGGTCGAGTTCCGAGGCTTCGAGATGCCGCCGGATGCGCGGATGAGCCTGGCCCAGCAATTGCTGCTGCGCGCGCTCACCGCCTGGTTCTGGCGTGCGCCGCAGGAGGGCAATCTCGTGCGCTGGGGCACCCGCCTGCACGATCGCTTCATGCTGCCCCATTTCGTCTGGGAGGATTTTCTCGATGTGCTCGGCGACCTCCGCCGGGCCGGCTATGATTTCGATCCCAACTGGTTCGAGGCTCAGAAGCAGTTCCGTTTCCCGGTCCATGGGGCGGTGCGGGCCGGCGGGCTGGACCTGGAGATTTCCCATGCGCTGGAGCCCTGGCATGTGCTCGGCGAAACCGGCGCAATCGGCGGGACCGTGCGCTATGTGGACAGCTCCACGGAGCGGCTGCAGGTGCGCGTTTCAGGGCTGGTCGAGGGGCGGCATGTCGTCGCCTGCAACGGCCGCCGCGTGCCACTGGCACCCACCGGCGTGGCAGGCGAGGCCGTGGGCGGCGTGCGGTACAAGGCCTGGGCTCCCTCGGACTGTCTCCACCCGCGCCTGCCGGTCAATGCGCCGCTGACCTTCGACGTGTTCGACGCGTGGAGCGGTCGGTCGCTGGGTGGCTGCGTCTATCATGTGGCGCATCCGGGCGGACGCAATTATGACGACGTGCCGGTGAATGCCTATGAGGCCGAGGCGCGGCGCAAGGCGCGGTTCCAGGACCATGGCCATACGCCGGGCTCCATGGCGCTGCCGCCGGATGAGAAAACGGGGGAATTTCCATTGACGCTCGATCTGCGACGGCCCGCGACCCTTTGAATGCGTCGCTTGCCATGACTGCCGGGGAAGAGGACATCGGCCAGGCCCTCGCGCGCTATGCGCGGGAAGCCGGGCGCGGTGACCTCATGCTCGCGGCGCAGGGCGATCCTGCCATGGCGCATCGCTGGGAAGCGATGTTCGGTGCCATTGCCAGCGCCGCGCGGGGCGGCTTCGCCGGTCTGCAGGCTCGGGCCGACCAGCAGGTCGTCGATCTCGGCATGGCCTTCCGCCTGACCGGCGAGGTCGAGGAGCGCGTCTGGCCGCTCAGTCCCGTGCCGATGCTGATCCACGCGACGCAGTGGCAGGGCATCGAGGCGGGTCTGGCGCAGCGAGCCGATCTGCTCGAACGGGTGCTGGACGATCTCTACGGCGAATGCAGCCTTGTCGCCAGCGGCGAGCTGCCGGCGGCGATCGTGGCCGGTGCGCCGGATTATTGGCGGCAGATGCGCGGCCTGCCGCCGCCGCGCGGCCACCGGCTGCAATTTTACGCGGTCGATCTGGCGCGCGGGCCGGATGGCGAATGGCGGGTGCTCGCCGATTATGTCCGCACGCCGGTCGGCGCCGGCTATGCGCTGGAAAACCGCCTCGCGATGACGCGCGCGACGGATGACGCGCTCGGCATCGTCAATTTCGTGCGACTGGCGCCCTTCTTCTCCGATTTCCGGCAGGGCCTCGCCGACATCTGTGCCCGGCCCGATCCGCGCATCGCGCTGCTCACGCAGGGGCGTTACAATCAGAGCTATGCCGAGCAGGCGCACCTCGCGCGCTATCTCGGCATCCTGCTGGTCGAGGGGCAAGACCTCACCGTGCGCGACGGGCAGCTTTACGTCCGCACCGTCGAGGGCGTGAAGCGGGTTGATGGGCTGTGGCGGCGGATGGGCACGGACCTGCTCGATCCGCTGGCGTTCGATTCGCGCTCGACCATCGGCGTGCCGGATATTTTCGAGGCGATGCGCCATGGCGGCCTTGTCATCGCCAACTGGCCCGGCGCCGGGGTGCTGGAGACGCCGGCACTCGCGGCCTTCCTGCCGCGCCTCTGCCGCAAGTTGCTCGGCGAGCCGCTGCGCATTCCCAATGTTGCGACATGGTGGTGCGGGCAAGCGAAGGAGCGCGCCCATGTCCGCGAGCAGGCGGACCGGCTGGCCATCGGCTCTGCCTTCGGCTTGCCGGTGCCGGCGATCCCCCATGGCCGCGCGCGCCTGGCCTCGCGCCTCAGCCCTGCCGAGAATGCCGCGTTCCTCGCCGAGCTGCAGCAGCGCCCGATGGATTATATCGGGCAGGAACTGGTGCAACTGTCCACCACGCCGGCGCTGGTCGATGGCGTGCTGCTGCCGCGCCCGTTCATCCTGCGCGCCTTCCTCGCCCGCGATGCGCATGGCCAGTGGCGCGCAATGCCGGGCGGGTTTGCGCGGCTTGCAGCCCATGACGACATGCGGGCGGTGCTGATGGGGCAGGGCGACATGTCCGCCGACGTCTGCATTGTCGCCGATGAACCGCAGACGGCAGTGGTCACGCTCGACAGCGGTGCGCCGGTCGCCATTCGCCGGGTCGCGGGCACGCTGCCCAGTAAGGCGGCGGATAACTTCTTTTGGCTCGCGCGATATCTGGAACGTGGCGAAATGGTGCTGCGCATGATCCGCGTGCTGATCGGCGGCAGCATCGAGGGGGAGGCGGCTTCCGCGCTCGACCGCCCGACGCTGGGCCGCGTGGCCGATACGCTGGTCGCCTGGGGCAGCGCCCGCAAGGACAAGCTGGGTGAAGGCACCGGCAAGCTTTGCGTCCATGCACTCAGCGATCCGGAGATGCCGGGTAGCGTCCAATCCCTGTTCGAGGCGGCCGAAGCGATTGGCCGGGGCCTGCGCGAGCGGCTGGCGGTGGATTTCTGGCGCTTGCTCAGCCGCCAGATCGACCGGGTGAGCGAAGCGCGCGAATCCCAGCTCATGGCGCATGTCGCGCGGCTGCTGGATCGTTGTGCGGCGCTCTCCGGCCTGTCTGCCGAGAATATGGTGCGCGGCGCCGGCTGGCGTTTCCTCGAACTGGGTCGGCGGCTCGAACGCGCCATCCACCTTTGCCGGCTGGCGCGCACCTTCGCCGGTGACGATGCCAATGGGCATGATCTCAACCTGTTGCTCGATCTTTGCGATTGCCAGATCAGCTATCGCACCCGCTATCTGTCCGGTCTGGCGCTGGCGCCGGTGCGCGACATGCTGCTGCTGGAGCCGGGCAATCCGCGCTCGCTGGCTTTTCAGGTCGATGCGATTCTCGATCATCTGCGCGCCTTGCCGACGCTGCGCGACGACGGGATGCCCGAGCCGCCGGTGCAACTTGCCCTGGCGCTCTCCGCCCGCCTGCACGCCGCCTCCGCCGAGATGCTCACGGCGCGCGATCTGGAGGTCATCGAGACAGCGCTGCTCGATCTCTCCGACCGGATCGATGATCGCTTCTTCCTCAAGGGCGAGGATGCGCCACGCGCCTCCGGCATGACGCGGCTGGCATAGATGAGGCGGATGTATAACAGGCGATGAGATATCGGGTCAGCCACATCATTCGCGTCGATTATGATCCGCCCGTGCGGCTGGCGCATTTCAATCTGCGTCTCGCGCCCATCGCGTGGCCGGGTCAGCAGGTGCGGGACTATCGCCTCATCGTCGATCCTGTGCCCGACGTGCGCCAAGAGCGCGTCGGGGCCTATCCGTTCAACCTCACCCGCATCGAGATGCTCAAGCCGGTGGCCTCGCTGGAAGTGCGCTCCACCTTCATTGCCGATGTGAGCGAGGCCGAGCTGGATCTGCTTGGCGCCCAGATGAGCGTGACGGAGGTGGCGCAGGCCGCGCTAGCCGTCATGGATGTCGGGCCGATGTCCCCCGTGACCTATATCTTCCCATCCCGCTTGCTACCGCTCGTGCCGCAGATCGCCGCCTGGGCGCGGCCGCATCTGGCGCCCGATGCGGACTGCCTGAGCGCGGCACTGGCGCTGGCCCGGCACATTCAGGCGACCTTCCATTACGACACCAAGGCAACCGAAGCCGATACGCCGGTGGCCGAGGCCTTCTCCATCCGGCGCGGCGTCTGCCAGGATTTCGCGCACATCCTCATCGTCGCGCTGCGTGCCGCCGGTTTGCCGGCGGCTTATGTGAGCGGCTATCTGCGGACCGATCCGCCGCCGGGGCAAGCGCGGCTGGTCGGCGCGGACGCGATGCACGCCTGGGTGGCCTTGTGGTGCGGTCCCCTGCGCGGCTGGGTGGGGATCGATCCCACCAATGGCGTGCTCGCCAATGGCGATCATCTCGTCGTCGGCATGGGCCGGGATTATTCGGACATCTCGCCCATCGACGGCGTGTTCGTCGGCGGCCATTCCCAGAAGACCTTCAATTCCGTGGACGTGTCACCCATGGACAACCGCGCCACCACCGCCTGACCGTTGCATGGTCCAAGGCCTCCCTCATGAGCGACCTTTCCCGATCGAGCGGACCTGATCCGATCAGGGCGCATCGGCGCGGAACGTCGCTGCGCCCTGATCGTTAGCGTCGGTGAACAGGGAGATGCGCACATGGATACCGGAGCCAGACTGACGATGCTCGCGCGCGCGGGCTTCGCGACCCGTGGCGCGCTATACATCGTCATTGCCTTTCTCGTGTTGCGGGCCGGGCGGGCCGAGGATCCGTCGGGCGCGCTTGAGTATGTCGGCGATGGCGGCGGCATGATTCTCCTCGGCCTGATGGCGGCGGGATTGATCGGCTATGGGCTCTGGCGGCTTTCGGACGCTGCCTTCAACATCGAGCGGCATGATGATGATACCAAGGGCAAGATCAGCCGCGTGGGCGCGGCGGCGAGCGGCCTGATCCACCTGTTTCTGGCGTGGCAGGCGATCCGGTTGATGCAGGGCACCTCCGGTGGCTCGGGCGGCGGGACGGAGGAAGGCGCACAGAGCGCCCTCCAACTGCCCGGTGGCTTTATCCTGCTCATCATCGGCGGCCTGATCCTGATCGGCACGGGGCTGTATCAGCTCTTCAAGGCCGCCAAGGGCAGCTACTTGAAGCATCTGGAATCGCAGGTCGCACGCAAGGCCTGGGCACAATGGACCGGTCGACTGGGCTATGCGGCGCGTGGGATTATCTTCCTGATCACCGGCGGCTTTCTGGTCTCTGCGGGGCTGGATTCTCAGGCGAGCGAGGCCGGCGGCATGTCGGACGCGCTCGCTTGGCTGACCAACCCCTGGGACATCCTGATTGCCATCGGCTTGCTCGGCTTTGGCATGTTCAGCCTGATCGAAGCGCGTTACCGGCGCCTGCAGACCGTTTCGGCCGGCCCTTTGGCAAGCGGCGCGTCGCGCTTCGGCTGGTGAGCGGGAACCCAACGGTACATTGCACAGGCATCGCTAAGCATTAAGCTGCGGCGAACGATAAGGGGGATGTCATGACAGTTCAGCAGCGCGACGCGGATCCGGCGCCGCGCGAACGGCAAGGTCCGGGCGCGCGGATCGCCATGGCGACCGTGATCATTCTGGCGGTCGTGGGCACCGCGTGGCTGTTCGTCAAAATGTCCGGCCTGCTGCTGCTGGTCTTCGCAGCGCTGGTGCTGGCGGCTATTCTCGATGCCATCACCCGCGTCATCTGCCGCATCCCCAAGCTGCCGCGCGGACTTGGGCTGGCTCTTGCGGTGGTGACGCTGCTGGCGGTCATCACCGGCGCTTTCACGCTGTTCGGCACGCAGATCGTGGGCGAGTTCGACACCATCCGGGACAGCATCCCGCCCGCCATCGACCAGGTGCAGGCGCTGCTGGAGCGGTTTGGTCTCGGCGACGCCACCCGCGACCTGATCGAGCAGGGTCAGGGCGACCTTTCCAACCTTCTGTCTCAGGCCGGCGGTTATGCGCTCACGGCGGGCAACGGCATCGCCAATCTGGTGCTGCTGTTCGTCGGCGCCATCTTCATCGCCAGCGATCCCGCCGTCTATCGGCGCGGCCTCATCTTGCTGATGCCCCAGCGGGCCGAATCCCCGCTCGGCGAGGCACTCGATGATGCGGTGCGCGGCTTGCGAGGCTGGATGATGGGACAGGCTGTCTCGTCGGTGGTCGTGGCGGCGTTGACCTGGGCCGGGCTTGCGGCGTTGGGCGTGCCCGCAGCAGGCGGCCTTGGCATCATTGCGGGCCTGCTGGATGTGATCCCGATGATCGGCCCGATCATCGCGGGCGTGCCGGCCGTGTTGCTGGCCTTTACCGTGTCGCCGATGACTGCCCTGTGGACCACCCTGGTGTTCCTCGTCATCCAACAATTGCAGGGCAATTTCCTGCAGCCAATGATTCAGAAACAAGCCGTGGACGTGCCGCCCGCCGTGCTGCTCTTCGCGGTAGTGGCGGCCGGGCTTCTGTTCGGCTTCATGGGCATGCTGCTGGCTGCGCCGCTGACGGTGGTGGTCTTCGTGATGGTCCAGCGCATCTATGTGCGCACGCTGCTTGGGAAGAAGATCAAGATCGCCGGGCAGGACTGACGAGCCCGCGAGAGGCGCGGCTGATCATGAGGGACGGGAGGGGCCAGCCGCTCGTCCGGACAACAAAAAAGGCGCCGGAAAGTCCGACGCCGTTCTTGTCTTGAAATCCGCGAGAGCGCTCAGGCCAGGCCGGCGACGCTCTTGGTCAGGCGGCTGAACTTGCGCGAGGCGGTGTTCTTGTGGAGCACGCCACGGGCCACGCCACGCGACAGCTCGGGCTGTGCGGCGGAAAGGGCTGCCTGCGCCGCCGACTTGTCACCCGCTGCGACCGCTGCTTCCACCTTCTTCACGAGGGTGCGGATGCGGCTCATGCGGCTACCGTTGATCTCGGCGCGACGTGCGTTGCGACGAATGCGCTTCTTTGCCTGCGGCGTATTGGCCATGAAATTCCTCGAACTCGAAACTGTTTTTGGGCGCGCGGCCCGACTCGCCAGGCGGAAGCCGCAGGCGCGCGAAGGCCGGGCCATTAGCCCTGATCCGGGACAGCGTCAACCGCCTTGTGGCGACA